>NZ_KB849653.1:0-43565 GCF_000368765.1 Acinetobacter junii CIP 64.5
AAGATCATTAAGAGAATAGAAGAACAACTTGTGTGGATTTTTACTGGTTGATCGATCGAAATAATTTTCATTGATTGAATGGTAGAAATTTCTCGAAGTTTATTTGAGCGAATTTTTAGTCAGAAAATTGATGAGCCAGAATTAGCACCTTGTCTTAACTAAGGTGCAAAATGATTTTAACTGAAGAGTTTGATCATGGCTCAGATTGAACGCTGGCGGCAGGCTTAACACATGCAAGTCGAGCGGAGATGAGGTGCTTGCACCTTATCTTAGCGGCGGACGGGTGAGTAATGCTTAGGAATCTGCCTATTAGTGGGGGACAACATTCCGAAAGGAATGCTAATACCGCATACGTCCTACGGGAGAAAGCAGGGGATCTTCGGACCTTGCGCTAATAGATGAGCCTAAGTCGGATTAGCTAGTTGGTGGGGTAAAGGCCTACCAAGGCGACGATCTGTAGCGGGTCTGAGAGGATGATCCGCCACACTGGGACTGAGACACGGCCCAGACTCCTACGGGAGGCAGCAGTGGGGAATATTGGACAATGGGGGGAACCCTGATCCAGCCATGCCGCGTGTGTGAAGAAGGCCTTATGGTTGTAAAGCACTTTAAGCGAGGAGGAGGCTCCTTAGGTTAATACTCTAGGTTAGTGGACGTTACTCGCAGAATAAGCACCGGCTAACTCTGTGCCAGCAGCCGCGGTAATACAGAGGGTGCGAGCGTTAATCGGATTTACTGGGCGTAAAGCGTGCGTAGGCGGCTTTTTAAGTCGGATGTGAAATCCCCGAGCTTAACTTGGGAATTGCATTCGATACTGGGAAGCTAGAGTATGGGAGAGGATGGTAGAATTCCAGGTGTAGCGGTGAAATGCGTAGAGATCTGGAGGAATACCGATGGCGAAGGCAGCCATCTGGCCTAATACTGACGCTGAGGTACGAAAGCATGGGGAGCAAACAGGATTAGATACCCTGGTAGTCCATGCCGTAAACGATGTCTACTAGCCGTTGGGGCCTTTGAGGCTTTAGTGGCGCAGCTAACGCGATAAGTAGACCGCCTGGGGAGTACGGTCGCAAGACTAAAACTCAAATGAATTGACGGGGGCCCGCACAAGCGGTGGAGCATGTGGTTTAATTCGATGCAACGCGAAGAACCTTACCTGGCCTTGACATACTAGAAACTTTCCAGAGATGGATTGGTGCCTTCGGGAATCTAGATACAGGTGCTGCATGGCTGTCGTCAGCTCGTGTCGTGAGATGTTGGGTTAAGTCCCGCAACGAGCGCAACCCTTTTCCTTACTTGCCAGCATTTCGGATGGGAACTTTAAGGATACTGCCAGTGACAAACTGGAGGAAGGCGGGGACGACGTCAAGTCATCATGGCCCTTACGGCCAGGGCTACACACGTGCTACAATGGTCGGTACAAAGGGTTGCTACACAGCGATGTGATGCTAATCTCAAAAAGCCGATCGTAGTCCGGATTGGAGTCTGCAACTCGACTCCATGAAGTCGGAATCGCTAGTAATCGCGGATCAGAATGCCGCGGTGAATACGTTCCCGGGCCTTGTACACACCGCCCGTCACACCATGGGAGTTTGTTGCACCAGAAGTAGGTAGTCTAACCGCAAGGAGGACGCTTACCACGGTGTGGCCGATGACTGGGGTGAAGTCGTAACAAGGTAGCCGTAGGGGAACCTGCGGCTGGATCACCTCCTTAACGAAAGATTGGTGACCGGTAAGAATCCACAACAAGTTGTTCTTCGAAGATGTATCTGAGGGTCTGTAGCTCAGTTGGTTAGAGCACACGCTTGATAAGCGTGGGGTCACAAGTTCAAGTCTTGTCAGACCCACCACTACTGACGAAGTGATGAATAATCACAAGCTGCTAGATAAAAAGATATGTCGTTCATTATGATTAAAGCTGGGGACTTAGCTTAGTTGGTAGAGCGCCTGCTTTGCACGCAGGAGGTCAGGAGTTCGACTCTCCTAGTCTCCACCAAATTCGAGGGTAAACAAAGCAACGCTTTGTCCGAGAATTTAAGCAAACAGCTATGCTGTGCGCAGGCACACATAGAACGAAGCTTGGAGCTAAAGATTACAGAACTTAGTAAGCAAATAGCTTCTTAACTTCTGTGATTTATCACAGTTTACTACGCACCGACGAGGTGGTAGTTAATCATTAACAGATTAGAAAATTGAGTCTGAAATAAATTGTTCAAACTCGATTAAATAGGAAGATAACAAGTAATTGTTAAATTAATATTTAATCTGAGAACTAGCAAAAACACTGAATCAAGCGTTTTGGTATATGAATTTAGATTGAAGCTGTATGGTGATTAAATTCACAGACAACAAACCAGTAGCAATTAAGTTTGCAACGATAACACTCACTTGTATGTGTTAACGACTGTTTGGGGTTGTATAGTCAAGTAATTAAGTGCATGTGGTGGATGCCTTGGCAGTCAGAGGCGATGAAAGACGTGATAGCCTGCGAAAAGCTCCGGGGAGGCGGCAAATATCCTTTGATCCGGAGATTTCTGAATGGGGGAACCCACCCGCTATAAGGCGGGTATCATAAACTGAATACATAGGTTTATGAAGCGAACGAGGGGAAGTGAAACATCTCAGTACCCTTAGGAAAAGAAATCAATTGAGATTCCCTTAGTAGCGGCGAGCGAACGGGGAGCAGCCCATTAAGTTATGTGTGTTTTAGTGGAACGCTCTGGGAAGTGCGAACGTAGAGGGTGATATTCCCGTACACGAAAGGGCACACATAATGATGACGAGTAGGGCGAGGCACGTGAAACCTTGTCTGAATATGGGGGGACCATCCTCCAAGGCTAAATACTCCTGACTGACCGATAGTGAACCAGTACCGTGAGGGAAAGGCGAAAAGAACCCCTGTGAGGGGAGTGAAATAGATCCTGAAACCGCATGCATACAAGCAGTGGGAGCCGACTTGTTCGGTGACTGCGTACCTTTTGTATAATGGGTCAGCGACTTATATTCAGTAGCGAGGTTAACCGAATAGGGGAGCCGTAGAGAAATCGAGTCTTAATAGGGCGTTTAGTTGCTGGGTATAGACCCGAAACCAGGCGATCTATCCATGAGCAGGTTGAAGGTTGGGTAACACTAACTGGAGGACCGAACCCACTGTCGTTGAAAAGCCAGGGGATGACTTGTGGATAGGGGTGAAAGGCTAATCAAGCCTGGTGATAGCTGGTTCTCCCCGAAAGCTATTTAGGTAGCGCCTCGGACGAATACCATTGGGGGTAGAGCACTGTTTCGGCTAGGGGGTCATCCCGACTTACCAAACCGATGCAAACTCCGAATACCAATGAGTACTATCCGGGAGACAGACTGCGGGTGCTAACGTCCGTAGTCAAGAGGAAAACAATCCAGACCGCCAGCTAAGGCCCCCAAATCATAGTTAAGTGGGAAACGATGTGGGAAGGCATAGACAGCTAGGAGGTTGGCTTAGAAGCAGCCACCCTTTAAAGAAAGCGTAATAGCTCACTAGTCGAGTCGGCCTGCGCGGAAGATGTAACGGGGCTAAAACTATGTGCCGAAGCTGCGGATTTGACATTAGTCAAGTGGTAGGGGAGCGTTCTGTAAGCCGATGAAGGTGTATTGAGAAGTATGCTGGAGGTATCAGAAGTGCGAATGCTGACGTGAGTAACGACAAAACGGGTGAAAAACCCGTTCGCTGAAAGACCAAGGGTTCCAGTCCAACGTTAATCGGGGCTGGGTGAGTCGACCCCTAAGGCGAGGCCGAGAGGCGTAGTCGATGGGAAATTGGTTAATATTCCAATACTTCTGTGTAATGCGATGAGAGGACGGAGAAGGTTAAGTCAGCCTGGCGTTGGTTGTCCAGGTGGAAGACCGTAGGCATGCATCTTAGGCAAATCCGGGGTGCTCTATGCTGAGAGTCGATAGCAAGCTGTACTTGTACAGTGAAGTGGCTGATACCATGCTTCCAGGAAAAGTCTCTAAGCTTCAGTTACACAGGAATCGTACCCGAAACCGACACAGGTGGTCAGGTCGAGTAGACCAAAGCGCTTGAGAGAACTCTGCTGAAGGAACTAGGCAAAATGGTACCGTAACTTCGGGAGAAGGTACGCTGCTGACGGTGATGGGACTTGCTCCCTGAGCGGTTGGCAGCCGCAGAAACCAGGCCGCTGCAACTGTTTATTAAAAACATAGCACTCTGCAAACACGAAAGTGGACGTATAGGGTGTGATGCCTGCCCGGTGCTGGAAGGTTAATTGATGGGGTTAGCGTAAGCGAAGCTCTTGATCGAAGCCCCAGTAAACGGCGGCCGTAACTATAACGGTCCTAAGGTAGCGAAATTCCTTGTCGGGTAAGTTCCGACCTGCACGAATGGCATAATGATGGCGGCGCTGTCTCCAGCAGAGGCTCAGTGAAATCGAAATCGCTGTGAAGATGCAGTGTACCCGCGGCTAGACGGAAAGACCCCGTGAACCTTTACTGCAGCTTGACATTGAACTTTGACCTTACTTGTGTAGGATAGGTGGGAGGCTTTGAAGTTGGAACGCTAGTTCCAATGGAGCCGTCCTTGAAATACCACCCTGGTAATGTTGAGGTTCTAACTCTGTCCCGTAATCCGGGACGAGGACCATGTCTGGTGGGTAGTTTGACTGGGGCGGTCTCCTCCTAAAGAGTAACGGAGGAGTACGAAGGTGCGCTCAGCGTGGTCGGAAATCACGCGTAGAGTATAAAGGCAAAAGCGCGCTTAACTGCGAGACCCACAAGTCGAGCAGGTACGAAAGTAGGTCTTAGTGATCCGGTGGTTCTGTATGGAAGGGCCATCGCTCAACGGATAAAAGGTACTCTGGGGATAACAGGCTGATACCGCCCAAGAGTTCATATCGACGGCGGTGTTTGGCACCTCGATGTCGGCTCATCTCATCCTGGGGCTGAAGCAGGTCCCAAGGGTATGGCTGTTCGCCATTTAAAGAGGTACGCGAGCTGGGTTTAGAACGTCGTGAGACAGTTCGGTCCCTATCTACCGTGGGCGCTGGAAATTTGAGAGGATCTGCTCCTAGTACGAGAGGACCAGAGTGGACGAACCTCTGGTGTACCGGTTGTCACGCCAGTGGCATCGCCGGGTAGCTATGTTCGGAAGGGATAACCGCTGAAAGCATCTAAGCGGGAAGCCTACCTCAAGATAAGATTTCCCTAGGAATTTATTCCTCTAAAGAGCCGTTCGAGACTAGGACGTTGATAGGTTGGGTGTGGAAGCACGGTGACGTGTGAAGCTGACCAATACTAATTGCTCGTGAGGCTTGACTATACAACACCCAAACAGTTGTTGTATTCAAGATAAATTCAATACATAACTTGATTTAGTGTACAAACTAGTTACAATACAGACCAATTATCTAATCCGTTAATAACTCTTTGGATCGTAAGTAAGGCAAACATTATTAATTAATGTGAATAAGACCCGAAAACACCACAACAGTTTGCTGGCGACAATAGCAAGAGTGAACCACCTGATCCCTTCCCGAACTCAGAAGTGAAACCTCTTCGCGCTGATGGTAGTGTGGCGTTTGCCATGTGAGAGTAAGTCATCGCCAGCTTTTAAATACTAAACACCCCTAACCTAACGGTTAGGGGTGTTTTTTATTGAAATAAGAAAACTTAAAACTAATCTCAATTGTTTTATCTCTACTTCAATTTATAATCGAGTTAAATTCATAATTATAAAAAAGGAATTCAGCATTGAATGTAATTATCCAGTTGCTAGGTGGTATAGGCCTATTCCTTTTAGGCATGTCTCTGATGACGGATAGCTTAAAAGCAATCGCTGGTGAAGCTCTACGACAATGGTTAGTTGGATTTACAAATTCTCCGATTAAAGCTGTTTTATCAGGGATTGGTCTAACTGTAGTTGTACAATCCTCTACAGCTACTACTTTAGCAACAATTGGTTTTGTCAGTGCAGGCGTTCTTAGTTTTAGTCATGCAATTGGAGTGATTATCGGAGCGAACATAGGGACAACAAGTACGGGATGGTTAGTTGCACTGCTGGGATTGAAATTCTCAATTGCAAGTTTCGCCTTACCTATGATCGGAATTGGAGCTCTGCTTAAAGTATTAGGTAATGAAAAAGTTTCTTTTTTAGGATTAACTTTAGCTGGATTCGGCCTGCTATTCTTTGGAATTCAAATATTACAAGATGCGATGAGTGGTATCGCTGAACTTATTGATTTATCTCTTTGGGCAGAACCAACACTTATAATCAAGGTCATTTTAGTGGTGATAGGTATTTTGATGACCATTCTATTACAGTCATCAAGTGCAGCAATAACAACGACATTGGCAGCATTATCTACTCAAGCAATCAATTTTGAACAAACTTTAGCATTAGTGATCGGTCAGAATATTGGGACCGTCGCAACAGCAGTACTCGCGGCGATGGGAGCGACCACAAGTGCAAAGCGGACAGCAGCGGTCCATGTTGTTTTTAATGTAGTCACGGCAATTTTTGCTTTTCTTCTTTTGTCTCCAATCTTTGTATGGGCATATCAACATGTGGATGCGATCCATCAATTAGATGAAGTATTGTTAGTTGCAGCATTTCATACAGCTTTTAGCTTATTGGGAGCATGTATTTTCATGCCTCTTTTACCTAAATTTGAACAACTGATTATCCGTTTACTACCTGAACAAGAGCCTGTGACGACCCGTTATTTAGATGAGTCACTTTATAGCGTTCCAGCATTGGCAATTGCAGCAGTAGAACGAGCATTATTGAAGTCGATTGCAGATATGTACAGTGTATTGGTTCGTTGTATCCAAAATGAGATTATTCCTTCATTTGTAAATATAAGTGAATATGATCATTCACTTGTAAAAGTTGAGCAGTATCTAAAAGAAATGTCGATTCCACAGTCGAATATTGATCAGCAGCGCTTTATTATTTTGTTACGGCTAGTTGTGTATGTTCGAGTGCTTAAAAATGATTTAGCTGATGTTTCTAAAATTGAATTTATTCAAAATCAAAGCATTATTTATGATTTAGCACAGCGTTTCGCCACAGTTTTGGAGCAGAATATTTCTTATTTACTGCAGCAACCTTTTTCAAATTTACCTGAATCATTGGTAAATGAATTAACTGAAATAGTCGAAGAGCTGAAAAAAAAACAAGAATTTGTTCGACAACAACTGATAGAAGATGCTGCAAACAAGAATATTCCTGCGACTTATACTTTAGAGCTCTTAGCTGCGCAAAGATGGTTGGAACATCTTATAGTTCACTGTAGCCGTGTAGCAATCTTGTTGAGTGATACAACACACATATTAGTGGATGATGAAGTAGAGTTAGCTCATTAAAATATAACTTTTCATAAATCCTACGTTTTCTACTTTCCTACTCAGCTGACAAGCCTATAATGATTGAGAATCATTCCAAATCTAATAAGGAAATAACATGTCGACCGATCAACAATTTCCAACGCCTGCAAACTTAGGGATAGCAGTATATTCAAACAATGCTGAAGCGATTGGTAATACACCATTGGTTCGTATCAATCGTCTGATTAAAACTGGCGCAACAGTATTGGCAAAAGTTGAAAGTCGTAATCCTGCATTCTCAGTGAAATGCCGTATTGGTGCAGCTTTGATTGCGGATGCGGAAAAGCGTGGTGTGTTGAAAGCGGGTATGCATATTGTTGAACCAACCAGTGGCAATACAGGAATTGCATTAGCATTCGTTGCAGCGGCAAAAGGTTATCCAATCACTTTGACAATGCCAGCCAGTATGAGTTTAGAACGCAGAAAAGTATTAAAAGCTTTAGGCGCGAATCTTGTTTTAACTGAACCTGCTAAAGGTATGAAAGGTGCAGTAGATGAAGCGGTTCGTTTAGCAACGGAAAATCCAGAGCTTTATTTTCTACCACAACAATTTGAAAATCCAGCCAATCCACAGATTCATGTCGATACCACAGGTCCAGAAATCTGGCAGGCAACCAATGGGCAAGTTGATATTCTAGTTGCGGGTGTTGGCACTGGCGGGACAATTACTGGCATTTCTCGTTATTTTGAGCAAGTTCAGAATAAGCCAATTTATTCTGTAGCCGTTGAACCTGCTGAATCTCCAATCATTACTCAAACTAAAAATGGTGAAAGCATTTCACCCGCACCGCATAAGATTCAAGGCATTGGAGCGAACTTCATTCCTAAGAACTTAGATTTGGATTTGGTGGATGAGGTTGTACCCGTGAATAGTGCTGATGCGATTGAGTGGGCAAGAAAGTGTGCAACTCAAGAAGGCATTTTGGTTGGTATCTCAAGTGGTGCAGCTTTAGCAGCAGCAGCTCAAATTGCAGAACGTCCTGAAAATACCGGTAAAACCATTGTGGTGATCTTACCTGATAGTGGTGAGCGTTATTTATCTTCTGTTTTATTTGAAGGTTTATTTGACGAAGCTTGATTGCATTGTTGAGTGAGTAAAAACCATGCCTAAGCGCATGGTTTTTTATTACTTCTATTATAAGGCTTTTTTTAAGGTCTTTTCATGGCGCTTAACTGAGCGTGCATATTTCTTCGCTTTATGGCGAGTCCAAAAACTACGTTCATAGCCAGTCGGTCCAACATTGTAATACGCTACGGCTTTTGACCAACTGCCAGCAGATTTGTAATAGCTAGAAAGAATATAAGCACCACAGTTGATATTGGTATTTTCATCATACAAATTGCCAGGGCAAGACGTACTCCAATAACTAGAAATAATTTGAGTTAGACCAATCGCACCTGTAGGAGAGCGCGCTGAGCTATTAAAATTTGATTCTTGGCGAATTAGTGCAGCAAGTAAAGTCGGTGAAACATCATAACGTTCAGCACTTTGCACAATCATAGGAGATAAACGATTGGCAGTATTTGGAGCAACAGAATAAGCATTTTGCAAACCTGAAGACAATTGATTAGATCGGTTTGCAAATGATCCGCTTAAACTACTGCATGCTGTCATACTGATCGCTATCATGATCAAACTAATTTTTAAAATCATTCCATTAAATTTATTGATACGACTGTATTGATCAGTATGATTGAATAAGAATTGCAAAATAATAAACCAAAAGTACAAAGATGAATTGATGGTATTAACACCATGTAAATGAGTCAATAATAGTTATTTTGCGATCATGTGAAGAGCATTGTTTAGATATAAAAAAAGCCCCGACATCCTGTCGAGGCTTTTTCATATTTGGTTTCTTGCCGTTAACTCCTGTCAACGACCACGTCCTGTGCTTCTTGTTGTTCTGAATGAGACTTCCTGTCTCTTTATAATTCCTATGATAGAGCTTTATACTTTAGTCGTATATTCGCTAATCACCGCAACTGATGTACGTATATGCGTACATGATGTAATCATAATGCTTCTTTTAAAGCTTGCTCATGGCGTTTTACTGAGTTGGCGTAGCGATGTGCTTGATTGCGCATGTAAAGACTTCTTTTATAACCGGTTGGTCCGACATTGTAATAACCAAGTGCTTTGAACCAATCACCAGTCGCTTGATAGTATTTTGCAAGAATGTATGCGCCACAATTAATATTAATCTGTTCATCATAAAGATTTCCAGAACAGGTCTGTTGCCAAAACTTGGGACGTACTTGGGTCAATCCCACAGCATCTGCTGATGATCTGGCATTGGCGATATAGCTAGATTCTTGTCGAATCAGTGCAGCAAGTAAATGTGGAGAAATATTATAAGATTCAGCGCTTTGCAGAATCATGGGTGCGACACGATTTGCAGTTGTTGGATGAACAGAAAAAGCTGTTTGAATGCCTTGTGAAAATTGCTGTGAATGGCTGATTGTTGGTGATTTTGTTGTTGTACATGCAACGATGAAGTAGGCACTAATAACAATAAAGCTGAGTTTAAGACATTTGTTTTGAAACTGAGTAAAAGAAAATCTGTATCGCGTTATCATTGTGAAAAAGGTGTGTCCATTCTATAAAAGCACGCGGATAGTAAAAAGAGGCCTAGTTCGGGTCAATGATGGTTCATAGGCAAAATCGTTGGTTTTTATATTTTAGGCTTGACTTAATTTAGAAAAAAAAGAAGCCTCGACTTCCTGTCGAGGCTTCTTCGTATTTGGTGCTATCACCAACTCCTGTCGATGACCACGTCCTGTACTTTTTGTTATTCTAAATGAGACATCCTGTCTCTATGTTTTGCATTCTAGGTAAGTATTGGCATGTTGTATATGCGTTAATCACCTGATTTCGTGTAGGCTGTGGCTTACATAGTTGAATATCTCAATGCTTCAAATTGGCTGTCTTTATTATCCATGCTACTAGCTTTTGAGCAATCGGTGCACAGACTAATACACTTGGAAATGCAAACATCCACGCCACAATCCAAGCTGACATCCACATTGAAAAGAAGTTATCAATTAAACCTACCGCTTTAAAGGTAGTAATTCCTGAGATGAGAAATGACATCATGCAAGATAATATGAATGGAAATAAAAGACTTGCTGCCTTCACGTAATCACCTCTGAATTGCATTTAAATTTAATGCAAAATTTTGCCCGAATAATTGGGCGGTTTTAATATCACCAAAATCAAACGCATTGGCTGCACTTTGATGTTCAGCTTGCGCCATTAAACCTGACCAAGAACCAAGACGATTGAGTGCCTGAGTATAAGGTACACCTTGGTGTTGTTCAGGTAGAACAGGATTACCAATCCATATCATACCGTGTTGCATACAAAAGGTGAAAAGTGAAATGAGTGTAGACTGTTTATCTCCAGCAGGAAGTGATGAAACCGTAAATCCTGCCGCGAGTTTTCCTTTTAGTCTTTGCTTTTTCCATAATGGTCCTGTGAGATCCATCAGTTGTTTGAAGGTACCTGAAACACCACCTAAATAAGTTGGACTACCCCAAATGAGTCCATCATATTGGGTGATGAGGTCTGGATGAGCCATCAATGATTCTGCTGTAAACAAATCAATTTGAATATTCTCTACCTGTGCAGCACCTATTTGAATTTGCTCTGCAATAAATTGAGTATGACCTTGGCGGCTATGATAGATAATTGCGATAGATTTCATGGAGTCGTCCTCGATTAGAAAAAATTAAACAATGTAGCGGTGAGGAATAAGCCTCACCCAAAAATACTGTGATTGATCAAACTTTTGATGCGGTTAATAAAAGGCTGAGGTGTATTTGAAGCAGCGATACCTGAACCCATCGCGGGTTGCATGATTAGGAAAGGGATCAAAACTGTGATGACGCCAAAGAAAAGTGCAGAAGGAAATTGAGGTTCAGCCAACCAATTTTGGCCTACCATTAAAATAAAGCTGAAAGAGAAAATGACACCCACACTGTAATGAGCAATCCAGCCAAGTAGATATTCATGTCGAATTTTTGGACTTTGAGAAATGGATTGATGCTGGATTTTTCCACGCAAAATCCAGCCAACCCAACGTCCAAGTAAAGCAAAATTCAACGTTGGGATATTGAATCTTTTTAATATCAACAACCAAATATCCATGATGATGGTTGCACCAATACCAAGTCCAAAAATGTAGATCAATCGTTCCAACACATTCATTTCATCACCTTGAGCCTTTACCAATAAAATCTGATAAATTGATTGTGCAAGTTCAAGTCAACTTGAAGTCAAGGGGTATTTATGGATATTGGTGAAGTCGCAAAAAAAGCAAAGCTCACGACATCGACATTGCGCTTTTATGAACAGAAAGGGTTAATCAAATCGATTGGTCGTCATGGCTTACGTCGTCAGTACAGTAAACAAGTTTTGGATCAACTGGCTCTCATTGCATTAGGTCGAGCAGCAAGCTTTTCATTGGATGAAATTGCAAGCATGTTTGGGCAGGATGGAAAGCCTGAGGTGGATCGGAAAATGCTGAATGATCAGGCAGAACAATTAGAACAAATGACACGACGTTTACATTTTATTAGCGAAGGATTGAGACATGCTGCGGTATGTCCTGCAGAAAATCATATGCAATGTCCGACTTTTCAGAATTATTTAAAAGCTGCGATTGCAGGTGAATATCAGCCCACAAAACTCCAAAACAAAACAGAGTTTTAAGGAGAAAGCATCGGATTGCATCGCCATAAAGATGTCATTTTATTGAAGTCAAAGTTTCATAAAAACTTGTTCTAATTTTTCTTAATTTTTACCAAATGTATAAAACCATGAACAAGAAAACTTTATTGGCTTTATTGTGCTGTAGTGCTTTGGCTTTAACGGCATGTAATGATGATGATCAAGATCAAAAAACATCGGTCGATCAAGTGACTGAGCCAACCTTGATCTCTTTTGCTAAGCTGCCTGTAGAAACCTATGCGATTGGACCTAATTCTGGCAACGCTGTCAGTGGCGCGAATGGTATTTACCCACCATTTAAAGGGCAACCTATACAAGGTTTCTCGGCTGCTTTGAAGAATGAAGATGGTAGTTATATGGTGATGTCTGATAATGGTTTTGGTACGCAAGACAATTCAGCGGATTATTTATTGCGTATTTATAAAATCAAAGCTGATTTCAAAACAAAAAATAAAGGCACAGGGCAAGTTTCAGTCCAAAGCTTTATTCAATTACGTGATCCCAATAAACGTATTCCATTTGAAATTGTGAATGGAAATACTTCAGAACGTTTATTAACAGGTGCTGATTTTGATCCTGAGTCGATGCAACGTGCAGCAGATGGCAGCTATTGGATCGGTGATGAGTTTGGCCCTTACTTATTACATTTCTCAGCAGAAGGAGTTTTATTGGATGCACCAATTGGATTGCCTAATCCTTTAAATTCAGCCCAAGAACTACGTTCCCCTCAAAACCAATTCAACAAAGCCAACATCAATTTTGTTGAGCCTTTGGTACAGCGCAGTGGCGGCTTTGAGGGAATGGCGATTTCTCCAGATGACAAATATCTATATCCTTTACTGGAAAAGCCATTGCTGAATGATGCTACAGGTCAACTTCTTATTTCTCAATTTGATATTCAGAAGAAAAGCTATACGGGACAATATTATTGGTTCGCTTTAAATAGCAAGGCAACCAATATCGGTGATTTCCAATTGTTTAGTAATAAAGATGGCATCATCATCGAACGTGATGCGAGCCAAAATAATTTAGGCGGGTATAAAAAACTGATACGAGTTACTTTGACCGAGCCTAAACAAATGGTAGTGCGTGAAGATTTGTTGGATTTAATCAAAATTGCCAATCCAAATTTACTCTATGGCACAGCGCGTGAAGGGGATATTGGAACAGGTCAGGTCTTTGCTTTCCCATTTGAAACGATTGAAGATGTAATTATTGAAAATGGAACGACATTAACTGTATTGAATGACAATAATTTCCCAGGTTCTTCGGGACGTAATGCCAAACTTGCGGACGACAACGAAATTATCCAGATTCGTTTGCCGAAAGCATTATTTTAAACGTCGGGTAAAATTAGCCGAAATGGTCATTCCTCATTTCGGTTGAAAGCGTATACTGATCAGGCAGAAGGAGTCCTCATGTCTGAATCAGTTACACGCCCAACCCATATTGAATATGGTTCAAAATCGTTTACCGCGATTTTATGGTCTTTGTTCTTTGCTGGTTTTGCTTCCTTTTCATCTTTGTACTGTGTACAGCCGATGATGCCAATCTTTGCAAAATTCTTTCAGGTCACACCGACCCAAAGTAGTTTCCCTTTATCTTTTTCAACCATTGCACTCGCGATTGGTTTGTTGTTCACAGGATTCATATCTGATCGTTATGGACGCAAAAGGATTATGGTGTTTGCCTTATTTTTTGTTTCCATATTATTGCTGATTAGTGCTTCATTTCCGATTTGGGAAATTTTGCTGACTACTCGTATTTTTATTGGCTTAGCAGTGAGTGGTGTCGCAGCGGTTGCAATGACTTATATCGGGGAGGAGATCGCACAAAAAGATATCGGTTTTGCCATGGGGCTGTATATTTCAGGTACGGCAATTGGTGGAATGGGAGGGCGTTTAATCGCGGGAGTTTTAGTTGATTTTATTTCTTGGCAATCTGCTACTTATATTATTGGTTTTCTAAATCTGATTATCGCTTGTTTATTTTATTTTTTATTGCCCAAATCGCAGCACTTTAAACCGTATCCCTTTCGGTTTTCTCGCTTTAAGGATGCATTTGAACAAAACTTAAAAGATTCAAAATTAAGGATTTTATTTGCCCAAGGTTTTATCTTAATGGGCTGTTTAGTGACAGTATTTAACTACATTAGCTATCATTTATTAGAAGCACCATTTCACTTATCACAAGCATGGATTGGTGTGATTTCGATTGCTTATCTAGCAGGTATTTATAGTTCGCCTAAAGCAGCACAATGGGGCTTTAAATATGGGCGTGATAAGGTTCTGCCGATGATGTTAATGACGATGATGATTGGCTTGTGGTTTACACTCATTCCATCATTATGGTCAATTTTGATCGGTTTGATTATCTTCGCTTTTTCATTTTTTGCAGCGCATTCGACCGCAAGTAGTTGGGTTTCAGTACAAGCAGTTCAATATCGTGCAGTGGCATCCTCGCTGTATTTATTCTGCTATTACATTGGTTCAAGTTTGCTCGGCAGCTTCGGTGGATTGGTTTGGGAGCAGTTTGGCTGGATTGGAATTAATTTGAGTGTGAGTGTGGTTTTGGTGATTGGGTTAGTATCCGCTTTATATCTTGGTAAATTACAACGTTCAGCCTAAATTATTAAATCTGAATAAACTTTGTACAAATAATTTGTTATCTCCTTGTTCTTGAATGCTTTATAAACAGGGAAAATGAATTGGATTCATGTTAAAATGATCGGCTTTCATCTTTAGATGTCTCTCCTTCATCTGCTAGCCGAGATTCGCAAGCTATGTCTACTGCCTATACCAAGCAGACTGCGCCTAAAGCGCTGTTTGATTACGACAAATATTGGGCGTCGTGTTTTGAACCCGCACCATTTTTGCCGATGTCACGAGAAGAAATGGATCTACTCGGTTGGGATGCGTGTGACTTTATTTTAGTTTGTGGTGACGCTTATATTGATCATCCATCTTTTGTATCGGGTGTGATTGGGCGTGTGCTCGAAGCACAAGGCTTCCGTGTAGGTATTATTGCTCAACCAGATTGGACCAATGTTGAAAGTTTCCGTGTTTTAGGTAAACCAACCATTGCGTGGGGCGTAACTGCGGGCAATATGGATTCGATGATTAACCGTTATACGGCAGATCGTAAAATCCGTTCAGATGATGCTTATTCGCCAAATAATGAACCGAATAAACGTCCAGATCGTGCTGCCACGGTGTATTGTCAGCGTTGTCGTGAGGCTTTTCCTGATGTGCCAGTATTGCTCGGTGGGATTGAAGGTAGCCTACGTCGTATTGCTCATTATGATTATTGGTCAGACAAAGTTCGCCGCTCAATCTTGATGGATTCTAAAGCCGATTTATTGATGTACGGAAATGGTGAACGTGCAATCATTGAAGTGATGCATCGTTTAGCTAAAGGTGAGAAAGTTCATGACATCACTGATGTTCGTGGTACTGCATTTATTATTAATAAACACAATAAAGCATCAAAAGCACAATTTGTTGAAATCGCAAGTAATGATGTGGATACGATTGGTCGTGTAGACCCAATTATCAATCCATATGTCATGACTGAAGATATTGATGGCTGTGAAGTTGAAAAAGAAAAAGGCAACTCACTCGCACAATATCAAAATTTCCAAAAAGAAATTGTGACCAATCCAATCGTTCGTGAAGGGGATCAACTTGATCCAGATACGCAGATCGTACAGTTAAAACCTGCGCCATCCAAAGCGATTAAACATAAGTTACCTCCACGTGAACTCGCTGTGATTCGTTTGCCTTCTTTTGAAGAAGTCGCCAATGATCAAGTGCTGTATGCGCACGCCAACCGTATTTTGCATCTGGAAACCAATCCAGGAAATGCTCGCGCATTGGTACAGCGTCATGGCGAACGTGATGTTTGGATTAATCCACCACCAATTCCGTTAACAACGGAAGAAATGGATTATGTCTTTGATTTACCTTATGCACGTTTACCGCATCCAGCTTATGGTAATGCGCGTTTCCCTGCATTTGATATGATCAAATTCTCTGTGAATATCATGCGTGGTTGTTTTGGTGGTTGTACGTTCTGTTCGATTACTGAACATGAAGGTCGTATTATTCAAAACCGTTCTGAAGAATCAATTCTGCGTGAAATTGAAAAGATCCGTGATACTGCACCTCAATTTACAGGCATTATCTCAGACTTAGGTGGTCCAACGGCAAACATGTACCGTTTGCACTGTAATGACCCTGAAATCGAGAAGAACTGCCGTAAACCGTCTTGTGTTTATCCAGGTGTTTGTCAAAACTTACACACTGATCATGCGCCATTGGTTCAGCTTTATCGTAAAGCACGTGAAATCAAAGGCGTGAAGAAGATTTTGATTGGTTCTGGTCTGCGTTATGATCTCGCAGTATTAAACCCTGAATATGTCAAAGAGTTGGTACAGCACCATGTTGGTGGCTATCTGAAAATTGCACCTGAGCATACCGAACATGGTCCATTATCCAAGATGATGAAACCAGGGATCGGAACTTACGACCGCTTTAAACAAATGTTTGAGCGTTTTAGTAAGGAAGCAGGGAAGGAACAATATTTAATTCCTTACTTCATCGCTGCGCATCCGGGTACAACGGATTACGACATGATGAACTTGGCGATTTGGCTGAAAAAGAATGGTTTCCGTGCCGATCAGGTACAAACCTTCTATCCATCGCCAATGGCAACTGCGACCACTATGTATTATTCAGGCAAGAATCCATTGTCTAAAGTGGCGCGTTATACTGAAAATGTCGATATCGTGAAAGGCGAAAAACGTCGTCGTTTGCATAAAGCTTTCTTGCGTTACCATGATCCAAATAACTGGCCTTTATTACGTGAAGCACTGAAAGAAATGGGGCGTTCGGATTTAATTGGTAATTCGAAACAGCATCTGATTCCAACCTATCAGCCACAAGGCACGGCTGAAGGTGAATATAAGTCTGCTCGTAAGAAAAACTCGACCGTGGCTGGTGATTCTGTAAAACGTGGTCAACAGTCTCGTCCGCAGTCTCAATCGAGTCAGAAACGTCCACAAAAAGGACAAATCTTAACGCAACATACAGGTTTACCACCGCGTGAAACTGGTGATAAAAAGCCATTTTCAGGAAAGAGTAAACCTAAGGCTAAAGCTCATCGTTAATATTTAAAAGAAAGGGAAACATGCTTTCCCTTTCTTTTTGTCTGAAAATGTCAAAATAATCACAATTTAAGTGTAAAACTACAATTTATAGAAACATATACTGACAATATCAACTTGAAAATTTAAGCTATGATGATTATAAATAAAGAGCAGAACAGCTTTTACGACTTTGGTCGACTAGTAGAAAACGATTAAAAACTTTAAAGTTGCACTGCTAAAATGACTTTGCTATCGCTGTTATTGATTAAAAAAATGGCATAAAGCCAAATGATTATAAAAAATCTAAAGGGATTGGTTAGAAATGTATTATTTCATTACATTAGCTGGGTTGCTAATAATTGCAGCACTCGCGCTTCGGCGTATGCATCAAAATCAACGTCAAGATAGCCCGTTAAAACGCCGCGGCATTCTCACGATTTCTGAACAAATTACACTTATGCGCTTACAGGCTGTTTTGCCACGGCATACTGTACTTGCACACGTGTCTTTTGATGCTTTATTGACAACAAAATATGCGCATACACGCCGTAAGTATCAAGGACTAGTGGCAGATTTTGTGGTGCTTGATCAACAATATCAGGTTCTCGCTGTGATTGAGATTGCAGATGAGTCTTCAATTAATCGTTTGAATCAAAAATACTATCAAGATAGTTTGTTGGAGCTGGCTGGTTATAAAGTGCTACGCTACAGTAGTATTCCAACAGAACATGAATTACGTGAAGATTTGGTATCTGATCCTTATGAATCAAATACCATTATGACAACTTCATCTACCTCATTGCCTCAAACAGAACGTATGATGAAGTACAGTATGTTTGCTGCAAAATCGTCTTAATCTGGAAGAACAGCAGTAACGGTCATTTCTACTAGTACGTCAGGTGCATAGAGTTTAGATTCTACGCAGGTACGTGCTGGGGGATGACCTTCAGCAATCCATGCATCCCAAACCGCATTCATCGCGGCATAATCTTTCTCGATGTCTTTAAGAAAAATAAGCACTGACAAAATATGGGTTTTATCTGTTCCCGCTTCCGCTAGTAAACGATCGATATTATCTAAAGTCTGCTGTGTCTGAGCAGTTACATTTACACTGGTATCATCAGCTAATTGACCTGCTAAATGAACCAAATTTCCTGAAATTGCGACTTCGCAGTAACGAGAAGTGACATGCAAACGCTGCACAGACATAAGATTTACCTGAATGAATAACAATAGAAAAGATTGTACTTGATACGATTCTGATGCAGTGTAAATTTGTTTAAATTAGGCTGAAAAAGTTTCTATTTCCATTAATTTACGTTGTTTGAAAATCAAAATAGAGCGGGATTGTGGGCAAATAATAATATTGCCTAGATTCAGAAATTGAATTTTGGCTTATCGAAGTTGATTTAAACAGCTCGCAATAGAGCTCTGGTTGGGACACAGTTGTTTGAGTTGGCTCAAAGCTGAAGTGGTCGTGTGATACATGATCTTATTCCTTATCATCATTGTTAAAAATTGGGCAAAGATATGACTTTGCCCGATTCGTTTATATGTTTTGTTGTTCGGATTGATACCAATTGACGTGGCGTGTGATGTACATGACGCATGCAATTAAAATGAAAGACAAAATGGAGCCAAACAAGAAAGTTTTTCCGCTGGATTGTAGTAATAGATACATCATGCCGTATAAAGCACTGAGCAAAACACCGAAGAGTATGGCGGCTTTAAAACCTTGAACGACGAAGTATAAATACCAAGTAATCAAGCCAATACATGCAACTGCCGCAATCAGATAGGCAAGGGAAAAAGCGTAATATTCACTGATTGATAGTAATAAGACGAAGAACACGCCTTGTGCCATGGCAACCAAAGCATACTGAACAGGATGAATTTTGAGATTCTTCAAAACCTCGAATAAAAAGAAGCAACCAAAGGTAATAATGATCACCATAATGCCATATTTGATGGCACGATCAGTTTGGGTATAAATATTAACGGGTTCTAAAAATTGCGTTGAAATACCAGAAATGTTATTTGAAGATGTATTTGAAGTAGCATAAGCAGCTTCAACATCACTGATCAGATTGCTTTGAGTATTTAAAGCTTGGTAAAAACACTGACTATTTTCACAGGTTGAGAGACGATCTAAATTACGTTTACCTAAAGCAATATTTTTCCAGTCCGCTTCAAAAAGTTGTCTTTTGCTCAGTTTCTTAAACGGTAAACTTTGACCATCGTATTTCACATCACCCCAATTGCCTTTAGCTTGATATGTCATCTCGTAACTGGTTGGGATAAAGGCAAATTCGCTTAAACCTTCTAGATCAAATTGTAGGCTAAAGCTAAAACCTTTTTGGAATTTTTGAATCAGTTCAGGATATTGCTTGCTGGTGATATGTAGTAGATCAAAGCCATGCTGTCCTTGGCTTTGTTCAGAAAAGTCAAATTTGTAATTTTTTCCATCAATATTAAATGTTGGCTTTGCGTTTAGACCGCGAGCATCTTGGATAGGAAAAATGATTTCAGCTTGATCCCAAAGATAGTTGTGTTGAGGTTCAATCGTAGCGCCTTTAAATACGCCTTTTCCTTGCATGTGATTTTGATAACTAATCGCTTTATACATACTACGTTTGTAGGTATTGTCTGAAACTTTAAATTCAGCTGTCCAGTCTGTTGTTTCTGCACCTAAGGTAATAAATGCTGTTTGCGTGCAATCGTAAGTTTTCTTTTGTTCATCGGTACATGTAGTTTGAATTTGATAGGGAAGTTTTAAATAGGGTGCAATCACTTGTTGTGGGCGAATTTGTTCTTTTGCAATGTCCTGAATCACTTGTTGTTGATAGCTTTGGCGCTCATCTACTAAGTTAGAGATAAAAAAAAGACCAATATAAAAAATCAAAATCAGGAACAAAATCGCTCCTATTTTCAGATTAATAAAGTTTCTGCGCATGGTGGATTCCATTGTCATTGTGGTATGACAAGTATCTCGAATCGATATGCGTTCTAAATGAGTTGTAATTGAAGCTTATGTGAAGTTTCGATGAAGTATAATTTTTACCAGTACTCCTGATTTGTGTTGCTCTAAGAAATCTAAATAATTTTCAGGGATATTTTGAATGGTGACGTGACCTTGATGCTGTTGGATAATCTGCTGCACGATACTCAGACCAATACCTGTACTTCGTTGCTGATTTTGGGGACGAGGTAATGAAAAATAGGTTTCAAAGACACGATTTAAAGCGTATTCAGGGATGGCTTCACCCTCATTGAATAATAGTATTTCAATACCACCAGTGATAGTGATGGTATTTGCCCTGAGTTGAATTGCGAGAAGACCTTGTTCAGAGCAAAAGTCTCTTGCGTTATCTAAAAGATTATTGATTGCTTGTTTAAGCCAAAAGGGATCAGCATAGATTGCGCAATATTCAGGAATATTCAGCTCTACTTGAATTTGTTTAATTTGGAGAGCACTCTGTTGTTGTATCAAACAATCCCGAATTAATTTTGATAAATCAATGTTTTGAAACTCTAAGGCGTGCTGATTTTTCTCTAAGCGTGTGAGCAGTAGCATGCGTTCGATTAAAGATTGTAAGCGATGACTTTGCTCAACAATATGTGCTGCAAATTGTTGTTGATCTGCTAAGGGTAAATCATCTTGTAATAGTTCTGCACTGGCTTGAATTGCCGTGAGTGGGCTTTTTAACTCGTGGGTTAGCGTATTGACATAATTTTCGACATAAGCACGATCTTCGAGTTTCTCTCGCATTTCACTGAGCGCTTGTGTCACTTGGTTGAGCTCTTTTGCAGAATAGAAAAATGGAGCTTGATTGACGGGTGCTAGTGCTTGAGCATAGCGACGCACCTTATCAATACTGTGTCTTAACCAATATGCCACCATGCTTGCGAGTAATAAACTCAATGCGGCGATCCATAGCGCCTGATGAATCAGTTGACGTTCTGCACGAGCAATATACGGTTGTACGGATTGATTTGGTTTACCAATGCTAACTACACCAAGTAATTGTTGTTTGTAAATAATGGGTGCAGCAATATGCATCACGCTGCTGTTTCGATCATAAGGATTGGTTGCAGTAGAACGTGCGCCGTATTTGCCGCGTAAAGTCAGATAAACATCATTCCATTTAGAATAGTCTTGCCCAACGGCTTGACCTTCGGAGTCGTAGATGACAATACCGTGCTGATCTGTAATATACAGTTGTTGGTTAATTTCATCTTTTTGATGCTGCCAAATTGTGGCATTGAGTTGGCGTGATAATGCTGCTTGAATTTTTTGATCAAATTCAGGTGTACTGACTTTTTGTTGAGCCACATCTTCTGCAATCAGTTGGGCAATAATATTGGCATTCTCGGCGAGAGTATCTTCGACTACTTGACGTACATTTGGTTTAACCTGTTGATTCAACGTGTAGGCAATAAAGCTCAGGCTCAGCACAACCACTAAGCTAAAGAAAAACCAAATGCGGATAAAGATGGACATTGGTTAACCTAACTTCACTAAACTATACCCAAACCCTCGATGTGTCTGAATGGGATCATCATCAGGGGTAATTTGTTTAAGCTTTTGTCTTAAACTTTTAATATGGGTATCGACTGTACGTTCTAGGCTATGCTCAGGATGTTCCCAAATATGATCCATCAGTTGTTGTCGACTAAAGACTTGTTCAGGATGCTGAATCAGTAAAAATAACAAACGATATTCATAGCGTGTCAGGTGCAGTATTTGCCCATGATATTGAATCTGTAGCGATTGCGGATTACACGTCCATGTTGCAGATTGTAGGGGTATTTCTACTTGGCTGATTGATGGTTGTGATGAGATATTTTGCGCCTGTATTTCCATTCTGCGCCAAATGGCTTTGATTCGTGCCACAATTTCTCGTGCGCTAAAAGGCTTTGTACAATAATCATCTGCGCCGATTTCTAGACCGACAACCCGATCAATTTCATCATCACGTGCAGTGAGGAATAATAAAGGTGTTTGATATTTTTGGCGTAGCTGTTTGCAGACTTCAAAACCATTCTGATCAGGTAAACCAACATCTAAAATAATAAAATCAAAAGCTTGTTCTGAAAGATATTGTAGTGCTTGAGCCCCTGTATTTGCCCAGCTTACACTCCAGCCTTCGCGCTCAAGTGCATAGCGTAGCGGAAGAATAATCGCAGCTTCATCTTCAACACAGAGAATTTGTTTTTGATTCATCATGATTAACTAATCAATATTTTCTAATTTTATTGGGTTAGTTTAGCGGAAGATGTGGTAGAGAAAACTATGAATACTCATTTTTATAATTTTTTAATAAAGCAAAGGACACTTGAAGTGCCCTGTAATATTCGGATTTGATCGTCACGCCAACCACAGGAGCAAATGCTAAAAGCGAGGATTTCTTTAGCAAGAGCAAATGACAAGGATAATGTCACTGCGATGCTTAGAGTACTGAAAACCGCATAAAAAGCAAACATAAATTTGAACGAGAATTGTGCTTTTGCATAAAAAAGCAACGTTACCACAAGGAAAGTTGAGATTCTTCCTCATGCGTCTGTAGTTGGTAAACGCCTACACCGACTAAACGGAACTGAAAACTTTGATCAATATGCATTTCTTCGATTAATTGCAAAACCACTTGTTCTAAATCTTGCTGCGAGCGCAGAGGGAGTTTAAAACTCTTACTATGCTGCAAGGTTTGAAAGTTTTTGAGTTTGAGTTTGACGTTGACCCCACGAGCAGTCATTTCTTTTCTTTGCAAACTGCGCCAGACTTGTTCTGCTAAAGGCTGCCAAGCATGAGCACATTGATTCAATGTGTAGTCATCATCAAAGGTAACTTCTTTCGAGATTTGTTGGCGTTCACGTTCTGCTTTGACGGGACGATGATCAATACCTTGTGCGTATAAATACAGCTGTTTACCGTATTTTCCGAAGTGATGGATGAGTACGTTCTCTTCTATTTTTTGTAGGTCGCCCAAGGTGTGTAAATTTAATTGATTTAATTTTTCATGCGTGACTTTGCCAACGCCAGGGATTTTATTCAGTGCTAAGTCTTGAACAAAATGTTGGATTTGATGGGGTTTGATTACAAATAATCCATTCGGTTTATTCCAATCAGATGCGATCTTAGCCAAAAACTTATTAGGTGCAACGCCTGCAGAGGCTGTCAGTCCTGTGACGGCAAAAATATCTGCGCGAATTTGAGTCGCAACTTCAGTAGCGCTCGGGATGTTTTTTAGATTCTCAGTGACATCCAAATAAGCCTCATCTAAAGATAATGGTTCGATGAGTGGTGTGTATTGCTGAAAAATTTGATGAATTTGTGCTGAAACCTCTCGATATTTCTCAAAATGAGGTTCAATCACCACCACTTGAGGACAAAGCTTTTTTGCTTGTCCCATCGACATCGCAGAACGTAGACCAAAAACACGAGCAGGGTAGGAGGCAGCGGCAATGACAGCGCGTGGGTGGTGTGAGGAAATGACCACTGGTAAATCTTTAAGTTCAGGACGATCACGCAGCTCAACTGAGGCAAAAAAAGCATCCATATCGATATGAATGATTTTGCGTAACTCATTTGCCATCTTGAATGCCTTGCTGCTCAAGAAAGATACGCCACTGGCGTGGTGAATCCGCATACACATTTAAATCAACTGCTTTAGGTATCCCATCAATTTTTCCAGTTTGGGTGTGTTGCCAAAATAGCCATTTACGTCCGTCTTTTAATTCAGGTTTAGCTTCGTAATCACGAACCCATAGCGGCGTATCGTTAAAGCTCCCCATCAAAACGATGTGATAAAAACTCTTAGAAATATAGAAAATAGGTTGTTTGCCATAATGTTGTTGTAATTGATCATGCATGACCTGAATTTCTTTGAGTAACTGTTCTTTGGTATAGGTATTAATACAATTACTGTCATATTCCAAATCAATCACAGGGGGAAGGGCATCTGCTTTCTTTGGAACAGTCGCGATAAAATTTTCAGCTTGAACTTTGCCATCACGACACAGGCGATAGAAATGATAAGCACCGACATGCAACCCCTGTTCGCGAGCTTTTAGCCAGTTGTCCTGAAACTTACGATCTTTAAAATCGCCACCTTCTGTGGCTTTGAGATAGACAAATTGATATTGCATCGGAGAGATTTTTTTCCAGTTAATCTCACCTTGATGATGTGAAACATCAAAACCGCGAATCGAATAATCTTGTGCAGAAGCTTTTTGTTGGTAGAACAAACCGAAATAACTGACGATACCTAACATGACGGCTAAACCGATACTGGTATAAGTCGGATAATGCTCAGAGAGTCGGTATTTCGCAGTTTTTTTCGCCATGTCGTCAGAAGTTATGCAAGGTCTAATAGAGAGTCGGATTTACAATACTGATCATGGATTGATTGTACTCGTTTTGCTTTGGGATGAACCATCTGACTACCAAATTGTTCCACAAATCTACACGATGCATAATCTTTAGCCTGTTGTTCATATTCACGAACCCAGTTTTCTCTGTGTGCCATGCGCTCGTTTGATATCGGCCATATACCTTGTCTTAATCGCTCTACGCCTATTCGCCACGGTTTAGGGCTGATTCGGGCGCGAAAGCAATTTTGATTTTGGCACATCAGGTCATAATAGGGATCGGCATAAATTGCTTTGAAAAATGATTGAACTTGCTCACCTCGAGGCTCAAAGATTTGATGCATAACTAAAATTCGATAACCATTCGGCGTGCGATAAACACGTAAGTGCCATGTTGGATAATGTGTTGAGAACGCTCTAATTTTCTCTAGAGCTTGTTGTTCAGGTGTGCCCTTAAGTTTTTGTTGGAATTTAAATACTGATTTTGCAATCAGGCTCGTAACTAGAAGCGAAAGGACAAATCCAATGCCAAAGATAAACCCAGAAGAAAAATAAAATGCGCCTAAACCGCTGCTAGCCAGTAATATAAAGAAAATGATGAAGTACAAACTAGAATGAGGTTGGGTCACAAAATCAATATCAGCGAATAAGACATCAGGTGTGTTTAGACATAATGCACCATAGCTATTACGCGTAATAATCACATCATCGTACTGGCTGATGATTTCCTCTCGAATAGGTAACCCCTCTGCACCGTTATAAGCAACTTTATGATCGATACGCCGAACCTTTTTATCTATTTTAAGTTGTTCAAGCGCCTCAAAGACTCGTTGCTCGGCATGCTGCTGAGCCGCTTCAATATTTTCATCTGACCAACCAAAGCGTTTAATCGTATATTGGCGACCTTCAAATTTCGTTTTGGTTTTTGCTTCAGCCCAATATTTAGGGACGATCATCTCTAGATCCTTCTTATTTTTGATATTTTATTACTTAATTAATCTATTGTTTCTTTCGGAATTTGCCAAAAAATCCAAGCAGTAATGATATTGATACATCCTAAAGAGATGAGTGTGGCATGGAAAGCTGTAGTTATCGATGATGTTGGAAAATGTTGACCATATACATTGATCAATGTGCCTGCTAAAGCAACCCCGATACTCATTGAGAGCATCATAATCATCGATAAGAAGCTATTTCCACTACTCGCATCATGCTGTGGTAAATCTTTAAGGGTGAGCGTATTCATGCCAACAAATTGCAGTGAGTTGAGCGTCCCAAAGATAAATAAATGTAATATTTTTAGCCATAGAGGCGTATCAGCGGTCATTAATGCAAAACTGGCAATACATAGACCCACCAATACGGTATTGGTGAGCAGAAAGCGACGATAACCCACTCGTTGAATAATCGGTCGAATAATCGGTTTGGAAAATAATGAACCTAATACCATCGGGATCATCATTAAACCTGTGATAAAAGGTTCGAAGCCAAAAGCCACTTGCAGCATCAACGGTAAAATAAAGGGAATCGCATTACTGCCTAGACGAGCAAAGAAATTTCCTAGTACCCCAATTGAAAAAATCTTATAGCGAAATAAACGTCCATGAAACAAAGCATTTTGATGGCTATGTGCATGATAGGCATACGCAACTGTTGCAATCGTGCCTGCGACTAATAAGGAAATACTGACTAAACCTGAATATTGAGGTGCAGCAATATTTTCAATGCCTAAAGACAATCCGACCATTGCGATCATGAGCAAGATAAAACCACTTAGATCAAAGGCTTTTACGCTCGGTTCTTTTTGGTTAGGCATGACTTTGAAGGTCATGATCATCCCTAAAACTCCCATCGGGATATTGATCAGAAAAATCCAGTGCCATGTAGTGACTTCGACGAGCCATCCGCCCAATGTCGGTCCCATGAATGGACCAATTAAACCAGCCAAACTCATTAGGCTCATAGCAGAGAGAAACTGAGAGCGGGGAATTAATTTAAGTAGTGCCAAACGACCAACAGGCATCAGTAATGCACCGCCAATCCCTTGAACGACACGAAAGAATAGCAACTGATCGAGATTTTGGGATAAGCCACAACCTAGTGATGCTAAGCTGAAAATTACCATCGAACTGAGATAAATATTGCGAATACCAAAGCGATCAGCAAGCCAACCGCTTAACGGGATACAGGCTGCGACGGATAATACATAAGCGACAATGACTCCATGCATTTGCAATGGGTCTTCATTGAGCTGAACTGCCATAGCAGGAATCGCCGTGTTGACAATCGTGGTATCTAAGGCCTGCATAAAGAAGCCTATCGAAACCAATAATACCAACAAGCGAAATTCAGGTTGTACAGCTTGATGAGTCGTCGTTGTCATATATTTTAAGGTGCTAAAACTCTATTCAAGTTTAATGCAAAAGAGCCTGAAAGAAAGACAATAATTGTCAAAGAGACGTCATCGAAATGACATCAAAATGTCATCGAATTTGAATCTCAGAACACTAGATTGATCCTACATAATAAATCGTATGGAAATTAATCATGAAGTTTAAGATTTCAGTTTTATTGACAGCTTTACTGTCTGTGGGATTAGTGGCATGTAACGATAATAATGACAACAACAATAAATCAGAACAAATTGAACCTACCCCTGAAACCATTAAATTAAGTTTATTAGGACACTATAAAACCAATATTTTTGCTGAAAGTGCAGCAGAAATTCCTGCGTATGATGCGGCAAGCAAACGGTTATTTGTCGTGAATGCACAAAAAGGTTTGGTAGATGTACTAGATGCATCTAAGCCTGAACAACCTATTCATATTGCAGAACTCTCTGCACGTGATTATTTAGCTGACTCAGAAGTGAATAGCGTTGCCGTACAAAATGGCATCGTGGCGATTGCAGTCCAAGCAAAAAATAAAACCGATGCAGGTCTCGTGGTTTTCTTTAATGCCAAAGATTTGAGTTTTATGAGTAAAGTGGCTGTAGGTTCATTGCCTGACATGCTGACCTTTAGTCCAAATGGCAAAACTGTTTTAGTGGCAAATGAAGCTGAGCCAAATGATGATTATTCGATTGATCCTGAAGGTTCGGTCAGTATTATTGATATTCGAGACATTAAACAACCTAAAGCGAGTATTGCTGATTTTAGAGCTTGGAATAGCCAAAAGGCAGATCTCATGTCAAAAGGTGTGCGTATTTTTGGACCAAATGCTACGGTTGCTCAAGATTTAGAACCCGAATACATCACCATTTCAGGTGACAGCAAAACGGCATGGGTGACATTACAAGAAAATAATGCGATTGCACGAATTGATATTGCTCAGCAGAAAGTTACCGATATTTATCCATTAGGCTATAAAGATCATGGCGTAATGGGTAATGAACTGGATGTCAGTGATAGAGACAGCAAGATAGATATCAAAACTTGGACTGGTTTAGTGGGTATGTATCAGCCAGACTCGATTGCGAATTATCAAGTGAATGGACAAACCTATTTGGTCACAGCCAATGAAGGGGATAGCCGTGAATGGTTAAAAGATGAAGATGCCTATTTTGCGGGTAACTTAGCTCAAGGTTATGTTGAAAATATCCGTATGAAGCATTTATTTAACAGTAAAGGCTTCAATGCGGAAGGTGATTATCCTGCCCATTTACAAAAGATCGCAAATGGTGTGAAAGGAGCTAAACTTAATCCTGTTACATTTGCCTATTGTGGTGCGACAGCAACCGAAGCAGGAGATTGTCGTAAAGATGGTAATTTAGGTCGTTTAAATATCGCATGGAATATGGGATATCAAACTAATGCGGATGGATCACCAAAGCTAGATGCAAATGGACGATTAACTTACGATAAATTGTATGCCTATGGCGCACGTTCATTTAGTATTTGGAATACCCAAGGACAGCTGGTATGGGATTCAGGAAGTGAGTTTGAGAAAAAAGCTGCTGAATTGTTTCCAACTTATTTTAATACCGATCATGAAGCCGTTAGTTTAGATGATCGTAGTGATAATAAAGGTCCTGAACCTGAAGGCATTACACTTGGCACGATTGGTGCGAAGACCTTTGCATTTATTGGTTTAGAGCGAATGAGTGGCGTGATGGTATATGACATTACTACGCCAATGCAGCCCAAATTTATTGAATATTTCACGACTCGTAATTTTGTGGAAACGGATAGTGCCAAGCAAGGCGATTTAGGACCAGAAGGTTTGATCTTTATTGCTGCCAAAGACTCACCAAACGGCAAGCCCTTATTGGTTGTCGGAAATGAAGTGAGTGGCTCTACTGCAATTTATCAAGTGAATGTTCAGTAATAAGTTATAAAAAAGCGGATCAATAGATCCGCTTTTTTGATCAAAATACATCAAACTTCAATATGGGTTGGTGCATCCAAATTTTTAATTACATTAGAAATTTGTTCAGTAGTTTCACAAATAATCACTTTGGCACGATGTTGAGGGGGAAGAAATCCTTCTTCTACTGCATAATCAAGTTGGGCAATCAGTGCATCATAGAAACGATTGACGTTATAAATAATCATTGGTTTTTGATGCTGATTGAGTTGTCCCCAAGTCGCAATTTCTAGAATTTCTTCAAAAGTTCCCAAGCCACCTGGCAGAGCAATAAAGGCACTAGCACGCTCAGCCATTAACGCTTTACGTTCATGCATGGTCTCTACGACGTGTAACTCGGTGAGTTTACTATGAGCAATTTCATAATCCAGCATGAACTCAGGAATTACGCCAACGACTTCGCCACCATGTTCTAAAACCGTATCTGCGACTTGTCCCATTAGACCAATACTGGCACCGCCATATACGATGCCAAAGCCTTGATCAGCGACATGCTGTGCGAGTTCAATCGCTTTATCGCGGTAGATTGGTTTATTACCAGTACGTGAACCACAATATAGCGCAATTAAAGCTTGAGTTGTTTTTGGGAGAGGTGTTGTTCTTTTCTCAGTCATTCTTAGTACACTATTCATTTCGTTTATTTTTCACCTTATCATTTTCATTCTAGTTGTCTAGGCTAAATCACTTTTATGACAGTTTTATGCACATTTTACATACAATCTCTTTTGGCAATACTTAGAAAGAATTTGTAAGAAACATCCACATAAAAAAGGTGAATTTCACTACGATCTTGCCTATACTGAAAATCCTTTTATTAATTTATGTACCTCTATGAGTAGTGGTTGTTGTCGCTCCGCTTTGTTTTTATTTCCTAAGAAAAATGTTTTGGCTGCTAATGCTGGCCTTTTAAAATTTAAACTCCAATACCTTGCTGCCAATTTTGCAGAGGAGTCTCGTCAATGATCTTCGAATGGATGTCTGACCCTTCTGCATGGGTTGGTTTGGCGACTCTAGTCGTATTGGAAATCGTATTAGGTATTGATAACCTTGTTTTTATTGCGATTTTGGCGGAAAAATTACCGCCAGAACAACGTGCTGCTGCTCGTAGAATTGGTTTAATTCTCGCATTATTAATGCGTTTGGTTTTGTTGGCATCCATCGCTTGGGTGGTCACTTTAACCCAGCCGCTTTTCCATGTGTTCGATCATCCTTTCTCCGGGCGAGATTTGATTCTGTTGTTCGGTGGTGTGTTCTTATTGTTTAAAGGAACAATGGAATTACATGAGCGAATTGAAGGTAAGCAGACCTTAAAAGAAGAAAATCCAGTTCATGCGGCATTCTGGATGGTGGTTGTTCAGATCGTTGTACTTGATGCGGTATTCTCACTTGATAGTGTGATCACCGCTGTGGGTATGGTCAAAGACCTTTCAGTGATGATGATCGCGGTGACTATTGCGATTGGTATCATGTTGTTGGCAGCACGTCCTTTGATGGAGTTTGTCAACAAACATCCAACTGTTGTGATTCTGTGTCTCGGTTTCTTGATGATGATTGGTTTCTCCTTAGTCGTTGAAGGCTTTGGTTTCCATATTCCTAAAGGCTATTTATACGCAGCGATCGGATTCTCTGTTTTGGTTGAAATGGTCAACCAAACTATGCGTCGTAACCAAGAAAAACTTGTGACAACGACTGACTTGCGCTATCGCACTGCTTCAGCAGTGTTGCGTATGTTGGGCGGGAAAAATGATGGTCAAAACAAAGAAGCGGAAGATGTTTTAGCAACTCAAGCTTATGCCAAAGAAGTCTTTGACGAAGATAATGGTGTATACCATAGCGTACTTGTACAAGGTGTACTGGGATTGTCGGAACGACCTGTTAAATCGGTAATGACACCTCGTCCAGAGTTAGAGTGGTTAGATTTAGATTCTGATCCTGAAGAGTTAAAACAGCGCTTAATGGCAATGACCCACTCACGTTTAATTATTGCGCGTGGTGAGTTGGATAATATTGAAGGTATTGTTCTGACCCATAAAGTATTAAATGAATATATTGAAACAGGCTCAATTGATTTCACAAAACATATTAGAGAACCTTTGATTGTTCATGAAAATGCGCAAGTGTTGATGGTGATGGAGCAATTACGTCAAGCACCTTTGCAAATGGCGATTGTACTCAATGAATATGGTTCAATTGAGGGTATTGCAACGCCGATTGATGTACTGGAAGCGATTGCGGGTGAATTCCCTGATGAGGACGAACTTGAAGCGGCGGCGGAAAGCCTTGAAGATGGTTCCATGATATTGGAGGGTTCAACCGATATTCGCCATGTTTCATTGCTGCTGGGTAAAGACCTTGTAGATGAAAGTGAGGAATACTCAACCCTGTCGGGTTATCTTTTGTTCCATTTGGGTCGTTTACCTGAAAATGGTGAGACGGTTGAAGCAGATGGCTACCGCTTTGAAGTGGTGACCATGGATGGGCACAAGATTGAGAAAGTGCGCATCATCGCGGAAGAGAAACAAGCAGAGAAGTAATTAGTTTCCATCTCAATAGCCTTTGAGTTTGATCTTGTTTTACAAGATTTTCTCAGGGCTATTTTTATTTGAGAGTTGAAAATGACCTCCTTAGAAAACTGTCCATGTGGGCAGGGGCAATATGCGGTGTGCTGCCAGCCTCTGCATTTGAAACAGAAAACGGCCCAAACTGCCGAACAGTTGATGCGTTCACGCTACAGCGCCTTTGCCTTGCAGCAGATTGACTATATTTTGCAAACCACGGCTTTGGGGCAACAGGCTTTTTTAGACCGTGCTGCAATTGCGGATTGGAGCAAGGCCAATCAATGGCTGAAACTGGAAGTGGTACAGCATCAACCCAAACTGGATAAAAGCCATACCTTGGTGGAATTCAAGGCCCATTACCATGATGGAAAACAGCAACACGTTCATCATGAAATCTCTCATTTTGTTTTGCATCAGCAGCACTGGTATTTTCTTGATCCCACCCTGAATATGCAGATCAGCATGAAACAACCCTGTATCTGTGGCTCGGGGAAAAAATTTAAGCAATGCTGTGCGCAATTCCTCTAAGTTTGCCTTAAAATAGCGCCCACTTTTATGCCTGATTTAAGGATGTTGGCAGATGTTGCTCACCGTGATTTATATCATTGCCATTACTGCGGAAGCGATGACAGGTGCACTGTCAGCAGGGCGGCGCAGTATGGACTGGTTTGGTGTGGTGCTGATCGCCTGTGTTACGGCATTGGGTGGTGGTTCAGTTCGAGATGTGTTGTTAGGGCATTATCCTTTAACTTGGGTGAAGCATCCTGAGTATTTGGTACTGACGTGTTGTGCTGCATTTGTCACGATTATTATTGCCAAATGGATGAAGCATTTACGCAATATCTTCTTGGTACTTGATGCTTTAGGTTTAATTGGTTTTACCATTATTGGTTGCCAAATTGCGTTGTCGATGGGGCACGGTTTTGTCGTCTCAGCCGTTGCAGGAGTTTTGACAGGAGTATCAGGTGGTATTCTGCGTGATATTCTGTGTAATGATGTGCCTTTAGTTTTCCGCCGTGAGCTATATGCCAGTATCTCTTTTGTTGCTGTGATCTGTTATTGGATCTGCTTAGAGGTCGGTTTGCCACATGATTTGACCGTTATTTTCACTTTGGTTTTTGGTTTTACTTTACGTTTGATCGCGATTTATTTTGGCTTAGAAATGCCGAAATTTATTTATAAAGAAGATGATGCAGAATCTGCTTCGTCTACAGATGAGCATTGATTGACTAGCGGTATATGCGATGCTTTGAGATAAATTAAAATGAATGATATCAAGTTTGATAAGAAAGATTTTTATAAAAGTAACAAGCTTTTTCTTATCTTGGTGATTGTATATTTTCTGGCACAGTATAAGTTTCAGTTAGATGTTTTAAACATTCTGCATGATCTCCTTTTATTCGGAGTGACTGTCGGATTGTTCAAATTACTAAGAAATACTCAACAAGATCAACTGAATTATCTTATTCCGAATATTATGTTTATTTGTCTCATAATTTTTCAGATTGTATTTAAAAAATAACATCTCTTGTAAGACAGCATTTGACGTTTAAACAACAACAAGGGCTTGTCACAACGCTTTCATCCACATAGCATACAAAGCATTGACGATAACAATGATTTTGGATGACTTGCTGAAATGACCAGCCTTGCACATCATGCAACCGAAAACCGTTCCGTAGCTGAATTCACAGAACAAGCTTATTTAAACTATGCCATGTACGTGATCATGGATCGCGCATTGCCACATATCAGTGATGGTTTAAAACCTGTACAGCGCCGTATCGTATATGCGATGAGTGAGCTGGGTTTAAAATCAACAGGTAAGCCAAAGAAATCTGCACGTACTGTCGGTGATGTACTGGGTAAATACCATCCACATGGTGACTCAGCATGTTATGAAGCGATGGTGTTGATGGCTCAGCCATTTAGTTATCGTTATCCTTTGATCGAAGGTCAAGGCAACTGGGGTTCACCAGACGACCCAAAATCCTTCGCTGCGATGCGATATACCGAAGCTAAACTGTCCGCTTATAGTGAATTATTGCTGAGTGAACTAGGACAGGGCACCAGCGAATGGCAAGATAACTTTGATGGTTCGATGAAAGAACCAATTACTTTACCTGCACGTATTCCCAATATTTTGCTGAATGGCACCACAGGAATTGCGGTGGGGATGGCGACTGACATTCCGCCTCATAACTTACGTGAAGTGGTAAAAGGTACGATTGCATTGATTCGCAATCCTGAAACCACAGATGAAAAATTAGCAGAATACATCCCTGCACCAGATTTACCGACTAAAGCAGAAATTATTACCCCACCTGAAGAATTATTAAAAATTCAAACCACAGGTCGTGGTAGTTATCGTATGCGTGCGGTATATACCATTGATAAAAATGAAATCGTAATTACTGAACTACCGTATCAAGTTTCAGGTTCCAAAGTGATTACTCAAATCGCTGATCAAATGATCGCTAAGAAATTGCCTTTGGTCAGTGATGTACGAGATGAATCGGATCATCAAAACCCAACACGTTTGGTGATTGTACTGCGCTCTAACCGTGTCGATGCAGACACGGTAATGAGTCACTTATTTGCTACGACGGATTTGGAATCTAGCTATCGCGTCAATCTAAATATGATTGGCGCGGATGGTCGTCCGCAAGTTAAATCGATTCGCCGCATTTTATTAGAATGGATTGAAATTCGTAAGCAAACGGTGACACGTCGTCTTCAATACCATTTAAATAAAATCGAAAAACGACTGCATATCTTGGCAGGTCTTTTAATTGCTTATCTCGATATTGATACTGTGATTCGAATTATTCGTGAGGAAGATCAACCAAAACCAATGTTGATGCAGCACTTTGGGATTGATGACATTCAAGCGGAAGCCATTTTAGAGTTAAAGCTTCGTCACCTCGCCAAGCTTGAAGAAATGGAAATTCGTCGTGAGCAGGAAGAGTTAGAAGCGAAAGCTGCGATTATTCGTGAGCAATTGGCAAACCCAGAATCATTGAAGAATTTAATCATAAATGAATTAAAAGAAGATGCTAAAAAGTTCGGTGATGATCGCCGTTCACCTATCGTTACTCGTGCTGATGCTGTACAAATTAAAGAGCAGGACTTAATGCCTGCGGAAACGGTGACGGTTGTTTTATCCGAAGCAGGTTGGGTGAGAGCTGCCAAAGGCGGTGATGTCGATGCTGCGAACTTAAACTATCGTGCTGGCGATCAATATCTCAGCCATGCAGTTGGAAAGACCAATCAGCGGGTGTATTTCTTGGATGAAACAGGTCGAAGCTATGCTTTACCGATCAGTAGTTTGCCATCGGCACGTGGATTGGGTGAGCCTTTAAGTTCTAAACTTGCACCGGCCAGCGGTGTGTCATTTATTCAAGTCTTTATCGAAGATGATGCGAGTGAATTGCTTGCCGTGAGTTCAAATGGTTACGGCTTCAAAACACAAGCAGCTCAACTTGATACCAATGCTAAGGCAGGTAAATCCTTCTTGACTGTGGCAGATAAAGCGACGGCATTACCATTGTTGCCAATTCAGCAAGCGACACATGTTGCAATCTTAAGTTCTGCGGGTAGGTTACTTATCGTTGATTTGACTGAGTTACCTGTGCTGAATAAAGGTAAAGGTAACAAGTTGATACAACTTGATGAAAAAGAGCAAATTTTATCCATGACAACCTTGAATTTAGATGAAATAATCCAAGTCGCTGCAGGACAACAACATCTAAAACTGAAAGGGGATGATCTCCAAAAATATATAGGAAAAAGAGCAACAAAGGGGCAACTTTTACCACGGGGATATCAAAAAGCAAATAGACTCCTCATTCAGAGATAAGGCTAGTATTCTGCGACACAAATACGTTATATATGAAATATATTCATCTTGTGTGAATAGATTGACAAGGCAATTCAAAAAGTTAAAAAAAATGTTTTGCCATGGAAAGTAACGTTGTTACATTTTAAGGATTACACTCGGAGATAATGGCATTATGGAAAAGATTTGGTTTGCTGAATACCAAAAGACAGGAATTCCAGAAACAGTTGCACTGCCTGCTGAAAACACCTCACTTGTTGATATTTTTGAACGCAATTTCCAAAAATTTGGTTCACGTGATGCCTTTATCTTCATGGATAAAGTTTTAACGTATAATGAATTAGAAGTCGCTAGTCGTAAATTCGCAACATATTTACAAAGCCTGGGTTTGGCAAAAGGATCACGCGTTGCGGTGATGATGCCTAACGTATTCCAATACCCAGTGGTTGCTTTAGGTGTATTCCGTGCAGGCTTAGTACTGGTAAATGTGAATCCACTTTACACAGCACGCGAACTTGAGCATCAATTAAATGACTCAGGCGCGGAAGCTCTTGTGATCATTGAAAACTTTGCAAGTGTATACCAAAGCATTATTGGTAAAACGCCTGTGAAGCATGTTGTGGTAGCAACTGTTGGCGATATGTTGGGGACCTTAAAAGGTACGATCGTTAACTTCGTTTTACGTAAAGTGCGTAAGCAAATTCCTGCTTGGAACATTCCAGGTCATGTGAAGTTTAATACTGCATTAAACAAAGTAAGCCCAAGCAATTATAAACGTCCAAGCTTAACCTTGAGTGACACTGCTGTACTTCAGTACACAGGTGGTACAACAGGTGTTTCAAAAGGTGCTGAATTAACTCATCGCAACCTTGTATCAAACTTATTGCAGTGTGACGGAATTTTCTCAAGTAAATTCGGTACGGGTGATGGTGCTAAAGATGACCGTATCGTATGTGCTTTACCGCTTTATCACATCTTTGCATTCATGGTGTGTGCACTTTACGGTATGTACAAAGGTCAAGCGAATATCTTGATTCCTAACCCACGTGACTTACCAGCTGTTGTTGGTGAATTACGCAAATACAAACCTTCATTCTTCCCAGCAGTAAATACATTATTTAATGCTTTAGTGAACAATGAAGAGTTTAAACAACTTGACCATAGCAATCTTAAGATGGCAATGGGTGGTGGTATGGCTGTATTGCCTTCAACTGCTGCTGCTTGGAAGAAAGTAACAGGTACGATCATTATCGAAGGTTATGGTTTATCTGAAACTTCACCAGTTGCAACTGCAAACCCACCAACAACAACTGAGTTTAGTGGCACAATCGGTATTCCATTGCCATTAACAGAAGTTGTATTGCTTGATGATGATGGTAACGAAGTAGCACAAGGCGAACAGGGTGAGATTTCAATCCGTGGTCCTCAAGTCATGAAAGGTTACTGGAACCGTCCTGACGAAACTGAAAAAGTGATGACTAAAGATGGTTTCTTCCGTACTGGTGACGTCGGTATCATGGATACACGTGGTTACTTCAAGATTGTAGACCGTAAGAAAGATATGATCTTGGTTTCAGGCTTTAATGTTTATCCAAGTGAAATCGAAGAAGTGATTGCAAAACATCCTAAAGTATTGGAAGTTGCTGCGATTGGTGTACCTGATGAAAAATCAGGTGAAGTGCCAAAACTATTCATCGTGAAAAAAGATCAGTCATTAACGACTGAAGAAATCTTGGCTTATGCAAAACAAAACTTAACAGGTTACAAATGCCCTCGTTATGTTGAGTTTATGGATGACTTACCAAAATCAAACGTAGGTAAAATCTTACGTAAAGATTTACGTAAACCTGCTTAAGCAACCAACCTTTACACTGCTATAACCAGCTCACCCTTAAAAAAGGGGGAGCTAGAAAAACGCCGCAATCACGGCGTTTTTTATTTGGGTTTATTTAGAGTTATTCGACTTCATTAACCAGCGATCAATATACGGTCGACCGATGCCGACAATCCCTACAAATACAACCATTGTGGCAAGTTGAAAACGTAGACGAGTAGGATCAATCCCATTAAAACTAAAATAATTATCTGCTACGGCGTAAGCAACAATAATACTCAACCAATGCCAAAGCGTTAAACGCTTAATCCCAACAGCATAGAAGGCAATCGTCAGTATAACAAAGGTCCCTAGAGTTGATTGCCAGTTCAAGTTTGCACAAATTACGCTAAGCAAAAATGCCATGATTGGCAGCACGACTTTCAATACACGATCTACGAGGACTTGATGTTGTCGTTGCTGTGCAAGTACTTCAAACATTTCTTTTTGATCTGGATGTTGCATAGTCTAACCCTAGAAAACTAAAAATGAGTTACAAGTGGATGGCATATAAACTTGAGAGATTTGTCGAATATACACAAATGAAAATTAAATAAATTTTAGGTTATGATAGCATGATCAAAAGAATTTCAAGTGACGGATGTGAGCATGCAAGGTATTGGCGGCATTATATTGATTATTATCGTCGCGTGTCTGTTGCCCTATGTTTTCACCTTGATTGCAAAATCGAAGGGTGGTTTCCAAGCAAAAGATAATCAGAATCCGCGTGAATTTCTAGCCAAAACGACAGGTTTGGCCGCACGTGCCAATGCTGTACAGCAAAATAGTTTTGAAAGCTTACCTTTGTTTATTGCGGCTATTTTAATGGCTGAATATATGGTGGTACCTGAAAAATTTATTATGACTTTAGGTTGGGCTTATATCGTTTGTCGCGTGATTTACGGTATTTGTTATCTAGCGAATTTAGCGACTTTGCGTTCGATCATTTGGTTTTTTTCGCTACTTTGTCCAATTCTCCTTTTTGTGATTACTGTCAAAATGACTTAAAGTAAATAAAATAGAAAATTCTCTAGCTGATGGTTTTCTAGCATCATTTTCATTGTATTCACGTTATAATCTCTCGGATTTACATCTAAGTTCACAAGATAAACGAGTGTTGATATGAGTTATAGCAATATTCCTGCGGGTAAAGACGCACCAAATGACATTTATGTCATCATTGAGATTCCTGCAAATGCAGCGCCAATCAAATACGAAATCGATAAAGATTCTGATGCGTTATTTGTAGACCGTTTTATGGGTACAGCAATGTTCTACCCAGCTAACTATGGTTATGTACCAAATACATTGTCAGAAGATGGTGACCCATTAGACGTATTGGTTGTAACGCCACATCCTGTTGCTGCGGGTTCAGTCATTCGTTGCCGTCCAGTGGGCAAACTGAACATGGAAGATGATGGTGGTATTGATGCGAAACTCATCGCAGTTCCACATGAGAAGTTATCTCCTCTCTATAAAGATGTTAAAGAATATACAGATCTTCCTCCTTTATTGATTAGCCAAGTTGAGCACTTCTTCGCACACTATAAAGATTTAGAGCCTGGAAAATGGGTAAAAATTAGCGGTTGGGAAAGTGCTGATGTTGCGAAAGCTGAAGTATTGAAAGCAATCGAAGCTGCTAAGAAGTAATTTTCTGAGTAGATTCAGCTAGATTTTATGATTTAAAGTCTAGCTGATAAAAAAACCTCCATTCAATTGAATGGAGGTTTTTTTATGACTTAAATAAAGCTGTGAATTAGAACAGTTTCACAGGAATATCAAGGAACAAACGCCATTCATTGGTTGAGCCAATGACATTGCTGACATATTGACCAGAAACATTATTATAGGTATCACTTGAACGTAAGTAAGAATAGCGAACACGTAGGCTTGCATCTTTCAATGCACCTGTTTGAACTGTATATTTGACTTGGTTAAAGAACTCATGTTCTTCGGCTTGGTCAATGATTTTTGAGCGATCTGTTATTTTAGCGATATCAATATCCCAACCATAAACAAATGCAGTTGTCCAGTTTAGACCAGGTAAACCGTGATTTTTGAAGTTGTAGTTATATTGTAGCCCGACAGATTTTTCATCATTACCATTAAAGTCACCTAAATAGGAATTAGGGACACAGATACTTTGTAAACCATCAGCATTATAGCCATAGTCATATCCAGTATTACCTGTGTTATCTTGATAAGAAAGCATGACATTATGTACATCTTTGCCATAGCCCACTGAAACAGCCCAAATCGAGTTTTTACGGTTTGCTAGATCATCTGTGGTATGTGAATCAGTGAGTGCATCTTTATCCCATTTTGTATGATAACCCATGGCATCAAGTGTTAAGGTACTCTTGTCTTTTAAGCTTTGGGTAAAGTTTACATTAGCATAATGACGTTCTAACTTATCTTGAACATCTAAGCCATAATACGATGAATTGAGTTGATCATTAAATTTATATTTAGCACCCCAAACTACTGCACGATCAAGCCCTTGACCTGTCACATCTTTATCGGTACTAATTTGGTTTGACATTTGGTTTTTTGTGAATTTACCTGCAACCACATTTAGATTTGGAATTTCATTACTTTCAATGAAAACACCTGTGTAATACTCAGGCACTAAACGGGCTTGATTACTTGCCATGACAGGAAGTGTTGACACCTGTGTACCATAAGTCACGGTTGTGTTGGAAATACGTGCTTTCACATTGGCACCACCACGAGCCCAATGATCATAAGCAAATCCACGATCATCTACAGGAATCATTTGATTACCCGTATTATTATTCGCACCAAGCTTGAAAGATGCATCACCTACTAGGCCAACACCAAAGCCAACAACACCCTTTGTAAAGCCTGATTGAAGATCAAAAATGGCAGTTTGCGCTGTTGAGCTTGTATCATTTGTTAAACCGTCTTTTTTATCACGATTTAAAAAGCCTGTGCGGAACAATACTGAACCATTTGCATCCTCAACAAAACCTTTAGCTTCGCTTTGTTCGCTTGCATATGTTGAGGAGATCAATGCGGCATTAATCAAAACCGCTAATGTTAGTTTCTTTGCCTTTGGCATATAGGTAGCCTCATAATAAATAAGATCAATTTCGATCAAATCGAAATTTTGACCAATTGTATAAGTTATACATAAAAAAATATAGATTTTTATTAAATTATTTTAATCATTTTTACACAAAATTCAGCTAACATTTTATGATTTAATTATCGTTTAAAATTAAATCATATTTAAATTAATATATTGATTTTTATTAATATATTGTTTTATTTTAATCGTAAAATATATTGATTATTTTTTAGCTTAATGCATTAAAAATACGTGATTTGTTTCTATTTTTTCTCTTTTATTTTAATGATTTATTTTTTCTTTGATCAAAAGCTATTCGACTGATTTGCAAAAAATTACATCCCGACGAATGACATTTTTCGCTGTACAAAAACGCACCATTATTTTCAGGCAGATTTAAGTTTTATCTGTGCACTTTTAGGGGGCGATTCACGCTATATCAACTTATTTGATTGTTATTTAAGGAGAACAGCACTTTTTATTAAATTGAATTGCATTATTTTTGTGCATTTTTTAGGCGCAACAATGGTAGTGCTTTTTAATAGTTCAGAAAAATGAACCTTATTAAAGAAAAAATAATATTTCAGCACAGCCAAATGGCGTCGATAGCACTCTTATTGAACAGAAGCTAGATTTAGCAAGCATTTCTAAAAGTTGGCACAGCAATTGCTAATTACAAAATGATGCAACTTAAAACATAAATCAGTCGAATATCCATCATGGGGGAGATCAATATGATGAAATTTGCATGTAAAGCGATCGCGTTGAGTATTTTTGCTGTGACTTCGACTTTTGCTATGGCCGAAGAAACAAATACTTTATCTCAGTATGGCCTTAGCTTTTCTGGTAATGCTGCTTTAACTACAGACTACCGTTATCGTGGTATGACACAAACTCAAAGTGATCCAGCATTACAAGGTGGTTTTGCTTTATCTCATTCTTCTGGTTTGTATGCAGGGGTATGGGGTTCAAATGTAAATTTTGGTTCTGCTGATCCACATTTGGAGTTAGACCCATATGTAGGTTATGCAACAGAATTACCATTTGCTGGTAAGCCAAAATTAGATGTTGGTTTATGGTATTACGGTTATCCAAGTGCTTCAGATTTTAACTGGCTTGAGTTATACGCTAAATTAGGATTCAGCAGTGTTATTGCTTCTGGTGACAGTCTTTTAGCTGCTGTTAACTACACCAACGACTTCTTTGGTTTAGAAGAAGATGCGTGGTATTTAAACGCAACTTATACTGTTCCTTTCGCTGATACTGGTTTTGGTGGTGTAGCTAGCGTTGGTTATACTAAAGCTGATGATTACGACTTTAGTGACAACGGTAGTGAAGACGATAACTATGTCGATTGGAAAGTTGGTGTAACTTATAGCGTGAAATCAGTACCTGGTTTATCAGCTGAACTAGCTGCTGTAGGAACAAACATTGATGCAAATGCGCAACCATATAAACGTGGTGTTGAAACAGGTGCAGTATTTACATTAAACAAAACATTCTAATCATGTAATTGATTGATGCTTTGAAAGCCAGCAATTTGCTGGCTTTTTTATCTTTAGTCATTTTATTTTTAATCAATTTGATTGATATTGAGTTAAGTATTACGTGCATCATTGCGCCAGAATGAACGCTTTTTGCTCCAGTTTGGTTAGGTATTCGATCATTAATTTTGCGACTTAATCATTCTTAAAAATAACCATGCTAACTTGCATATAAATAATTGTTTTATAATAATTTATTAAATTTTGTATTGTTATTAATAATGGCATGGCATTTGCAAAATATCTATTGATTCACTTTAAGACTTAAATCATTCAAATGTAAATAAAAAGGGGCAATCAATATGATGAAGTTTGCAGTTCAAGCAGTTGCTTTAGGGGTCGCTACATTCGCTTCGACACTCACTATGGCAGAAGAAAAAAAACTTCCATTTCCAGGTACGATCACGGGCAATATCAATGTTGTGTCTAGTTATAACTTGCGTGGTATGACCAACTCACCTGAAAGTGATACACCTGCGGTGCAAGGTGGACTTGATTATGCACATGATAGTGGTTTTTATTTGGGTTATTGGTTTTCAACATTGACAGCTGCTTATGCAGATTTTAATACCTCACCTACAGACGTGAAGGAAGAAAAGAAGTCATTTGAAAATGATTTGTATGCAGGATACAAAGGAAAAATCACAGAAGATTTGGGCTATCAAATTGGTGGGACTGTTTATTATTACTATCCAGGCTGGGAATCAACGGGTTATGAAACAATTGTCGGGCTGAGCTACAAAGACTTTAATATTACTGCTCAGACATTATTAAATAATGTGACTTTTGGTAATAAAGGTGACACCTATTTCTTGGCAACTTATGCACCTAAATTAGCTGGCGGATTTACAGGTAAAGCACAAGTTGCGGCTTATTATTATGGTGATGATGATGAGTACTTGGCTTATCAAGCAAAACCAGGTGATGTCACCAAAACAGATTTTGCATTCCGACACGCTACACTAGGTTTATCGCATCCTTTGGGTGAAACTGGCGCAACGTGGAGTCTAGATTACATTTTTGGCGGTTATACACGTGATGAGACTAAACAGAAAAATAAAGTTGTTTTAGCTTTAGGTTATGCGTTCTAACTGATTTGAGAAAAAAGCGACCATTAGGTCACTGCTGTCCCACAAATATCACAAGAAGAACCTCAATTGAGGTTCTTCTTGTTTTCGCCATTTTTTATCAGGCACAAAGAGTGACCTTAAAAGTTTCCTTTCAAATAAATTGACCTGAATAATTCTCAGTAAACGCTGAACACTCCATCCTTCTTGTGCCATGTGTTTAGCGAAGTTCACCAGCAAATAGGCAATTAATGCAATCCATATTTGCGTTTGTATCGCATTGCGGCTTCGACCTAGAAATGACTTCAGTTTTAAATTCTGCTTGATGGCTTTAAAGAATAACTCAATCTTCCAGCGGTCTTTATAAATTGCAGCAATGGTGGATGCTGCCAAATGAAAGTTGTTGCTCAGAAATTCGAATGTTCTTTTCTTATCTGTATCATAAAACTCTATACGTCTTAATAATTCAGGTGCGCCTCTTTTCTTGGCATGCGCACTGCTCAATTCAATACATTCATCCGCAATAATCCCTTTAGTCTCTAATACGCTGCGGCTTGATTTAACTTGATAAACTGTCTTTGGGCGTAGCCGGGTTACAAAGCTGAC
>NZ_KB849653.1:43755-103596 GCF_000368765.1 Acinetobacter junii CIP 64.5
GCTGATCTTAATTTTTGCCCAGAGTGGTGCAGTTTAGCCAGACGTTCAAAATCTTGTCTTAGAATGGGTTTGAGTAATTGATGAAATACGGTATTCTGATGTGACAAAACCTGAGTCCTTTATAGTTAAAGTGTTTGTTTGCACTCATATTTTAACTATTTAGACTCAGTTTTTTTTATTTAGAGCAAACTATGGGACAGTAGTGACCATTAGGTCGCTTTTTAGCTATTGCTACCTCGATAAGACAAGGCTTCTGTTAAATGTGAGCTAGATATAATGTCACTCTCAGCTAAGTCAGCAATCGTTCTTGCAACGCGAAGTACCCGATGATAAGCACGAGCCGATAGATTTAATCTTTGTTGTGCTATTTCAATAATTTTTGCAGATCCCTCGTCTAAACGAGCGTGTTGATCCAAAAGTTGAGGTGAAAGCGCTTGGTTTAAGCATTGCTGTCTTTTGATCTGTTGTTGATATGCTTTTATCACTCGATGACGAACAGTTTCAGAGTTTTCTGAGGGTTTTTGGTCTTGTAGCTCTTGAGCTTGCAAGGGTGGAACATCGATATGCAGATCGATTCGATCCAAAAGTGGACCTGAAATTCGATTTTGATAACGTTGAATACTTTCAGGCGAACACTGACAACGACTATCTTGATTAAATGCATATCCACAAGGGCATGGATTCATTGCAGCGATAAACTGAAAATTTGCAGGGAAGGTCATTTGTCTCGCCGCGCGAGAAATTACGATTTCTTTAGACTCTAAAGGTTGGCGCAGAACTTCAAGCACTTTGCGGTCGAATTCAGGTAATTCATCTAAAAACAAAACGCCGCGATGAGCAAGCGTAATTTCTCCAGGTTTTGGTTGAGAGCCTCCACCAACCAAAGCGATCGCAGATGCTGTATGGTGAGGTGCACGAAAAGGGCGTTGACCGAAATGATGTTGAGCATTTGCTACGGAATAGATACTAGCAACCTCTAAATTTTCTTGAGCATTCAAAGGGGGTAAAATTGAAGGCAGTCGAGATGCAAGTAATGTTTTTCCAGTGCCAGGTGGTCCCTTAAAGAGTAATGAATGACCTCCTGCAGCCGCAATTTCTAATGCGCGGCGAGGACGAAGTTGACCTTTAACATCAGCAAGATCGTATTGATATTGTGATAATGATGAAATAGATCGTTGTGGTGCGGCTTTTATTTGGCTACAGCCCGAAAAATGTGCACATACATCTTGTAAATGTTTGGCAGGATAAACTTGAAAGTCTTCTAGTTGATTTGCCTCGTCCACATTTGATTCAGGAAGAACTAAATGATGCTTAGCTTGCTGACAAGCCATAGCAATAGTTAATGCCCCTGAAGTTGGACGTAAATGACCATCCAAAGCAAGTTCACCAATAAATTCAAATCCTTCCGTACAATTTTCAGGAAGCTGACCTGAAGCGATTAAAATCCCCAATGCAATTGGCAGGTCAAGTCGTGACCCATCTTTGGGCAAGTCTGCAGGTGCTAAATTGATGGTTAAGCGTTTGGTTGGGAAAAGAAAACCACTATTAATTATTGCAGATCGAACGCGATCTTTACTTTCTCGGACGGCTGCTTCAGGTAAACCCACGATGGTTAAAGACGGTAGGCCAGAACTAATATGAACTTCGACCTCGATTTGAGGGGCATGTAGCCCCAATAATCCCCTTGTATAAATTTTTGCAAAAGACATTTTATTATTGTTCCATTGTGGTGCTTTATTTTTAATCATTTAAATGTGCAAGTTGCACTGAAAAGGTGCTTATTTTTTGTTCTGCACCATTTCTTCAAGAGTTTTCATCTGTTGTTGTAACTCAGTAAGACGTTGGTTGGCTAAATTGAGGGCAGTTCTTTGACGATCTAGTTCTTGTTTGGAAACAAGATCGAGTTTCTCGATGCTTTCATTTAATAATGCGCGGAGGTTCTTTTCTAAATCTTTTTTAGGTTGATCAATTTGCTGCAAAATCGCTTGTAAAAGAGTTTCAATCATAATGAGCTCAATGAGTTATGTATATTTGCTGCTCAGTGTAACACTGCTTGTCTGAATCCTCTAGACTTGTTGTTGAACGTTGGATGACTGGAGACTTGTTTTAGCTAAACGTTGGCAAATGAAACTTATTTTCGATTGAATATCTACATCTTCAAGGCTAAATAGGTTATAAAGAAAGCTTGTGCCTGATATTTAAAAATCCCCAACCTTTAAATATTGGCACGAAAATTGAACATAAAACCTTACTGGTGAAAATAAGCCGAAGGAAAACAAACATGAAGCTTGTAACTGCAATTGTAAAACCATTCAAATTAGACGACGTGCGTGAAGCGCTCTCTGATATTGGTGTTCAAGGGATTACCGTAACTGAAGTCAAAGGTTTCGGGCGTCAAAAAGGTCACACAGAATTGTACCGTGGTGCAGAGTATGTGGTTGATTTTTTGCCAAAAGTGAAGATTGAAATTGCGATTAGCGATGAAATGGTTGATGCCGTAATCGAATCAATCACTCGTGTCGCAAGCACTGGAAAAATTGGTGACGGAAAAATCTTTGTTACGAATTTAGAACAAGTCATCCGTATTCGTACTGGTGAAACAGGGCCAGATGCTGTCTAAATTGGCATAAAGTTTGCTGAGTTAGAAATAAGAGAAATAGCTCACAAAATAAGGTTGGGGGACACGAATGAAAAAAATGCTTATGGCGCTCAGTCTATCTGGCGCACTCTTAGGTGGTTCGGCTGTTGTTTGGGCAGAAGAAGCTGCTTCAACACCAGCAACAGAACAAACTGTAGCAGCATCTGATACCGTCGCTGAAACAGTAACGACTGTTGTTGCTGAAACTACCGCTCCTGCAGAGGCTGCTCCAGCACCTGAAGAGACACCAACAGCAGATACAGGTGATACCGCTTGGATCCTTGTTTCAACAGCACTTGTTCTGTTAATGACTATTCCAGGTTTAGCGCTGTTTTATGGTGGTATGGTTCGTAAGAAAAACGTACTCAGTACCATGATGTTCAGCCTTTCAGCTGCAATTCTTGTGAGCTTGATTTGGGTGATTGTTGGTTATTCTCTCGCATTCTCTGGTTCAGGTGCCTATGTTGGTGACTTGGCGAAGGCGATGTTAAATGGCGTTGCTTTTGATGCGCTGAGCGGGACGATTCCTGAAAGCTTATTTGTAATTTTCCAAATGACGTTTGCGATCATCACTGTGGCAATTATCAGTGGTTCTATTGCTGATCGTATGAAATATTCTGCGTTCATGGCATTCATCGCAATCTGGGTCATCCTTGTTTACGCTCCAATTACTCATTGGGTTTGGGCTGCAGACGGCTGGTTATTCAAAGCAGGTGCTTTAGACTTTGCTGGTGGTACTGTTGTACATATCAACGCGGGTGTTGCTGGTCTAGTTGCTGCATACATGTTAGGTAAACGTACAGGTCTTGGTCGTGAATCTATGGCGCCACATAACCTTACTTTAACTGTAATCGGCGCGAGCTTGATTTGGGTAGGTTGGTTCGGTTTCAATGGTGGTAGCGCATTAGGTGCGGGTGCTCGTGCAAGTATGGCAATCTTGGTAACTCAAGTTGCTGCTGCCGCTGCTGCATTCTCTTGGTTACTTGTAGAACGTCTAATCCGTGGTAAAGCTTCTGTTCTTGGTGGTGCATCTGGTGCGGTGGCTGGTCTTGTTGTAATCACTCCTGCTGCTGGTTTCGTTGGTGTAGGTGGTGCATTGATCATGGGTCTGATCGGTGGCGTAGTATGTTTCTGGGGTATTACTGCACTGAAACGCTTACTTAAAGCTGATGATGCTTTGGATGCATTCGGTTTACACGCTGTTGGTGGTATCGTAGGTGCAGTACTGACAGGTATCTTCTACAGTGATGAAATCATTAAAGCTGCTGGTGTTGTACTTGCTCCGACATTCGCTGGCCAACTTTGGGTTCAAATTGAAGGTGTATTAGCAACAATGGTATATAGTGGTGTTGTGACTTTCATTATCCTTAAAGTGATTGATCTTGTGATTGGTATTCGTGTAAGCGCTGATGATGAACGTATGGGTCTTGACCTTAGCCAACATGGCGAACGTATCGAATAATTGATCTTTCGAATATCGATAAAAAAGCAGCCCGTAAGGGCTGTTTTTTTATGTCTATGAAAAAGCGTTTATATACTTTTGGTTGTACTGATGCGCTATTGTGGCTCTCTGTTTAGCAATAGCTGAAACTTTGATACACTTGGTTGACGTGAATAACTAATTGCACAACTATGCATTGTCCATTTTGTAACGCCGCTGATAGTAAAGTTATCGATTCCCGTTTGGCTGCCGAGGGTAGTCAGATTCGTCGCCGTCGTGAGTGCGTGGTGTGTGGTGAGCGTTTTACAACTTTCGAAAGTTATGAAATGGTAATGCCGCGGGTTATTAAATCAGATGCGAAAAGTGAGCCTTTTGATGAAGCAAAACTTCGCCGCTCTCTGATGCACGCTTTGCAGAAGCGACCTGTGACTCAAGAGCAAATTGAGACAGTGCTGAGCGACATTCAATCCCAAATTCGCCGTATCGGTGAACGTGATGTCAAATCTAGAACCATTGGTGAAATTGTCATGCAGGCTTTGTTTGCATTGGATCATGTGGCGTATGTTCGTTTCGCTTCTGTATACCAAGATTTCCAAGATGTAGAGGCATTTCGTCGTCAAATCGAGCAAATGCAACAACGTGAAAACGAAGCTTAAGTTAGGGAAATCATGTCCGATTTAATCCAAGATCATCTTTCTGAAAATCAGTACTGGATGCAACAGGCTATTGATCTAGCACGACGTGGTCAGTATTCGACTAAACCAAATCCCAATGTGGGTTGCGTTATTGTTAAAGATGGAAAAATCATAGGTGAGGGTTTTCATCCCAAAGCAGGTCAGCCACACGCAGAAGTATTTGCACTTCGACAAGCTGGAGAAAATGCCAAAGATGCCACGGCATATGTGACTTTAGAGCCGTGTGCCCATTTTGGTCGGACACCACCTTGCGCTGAAGCCTTAGTAAAAGCTCAAGTCAAAAAGGTTGTCGTTGCTTGTTCTGATCCAAATCCTCTGGTTGCTGGTAAAGGTGTCAAAATCTTGCAAGATGCAGGCATAGAAGTGGAAACTGGGATTTGTGATGAAGAAGCCAAAACTTTAAATTTTGGCTTCTTAAAAGCGATGTCGACAGGTTTACCTTATGTACGTTTGAAAATTGCATCTAGCTTAGATGGGCGGACTGCGATGGCATCAGGTGAGTCGAAATGGATTACTGGAACAGCAGCACGTCAAGATGTACAACATTGGCGAGCCATCTCCGCTGCTGTGATTACAGGTATTCAGACCGTTCTGGCAGATGATTGTGAACTCAATGTCCGTTCCTTAGACGGGATTGATCTCAGCTCGGTTGTACAACCTAAACGAATTATTTTAGATCGTCAGGGACAGTTACCCCTGAGTGCCAAGATTTTACAAAATCCTGAAACCGTCATGGTGATGACACCATTTCGTCAAGAACTTGCCGATTTAGGCGTGATACAATTAGCGCCGCAACCATTGAATCAATTATTGCAAACCCTCACTCAGCAATATCAAATTTATGATGTGTTGGTAGAGGCGGGTGCAACCTTATCAACCGCCTTTTTAGAACAAGGTTTGGTTGATGAAATGATTAGTTATGTTGCACCTACTTTACTTGGTCAATCTGCCCGTCCAATGTTCAACGCTAAGTTTAGCAAAATGGCAGAGCAACTTCGTTTTGAGTTGGTCGATGTAACCCAACTTGGGCAAGATATTCGCCTGAGATTGCTCCCTATCCAAGAGATGATATGAATCCAGAACCATCGGTTTATCACAAACGTCGTCATGCAGCACGTACCACTGACGAGTATCTTTTTCATCAGTTAGTTCCATATCTCGGGAATAAGCGTCGACTTCTACATTTGATTTTAGAAGCGCTTGAGATTACGGGCACTCTGAATAGTAAAAAGAAGAATCCACCGATTTTTGCGGATTTTTTTGCAGGGAGTGGTGTTGTTTCTCGTTTAGCCCGCCAAAATGGGTATCGTGTGATTGCTAATGATTGGGAGCCCTATAGTCATGCACTCAATCATGCCATTTTAGCTTGTGTGGATGCACCAGCTTTCAAAGAGTTGGGTGGTTATCAAAAGGCGATTGATTACTTAAACAGGCTCCCTGAAGTCAAAGGCTGGGTGACCCATAATTTATGCCCGCGCAATGATGATATTTACGATCCTTCCCGTGATCGATTGTTCTTTAAACGCCGCAATGGCATGCGTATAGATGCAATTCGACAACAGATTGCTACATGGCAAGCTCAAGGTGCAATTAATGATGTCGAGATGAGTGCTTTGTTGGCGCCATTACTTTATTCAGCCAGTTTTGTGAGTAATACCAGTGGTGTATTCAAGAGTTTCCATCAAGGGTGGGGGGGGAGAACTCAAACTGCACTAGAACGTATTGAATCTTTATTGTGGCTTACCCCAAGTCGCTTTTGTGAAATTGGTGATAGCAAACGACCTGCTGCTGAAATGTGGTGTGTAGATGCTCAGCATTTAGCAAATCAAATGAGTGGTTTTGAGGTTGATGTTGCTTATCTTGATCCTCCTTACAACCAACATGCTTACAGCAGTAATTATCATGTTTTAAATGCTTTGACTTTGTGGGATCAAGTCGATTTGCCATCACCTGATACAAAGGGCTTCAAGAGTGGTATTGATCGAGCATGGCGTAAAGAGCGTCCTAGCCCTTATAACTCTTCGAAGCATGCCAAAGATGCTTATGAGAAGTTACTTGAAACGATTAATGCACGTTATATTTTGACGAGCTATTCAACTGATGGAAATATCGAGCCTAAAGATTTACTTACAGCGAATTTAAAACGCGGCAAAGTAACACTACTGACGCAAGATGTTCCTCGCTATCGAGTTAGTAAACAGCGCCAATCTGAACGTGCGCGTGTACTTGAATTTATTGTCATTACAGATACTCATGCTAAGTCTGGTCCTCCATTAAGACAACTATTAGGGCAGCTTTATCATTTTGCTGAGCTAGGCGGGGTCGATACAACAGGCAACAGCACGCAACTTGCACTATGGTAGGTTCATGCAGACATCATTTTTTATAAAATGGTGTCTGGGCTTTTATATTTTTTATCTTTTTTAATCATTAGAGCTAATATTTAGATTAAGTTATTGTTTTGTATGTGAGTTATAGAGCACTTTTATAAATTCATATTTAATTGTTAATTTTATAAATAATAATCAAAAACAGAAGCTTATATTATTTTCATTTGAACTTGTTGATTTTGTTGTTTGAAAAATATTTTACTTTTTGGTCTAAAAATAACCTTAAAAATATTGATCATTTTCGAAAATGAATATATTTTGCCGAGCTTGATTTAAGGTCATGCTGATCAGTGGCTATGACCAAGTGAGGTTGTTATGAGTCACTCGGAACCTACTTTATGGGGTCAATGTGTCGCAGAGTTTTTTGCTACTGCAATATTTCTATCATTTGGTATTGGTGTTGTGGCTGCACTTAAGCTTGCAGGAGCAAACTTAGGTTTATGGGAAATTAGTATCGTTTGGGGTTTAGCAGTTGCTCTAGCTGTTTATTTATCAGCGGGTATTTCAGGTGCTCATCTCAATCCTGCGGTTACAATCGCTTTAGCTTTATTTGCTGGGTTTGATAAACGTAAAGTCCCTTTTTATATCATTTCACAAGTCGCTGGTGCAGCCTTGGGTGCATTCCTTGTATATGCTTTATACAGTAACTTATTTCTGGACTATGAGCAGACTCATCATATGCTCCGCGGCAGCGTAGAAAGTTTAGAGTTAGCTGGGATTTTCTCAACCTATCCACATCCGTTGTTGTCGATTGGTCAAGCATTCATGGTGGAAATGTTTATCACTATGCTTTTACTTTGGTTAATTATGGCCATTGGCGATGATACCAATGGTTTACCACGTGGAGCTTTAGCACCTATTTTGGTCGGATTGCTTGTCGCTGTAATCGGTGCTTCTTTTGGCCCATTAACAGGGTTTGCAATGAATCCTGCACGTGATTTCGGTCCTAAATTGGTTGCTTACTTTATGGGCTGGGGACCTATCGCTTTTACTGGTGGTCGTGATATTCCATATTTCATTGTTCCTATTTTTGCACCAATTTTAGGTGCGTGTTTAGGTGTATTGGGCTATAAATTTTTCTTTAGCCAATTCCTAAAACATCAGCAAGTCGAAGTCAAAGAAAAGATGAACTCACAAATTTCTGAGTTTCAATAAACCTCATTGAATTGTTCAAAGGTAGTCAAATGACTACCTTTTTTATCTCTGACGATTTGAACTCTGAGTGGCTTGTTATCTCAAGTTCTTTGCTTTAAGGTATCTCATTGACTATGGCGCGTATTGCATAAAGATAGGTTGAAACTCCCATGTTTACAGGCATTATTGAAAGTTTAGGTAAGGTTGAGAGCTTACAAAGTGTGGGCGGCGATGTTCGTTTACGTATTCAAACTGATCTGGATATGTCGGATGTGCATTTGGGGGATTCGATTGCAACCAATGGTATCTGTTTGACGGTGGTCGAATGGGGCGATAATTGGTATGCGGCTGATGTTTCCCGTGAAAGTTTGAATCGTACGACATTGGGGCAGTGGAAAGTTGGTCAAGCGGTGAATGTCGAAAAGGCAATGCTGCCAACGACTCGTTTTGGTGGGCATATTGTCAGTGGTCATGTTGATGGCTTGGGTGAAATTACTTTAGTCCGCCATGATGCTCGTTCATTGTATTTTGAAGTGACTGCACCTGTTGAATTAGCCAAATATTTGGCAGAAAAGGGTTCTGTGACAGTTGATGGGATCAGTCTGACCATTAACCATTTACGCGGCAATATTTTGAGTTTGAATTTGATCCCGCATACGGCTGAACGTACCAATATTGGAACTTGGCAAGTTGGAAGCAAAGTCAATCTTGAAGTTGATGTATTGGCTCGTTATATCGAAAGATTACTACTCGGTGATAAGGCAGCTGAGCAGAAAACTGAATCAAATATCAGTATGGCATTTTTGGCCGAAAATGGTTTCTTGAAATGATTCAAAAAAGCCCAGTTTGAACTGGGCTTTTTATTATTCTTCATCTGAAAATTGACTATTTTTGAGAATGTATTCTATTTCGTCTTGCGCAATCGCATGTAATTTTGCTCTAAAAACTGTGACCGCTTGTTCAATCATACTTTCAGCTTCTAATTCCAGTCGGACACGCACACTTTCAAGCTCAGATTGTATTTGCTCATCTTTAATGACCATGTGTTGGGCTTGAGCATAATCAATACTTGGCTGTTCTGGATTTACTTGATAACGTTCAGTTTGGTCTGCAATTTCTTGGTCAATATGATGACGTAATGCTGCTAAATGTTCAGTTTGTTGTTCGAACTGACGCTCTTCGTCCGCTTGAAGCTGCGCTGCATATGCTGCTTCAGCAGCTCGTTTTTCTTCAAGCGCCTTTTCTAAAGCCAATTGTTTACGGATTCTTGCTTGTTCGATTAATTCTGCTTTGAGATCAGCATATGCTTTTTCAATTCGTTGTGCAGAATTTCGTTGTGCTTGTTCATCATGATGAACCCAAGTTTGGATGGGTGTTTGGGGCAGGAGTAAATCACAGATGCGAGCTAAATCTTCTTGATACGTTTGGCGAACCGCTTCAGGCGTGTTTAACCAGCGTTTTTTAAAGTCTTGACCTACATTTAATGCCACCTGACACTCCTCGAATGACGCTCTAATTTCGGATTTATAATTTAAATGTTCGAGGTGCTATACCTAAACGACGATACATTTTAAATTTTTCTCGACCGATTTGTTTCGCAATTTCATTATTTTCAATAATTTCGATAATGTGTCGAAATTCTTGAGTTTGTTCAAGTGCATGATTGTTAAAATTAAAGACAATCCAATCATTGGATGATGGTAATTCTTCTGAAATACATACGGCACTATTTTCTAAATGAATCCCATGGGGGATAAAACTTGTTGGATCAAAAGTCCAAAGCTTCTCATCAAGTTCGTTCTGCATTTCTGCATTATCGCAATACCACCACACTTTAGGATGTTGGTTCAAAATTTTTCGGCATAAACGACAAGCACTTTCAACTTGTCGCTCAGTACTATTTTCAAATAGATAAAAACTAATTTGAGCTTGAGTTGACATCTAATTACACATATCTGTTTTTTATGGTTGAGTTGATGTATTCACTAGCGAATACATCAATATGCTCAAATAGGGCTAGAAATTTCTCAAGTTTGAATCGTCCAAAGTTATATTCAAGCCCTATTTTTATGACAAAAATAAATGTCACAACATTCAGCTATTTGCTTGAGCACGATTTGCTAAAAATTGCATCAATAATGGAACTGGGCGACCTGTTGCTCCTTTAGCTGCTCCAGATAACCATGCTGTACCAGCAACATCGAGATGTGCCCAGCGATAGTCACGTGTGAAACGTTCGAGGAAACATGCTGCTGTGATTGCCCCACCATGTGGGCCGCCGATATTCGCAATGTCTGCAAAAGGTGAATCTAGCAATTCCTGATATTCTTCCATCACAGGCATGCGCCAAACACGATCGAGTGATTGTTCGCCAGCTTGTAGCAGCTCTTGAGCCAATTCATCATCAGGAGTAAATAAGCCACTTACAACTTTACCTAATGCAACGACACATGCACCTGTAAGTGTTGCAATATCAATCACAAGAGCAGGGTTAAAGCGTTTGATATAGGTGAGCGTATCACATAGAACCAGACGACCTTCTGCATCAGTATTTAAAATTTCTACAGTTTGACCACTCATGGTCGTTACAATATCACCAGGTCGAGTTGCCCGACCTGATGGCATATTTTCCGCTGCGGCAATCGCACCTACCACATGAATTGGTAGCTGTGCTTCACAAAGAGCCTGCATTATGCCAAGTACTGAAGCAGCACCACACATATCAAATTTCATCTCATCCATACCAGCACCAGGCTTCAGTGAAATACCACCTGTATCAAAGGTTACACCTTTACCGACAAGTACGATCGGAGCTTGATCTGTATTGGCTTTGTATTCAAGAGTAATCACTCGACCTGGACGATCAGATCCTTTGCTTACAGCAAGGAACGCATACATCCCAAGGTCAGCCATTTGTTGTTCATCAAGAATGGTAACTTGCAACATATCTGGATATTGCGCAGCAAGAGCCAGTGCTTGATCAGCTAAATATTCTGGGAAGCAAATATTTCCTGGTCGATTACCTAAGTCGCGTGCATAGTTTTGTCCAGACTGAACAGCATGAACTAAGTTGAGTTGTGCATCATCTAATAGAGTTGTTTCAGCAACAAGATGAATGGTTTCTAAGACAAATTCATTTTTTTTGGATTTGAATTCGTCATAACCATAGCCTGCTTGACTTAAAGTGAGTGCGAATAAGGCATGTAAATCTGTTGGCAAAGCAGTGAGATCAATCGTAATTTCTTTAAATTTATTTTGTGACGATTTGATAATGCTTTGTGCGAGTTTTGCTAATTTATTCGGTTTTAACTCGTTACTTTTACCTAAACCAAGCAGTTGGGCATTAGATTGCACTTCTATTTGAGCAATAAGCGGTAAATTCTCGTTAAAGACTGCTTTAAATTGTGTTGCTGAAATAAGATTATCTAGGTTGTTGATTTTATAAGACTTTGTGCCGTGTTGTAATTGCTCTGAATCAACTAAAATCCACAAGGATTCACTAGACGCTTGAGTTGGTAATGCGGTATGAAGTGTAAATTTCATTGTTTATGTAAAACCTAATGAGCAAAAAAGATAGATAAGTCCATTAAACACGTTCAGGTATGAGCTTGCAATCGGCAACATGCGATAGGTTTTATATTTTTAACATTCGGGTAAACTAGCGTTACCCCACGATTGGTCTATTTTTTGGAAGCATTACTTTGATTATTCGGCGTTATCTCGTCAAACAAGTGGTGTCCACTTCTTTGGTTGTAACTGCATTACTTACGCTCATTATCATGGGTGGTCAGTTAATCAAGATTTTTGGACGAGCTGCACAAGGTCGTTTAGATGCTGGCGTTTTGCTGAGTATCATTGCATATCGTCTACCCGAATTTTTGACGTTGATTCTTCCACTCGGTTTCTTTATTGGATTGATGCTGGTATTTGGTCGACTTTATGTTGACCATGAAATGGCGGTGTTAAATGGTAGTGGCGTCAGTCGAAATCAATTGGCAAAATTATTATTACCGATGACCTTCGTTTATTTGCTTGTTCAATCTTTTCTGATGTTTTGGGGATCATCGTCGGGAATCAGAGCTTACGAGAGTTTGATGCAAACTCAAGCAGTGCGAGCAGGTTTTGATTTGGTTCGACCGAAGGAGTTTATTTCTTCTGGGCCATACACCATTTATGCTGGCTCTTTGTCAGAAGATCGCAAAAACTTAAAAGATATTTTCTATTATCAAAAAGCTGAACGTGAAGACAAACCTGATGTCATGATCTTGGCAAAAGAAGCTACACGTGTGGAAATGGCTAATGACACAGCCAATGTGGTGGACCTCGTTCAGGGGCGACGTTACGAAATTTATCCGAATCAGCCACGCTACACTCAAGCAGAATTTCAGTCATATCGCTTACGTTTAGAAAATGATAAAGACATTAAATTTGAAAGTGATGATGTTGAAGCATTATCGATGAGTAAATTATGGCAAAAACGTGATGATTCGGTGGTTCGTAGTGAGTTGGGATGGCGGATATTTGGACCGTTTGTCATCCTTGTTGCTTTGTTGCTTGCCGTAGCATTATCAGAAGTTAGCCCGAGACAAGGTCGTTATTATCGTCTCATTCCTGCGATTTTTATTTTTGCCAGTTTAATTGTATTGATGATTGCAATTAAGACCCGAATTAGTAAAGAAGAGTTAGATATTTGGGCATATCCAGTTGTGCTTCTTGTCTATGCAATTGCAGCAGCGATTTTTGCACGCAAACAGAAATTAGCGCCTAAAATTAAGAAAGGCATTCAGCGAGTGGGGTTATGATGTTAGCACGTCGAATAGTCGCCAAACATGTGACAAAAACCACGGTACTCGCAATGTTGGGAACAACATTGGTGCTTTCCTTTTTACAAGTGTTGTTTACGTATCTAGGTGAGTTAGGCTCACTTAAACCTAATTACAATGCATGGCAGGCATTTTTGTATGTCATGTGGGGTGCGCCTCGATATTTGTATGAAATTTTGCCTGTAGCTGCGTTGATAGGTTCTGTACTTGGTCTGGGGGCATTGGCATCGAACAGTGAACTGATTGTCATGCGCTCGGTGGGTATAAGCCTATGGCGTATAGTTGGCTGGGTTATGCGTTCGGCACTGTTATTAATTGTTTTGTCTTTTGTATTAAGTGAATGGGTTATTCCATATACAAATGAAAAAGCTCAAAGCATTAAAAAACAACGTAGTGTTGCGACTTTAGGTGAAGTAAAAGGATATTGGTCCAGAGAAGGTCAACGTTTTACATATATTGACTATGCAAACTCTCAAGGGCAATTACGCAATATTCAGTCAATTGATTTTGATCAAAATTATCGTCTTCAGTCTTTTATTACTGCTGAGAAAGGTCAGTTTGTGAAAGATGGTCAATGGACTTTACAGGACTCACATCAAGTTGATTTGCTGGCTCAAGGAAATGCGATCAAAACTGATCATGCTGAACAGGCATTAGGTCTCGCTTTGCAGCCGAAATATGTGCACATGGTAACCTTAGATCCTGAAGATTTATCTCCAAGTCAGTTGGTTAGTTTTATGCGCTATTTGGAAGAATATAGCCAAGTACCAAAGAGCTACGAACTGGCTTTCTGGCAGAAAGTATCTTCTCCTTTTGCATTGATTGCACTGGTTTTGATTGCGTGTTCTTTTATTTTTGGTCCATTGCGTCAACAATCGATGGGCTTTAGGCTCGTGATTGCACTTTTTACGGGGTTAGGATTCTTCTATTTACAAGACTTCTTGGGTTATGCAAGTTTAGTCTATGCACCATCACCTGCTTGGTTTGTATTGTTGCCAATTATGCTGATGTTCGGCATCGGTAGTTATTTGCTCTATCGAGCACGTTAACGCAGTATTTGCTTTCCCTATCTTATCGATTGAGCAAAGCCATCCGTCAGGTCATAGAGAATTTTGTCAAATTTCGGTAAACTATGCCGATCAAATGATAGACAAACAGAGAGTCCAATATGACGGATGCAAATGCTGGCAAAATTCCTCACGTTCTTGTAATCATGGATGGTGTAGGACATCGTGAAGCAGTTGAAGATAACGCGTATTTAGCAGCAAAAACGCCAAATCTAACCGCCATGAAAGCGAAGCATCCGAATAGTTTAATCTCTGGTTCAGGTGAAGATGTCGGTTTGCCAGATGGGCAAATGGGTAACTCTGAAGTTGGACATATGAATCTTGGTGCAGGTCGAGTGTTGTACCAAGATTTTACTCGTATTACTAAAGATATCCGTACTGGTGCTTTCTTTGAGCATGAAGTATTGGTTGATGCTGTAGAAAAAGCCAAAGCTGCAAATGGTGCTGTGCATATCATGGGCTTGTTGTCAGAGGGTGGCGTTCATTCACATGAAGACCATATCGTGGCGATGTGTGAGCTTGCACTAAAACGTGGTGCAAAGGTCTACTTACATGCATTTCTCGATGGTCGTGATACGCCACCACGTAGTGCGAAACCTTCATTAGAAAAATTAGATGCTGTATTTGCTCAATACCCAAATCAAGGTCGCATTGTTTCGATGATTGGTCGTTATTTTGCAATGGACCGTGATAATCGCTGGGATCGTGTTGAACAAGCTTATCGTTTAATGACTGAGGGTGAGGCGACTCGTGTTGCTAGCAATGCGGTTGAAGCGTTGGATCTCGCTTATGCTGCTGATGAAAACGATGAATTTGTCAAAGCAACACGTATTGGTGACATTGTTAAAATACAAGATGGCGACAGTATTGTATTTATGAATTTCCGTGCTGATCGTGCGCGTGAAATTACTCGTGCTTTTGTTGAAAAAGATTTTACAGGCTTTACACGTAAAGTAATTCCAGCACTTTCCAAATTCGTTATGCTGACTCGTTATCAAGCAAGTATTGATGCTCCCGTTGCTTATATGCCTGAAGAGTTGAAGAATTCGATTGGTGAATATCTATCAGGGTTGGGTAAGACACAGTTACGAATTGCTGAAACAGAAAAATATGCACATGTTACGTTCTTCTTTAGTGGTGGTCGTGAGGATGAATATGCAGGTGAGAAGCGTATTTTGATTCCATCGCCGAATGTCGCAACTTACGATTTAAAACCTGAAATGAGTGCAATTGAAGTCACTGATGAGTTGGTTAATGCGATCAATTCAGGTGAGTTTGATCTGTTAGTTGTGAACTATGCTAACGGTGATATGGTTGGTCATACTGGTGTGTTTGATGCTGCTGTGAAAGCAGTAGAAACTGTGGACGCATGTTTAGGTCGAGTCTACGAAGCAGTGATGGCAAACAAAGGTCATATGTTAATTACTGCTGATCATGGTAATGTAGAGCAAATGCAGGACTATGAAAGCGGACAGGTGCATACGCAACATACCACTGAGCTGGTGCCATTCATTTATGTTGGACCTACACAAGCAACAATTGCTGAAGGTGGCGTGCTTGCAGATGTAGCACCAACATTGCTTAGTTTGATGAATCTTCCTGTTCCACAAGAGATGCAAGGCAAAAATCTAATTACGTTACAATAAGGTGAGAGAATGACCCCACACAACAACATATATCGCGCATTATTTGCTAGTTTGTTGATGTGTGGGGGATATTCCTCCTTTGCTGCGCCGATCTCACATACGCATGAATGGGATGAGAGTCCTGAATCGCGTAGTGCCGAAGTTCCGATAGAATCAATTCAACAGTTTGTTCAAATCTATAGCATTGTGAAAGACAATTACGTCGATAAAAAATCTGATGATGCTTTGTTCCAACAATCTATACAAGGTCTAGTTAGTGGTCTAGATCGTTATTCTCGTTATCTTTCTGCAGAAGAATATCGCCAACTCATTCAATATACCGAAGGTGATTTAGCATCAGTTGATTTTAATTTGAATTACGACACGCATATCCGTGCATGGCAGATTCAAGATTTAAAAACAGGTTCTGATTCAAATAAATTGGGTTTGCGGAATGGGCAGACAATTTTAAAAATTGATAATCAAGAATTAAAAAATCTAAATCAAGATCAAGTTCTCGGCTTACTTTATGGGTCCATCGGAAGTACAGTACAAATACAAGCTGAAAATAGCACGAGTACTATCATCTTAGTCAGAAACAAAAAAGTTGAAACGGATATCGAACCTGAGTTACTGCACAATCAAGTTTTAGTTTTAAAAATTCGTGTCTTTCAACAAGACACTGCAAATGAAATCAAAAGAATTATTGATGAATATAGTTCAAATCGTTTGAAAGCTGTTGTTTTGGATTTACGTAATAATCCAGGTGGATTGTTATCCGCTGCTGTTGAGTCAGCCGATTTATTTTTAAACCAAGGTTTGATCGTGACGACAAAAAGTCGTTCTGAGGGAGATCAACAATTTCAAGCACTTCCTTCAAATGACTTTCAAAATCTAAAAGTAGGAATTTTGATTAATCATCGTTCCGCATCAGCTGCTGAAGTATTTACTGCTGCATTAAAAGAGCATAAAAGAGCGTGGGTAATTGGTGAAAATAGTTATGGAAAAGGCGTGGTGCAAAAGCTTTTTCCACTTCCTAGCGGAGCCGCCTTACAAATGACTGTTTCTCATTATTATACGCCTGAAGGACATATGATTGAAGGTCAAGGGATTCAACCTCATCAAACCTATCCCTTGTCGCCTGAAACAAGGGAAGATGCATATCTAGAACATGTGGCAGAATTGACTTTAAAAAGCAAAATCTAAAAAAAACCCCAAATTTTATGGGGCTTCTTATTCAGAGATTACTCATCATCCTCAGTATCTAAACCAAACTTTTTCAAACGATAGCGTAAAGATCGGAAGGTCATTCCAAGTTTTTTTGCTGCTAGCGTTCGATTCCAGTGGGTCAGATTTAAAGCATTCAATAATACTTCTTTTTCAATATTTTCTAAATAGCGCTCCAAACCTTCTGGCGGTAATTTTTTAGAGCTTGGGTTTGGACTCGCACTTTGCAGCGTTATTTCACTTTCATCTGACTGAACATAAGCATTTGAAGGAATACTGATTGAGCTACGCAGAGGTGCGGTTTGCAGATGAGCCAAATCAATGGTTTCATCATCACTGAGAGTGATCGCACGTTCAATAATATTTCGAAGTTCGCGAACGTTACCTGGAAAATATTGCTGCAAGAGGAATTGCTCTGCACGTGTGGTGAGGGATTTAACAGGTAACTCCCATTCTTGGCTAATCTTTTGAATAAAATGATTTGCCAGAATTAAGATATCTTGACCACGCTCACGAAGTGGGGGCAATACGATATCCATCACATGAATGCGGAAGAATAAATCTTGCCTAAAGCGACCTTGCTGAACCAAGAGTTCTAAATCTTGGTGGCTGGCACTAATCACACGGAAATCCACATCAATTTCTTGATCTGATCCAACTGGACGAATTTTTTTCTCTTGTACTGCACGTAAAAGTTTTACTTGCATATTTAAGGGAAGTTCTGCGATTTCATCTAAAAAAAGGCTGCCACCGTGTGCAGATAAGATAAGTCCTTGTTTATCTTGTGTTGCACCTGTAAAGCTGCCTTTCTTATGACCGAATAATTCGCTTTCCATTAATTCTGTTGGAATAGCACCACAGTTGATGGCAATGAAAGGTCCTTCGCTGCGATTACTTAAACGATGAACTAAGTTCGCAACAACTTCTTTTCCTGTTCCTGATTCACCTGTAATAAAAACAGGTGCTTGTGAACGGGCAATCTTTTTTAAAGCGATCCGTAATTGTTGAATAGGTGTTGAACGCCCAATCAGCAATTTGTTTTCTAAGGCTGTTTCTACCGCCTCTTGTTCGGGTTGAGGGCGGTTTAAAGCTTTTTGAATCAGTTGATCAAGATGTGTCTGATTCACTGGTTTGCTAACAAAGTCAAACGCTCCAGCTTTCAGTGCTGCAATTGCAATGTCCATATTTCCGTAAGCAGTAAGAACAGCGATGGGTGTGTTTGGATAGTTTTGAGTCACATGTTTAACGAGATCAAGACCATTTCCATCTGGAAGATTAAGATCGGTTAGACATGCATCGTACTGAAACTCGGTAAAGAATTTTTTGGCTTGCTCCACACGATATGCAAGATGAGTTTTGATTCCCATACGTGCGAGCGTCATTTGCATAAGAAGACATAAGTCTTCTTCATCGTCTACGAGTAAGACGAGAGGTTGTTTAGTTGCCATTTCCCCGAAAAACCTAATTTAATCAATGAATTTTTGAGCATTCAATCCTGAAACATGCTCCTTGTTGTTGCTCTATATAATTGAGCTTTGCATGATTTGCCTCACAAAAACTATGAGACAAGTACAATCCTAAACCAGTTCCTTTAATTTCGGTACTAAAAAATGGTTTGAATAACTGAGAAATATCTCTTTTTGCAACGCCTGTACCAAAATCAATCACATCTATTCGGGTGCGACCATCATTTAGATGAATATTCACTTCAATATATTCTGCTTCAGGTGCATTGTGTCTTATAGCATTACAAATAAGATTGATTAATACTTGTCTTAATTGTTTTTCATCAAACAGGATCGTTAAATTTTCAGGCAAACTGAGTTGGATCTTAGATTTAACATCTGCTAAATCTTCATTTAATAATGTTTCAAAAAATTCTGTTAATTGAATAATTTGTGGTTCAGTGGGTTTATTACGTGCCATTCCCAGAGTATCTTGAATGATGCTATCGATCCTTTTTGCCTGTTTGCTAATCATTCGAGATAGCATGTCTTGCTGATGGATATCGCTACCCTTAAGTAATTCATTGGCTTGTACAATAGCTGCAAGTGGATTTCTGATTTCGTGTGCAATACTTGCAGAAAGTTGTCCTAAAGCTGCCAATTTTAATTGTTGAACCTGTTGAGTAAGTTTTTGGGCATCTTTCAGGATCAATAAGAATAGGGGCTGTTCAGGAACAATTAAATGTTTGACTCGAACATTGACCGTGTATGGGCTAAGTTGTGATTCAAAACTAAATTCCTCACCATCTTTTAGCTCACTAAATTTGATCAGCTCAAAAAGATCAGGTTGCCATTTTATTAAAGGTGTTTTCTCAGTAGAAACAGGGACATTAATTCCAAGTAAAGTATTGGCAGCAGGATTACTTAAAACAATATGGTTACTTTCATCTAGAACGAGATAACCATCTTCAATCTGTTCAAGGATGTAGCGGTTGATATTTTGAAGTTGATGAATCTCTATGGATTGATGGAATGTCAACGTCTCTAAAATTTTAAAACGTTGTACTGCAATACGTCCAATCGCATGCACAACAAAGAATAAAAAAGCGAGAAAGATACTATTACTTAAATGATTTAAGTTATTGTAGTTAAAAAAATCGCCAATAAAACGTTGATAAACCACCATAATGACAGCAAAAAGTGTCACGATCAGCGAGAGCTGAGAGTTTAGTAGAATTGCAGAAGAAAAGATTACGATTACGTACAGCAAACTTAATTGTAAGTTTGGCCCCCCCGCAGAGAAAGTAATCAACGCTAAACAAATCACATCAATAAGAAAAATTAAAATGAGCTGTTTAGTGACTTGTACTGGAAGTATTTTGAGTAAAAAAAGCTGGAAAATACTAAATGCAATAAAGCAAATCAGTGTATAGAAATATAAAAAAGGGTAATCATAGTCTGAGGCTAATTGCTCAGCCGTTAATAAATAAATGAGCAAAAGGCTGATAGAGATAATCAGCCGATATCCACTATACCAAATACCAAGCTTATAGACGGTTTGGGAGACGGAAGAGGCTATTTTGCCCAGCATATGTGATCACTTTTCTTAAGGTTTAATAAGACCGTATCGAATCGCTAAGTGTGTGAGTTTGACATCACTATCAATCCCAAGTTTTTCAAAAATACGATAACGATAAGTATTGACAGTTTTAACGCTTACAAACAATTTATCAGCAATTTCCTGAGCACTAATACAGTTAACGACCATCATCGCAACTTGCATTTCACGTTCTGAAAGCGAATCAAATGGGGATTGTTGAGTATCTGAAAGATATGAGCTAGCTAACTGCTCTGCAATATCAGCACTGAAGTATTTACCACGTTGCATGACTTTATTGATCGCTCGAACCATCTCTGAAATTGGTGCACCTTTGGTAATATAACCTTTAGCACCAGCTTTGAGCAGTAGTGATGGGTAGGGTTCTTCTGCTAAACCACTGACAGCAATCACTTTTGTATCTGGTGCTGACTGGAGTAGTCGGCGAGTAGTTTCAACGCCACCAATTCCTGGCATATTGACATCAAGCAACACCACTTGAGGGTGTTTTTGACGAACCAATGCAATTGCTTCCTCGCCAGATTCAGCTTGTCCAATAACATCTACATCTGGATGGTCTTCTAACATACGGCAAATGCCTGTGCGTACGAGTTCATGATCATCAACAACGAGAACAGTGATCAAGAAGACCTCCTTTTTTTTCAAAAAACTGGTTTTTTGTTACATAAAGCAAAATTAGCTTGCAATGAAACGACAAAATTAGCAATCCTATTCTTTGTGATTAGAGAATAGTTGTACACAATTGTGTCTACAAAAGCTTTACCCGATTTGTTCAAATGTAAGGCATAATGATAGTAAGCGCAAATGTACAGCGTCCTGAGTTGAGTATTGTGTCGTGAAAAATTCTAAAAAATCTGTCTTGCATGTGTTAAGCATGTCGATCTTGTTGGCGTGGAGTTCAACAAGTTTTGCTGAATTAGTGAATAATAATTCAGTATCTCCGAGTGCGGGCAGTTCGTCAGCTTCGATTAGTTGGTCTGCAAATGATGTCAGTCAATTTCTGGAAGATGATGAGACTGAGATCAGCCCACAAGGTTCAACTTCAGTCACGACAAGTTTACGAGGGAGTGGCTCTGCTTCCATTACTTCATCAACGGCGCCTCAAAAGAACGTACAAATACGTGACACTTTCGGGTATAGCAATCAACCCTCTGTCAATGCACGTGCAGCATTAGTCATGGATGCACAAACTGGTGAAGTACTGTACAGTAAAAATAGTAGCTTAGCAGTTCCAATTGCATCGATTACTAAAGTCATGACCGCAGTTGTGACAGCTGATGCTCGTTTAGACATGTCGGAAGAGATCACCTTACAACAAATCGATTTCGCTGGTGCTGGTGGTAAGAACTCAAGTTCTACATTGCGTGCCGGGGATACGATGAATCGTGCAGAACTACTGCTTTTCGCATTGATGAAATCTGAGAATCCTGCTGCTGCTGCTTTAGCTCGTACATATCCAGGCGGTCGTTCAGCGTTTGTGGCTGCGATGAATGCTAAAGCAAGACAACTAGGTATGACATCAACGCGTTATGCTGAATCTACAGGCCTTGATCCACATAATGTTTCATCAGCAAGAGATTTAGGTATTTTGGTGAGTGCTGCATCTCAATATGGTTTGATTCGTCAGTTCTCAACAACACCTACTTATGATTTTAATTTAGGCTATCGTGTTTTGAAGTCTAATAATACCAATTCATTAGTACGTAATGGTGGTTGGAATATTAACTTATCAAAAACAGGTTATATCAATGAGGCAGGACGTTGTGTAGTGATGCACACCACAGTTAATTCTCGTCCAGCTGTTGTCGTATTGCTCGGGGCTTCAACTTCTCAAGCACGTACAAATGATGCGACTAATCTATTAAATTGGGTGGCTACCCTACCAAAACGTATTTAGTAGCATTGGATTGTTAAAAGCTCTTCTTTATGAAGAGCTTTTTTATGTCTTTAAAAAATCAGAGAAAGACGACATAACTTGTCTTTTATCAAATAATTATATGTATTATAGGACTTACGCATTGACGGATTCAAAAAAGTACTAAAATACTTTATAAAGTATCTGTGATCAGACGAATTAAACATGCTTCTACAGCAACTTGTACTCTACCCATTTATATGGGCTTTCTCATGACAGAACCGAACTCTATTAGCTGCACACAACTTGCCGAGACTTATAATATCTCGCATGATAGTGTAAATCGCTTTCTAGAGCGTGAAGATTACACACCTCACGACCTATATCAAGAATCAATTCAACATATTGATAATAACAAACTTATAGTCAGTATTGATGATACTGTTTTAGATAAACCATATAGTCAACATATGGACTTAGTTAGCTATTTTTGGTCAGGCAAACACCACCGATCCGTCAAGGGTATTAATCTGATTACCTTGTATGCGACAGATCAAAATGGTCAAAATATTCCAATTAATTTCCGAATTTATGACAAATCTGAAAGTAAAACCAAGAATGATTACTTTATGGATATGTTAAGTGAAGTACTCAGTTGGGGTGCAAAGATTCAATTTATTACAGGTGATAGTTGGTATTCATCGACTGGAAATCTAAAAACCATAAGAAAATATGGTATTCGATTTATGTTTGGTATCGACTGTAACCGTAAGGTTTCCCCAGAAAAAGGACAATGGTTTCAACTGCGTTTATTGCCAGATTTCCATCAGGGTCAAGTAGTCTGGCTCAAAGATTTTGGCTTTGTACAATTATTTAAGACTCAGTTAAAAGAACAGCAGAGGTTTTATATTGTGCATCAAGATGAAGATGATTTATTGTCCTTTGAGGGTTTTCATGAATTACATTCAAGTCATTGGAAAATAGAGCAATATCACCGGGTGATTAAACAGGTTTGTCATATTGAAAAGTTTCAAGTAAGACGATCTAAACTGATTTTGAATCATATTTTTTCAGCCTTGATGGCCTACGTTGAGATACAAAAGAACCATTTTGAGCGGATCTTTGAAAATATATATCGTTGGCAGAAGAAATTATTTAGACCAATGATCAAAAACTTCATTGATGACTTTATTCTCGATAAAAATCATCTGCTACCACAGAGAATCTATAAATAATAGTGCGTAAGTCCTATATTAATAAATCAAAAATAGAGTAATATTTATTCATTACAATAAATGATGACATTCAATCATGAATGCGATGCAACATGCTCGGATTTCCGCAAAACGTTGGGGTGGGGAGCCTGAAGACTACTATGAAATTCATGCTTTTATAGATAGTACCAAAAGCTTATGCAGTGATGCACGACACCGAGTTTTGCATACTTTATGGGGAATAAACTCAGTTGTAGTGCCTATCTTTGGGCATAGTCTAGTGACGAGTACAGGCAAATCTGTTGATGTTAAAGATTTGTGTGAGCGTGATCATTTGTTAGTGGACTATCAACAGCGTTTTATTCCGACCTTACATGATTTTGTAAATGCGATAGATGTAAAGCAATTACCCCAAAACTTTGAACAACATTTAGAACAATTACATCTTAACTATGTAAAGGATAAAACAATTTCGCAAATGATGTTATCGCCATTAGCATTGACGGGTAAATTACATTCTTTATTACTGACACATAATAGCTGGTTTATTTTTGATATCTTACCTCGATTGGGATCACTGCCTAGTTTGGGAAATATTCGTTATAGCCCTGCTGATTTTTTTAATGCGATGCATTTTGAATTGTGGATGGACAATGGGATGGCAATTCCTCTGAGTGCGCAAGCATTACATCAAATAAAACAAACGACTTAACGATATATTTTTAGGGGAATAAAATGAGCACATATGTGATTCGTGCCAAGTATTTTGGTTATAACGATGAAGTTTTCTACGTAGCTGGCAATCGTATTGCGAATGTTTTTGATAATAAGCAACAGGCTGAATTAGCTTATAAAAAACTTGAGATAGATGGAGCACGTGATTTTGCATTATATGAAGTTGAATCTCTTTTTGATGCTGATGAAGCATTATTGCAACAATTAGATGATTTCGTATATTCGCGTTGTGGTGAACATATTTGCGAAGAAGGGGATGTTTCTCACGATGTATTACCTGCAAGTTTAAGTGACGATGATACCTTTGAATTTATTCAGCTTGCTGGAATGCAAAAATTCCAATTGGTTGAATTCGAAAATCAAGTCAAATTTTATGGTTTATGGTCTGTAAAAAAACAACAATGGGTTGAGGAGCATGATGAATGCTTTGCGGGTTTAATATATTCAGAAAATTTAGATGCTTTTAAATCTAAAGTTGAGCATATTTTTGCTGATTATGATTATTCATCAATTGAGCTAAAAGGTAGCTTAGATGAGCTTTCAGCTCAACCGATTTTATTGCAAGCAATGATTAGTACACAATCTGGTTTAAGTTATGATGAAGCAAAACAAACCCTTGTCATTGATGCCTGGCAAGATGAAGCATTGTATGCTGTGAATTCGCTATTGAAGCAGCCTTTGTTTGAAATTAAAGAAATTAATTTAGAAGAAATTCAAAAAATTGAAAAAGACTTAGCGAAACAATACAGCTACGATGAAGATTATGAATATGAAGAATAAAATCATGTTCTAGTTAATAAAAAACCAGTTGCAAGCAACTGGTTTTTTATTACTAAAAATTTATTCTTACATATTTGAAAGAATAGAATCTTTAACTTGATCCATCGTTGCATCGATGGATAACATCACAGCATCCGCACATTGTTTGATTGCTGTATCTGGATCTTTCAAACCGTTACCTGTCACAGTACATACGATCACAGAACCTTCAGCAATTTTACCTGCTTTGATGTCACGAATAGCACCACCGATAGAAGCAGCAGAAGCTGGCTCTACGAAAACACCTTCATACATAGAAAGTAAGCGTTGAGCTTCAAGAATTTCGCTATCTTGAAGTTCATCGAACCAACCTTTCGAATCACGTACAACTGCTTTTGCATGATTCCAGCTTTGTGGATTACCAATACGAATAGCCGTTGCAACGGTTTCAGGACTTTCCACTGGAGCACCACGTAAGAATGGCGCTGCACCAGAAGCTTGATAACCAACCATCGTTGGTAAGCCTTCAGGTTTAGGACCAGTGAATTGATCTGTTGCTGCATCATAGATGACTTGTTCGAACTGATCAGCAGGTTGATTTGCTACTGCTTCTGTATACCCCATCCAGTGTGCAGTGATATTCCCTGCGTTACCTACTGGTAAACAGTGGTAGTCAGGTGCACGCCCTAGAGCTTCAACAATTTCGTACGCAATGGTTTTTTGACCTTGCAAACGGTAAGGATTGATTGAGTTTACGATAGTCACAGGCGCTTGATCTGCTACTTCTTTTACTAGACGCATACCGTCATCGAAGTTACCGCGGATTTGCATGGTGATTGCACCGTACATCATTGCTTGAGCCATTTTACCCATTGCAATTTTGCCTTCAGGAATCAAAACGAATGCTTTAATTCCTGCACGTGCTGCATATGCCGCTGCTGCAGCTGAAGTATTCCCTGTTGATGCACAGATAATTGCCTTCGAGCCTTCTTCAACCGCTTTGGTTACAGCCATCGTCATACCACGGTCTTTGAATGAACCTGTTGGGTTAAGACCTTCGTACTTCACATAGATTTCAACGTCTTTGCCAATAATACGTGGAATGTTCTCTAGTTTAATAAGAGGAGTATTTCCTTCGCCTAAAGAAATTGCACGTGTAGTTGCAGACACAGGTAAACGGTCACGATAACGATCTACAAGACCAGTATAACGATTGGCATTCGACATGATGGTGTTCCAATATGAGGTAGAGCGGGGTGAGGGAAGGCATTTTCCCTCAACCTGATTAACTATCGAGCGATTCTAAACGAATTCTTACGATTTCGCCACGAATAGCTGGTAATGCTTGAATTTGAGCAAGAGCTTCATCCATTTTTGATTCAACAATTGGATCAGTCAAAATCACGATTGGGATGAGGTCTTTAAGGCGAGATTGTTGCATGATCGCATCAATACTAATACCTGAACGGCTGAGAATGCTAGTGACATCAGCGAGCACACCAGTTTGGTCTTCTGCATTTAAACGAATGTAATATCCCGTTGTCATTTCTTCACGGCTTAGGATTGGTACATTTGTAAGCGCTTCGAATGCAAGTTGAGGGATTGTTCCAGCACCGTCTTCGGTGTATGAGATATCTCGAACAATATCAATCACATCTGCTACAACTGCTGAAGCTGTTGGTCCTGCACCTGCACCTGCACCGTAATACAGTGTCGGACCCACCGCATTTGCTTGAACAAGTACCGCATTTTTTACGCCATTCACGTTTGCGATCAATTCTTCAGCAGGAATCAAAGTTGGGTGTACGCGTAACTCAATACCTTTTTCAGCACGACGCGCAATACCTAAATGTTTGATACGGAAGCCAAGTTCTTCAGCATATTTCACATCTTGAGCTGTGATTTTACTAATGCCTTCGGTATAAACCTTATCGAATTGAAGTGGAATACCAAACGCACAAGATGCCAGAATCGTCAGTTTGTGTGCAGCATCAATCCCTTCAACATCAAATGTTGGGTCTGCTTCGGCATAGCCAAGCTCTTGAGCTTCTTTGAGAACATCATCAAATGCACGACCTTTTTCACGCATTTCAGTCAGAATGAAGTTACCTGTACCATTGATGATGCCTGCAAGCCATTCAATATGGTTAGCTGCTAAACCTTCACGGATGACTTTAATAATTGGGATACCACCAGCAACAGCTGCTTCATAAGCAATTTGTACGGCATTGTCTTCTGCTGCTTTGAATAGCTCATTACCATGTTCTGCGAGTAAAGCTTTGTTTGCTGTAACAACTTGCTTGCCATGCTTAATGGCTTCCATGATGACTTCATAAGCAGGATGAATGCCACCCATGACTTCAACGACTACATCAACATCAGGTTGACGCACGATCTCCATGAGATCTGAGCTTTGTTTAATGCCTTCGAGTTGTAGATCTGGACGTGGACGGCGGGTGCCTACGTGTGTAATTTGAATTTCTCGACCAGTACGGCGTTTAATTTCAGCAGCATTTTCTTGTAATAATTTAAGGGCTCCACCACCTACAGTACCAAGACCGAGTATCGCCAGACGAACTGGTTTCACGTCACACTCCATTTTATTCAATCATTTTAATGAAGCTTGATCATAGCTAAAAAAGTGCGCAGACACTAGGGCTAAGATCATCTTTAATCTGTCGCCCAAGTCGCTTTGTGGAGTTGCTGTGAGGATTTATTTTTCGAGTCGTTTAATGATTTCTTCTGGTGTCATATATCCACCAAGATATTCGCCGTCAACGTTATAAATTGCTGGTGTGCCATTAACGCCCATGTTTAAACCTAACTGATATTGATCACGTACAGGGTTTTTACATTCTGCTGCAGTAACAGGAAGACCTTGTGATGCTTGATCAAATGCAGCTTTGCGATCTTCACTACACCAAATTGCTTGCATCGTAGGCATAAACTGCTCACCACGTGGCCATGCGATATAACGAACTTCAATACCTTTGGCATTAATTTCAGGTAAATGTTCATGCAGCTTGTGACAGTACGGGCAGCTTGAATCGGTAAAGACATAAATCACATGCTTAGCTTTACCGCCTTCCGCTGGGTAAACAATTAAATCTTCAGTTTTGAGTGCTGCTAAATGTTTTTTATTTTCTGTAGCTTGCAGAGCTTCGCTAACATTTTGTAGCTGTTTGTCGCCTAAACGGATCACATCGCCTTGGATGATGTATTGACCATCACTAGTGGCATAAACAGAACCCATGCCTTCTAGACTCACCCAGAATAGATTAGGAACTTCTGTTTTTTTAACTGCAATAATTTTAGCGTTGATATTTGCAGTTTTAAGATGTTTTTCTAAGGTTGAGACTAAACGTTGTTGCGCGTTTCGTTCACTTAAGGTTGATGCTTCACCCGTAGCAGGCGCTGTTGCTGTAAGAGCATCTTGTTTTTGCGCTGAATTTTCTTTTGAGCAGGCACTAACTAATAAAGTTGATGCTAATGCACAAGCAAGTGCAAGCTTAGACCGAGTAAACACCATAAAGAACCTTTTTTCTACGTATTCATTTGTATTAAGGGTCTAAGCATAACAAAAAAAACATCTGACTTCGTTAAATCTTGCTTAAGCTTTGTGAACTCAATCAACTTGTTGAACGGGTCATAGATAAACGGTCAGTTTAGCCTCTTGGATGATGTTTGCTATGCAGCTCTTGCATTCGATGTTGAGCGACATGCGTATAAATTTGTGTGGTTGAAAGATCGCTATGACCGAGTAGCATTTGTACTACACGCAGATCAGCGCCGTGATTGAGTAAATGTGTGGCAAACGCATGTCTCAAGGTATGAGGTGATAATTCTGCAGATATATTGGCCTGTAAAGCATAGCGTTTGATCGCGTACCAAAAGTTTTGCCGACTCATGATTCCTCCATGTTGGGTAAGAAATAAATAATCGGTATTACTTTTATAAAGCTGTGGGCGGGATTCTGATAAATATTTCTCGACCCATTCACATGCGTATTGACCTAGCGGGACAAGACGCTCTTTATTTCCTTTGCCTGTAATACGTAAGAAGCCTTGTTTTAAATTTATTAACTCTAAACGTAAATTCAGTAGTTCTGTAACACGTAGACCACAAGCATATAAAACTTCAAGCATGGCTCGATCACGTAAACCCAAAGCGGTACTGATATCGGGTGCATTTATCAGTGCTTCAACATCATGCTCTGATAAATCTTTGGGTAATGCTCGACCAATCTTTGGGGATTGATGTGTCGCAACAGGATTATCATCTCGAAGTTTTTGTTCTCTGAGAAATTTAAAAAATTGCCGTAAAGCTGATAAACACCGAGCAATCGAGCGTGGGCTTTTGCCATGTTTGGTCAGTGCGATCAGTACATCGGCAATATCATTACTTGACCACTCAGTAAGTACCACTGTGTCGTGCAAGTCACTACATTGAATTAAATCAGATAAATAAGCATTACGAGTATGCGGGCTTACTGTTTGTGCAACTAAATAATCACGAAATCCATGTAAAAAACTTAAATGTTCAGGGATTTTTACAGCAGCAGGAATACGAGGTTTTTTATTTAACATAACAGCTTAAATCCTTTCATCTACTGCACTGTAAAAGAAAAAGTATTTGTTGTCGATCTGTGAAAAGACTAAATGCCACTGAGATTGCTTTTGGTAATTATTCTCATTTGCTTGTATACTACGTGCAAAAGAGTTATGGGTTAGAAACGGTGCGATTGTCAGCATTAAAAGTCAAACAAACAGCGAAAATCACGCAAGTGAATCGCCTAGTGAATGATAATGATGAACCAGATCTGGTAGCGATACGTCTTGAGAGTTTGGGTTTTGTGCCTGGCGCACAAGTTCAAGTGATTACCAAAGGTGTTTTTGGTGGTGACCCGATTCTAATCCAAATAGGTTTTACCCGTTTTGCTCTGCGCAAATCTGAAGCCGATAAAATTGAAATTCAGCTGGAAGGAGCACCTACATGAGTGATGCGCTTCGTGTTGCCCTTGTGGGAAATCCAAACTGCGGTAAAACATCTTTATTCAATCATTTAACTGGTACTCGTCAAAAAGTAGCAAACTATGCGGGTGTTACGGTTGAACGTAAAGTCGGACATTTTCAGCTGCCATCAGGTAAAAATGTTCGTGTTCTAGATTTGCCAGGAACTTATAGTTTACAAGCAACTAGTCCCGATGAAGCAATTACCCGTGACGTCTGCCAAGGTAAAATAGCAGAGGAAGGTCAGCAAGACGCTTTCTTGTGTGTGGTAGATGCGACGAACTTAAAACTACATCTTGGTCTCGTATTAGAAATTATTGAGCTTGGTCGTCCGATCCTCGTAGTTTTGAATATGATGGATGAAGCACGTCGTCGTGGTATTCAAATCAATACACAAAAATTATCTCAACGTTTAGGTGTACCTGTGGTTGAGACGGTTGCTGTACGTAATTCAGGAATCGAAAATTTATTACATGCACTTGATCAAGGGAAATATACCGTTCCGCAGACCGAGCTGAGTGGTTTGACTGGTGAGCATCATCAGAAAATTGAAACCATTTTCAAAAAAGATGTCGTGAATTTCGTAGATCAGGAAGATAAGCGTACAGATTTCCTTGATAAAATCTTCTTGCATCCAGTGTTGGGTTTGCTCAGTCTAGCAGTGATGATGTTCATTGTTTTCCAAGCCGTATTCGCTTGGGCGGCACCATTTATGGATGGAATTGAAACATTCTTTGGATGGCTTGGTGAAACATTAGGTACCCATATCAGTCAGCCACTTTTACAAAGTTTAGTGGTTGATGGAATTATTGCAGGTGCTGGTGGCGTAGTGGTGTTTTTGCCACAAATTCTGATCCTGTTCTTCTTCATTTTAGTCTTGGAAGAATCTGGATATCTACCTCGTGCTGCGTTCTTGCTTGATAAATTGATGTTTAAAGCAGGTTTGAGTGGTCGCGCGTTTATTCCATTGCTTTCAAGTTTTGCTTGCGCTGTTCCGGGTATTATGGCTACTCGAAGTATTAGTGATCCCCGTGATCGTTTCACGACGATTATGGTCGCGCCATTAATGACTTGTTCAGCTCGTTTACCTGTATATGCTTTATTGATTGCAGCTTTTATTCCAGCTCAGACCGTTTGGGGAATCTTTAATCTTCAAGGTTTAGTGCTGTTTGGTCTATATATGGCCGGTATTGTTAGCGCATTATGTGTTTCATTTGTGATGAAATTTTTGCAAAAAGATAAATCACAACATGCGCTTTTATTAGAGTTGCCAAGCTATCGTATCCCCGATTTAAAAAGTGTCGGCATTGGTTTATTGGATCGTGGAAAAATCTTCTTAAAACGCGTGGGTGGAATTATCTTCGCGCTTTCGATTTTACTTTGGTTTTTATGTACTTTCCCACAAGCGCCTGAAGGTGCCACTCAACCTGCGATTGATTATAGTTTTGCTGGTATGTTGGGGCATTTAATGCAGCCTATTTTTGCCCCAGTGGGATTCAACTGGCAGATATGTATTGCACTTATTCCAGCGATGGCAGCACGTGAAGTAGTTGTTGCTGCACTGGGAACAGTATATGCCTTATCTGGAGCTGATGATGAAGCTGTTGCCCAAGGCTTGGCTCATTTAATTAGTGCAGATGGAACAGGTTGGTCTTTAGCTACAGGGCTGTCTTTGCTGGTGTGGTTTGTTTATGCGCCACATTGTTTAGCAACTTTGGCAACGGTGCGTAGAGAAACAGGTTCTTGGAAACATGTGGCTGTGATGACCGCATATTTATTTGGTTTGGCTTATTTGATGTCTTTCTTTACTTACCAAATCGCTTCGCGAATTTGGGGCTAGATAGGAGCTGCATATGTTTGAGTATCTGATTATTGCGGTTTTGGTTGGTTGGAGTGCCATAGTTGTCTTTAAAAAGGTATTTCCTCAAACCGCAAATGCTATGTTCATGTCTTTGTCGAATGTATGTCAACATTTTGGTTGGCAACGCTTAGCACTACGATTGAAACCTAAAATGGTTGTTGGATGTGGTGGTGGATGTGGTTGTGCAAGCGATGAAAAGGACAATAAAAAAACTGAAGAGATTCAAGCCGTGAAATGGCGTTAAGATTTTTTGTTTATAAAGCCATCGAATGATGGCTTTTTTACGCACTGACACAAAAAAATGCGAATAAAGATAAAACTGAAAAAGCATTCAAAACAGCAAAGTGCTAACATTTTTGCCATTCTGTGATCTGCGATAAAATGGGGCAAAAATGTTAATACAACGTGGTGGATTAAAAGTTGTTGCTGGCTTGGGTATTTCTGGTGTGTCAGCAGTAAACTTTCTGCATGAACAAGGCTACCAAGTTGCAGTAACAGACTCTCGAGAAACTCCACCAGGTCATGACCAAATTCCTGCTGAGGTGAGAACGAGCTTTGGACGACTCGATACAGAGCTATTACTTCAGGCCGAAGAGATTATTTTAAGTCCTGGCTTAGCACCACAATTACCTGAAATTCAACAAGCCATTGATAAAGGAATTCCAGTTGTAGGGGATATTCAGCTTTTACGCCGTGCAACTGATGCTCCCATTATTGCGATTACAGGGTCAAATGCTAAAAGTACAGTGACAACACTCGTGGGTTTGATGGCTCAGGATGCTGGAAAGAAAGTGGCTGTTGGTGGAAACTTAGGTCGACCAGCCTTAGATTTATTAAAAGATAAACCTGAACTCATCGTTTTGGAGTTATCGAGTTTCCAGTTGGAAACTACTTCGCATTTGAATGCTGAAGTTGCGGTTGTTCTCAATATGAGTGAAGACCACTTGGATCGTCATGGTGATATGTTGGGTTATCACAAAGCCAAACATCGAATTTTCCAAGGTGTTAAAAAAGTCGTTTATAACCGTGATGATAATTTAAGCCGTCCTTTAGTGCCTGATGCAACACCAATGCAAAGTTTCGGTTTGAATGCTCCTGATTTAAATCAATATGGTGTGTTGAGAGATGCAGATGGCACCATGTGGTTGGCACGTGGAAGAGAGCGCATCTTAAAAACCTCTGAGATGTATATTCAAGGAATGCACAATGTAGCAAATGCACTTGCTTGTTTGGCCATTGGTGAAGCAGTTGGATTCCCGTTGCCGAGCATGTTGGAAACATTGAAAACATTCAAAGGCTTGGAACATCGTTGTGAATATGTTCAAACGATTGATGGTGTGCGTTATTACAATGATTCAAAAGGAACAAATGTCGGTGCAACTTTAGCGGCGATTGATGGGCTTGGCGCTGCTATTGAAGTCAATAAAGGCAAATTAGCACTTATTTTAGGCGGTCAAGGCAAAGGTCAGGATTTCCGTCCTTTGCGTAATGCAATACAAAAATATGTGAAATCTGTCATTCTAATTGGCGAGGATGGGCCTGTAATTGAACAAGCGATACAAGGAACAACTGTTATTCAGCACGCGTCTAGCTTAAAAGCCGCGGTCGAGCTTGCTCAGAAAGTAACGCAAGCTGAAGATGTGGTTCTGTTGTCGCCAGCATGTGCAAGTTTTGATATGTTTAAAAGTTATAATGATCGCGGGCATCAGTTCGTGGCATGTGTAAATGCCTTGAGTGAAAATAAAAACTAGGAACAGCGTTATGGCGGATTTGGCTCAAAATACAGTGCAGAAGATTTCTCAAATCTTAAATCGATTGCCGAAGCTTCCAGCAGAAATGACACCACGTAACATTCTGATTTTCTGTGTGGTGTCTTTACTCTGTTTGGGTTCGGTGATGGTGGCCTCTGCTTCCATGCCGTATGCAGAATATATCCATGAGAATCCATTTTATTTTTTGATTCGTCATGGTATTTCGATTGTTGTCGCTGCTGTGGTTGCATTTTTGACTTATCGTGTCTCTTTAAACTTATGGTTTAAAAATGCGTTTCCATTATGGCTGATTACGATCATATTGCTGCTCGCCGTTTTGGTGGTCGGGTCAGAAGTGAATGGCGCACATCGTTGGATTAAAGTTGGTGGTTTCACAATACAGCCAACGGAGATTGCTAAGATTGTGATGGCAATTTTTACGGCAGATTATGTGGTGCGCCGTGCGAAAGAGGTTCGAACGCACTGGAAAGGCTTGCTACGCTTAAGCGGAGTAATGGCACTTACAGTCGGTTTTATCGTTGCTGAGCCTGATCTTGGGGCGACAGCGGTGATAGTTTTAATGATGGTTGGTGTGTTCTTCTTAGCTGGTGCGCCTGCGACTCAGTTCTTGATCATGTTAGGGGCGATTCTTGCAGGAATTACCGCACTGATTTTATTTGAACCATTCCGCTTTCAACGACTTATTTCATTTACCAACCCTTGGGCTGATCCATTAGGTGTGGGTTATCAGTTGTCAAATGCTTTGATGGCATTTGGTCGGGGTGAATGGTTTGGAACAGGTTTGGGGCATAGTGTCCAGAAACTTTCCTATCTTCCTGAAGCACATACAGACTTTATGTTAGCAGTCTTGGGGGAGGAGTTTGGATTCTTCGGTGTAACCACAGTCATGATTCTCTCATTTACCATGCTGGCATGTTGTATTCGTATTGGGCATCGTGCATTGCAGCATAATTATCTGCGCGCAGGTTATTTAGCTTATGGTATCAGCATTATTTTCCTGTTACAGATTTTGGTAAATGCGGGCATGAATATGGGCTTGATGCCAACCAAAGGTTTGACACTGCCGTTTATTAGTTATGGTGGTACATCATTGATGATGTGTGCTGCGATGATTAGTCTGATTTTGAAAATTGACGCTTCAACCCAAGAGCTAAATCCTGTCAAAGAAGAATCGAATTTCTAAATGATTTAGTTTCTGATACAAAAGAGACCCTAATGTATTAGGGTCTCTTTTATTTTATAAATAAGATCCTGTCAAATGAATGCCTTTAGGGATTAAATTTACATCCCATTGCTGTACAGCTTGTTGCAGCATTATTCTAGGTTGATTTAATTCAACATTTGGTTGCCCAAGTGCCAATATGGCTTGCTGTAATAATTCAGAAGCCTTTGATACGTCTAATGCTTGTGCCAAATTTTGCTTAGATAATTTCTGACCTTGACCATTCATAGCAAGGGGTAAATGCATATAACTCAAACTTGGATAGTTCAATATAGAACCAAGCCAGATTTGTCGAGCGGTATTATCTAATAAATCCGCACCGCGAACGACATGCGTAATGCCTTGTAAATAATCATCAACCACAACTGCTAATTGATAACTAATGATGCCATCTCTTCGTTTTAGAACGAAGTCACCAAGATCATCTTTTAGGTTGGAACATTGTCGACCTTGTAATCTGTCTTCAAAACAAATCAGCAGATCATCGACTTTTAAACGAATGGCTTGCTCAGCAAAATCAAGATTTAAATCTCGGCATGTGCCAGCATAGATGTGATTGGAGCCGAGCATTTTTCGGGTGCATTGGCAGGCATATATGGCATGTTGCTGTTTGAGTTGATCGAGTACTTGCTCATAAATAGCTAAACGATCTTTTTGGAAAATAATCTCGGCATCAGGTTCAAATTGAAAGGCATCGATGCAAGATAAAATGTGAGTTTCGCTATTTGGATAAATGCGAGGAATATCGGTATCTTCTATTCGTACTAACCACTTACCATGATTGGCTTTGGTATCACAATAGCTTGCGACAGCAGTCAGTAAAGAACCAAAATGTAAAGGGCCAGTAGGAGAGGGTGCAAAACGTCCGATATAAGACATAAAGATTTATTGTTGTCTAAATAATTAAATCTACACCTAATCCCTCCAATACAAGGAGGGAGATATGCAAAAACAATGGGTTTTTAAAATTCGCAATATTCCTCCCTTTCTAAAGGGAGGTTAGGCGGGATGGTTATCCGTTGTTTTGCTTTTCTTTGATTTCAGCCAAAGTTTTGCAATCGATACATTGAGTAGCTGTTGGACGAGCTTCTAAACGGCGTAAGCCGATTTCGATACCGCAAGTTTCGCAGAAACCGTAATCACCACTTTGGATCGCTTCTAATGATTGCTCGATTTTACGAATCAGCTTACGCTCACGATCACGTGTACGTAATTCAATCGCAAACTCTTCTTCCTGAGTCGCTCTATCATTTACATCGGGTAAAGCTGTTGATTCATCTTGCATTGTGTTGAGCGTACGATCAACTTCTGACATTAACTCTGCTTTCCATGCATTTAAGATTTGGCGGAAATGCTCAAGTTGTCCATCAGACATGTATTCTTCATTTTTTTTCGGCTGATAAGGTTCAATCCCAAACAAGCTCGCAGTTGTACCGCCTTCAGAAGCTTTAGGTTTGGTTTTGCGTACACGTTTTACAGTCGATTTTTGTTCGTCGATCACTGCTGTGTGTTCGTCCAAGACTTGATTTTGGTTGTCATTCGCCATATAGGGCATTCCTCATCTTACACGTACTATCTATACGCAAAAAATATGGTGATATGCAAGTGTTTTTATAGAAACCTAAGATGGTTTTTTCCATCAAGGGTCGACATCATATAGACTTTTTCAGCAAGATGGTAGTCATTACTGTCTAGAATTAGTGATAAATCTAGGATGTGATTTGTAATCAAAAGTTTAGTCGTAACCTAAGACTTCTGAGCTACTCAAGCGTTGAGAATTACTTAGACGATGTACTTGTGTTTCAATCTCGCCATTTGCTTTCAAACGGATATATCGGTAGCCAGGGTGTTCTTCATCAAGTGCAAATTTTTCACTTTTCGGTTTGAACTGAATACATGTAGAAGGGGTCGAAAGGAATTCAACACCTTGCCATGATGTAATAGAGTCTTGATGCACGTGTCCACAAATAATTGCCTTAACATTGCTAAAGAGCTGAATGGTTTCAAGTAAATCAGAGGAATTTTTTAATTTATGCTGATCAATCCATGCAGATTGCATTGCAAAGGGATGGTGGTGACATGCAATTATGACATAACGATCATGTAGTTGAGTCAATAATTTTGGAAGTTGCTGCAATTGGGCATCTGCGATTTTGCCGTCAATACGATTCGGCTGAGCGCTATTTAATAAAATGACATACCAATTTCCAAGCTCAACAACTGTTGGAGCAGTCTTGTCTTGCTCATGGAATGGAAAATGATTGACATCATCGTGATTCCCAGGTGTTTGAAAAAAGGGAATGCTCAAGCTATGCATATACTCGAGATAGCGATGATAGGTGAGTGGCGTCGGGTTCTGAGCTAAATCACCTGTATGAACAATCAAGTCAATCTCAGGGTGTGTTTGACGCATCAAGTCAATTACTGCATGAAAACTTTGTTCGGGTTGCATTCCGACAAATTCTAAATGTGGATATTCAAGTAAATGAGTATCCGTAATCTGGATCATCACAAAATCTTTTTGTGATAATGTTGAGACTTGAAAAGTCACCGCTTTATCCCCTTCAGATTTTTATTGTTGTCGTAAATGCTGAGTAAGCCACTGCAATGCCATAATGACAGGTGCATTTCTCAACCGCCCATTTTTTAATAATAGAGGTGCATCAGAATAATCAAACAAATGAAGTTGAATGTCTTCACCTTCGTCTGGCATTCCAAACACGCCACCTGATGTTGGTAATTCAACATTTGCAACATATAAGTGAAAAATTTCTGAACATGCCCCTGCTGAAGGATAGAAGGTAAATAAATGTTGTAAGTCATGAACTTCACAACCCGCTTCTTCTAAGCTTTCACGGCGAATACATGTTTCAGGTGTTTCATCCCCATCTAAAACACCAGCAATCACTTCTAATTGCCAAGGTGAAACGGTATCGTTTAATGCGCCAATTCGAAATTGTTCGATCAAAGCAAAACGTCTTTGCTGATTATCATATAATAAAACACCAGCCGCTTCGGGACGGTGAATTAATTCACGATGAATAGATGATGAATAATTAGATTTATTAAATAATCTATGTTTTATCGTGACTTTCTCTACCTGAATGAACCCTCGAAATAAGTTCTCTCGAGATTCTATCGAAACGTCGGATGCTGAAAAGCTGGCGTGCTCAAGAATATTCATCATAAATTAGGATGAGATTGTACATATCTCATCCTAACCGAGAATGGTTCGTTGGAAAATCTTTTTTTAGTCGATTTACACTTTGTGGTACAGTTTTTGACCATGTTCCTGATAAGCGGTTTTCATTGCATTGAGACCTGCTTCAACTTCTGCATCTTCATCATTTGATTGATTGGCATTGTGTTGATTTTGCGCATAATCTCGCACATTCTGTGTGATTTTCATCGAACAGAATTTTGGTCCACACATCGAACAGAAATGAGCTGATTTATGAGCTTCTTTTGGAAGTGTTTCATCATGCATGCTACGTGCCGTATCAGGGTCTAAGCTCAGATTAAACTGATCGTCCCAACGGAATTCAAAACGTGCTTTAGAAAGTGCATTATCACGGACTTGCGCACCTGGATGACCTTTGGCTAAGTCTGCCGCATGCGCTGCAATTTTGTAGGTAATGATGCCATCTTTTACATCTTTCTTATTTGGTAAGCCTAGATGTTCTTTAGGTGTAACATAACAAAGCATCGCTGTACCATACCAACCAATCATCGCAGCACCGATTGCTGAGGTAATGTGATCATATCCTGGTGCGATGTCAGTCGTGAGTGGTCCAAGAGTATAGAAAGGAGCTTCTTTACAGACTTCTAGTTGTAAATCCATATTCTCTTTAATCATATGCATAGGCACATGACCAGGACCCTCAATCATCACCTGAACATCATGTTCCCAAGCACGATGTGTCAACTCTCCCAGTGTTTTAAGTTCACTAAATTGCGCTTCGTCATTGGCATCTTGAACACATCCAGGTCGTAGTCCATCACCTAAGCTGAATGAGACATCATAAGCTTTCATGATTTCGCAAATTTCATCGAAATGCGTGTACAAGAAGTTTTCCTGATGATGTGCTAAACACCATTGCGCCATAATTGAACCCCCACGAGATACAATGCCTGTGAGGCGATTTGCAGTCATAGGAACGTAGCGAAGTAAGACACCAGCATGAATGGTGAAATAATCTACACCTTGTTCAGCTTGTTCAATCAAGGTGTCTTTAAAAATTTCCCAAGTGAGGTCTTCTGCAACACCATCCACTTTTTCTAAGGCTTGGTAAATTGGAACAGTCCCAATTGGAACAGGTGAGTTGCGAATGATCCATTCGCGTGTTTCATGGATATTTTTACCTGTCGATAAATCCATAATGGTGTCAGCACCCCAACGTGTTGCCCATGTCATTTTGGCAACTTCTTCATCAATAGATGAGCCAAGCGCTGAATTACCAATATTGGCATTAATCTTCACTAAAAAATTACGACCAATAATCATCGGTTCACATTCAGGGTGATTAATATTTGCAGGGATAATCGCACGTCCTGCAGCAATTTCTTGACGTACAAATTCAGGGGTAATTTCTCTTAAATTTTGTGCACCAAAGTTTTGTCCTGCATGTTGGCGCATATCAACGTCATGACGTTGGCGTTGATTCTCACGAATTGCAATATATTCCATTTCTGGCGTGATAATACCTTGCTTCGCATAATGCATTTGCGTGACATTTTTGCCTGCTTTTGCGCGGCGAGGATTTTGGATATGAGCAAACCGAATATCTGCTGTACGAATATCTTTTAAGCGTGCTTGTCCAAACTCAGAACTCAAGGTTTCTAAAACATCTGTATCATTGCGTTCTTCAATCCATGATTGGCGAACAAGAGGTAAGCCTTTGTTCAAATCAATTTGGACATTTGGATCTGTATAGACTCCAGACGTATCGTAAACCATGATCGGTGGATTATGTTCGCCACCTAAACCAGTAGGAGTATCTGTGAGACTGATTTCTCTGAACGGTACTTGGATGTCTGGGCGTGAACCTTCAACATAGACTTTTTTAGAGGCAGGTAAGATACGGGTTAAATCTTTAGCATCTTGCTCATGTTGAGCAGAAATATCAGCAGGGGAAAGATTCGTTAATTGGTTCATTGCATGATCCTTATGTTTGGCATTAACGAATCAAGCACGACCAAAAACGATGGCGGATTTATCTCTTTGATAAATAAAGGCGAAGTTTTTGCTGGGCTTGATTCCTACGCAGGTGCTAACCTGATCAGGTTCAACGGTACTTGTCTTTAAATTGAGAATTAAGACAATCTCAGCAGTTTGTTAACTGCGCTCCGTCAAGCTAGGCATTTAGACTAACAGATTTTTGCTTTATTGTTGTATCAATTAACACCATTCGTTAATTGCCAAATCCATGCTATTGTCATAAAAGTTTCATCATAGTTATGGTTTAATCACCAATCATTTTTTCCATGTGTCTAGTGGAGGCATCCTGTGTGTCCAAGTAATCCAGTGTTAAGTCACCATATTTCTTCACAATTTAATGAAGACCTACAAGATGTTCATACCAAATTTATGACAATGGGTGGATTAGTAGAGCAGCAAGTTGCTAACTCAATTCATGCTTTATTAGACACAGATGCCAATTTAGCGATTGACGTTCAGTTCAAAGACAACACGGTGAATCAATATGAGCGAGATATTGATGAAGGTTTGACTTTAATTTTGGCGCGCCGTCATCCTGCTGCGATCGATTTGCGTATGGTAATTGCAATGAGCAAAGCCAATACCGACCTTGAGCGAATTGGTGATGAAGCTGCAAAAATTGCACGTATTGCCCAAAATCTTTGTGAAGAGGGTGAGTCACCACGTGGTTACATGGAAACGCGTCATATTGGCAATCAGGTTCGTGTCATGATCCATGATGCATTAGATGCATTTGCGCGTTTAGATGTGGATCAGGCTTTGAAAGTTGTTATGGCTGATGTCGATATTGATCGTGAATATCAATCAGCGACTCGTACACTTATGACATATATGATTGAAGATCCACGTCATATCGCACGTGTTATTAATGTGATGTGGGTGTTACGTTCTTTAGAGCGAATTGGTGATCATGCGCGTAATATTTCTGAGCAAGTGATCTATATGGCGAAAGGTATGGATGTTCGTCATACTAGCATTGAAGAAATTGAGCAAAAAGTAAATCAAAAGTAATTTTGTACACCAAAAAAGATTTAACAGAAAGTGAATTTAATCAAAGTAAATCTGAAGCAGATTTTGATTAAGTTCACTTTTTTTATGAAAAACGGTTTGTTTGGATCATTTTGGGGTGATTTTAAATGATCTGTTATAGTTTTTTTTGAAGGCTTTGTGGCTATATTTAGAATCAGTATTTTTTCAAAATAGTATTTTCAACCTAAAGGCGAGAATGCTATGAGTTTCCTAAAGAAGAAAAATAATGCGAGCTTCGTTTTCTTTATTATCGTTCTATATGCATGTCTTGGATTTGGTTTAGGATTTGTGATTTGGGAGTATTTCCTGCTATCTCCATAAGATTGCAGAAACGAATATGTCACACAGATATTTAGATAGAGTAAATAAAAAAATCCCAGACTTCGGGGGAAAAGTCTGGGAGAGAAATATCATGCATTGTTGAGATATTGGGGGTATCTCTATCTTTCTATAAGTAACTTTAAATAGAATCGTTCAATCTGTCATGTAGACAACTGTGTATACTCTGTAATCCTTTATTACTAGTGTAAAGATCCCGTAAATAAAAATGATAAATCATAAGTGTTTTTAGATCAAAATTTGAACCTATGGTAAAAAATAGCCTGTAATTAAAAAAATCAAAGTCGTCTTGCCAATTTTTAAATAAAAAAAGCAATGATGGAATCATTGCTTTTGATACAAGAAATTTTAAAAATATTAAGCTCCCTTGCTTAACTTGGCAGAGCTTAGCTTTTCGATAAGGGTAGAGAGTTACTCAGCTTATCCTTGTTCAGGCTTCCAGCCTTCGGCTTTTTCTACGCTTTGGTCATTGTTGAAAAATTTCTCGCGTTGTTCCTCGAGGAATTTTTTTGCATCTGGTTCAAATACATTTAAACGTTTTTCGTTAATCAATGTAGTTTGATGTTTTAACCATTCTTGCCAAGCTTGTTTAGATACAGTCTCAAAAAATTCTTGACCCTTTGCACCAGGGAATGGTGCAAAATCTAAACCTTCAAGTTCTTGTTGGTATTTACGGCAAAATACTTGTCTAGTCATGATCAGTCCTTAAGCGTATAGCTGTTCTAAGCGAGTGTGTGCACGAACAATTGCGGCTTCAACTTGTTTAGGTGAAGTTCCACCAATATGGTCACGTGCATTCACTGAAGCTTCTAAAGTCAAAGCTTTGTCAAATACATCTGCTTCAATCAGATCAGAGAATTGTTGTAGCTGTTCAAGAGAAAGCTCAGACAAATCTTTTTCTTCTGCTACGCCAAGAGCAACTGCTTTACCAACAATTTCATGCGCATCACGGAAAGCAACCCCTTTTTTAACAAGGTAATCTGCAAGGTCAGTTGCTGTAGAGAAGCCACGTAAAGCTGCTTCACGCATAACTTCAATATTTGGTACCAGTGCTGGAACCATGTCTGCAAAAGCCATAAGTGAGCCGCGAACAGTATCAATTGCATCAAATAATGGCTCTTTGTCTTCTTGGTTATCTTTGTTGTATGCCAATGGTTGACCTTTCATTAAGGTCAATAAGCTAATTAAGTCGCCAAAAACACGACCAGACTTACCACGAACTAATTCAGGAACATCTGGGTTTTTCTTCTGGGGCATGATTGAAGAACCAGTACAGAAGCGATCAGGAATATTCACAAACTTGAACTGAGCTGAAGTCCATAGAATTAGTTCTTCAGACATACGCGATAAGTGCATCATGATCAAAGATGCCGCGGCATTAAATTCAATCGCAAAATCACGATCTGAGACTGCATCCAGAGAGTTTTCTGAAACGGCTTCAAAACCTAATAACTCAGCGGTATAGGCACGATCAATCGGGTAGGTTGTACCAGCTAAGGCTGCTGAGCCGAGTGGCATACGATTGACACGTTTACGGCAGTCTTGTAAACGTTCGGTGTCACGAACAAGCATTTCAAACCAAGCTAATAAGTGATGACCAAACGTCACAGGTTGAGCAGTTTGTAAATGAGTAAAGCCAGGCATGATGGTATGCGTATTTTGACTTGCTAAACTCAGTAAACCTTTTTGTAAGCGAAGTAATAAGCCTAAAATGTCATCAATTTCATCACGTAGATATAAACGAATATCTGTTGCTACTTGGTCATTACGACTGCGACCTGTATGAAGTTTTTTACCTGTGATGCCAATACGTTGAGTCAGACGAGACTCAATGTTCATGTGGACATCTTCTAAATCAATACGCCATTCAAAATTTCCAGCTTCGATTTCTGCTTTAATCGTGCTTAAACCTTGAATAATGTCATCACGTTCAGCTTCAGTGAGTACACCAACTTTCGCTAACATGGTTGCATGAGCTATAGAGCCCGCAATATCTTGTTTATAAAAACGTTGGTCAAATTGCACAGATGCTGTAAATTCTGCAACAAATGCATCCGTTGCTTCTGAGAAGCGACCGCCCCACATACCAGAGGTTTGATTAGGGCTTGCTGAAGATGAGGATTGAGAAGATGTGGTCATGGCGGCTCAGTAAAATAAAAAAGAGTATAGCAAATCCAAACGCAGATGCCGAAACTCGACGCAAGAAGTTATCGCAATCTCGTCAGATGAATTCATCAGGCACGTATTTTTTTACGAAAATTGGTCAATGGCAACACTTATTAGAACTAATTGTTGCAAGTAATGTATTGGCAATGGTTTTAGCATTGGCGGAAGCTCGCTCTTGGCATGCTTTGGAAGGTATTCGCGTTTTACAATACACCTTTTTTATTAATTGGGTGATTTTATCTTTTTCCGCATTTGTCGATTATTTTCAGGATTTTTTTACTAAGTTAAGTCAAAAGGTCGCTTTGACTTTGGGTTTTGTTGTCCTGCAAATCATTGTGCTGCTTACAACTTGCGCTGTGAATATCATTCAGTTTTGGGCAGCTCGATCTACTGGTTTTTCCGAAGATGTCTTATTTCATGGCGTAAGTTTGCATTTGGGGTATGGTATTTTATTGGGTGCTTTTTGCTTACGTTATTTATATATGCGTGAGCAATGGTTGCGTCAGCAGTACAGTGAGTTAAATGCGCGTATTCAAGCGATGCAAGCACGGATTCATCCACATTTTTTATTTAATAGTTTAAATAGTGTGGTGAGTTTGATTTCAATAGATCCAGATAAAGCTGAAAATATGTTGATCAGTCTTTCTCGATTGTTTCGGGCCAGTTTTCAGGAGTTGAAACTGGTAAGTTTGGAGGAAGAAATTGATCTGTGTAAGCAATATCTCAGTATTGAGAAAATGCGTTTAGGTGACCGATTAACCGTAGAATGGAATATTCAAGCGACACCAATTGAGTTAAAACGAGCGACTATTCCATTATTAACGTTGCAACCTTTGTTAGAGAATAGTATTTTTCATGGGGTGGAAAAAGTTTTACAAGCTTCAACGATTAGCGTATTGGTTGAAATATTGCAAAATCAAGTCACTATAGTCATTACTAACCCCTATTCTCACGATAAAATAAAATCCAGAACAGGGAATGGTATTGCAATAGAAAATGTTGAACAGCGCTTGAAGGCTTATTATGGGCCAGCTGTGAAGTTTCAAGTGTATGGGGGAGTGTCGTTATATACGACTGTGGTGAGTTACCACGATCGAGTAAAATAATAAGTCCAGTTAACCATAAAAAATATGGATGATGTTAACGGTGACAAGGAGGAGAGGATGAAAGTTCTGATTGCTGATGATGAACCTCTCGCAGTAGAGCGTTTATCACGTTTAGTGACCCAGATGGGGCATGAAGTGATTGCGACAGCACATCATGGGCAAGATGTGTTAGATCATATTGAAAATGATTCACCAGATGTTGTTTTATTAGATATTCAAATGCCAGGGATGAATGGATTAGAGTGCGCTGAGCAATTGAGTCACTTGAACCCACGTCCTGCTATTATTTTTTGTACGGCATACGATCAACATGCATTGGAAGCATTTAAATTTCAAGCCCAAGGATATTTACTCAAACCTGTAGCCCAACAAGATTTACAGCAGGTTTTTGATAATTTAACTCAACTTACCCAAGCTCAAATGACGGGTTTAAAACAACAAGATCATATGTACGATACTAAAACTCAACGTCACCAAATTGCTGCGAAAACTTATCGTGGGGTCGAACTTATCCCTGTAGAAAATATTTATTATTTTTTGGCGGATCAGAAGTATGTCACCGTGCGCCATAAAAATGGCAGTGTATTGATAGACGAAACATTAAAAGATTTAGAGCATGAGTTTGCTGACCGCTTTATTAGAATCCATCGTAATGCGCTTGTTTCACTAGATTATTTAGAAGGTTTAGAGCTGGTTGCTGCTGGACAATACCAAGTTCGATTACGTGAACTTGAGGAGCGCTTGTCGGTGAGTCGTCGTCATTTACCAAGTCTAAGAGAGTGTATGCATCAACTATAATTTGTTGAAGCTAAGCTTGTTATGATCACTTTTTGCTTTTTTTACTTGCATTTTTAAATGATCAAGTTAAGTTTGGAGCAATTGCTTTGATCAATACTTAACTTAGATTTATGAAAACTCTAAAAATTGCAACTCGACAAAGTCCTCTTGCACTTTGGCAAGCTGAGCATATTCGTGCTCGTTTAAATGAACTTTATCCTGATTTAATGGTTGAATTGGTTAAGTTTGTGACTCAAGGTGATAAGATTTTAGATACACCTCTGGCAAAAATTGGTGGGAAAGGATTATTTGTAAAAGAGTTGGAAGCAGCACTATTGGATGGGCGTGCTGATTTAGCTGTACATTCAATGAAAGATGTGCCGATGCATTTACCTGAAGGTTTAACGCTTGCAGTGATCTGTGAACGCGAAGATCCTCTAGATGCTTTTGTATCGAATCAATATGCTCATTTTGATGAGTTACCGCATGGTGCGAAAGTAGGGACCTCAAGTCTACGCCGTAAATGTCAGATACTTCAGCAACGCCCTGATTTAGAAATTATTGATCTACGCGGTAATGTCGGAACACGTTTATCTAAACTCGATGATGGACTGTATGATGCGATCATTTTAGCGAGTGCAGGTTTAAAACGCTTAGGTTTGGCAGAGAGAATTCGTCATTGTCTCGTACCTACATTGAGTTTGCCTGCAGTAGGGCAAGGTGCTTTGGGTTTGGAATGTCGCGCAGATGATCAAGAATTACTGGAATTAATCTCTCCTCTTCAACATGAAGTAACTTCAATTTGTGTACGTGCAGAACGTGCTTTTAATGCCTATCTTGAAGGTGGATGCCAAGTTCCGATCGCTGGTTATGCGACAATTACTCAGAATCAACTTCATATCGAAGGTCGAGTCGGTAGTGTGGATGGAAAGACGCTATTAAAAGAACAATTGTCAGGAGCATTGGGTGAGGGTGAGCGATTAGGTGTGGTTTTAGCTGAAAAACTATTGGCACAGGGTGCAGGCGAGTTACTGAAAGCCTTATATTAAAATGTTATTCATTAATACGCGACCTGAAGATCGAGCACATTCATTAAATCAAGCTCTGATTCAAGAGGGGATACAGGTTGAATCCTTGCCCTTACTTGAGTTGGTTGCTGAGCCATTTACAACAGATTTGATGCAGTTGTATGATCAACTCAAGGCTTCGCAAGTGATCGTTGTGGTTAGTCCAACTGCTGTTGAGATTGGTATGCTGTATCTCAAGAATAGTGGGATTGATTTAGATCAACTTAAACATATTCAATGGATCGCGGTTGGGCAAGCCACAGCAGCAGCGCTAAAAACCTTTGGGATTGATAGTCTTGTTCCTGATGTGGAAAGTTCAGAAGGGATGTTGCAGCTACCGATACTTAGAGAACGTGTTGACTTAAATACAGTCGCCTTTTGGCGTGGGCATGGCGGACGTCAATTTATGATGCAACATTTGCAACAAAAAGGCGTTAATATTCTCAACTTTATCCTTTATCGTCGCCAATGCCCTGAACTAAGTTGGACTAAATTTCCTAAACTCGTATCTCAATTGGTATCACAACAACCAGTTTTTGTGTTGATTAGTAGTGAAGCAAGTTGGAGAAACTGGCAAAAGCTTACCGCACAGATTAGTAAAGAGTTGGATTGTATTTATTTAGTACTTGGTGAGCGTTTAGCTCAGGTATTGTGTCAAACGCAAAATCAAGTAGATTCTATGTTGAAATATATTCAGTTAGAAACATTAGCACCATTAGAAATTATTCATTCTATTCAAGGCTGGCAAGGACAATCATGAGAAAAATTGCTTATTTCATATTGGTTCTGGGTTTGGTGTGGTTGGCGAAACTCAGTTATGATGTTGCGCAATATTCTCAAACAGTTCCTCAGCTTCAACAGCAGTTGGTTCAATCACAGCAACAATACTCTTTGTTAAATGACCAATTAGTGGGTTTGCAACGACAACTGCAAGACAAAAACACCTCAAATAACAATAATAAACTTGTAACTACACCGATAACGATTGATGGTATTGCTCCCGCCGTTGTAATCAAGCAAAAACTACAATTAGTGCAGTTTGCTGTAGATCAGCAACAATTCATTTTTGCGCTAGAACAGTTGAATCAGTTGCAACAACAAATGGCTCAACATCAAGTTTCACCAGCATTGCAGCATGGTCTTATCAAAGCGATGGAACAAGATAAGCAAAACATTCAACAATATGTATTGCTGCAAACTCAGCAGCGTCAGCAGTTTGATACGTTATTGCAGTATTTAGATCAGCAGCTTCAGCAAGAAATGCAGAAACCCGATATTCGACTGCAGAAAAACAGTGAACGTTCATGGTGGCAATGGTTCAAATTTGAAAAGGTGCAACGCACTCCACCGGACTTAATTCAACGAAGTATTTTACTAAAAGAGGCTCAATTAAGATTATTACTTGCAGAGCAAGCATTGCATTTAAATCAAGCCACTGAATATCGCAAGTCAATGCAAGAAGTTATGTTGCTTTTAGAGGATTTGCCAGATCGTAGTAGTCAGCAAATGAAACTACGTGTGGAGAAAATGCTTAATCTTCCAGTCGTTCCTGCTCCGAAACTAATGACTCTCGGTTTGCTAGGGTAGTCCGATATGAAGCATTTATTGAAGATATATTTCCTTGCAATCCTTAGCTTATTCGCTATTTTTTCAGTCTTTAGCTATGGTTACGGTAGTGGTTACGCTTATATCTATTGGCGGGACTGGCAGTTTCAAAGTAGCTTTTGGGGATTAGTAACTTGCTTTATTTTTGTGAGTTTCATCGCTCAGGCAGGATGGTTATTAGCAAAAAGATATCTCGCACAACAGCAAAGACAGAAAGATACAATTCTTCGATTTAAAGATTTACATCCTTATGAGCAGCTTGGCATCGTTTGGTTATTAGATGCTGCCAAAGATCAGCAAGTGTTCATTGAGCGAGTTTTCACACAGTCAGGTTTACTGAGTAATATCGTTGATGCTCAATTTGATTATCGCAATGGTGATTATGAAACGGCATTAATGAATCTAGAAAAGTCAGCTCCTATGGCTTTTGAACTTGCTGAATTGCTTAGAGTGGATATTTTTCTAGAGCGACAAGAAACAGAAAAAGCACTAACACATTTGGAATTTCTCGCACAACATCAACTATCCCCTTGGCTAAGCGAAATTGAAACAGCATATCAGCAAAAAATAACCAGTTTGTGGGGTAAATTGGCCTTACAAAAGCCATGGGTATTTTTACAAAGTACTCAACATGGGCTGCTAGATGCAGAACATCGTGATCTTTGGTTGCAGCAATTATTAATTCAATTTGATCAAGCTACTGTAGATGATTTGGGTGCACTTCAACAACGTTACATGATGCTGCATTCAGAAATCAAAGCACGACCTTATACCAGTAAAGTACTTTGGTTAAAATTATTGGCTCGAATGCCTGAAATGAGTGTTCAACACGAGGAGCTTGCCTTACATCTATTGCAAGAGCATTTTGATCCTGAAGTATTTTATTTGTGGTTTCAACAACAGCTACTTAAGCAAATTCCTGATTATGCTTATGTTGAACAACGAATTATGGAGTTGGAGCAAAAATATACCAGCGTTCCAATGCTGGCTTTTGCAAAATGGCATATATTTATGGCGACAGATCGCCAGACTGATGCAGCACAATTGTTGAATTTATATCCTGATAATATTTTAATGAGTTATTTAAGGATTAAATCCACCTTGGGTGATGATTCTGATTTAATCAGACAGTTGAATTTAATCTTTGAAAATGATGTTAATTTTCTTAACTTTAAGATATGAGTGAAATAATGAAAGAGCTGTCTGTCTATCCAGTAATTCTTGAGCAAGCTGTTGCATGGGGGGATATGGATGCTTTTGGACATGTAAATAATGTTCAATATTATCGATATATTGAAAGTGCACGAATTGCTTATTTAATGAAATTAAATATATTCGATGAGGATATATTGACGGTTGTTGCTTCGAGTCAATGTAAATATTTAAGCCCAGTATTTTATCCTGATGTGCTGCATATTGGTGCAAGAATTGAAGAGTTAAGAAATAGTGCGTTTAGAATGCATTATGTTCTATGGAGTCGTGATCAAGCTCAAGTGGTTGCAACTGGTGAGGCCGTCATGGTGTGTGTTGGCAAACATGATTCAAAGAAAATTAATATACCTACCGAGATTCGTAATCGTATTATAACGTTGGAATCAAGTGTTGGACATCATATTGAATAATATGTAAAGACAGTTATGTATAATTTTATCTAAGTCATATTTATTGAGTTGTATCGAGGTGCAATTCAATAGACTTCTTGCAAAAATCAAAAAACGATCAACGTTTTGTTTGTTTTTTATCCACATTAAAAAGTCATGTTCTACTATCATCAGTACATGAAATATGAAAAAGTAAAGATGCTATCAAATAGTCAGTTTAAACGACTGATTGGAATACAACCCTCAACCTTTTTAGAAATGCTTGAAGTATTAGAGTCAAGCCAAGTCAATACTCAACGAGGTAGACCTTCGAGTCTTTCACTTGAAGACCAACTGTTAATGACGCTAAGTTATTGGCGTGAATATCGCACGCTCTTTCATGTTGCTATGAGTTATGGAATCCACGAATTAACTGCGTCCAGAATTATTCATAAAATAGAAAATATTTTAATAAAATCTGATAAATTTCATTTGCCTAAGAAACTACCGCATGGTGCAGGGATAGATTGGAATGTTGTTATTGTCGATGCAACTGAAATGACAATTGAGCGTCCAAAAAAAAACAGAAAAGACTCTACAGCGGTAAGAAAAAACGACATACGATCAAAGCTCAACTCATCATTCATTATGAAACGATGCAGATTATTTCATTAGGTCTTACACATGGGAGTACACATGATTTCCAGTTGTTTAGGGCTCAACGTAAAAAGCAGAGATATCAAGCCTTTATGCTGATTGATAAAGGTTATTTAGGTTTAAATCGTTTGGGGATAAAATGCCTGATGCCATTCAAGGCAAGTAAAAAGAAGCCGTTAACTTTATTACAGAAGCAAATAAATCGGGAAATTAGTAAATGTCGTATTCGAATTGAACACGTCAATGGAAAATTAAAGACCTTTAGAATTCTGGCTACACGTTATCGAAATAGGCGTAAACGCATGGGTTTACGTCTGAATTTAATTGCTGCAATTTACAACATGGAGTTGGTTAAAAAATGATTTTTGCAAGAGGTCTAATAAATTTTTTAAAATAAAGCTTACTTATAAATCTAGATTAAGTTTATTTTAAGGTGGGTTTTGAATTGATATTTTAAGAAATAATAACAATAAAATATGAAGTTAAAAGAATGGTAAAATGTGCTGTAATATTTGATGTGAACAAAGTTTCTTTGTTTTATTGTAAATAATAGCTGATTTAAGTGAATGCTGTGATTAAGTTGACTATTTTAATATTGATTATCTAATTACATATAAATTAATATTGAGTTGAATTTTTAATTCATTTTATTTTTTGAGTGATATATTTCCCTTTTGAGTTGGAGTGGTTCTAATGAAACCAGATATTAGTGATTTATCTGTTGAAGATCTCAAGCGTTTGCAAGCTGAAGCTGAAGCTTTAATTGCAAGCAAAAAAGATCAAGCAATTGAAGATGCTTATAATCAAATTATTGCGATTGCTGAAAACGTTGGATACAGCGTTGAAGAGCTTTTGGAGCTTGGTGAGCAAAAACGTAAGAAAACAACCCGTAAAGCTGTTGAGCCGCGTTACCGTAATAAAAATAATGCAGAAGAAACTTGGACAGGTCGCGGTAAGCAGCCACGTTGGTTAGTTGCAGAATTAGAGAAAGGTGCAAAACTTGAAGATTTCTTAATCTAAGTCAAGTTTTAAAGTCATCGTATTGTCATAAGGTGATTTTATTCTTTATTAAAAAGCCAGGCTTAAAAAGCTTGGTTTTTTTATATGAGAGAATTGGCGATGTTGAAAAAGTATGCATAATGTCAATCAGAGGGCGAGTGTCTCGACAAGGATGATATTTTGCGTGTTGGTAAGGGTGGAATGAAGAAAAAAACAAAACAATGGAGATGGTGGATTTTCGCCGTTTTTGCATTCTTAATTTTTATTATTTTACAAATTCCAGCAACATGGTTAATTGCTAAGTTTTCTAAAGATAATCAAATATTACATAATGTTAGTGGCAATATCTGGCAGGGGCAGGCGGATTGGCAGCGTGGTCAACTGCGAGGAACTGTCCATTGGAAAACTAGACCTCTAGATTTATTGTTATTACGTGTTGGTGCAAATCTCGATATACACAGTGGAAATACCCAATTTAATGGTGTTTTTGGTTATGGTTTTGGTAAAAAAATCATGATCAAGAATCTTCAAGGTGAAGTTTCACCTGAAACCTTAAAGTATTTTGCAAATTGGCAGTGGCCTGAGAACGCGATTCAATTAAAAGATGTTCAGTTAAATTATCAAAAAGAAAAAGGATTTAGTGCTGCGGAAGGGCAGCTAAACTGGGGTGGTGGTGAATTGAATTATACATTCGGTCAACGTCAAGATCGTATGAATATGCCTTCATTAATGGCTGAAATAAAAGATGAAAATGGTCAGCTACAAGTAGATGTACGTGATCAGCGTAGTCAAAAAATGGCAAATCTAAGTCTAGACCCTAGTTTGATGCTTGATGTGCAATTGACGCAACGAATGCTTTTGAATATTCCATCATATGAAGGAAAAGCTGGTTTAGACACTTACGTGATTAGCTCACGTCAACCACTCATGCAGGGTGGCTTCTGATGAAACAATTTGCTCAAAAGATTCAACAATTGAGATGGCAGAAATTAGACAAGCTAGGTGCGTTGGTGTTGGTAATATTAGTGCTATGGCTATGTTGGAAGTTGGCTTCTTTATTTTGGTTTGTTGTCGCACCGCCGCAGCCGATGCAGTTTGATCGAGTTGAGTTGGGTTCGCAGCAAGCTCAAGTACCCAACATTAGTTCGTTTGCATTATTTAACGAACCCGCAGCAGTTTCTGCTCAAGATAATGTTAATTTAGAGTTGCAGGGTGTTTTGCTAGGTTATCCAAGTTATTTATCCTCTGCTGTCATTAAACTCAATGATGTTGCTGAACGTTATCGTGTCGGTGAGACGATTGGCTCAACGTCCTACCAACTTGCAGAGGTTTATTGGGATCATGTGATTCTTAGGCAAGGAAATGGTGCTACACGAGAAGTTAAATTCAAAGGTCTAGAAAACGGCTTATATCAACCGATAGCACCCGTTTTAAATGAAAGTATGAATAATCAGCCAACTCAAATGCAGCCCCAAGCACCTTCTCAAAGTTCTCCGCAATCTGCTTTAGGTCAAGCGATACAGCAGATGCAAGATAACCGAGAGCAGTATTTAAAAAATATGGGTGTGACTGGCGGCGGTTCAGATGGTTATGAAATCTCTGATCGAACACCATCGAACTTGAAAAACACATTAGGTTTGCGCTCAGGTGATCGTATTCTTTCGATTAACGGTCAAACTGTTGGGCAAGGGCTAAGCGAAGTACAATTATTAGAGCAAGTACGTCGTGAAGGGCATGCCAAAATAGAAATAAAACGTGGTGATCAAGTGATGACCATACAACAAAGTTTTTAGTGATAACACGTCACCACATAAGTTAGGAATAAGTGCAGGTTATGGCTTTTTTAAATCATCAACGTCCACTTTGGGCATTACTTGCCGCAGCACCTTTAGCCGCGTCAATCAGTACCCATGTGCAAGCACAAACATGGAAGATCAATTTACGTGATGCGGACTTAACAGCATTTATTAATGAAGTTGCAGATATTACGGGGAAAAACTTTGCGGTTGATCCTCGTGTACGTGGTAACGTCACGGTGATTTCAAATAAGCCTTTAAATAAATATGAGGTTTATGACCTATTTTTAGGTGTTTTGAATGTTAACGGTGTTGTGGCTTTACCATCGGGAAATACTGTAAAACTTGTTCCTGATAGCAATGTGAAAAATTCTGGTATTCCATATGATTCGCGCAGTCGTGCGGGTGGAGACCAAATCGTTACACGTGTGATTTGGCTGCAAAATACTAACCCTAATGATTTGATTCCTGCACTTCGTCCTCTAATGCCGCAATTCGCGCATTTAGCTGCTGTAGCAGGAACAAATGCGTTGATTGTTTCTGATCGTGCTGCAAATATTTATCAGTTAGAAAATATTGTACGTAATCTTGATGGTACAGGCCAGAATGATATTGAAGCGATTAGTTTGCAATCAAGCCAAGCAGAAGAAATCATTGGTTTACTAGAAACAATGAGTGCAACCGGCGCATCTAAAGATTTTATTGGCTCACGTGTACGCATCATTGCGGATAATCGGACTAATCGCATTTTGATTAAGGGTGATCCTGATTCGCGTAAACGTTTACGTCAAATGATCGAAATGTTAGATGTGCCTTCGGCAGATCGTTTGGGCGGTTTGAAGGTTTTTCGTTTGAAATACGCCAGTGCAAAAAACTTAGCTGAAATTTTGCAAGGCTTAGTCACAGGTCAATCGGTTTCATCATCTTCAGCATCAAATAATGCAGGCTCATCAAATAACCCAATCAATAACCTTGTTTCAAACAATCAAAGCTCAAATTCAACATCTGGATCATCTTCCTCGATTTCCACGCCTTCAATTAATTTGAATAGCGGCTCAAATAATCAAAATGCAGGTGTTTCAAGCTTTAATGGTAATGGTGTTAGCATTATTGCGGACAGTACGCAGAATGCATTGGTCGTTAAAGCGGATCCTCAGTTAATGCGTGAAATTGAGGCAGCGATTCAGCAATTAGATATACGTCGTCAACAGGTGCTGATCGAAGCGGCAATTATTGAAGTTGCTGGTGATGATGCAGATCAATTGGGTGTTCAGTGGGCATTAGGTGATATAAGTAGCGGTATTGGATTAATAAACTTTACTAATGTTGGGTCTAGTTTATCAAAACTAGCTGCTGGATATCTGACAGGTGGAGCGGCTGGTTTGGGTTCTGCGATTGGGGCTGGTTCTTCGATTGTGGTGGGTGACTATAAAGAGGGTGCGAATGGTTCGCGTAAGCTTTATGGTGCTTTGATTCAGGCGCTAAAAAGTAACACGAAATCCAACCTTCTTTCCACACCCTCTATTGTGACGATGGATAATGAGGAAGCCTATATTGTTGTGGGTCAGAATGTACCATTCGTAACTGGTTCTGTGACGACTAACAGCACAGGTGTGAATCCATACACCACTGTTGAACGTAAGGATGTGGGTGTAACGCTAAAAGTTGTACCGCATATTGGTGAAGGTGGTTCTGTTCGGTTAGAGGTTGAGCAAGAAGTCTCTGCTGTACAGGAAAGTCGCGGTCAAGCAACGGATTTGGTGACCAGTAAGCGTGCCATCAAAACTTCGGTTTTAGCTGATCATGGCCAAACGGTTGTTCTGGGTGGTTTGATTTCCGACAATTCAATCCATTCGAGACAAGGATTGCCTGTCTTAGGTGATATTCCTTATCTTGGTCGATTATTCCGTGCAGACAGTAAAACCAATGAAAAACGTAATCTCTTGGTTTTCATTCACCCAACGATTGTTGGTGATTCGGATGATGTGCGTCGAATTTCTCAACAACGTTACAATCAGCTTTATAGCTTGCAGCTAGCTATGGATAAAAATGGTAATTTTGCTAAGTTGCCTGAAAATGTGGCTGATATTTATCGTCAACAACCGTTAAATACTACGTCACCGTATCAAAAGGTTCCAACAGCAACACAAACTCAAAGCAGTGTCGTAACTACGCCTGTAGCGACTATTGAACCTCAGGTGCAACAGCAAACTATTCAGCTGCCAGCAAAATCGACTGAGCGTAGTAAGAATACAGTGACAACTACGACGATTCGTTCGGCATCTTCACAGTAGATGCACAGAAGACCTTATGTCACAATGTTAAAATTGAGAGAAATTTTATAAGGATATGCATCTATGACTTGGAAACTACAAGCCATTACGGGTGAATTTACGGGACAAGAGATTAGCGTAGAGCGTGATATGTTAGTTGGTCGTCATCAAGATGCTGACCTTTTGTTGCAATCCGCCGATATTTCTCGTCGACATGCTGCCTTGTTGTTGAAAGATCATCAGCTTTGGGTTCAAGATTTGAATTCTTCAAATGGCACATTTATCAATGATTTGAAAATTGAACAAGAAACAGAGTTGCATGATGGGGATATTTTGCAATTTGCGAGCTTTATGTTTTCTGTACTTGCACCTGTTGATGCTGAATTGCCTGAAATTGAAGCAGAACCAGTGCCATCAATATCATACGACCAAGGCATGCCAAGTATAGCTGAACGTGCTGTCGAAACTCCAATTAGTCGTGATGGAATGCCGCAGCAAGTTGCGATTCCAAAGCCTGCGCCGATACCACAAGGTGTTGATGTGCAGTCGACTTTAGAACAACAACCTATTCCATTTGAAGAGACTGTATCACGAGTGGCACAAGAAGTTGAGCAACAGAAAAATGCATCTGTAGGTTTGATTTCAATTATCGTGCTGATCATTTTGGCTGTGATTGCTTGGCTGTTCTTTAAATAATTACGCGAAGCTTTTACAATCAGGGCATACCATGAGCGTATGCCTTTTTTATGTCGAGTAAATTTATGCTAATTGCACAGTTAGAGCGTCGTAGCCTTATTCTTTTTGATCTCGATGGAACACTTGTTGATTCTGCAGCAGATTTGTACCGTGCGATGAATCTCAGTTTGGAAAAGCTAGGATTTCCATTAGTCACGGAAGCACAGATTCGAGCTTGGGTTGGAAAAGGCGCTGCAAAGTTGTGTGAAAAGGTGCTTGATCATTTATTTGGAGATGTTCATCCAGAGCAACTCAATCATTTGCTTGATACATTTGTTGAAATCTATGCACAGGAATTATGTGTCGACACGAAAGTATATGCAGGGGTGTTGGAATTTTTACAGTATTGTCAAACACATCAAATAACGATGGCATGTGTAACCAATAAGCCTGAACACTTGGCTCGAGGTATTCTCGATGTTTTGGGATTGAGTGCTTATTTTAAAATGGTAATTGGAGGTGATAGCTTGGCTGAGCGCAAACCACATCCATTGCCATTGTTACATTGTATGCAGCAGCAAAATGCTCTGGCTTCTGAAACCTTGATGATTGGCGATTCAAGTAATGATGTTGAAGCGGCAAGACGTGCAGGTATAGATTGTATTGTGGTCAGCTATGGCTATAATCATGGAGAAAGTATCTATGACTGCCAACCACAACAAGTGATAGATAGTTTGGCAGAATTGGTAGATGAAGATCAGGTGAGGAGAAGGGCATGAAAATGAGTATGGTTTTTCGATGGCGGGATTAAAGCAGCATTAAAACTAAACGCAGATTAAATCGAAACCATAGAGAATATTCATGACGACCTTAGTACAATTCGAACAGTTAAAATCTTTAGGCTACAACACTATTCCTGTATACCGTCAACGTTTAGCGGATACCGAAACTCCGCTTTCTGTTTTCGCGCGCTTCAAAGAACACAAACAAGCATATTTGTTTGAGTCTGTTGAAGGTGGGGAGAACTGGGCGCGTTATTCCATGATTGGGTTGGGAGAGTCGACAGTTTTTTCTTGCAATGCAGGAATCTTGACTATTCAACAGTTGGATGGTTCTGTTATTCAACAAGAATGTAGTGATCCATTTCAATATATACGTGATTTTCAAAAACAATTTAAAGTGCCGACTCAAAATGAGTTGCCCGATTTGCCAAGCTTTACTGGCGGTTTAGTTGGTTATCTTGGTTATGATGCAGTGCGTTATATTGAACCTAAACTTAAAAATGTACCAACAGCCGACCCTGTGTCTTTACCCGATTTATGGTTAATGCTATCTAAAACAGTTATTGTTTTTGATAATTTGAAAGATACGTTATTTTTGATTCATCATGCTGATGTGAATCAAGAAAATGCCTATCAACAAGCACAACAAAAATTAGATCAACTTGAACAATTACTTGCAATACCTGTAAGTCTGCAAGCAAAGCCGCATTCTGCTCCTCATTTTGAATCTATTACAGGTAAAGAGAAGTTCCTTGCAACCGTTGAGAAGGTAAAAGAGTACATTCGTGCTGGTGATGTGATGCAGGTGGTACCTGGTCAGCGTATGGTTTCTGATTTTGATGGTGAAGCATTACAGGTTTATCGTGCGCTCCGTCATTTAAACCCTTCACCTTATTTATTCTTGGTACAAGGACAAACACTGACGGATCAGAAGCCTTTTCATATTGTTGGTTCATCTCCTGAGATTTTGTCTCGTTTGGAGAATGGTATCGCAACAGTACGTCCTTTAGCAGGCACTCGACCACGTGGAAAAACTAAAGAAGAAGATTTGGCTTTAGAGCAAGATTTATTGGCTGATGAAAAAGAAATTGCAGAACATTTAATGCTGATTGATCTTGGACGAAATGATGTTGGTCGGGTTTCAAAGATTGGTAAGGTTCAAGTCACTGATCGTATGGTGATTGAGCGCTACTCACATGTGATGCATATCGTGTCAAATGTTCAGGGTGAGGTTCGAGATGATGTCGATGCGCTTGATGTATTTAAAGCGACATTCCCTGCGGGCACACTTTCAGGTGCACCTAAAATTCGTGCAATGGAAATCATTGATGAAGTAGAACCAGTTAAGCGTGGTGTATTTGGTGGTGCTGTTGGATATTTGGGTTGGCATGGTGAAATGGATATGTCGATCGCGATTCGTACCTGTGTGATTCGTGATAAAAAAGTATATGTGCAAGCTGGAGCAGGGCTTGTTGCAGACTCAAATCCAGAATCAGAATGGAATGAAACTCAAATAAAAGCTCGCGCAGTGATCAAAGCGGTTGAATTATCATCAAATGGTTTGATTTTATGAGTTTTTCGCAGTTTTTATAAAAAAACTGCTTGCATAGCCTGAGAGTTTTGCTAAACTGCACACCGTTCCGATACGAAACGTACGAAACACTAAGAGACGCCGGCATAGCTCAGTTGGTAGAGCAACTGACTTGTAATCAGTAGGTCCACAGTTCGAATCCGTGTGCCGGCACCATCTTAATGTAGTAGAGTGTTAGAGTGAAGAACAGCACTGTGTAAGTGTGATATGGTGAGATTCCCGAGCGGCCAAAGGGGGCAGACTGTAACTCTGTTGCGAAAGCTTCGAAGGTTCGAATCCTTCTCTCACCACCATCTAGCTTCGATTGAAGTGGTTAAGTACCAACGCGCGGGAGTAACTCAGTTGGTAGAGTGGCAGCCTTCCAAGCTGCATGTCGCGAGTTCGATCCTCGTCTCCCGCTCCATCGAAGAGATCGCTCTTATAGCTCAGTGGTAGAGCACTCCCTTGGTAAGGGAGAGGTCTCGAGTTCAAATCTCGATAAGAGCTCCAGATATACAACTTGGTAGAATTTCTACAAGGATTTAAAAAGAAGCAGGCTATTATAGTCTGCTTTTCAAGTATTAGGTGTCTAGTTTTTTAGGCGAATGTCGATAAAGAAAGTTTTTCAGGGTTGTTTTTCTCTAAACTGGTGTCGACGTAAACGAGGAAAATCAAATGGCTAAGGCTAAGTTTGAACGTAATAAACCACACGTAAACGTGGGTACAATTGGTCACGTTGACCATGGTAAAACAACTTTAACTGCTGCGATTGCAACAATTTGTGCAAAAACTTACGGCGGTGAAGCGAAAGATTACTCACAAATCGACTCTGCTCCTGAAGAAAAAGCACGTGGTATTACAATTAATACATCACACGTAGAATACGATTCTCCAATCCGTCACTACGCTCACGTAGACTGCCCGGGCCACGCCGATTATGTTAAAAACATGATTACTGGTGCTGCTCAGATGGACGGCGCGATCCTTGTATGTGCTGCGACTGATGGTCCAATGCCACAAACTCGTGAACACATCCTTCTTTCTCGTCAGGTCGGTGTACCTTACATCATCGTATTCTTAAACAAGTGTGACCTTGTTGATGATGAAGAATTACTTGAATTAGTAGAAATGGAAGTTCGTGAACTTCTTTCTACTTATGACTTCCCAGGTGATGACACTCCAATCATCCGTGGTTCAGCTCTTCAAGCATTAAACGGTAACGACGGTCCTTACGGTGAAGCTTCTGTTCTTGCACTTGTAGAAGCGCTTGACTCTTACATCCCAGAACCAGAGCGTGCAATCGATAAAGCATTCTTGATGCCAATCGAAGACGTATTCTCTATCTCTGGTCGTGGTACAGTAGTAACTGGTCGTGTAGAAGCTGGTATCATCAAAGTTGGTGAGTCTGTTGAAATCGTTGGTATCCGTGATACTCAAACGACTACAGTTACTGGCGTTGAAATGTTCCGTAAACTTCTTGACGAAGGTCGTGCGGGTGAGAACTGTGGTATCTTACTTCGTGGTACTAAGCGTGAAGACGTACAACGTGGTCAAGTACTTGCTAAACCAGGTACAATCAAGCCGCACACTAAATTCGATGCAGAAGTATACGTACTTTCTAAAGAAGAAGGTGGTCGTCATACTCCATTCCTTAACGGTTACCGTCCACAGT
>NZ_KB849653.1:103606-225759 GCF_000368765.1 Acinetobacter junii CIP 64.5
TCATACTCCATTCCTTAACGGTTACCGTCCACAGTTCTACTTCCGTACAACTGACGTAACTGGCGCGATCAAATTACAAGATGGCGTAGAAATGGTAATGCCTGGTGACAACGTAGAAATGTCAGTAGAGTTAATCCACCCGATCGCAATGGACCCAGGTCTACGTTTTGCGATCCGTGAAGGTGGTCGTACTGTAGGTGCTGGTGTTGTTGCTAAAGTAACTGCATAAGCCCAATACTGTGTTACACTCAAATCGGAAGCTTCGGCTTTCGATTTGCTTAATAGGTCAGTAGTTCAATTGGTAGAGCGTCGGTCTCCAAAACCGAATGTTGGGGGTTCGAGTCCCTCCTGGCCTGCCACTTTTTTTAAATAAAAAAGCTTGATTCTGGCTAAGTTGTCATATAATAAGTCGCGAATTCAACGACGAGTAAAAAAATGTCGAATGATAAATCGCGTGACGCATTAAGCGACGCGCCAATCCCTCAAAGAAATAATGCAGAAGTTGTAAGTTCAGGTTCGCCATTGGATGCTGTCCTGTGGTTGGTTGCTATTGCTTTGCTAATCGGTTCTGCATTGGTAAATCAGCATTTACCTGCCTATTGGGCGCCTGCAAATGATATTTGGGTGCGCGTTGGGGTAATTTTGGCTTGTATCGTTGTCGCTTTAGGTTTATTATACGCCACCCATCAAGGTAAAGGCTTTGTGCGCTTGTTGCAAGATGCACGAATTGAACTGCGTCGAGTGACTTGGCCGACGAAACAAGAGACGATCACCACTTCGTGGCAGGTGCTCTTGGTAGTAATTATTGCATCTCTAGTGTTGTGGTGCTTTGATTATGGGTTAGGTTGGTTTATTAAGTTAATTATCGGGTAAGAGCGCCATGAAACGTTGGTATATTATTCATGCCTATTCGGGCTTTGAAAAACAAGTGTTGCGTTCGCTTAATGAACGTATTCAACGTAGCACGGTAGCTGACAGCTTTGGTGAAGTCCTGGTTCCTACTGAAGAAGTAGTTGAAATGAAGGATGGTAAGAAACGTAAATCTGAACGTAAATTCTTTCCAGGCTATGTGTTAGTCGAAATGGAAATGAATGATGATACTTGGCACATTGTAAAAGAATGTCCAAAGGTTCTTGGTTTTATCGGTGGTACGCCAGAAAAACCAGCGCCAATCACACAACGTGAAGCTGATGCGATTCTTGCTCGTGTACGTAATACTGGTGAGGCACCGCGTCCTAAGACGATGTTTGAACCAGGTGAAGAATTGCTCGTTATTGATGGTCCGTTCACTGACTTTAAAGGAGTCGTGGAGGAAGTTCAGTACGAAAAGTCACGTTTAACGTTGACGATTAATGTATTTAATCGACCAACTCAAGTTGAACTTGAATTTCGACAAGTCGAAAAAACAGTTTAATTTCAGTTGTTTGAAAAGCGCCCGATTTGATCGGGCATTGTTGTTGTAATGTTTCGGCGTTACTTATTTTTTTGGGGAGCCTAACGGCGTCTGTACCCAGAGGTAATTTCAATGGCTAAGAAGATTGACGGCTATATCAAGCTGCAAGTTCCAGCTGGTAAAGCGAATCCATCTCCACCAATTGGTCCTGCTTTAGGTCAACGTGGTGTAAACATCATGGCATTCTGTAAAGAATTCAATGCTGCTACACAAAAACTTGAAGTTGGTTTGCCAATTCCTGTCGTGATCACTGTGTACAACGATAAGTCGTTCACTTTCATCATGAAAACTCCACCTGCATCTATTCTTCTTAAGAAAGCTGCTGGTATTCAAAAGGGTTCTTCTGTACCTAACAAAACTAAAGTTGGTAAGTTGACTCGTGCTCAATTAGAAGAGATTGCGACTACTAAAGAACCAGATTTAACTGGTGCTGATTTAGACGCTCGTGTGCGTACCATTGCTGGTTCTGCACGTTCTATGGGCTTGGAAGTGGAGCTATAAGACATGGCAAAGTTAACTAAACGTCAAAAAGCCATTGCTGCTGCTGTAGAAGCAAACAAAGTTTATACTTTGGAAGAAGCAGTACAAGTTCTTAACAGCCTTCCAGCTGCGAAGTTCAAAGAATCTTTAGATATCGCTGTAAACCTTGGCGTAGATCCACGTAAATCTGATCAGGTTGTTCGTGGTGCGACTACTTTACCAGCAGGTACAGGTAAAACTGTACGTGTTGCAGTATTTGCTCAAGGTGCTGCTGCTGAAGCTGCGAAAGCTGCTGGCGCTGATATCGTTGGTTTTGATGATCTTGCTGAAAGCATTCAAGGTGGAAACCTTGATTTTGACGTAGTAATTGCTGCTCCTGACGCAATGCGCGTTGTTGGTAAGCTTGGTACTATTCTTGGTCCACGTGGTTTAATGCCAAACCCGAAAGTGGGTACGGTTACTCCAGACGTTGCTAACGCAGTTAAAAATGCTAAATCTGGTCAAGCACGTTACCGTGTTGACAAAGCGGGTATCATCCACGCTGCGATTGGTCAGCTTGGCTTTAGCGAAGAAGCTGTACGTCAAAACGTTGAAACTTTAATTGCAGACTTGAAAAAATTAAAGCCTGCTACTTCTAAAGGTGTATACGTTAAAAAGATCACTTTAAGCTCAACTATGGGTCCTGGTCTTACTGTTGACGTAAACAACGTTTCTAAGTAATTAGACAGAATTTTAAAGCCTCAGACTCTTTTTTTTAAAGAGTTTGAGCAAACTTTGAATTGATAAATGAATATTTATCAGCGTCAAAGACCTCAGGTGAGAAGTGTTTTCGAACATTTTTCTTAATCTACCAGCCTGAGTAGACGTGGTGGTGTGATTTGTTCCTCCTCCACGTGTAAGTCGAAAGGCTTACGAATTGGGAGTGCATCTTTATAGATGCATAAATCACCGTTAGGAGGTTTTACAATGGCTCTTCTTATCGAAGGCAAAAAACAGATCGTTGCAGAAGTAAGCGAAGTTGCTTCTAAAGCGTTTTCTGTTGTTGTGGCTAACTATCAAGGTTCAAGCGTAGAGCAATTAACAACACTTCGTGTTGAAGCTCGTAAGTTAGGTGTGACGACTCGTATCGTTCGTAACACTTTGGCTAAGCGCGCATTAGAAGGTACTCAATTCGATATCTTAAATGACAACCTTGTTGGCCCAACCATTCTCGGTTTCTCTACTTCTGAAGATGACATGGGTGCAGCTGCACGCTTGTTCGAAGAATTTGCGAAAACTAACAAAGCATTTGAACTTAAAGCTGCTGCATTTGATGGCAAGGTTTATCAAGGTGCTGACGTTAGCGTGATTGCAAACCTTCCGAACCAAGAAAAAGCGCTTACTATGCTCGCGTCTGTTCTTCAAGCTCCTATTTCGAAATTGGGTCGCCTCATTACAGCGCTCAAAGAGAAAAACGAGTCAGAAGCAGCTTAATTCTATTTTCACACCATTCAATATCCATTTGGAGTTATTCTCATGGCTTTAACAAACGAAGAAATCTTAAACGCAGTTGCTGAAAAAACAGTTCTTGAACTTGTTGAATTAATTTCTGCTTTCGAAGAAAAATTTAACGTATCTGCTGCTGCTGTAGCTGTTGCTGCTGCTCCAGGCGCTGGCGCTGCTGCTGCTGAAGAACAAACTGAATTCAACGTTGAGTTGACTTCTTTCGGTGCTAACAAAGTTGCTGTAATTAAAGCAGTTCGTGAAGCTACTGGTCTTGGTCTTAAAGAAGCTAAAGACCTTGTTGAAGGCGCTCCAGCTGTTCTTAAAGAAGCTGTTTCTAAAGAAGAAGGCGAAGAGCTTAAGAAGAAGCTTGAAGAAGCTGGTGCTACAGTTACACTTAAGTAATTCTGTAGGGAGTCGATTTTTTTATAATCGGCTCCAAAAAATGGCTGATGGCTCTTGGGTCATCAGCCTTTTTGCGTTACAATAATCGGCTCGTTTTTTGTTAGTTTTGCATATTTTGTGCAGATTTTTATAGAAAACAAATAAAATCAAATGCTTACCAATATTTTTTTGCTTATAAAAATATTGTTAAGCGTTTTGATACCACTAAAAATTGCAGCATTTGTAAACAGTGGTGGCCATATCGGCCTGCGTAATTCCTTCTAGGCCCGTTCTGCAGGCGGGCTTAGTTTACTTTCCGAGGACTCCAGATGGCATACTCATATACCGAAAAGAAACGGATCCGTAAGAATTTTGGTAAATTGCCCCACGTAATGGAAGCACCGTACTTACTTTCGATTCAGGTCGATTCGTATCGTACATTCTTACAAGGTGGTAAAACTCCAAAAAATCGCGAAGATATCGGTCTCCAAGCCGCATTTCGTTCAGTTTTTCCTATTGAAAGTTATTCTGGCAATGCTGCTTTAGAATTTGTTGAGTATAGCCTTGGTAAACCCGAGTTTGACGTGCGTGAATGTATTTTACGTGGTTCGACTTATGCGGCACCAATGCGTGTAAAAATTCGTTTGATCATTAAAGATCGCGAAACGAAATCAATCAAAGATGTTCGTGAACAAGAAGTGTACATGGGCGAAATGCCGCTCATGACCGACAACGGTACTTTCGTTATTAACGGTACTGAACGTGTAATCGTATCTCAATTACACCGTTCACCAGGCGTATTCTTTGATCATGATAAGGGTAAAACACACTCAAGCGGTAAAGTGTTGTATTCAGCACGTATCATTCCTTACCGTGGTTCATGGTTAGATTTTGAATTCGATGCAAAAGATTTAGTTTTCGTACGTATTGACCGTCGTCGTAAATTGTTGGCGACTGTGATCTTACGTGCTTTAAATTATAGCAATGAACAAATCTTGAATTTGTTCTATGAAAAAGTACCTGTATATCTTGATATGGGTAGCTATCAAATTGACCTCGTTCCAGATCGCTTACGTGGTGAAATGGCGCAATTTGATATCTTGGACAATGATGGTAAAGCAATCGTTGAACAAGGTAAGCGTATTAATGCACGTCATGTACGCCAAATGGAAGCAGCTAACTTAGCTAAGCTTTCTGTACCTGATGAATATTTATATGAACGTATTACAGCTGAAGATATCACACTGAAAAGTGGTGATGTGATTCCTGCAAATACCGTACTTAGCCATGAAATTATGGTGAAATTGGCTGAAGGTGGTGTTAAACAATTTAACATCCTATTCACTAATGACATCGATCGTGGTTCGTTCATTGCAGATACATTACGTGCAGATACAACAACAGGTCGTGAAGAAGCGCTTGTTGAAATCTATAAAGTAATGCGTCCAGGTGAACCACCGACAAAAGAAGCAGCAGAGAACTTATTTAATAACTTATTCTTCTCTTCTGAACGTTATGACCTTTCTCCAGTAGGTCGTATGAAGTTTAACCGTCGTTTGGGTCGTCCTTACGAAGTGGGTACTGATCAGAAGTCACGTGAAGTTGAAGGTATTTTATCGCATGACGATATCATTGATGTACTTCGTACATTGGTGGAGATCCGCAATGGTAAAGGTGAAGTCGACGATATCGATCACTTGGGTAACCGTCGCGTACGTTCTGTTGGTGAAATGACAGAAAACCAATTCCGTGTTGGTTTGGTTCGTGTTGAACGTGCTGTGAAAGAGCGTTTAAGCCAAGCTGAAACTGATAACTTGTCTCCACAAGATTTAATCAACGCGAAACCAGTTGCTGCGGCAATCAAAGAATTCTTTGGTTCAAGCCAGTTATCTCAGTTCATGGACCAAAACAACCCATTATCTGAGATTACACATAAACGTCGTGTGTCTGCGCTTGGTCCTGGTGGTTTGACACGTGAACGCGCAGGCTTCGAAGTGCGTGACGTACATCAAACTCACTATGGTCGTGTTTGTCCAATTGAAACACCTGAAGGTCCAAACATTGGTTTGATCAACTCGCTTTCTGTCTATGCAAAAGCGAATGACTTCGGTTTCTTGGAAACACCATACCGTAAGGTTGTAGACGGTCGTGTGACAGATGAAGTTGAATATTTATCTGCAATTGAAGAAGTAGGCACTGTCATTGCACAAGCCGACTCAGCAGTGGATAAAGATGGCAACTTGACTGAAGAAATGGTTTCTGTACGTCATCAAGGTGAATTCGTACGTATGTCGCCTGAGCGCGTAACACATATGGACGTTTCTGCACAGCAGGTTGTTTCTGTTGCAGCGTCATTAATTCCATTCCTTGAACACGATGACGCAAACCGTGCATTGATGGGTTCGAACATGCAACGTCAGGCTGTTCCTACACTTCGTGCTGACAAACCACTTGTCGGTACGGGTATGGAAGCAAACGTAGCACGCGACTCAGGTGTATGTGTGATCGCGGGTCGTGGTGGTGTAATTGAATATGTTGATGCATCTCGTATCGTTATTCGTGTGAACGAAGATGAAATGATTGCAGGTGAAGCAGGTGTAGATATTTACAACCTGATCAAATATACACGTTCAAACCAAAATACATGTATTAACCAAAATGTCATCGTAAACTTGGGCGACAAAGTTGCTCGTGGCGATATTTTGGCTGACGGTCCATCGACTGACATGGGTGAACTTGCGCTAGGTCAAAACATGCGCGTCGCGTTCATGACATGGAACGGTTATAACTATGAAGACTCGATCTTACTTTCTGAGCGTGTGCTTCAAGAAGACCGTTTAACGTCGATTCATATTCAAGAATTGTCATGTGTAGCGCGTGATACTAAGTTAGGTGCAGAAGAAATTACTGCTGATATTCCTAACGTCGGTGAAGCTGCACTGTCTAAACTTGATGAGTCAGGTATTGTTTATATCGGTGCTGAAGTTACTGCAGGTGATATTCTGGTTGGTAAGGTAACACCTAAAGGTGAAACTCAGTTAACACCTGAAGAAAAACTACTTCGTGCAATCTTTGGTGAAAAAGCGGCTGACGTAAAAGATTCATCTTTACGTGTTCCGTCAGGCACTAAAGGTACAGTGATTGACGTTCAAGTCTTCACACGTGATGGTTTAGAAAAAGATGAACGTGCGCAAGCAATTGAGAAAGCTCAGCTTGATGCATACCGTAAAGACTTGAAAGAAGAATACAAAATCTTCGAAGAAGCAGCACGTGAGCGTATTGTTCGTTTGTTGAAAGGTCAAGAATCTAACGGTGGTGGTTCGACTAAACGTGGTGAGAAGCTTTCAGAAGATATGTTGTCTGGTCTAGAGTTAGTTGATCTACTTGAAATCCAACCAACAGATGAAGCAATTGCTGAGCGTTTAACTCAAATTCAAGTGTTCTTGAAAGAAAAGAGCCATGAAATTGATGAAAAATTTGCTGAGAAGAAACGTAAACTTTCTACAGGGGATGAGTTAACAACTGGTGTATTGAAAGTTGTTAAGGTTTACCTAGCAGTTAAACGTCGAATCCAACCTGGTGATAAGATGGCGGGTCGTCACGGTAACAAGGGTGTTGTATCAAACATCTTACCAGTTGAAGATATGCCACATGATGCCAATGGTGTGCCAGTTGATATCGTATTGAACCCACTCGGTGTACCATCGCGTATGAACGTGGGTCAGATTCTTGAAACTCACTTAGGTATGGCAGCAAAAGGTTTGGGTGAGCAGATTGATAAAATGCTCAAACAACAACGTACAATTGCCGAGTTACGTTCATTCCTTGACAAGATTTATAATAAAGTGGGTGGTGAGCAAGAACAGCTTGACACACTAACTGACGAAGAGATCTTTAAGCTTGCAGGTAATTTACGTGCTGGTGTGCCTTTGGCAACTCCAGTATTTGATGGTGCTGAAGAGTCACAAATCAAAGAGTTACTTGAGCTTGCAGAGTTACCACGTTCTGGTCAACAAATCTTGTTTGATGGACGTACAGGTGAACAGTTTGATCGTCCAGTAACTGTCGGTTACATGTACATGCTTAAGTTGAACCACTTGGTTGACGATAAGATGCATGCACGTTCAACTGGTTCTTACTCACTTGTGACACAACAACCGCTTGGTGGTAAAGCACAATTCGGTGGTCAGCGTTTCGGTGAGATGGAAGTATGGGCACTTGAAGCATATGGTGCAGCATATACCCTCCAAGAAATGCTCACTGTGAAGTCGGATGACGTCGAAGGTCGTACACGCATCTATAAGAACATTGTAGATGGAAACCATTATATGGATCCGGGTATGCCTGAATCGTTCAACGTATTGACCAAAGAGATCCGTTCTTTAGGTATCAACATTGAACTGAAAAATGGTGACTAATTAGCCATTAATTCTCCTAGTTTCCACTCGAAAAGGGTGGGGGCTTCCCTCCTGAGAAAAGGAGAGGTTGAGGGAGGGTTGTTCAGTTAAAAAACAATATTTGTGACCCAGTCAGGTAAGCCTAGCTTCCTGACACACGGAGAAAAAAATTGAAAGACTTGCTCGATATCATGCGTAAGAAAACGGATTCAGAAGGTCATGCACCGATTGAATTTGACCGTATCCGTATTGGTCTTGCGTCACCAGAGATGATTAAGTCATGGTCTCACGGTGAAGTTAAAAAGCCTGAAACCATTAACTACCGTACTTTTAAACCTGAACGTGACGGTTTGTTCTGTGCCAAAATCTTTGGTCCAGTAAAAGATTACGAATGCTTGTGTGGTAAATACAAGCGTATGAAATATAAAGGCGTCATTTGTGAAAAATGTGGCGTTGAAGTAACGACTGCTAAAGTTCGTCGTGAACGTATGGGTCACATTGAACTTGCTTCTCCAGTTGCACACATTTGGTTCTTGAAATCATTACCGAGCCGTATTGGTTTACTTCTTGATATGACATTACGTGATATCGAGCGCGTATTATATTTCGAATCTTATGTCGTTACTGATCCTGGTATGACTCCGTTTGAAAAGTATCAACTTTTAACGGATGAAGAATACTACAATGCACTTGAAGAGCACGGTGATGAATTCACAGCGAAAATGGGTGCAGAAGCTGTTCAAGACTTGTTGAAAGACATCGATCTTGAAGCTGAAATTGCTCGTTTACGTGAAGAGATTCCACAAACGACTTCAGAGACGAAACTTAAAAAAGCGTCTAAACGTTTGAAGTTGATGGAAGCATTCAAAGAATCAAACAATAAGCCTGAATGGATGGTGATGAATGTACTTCCAGTACTTCCACCAGACTTACGTCCGCTTGTACCACTTGAAGGTGGTCGTTTCGCGACTTCAGACTTAAACGATCTATATCGTCGTGTGATTAACCGTAACAACCGTTTGAAACGTCTTCTTGATCTTGCTGCACCAGACATTATCGTACGTAACGAAAAACGTATGTTACAAGAGTCTGTTGATGCATTGCTTGATAACGGTCGTCGTGGTCGTGCGATTACAGGTTCGAACAAACGTCCATTGAAATCTTTGGCTGATATGATCAAAGGTAAACAAGGTCGTTTCCGTCAAAACTTACTTGGTAAACGTGTTGACTATTCTGGTCGTTCGGTAATTACCGTAGGTCCTACTTTACGTCTTCACCAATGTGGTCTTCCGAAGAAAATGGCGCTTGAATTATTCAAACCATTTATTTTCGCGAAGCTACAAGCATCTGGTCAAGCAACAACCATTAAAGCTGCGAAGAAAATGGTTGAGCGTGAGACTCCAGAGGTTTGGGACGTTCTTGCTTCTGTAATTCGTCAACATCCAGTGATGTTGAACCGTGCGCCAACACTTCACCGTTTAGGTCTTCAAGCATTTGAACCGATTCTGATTGAAGGTAAGGCGATCCGTCTTCACCCACTCGTATGTGCTGCGTTTAACGCCGACTTCGATGGTGACCAAATGGCGGTACACGTTCCATTGACATTGGAAGCGCAGCTTGAAGCTCGTGCATTGATGATGTCAACAAACAACATCTTGTCGCCAGCCAACGGTGAGCCAATCATCGTTCCTTCTCAGGACGTTGTATTGGGTCTTTACTACATCACACGTGATGCAGTAAATGCCAAAGGTGAAGGCATGGTGTTTGCGGATACTCACGAAGTAAACCGCGCATTGGCAACGGGTAAAGTAGCGATTCACGCACGTGTAAAAGTACGTGTACACCAAACTGTGATTAATGATAATGGTGAACGTGAACAGCAAACGATCATCGTTGATACAACTCCAGGTCGTTGCTTACTTTGGGAAGTTGTTCCACAAGGTTTAAGCTTTGATATGATCAACCTTGAGATGACTAAAAAGAACATCTCTAAGTTAATCAACTCTTGCTACCGTAAGCTTGGTTTGAAAGATACTGTTATCTTCGCTGACCAATTGATGTATTTGGGCTTCCGTCAAGCGACGCGCTCAGGTGTATCTGTTGGTATGGAAGACATGCTGATCCCACCAACGAAACAAGTCATTATTGACAAAGCTGAAACAGAAGTTCGTGAAATCGAACAACAGTTTGAGCAAGGTTTCGTAACTGCGGGTGAGCGCTATAACAAAGTGGTCGATATTTGGGCGCGTACCAATGACCAAGTTGCGAAAGCAATGATGGATAACTTGTCTTACACACTTGTTAAAAACAAGCAAGGTGAAGACGAGAAGCAAAAATCATTCAACAGTATCTACATGATGTCTGACTCAGGTGCCCGTGGTTCGGCAGCTCAGATTCGTCAGTTAGCGGGTATGCGTGGTTTGATGGCTAAGCCAGATGGTTCGATCATTGAGACACCGATTAAAGCAAACTTCCGTGAAGGTTTGACAGTACTTCAGTACTTCATTTCAACACACGGTGCGCGTAAAGGTTTGGCCGATACAGCTTTAAAAACAGCAAACTCTGGTTACTTGACTCGTCGTCTAGTAGATGTAGCACAAGACTTAGTAATTACTGAACCTGACTGTGGTACAGCGGGTGGTTTAGTGATGACTCCATTCATTCAAGGTGGTGATGTCATCGAGCCATTACGTGACCGCGTATTAGGTCGTGTAACGGCTGAAGATGTACGTCGTGCATCTGATGACGAAGTTGTATTACCTCGCGGTACGTTAATTGACGAGAAAATCGCAGCTCAGCTTGAAGAAGCGGGTGTCGATGAAGTTAAAGTACGCTCAGTAATTGCATGTGAATCTACATTCGGTGTGTGTGCTCGTTGTTATGGTCGTGACCTTGCACGTGGTCACTTGGTGAATCCAGGTGAATCAGTCGGTGTAATGGCTGCTCAGTCAATTGGTGAACCTGGTACACAGTTAACGATGCGTACGTTCCACGTTGGTGGTGCTGCGAGCCGAACTTCTGCTGCGAACAGCGTTCAAGTACGTAACAAAGGTACTGTACGTTTCCACAATGTGAAAACTGTACAACATGCCAAAGGTCACTTAGTTTCAGTTTCTCGTTCAGGTGAAATTGGTATTGCGGATGACTTAGGTCGTGAGCGCGAGCGTTATAAACTTCCTTACGGTGCCAGCATTTTGTTGAAAGATGGTGAGACTGTAGAAGCTGGCGGTATCGTAGCGACTTGGGATCCACATACACATCCACTTGTTACAGAAGTTGCGGGTAAAGCACGTTTCAGCCAAATCGCTGATGGTGTAACTGCAACCTCTAAGACTGATGATGCAACAGGTATGACGACTGTTGAAATCTTGCCAGTAACAGCACGTCCTGCGTCTGGTAAAGATTTACGTCCTGCGATCGTGTTGGATACAACAGATGGCGGCGAACAGTTCTACTTCTTGCCACAAAATACAATCGTGACTGTCCGTGATGGCGAAACGATTGGTGTGGGTGATGTAATCGGTCGTGTACCACAAGAATCTTCGCGTACTCGTGATATTACCGGTGGTCTTCCACGCGTTGCAGACTTGTTTGAAGCACGTAAACCAAAAGAGCATGCGATTTTGGCAGAAGTGTCTGGTATCGTAAGCTTTGGTAAAGAGACCAAAGGTAAGAACCGTTTAGTGATCACACCTGATGATGGTTCGGAGATCTACGAAGAGTTGATTCCTAAATGGCGTCAAATCAACGTGTTCGAGGGTGAGCATGTGAACCGTGGTGAAACCATTTCTGATGGTCCACAAAACCCACATGACATCTTACGTTTGAAAGGCGAAGTTGCTTTAACAAACTACATCGTGAACGAAGTTCAAGACGTTTACCGTCTCCAAGGTGTAAAAATCAACGATAAGCACATTGAAGTCGTCGTACGTCAAATGTTGCGTAAAGTTGAAATCACTGATGGTGGCGATACAAGCTTTATTAAAGGCGAACAAGTGGATTACATCCGTGTTGTTCAAGAGAACCAAGCTGTCTTGGCTCAGAACAAGTTCCCTGCGAAGTTTGAACGTCAATTGATGGGTATTACCAAAGCGTCGCTTTCTACTGACTCGTTCATCTCTGCTGCATCGTTCCAGGAAACAACACGTGTGTTAACTGAAGCTGCTGTAACAGGTAAAGAAGATGATTTACGTGGCTTGAAAGAAAACGTTGTTGTTGGTCGTTTGATTCCTGCTGGTACAGGTCTTGCGTATCACCTAGAACGTCGTCGTCAAGAAGCGGAAGCTGCTGAGTTTGAACTTCACAATGATTTCAGTGAAGTTGATCAAGCGTTTAGTCAAGCGTTAAATTCAGATCAATTCTAATTATGAGTTGATTCAAAAAAAGCACCTTCGGGTGCTTTTTTTATTGGTTTAAGATTGAGTTTAAATTTACAAATATTAAAGCATTAGCTAACTCAAATTACATAACATGATCAAAGTCCACATAAAAGAAGATTATTATTTTTAACATACAGAACAGGAGAGTATCCGTCATGAAAAAAACAATTGGTGTTGTTTCTGCTTTAGTCATATCAACGGTTATGTTTACAGGTTGTCAAAATATGAGTGCATCAGACCAGCGTATCGGTGCAGCAGCCTTGGGTGGTGCAGTAGGTGGTGGTGTTGGTAACCATGTTGGTGGTGGTCTAGGTGCGGGTGTAGGTGCAGCAGCTGGTGCTGGTGTAGGGGCAAATACCCAAGGTGGTAGTAGCCGTACGACTACAAGTAGTGCTATTGGAGCAGGTATTGGTTCAGTTGTAGGTAAAGCGTTATTAGGTGGTGATTCTGGTGCTGCAATAGGTGGTGCGATCGGTGGTGGTGCAGGTGCTGCCATCCAAGAAAAGAAATAATCTCTAATTTCGTAATAAAAAATGCCTGTGATTCCTCTCAGGCATTTTTTATCTAGCTGTATAGATTAAGTAGTAGCTTTAGCCTTTTTTCTACGAATGTATAAGGTTTTCTCGACTTCTGCGATCCGAGTACCAGCTTCATCCACAATATTTAAAGGATATGATCGAAGTACAGGTTCGTGATTTTCAGCTAATCGTTTAATTTCGCTAATTTCGTCTGCGCTGATCCGTATATCAGCATAAACAGTGCTTCGACCTGGTGATAAAAAATTGATTGCAGCACTTTTATCCCACACTATGTATTTGTTTCCCAAATGATGCATCAAAATAAGCATATAAAAGGGATCAACCATAGAGTACAAGCTGCCACCAAAATGTGTTCCAACGATATTTCGATTTTTTCGAGTAAGCGGCATTTTGATTCGAATGAAATAATTGTCGAGATCAATCGTTTCAATTGCTATTCCTGCACCGCGATAGGGTGAGTAATGATTGATCATAAATTTTGAAACGGCTGGAATGGTTCGAATTTTTCTGAAAAAGTTTTTCATGGTCAATTTTTTTTCTGATAACTCTATTCATACTCCATAAATATCATTTTTATTGTATCGCTGGCAATGGCTGTTTAGTTGACCAAGCCACTTGAAAACAAAATGGGAAAAATTATGCAACCACAAGTAAAAACTGTCACAACTTCTGATCAGCAAACACTGTGTGTGAAGACATGGGGCGATGAGAAAAAAACACCATTGGTTTTAGTACATGGTTATCCAGATAATCAGGAAGTTTGGGAGCCAATTATTGAAAAGCTTGTCAATCATTATTTTATTGTAACTTATGATGTGCGTGGTGCAGGTTTATCTTCTATTCCAAAACGTATCAAAGACTATCGTCTACCGCGTTTGTCATTAGATTTACAAGAAGTGGTAGATCAAGTTTTAGCAAATCGTAATTTTCATATGGCAGCCCATGATTGGGGTTCATTACAATCTTGGGAATCGGCAACTGAGCCTAAACTTAAAGGTCGTTTGTTGTCTTATACAACGATCTCTGGGCCTTGCTTAGATCATGCTTCTTTATATTTGCGTGAAAAGTTTAAATCAGCACCAGCAAATGTTCTGAAAATGCTGACAAAATCATGGTATATCGGTGCATTCCATTTACCACTCATTGCACCTACAGTTTGGACTTTCTTCAGTCCAGAAAAATGGGGCAAAATCTTGAATGGATTAGAGAAAAAACAAGATTTACCATTAAATGCAAATATTGTTGCAGATGGTAAATACGGAATTAACTTATATCGTGCAAACTTTATTCCTTCTTTAACTCAACCACGCCAACGTTATGCGCAATGCCCAGTACAAGCAATTGTATTGCGTCATGATGCATTTGTTAGTCCAGAATATATTACTGAGTCTATGCCGAAGTGGGTTGAAAAGTTCGAATATACTGAACTTGATGCGAATCATTGGGCTGTCATCAGCCAACCTGAGAAAATTGCTGAACTTATTCGTGGTTTTATTCAGCGTCAGGCTGCTTAAGATTGAACGATATTTAACAATAAAAATCACATAAGATTTACGCACTTTATTCGGCGATATTTTCAGCTTCATCTCAATGAATCTGCTAGAATGTCGCCTTTCTTTTGCTCCTACTTTTTTCATGAATGCTGTCGTAATCGCGATTGCCGTGATGTTTATACTGTCACTGGCACGAGTTTCTGTTGTTCTCACTTTAGTGATTTCAGCCATTGTTGGTGGTTTAGTTGCAGGTTTGAGTCTTTCCCAAACTGTGGAAGCATTTAATGCTGGTTTAGGTGATGGTGCTGAAGTTGCCTTAGCGTATGCAGTATTAGGTGCGTTTGCTTTAGCACTTTCTAAATCAGGTTTACCTGACTTACTTGCGCATAAATTGATTGGTTTACTGGGCTTTGAAGCAAGTAAAAATCAAGAAAAAAAGGTGAAGTATCTTTTATTAACCATTTTGTTAATTGCAGCAATCTTTTCGCAAAACTTAATCCCAGTTCATATCGCCTTTATCCCTGTACTGGTACCTCCATTGCTGAAAGTCATGAACCATCTAAAATTGGATCGTCGTGCGGCAGCATGTGTGCTAACGCTTGGTTTAGTGGGAACATATATTTTCCTGCCTGTTGGTTTTGGTGCGATTTTCCTTGAACAGATTTTGATGGGAAATATTAACAAAATTGGTGCAGCGTATGGTTTGCATGTCGAACGCAGTATGATGCCGATTGGAATGGCTATTCCTGTTTTAGGAATGGTTCTTGGTACGCTTGTGGCAGTGTTTGTGAGTTACCGTAAGCCACGAGAATATGTAGATCGTACAATCACAACGGTAAAAACTATTGATTTAGATAAACCATTGCGTACAACAACATCTCAAGTTGAGCATGATCTCAAAGCCGATGCTGAAGAGCTTCGACATGAAGCAGAAAATGTACCGACAATTTCTAAGAAAACCATGTTTATGGCTTTGCTTGCAATTGTACTGACTCTGGTTGCACAACTGTATTCTGGTTCTATGATTCTAGGTGGATTGGTTGGATTTGCTGTGCTATCCGCTTCTGGAATTTTTAAATGGCAAGATGCGGATGATGTTTTTGTGCAAGGCATGCGGATGATGGCATTGGTAGGCTTCATCATGATTTCTGCTGCTGGATTTGCATCAGTCATGACGCATACAGGCGATATTAATCAATTGGTAAATGGTGTGGTCAATATCATTGGTGATAATCATGCATTAGCTGCATTTCTGATGTTATTTATCGGCTTATTTGTTACGATTGGGATTGGATCATCTTTTTCAAGTGTGCCTGTATTGGCTGTTATTTATGTACCGTTGTGTGTGCAATTTGGATTTTCACCATTGGCGACGATTGCATTGATCGGTACAGCCGCAGCTTTGGGAGATGCAGGATCTCCAGCATCGGATTCAACTTTGGGACCAACGGCTGGTTTAGGTGTGGACGGTCAACATGATCATATTTGGGATACGGTCGTTCCAACATTTATTCATTTTAATATTCCTCTTTTGATCTTTGGCTGGATTGCAGCCATGATTCTATAATAATCTTTCTAAATAAAGGTCCTGATTAAGGGCCTTATTTTTTGTGAATTAAATTACGTATTTTATTTATTTAATATCTTGGTTAACTGATTTTAAAATAATCATTTGATATTTTTCGTCTCTTTTTTATTCTATTTTAATAATGATGACTTTATATTAAAAATTGTGGATTTATTATTTTTAAGTAGAATTAAATTCTATTTTTTTTAAATAAATTTATCTATCTTTATTAGTGGTTAATTCTGACAAAATAGCTAGGTTTTATAGGTATTTATCTTGACTTAAATGGTTTGGATTAAAGTTATATTACATATTTTAACAATTATATTTTTTTGTTATTCAATGGATTAGATAAATAATTAAAATAGTCGGATTTTATCTCTATTGTATAATAATGTGAACTAGTGTTTATTATATTGGACAAGAACATAATTTTTTAAATGAGGTTATTTAAATGTTAAAGAAAGTTTTAGTGGTCGCATTATTGGGGTTATCTTCAACTGCATTTGCAGGAGGTTTTCAAATTAAAGTGGGTGCGAGTTTAATTGACCCAACAGCAGATACAACGCTTGCACCTGGTGCTACGGTAAAAGGGGATCATGAATTTGCATTTACACCGTCAGTTGAATATTTCTTTGGTGATACACCGTTTTCTGCTGAAGTGTTATTAGCTAATCCTATTAATCACGATGTTTTATTAAATGGTGAAAAGGTTGCAAGTGTGCGCCAATTACCACCAACAATTACAGCAAAATATAATTTTAAAAATTCAACTCGTTTCACTCCTTATATTGGTGTCGGTGGTACAGCATTTATTGCATGGCATGAAAAAGGCGTGGCGGACGACGTAAAAAATGCATACGGTGTTGCAGGTCAGTTAGGTTTCAATTTCCAACCTGCTGATGCGAAAAACTGGGGTGTGTACTTTGATGCACGTTATGCAGACATTAGCCCTAAAGTTAAATTAGTTGATGGTACTAAATTTAAATTAGACTTGAATCCAATGGTCTATACCCTCGGTTATAGCTATAAATTCTAAGTCATCTAGTTGTGCAAGCCTCACATTATGTGGGGCTTTTTTTATATTAAAAACCTACATAAAAATAAAAAAACTGCTCGTATGATAAATAGAATTCACTATATTTATGTGTAATTTGATATGAAATTTAAATTAGGGTGTATTGGGTTTATTTTGTTTCCATTATTTATGTCATCTGTGAAAGCTGCTAGTTTTCCATGCCATCAAGCAAAATCAACGGTTGAACATCAGATTTGTAATCAACGAGAATTAAATGATGCCGATGTAAAGTTGGCAACAACTTATCAAATTATCTTGCATGCTCTTCCAATGGGAGGGCGTGATGCTGAAAAAGATAAGCAGTTTCAATGGTTGAAACAGCGTAATCGTTGCGGTGCGAAAACATTGTGTTTGAGTAAAGCGTATTTACAAAGACAACAACAACTTGATCGTATCCTACAAGATCGCGTGTTGAGTCAGGGACCTTTTTAGCTCACGTAAATTTGAGTGATTTAGATAAAAAATTGCATTTTAAGGATTGAAAAATTTTAGTTATACACCATTCATAGATCATTCCAAATTGATAAGCCTCACACATAAGGAGTGATTTATGAGTGAACAAGCATCACAAAATTATAGTTTCCAAGCTGAAGTTGCTCAGTTATTGCATTTAGTGACGCATTCTCTCTATTCAAACCCAGAAATTTTCTTACGTGAACTCATTTCGAATGCATCAGATGCATGTGATAAATTACGTTTTGAGGGAATTAATCATCCCGAATATTATGAAAATGATCCAAATTTACGAGTGCGTCTGACTTTAGACAAAGAAAATAAAACGCTTACAATTTCAGACAATGGTATCGGTCTAAGCCAACAAGAAGCGATTGATAATTTAGGTACGATTGCAAAATCAGGTACAAAAGATTTTATGTCTAAGCTGACTGGTGATCAGAAAGCAGATGCGCAATTGATCGGTCAGTTTGGTGTTGGTTTTTATTCAGGTTTTATTGTTGCGGATAAAATCACTGTCGAATCTCGTCGTGCTGGTTTAGCTTCAACAGAAGCGGTACGTTGGATTAGTGGTGGAACAGGTGAGTTTGAGGTTCAAAGCATTGATAAAGCAACACGCGGTACAGATATCATCTTGCACCTACGTGATGATGCACTGGATTATTTAGAATCTTGGAAAGTAAAACAAATCGTTAATAAATATTCTGACCATATTAGCTTGCCAATCGAAATGCAAAAAGAAGTCTGGCAAGAGGAAGAGACTGCTGAGGGCGAAGAGCCTAAAGGTGGTCAAATGGTCAAAACAGATGAATGGGAAGTGATTAACTCTGCGAGTGCATTATGGACACGTAGCAAGAGTGAAATTACTGAAGAACAGTACATCGAGTTTTACAAAAATTTAAGTCACGACTTTGCAGAACCATTGGCTTGGGCACATAACCGAGTTGAGGGAAGTACTGAATATACGCAATTGTTGTATATCCCAAGTCAAGCAAAACAAGATTTATTTACCCGTGAAGCAAAAGCTGGCATTAAGCTATATGTGAAACGTGTTTTCATCATGGATGAAGCAGATAATTTGATTCCAAATTATTTACGATTTGTACAAGGTGTTGTGGATAGTGCTGATTTGCCATTGAACGTCAGCCGAGAGTTATTGCAAGAAAGCCGTGATGTTAAAACTATTCGTGAAGGGAATGCACGCCGTGTATTAACCTTATTAGATAGTTTAGCTAAATCTGAAGATGAAAAAGATCAAGAGAAATTCAAAAAATTCTATGCGGAATTTGGATCTGTACTAAAAGAAGGTCTAGGCGAAGACTTTGGTAATCGTGAGCGCATTTTGAAATTATTGCGTTACGCAACGTCGACTAATGATGAGGTTGTAACGTCTTTTGCTGACTACAAGTCGCGTATGAAAGAAGGTCAGAAGGCTATTTATTATGTGACGGCTGAAAGTTTGAATGCTGCTAAAAACTCTCCTCAACTTGAAGTATTTAAGAAAAAAGGCATTGAAGTATTGCTGATGGCAGATCGTGTTGATGATTGGGCGATGAATTTTGTCCATGAGTTCGAAGGTACGCCGTTACAGAATGTTTCAAAGGGTGCTGTTGACTTAGGTGATTTACAAGATGCTGAAGAGAAAAAAGCGCTTGAAGAGGCAGCTGAGCAGTTTAAACCTGTCATCGATCGCTTGAGTGCTTCACTCAAAGAGAAAACTAAAGAAGTCCGTGTGACTACACGTTTAGTGGATTCTCCAGCATGCTTAGTAACTAGTGAGGGTGAGCTCTCACCTCAGTTGGTACGTATGCTTAAACAAGCAGGACAAGCAGTTCCAGAGATTAAGCCTACCCTTGAAATTAATCCTGAACATCCACTGGTGAAAAAGTTAGAAAGTTCTGAGCAATTTGATGACTTAGCGAATGTGATTTTTGATCAGGCTGTTATTGCGGAGGGTGGTTTACCTGAAGATCCAGCAGCATATGTAAAACGAATCAATAGCCTACTATTGAAGTAGTTTTATCTCATTTGATAGCAAAAAACCTCTAAGTGATTAGAGGTTTTTTGCTATGGATAAACTTAAAGTTATCCACAAGATCGCTGTTAATTTCATCAAAACAAACTTTCAAACCGAACAAATGTACTGACGTAATGGCTTCGATCTTCACGATGGTCGTTAAAATAATTGAGATCTCCTTGTACATAGAACCATTCGCGCCAAAGAGGTTGTCGCCAAGATACAAAAGGCCCCCAACTATTTAGACGTAAATCGTTGTTATCGTAATAGCCACCCGTGTAAATACCGTATTTAAAACTATTGTGTGCGAAAAATTGGTGTTGGCGGAATGTACGGTTGTCCCATCGTAGATCATCATCTTGTGTATCAGCATAGGTCAAACTGAGTTGATTTGATAAAAAAGGTTGGTTTGGGCGTGCGTGAATCAGTTCTAAATTTGTTCGAAGATAGTTTTCACTTTTACTGCCATAGCGATAGATTTGTTCAGCATTGAAATTAAAGTCATGATCTAAATCCCAATATTTTTTTGCTCTCAAACGTAAATAAACATCATCACCAGAGCGAATACCGATATCTGCATCGGTATCAAATGGTAGTCGTTTGGAGAAATTTGACCAACGTAATGCGATTGATCCATTACTGTCTCTAGTTTGTTTTGAATCAAATTTTTTATCAGGATCTTGATTCGGTTGAGTGTTGGTATTGGCAACATTGTTGTCAAACTCATCATCAAGGGAGTCATCACCAAAAACCACACTGAATTTTTTTTCTAATGTTGGTAGTTTGATTTTTCCACGAATACGAGGTTTAACCTCATATTGATCATATTTATTCCAATAATTATCAACCAAGACCCGAATGGTAGCTGAAGCAGGCCTTTCTGGATCTACATCTCCAAACCAATCATCAATTTTGACAGAAGTTCGGTCTGCCCAATTCCGAATATCTTTTTGTTTGCGATCAATCCACGTTCTATCTTCGGTTTCTGAAGTTGGTGGAACGATAGGTTGATCAGATTGTTCAGGAAGTATAGTAGGTGTAGCATCGACCCATTTAGGTATATAACTTAATAGATTTGCCGAGTCTGATGCATGAGCTTGTTCACCCTGAACGGATGTTTCTTCAGTGGCGTAAGTGGCTTGAGTTATCACGCCAAATGGAAGAGCCAAAAGTGTTGGAACAAGGGCGATAGGGACCGTTTTTAAAAAAGTATTCATAATTTAAGCTTATATATTGTTCTTCTTTTCACTCTTTATTATTTCGTTATTAAAATCAATATTTAGACACAAAAAACAGCAATTTATCAGAGAGCTATACAAATAAACTTTAAAAAAATAAGCCACATTCTGAGATGAATGTGGCTATATAAATCTTGTGATAGATTTTTGTTATGCTGAAACGTCCGCCTTAGCTAAAGCATCATACAAGGCGTGGACTGAGATCGGTTGAGCTAAACTACTAATCACTTGTCGAATCAATTGCCATGTATAGCCATTTGTACGATCAAGTAATAAGAATGGATAGGCTTGGTCTTCAGAGGAAAGTTTGATGCGTTCTAAGCCATGTATCACACGAATTTTTTGACGTTCTTTTAACAGAATAATTGGTGTAAGGAAATTAGCCGCTGTTTCATCAAAAGGAATGAACTTCTGTGTATTGATAAATGATGCTGGAATATATGGATAAGCATCTTCATCACGTTGCCAAACTGTATGACCATTCATGATGCATTCATTAAACAACGTTTCATGTTGATGATAGTGTTGTTTAAAGGTCGTCCAATGTGTCTGATGTATGGAGCTGGTACGCGTATGGCGTTGATCAGTGTAAGTTTGTAAAACACTCGTTGCATATTCAACGCTGTGTGTACCAATTAAGACAACATAATGTGAAAATTGACCTTGTGCATAGAGTTGTTCAGCTAAAAAGATTTGAGCTGTTTCCCAAATTGGTTGTTCATCATTTTCAGCTTTTAAATATAACCAATCAATTTTAATGTTTTGATTAATCTCATCATGTAGATCTACATGATACAAAGATGGAAAAACTTTTGGATCTACACGTTCAAGTCGGCAAACTAAACCATCTAGATTAAATTCTGTATTTAGAGGTTTAATTTTTTCTAGATTCGCAGTCGGTCGAGAAGCAGATTTAAAACTTGGTTTTGGTCTGCTCGCAACTGATGGTGTCGAAGGTGCAATTGGTGGTGCAGTTTGTAATTTTTCTTGAATAATCGCTTCAAGCTGTGCATCGAAATTCGCAGTTTTCTCTTTAAGCACCGTTAACACATCCTTGGTTTCAGTTTGAGTTGCCTTTGTTGTTGAATCTAATCCAGCCTCACTGATTGGTTCTAAGATTGGAATGATTTGTTTTAGCTGCTCATCAGTTTTGACATATTGTTTAGCGTGTTTAGTTAACCATTCTAAAGCTTCTTTGCTTGAGTCCATCCACGGACTTTTCAAAAATGACAAAGCAGGGCGAACCACCCATACCTGCCAATGATTAGCTTGGCGTAAGGTTGCCCATCCCATATCAGGAGCAGCAAATAAAGCATGCTCAATTTTTTCTGAGAAGTTATATGTGCCGTAATAAGTCATCGAAAAACCATATGCAGCAAGTTCCTCAGATGGGACTTCTTCTTGTTGTATATATTGTTTGAACTGCGCTAATTCTTCTTGAAAAAGAGGGTCATTACATGATGCACAAATGTCTTTAATTCTTTTTTTTGATTTGGCAATTTCAAAAAGCGAAGCTTTATTATCATTAAGCCCAACAATAAGATGTTTGAGCTCATCAACCAATAATGCTTTCTCTAATACGTCCATTGCTTATTTCCTTAGAGATAGGCTTGAGCCTGTTTTAAATAATAAGTAAGTACAACATTGACAGCATCTTCAAGCAATTTGTATTCAGTCGTGGTTGCCAAAGTGTGCTGTTTTGCCAATGCGACAAGCTGTTCTACACATATTTGTTCTGGTTGAATCTGACCGTTTATTAAGGCTTGTAACTCTTGCATTTCCATAACAAAAGATTGTCACTTTATGACGATTATAGAAGAAAAATGCGTAAAATCTATAGTGCCTAAGTTATTCAAATTCTGTATTTAAATTTGCTAAATCGAGATTTAGATCATACTTTTAGCTTTAAAACTGCTACGTATTAATAGATAGAATCGGATAATTAGATGGCTATACACAAAGATATCTATAAATTTAAATTCTTTATGTGATATTCATCACAAAGCCTGTAGTCAAAACTTGATCAAAGTAATTACAGGATTTGTTTCATATTATTTAGTGCAATAAAAATGCCTGATTCGTGATCAATAATGATTGGAATTGTATTGATTTTTACATGCGTGAAGCGCATAGGTTTCGGGGTGAACCGAAACCTATGTAATGAATGATGTCTTAATGTTTGATTTCACAAGATTCATCATTACATTGAGCTGAGTTGTCCTGCTCAATGCTTTCTACTGATGAGGTTTGTGCTTGTTGAAGTGCTTGTAAAAAGATTTCTCGAGGCTGTGCGCCTGAAAGAGCAAGTTTCTGATCAAAAACAAAGAAAGGAACGCCTGTGACCTTAAATTGCTCATGTGCAATTTTTTCATCATGACGTACAAAGTCAGCTAATTCATCTGAATCTAACACGTATTCAACTTCAGCATTGTCTAAACCAATACGCGAAGCAATTTCCTCAACAACTTCTCGCTCGCCAATCGCCAAACCTTCAGTCATATAAGCATGGAAAAAAGCTTCTTTTGCTTCATTACCTAAACCTTTGCTTTGTGCCAAATGAATGATGCGATGAGCGTTAAAACTATTCCCAGAGTTGGCTTTTTGCCATTGGAAATCGATGCCTTCAGTCGCTGCCATAGCGGCGACATTACGCTCCATTTCTTCCATCTCTGCATAACTACGTCCATACTTTTGCGCGAGACGTTCAGTATTTGAAACCTCGTGTTTTGTAGGGGCGTCAGGATCAAGTTCAAAGCTATGCCAATGAATATCTAGCTCAATGCCTGCTTGTTCAGCTACATGTTCAAGACGCTTTTTTCCGATGTAACAGAAAGGACAAACTACATCTGACCAAATATCAACGCGCATAAAATTTCTCTTCAATTATCGTTAAAAGAGATAATAGGGGCGTAGTTGCTGAATTTAAAGCGATTAAAATGTAATGCTCCGTTACGAGAAGTGAAATAAAAACTATATATATTGTTTTCTTATTGATTAAACTGACTTTAACAACAAAAAAATAAAATGAAGCTAGGGAGGCTTTATGCGCCGTATTTTAATGATTCTCGGTGTGATCGTGGTATGTATAGGGGCATTTTTCATCTATCAAAATAATTCAAAACAGCGAACAATTCAAAATCAGAAAATGTTTGATGTCGTGATGGCAGAAAAAATGCGTGAGCTATATATCCAAGCACAGGATTGGTCAACGCCCGTACAATTGGAGGTTGAGGATGATCGGCTATCTGGTGATTATCAGTTGATGTCGGAGTTTCTACTGAATTATTGGAAGGAGAATATTGAGGCGCGTAATCACTATTTACGTCAATTAAAAGCAGCGCAGTGGGATGCATTTTTAGATGTAGAAAGATTGGAGCGTGATAGTAAATCAAACTATAAAGAAACAGAGCAAATGTTTAGCGATGTTCGCCGTGCATCATTAGAGTACGATAAAAAGCGTCAGCAGATACAATCTCAAGCTTTAGCTGATGCCAAAGAACTTTCTCTAGATGCTGAGTTACAGCAACGCCTACAACAAAAACTCGCTAAGAATCTGCATGTTGATCCAGCTCAAGATATTTTTGCTATAGAACAGCAAATCATTGAGAAAGCTCAAGCGATGTTTGATTTGTTAAAAAAATATGAATGGCAGCGACAAGGAAAACTTATTTTGTTTCATGAATCTGCTAAAGTCCGCAAATTCAATACGTTATACCAAGATGTTTTAAAGCTAAATGCTCAAATAGAGAAAATTAAAAATAACAATGTTGCTGTTTTAGAAAAAGAGCTCTAGGTTATTTAGACGATACTGGTTTGAATTAAATTAAAAGTTTTTGAGGAGAGTTGACGTTAAAAACATGAATCTATGGCAACTTTTTATCAAAGTTCGACCTTTTGTGAAGCCTTACAGACTATTGGTGATAATCACCTTAATCCTGACTTTGATTGGAGCATTGACCGCTCAGGTTAATGCTTTAACGCTGCAATATGCTGTTGATCAAATCAATCGTTTAGTAGAAGCGGGAGATGGTCTTGCTCAAGGTTGGCATATTTTAGTAACGATCAGTGTTATTTTACTTAGTAAAGAAATTATCAGTACTTTGATTCAGTTTGGGCAAAAGTTATTTGGTGAACGTCTCAGAATCATGGTGTCACAAGATGTTGCCCAAGCAATTATTGAGAAATTTCTAACCTATCGGCTTTCATTTTTCACTCAAGATGACAATCAAGCAGGAAAATTACAAACTCGTATTGATCGTGGTATTGGTTCGATTACACGTTTGATTCAAATCTTCTTTATCGACATTTTGCCTTTATTCAGTAGCGCGATTCTCGCATTGGGTTTGATGTTCTATGCTAATTTTTGGATTGGGCTAGTCGCCCTAAGTATCGTGCCGATTTATTTTTGGTTGACCTTTAAACAAGCGCAGAAATTAGGTGGAGTAAGACGGAGTTTAAGAGATGGTCGTGAGCGGAAAAGTCAGGGTATTCTGAGTATTATTAATTCGATCACAGTCATTAAGTCGTTTAACCGTGAACAAGTTGAAGCTGAAAAACAACTGATCTTACAAAAGCAGCTTACTGATAATCAGATGCACACGCGTCAAATTAGTTTTATTTTTGATGGCGTTAAAACTTTTACTGAGCAAATTGGGATCGTTTTTATCATTATCCTTACCGCGTATTTTGTGTTGATTGGCGACATGAGTATCGGGATGATTATGTTTCATATTTTGCTATTTAATAATGTTTCAGCTCCTATTCGCTCATTGCATCGTATTTATGATGAGGTCAATGATGCCATGATTTATGCGGAAAGTTTTTTTCAGATTCTTGAGGCGGATAATGAGATTGAAACCTCAGGACAGCAGAAACCTTCACAACTCAGTGGAAAGTTTGAGTTAAAACAGGTAGATTTCTTCTATCCAAATGGTCATCATGCGCTTAAAGAAATTAGTATGACCATACAACCCAATAAAATTACAGCACTGGTAGGATTATCTGGTGCAGGCAAATCAACTTTAATCAGCTTATTGGATAAATTTTATTTACCGCAGACAGGACAAATTCTGTTGGATGGTATTGATTTGAATGATATGGATACTCAATATTTGCGAGATCATATTGGTTTGGTGCTGCAAAAAAATCATATCTTTCAGGGCACGATACAAGACAATATTTGCTATGGAAAAATGGATGCAAGTGAAGACGAAATTATCCAAGCTGCTAAAAAAGCATCGATCCATGAGCAAATTTTAAAGTTACCTAAAGGTTATCAATCTGATGCATTGTTATTGTCGGGTGGACAACAGCAACGAATCGCAATAGCACGTATGTTTCTGAAAGATCCACCGATTATTTTTCTAGATGAACCCACAGCGAGTTTGGATGCAATCGCAACAGAGCAGATTAAGCACAGTTTAGATGAAATCAAACAAGGTAGAACTGTGATTATTATCTCTCATAGTCTTTCTCAGATCATAGATGCTGACTACACCTATGTCATGCAAGATGGTGCCATTGTTGAGCATGGTGAACATCATCAACTTTATCAGCAACAGGGTGTATATAAAGATATTTTTGATGCGATGGCAAAAAGCCTAAATATCGAAAAGATCGCTAAAACTTTTGATAATGAAGGCGAAGAAGAAACACATAGTTGATATGACGCATTGATTTAGAATCAACATAGTAGGAAGGTCTTTGAGTATCTTTCAGAACAATGATCAAAGACCTATTTTTTATTTAATCAAAAATCTTTTCAGCTGCTTGGAACGGTAAGCTCACTACATCAATCGCCACTGCAAATGGCAACAAAACGAGTTTTTCAAAAGGATTCATACCTGATTTAGAGCTATAAGTTTCTTGTTTGTGGGTATAAATCGAGACTTGATAAGGTTTACTCAATGCTTTTAATGAACTGAGATTGTTTGCGGCAGGGTAGACTACCCCCGCCAATTTAATATCAAAACAAAAGCGTTGCGCTTGCATACGTTCGTCACTAGATGATGAACATTCTTTGGCACCATTCTCTATGAAAAATTCTAAGTCCTTTTTGCTCAGGTCTTCTTTAAGTTTTACATAAGACAGCGGCAATGTACCTGAGAAATTTCCATCATTCTTTTCCGAATAGAAGTTGAGTTCTCTGGTGATTTGAATGTTTTTAGGATCAAGTTTATTGATCAAACTGACAAACTGAGTGCCGCCTTGCGTCAGGATATAACTGTTTTTTTGCCCTGCAATCACAATACTGTCTTTCGGTAAGTTCGCAGATGCTTGCGCAGGTCGTCCGAATGCAACGACATTGTCCTCAACTAACATGACACGTTCAGTACGAGTATAGGTTTTACTGTCTTTAGTAATAAGGGTTTTAGTTGCACATCCAGTTAAAGCAACGCCTGTTAGCATGCAGATCATTGTTATTTTTGCTGATGTTGACGACATCCATTTACTCCTAATATTTTGAATTTTAAATTTAAAAAAGAACAAAAAAATGAAAATAGCTCTTAGGACAATAATCAAAAAAGGCGATATATGCGAGGTTTTTTTTGCGTTGAAATTTGATTTTTTACAAACATCTAACAGATGAGTCTATTTTAATTTTTTTATCTAAAGTTTAAAATTTTAATGAAATTTACCGTTTATCTGACCTCTGCTGAATAAAACAGCACTTTGTTGTAGCCTATAGGTAGATGCTTTTATTTAATCTCATCACGGATTTGATGACTGAGTTTTGGAGCAGAAATGAACTTACTCAAACGATCATTGCTGATTACGATGTTAACTTATATCGGTATTGCCACTGTTCAAGCCGAAGAACAGGTAGGTTCTTTGCCTACGATTCGGATCATGGCAGAATCAGAGCTACGTGAAGAGGTTGGATTGGTTCCTTTTCAGGAAGATATCAAAGTCCGCCAAGCCCTACAACATTATATAAACAAGCAGCAGACTGATATTCAAAATGCTCAACTCACCGAAGTCACAACTTCGATGGATTATCAGCCGAGAACCGTACAGCCTGATTTATCTCAAGTTTCACCTTTTTTAGAAGATTATATTATGGCTGTTGCGATGGGCTTTCAGTCATCTAATCCAAGTAATGGGGTCTTCAAAATGTTAGAACCCCTCAATATTAATCGGGATAATGCGAACGCATTTCGTGAAGGTACTATAAAAGTAAGTTTGGATGATCTATTAAAATTACAACAACAAATTGAAGCGGGTTTGAAAACACCTCAGAACTTTCTAACACGTTAACTTAAATCATATGTTGAGATAAAAAATCCCCGTAATAGTACGGGGATTTTTTTATTTATTCTTTTATATATCGCTCAAAAATTGCAGAAAAATCATAGTTTTCAATCTTTTTACGATGCTCAGTCAGTTTTGTTTCAACTTGAATCGTTGTTTGTGAAATGATACTTGGTAAATTTAATAACACTTGCTCAGGAAGTTCACGCAACGAGAACATATTATTTACAGCTTGTTGTGTTGAAAAAAGCAATGATGATTGGCGCTCGATTTCTTTACAAGCCTCACCAATGCTAAACAGTGCTTTATATAAATCGCGCACTTTTTCAATTTGTGATTTTTCAATATCAATTGAATATGCTGCACCGCCTAGATGGAACTTGAGTTCTACATCACGGTCTACTGTACCTGCAGTTTCGAGCTGAACATGACTGATTTGATAATGTTTGTAGGGATATCGGTTTAAAGTACGTTTTTTACTTACAGCACTTGTACCATCGAGATGGATGAAAGCAGAGTTTGTGAAACAATATTCATCAGTTTTGGCTTTGATTAGGAAAAAGATTTTTTCGTTATCTTCATGAAAAATATAGTCATCAATATCTGTTTTGTCATAGTCTCTTGGTTCGATGATCCGACCAATGTCGCTTGTCCCCATTAAATCTGCTGCCATATTTTTAAACATTGTTAGAGCCTTATAATTTTTGGAAATCCGATATTAATCTGATGCCACTTTGTTTGTCTATAGACTTTATTTGGGTTGATCGCTGTTTTAAATTCTCTAATAAATAGAATTGGTTATAAAAAAATCCCCGCACATGGCGGGGATTTTTCTTTTATCTCAGTGTCGATTAAACACGTTCGATAATTGTCGCGATACCTTGACCAAGACCGATACACATAGTCGCAAGACCAATTTGTGTATCTTGTTGTTCCATCACGTTCAACAATGTAGTAGTGATACGAGCACCAGAACAGCCTAATGGGTGACCTAATGCAATCGCACCACCATTCAAGTTAATGATGTCTTGTTTATCATAGATGCCTAAGCCTTTCATTACTGATAAGCCTTGAGCAGCAAATGCTTCGTTTAATTCGATAGTTTGGATATCCGCCATCGTTAAACCAGCACGTTTAAGCGCTTTTTGAGTTGCTGGAACTGGACCGTAACCCATGATCGCAGCATCACATCCTGCAATAGCCATAGAACGAATCACAGCACGTGCTTTTAAACCAAGCGCTTGAGCACGTTCAGCAGACATAACTAACATTGCAGAAGCACCGTCAGAAAGAGCAGAAGAAGTTGCTGCTGTTACTGAACCACCTTTAGGATCGAAAACTGGTTTCAACGCTTTGAATGCTTCAAGGTTTGCGTCAGCACGAATCACTTCGTCGATGTCGCAAAGGATTTTGAAACCATTTGCATCATGACCTTCAACACCAACGATTTCGTTTTTAAAACGACCTTCTTGTGTTGCAGCCCATGCACGACGGTGAGATTCAACACCGAACGCATCTTGTTCTTCACGAGAGATACCGTTCATACGACCTAACATTTCAGCCGTTAAGCCCATCATGTTAGATGCTTTTGCATAGTGTTTAGATGCTTCAGGGTTAAGGTCGATGCCGTGCATCATACCTACGTGACCCATATGCTCTACACCACCGATGATGAAGATGTCACCTTGGTTGGTCGCAATTTGTGCAGCAGCAGTATGAAGTGCTTGCATAGAAGAACCACAAAGACGGTTAACGGTTTGACCGCCAGCAGTCTTTGGAATATCAGCTAATAAACCAATGTTACGAGCAATGTTCATACCTTGCTCTAAAGTTTGGTTTACACAACCCCAAATGATGTCTTCAACTTCGTTGGTATCAAACTGGTTACGAGCAACAAGTGCACGTACTAATTCAGCAGATAAACTGTCGGCACGTACATTGCGGAACATACCGTTACGTGATTTGCCCATGGCAGAACGAACGCCATCAACAATCACAACGTCACGTGGATTTAAAGTAGCCATTCACGTCGCTCCTTAACCGTAGAATTTTTTGTTGTTAGCAGCCATGTCACGCAACATTTGTGGCGCTTCATAAGCTTTACCTAAGTGTGCATATTTGTCGCAAAGCGCAACGTATTCAGCAACACCAGTTTGGTCGATATAACGGCATGGACCACCACGGAATGGAGGGAAACCTACACCCATGATCATCGCCATATCTGCTTCAGAAGCAGTTGCAACGATGTTGTCTTCTAAGCAACGAACTGTTTCGTTACAGAAAGCAAGCATCATACGGTCAATGATTTCTTGTGGATCAAATTCACGTTTTTCGCCAGTCACGAAAGGCGCAATGATTTCGTAAGCTGTTGGGTCAACAGTTTTCGCTTTCTTACCTTTCTTGTCTAACACATATTTGTAGAAACCAACATCGTTCTTTTGACCAAGACGTTTTGCTTCGTACATCGCTTGGATAGAACCTTTGTAATCTGGCTTCATACGGTCAGGGAAACCTTCAGCCATCACTTCTGCGCCATGTACACCTGTATCGATACCAACAACGTCGATCAAGTATGCAGGACCCATAGGCCAACCGAATTTCGCCATTACATTATCCACTTGCTGGAAGTCAGCACCGTCTTTAACGAGTAGGTCGAATGCACCAAAGTAAGGGAACAATACACGGTTAACTAAGAAACCTGGGCAGTCGTTCACAACGATTGGTGTTTTACCCATTTTCTGAGCAAGAACAACAGTAGTTGCAATCGCTTCATCAGATGTCTTCTCACCACGGATCACTTCTACCAATGGCATCATGTGTACTGGGTTAAAGAAGTGCATACCAACGAAGTTTTCAGGACGTTGTAATGCTTTCGCCAAACGCGTAATTGAAATCGTAGACGTGTTAGAAGCAATAATCGTGTTTTCACGAACATTCTTCTCAGTGTCTGCAAGTACGATTTCTTTTACTTTTGGATTTTCAGTCACTGCTTCGATCACGATATCCACTTCTTTAAACTCATCGTAGCTTAAAGTTGGACGAATGCGAGCAAGTGTTTCGCCCATTTGTGCAGGTTTCATTTTGTTGCGTTCAACTTGCTTTGTTAGCAAGCCGTTCGCTTCTTTCATACCTAATGCAAGTTGTGGGTTCCCAATATCTTTCATGATGATTGGAGTGCCTTTGCTTGCCGCTTGGTAAGCAATACCACCACCCATGATACCCGCACCTAATACAGCTGCTTGGTTTACAGGATGAGCACCTTTTTCATATTTTTTCGCAGTTTTCTTCACAACTTGGTCATTGATGAATAAACCGATAAGTGCGCCAGCTTGTGGTGTGATCGCAGCTTTAGCGAAACCTTGAGCTTCTGCTTTTAATGCATCATTACGTGTAAGGTTTGCACCTGCTTGTAATGAGTCAAGCAATAACTTAGGAGCAGGGTATTGTGCAGGATTTGCTTTAGCAAGAACCGCACCTTTTGCTGTATTGAACGCCATCATTTGTTCAAGTGGGTTCAATTTAATTGCGTCTAATTTTTCTTGACGCTTTGCTTTCCAGTTCAAACGACCAGCAAGTGCTTGTTTAACTAAGTCAACAGCAGCTTCTTGAAGTTTGTCAGCAGCAACAACTGCATCTACAGCACCATCTTTAAGCGCAGCAGCTGGCTTCTTAGGATTCGCCATTGCCATCCATTCAACAGCATTGTCGATACCGATCAAACGGCTTAAACGAACGCTACCACCGAAACCAGGATAGATACCAAGTTTGATTTCTGGTAAGCCAACTTGTGCCTGCTCAGACATGACACGGTAGTCACACACTAAGCACATTTCAAAACCGCCACCCAATGCTGTGCCATTGATTGCAGCAACTTTAGGGATGTCTAAATCTTCAAAGCTATTGAAGACGTCATGTACAGGCATAAGCCAATCAACAATTGCTTGTTCACCAGCAGCGAAGTTGTCGCCAAATTCAGTAATGTCAGCACCAACGATAAATGTTGATTTACCAGAAGTAACAACTAAGCCTTTAATGTCGTTATTGGCTTTAACTGCAGCAATCGCTGCCTGGAAGTCTTCGATGGTTGCACGGTTAAATTTATTAACCGACTCACCTTGTAGGTCAAAGCGGAATTCTGCAATTCCGTCCGCAAGCATTTGGACGGTAATGGCATTGCCAGCGTGGATCATGCCTGATCTCCTTGTTGTGGAGGATTCTAAGTTGATGTCATAAAGCTTATGCGCCTGAAAGGGCGCAAAAATGCTTCGCTAATCTTACGATAACTATATCCAAAAAGAACATAACAAGTTGTATCAAGCCGTGACGCGAGGGTCATCTATTGTTTTGATGGATCATTTTTTATTATTTTAATTAATTTAAATCAATGGTTTATTGTTGTTTATAATGATGATTGTAAATAAAAAATGCTGAAATGAATAAAATAATCTCCATAAGTACTTACAACAATAAATTTATCTAAAACAGTCATTTACTGTGGAATATGTGCTTTCTTAAAGGAATAGATATTAAATTTTATTTGTTCAAAGGCAAATTCTTTATTTTGGTCTATTTCTTGCTGCATTTTGAGAAGAAAATCACATTTAGCGCTAGAACCTTTAAATAGGGAAGCTGTGGTTCTTTTAAACATTCACAGCATTTATTTTTCATATTGAAACACCGTCATCAGCTGACAAAAAATGTTAGTTAATGCTTGAAGTGGAAAGTGGAAATAAAGGCTAAAATTTAACTAAAGATGGTTTGCACACTCAGAACAAGATAGAACTGAAAATCAATCCAATTCGATTCTCGATAATCTTGTTTGGGGATGAGAGGTGTCAGGATGAAACCAACAGACCAAACCTTGATGAAACAAATGCATATTTCCTCAGAGGAAATAGAGTATCGAAAATCTTTATTATCGTTGACGAATAAAGAACTTCTACAGTTGGTTCAATTAGGCATAAAGCTTGAGCCTTTATTTGATCAAGTTGTGATGGAGTTTTATCAACAACAAACTTCAGTAGACGAAATTGCAACTTTGATTGGAGATGTAGATACCTTATCTCGTTTACAACGTGCGCAACGACAATACGTCACTGAGTTATTTTCTGGGACTTATGATGCCAATTACGTTAACAACCGTCTAAGGATTGGTTTAGTGCATAAGCGGATCGGTGTAGAACCCAAATTATATTTATCGGCGATTTATCATCTCAAAACTAGATTAATGACTTTGGTGTATGAGCAAATTGGACATACAGATGAATATCATCAAGTTGTGCAAACTCTAGAAAAACTATTCATGTTTGATATTTCTTTAGTTGTTGAAACCTATGTTTGGAGTTTAGTCAGTGAAATCAAATCGTCTAAAGAGAAAATTGAACAATATGCCAATGTCCTCGAAGATCGCGCACAACAAATGGAAGCATTGTCACAAACTGATCCTCTGACAGGTTTACTGAATGTTCGACATTTAAATAGTATTTTGAATGCAACTATATGTACGGCTGAACATACTTTAGAACCTGTGACGGTGGTATTTATTGATATTAATGATTTCAAAATGATCAACGATACATTTGGGCACCCACGTGGCGATCAAATTTTAAAAATAGTGGCAGATGGTATCCGCTATGTTGCTCGACTTGATGATCATTGTTTTCGATGCGGAGGTGATGAATTTTGTATCATTTTCCCAAGATGTACAGAATCTCAAGCGATAGAGAGTTTTGTACCTCGTTTGGAGCAATATATTCGCCAAATAGAACCTTCAATTAGCTTGAGTATCGGTGTCAAACAAACCGATCATGTTGAAGGGTATATTGATGCAACAACATTAATCCATGAAGCCGATGCAAGAATGTATCAGGTGAAAAAAGAGCTTAAAACAAAAATATAGTTTTTAAAAAAAGTTATTAAGTTTTTGAAAAATAGAATTAAAAAAAATTAACTCGCTATCCAAGTCGGAGTTTGAGTAAAAGCGGCTAGAAATTGTGAGGGATGGTGTTAAAATTTGGCGATTAATTTTTAAGTGCCGATATCAATGATTAAATGGATCATATTAGCGATCTTTATCATTTCGGCGTTGTATATTCAGCGTCGTGGTAAAGTTAAGCATTCGTTTTATCGTCAATTTTTTGACCATTCTACTGTGCTCGCACCGATTAATTTCTTAATGTACATGTTTTCTAAAGTACCGAATCAACCTTATATCGATACTCAATATTTCAAAGACCTAAAAATTTTAGATGAAAATTGGGAAATGATTCGTGATGAGGCGAAAGCTTTATACGACAAGGGTGGGATTAAAGCTTCAAGTAGTTACGATGATTTAGGTTTTAACTCATTTTTTAAAACAGGTTGGAAGCGTTTTTATCTTAAATGGTACGATTCTGCGCATCCGTCAGCTGCAGAGCTTTGCCCAAAAACGACGGCTTTGTTGAAAACATTGCCAAGTATTAAAGCTGCGATGTTTACCGAGTTGGCACCAGATAGTCGTTTAGTACGACATCGTGACCCTTATGCAGGTTCGTTGCGTTATCATTTAGGTTTGATTACGCCAAATGATGACCGTTGCTTTATTGATGTGGATGGCGAACGTTATTCATGGCGTGATGGTGAAAGTGTTGTGTTTGATGAAACCTACATTCACTACGCTGAAAATAAAACAGATCAAAACCGTATTATCTTTTTCGCTGATGTAGAGCGTCCATTAAAGACGCGTTTTATGGAAAAGTTTAATCACTGGTTTGGTAAAAGTGTGATGACTGCTGCGAGTTCACCTAATGAAGCAGGTGACCAAACAGGTGGTTTAAATAAAGTTTTTAGTTATGTTTACCAAATCCGAATTAAAGCCAAAGCATTAAAGAAATCAAACCGCCAACTTTATTACTTTTTAAAGTGGTTCTTAATGTTAGGGTTATTCTTCCTTATTTTTATACGTCCCTATGTATTTTAATGAGTGAAATCAAAACGCCCAACAGGGCGTTTTTTATTTGCTCTCGTTATAAAATACGTTTAAATGAGTGAATTTTATCGAGGTACAAAGTATGCAGACATTTCGTTCGAAAATAGATTGGTGGTTATGGGGAATAGTTATTGCGACGACAGGTTTACTGCTGCAGTTTTTATGGACGATGTATATTAAAGGAACCATGCAAGAATACCCTGAGCATGCAGTTATATATTTTCTAACGATTGGATTGCTCTGGTGGCCGATCTTAAACACTCGTTATGTTGTGACTGAACATGAACTGACGATTCATTCGATGTGGTTTAAATGGAGAATAAATAAGAAGGATATTGTTGAGCTTACAAGCACACATCATCTGACCTCGTCCCCAGCTCTATCTTTGGATCGTTTACGCATTGATTATAAAAAGAATGGTATAGCAACTTATATTTTGGTATCACCTAAAAATAAAGAGGCTTTCTGTCAGGCAATACAGTCAGTACTCACTAAAAAATAGATTGATAATTTCGCATTTCATGTTGAATAGAAAACTTATTTTTAAAAAGAGCGATATTTTTTTAGTTGTACCAGATAGTATAATTTGGATAAAATTTGATATTTAAAATCATGAGAAAATATAATGAAAAAACAGCTATTGATTAGTTTAAGTATTTTAAGTTTAGTGGCTTGTACTGAAGAAATTGATGATATTTATGGAACTGTTGATCCTCAAAATAAAGCTTTTTATAGTTATGATCTTTCAGCTGCAAATGAGTCTAATAAACTGACAAAGAAATCGTATCAAGTGGATAAAAATAATGATCTTTTAATTACTTATACCGAAACACCAAAATTACAGACTGAAGCGCTTCGAAACTTTATTACTAGCAATGGGATATCAACCATATTTCCACCGCAAAATACCACTGGTGCTTATATCGTAGGTCGTAAAGCCGTATTCAGTGATAGTGTTTTAGAGTATGAACCTTATAATTTAGAACAGAGAACAGCATTTAAACTTACTTATCAGCTCAAGAAGATTGACTTGTCTGGCTTAGAGGTTTCTGACTATGTACGTTATTTTTTAAGACAAGCGACAGCATCATCGTTCATAAGCGATGTAACACTAGAAATTATTCAAGGACTATTGTTTGCCAGTCAGGATAAATTCCCTGCAGGTGCAACATGTTGGCAAAAACAAGTTCAGTTGAGTACTCAAGATTATATTGAATCTTATCCAACGCAAAATCTTGCGCATGTCAGTACCAGTAGTACTGTTCAAAATCAGGGTATTTGGCAAAATGCATCATGGACAGCATATCAACCTAGTACAGAGTTTAATTTAGCGGATACGCGAATTCGTCATCAAGCACGTGAGTATTGGGGTTTTTACCATACGATGAGAGAGGTGAATCCAATTACTCCGACAAATGAACTCGCTTGTGATTTCTTTAATGAGTCAGCATTTAAGAGCGTTGATAAAGTATTGAGTCGAGTTTTTTAATTATCGGTGTAATTTGAGCCATTGAGTTGATGGATTTTAGCTCAATTCACTTGAAATTGATTTATGCAGACTACATCATCAAACCAATACTGATCATGAAAGTCTGCTGTGAATCCAAACGCGCGTGAACACATTGAAAAAATACTGACTCATATGACCCAATTGCCTGGTGTGTACAAAATGCTAGGCAAAGATGGGGAGTTACTATATGTCGGTAAAGCGAAGAATCTAAAAAATCGTGTCTCCAGCTATTTTGTTAAAACAATTGAACATCCCAAAACACAAGCTTTGGTTGCACGTATTTATGATATCGAGACATTGATCGTTCGTTCCGAAACTGAAGCGCTACTATTAGAACAAAATCTTATCAAATTACATCGTCCGCCATATAACATCATGCTGCGGGACGATAAGTCCTATGTCTATATCTTTGTTTCCGCAGATAAACCTTATCCTCGTATTGCCAGTGGGCGAGGTAAAGGTAAGCATCAAATCGGAAAATTTTTTGGTCCTTATCCAAGTGCTTACAGCGCGCGAGATACTCTATTAACCTTACAAAAACTATTTAATGTAAGACAGTGTGAAAATAGCTATTTTTCTCAACGCAAACGCCCTTGTCTACAATATCAAATCAAACGGTGTACAGCACCATGTGTGGGGTTAATTAGCCCAGAAGATTATAAAGAAGATGTTGATAATTCAATTCGCTTCTTACAAGGTGATACCAAAGAACTGAATCAGGAATTAATCGGCAAAATGGAGCAAGCGGCAGAAGCTCTTGAGTTCGAAAAAGCGGTATTTTATCGAGATCGGTTGTCTTTATTACGTGAAGTTCAAGCACAACAAGCGGTATTTAAAATAAAAGGTGAGGCTGATATTTTAGCGATTGCCTATCAAGCGGGTGTCACCTGCGTACAAATCATGTATGTGCGTAATGGTCGTATGTTGGGAGGAAAAAGCTATTTTCCAGATATGTTGGGCGATGATCTTGGACAAATGCTCAGTGATTTTATTGCCAACTTCTACTTCCAAGTGGCAGATGAAATCCCTTCAGAGTTGATTGTGAATGTCGAACTTCCTGATCGAGTTCAACTCGAAGAAGCGTTACAACAAACCTTTGAGAAGAAAGTTCAGATCAAGCACAAAGTTCGAGAAACACGGGCTGAGTGGCAAGAGCTTGCACAAATGAACGTGCAGCATGCAATCAAAGGGAAGTTGAGTAATCATTTAGAGTTGAATGAGCGTTTTCATCAACTTGAACAAGTTGCAGGACGTCCGATTGATCGAATTGAATGTTTTGATATTAGTCATACCATGGGGGAAGCACCAATCGCTTCCTGTGTGGTGTTCGATCAAGGTGGAGCGCGGAAAAGAGATTATCGTCAGTTCGCCATTCAGGACATTACCGGTGGTGATGACTATGCAGCGATGCGTCAAGCACTGATTCGTCGTTATAAGAAGAATATGTTACCTGACCTTTTACTGATTGATGGTGGTAAAGGGCAGTTGCATATGGCTATGGATGTCATGCAAGAGCTTGGTCTAGATGCATTTATGATTGGGGTCTCTAAAGGTGAAGGGCGAAAACCAGGTTTAGAAACCTTACATTTTACTGATGGTACAAAGATCCAATTGCCTGAAGACCACAAAGCTTTGCACTTGATTCAGCAAGTTCGAGATGAAGCACATCGTTTTGCCATCACCAAACATAGAGCCAAGCGAGATAAGCGACGTAGTAGTTCTGTATTGGAAGCAATCCCTGGTTTAGGACCTAAACGTCGACGCGATTTATTGACTCATTTTGGCGGTATACAAGGCGTGCTAAAAGCTTCAGAAAAAGAATTAATGCTTGTTCCTGGTTTGGGAGAAGTGATGGCAAGGACGATTTATAAAATTCTTCATGAATAAAAGGGAGGATTGACCGAATCTTCCATAGAGTTATGGATAAATGATCATTCACAAAACTTAAGAAACGTTGAAAGATAAAGTGAATTTGCTCCTTAAGGAATAATAATGTCACTGCTTGGATTGTATCAACAGCTAGAACAACAAGAATGGATTGATATTCCATCAGGATGGTTGCAAGGGCGTACGGTATTTGGTGGTCTTATCGCAGGTCTGCTCATTCAAAAAGCAATTCTTACAGTCAATGATTCAGAAAAACAGCTTTTAAGTTGCAGTGTCAGCTTTGTTGGGCCTGTACAGCAAGGTGTAGCCAAATTGACGGCTGAAGTATTGAGACAAGGGAAATCAGTGACGACACTTGAAATTCGTCTTTGGCAAGTCGATGCAGTGCAAAGTGTTTTAGTCGCAAGCTTCGGTTTGGGGCGAGAGTCGAGAATTGTGGTGAATAACCAACCAACAGTTCCTGACTACGTAACAGCAGATCAACTGGAAAAAATGGTTTATCTTGAAGGTTTGATGCCTGAATGCTTACAACAGTTCGAATTGTGTTGGGCTGAAGGTCATTATCCAATGGCAGGTAGTAAGACACCTGATTTTGGTGGATGGTGTCGTTTTTCTCCTCAATTACACTCAAATCGTGATTTATGTTTGGGTGATTTATTTTCTTTAATGGATGTGTGGCCGCCAGGTGTTTTGCCAATGTATAAAACATCAGCACCAGCGAGCTCTTTAAGTTGGCACATTACATATATACACCCGATTGAAAATCAACTGCATGACTGGTTTAAATATAAAGTCGTTACTGAGTTTGCAGAACACGGTTATTCAACAGAATATGCTTATCTTTGGGATAGTGAAAATCGATTAATTGCAATCCTTAGGCAGACGGTTGCCATTTTTGCCTAGTCGACACTTCCTCGTATTTCGTATAAAGTTGCTTACAGATGGATACAATCTCGGCACAACCTTTGTGCAATATGCATATTTGATGCGACCAACATGGCGGTGTTTATGAGCACAGGGCGAATCCTGAACATTCCTAATATTCTAACATTGGCACGTATTGCCTTTATTCCTGTTTTTTTGGTGATTGCCTATTGGCCACCAGCGATTGGAATTGCTGAGCATCATGGTGGGATGATGCGACATTTGATTTTGACCGCGATCTTTGTCCTTGCAGCTGTAACAGATTGGTTTGATGGCTACCTCGCAAGGACATTAAATCAAACATCGGCTTTTGGACGCTTTCTCGATCCTGTCGCTGATAAATTGATGGTCGCTGCTGCTTTGATTGTTTTGGTTCAATGGCAACCTACAATTTCCATGGCATTTGCTGCGATTGTGATTATTTCTCGTGAAATTACAGTTTCAGCATTGCGTGAATGGATGGCAGAATTGGGTGCAAGAACCAATGTTGCGGTTTCAACCGTAGGTAAATATAAAACTGCCTTTCAAATGATTGCGATTAGCGTATTTTTGTTGAACTGGAAGCCATTAGAAATCTGGGCGTATGCTTTATTGTATGCTGCGGTGATATTAACCTTGTGGTCGATGATTATATATCTACGAGCTGCATGGCCTTATTTAAAACAGCCTTAATTGCTCATCAATCTAATAGCATCAAATCTAAGAAGCTCTCTAACTAGAGGGCTTTTTTATTGCCTCATATACAGCTCAAGAAAAAAGCCCATAACGAATATGAGCTTAGTTCTCTGAGGAAAGTCATGCTCTTTTTGGGAGAGTATGCTGAAGAACATAATCATAATATGAGAATATACTGATATTTACAACGCATGAAAGTGTAAAGATTTTTTAATATTCTCAGTTTTGATTTGCTTGGTTTTCAGTCAGTGTTGCAAATTTATATTCGATCTGAGCTGCATTGCTTTGTAAGATTTCGATAAGCTTCTGAATATTCAGAAAATCAAAACGATTTTTTGATGCAACTAAGGTCAAGGCGATCGGTGCTTCCTTTGTGGAAAAACGTATCGGTACAGACAGACCGCAAACTTGTGGATCAATTTCACCTTGAGATAAATAAAATCCCTGCTTTTTGATTTTTTTCATCTGTTGAGCGAATTCATCTAGATCATGGGCAAAGCCAACTTTGGCAAGCTCATTTGAGAATTGCTCATAGTAAGACTGAATTCTTTGTTTGGTTAAATGAGCAATCACAATTTTAGGTGATGCCCCCACATATACAGGTCGAGGACAGCCACGTCCGTATGAAAGCAGCTCGGCTGCTTTGAAGGTTTCATGATGTAAATCAATACAGTAATCATGATTCAAATAGGTGAGTAAGCAGCAAAGTTCTGTACGATCTACGATGTCTCGCATGAACGGAATACTGATTTGTACTAAAGGATCTGTACTATGCGAAATATAGTCTAAAACCGCTATTTTAGAGCCTAAAGTGTAGTCACCAGATGTTCCACTAATACGTTTCAAGATATCAGTTGATACCAGTTCCTTTAAATAGCGATATGCAGTGGGTTTTGAGAGATTGAGCTCATCACAAATGATATCAACGTTGATAATCGGGCGAGAAACTGAAAATAAGTCCAGTACAGTGAGAATTTTACCAAAACTCGAAATTGCCATGATGAGCTGTTTACTCCTTAAAAATAGTCTAAAGCTGTGGCTTTTATTTGCTTTATAACAGAAAAGTCATTCAGCGGGTATGCACTTTTAGCGTAGTTGATTCTAAAACGTATGAATAAGTTCTCTGATGAGAAAAATGATATTTTTTGCATGACATATTCTATATTTAATTAAATAATTATCAAATAGTGATAATTTATGTTGACTAAATAACTTTGTTTTGAAAAAATTATAAGCACAATTTCTTCATTGGATAATTTGTTTTAAATTTATCCCTGAAATGTTTGCCATTCCGATCAGTTCATTCTATTTCACGGTCAATTGAATGCTCTTTTAGTCTCTATCAAGAAGCTAAATGCAGCTGAGTTGTGTTGTGAATTTGCGTTTCCTAACGCGGTTAGTATTGAGAAAAGTTCATGTTATTTAAACAGTTGTTGGCTTTTAGGCCGAGTCGACTTGATATTATTTTTGCGTGCAAAACCTTTGTCGCAGGGATGTTGGCACTGTTTATTTCATTTGAGCTTGATTTGATTAACCCAATGTGGTCGATAGGGACGGTATTAATTATTGCCAGTCCTTACTCTGGAATGGTTTCTTCCAAATGTATTTATCGCTTGGTTGGTACGGCTGCAGGAGCAATTATCGCGTTGCTTTTGACACCACATTTTATCAATACGCCGTGGTTGTTTACGATCATCTTGGCATTGTGGGTCGGGTTTGCATTGTATATATCGCTCTTGGATCGTACTCCTCGTAGCTATGTATTTATGTTGGCTGGATATTCCACCGCAATGATTGTGTATAACGCCATCACTTATGTTGATACCTATAATATTTTTGATATTGCTCTGGCACGTGTTTTAGAAATCTCTGTAGGTGTGATTTCAACCGCTGTCGTTTCAGCAACTTTTTTTCCTGTTCATGTGGGTGCCATGATTAAACAACGTGTCATCAAAACTTTGCAGGATCTGGAAAATATTTTTGAAAAACTCATTTCAGCCCAAGATACAAACCAAAATTACACACAAATTTTAGGGGTGATCACTCGTGATGCATCAGATATCCATGCTCTAGCAGTTCATCTCGCTTATGAAAAAGGCGAGTTGCAAGGCATGACCAAACCTCTACAAGAAATGCTGCATCAGGTCTCGCTTGTTGTAGCCAATCTAGTTGCCATGTCTCAACGGATTAAACAATTAGAGCAAATGCCATTAACCACATTAGCTCCAAGGTTAAGCCAACTACGACAACAGACCTTACAGTTTTTAAATCAAGAAAAACAATTAACTGCCGATAACTTACGTGATTTACCACCACAGTTTGAACAAGATTTTAGCGAATTGATTGCGATGGCTTCGTCTGAACAAAAGACTGTGTTGGCTGCCTTAAAAATGGATGTACGTCATTTTATCGCCAATATGTTGGCAGTGAAGTTACTTTGGCAACAGATCCAGAAAGGTCATAAAGAAATCCCTTCTGAGATAACTACGATCACCACCAAATATCCAAGTTTACACCGTGATCATGGTATCGCGGTACGCGGTGGAATCAGTGCGGTTCTCATCACTTTCATCGTGACAGGAGCGTGGATTTTATCAGGTTGGAAAGCTGGATTTATGATGGCGCAAATGGGCGCGATCACAGCGTGTATTTTGACTGCTTTGGATAATCCTGTGCCTGTGTTACGCATATTTATCTGGGGGAGCATCGTTTCAGCGGGATTGGTTTTTATTTATGCCTTTGGAATTTTTCCCCACATTACGCACTTTTGGCAATTAGCACTGGTACTTTTTCCAATTTTCCTTGTGGCTGTAAGCATGATGGCAAATCAAATGCTAATGCCGATAGGTATGGTTTTAGGCATTAATACCATGATGGGGCTGAATTTACACAATAAATATTCAATGGATGCGGTGTCTTATTTAGACAGCTCTTTTGCCATGATTTTAGGTGTTTTGGTCTCATTAATTGTGATTGATTTGGTTCGTGCTGTTTCACCCGATACAAGCGCAACACGTATTTTAAGTTTACATTACCAAGCGATGCGTCAAGCTTTAACACTGAGTTATGGGATTGATTTCAAAATTCATTTACGCAGCATGCTTGATCGAGTTGGGGTTCTAAATAGCAAGATGGTACAAAATGCTGAACTGAAATATGCCATCCAAAATGCCTTAATTGAAAGTGCATCGATTGTTGATCTTGTGCGATTACAGGAAATCCGCCAAAAGCTTCCACATTATGTGGACTTGCAAATGCAAATTGCTCTTTTAGAACGGCAGCTTGCCGAATATTTTCAAACTCAATCAGAGCAACTTTCACTTCAAACTTTTCCAAAGAAAATTCTTCAGCAAATCGAAGTGGTCAAGCATCTTGCAACGCCAATTAGTGAAGATGAGTTGCATCAAAGATTATTGATTTCACTGAATAATATTCTCAAAAGCATTGGGCATGTTTCAAATGAACAGGTGAGTTTAAATATGAATGACGTTGAGGTTGCTCATGGGTGAAATCAATCTATATGGAATTTATATTCCAACGTTGTTAGTGCAAGCCGTGATTGCTTATGTGCTGTTTAAGATATTAAGTCCATTTGTAGATCGTTTCGCTCAGACGGGATGGATCGGGTTACCCAGTATTTTTAATCTCTGCTTCTATTTAGCTTTGATGCTTTGTGTGCATGAAATTTTTGTCCGACTTTGGATTTGAACTAAATTTTTGATTGTTTAAATTTCTCTGATTTAAAAATGAGTAGTAAAGGTGAAGAACATGAATGCATTTGATATGCGAAAAGTCATACGACCCGTGGTTCTTTTCATTGCCATTATTGTGGCGATATACACGGTTGTGCATTTATGGAATTACTATAATGCGGCACCTTGGACGCGAGATGGTCGTGTCCGTGGTGATGTCATTCAAGTGGCTTCAGATGTCAATGGTTTGGTGACTGAGGTTTTGGTACAAGACAACCAAACTGTAAAGAAAGGACAGGTCTTGTTTAAAATTGATGTCGCACGTCAAGCACTGGATGTGGAGCAAGCCAAATCTGATCTTGCGAAAGCTAAAGCAGGTCTAGCACAAGCTCAAGCGACTCTCGCGGGTACTAAAGCTAGCTTAGTAAAGACCGAAGCCAATATGAAACTTGCCGAAAAGAATGCAGCTCGATATACCAGTCTTATGGATGGTGCAATTTCCAAACAGGAACAAGATCAAGTTTTTGCTGCACGTGATCAAGCTTTTGCTGAACGCGAACAATTAAAAGCAAGTATTGAACAAGCCAATGCTGCGATTGAACAGCAACATGCGTTACTGGATGTGGCGACAAGTAATTTGCATTTGGCAGAATTGAATTTACACCGTTCAGAAGTTGTTGCTCCTGCCGATGGAACTTTATCAAATTTTGATTTACGTGTGGGTAATTACGTTAAAGTTGGACAAGCTGTGGCAGCCCTTTTAGATCGTCAGCAACTTTATGTGGTTGGTTATTTTGAAGAAACAAAACTTGACCGTATTCATGTTGGAGATGTTGCAACAGTTCAATTGATGGGGGACAAACAACGTATTCGTGGTCATGTGCAAGGTATTGCATCTGGGATTGAAGATCGCGAGCGTTCGGGCAGTTCAAACTTATTGGCAAATGTAAATCCAACTTTTAGTTGGGTACGATTGGCTCAACGAGTGCCTGTGAAAATTGTATTAGATGAACCACCACAAAATCCATTGGCATTCGTTTCTGGACGTACTGCAACGGTGAGAGTGATTGAGAAATAAGCTTTGAAGTTGTTAATAAATAAAATTAGTAGAGTGATATTAGTTAGGAAAGCTCATAAGCTCAATTCAACGTTGTTATTCCGTTCCGCCTTCAATGTAAATTCAGCTCAAAAGGCGATATGGATATCGCCCGCCAAGATATTCATTTATATCTAAGATGTCTGATTAAGGTGTGATGCCTGTAGGATCGCGATACCAGCTTTGTATCAACAACGCTGCTGCGAAGCTATCTGCTGATAAGCGTTTTGCTTGCCCTTTACTTTGATAAGATTCGAGTTCTTCTCTCGCTTCACGAGTTGTTAGGCGTTCATCCACCATCCACGTTTGGATATTTGTCTGGTGACGTAAACGACGAGCGAATTTACGAGCGCGCGCTGAGAGTTCGGATTCACTATCATCCATATTCAAAGGTAGCCCGACTAGAAATAAGTTCGGTTGCCACTCTTTAACAAGTTTGAGTAATTGGTTCCAGTCAGGGATGCCATCTTTCATTATAAATAAAGGCAGTGGATTGGCACTTTCAATCGCGGATTGACCAATCGCAATGCCCATTTTTTGTGTACCAAAATCAAATGCCATAATCGACTGGGAAGTTTGTATATCAGGCATGACCAATCTCAGAAGCAAACCAATTACGATCTACACCGATTTTTTTATAAGCCGCATCCCAACGATCGCCGTATGGAAGATTAAAAATAAGATCCATATCTGAATCGCAAATTAACCAGTCACCACGAGTGATTTCATCTTCAAGTTGATTTTTACCCCAACTCGCATAGCCTAGAGCAATTTGATAGCGACCAACGCCTTCATTGTGAGCAATCGCATCTAAGATATCTTTACTGGTGGTGATGCAGACATTTTCTCCTACCGCAATAGAGGAGTGCCAAGTCGGTTGACCAGTATGAAGAACAAAACCTGCTTCTGGGCGTAAAGGACCGCCCTGCAAGACCGCGTGAGGGTGAACATTATCCGCATCAATCTCCAAATCATTGAGAAGTTCTTTGATTTGTAAATCAGACGGACGATTGATAATGATGCCTTGTGCACCGTCTTCATCATGGCGCGCAACATAGATGACAGTATTTGCAAAGAAGTCATCTGCCATGTCTGGTGGAGCGATGAGACAACGGTGAGTTAAGTATTGTTTCGTCACCTAGGCGGTTCTCCATCAAAAGAATGTACGTTTCTATCTATATAGGTTCTTTATATCAACATACAAGAGTTAATCGGATTTCGCCAATCATTTTCTGATATTTTGCCCTAAAAATCAGGCAGGCTGAAACTTAAGCTGTCGCAGCTGCTTTGCATGTTGCAAAGTTGTCTCACTAATTTCGACACCACCAGACATACGAGCAAGCTCTAGAATACGCTGTTCTTCGTCAAGTTCGATGATGGTACTGCTAGCTGGATCAGTTTGTTGTTTTTTGACCAGTAGATGTTGATCGGATTGCGCCGCAACCTGTGCTTGGTGAGTAATACATAGTAATTGAACATGCTGTGCTAAATCAGCCAGTAATCGTCCTACAACTTCTGCAGTTCCACCGCTAATTCCGACATCAATTTCATCAAATACTAGAACTTCTGCTTCGGTCTTCTCAGCATTCATGACTTGCATGACTAAAGCAATACGAGAAAGCTCACCACCTGAGGCAACTCGTGCTAATGGTTGTGGAGGAATTCCTTTATTTGCAGTGAATAGCAGTTGAATAAAGCTTAGGCCTTCGGATGATGCTTGTTCTAATGGTTCGAATTTGAATTCAAAATGAGCTTCAGGAAGAGCCAAAGGTTTGACTTGTTCCGTCAGTTGTTTGGCTAGTGGAATCGCAGCGGTGCGACGAATATCATCTAAGTGCTGTGCTTTTTCAATAAAGGATTGATAGGCAATTTCAACTTGTTCAGCCAAAGTTTCAGGATCTTCAAGTTGATGAAGTTGTTCTAATTCCTGTTGCCATTGTTCAAAATCTTGTTTGAGGGACTCTGGTTGAGTTCTGTATTTACGTGCCAGACGATGGAAGATTTCAAGTGTAGAATTTAATTGCTCCATGCGTTCAGGATCGAAACTTTGGCGATCTATGAACTGACGCAAGCTTGCTGTGGCGTCTTCAATTTCGCTTTGTGCATTTAATAAAGAATTATAAATGGTTGAAAGCAGTTCGCTGCGTCCAGCATGAGACTCTAACCGACGGATAATCGATGAGATTTCTTGAGTAATATTTTGTTCAGCTTCATCTAATACATTTAGGCTATAACCACAGTCTTGCATGATGTGTTCGTGATGGCTTAAGCGATCAAATTCTTGTTCAATTTCTCGATAGTCTGTTTGTACGATTTCTTCAAGCTCTTCCAATTGAGTTTCTAAGTTTTGTATCTTCTGCAGGCGAGTGGCTTGCGCGTCTAACGCGGCTTGGTGTTGTCGGATATTTTGCTGCCAAATGCTATACGCTTCACGAACTGCTTGTGCTTGATCACCAAAATTGTGATAACGATCTAACCAGTGTTTTGGATAAGGTGGTTCTAGAAGTTGTTGCTGACTGTGCTGGCTGTAGAGTTGGACTAATAATCGCCCGATTTCTTTAAGTTCAGCAAGGCTACTAGGTCTTCCATTAATCCAAGCTTTACTACGACCAGTCGCAAAGATGACGCGACGCAAATGGATTTCGCCTGATTCATCATCAAGCTCATGATCTATGAGCCAATTGGCTTCAGCACTATCAGCTTGGTAGCTAAAAATAGCAGTAACGTCAGCTTTATCTGCACCATATCGGACATAATTTGTATCTGTGCGTTCACCCAAACATGCGGATAAGGCATCTAACAATAAAGATTTTCCTGCGCCTGTTTCTCCTGTGAGAACATTAAAGCCTTTTTCAATATCTAAAGCTAAGTGGTCAGCGAGTGCAAAATTAATTAAAGTTAAATGGGTGAGCATAAACGCATCCAATGCACAGATTGTTTTGCTTAAAGATAGAGAGTTTTTATAGTGGCGACAAGTCGTGATTCACCTATTTTGTTGCTTTCACAACAAAACGATTTATTGGAATTTGGAAAAATGAATAAGTCATATTGTTCAATAAGCAAAGAGCTGAAAGTGCATGATTTCAAGCTGATCCATAATTTAAACTAATAATGTTTTAGCGGTGTTGTTTTTTTAAGTGCTTCAGATGGTTTATTTCTGAAGTCGATATCATATATTGAAGTTTGATTCTCTTAATATTCATTATTCATCGCGGTGCAAATTACTTTGTGCTTGGCAAAATTAACGAAGATCATTCTGTCCACTCGTAACATGGTTGTTCGCCTTGCGATTGGGCAAAAGTTCCTTTGCTAGTTTTCTTTATTTGGCATAGCTGTTGGTCTTGCGCTCTGGCAAAGTTACACTTTGTGCTTTTTCACCACTCGTAGCATAACTATTCGTCTAGCGCTCGGAAAAGCTTCGCTTTGTTTTTTACTCGCTCAGGTATGAAAATTGCTGTATTTACGCCAGAAAATGGATTGATTAGTTGTAAAGGCACAATTAAACTACGTCCAGCATAACCTAATATAAATGCGGCAGAATTTGGAGAGTACGCATGAGTTCAGTGCAGTTTGATCATGTAACGGTCATTAAGAAATCGAATGTGTATTTTGGCGGGGCATGTATTAGCCATACAGTACAATTTGAAGATGGTACAAAAAAAACTTTAGGCGTTATTTTACCTACTGAACAACCTTTGACTTTTGAAACACACGTCCCAGAGCGTATGGAAATTATTTCTGGTGAGTGTCGCGTAAAAATTGCAGATAGTACAGAAAGTGAATTATTCCGTGCGGGGCAGTCATTCTATGTCCCTGGAAACAGTGTATTCCATATTGAAGCAGATGAAGTACTTGATTATGTGTGTCATTTAGAAGGTTAACCTTTTCCTTCATAAATCGAGTACACTATATCTAAAGAGAATCCTGTAAAGTCATTTACAGGATTTTTTTATTAAATTCCCTTGCGGAGCTATTCGCTGCTCACCTGTAAAGTCATTTACAGGATTTTTTATTTTCAAAATCCCCCCAAATATCCTGCTTTAAGTGGGAATGCTGAAAAGAGGTCGCTCATGGCAAAACCTGAATATTATTATGGCGTTCATTCCGTGGAGTCATTATTAGAATTGGAGCCTGAGCGAGTACTCACATTGTTTACGCTTAAAGGTCGAGATGATCAGCGTTTACAAAAAATCTTAGCACTTGCGGAACCTTTCGGGATTAGTGTGCAAAAGGCAAGCCGTGACAGTCTGGAAAAACTAGCAGGAATGCCATTCCACCAAGGGGTTGTTGCTGCTGTACGTCCTCATCCAACGCTTAATGAAAAAGATTTAGATCAATTAATGCAGCAGCATCCCGATGCGTTATTGTTGGCACTTGATCAAGTGACTGATCCACATAATTTAGGTGCTTGCATCAGAACTGCAGCCGCTATGGGAGTTCAAGCAGTCATCGTACCTAGAGATCGTTCAGCAAGTTTGACGCCAACAGCACGTAAAGTTGCAGCAGGTGGTGCAGAAAAGGTTAAGTTTATTCAAGTCACTAATCTTGCTCGTACCTTAGCGCATTTAAAAGAGACTACCCATACTCGTGTGATTGGTACGATGCTTGATGAGAAAGCTTTGCCTATTCAGCAATGTGATTTTAGCGGTTCGGTTGTGATAGTGATGGGCGCTGAAGACACTGGACTTCGACCAATTACCCAATCGCAATGTGATCAAACTGTATTTATCCCAATGGCGGGTGATTTGCAGAGTTTAAATGTAAGTGTTGCAACAGGTATGGCACTTTATGAGGCATGTCGACAGCGTACTACTGTATAATCATCGTTACGCTCTATTCAAAATTGAAAAATGACAGTTCGCTCGCAAGGTTATCTTTTTGTCCTGATCACGATGTGTATATGGGGCGGATTTACTATTTTCTCCCGACTTAATGCGCATTGGCATGTCAGTATGTGGGATTTGGTTGCGATGCGCTTTGCAATTGCTTCTGTTATTTTAGTGCCTGTTTTAATTTATAAAAAAGATTTTGCCTTTTTATGGCATCCACGCCCTTTGATTTTGGCACTGATCGGCGGGCTAGGCTATTGTTTTACCGTATATACCGCTTTTTTGCATGCCCCAGCTGCACATGCTGCTATTTTTTTAAATGGTTGTATCCCTTTGTGTACTGCTATTGCTGCATATTTATTATTTAGACAGCCTTTTGATAAACATACGTGGTTCAGTATTGCAATTATGATGAGTGCATTATTACTTATGAGTTATTTAATGCTGCATGATCAAAGTGCTGTATTGGGTTGGGGGGATCTGTTGCTGTTTATTAGTGCGGTGTGGTGGGGTGTTTTTACCGTTCTCCTAAAACAATGGAAGCTATCTGCTTGGCATTCAACAGCGGGTGTAGTGATTTGGTCTGCGATTATCTACCTGCCTATTTATATTTTATTTATTCCAAAACATTTTCAAGATGCAGAACCTCTTCACCTCTTGATTCAAGGACTTTTCCATGGTGTGTTGGTAGTGATCGTTGCGACTTTGACTTATGTTGCAGCAATTCAAAGATTAGGTGCATTTAAAACGGGAAGTATTGTAACTTTAGCACCATTTATAGCAGCTGTTGTCGCTGTTCCTTTGTTAGATGAACCAATCAATCTCGCCATGATCAGTGGTTTGATTGGAATGGCGATTGGTGCGCTTCAACCGTGGCGATGGTTTCAAAAAGACACCTTAGAGGCTCAGCTCGAACATCAAAACAAAAATTAATATTCAGCGCGTTGTAGATAACTGAAATGTAATGGTTTTAATTGTTGGTGTAGATGTTCCAATAAGCCATCATTTACCACAATGTCATTTGCCAAACGTTGCTTTTCAGAGCGAGGCATTTGTGCTGCAATAATATGACGAATTTGCTGTTCACTTTGCCCATCTCGTTGACTTGCACGTTCCAGTTGAATGTGCTCACTCGCATCGATCAATAAAGTATGATGAACAAGTTCATGTTGATTAGTTTCAAACAGAAGTGGTGAGACTAAAATGACATAAGGGCTTTCAGCTTGTTGTAATTGTTGAATGATAGATTGGCGAATAGCGGGATGTGTGATTTTTTCTAATGTCATACGTGCTTCAGGATGGCTGAAGATATGTTCTCTCAAGGCTCGACGATTTAAAGTTCCATCTTCTAATAGAACCCAATCTCCAAAAGCACGGTGTATTTCTTTTAAAGCAGGTTGATTTGGTGCTACGACTTCTCGAGCAACAATATCTGCATCTATTACAACAATACCTTGGGACTCAAACCATTGGGTTGCAGCAGATTTACCACTCCCAATACCACCCGTAATCCCCAAGATAAATGTCATATTAACCCCCAAGATACACTTTCATAATTTGCTCACCCCATAGAAAGGCAATCCAACCGGCAATTGCAATATAAGGACCAAATGCAAAAGGTTGATTTTCACCGCGCATTTTCATCAGCATAATACCAATAATTGCACCTACCATAGAAGAGAGTAATACGATGAGGGGTAACATCATAGGACCCATCCATGCACCAAGTGCTGCAAGCAATTTAAAATCACCATACCCCATGCCTTCTTTACCGGTGATGACTTTAAATAGGTAATATACAATCCAAAGACATAGAAAACCGATTAAATAGCCCCAGATCGCAGCGTTAGCCGTTGTATAGATTGCAAAAGTATTAATACCCAGACCTAATGCTGCCAAAGGTAGCGTAAAGCGATCAGGTAGTAATTGTGTATCAAAATCAATAAAAGTAAGTGCAATAAGTGTCCACGTTAGAATTAAGCCGAAAAGCATCTGTATTGTTGCACCGAATACTGCCACAACGATCAATGAACAGATCATAGTAAGTAATTCAATCAACGGGTAGCGAATGCTAATTGGATTCTTGCAAGTGCCACATTTACCACGGAGTGCTAACCAACTAATAAGAGGAATATTTTGGAACCATTTAATTGGCGTTTGACACTTAGGGCAGGTAGAAACTGGCTGACTTAATGTTAACTTGCTCTGATCTATGATCGGCTGTTCAGGGTGCAAAAGCATTTGGCATTCTTGATGCCATTCTTGCTCCATCATTTTTGGAGTGCGAAAGATCACAACATTTAAAAAGCTGCCGATGCACAGACTAATTAATCCAACTGCAAGGTAAAGTGCAGTTGGATTTTCAATAAAATAAGTAAATAAAGAAAGCATTTAGACACCAAGTTAACCGACAACAGAACCCATTTGGAAAATTGGGAGGTACATGGCGATTACTAGACCACCAACAAGAATACCTAGGATTGCCATGATTAATGGTTCCATCATCGAAGTCAGACCATCAACTGCATTGTCAACTTCATTTTCGTAGTGTGTTGCAACTTTATCTAACATCGAATCAAGTGCACCAGACTCTTCACCAATGGCGACCATTTGAATTGCCATCGCAGGGAAGCGGTTTGAAACACGCATAGCAAATTGCAGTTGTTGTCCAGTTGCAACATCTTCTCTAATCTTAAGTACAGCTTCTTCATAAACAACATTATTGGTTGCGCCTGCTGTGGATGTAAGCGCATCGATTAAAGGAACGCCCGCCGCAAATGTCGTTGCTAGTGTACGACTGTAGCGAGCAATAATTGCTTTGTATACGAGATCACCAAAGATTGGCAGTCTTAAAGCAAGTTTATCTAAGCCATCTCTAAATTTTTTACTGCGTTTTTTAGCTTCTAGAAATGCAGCAATAATTGCACCAATAACGATAATTAGAATGAACCAATACTCTTGCATCCATTTGGACATACCAACCACCATTTTGGTAAATGCGGGTAAGTCTGCACCAAATGAACTAAACAGATCTTGGAAAACAGGGACTACTTTCACCATCAAAATAATTGTAACGATCACAGCAACTACAATCACCGTAATCGGATACTTCATTGCTTTTTTAATTTTTTGTTTGAGTAACTCACTTTTTTCCTTATATACCGCGACACGATCTAGCATAGTCTCAAGAGCACCCGACTGTTCCCCTGATTCGACGAGTGAACAAAATAAGGTATCGAAGTATTGAGGATATTTTTTTAAAGCACCAGCGAAAGTATTACCGCCTTCAACTTCAGTTTTTAATCCTAGTACGACCTCACGCATGGATGGGTTTTCTAAACCTTCTGCAACAATTTCAAAGCCTTGTACCAATGGTACACCCGCTTTCATCATTGTTGCTAATTGGCGTGTGAAAACCGTGATATCCAAGGTCGTTACTTTTTTCTTCATAAAACCTTCGAGAATATTTTTACGTTTTTCTCGAATATTTTTAATCGTCACGCCTTGTTTACGTAAGGTGACTTTTGCTAAAGCCATATTACGTGCTGGAAGTTCCCCTTTAATTTTTGCCCCTTTACGATCGACCCCTTCATAGGCAAAAGTAGGCATCATTTGCGCTTTTTTCGCTGCCATGACTATTAATCCTTTTTATTGATTTTATTCACTTGTTACTCGGTTAACTTCTTGCAAAGAGGTGATCCCTTGCATGACCTTTTTTAAACCAGAACGGCGTAGATTATTGAAACCAGCCTTTTCAGATGCTGCTGCAATTTGTAAAGCATTTCCATCTTCCATAATAATCTTGGAAATCTCAGGTGTCACTTTCATGACCTCATAAATACCGACACGCCCTTTATATCCTTCACGACAAGCATCGCAGCCGACAGGTTGAAAAATTTGAAAGTCTGGGTTAGCTAAATCTTGTTCAGTGAAGCCCATTTCTAAAAGGCTCTGCTTAGGAATCTCGATAGGTTGTTTACATTCCGAGCATAGGCGGCGGGCTAAACGTTGAGCAATCACGAGATTAACCGAGGTTGCAATATTGAAAGAGGGAACCCCCATATTGCGTAATCGTGTGAGTGTTTCAGGAGCGCTATTGGTATGCAGGGTCGACATCACCATGTGACCTGTTTGAGCTGCTTTAATTGCAATTTCAGCTGTTTCCAAATCACGAATCTCACCGACCATGATGACATCAGGATCTTGACGTAAAAAAGCTTTTAATGCTGCTGAGAAAGTTAAACCTGTTTTAGGGTTGACGTTAACTTGGTTAATACCTTCTAAGTTAATTTCGACGGGATCTTCTGCGGTCGAAATATTGGTATCTTCTGTGTTTAATATATTTAAACCTGTATACAACGATACAGTTTTCCCTGAGCCTGTTGGACCTGTAATCAGAAGCATACCCTGAGGCTTGTCTAATGCACTCATAAAGAGTTCTTTTTGTTCATCCTCATAGCCTAAGGCTTCAATACCTAACATTGCGCTTGAAGGATCTAAGATACGAAGAACCAGTTTCTCTCCAAATAAAGTTGGAAGTGAGTTAACACGAAAATCAATCGCTTTAGTTTTAGAGAGTTTTAGTTTGATACGACCATCTTGAGGCATACGCTTTTCAGAAATGTCCATTTGAGACATGACTTTTAAGCGCGAGGCTAAACGAGTTGCGAGTTGTAATGGTGGGTTAGCAATTTGTCTGAGTACACCATCCACACGATAACGCACGCGATACATTTTTTCATAAGGCTCAAAATGTAAGTCAGAGGCTCCCATGCGAATCGCATCAATCAATAACTTGTTGATATATTTTACGATAGGAGATTCTTCTTGATTATTTGTATCCTCATCCTCAGTCGTGTTGTTTGTATCAGTCGTTGCAACATCAACATTATCTAAATCAAAGTCGTCATTTTCCCCAAAATCGAAACTGCCGCTATCTCCAAATTGCTGATCAATCAGTTTTTCGAGTTTATTATGCTCAACAATCACAGGTTCGATATTCAATTTGGTATTGAACCTGATTGCGTCTAATGCATCAATATTCGTCGGGTTGCTGGTCGCAACATACAAAATCTGACCACGTTGAATGAGTGGAACAACACGATGTTTTTGAATCAGTTTGCTGTCAGTTATTTCACGAGGTAATAGAGCTGTATCAAATACAGCAAGATCAAAGAGTGGCTCACCAAACTCTAAAGATATGCTTTCCGCAATTGTCAGAGGTGATAGACGATGATGTTCAATTAAGTGAGCAACAATATCTTGTTGTGCTTTTTTTGCAGCATCAATCGCACTCTGCATATTTGATGCAGCAATGTGACCATCATCGACTATGCGTCGAATAAACCCCGAAAATTTTGGAGACGTATGTATTCCTGACATCTGTCCGCCTTATGACAATATGGTTATAATAGCTATATATCAAAATTATACTTTCGTTACGTAAAATTACTACCATTGAAAGTGTCGTTTTTGACTTGATTAAGCTTTAAAACTTTGAACTGATCGAATCTTTTGCAAATTTATTTTTATCATAAACTTGTAGTTATGATGTTTTGAATAAATAAATGTCTCAGCCAACAAAATCCACTTTGGTTAAACTGATAATACTCTTTTTCATCCCATAGTCACTGCTTTAAATTCAAACGATATAAAAAAACTGAATTTTCTAAAAAACTGTGTAAAATATGCAGCATTTTTTAGAATTTATTCGTAGGTTGGCGGAGTATGTCGAATTCGACCATTACCCCTTGGGTTGTTGGCAATTGGAAAATGAATCCAATGCATGCTGACGCTTTAAAATTAATAGAAGAATTTAAACTGTTATTACAACAGGAACCTATTTCTCAAGCGGCATGTCATATTGGTGTTTCTCCAGTATCGATTGCGCTTACAAATATACAAGCACATTTAGCTGAATTTAATCGAACAATCTATACGGTCGCTCAGGACGTTTCCAAAATTGCTGGCACAGGGGCGTATACGGGTGAGGTCAGTGCTGAATTGCTAAAAGATAGTCAAATCGAATTTGTACTGATTGGACATTCTGAGCGTCGAGAATTATTTGGTGATAATGTAGAAATCATCAAGGCTAAACTCAACAATGCTTTAAATGCAGGATTGACTGTGATTTATTGTGTTGGTGAAAGTTTAGAGCAGCGCGAGCAGGGCGCTGCTGAACAAGTTGTATTACAACAAATTTGTGATATCGCAGCGATTGTGAAGCCTGATCAATGGCAGCATATTGTGGTCGCTTATGAGCCGATTTGGGCGATTGGCACTGGAAAGACTGCTTCTCCTGCTGATGCGCAAATGATGCATGCAAAAATTCGTGAAGGTTTAAAACAAATCACACCTTTCGGAGCAAATATTGCTATTTTGTATGGCGGAAGTGTGAAAGCTGAGAATGCTGTTGAATTAGCTGCATGTCCAGATATTAATGGCGCTCTTGTTGGTGGTGCATCACTCAATGCGCAATCCTTCTTCCAAATCGCAAAAGCTTTTGCTCAAAGCAAATAACGAGGAATAGAAATGTATAGTTTTATACTCGTTGTACATATCATTTTGGCAATTTTGATTATTGCTTTGGTTCTTGTACAACAAGGTAAGGGTGCTGAAGCTGGCGCATCTTTTGGTGGTGGCGGTGCTGCCACAGTATTTGGTGCTTCGGGTGCAGGTAACTTCTTGACCCGTTTAACTGCTATTTTTACTGCATTATTTTTTGTAACTAGTTTGACCTTGGCTGTGTTTGCTAAAAAACAAACGACAGATGCATATACGCTTAAATCAGTTCAAACGACGACAACAGCTCCTGCCTCATCGTCTGAAACTTCATCAAACGCGCCAAAAACAACTGAATAAGTTGATTTAGGACTTTTCTTTTTCGCTTTAAACGAATAGAATGCGTCCCACAAAGCTGCGGTGGTGGTGGAATTGGTAGACACGCTACCTTGAGGTGGTAGTGCTTTCGGGCGTGGGGGTTCAAGTCCCCCCTTCCGCACCAAACTTAATAACCAGTAAGTTTGGTGTATGCAGTGTTTTGTTGATGCGGGATGGAGCAGTCTGGTAGCTCGTCGGGCTCATAACCCGAAGGTCGTTGGTTCAAATCCAGCTCCCGCTACCATTTGATTAAGGTGCAACTTAATCAAGCAAGTATGAAAACTTGAATTGACTTTTTTTCATATCTGTATATAATTTTTGCACGTTGATGCGGGATGGAGCAGTCTGGTAGCTCGTCGGGCTCATAACCCGAAGGTCGTTGGTTCAAATCCAGCTCCCGCTACCAAGTTTCTTAAAAGAGGCTCACAATAAGGTGGGCCTTTTTGCACAGTGGGCAATGCTTTTCTGTGTAACATAGGGGCGATTTACGCCCTTTTTTATTGGTTGTTTAGCTATCGTGTAGTGTTCGACATCAATTGGTCAAATAGTCGTGCTTCACTATACGGTTAAGATTGATTGGCTCGCATGAGAGCGACGAGAGTAAATGAAATTATCAAATAAATCTCAAGCATTGCATGATCTTATCGCGCCAGCTGTAGCTGCGTGTGGTGTAGATCTGTGGGGGATTGAATTCCTTCCACAAGGAAAGCGTTCTTTATTACGTATTTATATCGATAAACCTGTCGATGAGAACGCAGAACCTATTCTGAATGAAGATGGTGAATTAGAACAAGGGCGTGGTATTGGCGTTCAAGATTGTGTGCTCGTTACACAACAAGTGGGTGCAATGCTTGATGTTCATGATCCTATTTCTGGTGAATATGCTCTTGAAGTATCATCACCTGGTTGGGATCGACCATTCTTTCAATTAAATCAATTACCAGCATATATTGGACAACAAGTGGCTTTACGCTTGATTGCTGCCGTCGAAAACCGTCGTAAGTTTCAGGCGAAATTACTTTCTGTAGATTTGGAAAATGAACTGATCCAAGTTGAAGTGGAAGGTAAACACGTGCTTGAAATTGATAGCAATAACATTGATAAAGCAAATTTAATCTATCAAGACTAATATTAACTTAATTTTATAAGAAATCGGTAGGTGACTTATGGGCCGCGAAATTCTTACCGTTGCAGAAACGGTTAGTAATGAAAAAGGTGTTAGTCGTGAAGCGATCTTCCAAGCGTTAGAGCAAGCCCTTGTTGCAGCAACGAAGAAAAAGTTTTACGAAGGTACACATTCAGAAGAAGCTCAACTTCGCGTTGAGATTGATCGTAAAACAGGTGATTACCGCACTTTTCGTCAGTGGACAGTTGTTGCGGATGAAGATCATGAAATGCCAGCTTGCCAAGATGCAATTTCAGATGTAGATCCATCGAAATGGTCGATTGGTGATGTGCGCGAACTTGAAGTTGAGTCAATCGAGTTTGGTCGTATTGCTGCACAGATCGCAAAACAAGTGATTGTACAAAAGATTCGTGAAGCTGAGCGTGCATTGGTTGCTGATGCTTATGAATCGAAAGTCGGTGAGTTGATTTACGGTGAAGTGAAAAAGCAAACGAAAGATGGCTTTATCATTGATCTAGGCGACAATGCAGAAGCTTACTTGGCGCGTGAAGAAACGATCCATAAAGAAATTTTGCGTCCTAAACAACGTATCAATGCAATTTTATATAGCGTGAATCGTGAAGGTCGTGGCGCACAACTTTTGTTGTCTCGCTCACGTCCAGAAATGCTGATTGCATTGATGAAAAAAGAAATTCCTGAAATTTCAGAAGAAATCATTGAGATTAAAGCAGCAGCACGTCAACCAGGCGTTCGTGCTAAAATTGCAGTGAAAACTAACGACCACCGTATTGATCCTGTTGGAGCTTGTATTGGTATGCGTGGTACACGTATTCAAGCAGTACAACAAGAGTTAAATGGCGAGCGTATCGATGTTGTGGTGTGGTCTGATGATCCAGCGCAATATATCGCAAGTGCTTTAGAGCCAGCAGATGTATCTGGTATCGTATTAGATGAAGATGCACGCAGTGCAGACATCATTTTTGCGACCAATGATCAATTGGCGCGTGCGATTGGTTCACAAGGACAAAATGTTCGTTTGGCATCTGAATTGACGGGTTATAAACTCGACATGATGTTAGAAGAAGAGTATCGTGCTCGTCAGCAAAATGAAGCTCAACAATATCTCGATATGTTTGTTTCTCGTCTTGATATTGATGAAGATTTAGCAATGGCATTGGTTGAGATGGGCTTTACTTCATTAGAAGAAATTGCTTATGTTCCAGCTGAAACATTTGATGAAATCGAGCTTGAGGCTGATTTAGTTGAATTGTTACAAAGTCGTGCGAAAGAAGCTGCATTAACGGATGCGTTAAAACAGCAAGAAAATATTCAAGAGCCAAGTGCAGAACTTCTCGGTATGGAAGGTATGACGACTGAGATTGCATATGCATTGGCGGCGCGTGGTGTGATTACGATTGATGATTTGGCTGACCAAGCGACTGACGATATCTCAGATATCGAAGGTTTAGGTCATGACAAAGCAGGTCAGTTAATTATGAAAGCACGTGAATCATGGTTTAATTAGGAGATAATAGATGACGGACAAGTCGATTCAAGAGTTAGCGCTCAGCGTAGAACGTCCTGTAGAGAAACTCCTAGAGCAGGTTCGCGATGCAGGTCTACCACAGCGTAAAGCAGATGACATTATTACCACTGAACAGCAAGATACTTTGGTCAATTATTTGAAAAAAGTACACGGTCAGGAAAGTGGTAACACAGGAAAAATTGCGTTGAAACGTAAAACAACGAGTACTGCTAAAGTAACAAGTACATCGGGTAAAGCTAAAAACATTAATGTTGAAGTGCGCAAAAAACAAGTATTTGCGAAACCGAGCCCTGAGTTACTTGCAGCAGAAGCAAAAGCGCGAGCTGAAGCTGATCAGAAAGTACGTGTTGAACAAAAAACACGTGTTGAAGCTGAACAGAAAGCCCGTGATAGTGCTGAGCAAAAAGCTAATGCCACTTTAGAAGCAATGCGTGCAGAGCATACTTCTGACAGTTCAACACAAGCACCAGCTAAAACAGCTGTTGTCGTTAAAAAACGTAACAGCGACAAGATTATTAAAGCACCTGTTGTTAAGCCAACAGAAACGCCAGAACAGAAAAAAGCTCGTGAAGCTCAAGCGGCTCAGTTAAAAGCGACTGAAGAAGCTGTACGTCGTAAAGCTGCTGAAGAAGCACAACAGCGTACACTTGAGCAAATGCGTAAAATGGCATCAAAATATTCAAATGATGATGCTACGACTACGATTCGCGTGATTGATGACTCTCCTTTAGCTGCTGGTCTTGTTGGTCAAGCATATGAAGATTCATTCAACAAAGAAGACCGTGAAATCAAACGTGGTGGTGCAACTGCAAATCCGCGTGCTGGTAAGAAAAGCGGTCGTGGTGGCGATGCTCAAGCAGAGCAAAGTTTCAGTAAGAGCCATCACAAGCGTGGTTTGAAAACGAGCCAAGCGAATAAACATGGTTTTGAAAAACCTGTTAAGAAGCAGATTTATGATGTTGAGATCGGTGAGAAAATCATTGTTGCTGATCTTGCTCAAAAAATGGCAGTTAAAGTCCGTGAAGTAATCAAAACACTCATGAAAATGGGTGAGTTAGTTACTCAGAACCAAGCAATCGATCAAGATACAGCTGTACTTGTCGTCGAAGAGTTGGGTCATAATCCAGTTCTAGTTTCTGATACTCAAGCGGAAGACAACTTACTTGAAGCTGCTGAAGAAGCACGTGGTGAGCAAACAACTCGTCCGCCTGTTGTAACAATTATGGGTCACGTTGACCATGGTAAAACGTCATTATTAGATCGTATTCGTCGCTCTAAAGTGGCAGCTGGCGAGGCGGGTGGTATCACTCAGCACATTGGTGCTTACCATGTTGAAACTGAGAAAGGTATTATTACTTTCCTAGATACACCTGGACACGCAGCGTTTACGTCTATGCGTGCTCGTGGTGCGAAAGCAACAGATATAGTGGTTCTAGTTGTTGCTGCTGATGATGGTGTAATGCCACAAACAGCGGAAGCGATTGATCATGCTCGTGCAGCGGGTACGCCGATTATTGTTGCAATCAACAAGATGGATAAAGAATCAGCTGACGTTGACCGTGTACTTAATGAGTTGACTACAAAAGGTATCGTGCCTGAAGAATGGGGCGGTGATGTTCCAGTTGCAAAAGTATCAGCACATTCAGGTGCAGGTATCGATAGCTTACTTGACCTTATCTTGATCCAAGCAGAATTGATGGAGCTTAAAGCTTCAGCAGAAGGTGCGGCACAAGGTGTAGTAATTGAAGCGCGTGTTGATAAAGGTCGTGGTGCAGTTACTTCTATCCTAGTACAAAACGGTACTTTGAATATTGGTGATCTTGTATTGGCTGGTTCATCTTATGGTCGCGTACGTGCGATGTCAGATGAGAATGGTCAACGTATTACTTCGGCTGGACCATCAATTCCAGTTGAAATTTTAGGTTTACCTGAAGCACCTATGGCGGGTGATGAAGTTCTAGTCGTAAATGACGAGAAGAAAGCACGTGAAGTTGCTGATGCTCGTGCAGATCGTGAACGTCAAAAACGTCTTGAACGTGCAAGCTCTATGCGTCTTGAAAACATCATGGCGTCTATGGGTAAGAAAGATGTTCCGACTGTGAATGTTGTACTTAAGACTGATGTACGCGGTACTTTAGAAGCATTACATGTTGCACTTGATGAGTTATCTACTGATGAAGTGAAAGTACGTGTAATTGGTTCAGGTGTTGGTGCGATTACAGAATCTGACGTTACTCTTGCAGAATCTTCTGAAGCTGTATTATTAGGCTTTAACGTTCGTGCAGATAACACAGCGCGTCAAAAATCTGACCAAGATGGTATCGACATTCGTTACTACAGCGTTATCTATCAATTAATTGATGACGTGAAAGCAGCAATGAGCGGTAAACTTGCTCCTGAACATCGTGAAACAATCTTGGGTGTTGCTCAAGTTCGTGAAGTGTTCCGTTCAAGTAAGTTTGGTGCTGCTGCAGGCTGTATGGTAATGGAAGGTGTAATCCACCGTAACAAACCAATCCGCGTCTTACGTGATGATGTGGTTGTATTCCAAGGTGAGCTTGAGTCATTACGTCGTTATAAAGATGTAGTAGAAGAAGTCCGTGCTGGTATGGAATGTGGTCTTGCGGTTAAAGGTTATAACGACATCAAAGAACTTGATAAAATCGAAGTTTATGATGTTCAATTGGTTAAACGGAGTCTTTAATGGCTGGTAGCCAACGCTTAAAGCGCATGGCGGATTCAGTACAACGTGAGTTGTCAGAGTTGATCCGTCAGGAGCTTAAAGATCCACGCTTAGGTGGTCTGGTGACCATCTCTGCGGTCAAAGTCAGTGCTGACTTAGGATATGCTGAAGTTTATGTAACCGTGATGGGGCGTGAGCTTGGTGATGAGCAAAGTGAAGCAGCAAATAAAGAAACTTTAGATGTATTAAATAAAGCATCTGGTTTCCTGCGTCATGAGCTAAGTCGTCGTATTAAGACACGTATTACCCCTAGATTGCGTTTCCATTATGATAAAACCAATGCATATGGTAACTACATGTTTGGTTTGATCGCGGAAGCTGTCAAGGATCTGCCTGAACAAGGGCAAGAAGATAAAGAATAAATTTAAAAAAGCCACCTTCGGGTGGCTTTTTTATGATGAGAATATATTGTTTAAATCACAAGATTTAGTTCTGATCTTCTTTATTTGCTGTACGACGATAACGTTGCCACGGTAGAGGACGATTTAATGCTTCTGGCACATCACCACTCATAGAACGTAATCGTAAATGTATCGCAGCTTGAGCCATCAAATTGGCTGAAACTGGCGCTGTGATAAAGATAAATAGAGTGATAAGTAATTCTGCAAAGCCAAACTTTCCTTGAGTTGCACCAAAGATCATCGCAGCGATTAAGAAACTACCTAAACCTAGTGTGCTTGATTTTGTGGGTGCATGTAGGCGCATAAATAAATCAGGTAAACGAATCATGCCGATGGAACCCACCAGCATAAAAAATGCACCAAAAATCAAAAAGAAGGAAATAATTATTTCAAAAACAAATTGCATGATATATCTCCTTAATCGATCACATGACCCGTTGTAAAGTAACGAGCAAGTGCCGCAGTTGACACAAAGCCCAACATGGCAACCAGTAGTGCGCCTTCAAAGACATTCGTGCTGACCCAATACACACCTAAAACGATAATCAGACAAGTCGCGTTCAGGAAAAGCGTATCCAACGCCAATAATCGATCAATCACTGAAGGTCCTATGATTAAGCGAATTAGGCAAAGAAACATAGAGATCGTAATCGCAATTAAGCAAATACCAAGAGCATAAGGCAAGATTGTCATTGTTCTACTCCTTGCATTGGCTTGACATTAAAAATCTCCAATAAAGGTGTTTCATATCTATTTTTGATTTCTTGAATATCAAGTTCTGCATTATCTGAACTGAGTGCATGAACTAGAATATCACCTCGCTCTTGATCAATACCTGCTGAAACTGTACCTGGTGTTGTGGTGATGATCATCGCAAGTAATGTATTAACTTCTTCATGTTCCGTTTCAAGCGGCACTCGAAACCATTTAGGTTGTAAGTGATCTATCGGTCCAAGCACCATTCGTGCAACACGAAAGTTTGAAATTACAATATCCCAAAACACAACAAAGAATAATTTGATAGCAGGTATCCAATGTATATGTGGTGTGCGTGCGATAAAAGGGCGTACTAATCGTGGAATAATAATGGCTAACAAGGTTGCTAGAAATAATGTCGATAGTTCAACGCTTCCTGACAACATTAACCAACTGAGAAATACCATAAATGAAACAAATGGGTGTGGAAACCACCGATCAAGCAAAGTGATTTTTTGCATGTTAGTGTTCCTCCATCGGTTTTAGTTGACTGGCATTTGGAATTGTCGGTGCTTCAAGAGTTTGCTCTGCAATCTGACGTTGTTTGTATTCCGAAATGTGCTCACCTTGCAATGTTGGTTTAGAAATCACATTTGGAATCAACAGGGCATTATGATCTTCTACTTCACCACCATATTTCGTTTCTGGCAAATAGCTAGGATCATAAGGTTGTACGCTAATAGGGCGACCTTGATCATCAAGTTTTAATATTGCTTCATTATAAAGTGCATGATTCTGAATTTGCTGAGCGGTCGCAGTCATATAATGTTGTACTGGCGCAGCAAAAACGACATAACTCATCAAGCCGAATAAAATGACATAAATCACGGTGTCATTACGATTAGGTGCTTTTTCAGGTAAATCTTGATAAGTAGCAAATGCTGCTTCATCAGGATTGTCTTCAGGTGAGGTCGCTCGCCAGAACAGAATAAAACCTACACGTGTTAATGCGATGATACTCAGTAAGCTGACAACTAGAATCACAGCAATAATCCAACCTTGATAAGCTGTTTCAGCTGTTGCTTGAAGAATAAAGACTTTACCTAAAAAACCGCTAAACGGAGGTAATCCAGCCATCATAAGTGCGATGGTGAAATAGGTAAATGCAGCTGCTTTTTCTTGCTTTATTTTGGGTGCGATTTTTAAATGATCTTTAAACTCGCCACGTTGTGAAGTCATCCAGCCACAGAATAGATAAAATGCTGCAGCGATTAATGTACTATGCACTAAATAATAAAGACCTGCTGCCCAAGCTTGGGTGTTTAGCATAGCGATCGCAATCAGTAATGTTCCAATTGACGATAGCACCATAAACCCAACAAAACGACGTAAGCGATCTGCTCCAAGCGCACCAATTACACCATATAGAGATGTAATTAATCCAATAACCAGTAAGACATGCTTTAAGATGTCTTTTGCCATCGCATCATCGAATACCGTTCCATTGACACGTAATATGGCATAGATACCTACTTTGGTCATGATTGTGAAAATCGCTGCAACAGGCGTGCTCGCTACAGCATATGTTTTCGGTAGCCAAAAACCCACGGGCAACATTGCGGCTTTGATACCAAAGACAACGAATAATAAAAAACCACCAGCAATCGCGAGTTTGTGCTGATCATTGTCTAGGGTAGGGACAAGACGGCTGACATCAGCCATGTTTAAACTACCGACACTTCCATAGATCATGCCTAAACCGATGAGGAAAAGCGCCGAGGCAAGTAAATTAATCGTGACGTAATGAACGCCAAGTTGAAAGCGAGGACGACCTTGACCATGCAGTAATAATACGTACGATGCCATCAACAAGATTTCAAAAAATACGAATAGGTTGAACAAGTCACCTGTTAAGAATGCACCAGATAATCCCATGAGTAGGAAGTGGAACATTGCATGGAAATAGCGACCACGAGTATCCCAATTATCACTGGCATACCAAAGTACAGGGAGCGCCAAACCATAAGTTAATACCAGCATGAAAGCTGAAAGTCGATCTAAGACTAAAACAATACCAAAAGGTGCAGACCACTCACTGAGTTGATAAACCGTTATCTGACCTGTGCTCGCTAACAGTAAATAGCTCACTGCAGTAATCAGCCCCAAAGTGACTGAACCTAAACTAATACTCCGTCGCCATGGTTGACGCCAATCTTGTTTTAAAGAACCAGAACCAGGATTTCCTAAAATTAATAGAAGGAAACTTGTAAATGCGGGAATTAAAATACTAAAAATTGGAGCGTGACTTAGCCAAAAATTTGAAAAATTGAACATTATGGCTCATCCTCGCGTGGGTCATATGTCAAGGTTGGTTCCTCTTTGGAGTCAACATGATCCGTACCAGACTCATAACGACTGCGTAACGCCAATTGCACAATAAATGCGGTTGTTGCAAAACCAATTACAATTGCTGTCAAAACTAATGCTTGAGGAAGTGGATCGGTTACTTTGGTTGCTTCAGTTAAAATTGCAGGCGCGTTGACTTGTAAGCGGCCCATTGCAAATAAAAATAAATTCACCGCATAACCAATCATGGCAAGTCCAAGAACGACAGGAAATGTCCTTGCACGCAAAATCAAATAAATGCCTGTTGCAGTTAGTAATCCAATTCCCGATGCGAGTAAAAATTCAATACTTACCATTTTATTTATCTCCACTTGGGATTGGACCCGACATACTTGAGTGGCGAGAGTCACCTAAAACTGAAATTAACAGCATCGTGGCACCCACAACAGTGATGTATACGCCTGAATCAAATGCAGCCGCAGAAGCTAAATGCATTTTGCCTAGAAGCGGAGGATCAACATAAATATGAGCACTGGTCAAGAATGGACGTGCCCAATACCAAGCGGCAATCCCTGTTAAACCTGCAATCGTGAGTCCAGAACCAATCCATACCTCATAAAGGCGACCAGATTTAGCTTTGATCATTTGCTCTGCCTGATCTTGACCTAAAACGATATATTGAATAATCAATGCCATCGAAGTAATCAATCCTGCAATAAAGCCACCACCAGGATAGTTATGACCACGCAAGAAAATATAAACACTAACCACTAATGCAAGAGGAAGTACCCATGAAGCAGTAATACGTAACATTAACGGTGACGGATTAAAACGATAGCTAAGACCTTGCGTCATGGTTGTACCATGAGCACGCATACCATCCATTAGACATAGGGCGCCGATTGCAGCAATACCAAGTACTGCAATTTCCCCAAAAGTATCGAAACCACGGAAATCAACGAGGATCACGTTGACAACATTTGAGCCACCGCCTAATGGGATTGACTGTTGTAAGAAGAACCAAGAGATAGAATTATGGTCTCTGGTTAGGATTAACCATGTAATCCAACCAATGCCAAAACCTCCAGCAATTGCCAAGCTTGCATCACGCCAACGACGTGGGCGACTTGATTCGTATGGTGTCAATTGCGGAAGCAAAGATAGGCTCATCAGGAGCAATACAGTGGTGACGACATCAACTGTGATTTGAGTTAATGCAAGATCTGGAGCGGATAAAGTCACGAAAACCATGGTTACGACTAAACCAACGGCTCCACTGATTAACACGGCCTTGATACGTTCATGATGGAACCATAGCATCATCCAACATGCTGAGAATAGAGTAAGCCAAAGAACGATTGCGACCCAAGGTGCATGTGTAAGTTCTCTAGTACCAGTGGTTAAACCTTGATTGAACAAAGGTAAGGCGACCATGATGATGCTGAACAAAACGATCCAGAGCAAATAGCTTTGTAATGAACCATTTTCAGTTTTTTGCTTAATTTTGCGGCTATTCAATAATAAATGTTTAAGGAATAACTCGAATAAAATCTTTCCTTGAAACTTGCCTAAATACGGATCTAAATCGATTTTACGAATGCGACCATCTTTGGCGAGGCTAAAATAGAAAATTGCACCGCCAATTAATGCAACCACACTCATTAGCAATGGAGCATTGATGCCGTGCCAAATCGCGAGATGTGTCCCTTCAAAATTTGGTTGCATGAGACTGGCACGTGTCACGCTGTTGACCATCGTACCTGCAAGAAGGGCAGGGAAAATACCGACTAAAATACATAAAGTCGCAAGAAAAATTGCAGGTAAACGCATACCTAAAGGTGGTTCATGCGCATCTTTATTCGGTACTTGATTCCCAAGCTCGCCGTCGAAAAACACCCCGTGAACTAGACGAATCGAGTAACTGACTGCAAATATGCCTGCCAAAGTTGCAACGATAGCTGAAATGACCATCACTGGTCCTGACAAATTAGCGAGCAATTCGGTAAAGAACATTTCTTTGGAAATAAAACCATTGGTCAGTGGAACACCTGCCATTGAGGCAGCTGTGATCATAGTTAATGTGCCAGTGAATGGTAATAATTGCCAAAGACCACTAAGCTTGCGTAAATCTCGTGTGCCGCTTTCATGATCAATAATGCCAGCTAGCATAAACAATGCAGCTTTGAAGGTGGCATGGTTAATGATATGGAAGATTGCGGCTGCTACAGCAAGAGGAGAACCAATACCAAGTAAACAAACAATTAAACCTAAATGACTAATTGTTGAATAAGCCAATAAACCTTTGAGATCTTCTTTGAAAATCGCAAAACCTGCTGCCATACACAAGGTAAACAGACCAACAAAAGTTACGATATTGTGATAAAGCGCAGCACCAATAAAAATAGGTGCTAAACGAGCAAGTAGAAAAATACCTGCTTTTACCATAGTCGCTGAATGTAGATATGCAGAAACAGGCGTTGGTGCAGCCATCGCATTTGGTAACCAAAAGTGGAATGGAAACTGGGCACTTTTGGTAAATGCACCTAATAAAATTAATAATAGTGTCGGAACGAATAAGGCATGTTGTTGAATTTCATCTTTCATCAACACCAGTTGATCGATTTGATAGGTCCCTGTAATTTGCCCCAAAAGAACAAATCCACCTAGCATCGCTAATCCACCCATCCCCGTAATGGTGAGAGCCATACGTGCACCACGTTGAGCGGCATCGTACTGACTCCAGTAACCCACTAAAAGAAATGATGAAATACTGGTAAGCTCCCAAAAAACTAAAAGGATCATCAAGTTGTTTGAGAGTGAAATCCCGAGCATCGCTGCCATGAACAACATCAAAAGTTGATACAGTTTAGCTAACGAATTTTTAGGACTTAAATAATAATAAGCATAAATATAAATAAGCGTACCGATACCGCTAATCAGTAAACTAAACAATAAACCTAAAGCATCTAAACGAAAGCTTAGATTGATCCCAAATTGCGGAAGCCAGTCCCAGCTTTGTACGAGCGGTGTGCCCTGAAGAACCGTTTCTGCTTGAGTTAGCAGTAATAAAAAACAACTCAGGCTAATGCCTATCGCCCCTAGTGCCGTCACACCACGTGAAAAACGTTGCAGCTGTGAGACAAGGGTGGTGCCGAGTATAAGCGGTAATAAGATAATAATCGGTAGCACACTGGTATCCATGTCGATGATTTAGATCAAAGGACCTAAGGGTGAATTTTCTTCCAAGATTCACAGGCATTCAAAGAGATTGCCAAAGTTTCAAATCTCGAAACCCAATCAAGTTAACGGAGGCAGCAAGTTGTATTGCACAACTTGAAAATAAAAAATGACTTTTATCTTACTATAAAACATCAATAAAAACCCGATGGTATTACATGAAGTAACAACATTCTAGCAACTCAAAAGCCAAAAATCGTTCACCAAAACAATCAATTAAAGTGAAGTCTCTTGAGGGGTATCATCTATTTTTAACAGATTGAATAAATCAGTTTTTTCTTGTGGATTAAGTTCCTGTATTTGATGAAATAACTCATCCACTTTACTTACAAGAGTTTCTGTTTCTAACAAATTATGCGTTTGAGCAACGTTAGTTCCTTCACTCCATACCAGTTGATTATAAAGTTGCGAGAGTTGGTTTTGAGATTGTGCAAGATTGATTTCGTAGATTTCGTTGGCATCCAAACGTAAACATTGATAATCAAGCGCATGTTCTAAAAGCTCATCTCGGTTACCTGTTACGATGATTTGTAGTCTAGGGAATGCAAGATGTAGTCGCTGTAGAATTTCTGCTGAGAAATTTTGATCAAGTTGATGATCAACCTGATCAATTAATAAAATCCCATCACCTTCTAAGCAAGGATCGAAGCAATGTTGGTTAAGTAAACATAAGCGACGTGTCACATCACCGATCAGTGCGATCCATGTTTTGAGGGAGGCTGATAATTGTTGAAATGGAATGAGTTGCTCTTTGTAGCGCACCATCAATTGCAGTTTTGGTACATATTGTATAAATAAATCAGTAACTTCTGGAAAAACTGTGTGTAGACTTTTTTTTAGAGCATATAAGTTTGGTGCAGACAGTTGTTTGGGATGATTGGCAAGTTCTTGTTGAAGCTGCTGTAAAACTTCAGACTGATTTTGTTGTTTGAAATCATTCCCCATTAAGCGTCGAACAATATGAGCAGAGTGCGCATTTTCCACGTCACTGATTTCTCGTAACCATTCAAAAAAACGTGCAAAGGTTGTGTAGGGAAGTGCTGTTAAATCATATGCCGCAATTTCTTGCAAAATACCTGGAACATTTTTGCTTTGTAGATTGACTTCTTGGACGAAGCGTTCAGCAGGGTAGTAAGCAATCAGGGGTAAGCCGAACAAAGGATCTTGCAGGCTGGTTTTCTGATAAAGATTCACCACTTGATCTAGTTGTTGAGTTTCAACCTGACTGATACCAACGCCTTGACTATTAAATGTTTTAAATAATTTCCATGAGCAACTATGCGTATCTGTTTCTAGAGCAGAACTACTTTCAGCAAGAGCACCATTTAACTCAGAACTGATTCTAACGTTGACTTGAACTTTTGCTTGAAGTCGAGTCAGCATAATATCTTGATCAGAGATCACTACGCCTGCGGTTCGAATATCTTTGAAACGTGCTGAAAACCAAGTCAGGGCTTGGTAAATATTTTTTAAAACTGTGGTTTTGCCTGTCGCCTGATCCCCAAGGATTAAGGTAATTGGGCGTTGTGCAGGGTGAAATTCAACAGTTAAATCTCGGAACATTCCGACATGTTTAAATTGAACCGACTCGAGTTGCATAAGCTCACCTCAATCCTGAGCGCTTTATCCTGCGGACTGGCGAAGAGTTGAGGGAGCGCATCGTTTTAATTGTTGTATTAAGTCATATAGATGATGAATATTTAGACTTACTTTAGCACGTGTACACGCAACGTAAAGTAATCTCAGCTCTTCATCTGTAATTTTATGTTCCAAGCCATTTATTTTAAATTGATAGTCATCTTCGATATGCACGCGATTCCACTCTAAGCCTTTAGCTTTATGAGCGGTTGAAATGACATAATCAGCTTGTTCAATCGGGGTGATTTTAGCTAAAGCGCGTTTGAGTGGCTCAGTCCCATGATCATCAACTAGTTTCACTAAGGGTTTGATATCACTGCCATCATTCGTTTCACAGTATTCATGTACATCATGCCATGAATTAAACCAAGCAAGCTCTGGTACATCGGTGATGCGTTTACCTTGTTTGAGTAAACTGGCAGCATCAACAAAACGGCTCAGTTTTTGGTGATCAGCTTGTAAGCTGACTTTATCACCATGAACTAAACCTGAAAGTAACAACTCCATCGCTCGTGCATTCGTCCGACATAGAATCGCATCGCGCATTTTGGTGTGCGGTTTGTTGACGACATTGGACTTAACATTTGGATTGCCGAGTAAAGGGACAGTTTCATTCAACGCACCTAGTATGGAGTTCGCCACATCAGCAATCGCATCACCAAAACGGAATGAAGTTGTCAAGCGACTTTCATGTAAGGGCATTTGCTGCATTGCATTGACTGCGCCACGCCATGCATAAATCTGCTGATGTGCATCACCTACATAAATCACTTGGGTGCTTTTTTGACGAAGTAATATGCCAAGCATCAGAGGATCTGCATCTTGTGCTTCATCAAACAAAACATAATCTGTTGGAATATTGGGTTCTGATAAAGCCCATAATTTCAAATAAATGTCATGCCCAATACCTGCTTGATGATTTGGATCAATTGATTCTAACCAACGTCTTTCTACTGCAGGGTAAAGGTGTTGTTGTAATGACTCAATATCATCTTGGTGCAACCAGCTAGGTGCTTGAATATGACGAGGCGCAGGATATTGCGAACTTGTCGAGCAAAAATAACTGACCGCATTTGCCACTAAACTCGCAAGTCGACTAGGCATCAGTACATATTTTTCATAACGTCCCCCCATAAGGCGACGTAATGTAATCGGCTCAAGACGATATTCTTTAGCGATAAAACTTGGGCTTAAACGTGGTAAGCGTAATTTATCAGTCACGCCACGAGGCACGCTGCGAAAGGCTAGGGAGTGAAAGGTTCTGCAATTCACATTGCCATGAAATTTATTTTGCGCTTCAGATGCGATGGCTTTGTTAAATGCCAAATACATACCACGCCGTTCAGGCATGGCATCACTAATCATTTGTAATGTCGTGGTTTTACCTGTGCCAGCATAGGCAATCACTTTAAATGATTGTCCTAAACGAGCATTATCTATGGCAATCGCTTGCTCGTAGGTAGCTTTGGGTTTCTCGTGATTTGACACAGGCTCTAATTACGCTTCTTTGCTACGATTTGCTTTTTCAACCAAACCAGATAGACCTTGACGGCGAGCAAGTTCATCTAAAACTTCTTGCGGATCAAGATCGAAATAGCCCAACATGACAATACTGTGGAACCATAAATCGGCAACTTCATAAATGAGGTCATGTTTGTTTTCGAGAGAGGCGAGTGCGGCATAATCTTTAGCTGCAATAATGCTTTCAATACTTTCTTCACCGACTTTCTCTAGAATTTTATTGATGCCTTTTTTGTAGAGGCTCGCAATATAAGAACTATCTGCGGCAGCATTTTTACGCTCTTGCATCAAGCGACCTAAATACGCAAGTACATCGACTTGTTCACTGTGGTTATGCTCGTGAGTTTCTACTTTCGCTGATGCGCCATAAATCGCCGTTGGATCTTTCAGCTGAGCATCTACAATCTCCCAACCTTGAGGGGTCAGTTTGCGATAGAAACAAGATTCACGACCTGTATGACAAGCAATACCACCATGTTGTTCAATTTGTAGAATAATAACGTCAGCATCGCAATCTAGACGGATTTCATACACTGTTTGGAAGTGTCCAGATTCTTCGCCTTTGTGCCATAATTTTTGACGTGAACGTGAGTAATACACCGCTTGATTCTTTTCAGCCGTCAGTTGTAATGCTTCACGGTTCATCCATGCAACCATTAACACTCGACCAGTTTGATGATGTTGTGCAATGGCAGGAACAAGACCATTGGAATCAAATTTAACTTCATCTAACCAGTTTGACATGAGTGAAAAATCCATTGAGTGGAAAGCCGTTAGTGTAGCGTTTGTGGCTTAGGTTGGCTATGCTTGTTGGGTAAAAAGTCATGGATCAGGCTTTAAAGGTAGTTTGAGATTTCAATCAAGTTCTGATCTGGATCACGAAAATAAATCGAAAGGGTTTTTCCCATCGTACCTGTTCTTTCGATTGGACCTTCAATGATTTTAATGTGCTGTGCCTGAAGGTGCGCAATCACTTCATGGAGTGGTGTTTCCGCAATAAAACATAAATCGGCCGATCCTGCGGTTGGACAATATGCTTTAGGTTCAAATTCTTTACCAGCTTGATGTAGATTGATTTTTTGATTGCCGAATTGCAGTGCTTTTCGGTTTTCGGCAAAAGTAACGACTTCAAAATTCAGGACTGATTGATAAAACTGGCAGGTGATTTCAATATTAGCAACGGTCAAAACAAAATGGTCTAAATGGCTAATTTTCATATTTAATTCAACTCTCTTTATTTTTTATTCACATTCAGGTAAGGATTGATTGTTTGTAATCAAACGATTTTCATGGTGTTGATACTCAGCAATTTGCTGATAACTCATTTGTTGAAGAGGTCCTTTTTTTAAGCCTGAAATTGTGATTGCCATTTCTTTACGAAAATAGGGGATTTGATACATCCACGGGAAAATTAAGTCACGTAAACTACCTGCCCACCAGTGATTAGATTGATAAAGAGGTGTCAGTAAACGGCTGAGAAATTGATAGAACTGAGTCGAAGAGCGGCGATGTTGGTGATAGTGTTGCCATAATATCGACCAATCAATCTGCTGATTCTTCCGAGCGAGGCGCAATGATTGCGAAAAAGCCCATGCATCTAACAGAGCCATATTGGCACCTTGCCCCAACTGAGGGCTCATCGCGTGCGCTGCATCACCGATGACCCCGATTCGACCTTGCCCAAATTTTGACATCACCACATCACGATATTGAGCTGATAGCCATTGCGGTTGATTTTGCTGGTCTAATAAAAGTTGACTGAACCACTCAGCCACATCTGGCCAGCGATCTGAAACTTGTTTTAGCCATTGCTGCTTTGCAGATTCATCTTTTAAGAAAGATGGTAGTTGCGATGTTGGTAAACTCCAAAACACACTTGAAAGCCGTTGTTGTGGTGTTGCAGGAATAGCCCCTGTCGGTAATATTCCCATCATGATGTTAGAGCGATCATAAAATTGATGCAGAATCTCAGGATTCAAGCTTAAGCATTCAGGCACGATTGTCCATGCAGCTCCCCAAGGATAGGGTTGATCGATTTTAACCCATACTTTAGGGCGAAGTTGGCTTCTTGCACCGTTGGCAATCAGTACCGCATCAAAACAATCATCGAAGAATTGGTGTTTGCATGAGCCAAAGATTCGAACTTCACTTTGTAGTTCCTCAAGTCCGTCGATACGATGTCCCATTCTCCAAGTGACATGACTCGAATATTCAGCCAATTTTTCAGTTAAGACGTGACATAAGGTGGCACGATGGATACCAAGACCAAAACGAAGAGCCTCAGCTTGGTGATAATGACTATTCACCAATAGACGTTTATCTGCAAGTTGACCTTCTAAACCTGTGACTTTTGCACCTAATTTCAATGCTTGATCAAGTACACCAAGATGTTCGAAAACAGCTAAGCCAGCAGGTTGTAAAAGTAAACCAGCACCAACAGGAGAGAGTTCATCAACGTGTTCAAAGATCGTGACTTGATGACCTTCGCGTGCAAGCAAAATCGCAGTGGCGAGTCCTGCTGTGCCTGCACCAATAATTGCAAAATGAGGTGCTTTCATTATTTTTTCTTTTAAAGTATTTGTATATTGATCTAGTCCTGATCTTAACTGATATCTATATTTTGAAAAAGATTAAAAAACTGACTTATAAAAAAGCCCTTGTGTGTACAAGGGCTTTGGAACTTATTTCACAATCCGCCACAGTGCCAAAAGGCTACTTAAGACGATCAGAATGATCGAAACAAACCAAGGGCTTATAATTGCGATCGTTAACATAATCAACATCGTGCTGCCAAACATCCAGCTACGACGTTGTTGCTGTTGCATTTGCAAACGCATTTGTTGTATTTCGCGCAGTTGTTTGTCTTGCCATGCCGACTGGTTTTTTAAACCATTCAAACTATCAATGAGTAAAGTTGGTAAATCCTGAGCACCCAAAAGTAAGTCTGGGATTTGTTGTCCAATCTCTTTGATATTTTTAACTGGGTTCATATTCGCTTTGACCCATTCAGTCAAAATCGGTTTTGCCAATTTCCAAATATCAAGTTGAGGGTAAAGATCAGTTCCTAAGCCCTCTACATGGACTAAGGTTTTCAACAACAACATCAGTTGCGGTGGGATTTCTAAATGGAATCGACGCGCAATATCCATGACTTGAATCAAAATACCTGCGAAATCTAATTGATCCATTGGTTTTGAGACCATTGGGCCTACAGTGCGGCGCATCTCACGAGATAAAGCATCTTGGTCAGTACCAGGTGGAATCCAACCTGCTTGATGTACGATCTGAATCAGTTGCATGAAGTTACTGTTCATGACAGCAAGTAACATACGCGCTACGGTCATTTGGTCATGTTTTGATAACTCACCCATAATGGCGCAGTCCAACGCGATAAAGCGTGGGTTACTTGGGTTAATTGTTTCTACGAAAACATTACCCGGATGCATGTCAGCATGGAAGAAGTTGTCACGGAATACTTGTGTAAAGAAGATCGTTAAACCTTTTTCCGCCAAATCAGCACGATCCATGCCTAGACGATCAAAAGTTGCTGTATCTGAAATTGGAACACCAGTGATGCGTTCTGCGACCATCACGTCTTTACTGTCCATATAGACTTCTGGCACATACATCATGCTTGAGCCAGTAAAGTAATGACGCATGCGGCGAGTGTTGTCTGCTTCTAGACTTAGATCAAGTTCATTTAAGATAATTTGGCGATAATCTTGAATGATTTCAGATAAATGCAGTGCACGTGCAGCTTCTAAACGGTTTTCTAGCCAATCGCCCAACCATGCCAAAATCTCAAAGTCTTGCAAAATTTGACTGCGAATATCAGGACGAGTGACTTTAACGATTACTTCACGTCCATCGTGCAAAGCCGCAGTATGAACTTGTGCAATCGATGCAGCCGCAAGGGGTTGTTCATCAAAACGTAGAAAGAGTGTTGAAATATCTGCTTTTAATGAGTCTTGAATGCGCTGTTTCGCCAATTGTGTGTCATAAGGTTTTACACGATCTTGTAATAAAACCAATTGTGATAACACTTCAGGTGGGATCAAATCTCGGCGAGTCGAAAGCAATTGCCCAAGTTTAATGGCTAAAGGACCCATATCTTCAAGGGCTTCTTTTAACTTAAGTGGATTCTTTTTCTCACGACTTGACCACGCCGCAGGATGCATTTTGATGATGTTTAATGCATGACGTGCTTTAACTGGTAACTCTTCCGCAGGAAACAAGGTGTCAAGGCGGTAATGTGCTGCAATACGCCAGAGTTCGAGTAACCGTGTAATATGCGGAATCATATGGAATTTTACCTAGTCTTGTGTGGGATTAAACTGAGATTTTAATTGCTGAAATTTTGCTTCTAAGCGATCAATTTCTTGATTGAGCTGACGAGTTTCTCGATTCAGATCATCCATTTGCCAACGTGGCGCAAACAAACCACTATCTTCTTTAAGTGTATCTTCGACAAAGAACAAATGACTTTGCAACGAGCGCTTTATTTGCTGAGGCGCAAGCTGAATTTTTCCTAACTCATGTGCGAGTTGTGGACCAATCCAAGGGGATAAATGTGCAGCGAGATCAGGTTCCGCCTGTTGCATGATGCGCTGGATATCTTGCAATAAATGATAATCACCCTGTAAAGGAATATTACCGATTTGATCCATATCACTTAGCAAAAGTCGAATCAGTTCTACCACGTTTGCAACATGTAAGGTTGCAGTGGCATCGGTGATCTTATTTTGATGATCGAAGGGGCGCTGCTCAAAAATAGAAGGAGTTTGACTCTGTCCAGTGACAGTGGGTTCTAGACGAACTTTATTTTCATCAAAGAAAACATCAACTGAGAGTTGTGGACTATCGATCACAACTCGTAATAGTTGACCTTGTAATTGATTCAGTTGGATACGCGTAATCGCATCCAAATCAATCACATGATGAATGATACGTTCGACTGCACCGAGTGCTAAAATCGACCACATATCTTAAGCCTTACAGTTTGAATCCACGGTGAACTGCAACAATACCACCTGTTAAGTTGTGGTAATCACAGCTTTGGAAGCCTGCATTTTCCATCATGCCTTTAAGAGTACGTTGGTCTGGGTGCATACGAATAGATTCGGCAAGGTATTTATAACTTTCAGAATCATTCGCCACCAATTTACCCATCATCGGAAGTGCGGTGAATGAGTAAAAATCGTAGAGTTTTGAAAATGGCTCAAAAACAGGTTTTGAGAACTCAAGTACCAATAAACGACCACCTGGCTTAAGTACGCGATACATCGCTTGTAAAGCCGCATCTTTGTCAGTCACGTTACGTAAACCAAAACTGATCGTCACTAAATCAAAACTATTATCCGCAAAAGGTTCTAATGTTTCTGCATTGGCAAGTACGAAATCAACATTGGTGCAGCCCGCATCAATCAAACGATCACGACCAACATTCAACATAGATTCATTAATATCTGAAAGTACCACATGCCCTTGAGGACCGACTTCACGGCTAAAGACTTTCGCTAAATCACCTGTACCGCCTGCAATATCTAAGACATGCTGCCCACGACGAACACCTGACATATTGATCGCAAAGCGTTTCCATAAACGGTGAATACCAAATGACATCAAGTCATTCATGATGTCGTATTTACTCGCAACTGAATGGAAGACTTCAGCAACTTTTTGAGCTTTCTCATCACTGCTAACAGTCTGATAGCCAAAGTGTGTGGTCGCGCCGACATTGCCCGTATTGGCACCACGCGGTAAGTTGTACTTTGGTACAGAGCCGCCTGTAGGGGGGGATGCAAGTCCTTGTTGTAATGATTGTTGTTGACCTTGCGGTGTACCTTGCGGAAGCGGTGAACTTAGGAATGGACTGACTTTGTCTGAACTCGGTTTTTGCTCAACTTCTGGGGTAGGCTGTTGGTTTTCGTTAGACATTGTTTTCTCCTAAACTCTCGTTCTAGCGATACGAATCAACATGCATGATGACAGATTTTGTAATTTTTTACAGGGCTTAGCATGTAATTGTTATGAATAATATACAGAAAGTCAGTGACTAAAAAGGGTTTCCAAATCGAAAAATGCTTATGCGTCATCTCTCAATAAAAATTAGCAGAGATGACGCTGATGTTTAAGGGCGAAATGGGTCTGGGTGACCTGCATGAACTTTCTCAATAATTTCACGCTCTTTGTCAGTGAAAGTTTTGATGAAGTTAGCCGCTGATTTCATTGGTTTCATCGCTGCAAAACCTTCTTGAATAAAGTCATACATGCGTTCGAACTGGTATTTATTGGCGATGCCTTTACACATTTTAAATGCAGCGTACATCATGGTTGAACGCATATATTTATCTAATGCGACACCTAACTCATCCAAAAGATGTAATTGCTCATAACGATCTTCGCCTTGATCCAATTTGATGAGCGTTTGACGCATAATCTCATCAGTCAATACAGTTTCAGCTGGGTAATCTTGTAAAAGTTGTACAGCAACTTGCTCATCCAAACGTGTTGCTAAGACAGCTAGGCTAACCGATTTGGTTCCCGTTTTAATTGCATTATCTGGCAATAGACTTTCTGCTTTGTGTGCATATTTCAATAGACGTTCGATCTGCTGTGCCATTGCATCAAAATCTGGTCCACCATACAAACGGTTTAAAAAGTATTGTGCCATCAACTGATTTTCAGGTTGGGCAAAAAACTCTTGGTGTGTGGCAGCAATACGTGCTTTCATCCATGCTTGTACGTCATGTAAACGCTGAGCTAGAACTGGATCTTGATGGTAATTTAAGCTTTGGTATTGTAATAAAAGTTGATCAAATGCAGCGAGTTTTGACATGTTCGAACTCAAAAGAAATAAAACCTTAAAATCATAGGCGTGATGATAACTTAGAACTATGACAGCACAAACCTAAAATCTTTAACAATCGGTCAGTCGAGATATGCACTGAATCTAATCTACATAAACTGTACACGGGATTTGATGCCTTTTTATCAGATTTAACTATACTTATTGTTAATAATTAAACATTTAGAATTAAATATGAGCACACAACAACCGACGTTTGAACTACGGTCAGAAGAAGAACTTTCTTTGGATTTGATCGAGGCTCAATATGCTTTAAAAGATAGCCAAGATAAAAAAAATGCCAAAAGCGTATTAATCCTTGTCAGCGGGATTGAACTTGCAGGTAAGGGCGAAGCAGTTAAGCAATTACGTGAATGGCTTGATCCTCGTTATCTTAAAGTGAAAGCTGATGCGCCTAAGTTGTTGAGTGCCGATCAAACATTCTGGCAATCCTATACTCGATTTATTCCTGCTGAAGGGCAAATCGTCGTGATGTTTGGTAATTGGTATAGTGATTTGTTATCTACTGCGATGCATGTTGCGAAGCCTTTGGATGAAACACTGTTTGATGCTTATGTTGAGCAGATGCGATCATTTGAACATGATTTGCAAAACAATAATGTTCATGTCATTAAGGTTTGGTTTGATTTATCTTGGAAATCATTACAAAAACGATTAGACCAAATCGATGCATCTGAGCAGCATTGGCATAAATTGCATGGCTTAGATTGGCGTAATAAAAAACAATACGATACATTGCAGAGTCTCAGCCAACGATTTACGGATGACTGGTATGTGATTGATGGTGAAGATGCAGAGCGACGTGATCAATGTTTTGCTCAATATATTTTGCAGACTTTACAAGAGCTCCCTGTTCATCAAACTAAAGTCACTGAGAAGTGGCAACAAGCCAAAATTCCAAACGAGCTATTAGAGCCATCCAAACAAGTTTTGGATAAAGATCAGTATAAGGATGAGCTTAGTAAACTCACCAAAAAGGTGGCTGATGCACTTCGATATGATGACCGTAAAGTGATTGTTGCATTGGAAGGAATGGATGCAGCAGGCAAAGGCGGAGCAATCAAACGGATTGTGAAGAAGCTAGACCCTCGTGAATATGAAATCCATACGATAGGAGCTCCAGAACGGTATGAGCTACGTCGTCCTTATCTTTGGAGATTTTGGAATAAGCTCAATGATGGGGAGAAAATTACGATTTTTGATCGCACATGGTATGGGCGTGTTTTAGTCGAAAGAATTGAGGAATATGCAACTACTGTAGAATGGCAACGTGCTTATGATGAGATTAATCGCTTTGAGCAAAGCTTAGTCGATAGTCAAACCATAGTCGTGAAGATTTGGCTTGCGATCAGTAAAGATGAACAGGCGGTTCGATTTAAAGAAAGGGAAGAAACACCTCATAAACGTTTTAAGATCACTCCTGAAGATTGGCGAAATCGTGAAAAGTGGGATGATTATTTAGACGCTGCGGCAGATATGTTTGAGCGAACGAATACTGACTATGCACCTTGGTATGTGATTGCGACTGATGATAAAAATACAGCAAGAATCGAGGTGTTGAAAGCGATTCTAAAACAGTTGAAAGTTGGGTAAGACTAAACTTCTGATGAGTTTGTGAATATGTGGAAGAAATTGTTAAAAATAGGATTAACTTTAAGCTCCATACTTCTGCTCGCTTTTGTTTTTTTTATTGGATTTTATATTTACATGATTTATGGAATTCATCCCTCGGATGAAGGAAATATAAGTATTAGCTGTACATGGGAAAATGGCAAGTTGACTACCGAAAGAACGACGATCATACAAGGTGAAAGAGTGGTATCGTCAGGCGAGGTAGATGATTGTGTTCATTGAAAAAGTGTGTAGTAATGACTAGATCACATCTAAGAAATGTGATCTAGTCATTCTTAAATTTAAGCCACGATGGTGCTTCGACTTTTTTGCTGAATACGTTTTGCCAAGTTATAGCAATCTTGGATATGTGCTTCAGTGATTTTACGCATCATAAAATAACCAAGGCTTGCTGCGATCAGTTGACCACCCAAAGGGATAAATTTGGTCACTTGTTTAGTGGCAATTTTGGTAAAAAAGCCGTTAAAAGATTTTTTCATTGCTGTGCGTGCGACAACGAAACCAGAGAACTCAAAACCACGTTTGCGTAATTCGTCCCAATGGATTTTCTTGGTTTCAGGATCGTAAACACTAATATGTTCAGGGGCTAAACCAAAGCGTGCATTAATATGCGGAATGATTTGCGTCAACATGCCTAAGTCGACAACAACGTCAAAAAATGGAATCGGTACAATTGCTGCACCAGCAGACCAATATGCACGTTTTTTTGTTAATTCTAAACATTCCTCTCGGATTTGCTCCAAGTTCAAACTTGGATCTATTGAATCAGGAATTTTTTCGATTTTCATAAAGTTATACCTAATGTCTATCCCTTGATAGTACATTCAATCGTATTGAATGATGAATTTCAAAACAAATTTTTTATTTGATTGTTGGATTAACGTGACATAGTTTGTTGAAGTTGTATAGTGATGATTGTGTACGAATTTGTGCATTCGAATGGTGATTTATTAAAGAGGTTTCTTTAACACATGGGTATTCATGTCATTCAAAGTCAGCGCCTAGATGTATTATTACAAGGGGTGATGGCCTCGATGAATCAGCCGAGTTCGTCACCATTTCAAGTTTTTCAAACGCAGCATTTTATAGTTCCTAGCCCTGCTCAAGAACAATGGCTAACGCAAAAAATTGCTGAGCAGCAAGGCATGTCAGCGAATTACCAATTTCACCAGCGTATTCGTGGTTTTCAATGGTATGCCTATCAACAGGTGCTCGAAAATAAAGAACAAGTCCGTAAAGCCAATATTCCTCGTTTGATTTTAAAATGGCGTATATACCAAGCTTTGCAACCTTTTATTCAGTCTGCACAGATCAGCTTGCTTGAAGATCATCCTTTATATTCGATTGTGCAGCGTATTTATGACAGTGCCGACCAATTACAAGATGGCACAGAGAAGCAGTTAAAAAAGCAAAGCATGCTGTATTGGGTCGCTGAGCAAGTCTCCCATCTTTTTAATAACTACATGATTTATCGCGGAAGTTGCCAACATGGCTGCGTACAGGATTGTAGTTGTGCGAGTAACTGGTTGTCTAAATGGGGGCGTAATCAAGCCCTAGATATTGAAAAGTTAATCTCGACAACAGATCAACAGACGTCTGCGTTTAGTTTGAACCAAATCGAACAGTTAGAGGCTTGGCAGCGTTGGTTGTGGCAGCATTATTTCCATGAGGATTTTGTGGAAATGCAGCGTATTGATACCGATTTTTGGAAACTTTTAGACAATGAGGTTACAAGAACGCAGGCTTTGGCTCAACTTCCCAAGCAGATCATTATATTTACACTATTAGATTTACCACCCAGCCAATTACAGTTTTTACGCCGTTTAGGGCAGTATCTTGATGTGTTGATTTTGCATTTCAACCCGTCACAAGAGTACTGGGCAGACAGTGTCGATCCGCAATGGAAGCAGCGGTACGATCTTGGTGTCAAAGAGCGCTTTATTCTTAAAAATCCAAAGGCGACAGATGCAGAAATAACGGCCTTTTTTGAACAATTCACTTTGTTTTTTAATGCGCAGGCCCGTGAGTCACGTCATCCTTTATTGACTCGACTGGGTAAACAAGCTCGAGATCATTTCTCACTTTTATCACAATTGGCAACAGGTGAGGAAGGAAAATGGGTCGATGCCTTTGTGGATCATTTTCCAGAAACTTTATTGGGTAAAGTGCAGTCAGATATTTTCTATCTTGCTGAACCCAAAGCTGAACAGTATCAGTTAGCTGAAAATGATCAGTCGATTCAGATTCATGTGTGTCATTCCAGTTTAAGACAACTTGAAGTGCTGAAAGAGCAATTGGTGCATTGGTTATCTGAAGCAGATGACATACCACGCCGTGCGAGTGATGTATTGGTATTAACGCCTAATCTAACTGAATTAGAACCTTTAATCCGCAGTGTGTTCCCTGCGGTTGCTCATACTCAAGAGGTGTTTTTACCCGTCAAAATTGCTGGAGTGGCGCAGCTTGATGCACTCAATGCATGGCGAGCTGTTTTAGGTCGGATGCAATTACCACAAGGGCGTTTTACTCAGGATGATTTTGCAGATTGGTTGAATCTAGCCGCAACTCAACAACGTTATGGTCTTGATTATAGTCAAGCTCAACGCATTTTAGCTTTGTTAAATGATGCAGGCTTCAAGCGTGGCTTGGATGCAGCACATTTACAGCAAAGCTTAAGTGCTAACGATGACGACTATCGCTATAGTTTTAAGTTTGCTTTAGATCGATTAGCACTAGGGATTGCCATCCCAGCTCATGTGATGGTGCAGCAGACTTTAAGTTATGCAGATGTTCAGCCAAGTGACTTTGAGTTGATAGGTTTGTTGATTGAAATTTATCAAGATTTATCAGCTCGACGTGATTGGTGGATTGCACATGAGTTAGGGCAGAGTTTTACTGTAGAAGCTTGGTTGAAAAAGCTAAAGGAAGACATCCACGAGTTTGAACAAGCTGATATTGTTGCCTTGAAAGCAGTACGCGATATTGTCCATAAGCAAGAGCGAATGCTGACTTTGGCGAGCTATTATGACGATGCTGAAACTCAATTACGTCAGATTTCACTGCCTTTGCCTTATATCGTTGATGAAATTCAACGAGCTTTAGAAAGCCAATCTGCACAAGTCGAACCGACAGGGCAAATTACATTTAGCCAAATTGGTCAGATTCGCCCGATTCCTTATCGATTGATTGTGCTTTTGAATTTAGATACAGGTAAGTTCCCTAATCGAGATAGTCATATCCCCTTTGATTTAATAGATGCTCTTCGTCAGCAATTAGGTGATCGTTCTCGACTGGAAGATGATCAAGGTGCATTTTTGGATGCAGTTTTGCTAGCACAAGAGCAGCTTTGGCTATTCTATAATGGTTTTGATGTGAATGATGGTGAGGTACGTGAGCCATCAAGTGTATTGCAGGGGTTTCGAGATCATTTGGGACTGATTATAAAGCCTGATCTCGCTGACTCATTTGCCAATACAGAAACTTCTTGCACGGATGATTATAAAGCTTTGCAAATCCCGTCAAAACTTTATCCACTTTATCATTTGCATCGCTTACAACCTTTTGATCCATTAGGATTTATCGCTGAGCAAAGACATATACGCTATCAAGATCATTGGTTTAAGGTGGCATCCCAGTTGCAGCAGGTTAAGGGTGAACGTCAGGCTTGGGTCAATACAAGTTATCCACTTGAACAGCAAGACATGATCATTCTAGATGCTCATTCATGGATTCAGGACGTGATTTTCCCTGCACGTTTGTATCTTAAAACGCTGGGTATTGAAAATCTAAGTGCTACAGAAATGGTGGATCAGACTGAACCTCTGATGCTCGATGGTCTAGGTAAATACGCGATTCGTCATTTTTTACAACAAAACATAGATGCTACGGCACCCGCTTTATTACAAGATCAGTTACCTGTCGGAAAAGTGCAACACAGCGCATGGCAACAAAGTCGTATAGAGCAACAACGTTTGTTAGAACGTTTGCAAGACTATGCAACTTCCCCAACAGAAACCACGCAACGTGTTTGGCGAGTATCGAAACAACTTCAGATCAGTTGCGTTACGCCCAAACACATCGCGCAAGACTGGATTAGCTTAGATGCTTCGAATGCACGTGCTAAACGCTTTGCCAAAGTTTGGCTTGAGTATTTGCTGTGGCTTGTCATTTTGGATCAAGAGACGGCCTCTGAAAAACGTCGTGTGGTGGTATTTAGTGATCAAACCGTGATTTGTGAAGGGGTGAGTTCACATCAGGCGAAGCACTATTTACAGCATTGGCTACAGCTTTGGCAACAGGCCCAACAGCAACCTGTGGTGCTGCCTGCGGCATTGTTATTAAAGCCTTTAGAAAAAGGGAAAGCATATGACTGGGTTGAACAGGATACACTACATACGCTGAGTGAAGAGAGCCAAAATGATTTGCTGAAAATCTGGAAAAATACCTACAACACAGGCTTTGTTGATTTCAGTCAAGATGAGGCGAATCAACAGCATCGAGATTGGCAGTTTATTTTGCAGGAACAGGATGCAACTGCATTGTTGCAATTCGCCTGTGATCATTATTCTTATGCTTTATATCAACCGATTTTTGAATTTTTACGAGTGGAGTAAGACATGCATTCACAATTTCCAGTGTCTTACCAACCGATTCGTGATATTCAATTCGAAGGTTTACATTTAATTGAAGCTTCAGCAGGAACAGGTAAGACTTATACCTTGTCGAGTCTCATGGTGCGGATATTTTTAGAAAAATATTTGCCACATCAGGTGATTGCAACAACATTTACTCGTGCGGCAGCAGCTGAGTTAAAAACGCGGATACGTGCGCGTTTAGTTGAGGTTCAACAGTTTTTAGAACCATTTCGAAATGTATTGGAAGCGGATATTTATCAGTTTGCCTTGCAAGAAAATGATCCATTAAAACAACATGTTCTACAAAATTTCGCACCGCGTATTGCTTATGCTTGTGAACGGTTAAAGCTAGTAATAGATCAGTTAGATGAGTTATTTGTTGGCACATTAGATAGTTTTAGTCAGAAATTATTACGAGAATTCGCTTTTGAAAGTGGAAAGATCGAACGCGCACAAATTACGGAAGATGCAAAAGCCTATACCCGTCAATTGATCCACGATGTACTGCGTGAATGGATTCAAGCCCAGCCCCAACCGTTGATTGATACACTTTATATGGTGGGCGGATTAAAGAATGTCGATTACTTTATTGGTATGGTCGAAAGTTCACTAAATTTTAGTTCAGCACAATTTAAGTTGCCGAATTTTCCTGAGATTGAATGGGCTCAACTGCAACAATGGCGGCAACAAGCACAGCAAATTGAACTTAATTGCTTGGCTGAATATTTTAATTTGGATGGTGCACATTATTCACATATCAATGGAACTTCTTTTCGTAATCATGCATTTAATAAACTGTTCAGTGAGTCTCTGCCTCAACTATTAAAAACACTTATTGAGACGGAGAATTTACAAGTTTTTGATGCTTATTTTTCCAGTCAACGTGATGCCGCATTTAAATTTTTAGATAAGCTCAATGAGCAAAAAATATTTAAGAAATGTCCAGCTGATATTTCAGAAGGTTTTTATCAACATCCAACCCTTTTACAACTACAACGATTACTTCAATCTCTGCAGCAGACTCAACAACAATTCGAACAATTACAAGTTTATTTAAAAGCTTATTTATGTGTTGAGGTTAAAAAACGTTTGCCACAAATATTACAACAAAAGGGAGAAACTACTTTTGCTCAGCAAATTAAAACCTTGTCAGATGCTTTAAAGGGTGAGCAGGGGCAACGTTTTGCAGTCTTTGTACAAGCCCGATATCCGCTTATTTTGGTAGATGAGTTTCAGGACACAAACCAAGATCAGGATGATATGTTGGCTAGTATTTGGCGGCATCCACAGCGTTATCAAAAGGGCTGCATGATTATGGTTGGGGACCGTAAACAGGCGATTTATGGGTTCCGTGGCGGGGACATGCTGACCTTTCTGAATGCCTATCAAGATATTATGGCAAAACAGGGACGTGAATATAAATTGATTCATAACCATCGATCAGTCAAAGAATTGGTCGAAGTGGTGGATGCTTTATTTCAACGACAAATAGATTTTGGCGAGCAAGTGATCTATGACCCGATTCAAGCAGGAGAGCGACCACATCCTGCCTTAATCGATGATCATCAAATTAATCCTGCCCCTTTACGTTGGTTACAGCTCGCAGACTCAAAAGAACAAGCGACTCAGGTCGCATGGAAAATTCAAAGTTTGCTCAATCAAGCACACTTAAATCAACTGTATCTTCAAGGTGAAACTCGGAAAGCAATTGACGAAGATGATATTGCTGTACTTTCACGTAGTCACAGACAACTAGACGAAGTACAACAGGCATTGCAGCATTTGGGAATTCGTGTCAATCGACCATCAAAACGCAGCGTATTTGACTCGCCTATCGCACAAGATGTGGCAGCCTTATTGACGGCTCTACTTCATCCCTTTGATGAGGCTAAGTTGAAACGAGCCTTACTTAGCCGTTTATTTGGATTTGATCTTAACCGTTTGTTAGCACTCGAGCAGAGTCCAATTGGGTTAAGTGAGTACATGCAATCCTTTGATGATCTTCGTGAAATGTGGATTAACCAAGGTTTCTTGGTGGCGTGGCAACAATGTCTAAATCAATTCGAGATTTGGCAGCAATTGGTGATCACTCAAAGTAAAGATAATGAACGTGCCGTGGTAAATTTACGTCATTTGACCGATATTTTGAGTCAGCATAGCGAACATGTACAAGGACCTCAGAATCTCTATCATTGGTATCTTAAACAGCTGAATTCGCCAAGTGATCGAGAGTGGGAGCTGGAACATAAACTATCCAGTGAAGCTGGTGTTCAACTCATGACGATTCATCAATCTAAAGGATTGGAGTTCAAAATCGTCTTTTTATTGGGTGCAAATAAATCACCCTCAAATCAATCAGAAGCTTTAAACTTTTCCACTACAGAGATTCAACTCCCTGAAACAGGACAAATCCGAACACAACGTGTCGTTGCGATCGCCGATAAGAATTTTCTTCAAGATACAGAAATCAATCAGCATCAACAACGTGCTCAAGCCGAACAAAACCGTTTATGGTATGTCGCACTAACGCGTGCTAGTCATCGTATTTATGCTGTTTTTGAACCTGAAAAAGGGGATAAAGCCAAAGCATCTGCCTTAGCTTTTTGGAAAAACCAAGCTGAGGTTTTTCAGCATATCTATAGCGCGGATGAGGCGTGTCTTCAGGAACGTCCTGCAACTCTTCGTACTGCAAAAATGTCTCAAGATTTGACACTTGCCGCACAGCCTTTACCGACACAACGTTTTTATGCACGCGGCAAAACTAGCTTTAGTTATTTGGCACAACATTTAAAACATAAAGCCAATCGTATGGATCGCTTGGCAAATATGGATCAGAATCTACAACAGGCTGAAGATGAATTAGAGCTCACACAAATCATCATTGATGAGAGACCGGTTTCGCAGCCAATCGCCTGGATTAAACAAAATTTTCCAAAGGGTGCTTTGGCAGGTAATTTCTTACATGAGATTTTTGAGCTGATTGATTTTCAACAACCTGATACTTGGGTCGAAGAAATTCGTCGCCGTTTTAAGAATACTTATCAAAGTTTATGGTCTGATCTTTTTAGCTTGTATCAACAGCAGTTTCCAGAACAGCCACAAGCTGAGCAGTTGTTATATCAATGGATTGCGGAATGGCTACAAGATGTTTTGGCTACACCTCTGAATGGTGATTTTCAGTTAAAGCAGTTAATAGCAGGACAGTATCTGTCGGAATGTCCATTTTATCTGTCTTTATCTGATCGTGTATTAGCAATGCAACGCATACAGCAGTTGTTTGAAGAATATGACATTTTTATGCCTGAACTATTGGAGGCGAAATCAGCACGTTATCTAAATGGTTCTATTGACTTGGTCTATTTTGATGGTCAGCGCTACCATATTGCCGATTATAAAAGTAATTATTTAGGTGCAGATCAATCAGATTATGGTGCTGAACAGATTGCTGACAGTATGTCATTGTCCAGTTATTGGCTTCAGGCAGGGTTATATTTAGTCGCTTTGCATCGCTATCTTCGCGTTAAACTGCAAAATTATAATATTGCAGAACATCTAGGTGGTGCATCTTATCTGTATTTGCGTGGTATGAATGGACAGGCTCAGCAAGGCTATTTTTATTGGAAGCCAAATGATGAGTTTATTTTACGATTAGATGCAATACTGGGATATTTTTCTGAGGATAAAAATCAGAAAATAATGTAGATAAAGTGTGTAATTTTAAATTAAACAAAAGTTTATCTTGTGAATAAGTCTGTCTATAACCTTGTGGACAAGCGTGTGGGTAAGTTTGAGGATAACTCTGTGGACAAAAGAATTAGTCAGCAACCAGAACAAAACCAGTGGTTGAATGTGTGGAGTCGCTATCTTTCTCAAGCACCGTTCTCTCAATCTGCTCAACCATCGAATGCTGCGAAAATATTAGAGCAATTGATGGAAGCCAGTTTACAAGGCGACAGTTGTATTGATTTTGAAGCAATACAGCTTGAAGCATTAGGTGATCTAGCGGTTTCCAGTGAAATCGCAATGACTCAGGTTGCCCCATGCGTATATGATCAGCAGGGCTTGGCATTATACCGATATTGGCAATTAGAACAACGCCTCGCTCATCAGATTTGTCGATTAAAGCGACAAATGGTACCAGAGGTTGATATTTCTGTTTATCAACATTTATTGAGTGATGAATTTCAGCAGAAAGCTTTAAGTATGGTGTTGCAACAATGGCTCAGCATCATTACAGGAGGACCAGGTACAGGTAAAACCTATACTTTGGCACGCATTATTGCTGCATTAAATCAAACAATCCCTGATATTCGGATTGCCATGGCTGCACCTACTGGTAAGGCAGCGCAACGTATGCAAGAAGCATTGCAAAACTCATTTAAGGATCCCAAGCTGCTTGAGTCTGGGCTAGTAACGGATAACCTACGACACCAAAGTACCCAAACATTGCATCGATTGTTAGGAATGGGGAATCGACAAGTTCCACGCTTCAATCTCAAACAACCATTACCTTATGATGTCATCGTAGTGGATGAGGCGTCGATGTTAGATTTGAGTCTTGCGACCGCGTTATTTGAAGCGGTTCCTGAGTCATGTCGAATTATTTTATTGGGAGATGCCAATCAATTAGCATCCGTCGATGTGGGAGCAGTTTTAGCAGATTTACAGCAGGTGAAAGGCTTGGCAGATAATCGAGTAGAGCTAAAAAATAGTCGCCGTTTTTCTGATGAAGCCAAAATTGGTCAGTTAGCTCGTTTTATTCAAGCACAATCGGCTTCTGCTGACTCTCATTTAGTTTTATCTAAACTTGAAAGTGAAATTGTAAAGCCTGCTTTACTTCAGCAGATTAAACTCAGTAAAGAAATGCCTGATTTTATTCAGTTGGAATATTTACCTGAGCAACAGGATATAGATGCTGAGCAGTATCAACAAAAACTAATGTATGGCTTTCAAGATTATGTCGACGTATTAAAAAACTATATAGAAGCCGACCAACCAGAATCATATATTCAACAGGTTATTCAGGTCTTTGATGATTATCGAATTTTAGTGGCAGTGAAACATGGTGCTTTGGGGATCGAACAACTCAATCGCTATGCTGAACGTTGGGTGAATCAGCAGCTTAAACAAATTGCAGTTGCAGAATGGTATGTTGGACGCCCTGTGATGATGACCTATAACGACTATCAGTTAGGGATTTCAAATGGTGATATTGGGATTTGTTTTAAACATCGAAGCCAAGCACAACAATTTGAAGTGTACTTTCCGAGTTTAAATAAGTGGATTGCAGCACATCGACTACCGCGTAATATGCAAACAGCGTTTGCATTGACCATTCACAAATCTCAAGGTTCTGAATTCTCTCATACTGCAATTGTCTTAGATGCACATGCAGAAAAATTGTTGAGTCAGGAATTGATCTATACAGCAATTACAAGAGCGAAAAAAGTCGTGAGTATTTTAGCGACACAGAAATCATTACGAGCAGCCCTTACGATTCGAACAGTTCGTCGCAGTGGTTTAGTTCAAAAGATTAATTTAGGTTGATTGTGAAATTAATCTTTAAAATGAGGGCTTTTGTAAGCAAAAGCTTACATAGATTCGAGATATTGTCGCTAGAGCTAAATACGTGTTTTTGAGATTATATAACCACAAACAGCCTAGCAAGGAATGCTAGGTAAATCGCACAAAGATAATAATAAAGTCGGTATGACAGCGAACTTACAGTGAAGTAAGTGATAAAAGAGGAAACTTACAGCCGCTAAGCCTTGTAGTTTTGGGAGAGACTACAGGGCTTTTTTATTTTCTTGATTTTTCTTTATCTGATTTCATCAAATTGCAATTTAGTTTGTTTAACTTGCAACACATTAATATTCACTCTGAGTCATTTTAAAATTTAGATTATTATTTAATCTAAAAAAGTGATTGTAGGACAACAAATTTGTATTATTAAGTTAAATGTTATACAGACCTGTACGTTTTTGCTTACATAGAGATAAGAAAAATGCTATTTTTCTCCACAATTGATTCTGAGAGAATAGTAAGCATAAAGAGGAACAAGCTCTAATAACTGCACAGTACACCAAGAAAATGATGTGCTCATACGTTCAGAGGGTTGAATGTAGCAAAACAAGAAAAGAAAGTGATAACTATAATTACGCGCAGAAGCCCAAGTCTAACTTGGGCTTTTTTATGCGTGAACGCTTCAGATTAAACTTTATCATTTTCAGTACGATCAGTTGCAAACAATGAGCGTCGCTGATTCTTTGGAATTTTTGGACAGTTGGTTGAGATTTGATAGAGGGTCTTTGCTAATGCAGGTAAATGAGTTCCGACGACTGATTTGCCCGTTGTGAGTAGAGAAACACTGATGTCGCGCTCTGGGTCTGCCCAACATAAAATATTTGAGAACCCGATATGCCCAAATGCTTGTCCAGTCATTGGACCAAATAAGCCAATTGGATTGCTTCCAAGCATAGGTCCTAACGCATAGCGCATAGGGGCTAATAAGGTACGATCTAAGCTAACTCCAGAAGTTGGCAGGGTTGAACGGAATACCGTTTGTGGCGACATAATTTGTTTGCCTTCATATTCACCACCACTCAACAACATTTCAAAGAAACGTCCTGCTTGTTCAGCACTGGTGTAAATATTTCCCGCTGGACAGATGGTATCCATAAAACGGTTGTCATTGGTTACATCAACTGCAAGTTGTAGTCCACCACCTAATACGTGGTGTAGATAGTGATCCGTCCCTAAACTTGGATGGATTCCTGTGGCATAGTTTAATGCCGCATCGGCACGATATTCTGGTTTGAGACCGTAGTTAAAATAGTTAAGCCCCATTGGTTTTTCGATTTGTTCAGCCAAAAAGTCACGAACATTTTGTCCTGTTACACGTTTAACGATTTCACCCAAGATATAACCTGCGGTAACTGCATGATAGGCGAGGTGAGTACCTGATGGTGAAACAGGTTTAGCAGCACAAAGTAACTTTAAAACTTCATCTTGGTTGAACAGAAGTTCTGGAGTAACTTCTTGATCAATACGAGGGATTCCACCACGGTGAGAAAGTAAATGAAAAATGGTGGCACGACGCTTTCCGTTGACACCATATTCAGGGATATAGTAGCTGATTGGATCTAGTAAATTTAGATCACCACGCTCATCTAACATATGGATGAGCATCGCTGTGACCATTTTCGATGCTGAAAATAAACAAATTGGAGTATCTGGTGTTCCGATTTGCGCATCAGCAGCTAAACCTTCTGGCGCATTTCCCCGTGCATAGCCAATACTTCGGTTGAGTAGAATCTGTCCATTACGACGTAAGCACAGGGTTACAAGCGGGTAATTACCTGTTTTATAAAGTTGTTCGACACTATTCCAAATTTTTTGGATTTGACGTTCCGTCATCCCACCCAATTCAGCTGCGACCTCATCTTTGGAGCGAATAACTTGATTCAGGTCTTTTGGAACATAACAGGTATTGGTAGATAAAATTTTCACGATTCCCTCGAATTTTTTCGTTTTCTTTCACTTCTGTTATAAATTGAAAACAGATTCATCCTAGTGTGCCGTTTTTGTTCAACGCTGTCAGCTGCCGAATTGCCAGTAAACATAAAACATTTTTGCAATATAACGATAGATCACTTAAAATAGCACCTTGCTGTAGTGATGCACGGCAGTCGGTTGCTCGCAACTGATCATTATCATTTAACTTTTAAGCATCTCGGAGAAATCGAATGGCTTTAACTAATACTGATCGCGCAGAGATCATCGCTAAATTTGCTCGTGCTGAAAATGACACTGGTTCACCAGAAGTACAAGTTGCTTTGTTGACTGCTCAAATCAATGATTTGCAAGGTCACTTTAAAGAGCACAAACATGACCACCACAGCCGTCGTGGTTTGATTCGTATGGTTAACCAACGTCGTAAATTACTTGATTACTTAAACGGTAAAGATCACGGTCGTTATGTTGCTTTGATCGGCGCATTAGGTTTACGTCGTTAATTCGATTTTACTTTGTTTTCGCTATTTCGCATGTTGTTATGCTTTATCGCTGAAAAGAGAGTTTCATCTAATTTATTTTAGGTGATTTTAAGAAGGGGCGCTTGTTCGCTCCTTCTTTGCGTTTAACTTTTTTAAATATTTGATCTAGTGCGATGGCTTCTAAGCTTTGTCATTTATCTACACAGCAGTTGTGGTCTGAATGCCAAACCTTAGGGGTCTCACTAGAATAAAATTAGGAAAATACAATACATGTCTATGTTTAATATAGTTCGTAAAGAATTCCAATTTGGTCAACACCAAGTTGTTTTAGAAACGGGTCGCGTTGCACGTCAAGCAAATACAGTTTTAGTCACTATGGGTGGTGTAACTGTTTTAGTTGCGGTTGTTGCGCAACCTAAAGCAAAAGCAGGTCAAGATTTTTTCCCGTTGACTGTTAACTATCAAGAAAAACAATATGCAGCGGGTCGTATTCCAGGTGGTTACGGTAAACGTGAAGGTCGTGCATCTGAAGCTGAAACTTTGATTTCACGTCTAATCGACCGTCCAATTCGTCCGTTATTCCCAGAAGGTTATTTCAACGAAATCCAAGTAACAGCGACTGTTGTTTCTTCTGATAAGACGATGGATGCTGATATTGCCGCTATGCTAGGTACATCAGCTGCATTATCAATCGCTGGTACACCTTTCCGTGGTCCAATCGGTGGTGCTCGTGTTGGTTTGATCAATGGCGAATACGTTTTAAACCCGAACTTTGAACAACTTGCACAATCTGATCTTGATTTAGTTGTTGCGGGTACAGAATCAGCAGTATTAATGGTTGAGTCTGAAGCGAAAGAACTTTCAGAAGACCAAATGTTGGGTGCTGTACTTTTCGGTCATGACGAAATGCAAATTGCAATTCAAGCCATTAAAGAATTTGCTGCTGCCGCTGGCGCAGTTGAATCAACTTGGGTTGCCCCAGTTAAAAATGAAGAGCTTCGTGCAAAATTGAAAGAGGCTTTCGAAGCAAAAATTTCAGAAGCTTATACGATTGCAGTTAAACAAGATCGTTATACAGCATTAGATGCATTGTATGCTGAAGCTGTTGCACAGTTCGTTCCTGAAAATGACGAAACTGGTATCGCTGATGAAGTAAATGAATTATTTGAAGATCTTAAATATCGTACAGTACGTGACAACATCTTGTCAGGTAAGCCACGTATTGATGGTCGTGATACTAAAACTGTTCGTGCGATCGATGTTCAAGTCGGTGTATTAGATCGTGCTCACGGTTCTGCGTTATTTACACGTGGTGAAACTCAGGCCTTGGTAACAACAACTTTGGGTAATACTCGTGATGCGTTGATGGTTGATACCCTTGCTGGTACTAAAACTGACAACTTCATGTTGCACTACAACTTCCCTGCATACTCTGTAGGTGAGACTGGTCGTGAATCGGGACCTAAACGTCGCGAAATCGGTCATGGTCGTTTAGCACGTCGTGGTGTTCAAGCTGTTCTTCCTGCTGCTGATCGTTTCCCGTACGTGATTCGTATCGTATCTGATATTACTGAATCAAACGGTTCATCTTCTATGGCTTCTGTATGTGGTGCTTCATTATCACTTATGGATGCAGGTGTTCCACTTAAAGCGCCAGTTGCTGGTATTGCAATGGGCTTAGTGAAAGAAGGTGAACGTTTCGCAGTTCTTTCTGACATCTTAGGTGATGAAGATCATCTTGGTGATATGGACTTTAAAGTAGCAGGTTCAGCAAACGGTATTACTGCGCTTCAAATGGACATTAAGATTGAAGGGATCACTGAAGAAATTATGGAAGTTGCGTTAAACCAAGCATTTGCTGGTCGTATGCACATCCTTAATGAAATGAACAAAGTAATTTCACGTGCTCGTCCTGAAATTTCAATGCATGCTCCTACTTTTGAAGTGATCAGCATTAACCCAGACAAGATTCGTGATGTCATTGGTAAAGGTGGCGCAACGATTCGTGCCATTACAGAAGAGACTAAAGCTGCGATTGATATCGAAGACAATGGTACAGTTCGTGTATTCGGTGAAACTAAAGCTGCTGCTCGTGCTGCGATTGCAAAAATCCAAGCACTTACTGCTGAAGTTGAACCAGGTAAGATCTATGACGGTAAAGTAATCCGTATCGTTGAGTTTGGTGCGTTTGTAAACATCATGCCAGGTACTGATGGTTTACTTCACATTTCGCAAATCTCAAATGAGCGTATTGCAAACGTGACTGATGTATTGAAAGAAGGTCAAGATGTGAAAGTACAGGTTGCGGATGTTGATAACCGCGGTCGTATTAAGTTAACAATGAAAGATATTGAACAAGCGTAAGCTTCTCAATATACAAAAAGTCCGCTAAATGCGGACTTTTTTATGGCATCATCTTTTTAAAATTTAATCTGAACATTAGAGTTATGCAGCTTTATTATTTTTATCGACATAACAGTGAAAATACGATTTTTATTAGTGCAGAAGAACAAGCAGAACATCATCTAGAGTTTTTATGGGTCGATAGTTTAAGACAAGATTTAGTGAATCATAACGAGATGTGGCAAAAGAACATTTATGAGCATACTGGTGTGGTGCTCAATGAATTTCATATGCGAGATTTATTAAATATCGAACATCCGTGTGCTTTTGATAGTGTTGAAGAATATGATCTTCTGGTTTTTCGTAAGTTAATCACGCCAGATGACCAAATTTATGAAAATGAAGCATCTGAATCTCATGAAAGCGTTTTTGGTTTGGCGACAACGCCTATCAGTTTTATTTTAACGCCTCATATTTTGATTAGTCTTAGAGAGCAGGGCAATAAAGCGGTAGAGAGTTATATCCAACGTATTCAGATGATTATGGAAAAACCCATAGCTGAACAAAACAAACCGCGTAAATTACCAAGTACACCTGCTGATTTATCACTTCGTTTATTAAACAGTATGATTGATGGTTATCTAAACCTAAGAACTCCATTAACACGACGTGTTGAATATTGGCAGCAACAGTTATTGCAAGGAAATCGTCGATTTAAACAATGGCATCAGTTGTTTCATGAAGATATGGCATTTCAGCAGATTGAAAATCTATGTGAAGAGCAAATTGAAACTTTACAAGAGTTTCGGGATGAGCTTGTAGATAATTATCATCATGTGGTTGGAGAACATAAGCACAAAACTCAAGATATTCTGTTAGTTCGTTTAAATGATTTGATGAGTCATGTCGAACGCGTGCAAAAGCATACTTTGAGGCTTCGCAATGCCGTTCAATCTGCAATTGATCTACATTTTTCTGCGATTGCGAACCAAACTAACGAGAATATGCGAATACTGGCAATTATCACGGCAGTTTTTGCACCATTAACTTTACTTACGGGAATCTATGGAATGAACTTTGAGTTTATTCCTGGTCTCAAATCACCCGTAGGTTTTTGGATTATGTTAGGTGTGATGTTGCTGAGTACAGTCTTGCTACTTTATTACTTTTATCAGCAACATTTGGTTGGTCGTGGTGAGCGTAGTGTGATTGATTTGCTCGCACAACAAAACAAGCAGCGAAATATTAATCTGCTTTGGTTCTTAGATTATGAGCCAATCAAACAAACACTGAAGGAAGTTGAGAAAATGACCAAATTAAAATGATGAATTTGGTCTGTGTATTTTACTCAGTGGAAATGTTTGAGTTGTCTTCTTAATTGTTGAACTTCATCAATTAAATCCAACATTACCGCCACAGCTGAGAGACTAGCATCGAAATCTCGTTGCAGGCGATAGGCACGACGGGCGCGAGCAACATCTTCACCAATAAACTGGTGGCTTTGTGGATCAACCTGAATCTGCAAAATATCGTAGTCGATCAGCTTGAGTACCCAGTCGGTGCTTTGACCACAGGCTTCGGCAAAGTGCTCAAGATCAAGTGCCAATTGTTCATCAATGATTTCAACTTGGCAGTGACCGTCATATTGAATTTCTTTGTATTGAATAGTTGTCATGATCTTACTCCTTATGATGCACGAGGTCTGAATGAAGCAAAAGCATCTGCAAACTGTTGATAAGCTCGTTGCTCTTGTTCGCTGTGTGCTGGTGGTAAAACAATATTAATAATTAGATATAAATGCCCTGCAGTTTTATTTGGTATCCCTTTATCTTTGAGACGTAATTGTTGTCCATTTTTAGCATTTTTAGGTAAATTGACTTTGAGTTGCCCTGCGGGAGTATTGACTTCAATGCTTTGTCCTAGAGCTGCTTCCCACGGAGTTACATCAATAGTTTGGTAAACATCTACACCATCGACATGGATACGATTGGTATCTTTGTATTGGATTTCGATATATAGATCGCCATTTGGTCCTCCATTGACTCCTGATTGTCCTTGTCCACTGAGACGGATTTGTTGTCCTTCTTTCATTCCCTTCGGAATTTTCACCTCAAGTGTTTTACGTTGAATTTCGGGTTCGCCATAGACGTTATAAGTTGGAATTTGCAAGGTAATCTGCTGGGTTGAACCGTGATAGGCAATATCTAAATCAACTTGAATGCTGGCATGCTGGTCTTCGCCCTTGTAACTGCGTTGCTGGCGTTGCGAACGCTGCTGCCCGCCACCAAACCCTGCGCCAAAACGGCCAAACAAGTCTTCAAAACCACTAAAGTCTGCACCCCCATCGCCTGAACTTTGGCGATAGAACTGGGAACCGTCAAAACCACCCGTGCCTTGACCAAATCCGCCTGCACCCTGACCAAAGCCAGCAAAACCCTGTGGATGATCCAGCATCTGGTCATATTCAGCCTTTTTAGTGGCATCACCCAAGGTATCGTAGGCGACATTAATCGCCTGCATTTTGGCTTCAGCATCTGCCTCTTTACTAATATCTGGATGATATTTCTTTGCCAGTTTACGATATGCTTTTTTGATTTCGTCTGCTGAAGCATCTCTTGAAACACCGAGCTCTTCATAATAATTTTTTGCCATGATCTTAAATATAATAATGAGATGTTTCTTTTATTATGAAACGAATTGCCAAGATTTCAATAGGCTGGATTGTATAAGACTTGTTTTGTTGTTTTGGAAAAAATGCCAGCACTTTGGCTTGGCTGACACCGATCATGATATCCATTGGGCTATAACTTTAACTGAGATAGAGTTTTGGATAATGCCTTATCCAGTAGACCTTAACGTAAAATAAAAAAAGACGGCAGCCCGTCTTTTTTATGAGAAAAATCAATTAACTCAAATGTTCACCAAATAAGCCTAATGCTTCTTCGGCGGTAAATTCATAGCGTGCATTACAGAACTGGCAATCCATTTGGATTGGGTTTTGTGCTTCAAGCGTTTCATGAACTGCATGAACACCAATTTGAATCAATGCATTGGCACAACGCTCTTTTGAACAAGTACAGCCGAATTTGAGCTGTTCAACTTCTGGTAAGCGAACCTCTTCCTCGTTGTATAGTCGATACAAAATCTCATTGGCTGGAAGATCTGTTAGTTCTTCTGATTTGAGTGTTTCAGTTAACATTCTCAAACGTGGCCATATATCTTCATCAACAAGTTTTTGTTCTTCCTCATCGTTTCGAGGTAAGAGCTGGATTAAAAGACCACCAGAACGCTCTCCATTGGTTGCTAGTACAATATGTGTTGGGATTTGCGCTGACAAATCATAATATTGCATTAGACAACCTGCTAAAGTCGGTTGATCAAGAGGTACAATCCCTTGGTAACGTTCACCATGTTCAGGTTCGATATTGATAAAAAGAACAGGGGTGGTGAGGGCTGCCAAAACAGTTCGACTGTCACTACCTTCATTAAATCTTGGATCTTCTTCGTAATCAGCTAATGCACGTACTTCACCTAAATGATTACACTCCGCCATTGCCCATTTGAATGTCCCGCTCGCCTGAATTTGTAGGCTGATGCGCCCACGAATTTTAAGCGTGCTTGCAAGTAATGCCGTTGCGCTGAGCATCTCACCTAAAAGGCTTTTAACCGCAGGCATGTATTCTCTTTGAGCCAAAATCGTTTGTAATGTTTCTTCTAGATGAACCACTTCACCACGAACAGGACAGTCTTCGATATAAAAGCGTTGGCGTAAATCAGACATATTTTTCTCCAATACCCCGTTAGGGGAAAACAAAGCAATGCTTTGCCTTGAAAAGCGCTTATGGCTTTATAAGAAGGTGAATGGTTATGCAGTCAATAATGGTGTCAGTTTGCAAAAACTCAAGATATTTCCTGCTGAGAATTTGCTTCACTTTGTGTATTTTGCTCATTCATCAAACGATGTTTTGCAGAAATAGATGTGTTTTCAAATAAATTTTCAAGTTCTGCAAGTGCATTCGGGTAACGCTCTATTTGATCGTCTTCATCATATGTACTGTAATGCGATCTCAAAAGCACCTGATCGTGCTGTTTAAACTCTTCAATTCGAGTTTTTGTCTCATCAATTGATAGACCTGTTTCGATCAGCACATCTTCTGCCATACCTAAAGATGAGAGATAGGTTTCACGATAAATTTGTTGCACGCCTAATTGATGCAGTAGGTGGGCATGATGTCGATCACGAGCACGTGCAAATAAAATTAATTCTGGATAATTCAAACGAAGGTGACGAGCGAGATTCATACTATCCTCAACATCATCAATCACTAAAATTGCCAGCTTACAGTGTTCTATACCAGCGATACGAAGATTCTCGATTTGAGTCACGTCAGCATCAATAAAGCGATGTCCATATTGTTCTATAAAATGAGCAGCAGGTTGATTGCTATCAATGACGCTAAAGTGTTGACCTTGCGCATGTAATACTCTAGCGATGATTTGCCCAAAACGCCCGAAACCTAGAATTAGAATTGGATGTTGCGCAACTTCGTCTGAATCGGGCTGAACTGGCTTTTTCAAGATCAAAGGTAAAACTTTAGAATTCACCAGCCAAAATAAAGGTGGAGTCAAAAGCATTGACCCAAATACCACGACTAGAGTTGGCTGTAATATTTGCGTACTGATGACTTTTTCACTTTCAGCAATTTTGAGCAAGATAAAGGTTAACTCTCCACTTTGTGCCAGCAATACAGCGGACAGGTTACTGAGTTTTAGTTGGCGTTGTTGAAAATAGCTTGTCACTCCAATAATGCCTGCTTTAATCACCACAAGCCCAACGATCGCAGCGACAATAAAAACAGGAGTTTGGAATAAGGGATTGAGTGTTAGGTTCAATCCTAAAGCAAAAAACAGAAGTCCGATGAGCGCATGTTTAAAGGGTTGAATAAAGTTTCCGATCTCAGTACGAAAATCAGTTTCAGCAAGCACTAGACCTGCTAAAAAGGCAGCGATTAAGATATGAATATTTAAAATCTGTAGTATCAAAAAAATACTGAGTAAAACCAGCGTGCTGAGGATGGGAAGAAGTTCCAGACTTTTATGACGCGCTAAATAATGAAAAGCTGGACGCACTAGATAGCGGCTTGCTAAAAATAACCCCGAGATTGTTGCAATGATTGCAGCAAAATAGGCGATACCATGACGTGTAGTTGCGGTATCTTCGAGTAATGGAAACAGGATAATAACAATAACAGCGAAACAACTTTGTAGTTGAGCTGCGGTTAAACTATTTTGTCCTAATTGATTACGAACCTGATTTTTTTGCTCTATAAATTGTTGTACTAAAAAGACAGATGAAAAGCTCAGGGATAGCCCCAAAAGACAGCCTAGTAACAACTGATCCAACAAGAGAAAGCATACGACACATAGGACAATGCTAATTAAAGCCAAAGGCGTAGCATAGAGCTTTAAGACACGATGACGTTGTTGCCACAGTTGTTTAGGTTTTAAATAAAAACCTAGGAAAAACAAAACGGCCAACATGCCTAAGTCGGTTAAAAGTTGAATTTCATCAACATCATCAATCAGTTTGAAAACACTAGGACCTAACAACAGTCCTGCAATCGTAAAGCCTAAAATGGTTGAGAATGTATAACGCTTTGCGATAGGTGCAAAAATTAATGCTGCTACGAGGAAAAAAAGGACAGTAATCAATAAAGACATTTAATGCCTCGAATCTAAAATTCTTATCGTGAATTCAACTAAACTCTTGTGGATCAACATCAATTGATAATCTGAGTTGATGTTGGCGAGGTAAATGTACCACTTGTTGCCACCATTGACGTAAATAAAAATGCAGTTTTGCTCGGTCGGCAGATAAAATCACCATATGCGCTCGATAACGCCCTGCTTTGCGTTCCATTGGGGCAGGAATAGGTCCCCAAATTTCAATAATATCTGCTGCAATAGCTCTTAAGCCTTGTGCTGCTTCCATCAAAAACTGTTGACTGTAATCACGATCTTTCGACTCCACACGGACTAAAACAGCGTAACGATAAGGCGGTAACATCGCAACTTTACGCTCACTCAGCATTTGTTTTGCAACAGCACGATAGTCTTGTTCAATCAAGGTTGTGAGCATTGGATGATCGGGTCTTAAACTTTGTAAATACACGCTGCCTTTATGTTCACCACGTCCTGCACGTCCTGCAACTTGTATGATTAATTGTGCTGTGCGCTCAGGTGCTCTTGGGTCTACGCTTAATAATCCTGAGTCGATATCCAGAATAGCGACTAATGTGACGTGTGGGAAATGATGTCCCTTCGCCAGCATTTGAGTGCCTAACAAAATGCTTGGTTTATTCTGTTGAATTCGATCATAGATTTTTTGCCAACTACCCACACGACTTGTACTGTCACGATCTACCCGAATTACTTCATGATGGGGGAATAACTCGTGTAACTGTTCTTCAACTTTTGCAGTTCCAGCACCAATGCTTTTTAACGTTTGATGTTTACAAGCAGGGCATTCGTCTGGCAGGCGATTGATCGTACCGCAATGATGACAGTGTAAATAAGAATAAGGCTGTGAATGTACAGTGAAATGTGCATCACAATGTGGGCAATTTGCTTGCCACCCACAACTTTCACACAGTAAAACAGGAGCGTAACCTCGACGGTTTAGAAAGATAAGAACCTGTTCTTTGCGCTCTAAAGTTAATTTAATTTGATCAATTAGGTTTTGACTGATGCCATTTTTCTTCTTTGCTACTTTTAGATCAATCACATGCATTTTCGGTAAGACCGCAGTTCCAGCACGTTGATTGAGTTCAAGTAAATGTAATTTGCCAGACTCCACTAGATGATAACTATCAATACTTGGTGTAGCTGAACCCAAAATCACAGGGCAATTGTGTAAATGACCACGATAAAGGGCAACATCACGAGTATGATAACGGAAACCCTCTTGTTGTTTATAAGAGAGATCGTGTTCTTCATCTAAGATGATCAAACCTAGATGCGGCAAAGGGGTGTAAATCGCAGAGCGCGTTCCAATGATGATAGATGCTTTACCAGTTTGTGCATGTTGCCAAGCTTGCAAACGTTTTGAATCATTAAGTCCCGAGTGTAGTAAAGCAACATCGCAATGAAAACGTGATTTGAAGCGTGCGACTGTTTGAGGTGTCAAACCAATTTCAGGCACCAACACCAAAACTTGTTTACCTTGCTTTAGGACCTCATGCATTACTTGCAAATAGACTTCGGTTTTACCACTGCCTGTAAGTCCATCTAGTAAAAAGGCTTGGTAACGTTGTTGAGCTTTGAGTATTTGTTGAATTGCTCGCTTTTGATCTTCGTTCGGCGTTAAAGGCATTTGTGCAAGTTGTATAGGCATCGGTGTAAAGTCATGAGCTTCAAGCTGACATTCAATCAGTCCCTTTTTTTCCAATGCCTTTAATGTTGCAGTTTCTACACCACTAAGATTTAAAATATTTTCGGTAGCGCCATGTGGATGAAGTTTTAGAATCTGATAGGCATCGTATTGCTTTTGAGAACGTTTTAATAAAGATTCTGGATCGTCATGCGCGAGAATATTCCAGTGGTGAAATAAGATATCTAAAGCACGACCCTGTCTTAAAAGTGCAGGAAGTGCACTTTGCATCACTTCACCAATCGGGAATTGATAATACTGCGCAGACCATGTCAACAAAGTTAAAACTTGTTGGTCTAAGATAGCATCTTCATCAAGAAGTGCTGTAATCGGTTTAAGTTTGAATTGCCCTGTAAACGGCTCATTTGGATCAACTTTCTCAGTAATGATACCGATCAGGTTTTGGCGACCAAATGAAACAGAAACACGTGCGCCTATTTGAGCTTGCAGGTATTGCTCTGCACTGACCGTATAGTCAAACGTGTCATACACATAGACGGGTAATGCAACTCGAATACGGTAAAGAATAGCGTTAGAATTTTCGGTAGGCATATTGGCTTTATTCACGTGTAAAATGGCATGACGTCATATCATGGAATTATGCTAAAGTGCTGTGCACAAGGCGTATCAAATATTCAAATCAAAACAGTAATTTTACGATCTTGATGAATATAGAATGGAACTATCGTTCCTTATTCCTTACATGGATGCAACAGTAACGACAACTATTTTTGGACAATTAGAACAGAACCATGCCTGCTTATCAATTTACTGCAATCGATGCTGCTGGAAAGCAACACAAAGGTGTGCTGGAAGGCGATTCCGCTCGACAAATTCGTCAACAGTTGCGTGACAAAGCGTGGACACCGATTGCTGTTGATGCGGTTGAGCAAAAAGACAAGCAACAACAGCGATCATGGTTTAGAAAAAGCTTTAGTGCTTACGATTTGGCACTGATGACACGACAGTTATCCGTTTTAGTCGCAGCAGGCATTCCTTTGGAAGAAGCACTGCGAGCTGTGAGCAAGCAGAGTGAAAAGTCACACGTTCAAAATCTTTTAATTTCGGTTCGATCAAAGGTTTTGGAAGGACATTCACTGGCACAGGCAATGCAACAATCAGGACGGTTTCCAGAATTGTATATTGCGACGGTTGCTGCTGGCGAAAGGTCTGGACATTTGGATCTGATCTTAGATCAGCTTTCTGATTACACTGAAAATCGTTTTGCGATGCAGAAGAAAATTCAAGGTGCAATGATCTATCCGATTATCCTGATGTTGATGTCATTTGGGATCGTGATGGGATTGATGACTTATGTTGTTCCTGAAATCGTAAAAACCTTTGAACAAAGTAAAGAGGCATTGCCTTGGATCACCGTGTTATTGATGAAAATTAGTGCGTTTATTCGTCAAACATGGATAGGTATGTTGATCATTGGTTTTATTGCTCTCATTCTGTTTACGAGGTTTTTAAGAACAACTGCAGGGCATTATGCATTTGACCGATTAACACTCAAATTGCCACTATTTGGTAAACTTTCACGTGGTATAAATGCTGCACGGTTTGCCAGCACACTATCAATTTTGACACGTTCAGGTGTTCCTTTGGTTGAAGCTTTGCGTATTGGTGCAGAGGTGAGTAACAATTGGGTGATTCGTGATTCGATTGAAGTCGCAATGGAGCGTGTAACAGAAGGTGGTAATTTGGCAACACAGTTAGAACGTTGCGGTTATTTTCCACCAATGATGGTACAAATGATTCGTAGTGGTGAGGCTTCAGGTGAGTTAGACCGCATGTTGGATCGTGCATCTACGATGCAAGATCGAGAAGTCACGACTTTTATCTCCACCTTATTGGCACTGCTAGAACCTCTGATGTTGGTTTTCATGGCAGCGATTGTATTGGTGATCGTGATTGCGGTAATGTTGCCAATTATTAATATGAACAATATGATTTGATGAATTGCATGAAAGAGATGAAAATGAATAAGCAAAAAATGTATATGAAGCAATCTGGCTTCACCTTAATTGAAGTGATGGTTGTGATTGTCATTTTAGGTGTTCTGGCTGCATTGATCGTTCCGAACGTGATGGGACGCGGCGAAAAAGCTAAAGTTGATACCACGCAAATTACTTTAAAAGGTGTTGCTGGCGCTTTAGACCAATATAAATTAGATAATGGGCGTTACCCATCGATGCAAGATGGCGGTCTAGATGCATTAGTGAATCAACCTGCAACCGCAAAAAATTGGTTGCCTGGTGGCTATGTCAAAGGTGGTTATCCTAAAGACAGCTGGGAAAATGACTTACAATATGTGATTCCAGGTCGAGAAGGTCGCTCTTTTGATTTGTATTCGTTTGGTGCAGATGGAAAAGAGGGTGGTGAGGGTAATGATGCAGATATTTATTATCAACCATAAATTCTAATTAAAACGATCACTTCACTTTTAGAATAAATAAATCAAGAGTGAAGTGATAATGTTTCTTAATTCATAAAATAATCATAAATTTATGAAAAACATGATAATAATATAATTAAACTAATTTGAGATTTATAATAAGAATTATTCCCATATTTAATAGTTACAAGAAACAGAAGTGATTCATTAAATTAAACTTTTTATTTAGATTAAAGCTTTGCATAATAAATTCAGATCATTTAAATGGGTGGTGGAGAAATCAGATGAAAGCATTTTTTTTGTTAGATGAACCGAATCAGTTTCATTGGGCAATGCTTAAATCTGTATTGCTCATTTTAAGTTTACTACCTGTCTGTGAAGGGGCATTAAACTTATGGCAAACGGCTGAAGGAAGTAGTCAGATCGTCATTGGCTTTTTTGCGATCAGTTTATTGAGTACGTGGTTTATCGTTTGTTTCTTGAGTGCTTTGAAAACTAGTATTTGGAATATTAGTCATCTAATTCCAAAATATGAACAATTCATTTTTAAAGCGTATCGAGCTTTGCCGATGTTTTTCTTATCTGGTTTAGTCGCTTATCTCACGGTACAGTTTTCAATCTTATTTTAATTTGAATATTATGAATAAAAAAAGAGCGCTTTGGATTCAAAACGCTCTTTAGAAATTATCGACGTGATTTAAATGAAATATCGACTTTTCTAGGGCGATATATCCAACCGATAATTAAAAGTAGAACAGAGAAAATAAGAATCGGGAAATCACTTAAACGATTATAAAGTGTTTGACCTTGCATCGCTGGTAAATCACCACGTAATACTGCTTCGTGATCCATAGGAGCCTGTTTCACAATATGACCATTCTGATCAATAAAGGCCGTGACGCCTGTATTGGTTGCTCGAATAAACCAACGACCATTTTCTTTGGCACGCATTTGCACCATTTGTAAATGTTGCCAAGGTCCAGCCGTTCCTGTAAACCAAGCATCATTTGAAACTGTGATTAAAAAGTCGCTATTGAGTGCATTACGGCGAGTGAGATTTGGATAAGCCACTTCATAACAAATTGCAGCTGCAAGCGCATGTCCTTTCACAGACAATGGTTTTTGATCTGGTTCTCCGCGAGAAAAACCACTCATACTTACATCGTTCTGCATTGCAGGAAGTACCCATTTCAACATTCCAGACAACGGAATGTATTCACCAAAGGGTACGAGGCGTTGCTTTTTATATAAGCCAGACGATTCACTACCAGAAGCCATGATACTGTTGTAGTACAAAGGCTCGCCTACTTGTTGTGATTTAGGGATGTCCCAATAAGGAATACCCGTAACCCAAGCAGTATCTGATTTTTTAGCCTGTGTATCCATTGCTTTTAAAAAGTCAGGAATGTCTGTTTGAAACAGAGGAATCGAAGATTCAGGCCAAACAATTAAATCACGTCCCCATTCAGCACGACTCAGGTTGGCATAGATTTCCAAGGTTTTAATTTGATATTCAGTCAACCATTTCAAGTCTTGAGGAATATTGCCTTGGATTAATGAAACACTGAGCGGTTTTTCTGTTTTGGGTTGTACAAATTGAATGAAACCCGCACCCCATGCACCTAAGATCAGTAAACCAGATGGAATGGCCCAAAACCAACGACGATTAAGGATTTCGACAAGAGCACATGCGAGCACGATCACGACAAACGATACAGCATAGACTCCAAATAAAGGCGCATAACCATCGAGTAAGCGTTCAGTGAAGGCATAGCCTGCAAAAAGCCATGGAAATCCCGTGAAGACCCATGTTTTTGCCCATTCAAATAAAACCCAAAGTGGTGCAAATGTCAGTGGAGTTTCAGGGAAAAATCGACGGTAAAGCCAAGTCTGAAAAGCGGTAAATAAGCCCATTGCGGCTGCCATAAAGGCAATCATCAAAACGCTTAAAAAGGAGTTAGTATCACCATAGACGTGAATGGAGGTATATAACCAAAATGCACCTACGAACCACAATCCGAATCCGTATGCCCAGCCCAATACAAATGCCTGTCTAGGATTACGCTGGCGTAATACGGCATAGAGTAAAGCAGGAGATAAGATTGCTAACCACCAAAAGTAATACGGTGCGAGCGAAAAACTAAAAATTGCACCTGAAATAAGTGCAATCAGGAGTGGAAAGATAAACGGAAGCTGTTTTTGGGTTTGGGATGGGTTGAACAGCTTTTCAAAGTAGCTTCTCATTGACGGACAGCTCGAATCAGATGAATAGTGCGTGCATCTGCTTCAATAATGGTAAATTCCCAATCACCAAGCTCAATCGTCTGACCTTGTAGATCGCTCACTAAACCGATTTCTTGCAGCAGTAAACCGCCCATAGTTTCAACTTCATCGTCAGAAAAATCTGCATCTAAAATTGTGTTGAAATGTTCAATTGGTGTAAGTGCTTGAACAATCCAAGTATTTGCTGTGGTTGGATCATTGTCAGGAACAATGTACAAAGCTTCTTCATCAGCAATGTCATGTTCATCTTCAATTTCACCAACGATCTCTTCAAGAATATCTTCCAGAGTAACTAAACCAGAAGTTGAACCATATTCATCAATCACAATGGCGATATGCGTTTGTGTGTTTTTTAGCATACGAAGCACTTGATCTGATCGCGCACTTTCAGGAACAAACACAGGTTGGCGCATCAATGAGCGAATGTCGACTTTGACATTGCGTTCAGTGAGAAATGGCAATAAGTCTTTTGCAAGAAGAATGCCCACAACATTGTCAGTTTGATCAGCAGAAAAAACGGGAAAGCGAGAGTGTGCTGATTCAATTAAAACATGCAAGATGTCAAGCAGCTGATCATCTTCTTGTAAGCTAATAATTGCAGTACGAGGTGTCATAACCTCTCGAATCTTCGTTGCTGGCAGATCTAGAACACCTTCAAGCATTGCGACTGTGTCGGGTTCTAAGAAGCGACGTGAATCTTGAACTAACTTAAGTAATTCATCGCGAGTTTCAGGTGCAGTACCTAACCATTTTCTTAAGCCACGCATACCCCACGACGGACTGGATTCATCGACCATGATCTTTCCTAAAGACTCTCTATATCAATTAGATGATTTTCATCATACCGAAGAAAAAGCGGATATGCATCAATAAAACGATGCAAGAAATGTACAGTTTTTCAAAAAAGTGCAGGTGATTTCTACAGTATGACTTTATGATAAAATGTGAAAATTAGCATATTTGAGTTATATGATGTCTGAACAAACCAAACTCCCAACAGTACAACTTAATACCCGTGGTTTACGTTGTCCTGAACCAGTGATGATGCTGCATCAAGCGATTCGTAAAGCAAAATCTGGGGATGTGGTAGAAGTTTTTGCAACAGACCCTTCAACTTCTTGGGATATTCCTAAATTCTGCATGCATCTAGGGCATGAATTACTGTTGAAAGAAGAGTCTTTAGATGAAAATAGCAATACTGAATATCATTATTTAGTACAAAAAGGTTAATCGTTTGCTTTCGACCTATTTCTCAGGTTTTGCGCTGGGACTTTCACTTATTGTCGCAATTGGTGCACAAAATGCTTTTGTTTTAAAGCAGGGATTGCTCAAACAGCATGTATTTTGGGTATGTCTGATCTGTGCTTTATCTGACGCATTTTTAATTTGTTTAGGTGTGTTTGGATTTGCTTCAATATTGAGTCAACAAGCATGGTTGATTCAAGCTATGAAGTATTTCGGCGCACTCTTCTTGTTTATGTACGGCGCCCGCAGCTTTTACAATGCTTATAATTCGCAGTCAGGTTTAATTGCTTCTGAACAAGAAACAACGACTTTCTGGCAAACGATAGTTTTATGTCTCAGTTTCTCTTGGTTAAATCCGCATGTCTACTTAGACACGGTTGTATTATTAGGTTCAATATCTGCTCAATATGCAGATAAGATCTCTTTTGCTAGTGGGGCAGTATCAGCGTCATTTTTATTCTTTTTTAGTTTAGGATTTGGGGCGAGATTATTGCGTCCTGTATTTGCAAATACTAAAGCTTGGAAAGTCTTAGATCTATTGATTGGCTGTACCATGTGGTTGATCGCACTTTCACTATTAAGATAGGTGTTTATGCACCTATCTTTTTGATTTAATTAGTTTTCGACTGATCCAGTAATCACAACTTACATATCTTCCACCGCCAAGAACCAGTAGTGCACCCAACATAACCAAATAGGTCACTGCAAACTCAACGCCATTATTCAATATGACAAATGAGCCACTTGATGTAAGCCAATCATAATTTCCATAAGTGCTCAGAATCTCTCTCGCTTTCTCTAGTTTTTCAGCCGATTCAATCACTTGCATATTTGCAAAAGGAGCGTGTGGATCAGCAATCGCTTGCCATCCATTTTGAATGTGTACAGTAAAGATAGCGACCAGCATAGTGATGATCAATGGAATACAAATCAGTCGCGTTGCAAGACCTAAGGCAAGTAAGACAGCACCACCTAACTCAGCCGAAATTGCAAGGCTAGCCATAACCAATGGGAAGGGTAAGCCCAAGCCCCATTCACTATTGCCAAGCCATTCAACTGTATCATTGAAATGTTGTAGTTTATTGTGTCCAGCCATCCAAAAAATAGGAATTAAATATAGGCGAAGCGCTAAAGAAGCGATTCCATCAAAATAATTTAAGTTGGAACCCAAATTCTGATAGCGTTTATGTAAAGAATAAATTAGATTTTTCATGAGAAATTCACAACGAATAAGTTTTATTAGTTATTAGTCGTTTGAATTTTTGATTTCTTACACAAAAAAAATCTAAATTTGACTGTAATAATTTGATTGTTCGCACGTCTAATTTTATGTACCTAGTACAAAAGCAATATTTACTTAAAAGGAACTTCACAATGAATAAATTAAACTCAATGACTTCGGTTGCCGCTTTAGTTGCATTATCTATGGTTGGTGCAGCAACCCAAGTTTCGGCAGCATCGACGACGACTGAAACACATGTGACTAAAACTGCAGATGCAAAATGTGGTGAAGCGAAATGTGGTTCAGATAAAGCGAAAAAACAACACAAAACTACTGATGCAAAATGCGGCGCAGATAAAAAAGCTGCGGATGCTAAATGCGGTGCAGACAAAAAGATGGCAGATGCAAAATGTGGAGCAGACAAAAAAGTGGCTGATGGGAAGTGTGGCGCTCATTAAGCCTTATGCAGACGGTAGATGACAGCATCTAAAAAGATGGCTGTCATTCACCAAAAGGATTCTTTATGGATGCAATCACAAGTGTGGGTCTTGGTCTAAGACGAGATTTTATCGAGGCATTTTTAGGTGTGACTCACCATCCTGACTTTATTGAAGTTGCTCCAGAAAATTGGATGGGCTTTGGTGGTCGACATGCGAAACTTCTAGCTCAGTGTGTAGAAAAATCTCCATTAATTTGTCACGGACTCTCTTTGTCGATTGGTGGTCCTCATCCCTTAAATATTGATTTTATTCATCAAATAAAAAAATTCTTAGATACTTATCAAGTCGAGATTTATTCGGAACATCTGAGTTATACCAATGATGGTGGCTATCTATACGATCTCTTGCCTATCCCAATGACTGAAGCTGCTGTGAAGTATGTAGTGGAACGAATTTCTCAAGTTCAAGATATTTTAGGGCGAAGATTAGTATTAGAAAATGTTTCTACTTATCTTATGCCGAATGCTGAAATGTCCGAGGCAGACTTTGTCCGTGAAGTCATCACACAAGCAGATTGCGAATTATTGTTGGACGTGAATAACGTTTATGTAAATAGTATCAACCACCAAGCAGATGCTTATGCTTTCATTGAAGCGATGCCGAAACAACGTATTCGTTATTTACATATAGCAGGGCATGAACAGGTGAGTACAGATTTACTCATTGATACGCATGGTGCTGAAGTATGTGATTCCGTGTGGGCATTGTTGGAATACACTTATCAGTTTTGTGGTGTGAAACCAACGTTATTAGAGCGCGATTTTAATATCCCAACATGGCAGCAACTTCAGAGTGAATTGAATAAGATTCAGCAGTTACAGCATCAATATTCAAATCAACATACACTAATCCGAATGAGCCAGAATTTGGTCGATGGGGTGAATGTATGAGTATGAATGAGCATACTTTTCAGCAGACCCAACATGTTTTTTGTAACTGGCTGCGTGATCCAAATTCAGTAAAAGCAGTGTCTTTTGCTTTGGATCGTATGCAAGTTTATCGAGAACTGTTGTTCAACAATGTTTGCTCATTTATCAATTTGGTTTATCCGGTGGCTCGATCTTTATTGCCTGAGCAGCAATGGCAACAGTTACTGGCGGATTTTTTTCGAGAATCTCAGAATCAGTCTCCGCTTTATAACGATATCTCATTGCAATTCAGAGAGTTTCTCACAGAAAAACAGCATCCTATTTTATTTGAATATCCGTGGCTTACTGAGCTGTTGCAATACGAATGGCTTGAACTGTACTTGGATACACTTGAAATTGAAGATGTTACTTTGAATGCCGAATTAAATTGGCAGCTGACTACACAAGTTTGGGTGTTGGTGTATCAATATCCTGTTTACCAGTGGTCAATCAATCAAATTAACAAAGATCCCGCTCCAAGTGCCATCATGGTTTGGCGAAACAAACATGATCGGGTTTGTGTTGAATTATTGACTCCATTAACCGCTTATCTAATAGAGCAATTAGCACAACAACCATTGCCGCGAATAGCACTCGCTGAGTTTATCCAGCAAATAATTCCTGATCTATCGTTCAGTGAAGTGAATACTCAACTGGATGAACTTGCAGAAGATTTGATCCGCTTAGAATTGTTATACAAACCTGACTAGCATAGTGAGAAACGCGATGCCTGAAATGACAACATCGAATGCTAATGCATCGCAGCAACTGTATAACGATGATTTTCTGATGGAACTACGACAACAAATGATGAAATTTGCAGTATTGCAACTTTCTTCATTTCATCAAGCTGAGGATGTTGTGCAAGAAGCTTTAGTCAGTGCTTTACAACATTCAGGTTCTTTTTCTGGTCGATCAGCATTTAAAACATGGGTATTTGCTATTTTAAAAAATAAAATTGTTGATCTGATTCGTCAGAAGCAACGTTTAGTCAGTATGTCTGAATTGTTTGATACGGAAGAAAATGAGCGAAGCGTGGATGAGTTGTTTGATGCTTCAGGGCATTGGCAAAAATCAGAAAGACCAAAAGCATGGTTGAATCCTGAGGAAATGATGGAGCAGCAAGATTTTTGGATGATTTTCGATACCTGTTTGAATCATTTACCAGCAAAGTATGCACAAGTGTTTATGTTGCGGGAAATGATAGAACTTAGTTCAGATGAAATCTGTGAGAAATTAGAGCTAAGTGTCTCAAACTTGAACGTTTTAATGTATCGCAGTCGAACCAGACTACGTGAATGCTTAGAAAACAAATGGTTACTTCAGGAGGATTGTTCATGTTGACGTGCCGAGAAGCGACCCAATTGCTTTCAGAAAAACAAGATCGGACACTGAACTTCAAAGAAATGAGTGCCTTACAGTTTCATGTGGTGATGTGTAGTTCGTGTCGACGTTTTGGCAAGCAGATGAAGAGCTTAAGTTTGTTATCAAAACAATATAAAAAATTTGATGAAAAACAGAAAGATTAAAATAAGAAAGCCTCATATTTCATGAGGCTTTCTTAGCTTAATTCGTACTAAAAACTGAGTTTCAGCACAAATTAAAAATTACATATTCGGGTAGTTTGGACCACCGCCACCTTCTGGCGTTACCCATGTAATGTTCTGTGATGGGTCTTTAATATCACAAGTCTTACAGTGTACACAGTTCGCAGCGTTGATTTGGAAGCGTTTAGAACCGTCATCATTTTCCATCACTTCATAAACACCAGCAGGGCAATAACGTTGAGCAGGCTCATCCCATTTTGGTAAGTTTACGTTGACTGGAATAGATGGATCAGTCAGCTTCAAGTGAGCTGGTTGATTCTCTTCGTGTACAGTATTTGAAATAAAGACAGAAGATAAACGATCAAATACTAACTTACCATCAGCTTTCGGATAGTTAGGTTTGAATGTTGACGCATCTACAGTTTTAAGAGCAGCAAAGTCTTGTTTTAAGTCATGTAATGTAAATGGTACTTTAAAGACATTTTGGTCAATAAAGTTGAACGCACCACCAATCCATGTACCAAACTTATGCATCGCTGGACCAAAGTTACGCGCTTGATATAACTCTTCTTTTAACCAAGAGTTGTTATATTTATCTGTATAAGCAGTTAACTCTTTAGCAAAATGATCATCGCCTTCAAGTACACGAGCAATGGCAAGATCACCACCTTTTGCTACACCAGCAGCGATAGCTTCAAATACAGCCTCGCCACATAACATGCCTGACTTCATTGCAGTGTGTGAGCCTTTGATTTTTGAGAAGTTCAAGAAACCAGCATCATCACCGATCAAGCAACCGCCTGGGAATGTTAGTTTAGGTAAAGAGTTGAAACCACCTTTCACTACCGCACGCGCGCCGTAAGAAATACGCTTACCACCCTCTAGGAATTGCTTAATCGTTGGGTGTGTTTTCCAACGTTGCATTTCCATGAATGGATACATGTGAGGGTTTTCGTAAGATAAGTCTACAATCATACCCAAAGTAACTTGGTTATTTTCAGCGTGATATAACCACCAACCACCTGCAGAACCTGTCTCAGACAAAGGCCAACCCGCACCATGCATTACAAGACCAGGCTTGTGTTTTGCAGGATCGATTTCCCAAAGTTCTTTGATACCAATACCGTAATGTTGTGGATCAGCATCTTTATCTAAGTTGTATTTAGCAATTAAACGCTTACCGAGGTGACCACGGCAACCTTCAGCGAATAATGTATATTTCGCATGAAGTTCATAACCAGGAGTAAAGTTGTGTGTTGGCTCACCATTTTTGCCAATACCCATATCACCTGTTTGGATGCCTTTTACAGTACCATCTTCATGATAAAGTACTTCAGATGCAGCAAAACCAGGGAAAATAGAAACTTCTAATTCTTCAGCTTTTTGACCTAACCAACGAACAACGTTACCAAGAGAAATGACATAGTTCCCTTCGTTGTGCATTGATTTAGGAACCATCCAATACGGCATCTTTTGTGCTTTAGTATCAGATAATAAGAAATAAGTTTCGTCATCCGTTACAGGAACATTCAGCGGAGCGCCTTCTTCTTTCCAGTTCGGGAACAATTCATTCATGGCACGTGGTTCAAGTACAGCACCAGAAAGGATATGCGCACCAACTTCAGAGCCTTTTTCAACCACACAGACTGAAAGGTCAGGTAGGTTGTTTTCAATCGCTAATTGACGAATTTTAATCGCAGCAGATAAACCCGCAGGTCCAGCGCCTACGATCACTACGTCAAACTCCATCGCTTCACGTTCGATGTGTTCCATGTAGGACTCCTCATATTTTAAGGGTGGCAACCGTAATCATTGCTATTCGGTGCTGCCATGAGTGTTCTGAATTGCCAAGCACAAAACTATCTATTGCGCTTGCAAACGTTTGGGATAGTATAGTTTTAAACCTTGATCTCGCCAATTGGCTGAGTGGTCATATTTTCCCGTCAGCAAGGCATAAACTATGATAAATGAAAATGATTCTCCACAGAATACAGGAAAAATCGTGTTGTCTGATGATAAAAACTTAATGAACATTGCACAATACTTAAAAGATGTACAGCAAAGTCACAAAAGGTCAATTCCACCTTTAGACCAATGGCATCCAAAGCATTGTGGCAAAATGGATTTGAAAGTAAAAGCCAATGGAGAGTGGTGGCACGAAGGTCAATTGGTTAAGCGTCAGGCACTCTTGGATCTGTTTAGTAAAGTGCTTTGGAAAGAAGATGGAAAATTCTACTTAAAAACACCAGTTGAACAGATTGAAATTGAAGTTGAAGATGAGCCTTTACTCATCAATCAAGCTGATCAAATAGAACTAAATGGAAAAAAATATCTACAACTTACGACCAGTAATCAAGATGTCGTCATTGTGGATGAACAGCATCCGATTTTTATGCGTGAATATGCAGGTGAGTTAAGACCTTATGTTCATGTTCGATTTGGAATCAATGCCTTGATTCAGCGTCAAAGTTTTTATCATCTCGTGAATTACGGCACTTTGTCTGAAAATTCACAAGGTGAAGCTGTTTTAACATTAAAAAGTGGTGATTTAGTCTTGCATTTGAGCACCTGAGGTTTAATCTTTAACAGAGATATTCCACCACTACGTTTTCGTGTATGACAGCTGTTCAACCTATCGCAGAGTTATTAAATCCTATGCCTCATGCATCCTCAGATGCTCCGATAGGTGTATTTGATTCTGGGATTGGAGGCTTGTCGATTGCTCAAGAAATTGCCTCTCATTTACCCAATGAGCGCATTCTTTATTATGCTGACACCGCTCATGTACCTTATGGGGCGCGTTCTGATCAAGAAATTCGTGAGCTAACAGCAAAAGCAATTGAATGGCTTTATAGGCAAGGTTGCAAAATCGCCGTCGTTGCTTGTAATACTGCATCAGCATTTAGTTTGGATTATCTGCGTGAACATTATGGTGAGCATTTTCCGATTGTAGGCTTAGTGCCAGCGTTGAAACCTGCTGTACTTCAGACGCAATCAAAAGTCGTCGCTGTGCTAGCAACACCTGCAACGTTTCGTGGTAAGTTAATTAAAGAAGTCATGCTTAAGTTTGCTGAGCCTGCAGGTGTGAAGGTTTTAACTGTTACGAGCCTCAAACTTGTGCCTTTTGTAGAGGCGGGAGAGCAGATGAGTGAAGCATGTTTAGTTGAGCTTCATAATATTTTGCAACCAGTGGTAGATCAGGGTGCAGATTTTCTTGTACTAGGCTGCACTCATTATCCATTTTTGAAAGATGCTATTCGTCAGATTTTTAATGAAAAGTTAAAATTAATCGATTCAGGACAAGCAGTTGCGCGACAAACAGCGTATATTTTAATAAAAAATAGGTTATTATGTGACAAAATAAGTCATAATATTACACGTATTGAATGTTTCGTTAGTGGACAGAATGCAGTCGAGTTACATCCCGTAGTTCAGCATCTTATGTCGTCACAATTGACGTGGACAATCAATAATTTGGATGAAGTTTAGATATTAAGCTCGACTCATACCATATTTAAAATTTTATTTGGGGTTATCTGTTAATAGGTTTTTGGGCGGTTTAGCTTAAACTTATGGATAAGTGAAGTGGGGCACAGGCTATGCAAGATACTCGTTATCAAGTCTTTATTTCTACGTCTGGCAATGAAATGCAACCAGAGCGAGCAGTACTGACTCAAACTTTGGTGGGAATGGGCTTTTTCTCTTGGGGCTTGGAACAACGCACGCCATTGAGCACATCGATCGCCCGACGTCAAATTGATGACTGCGATTACGTGGTGATTTTGCTTGGCAGCCAGTATGGAGAACAATCTGTGTCTGGCGTAGGTTATATGCATTTAGAGTATATCTATGCGATGACCAAGCAAAAACCTGTGATTGTATTTATGCATGAAGATCCCGACTCGCGTGACTTACAATTGCAAGATAATAAACCTGAATTAAAAGAAAAATTTAAAGAGTTTAGAAAACAGCTACAGCATGATGTTGATCAAATATTTACATACCGTACCTTAAGAGATTTGGAACTAGCTGTTCGTTCGAGCATGCCACAAATGTTAGAGCGTTATCCTGTGGTAGGTTGGGTACGTCCTCAGAACACTCAAGTTTTACAAGATGAGATCGATAGTTTACGCGCCAAACTAAAACAACTCGAAACTGAGATGGGTAGTCGTGAAGCAGATCCAATTTCAATGTTACCTAAGGTTTCAATGCATGAGCTTTATTCTTTTGAATATCGTATGCATGCCTATCAAGATGGTAATTTTAAAGACATCAAAACGTTCCGTAAATTAACATGGGCACAATTGCTCAATGTACTTGGTTCATCTTTTGTTAGTCCAACTCCTGAAGAATATTTTTCAAAACGTATGAATGAATATTTAAATGAAACAGGTTTGGAGGATGCGCGTAAAGAGATGCCAAGAGCACACGCCGTTTCAAGAGCACAGATCAATATACGTGCTTTGCATGAGATAAAAATGCAAATGCGTCAGAATGAATGGATTGTACCTACGGGACGTGATGATCGCCAACGTATGTTATGGCAGCTGACGCATAAAGCTCAAAAGCTATTGGAAAGTAATGTCCTAGATAGTAATCGGGTTTTTCAATTTAAAACAATGCATTAAACCAATTTAAAAAAGAATCATAAAGCTGCTAAAGTAATTGAAGAAATTCAGCTATAGCGGAAACGATCTATGTCAGCGACACCAAAACCAAAAGTCACTGTGATTTTAGCAAATTTAGGTACGCCCGACGAAGCGACTGCACCAGCAGTACGTCGTTTTTTGAAGCAATTTTTATCTGACACGCGTGTAATTGAAATACCAAAATTTATTTGGTGGGTGATTCTACATGCTTTTGTTCTTCCATTTCGCCCAAAACGGGTTGCTCAAGCGTATGCCACAGTTTGGTCAACTGACTCACCAATGCGTGAAATTGTTCTCAAACAAACACAATTGATAAAACAGCGTTTGCTAGATGAAAATCATCAATTTGACTTAACGGTTGTGCCTGCCATGACTTATGGTCAACCAAGCATTTATGCAGTATTTGAGCAACTTGAGAAAGTGCCTCAAGAGCATGTGATTTTATTACCATTATTCCCGCAATATTCTGCGACATCGACTGCGCCTTTATATGATGCTTTTGCACGATGGATTCCAAATCAGCGCCATTTGCCTGGAATAACCATGATCAAAGATTATTATCAGCATCCATTATTCATTCAAGCTTTGGTGGATAGTGTGCTTGCTTATCAAGAGCAGCACGGAAAACCTGAAAAATTATTGATGTCATTTCATGGTATTCCTCAGCCTTATGCAGACAAAGGTGATCCTTATGCAGATCGTTGTCGTATGACCGCAAAATTGGTTGCTGAAGCATTGCATTTAAATGAAGATGAATGGGCAATCAGTTTCCAATCTCGTTTTGGTAAACAAGAGTGGGTTAAACCTTATACCGATGTTTTATTGGAACAATGGGGACAAGCAGGGGTTCGATCTGTACAAGTGCTGAGTCCTGCTTTTTCAGCAGATTGTCTGGAAACATTAGAAGAATTGGCAGTTGAAAATAAAGAAACTTTCCAACACGCTGGTGGTGGAGAATATGCTTATATTCCTGCATTAAATACTGACCAAGCACATATAGATTTGCTTGCAAGTCTGGTTCAGGCTAATCTTGATGCTCTTACTCATACCTTAGCTCATCGTTAAGACGATCTTCTTTCACGCCAGAGGTTTTTTATGCTGCAAGTCAAAATTGTTCCTGTTACCGCATTTGCTCAAAATTGCTCAATTTTATGGGACAGTGAAAGCAAAGAGGCGGTTTTGATTGATGCAGGTGGCGATGCAGCAGTACTAAAAAAAGAAGTTGAGGCTTTGGGTTTAACCGTTAAAGCATTATGGTTAACTCACGGACATCTTGATCATGCTGGTGCTGTAGGAGAATTGGCTGAAGCTTGGAAAATTCCTGTGATTGGTCCGCATAAAGAAGACCAATTCTGGTTAGATATGATTCAAGAAGTCTCAGCACGTTATGGTTTCCCAATTCCCCAACCTGTTAAAGTCGATCAGTGGTTAGAAGGTGGTGAAACCTTAAAACTGGGTGAAGACGAGTTCGAGGTGCGTTTTGCACCAGGACATACACCTGGTCATGTGATGTTTTACAATCAAAAGCATGGTTTGCTTTGGACGGGTGATGTGTTGTTTAAAGGCTCGATTGGACGTACAGATTTTCCAAAAGGAAATCATCAGCAGTTACTCGATTCGATTAAAAGAGAATGCTTTAGCTTACCTGATGAAACTCAGTTTATTTCGGGTCATGGTCCAATCAGCACAATCGGTTACGAGAAACAATTCAACCCATTCGTTGCAAGTAAAGCTGGCTAATCCTCGTATTCATCTTCATGACGTTTATCGCCTGCCTGAGGTGCGTCTTGGGTAGGCAGTTTATATTCATCGTTTGCCCAAGCCCCTAAATCAATCAGCTTACAACGCTCTGAGCAAAATGGGCGAAATTCATTACCTTCCCAAGTGCTGTCTTGTCCACAACGTGGGCAGGGGAATGTACGTGGCATAGAAAATTCCTACATCAAAAACAAATAGATTAGGCAAAAGCAAAGTGAATTGTTAGACTTATGCCGATTTCTAGATAGTTTGATGTGAATATGTCGATTCGTCAATTTCAAGCGCACCGAATGCAAGCACCACGTGATTTTCAGGTGATTCCGAATAAGCCGATTTGTGTTGAAATCGGTGCGGGTAAGGGTAAACATGCTTTACTGTTCACAGGGCAAAATCCGCAAACGACGTTGTATGCTATCGAACGAACTAAAGAAAAATTTTTAGCGATGCAAAAACAGCATCAGCTTGAACCACGTGAATATTTATACCCGATACATGCTGATGCTTTGCCTTGGGTCGTACATGCTTTGCATCCTGCACAGGTAGAACAATTTTTTATTCTTTATCCAAACCCAGAACCCCATAATCCAGCACAGCGTTGGTTAAATATGCCGTTCTTTGAGTTTTTACTTTCACGTCTTCAGCCGAATGGCACCATTACTTTAGCGAGTAATATTGAAGAGTATATTGATGAAGCTGAACAGCAATTGATTCAATTGTGGAAGTTGCCTTATGAAAAGCAAAAAATAGCAACAGACTCTGCACGTACACATTTTGAAGTCAAATACTTGGAACGTGGTGAACTTTGCCAACAGTTGATCATCACAAAACCTGAAAATTATTCGACTCGTTTTGATGATTTTGCACCTTTGCAAGGTCAAAATGTTCAAGAGCAATCTGATGTCTAAACGTATTGCGATTATCGGTGCTGGCCCAGCAGGTTTGATGGCTGCTGAAGTATTGAGCCAATATGATTATCAAATTGACGTTTTTGAGCAGAAGCCTTCAGCAGCGCGTAAGTTCCTTATGGCTGGGAAAACAGGTTTGAATATTTCTCATGCTGAGCCAATCGATACTTTTATTCAACGCTATGATCACGCAGCGTGGTTAAGTCCATGGGTGAGACATTGGGATGCGCAGTGGATTCAAGACTGGATGAAAGGTTTAGGCATTGAGTCCTATGTGGGGAGTTCAGGGCGAATTTTCCCGACCGAGATGAAAGCAGCTCCTTTACTCCGTGCTTGGCTAAAACGATTGGCAGGTGATGGGGTGAAGTTTTATTATCGTCATCGTTGTGTCGATGTGACCAAGAATCAGTTAACGATTGAAAACCAAACAGGATGTTACACTGATCATTATGATGCGATTGTATTGGCCTGTGGTGCTGTTTCATGGTCACAATTAGGCAGTGATGGTGCTTGGCAACAATGGTTGTCTGAAAATCAAATTGAACCTTTTCAAGCCAGTAATGCAGGTGTATTGAAAGCATGGTCACCATTTATGCAAGACTGTTTTGGACAACCACTTAAACGCGTTGATGCATGGGTGAATGCAGAAAATAAAACGCATGGTGATATTGTGATTACTCACTATGGTTTTGAAAGTGGTGTGATTTATAAATTAGGGCGTGATTTAAGAGCTTTGAATCATCAAAAGCAACCTTTCATATTGCATCTGGACTTATTGCCAGATGTCAGTGCCGAACAATTAGAAAAAAAATTACACAGCAATAAAAAGCAATCCCTAACCAATATTTGGCGAAAAGCAGGCTTAGATCACGTCAAAATTAATCTGTTACGTGAAGTCACGAATAAAAGCATATGGTCAGATGCAAAAGAGATGGCTCAGCAGATCAAGAACCTGAATATTTCACTTGATGGCTTTCGTCCAATCGAAGAAGCCATTAGCTGTGCGGGTGGTGTTAAACAGATCGCTTTGTCTTCTCAATTACAGTTGCAATCAAATCCTTTTGTGTTTTGTTGTGGTGAAATGCTGGATTGGGATGCACCAACAGGGGGATATTTACTCACTGCTTGTTTTGCAACTGGGCGAGCGGCAGGAACAGGAGTACATCAATACTTAATATCTGACACTCTAAGATAATGTTTTAAAAAGTGTTTATAAATTTAATGTATTTTTCATGTTTTAAATAACGCGATTTTTATCTATTGGCGAGTTTCTTGCAAAGTTGAGATTTGTCTTTTTGATATATGAATATTCAATGTTGCAGAGATTCAAATCTAGTCTATTTCTTCAAGTCATTTTTGCGTTAATTCTCGGTATTATCATTGGAATCAGTTTTCACGATTTTTCTTTAGCTTTAAAACCGCTAGGTGATGGCTTTATTGCACTGATCAAGATGCTTATTGCGCCTATTGTTTTCTGTGTAGTTGTACTTGGATTGTATGGAGCAAATGATCTTAAAAAAATGGGGAAGGTTGGCGCAAAAACGATTTTATATTTTGAGATTGTGACCAGTATTGCTTTGGTTTTGGGAATTGTGATTGCATATGTCTTCAAACCTGGCGTTGGTATGAATATTGATATCACCCAGTTAGATAGAAAGGATTTAAATGTTTATACCGAACGTGCGCACACGATGAGTTCGGGATCAGATTTCTTATTACATATTATTCCTAAAACATTTTAGTCTTATTGTTTTATGTGACTTGTATTTTGTTTGTACTTGTTATTTTAGGTGGAATCCTGAAATTTACAGGTTTAAATATATTAGGACTTACGCACTATTATTTATAGATTCTCTGTGGTAGCAGATGATTTTTATCGAGAATAAAGTCATCAATGAAGTTTTTGATCATTGG
>NZ_KB849653.1:226614-228565 GCF_000368765.1 Acinetobacter junii CIP 64.5
AAAGTATTTTAGTACTTTTTTGAATCCGTCAATGCGTAAGTCCTATATATTTAAATTTCTAAATTATTTTAAAGCAGAACTATCCATTGTATTGGGAACTGCATCCTCCGATTCAGTGTTGCCTCAGATAATGAAAAAGTTAAAAAATCTAGGAATTAAGGATTCCACTGTGGGTTTAGTGATCCCAACAGGCTATTCTTTTAATCTAGATGGATTCTCTATCTATCTAACTCTTGGCGTTATATTTATTGCCCAAGCTTGCAATATTGATTTATCGATGCATGATTTACTTGCAATTTTATTGGTTTCTTTGGTGACTTCAAAAGGTGCACACGGTATCCCAGGTTCTGCACTAGTGATATTAGCTGCAACTTTGTCTGTCATACCCAGTCTTCCAACGATTGGCTTGGTGTTGTTATTGTCCGTTGATTGGTTTATTGGGATTGTACGTGCTTGTACGAATTTGATCGGAAATTGTGTGACAACGGTTGCGATTGCTCATTGGGAACAGGATATTGATCATGCACGTGCCCAAGCTGTATTGGATCAAAAGATTGAGTTGAATTCCTAGATTAAATCACTATCTGAGACAATAAATAGTTTCTTAAAAATAGCATTTCTAATTTGCATGGAGCTTATATCTAGCCTATATTTTTAATGGAAAATTCATCAAAGGAATGTGCAATGTCTCAAACTTTACCTGTATATCACGGCAGTTGTTTGTGCAACGGTATTCGTTATGAAATCCATGGCGAAATTGGAGATATTGTGCAATGTCATTGTCAGCGTTGTCGTAAAGCCAATGGCACAGCTTATGCCACAAATGCTCCAATTAAAGTAAGTGATTTTAAAATTACGCAAGGTGAGCATCTACTCAAAAAATTTCAATCCACTGAGACGACTCAACGTTGTTTTTGTACAGATTGTGGCTCACCTATTATAAGTATTAAATCAGATATACCTGAGTTTTATCGCTTAAGAATAGGTACTCTGGATACCGCTATTCAGCAAAGACCAACCATGCATATTTTTGCGGCATCAAAAGCAGAGTGGGACTGTATTGCAGATGATTTACCACAATATGTTGAGCGACCATAATCGCTTTAGGTTGAGGATTAAACATGATTTTTGAGACGGCATCGTTAAGCCCAACGGAAGTGTATCGACTTTTAGTCGGTGGGATTACCCCTCGACCAATTGCATGGATCAGCACTTTATCTAAAGATGGTGTCGCCAATATCGCCCCTTATTCATTTTTTAGTGTGGCGAGTTGTAACCCACCGATCTTATGGTATTCACAAGTGAACCCACAAAGTGGGCAGGATAAAGACACACTTCGAAATCTTATTGATACTCAAGAGTGTGTGGTCCATATCGCTGATACAAAACTACTTGAGAAATTGAATTTGTCTTGTGCATCATTAGCTGCTGAGCAAAGTGAATTTGAATATGCTGAGATTGAATCTTGTCCAAGCTATTCAGTACAACCCTTATCTGTTCAAGACTCTTTGGTTCGTTACGAGTGCCGCTTAAGAGAAATTTTAGAGTTCAGCACACTTCCCTCTGGAGGAAAAGTTGCTTTACTCGATGTTCAAGCGATTTATGTAGATGATCGAGTCTGGAATGGAACGATGATAGACCAAGAAAAATTAAACAGTCTTGGAAAAATGGGTGGTGATTTTTATAGTTTAACTAGTGATCTGCGTAAATTATCGAGACCGCAAGTTTAATCGAGATTCAAAAAAGGAGGTTTTAATCCCACTACTGTCCCATAGTTTGCTCTAAATAAAAAAAACTGAGTCTAAATAGTTAAAATATGAGTGCAAACAAACACTTTAACTATAAAGGACTCAGGTTTTGTCACATCAGAATACCGTATTTCATCAATTACTCAAACCCATTCTAAGACAAGATTTTGAACGTCTGGCTAAACTGCACCACTCTGGGCAAA
>NZ_KB849653.1:229365-325043 GCF_000368765.1 Acinetobacter junii CIP 64.5
AAGCAGAATTTAAAACTGAAGTCATTTCTAGGTCGAAGCCGCAATGCGATACAAACGCAAATATGGATTGCATTAATTGCCTATTTGCTGGTGAACTTCGCTAAACACATGGCACAAGAAGGATGGAGTGTTCAGCGTTTACTGAGAATTATTCAGGTCAATTTATTTGAAAGGAAACTTTTAAGGTCACTCTTTGTGCCTGATAAAAAATGGCGAAAACAAGAAGAACCTCAATTGAGGTTCTTCTTTTGATATTTGTGGGACAGCAGTGGTTTTAATCCCTCCTTTTTTAGATTATTTTACAGACAATGCCTGACCTTCAAATTTCACACCATCCCAGCCATTTTGCATAAACTGACGAATATTTTGGTGATCTGTTCCTTCAGGTGTTGCGAGCACAGATGCATAATGTTCCGCAAATAAACTTAAAGTATCTGCTTGGTTTAAACCTTCTAATTGAGCAAAACTAAAGACTTTTGCACTTCCTTGGTTCTCAGTTGCAGCATTAAATTGAGCGCCATTTTGAAAAGCCGTAGGTGTGTGTTGATAACGTGCTTCAATAAAGGCAATAACATCAGCAAATTTTGCAGAACCATCTTTCAGTTGTGCCAATAAGGTTTGAGCCATTTTAAAATTCCATGTGTATAAAATGAATGTGAGCATCATACCATCGAATCAAGAAAGTTGATGTTTGATGCTGTGGAAACTAGACCGAATAGGGCAAGCTGTTTATGCTGTAAATGATAAATCAAATGTATAAATAATAATGAATCGACATCATTTTAAAGTACCTAAACACAAGCCTTTCCTCCGTTATTTTAGCTTGCTGCTTAGCTGTCAATTTATCTTGACTGTGCGTCGCTTTTTCATGCGTCTATTACCTTTTATACGATTTGAAAGTCAGGTCAGTCATATTGTGTATTTATCATGGTTAGTTGATATCGAGCAGGTTCGAGAACGCTATCCTGAGCTGGTTCATTTGTGGGAAAGGCAGGGCAAAACAGTTTTTACCATTCTCAGTTACCAACATCATCATTTTGGCTTTCGTTTTCTTGGTCCATTTCGACGTTGGATGCCTTCTCCCCGACAAAGTAACTGGCGTTTTTATCTCAATGATACGGCACCTAAAACGGTCATTTTTGAACAGGTTTTGATTGACCATGCTTTATATGTTGTTGGTGGTCGTCTTGCAAGCGATGTAATGCCTGCCCAATATGCTGCAAAGTTCGAGCATGAATTTGATTCTAAACAGCAGGCTATTCAGACGGAGGTTTATCTAGATCAAGATTATTCTTTTAAGAGCCATGTCGGTATTCGACAGGAAAAAAGTTTACCTGCAACATGGCAGAATTTATTTGATTCATGGGCGGATGCTGTGCATTTTCTAGTTGATCAAGATCATGCATGGGCAGAGTGGGTTGATCAGCCCCAACGAATGTCGCAAGGTGATATTCAAATGCCAGTCTGCTTCGAGCAAATTCAAGCCGCAGAAGTACTTGCTCTAAGCCCCCCTGAACTGCTAAAGCAGTTCCAAATAGACGCTGATGCAGATGTTTTTGCTTTTGTAATTCCTGCTCTAGATTTTCACGTCTTGAATGAAAAAATATTAAATTGAACATCAAGTTGTGGATAACTGAAGCGTTATACACAGAAAAAAACATAAGTTGAGTTGTTCAAAATCTATGTTATTTTAGGATGAAGGAGATGGTATTCCTCCTTTTACAAACCGCCAAACTGGCTAATGATGCCTACGTTGTCCTGTACAGGGAGCGTAGGTTTATGCGCGCTCTGTTTATCTTCTGGAGTCCGCAGATGGCAAAAGTACTCTCTATGTTTAATGCATTACTGTCTCCAAATCTGAGTTTGGAGTAAATCATGTACTATCCACTTATCTCAATTGCATTAGGATCAATCTTAGGTGCTTGGCTACGTTGGTTGATTGGTTTAAAGCTCAATCCTATTTTTCCAGCGATTCCATTGGGTACAGTCACCGTAAATTTTATTGGTGGTTTTATTATTGGATTTGCAATTTCATATTTTTCACAAAGCGCACTTAGTCCAAATTATAAGTTATTTGTGATCACAGGGTTTTGTGGTGCATTAACGACTTTTTCAACCTTTTCAGCAGAGATCATTGCATTATTGCAACAAGGCAAACTGAGCTATGCTGTTGCTGCGATTGTTATTCACGTGATTGGTTCACTCGTCTTTACTTTGATTGGCATGAGCTTGCATCAGTGGTTGAGTGCTGCGTAGTTCGGGAGAGAACTTATGAATGGATTCTTAATTACCTTTTATGCTGAACGCAGTCGAATGTACCAAGGTCAACCGATTGTTGAATGGTTATTGTCTGTTGCCCAACAAATGAAGTTGGGAGGTGCAACAGTCATAAATGCAACACATGGTATGGATCATCGCGGGCAAATTCATTCTGCAGGATTTTTTGAGTTGGCTGATCAGCCTGTTCAAATTCAATTCGCCGTGAATGATGAACAGGCTACAGCGTTGTTTAAATTTCTTGAAGATAAAGCGATTTCTCTATTTTATGTCAAGCAGGCTGTTGAATATGGTGTGATTGGACAATCATCACTGCGAGATGGATGACAAATTTTTGACATAAAAAAAGAAGTCTAAGTGGAGGAGATATAACCTTAGACTTCGAATGCTTCTAATGTACAGCGTCAAACTTAAAATAAGATTAAGCTTTACGACTAAAACGACCAAATCGTTTATTGAAGCTCGCAACACGACCTTCGTTGCTTGCTTGACGTACTTCGCCTGTATAAAACGGATGTGATGCGCTTGAAATATCTAGCGTCACATAAGGGTAAACTTGACCTTGATATTCTTTAGTCTGTTTGGTTTGGATCGTGCTACCAATCAAGAAGTAAGCATCGGCATTGGTATCGTGAAATAGTACTTGTTGGTAAGCAGGGTGAATATCTTTACGCATTTTTAAGACTCCTAAAATTTTATAGAAATGTTATAACATAACAATATATGAAGTCAATTTTGAGTATTTCAAGTTTTGATTTGAAATGACATATAGATTTTCGTTTTTCGATTAAGTAAGGGAGCACTTAGTTTTAATAAATTTAACTAGGTACGAGTTCTTCAAATAAATCGTTCAGATTGTCATGCACTTTGAGATGAATGAGATTCCAATAATGTCCAGATACCGTACGATTCACCATCAATGTATCGGGAGAAGGTTTAAATACATCCCAATATTTTAAAGATTTTTTCACTAAGCGCATGCCATCATGATGTGAAGAGTTTTCTGCAAAATCATAATGTGTACTGAGCGGACGTAATAAAATTTCAATCCATTGACTATAAAGTTCGTCAGGGAACTTTTCTTTTTCAGCCAATGCTTTTAATTCGACTAATAAGTCTTCAACTTGAGCAATATTCTCTTGTCGAGCAGCATTGACGAGGGATTTAAAATGTTGAACGATCTCAGGCGATAAGGTTTTTACACTGCCATAATCGTAAATAATTACGCTGCCATCTTCTCTAAATGCAAAGTTACCTGGGTGTGGATCGCAATGAAATCGTCTTAAAAAGAAAATTTCTTGTCCGAGCGCACGTACGATTCGACGACCAATTTGATTGCGTGTTTCGACAGACCACGTACTCGCCGTTTCGATTGATTCACCTTTTTCATAACTGAGAGTGAGTACACGGCGAGATGAATAGTCTTTATAGACGGTAGGTATAATCACTTGTTGATCGAGTTTTTCATGAAAGGTTTTAAATACTTCTAGATTCTGAGCTTCAATTTCATAGTTCAATTCAGCTGATAGACTGTCTTGGATTTCTTTAAAAAGTTGATCTTGAAGTTTTTTATCAATCTTTAATACGCCCATTAAACGTAAAGCAAGGCGAACCTGTTTTAAATCGCTTTCACAAGCTTGATCGACACCAGGATATTGTACTTTGACTACCACTGCTTGCCCATTCGGCAAAATAGCACGATGCACTTGACCGATGGATGCTGCTGCAAATGGTTCGGTTTCGAAAGAGCTAAAAATTTGGTTTAAGGGTTTGCCTAACTCTTTTTCGACTTGCTGTTGGATCGCAGCAAAAGGCATGGCAGGGGCTTGGCGTTGTAACTTAGCAATCGCTTTGGCGACTTCTGGTGGAAAAATATCTTTGTATTGAGAGGCAATCTGTCCGACCTTCATTACAGCACCTTTCATTTCTCCAAGTGTATCAGCGATTTGAATTCCGATATCTTGGAAAAGTTGGCTACGTGCTGCATTTTTTTGTTCTTCATCGGCAGTGAGATTTCGAATAGAGTTAGCCACGCTTTTGCTTGCAATACTTGCGGTCATGCCTGCCAGTTTTAAAAAGCGTTTACCGGAAGAACTCGCATGCTTTGCCATATTCGTTAGACCTCAATTGTTTTATCTCAAAGGAATATCTTGATCATAGGGTACAAAACTTAAATTGCCTATAAGAAAATGTTAAGTGATGTAAGTCATTATTTATGAGTAGGTCGATAATAAATGGAAAGCTCAGTTGTTAGAGCTTTCCATACCATGAATACGTTAGAAACGAATATTCTTTATAGTGTTTTCTCTAAGCGTTGATTGTATAAATACAAACGACCAATCAATAATACACAAGCAATCGTTAAGCCAATAATCAAACCTAGCCAAACACCTGCAACACCCCAAATCGTATAACGAGCTAAATACAAACCGATTGGGAAAGCAATCACCCAGTATGCCATCAGTGTAATCCACATAGGGGCTTGCGTGTCTTGCATACCACGTAGGCAGCCTGCAGCGCTTACTTGCCATGCATCCATTAATTGGTATGCCATTGCAAACCATAGCAGATACATCGCCATTGGAATCACATCTATATCATTGGTATAGATTGCAACGATATATGGTCGAGCAGAGGCAATCAGAAGCATCGTGCACAATGCAAAGAATGTCGCACTCATCAATCCTACTTTCTGTGCTTGGCGCATAGCTTGCCAATTCTTTTCCCCATAATACATTCCGACCCGAATTGTTAAGGCAATCGCTAAGGATAAAGGAATCATAAACAACTGAGATGTGACTGAAATTGCAATTTGATGTGCTGCAATCGCATTTTCTCCCAGTGGTCCTAATACCAACGCACCTGTGCTAAAAATACTGACCTCAAAGAAAACCGCTAAACCAATTGGAAAGCCAAGTTTTAAAATTCGTTTAACCCAAGTTGGGTCTATTTTTTCCCATTGCGTAAAAATAGGAGCTTGTTTATATGCACGCGCTTTAGAAATGTATATTGCAAGTGTAATGAACATTAACCATTGTAGAATCGCTGTCGCAAAGCCACATCCAGCACTGCCTAAAGCTGGTATTGGCCCAAAGCCATACATGAAAATGAAGTTCAGTGGAATCAGTACTAAGAGTGCCAATAAACTGATTACTGTGACTGGGCGAGGATGTCCAAGCGCTTCTGAATAGCTACGTAAAGCTGCATACATCATTACAGCAGGCATACCAAAACCAATCGCATGTAGGAATAGGCTGGCTTTCGGGAGGAGATGCTCTGGTACGCCAAAGTAAGGCAACAAAAGTGGCATACATTGCAAAATAAACATTGCAACGACACCTAGAATCAATGCTACCCATAAAGATTGACGTGCGATAGTCGGAATTTTTTCAGGTGTTTTAGCACCACGTGCTTCAGCGACGAGTGGTGTGGTCGCAATCATAATCCCAGCAAACAACAGCATGATAGGAATCCACAGACCTACACCCACAGCAATTGCAGCAAGATCGCCAGCAGAAAGATGACCTGCCATAATTGTATCAATCAAGCCTAATCCAGCTTGAGCAAACTGAGTGATCAGTATTGGTAACATCAAATGAAACAGTTGTTTTAATTCATAGCGCTTGCTGGTTGCTTGTAACACAAAAAATACTCTTATTGATTAAAAACGGAAGAAACGTTAGCGCTGTAAAGTGAGTAAAACGCCAATAAAAATAATGATACCACCGAGTAAACGCTGCCAGTTGATAGGTGCTTTATCTGTACCTAACCAGCCAAAATGATCGAGCAGCATTGAAATAGCGATCTGACCAAAAATAGCTAATCCTGAAAATGTGAGAAAACCTAATTTTGGAGCAGTATAAATACTCATGCTAATCGCATAAACACCGAGAAATCCACCGATCCATAAATACCATGGAATGTTTGAAAGTTCATGTAAATTTGGTTTCGATGCATCCTGAAAATAGACGAGTGCCGCTAAAACAACAGTACCGATGAGAAACGAAAGAAATGCTGCTTGAAGGGGGGAGCTTAAATGTTCTCTCAATTGTGAATTTATTGCAGTTTGAAATGCCATTGCAATTCCTACTCCAAAGGCTAAAGGCAGAAAGAGTAGCAATTGGCTAGAAATTTTCATCATCATCTCAATGTAATTGTTCTTCGTTATCTCAGTCTAACTGAATACTTACAGGATGATAAGCCGTGTCTACAGAACCAGCAACAGACTCTGTAAGAGTCATGTTAAAATAGCGATGTTCTGTCATTGAGCTTCTACTTTGAGTCTGTTAAATCCAATTAATATCCCACTTTCCTTGTATATCCATATGCCTTGGTGTGTGCGTAAGTGTCCTTACTGTGACTTCAATTCACATGCCGTGCCTGATGGTCAACTCTCAATGGATTTGGAACAGCAATATTTAACAGCATTGGTCGCTGACTTTGAAACACAAGTTGAAATGGCGCAGGGAAGATTAATTCATAGTGTATTTATTGGTGGTGGAACGCCATCATTGATTTCCGCTCAAGGCTATCAGTGGCTTTTTGATCAGCTTAAAGCACGTTTAAGTTTCTCAGATGATTGTGAGATTACCTTAGAAGCAAACCCTGGAACGGTAGAGCATGATCCTTTTGCGGATTATCTTTCTGTTGGGATCAATCGCCTTTCGATAGGTGTGCAAAGCTTTGATACAGAGCACTTACAACGCTTAGGGCGTATCCATTCCGCGCACAATGCTATGGATGCAATTCAGCAGGCTCGTCAAGCAGGCTTTGAGCGCGTCAATGTAGACCTTATGCATGGTTTACCCTCGCAAACTGTCGAACAAGCTCTAACAGATCTTAAGTTGGCTGTAGAGCATGGTGCAACGCATATCAGTTGGTATCAACTTACGATTGAGCCGAATACGGTTTTCTTTCGAACTCAACCTGCTTTACCGCAAGATGAGATTTTGGAGCAGATTCAAGAACTGGGTGAGGCATATTTAATTGCGAATGGTTTTATTAATTATGAGGTGTCAGCATGGAGAAAAGCAAAGCCATCAGCCCATAATTTGAATTACTGGCAATTTGGTGATTATTTGGCGATTGGTGCTGGTGCACATGGCAAGGTCACAAGACCTGATGGAGTATACCGTTTCCAAAAAACGCGTTTACCAAAAGATTATCTTGCTAAAGTTCCTGCCGAACATCTACAAATGAAACGTATCGAGGCTGATGAGCTACCTTTTGAGTTTATGATGAATGCTTTACGTTTGAATGAAGGTGTCGCTGCTGAGCTTTATCAGCAAAGAACAGGTTTAGATTTAAATCACCTGCAAATGCCATTGAGTAAATTACGTCAGAAAAAATTATTGCTTGATGATACAAGTAAAATTGCTTGTACTGAGCAGGGGCATATTTTTTTGAATTCAGTCTTAGAATCATTTTTATAAGAACAAAAACTCCCTTTAACGAGCATCGCTAAAGGGAGCACAAATATTAAAAATTAAAGTTAATGTTGTTTACATCCATCGTTGAAATTGTAACAGGCGCATTTTGAGTCGTTGCTTTTACTGTATCGGTCGCACTGATAGTGTATTGTCCATTTACGGTATTATCAGGAGTGAATACGATTGGCAATGTACCTGTGTATGGACCTAAATAAGGTGCACCTGTACTTAAGGATAAGCTATAGGCACCAGTGTCTAAAGTCGCATTAATTGTATTTACTGTATAAGTTGTACCACCACTAGTTTGTTTTGCATTGACTTTAATTAAGTCGCTGCTTGGAGTCGCTGTTCCACTAACACGATAGTGTGTTGTTACATTTGTATTAATCGGTAATGCTTGAGTAGAAATGGTGGTGGTTTGTTCAGCGGTGACAGGAACTGATTTAATCACTGCAGTTGCATATCCAGGAGCTGTTATAACAATGTCATAGTTGCCATTAGTTTTACTTTGGACAAGTGGCATTAATTTAAAGTCACCTGTCGCTGGTACAGGAGTACCTTTAACGATTTCACCATTTTGCTGTGCATAAACGGTTGCACCTGCTTGAGCAAGGCTTGGGCTGACGAAGCCACTGATGGTTCCACTCACAACTTGTGGTGTTGCTGTGACAACTGGTTTCAGGTTGTATGAACCATTTCCACGTTTCACAATAGATTGGCATGCATCAAAATCTAAAACAAGGTCAACTAGTGTGTCTGGCTTTACATCAAATGATCCCACGACTTTATAGCCACTCTGAGCCGCGCTCGGTGTCGTCAATGCTAGCTCGGTACCTCCTGTAGGAACAACAGAGTTAGCCCACTTTGATCCTTGATTTTGATCCAGAACTAAACGGATTTGTGTATAGCGCCCAGCTGGAAGAGGGGTCTGTCCTAAAGTTGTGAGAGCACCATTGGTCAGTGTAAGTAAATCTATTTTTTTAGGATTAGCTAGTTTTACTGAATACCAGCCTGCATCGCTATCTTTTGCTGTACTACTGCTATGTACTTTTACCTCTTTGACAGTGACATAGACGTGATCCATTCCACAAGCAGGGTTATCGGTTAGGCTGACATTGAGCGTGCCTGTATTGTTTGAATTATTATCAGCGCTGCTTCCACCACCACATGCAACTAAGCCTAAAGAAGTTATAGCAACCAAGCTAATCAATTGAATATTCTTCATGAATAGGTCCTTTCATCCGAGAATAGTATGTAAAATTGTTTTCGGAGTATAAAAGATTTAGTCAAAATACTATGTTGTATAATTATAAATATTTGTTTTTATTGATTAAGTTGGTGTGAGCTGGTTTCTGTTTTATACATAAAGATAGTTGTAGATCATGATTAGATATCATTTTAGATGAAGTAATCACAAATCCCAACTTCACAGATATTAACTTCATGAATAGGCATAAAAAAACCTCATCATATGATGAGGTTTTTTAGAATTTGGTGGGTCGTCCGCGACTCGAACGCGGGACCAACGGATTAAAAGTCCGCTGCTCTACCAACTGAGCTAACGACCCTAAGCAAGCGATTAAACATGCTTCGCAAGTAAAACCAATCAGTTCTAAGTGCGTCTTCGTTTTGATGTTGCGTATTCTAGCAACTTATTCAGCTAACACAAGAGGAAATTTAAAAACATCTGCATGATTGTTTATAAAAAGCACGATTTCCTCTTGTTTAGCTAAAAAATAAACTAGAAACGGTATTGATATGCCTGAATATTCTCAAAGATTTCAGCATTTACATCACAGTAGCTCGTTGCGCCTGGTAATAAAACCAACAAGCGTTCATCTGTCTTGCTTGGGTCAAATGCATCTTCTTTCAGCTTATTCTTTTGATACTTAAAGGTACCTGTTGTTTCAACTTTGGCTTGTACACGTAAGAACACCGGAATCGCATAAGCTGGTAAGCATTTCTTGAATACACTGACCATTTCTGTAAGGTCATTATCATTCAGTTCAGCGCCATCGGTTAAAGTAATAGCAGCCATACCTGCACGACCATTTGTGTTTGGAATTTCTACACCATAAACAACAGCTTCAGCGATCTTTTCGTATTCAGAAACCATGTTTTCAACTTCAGTCGTTGAAACATTCTCACCTTTCCAACGGAAAGTATCACCCAAACGATCTACAAACTGTGCATGACGGAAACCAATATCACGTACTAAATCACCAGTGTTGAAATACGAATCACCTTTAGTAAAGACATCTTTCAAGATAACTGATTTGTTTTTTTCAGGATCAGTATAACCATCGAAAGGTGAACGGCTAGTAATCTTACCTACGAGTAAGCCGACTTGCCCTGTTTTGACTTTCTTGCAATAACCCTTGCTGTCACGTACTAGTTCGTTTTTCTCTTTGTCATATTCAACAATTGCATATGGTGTTGGAGAAAAACCAACTGTATTGTCAAAGTTGAAAATATTGCTGAAGCCAACGTTACCTTCACTTGATGCATAAAGCTCAAGGACTTCTTGAACACCAAAGCGCTCTTTGAATTTGCCCCAAATATTTGGTCTCATACCATTACCAATCATTTTGGTAACACGGTGAGCACGGTCAAGTTCTGTAACGGGTGCATCCATGAGGTAACGACATAATTCACCGACATAACCGATCGCTGACGCATTAAATTTCTGAACATCTTTCCAGAATGCACTCGTCGAGTATTTACGACGTACAGCTAAAGTTGCGCTACCAGCAATCACACCACACCAGCACACGACGACGCCTGTTGCATGATAGAGCGGTAAAGTGACATACATTACGTCATCTTTACCTAAATTTAGAATATGACCGTATGTACCATAAGCAAGTGTCCAACGGCTATGCGTGAAGATTACAGCTTTAGGCAAGCCTGTCGTGCCAGATGTATAGATATAGAATAATCCATCTTTACCTGTCACAGTGTGTGTGGTTGATGGATTGAATTTAGGGAATTGATCAATTTGTTGAGCAAGATTGACATAGCCTTTAGGTGCTACACCGGCATTTTGACGAGTTTCTTGATCTGCAAACCAATGGAAACGATCTTGAGCAACAGTTAAATCTTGACGAATTTCATCTATCGCAGCTCGTACTTCTTCGCCAGCAATCACCGCGATAGGATTAACTAAGTTAATACTGTGTGCTAGAACTTTGCCGACCTGTGATGTATTTACAAGTGCAATCGTTACGCCAATTTTAGCTAAAGCAACAATAGTGGCAATCAATTCAGGGCGGTTTTCGACCATCACTGCAATTACATCACCTTTTTTTGCTCCAATCGACAAGTAGTAATGCGCAATTTGGTTTGCCCATTCGTTCAAAGCACTGTAGCTATAACGTTGATCTTCAAATAACAGGGCGATTCCTTGCGGATTACGCTTAACTGCTTTTTCAAAGGCAATTCCTAAGCCTGCTGGGGAAGTAGGCGTCCGCAAATAAGCCTGTTTAAGACCATTGAGGATATGAGGTACTTTTGTGATGAAGTTGGGAAGGCGAGTTGCGACATCACTAAGGGTAATAATATCGGTCTGTGTAGTTTGGCTCATATCAATCCTGTTTATTTTTCGATCAATCCAAAAAATGGCTATCTGTTGGAACACAACCATTAAGATCATTGTTGTTAATGCTGTTTTTTAATGGGAAGTTCCTAGAGCAATCAACCTAATCTGACAAAATAACAAAAAAGCCTAGTCATCGAAATGACTAGGCTTGTGCTTATTGTGTGCAATTTAGCAAATTATTCATTGCCTGCAGTTGCTTTTTTCGGTGGACGACCACGAGGGCGACGAGGGCGACTAGATTTATCTTTCTCTAGTTTCGCAGCTTCATCTTCCGCTTCAGTCTCATCACCTTCAACAACAGTCTCTACTTTTTCTTCGGCTACAGCGACTTCAACGGTTTCTGTTTCAGTTGCTTCTTGTTGAAGAACAGTGGTTTGTGCTTCTTCAATTACTTCTGCAGCAGTTTCTTGAGCATCTTGCACTTCTGTTGCCGTTGTGAGCTCGAGAGGTTGTTGCTCAGGAATTGCATCAACTGGCTCTGAAGTAGAAGTTGCTGGTTCAGCTTCTTTCGCTTCAACTGGCGTCTCTGCGGTAGTTGCTGGTTGAGCTACTGAAGCGTTCGCTGCAATATGTGCTTCTTTCGCTTGTTCCGCAGCAAGTTTGGCAAGGCGACGGCGTTCACGAGGGTCATTTGCAACGCGAGTCACAGGAGCTTCAGGTGGTGTTAACGGTAACACTGGTGCAGGTTCTGCTTCCTGAGTTGGCTTCTGTGAAGGAAGAACAGCATCACGTGTAACAGGACGCTTTTCTTCAACCACAACAGTTTCTACTGCAATACTACTTGCGTATTGTTCAGCGAACTTTTGTAATGCACGGTTGAACGTTGTGACTAAACCAAATTGTTCAATCAAAATTGTGCAATCTTCACCATAGATATGGCGAATCAGACCACCAATAGTATATTGCCCTAAGGTTGGTATCTGCGAGTGCGCAATTTTAGGTGCTGGCTTTTGATTAGTATGCCCGCCACCTTGATGCGAACGGCGACGTGAACGAGGATCGTTACTTGCACGTTTTACAGGCGCTACTTGAGTTGATGGCTCAACAACAGCAGTTTCTTCAACTTCTGGCTGTGCCGCTTGAGTTGGCTCAACTGTTTCTGCTGTCGCAATTACAGCTTTTACAGACTCAGTGTGAGGCACATCTAACGGTGCTTTTTCTGCATTAATTGCAACGATTTCACTTTGACCTTGATCAATATTTACGATCAATGCCGTGTTCATCGCTTCCGCACGTGGTGCATCAACGACGTCCACTTTTACTTGTTGTGGATTAACTGCCGCTTCAGCTGTGACTACTGGAGTTTCATTTAAAACACTTTGGTCACGATGACGGTTTGGTCGGTTCGGACGTTGTTGGTTATTGCGATCACGACGTGGCAAAGGCGCAGACTCATTCACTGCAGTTTCTTGATGTTGCTGCTGAGCTTCTTGAGGTTGATGACGCTTTTGCTGGCGTTTTTGTTCACGTTGTTCTTGACGTTGTTCATGACGTGAAACTTGAGTCACTTCTTCATGCACTTGATTTTGTGGTTCATGTGCATGTGAGTGTTGCTCACGTTGTTCTTTATGTTTGCGCTTCTTCTGGTTTTGATTAGGACGATGAGATTTTTCGTCTTTTTCAAATGTTTCACGTGCTTCTTGTTTTGCAGGTGCTTGTGAAATATAAGCGTTATTGCTTGCAGGGGCAGGTGTTTCTACAGCTGCAGGAGCAGGGATATTCACTTGTCCAAACTGACCACGACTTACTGCGCCGTTATTGATCATTTGCTCAATCGCAGCAGCAGCATTTTGTGCAGAACGAGATTGATCAGTAGTTTGAGCTTGTTTTTGAACAAATAAGTTCTCTAACCAAGCACAAGGACTTGCTGATTTCTGTACAGTGGCTTGAGCTGGTTTTGCTTGCGCAGCTTGAGCTTGAAGGGCTTTCTTTTGTGGTGCTGTTGCATTTTGTGCAGGAGCAGCTGGATGGCTGTGATCTGCTTCTTCTAAATGCCAATCAGAAGACTCATAACCAAGTTCTTTTTCACTTGAACGAGTTGCTTCAGTACGTTCATAGCTAGATGGGGCAAAGCCATCTGGATTGAACTGGATTTGATAATGCGGTGTTTCCAAGTGCGGGTGAGGCAACACAGTGACACGTACATTTGAAGTTTGTTCAAGATAAACAAGGCTGTGACGCTTTTCATTCAATAAGAACGCAGCAATTTCAACAGGTACTTCAACTTGAACTTCACCTTGGCGTTCACGTAAAGCAATTTCTTCCACTTTACGCATAATCGAAAGTGAAAGTGAACGTAAGTCACGAACCATGCCTGTGCCATGACAGCGTGGGCACACATAACCTGTCGCTTCTTCTAAAGAAGGACGTAAGCGCTGACGGCTCATTTCCATCAGACCAAAACGTGAAAGTTGACCGAACTGGATACGTGCACGATCGCTTTGTGTCGCTTCACGTAATTTCGCTTCAACCATACGTTGGTTGCGATCTTTGGTCATGTCGATGAAATCGATCACAACTAAACCGCCAATATCACGTAAGCGAAGTTGACGCGCAATTTCTTCAGCTGCTTCTAAATTGGTATTTAATGCAGTTTCTTCAACATCGTGACCACGCGTTGATTTCGCTGAGTTAATATCAATTGAAACTAAAGCTTCAGTTTGATCAATCACAATTGAACCACCTGAAGGAAGTTTTACTTCACGTTCATAAGCGGTTTGGATTTGACTTTCAATCCCGAAGTGAGCAAATAAAGGCTCATTCAAGGTATAAGTTTTTAACTTATCAAGCTGACGTGGCATTACTGCTTTAACAAAGTTATACGCTTCGTTATATGCCTGCTCGCTATCAATCAAGATTTCTGCAACGTCATCGCGTAAGTAATCACGAATAGCACGCGTCACTACACCAGCTTCTTGGTGAACAAGCATTGGTGATGGACCTGAACTTGCAGAGCTTTGAATTTGAGCCCAAAGATCCAACAAATGTTGTAAATCCAGTTGAAGTTCTTCTTGGGTGCGACCGATACCTGCGGTACGAACAATCACGCTCATGCCACGAGGTACATTTAGAGAAGATAAAATTTCTTTTAGCTCTTCACGCACAGAACCTGAAATTTGACGGCTGATACCACCACCTTTCGGGTTGTTTGGCATAAGAACTAAATAACGACCTGCAAGAGAAATAAAGGTAGATAGGGCAGCACCTTTGTTGCCACGCTCTTCTTTCTCAACTTGAACGAGTAGTTCAGTACCTTCAGTGATTAGTTCACGAATGTTAGAAGTTTGACGAGGATCTGCTTTGAAATACGAGTTTGCAATCTCTCGCATTGAAAGGAAACCTTGACGCTGAGCGCCATACTCGACGAAAACCGCTTCTAAAGATGGTTCAACGCGAGTGACGTGACCTTTGTAGATGTTTGATTTTTTTTGTTCACGAGTACGGTTTTCTAAATCGAAATCGTAAAGGCGATTACCAGTGATAAGTGCAACGCGAACTTCTTCGGCGTGGGTTGCATTAATCAACATACGTTTCATGGGTGTGACACCTAATAGTGATGCACACAAACAACAAGCTCAATACTTTTGAGCAAACATCAAATTGACGCGATCAAGACTCAGAGGCTACTTTTATTTGCGAAGCTCTGAAACCACTGACTGTAAATTTCCAGTTTGGGCTTTGATACGGTTGTTTCGATGTTGGCAATACTGCTTCTATCTTTGGTCTGTTGATATTTCATCTCTGTCTTGCATCTGAGAAATATGGTAAGACCCCGACATAATCAAAGTTTCCTGTACGCTTCACTGGCGGGTGAGCGGTGCATTGGATGGTGACTTTCACTGTCATTAAGCATTGAAGTCAATCCATCTGGAAGTCTTGATACGGAATGATCATCGTATCACTGCTTAGCAGTTCCAATGCATCAACGCTTTAGCCTGAATGCGACATCAGGGAGCAAATTGTCTGATGTGGATCAGTTTACGTTTAATAACCAACAAATTGCTGGCGACATATTTTTTCTGAGCAAACTGCATGTGCTGATGCACAATTAAACGCAACAGTTTGTCATTTTGCCGATATAATAAGCCTTCGGCGTCGGCATAATTCTTTAGGACCTATCCGAGTTGTTGGTGAAGATCTCATCGATTTAAAATTTTATCTAAATAAAATTTCTGATTTGATGCTCACTTACGGTGGTATCCGTGCGCTGAATATATCAAACCTTGCGGCATCTGCCTATGGGCTAAGTTTAGGTTTCTTGTGAAATAACTTAGCTAAATGATCATTTTTTAATCGTATTTAGCAAATCTTGGATGAATCGAACGTATGAATTCTACACAACAATGGCAAAGTGTCACTTGGTTTGACGTGGATGAGCATCAAGAAGGGCAGCGAATCGATAATTTTTTATTTACCCGATTAAAAGGTGTTCCTAAAAGTCGAATCTATCGTTTAATTCGTGAAGGACAGGTTCGGGTCAACAAAAAAAGAATAAAAGCAGAAACACGACTGAGTATTGGTGATCAAATTCGAGTTGCGCCGATTCGTTATGAACAAAAAGATGAAACCGATGCACCCGTGAGTGATGGTGTAGCGCAAAGTTTACTCGGTCGAGTGGTTTACGAAGATGAAGGCTTATTAGTGGTGAATAAACCATCTGGTATTGCAGTTCATGGTGGTAGCGGGGTTGCATATGGCTTGATTGAAGCCATGCGTGCTGCGACAGGCAAAAAATATTTAGAATTAATTCATCGTATTGACCGTGATACCTCCGGTCTAGTGATGATTAGTAAGAAGCGAAGTACCCTCAAGTTACTTCAGGATCTATTGCGAGAGCATAAGATTAAGAAGACCTATGCGGCAATCGTTAAAGGGCAAGTGAGTTTGGATCAACAATTGATTGATGCGCCTTTGCTTCGTTATGAACTTGCGAATGGTGAGCGACGTGTCCGTGTCACTAAAGAAGGTAAACCGAGCAAGACGGAATGGAAGGTGATTGAACGATTTAAAGCTGCAACATTAGTCCACGCTTCACCATTATCAGGTCGTACACATCAAATTCGTGTACATGGTCTAAGTATTGGGCATCCTTTGATTGGGGATGATAAGTATGGTCACAATACAGCTTATACAGGTCCTGAAGCACGCCGTTTATGCTTGCATGCAATGCGCTTAGATATTCCGAACTACCCAACCATCGAAGCACCAATGCCTGAAGATATGCAACAGGTGATTAATGAGTTGAGAAAGCAAAAATGAGTCAGAATGTTGAATTAGTCATTTTTGATTGGGATGGGACGTTGTTTGACTCGGTTGGGCAAATCGTGGCAAGTCTGCAATACGCAGCTCAGCAGTTTGAACAACCGCTTACCGATGATGCTGCAAAAAGTATTATTGGTTTAGGCTTACCTGAAGTCATGCAAATTTTATTTCCACAGGTACCGCATTTACAGCAAGATATTTTGCAATGCTATGCAGATCATTATGTTGCCAACTCAAAAGGTGATGCTTGGTTTACGGGTGTTGCTGAACTTTTGCAAGAGTTAAAACAACAAGGTTTAAAACTTGCTGTGGCAACTGGTAAAAGTCGTAAAGGTTTAGATCGAGTTTTGAGCCAAACCAATAGCCATCACATTTTTGATATTACCCGCGCAGCTAGTGAAACTAAGTCAAAACCAGATCCGCTGATGTTGCAGGAAATCCTCACGGAAATGGATGTGGCTGCTGAATCTGCAATTATGGTAGGTGATACCAGTTATGATCTTGAGATGGCTCAAAATATTGGCATGCCTCGAATTGGGGTGAGTTATGGAGTGCATACTGTTGAAACATTAGTGCAGTATCAACCTTTGACGATTGCAAATGATGTGGCGGAGTTGCATCAGTATTTGCGCAATCACTTAGCTGAGTTTGCTTTAACTGAAAGTTAAACAACAAAAATCATTTGAGACGACATAGATAGGGATTGATCAATCCCTATCTTAAATAATAAAAATAGGGAAAGTATGAGTCGTTCCATTCGTTTACTTCATTTATTACAACTGCTTAGAGAATACCGTTATCCTGTTACTGCACAGGCGCTAGCCGAACGTCTTGAAGTTAGCCAACGCACTTTATATCGAGATATTGAAACACTACGTGAGCAAGGCGTCAGTATTGATGCTTCGGCAGGACTGGGATTCCAGCTAAAAGAAGATTTTCTTTTGCCGCCAATGACTTTAAATGAAACTGAAATTGAAGCAATTTTTCTTGCGTTGAATTGGTTAAAAGACATTCCTGATCAAGCACTGAAAGCGGCATCAACCTCCGTGTTAGCTAAACTGAATGCAGTTTTACCTCAGCACTGTCAGCATTTGCTACAGCAGACGACCTTGAGGTCGATTAATACATGGTTGCCTGTCGATGAAATGCTCGTTGAGCAAGTGCGTTTAGCTATCCGCCAACAAGTAAAAATCCTCGTGGATTATGCAGATGAGCAACAACGAATAAGTACAAGAATGCTTTGGCCTTTTGCTTTAGGATATTTTAATGATCGTATTGTGTTAGCAGCATGGTGTGAGTTACGCGAAGGATTTAGACACTTTCGTATCGATAGAATACGTGAGTTAAGTTTGACCCAAGTCCATTATCCACAATTCAAACAGCAATTATTTCAACAATGGTGGGTTCAAGAAGTGTGTGAATCGACTACTGACAAAAACTGACAATCAAAGCGATTAAATTTAAATAAAACCAATAAACAAGGAAATACAAAAATGGCACTTAAACTTTATACCAATAGTTTTTCACGCGGTGTGGTCGTGGATTGGCTACTACTAGAACTCGGAATTGAATGCGAGCGTATTGAGGTTGCATTTAAAACTGAAATGAAAACACCAGAATATTTGCAGATGAATCCTTTTGGTAAAGTACCTGTTTTGGTTGATGGTGACATTGTTATTTATGAATTGGGTGCAATATGTGCTTATTTAGCTGATAAATTTATAGATAAAGGACTAGCACCTGCACTCAACGATCCCAAACGAGGTTTATATTATCGTTGGTTGTTCTTTATCTCAGGGCCATGGGAAGCGGCAGCGACAGATCGAATGTTGGGTATAAATGAGGTTACACCTGAGCAGAAATCTTCGATTGGTTATGGTGACTACCAAGATGCTTATCATGCCTTTGTGGTTGGATTGAATGAAGCAGCTCCTTTTTTATGTGGAGAACAATTCACCGCTGCTGATGTGTTAGTTGCAGCAATGTTATTTTGGCAGTTGAAAATGGGTGAAGTACAGTCGCATCCTGCTATTGAACGATATTTACAGAATGTTAGTCAGCGCCCAAGTTATCAGAAGTTTGCTGAATTCTTTAGTAATGCTTAAGCCCAAACATCAAAAAAGCCGACAACTCGGCTTTTTTTATTTTTTCAGCTTGCATAAAGTGCAAATTGATCAAGTGCAAATACTTGCCTAATCTCTTCCAAAAATTGTTCGGTCGCTTGATTGGGGGGATTTTTATTAAACGCCATAAATACATCCAAACTGGGCAATGGCTTGGCTAAGGGTTTTACAATGACTTGATCAGTCGCTAGGGCTTCCATGTAGGATGGCAGAATTGCACAGCTCACACCCGAGTTTACCGCTTGAATGCAATCCACTATATGATTGGTTTCATGGATGGTTTTGAACTGAATTTTATTAAATTCAATATATTGCAAAATCGTTTTCGATAAGGGCTGTGACAATTTATTAGAAAGGATGGTTAACTCTAACTCTTTTAATTGCTCAAGTTTAATTTCTTCAAATTTAGCAAAAGGATGTTGTTTCGGGAGCATAAATACAAGAGGCTCTTTCAAAACTAACTGACTGGCAAAAGTATCATTTTGAAAATCTTGATTAATAAAAATAATGTCTAAATCACCTTTTTTTAATTCAGTGATTTGGTCAGTTTCTTTTAGATTGAGTGTACAAATTTGTAGTTTTGGAATTTTCACGCGTAAACGTGGCAAAATATAAGGAAAAATACGGATTTCTGCTGAAGGAACGAATCCAATTCTAAGACATTGAACTTTTGCAGCAGCAACTTGTCGCGCCATTGTCACTGCTTTATCTGCTTGAGTGATCGTTAAACGTGCCTGCTCTAGAAAAGCGTGACCTTCATCTGTCAACTCTACTTTTCGTTTGGTTCTATGAAATAATTGAACACCAATCTCATCCTCTAAGTCTTTGATTTGTTGACTTAAAGAGGGCTGTGCTGTATGAAGCTTAATTGCTGCTTTACTAAAACTTAGCTCTTCGGCAACGGTGATGAAGTAACGTAAATGTCGTAATTCCATAAGACGAATCCAAGTGTGCCTTATTCTAGTTTTAGAAAGATTGATAATGGGTGAAACTGGCGTAAGACTATATCATAGCTGTTTTTATGACCGATATGCTCAGTTTTGAGATAGAAAAAATGTATTAAAAACCTAAAATTGTGACTTAATCTGGGGTGTGTTGACACTTTTAGCTTAAAAAAATAGCGAAGTAGTAAAATCAAATCGCCAAACCTAATTTTACTATTCGCTATGCCTCGTACCATGCTGACAGATCAACACTGGCAAAAGTTGAAAACTATTTTGCGTAATTTATCTATTCATCACAACTCAAATTTACGTAATTTTATTGAAGCTATTCTCTATAGAATTAGAACAGGCTGTCCGTGGCGAGATATTCCTTCCTATTTCGGTCAATCAAACTCTATTTTCAAACGTTTTAATCGTTGGTCAAGCAGCGGTAAGTTGCTTAGATTATTCAAATTATTAGCATCATGCCCCGATATGGAGTGGATTTTTATTGATGGCTCTCACGTACGTGCTCATCAACATTCTGCCGGTATAGCGAATCAATCCATTTCTAAAAGTGTAGGAGGAAACTCCTCAAAAATACATTTGATTGTTGATTCACATGGCAATCCTATTGATTTCATGATTACCGATGGCACTACACATGACATCAAAGTTGCACCTGATTTAATAGCAACATTAGATTTAAAAGAGACAGAAGTGGTATGCGCAGATAAAGGCTATGATTCAGAACCACTGCGTGAGCAGATCAGAAAAACAGGAACAAAAGCGAATATACCAAAGAAAATAAATAGCCAATCGAACAATGATCATATGGACTGGTATTTATATAAAATCAGGCATTTAGTTGAAAATATGTTTTGTAGATTAAAACAATTTAGAGGGATAGCTACTCGATATGACAAGCTAAAAGAAATTATCAAAGTGCTGTTGCCTTAGCCTGTATATTTTTATGGCTACCTTTATAGGTTTAATTATGAACAGTAAATGTCAACAGACCCTGATCATGATAAAAAATTGAACCTTTATATAAATTTATGTTGACTCATTAGGTGAAAATCATCATAACTAAATGGGTTCTACGAGGACTAAAATGCATGAATTGAAATGCATTCAAACTTCTCAAAATTGATACATTCACGTGAGATGGAAAACGTTAAAGTAGAAAACTATTTATCTGATGAATAGATCACCATCGCTGCTTGAGATGATTAAATTCCACTATAGAAGAAGTACATGAAAGATAAGCCGACATTAACTTACCAATTGCCGACCCAATCTTGCTTGAGCCATACTTTTGGGAAACCACCATTTCCTCATGAGGCTTCTGACCATTGTGGTTTTGATCGTTTTTATAATATTGAAAAACGTGATCCACCATTTGATCGAACACGTTTGTTTAAATGGCTTGCAACACGGAAGTCATATACGTGGAACGTTGATCGATATCACGAGCAAAATCTACGAAATCAGATGCTTGAGTTGCCTCAGAATCGACCACATGCTGATTTAAATGACTGGAAAATTTGGTTCGTAGGGCATGCAACGGTATTGATCCAAATCGGTCGTTACAATTTCCTGACGGATCCCGTTTGGTGTGAGTATGTGAGTCCTCAGCAGGGGCATGGTCCGCAACGTGTTTGCCCTGCAGGTATTGCTTTGGAACACTTGCCTTGGATTCATGGTGTGTTGTTAAGTCATAACCATTATGACCATATGGATTTAGCCAGTTTAGAGTGGTTACATCAAAAATTTGCGATGCCGATCTATACTGGGCTTGGTAATGGATATTATTTGCCTAAACACTTTCATGTTATTGAGATGGATTGGTGGCAAGAAATTCCGTTTCATGATGAATTAAAAATTGCTTATACACCTGCACAGCATGCCTCTGGTCGTGGCGTGCGTGATCAAAATCGGGCCTTATGGGGTGGCTTTTCATTATTGGCAAAAACAGGACATTGTTTCTTTGCTGGTGATACGGGATATTCCCCACATTTTAAAAAGATTCATGAGCGTTATGGCGATGCCCGTGTAGCGCTATTACCAATAGGGGCTTATGAGCCACGAAAGTTAATGCGATATGTGCATATGAATCCACAAGATGCTTTTCACGCGCATTTAGATTTGCATGCGCATCGTTCATTGGCCATTCATTTTCGAACTTTCCAACTTACTGATGAAGATCGCAATGCTCCTGAACATGAGTTACAACAAGCAATGAAATCTTCATCTAAATTAGTCAATCCATTTTATTGTATTCGTGAAGGGCACTTTATTCGGGCCTAGCTTGCTGTAGTGTCCTGATAAAGCATAAGGCAATGACGGAAAGGCTGACAAGCCCAACATTCATCATCACAGGATTAAACGCTTATTCATGTCATGGCTTGACTAAATTGTCGCCTAATTTAATCTAAAAAGCCATCCGAAGATGGCTTTTTAGAAGGTTCTCAGGAATTAAATAAAGCTTGGTAAATGACGAGCAGGGTCAGTTTCACGGGCAGCTTGCGCATCAGCAACAGTCATACCAAGTGCTTTTGCAACACCTTCGCCATAAGCAGGGTGGCAAGCATAGCAGTTTCGGATATGACGATACTTGATAAAGTCCAACGCATCACCCATCGCGCGTGCTGTATTGCCAAATAAGGCATCTTGCTGTTCAGGTGTCATTAACTCGAACAAGGCACGAGGTTGACTGAAGTAGTCATTATCATCTTCACGATAATCCCAGAAGTCTGCATCGCCATTGATTTTCAATGGTGGTTCTTTGTATTGCGGCTGTTCTTGCCATTGACCGAAGCTGTTAGGTTCATAATGTGGTAAACCACCATAGTTGGCATCAATGCGACCTTGACCATCACGGTGATTACTGTGAACAGGGCAGCGAGCAGCATTCACTGGAATTTGTTGATAGTTCACGCCTAAACGGTAACGTTGCGCATCCGCATAGTTAAATAGGCGTGCTTGCAACATACGGTCAGGTGAAACGCTAATACCTGGTACTAAGTTACTTGGTGCAAAAGCAGATTGTTCAACATCTAGGAAGAAGTTTTCAGAGTTGCGATTGAGTTCAAACTCACCAACTTCAATCAGTGGATAGTCGCCATGAGGCCAAACTTTAGTTAAATCGAATGGATGATATGGAACTTTCTCAGCATCTTGTTCTGGCATGATTTGTACGAAAAGCGTCCATTTTGGATAGTCTTGACGTTCGATGGCATCGAATAAATCACGTTGATGGCTTTCACGGTCTTGACCCACCAATTCACCAGCTTCTGCATCAGTTAGGTTTTTAATTCCTTGTTGCGTTCTAAAGTGGAATTTCACCCAGAAACGTTCATTGGCTGCATTAATGAAGCTATAGGTATGACTACTAAAACCATGCATATGTCGGTAGCTAGCAGGGATACCGCGATCTGACATTACAATCGTGACTTGATGCAGGGCTTCTGGCAATAAAGTCCAGAAATCCCAATTATTGGTAGCACTACGTAGATTGGTTTTTGGGTCGCGTTTTACTGCTTTGTTGAGATCTGGGAATTTGCGTGGATCACGTAAGAAGAATACAGGGGTATTATTACCTACCATATCCCAGTTACCTTCTTCAGTATAAAATTTTAAGGCAAAACCACGAATATCTCGTTCAGCATCCGCTGCGCCACGTTCACCTGCAACCGTGGTAAAACGAGCAAACATTTCTGTTTTTTTGCCGATTTCGCTAAAGATTTTAGCGCGAGTATATTGAGTAATATCATGGGTAACTGTAAATGTACCGAATGCACCAGAACCTTTAGCGTGCATACGACGTTCAGGAATCACTTCACGGACAAAGTTGGCAAGTTTTTCATTTAGCCATAAATCTTGGGCTAATAAAGGACCCCGAGCACCTGCTGTCATACTATTTTGATTATCCACCACGGGTGCACCAAAATCAGTGGTTAAGTGGCTATAAGGACATTTTTTATCGTCTTGGCTCATGTTCTATCTCCATCAAGATGACCTGTGAGCTGGGTCATCTGAACTGTTTGACCGTTCAAAGATATGAATGTTTAACCGTATCGGCTACAAAATGGGTATCAAAAATGAAGATGCCTAAATTGATTTGTAATGATGTGGTTTACATCCGTTGTATTTTTACTCTAGATTGATGAAAGTTTTTTTTCCAATGGATTAAAGTTGATGTCATAAATGCTTTATCCGATTGAAGCTGTTTAAATCTTAAATGTGGCAATGAGAATTGTTGAGCAATAAATTGTTAAAATTTGAAAAAGTCCCATTAAAATAACCAATTAAAGGGAATTGAATAGTTCGTTAAGGGTAATTGTATAATCAACTCCCAAATTCAGCTTGTATGCTCATATATAAAAACAGGAGGTTTTTCACCTGTTGCAGTTATGTAAAGGCATGCTTGAAAGGATGCCCTAGTTATTTTCTAGGCACTGACCAAACGATTGGATTTTACCATATCGGCCAAGCCGTGGGTTTTAAAGTAGTGCTCAAGCCAGCTTTTAATGACTAATGGGTTATTCATTTGTAGGACATTGTCCAGCAGCTGTTTTGCATCTGCCATTGGGACATGGCAAATTGCCTTTCTCACCCGCAGGATGTTGCTTGAACTCATTGAAAGCGTATTAAAGCCCATCGCCATCAATAAAATCGCAGATAAAGGATCACCTGCCATTTCACCGCACACACTGACGGGTTTTTGATGGATGTGGCAGTCTTCAACTAAACGACTTAATGCACGCAAAACTGATGGATGAAAATGCGAATAAACGTTTGCAACATGAGGGTTGTTTCGATCGACTGCAAGTAAGTACTGGGTCAAATCGTTAGAACCGACAGAGAAGAAATCAACTAGCTCGGCAAATTCACTGATTTGAAAGAGGACGCTTGGTACTTCGACCATAATCCCGATTTTTGGTCGAGTGATTTTAACTTGTTCTTCTTCTTGAACCGCAATCCAATCACGTTCCAATAAATAAAGAACTTCCTCAACTTCACTGACACTTGTCACCATTGGCAATAAAATATGTAAGTTATTTAGACCAATACTCGCTTTTAACATAGCGCGAATCTGTGCAGAGAAAATCTCAGGATGGTCTAAGGTAAAACGCAAACCACGCCAACCTAAAGCAGAGTTTTCTTCTTCAATGCTGAAATAAGGCAAGTCTTTATCCGCACCAATATCGAGGGTACGCATAATCACTGGCTTATTTGCAAAGTGGCTTAGCTGTTGACGATAGATAGCACGTTGTTCTTCTTCACCTGGAAAGCGCTCACGAAGCATAAAAGGAATTTCACTACGGTATAGTCCGACACCTTTTGCACCACGTTGCACACCACGGACAACATCAATCATCAAACCTGTGTTGACGAATAGAGGAATTGATACACCATCAGGGGTAATTGCATCCTTGGTTTCATATTGCTTTAAGTCTTTCGCAATTTGTTCTTCTTCTTTTTGGACTTCTTTATATCGTTGGCGCAATCGACGTGGCGGATTAACGAAGACTCGACCTTGATAAGCATCGACGATCATTTCAATGTCATCAAGTGTGGTGATTGGTAATTCAGTGACGCCAACAACTGTTGGAATACCAAGCGCACGAGCCACGATCACCATATGTGAATTGGCAGCACCTTCAGAAGTAACGATTGCCGCAATATTATCAACAGGTAATTCAACCAGAGCAGCCGTACTGATTTCTTCACCAATCAGGATGCTGTCAGGGCTCAGCTCTCGATGACTCGAATCGGCTTCTTGCAAACATGCCAAAATTCGACGACCTAAGTCTTTTAAATCTGAAACACGTTCACGCAGATAGTCATCTTCCATTTGCGCAAACAACGCAATATGTTTATCAATGACTTTACGCACAGCACCTTGTGCCCAACTTCCTGCTCGAATGTGGTCTTTAATTTCACTTGGTAATGCATTTTCATCCAACATTCTCAAGAACACACTAAATAAAGCACGTTCTTCAGACATGAGTGAGTCTTGCATTTTTTCATCTAAGGATTGAATTTCCTTACGTACAGAGGCAATCGCTTGATCAAGAAGTTCAAGCTCCTCACTAATATCTTCTGCTTCTCGATCTGGAATTACCGTAAGATCAGCAGGAGGGTAGAGCACAATTGCACGACCTAGCGCGACACCGCCTGCACCTGAAACACCTTGGAACGTTTTATATGTTGAGCCACTGGTAGGCTTACGGAAAACATCAATATTGCCAACGGCGTGTGCATGTGCAATTACGCCAGAAAGCTGAGCACAAAGCGTCACGAGGAATGATTCAGCTGCTTCACTAAAGTCTTGGGGTTCTTTATTTTGAACAACTAAAACGCCCATAACCTTACGGCGATACATGACTGGTACGCCAAGGAATGAGTTAAATAGCTCTTCACCTGTTTCAGGTAAATAAGCAAATCGGTCATGCTTAGGAGCATTGTCAAGGTTAACGATTTCTTCGCGTTGTCCAACTAAGCCGACTAGACCCTCACCAATATTTAATGAGACATGTCCAACTGCTTCAGGTTTTAGACCTTTTGAAGCCATCAACACATAGCGTTTATTACGTTCATCCAATAGGTAAATTGAGCAAACATCTACATGCATCGCCTCAGCCACATGGTTGACCATAATGTCCAAGGAGTCATGCAAACTGACGGACGCATTGATTTCTTGCACAATGCGTCTAAGCGTGTCGAGTTGCATGTTTGACATGGATGTTTACTCCAATTTATAAATCGTTATGAACCTAGTTATAACAGCTCTCTAGTCAAAAATCATTGCTTAAAGTGATGATTTATTGATGTTTAGCGTTGTGGAAGTTGTAAACACAACTCCATCATGGCTTTACGGTAAACATCACGTTTGAAATTCACCACTTGACCTAATGGATACCAATAACTCACCCATTGCCATTCATCAAATTCGGGTGGGTCGGATAAGTTTAACTGAATATGATGCGGCGATGCCGTTAACTTCAGTAAAAACCACTTTTGTTTTTGTCCAATACATACGGGATCTGAATCTGACCGAATGTACCGATGTGGCAAACGATAACGCAGCCAACCTTTAGTTTGCGCTATAATCTGGACGTGTTCGGGCAATAAGCCGACTTCTTCTCTCAGTTCACGATAAAGTGCCTGTTCAGGGGTTTCTCCAAACTGGATCCCTCCTTGTGGAAATTGCCAAGCATTGTGACCAATGCGTTTTGCCCATAAAACTTGTCCGTCATCGTTTGCCAAAATGATCCCGACGTTGGGTCGGAAACCTTCTGAATCGATCATTTGGCTACCTAAATTTTCTCTATATCGTTGACTTTGATCTCGGGGACAGTCACTCTTCACGTCCAACTCGAAAAAGGTCAAAGTAAAATGTTTAAAATTGCTATGATCTTAACGAATTTTTAGTCACTTACGGAAATAGATTTACGTTTTTTTTCTTTAATTTGCATTTAAATGAGCATTTATATGAAATTGGCTTTGTTTGATTTAGATCACACCCTGTTAAATACCGATTCTGACCACTCATGGGGTGAGTTTTTAGTGAATGAAGGTTTGGTTGATCCAGTTCATCATCGTCAAATGAATGATAAATTCTACGAGGACTATAAGGCAGGACAACTTGATCCGATTGCTTATAACGAATTTGTCTTTGAATTTTTGACCAAGCATGACAATACTTATTTAACTGAACTACACCAGTTGTTTATGCAAAAAGTGATTCGTCCCCAAATGCGTCCGAAAGGTTTTGATGCAATTAAAAAGCATCAAGATTTAGGTCATGCGATTGTTGGGATTACTGCAACCAGTGATTTTATTACGGCTCCGATTTTTCGTGAATTTGGTATTACTGAAATTATTGCCACCAATGCCGAAGTTCTTGATGGGAAGTATACGGGTAAGGTGACAGGTTTACCTTGTTATCAGAAAGGTAAGCTTGCTCGTTTAGATCAATGGTTAGAGGGAAGAGCAGTTGATGAGTCTTGGGCGTATTCAGATTCGATTAATGATCGTTTTTTGCTTGAATATGCAACCCATGCAATTGCAGTGAATCCTGATGATCGTTTAGAAAAATTGGCGCAAGATCAAGATTGGGATATTCAAGACTGGTCGATCGTATCCGTATAATCTTTACTTTGCTCACATAGTACTTATTATGTTAGAAGAATAGGTATTATGTGAATCGGAAATATCGTGAATAATAAGAATTCAGAGCGTAGACGATATCGCCGCTCAGATTGGGGTGAACAGTTCCTTAGCCAAGGTTTTGATGCCTTGATTAGTGAATTGTTATTCTACTTGATTATCCTTTTATTTGGGGGTGCAATAGGCGGCATTATTTTTGCCTGCATAACGTTTGGATTTGGCGCATTATTTTTGGTTTTACCCTTTGTGATGCTGCTTTATTATGTTGTTAGGAAATTTGTGAAAAAATAAAAAATATTTATCTGATCCATTCAATTTATTGTTATAACACTACTGAATTTATGTCGGGGGTGTTATGAAAAAACAACAAATTAAACTGCCAAAACAACTTTGGACAGAAGACTGCATTGATCTTACTCGGCATAGTTATAAAGGTAAGTTACTGACAAAAAAAGAAGGTTTTAAATTAGGAAAAGCGCAACGTCAAAAAGTTTCACGTGAACAGTTGTCACAACTATCGCAACGCCCTAAAGGTCTAACGGCTTTAAATATTTATGATTGGAGCAATCAAGGACGTTTAGAATTGCTTAAACCAATTCGTGCAAAACGTATGAGCGTTTCACCATTTACCTTTTATCGTGGTATGCCTTCCTTGATGCTATTTGATCAAGCTTGGGAGCAGTCGAACTCTGGTCTATTCCAACAGATTTGTGGCGATTGTCATTTGAGTAATTTTGGTGGCTTTGCTAGTCCAGAACGTAACTTATTATTTGGTATTAATGATTTTGATGAGACTTTGGTTGCGCCATTTGAATGGGATTTAAAACGTTTAGCCACTAGCTTTGTGATTGCTGCACGTGATATTGATCTAGCAGATAATGTAGGATTAAAAGCAATTAAAACAATGCTGAACAGCTACCGTCAGCATCTACTGGAAAATACGGAACTTTCACCATTACAAGTGTGGTACGAAAAAGTTGATGCCAGTACCTTGTTAGAAAATACTGAATGTCGAAAGCTAAGAAAGAAGCTTGCGAAGCATCTTGATTCTGCACAAAAAAGAAATGCATATTCTGTTTTGCCTAAGCTCACGCAAAAAGATGAAGATACAGGATTCCGCCATTTCGTGGATGATGCGCCATTATTATGGCATCCAAATTCAGATGAACCATTTAGCAAAGATGTAGATATCTTCTTCAAACAATATCGTGAATCTTTGAAATATGATCGCCAAGTGCTCTTTGATCGTTATCAACGCACTGATGTAGCGTTGAAGGTAGTCGGAGTCGGAAGTGTTGGGACACGATCAGCTATCGCATTATTCCAGGATGCGGATCGTGAACCATTAATTTTACAAATGAAAGAAGCCAATCCTTCTATTCTTAGTCCGTTATTTTTGGACAAAGTGATACATGAGGGTGAGCGTGTAGTGCATGGTCAGCAACTCATGCAAGCCGCTAGTGATATTTTCCTAGGTTTCTCTTCAACACTTGATCAACATTTCCATGTACGCCAATTACGCGATATGAAAATTTCAGTTGATCTGAGTGATATGGATGATGAATATTTTTATGAATATGCTGAAAGTTGTGGTTTGGCTTTAGCTCATGCTCACGCTAAGGCTGGAAATGCTGATGTATTGATGGGATATCTCGGTGAGGGTGGTGCGATCGTAGAGGTATTGCAATCGTATGCAGAAGCTTATGCAGAACGCAATCTAAATGACTATCAGCAATTTATGAATGAAGTTGCTGATGGTAAGATTCAGCTCGCTGGAGATGATGCGCTGTAACAATAAGTATGCTGCTACAGATGATATGAAATAATTCGAAAGGTTAGAGAAAAATGTTTAATAAAATTATGTCTGGTTTGGGTCTTCAAGGCGTGACTGTAGAAACACGTTTACAGAATCCAAACTTGCAAGCAGGTGAGACACTGCATGGGGAAATTAGTTTCAAAGGGGGATCTTCTGATAAAGAAATTAATGGTCTTTATTTACAATTGATGACGATGGCAGAAGTAGAATCTGGTGATCATGAGTTTAATCAACCTTTGGTTTTACAAGAATGGTTAGTGAATTCGAGATTCTTATTACCTGCACATCAGGCTCATTCTTTCCCATTTAGTATCCAATTGCCTTTTGAAACACCAATTACAGAAGTTGCGTGTCGTAGAAATGGTGCGCGAGTTTGGATTCAGACTCATATGGATGTTGATTGGGGCTTAGATGCTACTGATCGTGATTATCTAAAAGTACTGCCAACAGCAGCAATGCAAAGCTTTTTGCAAGCGATGCAACAGTGTGGTTTTGTTTTATCTACAGTTGATGTCGAAAAAGGACAGCTTACAGCTCGAAACTTTAGATCGACAATTGGCTGCTATCAGGAGTTAGAGTTTGTATCCTCACATATGTTTAGTGGCTTTAATGAGGTAGAAGTTTCATTCGTCGCTGAAGCACAGCAAACCCATATCATGTTAGAAATTGATCGTACATTCCGTTCAGATCAATTATTGACGATGATGATTTCAAATCAAAACCTTGATGTGAATCAAATCACACAGCAAATTCGCCGTTTATTACAGATTGCATAATCAAGTTAAAAGCCTCCCATTTGGGAGGTTTTTTTTGTCATATAACTGTCATCTTTTCTTCTTAAGATAAAACTATGAAAATAAAAATAAATCAGGAAGAAAATACTTCCCCTAAGCTTGATGCGTTACTGAAACTAGATCGACAACAACAACACTTAAAAATACGATGGATTATATTGCCCATCTTGATTGTTCTACTAATGTTTAGTTGGCAACAACATCTGTTTACAGCTTGGGTGATTTTGCCGAGTATATGGATGCTGCTGGTCTTTAACCATTTACTGATCATTCGAAGCAGAAGACAAAAACTACAAAAGATTCAAGAGATAAAACTTGACCCTGTTTTTATGCGATCGTTACAACAACGCTATCCGCATATTAGTTTAAATCAACGTCGTCTGATAGAGGTAGGATTTAAAGATTATCTAGCCCTGCACGCAATTCAACAGCAAGCATATGCAATGCCTTCAAACGCAGTCGATGCCTTATGGCATGAGATGTTGGAATATCCTGATCAATACAGAAAATTATGCATTCAGACTATTGGTCGAGAGTTGAATCATCATCCTTATGGTGATGAGACTCAAGCAGAGCAACAAGCGAAGCAATTATTTGAAGCATGGAAATATAGTTGTATGTTGCATGGATATAATCCTAGAAACACGACGCAAATGCCTCGATTATTTGTAATTGACCAAGCTTTGAATTGGGAGCATGGACAACACTTTGATTTGGATAAAATGACTAAAGATTATGCAAAATATTTACAAGAACAGTCGTCCTCATCATCGAGTTGTGGAAGTAGTTGTAGCAGTTGTGGTGGGGATTAAATTTAATCATTTTTCATCAGTTGAATCAGCTCTTCAGCAGCTCTAGATTGAATCCGCGCAGGATGCCAAACCATGCCGAGTTGACGATTCATTTTTAAATTTAAATCGAGTTGTTTTAAATCTTCGTTTAGAAATGTTTTAGGCAAAACCGACCAACCCAAACCTATTGACACAAGCATCCTAATAGATTCTAAAGGATTGTTACTCATGGTTATTTTTGGTTTTAGACCATTCTTTTCAAACTCTGACAACGTAATTTGACTCGTATAAGTTTGTGCAGCAGGCAAAAGACTAGGATAGGCGATCAAATCTTCAAGATTAAGTTGAGTTTGTTTTGCCAAAGGATGAAAAGGTGCGCTCACAAATACTAAGGGGTCATTCCAAATGGTCACGTAGCTGAGTCGATCATCACCTGCTGGCGGTAACGTTAAAAAGGCAAGTTCTAACTCTCCTGCAAGGACTTGTTCATGTGCTTGTTCAGAGTCAACAAAATGCACATCTAAAGTGACTTGAGGAAAAAGTTGAACAAATTTCTTAAGTGGTTCGGCGAGATGATGTAGACCAATATGATGGCTAGTGCCAATTTTAAGGCGACCTTGCACCTGAGTCTGTTCATGGCTAAGTGTGTGGTGAATCTCACCTAATTCATTTAACCATGTCTTTACTTTTGGAAGTAATGAATGTGCAGCATGTGTTGGTTGAATACCACGACCTGCTGACTCAAATAATTTTACGCCAAAATAATCTTCTAAACTATGAATACGTTTAGTGACTGCAGGTTGAGTGATAAATAATAATTCTGCAGCGATTGAAATAGAACCTGTTTCCATCACTTTCACAAATGCTTCAAAAGCAGCAAGATTCATATTGGCTTTCCATAAGGCGTTTAAATTCGTTGTATCTGCAACGGATAGGTTCTAGAAACGACTCCATACTTTTTCATGGAAGAAAAATGCAAAGGCTTGCACTGTTGGCTCAAGCAAACTGAGCGTTGCTGCCATGATCAAATTGCCTGTCACTAGATATGCCACCATCATAGCAACAGTGATGTGCATGATGTAGTAACTCAAGGTTTTTTTTAAAGTTCGTTGGTTATTTATCACGAATTTTTGAATATTTGCCATCTGAGTCACCATTTTAAATCTTAATTATTTAAATAATAATCATTATCATTTGTATTGTAAAAAAGAATTTTTAGCTTGCCGTTATTGGATTTATAAATGAATCAACGATAAGTCTTCATCTGAGTGCTAGTTTCTAGTTTTTTATATAATTCAAGCTTATATATCATTTGAAATCCGGAATCATTTGAAAGAGTTTTTTATTCCTAAAAGTTTGTTAATTTATAAAAATGATAAATTAGATTTATGTGAAACGGTTGTTATAATCAAGCTAAGATTACAAATACCCAGTCTTATGGCAAGCACCACGGAGAGCGAAGACATGGCAGGCAAAACATTATATGACAAATTATGGGATGATCATTTAGTCACTGAGCGTGATGATGGATCGTGTTTAATTTATATTGATCGTCATTTATTACATGAAGTGACTAGTCCACAAGCATTTGAGGGTTTACAGCTTGCAGGACGTCAACCATGGCGTTTAAGTGCCAATGTCGCAACACCTGACCACAATGTACCGACCTCTAAAAAAGAGCGTGAACAAGGCATTGCAGGGATTGAAGATGATACTTCTCGTATCCAAGTTCAAACCTTAGATGATAACTGTAAGACCTTTAATATCGTTGAATTTGGTATTAATGATATCCGTCAAGGTATCGCACATGTTGTTGGTCCAGAACAAGGTTTAACATTACCTGGTATGACTGTTGTGTGTGGTGATTCTCACACGGCTACGCATGGTGCATTTGGTTGTTTAGCACATGGTATCGGGACATCTGAAGTTGAACATGTTTTAGCGACTCAATGCTTGGTACAGAAAAAATCGAAGAATATGCTTGTTCGTGTTGACGGTGTATTAGGTAAAGGAGTCACTCCCAAAGACGTGGTTTTAGCGATTATTGGTAAAATCGGTACAGCAGGTGGCACAGGTTACGCAATCGAATTTGGCGGTCAAGTATTCCGTGATATGTCGATTGAAGGTCGTATGACTGTTTGTAATATGGCGATTGAGGCTGGTGCACGCGTTGGTATGGTTGCTGTAGATGATAAAACCATTGAATATGTAAAAGGTCGTAACTACGCACCTCAAGCAGAGCAATGGGATCAAGCAGTTGCATACTGGAATACTTTACATTCTGATGCAGATGCTGTGTTTGATGCTGTTGTTGAGTTAAACGGTGCAGAAATTGAACCGCAAGTGTCTTGGGGAACTTCACCAGAAATGGTGATTCCTGTATCACAAGCAGTACCGACTTTAGAGCAAGCTAAAGATGACGTGCAACGTAATGATTGGACACGTGCATATCAATATATGGGCTTAAATGCAGGTCAAGCATTGGCAGATATCCAATTAGATCGAGTGTTTATTGGTTCTTGTACAAACTCACGTATCGAAGATATTCGTGCGGCTGCTGAAGTTGTCAAAGGTCGTAAAGTTGCTGCTAGCATTAAACAGGCGATGATTGTTCCTGGATCTGGCTTAGTCAAACAACAAGCAGAACAAGAAGGTTTAGATCAGATTTTCTTGGAAGCAGGTTTTGAATGGCGTGAACCAGGTTGCTCAATGTGTTTAGCGATGAATGCTGATAAATTGCAACCAGGTGAGCATTGTGCATCGACTTCAAATCGTAATTTTGAAGGTCGTCAAGGTAATGGTGGGCGTACTCATTTGGTTAGTCCAGCAATGGCAGCAGCGGCAGCAATTGCAGGTCATTTTGTTGATGTTCGTTCATTCTAAAGGAGCTAAATCATGGAAAAATACACTGTAGAACAAGGTATTGTTGCACCTTTAGATCGTGCCAATGTCGATACGGATTTGATTATTCCAAAACAGTTTTTGAAGTCAATTAAGCGCACAGGTTTTGGCGATAACTTATTTGATGAGTTGCGTTATTTGGACGAAGGTTATTTGGGGCAGGACATTAGTAAACGTCCAAAGAATCCAGATTTTGTTTTAAATAAACCGCGCTATCAAGGTTCAACAATTCTATTGGCTCGTACTAATTTCGGTTGTGGTTCTAGCCGTGAACACGCGCCTTGGGCATTAAATGAATATGGTTTCCGTACTGTAATTGCGCCAAGTTTTGCAGATATTTTCTTCAATAATTGTTTCAAAAATGGCATGTTGCCGGTGATCTTGTCTGAAGAGATTGTTGATCAGTTATTTAAAGAGTGCGCTGAAACAGAAGCTTATCAACTTACAATTGATTTAGCTGCACAAGAAGTACGTACTCCGAATGGAGAGGCGTTTAAGTTTGAAATTGATCCATTCCGTAAGCACTGCTTATTAAATGGTTTGGATGATATTGGCTTAACATTACAAGCTGCCGATGATATTCGTCGTTACGAAGAAAAGGCAAAACAACAACGCCCATGGGTGTTTCAAGAGATCCAAGCTTAGCTATTTATATTATTTAAATGTAAATATGAAGCGATGTCTTGGAGACATTTTGAACATAACCATAGCGCGGTGATTGAACTCTTGTTAACATGCAAGCGAATACAATTTGCTTGCATGTTTGCATGAAATGAGGACTGGGCTTGAATAATGAAAAGAAAATTCGCTCGCAGTAGTTTGCTGTGTTTATTTGTCGGTACGACTTTAACTGCGTGTCAGAATGCACCAAATGTAGTTGATCAAGTTCGTATTGCGCAAAATGCACTAGAAGACAAAGCGGAAAATGCAACTTTATATTGTTCAGGTGTTGATAACTGTGAGTTTGAACGACTAGGTGATACTGTCGTGATGGATCCCAAATCACGTCGTATTAGCTCACAAGCAATGGAAAAAGGAATTGTTCGGTTACATGGTCCAGTGTTTAGTCGGAAGCAACAAGTTTATCTCAGCGTGCCTGCTAAACAATATGAAGTAGTGATTCGTTATTATCCTATTTCACCAGACCGTGCTGAAACTTTTCATGTGATTCATGCGTTTAAGTCTAACCAGCGTTATACCTTCAAAATGTACCGAGATAGAGCACATCAGTCAGGTAGCTTGTTAAAAGTCTCTGTGCCTGAACCTTTATGTGTGGATTTACTACAAGAGCAACGAACAATCCGCCGTTTCTGTCGTCCATTTGATGTCAGTACGGGATTGGGTGAGTTTGTAGAAAAGAAAATTTAATCGACGTGCAGTGTCGTAACTGCTTACATGAAACTGGAAAAATAGATGTCTAAGCATATTTTAATTCTAGCGGGGGATGGAATTGGTCCTGAAATCGTTGGTGCAGCTGAAAAAGTATTAACTAAGGTCAATGATAAATTTAACTTAGGTTTAACATGGGAACATGGATTGCTCGGTGGTTCTGCAATTGATGCACATGGTGAACCATATCCAGCTGTAACAAGTGAACAGGCTAAAAAAGCAGATGCTATTTTGTTAGGTGCTGTAGGCGGTCCTAAGTGGGATAGCATTGAGCGTTCGATTCGTCCTGAACGTGGTTTGTTAAAAATCCGTAGTGAACTCAATTTATTTGCTAACTTGCGTCCAGCGATTTTGTATCCACAATTGGCAGATGCATCTAGCTTGAAACCAGAAATCGTTGCAGGTTTAGATATTCTGATTGTACGTGAATTAACGGGTGGTATTTATTTTGGTCAGCCTCGTGGTATCCGTGAATTAGAAAACGGTGAGAAACAAGGTTATAACACCGATGTTTATTCAGAAAGCGAAATTAAGCGTATTGCTAAAGTTGCATTCGAATTAGCTGGATTACGTGGTGGTAAAGTTTGTTCAGTGGATAAAGCTAATGTGCTTGAAGTCACTGAATTGTGGAAGCAAACCGTCACTGATTTACAGCAAGCGCAGTATTCAAATATTCAACTGTCTCATATGTATGTTGATAATGCTGCAATGCAATTGGTACGTGCTCCTAAACAGTTTGATGTTATTGTGACTGGTAATTTATTCGGTGATATCTTGTCTGACGAAGCCGCTATGCTTACTGGTTCGATCGGGATGTTGCCATCAGCATCTTTAGATGAAAATGGTAAAGGGATGTACGAACCATGTCATGGTTCAGCACCTGATATCGCAGGTCAAAATGTTGCGAATCCACTTGCAACAGTGCTCTCAGTTGCCATGATGTTGCGTTATACATTCCGTGAAGAAGCTGCTGCGAAAGCAATTGAAGATGCTGTAGGTCAAGTTCTAGATCAAGGTCTGCGTACAGCAGATATTATGTCTGAAGGGATGACAAAAGTTGGAACAGATGCGATGGGTGAGGCTGTAGTTTCGGCGCTCAACTAATTTGGTATCGAACTAAATAAAAAAACGTAGCTTGGGCTACGTTTTTTTATTGCAAATTTTTGCTAGCACGCTTTACCTTCATAACGTATTGAACGAGAAATTTGTTGTTGATCTAATTCAAAAATAATATGACAGTAAAAATTAACATCATAAGATTGCTGACTTGTTGTTATTGATCCTAATCGAGTACCAGTCATAGTTGGTCCTATTCCACCTATGCTTTGTGTTATAGGTACAGGAATGTTGATTGGACGTAGCACCGTAAATATTAAATATTCATCGGTTTTTTTAGGTGCTTTCAATGTTTGAAAACCTAACTCTCTAAGATTCAAGTTTTGTTGAATGTTGCTTGCTGGTTGACCGATATAGGGTTGTAAATAATCTTGAAGCTGTACCGATCTCCAATTTGGTGTGGTACATGCTTGTAATAAAATAAATACTGCTAATATCCATAGCTTGTAATACTGCATAAGTCATCCTTTATTGAGCAAGTATTTAAATGAATGATCATCTATCTATTTAAAACCATTAAACAAAAATATACAAACTCGTCTATCGATCGGCAATGTTCAATTCTTGCGAAATATGCTTAGATATTTGGATAATAAATTGTTTGGAAAGAATTCATGTATAAGATCATCTTAGGTTTAATTTTGGGGGTGGCATCAACATTCGCGATGGCAAATAATTGTGATAAAGCTCGGAATACCTATGATGATATTTATTGTACCAATAAGATTTATGCGAGTGCTGATGCAGATTTGAATAAGAACTACCAGCAATTACGTCAGAAATTAGATGAAACACAACAAAAAATTTTGAAAAAGTCACAACTTGCTTGGATTCGCTATAGAGATGCTGAATGTACTGATGATCAGCAAGTTTCTGTAGATGTACAATGTCGCTTATCAACGACACAAGAGCGCAATCATTGGCTATTAGAGCGTTTACGTGAATGTCAGACAGTAGGCTGTAAAACTACACGTTTGAGTGAATAGCGCAATTTATAGATATAAAAAAAAGCCACAAATCATGTGGCTTTTTTGCATTCACTAATCTTAGCGTGCACGGTACGTGATACGACCCTTAGTTAAGTCATAAGGTGTCATTTCAACTTTAACACTGTCACCTGTTAAAATACGGATATAGTGTTTACGCATTTTACCAGAAATGTGAGCAATAACTTCGTGACCGTTTTCTAAACGTACACGGAACATCGTATTAGGAAGCGTTTCGGTGACAACGCCTTCGAACTCAATGAGTTCCTCTTTATTGGCCATGGCCTACCTGATGATCAAATTGGAAAGGCGCAAATTATAGTCAATTTATTTAAAATTTACAAGACGCTGGCTTAGCAAAGGCTGCAACGTTTATTTTGAGAAAACTGTCTAACAATCTGTATTTTTTTTTAACAAAAGAAGCATAATAGTGTTGTCAGTTTGGTCAATCAACGTTAATCTAAAATCATCGCTTATTGTCATAATAAAGTATCTACAGGGAAGGGCACTGCGTGGGTCAGTTAACAGATGCATCGGTTGTATTGCGCTTTGGTTATCAGGCAATTCGTAAAGCAGGATTACCTACTGAAGAGATTTTAACAAAAGCAGGTGTTGCTCTAAATCAAGTTGATACCAATGCCAGAACCCCTTTAAGTGCTCAAAATGCATTTTGGATCGCAGCACAGGAAGTGAGTAATGATCCAGATATTGGTCTGCATTTAGGTGAGCATCTTCCATTATATCGTGGTCAAGTCATTGAACACTTATTTATAAGTAGTGAAACGTTTGGTGAGGGGCTTAAACGTGCCTTAGCCTATCAACGTCTGATAAGTGATGCGTTTGATGCGAAGTTAGTCATAGAAGATGGTCGTTGCTATTTAAGCAATGGTGAACAATATTGGCCTGATAATTTAGTCAATCGTCATTTTTCTGAATGTGCGATGTCAGGTATTTTGCGCTTCTTCAAGTTCATTACCGAAGGACAATTTCAGCCGATCTTCATTGATTTCAATTTCAATGAAGGCGCTGATGATGATGAGTATTTCAGAGTGTATGGCTGCCCTGTCAGTTTAGGTCAGAAAGAAACACGTCTTTATTTTGATATGGCTGTGCTTGATTATCCACTATGGCAAGCTGAACCAGAATTATTACAACTACATGAGCAACTTGCGATTGAGAAGTTGCAAGAATTAGCTCGCTACGATCTGGTGGGTGAAGTACGTCGTGCAATTGGCTCAACATTGGAAAGTGGTGAGACAACTTTAGAAACCGTTGCAGCCCAGCTCAACATTACACCGCGTCGTTTAAGAACTCAGCTTAGCGAGGCGAATACCAGTTTTCAGCAAATCCTCTCAGATTATCGTTGTCGTTTGGCGAAAAAACTTTTGGCAAATACCAATGAAAGTGTTGAAAGGATTGTTTATTTAACAGGCTTTTCAGAACCAAGTACATTCTATCGTGCATTCAAACGCTGGACGAATGAAACCCCTGTTGAGTATCGTAAAAGAAAACAGCGTTAATCTTTTGAATCAGAAAAAGCCCTCAAGAAGAGGGCTTTTTTTATTCGGGTAGATTTAACCAGTGAGGTCCGAGTGGCAGCTGAGGTAAATCAAACTGATCTGGGTAATAAGATTGGATAAAATAAAGACCATCTGCGGGAGCGGTAATCCCTGCTGCGCGACGATCTTCGGCAGCAAACATCGTGTCTATATGGTCAATCTCATACATTCCTTGCCCGATCTCAAGTAAGCACCCCATGATATTTCGAACCATGTGGTGTAAGAAACCATCGGCTTGAATATCTAAAACTAAATAGCGACCATGTTCAAATAAACGACAATGCTTTACATGTCGTACAGGTTGATTGGATTGGCATGCGGCAGCTCTGAATGACTCAAAATTGTGAGTGCCTTCAAATTTCGCAGCAGCTTTAATCATTTTTTGCACATCTAATTCTTGGTATAGATGCGTGACTTGCTTGTGGAGTAAAGCAGGACGAGTGGGGGCGTTATATACTACATAACGATAACGACGAGCCATTGCTTTAAAACGTGCATGAAAATTTTCATCCATGCATTTGATCCACTGAATAGAAATGTCTTTTGGGAGTTGGCTATTTGCTCCCATAAGCCATCCACGTTCGGGACGAATGGCCGTGGTATCGAAATGTGCGACCATATTGGTTGCATGAACGCCAGCATCAGTCCGCCCAGCAGCATGAAGAGTGACAGGGTGGTCGGCGATTTTACTGAGTACCTTTTCGATGGTTTCTTGCACACTTACAACGCCTGCTTGTTGAGTTTGCCAACCACGGTATTGAGTACCACAAAATTCAATACCGATCGCGTAACGTTGCATGCTTAAACCTCAATCTTAGTTTGTATTCCAATGTTCAAACCATTGAACATGAGTCGGGTATTTTAAATACATTTGCAATGCTTTTGCATATAAATCCGCATGACTATGACAATCATTGATTAATACTTTGGCATTTTCTATCCAAGAACTCACAGCGTATCGTTGATCAAGTTTACCAAATACGACTTGTGAACTAATAATGACGACACAACCTCGTTCATATAATGCTTCGAATAAATTCAATAATTCGGAATTGGTTGCAATATTTCCTGTTCCAAACCCTTGTAATATCAAGAAGTGTGGTGGGTTTTTAATTAAATTTTCGAGTTGAGCTGCAAGTTGTTCTTTCGCGATTGGCTGCAACATTAAATTCAGTACGGTTAATGATGAGGCACGTTCTATATGTTCAGCTTGAACAATAAAATTTTCGATAGAAGTTTGGCATGATTGATGTGCATCAACGCCTGCAAAAGCATCTAATTCAGTCGTATGTACTTTGAGAACAGTTTGCGCATGGAAAATATGTTGATGAAATGCTAAATATGTACCGACAGGAAGGCTGAGTACCTGCTCAAGTGCTAAATTTAGATTCCCGAGAGCATCAGTAAATTCTCGAGTGTCATTCCCTTCAATATTAAGTAAAGGATATTGACTACCCGTAATCATAATATGAGATGACTGTCCCAAGAAACGTGCAAGTGTCGCTGCCGCATAACTGAGCGTGTCAGTGCCATGAATGATGACAAAATGTTGATAGTTTTTGAGTTGAAGGTCTTGAATTTGCTGAATAAGCTTCAGCCAATCTACAGCCGTACAAGCACTACTGTCTTTTATACTAGGTGCTGCAAAACAATCAACGTCAAGATGGGGTGGAATGACTTTTTCAAGTAAGGGAATAAACTCATTTTCAGGCATTGGCATTAACGGATTACCGACACAGCCAAACGTACCACCCATGTAGATCAAAGCAATTTTTTTCATCATAAAAAAAGCAGTCTGAGAGACTGCTTATATTAGACTGATCAAATTTAGGAAGCTATTTTATTCAGTAACTTTTCTACGTATTGTTGTTGATCTTGATTAAAAAGTGATTGATTGGTCTGCAATATAACTCGCGCAGATTCATAAGCACCTAATTCAATATATTGTTCTGCTAGATCAAGATTAAGTTGAGCTTCGTCCATAGTTTGCAAATCTGGAAAAGATTGCATTAAAGGATCGTTAGTTGAAAGAGCAGGTGCTGTTTGAGAGACTGGTGTGATGAGTTCAGGTTGAGTTTCTTCAGCCGTTGTCGGTTCGTTAATCTCAAATGTAAATGCCGTTTTGTCAAAGACTGGCTGTTCTTCAAGCTTAACTTCAGGTTGATTGAAGTCTAAATCTAAATGAATTGGTGCTTCAGTTTTTGTTTCAGGTTCAGGTGTTTTTAGTTCAAGATCAGCAAAACTAAAATCTAGACCAGATTTGGTTTCTTCAACTTTGACTTCCTGTTCAGTGACAGTAGGTGAGGTTGTAGGTTCGAGGTTGAAAGAAAATTCTAGAGGGGCTTGATCTTTCGATTCTGTTAATTCAGGTTCAGGCGAGGATTTGGTTTCAATCTCTATAGCAGGTTCAGCAGTTTCTTTTTGTTCAAAAGAAAAACTAAAATCTAAAGGTTTAACTTCAGGAGTAGGTACAGCTTCTATTTTTGGCTCTTCAACTGGAGGCGGTGTAACTTCCGTTTGAAGTTGATCAAATGATTCAGCTGGGCTAGGTGAAGCAACCAATGCATCAAAATCTGCTGAATTATCTTGTACAGGAGTTTCAATAATAGTTGATGTTTGACCAAAATGGCCTTTGCTAGAATGAAATTCTAAAGCATCTGAAGGTTTATTGCTTTCGTATTCTTTTTTCTTGTCCAGTGCAGTTTGGATCAGTGAATTTAGTTCTAAATCTTGTAAATGTTTAATCAACTGATTAATTGCAAAATCATCTTTTTGAGCGATGTGAAGATCTAACAATAAGATATATAAGTCATGCTGAGAATCATCTGTTTTAAGTGCCTGATTGATTTGAGCTTCAGCAGCTTGGAAGTTATTAGCAAGAATAAGTTGCTCAATCTTTTCTTTCAGTTGTGTTGGTACAGGTGTACTGGCTTGAACTTTATTTGTCTGTTGTTGTGTTTCGACTTCAGCAATAGGTGTTGATTTGGTCGCAACTTTTTTTGATGCTGCTTTCTTTTGAGGTTTGGCTGCACCTCCTTTTTTAGGAGTTGCTGTATTTTCATTGTCAGCACGTTTTTTTAAAACGATCGCAACGACTAATACAATAACTAACAATACAATGATGATAGTTGACATGATCTTCACCCCTTAAAGATTAGAGCAGCTTTTAGTGTAAATTTATGAGAATCTTCTCGTAACCTAGCGTGTTGGCTTTTTAGTTTCCTGTTGAGCTTTTAGTTGCTCTTGTAATTCAGCCAGTCGAGCATTTAATAGCTGGATACGCTGTTCCTTTTGACGCAATGCCAACTCTAACTGAGTCACGTTTCGTTGTAATGTAACGGTTTTTTCCCTTGCTGTCATAACTTTTAATGATAAATCAGCACTGGTTTTTTGTTGTAATGTGTCCTTCTTCGCACTTCCTGTGCTGGAATCTTGATTACTCTCGGCAACTAGAGACATTTCAGCTTGTTGTAAACGGTATTTGGTACGTCCATTAGGTACAGTTGTGGTTTGTGCTGCAAGCTGATTAGCATTTTGTGCTGGACGACTTGGAATATTGCTTAGATTAAAGTTTAAACGTGAACCTTGGCGTATTCTATTTTGATTACCCCCAATAAATGCATGTTCGTTTTGTTTTTTAATTTGAGACATGACTTGTGTTACTGGCTGTTGAGTCTGACTTGCGATTTGCTGTGCAATACTCCACAGAGACTCATTGCGTTGAACTACGTGTTGTTGGTTTTTTTCAGAATTTAGTTTTTTCTGCTCAGGTGCTTTGACTTTTGCCTGCTGAGTTTTGTTAGGTTGTTGAGTTGGTGTTGTTTCCACCTTTTTCATGTACTGACGAGCAATCGTTTTTTCACTATTGAGATCCGTCTGTGGTGTTTGCGAAGACTCAACGACTTTCGAAGGTGCAGGAGTTTGAGCAACTTGTTCAGCATTGACGTTATTATTTGCTGAGGCTGTTTGTTGTAACGTATTTGGCTGCGCACTTGGTTGTGGTGCAATTGAAATAGCTTCAGCATTTACTGAAGAATCATCATTATTTAAAACAGGAGGAAGTTTATATGGTGCATTCAGCAAAGTTTCTTGTTTTAAACTTTGCTCTTTTGACTCAGATGTATTGGCATTAAATCGAGTACTCACTGGTAAGTTTAATGCGATATCTTTTTCACTCACAATAAACTTAGGTGTAAGCGGTTTTTCGGCAATTGATTTAGCTAAAACAGGATCAACAGATCTACGAATAGGCTGTCGGATATGTTTTAAATGTGATGCGCTACCTTCCTGAATTTTTAAAATAATATTTAATTCAGCTTCAGTCATTGGGCGTGTGGAAGTAATAACAATCGTTCCTTCGCCTTGGCTATTGCGTCTTGTAAAAAAATTTAAACCAGATGGTGGTTGGTGTGCTGCGCCAATCATCATTAAATCTTCAGGCGTAGCTAAACTCACTTCTAGTTTTGAGTTCGTGTCTGCTTGATGAAAACTCATCTCAGCGTAAAGTAATTCCCCAGGCGCAGATTGAACTTGCAACGGATCGAGTGTAATTGCGTAAAGATGTTGCGAAGAAAATATGGCTAAAATGGCAATTTTTAATTTGTTATAAACAGTCATCTCGATCCATGAAAAAGTGATGTTATAGTCGTGTAAAAGTATACATTAACGTGATGTAAATGAATTGTAAATTCTTCAAAAGTGAAAACATAAAAAAGCCGATCAAGTGTGATCGGCTTTTGATTTTTAGGTGTTTTTGCTTAAGCGTTCTTGTATTCAACTAAAATACGAAGCATACGGCGTAAAGGTTCAGCAGCACCCCAAAGTAGCTGATCGCCTACTGTAAATGCACCTAAATATTCTTTACCCATATTTAGCTTGCGTAAACGACCTACAGGAACAGTTAAAGTACCTGTTACTGCAACAGGCGTCAGGTCAGTCATTGAAGCTTCACGAGTATTTGGAACGACTTTAGCCCATTGGCTAGAGTTGCGAATCATGTCTTCAATTTCATCAAGCGCAACATCTTTTTTCAACTTTAAAGTGATTGCTTGTGAGTGACAACGCATTGCACCGATACGAACACAGTGACCATCAATTGGAACGATTTGTTGATTACCCAAGATTTTATTGGTTTCAACTTGGCCTTTCCATTCTTCTTTTGATTGACCACTTTCGAGTTGTTTGTCGATGTATGGAATCAATGAACCAGCGAGTGGCACGCCAAAGTTTGCTTTAGGGAAACCTTCACCACGTTGTAAGTCAGCAATTTGACGATCAATATCAAGAATCGCAGATTTTGGATCATCTAGTAATTCTTTAGTATTGTTGTACAAATAGCCCATACCCGTGATGAGTTCACGCATGTTTTGCGCACCAGCACCAGAAGCTGCTTGATAAGTCATCGAAGTTGCCCATTCCACTAAATTATTTTGGAACAGAGAGCCTAAACCCATCAACATAAGTGAAACTGTACAGTTGCCACCAACGAAAGTTTTTGTTCCGTTGACTAAACCATCTTTAATCACATTTAAGTTTACTGGATCAAGTACGATGATTGCATCATCCGCCATACGAAGGGTAGACGCAGCATCAATCCAATAACCATCCCAACCTTCTGCTTTAAGTTTTGGGAATACATCAGAGGTATAGTCACCACCTTGGCAGGTTAAAATGACATCCATTTGTTTCAGACTCTTAATGTCTGAAGCATCCATAAGTGCTGGGGCAGTCTTACCACCAAATGAAGGCGCTTCGCCACCTGCATTACTGGTAGAAAAATAGAATGGCTCAATATGAGCAAAATCATTCTCTTCAACCATACGTTGCATAAGGACAGAACCCACCATCCCACGCCAACCGACCAGACCTACTTTCATGTCATTGTGCCTCGGTATTTCAAAAAACTTTTAAGGGGTTTGAGTGTATCAAAAGCGACCACAACTGCAAGCTTTACGTAAATAAAACGATAATTTAATTGAGTGAAATAATTTGTTTGTATTAGATGGAAAATTGATAAAGCCATAACTTTATTGAGAATCTAAGACATCCCCTCGAGAAAAATGAACATGATATGGATTCAGATTTGTGCAGTATTGGTTATATGGCTTTCGTTTTGGTCATTAATCCCCAGAGATGAGTGGTGGTTTAGAGGTGCAGACTTTCCGCGCTTACAGATTCTGGCAGTCGGTCTCTTCTCCTTTTTTGCAATGTTATTTGCTATTCCCAAATGGACCTTGACTACCGAGTTGCTGTTTGTTGGACTGGTCGCAGCAATCGCTTATCAGTTGAAAATGGTTCTTCCATATACCCCGATTGGGAAAAAACAAGTTCAAAAAGTTAAGCCTGAGCAAATCAATGAAAACCAGCAAATCTCATTGCTGGTTGCCAATGTGTTGACGCCAAATGATAAATATCATCTATTGCTTGAGCATATAGACACACTAAAACCTGATGTTGTGCTGACATTAGAGTCAGATTCAAGTTGGCAAAATGCGTTAGTTCACATTGAACAAGATTATCCTTATCGCGTGCCCGTACCTTTAGATAACTTATATGGTATGCATCTATATAGCCGCTTGCCATTGCACGATACAGAAGTGAAATTTATCTTAAGTGATGAAATTCCATCTATACACGCTTCGGTAACATTACGTTCAGGTATCCAAGTACAGTTATATTGTTTACACCCTAAACCACCAAGCCCAACTGAAGCTAAAGATTCAACTTTAAGAGATGCCGAGCTTTTAATTATTGGCGATCGAATAAAAGATTTGGATGAAAGTTGTATTGTCATGGGGGATCTTAATGATGTGGCATGGTCACGCACCACGCGATTATTTCAACGAATCAGTGGTTTGCTAGATCCACGGGTAGGTCGCTATTTCATGAATACTTTTCACGCAGATTATCGACTTTTACGTTGGTCTTTAGACCATATCTTTCATAGTACTGACTTTGGCTTAGTGGAAATGAAACGTTTATCTCATATAGGTTCTGATCATTTTCCAATTTATGTCGTTTTACAGACGGGTCGTATTTTTGAGCAACAGCAGGAAGAACTAGAACAAAGCGCTGAAGATGAACGAGAGGCTCAAGAAGCGATTCGGGATGGTATAGAAAAAGCAGAACAAGAGCACAAGCAAGTTGTTGATGAATTGGCTCAGCCTTATAAGTGATTCAATAGAATGAAATGGCAAATATCGTGATGTAAGCAATATCGTACATTGATTTAAGTCTACGGCGAATATTCGAGTTTGATCAAAAGATTTATTCTAAATACATCAGCACATGGACGCAGGAATGGATTTCCGTTTAAGGATAGCGACGCTGAGATGGAAAATGCATTATGGATATGATGCCTGCTACGGAAGCAAGATAATAACAAAGATCTGAGAGCACAACCTCATTTGCCCGAGTTTTGCAGGATGCGAAACTCGGGTTTTAATTTTTTCTAATAGATTTTTTCGTAACCTTCTGCTCGAGTTTTGAATCTACGGTGAAACCACATCCATTGTGTCGGTGCAATACGTAGTTGAGCCTCAATAATTTTATTTACACGAATCGCATCATCTACTTCATCTTCACTTGGCATATTTTCGACGATTGGTTCGATGAGTACTTTATATTGTGGATTGTGGATATCACCATAACGGTAAAAATACAATGGAATTGCAACGGATTTAGAGATTTTTAATAAACGACGATGCGCAGTCACGGTTGCAGCAGGCACACCAAAAAAGGGAGCCATCACACCTTGTTTTAAACCAAAATCTTGATCGGGGCTGTACCAAATAGCACCGCCATCTTTTAAACGACGTACTAAGCCTCGCATATCATCATGATCAATTTGTTGTTGATAAATAGTCGCTCGACAACGATAAATCAACATGTCCAACATTGGATTATTCTGTGGTCGATAAACAACATCAGGTTCAAAGTATTGAGCACAAATATAACCACCCGCATCAAGCAAGGTACTGTGTGTGCCGAGTAACAATATGCCTTTACCTTCGGCTTTGGCATCAAGGATATGCTCTAAGCCTTCTATGGTATGTCGACCTTTAAACCAATGTGGGCAATACCACGCATTTAGAGTTTCAAACACACCTAACATCATGTCGACAAACACCTGTTTGGCTTGAGCTTCAACTTCGGCAGGCGACCATTCAGGAAAACAAACTTCTAAATTTCTTAGTGTGGTTTTACGACGTGATTTCAATAGATACCAACATAATGCTGCTAGTCCATGTGCTAAGCGCCATTGAATTGCCCAAGGCAGGATAGCCAAAAGCATAAGGAAAATAATGGCGATCCAAATTTTCCAGTATTTTGGAAGTAAAAATTCCCATCGAAATTCGCCAGGAATATAAGACTGTTGTTGGCTCATATACTTAGATGCGTAAATAAGTTGAATTTTTGCGAAGTGTAACACGAAGTTGCTTTTCTAATAATTGTTCTAGGAGGTTTGTTGTATTGACAATAAAAATCATAGAATGGTGGTTGATTTTTACTCTATTGAAGTGCTGTATAAAAAACAGTTATTTAATAGATTGATTGTAGGGATAGCTAAAATAATTAAGGTAAAAAGACAGATGAATATTTCAGAAATATTTGATGGCAAGAAAATGGATACTCAGGAAATGATGAATTATTTTGATCATTTAGAGAGTGTTGATTGCGAGTTTATGCATGGTCAATGGAAAGGTTTGGAAGTCATCACTAGTCATCCAATGAATGGTCTGTTGGATAAAGCAAATTGGTACGGGAAAAAATTTATAGACGATGAAACAGTATTTCCACTGGTTCTACTGAACCCCAAAAGTTCCAACTTATTTAGTATTGATCCGAAATGGTTGCCATTAGGTTTAGATTTAAGTCTTTTAAAAAGTAAGAGTAAGTATCTGGTGAAAGGGTTGAGATTACTCAAAACAGATAAAAGTAAAGCAAGATTAAGGATGATTGAGTTTAGAGGTAAATCATCTGCCACCATGATTTATGATGAAAAACCGATTAATGATGTTTTTAGGTGTATTGATCAAAATACAGTGCTTGGGTGGATGGATTTAAAAGATCAAGCTCAGCCATATTTTTTTATTCTTATACGAGATGAGGGAAGTAAACATCTATGGGAATAGCCCAATCTTCAAATTACTATGTAATATCCTGAAGATTGGGCTTGTGAAATGAATTATGAACCTTTGCTAAGATTTTCTAATACATCCCAACGCTCTAATTTTTCAAGCAATAACTCATCAATTTCAGCTAAGCGTTGACTGGCTAAAGTCGCCGCATTCGCGTCAGAAACAAACCATGAACCATCCGCTAGTTTCTCTGAAAGTTTAGTTTGTTCTGCTTCTAATTTCTCAATTTCAGCAGGAAGTTGCTCAAGCTCACGTTGATCTTTATAGCTTAACTTCACTTTCTTTGGCGTTGGAGTTGCGGCAGCCAATGCAGCAGCTTCAGCCTTGGCTTGTGCCTTTTTTACATCACTCTTTTGATCAACGACTTTCTGATCTGGTCGTTGCTCCAAGTAATCTTGGTAACCACCAATGTATTCATCAATATTACCTTTTCCATCGAACACCCAGGTTGAGGTGACGACGTTGTCCATAAATGCACGGTCATGCGAGATGAGTAACAAAGTGCCTTTATATTCAGACAACATTTCTTCAAGCAACTCAAGTGTCACCATATCCAAATCATTGGTTGGCTCATCCATCACAATTAAGTTTGATGGTTTGAGTAGAAGTTTTGCCAATAGAATTCGGTTACGCTCACCACCAGAAAGGGCTTTCACAGGTGTACGTGCACGTTCAGGTGAGAATAAAAAGTCTTGTAAATAACTATAGATATGACGACGGTTACCATTCACATCGACAAAGTCTGAGCCTTCCGACACGTTCGCCATAACGGTTTTTTCGAGGTCGAGTGCATTACGAAGTTGATCGAAATAAGCAACTTCGAGTTGTGTACCCGTTTTAACCGAACCGCCGTGTTGGATTTCACCTAAGATGGCTTTGATGAGTGTGGTTTTTCCGACACCATTATCACCGACTAAACCGATACGATCACCACGTAATACGATTGCAGAGAAATCTTTAATGAGTGGTTTACTATCATAGCTAACACTTAAGTTCTCTATCTCAAAGACCAGCTTACCTGAACGGTTAGCCTCTTGTGTCGCCATGCTAACTTTGCCTTGTTGGAAGCGACGAGCTTTAGATTCTTCACGCAAAGCTTTTAAAGCACGAACACGACCTTCATTACGGGTACGACGTGCTTTGATACCTTGACGAATCCAAGCTTCTTCTTCAGCAAGTTTTTTATCAAATAAAGCATTCTGTTTTTCTTCAGCTTCCATTTGCTGAGCTTTAAGTTCTAAGTAACGTGAATAGTTACCTTCATAGCCACGCAGAATACCACGATCGAGTTCAACAATACGGGTCGCAATACTATCTACAAATGAACGGTCATGTGAGATAAATAAAAGCGTGAGATTGTTTTGATCTAATAGGAACTTTTCTAACCATTCGATACTTTCCACATCCAAATGGTTGGTCGGTTCGTCGAGTAATAAAACATCTGGTTGAGTGAGTAGCGCGCGCGCCAGTAGTACACGACGTTTACGACCACCTGATAGGTCAGCCAAATCTGCATTTGGGTCGAGTCCCATTTTACCCAAAATGGTATTTACTTTATTTTCTAATGCCCAACCATCTAACTGATCTAGCTTATGCTGCAGCATACCCATACGGTCGCAGGCATCCATATCACCTAGCACACAAGCATCACTTGCCTCATGATATTCTTTTAAGACACTTGCAGCTTCACCTGCACCATCCGCCACAATGTCGGCAACTTTGCCTGAATCCATTGGAACATCTTGGGCTAACATAGAAACAGTTAAGCCATTTTGAATCGAAACTTCACCACTATCGGGTAATAAGCTTCCCTCAATCAGTTTAAGTAAAGTAGACTTACCTTCACCATTACGACCGATTAAACAGACTCGTTCACCACGTTCTAGGTTAAAGTTCGCGCCGTCGAGTAGGGCTGGTCCGCCAAATGCGAGATGGACATCCCTTAAAGTAATATAGGCCATAATGTTTCCTAAAAGCTCAGATGAGGTCTGAAATGACTAAACAACAAAATTTTGATGATCACGCGTCATTGTCCGCACCCATTGAAGATTTGCAAGTGCGAATTGCATTTTTAGACGATTTAGTTGAGCAACTCAATCAACAGCTCGCAATTCAGACACAAGAAATAGCAGTTTTGAAGAAACAAATGCAGCTTTTATACCAACGCGTTGAGTCTTCAGACTTGTCAGAAGGAATTGCACCGTTTGATCCAATGAGTAACAAACCACCGCATTATTGATAAAATAAATCTTAAACGCTAAAGTGATGAAATTAGCGGATTTTACATTTAGAGATAAAAATGAAAAAAGTCTTGCTCTTGGATATTGAAAATATTCATAAAACTGAAAAAGAGCTATTACAACTATTGAAAACTTATGCTTGCGTGTATTTAGTCTACGCAAAGTCTCCTGTGACTTTAAGTTTAGATGCATTAATTAAATTTTCTCCTTTTGTCATGGATAAAAAGCTAGTTGTCATTAAAATGCCTAAAATTGGTAAAGATGCTGCTGATTTTGGTCTTGCATTTTTAGCAGGGCAACTTTCAATTCAAATGGATAAAAATCAGACTTGCTTTGATGTCATGTCTAATGATGGGGCTTTAGAGTATATTGTTGATTTGTTGAGGATAATGGGTTTTCAAGCATCACAACTTAAAATGCTTTCGGAGGTGAAAGAGGTTGAAAAAATAAAAGAGCAACCATCGCTAGTTTTAGCTCCAAATAACTTAAGTGATTCTGACTTTACATTAAAATTAAAGCATCTTATTAGTATTCTTTCAAAACTAAAAAACATGCCAAGTAATGAAAAAGCATTATTAAATGGTGTTAAATCATGGGCAAATGTTACGACTAAAGAGGCTGAAAAATTAATCAAGACGTTGATGAATTTCAAGATGATTAAGTTTAGCGCACAAGGAGTTACGCTTAATCGAGAGAATTTAAAAACTTTTTTAAATAAATCTGAAATAGCACACAATGAAAATCCAAATAAGTCCGAGATAATTGAAGAAATCCCTGAAATCCAGGATATTTCAGAAAAATTTCATCTACGGCAAATTAAAGAATATTGTGATTATTTAATTAAGCAACAAGGAAAGCCGTCGAGTTTATCTAGCTTAAATAATTCAATTAAATCAGTTTTAAAGTTGGAAAGTGATAGTTTAGCTAAGAATAGATCTAAGCTTCTTCTTCGTTATGGCATTGTGAAGAACTTAGATGATGGGAAAATTATTTACATAGATAACAATATTAGAAGATGGTCAAATTTGGAATTATTGCCACAACATTCTCCCATGGATATGGCGATACCTGACTTTAAGGTTTGTCAGAAAGAGTCTAAAGAAAAACTGATTCAAAAAATCATTTATGTTTTGAATGAAATAAAAATACAGAAATCGTTTGTGATGAAAATATCAAATAATATTTATTTGGAAGAGATGTAAAAACTCAACTTGCCTTTTTCATTCAACTTATGTAACGCTAATAAAAGGAAGTTTTGGGCACCTTTAATGAGTAATGTTGGAATTTGGATAACTGTTGCCATTGTACTATTTGTACTTGGCTCTATTTTTGGTTTACGTGTGAGTCCAAGAGAAAAAGCACTCGGTTTAATGCGCGATCAAGCTCGCAAAATGGGATTACACCCACGACTCATCGTTGCGCCTGAGTGGACGAAAATTCCAATGGCATCTGAAAAACGCGCCAGTATGGTTGCTTATTATAGTGTGCTTATTCCAGATGCTCGCTTGGCACTTATGCGTGCAAGAGTTGTTGATGGCAAGCTTCAGGTTGTGCAGGGTGATCAGAAATTTAATGACTTACCCATTGCATTAAAAGGAGTTTATGCTATTGATATGCAGGCAAACTGTGTGGGACTGTATTGGGATGAAGAAACTGATCTCAGAGCCACTCAGCTTGAAGATATAAAAGTTTATTTACACGAACTAGCACAACGCTAATTTATTGATTGATCATAGGAAAAACGATTCATTATGGCGAATACTCCACGCTCTGCTTCCAAAAGCACAGCAGCTTCTAACTCTGCTGCAACTAAACGTGCCTTAGTGATTGTGGAGTCGCCTGCAAAAGCGAAAACCATTAACAAATATTTAGGTTCACAATTTATAGTGAAGTCATCTGTTGGTCACGTACGTGATTTACCAACAGGCGGGGGAGCAAAAACAACTGAAAAGAAGCCTGCAACCCGTACTAAATTAACTGAAGAACAAAAAGCTGAAAAAGCTCAGTCTGCACTTATTAATCGTATGGGCGTTGATCCCGAGCATGATTGGGTCGCACACTACGAAGTGTTGCCTGGCAAAGAGCATGTTGTTGCTGAACTAAAAAAACTTGCCAAAGATGCTGATGCAATCTATCTCGCAACGGACTTGGATAGAGAAGGAGAAGCAATTGCGTGGCATTTAAGAGAAGTGATAGGTGGTGACGATAGTCGCTATCACCGTGTGGTATTTAACGAAATCACTAAAAATGCGATCCAAGAAGCTTTTAAACAGCCTACTCGTCTTGATTTAAATCGAGTGAATGCACAGCAAGCACGTCGTTTCCTCGACCGTGTAGTTGGCTTTATGGTATCGCCTTTGCTTTGGGAAAAGATTGCCCGTGGCTTATCTGCTGGTCGTGTTCAGTCTGTTGCTGTAAAACTTGTGGTTGAACGTGAACGTGAAATTCGTGCCTTTGTTCCAGAAGAATATTGGCAAGTGTTTGCTGATACGATGTCTAAAAAAGAAGACATTCGTCTAGAAGCTGTTAAACAAGCTGGCAAGACACTAAAGCTCAAGAATAAAGCTGAAACAGATGCACTATTAAGTGTTTTGAAAGATGCTGAATATAAAGTTGCGTTGCGTGAAGATAAACCGACAAAGGTAAATCCAAGCGCACCTTATATCACTTCAACTTTACAGCAAGCAGCAAGTACGCGTTTAGGTTTCTCTGTTAAGAAAACCATGATGTTAGCGCAACGATTGTATGAAGGTGGTTTTATTACGTATATGCGTACTGACTCAACTTTCTTGAGCGATGATGCCGTGAATATGGTTCGTAACCATATCCAACAAAACTTTGGTGACAAGTATTTGCCTGCACAACCAAATCGTTATGGCAATAAAGCAGGGGCACAAGAAGCCCATGAGGCAATTCGTCCTTCCGATGTAGCACTCACTGGCGATAAACTTGCTGGTGTAGAACGTGATGCACAACGTTTGTATGATTTGATTTGGCGTCAATTTGTGGCTTGCCAAATGACACCTGCTGAATATTTGTCTTCAACCTTAACTGTTGAAGCTGCAAATGTTGAATTAAAAGCTAAAGGTCGTACCCTTGTTTTTGATGGTTTTACCAAAGTTCGCGGTGCGAATAAATCTGATGATGATGTATTGTTACCGGCTGTAAAAGTTGGTGAAGTACTCAAATTAGAAAAACTTGATCCAAGTCAACACTTTACTAAGCCACCTGCACGTTTTACTGAAGCATCTTTAGTTAAAGAATTAGAGAAGAAAGGTATTGGTCGACCTTCTACTTATGCAGCGATCATTTCAACCATTCAAGAACGTGGTTATGTGAAACTTGAAAATCGCCGTCTCTTTGCCGAGAAAATGGGCGAAATCGTGACAGATCGTCTCGATGAAAGTTTTAATAATTTGATGAACTATGCCTTTACCGCAGATTTGGAAGGTCAGCTCGATAAAGTCGCGACAGGTGAGCGTAACTGGAAAGAGCTACTAGATACATTCTACGGTGACTTCAAAAAGCGCCTGACCAATGCTCAAGGCGAAGACGGTATGCGTCGCAATCAGCCTATTGAAGTAGCTGATGTTGCTTGTCCTGAATGTTCTCGTCCAATGCAAATTCGTACAGGGACGACAGGGGTATTCTTGGGCTGTTCAGGATACAACCTGCCACCGAAAGAACGCTGTAAGGGTACTTTAAACCTTACGCCGGTCGAATCATTAGCTGCGTTATCGGATGATGATGGTGCTGAAACTGCTGATTTGATGTCAAAACACCGTTGTCCAAAATGTGGTACTGCGATGGACAGCTATGTCGTGGATGGTGGTCGCAAATTACATGTTTGTGGTAACAACCCTGATTGTGATGGTTATGAAGTCGAAGAAGGCGAATTCAAGATCAAGGGTTATGATGGCCCGACTATCCCATGCGATAAATGTGATGGTGAGATGCAGCTTAAAACGGGTCGTTTTGGTCCATATTTCGCATGTACTAGCTGTGACAATACTCGTAAGGTACTCAAGAGTGGTCAACCTGCTCCACCACGTGTAGACCCAATCAAAATGGAGCATCTACGTTCAACGAAGCATGATGATTTCTTCGTTTTGCGTGATGGCGCTGCTGGTTTATTCTTGGCTGCAAGTAAATTCCCGAAAATTCGTGAAACGCGTGCACCAAAAGTATCTGAATTGCGTAGTGTAGCTGAACAACTTGATCCAAAATATCAATTCTTGCTGCAAGCTCCTGATACTGATCCTGAAGGTAATCCGACAGTTGTTAAATTTAGCCGTAAGAATCAAGAGCAGTATGTTGGTTCAGAAACTGCAGAAGGTAAACAAACCAAGTGGAGTCTAGTATTCCAAAATGGAAAATGGGTTGAAGCTTAAATAATTCATTTCGAAAAATGCTAGCACTCGCTAGCATTTTTTATATAAACAAAAAAATCAATCAAATCTTAAAACTTTTGGGGTGCACATGTGGAAAAATATTAGGGTTGCATGTCTTTTAGTTGTTTTATTGATTGTGGCAATTAATGCGTATCGTGATCAAAACCAAGACTGGAACCAACCGATCAATATTCTGCTACATCCCATCAATGCTGATGGCCTACCCTCTACTCAAAAATATATCCAAGAATTACAGCTAGATGATTTCTATGAGGTCAAACAGTATTTAGAAAAAAATAGTCAACAATATCGTGGGAAAAGTAGTTATTTTATGGTTCAGATAGGACGTGAATTACAACAAATACCACCTAAGACACCTGAACAACCAAGTGTTATCAATAATATATTGTGGAGTTTAAAGTTTCGTTTCTATGCTTGGAAACAACATGAATCAATAGATGGTTCTCCAAGTTTAACTTTGTATTTGAATTATTATGATCCAAAAAATACAAAAGAGTTAAAACACTCGACTGCGCTTGAGCGAGGTCGTATTGGCTCAGTCAATTTATTCGCAGCTCATAAGCAAGAAAGACAGAATAATGTTGTGCTCGTACATGAGTTGCTTCATGGTTTTGGTGCTACGGATAAATATAATTTAGCCAATGGCGAACCACTTTTTCCAATTGGCTATGCTCAATACGAGAAAAGACCCCTATATCCTCAAACTGAAGCCGAAATTATGGGGGGGAGAATCCCTTTATCAGAGTATAAAAGTAAAATGCCGAATGATTTAGAACAAACAGTCATTAGTCTGCTCACAGCAAAAGAGATAGGATGGGTTCAATAATCTGTGGATAAGTTCTGACTTATCCATACCAATTAAATAAAAAATCAATGTAATAAAAAGAGTGATTTCCTGACATTCGGTCATTATTTCTCAACATGCTTTATACAATATCGTGTATGGAACACGCTCAAAATAGAGCTATAACATTGATGATAAAAGAGTAAATAATGATGAAAACGGTGGGTAACGATCTGATTCGCAATCAGCTACACGCTGATCGTAAATGGTATCTGTTATTAGGTGTCTTATTGATTATTTTTGGTTTGGTTCTTTTAGCTGCACTGCCTTTTGCAACATTATCAGCGGTCCTTCTTTTTGGTGTCCTTATGATGCTCGGTGGTATTTTACATTTTATCGCTGCATTTATGGTCTTTCAGGGTGGGACACGGTGGTTGTGGGCATTATTCGGCGTTTTGTATATTGCAGCTGGTTATTTTGCTTTTACTACGCCCGTGATTACGGCAGTGGTTTTGACCAATTTATTGGCAATCGCATTGATTATTGCTGGGATTATACGCAGTGTTAATGCCTTTATTTTAAGACCGATCTCAGGTTGGGGATGGGTGTTGTTTTCAGGTGTATTAACACTTTTAACAGGTATTCTCATTCTATCGTCACCTGATTCGCCATTTTGGGTACTTGGTATGTTTCTCGCGATTGATATCCTTTTCCAAGGGATTAATTATTTAACTTTTGCAAGCGCAATCAAAGAGCTCCCACACAGTTCAACTGTGATTTAACATTCGACAATTATTGAAATATTGAGAGCATGTTGATACATGCTCTTTTTGTTTTATAGTTGAAAACCGCGATGCAGTTTTAGTCTGCTAAAATAGCCTTTCATTTCTGATTGACCAATTTTATGACGCTCGCCAAGCTAATTGATGAACTCAACCCTCAACAAAAACAAGCAGCCACTACGGTTGCGCATAACTGTTTAGTTTTAGCAGGGGCAGGTTGTGGAAAAACCAAAACGATTGTAGCTAGAGCAGCATATTTAATTGATCAAGGTTTACCTGCACAGCAGATCCAAATTCTAACGTTTACCCGGCGAGCTGCCAGTGAAATTGTTACGCGAGTCGAACAACACATGGGGGCACAATCCAAAGGTTTACGTGCCTCAACATTTCATACCTTTTGTATGTATCTTTTGCGCCGTAATCCACGCGCTTTTGGTTTGACACAATTCAGTATGATTGATCGAGATGATCAATTGCTGATGTTCCGCTTATTGCGTGGTAAGGATAAAGGTAATGTGTTGCCAAAAGCTGCTGAATTATGTGATTTATATTCTTATGCACGGAACACGAAAACCAAATTATCTGATGCTTTATTCAAGCAATTACCGCAAGCTGTAGAGTATAAGTCGCAAATCGCCGAATTGATGAAAGCCTATGAGCAACGCAAGCAAGAGCGTAATTTCCTCGATTATGACGACATTCTTTCGATTGTGGCGGTGCATTTACAAAACTCACCTGAGTTAGTGAAGTGGGTGACGGGTTTCTGTTCAGCATTGTTAGTCGATGAAATGCAGGATACTAATCCACTGCAATGGGCTTTATTGCAGCCTTTGGTGGGTAAGGTGAAATTATTCTGTGTTGGGGATGATGCTCAATCTATTTATGGTTTTCGTGGTGCAGATTTTGAAAATATTCATCACTTTAAAGAGCGTGTACCCGATGCTGAAGTGTTGACTTTAGAAATGAATTATCGCTCTACCCAAGGTATTTTAGATTTATCCAATTGGTTACTTGAGCAAAGCCAAATTGGTTATGACAAGCATTTACAAGCCTATCGAGGAAAGGGTTTAAAACCACAATTGCATATCCTGAGTAATGAGTTTGAAGAAGCCAATTGGATTGTTCAAGATCTAAATCAACGGCATTCGCAGGGTGCTGCTTGGGCAGAGCATATGATTCTATTACGTTCAGGTTTTAGCGGGCGGTATTTGGAAGGGGCTTTGATTGCGGCGAATATTCCTTATCGATTTATTGGTGGCGTAAAGTTGCTTGAATCCGCTCATGTCAAAGATGTTTTAAGTTTGCTTCGCGTCAGTGTCAATCCACAGGATGATTTAGCTTGGATGCGCTTTTTGACGCTTTGGGATGGTGTAGGTGATGTTGGAGCAAGTAAATTAGCGCAAGAGCTCATTCAGTTGCCTGATATCGAAGCACGTTGTCAACGATTAGAACGACATGGCAAAGTGCCACAACAAGCGATTTTGATCTTAATGCAATTAGATGTATTACAGCAGCATGTGGAAGCTTGTATCGGCTTAGCTTTGGATGCTTTAAATGAGCAATTAGAAAATAACTACAAAACCAAAGATTGGTCACGCAGAGTCAAAGATTTTGATTTGGTGAAACAATTAGCACGTAAGCATCATTCACTTGGTGAATTTTTAGAAGAATATGTACTTGACCCAATTTCGATATCAGAAATTGACAAGACACCCGATCAAGACTTAGTGACTTTGATTACGATTCACTCTGCAAAAGGTGCTGAACAAAAAGTCTGTTATGTTCCACATGTATCTCCCAATCAATATCCACATGCACGGGCGCAGGGTGATTTTGACGATGTCGAAGAGGAGAGGCGTGTTTTGTATGTCGCATTGACGCGTGCAGAAAATGAGTTGATTTTAACCAAACAAAATTTAAATTTATGGTCACAAGATCAATATGATGAACTGGGTAGAAAAATAGAAAGCTACTTTCTAAATGATTTACCTCAACATTTAGTGGACATTCAAATTCATCGTGACATTCCTCGTGCATATGGGCAAACGAATCGTGCTCGCTCAAGCACAATCAATTTAGGTTTTGGCATAGATTTCGATTAAACTAGAGTGATTCATTTCTTTTGATTCACTTCATGGTGAATCATCTCTAGGTTTTAACATGAAAATTTTAGTTCGCAATTTAGATCGTTTGGTGACAGACTCAGAAATCCTCGACTTATTCAAAGCTTATGGCAAAGTCGATTCTTGTGTTGTAGTCAAAGATGCTGAGACTGGTAAATCCAAAGGTTTTGGTTTTGTTGAAATGCCAAATCCACGCGAAGCGATTAAAGCCGTGAAAGGGCTAAATACATTAAAACTCAAAGGTCTTGGGATTCGTGTAAAAATAGCTGAAGATAAAGCTTAATCCATAATCTTAAAGCAATATCAAGTTTTATCGATTGTTGCTCTAAATGCCGAGCGAATTGTACAAGGCATAAAGACCTTAGAGGTTTGCTCGTGGCAACCTGAGAAATTACCGCTTAAAGATTTAGTGATTGTTGAGAATACGCACTTTTTGAATAATCATGGCGATGAAGAGATGTGCAAAGTAGTGGCTTTGATCGATATCGAGTCAGTACATCCTTGGTTGGCTCAAGAAATTGATGCAGCTTGTGCTACTGATTGGGCGGATGGATATTTCGCTTGGGTTATTTCAAATGTACGTCCTTTAAAGCAACCAATTGAAGCAATTGCGAAACGAAAACTTTATCGTCTTTAATTGAATCTATAAGTGCTATTTTTTTCATCTCCAATACGCTTTACAATCAGTTTTCGTTTTAAATGAAAATAGGGATTTATTATGTCTCGTGTTGCTCGCTATCATGCCGATCGTACCAATCAAAAACTCTATTTTGCTCGTCTCGCATGTCAACAAGCGGAGCAAACTGACAATATCCAACAAGCACAGGCACATCGCGAAGCAGCAGTTTTTCATTTGCATGGTGCAATTTTGGCTTTTCTTCAAGAGTTGGTTCGCTATTATCGTCTCAATGATATGCAACCAACATTTAAATCAATTGAAGAACACATGGCTGATAAAGGTCAAGTTTCTCCAGAGGTTGCTGTATTGCAGCAATTGGCCAAAGATGGGTTCATTGCTGAGTTAAAACGTGCTTATCGCATGTGCCAATACGCGCCTGAACCAACTTCTCCTGAGCCAGAAAGTGAAACATCTTCAAACCTGATTATTAAAGTCACTCAAAGTCCTCAAGCGTGGTTGCCAGATTCAAAGATTCTCCGAGAATGGCATCGTGAATTGAGTCATTTGATCGATGGTTTTCGTAATGAAATGGTTGAATTCTAACTCCAGCAAGATCGTTACTGACTTGAAATCTAATCAAGCCGTACCTATATAAGTAAGACGTGAGATTGTAAAGTGCAAGGGTGCTTTGCCACCATGTTGAATCATGGAGAAAATAGATGTCTATGCAACAGTTAAAAGAATTATTTGGTAGTCAGGAAGCGATTCTTGAATTGGTTCAACTCGAAGGTGGTGAACTTGCTTTACGTAATGCGGGTTCAGAAAATGAACCTCTTGTAAAAATTCAGTTCAGTGAAGAAGTGAAAGCGATCTTAGGTGATCAAACACCTCTCGTCGCACAACATATGATTCAAGCAGCTCTATTTGGTTTATTAGAGAAACAAATGAATCAGTGGCAAGCCGAAGTCGTTGATGAAAAACCTAAACATTTAAGCTAATAATAAAAAAGCGTACCTTGAGTACGCTTTTTTATATGACCAAACAATCAATGAGCGTTTGGTTGATGTGCAAGCTCGATTTGATTCAAAATATGATGGCTCATATTCTTTGCCATTTCTTCTTTTGCGTAGAATACCTCACCAATATTTTCCTCGCGGATAACAGCGGCTTCTTCCTTACTCTCAGCACAGATTAATACCTGTATCTCAGGATTTAGCTGTTTTGAGATATCGACAATTCGATGAATGTCGAGGATATCCATGGGTGAAATCACCAATAAACGTGCATGTTGAATATGCGCTTGGATCAATACATTTGGTTCAGTGGCTTCACCACTCACGGCTGCAATACCACTAGCACGTAACTTCTCAACAATCTCACGATTTTCTTCAGCAATAACGACTTTGATGTTCTGCTCAATCAGATTTTCACTGATACGACGTCCAACACCTCCATAGCCAATAATCACCACCTGATCACGAAGATAGGATTGATCAACTTCGTCAGGTAACATTGCTAATGGGTCACCACTACGCTCTAGTAGACGGGCTAAATGTGAGCGCTCACGAATCCAACGCTGCGCAGGTTCAATTGCAGAAAACACAAAAGAATTAAGTGTAATTGAAAATAATGCACCTGCAAGAATTAGATTTTGCGCCTCAGGTGTGAGTAATCCTAGAGCTAAACCTAGCGTCGCTAAAATGAAAGAGAATTCTCCGATTTGTGCCAAACTTGCACCGACAGTTAATGCAGTATTGATTGGATAACGGAAGAATAAAACCAATGCCATGGCAGCTAATGTTTTACCGACCATGATGATTGCGACGACAGCTAAGATATGGAGTGGTTCTTCGACCAATATTCTTGGATCAAAGAGCATTCCAACGGAAACAAAAAATAGAATCGAAAAGATTTCACGTAGCGGAAGGGTTTCTTCTTCAGCACGATGGCTAAAGTCAGACTCTTTAACCACCATTCCCGCAAAGAACGCACCGAGTGCCATAGAAACGCCAAATACAGCATAAGAGCCATATGCAATTGAGACTGCTGCAGCAACTACAGTAAGCGTAAATAACTCACGAGAACCCAAACGAGCGACAAACTGCATGATCATCGGAACAAGTCGTTTGCCGATGATCAACATAAATGCAATAAAGCCTGTGACTTTTAGTAAAGTAATACCAATCGTGACCCAAATACTTTGAGATGGATCTGTGTTGGGTAATGCATTCCCGCCCAGTAAAACCGCAGTTGCAGGTAACAATACTAAAGCCAAGACCATGACAAGGTCTTCAACCAATAGCCAACCGACAGCAATTTTTCCATTAACAGAATCAAGTAAACCACGATCCCCTAGGGCTTTTAATAATACAACCGTACTGGCACAGGAAAGACTTAAACCAAAAATGAGTGCTGAGCCAAAACCCCAGCCCCAGAGCATTGAAACTCCCATACCTAAGAGGGTAGCGACAGCGATTTGAAGAATAGCCCCAGGTAAAGCAATACGACGGACTTGTAATAGATCGTTAAGGGAGAAGTGCATTCCTACACCAAACATCAAAAACATCACACCTAGCTCTGCAAGTTGGTTGGCTAGATGAATGTCACCGACGATACCTGGTGTATTTGGGCTAATGATAATGCCCGCAATTAAATAACCGATCAAAGGAGGTAGGCGTAAACGTGCTGCGATATAGCCAAAAATAAGAGCCATACCAAAGCCAACAGCAAGTAATATAATTAAATCAACATCATGTGGCATCGAAGCTCCTTAATCGTTGCGGTTAAGGTCAAAATAAAATAAGCATAAAAAATGCCAAAGCAAGTAGCTTAAAATTTTAGCAATTAAAATCGAATTTGTTGATGATAATTTTTTTATTTATCAAAAAAAATCATGTAAATTGCTGTAACATTTTCTAAAGCCTAGCGCATTTATACAGTGAGAGAAAGAAATCTTAAAAGATAGGAAATTTAAAGTAAAAAAAACGACTTCATGAGAAGTCGTTTTTTTTAAAGAACTAAAATTATTTAATTTTAGCTTCTTTGAAAATTACGTGTTGACGGATTTTTGGATCAAATTTTTTGATTTCCATTTTTTCCGGCATAGTACGTTTGTTTTTAGTAGTGGTATAGAAATAACCTGTACCAGCTGTAGAAACGAGGCGAATCTTATCACGCATTGTTCAGACTCCTTAGATCTTTTGACCTTGAGCACGGAGATCAGCAACAACTTTCTCGATACCCAATTTATCAATAATACGCATACCTTTAGTGGTTAAACGAAGACGTACAAAACGCTTTTCGCTTTCTAACCAAAAACGGTGGTGGTGCAGGTTCGGCTCGAACCGGCGTTTGGTTTTGTTGTTTGCGTGCGATACGTTGTTACCAACGATAGGACGCTTGCCGGTAACTTGGCAAACCTTAGACATGGTGAACTCCATTGCTAGTTTATACAGCACCGTTTCGTGCAACTAGCCATTCAAGTAAACGGATGAAATCATTCAAGGGGCGTTTTATACCAAAAATACGATTAAAAGACAAGCGAATTTGGTAAAAACAGGGCATGATCTAGTGTGATAGATCATGCCTTGATCAGCTTAGCGGAATAGTGTTTTTAAAAGCACTTTATGCATCGCTTTATTATACGGTGGAAGGATGAACTTCAAGCTATAAAGTTTAGGGCTTACAGGATTCGACATGACTGAACGTTCATGAGAGAAGCTAAAGAAACCTTCTTTACCATGATATTTGCCCATACCTGATGCACCAACGCCACCAAATGGAAGATCATCCTGTGCAACGTGGGTCAGTGTTTGGTTAATACCAAAATGCCCAGAGTGCGTGCGACTTGCTACGTATTCAGCACGAGCACTATCAATATCAAAATAATAGAATGCCAATGGACGTGGATGGTTATTGATGAACTGAATCGCATCTTCAATATGTTCATATTCTAGAACAGGTAAGATTGGACCGAAGATTTCATTCTTCATGATTTGCATTTCAGTTGTTACACCAGTAACCAATGTTGGAGCAATCTTGCGAACGTCAGTTAAAGATTCATTTTTCGTATTCAACTCAACAATTGTTGCGCCTTGGTCACGTGCATCTTCTAAGTAGCTTTGCAGACGATTGTACTGCTTGTCATTGATAATAGAGGTGTAATCTTTATTATCACGAAGGTTTGGGTACATTGTATTTACAAAGTCGTTATAGTGCTTTGTAAAGTCTTCAGTCTTGCCCTTAGGTAAGAATATATAGTCTGGAGCAACACAAGTTTGACCCGCATTCCAAAGTTTACCAACAGCGATACGTTGAGCTACATCACGAATGTTCATTGCTGAATGAACAAGAGCCGGTGATTTACCGCCAAGTTCCAATATCACAGGAACTAGATTTTCAGCTGCAGCCGCCATCACTGTTTTACCAACAGACGTAGAACCTGTGAAAATCATTTTATCAAATGGTAGATGGCTGAAAGCATCAGAAATAACACCGCCACCATTTACAACAGCAACCAACTCTTGTGGAAATGCCTCTGCTAAAGCATTTTCAAGAACATAACCAAAGTTTGATGATGCACTTGAGATTTTGATCATGGCATGGTTACCCGCTGCCAATGCACAAATCAAAGGACCAACTGAAAGCAATAATGGGTAGTTCCATGGCGCAATAACACCGATCACGCCCAATGGTTGATATTCTACCCAACCTTTTGCTGGTTGGTGTAACATGCTGATATGACGCTTAGATGGTTTCATCCATTCTGTTAAATTCTTGCTGTAATATTTGATGTGTTCCAAACATGTAAGAACTTCACCAATTTTGGTTTCCATTACCGCACGATTGCCATAATCTTGATTAATTGCGTTAGCAAATTGATCTTGATATTTTACCAAGATATTTTTAAGTCGAGCCAAACGTTCAATACGTTCTTTGGCACTTGGCACAGGATGGCGTTGGTAAGCTACTTTTTGCTGATCAAGCAAATCATGTAGCCGTTTTACATCAACATGAGGTGTCATAACGGTTGTTTTTGTTTGACTGTTCATAGGAGTGGACCAAAATAAAGCTTATTATTTTTTAATTTTTAGAGTAAATACTCTAAAGTGTCAAGTCGCTTTATGAGTTTGCTTTATAACCTATTGATAATGTTATAGATGGTTAAAAACGATGTCGCACGCTAAACCGAACAAAACTAAAGATAGAATTTTGCAAATCAGTTTGCAGTTGTTTAATGAGCGTGGAGAGCGTTCGGTTACAACCAATCATATTGCGGCTGAGCTGGGGATTAGCCCTGGCAACTTGTATTATCACTTTCGTAATAAACAAGAAATTATCAAAGAGTTGGCTCAGCAATATCAGGCTGAGACATTGGAAATGTTAGCCTTACCCGTTGATCGTCCACTCAATGCAAACGATAAAATTAGTTATTTTCAGGTGTTGAGCAACCAACTTTGGGCTTATCGCTTTATTCATCGTGATGTTTATCATCTTGTAGAAAATAACGAAGACTTTAGAAAAATCTACCCGCGATTTGCTGGGCAAGTGATGCAGCAAGGGCAAAAGATTTATCGTGCCTTTGTGGATGCTGGTCTGATGAAGATGACCGATTCTGAAATTGAGGCATTGATTATTAACTTGTGGATCGTTCTTACCAACTGGACTAACTTCTTGTACATGTCTGGGCATATCAGTGATAACACACACTTAGAAGAAAAGTGGGTTTGGCAAGCATTGAGACAGATGGTGTTTTTAGAAGGACCATATTTAATGGGTGAAAGTCGTCAAACTTATGAACAGTTGCTCCAGTCACTTGGTCCATCCGATTTGTTTGCAAGTTTATCCAACCTTAAAAATGACGATGAGTCGTGATCAGGTATTTAGTCAGACGCAAAAAAGAGCTAGAATGCTCGGCTTGATTTTTAATTTGATTTGAATAAGTGATATTAACCACATGAACACGACCACTGCCAATACAGCACGTTTACTGATTACTTGTGAAGACAAGCCGGGAATCGTGCAAGCTGTATCGAGCTTTTTGTATCATCAGGGAGCAAACATTACCGCACTTGATCAATACGCGACAGAAGCTCAGGGCGGACGTTATTTTATGCGTGTTGAATTTGAACTGGATCATTTGCAATCTCGTAAAGAAGCCTTGATGCAAACGTTTGCTGCTAACGTTGCTGAACGTTATGAAATGCAGTGGAAACTGACTTTTGTAAATGAATTGAAGAAAGTTGGTATTTTGGTTTCAAAAGTTGATCATGCTTTATTAGAGCTTTTATGGCGTCATGCACGTGGATCATTGCCATGTGAAATTACTCAAGTCATTTCAAACCATCCTGATTTGCGTGATGCTGTTGAAAACTTTGGTATCCCATTTCACGTTGTGCCAGTGAATAAAGACAATAAAGTTGAAGCTTATGCACAGATCAATGACATGATGCAGGGCAACGATTTATTAATCTTAGCCCGTTATATGCAGATCTTAAGCGAAGATTTTGTTGCTCAATGGGAAATGAAGATTATCAATATTCATCATTCATTCTTACCTGCTTTCGTGGGTGCAAACCCATATAAACAAGCATATGAGAAAGGGGTGAAACTGATTGGAGCAACTGCGCATTATGTCACAGCTGATCTTGATCAGGGACCAATCATTGAGCAGGACGTTGAACGTGTAAGCCATGATTATAACGTCGAACAATTACGTGAGCTTGGTGAAGACGTTGAACGTAACGTGTTGGCACGTGCGGTCAAATGGCATTTAGAAGACCGTATTATTGTTGATGGCAACAAAACCGTTGTTTTTCAATAAATAAATTAAAAAAATAAAGCATGCATAAACGCGTGCTTTTTTTTATGTATTTATTGTAATGTTATAACATTGGTTTTGTCGGTGACTTGTTGTGAACTAATCGGCAGATTCACAAAAAAATAGTTGCAAATGAAAACACTTCTCATTTATTATTACGGCACTTTTATTGTTCTATCCGATGATTGAAATCGCTTTTTCGAAAGTATCATCATCTATTAGGTACTTAGATTCTTATGAGTCAATCTCCTGCTACATTCAACGCACCTTATTCGATGAAAAAGAAAGTCATCGCTGCTCTTGTTGCAGTTGTGATTGGACACGCTGGCGTTTTGTGGGCGGTGAGTCACATGAAAACGATTGAACTGCGACCAATCGAAAAAGAGCCTTTAAAAGTAAAGTTTGTTAAAATTAAAGAAGTCACACAGCCTGAATTACCTAAACCGAAAGAACAACCAAAACCTGAACCTAAAAAAGAGGTGAAAGAAGTCAAGGTTGTTGATAAACCTTTACCTCCACCGCCTAAAAAAGTTGAAAAAGTTCAGCAAGTCAAAACTGAAACACCAAAACAAGTGATTCAGAAAACAGAACCGAAAGTCGAACCTAAGATTGAAACGAAAGTTGTCAGTACTGTCGTAACAGAAAAAGTGGTTGAAAAGTCTCAACCTGTTCAAGAAGTTGTGAAACCACAACCTGCGGCTGACCCATCACCAAAACGTGTTTCAATTGGAGGTGCTGGTATTCAATGGAGCCGTTCGCCAAAAGTTTCATTTACCCCGAGAGATTTAGAAAATCAGACTCGTTTGATTACGGTGTATATTGAAGCTGATGAGAAAGGTCGAGTGACTACGGCACGTATTACCCGTAGTAGTGGCTTACCGAATTTAGATGAAAAAGCATTACGTGCAGTGCGAAATGCTAAATTTAAACCGTATATGGAAAATGGCGTTGCTTACCCGATTAAAACAGAGCAACCGTTTGAGTTTAATCCTTAATCAATTTGAGTCCTTGTGACAGATTAAATCAGGAGTTCGTATATGAACTTTTCAGTTTATTGGCAACATGCAGATGCAGTAAGTAAAACTCTGTATTTCATCCTTTTAGCAATGTCGATTGCAACGTGGACGATTTTTATTCTACGTTTAATGGGAACTCGCCAATTAAAACAACAGGCTTATGCTCAACTTGCTCAAGCTTTGACGTCGCTCAAATCTAAACTACAACCATTGACGTTTGAACAACGTAAAGCGGTTGCTGAGCAAGCATTGTTGCGTCAAATTTCTGCTGAAAAGTCTCAAGCGGAAAAGGGCGTATCTGTATTGGGTACCATTGCTTCGATCGCACCATTCGTTGGTTTGTTTGGTACAGTCTGGGGAATCTTCCACGCGCTTGTTGCTGTCGGTAAGAGCGGTCAAGCAGGTTTAGCTCAAGTAGCAACACCAGTGGGTGAGGCATTGATTATGACGGGTCTTGGTCTTGCAGTTGCAATTCCTGCGGTACTTGCTTATAACATCTGTGTACGTTTCAATCGTGGTTTAGCACATGACTTACAAGATCAGGCACATAGTTTATTGATCGATACGATGTTGCAACAAGAAAGCACGACGAAAACCGAAGCTAAAGCGACTCAACAAAGTTTAGTTGGAGGTCAAGCTTAAAATGGGTTTCCAATTGGGTGAAGACCACGACAGTGGTATGAATGAGATGAATCTCATTCCTCTGATCGACATTATGTTGGTATTGATGATTATTTTCTTAGTCACAGCAACGGTTGCTAACCCATCAATTCCATTAAGCTTGCCAAAAACCACGGCTGAAATTATTGATCCACCGCCGAAAGCCATCACCATTAGCATTAATCAAAATGGCGAAGTTGCTTGGGATGCTCAGATAATAAGTTTAGAAGAGCTAGAAAAGCGCTTCCAAGAAGCGGGGCAGGCTGAACAAAAACCTACGGTTCAACTGCGTGCAGATAAAGAGTCGAAATATGATACGGTTGCTCAGGTGATGTCGCGTGCTAGTGAAGCAGGTTTGAGTGATATTGCCTTTGTCAGTGAAAATTAAAATGATTTAGGATTTAAAAAAGCAACTCATCGAGTTGCTTTTTTTATGTCTATTCTGTTTTAAGAAGCTCAGTAAACTTACAGCGTAGTTTAGAGAGCTTTGGGGGAATGCTAAAATTGCAGTAACCTTGTGAAGGATTGCGCGCATAAAAATTTTGATGATAATCTTCAGCTGGGTAGAACGTTGGCACGGGGCTTAGCTCTGTAACAATATTTAAACCCTCACTGATTAGGTTTTCAATCATTTGCTGCGCTTGTGCTTTTTGATCATCATTAAAATAATAGATGACAGAGCGATATTGCGTACCAATATCATTCCCTTGACGATTTAATGTTGTTGGATCATGTGTGGCAAAAAATACATTTAATAAATCACTATAACTGATTTGCTGTTCATCAAAGTCAATTTGCACGACTTCAGCATGTTGAGTATCACCTTGGCATACTTGTTCATAACTTGGGTTTGCAATATGACCACCGGCGTAGCCACTCACGACTTTTTCAACACCTTTAAGTTGTAGAAAAACAGCTTCTACACACCAAAAACAACCACCGCCAAATAAAGCTTGTTGCATGTAACTCCCCAATTTTTATTTTAAGAATGCTACTAAAGTAAACGAACCCAAAAAAAAGTAAAGCCCTAAGAGTCAGTTAAGTCTGTACTTTTTATGGGGTGAATTAGATTTAATGGTGTATGTGCGCTGATGAGTTAAATTGAATCAGTACCTTTCCAGATTGATCGAGTAGTTGCAAAGTATTCGCCTTCAAACTGTAACGTTGTGTTTGCGATAAAGCATCTAAATATTGGCGTGAAATAGCAGCATTATCGCCTATACAAGCCATTTTGGTTGACATGACAGGTCCAAGTTTTAATTGATTATTTTCAGTTTTAAATGAACCGCGAATTCGGTTGCAACCATCTGATCCACTAAAGCTTTGAGTTGAACTTTCAAATTGAATATGTGGGCTATGAGGGTTATTACTTGAAGCAAGTTGTGTGCCTTGAATTTGTGTTGCAACCCAAGTGCTATGATCAAGCGTTTGAGTTGAGTTTAATGATGTTGTCGTAGCGCATGCATTCACGATGGCTGTAGTTGCTAAACCTAGGCTGATGAGAAATGGTTTTAACATGATTTTATTTCCTCATTCATGTGAATATTTTATTTTAATTACGAATTGAAAAAATGAAGAATGGCTGTGGATTTCGTGTCGGTATGTAATCTAATCTGCTGTTGGAATACCTAAACGGATTATTTTTGAGAAATTTTCACTACTTTGATCCATTTGTTGATCAAATTGCTCAGCACGAGGATTAATATGTGTTAAACGATACCAATCTTTTAAGCTGTAATTTTGGTTGAGCACTTCGAGATCATATAAATAATTAGGTAAGTATCCAGAGGCAAGCAATCGATAATCTTTAGGTAATTGTTGGGGATTAATTGCTTGAGCCATATCAAATACCAGCGTAGTACAGTTACTGGTTAAAGTATTGTACCATTTTGCTTCTGCTCGTAATTCATCTGCCTTATGTAAATACTCTATAAATAATGCCTTACGTTGATCTGCGGGCATTTTGATTGGAAATAAATACACTTGCTCATGACGAACGTTACTGCGTGTATACACAATATCTTTTTCATCTGATGCAACTAGGCTAAGTTCATATTTTCGAAAAAAACCTCCCACAGCAGAGAATTCTTCGCCTTTTTCTTTTCGGATTTCAATTGAGAAAACCAGAGGTTTTTGATCTGAAAAATCAAAACTTACTAGGGTGTGTGCAATCTGTGGACCCATCCAGTAGGAAGTAATGACATTAACACCTGTGATTTTATTTAAATCTATTTTGCGATCTTCCCAGTGTATTTCATAGGTTCCATCTGTATGCCAGCTAAAGTTCCGAATATTATGCAAATGGACAAGATCACCTTGTTTTTCATAGTAAAGCTGCTGTGCAACTTCAGGATCCCATTCGCGGTCTTGTTTCGCTTGAATGGAAAAATACCAGATCAATGAACAAGCAAATGCAAGGCAGTAAATAATGATATCTGTGCGACGGCTGAAAAGATGACCACTAACGTATACACCAATTAGACTTAAAGCAAAAATGGTCCAGACCACAATCACAATACGACTGAAGACTGAACCAAGAGGCTGTTGGATCCAAAGTGCAAGACATAACCACACGCTAGACAGGACCACAAATAAGGTGAAAAGACTATGGAGCAGACCTATTCCTAAAGCGAGAAAAAACTCACGTGATCCAATATTCTGCATAGTCCTGTGCGATCCATTATTTATTTTTGATAGGTCGCAAACTCAAACTTAACCAGCGATTTTTCATCTTGATGATGTTCTGAGTTTACTTTTTGGAAATCCTCAGAGATTTTCGGGTAATGTGCATCACCTTGTACATCTAAATCAACATGAGTCAATTCTAGACGATCAGCGATGTTGAGGGTTTGAGTGAAAATCTCTCCACCACCAATAATAAATACAGACGCTTTTTCAGAATGTTGTACGTCTGTAAGTGCTTCATTCAAGGCATCTTCAATGCTATAAGCGACCTTTACACCTTCAAATTGCCATAATGGATCACGAGTAATCACCCAATTCACACGATTAGGTAGCGCGCGACCCATAGACTCTAAAGTTTTACGACCCATGATGACAACGCCACCTTGAGTAATCGCTTTGAAATGTTTTAGATCGGCAGAGATATGCCAAGGCAATGCATTGCCTTTGCCGATACAGTTGTTCTTATCCATTGCGACAACGTGAACAACTTCGATACCTTGCCATGCCATTTTCTTGATCTCACTTATCGTTAAACTGCTACAGGTGCTTTAATTGCTGGATGTGATTCGTATCCTACGATTTCGATGTCTTCAAACTTAAAGTCGAAAATATCTTTGACATCAGGATTGAGCTTTAACTGACATAACGGTAACGGTTCACGAGTAAGTTGTAATTTGGCTTGCTCAAAGTGGTTTGTATATAAGTGTGTATCACCACCAGTCCAAACAAAGTCCCCAACATCTAAACCACAGACTTGAGCAATCATATGGGTGAGTAGGGCATAGCTAGCAATATTAAATGGCACACCTAAAAATACATCTGCACTACGTTGATAAAGTTGGCAAGAGAGTTTGTTATCATGCACAAAAAATTGGAACAGGGTATGACAAGGTGGTAAAGCAACCTTACCTGCCTCATTTGGATTCCAGCCCGAAACGATTAAGCGACGTGAATTCGGATTGGTTTTGATTTCATTGACGAGCCATTTAATTTGGTCAAAACCATTTTGTTGGTAACTACCATCTTCATTTTGAGTAGCACCAAAGTTACGCCACTGATGCCCATATACAGGACCAAGCTCACCTTCAGGTCGACCGAAGCGAGCAGTTTGCTCAGCAGTTGCCCATTCATCCCAAATAGTGACTTTATTGTCTTTGAGATATTGAACGTTAGTATCACCTTTGAGGAACCAAAGAAGCTCAATTACAATTGAACGAAAGTGAACTTTCTTAGTGGTTAGTAATGGAAAACCTTTAGAAAGATCAAAACGCATTTGATGACCAAATACTGAACGTGTACCTGTACCTGTACGGTCACCCTTGTCACCGCCATTGTCTAGGATATGTTGTAAAAGGTCTAAATATGTACGCATAACGCTCTCTAAAATCGTTTGTGAACTTACATGTTAAAACAGCTTAATCTGCTCAACATCTTTGATAGGGAATGATACTTGATTATTCCTGCTTATAATATTTCTATTCTTTAAAAATACAAAGAGCGCTCTATAAGCGCTCTTTGTTTCTGGTCATCTTTATTCAGTAACAAAGGTTACTTTGCCATCAGCAAGGGATTTAACACGTGCTAAGGATTCCACGCGATAACCTTTTTCAAGTAATACGTCTCGACCTGGTTGGAATGATTTTTCAATCACGATACCCACGCCTACAACTTCAGCATTTGCTTGATGAATAAGATCGATTAAACCTAATGCAGCTTGACCATTCGCCAAGAAGTCATCAATAACCAACGCTTTATCAGTTGAATTAAGATGCTTGTTTGAAATAGCAATTGTACTTTCAGTCTGCTTAGTGAATGAGAACACTTTAGAACGATAAAGATCATCTTTTAAAGTCAATGACTGGTATTTACGAGCAAAAATCACAGGAACACCAAGCTCTAAACCTGCCATAATCGCAGGTGCAATCCCAGATGCTTCAATGGTAATAATCTTAGTAATGCCTGCATCTTTAAAACGCGCAGCAAACTCTTTACCAATCTGTTGCATTAACACAGGATCGATTTGGTGATTTAAGAAAGCGTCAACTTTCAATACTTGATCAGATAGAACGATACCTTCATTTAAGATTTTCTGTTCTAAAGCGTACACGGGAGAATCCTCTAAACGGATGCTTTTTCAAGCAAAGGCATATTTTAAAAAGCATCCAAAAAATTGCAAGCTAAAATTGACCAGATGGTTAATTGGTTTTACCCGAATAGCCAGTCAATAATAGTCCATAGGATGATTTACCATCATTATGTGTCACTTTTACAGGAAGATAATCTAATTTTGGAGCTAACCAAAATACGGTATTTCGTTCAGGTTTGCTGTGTTGTAATACGACTTTGATCGTATTAAATGTTCCATAACTGGTTTTAATACTTTCAGTACCTTGTTTAATAAAACGTCGCTCATCGACACCTTTCGCATCCGAAATATAATAACGTGGTTGTAAGGTATTGCCGTTTTTTAAATCTTCACGAACTTGTAACTCAGCATTTAACTCGTCCAAAACACCAGCTTGCCAAGCAAAAGAACGTTTCTTGTCATCTTTTTGGGTGTTAATCACTTTAGCACTTGGATTGAAGTTAATATTCATCGTGTTGTTGTGCACTAAAATTTTACTGGTGCGACTGAACTTTTGTGAAGTGATTTTGTTATCTGAGAAAGCAAACTGACTGGTTTCAGATGCAGAAGCAATACCACCCGCTTTAGCAACAAATTTATATGTCCAGTTGTTGCCTTGCTGAGATAATGTACGTGTTGCTGAACCTAAATTCTTGTTGTTATAACTAAATTGATAGCTCGCTTGGAATGGCGCCATTGCATAGGCATGGCTAAAGAAGCTTGCACAAGCAAGTGTTGCAGAAGTTACCGTTGCAATACTCAAAAACTTAGTAAATTTGTTTGTCATAGCATTTTGTGTCCTTTGGATGAGCATTTGATGGGATCATCCAGATATCATTACGATTTGTTGTTATTATGCCTGTAGATTATGAAGAAAAGATCAGGTTTTTTACTAAGCGCTTGTTAATTTTTCGTATTAATCATGAAGTTGGAGATTTCTGTGGCAGAGTATAAATAACATGCTGCCACAGGATGTTTGGAATTATCTTTTTGAGTCTTTTTGCTGGATTGGGGTAACTTCGCTAATATCTAAATCATCTTCCTCATCAAATTCATTGGATGGGGAGAGGATCGCTGTAAGATTCACATTTCCCCAAACAATTAATTCTGCTGGTCGGACACGTGCACGATTTACATGCACCTTACTCAGGGTCTCAATAATACTTGGCTTTTTACTAAACCAGCGATTTAAATCTAGATAAAGTAAATCATCTTTTACGGTTACGACTTCAAAGTGTTCTAAAATTTTCCCTAAAGGATCTTCCTCACGAAACTTTTGGTAATACCAAATCGCAAGATGAAAGCCCCATTTTTGGAAAATGTTTTTGAAACTCGCTTCAATCACTTGAGTGTTACTGATTTGCTCAAAAACCATAAGTTGAACATCTTTATTCATTTCCATCTGCAACAGCTTTAAATCAACAGAAAGGGTAGTATGCAGACCTTTGACGTCTATCGTCGAGTACAGTCTTAACCAACCATCATATAAATCAGCATGCAGGTCTTTAATGATTTTAACTTTTTCGGTGACATAACGCTCCATCGTCGCGTTCACAAATACTTGTGAAAGCGAAAAATCTCTCTCTTCTTCGATGAATTCTTCGGCTTTTTGGTAAACTTTACGTAGACGTTTAACAACAGATGAAATTAGCGTTTGCATAAAAGTTGTTCCAGAAAGTGAATTGTTTTAGATAGCAATGCCACGATCTTTGTAATAACTAAAAAATAAAAATAAATTTCTGACTTGCAGTGTAGCAAAATTAATTGCTACATTTTCATAAAATGATGTTATGGATACACTGTAACTATAAGTGGATCATATTTTTGTAAAATTTTGAATACTGATTCGGCTTTTTATACGGCTTTGCCGTTGGGGATGAGGCAATTTTTGCCGCTAAGATGCCATGTGGAATAAAATAAATTTTCGTTCGGAGTTGTCATCTCATTGGTGGCAAGACTCAATTTTTGTAGGGGCTGTGATTTTAGCATTGCTTCTGCATTTGGCTGTGCTTGCGGTACAGTTTGCTATGCCAACTCCATCCGATACCTCCACAAAGGAAATCGCAGTTGCTATTCGCCCTAGTACTGATAAAGTAGAAAATGCTGATTTTCTCGCTCAAGCCGATCAAAAGGGTTCAGGTGAGTTTCGAGAAGCACATCGCATGTCGAGTGATATGCCTTCACCGATGCAGGCGGATGCGACTACTGGTGAAACTGAGTTTGAAAGCTTAGAAAAAATTCAGCAAAAGCGCGAGTTAAAATTTGAAGAAAAAGTTTTAATGACCGTATTAAGCTGGCAGAAACAGGCAGAACAAAGCGAGCGTAAAAAAGCCTTAGAGGATTTACAAAGTCAGTTCCAAGCAAAAGCTGCCATGGTTGCTAGTCTTGAAGCTCAGTATTTACAACGACAACAAAATTTTAGCCGTAAACAACGGATTAAAACGGTAGATGGTATTCAAGCTAAACAGGATGCTTCTGCTGCGTATCTAGATAAATTCCGCCAAAAAGTTGAACTTTATGGAAATCGCTATTACCCAGATGCTGCTAAACAACAGAGGTTATCGGGTGAAGTTAGATTAATGGTTATTCTGAACTCACAGGGTGGGATACGTGCAATTCGTTTAATTGAGAGTTCGGGACATTCTATTTTAGATGAAGCAGCTAAGGCTTCAGTGCGCCGTGGAGCCCCTTTTGGTGCATTTGATTCAACGATGAAGAAGGATATTTCTGAATTACGTATCATTCGGACTTGGCGTTTTGATCCCGTGGATGCTGAGTTTGAAGTGCATTGATTTTAAAAAATAAATCATTTATCAAAAGCTATTTAATTACAATTAGATAGCTTTTTTTATTGTTATTCATTTTTCTTTTTTTACAACACTCTATTACATTTCATAAATAAAACTTGAATTGATAATAAAAATAATTATCATTTGCATTGTATTTTAATTGTTTTGTATGCGCTCCTGTGCTGAAAAGTAAACGCTCTGGGGGAGATCAGCGTATGCATTTTAAATCTCATATCTTTGCATAAGGAAATTTCCCATGCATCAATCTCAGACTTTTCAATCTTTTAAGGCCCATCCTCTTATGTTGGCGATGGCGATATTACCTCCTTCATTTGCCTCTGCAGAAACCAGCACCTCTTCATCGACAGTTGCACTACCTACGATTAGCCTCAAAGCACAAGATGATCAATCCTCAGTTACAGAGGGAACTCAAAGTTATACGGCGAAGAGTGCAAATACAGCGACTAAGTTGAGTCTATCGCTTCGTGAAACGCCACAATCCGTTAAGGTTTTAACTCGTGAGTATTTGGATGATGCCAATATCAGTTCTTTTCAGGATCTATTAAATAATGTCACAGGTGTATCAGTTAACCAATGGGATGAGCGTCAATATCCTACAGCGCGAGGTTTTGATGTCGACTATTATTTATTTGATGGCGTTCCCAGTAATGTGGGGATGGAAGCAAATGATCCTGATTTAACAATGTATGATCGCGTAGAGTTAGTCAAAGGTGCAAATGGTTTAATGACTGGTGCTGGTAACCCAGCAATAGCTATCAATATGATTCGAAAGCATGCGAATGCGAAAGAACTAACTGGGCAGGTAAGTACTTCTTTGGGTTCATGGAATGCATGGACGAGCTCGGCAGATATTTCTACACCATTGAATACGGATGGAACAGTTCGTGGTCGTGTCGTGGTAAAGCACGAAGACACTGACTCTTTTATGAAAGGGTATGAGAAAAATAATAATGTTGTATATGGGGTGGTTGATGCCGATATCAGCGACAAAACCTATGTCTCTGTTGGGGTTGGTTATCAAAACTTAGAGCGTGATGGAGTACGGTGGGGCGGATTACCAGCATTTGATAGTAATGGTCAACGCGTCGATTTTGATCGATCCAAAACAGTAACTTCTGATTGGACATATTGGAATACGGACACCACCACAGCCTTTGCAACCTTGAAACAAAATCTATTCAATGATGTGAATTTGCATGTGAATTATGCATATCGTGAAGTAAAACAAGATACTGCATTGCTCTATTTGTGGGGGAGTTTCGATAAAACTACAAATACCAGTAAAGGTACATTAATGACTTGGTCTGATGCCACTAAGACGAAAGAAAATAATATTGATACTTATCTTTCTGCTCCCTTTTCTATTGGTGGTTTAGAGCAGGAAATTGTGGCGGGTTTTATGTATAACCAAGCACAAAAAGACACATGGTATTCAGGTAATCCTCAAATTGCATCAGATGCGGTACTTGATTTTGATCATCCAAATGTACCGCTATTAGCATCAATTCAAAATAATAATGTCTATCAAGTGCCTAATAAAACGACTCAAACAGGCGCTTATTTGGCAGGTAAATTTAACTTAGCTGAGCCTTTGAAATTAATTACAGGCATACGGTTATCAAACTGGAAATATGAGAGTGATGATGGTGTAGGAAATAGAAAATTCAAAAATGAAGTAACTCCATATGCAGGTTTAGTTTTTGATTTTCTTGATCAGTATTCTTGGTATGCGAGTTATACCAGTATTTTTAAACCAGAAGATAAACGAGATATAAATAAGCAGTACCTTGATCCACGAGAAGGTAAAAGTTATGAGACAGGTTTAAAAGGGGAGTTCTTAAATGGAAAGCTGAATGCTGCTTTATCGGTATTCCAAACCAAACAAGATAATGTTGCAGAAGAAACAGGAACTTTTATACCGAGTCCAGATGGAACCCCAACAACAGAAAAAGCGTACCGTAGTGCTGATGGTGTCGAAAGCAAAGGTGTTGAATTTGAGTTAGATGGAGAAATTGCCAATAACTGGAATTTAAGTTTTGGTATTGCTCATTTCAATGCCAAAGATGCTCAGGGTAATGAAGTGCAAACGATGTCTTCAAGAACCAATGCCAATTTATTCACTAAATATAAGTTAGATAAATGGAGTGTTGGCGGCGGTATAAATTACAAGAGTAAGTTTTATACAGGAGATGGTGACAAACGCATCACACAGGATGCCTATGCTTTAGCAAATTTAATGCTTGGCTATGATATAGATTCAAATATTAAAGCTCAGATCAATTTGAATAATATTTTTGACAAAAAATACTATACAGGCATTGGCGATAATTTGATGGTGTATGGCGCACCTCGTAATGTGACCTTTACATTACGATATCAATTTTAAGAATTGAAAAAACGGCTGAAATTGTATTTAGCCGTTTTAAAATTGTGGATAAGTTCTCGCTTATTCACAATGTATTTGTACTTGAGTAAGCCCGTTCGATTTTACAGATTTCGATATTAAAATGCTGGTACCATTTTTCTTTGCCTAAGTGTTGGGCAACTAAATGTTCAGCATCTTGTTGCCAGCGTTGAATATCTTCGAGGCTGTTCCAGTAAGACAACGCTATTTCAAAATCATTTTCACAACATGCTTCAAACTTAACACAGTGATATTGACCGATTGCTTTATCTCTAAGCTTTTGTGCCATTTCTGTGTAAGTAGAATCTAATTGTCTAATGGTGGCTTTAAAAATAACGATATACATAGGACTCAGGCTTAATTTTCATCAGCTTGGTAAGGATTGCTGACCCCAAGTTTTTTCAGAATCTCAATTTCCAAAGCTTCCATTTCTTCAGCTTCGGCTTCACTGGTTTCATGGTCGTAGCCGAGTAAATGTAAAATCCCATGCACGAGTAAGTGAGTAAAATGATCACTTGGTGTTTTTTGTTGCTCTGCTGCTTCTTGTAACACAACAGGAATACAGATGACCAAGTCACCTAAAGGCTCTGCTTCGAGTAAGCTGAGCATTTCGTCTGGAATATCGCTTGGAAAAGATAAGACATTGGTTGGTTTGTCTTTCTCTCGGTATTGCAAATTCAGTTCATGACTTTCTGTAAGATCAACGCAAGCAATGCCAATCTCACAATCTGCGTCAAAACCAACATGACGTAATGCAGTTTCAATTTGTTTTTTGATTTGACCACGCTTCAATGGTAAATCATTGGCTTGAAAGTCTTGTTGAAGACTTAAATTGATTTTCAAAATAGATCCTTAAATATAAATTGCATCTACAAACTTAGAATGAAACTTAATGGGATAGAAAGAAGACTGGAGGAATGCTTTACTGCATATTGATCCAATTTGTTGCATGATTTGTCTTTTCATGTGCTATCTTCTAAAAAAATGATGATCCATAAGTTTGCTGACAAAACACAAAACTATCCTCATTTAGATCTCTGTAGGCTACTCACACTCATATACTTAACTCGGTAATGACCATTGAGCCTACAGATTTCATGTGCCTTTTTTTAATATCACACTAAAAGCATATTCATTAATGTTGAGCGTCAGCTTTCTCATCATTTTCTGCTACCAGTGCTTCTTGTCTCGCTTTGCGTTCAGCACGAGCTTCTGCTGACAAACGTTGTTGTTCGCTGTCCCAGCCTTCATAAGCTTCGACAATTTTTTGTACCAGTTGGTGACGCACTACATCTCGAGAGTGGAAGCGTGTGATATGAATTTCATGGACGTTTTCAAGAACACGTAAGGCATGAGCCAAACCTGATTGCTGACCACGAGGTAGATCTACTTGTGTTACGTCACCCGTTATCACCGCTCTTGAACCGAAGCCTAGGCGTGTAAGGAACATTTTCATCTGTTCAGGCGTTGTATTCTGAGCTTCGTCCAAAATGACAAAAGAATGATTCAGTGTGCGTCCGCGCATATAGGCGAGAGGTGCTACTTCAATCACTTGGCGTTCAATGAGTTTAGCTACTTTTTCAAAGCCCAGCATTTCATATAGGGCATCGTAAAGTGGTCGAAGGTAAGGATCAATTTTTTGAGTTAAGTCACCTGGTAAAAAACCAAGTTTCTCACCTGCTTCAACTGCAGGACGTACCAGTAAGATACGTTGAATTTCATTACGTTCGAGCATATCTACTGCTGCAGCGACTGCAAGATAGGTTTTACCTGTACCCGCAGGCCCGATACCGAAGGAGATATCGCTTTGTAAGATACGTTGTACATAGCGTTTTTGATTCGCGCCACGTGGATTGATGCGGCCTTTACGCGTTTGTAGCCAAACGTTATCAAGCCCAGTATGTTCTTGATCAGAGTCATCCAAAAATTCACGCTCAGTTTGAGATCCTTGAATCATTAAATGAAGTACATCCGCACTGATTTGAGAAGAAATTTCAGATTCTTGAAAGAGCCGTTGCAAAAGTGCTTCGGCTCGTTCGACCGCTTCGATATCACCGTCTAAGTAAAAGGCATCGCCTCGGTGAGTTATTTTGACATCTAAACGTTGTTCGATTTGTTTTAAATGCCCGTTATACGCACCGAGCATGCTTTTTAAACGTTCCATGGAAATTTCAGGGAACGTTACTGTACGTCGAATCGCTGCAGTCAAGAGAAACCCTTTATGTTGTCTTGTAAGAATACCCTTACATTACGCCACGTCAGGTTCAAGATTCAAGAGTTCACCATAAACTAAATTTAAAGTTTTGATTTCAGTAATCTCAATTTCAGCAAAACGTCCAACCCAAGCTGCATCACCGATAAAAGTAACAAGACGAGTGTTGTCCGCTGTACCGATCAGAAGATTTGGATCTTTATCAGAAACTTTTTCAATCAGTACGCGTTCAATTTTACCCAGCATCGCATCAGTTTTATCGATACTAGATTGTTTAATCACTTGTTGTACTTGTGCTAAACGATCTTTTTTCACTTGCTCTGGAGTGTCATCAGGAAGTTCAGAAGCAGGTGTACCAGGACGTTTTGAATAAACGAAACTATAAGAGTGGTCAAAATCTAAATCTTTAATAAACTGCAAAGTCTCAGCGAAGTGCTCATCCGTTTCGCCAGGGAAGCCAATAATGAAGTCACTTGATAAATGCATATCAGGGCGAACTTTGCGTAGTTTTGCAATTTTATCAATGTAGACATCAATCGTGTGATTGCGCTTCATGGCTTGCAGTACATCGTTTGAACCACTTTGTACAGGTAAATGCAAATGCGAAACCATCTGAGGCAAATCACGATAACATTGAATCAACTCATCAGAAAATTCTAATGGGTGAGAGGTGGTATAACGTAAACGACCAATCCCTGGAATTTCAGCAACTAAGCGCAGTAATTCAGGGAATGTGCAAATGCCACCTTCAAAGGTTTCACCACGATAACCATTTACATTTTGACCAAGCAGGCTAATTTCACGAACACCTTTTTCTGCCAATCCAGCAATTTCTGCTAACACATCATCGAGAGGGCGCGAAACTTCTTCACCGCGTGTATAAGGGACTACGCAGAATGAACAATATTTCGAACAGCCTTCCATGATCGAGACAAATGCTTTAAAACCTTCAACACGTGGTTCAGGTAAGAAATCAAATTTCTCAATATCTGGAAAAGAAATATCAACTAATTTGATTTTTTCTTTCTTTGGCTTTTCCACTTGGGCTTGATGCTGATCTAGCATTTGTGGCAAGCGGTGTAGGGTTTGTGGACCGAATACCATGTCGACATAAGGTGCGCGCTTTTGAATGTTGTCACCTTCTTGAGAAGCAACACAGCCACCGACACCAATCACTAGGTCAGGATTTTGTTCTTTCAGTTTGCGCCAACGACCAAGCTCACTAAAGACTTTCTCTTGCGCCTTTTCACGAATTGAACAAGTGTTCATTAACAAGATATCAGCTTCGTTTGGATTTGTGGTCAGAACGTAGCCGTGTGAGTCGCCAAGCAAATCTGCCATACGATGACTGTCATACTCATTCATCTGACACCCTTGAGTTTCAATATACAACTTCTTCATTGAAACATCAGTGGTGTGCGTTGGCTGGGTAACAGTGTTTTCTGAGGCAGCTTTTGTAGCACTAGGAGTGAATGTTTGAACCGTCATGCAGGCTCCTAAACGAGGTGGATTTAAACAAACCGCGGATTATAGCAGCATTTTTGAATGTTCGCTGAGAATAAAAAAATGACAAAAATGGACACTTTGTGGATGAAAATACGTGAATTTTAATGAATATGAATCAGCAAGTTACATAACACAACAATAGTAAGACTTGAGAGTTATTAAACTATAATCGCAGGCGAAATTAGGCAAATGTATCGATGAAGATGAATAAGCAACACAATTCAGTTCCACACCTCAAAATAAAACTAAATAACAAGAAAATCTTACAACGTAGTTTTGTTGTTGGTGGTTTGCTTGCGTGTTCGTCTGTTTATGCTTTAGATGATCAGTTTAATGATGCTTTACGTGCTGCGAATGCGGGGAATACCGCATTGCTTGATCAGTACCAATATGAGATGCAAAATGATGTTTTAGGTTACTACCCAGAATATTGGAAATTGAATAGTAATCTTGGGTTTCAGCCAGCATCTTCAATTATTAATTTTGCGCAACGATATCCAAAGTCTGCAATGGCTGAAAAGTTAGCAGCAGATTATGTTGAAGAAAAGGTAAAACAAGCGAACTTTAGTGAGGCAAAACCAGTCCTCAGTTATGTAACGAACCCTGATCAAGACGAAAGTTGTGCTGTGGCGCAGGTTCGAGCTCAAACTGGGGATAGTTTGGTTTATGCAGAATATAAGGATATTTGGTTGGCAACAAATACCCAACCTGAATCATGTAATGGTTTGGGGCGTATGATGTTATCAAGCCCCTTAATGACTGCTCAAGATCGCCAACAACGCTTGTGGGGACAACTTAGAGCTGGTCAGTCGGGGCAAGCAATTGCAACTGCACAAACTATGGGTTTAAGTTTATCTCTGGCCCAGTTTAATCAAATTCAATCTAATCCTCTCGCGTACCTATGGAGTGCGCCAAAAACCAATGACGCAGATTACGCCTATTTAATTTTTGCGTTGGGTCGCGTAGCAGATAGTGATTTAACTAATGCTTTAGGCAATGTGCAACGTGTTGCTCAAGATTTACCAAGTCCAGTACAAAAATATTTGTACCGTACCATCGGCTATGTCGGTGGTACAACCGTAATGAAAAATGGTTTTAATCGTGAAGTATTAAATGCATTTGATAAGAGTTATGGTTATCCATTTAGTCCCGAAGAAGCTGAAATTTATGCGCGTCAAGCGGTGCGATTTGGTGCATGGGAAAGTGTAATTCGTGCAGTAGACTCAATGTCGGTTACACAAAAACAAGAAGATCGTTGGCAATATTGGTTGGCTCGTGCATCAGAGCAAAGAAATGACAAAGACTCGAAGTTAGCAGCTCAACAAATTTATCGCAAACTAGCGCAAGCTGGTGATGATTATCACAACTTGCTTGCTAAAGATCGTTTAGGTGAGCGATACAATCATCAACCTTATAACGAACAACCAAGCACACAAGATATTCAGCGTTTAAACCAAAATATTCACTTTAGACGTGCATTCGCTTTACGTGATATTAATGCCCCTGCCAATTATACCAATAGAGAATGGAACTGGGCTGTCAGACAGGCTTATCTACAAAAAGACGATGGTTTATTATTGGCGGCTGCTAAGCGCGCACATGATATGGGCTGGTATGATCGAGCAATTTATGCAGCTGATCGAACCAGCACTCGACACAATGATACCTATCGTTTTGCAACGCCGCATCGTAGTAATGTGACTAGTCATAGTTACAATGCTGGTATTGATCCAGCTTGGGCGTATGGTTTAATGCGCCAAGAAAGTCGATTCGTGACCACTGCGAGGTCTCATGTCGGGGCTGGTGGTTTGATGCAGATCATGCCAAACACGGCCAAATTGGTTGCTCGACAAATGGGAGAAACCTATAACCCAGCGGCATTGAGTGAAATGAACACGAATATTCGATATGGGACATTTTATCTTTCGATGATTCATGGTCAATTGAGCGGAAATGCGGTGCTTGCGACAGCGGGTTATAATGCTGGCCCAAATCGTGCACGTCGTTGGCAACCTGATTTTCAACCAATTGCGGCTGATCAATACACTGAGTCAATTCCTTTATTAGAAACACGTGACTATGTAAAACATGTCATGACCAATGCAACACACTATGGGGTAGTGTTAGGGCAGGGACCTCAATCTCTGGAAAAACGTATGAGTATTATTCCTGTACGTAATGAACCTTAACGCATGGCATCGTTGAACTTGAGATAATGAAGTTTTTGTATTTGATGAAATCAATGTGCTTGATGAAGGAATCAATGTTTAGGGCTATACAGATACTAATCTGTTATTTAGCTCTTTCATTTGCTGTTCCATTATATGCAGCGGACAAAGCTGATATTGCTGGATATGTGATGCATGTCCAAATGACACCTGCTGTCTGTTCGTTTGATTCTTCACGCCAAAAACAACGTAAATGTTTAGAGGGTTATTCTCTGACGATCTCAAGTTTATTGCCTGAAGTTCCTGTTGGTCGAGACTGTCAAACAAAATCATCGGCTAAATTATCCCCCCTACAAGCTAAAGTGGTTGCACGTGTGATGCCTGATGAAAATGCACGGGTACAACTTTGGCAAAATGTCGGCGGCTGTGTGCCAATGAATGCGAGTCAATATTTCAGAACGATTATTAATTTTGCTGAGAGATTAAAAATACCTGCTGATTTGACTAGCCCTAATACGATTGAAGTACAAAAAGAAAATTTAAGGCAGCAATTCACTAAACTAAATCCTTCTCTACCACCCAATGGAATTCGATTTACTTGCCAAGCATCCAAATTTGACTCTATTTTGACTGAGATTCGAGTGTGCTATCAGAAAAACGGTCAGTACAAACAATGTTCGAGTCATGTGGTCACAGGATGTCCAAGTGAATTTACAATTAAAGGAAGTTATTAAGCTTTTTTTCTGAATTAATTTGTATTTTCTATCAGACTTTTGTTGAAATCCATTCTCTTTTACATGCATCTGCGTTCGCTTTAGAGTACAATCTTTGCCGTTTATGATAATTCGGTTGAATAACAAAAGAATTCAATCGTGCTAACGCATCTCATTGGAGAATATCACATGAAGCAACCCGTTCGTGTTGCCGTTACAGGCGCTGCAGGTCAAATTGGTTATAGCTTATTATTCCGTATCGCTAGCGGTGAAATGTTAGGTAAAGATCAACCTGTAATTTTACAATTGCTTGAAGTTCCTTTTGAGAAAGCCCAACAAGCGCTTAAAGGCGTAATGATGGAACTTGATGACTGTGCTTTCCCATTATTGGCAGGCATGATCGGGACTGATGATCCAGAAGTTGCATTTAAAGATGCTGACTATGCGTTATTAGTAGGTTCACGTCCACGTGGTCCTGGTATGGAACGTGCTGACTTATTGAAAGTAAATGGCGAGATCTTCATTGGTCAAGGTCAAGCTTTAAATAAAGTTGCTAGCCGTGATGTTAAAGTATTAGTTGTTGGTAACCCAGCAAATACAAATGCTTACATCGCAATGAAATCTGCTCCAGATCTTCCAGCGAAAAACTTCACAGCTATGCTGCGTCTTGACCACAACCGTGCATTAACTCAACTTGCTCAAAAAGCTGGCGTTGCAGTTTCTGACATCGAGAACATGACTGTTTGGGGTAACCACTCTCCAACTATGTATGCTGACTACCGTTTTGCAACTGCAAATGGTGTAAGCTTAAAAGACAAAATCAACGATGCTGAATGGAATAAAGATGTATTCCTTCCAACAGTTGGTAAACGTGGTGCTGCGATCATCGAAGCACGTGGTTTGTCTTCTGCTGCTTCTGCTGCAAACGCTGCAATTGACCATATGCGTGATTGGGCGTTAGGTACAAATGGCAAATGGGTAACTATGGGTATTCCTTCTGACGGTTCTTATGGAATTCCTGAAGGTGTAATGTTTGGTTTCCCTGTAACAACTGAAAACGGTGAATACAAAATCGTTCAAGGTTTAGAAATTGATGAATTCAGCCGTGACCGTATCAACTTCACTCTTAACGAGTTAGAAGAAGAACGTGCAGCGATTGCTGACATGGTTAAATAATTTGTCATTTTGATAAATTATGAAAAGCACTCTCTTGTAGAGTGCTTTTTTATTTTAAGAAACAAAATACAACAAGAAAATATAGAGATATGCCTGCAAGTTAATACAGTTTATTGTTAGATTATTTATTAGATGGGTTTTACCTAAGGAGAAGAAAAAATGTTTGAACAACAACCAACACTTGAACTTTTATTTGAACAATTGGGGCTTGATGCAGATGAAGTTTCGATGGAAAACTTTATTAAAACTCATCAATTGAGTGCTAGCCAGAAATTACACGAAGCTGATTTTTGGAGTGCTGGGCAACGAGACTTTCTTAAGAGTCATTGGGATAAAGATGATGAATGGGCTATCGTGATAGATGAGTTGAATCAGCAACTACATGTCGATAGTACAACTTAATAAGAAAAGCTCACATCAGTGAGCTTTTTTATGGATTAAATTTATGAACCATTCTTCTTGGCGGGCTTGATTAAAAGCTGGATGTGCATTTAACAACTGCAAGTCGTGATCTACACATGCCACATATTTTTTTAACCAATGTTGAGTCATCGCAAACTCTTCTTTACTTGCAGATGCATAAGCCAAAAAGAAGTAAATATCTAGATGATCGTAGTGAGCGAGAGGCTTTAGGATTTGCTGCGTGATAATCGCAAAACGTTGTTCTTTGGTTAGCTCAAAATAAATCATATAAGCTTTGGCTAAATTCAACGAGAGATCAAGATTAAGGCTTAATGGCATTTCCTCAAATTCAATTCGAGCTTGCTCAAGTAGCACGATGGCTTCTTGCAAGAAATGCAATTGTTCTTGACGGACATGACTGAGTACAACCAATTGCAGACGTAAGTCAGCTCTTTCTAAAGCAAGTTCAGGTGTATTTTCACTTAAATAGAGTTGGTCTGTTTCACCAATTCGATTTACTACATGTTTCGTTTCATTTGACATCAGTTTATCCAAAACCTTGATCTATGCATGCATATATAGGGCTTTATTTTGCAATTTAAAGGTTTAGGCATTCCAAAGCGAATTTCCACTGCGTAACCATGCTGTAATTGATAGACGTTGCTGTTTTGAAAGCAACACTTCATGTAGTAAATCACTTTGGAAGATAGCAAGCCGATTAGGCAATGGTTGAATGGTATGCCATTGTTCATTTTTATCTTGCAAGCGTAACTGACCGCCAAAGTCTTCTTGCCACTGTTCATGTAAATAAAAAACAGTTGAAATCATGCGATCATTCTTTTTCTGAGGATTATCTCGATGTAATGCATAAAATTCACCTGCGTTGTAACAGGCAAAATGAGCTTCTACTTCTTTGATTCCCAAATAAAACGCTTGATTTAATAACTGAGACAAGTTCTTTAATGCATTAATATGTTGTTGCGCGATCGGTAATTGTTCATCAATCCACAATATATGATCGCTACGTATATGACTCACAATACCATTTTGAATGCCTGCAGCTCTGAACTCAGCAAGATGTGAATTGCATTCGTTTACTAGGGAGTTTACAAATGCAGCAGAATAAACATTATCTATAACGGCAAAACCTGATTCATTTAAATCATCCAAAACTTTATCTAAATCCCACGATTCAGGAAGAGAACTTTGCTGCATATATTTCCAATAGATCTTGGTGAAGAGGCTGTATGATCTTAGTCGATCACATCAACGCTAAAGAATACTTTTTTCATTCGTGATAAACTACCCTTTGAATTGAGGAATAATTGTCAACATGAATTACCGTCACCATTTCCATGCGGGTAACTTTGCCGATGTTATGAAGCATGTACTTTTGCTTCAACTGCTCGCTCGTTTAAATGCTAAAGATAAACCTTATCGATATATAGACACCCATGGCGGTGCAGGTAAATATGATTTATCTACGTCTGAAGCACAAAAATCAGGTGAGTTTTTAACGGGTATCCATCGTTTGGTCAAGCTTGACGATTCTATTAAACGTAATGCACCTGAAGGCGTAAAACAATATCTTAAAATTGTTGAAGATATGCGTGCAGGTTCAGGTAAGGGCGCTTATCCAGGTTCACCTTGGTTTGCGCTTGAAGGCATGCGTGATATTGATAAAGCAACTATATTTGAAATGCAGCGTGATGTGTTTCAACAATTGTATTTAAATATTCGTGATAAACGTGCGGGCTTACATGAGCGTGATTTTTATGAAGGTTTGATGGGTGTCATTCCGCCTAAAGAAAAACGTGGATTGGTCATGATTGATCCACCATACGAAATCGAACGTAAAGATTTCCCTCAGTTAGTAGAGCTGTTACAAGCTGCACATAAAAAATGGCCGACAGGTGTTTTTGCTGTGTGGTATCCAATTAAAGATCGCGCGATGATTGACCGTTTTGAGAAGAAAATGTTTAAGACTGGTATTCGTCGTCAGTTGGTATGTGAAATTTGTGTATGGCCTGATGATACGCCAGTTGGATTAAATGGTTGTGGTTTATTGGTGATTAACCCACCTTGGAAATTTTCAGAAGATGCTGATCAGGCATTACAATGGTTGTTCCCTCATTTGCGAATGAGTGAAAATGGTGGTCATGCTGCAGTGCGTTGGTTGGTGGGTGAATAAGCCCATCAATGTCAAACTATTCTCGAGGAATTGAAAATAATGACAAATTCTCCTAAGTCAGATTCTGATTTGAAGAAAGAAGAGCTTTCTTTTGATGGGATCACCTTTGAAGTCGAAGAAGAAGAACAAACGCATGAAGGGCAAAAAGTTAAAAGACGCGGCATTTATTTATGGCCAAATCTGATTACAACAGCGGCATTACTTTCAGGTTTTTATTCGATCATCGCTAGTATGAATGGTAATTTCACTCAAGCTATTTATGCGATTTTCTTAGCAGCATTGTTAGATGGTTTGGATGGTCGAGTTGCTCGTGCAATCGGAGCACAAAGTGCTTTTGGTGAACAGTATGATTCACTTTCGGATTTATTAGCCTTCGGTGTAGCTCCAGCTATTTTGATGTACAGTTGGAGTCTCAATGATTTGGGTCGAATTGGTCTAGCTTGTTGTTTTATTTACACAGCCTGTGCAGCATTTCGACTTGCACGCTTCAATGTACAAATCGGTGTGGTCGATAAACGTTACTTTATAGGAATAGCAAGTCCATTAGCTGCTGTAACCGTTATTTCAATGGTATGGGTGAGTCAAGATTATCCTCTGGTATTTGATTTAAATGACATCACAATACAAATCATCAACGCTGTGATTATGGTTTCGATTGGTTTGCTTATGATTTCAAATATCAAATACTATTCATTTAAACAAATGGATCGCAAACGTGTTCCTTTTGTAGTCATGTTGCCTGTAGTCTTGATTTTTGCTGCAATCACCTACAATATTCCTGTAGGGATACTTGTTGTATGTATCATCTATGTGTTGTCTGGTTTTGTAACGACACTATTAGCTAAAAAAAATGATTCCAAAATAACAATCTAAATAAAAGGAGGTTCGGCATGCCATTGTTGATGAATAATAGTCAATTAAAGCAGCTGAACCTCAACAAGTCAGATGCTTTAACTTTTTACCCACCCAAAGGTTTATTTAAAATTGTTTATCAAGGTTTGATTCTACCGAATCTCCCTGCACCTTTTCATTATGTAAATTTCATTAGTTTGATTGGGCAACCTCGTATCCCTATTTGTTATAATCCAAGTGCAATTTCCACAACTGCGATCGATACAGCTACAGTGTTGGTAAGTAGTAGCTTATCAACAGTTGGACATCTAAAAAGTTATAGTGCAAAAGAGCAGTGTCAATTTGAGACTGATTCATATCAATTCTTAGATGTTGATCAAATTCATGTTGATTTTCCAAACTATTACTTCAAACGAAATGACAATGAATTTAGCTGTGATTTAAGGGTAAATATCTGTTCTGAAATAGAAAATCATACAGCATTGCACTGGGGCGTGGCTGACTACTGGTATGTACAATGTCAGTGCGTTGGGGAAATTGTTTATAAAAATCAAAAATATTTGATTGAGACCAAAGGTATTTTAAAACATGCAAGGGCGGTATATTTACCTTTTATTGCTTTTCACTTTTTTACATATCAAATCATTCATATTAATGAAGAAATTCAAGTCATCCTTTCAGAATTGCGCAACCAATGGAATAGCGTAATTTTCTCTCGAATTGAGGTTCAAACCAGCCAACAAGGTTCGACTCTTTATGATCGAAATGTGGTTTTTGATACCCTTAGGGTGTATCCAAAGATTCAAACTCCTAATGGACGTGAGATGTATCTTCCTCGTGAATTCATTTGGCAATATCAAGAAAATGAAGAAGTTATCTTTCAATTACACGGACAGAGTAGGGGCGATTATAAATTTGGTCTAGCGGCGGGTTATGTTGGTAGTTTTAGTTATGATTTATTTTGGAATAATCAGTCCTATCAAGGGAGTGGGTATTGTGAATACATCGATTGTCGACCTTTGCATTGGCAAGAAAAAAGTAAAACTGAACAAATCTTAGACCAAATTCCACATTTTCAGCCTTATTTGTGTAAAAAATAATCTATCAGTTTAAATATTAAAATAAATTCCAATAAATCACTTGCAAGCGATTAGAAATGCTGTAGAATGCACATCCATCGGCGGTGATGCGGATAAAAACTTGTTGAGAAACAAGGATTTGGCTAAAATGGTTGGATTCTTGGGTTGGTTGATAAGTTTTAAAAATATCTAAATTACCTGTTGACTTTAAAGAAATTTAGAGTAATATAGCCGACCTAGCTTGATGATGACGAATCATCGAGAAGATCATTAAGAGAATAGAAGAACAACTTGTGTGGATTTTTACTGGTTGATCGATCGAAATAATTTTCATTGATTGAATGGTAGAAATTTCTCGAAGTTTATTTGAGCGAATTTTTAGTCAGAAAATTGATGAGCCAGAATTAGCACCTTGTCTTAACTAAGGTGCAAAATGATTTTAACTGAAGAGTTTGATCATGGCTCAGATTGAACGCTGGCGGCAGGCTTAACACATGCAAGTCGAGCGGAGATGAGGTGCTTGCACCTTATCTTAGCGGCGGACGGGTGAGTAATGCTTAGGAATCTGCCTATTAGTGGGGGACAACATTCCGAAAGGAATGCTAATACCGCATACGTCCTACGGGAGAAAGCAGGGGATCTTCGGACCTTGCGCTAATAGATGAGCCTAAGTCGGATTAGCTAGTTGGTGGGGTAAAGGCCTACCAAGGCGACGATCTGTAGCGGGTCTGAGAGGATGATCCGCCACACTGGGACTGAGACACGGCCCAGACTCCTACGGGAGGCAGCAGTGGGGAATATTGGACAATGGGGGGAACCCTGATCCAGCCATGCCGCGTGTGTGAAGAAGGCCTTATGGTTGTAAAGCACTTTAAGCGAGGAGGAGGCTACTGAGACTAATACCCTTGGATAGTGGACGTTACTCGCAGAATAAGCACCGGCTAACTCTGTGCCAGCAGCCGCGGTAATACAGAGGGTGCGAGCGTTAATCGGATTTACTGGGCGTAAAGCGTGCGTAGGCGGCTTTTTAAGTCGGATGTGAAATCCCCGAGCTTAACTTGGGAATTGCATTCGATACTGGGAAGCTAGAGTATGGGAGAGGATGGTAGAATTCCAGGTGTAGCGGTGAAATGCGTAGAGATCTGGAGGAATACCGATGGCGAAGGCAGCCATCTGGCCTAATACTGACGCTGAGGTACGAAAGCATGGGGAGCAAACAGGATTAGATACCCTGGTAGTCCATGCCGTAAACGATGTCTACTAGCCGTTGGGGCCTTTGAGGCTTTAGTGGCGCAGCTAACGCGATAAGTAGACCGCCTGGGGAGTACGGTCGCAAGACTAAAACTCAAATGAATTGACGGGGGCCCGCACAAGCGGTGGAGCATGTGGTTTAATTCGATGCAACGCGAAGAACCTTACCTGGCCTTGACATACTAGAAACTTTCCAGAGATGGATTGGTGCCTTCGGGAATCTAGATACAGGTGCTGCATGGCTGTCGTCAGCTCGTGTCGTGAGATGTTGGGTTAAGTCCCGCAACGAGCGCAACCCTTTTCCTTACTTGCCAGCATTTCGGATGGGAACTTTAAGGATACTGCCAGTGACAAACTGGAGGAAGGCGGGGACGACGTCAAGTCATCATGGCCCTTACGGCCAGGGCTACACACGTGCTACAATGGTCGGTACAAAGGGTTGCTACACAGCGATGTGATGCTAATCTCAAAAAGCCGATCGTAGTCCGGATTGGAGTCTGCAACTCGACTCCATGAAGTCGGAATCGCTAGTAATCGCGGATCAGAATGCCGCGGTGAATACGTTCCCGGGCCTTGTACACACCGCCCGTCACACCATGGGAGTTTGTTGCACCAGAAGTAGGTAGTCTAACCGCAAGGAGGACGCTTACCACGGTGTGGCCGATGACTGGGGTGAAGTCGTAACAAGGTAGCCGTAGGGGAACCTGCGGCTGGATCACCTCCTTAACGAAAGATTGGTGACCGGTAAGAATCCACAACAAGTTGTTCTTCGAAGATGTATCTGAGGGTCTGTAGCTCAGTTGGTTAGAGCACACGCTTGATAAGCGTGGGGTCACAAGTTCAAGTCTTGTCAGACCCACCACTACTGACGAAGTGATGAATAATCACAAGCTGCTAGATAAAAAGATATGTCGTTCATTATGATTAAAGCTGGGGACTTAGCTTAGTTGGTAGAGCGCCTGCTTTGCACGCAGGAGGTCAGGAGTTCGACTCTCCTAGTCTCCACCAAATTCGAGGGTAAACAAAGCAACGCTTTGTCCGAGAATTTAAGCAAACAGCTATGCTGTGCGCAGGCACACATAGAACGAAGCTTGGAGCTAAAGATTACAGAACTTAGTAAGCAAATAGCTTCTTAACTTCTGTGATTTATCACAGTTTACTACGCACCGACGAGGTGGTAGTTAATCATTAACAGATTAGAAAATTGAGTCTGAAATAAATTGTTCAAACTCGATTAAATAGGAAGATAACAAGTAATTGTTAAATTAATATTTAATCTGAGAACTAGCAAAAACACTGAATCAAGCGTTTTGGTATATGAATTTAGATTGAAGCTGTATGGTGATTAAATTCACAGACAACAAACCAGTAGCAATTAAGTTTGCAACGATAACACTCACTTGTATGTGTTAACGACTGTTTGGGGTTGTATAGTCAAGTAATTAAGTGCATGTGGTGGATGCCTTGGCAGTCAGAGGCGATGAAAGACGTGATAGCCTGCGAAAAGCTCCGGGGAGGCGGCAAATATCCTTTGATCCGGAGATTTCTGAATGGGGGAACCCACCCGCTATAAGGCGGGTATCATAAACTGAATACATAGGTTTATGAAGCGAACGAGGGGAAGTGAAACATCTCAGTACCCTTAGGAAAAGAAATCAATTGAGATTCCCTTAGTAGCGGCGAGCGAACGGGGAGCAGCCCATTAAGTTATGTGTGTTTTAGTGGAACGCTCTGGGAAGTGCGAACGTAGAGGGTGATATTCCCGTACACGAAAGGGCACACATAATGATGACGAGTAGGGCGAGGCACGTGAAACCTTGTCTGAATATGGGGGGACCATCCTCCAAGGCTAAATACTCCTGACTGACCGATAGTGAACCAGTACCGTGAGGGAAAGGCGAAAAGAACCCCTGTGAGGGGAGTGAAATAGATCCTGAAACCGCATGCATACAAGCAGTGGGAGCCGACTTGTTCGGTGACTGCGTACCTTTTGTATAATGGGTCAGCGACTTATATTCAGTAGCGAGGTTAACCGAATAGGGGAGCCGTAGAGAAATCGAGTCTTAATAGGGCGTTTAGTTGCTGGGTATAGACCCGAAACCAGGCGATCTATCCATGAGCAGGTTGAAGGTTGGGTAACACTAACTGGAGGACCGAACCCACTGTCGTTGAAAAGCCAGGGGATGACTTGTGGATAGGGGTGAAAGGCTAATCAAGCCTGGTGATAGCTGGTTCTCCCCGAAAGCTATTTAGGTAGCGCCTCGGACGAATACCATTGGGGGTAGAGCACTGTTTCGGCTAGGGGGTCATCCCGACTTACCAAACCGATGCAAACTCCGAATACCAATGAGTACTATCCGGGAGACAGACTGCGGGTGCTAACGTCCGTAGTCAAGAGGAAAACAATCCAGACCGCCAGCTAAGGCCCCAAAATTATAGTTAAGTGGGAAACGATGTGGGAAGGCATAGACAGCTAGGAGGTTGGCTTAGAAGCAGCCACCCTTTAAAGAAAGCGTAATAGCTCACTAGTCGAGTCGGCCTGCGCGGAAGATGTAACGGGGCTAAAACTATGTGCCGAAGCTGCGGATTTGACATTAGTCAAGTGGTAGGGGAGCGTTCTGTAAGCCGATGAAGGTGTATTGAGAAGTATGCTGGAGGTATCAGAAGTGCGAATGCTGACGTGAGTAACGACAAAACGGGTGAAAAACCCGTTCGCTGAAAGACCAAGGGTTCCAGTCCAACGTTAATCGGGGCTGGGTGAGTCGACCCCTAAGGCGAGGCCGAGAGGCGTAGTCGATGGGAAATTGGTTAATATTCCAATACTTCTGTGTAATGCGATGAGAGGACGGAGAAGGTTAAGTCAGCCTGGCGTTGGTTGTCCAGGTGGAAGACCGTAGGCATGCATCTTAGGCAAATCCGGGGTGCTCTATGCTGAGAGTCGATAGCAAGCTGTACTTGTACAGTGAAGTGGCTGATACCATGCTTCCAGGAAAAGTCTCTAAGCTTCAGTTACACAGGAATCGTACCCGAAACCGACACAGGTGGTCAGGTCGAGTAGACCAAAGCGCTTGAGAGAACTCTGCTGAAGGAACTAGGCAAAATGGTACCGTAACTTCGGGAGAAGGTACGCTGCTGACGGTGATGGGACTTGCTCCCTGAGCGGTTGGCAGCCGCAGAAACCAGGCCGCTGCAACTGTTTATTAAAAACATAGCACTCTGCAAACACGAAAGTGGACGTATAGGGTGTGATGCCTGCCCGGTGCTGGAAGGTTAATTGATGGGGTTAGCGTAAGCGAAGCTCTTGATCGAAGCCCCAGTAAACGGCGGCCGTAACTATAACGGTCCTAAGGTAGCGAAATTCCTTGTCGGGTAAGTTCCGACCTGCACGAATGGCATAATGATGGCGGCGCTGTCTCCAGCAGAGGCTCAGTGAAATCGAAATCGCTGTGAAGATGCAGTGTACCCGCGGCTAGACGGAAAGACCCCGTGAACCTTTACTGCAGCTTGACATTGAACTTTGACCTTACTTGTGTAGGATAGGTGGGAGGCTTTGAAGTTGGAACGCTAGTTCCAATGGAGCCGTCCTTGAAATACCACCCTGGTAATGTTGAGGTTCTAACTCTGTCCCGTAATCCGGGACGAGGACCATGTCTGGTGGGTAGTTTGACTGGGGCGGTCTCCTCCTAAAGAGTAACGGAGGAGTACGAAGGTGCGCTCAGCGTGGTCGGAAATCACGCGTAGAGTATAAAGGCAAAAGCGCGCTTAACTGCGAGACCCACAAGTCGAGCAGGTACGAAAGTAGGTCTTAGTGATCCGGTGGTTCTGTATGGAAGGGCCATCGCTCAACGGATAAAAGGTACTCTGGGGATAACAGGCTGATACCGCCCAAGAGTTCATATCGACGGCGGTGTTTGGCACCTCGATGTCGGCTCATCTCATCCTGGGGCTGAAGCAGGTCCCAAGGGTATGGCTGTTCGCCATTTAAAGAGGTACGCGAGCTGGGTTTAGAACGTCGTGAGACAGTTCGGTCCCTATCTACCGTGGGCGCTGGAAATTTGAGAGGATCTGCTCCTAGTACGAGAGGACCAGAGTGGACGAACCTCTGGTGTACCGGTTGTCACGCCAGTGGCATCGCCGGGTAGCTATGTTCGGAAGGGATAACCGCTGAAAGCATCTAAGCGGGAAGCCTACCTCAAGATAAGATTTCCCTAGGAATTTATTCCTCTAAAGAGCCGTTCGAGACTAGGACGTTGATAGGTTGGGTGTGGAAGCACGGTGACGTGTGAAGCTGACCAATACTAATTGCTCGTGAGGCTTGACTATACAACACCCAAACAGTTGTTGTATTCAAGATAAATTCAATACA
>NZ_KB849654.1:0-27209 GCF_000368765.1 Acinetobacter junii CIP 64.5
ATTCTAATGAAAGATTAAACCAATAAGATACTGATTTGGAGAAAATAAGTATGAAGAAGCTGGCTTTAAGCCTTTGTGCAGCATCAGTGATGACCATTTCTGGTTGTGCTTCTTTTGCTGATATGGCTGGTGCAGATAGTGCAACTTTGAATGCTCAATCAGCACAAAGTTTCTCTAAAATGACTCAAGAAGCTCGTGCTAAAAACCAACTTGATACTAGTTCTAGCACTTATCAACGTATCAATACGGTTTTCTTACGTTTAAAACCTTACGCAGATCGAATGAATCAAACTGGACAACGCTTTGATTGGCAGCTTGCAGTGTTGAAATCTGACAACGTGAATGCTTATGTCGCACCTGGCGGTAAAGTTGTTTTCTACACAGGTATCGTAAATAAGCTTAATTTAACCAATGATGAAATCGCTGCAATTATGGGACATGAAATGACCCATGCCCTCGAAGAGCATGCTAAAAGCAAAATTGGGGCTCAAGCACTGACTAGCCTAGCCATTGGTATTGGTAGCAGCTACGCAGGCGCTAATATTGGTGAAGCTGGAAATGCAGCAATTAACTTAGGTAGCCAAATTGGTATTGGTTTACCTTATTCTCGTAATCTTGAAAGTCGTGCCGATTACGGCGGTTTGATGTTAATGGCGCGCGCTGGATACAATCCTAACGCGGCAATTAGCTTATGGGAAAAAATGAATCGTCTTGATGGTCCTGGCGGCGCATCATTCTTATCAACACACCCGTCAAATACTCAACGTATTGGCGATATGCGTAAAAACCTACCAGCAGCTATGGCTGTGTACAATCAAAGCCGTCGTTAAGCTATACAAAGCCACTAGATGCTAATTTAGTGGCTTTTTTATTATCATGGTCTCAAACTGCATGAATCTCAGCTATCTTTTCATCGTTTGAATAATTTTGATGGATCTGTGCTAATTGCTTGATCTGTCCACTACGATGAGCAGTTACCTGAACTTCCATTTTCATTGCCTCCATCACTGCAACTACATCACCTTTTTCTACCATTTGATTGTCTTCTACTTTCCAAGCTGTAATTACACCTGAGATTGGAGCAAGCAGTGTTTTTTCATCAGATACTTTAACTTCTTCTATAGGTTTTACATGCTGTTGAACGGTTTGAAAATTTAAAAACTCCTTCGGCAATACAATTTGTTGTAACTTCCCATCTATTTCAATCATGAAGCGTGCAAATTGCTGATCATCCTGAATGATACTTCGCTGTTGAACTTCATATTCTTGAGAAAAATCTTGCTCAATCCATCGCGTATGTACTTTAAATTCGTCAACAAAATCTGGATGTTGCAATACTGTTTTATGAAAAGGCAAAACAGTGGCTATACCTTCTATTTCAAAAGCAGCTAAAGCCCTTTTAGCTCGTTGAATGGCAATCTCACGTGTTGGTCCCGTCACGATTAATTTTGCGAGTAAAGAATCAAAATGGCAGGAGACTTTACTTCCTTGCATAACGCCTGTGTCTAGACGAATTCCAATACCAGATGGCGCCATAAATTTGGATATTTGACCAAATGAGGGAATAAATCCACGTGCAGGATCTTCGGCATTGATACGAAACTCAATTGCATGAGTTTGAACTTTCGGCGTAGCTTGGATTGAAAGCGGTTCACCTAATGCAATTTTTATTTGTTCCACAACAATATCTAGTCCCGAAGTTTCTTCAGACACGGGATGTTCAACTTGTAATCGTGTATTAACCTCTAAAAATGACAGCTTGCTATTTTGGCTCAATAAATATTCGACTGTACCTGCCCCGACATAATCAACTGCACGACACAGCTTGATCGATGAACTTACAATTTGTTGATAAATCTCATCTGAGATAAACGGTGCTGGCGCTTCCTCTACAAGCTTTTGATTACGTCTTTGCAAAGAGCAATCTCGTGTTCCAACAACAACGATATGACCTAACTGATCTGCAAGAATCTGAGCTTCAATATGTCTAGGCTTATCCAAATATTGTTCAACATAACATTCGCCTCGTCCAAAGGCTGCTGTAGCTTCTCTGACGGCAGACTCATACAAGCTCGCAACCTCCTCTAGCTCCCAAGCGACCTTTAAACCACGTCCACCGCCACCATAAGCGGCCTTGATAGCAATCGGGAGGCCATATTGTTTAGCAAACTTTAGTGCTTCTTCTGCAAACTGTAGTGGTTCTGCTGTGCCCTGTACCAATGGAGCACCAACTGATTGAGCAATTTTTCTTGCTTGAATCTTGTCACCAAGTTGTTGAATTGCCTTAGGCGGTGGCCCAACCCAAATAAGCCCTGCATCTAATACTGCTTGCGCAAAATCAGCACGTTCTGAAAGGAAACCATATCCTGGATGAATCATCGTGACTTGAGCTTTTTTGGCAATTGCCAAAATTTTGTTAATATCGAGATAAGTTTCTTTTGCAGTTAAACCCGATAGCGCCCAAGCTTCATCCGCCATTTTGACATGTAAACTCGCCATGTCATCATCTGCATAGATTGCAACCGATCTAATCGCTAAATCTTTGCAAGCTTGAATCACTCGAACTGCAATCTCACCCCGATTTGCAATTAAAAGCTTATGTGAACTGTACATTTATTTTAAGTCCATAAAATCTGAAATTTGTCTAAATTTAATCAAACACCCCGTTGGAATCTGCGCGATTAGGTCCAGATGATATGCTGCAACACTCGCGATGACTGGATATCCACCTGTAATTGGGTGATCATTCATAAATAAAACAGGCTGACCATTTGGGGGTACTTGTATCGCACCAGTACAACATCCTTCACTCGGTAACTCTTTGTCGATCTCTCTCACTAGTGTTTTTTCACCACTTAATCTCAATCCAATTCGGTTACTTTCAGCACTGACTTGCCACCGCTGATTGAAGAACAATTCCAAACTATCTGTAGAGAACCAATCTGTTCGAGGACCTAAACACACATCTATAATGATTTCATCGCCTACTGTTGGTTTTGTTCGAACAAAATGATTTAACTCAACAGGATAAGTTTTTAACTGAGCAGAATAAATCTGATCACCGACCTGAATAGGCGATGTACCCAATTCTGCAAGAGAATCATAACTGACACTACCTAAAACTTGCTCCGCATAGATTCCACCCTGAACTGCAAGATAGTTACGTAACCCTTCTTTAGGCTGTGTTAGATAGATCTCATCACCTTCATCTACAGCGATTGGTTGGGATAAACTGGCTTGTCTTTTACCTGTCTCTTTATAAGTAATCCAAAGCTCACTCAATGCACCCGTCACTGCGATTACAGATGGCTGAATGACTTTAAGTTTTAGCCCACCATTTAAAATTTCTAACACTGCTGCGTGTTTAGGATTACCAACGATTAGGTTCGCTTCAACAAAAGAACTCTGATCTAACGCACCTGCTCTTCCAACTCCAAGAGATGCTACATGATGTCGACCTTGATCTTGGACTAAGACTTGTAATCCAGTATTTAATACTTCAAATAGAACGGGTTTGTGGGTTGCTAAATTTGAATGAACTAGGGTTGTTGAAACAGAGGTTTGTGTTGGGTTTCGACTAATATCTTTAAAAACCACTTGATCAGAAGGCAGTAACAAAGCTGGATTTTCTCGGTGAATATCCCACATGATTTCATCCGTTCTCCCAATCAGTTGCCAACCACCAGGACTCTCCTTAGGATAAATTCCGCTATATTCTCCTGCTAAACCGACCGACCCTGCTATTACTTTTTTACGGGGTGAGGATCGGCGTGGGACGCTACCAAATGGCTGGTCATGGCTCATCAAATAAGCAAATCCCGGTGCAAAACCAATGAATGCAACTTGCCAGCAGCTTTCGGTATGTTTTCGAATCAATTGTTGAGTTGTTAGCCCTAAATGATCGGCTATTTCTGCTAAATCACAACCATCATAATGAACACCAATAACAATTTCTTTAGTTGAATTAAATCGTTTTAATTCAATTTTTTGGGAACGAATCCATTTGATCAAGCTAAGTTGATCAATCCAAATTGGATCGAAATACACCAAGACTGTTCGAGCAGCAGGAATTAATTCTTGAATATAAGGATGATTCGCTTGATTGAGTGATTGATATACTGCAATTGTTGTTTCTAAAGCATCTAATTCAATTAAAAATGCATTTTCATTGACCGATAAAAATCTCATTCCAGCACTCAACGATATGATCTATAAGTTTTAAGATACAAAGCTATGTATAGCAATTTGGTGATCAGCTAAGGTTTGGCGAACCACTTTTGCCATCTGTAATGCTCCTAACGAATCTCCATGCAAACAGATTGTATCGGCTTTAAGCGGGGTAAATTCGCCTTCTATAGACATGACACCCTTTTTTTTGATCATATCTAATACACGCTCAGCAATCATTTCTACATCATGCAAAACCGCACCCTCTTGACGTCGAGAAACCAAAGTTCCATCACGATGGTAAGCACGATCAGCAAATGCTTCTGATACGACTCTTAAACCTTGCTTTCTTGCAAATTCGATTAAGGGTGAACCAGCTAAAGCGACTAATACCAAAGACGAGTCGTAAGCCAAGATCGCATCTATAACTGCTTTTGCTTGAACTAAATTGGTAGCGATAGTGTTATACAAAGCACCATGAGGTTTTACATACCGAACGCTAGTGCCTGCGACTTGTGCTAGACCTTGTAAAGCTGAAATTTGGTACAAGACGTCTGCATATAACTCATCATATGCCACATCCATATTACGACGGCCAAAACCCACTAAGTCTGGATAGGAGACATGCGCACCTACACTCACTTTTAAATGAGCAGCTTGCTTCAATGTTTGTAGAATACTTTTGGGATCGCCTGCATGAAAACCACAAGCAATATTGGCACTGCTAACAATCGGAAGTATTTGTTCGTCATTACCCATAGACCATGAGCCATAGCTCTCGCCTAAATCACTGTTTAGATCAATGTACATACGCTTCCCAATTGCTACTCTTTCTTTTATTGATTTATTTTAGCAATATACTCCAACGCTTTGCTTTACCAATATTTATTTTTATTAATTTCCGAATGGGATTTTATACAGAATTTATTTTAATTAAGCATCTTTTTATTTAGACACTTAGCCCCGAAACTTGGACTGCCACCACTCTCCTAGACAAATTTTGTCTATTCTTTTTGCATAGGAGAGAACATTATGAGTGGACAACGACACACCCCAGAATTTAAAGATGAAGCTGTTAAATTGATTACCGAACGTGGATATTCTGTCACTGATGTGGCTGAACGTTTAGGTGTATCACAGCACAGCATTTATAAATGGCTAAAGGCCGTACAGCCTTTACGCAACAACCCTGATGAACATGAACTACTCGAAGCAAAGAAAGAGATCCTTCGTCTTAAAAGTCAGCTTAAGCAAACTGAAGAAGAGCGAGATATCTTAAAAAAGGCCGCAAGGTACTTTGCAAGCCTGCCCGAGTAAAGTATCAGTTTATCCTTGAGTACAGCCATCAATTTAAGATTAAAACGATGTGTCGGGTTCTTAAGATTGCTCGTGCTGGCTATTACGCCTGGCTACATGAACCCGAATCAGGCAGAACAATTGAAGACAAACGGTTATTACAACTGATCCGCTCTTCTTATGATGCCAGTTATGGCATCTATGGTTATCGTCGCATCACGCTGGATCTTAAAGAGCTAGGTGAAAGCTGTGGCCCCAATCGTGTGCTGAAGATCATGAAGAACAATGGCATTGCCGCTGTTCGAGGATATAAAAAGCATAAAAGTTATGGTTGTGACCGTCCTCCGATTGTGCCACCAAATCACTTAAATCGAGAGTTCGCTGTGAGCACCCCTGATACTTCCTGGGTGACTGATATTACCTACATCCGTACTTGGCAAGGCTGGTTATATCTGGCTGTGGTTCTCGATTTATATTCAAGGAAAGTCATCGGTTGGTCAATGAAACCTACGCTTGCCAAGGATATCGTTTTGGATGCACTTTTAATGGCGGTATGGCGACGCAGACCCAATGAACCTGTGATCATACACTCAGACCAAGGTTCACAATACAGTAGCGGAGACTGGCAGAAATTCTGTCAAAAGCATAATTTAGTTCCGAGTATGAGTCGTCGTGGAAACTGTTGGGACAATGCTGTTGCTGAATCCTTTTTTAGTAGTTTAAAGAAGGAAAGAATTAAAAAGAGGATCTATAAAACACGAGAAATGGCCCGTGCGGATGTGTTTGATTATATCGAGATGTTTTACAATCGAATCAGGCGTCATTCGCATCTCGATGGGATGAGCCCAGAAGCATTTGAGACAGCTTCAAAATGAGGCGGTCTCATGTCTAGGATACTGGGAGCAGTCCAGTTGATGAATGTGCTGGTTGAATCTTTTGAATATTCTGCTTCTGTTGTGACGGCATATAATCTGGTTGATTACTGACCGCAAGGAAGAAGAAAACTAAAAATAAGCAACCAAGTAAAATACTGATACCAACTGTTAAGTATGGAAACTTAGATTGTTGCTGAGACATATTGTCTACTCCTATTTAAATACAAGTATTCGGTTCTAAAATCTTTAAATCATGGATAAAGTTTTATAACTTGATCCATTTTGGATATGGGTCTGCATGTATTCGGCATAGACTGATAATTTTTCAAAAATATGTTCCGAATAAAACATGTCTTCAATAAGATGAGCTGCTTGCACTTCACTAAGTTGACTTATTTGTGCAATAAGTTTTGCGTTTAAAGATGAAAACAATGTACAAATATTTCGATGGAAATCATCTTTGTTTTTAAACAACAATTTCCGAGTATTTAATATTTCATCCTTTACAATACTTTCTTCACAAACTGTCTGAATGACACTAATCTTTACACTTAAGAAATCCTGCAACTGTTGAAGTTGGTGATGATTCATCGCTGATGATGTGATCAGAAAAATTTGCGAAATATCTGATCGACAGAGTGCTTTAACCAAGTTTCTAAATAGAAAGTCTTCTTGTTTTTTGGGTTGATCGACAACATCTACATAAACTTTCAGACTTTGCAGCAAATCTATGACATTCAACTTCACTCTTTTTTCTGCCTGATAATATTGATTTAATATCTTTAAAATCGAAGATGAATTGAGCGTGGTATAAATCACAGGCTGATTTAAATTGGCAAGCACAAACGGCGCAAATAAATATGCTAGATTTTGGTCATTCTCATAAATTTGAGTTTGCACAATGTAAGTCACTTTCTCTTTAGCAAAATTTCTTAAGACTTTTGCTCTTAATAAAGTCGCTTCAAGATTCACATATTCAAGTTGTAATTCTTCCTTAATCAGTGATGAAGGCATACTGTCTTCAAAAACTGCTGTCATCGCATTAAGTTCTTTGGTCACAAACATCGAATACGCCCTGTCAAATCGAAACATTCTTTAGAACCCAATAAACTCAAATTTTGTGTTTGGAGTTTTAATCGTTCATGGTGTTATTTTGAGCGTTACTTCAAGTATTGAATAGCTACAGAGCATGCTTAAAAAAATATAACAGATGATTCAATTGGACTAAATCTGTTATAAAATCCTGATAGATTTTCTTTAAAATAAAAGCAGATATCATTAGGGCTGCAAACTTCATGTATAAGTCTGAACAGTTAGCGCACAATCTAAAATTACTGATCGAAAATGGCACTTGGAAGGCACATAGCAAACTTCCATCTCTACGTGAGCAAGTACAACGTTCAGGTTTTAGCTTGATCACAGTGATGAATGCTTACCAAGAATTAGAGGCACAAGGATTAATTTATTCAAAAGAAAAATCTGGTTATTTTGTTGCTGAGCAAGTATCGACCCAAATTCCACAAACACACTCAATTGTTGCATTGAATCCCAAAATTGAAATTAACTCTCTGGTATTTAAATATCTAAAATCGATTCAATCAAAACATATCAGTCCGCTGGGTTCGGCATTTCCTGATAGTCAGTTGCTCTATCCACCCAAGCTGATTCAAATCATGGGACAACTCTCCCGTAACCGACATAGTTATGACCAAACCACCAATCTTCCACCTGGGAATTTGGAACTTCGGAAACTGATCGCGCAACGTTATTGTATGCAAGGTATTCCAACCGATGCGGATGATATTGTTATCACATCTGGAGGCTTGGAAGCACTCAATCTGTCTTTGCAAGCGATCACACAACCTGGTGAATATATTTTATTGCAGCAAACTATTTTTTATGGCGCTTGGCAGGCAGCCGAACGTTTAGGATTGAAAGTCATTACACTTCCTGAACATCCACAGCATGGTTTTGATATTGAAGCTTTTGAACAAGTAATTAAGACGTATCCAATCAAAGTCTGCTGGTTTATGCTCAATGCACACAATCCAATTGGCTTTACGGTCAGCGATGAAATCAAATTTAAAATTGCTCAACTTTTGCATGAACATCAAATTCATTTAATTGAAGATGATGTCTATGAAGAATTGTTTTATGGCAGTCAGAAACCACTTCCAATGAAGTATTTTGATCAACAAAATTTGGTATTGCACTGCTCTTCTTTCTCGAAAACTTTAGGTTCTGGTTTTCGTATGGGCTGGGTCTATGCAGGTAAATTCTCAGAGCACATCCAACATTTACAACTGATGAGCACGATTTCTGCAAATGCACTCATCCAAAATGCCCTAGTTGAATTTTTAGCCCATCATCATTATGAAAAGCATTTAAGAACGCTCAGACGCTCATTAGAAAAGAATAAAAAACAATTTTTCCAATATCTAAAACAACATTTACCCGAAGGCTGCAAGGTATATAATTATCCAAGTGGTTATTTTCTTTGGATTCAATTGCCTCAAAAAGTCAGTAGCATGCAAATCTATGAACTACTGATTCAACAACAGATTGGTATAGCACCCAGTCCGCTATTTAATGTATTGCCTTCACATCAACACTTTATTCGAATGAATTGTTCTTTTGAATGGACTGAAAAAATTCAACATGCCGTGGATCAATTTATTCTAGCTATTGAGAAAGAAATCTCAATTTAACTAGATTTGGCTACACTACGCTTTCGATATTGGCTTGGTGTTTCTCCAAAGGCCTTTTTAAAAGCACGGATAAAATTGGTCGCTTCTTCATAACCAACAATGCTTGCAATATCTTGGATGCTATATTGTTTGTGTTGCAGCATTTTTTTAGCCTCCGTAAATCGCACATCAGCTAGAATCTGTAAGAAAGTCGTCCCTTGCGCCTGTAAATGTCTTTTTAGAGTTCGTTCAGACATATTCAAACGTTCAGCAATCATGGGCAATGTAGGATAACCATTGCTTGAGTTATACAATAGTTCTGAGCGGATACTTTTCTGTAAATCCCTTATATTTTCTTTAACTAACCGCCCTTTATCATTTTCACAATACAAAAGTGCCTGCTGAAAAGAAACTTGATCAGCATTTTTATTTTTGCAGTTAAGGAAGAATTTAGGAAAACGAAGCCCATTTCTTTTTTGACTAAAATGTATCTTAACTTTTGAAAGCTCAATACACTGGTAATCATTGCTTTCTTCCCAATCAAGAAAGACTTCACTCTGCTCAATCAGCTCTTTTGAAAATAAACTTAAAAAATGAATTGCTCCAAAGATCAAACATTCAACTAGAAAAGATCGTAATTGCGCTGATTGTTGCTCATCACCAAATCTAACAGGATGTACATCATCTAAATAAACATAGACAAAATCCTGATCAACAGTCCATTCAGGTGTGAAATTTTGAATCCGAGTACAGAAATATTGCTGACAGAGTGTCAAAGCAGTTTCAACATCAGCACAACTTAAAAATGCAAAGCCCAATGCCCCATGTGAAGTAGGACGAAGTTTGAGCCCATACTCAATGCCCAAACGATGATTACCTGTGAGTTGTAATGCATTCACTACCAGCTTAGACCACTGATGAGCACTCATTTTGGCATCAGCATGTTTCATAGCTGATAGAACCAACCCAGTATTATGTAAAACAGTTTGATTCTCGATGCCATATGCTTCAGTAATTTCTAATAGTACATGAGCATAAGAAACAGAAATGTTTTCTTGAAACAGCCCAAAAGGATCACGCATAGCACATCCAATGTCCTAAAATGATCATTAATATGGCATAGTCTACCCTATTGGGCGAGCAGTTTATTCTGAATAATCAGTCATAGATAAATGAATAAACTTAGAGGAATTGCATAAATGGCAAGCCTACATCTCGATAAACAACAATCCATTTATGTGCTGACATTAATCAACGGCGATCAGGAAAATGCGCTCAACAAAGACGTTTTAGATGAATATATTTCGGTTTTTGATGAAATTGAAAACGATAAAAATAACGCGAGCCTGATTATTCGAAGTGATCATCACAAAACGTTTTGTAATGGATTAGACCTTGCATGGTTGATGCAACAATCTATCGAAGATAAAAAAGCATTTACTACTCAACTAGAAGATATGTTACTTCGCTTAGCATTATTGAATCTCCCTGTCATTGCTGAAATCAATGGCAATGCTTATGCAGGCGGTGCGATCTTAGCATCAGCTTGTGACTTTAGATTTATGCGGTCAGATAAAGGTCGATTCTGTTTTCCTGAAATAAAACTTACCATTCCTTTTACCGATATCATTGCAGAGATTGTGCAACTGCTACCTAATCAATATGCAACTTGGGAAATGTCTTTAACAGGCAAATCGATGACAGGCGTTGAATGTTTACAAGCTCAAGTAGTGAGCCAGATACATTCTGTTGAATCCTTACAGACTGAAACTTTACGATTTGCAGAAGATATGTCACAGAAACATCGCCTGACCTATGCCGTAATTAAACGTCAATTGCACCATCGAATTGTCGAAATTGCCAAACAACGACAGTTGTATAATCCTGAAAAATTTGCACATCCTTTTAGGGTGTGTTGACACTTTTAGCTTAAAAAAATAGCGAAGTAGTAAAATCAAATCGCCAAACCCAATTTTACTATTCGCTATGCCTCGTACCATGCTGACAGATCAACACTGGCAAAAGTTGAAAACTATTTTGCGTAATTTATCTATTCATCACAACTCAAATTTACGTAATTTTATTGAAGCTATTCTCTATAGAATTAGAACAGGCTGTCCGTGGCGAGATATTCCTTCCTATTTCGGTCAATCAAACTCTATTTTCAAACGTTTTAATCGTTGGTCAAGCAGCGGTAAGTTGCTTAGATTATTCAAATTATTAGCATCATGCCCCGATATGGAGTGGATTTTTATTGATGGCTCTCACGTACGTGCTCATCAACATTCTGCCGGTATAGCGAATCAATCCATTTCTAAAAGTGTAGGAGGAAACTCCTCAAAAATACATTTGATTGTTGATTCACATGGCAATCCTATTGATTTCATGATTACCGATGGCACTACACATGACATCAAAGTTGCACCTGATTTAATAGCAACATTAGATTTAAAAGAGACAGAAGTGGTATGCGCAGATAAAGGCTATGATTCAGAACCACTGCGTGAGCAGATCAGAAAAACAGGAACAAAAGCGAATATACCAAAGAAAATAAATAGCCAATCGAACAATGATCATATGGACTGGTATTTATATAAAATCAGGCATTTAGTTGAAAATATGTTTTGTAGATTAAAACAATTTAGAGGGATAGCTACTCGATATGACAAGCTCAAAAGAAATTATCAAAGTGCTGTTGCCTTAGCCTGTATATTTTTATGGCTACCTTTATAGGTTTAATTATGAACAGTAAATGTCAACAGACCCTATTCTTTAACTTAATTTTTAACATGAATTAGAAATAGGAAATTACAATGAAAACTATGCAAGGAAGAACTGTTTTTATCACAGGTGGAAGTCGTGGTATTGGTCGAGCAATTGCAATAAAGGCCGCCCAAGCAGGTGCTAATGTCGTGATTGCTGCGAAGACTGCTGTCGAAACACCTAAATTATCAGGCACGATATACAGCGTTGCAGAGGAAATTAATGCTGCGGGTGGCAAGGCACTTCCTCTCATTTTGGATGTACGAGATGAGCAACAAATTCATTCTGCTATACAACAAACAGTTGAAACCTTCGGCGGATTAAATGTGCTCATCAATAATGCAGGCGCAATCGCTCTCACTGGTGTTGAGTCAACTTCACTGAAGCAATATGACTTGATTCAAACTATTAATCACAGAGCGACATTTATCTGCGCCCAAGCAGCACTACCTTACTTAAAAAAATCTTCAAACCCACATATTTTGAGTTTGTCTCCACCAGTCAATATGTCACCGAAATGGTTAGGAATGCTTTCCCCCTATGCACTATCTAAATATGGAATGACTATCCTCACGCTAGGTATGGCAGAAGAGTTTCGGCAATATGGAATTTCTTGTAATACCTTATGGCCAGAAACTTATATTGCGACTGCTGCGGTTTCAAAAAATTTGGGAGAAGAAAATACTCTACAACTAAGTCGCAAACCCGAAATTATGGCAGATGCAGCTTATGCAATTTATACAACTAATCGTGATGAACTCACAGGACAAAGTTTAACTGATGAGCAAGCTCTTGCAAGAATTGGGATCACTGAACTAGACGGCTATGCTTGTATTGAAGGAAAGACAGAATTACAAAAAGATTTCTTTTTAGATTAACTTCTAAGACAAAAGCGACCTTAAAACTATGGTCTTAAGGTCGCTTATTGTTATTTCACCCGTATTAACCTGGGAAAATACCACGCTCTTTACGTGCTTTTAAGATACGCTCACAACCAAGAATAAATGCTGCGGTTCTTAGCGTACATACTTTCTCGTTGGCAGTATTCCAAACATCATGGATTGCTTGAATCATCAGCTTATCAAGACGTTCGTTAATCTCTTCTTCTGACCAGAAGTAGCTCGACATATCTTGAACCCATTCAAAGTAAGAAACCGTTACACCACCCGCATTACAGATAACGTCTGGGACAACCGTGATACCACGTTGAACTAGAATATCATCGGCTTCAGGATATGTTGGTCCGTTTGCACCTTCTAAAACCAACTTCGCAGTTAATTTTTGTGCACGTTCAACTGTGATTTGACCTTCTAAAGCTGCTGGAATCAAAATATCCATTTCCACATCCCAGAATGCTTCATCACTGATCGCTTGCGCACCAGCAAAACCGCCCACACCTTGATTTGTTTGAAGATAAACTTTTAACTCTTCAAGGTTAATACCTTCTGGATTATAAATCGTACCTGTATGGTCTTGAATAGTTACGACTTTAGATTTTGACTCAGCGAATAAATACGCTGCTTCACTACCTACGTTACCAAAACCTTGAACTGCGATTTTCGCACCATCTAAAGGTAATTTGATCTTCTCAGCAACTTGTTGACCTGTGATAAACACACCACGACCCGTTGCTTTGATACGACCTAATGAACCACCTAAATGTACAGGTTTACCAGTTACAACACCTGTCACAGTATGACCTTGGCCAGATGAATATGTATCCATGATCCAACCCATGACATTTGGGTTTGTACCCACATCAGGTGCTGGGATATCTTTTTGTGGTCCAATGATGTGACTAATTTCACTGGTATAACGACGTGTCAAACGTTCTAACTCACGAGGTGAAAGTTTACGCGGATCAACACGTACACCACCTTTTGCACCACCAAATGGAAGATTTAAAACCGCAGTTTTAATCGTCATCCACGCAGAAAGTGCCATCACTTCATTTAAGTCAACATCTGGATGGAAACGAATACCACCTTTACCTGGACCACGTGATAAATTGTGTTGAACACGATAGCCTTCAAAGTGCTGGATCGTACCGTCATCCATTACAATCGGCACATCCACAATCAAGGCACGCTTAGGGCGCTTCAATGTGTCGATGTAATCTTTTAAATGCTCTAAGTAAGGCGCAACGCGATCGATTTGTTCGAGGTAAGTTGACCATGGACCGTTATTTTGAGAGATATAAGATAAATTAGACATTGTCTATCCTTATAAAATGAAAATAGATGGGTCAGCTCACGCCAAGCCATCAGTCAAAAATGTAGTTAAAAATAATATAAGCGGCTAATTTGGCTGTTCGATTATCCAAATCAAACCGTGGATTGCATTCAGCCACATCGAAAACTCGCATTTTTCCAGATTTCTTTATGGCTTGAAACAATGGATCAAAGACCGAAAGATCAATTCCTTTGACCGCAGGTGCACTCACACCGGGAGCAATGCTGGCATTAAATACATCGAGGTCTACTGTAATGTATAACGCGTCAATTTTTTCTATAAAACCGTTAATTTTCGATATCAAATGGTCAATTTCTGAAAGCTGAAGTTGCTGATCGTATATATATTGACAGTTCAGGCGATCTGCCGTGTCAAACAAAGCTTTCGTGTTTGAATGCTTCGCGACACCGATGCACAAATAATGAAATTCTTTTTGATTCTGTTCTGATAATTTTGCAGCATTTAAAAATGGTGTACCTGAAGTCACCTGCTCTGCTTCACGCAAATCAAAGTGTGCATCAAAATTAATGATTCCAATTTTTTGCTGCGGCTCATGATGTTGGATGTATTGGAACAGTCCTGAAAAACTTCCAAAAGCAACCTCATGACCACCACCTAGAACAATCGGTTTCATTCCCTGTTGTAAACTTCGTTCAACTTGATCTGCTAACTCAGCTTGTGCCTTTTCTAGTTGACCTTGCTCACATACGACTGTACCAATATCAACAATTGATACAGATTGGTGTACAGGTAAATTTGCCAATTGTGCTCGAATCATATCAGGTGCATCCGCTGCCCCTAAACGACCTTTATTTCGTTTTACACCTTCATCCGAACCAAAACCAATTAAGGCAAATGAAGCATGTTGTCTGGTATTTACCACATGATGGATACGTCGATGTTCTTCACCATCGCCATCATGTCGTCCTTGCCATGTAAATGAATGATTCATATCAAATATCGCTAATTAAAACTGTTTGCACTACACACAAATTTCATTGCCATGCTGAATAATACGTTTAGGCAAATCTCCACCTAGCCAATACACAATCTCAGATGGATGTTCAATTTCCCAAGCAATAAAGTCAGCAACTTTGCCTACTTCTAGACTGCCATGTGAATCTTGTAGTCCCAAAGCATGTGCGGCATGAATAGTCACCCCTGCCAACGTTTGTTCAGGTGTTAAGCGAAATAAGGTACTTCCCATGTTCATCATCAAACGTAATGACAATGCTGGAGAAGTTCCAGGATTTAAGTCGCTCGACAAAGCAATACGAACACCATGTTTATGCAAACTCTCTAGTGGAGGAAGTTGCGTTTCCCTCAAGAAATAGAATGCACCGGGTAGTAACACTGCTACGGTTCCTGAAACCGCCATTGCTTTGACATCATCTTCAGTCATAAATTCCAAATGATCTGCAGACAATGCGTGGTAACGAGCAGCAAGACTAGAGCCACCGAGAGAAGACAGTTGTTCAGCATGCAATTTAACTGGGAGATTGAGTGCATGTGCTGTGTTAAATATATGTTCAACTTGTGTAGGTGAAAATGCTAAATACTCACAAAATGCATCGACCGCATCCACGAGTCCTTCTTGATGTAGTTTTGGCAACATTTCTGTACAAATATGATCAACATACGCATCACTTTGATCTTTATATTCAGGAGGTAAAGCGTGCGCTGCTAAGCATGTACTGCGTACAGTCATTGGCAAAATATTTGCAATTTGACGAATCACACGCAACATTTTACGTTCATTCAGATAGTCTAAACCGTATCCTGATTTAATCTCGATGGTGGTAACCCCATCTTTGAGTAAACAGCGAATACGTTTTAGTGCTGAAGCAAGTAACTCATCTTCGCTAGCTTCACGAGTTGCACGAACAGTACTGGCAATACCACCACCATTTGCCGCGATCTCAGCATAGCTAACGCCTTGCAAACGCTGCTCAAACTCAACACTACGATTGCCACCGAATACGCTATGGGTATGACAATCAATTAAACCGGGCGTTAACCATGATCCATTTAAATTAATGGTTTCAGTATAATTGTCATTTGGAATATCACTTTCACGACCAATCCAGTGAATGCAATTTCCAGATGTCACTAAAGCAGCATGTTCAATACTGTTGTATTTCCCATCCTGCATAGTGGCGATATGACAGTTTTTCCAAAGCTTTTTCATTTTAGATCCTCTCTCTGTTCAAGAGCTATAAGCTCTTAAACAGTTAGGTTATTAGCTTTCCATTTTGAAATTTTGTGGTAAATCCTGATCAACCTTGATCGCATCTTGTTTTGGTTTAACCCAAATGTTGTATGCAATACACAGTAAAACCAACCATGTAATACCGACATATAATGCAGGTCTTGAGTCAGGGAAATAACCCATCATTGCCAAGATAAACAACATGAATGCAATGGCAAATGCAGGAGCATACGGCCAACCGATCACAGGGAAATCTAGTGCTTTAATCTGTTCTTTCGACATCTTACGACGCATCGCAACTTGTGAAAGTAAGATCATCAACCATACCCAAACCGTTGCAAATGTTGCGATTGATGCAATGATAAGGAATACATTTTCTGGAATTAAATAGTTGAGAAGCACACCGATAAGTAAGACTCCTGCCATAACAATGACAGTCATCCATGGCACACCATTTTTAGAGATTTTTTGAAACACTTGCGGTGCTTGTCCACGACTCGACATACCAAACAGCATACGTCCCGCACCAAATACATCACTATTAATCGCTGATACCGCAGCAGTGATGACGACAATATTCAAAATTGTTGCAGCCGATCCGATTCCTAAATTCTCAAAAATTTGTACAAATGGACTACCTTGGCTACCTATTTGATTCCAAGGGAAAATCGACATCAAAACAAAAATTGTTAGCACATAAAATAATAAGATACGTACTGGAACAGCGTTAATTGCTTTAGGAATAGAGGTCTTTGGATCTTTAGATTCACCCGCAGTAATCCCAATAATCTCGATACCACCAAAAGCAAATACAACTACAGATAAACACGCAATCAAACCTGCAATACCATTTGGCATAAAGCCTTCATGAATCCATAAGTTTTGAATACCTGTTGTGAAACCTGCTTGATCGGCATTGAAACCATAAATCATCAGCCCTAAGCCACCCAAAATCATGGCAACAATCGCGGTCACTTTTACGATTGAAAGCCAGAACTCTAGCTCACCAAAAACTTTGACATGAATGAGGTTAATTGCACCTAAGAACATGATCAGTGACAGAATCCAAATCCATCTAGGAACATCTGGATACCAGAAGCCCATATAGATCCCAAACGCAGTCACATCAGCCAGCGCAACAATGATCATTTCAAATACATAAGTCCAACCTGTGGTAAAACCTGCAAGTGGTCCAATGTACTGTGAAGCATAGTGACTGAAAGAGCCTGAAACTGGATTTTGAACAGCCATCTCTCCTAATGCGCGCATCACGATATATATTGCGATCCCTGCAACAATATATGCGAGCAAAACTGATGGACCTGCCATTTTAATGGCTGTTGCTGAACCGTAAAAAAGTCCCGTTCCTATCGCTGAACCTAATGCTAAGAAACGGATGTGACGGGTGTTTAATCCCCGCTGTAAAGTGGAGTGTTGTGACATTATTATCTCCAATCCTTGAGGAAATATAGTTAGAGTCGGTCACTCCATGTGACCGTTATCATGATTAGGCGTTTGATAGACTAGGTAATAGATTTGGGAGAATGAGCTCATTCAAACAGCCACTTGCGAGTAATTCACTTGCCTGTTCAATATCAGGAGCGAAGAAACGATCTTCACTGTAGTAAGGAACTTGGTTACGTAATACTTTTCGAGCACGTTCAAGTTTTGGAGAGCTTTTTAAACCTTCACGGAAATCAAGCCCCTGACAAGCACCCAACCATTCCACTGCAAGAATGCCACGAACGTTATCTGCCATATACCACAAGCGCTTACCAGCATTTGGTGCCATAGAAACATGGTCTTCTTGGTTTGCTGAAGTTGGCAAACTATCCACACTTGCAGGATGTGCTAAAGCTTTGTTGTCACTTGCCAATGCTGCAGCAGTCACTTGAGCGATCATAAATCCAGAATTGACACCACCATTAGCGACTAAAAATGGTGGAAGTTGTGACATATGACGATCCATCATCATCGAGATACGGCGTTCAGAGAGTGAACCGATTTCTGCAATTGCCAGTGCCAAATTATCTGCCGCCATCGCCACAGGCTCAGCATGGAAATTGCCACCTGAGATCACATCGCCTTCAGCTGCGAAAACCAGTGGATTATCTGATACAGCATTTGATTCAATTTCTAATACTTCCGCTGCCTGACGAATTTGAGTCAAACAGGCACCCATCACTTGCGGTTGGCAACGTAATGAATATGGGTCTTGAACTTTGCTGCAATCTTCATGCGAATGTGCAATTTCACTTGAATCAGTGAGTAAGTCACGATAAGCCGCAGCAACATCTATTTGACCACGTTGACCACGCACCTCATGGATACGAGCATCAAATGGCGCTCGTGAACCCAACATCGCTTCTACACTTAGACCACCACAAACCGTAGCAGCAGCAAATAAATCTTCTGCTTCAAATAAACCGCGCAGTGCATATGCTGTTGAAACTTGTGTACCATTTAATAACGCCAAGCCTTCTTTAGCCGCTAGGGAAATTGGTTCTAAGCCAGCAACTTTCAATGCATCAACAGCTGAAAGCCACTCACCTTTATGGCGAGCTTTACCCTCACCTAATAACACTAAAGACATATGTGCTAATGGTGCTAAATCTCCAGATGCACCTACCGATCCTTTAAGTGGAATATGTGGATACACTTCCGCATTGATCAACGCAAGAATGGCATCAATCACTTTACGGCGAATACCTGAGAAACCACGTGCCAAGCTGTTTGCTTTGAGCAACATGATTAAACGAACCATCGCATCATCTAATGGTTCACCAACACCTGCTGCATGAGAAAGTACCAGTGAACGTTGTAATTTTTCTAAATCTTCAGGCGCAATTTTAGTTGAAGCGAGCAAGCCAAAACCAGTATTGATCCCGTAAGCGGTACGGCCTTCATTCACTATTTTTTCGACACATGCAACACTGGCATTAATGCCTGCTGATGCACTGTCATCAAGTTTGACTTTAATTGGATTTAGGTAGGCATGACGAAGATCTGCTAAGGTAAGTTTGCCGGGTTGAATTAAAAGTTCCATCGTTGGCGTCCTGTTTTGCATTCTATTGTTCCCTTACGATGCTGCTTACACAATTGCAAAAAGCATCGTAATGTTGTTGTCTGTTTACTGCGTAATCATAGGCAAGTTCAAACCTTGCTCTTTAGCGCACTCGATCGCAATGTCATAGCCTGCGTCAGCGTGACGCATCACTCCTGTTGCAGGATCATTGGTTAATACACGAGCGATACGTGCTGCCGCTTCATCTGTACCATCACATACAATCACAACACCTGAATGTTGAGAGAAGCCCATACCAACACCACCACCATGATGTAAAGAAACCCAAGTTGCACCACCTGCTGTATTCAAGAGCGCATTTAATAATGGCCAATCAGATACTGCATCTGAACCATCTTGCATCGCTTCTGTTTCACGATTCGGACTTGATACTGAACCTGAATCTAAATGGTCACGACCAATGACGATCGGAGCTGAAAGCTCACCACTGCGGACCATTTCATTAAAAGCTAAACCAAGTTTGGCACGTAGACCTAATCCCACCCAACAAATACGCGCTGGTAGACCTTGGAAGCTAATACGTTCACGTGCCATATCCAACCAACGATGCAAATGTTCATCATCAGGGATTAATTCTTTTACTTTTGCATCTGTTTTATAGATATCTTCTGGATCACCTGAAAGTGCAACCCAACGGAATGGTCCTACACCGCGACAGAACAATGGGCGAATATAAGCAGGTACGAAACCTGGGAAATCAAAAGCGTTCGCAACACCTTCTTCTTGTGCCATTTGACGAATGTTGTTGCCATAGTCAAATGTTGGCACACCCATTTTTTGGAAATCAAGCATCGCTTGAACATGCTTTGCCATAGATTGTTTAGCGGCTTTCACCACAACTTCTGGTTCAGTTTTAGCACGCTCACGGTATTCTTCCCATGTCCAACCCACTGGCAAATAACCATTAAGTGGATCATGTGCGCTGGTTTGGTCAGTAACCATATCAGGACGTACACCACGACGAACTAATTCAGGTAAAATTTCAGCTGCGTTACCATGTAATGCAATCGAAACAGCTTTACCTTCTTTGGTGTATTTTTCAATACGCGCTAATGCATCATCCAAATCAGTCGCTTGTTCATCAACATAACGTGTGCGTAAACGGAAATCGATACTGGTTTGTTGGCATTCGATATTCAATGAGCATGCACCAGCCAATGTTGCTGCCAATGGTTGAGCTCCGCCCATACCACCTAAACCAGCTGTCAGTACCCAACGACCTGTTAAATCACCGTTATAATGTTGACGACCCGCTTCGACAAAAGTTTCATATGTACCTTGTACAATGCCTTGGCTACCAATGTAGATCCAAGAACCTGCTGTCATTTGACCGTACATTGCCAAACCTTTTGCATCTAGCTCATTGAAGTGTTCCCAATTCGCCCAATGTGGAACTAAATTCGAGTTTGCAATCAAAACACGTGGCGCATCTTTATGGGTTTTGAATACACCAACAGGTTTACCTGATTGAACCAACAAGGTTTCATCCGCTTCTAAGTTTTTTAAAGTTTCAACAATTTTATCAAAGCATTCCCAGTTACGTGCAGCACGACCGATCCCACCATAAACAACGAGTTCTTTTGGATTTTCTGCCACATCAGGGTCAAGATTATTCATCAGCATGCGTAACGGCGCTTCAGTTAACCAACTTTTTGCATTCAGTTGTGTACCACGTGGTGCGCGAATTTCTACGTCACGAAATTTTGTTGTCATTGTAGTCACAATCGGACTCCTTCCTTTGAGATTTGAACCGAAAATTATACTGCTTTTAACGTATAGCAATGTACTAACTTGTATATACATCTATATACTACACAAATCTTTTATCTTGAAAAGATGCATTTCATTCCATTTATGAAAATAAATTTTAAACATATGAAATAAATTGATTTATTTTTATTAAGACCATAAAAAACCCATACAACTAAAAATTGTATGGGTTTCAAAAAAGTGTTAATTATTTAAATTTTTGTGAGTCGAATCGCACAAACTTGTTTTTTATCCTGCTTACAAAAAGAAATACTTTTCAAGTAATTCCGATCTTTTATGATTAAACTTTCTTGATGCTCCAGATAGAAAATAGATTCATTTATTTTAATTTCTAAAGGTTCTAAACTTTGATTAAAAACAAAAATTAAATCAGCAGAACTCTTTATTTCAGAAGCAGCAGACTCGAACATCCATTCATAATCTGCATGAAATTTTTTAGCATCATATATCAGATTAAAGTCTCGAATCTTTCCATTGAGCAATTCACAACTAACCTGACTTTCTCCACTGAACTTTATCGATTCCAGATATTGTAAATGCTTCACTTGATGATCAATATTCAGCAAAATATCTTGACCTTCCAAAACCGTCAAATAGCGTTGCATACATTCAAATTTGGAAAACGAACCAGACGTTTTGACGTCCGCCATGGAAATACGCCAATCAAATAACTCAAGGCTACTCCCTTCACTCCGAGCAAGTTCAATTGTATAGCCTGCACCATTTTTCCACAGCATGCATTTATAATCTGCTGAGCTTAGATGCTGAATCATTGCGTAAATTTACCTTCCAAATAATAACGACTACCTGGATAAATCAAACGTGCACTAGAAATCAGTTGTTTATTTGACCATGTACGACGGCGAATCAATAGGCAGGGTTCTGTCTTATTAATCTTCAACCATTTACATTCTTGTGCCGAAGCTAAAATCGCTGTAACCACATGCTCACCCTCAGTCACAGGTGCTTTTGACATCAAATATGCATTTGGTGTAATCGCCGTAAAGTCTTGTGCTAAGTAATCTGGTATCAGCACTGGATCAACTAAACGATCTTCTATTTGTACAGGCACGTCATTTTCATAATGCACAATAATCGAATGAAATAGCTTTTGTCCCTCACGCATCTGCATTAATACGCTTTGCTCTGTGTTGGCTTGAACTTGTTCCAACACCAATACTTCTGCACGATGTTTATGATTTCGGGCGATAATCTCTTCGGCAATATTATTCACATGAAATAAAGCTGTGCGTCCTTGTCCTTCTGCAACAAATGAACCTACACCTTGTATGCGTACCAGCAAGCCCTCACTGGGCAACTCACGCAACGCACGATTAACTGTCATACGACTACAACCAAGCAAATTTACTAATTCACTCTCGGATGGAATCTTTTTATTGACTGTCCATGTGCCTTCGTAGATTTTCTGTGAAATCATTTGTTTCACACGCAAATACAAAGGTACAGGACTGTCTTCCCCGAGTGATAAATCCAAATCGGATTGCTTGGATGTTTTTGACATTGACTAAAACTCATACACAATACTTTGAGCTATTGTATATAGATTATCGCCAATTTGTATATACAAGCTTATACAATTAAACGTCTAAAATTAAATTAATGTTGAATTTCATTTGCTTGATTTTTGAAAATTCTAAACTTGTATAAGCCTAAACTGTATAGCGCTTACTCAAACCCCAATCTGCCAATATACGACGATACATGGTCGAGGAACGATCCGCTTCAAAATGTGCTTCCATTGTAATATCTACAGGCAATTCTTCAGGTTTTTGAGACTCTACCATTTCTTGATCTTCTGCAAAAATTTGTGCATTAAAGTCATAAACAGCTTGCAAATCCCCAGTAGTATCAAAGTTACGTGTCAGTGGTACAAACAATCGAGTTTTGTTATGCGAGATTGGGCAATAAGCATTTAAAATCTTTAACACACCATCATTCGGAAAATGAATCGTCAATACTGCTGAAAAAGGTGGATAGACATCAAAAATCCGCTCCCAAAGAAAATCATCAGGCGCTAAATGTTGCATCCCATGCGGATAATTACTGACGTTACTGACATATTAGACTTCTTGCAAAAATCAAAAAACGATCAACGTTTTGTTTGTTTTTTATCCAGATTAAAAAGTCATGTTCTACTATCATGAGTACATGAAATATGAAAAAGTAAAGATGCTATCAAATAGTCAGTTTAAACGACTGATTGGAATACAACCCTCAACCTTTTTAGAAATGCTTGAAGTATTAGAGTCAAGCCAAGTCAATACTCAACGAGGTAGGCCTTCGAGTCTTTCACTTGAAGACCAACTGTTAATGACGCTAAGTTATTGGCGTGAATATCGCACGCTCTTTCATGTTGCTATGAGTTATGGAATCCACGAATCAACTGCGTCCAGAATTATTCATAAAATAGAAAATATTTTAATAAAATCTGATAAATTTCATTTACCTAAGAAACTACCGCATGGTGCAGGGATAGATTGGAATGTTGTTATTGTCGATGCAACTGAAATGACAATTGAGCGTCCAAAAAAAACAGAAAAGATTCTACAGCGGTAAGAAAAAACGACATACGATCAAAGCTCAACTCATCATTCATTATGAAACGATGCAGATTATTTCATTAGGTCTTACACATGGGAGTACACATGATTTCCAGTTGTTTAAGGCTCAACGTAAAAAGCAGAGATATCAAGCCTTTATGCTGATTGATAAAGGTTATTTAGGTTTAAATCGTTTGGGGGTAAAATGCCTGATGCCATTCAAGGCAAGTAAAAAGAAGCCGTTAACTTTATTACAGAAGCAAATAAATCGGGAAATTAGTAAACGTCGTATTCGAATTGAACACGTCAATGGAAAATTAAAGACCTTTAGAATTCTGGCTACACGTTATCGAAATAGGCGTAAACGCATGGGTTTACGTCTGAATTTAATTGCTGCAATTTACAACATGGAGTTGGTTAAAAAATGATTTTTGCAAGAGGTCTAATATTTTATTCTGCTTTTTTGTTTAGTTTGTTGCTCAAGTGCTTCAGGAGAAGCATAACGGTTTTTAGACATATAAAATTAATAGTTCTGTTGTTCTATACATATTTTCAATGCACTAAGAATAACAAAAAAGAAGAATTAAAAAAAATCAATAAAAAATTACGCTAGAAATACCCAGAATCCATTTCTCTTAATCATGATTCAACAACCCATCGTGATACAACCAAAGGATGAACATCACAATTTTGTCCACCTCCAATACGATCCACCACTACAAAATCACTTTTAGCTTCTAAGGTAATTAATGGATGATGCCAAGCCCCTTGATGATAGGTAACCCCCTGCTTACCATTACTTAAAAAGGCAAAGATTTGCTGTTCATCTGGTTGTAAGTGATTCAAAGGTAGCGCTACGATGATGATAAATTTTTGTTGTTGTAATGGAATGAAGGATTGTGAACCGTGAGGATGACGTTCAAGCATGTCTATTTTAAACGGAATCTCTGTTGCGCATAAATTATGAAAAATACTCATACCAACAGCGGTATTATCGCCACTAATTTGAGCAACTGATAATGCATTATAGCGCTGAGTTAAACCTTGGTTAATCGCAAAGAAATCATGATTTTCTTTTTCAATCACATCACCAAAAGCGGAGAAACTCTCTTGAGTTAAAGGCTGAATTTGGATGTTTTTTCTCATATATTGAACTTCACTTTATTTTAGCAGAACGAAACTTCGTAGATTATTCTTCTCTAATCCAATGCATAATGAACATTTGCTATCGAGCTAGGCGGCATGGATGCCGCCCGTTAGGCTGTGGCATCAAGGATGTGCCATCAGCCTAACAAAAGATTTTTGTTACTTTTGATCTTTCAAAAGTAAGCAAATACCAATTCAAACATGATCTGTTTTATCAAAACTTATATGACCTTGCTCATTACTGAAGAAACAATTTCATTCTGTGATTTTTCCCCATAAACGAATGCGACTGATTCCACCATCAGGAATCATATTGACACGAATATAGTTCACTTTTTGATGCTGCAAGATTTCAGCTATATATGAGTGAATCGCATCCATTGATAATGGTTGTTGCTCTAATACAAAAGGCCAAAACATGCTTTGTGGAATCAACTGAGCATCTGTAGCATCTTCAACATAAGCGGCTTGGATCGAACAAAAAGCAGGAAAATTACCTTTAAAATGTGCTGTATCAACTTCTATTTTTTCTACGTACCCAGTTTGTCCTAACGCAATAACACACCAATCAAAACCAGGCTCACGGCGGCGCTTGGTTTCCCAACCATCTCCCATATTAATGCCACGATCTGGGCTGAGTAAGTTATTCGGATGCCCGTAATGTGCATCACTAAATGCAACAATACGTCCACCATTTTTCAAACCAATCAGGTCAATTTGTTGGGTTGAATCTATATTTTCCAGTAGGACATTTCCGTAAACACGTAAACGAGCAACACCACCATCAGGGAAAATGTTAAGTCGAATATGGGTGATTTTATGTACTTCACAACTAAAAAAATGATGATGATCAGGAGACAAAACCGAGTTTTCTAACAGTGGGATCCAAGTAATATTTTCCAGTTGATCATCAGGTGCATAACACCCTTCTATTGAGGCAGAAGCAGGATAATTACCCGTGAAAAAAGAAGTATCGAGATCAAAGCCTGAAACTTTTCCAGTTACACCTAAGCGAACAATACACCAATCATAACCAGCTTCGCGCTTACGGCGTGTTTCCCAGCCATCCATCCATTTGCCATGATTATCAAACTTACCTTCAATAAATTTTGCAGGTTCTGGTTGTAGCATTCGTTCCGCACTTGCAAAAAACTCATCTGAACAAGACATAATGCTCGCGCCGATGCGCGCATCAGCTAAATTGGTTAAACCCTGTAAGTTATCAGGCAAAGTTACTACTTTGGCAATATGCACCGTCATTGATCAATCCTAAAAACATTTTCATATGGTTCATTCTATGCAAAATCCAGTCCAACTGGTCTGACCTGTTGTAAATAATTATCTAATTTTAGCTTTGAAGCAATTTAAATTTATGAATTTTGTGTAGAATCAAATTGTTCATTTTATTTCTAGGAAACGATGTATATGAGTCCACAAGCTATGCTCAACGGAAAATCATCTCAAGTGACTGAGCAAGCGGTGGAAGTCATTCATCAACGTATTCAGGAAGGTACTTATGCAATTGACTCTACATTACCTTCCCAACGTGATCTTGCTGCCCAGTTAGGAATCAGTCGCGCTTCTCTACGTGAGGCTTTAACTCGCCTTGCTGCTTTAGGTCTATTAGAAATCAAGGCTGGTAAAGGTGTTTATGTCATTTCAAAGCATAGTAAAGCAGCCGAACAATGGGAAGGTGAACATCGCATTTCTCTAAAAGATTTCTATCAACTACGCTATGTGCTTGAAGGATTTTGCGCCTTGCTGGCATGTGAATATCTAACTGAACAAGATAAATCAACTTTAAAACTACACTATGAAACGCTCTCAAATGCAATTTTGGAACAAAATTGGCAAGCTGCTTCTGAATGTGATTATGCATTTCACCAACATATCATTGAATTAAGTCATAATCAGTCAATCATTCAAACACTTAAAATGCATAATGAATGGATTAAGAAAAGTCAGATTCTTCCCTTCGTTCAACCTAATCTAGCATTCAAAACCATTCAAGAACATGATGCGATTTTACAGGCGCTATTTAAACAAGATGCTATAGCGGCTGAAAAAGCGATGCAGGCACACATTATTGGCGCTGCACAACGTGCTGGTGTTTATTTTTCTCGTCATGAGCAATCATAAAGCTCAGTCTTAATTCTCATTTTTGATTCATTTATCTAGGATCAGATATCCATACACATCACTACTGTCCCATAGTTTGCTCTAAATAAAAAAACCTGAGTCTAAATAGTTAAAATATGAGTGCAAACAAACACTTTAACTATAAAGGACTCAGGTTTTGTCACATCAGAATACCGTATTTCATCAATTACTCAAACCCATTCTAAGACAAGATTTTGAACGTCTGGCTAAACTGCACCACTCTGGGCAAAAATTAAGATCAGCCACCCGCTGGGATCA
>NZ_KB849654.1:27534-292089 GCF_000368765.1 Acinetobacter junii CIP 64.5
AAGAAAAGAACATTCGAATTTCTGAGCAACAACTTTCATCTGGCAGCATCCACCATTGCTGCAATTTATAAAGACCGCTGGAAGATTGAGTTATTCTTTAAAGCCATCAAGCAGAATTTAAAACTGAAGTCATTTCTAGGTCGAAGCCGCAATGCGATACAAACGCAAATATGGATTGCATTAATTGCCTATTTGCTGGTGAACTTCGCTAAACACATGGCACAAGAAGGATGGATTGTTCAGCGTTTACTGAGAATTATTCAGGTCAATTTATTTGAAAGGAAACTTTTAAGGTCACTCTTTGTGCCTGATAAAAAATGGCGAAAACAAGAAGAACCTCAATTGAGGTTCTACTTGTGATATTTGTGGGACAGCAGTGCCATACACATACTTCTTTTTTTATTTTATAGATTGATGATATGTAAATAACTTTCTCAGAGAAGCATGTTCTAGATAAAAATTTTACCCACCAAAATACCAATGCACTACTTTAATCCAAACTTTGAACTACATTAAAACACCCAACCTATTCTTGCATTTTAATAATGCAAATTTACTGGTATGACCTGTTCAACCACAGGTTAAAATTGGCACAATTCTCGCTTAAGACTTATTAGAAATTTATAGTTCTAAAATTAGGGTCTAAAAGATGAATATTGCGATTGTAGGTGCAGGTATGGGCGGTTTAACTGCTGGTATCGCTTTAAAAAAATTTGGGCATCAAGTCACGATTTATGAGCAAGCAGCTGAAATATTACCTGTAGGAGCAGCGATATCACTCTGGTCGAACGGCGTAAAATGCCTAAATTATCTTGGTTTGACTGAGCAAATTCAAACTTTAGGCGGACAAATGGAATCATTAGCCTACATCGATGGCCTGAATAATCAAACCATGACTCAGTTTGATTTAACTCCTTTGTATAAAAAAGTTGGACAACGTGCCTACCCTGTTGCGCGTGCAGATTTACAACAACTTCTCATGGAAACATTTGGCTTAGAAAATATTAAACTAGGAATGAGAATGACCGAGATTGAAGATCAGTCTGAATATGTCAGCATTCGTTTTGCCGATGGTTCCGAGATTCAAGCTGATCTATTAATTGGTGCGGATGGAACCCACTCCATCACACGCAAGTTTGTACTCGGCCATCAAGTCGAACGGCGTTATGCTGGTTATGTCAATTGGAATGGGCTGGTTCAAATCGATGAAAAAATTGCACCGGCACAACAATGGACAACCTATGTCGGTGAAGGAAAACGTGTCTCACTTATGCCTGTAGCAGAAAATCGTTTCTATTTCTTTTTTGATGTGCCTGTAGAAGCAGGTCTACCCAATCAACGTGATCAATATAAAACTGAGCTGAAAAAATATTTCAAAGATTGGTGTTCACCTGTGCATCAACTGATTGATCGTTTAGATGAGCAAAAAACCAATCGCGTCGAAATTCATGACATTGAACCTTTTATGAATTTTTATAAAGGTCGTGTCGTTTTACTTGGCGATGCAGCACACAGTACTACCCCAGACATTGGGCAAGGCGGTTGCCAAGCAATGGAAGATGCTATTTACTTGGCACGTGCTTTGCAGATAAATACTTTTGGGCTAAGTGATGCACTAGAAAGATACCAAAACAAACGTAATGACCGAACCAAACAAATGGTATTACGTGTTCGTAAGCGTTGTGATGTAACGCATATGAAAGATCAAAAAGTGACTGAAGAATGGTATCAATCACTCTATACAGAACAAGGTTCGCACATCATGCAAGGAATTATTAGCAATATTGTGGGAAATCCTTTAGATTAATAACATAAAGTTTTAACTCCCCCCTTCAATGGGGGCTTTTTTTTTCTATTTTTAATTTTCAGAATTATAAAATTAAAGTGACTTCAAAAAGTCTATACGCTGTTTCAACAGCGTGACCTGACAATCAAGATTAAAAATCATCGTTGAGGGACTATAGCCACTATCAACACTAACAAAATCACCACACTGCTGATCTTTATAATTAAACCAAGACTTCTGAGCTGTATCTAGCTCTTTTTTAGCTTCAGTTTGTTTATAAACTTTTTTATAGATTGTATTTAGCTCAGTCCTCAACCTTTTTACTTCTTTGTCTAAACATTCTGTAGCTTCAAAAGAATTAGCTGATTTAGCACAAATCTGAGCAGCATAAATTTCTGAAGACATGGCTAACGTTAAAATTAATAGGCTTTTTTTCATCATTATTTTTTCAATCAAGATAGTTGTTGATAAATTCAGATAAAGTCTAACCTAATTTTAGAAATTATTTAGAAATAAAATTAACTTAACATACATATACTCTCTTTTTAGACAATCGAAAGCACTCTAATTGTGTTTTTCTAAATTTTTAAGAGCTCAATAACAAATCACTTCTAAGTTATTTAGAATACTGTTTTATCTTTTCTCAAATCAAAGCTCACCTAGACCTATTCAAAAATGAATAAGAAATTTTTTAATGGTTGATGTTTAAAATGTGTGATGGATTTAGAAAATCAAGCCACTTCAGTACCGTTATGAGTGGCCAGAATTAATAGGTAATGTTGTTGTTTCGACCGATTTTTTGGCGAAAGGTAAATGATTAAATAAAATATTGAGCAAAATAGCAGTAATACATGCTGAGCTAATTCCAGAATGTAATAGGGTACTAACCCATTTTGGAAACTGTGCATAGAACTCATGGATTGCAATCGGAATCATTCCAATTGCCAATGAGGTTGCGACAATAATCAGATTTTTATGATCGTTATAATCAACTTTTGCCAATGTGCGGATACCACTTGCGGCCACTGTGCCAAACAATACAATACCTGCCCCACCTAATACTGGCATTGGAATAGCAGCGACTAACCGCCCAACAATTGGTAATAAGCCAAGTACTACCAGAATCCCTCCAGCAGTAGCTACAACAAAACGTCTTTTGATTCCTGTAATTGCAACCAAGCCTACATTTTGTGCAAATGCGGTTTGCATAAACGAACCAAAAATTGGGGCAACTGCACTAGATAACATATCAGCGCGTAAACCGTCTCCAATCCGTTTAGAATCAACTTTGCTTACAACAATTTCACCAATTGCGATAATGTCTGCTTTAGTTTCAGTCATAATAACTAAAGTTACGATCACCATAGAAAGAATGGCAGTAAATTCAAACACTGGCATGCCAAAATGGAAGATATGAGGAAAAGCGAACATTGAACCGTTAGCAACTTTGGAAAAATCTGCAAACCCAGCCAATGAAGCGATAATCGTTCCTAATACAATCGCCATTAAAATTGCCAGACGACGCATTAACTGACTTTTTAACATACTGAAAATAATGACAATCGCTAAAGTCATCGCAGCTAGGCCAATGTTTGCTGGATCGCCCCAATTTTCAGCTTTGGGATTACCCCCATCATCCAACGAATCGCAACGGGTAATAAAGAAATACCAATCATGGTAATTACACAGCCAGTCACCACAGGAGGGAAAAAACGAATAATTTTTGAAAAGAATGGTGCTAGTAATAAACCAATCAATGACGCAACGATGACTGCGCCAAATGCTGAAGCTAATCCTCCACCTGTGGTGACAATTGCCAAAATTGTTGCAACACCAGCAAAAGATACCCCTTGAACAATCGGCAGTTTTGCACCGAAATGCTTAAAGCCCAATGTTTGTAACATTGTTGCTATGCCTCCAACAAAAAGCGCAGCAGCAACCAACAAACCTATTTCCGAGGCTTCTAAACCTGCGGCAGCGCCAATAATGATAGGTGGTGCAATAATTCCACCATACATCGTCAGCACATGTTGCAGTCCATAAATGATGTTTTATTCATTCCTAAATATTGATGTTCTGCAGATACGCTTGCACGAGCTTCACTGTGCATTTTATCGTTGTGCATGTAATTTTCCTCTATAAAAATTCTTTGTTAATGCATGGTGTACCTAGCTACCGCGATAGGTTGAATAGGAAAATGGACTAATTAATAAGGGCACGTGATAGTGCTGATGGATATCTGATATTTTAAAATCGATACAAACCTTTGGATAAAAGCATTCAACATCTATAGATTTAAAATAATTCTCCACATAGAAAACTAGTTGATAATTTCCTTGTATAAATGAATCGAGATTAAATGCTTTAATACGACCATCTATATCAGTTAACTGTTTATCTATAGAAAAATAGCCTTGTGACGTTTCATGTAATAATTCCACAGAAACCCCTACAGCAGGTTTACCTAATGCAGCATTTAGAATATGTGTACTTATACCTGCCATTATTGAATCTCCTGCTTTAAGCGAATTAATGCAATTTCACTGAGTTGTTGTTTAACTTCTTGCTGCTCTTGTTCAGCTGAATTTTCTAAACGTCGATTGAGTTCTGTTAACATTTCTGTACCTGAACGCCCTGCTGCTCGAATCAAAAAAATATGACTAAATTTGTGCTCGTAAGCTAAATTGCCCTGAAAGAGTGCTTGTTGAATATCTTGATCTACACCGAGCTGAGCCTGTTCTTTTTGTGAAAACTGCTGCTCTCTTTCCGATAAAGTCATGGCAGCTTTTTTTTCACCAATTCGTGGATGTTGTGCCAGTGCTTCTAATATTTCTGACCATTGCCATATTCGAGCTTGTAAAGCAGCCGCTTGATATAATTCTTCAGCTGAACCAAAAGGGTCTTTGCAGAACAATACTTTCAATCCATGATGGAATATGAACGCATGGTTTTAATGCTTCAAATGCTTGCTCATCATTTAAAAGATTAAATCTTTCTAAATTCATTGTTGCTCCAAATTATTTCATTGTCAGACTGGTCTGACCAGATAATTTATATTTAAGCAATGAACATGCCAAGACTGAATTTTATGGATTAATTGATTTTTGAATTAAATAAAATTAACAGTTAGAAAAATCTTAAATCAATGTTCAATAATTTAAAAAATTGTGATGTTTCATCGCTATAAAAGCATTGTTTTTTCAAGTTCACGTGATATTCACAGCGCAGCATCTAACATGAAATTAAAATGTAATTGGATGATAAATATGACACTCTTAAAAACTCTAGCAATATCAACACTTACCTTGATTTCGCTTGTCGGATGTAAAAGCATACCAAGTTATACATCTGATTATCGTCAAGCTGATAAAAATATTACGGGTGTGGCTCTCGATCAAGAAAAGGCACAAATGATTGGTAACCGTTTTGTGAATGCCTTTAATACTTTAGGTACACCAGATTTTGTTAAGAATGCCAGTGAATTATATGCAGATCGTTTATTTATCAATGACACACTTTCTCAATTTTCAAATAAACAAGACCTAATCAAACACTTTGAAGGCATGAATAAACGTGTGAGTAATGTCACGGTTAAACTTGTGAGCGCCACACATCAACGTGACTCTGCTTATATTCATTGGTATATGGCATATGACTTTAAAATGTTTGGTCGAACCAAATCTATGGCTTCATATGGTGTCACTCAGATGAAAATAAATGGTTCAAATCAAATCATTTTCCAACAAGACTATTGGGACCCAGCAAATGGTTTATATCGCTCATTACCATATGTCGGAAGTGGTTATTCTATGATCTTACCGTTCAAAAAATAGTTTAAAATTCAGCCCCCTTTAAGCAGAAAATAAATTATGGAAATCAATTTATTATCAAAACAATTAAAACGGATTAAGGGTTTAATTGTTCTAGCGCTGATCGATGCCTATGATGGTTCGATTCTCGAATACTTTGGTGATGAATTTTTCAATATTGATTTAGCTGCTGCTGAAGGGGCAAATTTACTCAGCTATCAACGACAACTGATGGCTGAGCTTGATTCAAATGATTACTTAGAAGGTGTCTTGGTCACGATGCGCGATCAATATCATATCGTGACGCCATTGGAAACCAATCATACGCTTTTCCTTTATGCTGTTTTAGATCGTACCGACACAAATCTTGCTTTCGCACGGTATGAGATACAGCAAGTTGAACGAAACCTTAATTTCTATACCTATTAAGCTCGGTCTATATAAGGCTAGATCTACATTTGAAAACTGAGGATTTGTTATGTTTTACCACAGAAAAATCATAGTGCTCTCAAGTGTACTATTTCTCTCTCTCGCAACAAATCTTAGTCATGCAAGCACTCAATTTTGTAAAAACGCACCGATTATCGTGACTAAAAAGAATGTTGGTACAGTCAGTTATTATGCTAGTGACTGTAGTCAAAAATGGGATAATCAAGATATACAGCTCGATTTCATGTACACACGTGATATTCCAGAATGGGCTTTTAAAAGAGCAGCCACTCATTTCCTCAAGAAAAATGTCAGCAATTTTACGGATAATTCTGCGTTGAATAAAATTACATCTTTATATAAGCCTGTCCGTAAAGGCGATCTCTACTCGTTAAAATATAATCATTCTAATCAAACACTTTCACTGTCTTTAAATCAAAAACCACTTGGGAAAATCACGGATACTGAAGCCAATCAGTACTTTAAAATTTGGTTTGGAAGCCAGCCATTTAATGCTAAATTAAAGCAACAATTACTAAATCAATAACTTGACTATTATTATGAGCAATCAATTTATTCTGATGGTTGAAGATCACTATGAACTTGCAGCAACAGTGTGTGAGTTCCTAGAAGAGCATGGCTTTGTGATCGATCATGCACGCAACCTTGATGCGGCACGAAATTTTCTAAAGAACCAACCCTACCATTTGCTACTTTTAGATATCAACCTTCCAGATGGTTCAGGCTACGACTTATGTGAATGGCTTAGAAATGATCAAGGTAAAGATATTCCTATCTTGATGTTAACCGCGAGAGATACCTTAGATGACAAATTAAAAGGTTTTACTGCTGGAACAGATGACTATTTAGTTAAACCTTTTGATTTTAATGAATTAGTGATGCGTATTCGTGCGTTGATTAAACGATCTCTTGGAGAGGTTTCTTCTAGTAAAATTCAAATCCATGATCTTATTTTAGATAGTTCTACCCAAACAGTTACCCGTGCAGGTCAACATATTGAGCTGCCAAGAATTCAGTTTAAATTACTCAAAATTTTGATGCGCAATTCACCTAAAGTGATCACTAAACAAGAAATTATCATCGAACTATGGGGAGATGAAGAACCTGAAAGTGATGCTTTACGCAGCCATATCTATAACTTACGCAAAATGGTCGACAAACCATTTGACCAAAAGTTAATTCATACCGTCTCAGGTGTTGGCTTAAAAGTCGCTTTTGAAGATTATTAAACTCAATTCATATACACCACAACGATTAAACCCGTTGTGTTTTCCAGTTTGAGATATTTGCGTGTGCTCAAATAATATTGTCGATCAAATAGCTCAACACGCCAGCCTAATTGATTACAGAGTTTTTGCACCAACTGTAATCCGATACCATGCCCTTTTGCTTTAAGTTGCAGTTGAGTCGTATTTAATTCTTGAACTTTGGAATCATTCGGCATCGTGATTCCAATGCCATTATCCGCAATCACAATACTATTTTTACGTTGAATAATATAAATGTTTGAGCCTTGGGAATAATTCAGAGCATTACGCAGGATATTGCTCAGAACCATTTTAGTCATAGATGGATAAATCATACGAGGAAATTCTTGAGGATCGTATTGAACTAGAATCTCCATTCCTTTGCTTTGACTCACTGGATCTAAGTCACTTACCAAATCACGAATGATCGTTGATAGAATCATTTGTTCAGCGGTTAGCGTGTTCGTGGTGTTTCGAGCAATAGCCAATAGCGTATCAACCAACAATTGCATATCTTCGATGGTATTCGAAATTCGATTTAGTGATTTATCTTCACCATATTTCGCCTGACAAAGTTGCACATTGCCTTTCAAAATCGTTAGCGGAGTACGCAATTCATGGCTCACATCACCCGTAAACTCTCTTTCTCGATAAATAAATTCAGTTAAAACTTGATGATATTTTTCCAGCGCTTGTTTTAGATATTCCGCTTCTAAATTGCCATTGGTACTTATACCTTGAAACGGCGATGCTTCTTTATTTTGATGCGCCCAATCAATATGTTCTAAAGCATTGGCTAATCGGGTTATCGGTGAAAAATAGCGTTTAGCACGGCGGTTGGACCACCATAATATACTGTAAAGCACAATTAGGCTAAACATTAATGGTGCAAGTCCGAACATCCATACAATTTTATTAACGTTACTTTCGCCAAAAACCAATAAAACGTGCTGACCATTTCGCTCTCCGTAAACAGTCATACGTTCTTTTCCATCCACAAAGATGCGCTGTACACCTTGTTCTAAACGTTGTCCTTTAAAAGCAGCGGGCGGCATTGCAGTGTTCCAACGATAGCCGTACAAATTCTTTGTGTCTGGTAAATCTGCATTTGGATTACGATCGACTCGAAGCCAATAATGTTCCATCTCTTGCTCGAGTGCAGTTTTAAGTAAAGAACCCTTAATTACCCATGCACTACACGCAATACCAATAATGATTGAAAGTGCGATCAGACCTATTTGCAACCAATAATGACGATTAAACATCTTGCTCAATGGATGTGTATTCACGCCATGATTTTTCGGTTTTAACATAAGCTGATCTGCAATAAACAATAATTAATTATACGACTTTCTTATTGAACAGGAAGTGACCAATCACCCACTCTTGCCCTTGTTCAAATCCAAATAACTCTGCACAAGCCATAAAGAATATACGCCAACGTTGCCACCATGCATCTGCATCTTGTGCATAGACTTGCTCAAACAAAGGTCTTAACTCATCAGCATGGCGATCCATATTTTCTAGCCAAGCATTCGATGTTTTTTCATAATGTGTGCCTGACCACTGCCAATGCTGCGCAAGCTCTAAATGATCTTGGAAATGTAAGAATGTAGACGTTGATGGCATCAGACCACCCGTAAAAAAGTAACGTGACATCCAGTCATATTCACTTTTGATTTCAAAAGGATAATGTAAGAAACGATGACAGAAAATATGACACCACAACTTACCGTCTTCTTTAAGCCAAGACTGAATTTTCTCAAAGAGTTTCTGATAGTTTCTAACGTGTTCAAACATTTCAACCGAAACTACACGATCGAACGTATTGGTCTTTAATTCAAGCATATTGACATCGCAAGTGATGATTTGAATATTATTCAAATTACGTTTTTCAGCTTCAGCTAAAATATGCTGGCGTTGAGTTGCAGAATTTGAAACACCTGTGATCTTCGCATTTGGATAACGCTCAGCCATCCATAGGGTAAATGATCCCCAACCACAGCCCAATTCTAAAATCTCTTGACCATCCTGCAACTGTGCACGATCACTATATATTTGCAGTGCAAATTCTTCGGCTTCATCTAGTGTGGTGCGCTCATGTGGAAAGAAACAGGCACTATATTTCAAACGTTTCCCTAAGACAGCCTGAAAGAAAGCAGTCGGCAACTCATAATGTTGCTCATTGGCTTTGTCTGTTTCAATCGCAATCTCACTGTGCTTCAACATATTGAGCACGTCCATATAACGCTGTGCACCTTGCTCAGGATGATAGCGCCCTTCTTGAATCAAACGCTTTTTACTCAATGCACGGATTGCTGCACGAATCGCCTGATCTGGAACTAAACCGCTTTCAACGAGTTTTAAAGATTTTTGAATAATAAAGTCCATGTGCAGTACCTACTGTTTGGGTTTCCACGGAATAAACATTGAAGTTCGTTTTTGATAATCGAGATAATTTTGACCGCGATTTTTTAATGCTTGTTGCTCACTAAATGGAATACCCGTGATGTAATACAAGAATAACCACATCAAAATTGGATAGATCCACAAGCTTAATAATCCTGCCGCTACTCCTATGATGGGATAAGCAAACCAATGCAACCATTCAAAGAAATAGTTTGGGTGACGTGAATATCTCCATAGACCTTGATCCATTGTTTTGCCATGATTTTTAGGATTTTGCTTGAAACGATATAATTGTTGATCTGCAACCGTCTCACCGACGAATGCAACAAACATAATTAGACCTGCAATAATCAGATAATCATTGGTATCCATGCTCCAAGACATGCTTGGCACATTGAGCAAGCTCCACATCGGAATGCTAAATAAAATGGCTAATCCAGCCTGAAACATGAAAAATAGAAAGAAACCAAAATGTTGATATTTGCCCATTGCTCTACGCATGTTGGCATATCGACGATCTTCTTCATGCTCAGCTAAATAACGACGGAATAGATGCAAAGTTAGACGCAAGAACCATATTGAACTTAATACGCCGAGAAACAATCTGACATTTAACGGAGCGATCTCAACAAACAATGCTGTCAGAGCAGTATTTAAAAAAATACAAAAGCTCCAAGCGACATCTACAATACCTGCACGATGGTTAACTGTTGCCCACAACCAACACAGCGTCATTACTACGGCATCAAGTAAAAATAATTGCCACAACATAACCACCTCATTGATGCATTAAAAAATCTTGGATTTTTTAATAAGGGCTTGCTTCAAATAGAAGATGCACATCACTGATCACGCCTTCTTTAAAACCTCCTTCGCAATAACAGAGATAGAAATCCCACATCCGAATAAAGTTCTCATCAAATCCTAAAGCCAAAACGCGTTCTTTGGCATTTAAGAAACGCTCACGCCATTGATGAATCGTTTCTGCATAGCTCAAGCCAATATCTTCAAGATGTTTTAAGCGTAACTGTTGTTCAGATGCCGCTTGTGTTAAAACGCTGATACAAGGGATAAAACTTCCTGGGAAAATATAGCGTTTAATATAATCCACGGTATTCAAAGCTTTTTTATAACGTGCATCTTCAATCGTAATAGCTTGAATCAATCCCAACCCGTTCGGTTTTAATAAGGATCGGCATTTATTAAAGTAAGTCGATAAATATTGCTCACCCACCGCTTCAATCATTTCGATCGAAACCAACTTGTCGAACTTGCCTTCTAACAATCGGTAATCTTTGAGTTGAACATCGACACGATGACTAAGGCCCGCATCTGCGATACGTTTGGTTGCTTCATCATATTGTGCTTGAGAAATCGTAATCGTAGTCACTTTACAGCCATAATGCTGAGCAGCGTAGATCGCAAATCCGCCCCAACCACTACCGATCTCAACCAAGTGATCCATAGGTTTGAGCTGTAACTTCTGACAAATCAGTTCTTTTTTATAATCCGATGCTTCTTCTAAAGTCATATCTTTGTGCTTATATACTGCACTGGAATACATCATTGAAGAATCAAGAAAGAGTTTGAAAAAGTCATTGCTCAGGTCGTAATGCTCTGCAATATTTTTTCGACTTCCTGACAATGAATTTTTACGTGTTTTGTACCAAGCTTTTAATACAAGTTGGCTGGCTTGAGAAATCACATTCTGATTAATCTTATCAAGCACATGACGATTTCTCGCCAAAATTTGAATGACTTCAACGAGGTGTTCACTGCTCCAATAGCCGCGAATATAACCTTCAGCTGCACCAAGTACACCGTTTTTAAAAATCAGATCGATCAATTCTTTATTATGAATATCTATCGTAGCTTCTAAATCTGAAAGCTCTCCCACGGTGCCATTCCATTCTCCACGAAAATGAATTTGACCATGACGAAGTTTGAGCAAGCTCCGAAGAACCAAAGGCAGTGAATCGTGTTCACCGAAAATAAGCGTTTTCATCATGTTGTTTTAAATCCTTATCTTTTTTAGGGTGCCGATAAAATGGAACTTTCTTTCGCCATAGATGAAAAGCTTGAACATAGATCGAAGCTAACATCTTGAAAGGTTCAAAGATATGATAAATAGCATAACGATTCAGTTGTGAAGGAACTGTGATGCTGGTTAAAGTGAAACGCATCGTTGCATCAAAGATAAATTTATCTGATTGATAAAGCTGCATATGAATCACATTTTGTTCATCTGAAAAGTTAAAGCACCATTTATAGTGAATATCCATCGGCATAAATGGAGACACATGAAAACTCTTTTCAAATTCGAACTCATAACTTTTGAAATGACTGTGCTCTTTTAATTTTTGACGGCAGTCATGCACATAAACTTTACGTTCATTCCAAGGGGTATTGGTGATTTCACTCAATATGAAAACAGGTTGTTTTTGAGGATTGAGTACAAAATAAAAGATGACTGAATTAAAACTAAATCCTAAAGTTCTTGGCAATGCGAGCACACGAATTTCTGATTGAGTCGATAAAATCGTGTCCACTTGCTGCAAAAGAATTTTCTTAATTCGCTCTCTGATCGAACCTGTATAACCTTTTAGAAAATCATTTTCATAAAGATTTAAGATATTCCAACGCGAAGTTGAACAAAGCCATGAACGATCTAGGTTTTGATCGATACGATCTGGATCAAAGCAAAAATAGCTCAAACTAGACTGAAAATCGTGTGCTTTGGGATGAAAGCGCCGATGTCTAATCTGAGCTTTGGCTATGGAAAGTGAATCTTCAAACATGTGATCACCTCCAAATTAGTCTTTAATTTTTAACAACTTATCTACTACACGCTGAGCACTTCTCGCCCCATCTTCATGAAAGCCCCAACCCCAATATGCTCCACAGAATGAACTGCGGTTTTGACCATTGATCAGTTCCCAACGCGCTTGTGACTCAATTGCTTTTTTATCAAAAACAGGATGTCGATAATGACGTTCGACATAAATCTTATCATTCGCGATCGGCATATTCGGATTCAATGTAGAAAATACCTGCGTTTTACAAGGTAGATTCTGCAAGCTGTTCATCCAATAGGTAAATCCATAGTGTACTTGATGAGCTTTGCTATTTTTTTCAGGTTTTTCTTGAGCAGTGACATGCACATGCCAACTGGCCCATTGAGATTGACGCTTCGGCATAATCGAAGTATCGTGATGTACCACCATAAAGTTATCTTGATAATCAAAACAACCTAATACATCTCGCTCATCTGCCGAAGGATTTTGAATAAGCTTTAACGTATCATCAGCATGACTCGCAAACACAACCCAATCAAAAGTTTCTTGTTCTTGATTTGTGACAATATGAACTAAATCATTTTCACGAATCACTTGTTGAACTTGCGCTTTCTTCCAAATAATCGATGGGCAAGTTTTTTGAATCGCTCGTATATAAGAAGCTGAACCACCTTTTACTGTCTGCCATTGTGGTCGATCAGCCAACTGCAACATACGATGATGTTGAAAGAAACTGACCACAAATTTGTAGGGTATCTTCCCAACTTGATCAACTGGACTTGACCACAGTGCGCCACACATTGGATAGAGATGTTCTTCTCTAAAAACCTGGGAGTAGTCATTTCGATTTAGATAATCTTCAATACTTAACTCAGCATCACATTGATCCACGACAACATCTTTATTCTCCTGATAAAACCTGATCAAATCAGACAGCATCAATCGAAAGTTCTTATTTAAAAAATTTTTCGGACGAGTCAATAATGACCATTTTTTAGATGGATTGTACTGTAGACCAGTGACCTGATTATTCACAGAAAAACTCATATCACTATTCTGTGCTTGGACACCAAGTTCAGCAATCATTGCACTGAATAAAGGATAGTTATAGTCATTAAATACAATAAACCCACTATCTACTGCAACATTCTGTTCATCAATCCAAAGATCGTGGGTGTCAGTGTGTCCTCCGAAATAATTTTCTTTTTCAAAGATCGTGACTTGATGCTGCTGTGATAATTTCCATGCGGCATACATGCCTGAAATACCTGAACCTACAATTGCAATCTTCATCAAGACTTCTCACTTTGAATTTTATTCGCGTTCATTTTTAAATTTTGTATTTGAGTTTTGTACGCATCATAAACGCGCTCAGGTACTGGTTTGATCGCCCAAATGAGACCTAAAAAAGACATCATTTTTAAAATGTAATAAGTAATATCGATTTGCCACCAGAAAAAACCTTGTCGCGTGCTACCTGCATAATAGTGATGATTATTATGCCAACCCTCGCCCAATGTAATAATCGAAAGGAATAAGTTATTTCGACTATTGTCATTAGTCTCAAAATCTCGGCTTCCATACAAGTGAGCAAGCGAGTTAATACATAAAGTTGCGTGAATCAACAAAACTGTTGAAACCACAAAACCCCAAACCAGCAATTGCAAACCTGATGTACCTAAACTTGGATAAGCAACTGCTAACCACTCACCCAAACCATAGATTGATAAAGCAGTCAGTAACACAACGGGTAAACTAAATCGGTCTAACCAAACTAATTCTGGAAATTTGATCCAATCTTTGATGACCTCCTTTCGCGTTGTGAAATTCTGTTCATTTAGGAACCAGCCGATATGGCTATACCAAAAACCATGCTCTGATGAGTGTGGATCATGCTCTGTATCGGTAAAACGATGATGATAGCGATGATGAGCAGCCCACCATAAAGGACCACGTTGCGCACTCATCGTTCCAATCAAGACAAATATAAATTGCACAGGACGAGAAGTCTGAAATGTTTTATGTGACAAATAACGATGAAAGAATGCTGTAATCGCAAACATACGAATAAAATAAAAAAACAGCATAAACGCGACTGCAAACCAAGATACACCGACCCAGAAAACGGCTAAACATGCGATATGCAAAAAAATAAATGGAAGGATTCGCAACCATTGAATTTTAGTATCTTTATATGTTTTAAACGTATCAGACTCATTTGTCTCAGAAGTTTGTGTAGTTGACCAACTGTCTATCCATCGCAGAAAAAATTTAAACATTGATTCTTCCTGACCCATTTCTCTTGTAATTTTGATTTTATAAAATTTGGTATGAAATTTATGTGAAGATCAATTGTATAAAAAAATATTAGCAAAATGATCGTGTAAAATCATTTAAAAACAAAAATTTATTTATACTCATCAGCCTATTCCTAAAAATAAGCTAATCATAGAATTTCATTTTTTAAATATGACACTTTCTATAAAAATAGTACAGAAAGACTTGTCCAAATTAGGTAAACAGCGACACCAATTACCACAGTTGCAAATATCTTTTGCACTGTTTTTAGATCAATCAAATTAATGAGTCGTCGTCCGACCAACATCCCTAAAATGCAAGCAACCACAAAACTGATCGTTACTGAAACTGGATATTGGAAGCCATCGAGTACGTGGATAGAAATGCTCACACCGCCAATCAGAAAAATGATCATTAACGACGTTGCAACTATACTACGCATATCGAGATCCGTTGCTTTACGCAGCGCTGGAACAATGACAAATCCACCACCAACACCAAGCAATCCAGTCAACAAACCCGCAACCACACCAATAAGACCCAATACACTGGCTGTTTTCACATTCCAAATAAGTTTTCCAGTAGACTGATTGACCTTACATGGTGGATCTTCAAAATCATGAACTTTATTGAAGAAAATTCGATAGGCAACAACCATCATCACTAAACTAAAAGCTAGGCTTAACCATGTAGGAGAGATGATGTTAGATAAATGCACGCCATATCGAGCCGATGGAATACTAATCAAAGCAATCCATATTGCAGCTTTATAGCGTACGATTTTTTTCAATAAGCCTTGTACACTCCCTACAAACGCAGAAAGTGTAATTGCAAGTAGTCCGACAGGTGCAGCTTGTGAGACAGTCCATCCTTGACTCGCCATCAGTGCGGGAACGGCTAAAATTCCTCCTCCTGCACCTGTTAATCCAAGCAAGCATCCAATTGCTAAACCTTCCAAGACTAATAACCACATATCCATAAAGGACCTCATGAAAAATGAGATACACTTTTTCAAGTGTGAAAAAACCTAACCCAGCTCTAAAATTAGAGCTAAGCTAATGATCTATAGGATCTAATGAATAAATTACAGTTTAGGTTTTACCAGCCACTCATGCCCTTTTAACATGCCATCCCAATACATCGGGGGTAGGATTTGTTCTTTTAATAGCCATGCCATACGTGAAGGTTTTTGACCATCCAAGAACCACTTTGGAAAACTCGGTAGCAGTTTCCCACCATAGCCAAATTCTGCAAGAACGATCTTGCCTCGCTCAACAGTCAAAGGACATGAACCATAACCATCGTACTGAGCAAATTGATCACTACCTTTTAAGTACTGCAAAACATTCACTGCAACAATTGGCGCTTGTTTACGTGCTGCAGCAGCAGTTTTCGCATTCGGAGCATTCATGACATCTCCAAGTGCAAAAATGTAAGGATATTTACTGTGCTGCAAAGTATTTTGATCAACGCTCACCCAACCTGCTGCATCAACTAAATTACTTGCACGAATAAAATCAGGTGCTTGTTGCGGTGGAACGACATGAATCATGTCAAAATCAGTTTCTAACAGTGATGTACTTTCACCTTGATTGACCTTGAACCATGCACGTTTGTTTGCACCATCAACTTTTACCAGCTGATGGTTGAAGTGCAGATTGGCGTTATAGCGTTTCACATATTCCATCAATGCTGGCACATAAGCCTCAACACCAAATAACACCGCACCCGTATTGAAAAAATCAACTTGAATATCTTTCAATACGCCTTGTTTTTGCCAATAATCGGCAGATAGATACATCGCTTTTTGTGGCGCACCCGCACATTTGATCGGCATAGGTGGTTGAGTGAAAATTGCCTTACCACGTTTCATTTGGCTGACTAACTGCCATGTATACGGCGCTAGATCATAACGATAATTCGAGGTCACACCATTTTTGCCCAATGTTTCAACTAAACCTTCAATACCGTGCCAGTTAAGCTTCAAACCTGGGCAAACCACCAATACTTCATAGTTGATCGGCTTACAGCCCTCTAACAACACCTGTTTATTGTCTGGATCAAAGGCCGCCACAGCAGCTTTTATCCACTGTACTTGCTTAGGTATCAAACTCGCCATGGTTCGAACTGTTTTTTCTGGTGCAAAAATTCCACCACCGACCATCGTCCAACCGGGTTGATAGTAATGAATTTCTGCTGGATCAATCACAGCAATATCTAGATTTGGCTCTCGTGAAAGTAAGCTTGAAGCAACTGAAATCCCAGCAGCTCCACCACCTACGATCACCACCGAAAATTTAGGCACATTATTTAATTGTGTTGGGTGTTGATTGAGGATTCTTGGAACTAAACCTTGTAAGTCATAACCCAGAGTTTTAGACACCAATAGCATTTGATCCAGACTTAATCCTGAAACCTGAGATAATCCCCAAAGCGTGATTGAGCGTGTACCTGTGCGGCAAAACGCCAAGATTGGCTTTTGAGCTGCTTGATAAACTGATTTAAACTCTTCAGCCTGCTCATCAGTTACACGACCACTCACCACAGGTAAATACTCAACTTGAATCCCGTGAGTAGATGCTACTTCTTGTATTTCAATGATATTGGGTTGATCAGCACCCTCACCATCAGGACGATTACAAATAATTGTTTTGATACCTTTATTTGCAAGTTCAGCCACATCTCGTTGAGAAATTTGATCTGCAACATAAAATTCTTGATTCACTTGTTTTAATTGCATGCCACTCTCTCGTATTACTGACCGCAGGCTTTATTCGCAGGTAAAGCAATATCAATTTTCTTTGGATAAGGAAGATTGAGGTTTTCCATCAAAATAATGAAGTCTTGCTTACTTTTGCCTTCCCCCAATCGAGAGTTATGTAGTCGCTCTTGTCCAACCGTAGATGACACGCGCCCCTTGTAGTCATGACCTGGATAAACAATAGTTTCATCAGCTAAAGTGAATATCTGTTGATGAATACTGTCATACAAAGTTGCAGCATCACCTTCTTGGAAATCAGTACGCCCGCAACCGTCTATAAGCAATGCGTCACCCGTAAATACCATACCATCCAATACATAACTGGTACATGCATTGGTATGTCCAGGCGTATAGCGAGCTTCAATTAAAATCTCTCCTACGCGAATTGCACTGCGGTCAGATATAAAAATGTCACCACATGCAACTTCGGAGTTGCGATGTAACACTGTTTTACATCCAAAACGTTCACGTAACAGATTTGCTGCCGTTACATGATCTGCATGCACATGCGTATCAAGGCTATAAACCAGCTTCAAATTGTTTTGTTCAAGCATGTCCGCATAACGCTCAATTTCCGATGCAACAGGATCAATCAGTACCGCTTCACGTGTCTGTTCAGATGCGATGAGATAGGTATATGTTGAACTTTCATTTTCAAAAAACTGATGAAATATCATGTGGATCAATCTCGATGTAATTATTTATATATTCTTAAATTGCAAACAAGATGCCAATTCTATGCACAAATTATTATATTCAAATAAAACAATATATTATTACATATTATTTAATGATTTCTTAAATTCATGTTTCACCATCAGTTCATTTTATGTTTCAATGAAACATTCAAAGAAATAACACCTGAAACAATATGAATCAATCCATTGATTTTATAAAACAAGTAGATTTGGAAAACTTCTTAGGGTATTTACAACAACTCATTACAGACTGCGCCCTGTTTATTGTTGATCAATCAAACTCAGCTATAGTTTATGAGTTCAAATCAACACGTTTTAATCCCTCTATTGCTCAACTGACTAAACAAAAAATACTAAACAACCTATTAGAAACTGGGAAAATTCATCTGCAATCTGCCACAGCTTCAATTGAGCTTTTATGTCACCAACACAATATCCAAGTTTCAGATCAGGATTTCTCTGGAAAGTTGTACATAGTTCAACCATTGCAACAGGCTGAAACATCAAAAAAAGAAAATAGTGGTCAGAGTTTGTCTGAAACATTTCATAGCCAATCTCCTGAAATGCAACGTATGTTTTCAATTATTGAACGTGTGGCAATTACAGAATTTCCAGTCTTAGTTCGTGGAGAGTCTGGAAGTGGCAAAGAACTGGTCGCACAAGCCATCCATGACCATAGTCAGCGAAAAAGCAAAGTTTTTATCGCAATCAACTGCGCTGCTTTAAATGCAAACATCTTAGAAAGTGAATTGTTTGGGCATGTCAAAGGTGCTTTCACAGGTGCTATTCGTGAACATAAAGGAGTTTTCGAGCGAGCTGCTGGCGGAACGCTATTTTTAGATGAAATTGCTGAAATCCCACTAGAGTTACAAGCCAAACTTTTGCGTGTACTCGAGACAGGTGAATTTACGCCTTTGGGTGGTGAAAAATCTATTAAAGCCAATGTTCGAATCATCACCGCGACCCACCGAGCTTTGCGCGAAGAAGCGAAACAAGGACGTTTCCGTCAGGATTTATTGTATCGCCTGAGAGTTATCCCTATTTTTATTCCGCCTTTACGTGATCGTAAAGAGGATATTCCGTTGATTGCTGAATTTATTTTGAGTCAACAGCAATCTGTATTTCACACACAACCGCATCTATCCGATGAAGCATTAAAAACATTGATTGCTTATGATTGGCCAGGAAATGTCCGTGAGCTAAAAAACACTCTTTTATATGCATTGACCATGGCAAATGAAAAATCAGAAATTGAAGTTGCTGATCTACCAGATGAAATCATAGATATTCATTTGCATTCATCACTAATACAGAATGAGGTATCAGAGAAGCCTGTTTATCCAGAAAAAATCAATAAAAATAAAATTAGAGATGTTTTGATTAAGCATCAAAATGACCTGAATCTTGCTGCAAAAGAACTCAATATGAGTCGAACAACTTTATGGCGATATAGAAAAAAATTTAATCTCTAATAAAAAAGCGAGCTATTTAAAATAACTCGCTTTTACTTATGATGGATGACAAATCCTTATCTTGGCAGATGCGGATTTGCTAAAGGTCGTTCTTGTTTCAATTCACGATCAAATACATCCGTTAACATACTGTCATAACGCTTAGCATTATATTTCAGTAGTTTATCTGCCTCTGTGGGAGTAATAAAATCAATCGCCACAGCATCATGGATTCTTTCTTCAAAGCTGAGTCCTTTGAACTTATCTTTTGATTCTGCGCGTTTGAACTTATCCCACAACGGTTGAATAGTGAGCAACATCTGGAATGTAGATTCCATACGCCCCATCACATCTGTTACTTCAGTGGTGTAATACACATGCTTCTTCAATTCTTCACGGAAAGCATTTTCCTGTAAGAGCAATTGAGCTACTTCTTGTTTCAAATGATCTGTTGGTTTTGCGACTGGACGTCCAAATGGGAAACAGATCAATTTCACTAATTTAGCTGCAACTTTTACTGGGAAGTTTTCATAGAATCCAAAGAAAGCTTCTTGTGCATTAAATAAAGCTTTGTTTAATGCCAATTCTGCATGTTTTTGCTCAGCTTCCGTCCGTTTACCACTTTCATAATATTTAAGAATCGAAGTTGCGATAAATAAGTATGAATGGATATCCGCCAAGCGTCCTGAGAGCATTTCTTTACGTTTTAAATCTCCAGCTAAAAGACCTAAAGCCATATCCGCGGTTAGAGCAAAATCTGTGCTCATGCGATTGATAATCACATAATACGGTTTGGTGAAAGCATCAGATTGCTTGGATGCATGACTCGGTCCACCCGTAATACCATAAGCGAAAGCTCTCGCACCTCGGTTAAAGGTATAAGCCAAATGCTTAAACAACAACGTGTTAAATTGTTTCAAAGCAACTGATTTATCTTCTGCTTGCAGGAGTTGTAATTCTTCAAACAAATACGGATGGCAACGCATAGAACCTTGACCAAAAATCATCAATGATCGAGTTAAAATGTTCGCACCTTCAACGGTAATCGCTACTGGGATAGATTGATAAGTCAATGCCAAGAAGTTACGAGGACCAAGCTGAATCGCACGTCCACCGACTACATCCATCCCGTGATTGATCACAGTTCTCATCGTTTCGGTTGCATAATACTTCGCCATAGCGGTCATAACTGATGGTGTACCACCTTGATTCAAACCACAAGTGACCATGTATCTAAATGCCTCTAACATATAAGCATCACTGGCAATATCACTGGTCGCTTCTTGTACACCCTCAAAGTTACCGACAGAAACTTTGAACTGTTGTCGTACACTCGCAAATGCACCAACCAATAAGTAACTCATCTCACCTGCGGCTGTAGCTAATGCTGGTAATGAAATACCACGTCCGACGCCGAGACACTCCATCAACATACGCCAGCCTTTACCAGCATTTTTTTGTCCGCCGATGATCCAGTCAATTGGAATAAATACATCTGTTCCTTCGACTGTACCATTCATAAACGGCGCGCCTGGATTATGACGTGCACCAATTTTAATTCCTTCATGATTTGCAGGAATTAATGCACAGGTGATGCCATATTCGGTTTTGGATTTATCACCCAGCAAACCATCAGGATCATACAGTTTAAAAGCCAATCCAATCACAGTCGCAATTGGTGCTAGTGTGATCCAGCGCTTAGAAAAATTCATTTTTAATCCAAGCACATCCTGACCTTGATACTGACCATAACAAACCACGCCCGTATCAGGAATTGCACCAGCATCTGACCCTGCTTCAGGACTTGTTAAACCAAAACATGGAATTTCTGTACCATCCGCAAGACCTGGTAAGTAACGTTGTTTCTGTTCAGTCGTTCCATAATGCAATAAAAGCTCTCCTGGTCCTAAAGAGTTAGGAACCATACAACTCACAGCTGCAGTTAAAGAGCGTGATGCAATCTTGCTCATAATACGACTTTGCGCAAATGGGCTAAATTCTTTGCCACCAAAAGATTTTGGAATAATAAGACCTAAGAAACCTTTATCCTTGATGAATTGCCATACTTCAGGAGGTAAATCTTTATCTTGATGATGAATTTTCCATTCATCGAGCATGGCACATAGCTGCTGAACTTCGTTGTCCAAAAAGGACCGTTCTTCAGCTGACAATGTCGGATAAGGATAATCATCAAATTTATTCCAATCAGGAGAACCCATAAACAGTTCTTTTTCCCACCAACTGGTTCCTGCTTCTAGGGCTTCTCTTTCTGTCGTACTCATCGACGGCATTGCTTTTGACAATGCTTTATATGCTGGACGACTGATGAATGCTTCGCGTAATGGAGGGAGGAGAAGAATCACACTCGCGAGAATAATTGGTAAGCCAATCGATAAACTCCAAGGTGTGATAAATACACTACATAAAATAGCGATAGTAATTGATAAAATACTACCAATCGTGCGATTTAGTTCGAAATAAAATACAGCCCACAACAAAACAAACTGAATAAACAAGCTAAGCAATATCAATAATAGAGTCATGGTTACTCCTTTGCCTTCAACTTGAACTGAGAAAATTGATTTATTTGAATTACTTCATGTTTGAACTTAGATGGCGATAAGTGAAAAAAGAGTGAATTTTGATTGTACTGATTAAAGACTGATTTGCTTAAATAACTACCATTCATTACACAAGCACATCACAAAAAAAACTTTTTAAAATAAGAAAACAGAATAATTTACAGATACTTAAAATTACCAAAAGATAAATTAAAAGCCCAATAGGTATATAATGATTTATTCAAATCATTGCAATCGGTTTAAATTATATTGAACGCTACAGTCAACTTATAATATTTTGCTCTGTACACGACAAATTTCATAGGGCCTATCCTATCAGGCTTTTTCTTTCTTAAAATTGCGAGCACTTTCTTAAATTCTTCTTTTTTTCCAAAACCAATCAAACGTAGAATAACCATTTGAACATAGTCCAAACCGTAGCGAAATAAACTTATTGAAAGTCGTCCATGCTTCTTTATTTTTATCGCTTTTTTTCGATCATGTTGCCATTCACCTGTTAAATAACACCAACAGAAACCGATAGCTAGCACTGCTATCAATTTCTTGACTCGTCTAGGGTCTGTTAAACGAGTATTTTCAAGATTGAATCCACGTCCTTTGAGACAACTAAATAAGGTTTCGATTTCCCAGCGTAATGCATAATCACCAATAGCAGAAGCATTAAACATAGGAGAAACAACAAGTAAAAGTTCTCCATCTTCTAATCGTAGCGCACTAATATACAGTTTCACTCGACCAACCCAAATACGTCGTTTACGACATTCTGTTTGACCAACTTGAAGATGACGAAATAAATCACTAATTTTATGATTCTTGGCTAAGTGATTGGTCACAATAAAGTTTTTTTAACACGTATACAGAAGTGAATGTCATTTTCAATTAACCATGTAAACCATTTCTCACCGATAAATTCTCTGTCTGCGAACACATTCACAATACGATCTTTACCAAAAATGGAGATAAAGCGTTGAATCAAAGCAATACGCTCTTTTGTATCTGAATTGCCACGTTTATTGAGCAATGTCCAAACAACAGGTATCGCTATTCCACGATAGACGATGGCTAACATCAAGATATTGATATCTCGTTTTCCCCATTTCCAGTTGGTTCTATCCAAAGTTAATTGGACTTTATCGAATGATAATATATTGAAAATTAACTGAGAAGTTTGACGATAATCGAAATACTGATCTGCAAAGAAGCGTTGTATACGTCGATAAAATGATTGTGGTAAGCACTTGGTGGGTAAGGCTTTAGATGCAGAAGAAAGATAACATGTCTGTTTTACAATTAATGCAAGCATAATCAGTGTAAACATTTTGCATGTGACTTGTTCCACTTTAGATATTTGTTTAAGATGAGATGTAACTCATTGAAATGTGTCATCATATTCGTCGTCAGAAAACAAGTATTATGCCATTATTTCAATGAGTTATCTTTTTTGTCGTGTACAAAGAAAAAAATTATATGCAATGTGGTTGGACTCCATTCCAAGATAAAACCTTTCGTTATGAAGTTGATACTACCATTGTTTCTGGGCAACTGGCTTGGCATCAAAATCAGTTATTCTTAAATTGTCGTGGACAAGCATTAGAAATTAATCGTTAAACAAGGGATGATTTTATATTTTTAGAGATCAATGAAACTAAAATTCACTGATCTCATTTCATAGATTCAATATTTTCCTGCCTGATTTGATCATCAACTTAGGCTATTAACGTATAAACTAAAAAACTATTTAAAATATAAAAATCAATCACATAAGAAAATATGTTAAGTGCATCACACAAAATTCACAAGCTGATCTGTAAAACTAAAATGTCTAATGCATATAACTACTTTTCAAATTAGGGAAAAGCATAAGACCCATAACAACTTATCAAAAATTAAAACCTAAGATCAAAAAAGTGATCAAGGAGATATTCTATGGACTCTCGCCTACTTATTGCAATCTTGCTAAGTAGCTTTAGTGCAACCACATTTGCTTCAAGTCACCGAGAAGCACCCTCAATCACTAAGCTACCAAAAGTAGATGCTACAGATTTTTATATGTTTAAAAGCTATGAATCTGGGCGCAGTAACTTCGTTACATTATTAGCCAATTATCAACCACTTCAAGATGCCTATGGCGGCCCGAACTACTTTTCTCTTGATCCAAAAGCATTATACGAAATCCATGTAGACAATAATGGCGATGCTCAAGAAGACATCACCTTTCAATTCAAATTCAACCAAGAATTAAAAGACCTTCAAGTTCCAGTGGGCGGCAAAAATATTTCTGTTCCATTATCTAACATCGGCAAGATTACCAATGACGGTAGTTCAGCACAAAATACGGCTGAAACCTACACAGTGACGATGATTAAAGGAGATCGTCGCAAAGGTGATCGTAATGTGCTCGGCACTTTCAAAAAACCATTTGATAATGTAGGAACAAAATCTATTCCTAACTATCAAGCTTATGCAGATACTTTTGTACAAAACGTGAATTTCGGAAGCTGTGGTTCAGGTAAAGTTTTCGTTGGTCAACGCCAAGAATCTTTTGCGGTGAACTTGGGAGAAGTATTTGACTTAGTCAATATCAAAATTCCAGCCACTCAACTTGCACCTTCTGGTGTCAATGCTGAAGATCAAGGCTTAAATACAATTGCTGATAAAAACGTCACGACGATCGCTCTTGAAGTTCCACAATCTTGTTTAGTATCAACAAACGATACTGTGATTGGTGGTTGGACGACTGCGAGCTTACCTCAAGCAACCTTATTAAATCCAAATCCTGATAGCAACTTGAACAGCGCATCAAAAGTTGGTGGTGCATGGACTCAAGTTTCACGTTTGGGTATGCCGTTAGTCAATGAGGTTGTGATCGGCTTGAAAGACAAAGACAAATTCAATGCCAGCAAGCCAGCCAATGATGGTCAATTTGCTGATTATGTTACTAATCCAGCACTACCAACTTTAATTGAGGTTCTGTTTAAAGATGCCACAGGCGGCGCTGTTGTAGCACCAACCAACTTCCCACGTACAGACTTAGTGAATGCATTCTTATTGGGTATTCCTGGTCTCAATCAACCAAAAAATGTGAAAGCGTCTGAGATGCTACGTTTGAATACAGCAATCGCACCGACAACAAAAGACAAGCAAAGTCGTTTAGGCGTCATTGGTGGTGATACTGCTGGTTTCCCAAATGGTCGTAGACCAGGCGATGATGTCGTCGATATTGAGCTAAGAGTTGCAATGGGCTTACTTTGCACAATTGATGGTGTGAATACTGCGGTTGGCTGTAAAGCGAGTGATGCTAAAGCAGGAGGAATAGGCTTTACTGATGGAGCTCTACAATCACCTCAACAATTTGGTACTGCTTTCCCATACTTAAACACTCCAGTAGCAGGCTCACCGTTTAATACAGCTAGCAAATAATCAGGAGTAAACACCATGAAAAAATATATGCTGTTGTTCATGGTTGCAATTGGATTAAGCGGATGTGGTGGCGATGATAATAAATCTAAACCCAACAATAACAACCAATCTCAAGGTGATGCTGTACTGAAAGAAACGTTGATATTGACCAACCAATCGCAAAGCAACTTTGAACAAGCTGAACCAAAAACTCTGACTGCAATATCAGAAACAACCATAGATAACAAAGCTGAACCTGTAGCAGTTAAATTTTAAAACAAAAGCCCTTGGTTAGATTAGCTAACTAAGGGCTTTTTTAGGAGTTTTTCTAAATGTTAATCCGCCAACTTACCCTTGCTGTTTTAGTACTTAGTTACTTTGGTCCTGTGCATGCACATCCTAAACATCAACATAAAAATACAAGCTCAGAACTTACAAACAATCAAAGCAGTTTGAATAATCATTATAACGATACAGTGAGAAACCAAATTGTGACCGTATTACTCGAAAAAGCATATGCTCGTGGCGATGGTGATTTATTGCAACAAGCTGAAAACCTAATGAAAACCAGTAAAAATCCTTCCGATGTGGAAAATAAATTACTGGCAACTCGATTAGCGCAGGCTAACCATGATTTTAGTACAGCAGAAAAAACTCTAAAAGAAATACTGAAATCTCAGCCAAACCAATATGATGCTATTTTACAGCTCGCAAATATTTACAGACTTCAAGGTCAATTCGATCAATCGCTTAGCTTATGCAATCAACTAAATGATTCCGAAGTCAAATGGTATCAAGCTGGCTGTATCCTCCAAGTTGAGGCAATGACCAAGAATTATTCAGATTTAAAACCTAAAGCAGATGAGCTTTTAAAAGCGACTTCACGACTTAGTAAAAATGATAAACAGTGGTTTGGAAATATATTGCTTGAAGTTGCCACACGATTTAATGACCAACAACTTGCGACGCAAGCTATTCCCTTACTTGCAACAGATAACCTACCTAATACTCTCGCCAAAGCAAATTGGTATATCGCTCAACAACAATATCAAACAGCATTAAAGATCTTAGAACCCTATCGTTATCATGATGGTGCTCTTTATCGAATTATTTTAGCGAAACAGATACTAGATGATCACTCATCAAATAAAGACCTGAGTGAGTTAAGCTTGCGTGTTCAAACCTTATTAAAAGAGCAAGATCACATCCATTTGAGAGAACAAGCACAATATCTTTGGGTATCAAAGCAATACCAAGAAGGTCTCAAGATCGCTGCGAAAAATTGGGATATGCAAAGAGAAAATGAAGATTTTGAGGTTTATGCAGAACTGGCACTCGCAAGCCAAGACCGTATAAGTGCTGAAAAACTGTTGCGTTGGAGCACGATCACAGGTTATCAAAATCCAACTTATCTTCCACGTTTAAAACAAATGGTTGCTGTGCTTTGATTTTTTTTAATATAAAGGATTTTAATCGTTACGATTCACAGTGATTTCACAGCAAAAAAATTAAGCTAAACCATAAAATTATATAAGTGAAAAAAAATGAAAAAAAAGATCATTTCTTTACTTTTGATAGGTAGTAGCCACTTTTACTTGAGTCAAATGACTTATGCAGGTGGTGAACTTATTCTAGGTCTTCCGACGATCAAGCTCTCAGCTTCATCTTCTACAGATGAGTCATTTGGTATCGCTACAACTGCTTCTCAAGGTACGATCTCTCAAGAGCAAATTCAAACTCGCCCACTCTCTAGACCTGGTGAAGTACTAGAAACGATACCAGGAGTCATCGTAACGCAACACAGCGGTACAGGTAAGGCAAATCAGTTTTTCCTACGTGGATTTAACTTAGATCATGGTACTGACTTTGCCACTTCATTCGATGAAATCCCTATCAATATGGTTAGTCATGCACATGGGCAAGGCTATACCGATTTAAATTTTCTGATTCCAGAACTGATTGAAACGATCCAATATCATAAAGGTGCAACATCAATTGATGATGGTGATTTCGCTTCGGCTGGTACTGCGAAAATTTCAAGTATTCATTCATTAGATCGCCCCTATGTACAAATGACACTAGGGAAAAATGATTTACTTAGAGTTTTAGGTGTTGGCAATCTGCAACTACAGAATGGTGAAATTATTGCTGCAATTGAAAATTTAAATAACGATGGACCATGGATAAATCCTGAGAATTTGTCCAAACAAAATGTATTTCTAAAATACTTTAGCGGAGACCACAGTAAAAATAAGTCCATTGCTTTTCAACATTACCAGTCTAAATGGGATGCAACTGATCAAATCCCCGAGCGTTTAATTGACAATGGGGAGATTGATCGATTTGGTAGCCTGAATACCAGTGATGGTGGAGAGTCTTCACGTATTGCCCTTTGGTACAGTGCAAAAAATCATGATGAAAAACAATTTTCTGAGCTTTCATCCTATGCCGTCTATAACAAGCTGAACTTATTTTCTGATTTTAGTTATTTTCTTAATGATCCACTACGTGGGGATCAATTTGAACAAGCGGAGGAACGCACAACGCTTGGAGCAAAGTATCAAAAAGGTTGGGCTACGGTTTGGCAAGATAGAGACGTTTTAAATACATATGGAAGCTCTTTTAGATATGACTACATCGCGGATATCGGGCTTTATCAAACTGAAAACCGTCAACGCTTCCACACAATTCGCCAAGATGATATTCAAGAGTTCTCTTTTGGTATTTGGGGGCAGAATCAAACCAGTTGGCAACCTTGGTTAAAGACTATATTTGGAGTTCGTGGCGATTTTTATTCATTTGATGTCAATTCAGATCGTAAAGAAAATTCAGGTAATGAAACTGATCAAATTCTCAGCCCTAAACTGAGCATCGTTTTAGGACCTTGGAAAAATATTGAATATTATCTGAATTATGCGTATGGATTTCATAGTAATGATGCTAGAGGTACCACGACAAGATTGAATGTTGACCCAAGAGACAGTAACTATTTAAGTAAAATTGATTCTGTTTCACCATTAGTCAGAACCATCAATTCTGAAATTGGACTCAGAGCTAATTTTATTCCAGAACTTACGAGTACGATTGCTTTATGGCAACTTGATTCTGATTCAGAACTGGTATTTATTGGCGATGCTGGTACAACGGAGGCTAGTCGACCAAGTAAACGCCAAGGGATTGAAATTTCACAGTTCTATCAACCTACTGATGCGTGGATCATCGATTTAGATGCGGCATGGTCAAAAGCAAGATTTAAAAATCATAGTATTGAAGGAAACCACATACTAGGTACGATCGAAAAGACTGTCGCTGCTGGTTTTACATACCATTTTAATGACCAATTAAACTTTGGTGGTCGTTTACGTTATTTTGGTTCACGCCCACTGATTGAAGATAATTCAGTTCGTTCAGACTCTTCAACTTTGGTGAACTTGCAAGGCAGTTATCAATTTAATAAGAACTTCCAAGCACAACTTGAATTGTTCAACGTATTTGATCAAAAAATTAATGATATTGAATACTACTATGCTTCATGCGCCCGACAGGATTTAGGAGATTCGGCATGTTCGCCTAGCTCAACTGAACGTGAAGGTATTCTAGATAAGCATGTCCATCCAACTGAGGGAAGAAACCTCAGAATGACCTTACGTTATTTATTCTGATTTTCAACATGAATGCTCAGGAGAAAAGTTATGTGGTCTCAAAACAAACTAAATGTTTCACAGAGCGCATTTCTCTTTAGCATCATCGCGCATGTTGTGATCCTCATCATGCTCTTAAAACCTGATGCTGAAAATAGCTCTGATATTAGATCGACTATGAAAGTAACTTTTGTTTCGGCATCAGTTAAAACAAATAATGATACAGTGCGAATATCTTCTGAGCCTTCCTCATCAACGGTCAATCAACTTCAGACTCAGAATTCAAAAAGTTTAGATGCCTCCTCGACTGACAGCACCACTTTAGCAAATCAAGTCCCCGATTTTTTTGATCTCACTCAAGATACACAAATGATAGAGGCTAATAATTTATATGATCCATTATTAGATGCACAAAACAGAGCTAAAAAAGCCATCAAAGATGCAAAGGATGTGTCTAATCTGTATCAAGCAAATATCAAACCGATGGATACAAATTTTTTGGAAGATAATAAATCACCCATCTCGAAGTCTGAAACTGAGTCATTAGGTTTATACAAGGTCGATGTCATTGATGATCCTAAAGATTTAGAGCTTTACTCTACTTTGATTGAGCTTAGTATGACATCGCCTTCAAAAGATGATGAATTACAAATAAATCAGCTCACTCAACAAATCACAAAACTTTTACATGAAAATGATTTGAGTCTTATCAAAACGAAACCGACAACGATTGAATTTATGATAGATCCCGTCAATCTGATTGTGCTTATTAAACTTTCAGCTGACTCAATCAAAACACATCACAACCTCAAAACATTATTAGAAAACATGTCATTTGACGCGATTTTTATAAATAGCAATCTGAATGAAAGACCTTATTCTTTTACGGTCGAAGTTTAAAAACCTAAATTCTCAACGATCTGAATTTGATTAAAAATAATAACCATACGAAAATGGTGAAAGTATTAAGAAATTTTCAAAAAGCGCTTAACTAAAGTCGAAACCCATAGAAAGAACAAAGCGACTATTATTAAATTAATAGCCGCTTTTCCACCAATATTATCTTGATGTGTGCTGATAAAAATGGATTAGATTTAAAAACACCGAATCAAATGGCAGAGAACTTTTACAAATTATTTGCATAGAAACTTCCAAGTGAAAGTTTCCTGTAGTTTCGATACACATCATCAAGTGCGAAGTACATTACAGATTCCTTGTACTGGAAGAAATCTTAAATTCAACGAGTATCTGAACATTTTTGAATTATTCTTATTTAGATTTTTATAATCCAACATTTGATGTGGGGTAGGTTGAGGGGTAAATGCACAAGTAAAAAATAAACCCTTGTAAAAACAAGGGCTTATTTAGATATTTGGCGGAAGCGGTGAGATTCGAACTCTACAAAAATAACATTAATAGATTCTATTAAATTCTAATTCATTATTTTTCAATAAATTATAATACGTTAGAATCTATTAGGCTTTAACGTTTGTGCCAAATTTTGTGTCAAAATCCTTAATAAAAAATCATCGTTCAAAAGCTAAAGTAGCTGGAACCGAATCCTAATTGAGTTTAGAAAATCCTTAGAAACTTTAGTTGGCTGTAGTATTTGTTTCATAAAGATTTATAATTCGAAACATAGCATGTTCACGGCGTAAGTTAGACACAAGTATTCCTGATTAAGCATGTTTTTATATTATCCCTTATGATATCGCAGCAAAAAATCTACAATACAGATGGGTGAGATTTATTACCACCCATCTAATCTTTCTCGAGATGAAAAGAGACAACATTTCAATAACATTATTATTTAGAAACAACTGCGACTAAATCAGCCACTCTCCTTTTCACATAAATGCTCGTTGGATTCTGTTCTCCATTTCTAACGACAATAAATTTTTGTAAATCAGTAAGCCCTTTAGCCACACTTACGAAGTCCCTTTGAGCATTAAAATAGACATTTCGTTGTGACAATTTATGACTCTCAAATAATCTCCAATAGCCAAGCCCCTGATCGAGCTGAATATCAAATATAGTCCCCGACTCAAAAGTTATAGTTAAATTTCGCTTGTGATACAGAGCCTTACCATTTTCATAGGTCATTAAATCTATTTCTTTTTGGGATATATCTAAATTATCAGTTAATAGTTTTTCAAAAACCTTCTCAAATTGTTTCACACTATGGTAATCATGATGAAGGATCGTTGGTAAATCTTTTGTCTCATCATCAGAAATAACTGTCTTAATCTTCAACTGACCAATATTTCCAACTTGATCCTCAAGCCCCTTTAACCAACTAACAATTAACAACATATTGCTAGCTGACTTGATATAACGATCTGAATACTCAATACTTTTTATAGTTTCATTCTGGCAAATTTCTCCGAACTCACTAGTACTTTCAGCAACCAAATTCCAGAACTTACGACCAAAGCTACATAAATCAACATTCAATTGATCAAGAAGATCTAATCCCACAATCGAGCTTTGATTTTTTTCCACTAAAGTTGGTAATGTTATGACTTTCTCACTCAGTAACTTATAAGTTTCACTAACTCCAACTATGGCATTTGTATTCAACCACTCTTCATTTGGTATACGACTATTCATATCAGGACTAACAACTGTAACAATACGATCTGTCAAATATAGTTGTGCCACAATAGATTGATGAATATTGTCACCATCGACAAATTGTACATTAAAGTGTGTTTGTAAAAATTTCAGCTCAGCCAAATATGCTTTAGAATCTATGATAGTTTGTGGTAGAGAAATATCGATTTCTAAACTTGTATCCTCTGCCCATCTAGCAATTGTTTTTTTAACACTAGGAGATAACAACTCCCAACTATCAGATTCTCCACCCCAATTCAAAATTAGTTTCTTAGCCCCTAATGATACATGGTGTTCAATGCATTCTTTCAAGCTATATGGCCAATATTGTGCACCAGAGAAGAATGACAATTCTTCAGTAGAAATAAAGTTTTTATAGTTTGCACCTAACCACTTTTTAACATCATGACGATTTAACAAACTGTAATGATGTCGTGACTGTGAATCCAAAAGACAATGAGCACATACAGACTCACAATATTTCGGACATTCAAGCTCATCGACCATACTAGATAATAACGACTCAATGTGACGAGGAGCTGAACTCGCAAATCCTGCTCCACCACTAATGACGTCATACACCTGAATAGCTGTAATCTGATGATTACCATCTAATAATATTGGACGCTTACCATATCCCAATTCATTAGCTGATATACCTAACTTTTTCGCTAATGCTTTTCTGAAAGCCACAGCCAAAGTAAATGCTATACTTTCATTTTCTTTACTATCTGTAAGATATTCATTACGTTCAGGGTGATGTAACACCAATTCAAAGATATCTGTAGTCATATAGCTTCCTAGATGTAAATCTTTGATTAAACGCTCACTGCCTTCACAGAACTTTCTTTGCCCATTTTCTCGATCATGTTTAGATGGTTTTAATGGATAATGTTTCTGCTCTGATGAAAGAGACAATGGAAATTTTTCCTTTTCCTTTTGGGATTCTGCTCGACCACATTCAAGGCACACAGCATAACCATGCCCATATAAACCTGAACTATAATTAAATACATGCCCCGATGTATCGGCAACCATAAATCCTAAGGCACTATTCGGCAAGCTTAATCTTGCCCCCTTTCCAGCGATCCAAGGGGTTTGGACAGGTATGAAAGTTTGTGTTGTTACATCGTTACTAGGTTCTTCATAAAAATCATGAACGAAACCAGTTGGCTGCAGAACTTTACGTTGCTCATTTATGCGAATTTTTTCACCGCAACTTGGATTATCACAGTAAACATTATTAATATCGACTGCACTATCTGTATTAAATCCATTTTGACCGCAATGTACACAGCGCCATGCCAAATCAAATTTCTGTGCTTCTTTTGCATCAGAACTATGAATATTATGCCAAGCTAATGATATCCCTTTGGATTTAAAAACCCTTCCATCCAATACAATTTCTGAACCCGGCGCATATTCTCGAATAGCGACAGCTAAATTTCGACTTGGCATATCACGTAATAAAGACACATTATCTTCTCTAGACTTTCGTTGCTTTTCAGCATCTCTATCTTGCTTTTGACGTATGTAGTCAATGACATTGGTCGTTTCAAATGATGCAATATCAGTTGGGAAGCCATACCCTGGTAGAAAGCATTTAGCAGCAAGTTCTCTTAATAAATATTCATCACTGAGTCTACGCATTTCAATACTTAATCTATAAGCGTAAGCACTACCTTTCACTGCCTCACTCATCTGTGTTTCTAGTCACAGGTATTCTCTTAACCATTGATCACGCATTTCAGTGATTTTTTGGATAGTGTTCCCTAAAATACTTTCAACGGAATCAAAAGATAAATCGGTACCTTTGATTAATTTTTCTAGCGCATAAGAATATGTATAAATATTGGCTTTTAACCAATTAATAAATCGATTGCAAACAGAAATATCTTCGTCACCATTTGCTAAATAAAACCACTTCAAATTTAATTTAGTTTTCTCAGCATCTGTATTTCCAATCTCATTTTTTAAAAAGAAAGAGAGATACATGGAATTGACATGCCTTTGGATCAATCTCTTGGAGTTTAAAGCGACATAAGGTGCCGGAATACTGGTCTCAAAAGCCCATTTAGGGTTATGAAATACTTGTTGATCATGTGGATTTGACTTACAGATTGTGTAAGAAAGTGCTCTAGATTCTTTACTACGACCCGCACGACCCGCACGTTGCAGATAGTTTGCAGGATGTGGTGGTACGTTATTCATCACCACTGCTGAAATACCGCCAATATCAACCCCCATTTCCATAGTAGTTGAACAGTTCATTACATTCACTTCGCCTGATTTAAATCGCTTTTCGTAGTCTTGTAATCGCTCACTTGCTTGCTGTGCCGAATGTTCTGCAACTCGATAATACATGCCACCTTCAATAATTCGATCACAAAGATCATTCCACAAATTTAAAGAGCGTAGCTCCTTAATTGTCTCATCATTAGCAATTAATTCACGGATGTATTGAATGTTGTCATGATGATCTTTATTGGAACTAAACACCTTCAAATTCGGCATTTTTGTCTTTTGACAAATGAAAGCCTCTTTACTCTTTGGAATACCTGTCGGTAGATATGGCGTAATACCTTTGAAGGTAGTATCAATTAATCTATGAGTGACGGGACAAATAAATACGTGTTCATTCAATGAAAATTTGAACTTTTGTGGTCTAATGAAAAATTGACCATTATCACTTTCTAAAATAGCTATATCTTGAGTCAAAACTTTCCAAGCGCATTTTAGCCATTCATCGGCGATATCTATATCAATTGGAGCATTTAAATCTAATTGCCCACCTAATGCTAATAGTTTCACTAAACGATTATTCTTTCGCTTAGAAGCTAAAGGCCATTGTTTACTAATTTTATCTTCTGTTAATTTTGAATCAGGTCCAAATAGTCGTTTTGTAACAATTTTCCTCCCCATCCAATTTGAAATACTTCTATCTATATGAATGTAGTAATACTCTCGCACATAGAAATCTAGAACGACTTTTAAAAAGTCCTTCCAGTCTTGTAAGTTAAGGCCTTTAGATTCCCAATATAAAGGAACACTGCTAACTTTTTCTAAACCACTATAACCAACTTTTACTAATCCCAACGTTTCAGTACTATTTCGATTACGTGGACGTCTGCTAAATTCACTCAACAATAACATTGAGATCAATCTATGTGACCCTTCAGTTTGATCTCCAAAAACTTCCGGAGAGTAATACTTCATTGCGTTCAGTATTGAAAAGTTAAAATCGGATAAAGCTGTAAGCTTCTCGATCATCTCTTTCCATGAAATCGAACTTTCGTCTGAGGTGTCTAATTTCAATAGTTCCTGTTGAAGCAATGTCAGAAACATCTTCATCTTTGGATCATGTTTTATTTGTTCAATTTGCTCCTCAATTTCCTCTCGAGACATCTCCCCACCCGATAGATCAGGTATTTTTTTTAACATTTCCACCACAGCACCCCTTAATCGTGAACGCTGCGCCTCCTGTTGCATCTGTACGGACATTCTTGCGGTGCCTTGGCGACTATCCGTAAATGTAATTAAACGACGTCCAAATGAAGGTAAGCTTTGAGGTGAAATGTTCGTAACACCATTTTCTTCTAACTCTTTAATCGTAATATCAGGACAAAATTCTAAAATAGTCGGGATTGCTTTAGTAACATAAAAAGGTGCACCAAGAATGCTTCTATTTACAGGCAAATAACCTTCTTGCGTCTCTAGCTCACAGTAGTGGCATTTATTTGATGTCGCAAAAAGATTGAATTCCTCTTCCCCTGGATATTTTTCAAAGCCTCCACGATCTAGATTCAGCATCTCCCCGTTATCATTTACACTTAGCAATATTGATTGATTGTAATCTATTAACTTGTTCGAGCTATTATTAATGTCGGCTTCTTCAATTTCATCTTCTTCAGTTAGCAGCGAAAACTCATCAATTTTGACTTCCCCAACTTGTTTAAGCTGACGAATACCATCATTAGCGTCAACGAGTTGCCCTAATAAATGTGGTGAATTACATTCTTTACAAAATGTCAGCTCCAAGACTGGTGATTCACATTTACACTTTTGTTCACACGTCGCATATACATTACCGTATGGCCATTTTTTTAATGCTGTACCCTCTTTTTGATTACAATGAGGATTAATACAACTCCACAAGCCATGCGTAATTCTTTGTAAGAAGTGAGCTCGTACTTTTAGGAAAGCCTCTTCTTTTTCTTGTGCTTTTGTATTTGTTAGTAAGTCAATCCAAGCAATAATTTCGACTTGATTCACTGAAATAGCATAGTCGGCATTTAATTTTTCTTTAATTTCCAAAGATGTTAATGGCTTATAACTTTCTCTACCTTGTTGAACAATGATTTCCCGAATTGCTCGTGCTGTTTGATTCGATTCTAATGCTTCAAAACGTTTAGCACTAACTTCTAAATCACTCTCAATTTCAGATAATTCTTTTAAACTGAGTTTATTGTGATTCGTTTCAAGTTTTAATTGTGGGACTGCACGCTGGCCACCTATCACTTCGATTTGACTTTCCTCAATACCAGCCAACTGAGATAAATAGGTCTTTAATTGTTGTTCTGCATTACTGTCAGCAATGGTTGCAGAAGTTGCGACAAATCTTACATCTTTGGCCTCAACACCAAAGGCCTCTAAAACACGTCGTAACTGCAAGGCAAGCTCTGCTGCCTGTGATCCAACATAGCTATGAGCTTCATCTAAAACAATCCAACGCAGGCTTTTCTTTGCTCTAGATTTTTCAATAATCGGTGCATCAATTTGACGCACCATAATATATTCCAACATCGTCCCGTTGGTCACCAAGATTGGAGCAGGACTTTTTCTCATCAATTCTCGTGATAAAACTTGATAAGGACGGTCCTTTTGTAATGTTCTATTTGAACTCTCTGATTCGGGGGTATTCCCGTTATACAAACAATATCTAAGTTTTCCGCCAAAATGTTGAGTCCAAGCACTTAACCGCTCTTCTTGAGAATTAATCAACGCATTAAGCGGATATAAGAATAGAGCATGCACACCTTCCAACGGCGCATTGATATTTTCGCTTAATTCAAATAAATCATTCAGAATTGGTACCATAAAACATTCTGTTTTACCTGAACCTGTACCAGATGTGACAACAATTGATTTTTTATCCGCTAATAAGTTTTTCCAACTTTTTAGTTGATGTTCAAAAGGCTTAAATTCTGCCCCAAAGCGATAGCGACCATTACTCTGCGAATCCAAAGCACTTACAACTGACTTCGCTAATAATTTTCCACTTAATTCTGTCATCGTCACAGGTGCTTGTTTCCAAGCAAAAGTATGCTCAAAAACAGGTGGAGCTAAAAATGAAAATTTGCTTCCCGGAAGCTGAGACATTTGTTCAGCAAGGTGTTCTCTTAACTCAGGATCGTTGATCCCTAATACGCTTAACGTTGATTCTTTTGTACGCTGACATGCTTGTTCTAATAAATCGGAATAATAAGGTTGCATATTAGTGAGCCTTTAAATTTAATAAATAAGATGTTGTTATTTCAAAAATTGAGTTAAACCAAGACTGGTCAAAATCACGGATCTGACGAATCTTATGATGAGTTAAACTATTTGATTTATCTTCAAGCACAAAACTGGTTAGACCTACATTTTTTAGCGCAAGATAAATTGGCAAAAGAATAACTGATGCATGCTGTGGCAAACTGACCATAGGTTTTAATGGAAGATTTAGATTATCTTTTTCAAACCACGCTGTGAGTTGTTGCTGGAACCACATTGGCCACAATTCACCTTCAGGCTGGTATCTCAATAAATTCTGAAGATAATGACCGTTAACAATATTATTCAACTGATTCTGCGTTAATCCATTTAGAACCGGCTCATCAAAATAATAAGCTTCTAAACTTTGATTTAGCGTTGAAATGTCTTGAGATAACTTTGCATATCTCGCTTTCAGCGTTTTTTTAACAATGGCCTCAGGGATACCTTGACTCACATAAAGTTCAAAAGTTTTAGAGATTGCATTTTTCCAAGCTTTAGCAGGGATTAATTCCCATACTAAATCGAATTCTCGTTCGAAGCGTTGATAAATATCATGTTCAAAATCAAGTAACCATATCGCCAGTGCCAAACATGATGGATTTCTTACCAAATCCTTCCACACTTGAAATGTGACCAACGGTAAATGGTTGTACTTCGAATATAAGTGGTAAAGATACAGCCATCCAGAGTTTTGCAAATCACTCGCCATAAGTTCTAAGTAATCTGCAATACTATTTGGGTTAAATGTTGGATGATAATCACGTACGGCAGTATGTAAGGTATCCGCAGTTTCAAAAGACAATGAATCTTCTTTTATCTGCTGCGATATGAATTTCGGTCTAAATTTAATCGATTGTTCATCTCTAGGAATAATTAAACAAGGACCCACATTGCTCAATCTTGGCAATTTATACTTACCTGTTTCAACACCTTCAGTTGTAACTGGTTCGAGTGGTAAAACAGCCTGTTCAGGTTGGTTTAAAACCATGATGACTGGATCAACCACTTGTGAACCTGAAAGATTCAAACCATTTAAAAAATAATGACCTTGTTCATCTATTTCAAACTCGGTTTGATAATGTTTAATCTCATAATTTAAAGATTGTTTCCCACCAGTGACTTCGAGAATAATCCGTGCATCTAAGTCTTTTGTTAATGCTAATAATTCTTCTATTTCAGCTCGATAATGAATAAGTGATTCTTGATGTGGTTTTCCACTCACCAAAAATTGCCATTTGTAGTAAGGCGCATCTACATCTCGAATATGAATGCTCTTCAGTCTGATTGTCATCCGAAAATTGGTTGGCTTATTCTCTGGCGCATATAAACATAATCTTGAACCAAGTAAATCATCTACAGTTAATACTTTTTGTTTAATCGGCTGATGATTTCCGTTGTAGAGCGTTGCACCATGTGATGGAAATGGTAGTAATAAATCTACTTGATCTCCCAAATTCAGCATCAAATTCAGTTTTATATTTTCAGGTGGATGCTCATTGCATTTTAGATGATATTCATAACCATATTGCCCATATATATCATCATTCAGTTTACGCGACTTAAAACTCACTGCTTGATGATCAGTAGTGATTCCTAAGCAAATGATATTACTTTTTGTTATAAGACGAATATTTGCTTCATTAGGCGTATCACCCGCCAGTAATTCAATTTGTAGGTCTTCAGGAAAAATTACAACCTTGCGACGTAACACCACATTTTGAGATGAATTTTTAATGGTTAAAGTCTTTACGCCATATGCTGCAGAACCCATATGATGAGCTAAAAGCTTTTGTTCTGCATAAATAGCTAAACTATCATTTTTTGACTGCAAACCCGTTTCTATATAACGTGCCTTAGGTCTTCCTAAAAAAGCCAATGCAGGTACTGTAGGCCAAGAAAACTTCTTACCAACAAGATCTACAAGTTCTGATTTGTCAAAATATTTAGAGCATTGAATCTGATATTGTTCTTGATTATCACCAATAACTTCAATATCACCTTTTACCTTGTAAACATGCTGGCCAAAAGCATTCGACAAGTGCCCAGTGACACACTCCTGAGAAGTAAATCGATATGATGGCGGTAATAGTAAAATAATTTCTGATTCTGCTGTCTTAAATGAAGCCTGCCCAATAAATGGACAAAGCTCACCCTCATCCTGCGCAAATGCAACAGGAACACTACCGATTTCTAAACAAGTTTGAGGTAATTCTTTTTGATAAAGAATCTGATCTTTATTTTGTAGTGCCAGAATCAATCCATGTTGATAATGCTTTCTAGTAATAATGCGCGTTTGTGCACCTATACGTATATTCACTGGCTTCTTAGCCTCAGGCCTTGCCATAAACGTTGCTGTGCCAAGTTTTGCTAAGGGTTCATGTGCTTCATACAATACAATTTCTACTCGAGGAGGAATCCCTTTAACGTCCTCCAAAGTAATTTCTAAGGAATTTGGTAGGAAAACTTCAGTTAAGATTTGATTAGAATTGCGGTTAAAAAAACTCGCACAGGATAAAGCATCCTGTTTTGTCTTCATTTGCTTCAATTCAGTACTAGAAGTAACGAGTAACTGATTTAAAAACTGCTCCGCCACACTACTTTCTAATGGTAGAGGAAATGCTTCCCTCCACTTCGGGAAATTGTTAGATAAATAAGCTGCTGGATTATCTGTATTGTCTAATTGATGCGTTTCAACCAAATGAACAAGATGTTCTGCCATATCTGAAATAAGCACTCGCGTTTCATGCTCCTTGAATGCCTGTGGCAGATAACGAGTATAAGCTTGAATCAGTTGGTCATTTATTTCAGGGTTATAATGTCTATAGTGACTAAACTGCGCCACAATACGTTTAAATACAGTCTGATAATGATTGCCTTTTTCCATTAAAAGATTTGAAGGGAATCCCCCTTCTTTAAATGCAGAACCCAGATAGTTGGTATGATTTGAACCTTCAAATTTAAGGATCGGACGCTTCCAAAAACCCTCTAAGCCTTGCTGAACCACATAGCGAATATCATCCAAAGGTTGAAAGCCCAGTTCATCATATACAGGCCCCCAACTCCAACCACTCTTATATTCTCGACGAAACCATTCCGAAACAAATAGTGTAAAAACTGCACACCATTCACGACCAGGTTTATGGCTTTTTTGATCTTGTTGGCTATATCTCAGCGTACGCTTTAGGTCTTGATATTCTTCTAGGGTAATATGATAGCTATACAGTGGATGACTTGTTGGCTCAGTAAGTTTACGCGACTCAAAAATTCGCTTAAGAATATGTCTAGCACTCAATTGCTCCCCTAATATATCAGATGCTAACAACTCCATAATGCCCCCATTATTATTCCCTGCTTCAAATTAAATAATATAATCGATTCAATGACCTATACAAACCTAAAGGCGTCATAAAGTGTCGCTTAGATAGGTTAATTTTCATTATTTAACTCATATTTTAAGAATTACCTCATAACACCCTGTTGCAGGCTATATTTCCATGACATTCTAAATGCAGTATCTTTTGAATAATGCTTATACATATCCATATCGATCTTTCTTTGACGTAACATCACTTCATTCATGATTTTATCAAAAGCTAAATCTTTGGTATGTGGATCGGGATTATTTAAGTACTTACTTTCGAAATCAGCATGTTCTTTTATCTGTTTTAAGATATTCACAAATTTTACTTTTTGCTCTTCAGGCGTTGCAGCCCAACCTCCAAACCAGCGTTCATTAAATGTTTTAATAATTTCATCTAATGGATCTTCTTCAGTTTCACCGCCATGAGCACCACGAGGATTCGAATTTGTAGGATCTAGAACTGTCTCTTCAGCATCCAACTCAATTTGCTCATTTAGTTTTTTACGCTGTAAACCATAGGAGTTTAAATCAACTGAATTTAACAACTCATCCAAAGCATCTGCTTCTGGATCTTCAATTTTGAGTTTCGGAATCAAGAACTTTAAGAACCAATACAACTTTTCCCAAGCTGGAACTTCATTTTTGATATTTGCAGATAATCCTACATTAGATAAATTGAATAGTTGGATGAAGAAGCTTGCCCAAAAATTAAATTATCAAAATGGAGAGGTAGCAGTTGCGATAGTTAATGCAAAAAATGAGCAGTCACGCAAAATGTTGGAACGAGCTGGGCAAGTAGCTGGACCAGATTGGGAAGAATTTAATAATCAACGGTGTTTAAGATTGACGATTCCAAGGCCAACGGACTCAAACGATCTAAAAAATCATCGATTCCATATGACAATGGCTCGGCTATTGTTATCACATTCAGATTCTTTGGTTGGCTATAAATACTGCAATGGTATTGATAATGATCGCCCAGACGATGATATTTGGATTGTACGCCGTCGGAGTGCTGATTTAAAAACACTTGAAGAATATCGTGTATTACCAAAACGCTTAGCAGAACCAATAAATAGACTAATGGCAGTAGTTTCCTCTATACAAGATAATTGATTTAAAAAATAATGTTATTAGTCTATTTATTGGATTGCTCCATTTTCCTGAACATGAGACAGCCTCTTTTGAAGTTACTGTTAAAGCTGCCTTGTCGGTCTATATGATGCCCCCCTAGCTGTTTTATGTCCACATTCGGAAATTAAATAAAGATGTTTTTTAGCACGTGAGGAAATGACATAGAGTAGTCTTCTAGCAACATAATCTTGATGCATATCGCTACAGCCTATTATATTATTCCAGTGGGGTATTTTTCCCTCCAAAAATCCAGTGCATATAACGACTTCATATTCGTCACCTTTGGTGGAGTGTGCAGTTGTTATTTTTACTCCTGTGGAGGAGGAGAAGAATTTTTCTAGGTCTGATGCTTTGTAGTCCATGTCATACTTCTTCATTCTCTCCCTTGTCGCATTCAATATGCTTTTCATCTCTTCATTAAATAAGTCATTTTTTGTGAGTTTTATTCTAAGTCTTTCGCAAAAGTTAACTATAACTTCTTCTATCCACTGATCAATTTCTTTGTCAAATTTCACAGTTATTGCATTAACTGCAGTTAGAATAGTTTTAGGATTTATACTCTCTTCGTCAAAGAAAATGTCATTTAATTTTTCTGAAATTTCATTAGCGTACCGTTTTCTTTTTATGTAATTGTGGATATTTGGCTTGGTCAGCATTAGTCGAATTAATGCCAGCCAAATGTTATTTTGATTTTTAGGTATAGGTGAAATCAAAACGCCATCGATATTAAAGCCTATATTTAGTGCACTAATGTTTTTTGAGATATTTATAACATCGAACCAGCTAGGACAGAGAATTGCTATTTCTTGTTCAGGGATACCTTGCGTAAGGTGCAACTTAACAATATCACCCCTTTACGTAGAATTTCATTGGCACGCTTTAATTCTTTAATTTCACGTTCCATTTGCTTCATTTTTTCTTGATCAGATATCTGTTGTACTTTAATAGGATTTTGCTGATCTAAATGCTTTTGATGCCAGGCACGAAGTGTTTCAGGAGTACAACCAATCTTAGGCGCAATTGCTGTGATTGCAGCCCAAGTAGAAGGATAATCTTTTTCAGATTCAATCAATAATTGAACCGCTCTTTCTCTGATTTCAGGGGTATATTTTAATTTTGTCATCGGGATAGTCTCTCAGAATATTGACTCTCCGACAAACCCGGTACGGTTCAAAAATAGCAGGCCCTAGGGCCTGCTATTTTTAATATCGAGACAAAATTAAAAAACTAATTCAATACCTGCACCATATAGCCATCCCTTTTCAGAATCTGTTGCTTCTTGAAAAGGAGTTGATTTTTGTCCTTTCTCATATTGATAAGCTATATCAACAAATGGTCTGATACGTTTGCTAATCTCATAACGAGTTTTAATACCTGTCTTCAATTCTGACAATCCCGTCCTTGATGCAAAGTCGGAATTATCATTAAAGACAACATCTGCTTCAATATATGGCTGAGTAATCAACTTTTGAGTGAGTAATAAATCACGGTCGAAATCAAAACTAGCTCCCCAGAAGTTGTCTTTTCCACCATAAAGGTAAGCTTTGGTCTCAAAGAAATAAGGAGCAAGACCTAATATACCAACGACACCATCGACTCGATCGCTGTTCTTGTTATTTTTATCCTCGCTGTATCTTAGACCAGCTTGTACATCCCAAAATGGTGCTACATTACGGCTATAAAGTGCAGACACATCATAATTGGGATCATTACTCTCTGCTTTATTCAGATTGGCTTCAACAAATACTCGATTCTCATCTGTTCCAATCAATGTTTCGAAACTAGAACCTAAACTACCCTTACCATCGTTATCAATTACCCACTCATTGGAAAATTTAGTTGTTTGGTAAATCTGTCCACCATGCTCGTTCAGATGTTTATCATGATTTTGGCTAAGAGCTAATTTGCCTTTTGAAGTACTTTGAGCAGCATTACGTTCAACATAGCCTAATCCTCCAGCTTCTTTTAAAAGCACATTCATACTTGACGTACTCTTATTTAGATTTTCAGTCGAATTATCATTAGCAAATGCCATACCTGCTAAACCAATTAAAGCAACTGATAAAAGTGTTTTTGAAAAAAGTTTTTTAGTGGTTTGCATGTTGATTCACTCCCTTATCATTTGCATGGGGTTGGGCAACGATACTTTTTGAATCAACATCATTGCTATCTACATTTGCCACAATGAGTTTGTTCATCATTCCAGCTGCCATGTGATATAACAAATGGCAGTGGATAGCCCATTCACCTAATTCATCAGCAGTAAGTAAAGTTGTAACTGTTTTCCCTGGTGGCACAATGATCGTGTGTTTATTTGGCATATTACTTGGATCTTGACCATTTTCAAGCTGCATAAACATACCGTGCAAGTGCATTGGGTGAGCCATCATACTGTCATTCACAAATTTCAAGCGTATACGTTCCCCATATTTCACTTTGAATGGTTCTGTTTCATTAAACTTCTTACCATTAATTGTCCAAATGTAGCGCTCCATATTCCCACCAAGACGGATTTCCATTTCACGTTCAGGGGCACGAGTATCTGGTTGAGGGTTTAAAGATTGTAAATCACTATACTGGAGTGCTTTTTGACCAACGGGTGTTGAAGCATTTGCCCATCCAAATACGGTATTATCATTCTTGTCTGAAGCCGACTTAACAGTAGCGCTATTCATCGGCATATCGTGATTCATACCTTTCATAGAAGACATATCGTGATTCATGCTTTTCATAGAAGACATATCGTGATTCATGCCTTTCATAGAAGACATATCATGATTCATATCTTTCATTGAAGACATATCATGATCCATACCTTTCATAGAAGACATATCGTGATTCATGCCTTTCATAGAAGACATATCATGATCCATACCTTTCATAGAAGACATATCATGATTCATACCTTGCATTGAAGACATGTCATGATCCATCCCCATATCTTCCATAGTCAATAAAGAGCGAGGACGAGGTTTAGGCATCTCAATTTGTTTTACAGGTAAGGTATTTTCATCATGTAAGGTTCCAACCGAAAAACCAGTACGATCAATAGATTCAGCTTCAATTTGGTAATGTGCTTGTTTTGGTTCCACAATGACATCATAAGTTTCAGCAGTACCAATACGGAACTCATCTACAGGAACGGGCTTTACAGGTTGACCATCAGCACTGACTACAGTCATTTTTAGGTTTGGAATGCGTACATCAAAGAATGACATAGCGGAAGCATTAATAAAACGAAGGCGAACTTTTTCACCAGCTTTGAAGTTACCCGTCCAATTTTGCTGAGGTGTCTTGCCATTCATTAAAAATGTATAACCAGTCACATCGGACATATCTGTTTTCAGCATTCGCATCTGATTCCACATAGAACGGTCTTGCCAAGTCGCTTTTAGCCCATCACGTTTAACTTGTTTTAATACATCGAATACTGTTTCGCGGCGGTTCTGATAGTAGTCTGCTTCTTTTTTAAGATTTTTCATAATTTGATCACTTGTCGAATTATGAAAATCAGAAAGCAAAACAACGTAATCTTTATCGGTTTTTTCAGCAGCTGTTAGTGGAGTTTTATCTTTAGGATAAATAACAAAAGCACCATATAAACCGTCTTGTTCTTGTCCTTTACTATGTGAATGATACCAATAAGTACCATTTTGGCGGACTTTAAACTTATATTCATAAGTTTTATTAGGGGCAATGCCATTAAATTTGTTAAATCCAGGTACACCATCCATAATTCCAGGTAATAATAAGCCATGCCAATGGATTGAAGAGTCCTGATTTTTTAACTTATTGTGAACACGGATAACGGCCTCATCACCTTCTTCAAATTCAAGAAGTGGTGCAACGAATTTACCATTTACAGTAATTCTCTCAACTGGTTTTCCTGTGATATTTACAGTTTGTTCAGCGATTGTTAAATCATATTCTTTAACTGCCGCCATTACCCAAGTTGATGAAAATAAACCAACTCCTATTAAAAGGACATGACTTAATTTTTTAGACATTTATTTCACCTATCTAATATAAAGATGGGGAGCTCAAGCAAACCAATTATTCGCTTTAATCTCCCCAATCTTTCATTTATCGTATTTGTTATTTATTTGATGTATTTGACATGTTCATCTTTGAGTGGTCCATGTTCATCATATTTGAATGATCCATATTACCCATTTTAGACTGATCCATATTCATCATCTTAGAGTGATCCATCTGAGACATATCAGCCATATTGCCATGCTCATGCTGACTATGATCCTGTTGGGTTTTCTCATCATTCTTCATATTACAAGGTTTTTGGCATTTCTCTGACATTTTTGAGTCCGCTTTAGTTTCAGTGACTACAGTGGTTCCCTGTTTAGCATCGGCTGCCCAAGACTGAGTTCCTGCAATTAAAGTTCCAATACACATAAGTGTAGTTAAGCTACGACGGAATAGAGTTTTCATGTTTTGCTCCAAAAATTAACTTTATACAAATACCTTAAAGGCTACCACCAAACATCTATATGACATGAAAATGACATTTTTGTAATCTACAAAGAATCACGTATTTATAACGTTATTATATTCTTAATGAGTGATATTGGATTTTTATCAATGAGAATCTTACTAGTTGAAGATGAACAAAAAACTGGTGACTACCTTAAACAAGGTCTATCTGAAGCTGGGTATATTACGGATTGGGTCACAGATGGATTATCAGGTAAACATCAAGCACTTTCCGAAGAATATGACCTCATCATTTTGGACGTTATGTTACCAAAATTAGATGGCTGGAATATCATTTATGATATTCGCAAAAGCGGAAAGACAATGCCTATTCTATTTCTTTCAGCGCGTGATCAAATTGAAGATCGAGTTAAGGGATTAGATTTGGGAGCTGATGACTACCTCGTAAAACCTTTTGCTTTTGCTGAGTTATTAGCACGCATTAAAAGCTTACTCCGACGGGGACAACAAAAAGAAGATAGTAACCTTATTACAATTGCTGATCTTGAACTTGATCTTCGTAAACGCCGCGTCACTCGCGCTGGGCAACGTATTGACTTAACAGCTAAAGAATTCGCGCTGATGGAATTATTTATGCGTAGACGTGGTGAAATTTTACCTCGCGCACTCATAGCTTCTCAAATTTGGGATATGAATTTTGATAGTGATACCAACGTCGTAGAAGTCGCTATTAAACGTTTGAGAAGTAAAATTGACAGTAACTTTAGCCCTAAGCTAATCCAGAACATACGGGGAATGGGTTATGTTCTAGAGGTTGAAGATGACTCGTAAATTGTTTAATGCAATCAGCTTTCGTATAGCTATTATTTTTTCTCTATCTACCGTAATCATTCTAATGATTATGGGACTAGTTATTCATCAACTCGTAATGCATCATTTCGAAGCTCAAGACCGAACTCAATTAGAAGGTAAAATTCAACTTATAGAGAATCTATTAGAACAGAATCCTTCTAATTCTCAAGAATTGAATTTATATTTAAAAGATGCCTTAGTTGGTCATCATGATCTAATTGTTCAAATTGAACGACCAACGGGTCAAATTATTTTTAGTTCAGCACCATCCACCATTCATACCCAAACACTCAATAAATCAAAACGAAAGCCTTGGGTTGAATGGAGCATTCAAAATAAAACCTACCGTGGTTTAATTTATACAAAGTCTTTTAATCATCAAGACTCAATTATGTCAGCTCAAATTGTCGTTGGCATCGATACTTCTGAGCATCTACATTTCTTAAATGACTTTAGACGTCAACTTCTATACATTGGATTTGTGGGTACAATTTGTTTAATGTTCTTAGGGTGGTTCGCAGCATGGCGAGGGTTACGCCCAGTTCAAAAAATGGCAAAAGTGGCAGAAGGTATATCTGCTCAACATCTTTCTGAACGCTTAGAAGTCGAAAACACGCCAACAGAGCTTAGATCCTTAGCCATAGCTTTTAACGATATGTTAGATAGACTGGAATCTGCTGTAGAGAAATTATCAGACTTCTCATCTGATCTTGCTCATGAAATTCGCACACCTATTAATAATTTGATGACTCAAACCCAAGTATGTTTATCCCGTAGTAGAGATATCAATACTTATCAGGAAGTTCTCTTTTCTAACTTAGAAGAGTTTGAACGTTTAGCTCGGATGGTTTCAGATATGTTATTCCTTGCCAAAGCCGAACACGGTTTGCATTTACCAAACTTACAAAGAATTGATTTGGTCAAAGAAATTTCAGCTTTATTTGACTTTTATGATGCTATTGCTTCTGAAAAGAAAATGACTTTAGAACAAACTGGTCTAGGTTATGTAAATGGCGATCCTTCAATGTTACGTCGAGCACTCAGTAATCTATTATCAAATGCGATCAAATATGGAAAAACAGATTCAGTGATCAAAATCAATTGCCAACAAAGCTTTGATAAAACTGTTTTTACAATTGAGAATGAAAGCTCACCTTTATCATCAGACCAGCTAAATCGATTATTTGACCGTTTTTATAGAACAGATGCTTCCAGACAGCGAGTTGAGGAAGGTACTGGCTTAGGGCTAGCAATTACCAAATCCATTCTTGATGTACATGGCGCAACAATTAGAGCAGACTATCATAATGGCCGCATAACTTTTAAAATTATTTTTAAAAATTAATCACTTATATAAAAATAAACAACTACTGACTACTCATCTTTAATAGTTAAAAATAATGAGTAGTCAGAAAAACTTAGTTTTGGCTACGTAGTCGTAAAGCATTACCAATTACCGATGCTGAGCTTAGGCTCATTGCTAATGCTGCGATCATAGGCGAGAGTAACCAGCCAGTAAATGGATACAGTACACCAGCAGCCAAAGGGATACCTAATCCATTATAGAGGAAAGCAAACATCAAGTTTTGTTTCATATTTTTAACAGTTGCTTCTGATAATGAACGAGCAATCTCTATACCGCGTAAATCACCTTTTACCAAAGTAACTTGTGCACTATTCATTGCTACATCTGTTCCTGTACCCATTGCAATTCCGATATCAGCCTGAGCTAAAGCTGGGGCATCATTGATCCCATCACCAGCCATCGCAACCACTCTTCCTTCTTTTTGCAATTTCTTAACCAATTCTAATTTATCTGCGGGTTTAACCTCACCATAAACCTCATCAATACCTAATCTAGCGCCAACAGACTTAGCTGTTGTTAATCCATCACCAGTAGCCATTACGATTCTTAGACCGGAATCTTTTAATGAAAGAACAGCCTCAGGTGTACTTGCTTTGATTGGATCTGAAACAGCTATTAACCCTATCAGTTTTCCATCCACAGCTAAATGCATGACACTTGCACCTTCGGCTCTTAACTTTTCAGCTTCGGGAACAAATGCTTTAACTGATATTCCCAGCTGTTCCATTAATGCTGTATTACCAAGAGATAATTGTTGTCCATTTAACTCTCCTTTAACACCAATCCCAGAGCCAGATTCAAAAGATGTTGGTCTAGACAGTACAAGATCTCTTTCACGGGCAGCACGTACGATTGCATCAGCTAAAGGGTGTTCACTCCCCTGATCCAGACTAGCTGCTAACCGAAGTACCTCATTTTCTTCATAGCCCGAAAGAGCGATAACCTTATCGAATGAGGGTTGGCCTTCAGTTAAAGTACCTGTCTTATCAATAATTAAAGTATCAATCTTACGTAAATTTTCTATTGCAGCTGCATCACGAAAAAGTACACCATTCGATGCACCACGACCTGTTGCCACCATAATTGACATAGGTGTCGCTAAGCCTAAAGCACATGGGCAAGCAATAATTAACACTGCGACAGCATTAATTAACCCGTAAACCCAACTAGGCTCTGGGCCAAATACCCCCCAACCAAAAAATGTAAGCACAGAAATAGCAATAACTACCATAACAAACCAACCTGCAACATGATCTGCCATTCTTTGCATCGGCGCTTTAGAACGTTGAGCTTGCGATACCATTTGTACGATCTGAGACAGTACCGTTGAAGATCCAACCTTTTCTGAACGCATTACTAATGAACCATTCATATTTATTGTTGCACCTATTACTTGATCGCCTTCACGTTTTGTAACGGGAACAGGTTCTCCTGTTAACATTGATTCATCAATAGAACTTGACCCTTCAGTAACAACTCCATCAACAGGGACCTTTTCACCTGGTCGTACTCGGAGCAAATCTCCAACATGTACATGGGAAAGAGGAATATCTTCTTCTTTACCATCTTCATTTATTTTTCTTGCAGTCTTAGGTGCTAGCCCAAGTAAAGATTTAATTGCTGCCGAGGTCTGTGATCGAGCTTTCAACTCAAGAACTTGGCCTAATAAGGTCAGCGAAATAATGGCTGCTGTGGCTTCGAAATATACAGCGACACGTCCCATAGAAACAAAAGAGTCTGGAAATACTTGTGGAGCCAAAGTTCCAATGAGGCTGTATATAAATGCGGCACCAGTACCAATTCCAATTAAGGTCCACATATTCGGACTACGATTTAAAACTGATTGCCAACATCTAACAAAAAATGGCCACCCTGCCCAAAAAAAGATAGGTAATGTAAGAATGAGTTCAATCCAACTCTGTATCTTCATATCAAATAAATTCAGCTGATGCCCAAACATGGCTAAAAATACAACGATAAGAGTTAAAGGTAAGGTATACCAAAATCGTCTTTTAAAATCTTTTAGTTCAGGGTTTTCGTCAGCTTCATCCAGATTTGGAAGTAAAGGCTCTAAAGTCATACCACATTTAGGACAATTCCCAGGGTGATTTTGTTGAATTTCGGGATGCATCGGACAAGTGTAAATAGTAGAAGTATTCACATTTATCGGCTGATCAACCACAATTGAATTTATCCCAATCTCTTTTGGATTAGTCGCTTTTGCTAGTTTATTAATATAAAAAGCAGGATCATTCTTAAACTTTAACCAGCAATTTTCACTGCAAAAATAGAAAGTTTTACTGTCAACTTTTTCATAAAATTGAGATGTTTCTTTTACTGCCATGCCACAGACAGGATCAGTAAGTGTATTTTTATCTTCGTGATGATGATGGTCCATACAACCTCCTTCATATTTAATTTTAAAAGTAATAAATTGATTAAAACGTAAATAATTTCCTATTACTTGATCATTAGATAAGCGAAATTTTCTTTATAGTCAGTGTAGCACTTGTGACTTTTCAATTTTTAAAATGACAAAAATGTAATTTTGAAGTCATCGGAGTGTTTCTATCTTTCTTTGATAATAGGATTACAAAGTTGGTGACCAAGCTATCAATCAATGAATTTCATTCGGTCATTACTGGGCCCAAGATTAATTTAAAGAGGATGAAGAAATGAAAATTTTTCAAAATAAAATGTCTACTCTACGTAACGTACTCGTAGGCACGACTATGGTTGTAGCTACTTCAAGTGCATTCGCACATGTGAAACTTGAAAGTGCAACACCTGCTATTAATGCATCTGTAGCTAGCCAACCGAAAAATATAACTTTGAATTTTGGTGAAGAAGTTATGTTAATGAACGTCAAGTTGCTTGATGCACAACGTAAGGACATTCCTTTAAATTATAAAATAACTCATGATATGAAAAAATCATTTGACGTCGCTGCACCTAAACTAAAAAAAGGAAAATATACAGTCGTGTGGACCACAATGGGAGCGGATGGCCACAACATGAATGGCGAATATAATTTCACCATTAAATCAGCAAAATAAAAATCAAGTGCTAATAACAACATGCCAGCGAACTGCTGGCATGTTGCTATTACGATGGAGAAAATTATGATTCCTGAATCTTGGATATATGCATCATGGCTTGTTAAAGTCATTTTATATTTAGGTATTGCATTTGTTGTTGGTGGTACTTTCTCCTACTTCTTACTTGGACGTTATGTAGAAATAAAGGAAACTATTCTGAAATACATAACTCTTGGCACAGCATTAGGACTAATTTCCAGTATTCTAGGATTCTTCCTTCTCATCGGAAGTTTTGCCAATACTGGACTATCTGGTATGTGGGATACTAACTATATAAATCTAGTAATTTACACTCCAATTGGCCATACCCATATCATACGATCAGTGGGTTTTCTGCTTTTATTTTTATTTATGCTCGTGAAATTAAGCAGAAGAACTAATCAGTTTTCTAAAGTTGAAGGGTTAATCTTTACCATCTTACTCTTACCTATTGTTTTTAGTTTTTCCCAATTAGGTCATGTCACGAATTTACCCTTATTCGCTCAAGCTTTATTATCAATACATGTACTTGTAATATCCTTATGGATGGGATCACTTTATCCTTTATGGAAAACAAGCAAAAAAATTAATGGCTTACCACTCAAAGAACGTATGCATCTATTTGGGCAAATAGCGGCCTTTATTGTAGGAATACTCATCGCTTGTGGTCTTAGCATTACTTTATTACTTTTTAAAGATTTTAATACTCTAATCAATACACCTTATGGGCATGGATTTATTATTAAAATTGTATTTGTCCTAAGTATTTTATTGTTAGCCGCTTTTAACAAATGGTATTTCACACCTCGCTTACAAGACCCGAAATTTGCGAAACAATTGGGCTATGCCATTTTATTTGAAATGTCGTTAGGTCTATTAATTCTTTTAGCCACTGGTTATATCACCACCGTAGTCGGTATTGAGTAAAAAAAGGATCATGCTATGACTTCAAGGATGAAGTACAATTTATTATTTCCCATTTTTGAATCAATGCCTAATGAGCTGTTAATGAGAAGATTGCGATTTACTCTGGCTGATTTAAAGCGATCAAACTGACGTTCCCTCTTCTTCAGTAATATCCTGTAAATGAGATAGAATAAATAATCAGCAAAATTCAGTAGGACGCATGGATGAACTCAGCCAGTACAGCATCGGTTTTAGCAGAAGCCGTATTGAATACCGCGGATTTACTCGGTCTTAGCCAAACCCAACTGGCTACTGTGATGGGTCTCGATCGCGCATCAATAAACACACTCGAATTCTCAGCTGTATTTGAACCCGCATCTGCACATGGTGAAACTGGATTATTACTGATTCGCCTTTATCAAAGCTTATCAACACTCACTGGCGATGATTCTGAATGGATTGATTATTTTATGAATGCATTCAATACCGCAACTGATGGTGTCCCCATTCAGCAAATTCAGAACAGAAAAGGCTTAGAGAAAGTCTTAACAGTAGTTGAAGCCCTAAACAATCATTAATTTATTTAACTCATTCTTTTAGCGAATCAGCTTCAATTTGCTTGATTAGAAATTCTGATCATTATTTTCATCACTTCCGTTAAAAACACAGCAAAGATTAAAATTTGTGCTCAACACATCGCCATAAACATGATTCACAATCAAATTCCTAGCCGTCAGAAATTTAAAATATCTCCAGCAGAATCAATGAATTATTTAATGTTAAGATATGTAAAAAGATCCAATCACAGCGTTGACAGCTCAAGCGATATCCAGTTAAGCTAACTCTACACAGCAAAATCTGTGTTCAGGCGTAGGAACCTGATATTATCAGAGAGCGGTAAAATAAAAGTCGCTTAGCGGCTATTTTTTGCCTATTGTTTAGCAGTCATTATGGCGGCTTGACAGGACAGCTTTATGCTGGCCGTCCTCTCTGAACGGTATTTCCTACTCCTGTTGAGCTGCCACCATCACCGTAGGAAAGTGATGATGGTAAGTGTTTAAACTTATCAGAGAGAAATGACTATGAACGCAATTCTTCATGGTGCAAATACGTGCACACCTAAAAAACAAGCCTCGCAACTGATTGTTGAACTTGGCAAAACAATTTCAAATCCTCAACGTCAAACACTCGCCAATCTTTATATTGCTGTTGACACTGCAAACTCCTTACTCAAAGAACTTGAACAAGCACATCAAATCATTCGTCAATGCATGCATGAAATGACTGATGAGCAAATTCTTGAAGTTGCAAAGCTCAATCAAAATAACAATCTCTCCTCTTTGTGGGCATTTCGTACACATCAACGTCACAAGATGATTGAACGTGCACAGCGTGTATTGGGAATCCGTTCTATTTAGGTCACTTAATTAATTATGTATTTTTAGCTTGCTACTGTGCACTGTATTAATCGACTGCATTATTATCGAATAAGCAGAAATAATGCTGAATGCAATCAGTGACAGTAGCAACGCTAAAGATAATAGACTTGTGAATATTAAAAGTGATTGTTTAAAACTCAGCACCAAAATCATTTGGTTTTTGTTGTTTAGATTCAACTTGTGGTTGACTTTGAATGTTATATTGCTGTCCCAGCATTGCTGCAATTAAGTGCATCATCAGACTGACAATTTCTTCAACGAGTTTTGCAAGTTGCAGTATTGTTGCTGTAAGCTCTGCTGAATGCTCTCGATCGAATTGGTATTGCTGTTGCACTGTTGCTGCATATTCTTGATCTGCGTCTGCTTGTTCTCTAAGTCGACGCATATTTTGTTTAAATTGCTCATACTCTGAATACAATTCAACATCATCTCGTTTAAGTCTTTGATTTGTTTTTGCTGTTGCAATTGCAACTGTTTCAAATTCGACTCTTGCTTCTCCAGCACGTCGAAGCGCTTGATCCAATTTGTCGTTAAGTGCTCTAGTCTGCTGATCTGTGTAGCGAATGACATGCTCTGTTCTTGAAGTTGGTGCTCTTTCTGATGCTGTAACTGCTGCTGTTGTTCTAACTGTTCTAATTTTTCCTGCCTCGATTGTAACTCTTTTATCATCAATCCAATATTCTGAAATAAACTGATCTCGGTGTGGCTCAATTCTGACGGATTGCTGAAGCCTAAGATTTTCAAGATCTTGTTCATGTCGTCTCTGTTGCTCTGCTCGTAATGCTCGATCACGCTGAGCCTTTTTTTCATCTTCTCGACGTTTTCTTGCAAGTCTTGCATAGTACTCAGCGATGATGGCATCAAAGCTAAACTCATTTGTTCGAGTAAATCCAAAATCATCTGCTGTGTATCGCTGCCGTTGTGATGTTGAATAATCGTATGTTGCTGTTCTTTCATAACTTACTTCTCCACGAAACAAGGAAATGTCAGATGAATATTCGGTTCTGTCGGATGGACTTTCTTTTTGCTCAAATTCAGAGTATTGCAATCGATCCATTTCGAGGAGGTGATCGCTCGGTATCGAGTGCCGTCTTCGTCCGTCAAGATTTCGGTCTCGTTTTTGGTTAAGATCGGCTGTGTGAGATAGTAGGTGGAGGGCAATATTACTAAAATATTCAGTAACCCCATTCCAAGCAACATCAAAATAAATGTTTTCAGAATTAATTTCGGGTTGTAAGTGATCGACTGAGTTAATGCTTGATCTACTTGCTGCTGCAACTGATTCTTCTGATCTTCTAATAACAGTGTGATACTTTGGGTATTGTCCTGAATTTGGGCTTTGATCAGATTCTGATTGTCTTTGATCGTATGTTGCAATTGGGCTTTGCTCTGCTGAAGATGCTTTTGCATGATCTGATCGATTTCGTTGAGATGTGAAGACAGCGTCATTTGAATATTGCTGATATTCTGCTTCAACTCTGCTCGATATGATTTCAATCCTCTGATTAAAATCTGAGTCTCGTTTTTCTGATGTTGTAGCAGATGCATAACGTTGTCTGTTGTAAGCTGCTCTTGCCTGTCTAGCTCCTTGCAAAGTTTTTTCTGCTCTATCTCGAAGTTCTGCACAAGGCATTCGAGTATTTTTTGAAATCTGATTAACTGTTCGCTGCTCATCGTTTCCACGTTCGCTATCTGCTTTTCGAACTTGCTCAAAAGCTTTGATACGTTCTCGAAATGGTTCTGAGCATTTTCTGATGTCAAATTGTCTTTCATATATTCCTCCTTGAAAATAAATAGGTTTTTCCCGAAAGTTGGAATTAAGCTAAACTGATTTTCTCGAATTTTGGCAACTTCGCTAGCAAGTTTGTTTGTGAGTACAAATTGCATAAAGTCATCACGGTTATGTACTAAAATTTCAGAGAAGAGAAATTCATTTTGATTTGTTTCTAATTGTTTTAACGAAATGGACAAGAGTCCAACATATAAATTTTCAATGAATGTTTTATAGTTTCCTCTATTCTTTTCAACTTTTTTCAGCGCAGATTGTAAATACAGCTCATAGCCTTTTTTTGTAAATCTTGCACGGTCAGGATCCTTCGGATCTGCCCACCCATATTCGGAATTAAGCTTGTCTTGCAAAGTATGAAAATGCTTTTGAAACAAACCTGGAGGGGCTATATTCATTGCTTTTCCTGACCTGAGTTCAAGCCGTGGCACAAGGATATGGATATGCTTTGACCCATTTGGTTCGTGATGCAACACAGCCGTCATGTGATATTGATCAGGTTCAAGACCACTGAAAGCTAATGCTTCGAACTGTTTTAAGACATCTTTTATTTCAATATCAGTCGGCTGATCTTCTTCAGCAAAAGCAATCACGGCAGATGTATATTTATGTTTGAAAGGAGAACTATCTGCAATTTTTGCAAAGATATGAGGGTCCCCACTCAACACTTCAACGTGCGGACGGACAATATTCATGTGATCCTTTTCGTCGAGCACATAACTTGCTGCACGTGCTACACTGCCCGTTCCATGCCTCAACATCTTAATCAACATGATCTGCCCTCCCGTTTAAAAATATAAATGGAAATAAAAAGTCAATTTTTTAGATGGTAATTAGAAAGGTCAGCGTCTGAAGTTGATTCAAGTTCACCTTCTCCAACGACTTGCATTTGTCGCAATAAATCAGCGAGATATTTTTGTTCAATATGCTGGTGTCGGCGCTGAACTGTCTTATCAGAACGATGCAGTGACGGAGGACAAGGAAGCGGATAAAGCTGATAGATTTTTTTTAAATAGTCTTCGACAAGTAGGTACGTTCGAAGTAAGTCGACTGGTTTTCCGATTTTGTTGCTAATGTGAATTGCACGGGTAATCTGATTGAGATTATTGCCAATTTTTGCAAGTTGGAATGCAATGCTTTCGCTATCTTCTTGCGTCCTGTGATTTGACTCTTTTTTCTTCGCTACAACATGCGATTCACGAATTGAAGATCGATCAACATTCAAATTATTTTGAATATAACAACTCACGCTAAATCGAATAAAATCACTTACAGTTTTATTTAATAGACTTGCTGAATCTCTAATTATCTCTAATTCATCATCATTTAAACGCAATTCAAGTCGACTTACTCTTCTTGATTTTTTAATAACATTAGCAACAACCATAATACACCTAAAAACCGTCAATCTATTTTTAAACTATAATAAATTTTAAAATAATAAAAGTGTTTTTTGATAGGAATTTTAAAATAATTTATATGTAGAATAAATAGTTACTCTAAAAATTTAAAACAAACACATTATTAAAAGTAGCGGTTTGGCTGCAAGCCAACCAGATTCCGTTCGTACACAATTACAACTTTAGTTGTGATTTTGTACGGACAGGGTACTCTGGCTCAACCGATTATTTTCATATTTTATGTACTTTGGACTATTAAGTGATATATTAAATATCACAAAGACTAAACACGTTCTAATTTTCAAATAAAAATAAGATCATGATCTATAGAAGATATACACCAAGAGGAATTTTAAATTTATTCTATAATTAAAACATATGCTTAACTAAAAACAACACCTAAGTTTAAAGTTTATTCTCTTAAATTAAATTAGATTAAATATTTAATCTAATCATTAAATAAATAATAGTTTTCATAAGAAAAATATTAAAATGATCAACATCAAAAACTCATAAACCCCAACTAAAACAAAAAAGCAATTAAGAAATAAAAACCCAACCACAAAAAAAACAAAAGTAGTAAACCGAAGAAAATACTAAAGATTAATTACTGTTATAATAGATAAAAATTAATTAAAAAAATAAACCTATTTCTTGATCTTTTATACACAAATCATTTTTACACAAATAAAACATGGTAGCTTTCAATGTATAGAAACTTGTTTTAATCTTCAGATCCTAATTAACAACATGAGGATTTTAAGACAACAGGCTTTCTTCAACTGCATTAAAAACTGAAGAGGTCAAAATGATAAAAAATCTTTATCTAATAAAATTAATTATTAGATATAAAAAAACTGGAGCAAGACTTTCAAATAAAAATGCGGAGGTTCAACAATGAGTAAATATTTTGAACTGCTGGATTGGGTCACCGCAGAAAAGTTTTGTGAATTGACGGGTGAACAGATCACGAACCTAAAGAATCTTAGGCCTCACTGGGAGGAAGGAAAAGTCTGGATGAAAGTGTCTGATCGAAAAATTCTATATAGTTTGAAAGGTTATAACGCATGGGTCGAACAAGCAGCTCAGGTCTACCAAAAGGCACAAGAGCAAGATCGGGAAAAATACAGATTAACTTTAAATGGAACGACAAGCGCGAGTGGTTCACCCTCGACCTCATCGATACCCCAGCCAACTTCATTAAGGCGGCTAAGATTAGAGAAGATTTTGTAAACAAGGCTGAATACGGGATATTAAAAATCGAGGATATCGAAGCTGTCACCGCCAAACCCATCAAAAAAGCTGACGCTGCGCAAAAAACATTGCCAGCGTCAAATGCTCCGACATTTGCTCACTATGCCCAAGAATACCTTTATAACCTTTCAGATCATAAGCAAGGCACCAAGAAAAAATATCTATCAATTTTGGAAAGGCTCTGGATGCCATTATTCGAAGATATGCCGATTAATACGATCACCAGTCAAATGTTGCGTACAGCCGTCAATGGACGTGAATGGTCATCGGCTAAAACTCGAAATGATGCTTTGATTCCATTACGTGGCGTATTCGAATTAGCTTGTGATGATGAGGTGATTGATAAGAATCCATGTGACCGATTGAAAAATCAGAAAACTCAGGAGGATGAACCTGATCCATTTAATGAAATGGAAAAGGAAATAATACTGAACTGGTTAAAAGAGAAATATATTGCAGACTACCCAACTGTGTATTGGTATTTTGTGGTGGCATTCTGGACAGGTTGCCGTCCATCAGAAATTATCGCACTCACTTGGTAGGATGTAGATTTTTTAAATAAGCAAATTTACATCAATAAAGGTCGTGTGAACGGCGTTCAGCAAGAAACCACTAAAACAAATAAAGCTAGATTTGTAGATTTAAATGATTTTGCATTTGAAGCATTTCAACAACTCAGATTACTAACCTACCTCAAATATGAGCACGTATTTATCTGTGATGAGACAGGTAAGGAATTTACTACGCAAAAATCATTGAGCGAAAAGTTTGTAGCTTCACTGAAAGCGAATGGCATACGTTATCGCCCTGCCTATAACACTCGTCATACATATGCGACTGTATGCTTAATGAATGGACTTAATCCAGTTTATGTGGCTTCACAGCTAGGGCATAGTTTAGTGATGCTAATGATGCGTTATGCCAAGTGGATTAATTCAGATAAGAACAAAGAAGAGATTGCTAAAATTTCGAATAGTGCCAAAATTGTGCCAAATAAAAAGGGAATCAAACTATGTGTTTGATTCCCTTTAAGATATTTGGCGGAAGCGGTGAGATTCGAACTCACGGAGGACTCACACCCTCGTCGGTTTTCAAGACCGGTGCATTAAACCGCTCTGCCACGCTTCCATGTGCGTAAGAATACAAAGCTTGCCCTCTTTATTCAAGAGAAATTTAACTGCAATGTATTCAAATGCATAATGTTTCATCAATTATTAGAGTTTAGCGGCCAATTCTGCCCCTTCGCGGATGGCACGCTTGGCATCCAGCTCACCTGCTAACTTTGCACCACCAATCACATGATATTTTGCCAATGTGGTTTCATTCTCATGCGGTACTAAATCTTTTACTGATTCCTGACCTGCACACACCACAATGGTATCCACACGCAATAACTGGTCATGGCCATTATGCTCAACCCATAAGCCTTCGTCAGTTACAGCCTTATATTGCACACCGCGCAGCATACGCACAGCATGTTTTTTCAATTGTGCACGATGCACCCAGCCTGAGGTTTTACCCAAACCAATACCTAACGGCGTTGTTTTACGTTGCAATAAATAAATCTGACGTACAGGCATTTCAACTTCTGGACGTTGTACACCGCCTTCAGAAATATAATTAGGGTTTGGATCAACGCCCCATTCGCGTTGCCATTCTGCCAATGGTTGTGGCTGTGGTTGATGGGGTGGTTTTAGTAAAAACTCTGACACATCAAAACCAATACCACCTGCGCCGATAACTGCGACTTTATGCCCAACTTCAGCGCCTCTTAAAACGTCAGCATAGGATAAAACTTGTGGAGCAGTACTGCCCTGAATTTTTAAAGCACGAGGAACAACACCTGTTGCCACGATAACTTCATCAAAACCTTCACGTTCAAGTTGTTCACGATTTACGCGAGTGTTCAAACGTAAATCAACTCCAGTTTGTTTAAGTTGAACTTTAAAGTAACGAATCGTCTCATGGAATTCTTCTTTTCCTGGGACAACTTTCGCTAAGTTAAATTGACCACCGACATCATCACTTGCTTCAAACAACGTCACTGCATGACCACGACTTGCAGCAACTGTAGCCGCTGACATTCCAGCAACACCACCACCTACAACAGCGATACGTTTTGGTTTTTTAGTTTTAATATAAACCAATTCAGTTTCATAACACGCTTGTGGGTTAACTAAACAACTCACACGTTGATTTTTAAACGCATGATCTAAACATGCTTGGTTACACGCGATACAAGTATTGATCTCATCAACACGATTGGTTGCAGTTTTATTTACCCAGTATGGATCAGCTAAAAATGGTCTTGCCATTTGCACCATATCTGCTTTACCTGAAGCAATAATTTCTTCTGCAACATCAGGCATATTAATACGGTTTGAAGCAATGATTGGAACAGAAACATGCTGTTTAACATGAGCTGTATAGTCTACAAATGCAGCACGAGGTACAGAAGTCACAATCGTTGGGATACGTGCTTCATGCCAGCCAATCCCTGTATTTAATAAAGTCACGCCTGCTTTTTCAAGTGCCTTTGCTACTACGATCACTTCCTGCATTGTATTTCCGTCATGCACAAGATCCAGCATGGATAAACGGAAGCAGATAATGAACTTCTCACCCACTTTGGCACGGATTGCTTTTACAATTTCCACAGGAAAACGCATACGGTTTTCAATATCACCACCCCAGCGATCGGTGCGCTTGTTCACGTGGCTGCTAAGGAATTGATTGATTAAATATCCCTCTGAACCCATGATTTCAACACCGTCATACCCTGCTTTTTTAGCTAGGCTTGCACAGCGTGCATAGTCATCAATTGTAGCCAGAATTTGTGAATCTGACATTTGTCGTGGTTTAAATGGGTTAATTGGTGCTTGAATTGGCGAAGAAGAAACTGAAAATGGATGATATCCATAACGACCAGAATGCAAAATCTGCATAAGAATTTTTGAACCATGCTTATGCACAGCGTGAGTAACAAGACGGTGATGAGGAATATCCACCAAACTATTCATCGTACCACCCGCTGGCAATAACCAACCTTGACGGTTTGGAGAAATACCACCAGTGATAATAAGACCTACGCCCCCTTTTGCGCGCTCACCAAAATAAGCTGCAAGTTTAGGATAATTAAAAAAACGGTCTTCTAAACCAGAGTGCATTGAACCCATCACAACACGGTTTTTAATGGTCGTAAAACCCAAATGTAATGGTTTTAAGATATTTGCATAGCTAGTCATGGTATTCCTTCTATATTTATTGGCTTTGCAACTTGTTGCATAGTACTTTAACTGAATTTTTATACGTGTTTATGACTTTTTTTAAGAAAATGCTGACACTAAAGTCAAAACAAATGTAACCGTTATGATTTACATCTTAAAAATTCAATATTCCACATGAAAGCGCACATAATTTTTCTGCTTAGTTTTTCTTTGAGGAAAACAAGCTCAATGAAAAGTGTTACAATAGCTCCGATTTTTTTATTCTCAAGACCACCTATTCGGGGTCTTTACTAATAAACGTTAGGACAAGCAATGACTGATAATGCAACTATCTTGCAGCACGTACCTGTAGGCAAAAAAGTTGGGATTGCCTTTTCTGGTGGTCTCGATACTTCAGCAGCTTTATTGTGGATGAAGCAAAAAGGTGCGGAACCTTATGCTTATACAGCAAACTTAGGTCAACCTGATGAAGATGACTATGATGCTATTCCAAAGAAAGCTGAACAATACGGTGCAGTCAAAGCTCGATTAATCGATTGTCGTTTACAACTTGCTCTTGAAGGTATTGCTGCAATTCAATGTGGTGCCTTCCATATTAGCACTGGCGGAGTACCATATTTCAACACAACACCTTTAGGTCGTGCAGTAACAGGTACTATGCTTGTGACAGCAATGAAAGAAGATGATGTGAACATCTGGGGTGATGGTTCTACTTATAAAGGTAACGATATTGAACGTTTCTATCGTTATGGTTTATTGACCAATCCAGCTCTAAAAATCTACAAACCGTGGTTAGACCAAACCTTTATTGATGAGTTAGGCGGTCGTGCGGAAATGTCACAATTCCTCATCGACAACGGTTTTGACTATAAAATGTCTAAGGAAAAAGCATATTCAACTGACTCTAATATGTTGGGTGCTACTCACGAAGCTAAGGATTTAGAATACCTCAATGCAGGTATCAAGATCGTAGACCCAATTATGGGCGTTGCTTTCTGGAAAGAAGATGTAAAAATTGATGCAGAAGAAGTATCAATTACTTTTGAAGAAGGTTTCCCTGTTGCATTAAATGGCCAGCGTATTGAAGATCCTGTTGAGCTGATCTTAGAAGCTAACCGTATCGGTGGTCGTCATGGTCTTGGTATGTCTGACCAAATTGAAAACCGTATCATCGAAGCAAAATCTCGTGGTATTTATGAAGCGCCTGGTATGGCTCTATTGCATATCGCTTATGAGCGCTTAGTTACAGGTATTCATAACGAAGACACGATTGAACAATATCGTATCAACGGTTTACGTTTAGGTCGTCTACTTTACCAAGGTCGTTGGTTCGATTCTCAAGCGCTTATGCTTCGTGAAACAGCACAACGTTGGGTAGCTAAAGCGATTACTGGTACTGTCACTTTAGAATTACGTCGTGGTAATGATTACACGATTATGAATACCGAATCTCCTAACCTCACTTATGAAGCTGAGCGTTTAACAATGGAGAAAGGTGATTCAATGTTTACACCAATGGATCGTATCGGTCAGTTAACGATGCGTAACCTCGACATTACCGATACACGTGCAAAACTTGGTATCTACACAGAAACAGGTTTACTTGCTGTTGGTCAAGGTTCTGCAATTCCTCAATTGGAAAGCAAATCAAAGTAAGCGATTGATAAGTAAATTATCTTACAGAAAAGGCTGAATATAATATTCAGCCTTTTTTAATAACTCAATAAAGATCCTTAATAAACAATCATTCCATAAATAGAACAATATGTCGCAATTAAAGACTATTTATAACCATTATGAATCGATATTATTACTTTCAAGCAAAACATAAGAATTAGGAGATGAAAGATGAATGCTTATCTACATCGTAGTGAAAATCGCGGTCATGTAAAAGCTGGCTGGTTAGATACTTACCATAGTTTCTCATTTGGTAGCTGGTACAATCCGAAATACATGGGTGTGAGTGCATTACGTGTAATTAATGACGATACGATTGCAGCACATAATGGTTTTGGTACGCATCCGCATGACAATATGGAAATTCTAACCTGTGTACTAGATGGCACCATTTCTCATAAAGATAGTATGGGTAATGAAGGTCAAATTAATGCAGGTGAATGGCAATTAATGAGTGCGGGTACAGGTGTAACCCATAGTGAAATGAATAAGCATGATAAAGCAGTACATCTATTACAGATTTGGATTCAACCAAATGTTCAAAATGCTGCACCAACTTATCAGCAAATTCAGCTCAACCCAAAGGATCATCCTAACCAATGGCATCTAATCGCAGGCGATGAATCTGCACCAATGTTGATTCGTCAAAATGCTGAAGTAAAAACAGCTGTACTTGAGAAGGATCAACAATTAGAAATCACAGCAACGAAAAAAGTGAACTATGTTCACGTGGTTTCTGGTGAAGTTATGATTGCTGATCATCATGTAAAAGCTGGCGATGCTTTACTATTTGATGAGACTGCAACAATCAAGGGGCTTGAAGATGCCCAAATGATTTGGTTTGACCTACCATAAGTCGAAGTTTAACTCGTATCTCTCCCTCTGAGGTACGAGTTTTTTTAATCATGATTACTACTATCACAACTGTTAGTATCCGAATTTGATTCATCACTAGAACGACATTCATCAGAATGCCGATCGTCATGTTCCTGATATGAATTAGATGCGGAAGTTGTTGAAGAATATGAGTGACTATAATCAGCATTATCCTGTATAGACTTAACTTTCTTCGCTAATAAGATTAAGAAAACCAAACCAATAGTAAAGACTAAAATAATCAATATCAGCACCACAATCCCCTATTGCTACTCTAATTTTTGTTCCCAAATATAGCTTAGATTTTCTTTTAAAAATTGGCATTAAAAAAGCCCGATTAACGGGCTTTTCTACAACCTTGAACATTTTTAAAAACAATCAAAATTGTTTCGTTCGTTGTTAGCTGTGTATTCAGGTTGTCATATCTTTGTTCATTTAGGAAAGATTTCTCTTTAATCCTAAATAGTATATGACTTCCTTGTTGATTAAATTATCACCAATACTAATCTCGGTCAAGTAGCATAAAATGACAAAATTTAGGGTTAAATGCCTTGCAATTTTAACTAAGCGTAATCATAGGGTAATCCTCCCATAAATAAACGAAGTTAAAAGTAGAGGTTAAGCAGCCATTAGAGGTGGCTTTCCTTTGTTAGCTTGATGTGGTCTTTCATGGTTGTAATGCCACAACCAGTTTGTTGCATAATCTTGTACTTCATCCAAAGTATCAAATAAATGCTTGCTCAGCCAACTATAACGTATGGTCCGATTATAGCGTTCAATATACGCATTCTGCTGTGGCTTACCCGGTTGAATATATTCAATACGAATACCGTGCTCAGTAGCCCAGCGCACAAATTCGTGACTGATAAATTCGGGACCATTATCGCATCGGATCACTAACGGTTTTTCTCTCCACTCCAGCAATTGATTCAACGTACGAATAACCCTGATTGTGGGCAATGAGAACCCTGCTTCAATGGCTAGGCCTTCGCGGCGGTAATCATCAATCACATTCAATAATCGAAACTTGCGACCATCGGAAAGCTGATCATGCATAAAATCTAATGACCAAACCTGATTTTCTCGGATTGGTTCTTTCAATGGTTCAGGCGCATGCCGTTTTAGTCTTCTTCTCGGTTTAATACGCAGATTCAGTGCCAACTCACAGTAAATGCGGTAAACCCGCTTGTGATTCCAGCAGCAACTCCCAACATGCCGTAAATACGAGAAGCACAAACCAAAGCCCCAATCGGAATTTTCCTCAGTGAGTTCAATGAGCTGTTCAGCAATGAGTGCATTGTCATCGCTGAGTTTGGCTTGATAGCGGTAGTAGGTTTCACTAATGCCAAATGCTTTACAAGCCAAACGAATACTAATGGCATGCTGGGCAACTGCCTGTTGTGCCATCTTACGCCGGCAAGATGGCTTTACCCTTGCGCAGCAGTGCTGCTCATTGCCATCGCTTCCTGGATGATTTCGGCCTTTAATCGCTCTTCCGCATACATCTTTTTAAGTCTGGTATTTTCGGCTTCTAGCTCTTTCAGTCGAGCCATTAATGATGTATCCATACCACCATATTTGGCACGCCATTTATAAAAGGTAGCATTACTCATGCCGTGTTCACGGCAAAGGGTCGCTACAGGTGTGCCAGATTCTGCCTGTTTCAAGATGGACATGATCTGACTGTCAGTAAATTTAGATGTTTTCATGCAGAATCTCCTGCTCGTATCTTAAGAGAAAATTCTACTTTTAGATCCTATTATTTTTAGGGGGGATTACCCTTCAAGAACAAAAATAATATACATATATAATTATAGAGCTGATGATGTGCTTTCAGAGGAGCGTTCTTCCCCTTTTTAGGAGGAAAGGCAAATGTTCTATTAAATAAGCGGCCCTGATGAGCACAGACATTTCGTAAATATGTAAGAGCATGTAACCATGACTCTAATATTTCTGGTGACAAGTCAAACTGTTTTGCAATTTGTTTACGATCTTTACTATGAACTAGATGTTGAAATAACCTAGACCATGTTCCCAAAGGTAAAACTTCCGCAATCATCCAACATGGCGGGTATTCTGGCGTATCATATTCTTGATAATAATGATGTATAAATGTTTCTCTTAGCTTTTCCTTTTCACTACCAGCATCTGCTTTTTTCGAAGTAAATTGCTTAATTCTACTAAGAAAATCCCGATGCTTGAATTGATCAGAACATTGAAACAATGTTTCATTTAAAAACCAATGAGAGCTATTGTACTTAATTGATAATTCATGATTTATAACATTTCTTACTTCCACTTCAATACGGTCTATCGCTGCTAAAATAAGACTACGTAGTTCAGAGTCAATTAAACTAATGTCTATTAAAGTATCAAACTCAACATTGGAATGAAAAGTCTGTAACCTTTTACTGTTGTCACTTGAATTTAGCTCAATTAGGGTAGCATTGTCTTTCAAACCTTTGTGCAACAAAGCCAATAGCTATTAAAAGATTACAGACTTACACGCAGACGCTTTGAGATTTGATTGATCAATTAAACTTTGAGCAGATAAAAATAATTCTCTTGAGTGTCGCCATCCAAGTTCACAATGTTCTGCTGCTGCCCAAACCAATATTACTTCCGCTTGAGCGATCTCAGCCTGAGCACATGAAAAACTTTCATTTTGTTTTAATAATTCAGCATTTGCCCAAAGATCTCTGCGCATGACACTTGATTCAGAAAGAATAGCAGTTGTCAGCGTAAATTTTTCAATTTGTCCTTGTTCTAGTGCCTCAATAATATATTTTGCTTGTTGAAGTGCTTCAGTTCTCGCAGAACTTGGACTCTTTTCACTTCCTTCGTGAGCAGCGTAACTTAACCATGTTAAGGCTTTTATCGCTTGATAATATGCAATATTTTCAGATGGTTTTAAATAAGGTATCAGACGTGTTTGTAATGCCGCAACTTGCTTATCTTTAGGATTATAAGGCTTCTGTTGATTGACATCTTGTACCAAAGAACTAGATTGCTCTCCAACAATAATTTGCTCAGATGCAGACTCAGCAAATACAGAAGTGCTTACTGCAAGCAAACTAGCAGAAACCCCTATATAAAAATAAGAACACATTTTATATAAATTATTGTGAAGATATTTCATGTTTATGGTTCTCTCGAAGCATTTATTCCAGCGTTATTACCAGCAAATAAATTCTCATCGAATTTGAATCTAAAACGAACATAAGCGCCCTGAATTGTTGTATCACTATCTACTAGATCATCATCTTTATAACCTGAGAAGTTATAGCCACCTGACAACCATAGATTTGCTGCAACGAGATACCCAACCTCACCACCCACGAGAACTCGACGCCCTGAACTCATATCAGACCATAATACACCTGTATGTATTCCTGCATCCCATCTTTCATTGATGTCATATATAGCTCTTGCACTAAACATGTGTGTCATACCTGTAGACTCTAAACCAGAGAATGTAGCCTGCACATTCTTCAACGCATATTGACCCGACAAGGTAAAATCACGTGTTGGATGATAATTTAAATGGTTCGAGAAAATATAAACATGTTTAAGATACGGATTGTTTAAATCAGTTTTATTATCATCATAACGATATTCAACTTTAGCTAGTGCATCAAAACGATTGTGTTCTGTATCACGATAAGCCAATCCTAATTGGAAGCGATCCACTAAACGATCACCGCTACTATCATTTTTGCTATCTGTTAGGCTAACAACATTTTTTGCCAATAATGTCACATCATCCGAATATTTATAAGCAACGCCTAAATTGTTCAATATCGTATCTGATTGATCTGTCCAACGTGCTTCAATGCGAGCAACAGCTTTCCAGTTAGGGTTCTTTAAATATTCAATACCTAAAGATGCTGCTGTGCTATCAGAATTTGAGTTATTGGCATTTGATAATGATTTAGTTTGCTCAAAACTCGTATTGGCATAAAAACCTTTTTCAAGTTCCCATCGATTACGTAAACCAATTGCTGCCTCAGCCTCTCTCGCACTAATACCATCCCGAACACGATATTCACTGAAGGCTGTTCCATTATTGTTATATTTACTATCAAGACCGAATACTGTTACATTGCGGCGTTGATTACTATTCAGATCATAAAGACCACCAATGCTTGAAACTAATTCGTGACGACCATAAGCACGGAGTTTGGAATTAATTTGATAATTTGCGCCCAACGCGAAAATACGACGACCCGCTTCAGAAATGTCTTGTTCATATTCAGCAAAGACATTCGAACCTTGCCAAGGTAGTTGACTGATTAATTTAGAGCGAACTGTGACACCATGATATGGTGCAACTTGTGTTGTATTCAGTGTTGCTGAATTAGATGACTCATCATAATACTTTAAACCAAGTTCTACAGCCAAAATACGGTTAATTGCCCGTTCAATACTTGCTGATACACCTTGATTTACGCCACTTAACTGATCTTCTGTGCGAATCGCTTCAAGCTTAGCTAAGCCGATTTTATTTAATTGTACACGTCCCTTAATACCACTCTCTTTACGACCAGCAGTAATAGGTGCCGCTGTATTATAAAATTCTCTATCAGCTTGGTTATGATAAACTTTCATTTCCAAGTCTTTATAAGAATAGTTTAATTCAACTCGTGCAGCATCCCCCGATAACTTACCAGTTGCATCTGGTTTCACATTTCCTGAGGTCGATGAATTTAAGTCATCATTAATATTCTCTGAACGAGCAAACTCAGCAATGAATTTACCTTTATCATTGGCAAATTTAACGACAGTATTCACACTTGCTAACTGATCTTGAGTTAGTGGGTTATTACTCTTCACATAAGAACCACCTACTTTAACTTTATCGGTGACTTTTACAGAACCAGACACACCACCAACCGTATATTCTTCACCATCTTGATCAGATTCAACTGTAATTCGCAAATATACTGGGTTTAAGTCAGCATCAACACTTGGAACTGGATCTTTCAAATAAATACTATTACTGAAAGTATCAATCTCATAATCAGTAAAACGAGTCAAACTTGTACGTGCAATAATTAAACCCGAATTATTACGATCACGCGTAATAACTTCTACTTTTTCACTGTTTTCACGCACGTCTTGCGCATTAACACCATTACCTAAACTATAAGGACCTGAAATACCCATAGCACGTTGTTCATTCACAACTTGTTGTGTATTTGTCTGTGCAGCAAACGCAGTAACTTTATATTTATCAGCTTCTACTGAACTACGAACACCTGTCAATGAACGGTTGTATTGACCTAAAGATAAGCCCTCATCATTTTCAGTACGTGTTACGTAGTCACCATACATTGCATATGAACGTCCTTTATCGACACGAACATACAATTTACTAGTAGATTGAGCATCAAAGCCTTTGGCAGCAGAGTCACCATAAACTGGGTAATATTCATCTGGACGAATATCACGGAATAATCTTTGGTTTTTATCTTTATCTGAATCATATGCAAGTGTAAGCAGGTATTCACCTTTTACCTTACCTTTCAAAAATAATGCAGCACGACCCGATATATTGCGCTTACCGTCTTTTGAAGCTGAAATCTCATTTAATTCTTCTTCAAAACCATCATTTGAATTAATACCACTCAATTCTTTAGGGTCAAACTTTTTGAAATTAAAAGAACCTTCAACCATACCTACAGCGATAATCGGTCTTAAATCAGGTAAGAAACGAATAGGTGTGCTTGAGTGGAAGATACCACTTTCAACTGATAATGTTCCTTCACCGGCTTCAATTGGCGCTTGAATTGGAACAAGTAAAGTTCCACCTTCAACGAATACTTGAATACCTGGCTGTTTTGGATCTAAGTCTACTAAGTCAATCTTACCGATTGAACTATCTAATGTGATAGGTGTACGGTTTGATACAAGCGTACCATGTCGATCGACAATTTTTAAATTAACATTAAAACGATCGCGTCCATTTGCCTGTGGAATCGTTTTACTCGGCTCAAGTTGCAACTTATCTAACTGATCCGGTGCAATAACATTAATACGTTTAATGTCTCGAGTATTGCCCATCATATCTACTTGACGTACTTCTATCGTGTTGTGACCCGTACTTAAATCAACACCAATAAAGTCTAAACCTGCAACCTGCATGTTCGGCAATACAGCACGTTTACCAATGCGTTTTTCAGGAACACGCGTTCCATTTACCCAAAGCTCAAGCTGAGTGCCTGCTGCACCTTTAACTTGAATGGAGGTCTGAGGATAAGGCAATATTTGCCCATCTTTAAGATTTAAAATTTCTAGTTGATTATTCACAGCTGTTTCTAAAGCTGCTTCAAGATTAATCATTTTGGCAGAATTAACAGTATCTACAGACTCTTCATTTGGCATAGCAAGAGTTGAGGAACTTGGTAAAGCGCTAGATGCTTGAACACCAGACTTTTCGGGTTCAAATTGTATTTGCTTGATTTCTTTAATTTGTTCTTTTGAAAAATCAAGATTACAATTCGCCTGAACTCCAACGGCTGAAATACAGCCACTCGATGGCTGTCCACGAACATCCGTAACTTTAGAAAAAATTGGATCAATCGTTAAATCAGAACGTAATATTTGCTCTAAATTTGTATTATCTTGCTCAATGCGTTTTTTACGCTCTAGCACCCGTTCAATTAAAGATTCTGAACATTGACCAACACCTTCAGCTATCGCAAAATCGGCACGATGCAATTCACCACGTTTTAAATCGACAAAACGGCTATTTGGATCACCTGCTTGGCGATTATTTATTAATACTAATTCAGAACCAATCGGTAGAGTTGTACGATCGACTTTTAAAACATGCGTTTTTGCACTAATTCCATAAAAATCATACTTACCTTCGCTATCAGTAATAACATAACTACCATCTTCAAGATAAATACGAACACCAGGAACACCTATTTCACCAGCATCTTGGACACCATTCCGATTACAGTCGGTGAAGATTTTACCAACAATAAAACCGTCAGAAATCATCATACCAGGCGTAACTTCTACTTTCGCTGATGCTTCATTAGACTCAACACCTTTCGCATCTTTGGCACGAACACGGTTGATACCATCACCATTGAGTGCATTTGGTCCAATATAAACGCGATACTGTACTTTAACTTCTTTATTTGGAGTGAGTGTACCTAGTCCAAGTGTCAAATAAGGTCCCTTACCACCTAATGGATCTTCTACCTTTTTACCATCAACACGCATTGAGCCTTGAACATAAATAAAGCCTCGAGGAAGTGTATCTGTAATCGAAACATTTGTTGAATCTGCCGTTCCACGATTTGCAACATTCACCGTATATTCTTCGAATTCACCAATTTCAGCAGTTTTATTTGAAGCAACTTTTTTTACAAATAAAGATGAATTCGTATTATCCACTTCAGGGTCAATTGGAATATCGATATTGAGTGCAGGGTCACCATTATTTAATGTGAATTGCCCTGCATAAGACCACTTTAAATCAACCGCTTTATCTGCTGGGAAACTTGAATATACCTTGCGATCACTAATAAAAGTATAACGTTTGTCACCTGGGATAGTGTTTGTGTCTACAATAAAACTATATGTACCTGCTTTCACCAGTGGATAGATAAATTCACCAGCACTATTAGTCACTTGTTTTGCAGGAATAGAAATCTTATCACCTGTTTGAGGATCAATTTCAAATGCTACATTATCACCAATTGGTTGACCATTTTGATCCAATAAAGTAACTGTAGCACCAGCTACAGGTAAACCCGTTTTAGCATCAAATACTGTACCATACGGATCGATTAACACACTTGTATTAATGTCGGTAATTGTTCCTGTAGATTGGCCTTGCGCATCCAAACAATCCGTTAAACTAATATCAACTTTATCACGTTTAAGTGTCTGCAAAACTGCATCATATTGAATGCCTTTATCTGAAAGAGTTGTTGGTAATGTATAGTGGAATACACCTGTATTTGGTCCAGTTTCAATACCAATAACTTCTTCTAAATCATCTGTTTTTGTAGATTTAATTCGAATTTTCACACGATCTGGAATATAACGATCAGCATTACAACTTGCATTTTTAGCTTCTATATACAGTGGCTTATTTACACTACCAGTTGCCAAAATATTCTTAAAATCACTCGAATTATTTGTAATATCTGCTGAGCCGCTAACTAAAGTAGATGCAACGTTTGATAACACATCTTTCTGACTATCAGTGACAGCATACGAAACTTTATAAGTATTTTTTACTGTGGTTTTTGCAATATTGCGGTTCATACTAACAACAAGATCGACTTGCTCAGATGTATTTGCAGCAATTTGTGGAAAACCGACAACAAGCTGGTTGATCTGTGTAATGTCACTTGGAGCAATAGTGCTATAACTATTATTGGCAAGCTTGTATAAAATTTTTGCTTGAGTATTTTTTACTAAAGCAGATTTAAATGTTGTATTAGGTGGTAAATCATCAACCAACAAAACCATTTTTTGTGTTTGACCATCCACCATGACATCAGTTGGTCTAGCTGGCTTCTTACCTTCATTGCTAATATTGAGCGTGTAATTTAAGTCATAATTTGCACTTGCAGAAGGCTCAAAAGTTTTTTGTTGTACTTCTTTAGTTGCAACTAATTTTGCACCATAGCTAATTGCACTATCTGTAGCGATTGCAATTGCTGTTTTATCTTCAACAACTGTTGCTTTAATTGGTAAATTAAATTGCTGACCTTCTGTTAAATTTGAACTTGTGGTAGCAACAACCCACAAATTGACACTTTGGCCAATCTGTAAAGCTACATTAGTTGTTAACTGTTGATCATTCGTATCAAATTGACCGTCTTTGTTACTATCTATGTAGATTTTAATATTGTTTAATTCATTAATTGTTAATGCTTCTAGCTGAACATTAACAGGTGCATTACTATTATTCGATAAAGTATTGGCCCATATTACTCGCACACTAGGTTCGACATCGAGTACTGGTGGGGTAGTTAAAGTAATAGCATACAAAGCTGAAACATTAACTTCGACTGTATTAGAAACTGATTGTTGTTCTTTACCATTTGCTGCTGTAAAAGTTGCGTAAGCAACGTTTTTGATTTTACTACCTACATCAGGAATATTCGCGGCATGACCATACTGCGCAGACAATATAGATATTGTCAACGTTGATAACATGAAAGACATGTTTCGACTTGCACGAATTTGCTTCTGTTGTAGCACAGCGCTCTACCCTTCAACTAAATAATCTAAATGAAAAAACTTTAAAATTATTGTTGTGGACACCTGCTTTGCGCAAATGCCCACATATTTAATCAATTCATTTTAAGCAATCGAAATTACTTAATGAATATTAATTATTTACTTTGATTACAAATTCTAATACCGCACTTGTATTAGGTACAAGAGGTGTTTTTTCAGCAGCGATAGTACCTGTTGAACCATCAGTTAATGCAGCAGTTGAAGTACTTAATGTCGCATTTGTAGCTACTGGAGATGCACTTGCAATCACTTTCAACGTTGTATATGCAGGTGTAGCATCGCTAATCACAACATTAGTTACGTCAGCATTACCTTCATTCGTTGCAGTAATTCTATACTTCACACATTCGCCTGGTTTAGCAGAAACTGTATTTTGAGTATAAGTACCAGCTGCACCCGTTACACAGTTAGCTAAAGATTGCTCTTTCACTAAACGCACTTGACCACTTGTTACAGTCGTTAAGTCAGTGTTCACTAGATCGGCAACAGACTGACCACCAACAACTGTTGGTTTGATCGTTAATACAACTGCACTTGGTGTTCCAGCAGTTGCATTTGTTGGAGCTTGAACTTTGATGAGTAAGTTAACAGATGCACCACGAGCGATACTTCCAGTTTTCACTGCAAGATCACTACCTGTGACTAATTCACCAGCATCAGCTACACCATCGTTATTCGAATCTACATATAAGGTTGTTACCCAACCATTTGCAGTTTGGTCATTCGTTAATGTAAACGGTAATGTATTCGCTGTCGCACCTTCAACGATGTTACCGTTGTTGGTTAAGGTATGCTTGTAAACAACCGTACCACCTGGTGCAACTTGTCCAGTACGGTCACTTTGCAAGCTAAGGATACGATTAGTTTCAACTGTTACACGATCAGACATTACATCTGTTAAGCCAGTAGCAGGAGAAGAAACTTTAAAGATAACTTCTTGATCACCTGCTGGAGCATTTGCTGGAGGCGTTACAACTGCAACAAGTTTAACAGTACCACCACTTGGTATATTACCTGTATTCGTGATTGGTGCACCTGTTGGATCACCTGCACCATCAGCTAAGTAATATTGAACCGTCCAACCTGCTGGTAATGTAGGTGATGTAGATAAATTATAGTTATCTCCAGTTGCACCTTTATTATCAATTGTTAATGGGAAGTTGGTTGCTTGACCAGGTTTAGTTGACTTGGTGTCAATATATTGACCAGTATCTTTACCTGACGCACCAACAACAGTACCAGTACTATTTGTTGCATCACCATTGTGTAAGTCAACTGTAGATGCAACGACTTTATCAATAACTAAATTGATTGTATCTGTACCAGTAGAATTAGTAACAGGTGTTGAAGTTAAGATCGTGCTGATTGGCGTTGTAGAAGAATAGCTAGAAGGTAGAGTTACCTTAGCAACAACTTGGTATGTAGCACCGCTTGCGATTGGACCCGTGTCTGCAACACCATCACCATTCGTATCAGTTAATGGCGTTACACCATCAGCTTTGAATAATTCAACAATGCTACCAGTTGGTAAAGAGTTTTTGTTTACACTAATGTTGAATGCTTCAATAACATTACCAGTGTTATGTACAACGATTGGCTCACCACCACCCGCAGTAACACCAAAGGTAACTGGAGTACCTTGAGTTGTTGACTTAGTAATTACGTCATCAGCTGGAGCCGTAGAAGCTTGTCCATCAGCAAAGGCATCTGCCGTACTGTCGTTAATTGTACCTTTTTTAACACCTAAAACTGTTACATCATTCGGGTTAGATGGTGTTTTAACTTCTGCACCTGGACCATCTGGATCCACTTCAGCGGTGTTTGTAATGATACCAGCTGGAGTATTTTGGTTTACTCGAACTTTGAATTTCAATACACCACTGCTGTTTGCAGCAACTGTAGGAATAACTAATGTCGCTGTTCCTGAAGTGAAGTTATATCCATCAGTATCAGCTGCATCACTTACAGCTGTACCATTTACTGTAGCAGAACCAGTAACATAAGTTAAACCAGATGGAAGTACGTCGGTGATCGTAACGTTAGTTGCGGTCGTGTTACCCGTATTTTGATAAGCTAAAGTATATTCAACTTCACGTGCTGCAGGGCTTGATGAAGTAGCATCTACATTACTAACGCTTGCAGATTTTAATAAACTAATTACAGCGCCATTGGTAATCTTAACTGTATCTACGTTTTTAGCAGATACACTTGTATCAAAACCACTGATTGCTGAAACCGTTAATTTACCTAAAGCATCCACAGCAGCATTGTTTGCTGTTGTTGCTTGAACGATTAAATTAACAGACTCGCCTGCGGCCAAAGTTACGCTTGTAACAGGAGTTTGACTATCTGGAACACCATCTTTATTTGCATCTAAATAAACATTTAAACCGCTGAAATCATAATTATCAGTCGTGTTATCACGTGTATCATTATTGGCAACAGCTACGTTAAAAGTATCACTACCATTACCAGTATTTGTTAATGTGTGAGATAGAGATACTTGACCGTTCGCGTTAGCAGTTTGAGTTTGATCTGCGATCAACGTGAAACTTGCTACTTGCAATACAGTCGTAGTAACGACGTTTGATGTCACAGTTTTATTAGAACCGTTGCTATCTGTATAGCTTGCAGATGCAATGTTACTAATGTTTGTGCCCGCACTAGGAGCTGCTGCGTGTGCTGAAGGAAGGAAAGCTGCACCACCTGCAACAAATGCAATCGAAGCTGCTAATTGCGTTAGCTTTAAACGTTGAGTTTGATTTGACATTCGGAACTTACCCCTGTTGAATATTCAATGTCAGTTTGTTTAATTTTTGGTTTTGTCACTGTTAATACGCGTTTGGGCTGATACCGTTACAGATTTCCCAGCAGGAAGTTCTGCGATCGTCCAACGTAATGCACGATAATCTTTCAGTGGAACATTCACCATTTGATTACCCTCTTTGCGTTTTAAAGGCATCGGAGCAAAATTTGTACCGTCCGTACTTGCTTGCGCGTTTTCTGGCTCAGATTTCGCTAAAAATAAAGTTTCTACGGGTATTGGTAACGTCGCAGCTAAATTTTTAATTTTTCCTGATGTATTATTCGTATACGTTGCACGATACTCGATTACATCGTTTGGTTTTACTTTATTGACTAACTTAGCTACTGGTTTCCCATCTGTGCTTACACTAATGAGGTAAGTTTTTAATTCCACAGATACAGGATCTTTTGCAACTTTAGTTTCAGCAGATACACTAACCGCCAAAATCAAACTAGCTGCACCAAGTAAACCTTTTTTCCAATTATCTTTTATATGCATTTGATCTATTCCAAACCGTGTTACATAGACTTAAATTCAGTTTAATCTAGCAAGCAAATTACTTCTATTCGGCGTAAAATACAACAATTTATGTATTTTTGTTGCTGAAAATCACATTTTTTGTAAAATTCACCTAGTAATTCAAATAAAAGCAACTTCCATACCAACTTCTTGTACAAAGCATGCCAAATCAATAATATTTTCGGCATGCTGTATCTATTATTTACTATTGGGACACACAAAATCTCAGAGTACCTGAAGCTGATGAATTTAATAACCCAGTCAAGCTCCATTCAAGATAATCACCAGAACGGTTTGTATTACAAGTATTTCCACTTGGTGTAAGTCTACAACTCATACTGCCAAAATTAGTACCAATTGGTAAACTATCTTTCACTTTTACGTTCTGTAATTTCTTGGTACTGTTATTTTTATAGGTGATTTCATACTCTAAATTATCTTGCTTAGCAGCCTGATTAGTCGTTACAAATGCGTTTGTATCGGAAGATGTTGAAGGACAACTTGCAACTGCACGAACTTTTTTTGTCAGTGTTAAACCAGCACTACCAATAAGTGTCACATCCTGACGTTTAAGCGTTTGCCCTAAAATCGTTTGTGCCGGATTTGTCAGAGCAAATTGGTAACTTGCTTGAAGAGTTCCAATATGTTGTGCGCCAGCAGTAACATTAGTTGGTACATGAACTCGCTGTACTAAACAAATATCAACACTTGGCTGTAATAGAACAGTACTTGCAGCAGTTGGGTTAAATACAACTTCACCCATATCTACCTGACCATTACAGTTCGTATCTCGATAAACCAATGCTTGCCATGGTTGATCAGCACTAGCATTTGGTTGTTGAGTCTGAGTCTGTAATAATTGAGTGAGTTGAACTGGAATTTGTGTGCTTAAACGGTGAGGATAGTCCGTGACATCTCCAGCAATAGCTGTATGCTGCCCATCTTCATTCAACACAACATTAACAATCACATCACCAAAATTATTTGCTGTATAGCTTGTTGCACTTGTCTTGGTTAAAGCAATAGTATCTGTTGAACGAGTGTAGCCCGTTGTGCCACTGACAGAAATATATTCAGGTAAATTCTGCTGAACAATACAAAATGATGATGGTAATAAGCTTTGTTCAATTGAGAAAGCATAATCACCATTCGCACTTGTCACTGTTGAAGCTAACTGCGTAGTACTACAGTTATTCAAACGAATCGTACTATTTGCAATCCCAACTTCACCTGCATCTTGTATGCCATTATATGCTTTACTCACATCTAATGTTGTTCCGCTATTATCAACAAATACTCGTCCAGTAATATCAACGTAAATAAGCTTCGTATTTGTAAACGTACAAGTAATATCGGCGCCCTCTTTTATGCGAACAGCGGGAATCGTCACAATATTATTTACAAGCGTCCAAAAAGTACCCGTATTACCCGTTACACCGCTATTTGCATCTACACAGCTAACACTTGATAAAACATATCCTGCTAAAGCACTTTCTGTAAAAGAAACATCTGTATTCAATGTTTGCGCCCAAAGCTGTTGTGCAGAGGTTGCTGTGGTTCCTGCTGTCACTGTAGTTACAGAATCCGTGGTAACTGCTGTTGTACTATTTACAAGATTGCTAAGATTAATATAGTTAAACGTACCCGTCCCATTCACAGAGTTTTTAGCAATTTTAATTTTTGCACCATCTATAATATTGATACTTGCAGGGACCCCACTCGTAGTTGCATTGTCATAATTTGTAGTTGAACAACTGCCAGTGAGTGATAAACCAATTGATCCATAACCACCAGACGCTCTCTCACTATTTCCAGAATAAGTATTTCTGTTAGCAATACGATAAGTAATTCGGTGATAACCTGGTGTTAAAGCAGAAGATGTTGATGATGAAATACCTCCACCCAAATAGTTATTTGAGCTACTCACTACAACACCATCCACCATGATATAACCACTATCATCAATACCAAGACTGGTGTTACCCATACATACCGTTATTGTTTGTGAATTAGCAATATACACCCCAGTAGTGAATTCCCATGCTCTACGGTTATCCCCAATGTCTGGGACATCAATGTTATTTAGTTGAACTGTTGCATTTGCATCTGAACTCATATTGGTAATAATTCTTTGAATCATCGCAGAAGCTGTTGTACTTGATGCTCCATAAGTTGAATCACTGGTACCATTGTTACCAGAAATTAAGTACCCACCTGTTGGACTCGCTTGGTTAGCTGGCCACGCACTTACGATTGATGAACTCTCATCAGCAAAAGCACCAACTTTTGTAGTTCCCCCAGTACCTTCATAACCCACCCAAAATGCACCATTTGGTCTATATTCATTTTGTTGATTACTTCCCCATACTTTATAGAGTGTCTCTCCTACACCACTACCTGGGTTAAATTCATCACTCGATACTTTAACGGTTGCTTGCTGAGCAGTACCTAGAGAGGAAGCCGCCGTTGTGCTGTAACTCACAGATAATTGTTTTGTAGCCCCATTAGCCATACTACCTAAAGGACATGTCCAGTTGCTACCACTTTGGGCACATGCCGCCCCACCGACAACACTTACACCCGTCACTGTCACACCCGTTTGTGGTGCGGCAATATAGGTTGCGATGGCATTGGTTGCATCGTTCGGCCCTTCATTTTTAATATTGATGGTTTGTGTACCAACTCGTCCTCGTACAATCGTTGGTAAATCAGAAGTAATTGTAAAACGAGCTTCTTTGATAACTGGATCTGGTGTAATTGCTGTTGGGTTAACGATCACGGCATTAACAGAACTACTCACTAGCGTATTTGATGAGGTTGACTCTATTGTTGCTGTATTGGTTAACGTACCTGCTGCGGTTGCTGTACCCTGAATCGTGATTATACAGGTTGCTGTTGTTGCTCCCGTAAATAACCCAGAGACTTTCCAGCCTGCGGTATTATCGCCTGTTAATGTAGGAGTACAGGAGGTAGTAACAGGGCTTGAACCTCCTGTACCTTGTGTCGTAGCTGGTGTTCCGACAATAGAAACATTTTTTAAACTGACTGGGAGTGTGTCATTAAAAGGTAAATTTACAACTGTGCCACCCAATGTTGCACCTGATGGTGTATTGTTAGTAATTTCCAATTGATATTGCATTAATGAACCGAGAGGCACATTGTCCAACTGAGTTGATACAAATGTGCCTGTGTTGCCTACACGTTGTTTTTTAACCAAGGTGACATCACTATCAACATCCATACTTGAGATGCCAAAAAAGAAAGCATCTGCTCCAGTAGTTGACCAAGTCGAAGCTCGCCCATCTCCTCGAACATAAATATCAAATGTCAATGATGTAATTCCCTTACCTTTGATATATACACTTCCACTCGCACCACCATTCCCACTGGCTGCTCTAATTGTAGTGGCATTATTTACAATATCATTTCCGCTAACTGTTAATTCTTTACTTCCCGCTAAACGACTCATTACTACAGGAACATTACTACTTGTTAATGTAAACTCCGCACCAAAACCTAAACCAGTTGTTGTTTCTGCACCTAAAGCGCTAGCTTGTAATATTGGATTAGTTACAGCTCTGTTAAAGTTAATAACTATAGTGCCCATTTTAATTCTAGTATTTGTTGGCGCATTTGTTGCATTTAATCCCCTTGTAGTTATTTCCATAGCGACACCATGGTTTGTACTAACACTAATACCACCATTCGTACTTAAACAAGCAGTGCCATTAGTACAGCCTGTTGGCGCATTTTGTAAGGAAGCAGCAAACATATTGTCAGCGGGACTACCATAACCATTCATCGGTCTTAAAATATTTACAGGTTGTACAACTGCATTTGAATCAGTGTCTCCACCAATAAAAATATCTGGCCTAGTCAATGAACTAGGAGCGCTTGAATAAGGCGTACGGTTATATACTGAGTTAGTAATCGTATAACTAACCGTTGTTGTCGGTGCATATGTCTCACTATTATTATCGGATGGATTATTCCTATTTAACAAAAAAGTGTGCGTACCTGAAGATGCAGTTGGACCCTGCCCAGACCCAGAGCCTGAATAAATCTCAATGGTTGGTGGAGCAGCCAATATAGCTTGACTACACATCAAACAAGTTAAGATAAACAAAACCAAAGTATATATATAACTAACTTTATGATTCATCATGCTGTAATTAGAGATATTCTTTTTCATTTTTTGCTTACTGACCCACATAGCGCACCCCGAAATTAAATTCATAACTTTGGTTTGCAGCCACACTATTTAATGTTCCTGAAACCGCACCAGCATTACCAACTGTGGGAGCCGTCATACTACTACATGATGTGCAGATAGGCGATTGAGATAAAACTGTATAGGCAGGCGTCATGTCTCTAAAGGTAAATGCAGTACTCATAGCAGTAGCACTTGTATTGGTTAAAATCACCTTATACAAAACACATTGGCCTTGGCCATTTGCTTGTTTACCGATATTGAGACTATTTGTTGTATAGGACTCATCAGCTGTGCCATCACAATTAAAATCACGTGCTTGCAACTTACTCAACTTCAATTGTCTCTGATTCACTGTAGTTACATCAGTAATTGATGCCAAAACTTGACCATTCGCATTATTCGTTAAATTAATCGTGGTGGTATTCGCTTGGGCAATATTATTTGCTACAAGATTTTTAACCTGAAGCAATAATTTGACTTGTGTATGTGCTGCTAATTTTCCACCCGGCAAGTCAGCTAAACTTCTCATCACCAAATCCCCAGCATCAAAAACACCATTTCCATTTACGTCATAGAAAAGAGTGCTGTTAAACTCAACCTGATCGTTATTCGAAAGAAAACTATAGTTCCCTGTATAATCAACATCGGTGTTATTAGTCAAAAGATGACTATAAATGATGGTGCCTAATGGCGAGACTTGTCCACGAGAATTTGGCGTGAATTCTACTTTAGCCACAGAATTGACACTTTGAATGGTGATCGCATCCTTAATAATATCTTGGCTCGGATTACTACTATTATTACCGCTTACAAAACTTGTAGAAAGAGCGCGAAAATAGATCGGTGTAGTTACACTACTATTCAACTGATCTACTTCGACAACTGCACAGATTAACTGACTTTCACCATTATTCAGATAGATGGTTTTACCTGTTTCACTACCTAAGACACTACAGTTTGAACCATTTCCAGAAACATAAAAACGAACACGGTTCACGCCATTAGGCAAAGTTAGGCTTGTAAAATCACTTGTTGAGTTCGCACTGAGTAAATATTCAGTTCCAATACCAGTATGGCTCACTTTTAATGGGAATATTGCTTGCCCACCCGCAACAGGATTGATACTTGTTGATGCAATCACAGTTTTCCATGGGTTGCCAGCATTATCAACATTTCCATTACCCAAACCATTGTTTTCAGGACTATTGGTTAAATCAACTAAACGTGCTACCGTTGTGGCAAGTAAATTACCCTGATCTTTAATCGAACTCGTTTTGCTAATATCACCTAAAGACTGAGCTTGAGGTGAAACTTCGAATGTCGTATCAGTCGTTACAGCATAACTACTAGGTAAACGTACTTTAACAACGATTGGTAAATTTACACCTGCGGATAATAAACCTGTATCAGGAATACCATCTCCATTGCTATCTAATAATGGGGTTACGCCATCTGCACGATAAAATTCAATTTGGCTACCTGTCGGAAATGTACTACCTGTCATTGTTACATTAAATACATCAGTATTATTACCATTATTCCAAACATAGTTATTGAAGGTAAGCTCCCCACCTTGAGCCACAGCAGAAGCAATAACCGTAGCATTATTGTTTACATCAGTTGCACTACCATTAATTTTGACAGCATAAATTGAAGCAACATTAAGTACAGCTATGTTACTGAGATCAGATATATTTGCTGTTGTTGTATTATTATCATGATCATACTGAAAATTAACGGTATTATTAATTGGTCCAGCAGTTGTTTTATTTACTTTAACTTTAAATTCAATATAGCCAGTTGCATTTGCTGGTATTGAGCTAATGACTGCAGTTACAGTATTTGATGTCACACTGTAATTGATTCCTGGTGGATCGTCACTACCAGTACTTGGATTTACAGTTGTACCGTTCCAATTCTCACCAGCATTTGGTTGATAAACCAAACTTGAATTGAGTGTATCTGTTAAAGTTACAGAGCCTGTCGCTGTACTACCTAAATTTTGATAATCTAAACGAACGGTAACAACGTCTCCATTTGCCACGCTTGTTTGAGAAAACTTTTTACGAACAACTAAAGCAGACTGATTCGTAACAGTTGCTGTATCGACATTGGTCTTTGTTCCAGATGCACTATTTAAAGAATTTACAGTTAATGTTAATGATCCATTTTGACTAACCGTTGCTCCACTCGGTACATTTGCCGCCACAATAAGACCAACTGACTCGCCCGCACTTAAAGAATAAGAAGTAATCGCTGCACCATCCGACACGCCATCATTATCTTTATCTAAAAATACAGATAGATTACTGTAGTCATAGCTATCTCCAGTATTATTTGTTACTGCAAAGGTATACTGGTCGACTTCATTACCCGTGTTAGTCAAAGTATGGTTAAAATATACAGTCTGACCCGCTACGACATTTTTAGTATTATTTGCCGTCAAATTAACAGAATAAACTGGAAGAATCGTTGTTTGAACTAAATTCGAACGGCTGACTTGAACAACGGTTGAACCTTCTTCAGTGTACTCACCGATCGCCATATTACTAATGATTTGGCGTGTAGGAACAGCAGCAGAGCTAGACTGATGCACTCCCAACAAAGTAACCAACAAAATCCCTAAAGTGATCTTGCTGTTGCGGATATTTTCTAATGTATTGATTATATTCATCTTCTAGCATCCGCCTAACTTAAGGTGTAACCTGAATAGAAAAATACAACGCTGCTTGCTCCTGTGGTGCAAGTGCTCCAATATTTCCAGATATTTGATCTCCACTCACAGCTACAGAACCCTTACTCACTGACGGCGGCAATGCATTTCGCAAAATACTATAAGCAGGTACCACATCATTAATCACAACATTCGCTGCTGGTGTTGAACCATCATTTTTAATTGTTAAACGATAGGTAACGCATTGATTTGGTTTAATCGTCAATGGGTTACTTGCATAGGTCGCAGTGGCAACATTCATAAGTGCACATGCTTCATCTTTAGACTGTTCTTTGATCAGACGAAGTTGCGTAGGATCAACTGTTGTTAAATCTGTATTTTGAATTGTTGTAAGTGTTAAACCTTGGATTGTATTCGTGGCAGAGACGACGATATTCGCTGCACTAGAAATACCATTTACTGCAGTTAATGGAGCTTGAACTTTTAAAATTAGCTGAACTGAACTTTGTGGGTTTAATCCACCAGTTATAGACAAATCAGTAGCTATTGGGTCTGTGGTATCTAATACACCATTATTATTGGCATCGTAATACAATGTATAAGTGAAACCATCATTAATGTTTTGAGGGACTACGTTAAGACTTACTTTTCCGCTTGTATCACCTTCAACAAATGTACCCATATTTTTTAATGTATGCAGATATACAACTGTACCGCCGACATTAATCCGCCCTTGTTGATCATTTGCTAAAGTCAACTTGCGTACAGCCACATCAACTTGATCTTTAATACTATCACCTTGAGCATTCATCGGTGATTTCATAGCGAACCAAATTGGTAAACTTGTCAAAGTCGTATTCGCAGGAACAGTGACAACGGCACAATACTGTTTAGTTGTTCCAGCCGCCATGTTGCCAGTACTGGTAATTTCACCTTGTAAGGTCTGACATGTTGCATCACCATTATAAAACTTCACTACCCAATCTGTTGGTAACGTCGTATTGATACTATTAATGTCAATCTCTGTACTCGATGCATACAAATTATAATTATTTGAGGTCGTGCTGTTATTTCGAATAACAAGTGGGAAAACAGCTGTTGCACCTTTTACAGCATTTTTCACCAATAAGGCTTGCCCACCTGAACCAGTAACATTCCCAACCCCCACACCTGAATTGTTGCTGTTATACAAATCGCTTTCGCCCACAGCAACTGTATTGACTAATCGATCACGCGTACTATTTTTTATATTAGTATCTGTTACAGAAGTTGCGGTAATGTCGAAATCCATTGTACTTGTAGAAGTACAATTCGCTGGGAAATAAACCCCTAATTTAATTCTTTTTGAAGTGCCGTAAGCCAATCCACCTGTATCAATGACACCATCGCCATTAGTATCTGTCAGCAATGTACGACCATCTGCATGATATAAACGAACTACAGCACAACTTGGTACATTACTTTTAACGAAGCTTAAATTATAAGTATCCGTCGCCTGTCCTGTATTCCAAACATAGTTATCAAACTGGATTTCTTTTGCTACACCCCCAAACGTATTATTTTGGGAGTTTAAGTTATTCAAGCCACCGTTTGGCTCGCCATCATCATTCGCGTTACTTGGGCTATTGTTAAGTACAACACCTAAGATTTGCTGAACGTTAAAAATTACAGTATTGGTTAGCGTATTTTTCAGAATAGCATTTGATGCATTGTATTGTTGATAGTCGGCGGTATTGGCAACTTTTTCGGCAGCATTCGCATTCACAGTGACTTTAAAACTTACTGTGCCTTTACTTAAAGCTGCCACACTTGCAAGCTCTACATCTACTTGCCCATTACTCACTTTATATTTTATTGGCGCATTTGCACCCGTCTCAACATCATCAGCATCAGTTAACGATCCTGAACCATTCCCCCAACTACCGCTACCCGATTTATATGTTACATCTGTAGCTAATATATCTCTCAATACGAGTTTTGCTGCCGCAGTACCCGTATTTGTATAAGCTAAGGTATAAGTAATTTCCGTGCCAGTTTTACCCGTGCTGATATTCTGTGATTTCGTCACTTGAATTACAGCATCATCCACAACTTTTGCTGTGTCACTAACGGACATAGCGATCGCATTATCATGCTTGCTTGTAGCTGTTAAAGTAAAATTAGCAACGTTATTTGCAGTTAGGTTGGTTGGAATACTTCCAACGACAACTAATGAGGCAAACTCGCCAGCTTCTAAGCGAAAACTTGTGGTTGAATTCAGTAGATTATTATTATCATCAGGCTCGCCATTCTGATCCCGATCGATGTAAACGGCTACATTATCTAGATTAAATTGATCATTCGTTAACTGAGTAAGGCTTAATTTATAGTCGTCTACAATGTTACCAGTGTTGGTTAAAACATGAGGGAAGTTAACTTTGCTTCCGATAGTTCCGATATTTTGCTGATTACTTTGTAAAGTTAAAGAGTAAATTGGTTGAACAGTTAAAATAACTGCATTTGAATTAATAACTTGCAGATTACCTTGTTCATCATAGAAGTCACCACTTGCAATATTGGTGATACTGCTTCCTGCTTTAGGTTGGGCAAATGCAATAGAACTATGAAATCCAACAAATAAGCCAAATAAAGCGATAAATGAAGTTTTTGAGACAGCACTTTTCTTGAATCGGCTTATCATGTTTCAGAACCCACAAAAAATTAATAAAGTCTTATTAGCATTTTGACAAAAGCATACTGTAAAAACACAAAATTGAACACAAAAAAATCAAATAAAGTGTTTTATATGGTAATCCCCCTAAAAATAATAGGATCTAAAAGTAGAATTTTCTCTTAAGATACGAGCAGGAGATTCTGCATGAAAACATCTAAATTTACTGACAGTCAGATCATGTCCATCTTGAAACAGGCAGAATCTGGCACACCTGTAGCGACCCTTTGCCGTGAACACGGCATGAGTAATGCTACCTTTTATAAATGGCGTGCCAAATATGGTGGTATGGATACATCATTAATGGCTCGACTGAAAGAGCTAGAAGCCGAAAATACCAGACTTAAAAAGATGTATGCGGAAGAGCGATTAAAGGCCGAAATCATCCAGGAAGCGATGGCAATGAGCAGCACTGCTGCGCAAGGGTAAAGCCATCTTGCCGGCGTAAGATGGCACAACAGGCAGTTGCCCAGCATGCCATTAGTATTCGTTTGGCTTGTAAAGCATTTGGCATTAGTGAAACCTGCTACCGCTATCAAGCCAAACTCAGCGATGACAATGCACTCATTGCTGAACAGCTCATTGAACTCACTGAGGAAAATTCCGATTGGGGCTTTGGTTTGTGCTTCTCGTATTTACGGCATGTTGAGAGTTGCTGCTGGAATCACAAGCGGGTTTACCGCATTTACTGTGAGTTGGCACTGAATCTGCGTATTAAACCGAGAAGAAGACTAAAACGGCATGCGCCTGAACCATTGAAAGAACCAATCCGAGAAAATCAGGTTTGGTCATTAGATTTTATGCATGATCAGCTTTCCGATGGTCGCAAGTTTCGATTATTGAATGTGATTGATGATTACCGCCGCGAAGGCCTAGCCATTGAAGCAGGGTTCTCATTGCCCACAATCAGGGTTATTCGTACGTTGAATCAATTGCTGGAGTGGAGAGAAAAACCGTTAGTGATCCGATGCGATAATGGTCCCGAATTTATCAGTCACGAATTTGTGCGCTGGGCTACTGAGCACGGTATTCGTATTGAATATATTCAACCGGGTAAGCCACAGCAGAATGCGTATATTGAACGCTATAATCGGACCATACGTTATAGTTGGCTGAGCAAGCATTTATTTGATACTTTGGATGAAGTACAAGATTATGCAACAAACTGGTTGTGGCATTACAACCATGAAAGACCATATCAAGCTAACAAAGGAAAGCCACCTCTAATGGCTGCTTAACCTCTACTTTTAACTTCGGTTATTTATGGGAGGATTACCATATCTAAACACTTTATCTTACGATAAAATTCCATTCTATATCTGCATACTTACTAGACCTATTTCATAAATCATTTTTTACTCAACTCCAAGTTATAAATTCCAGCAATTAGATTGAATCTCAAACCAAGTCTTTTAGCTCTATTACGATAACGCTCCGCAAGGATCTTGAAAGTTTTTAGACTGCCAAATACATGCTCAATTGCTATTCTTCTTTTATTGATTTCCTGATTATAGTTTTTTAGTTCAGGATCCAATTTACAGCGTCTTTTGGTTTTTACGGCAACAGGCTATTGGGATACAAAGTATAAATCCCCTGATAACCCTTTATATGCAAGAACAAAGGCTCCTGAAGGAATATGGTTTAAATTTCGTTTGAACAACTCGAAATCATGCATTGCATCGCGACTGCTACATAAACTCAGAATTTGCTGAGTCTTGTAGTGAATCATGGCCTGTACTTTAAAGGTATGGGTCTTTTTCTTGCCGCTATAGCTTTTCTTCTATTTTTTAGGCATTTGGATTGGAATTTCCGTGGCATCTATGATCACAACATTCCAGTCGATGCCTTCGCCCTCGGGTAAATCTTTGGGTAAATTGAACAGATTGGACCAAATCAGGCAGTCTTCAACATGACGGACAATTCTTGAGGCTGTGGGGTCTGAAATCCCGTAACTCGCCTCAACGTGAAATAAGGTTCGGTATTCCCGCCAATCGCTTAGACAGAGCAGAACCTGATCCTCCAGAATTAACTTGGGCGGTCTGCCTTTGGCAGAGACATGCATTTTCAATTGGTCAACCATTAAATAAAAGGTTGATCATGAGATGCCTGTGTATCGCTTAAACTGAGGATCAGAAAGCTTGTTTGAATCGATGTATTTCATCCGCAGATTATGCACGAATGTCAAGAAATCTGGAGTGTAAATATTAACCAAAAAGAAGATCGTTTTTTGATTTATGAAAGAGATCTACTGTTTAAATTAGGGGCTTAGGAAGTTAAGCATATCAAAAAGTATGGTAACTTCCTTATATGAAAGCAAAAAATAATTGCCGCGCTTCACTGGTTTTTGCATAAATCCACCTTGGTGTCGTAGCAGCACCAAACACAAAACCCAAGTGTAAACTTGGGGGCGTTTTGGTGCTAAAACGAAAATAATAATGTGTTTTTGACGCAGATTTTGACGATTTTAAACCATCAAGCTGACCAATTTAGCATTAAAAACTCTTAAATTGCCTTAATTTTAGCTACTTAACTAATTGATAATTAAGTATAAAATTTTGGTAGGTATATCCAGACTCGAACTGGAGACCTCTACGATGTCAACGTAGCGCTCTAACCAACTGAGCTATACACCTAGAATGAACAGCATAATATTCATTTTTTATAAGCTTCACAAGTTTTTTTGAACCTGTTTTAGTGTAATCGCACAGTCTTTAAGCAAATGCTTAAAGAGCATGAGATTATTTTCATTCTTTTGCTCCTTAAAAATAATTTTTTGATATAACACAATAAGTTGTTCAAATGATTGATGACCATTAGCCTGTTCAGATAAACGATGCATCCACATCTGAAATGTCTCAGAATGTCTTTTTCGCAAGTGAATGGGCAACTTTTTCTGAAACTTTTGTATTTCACGCTCGTAAGACGTTTGTTTTGATCTTTGCACCCACCAATAATAAGCCGCATACAAAATTAGAATTGATCCAAATCCTCCGATTAAAATAATCACATAGGCATAACTTGAATTTAATCCTAAACGTGATAACCAATTTTTTTGCTTTTCTACGTCATATCCAACGACTTTACTCTGCCATTGATAACTTAAATAATCACTCCAAATTCGCATGTTTTTTAGCATTCTAAACTGCTGTAAACGCCAAGCTTCTGATTGCTGATCACCCCAAACTGTTTCGTCTTGGGCTAAATAATTTTGCATGCCTGTGTCAATTCTTTGCGGCGCAATCATCGCTGTTGAATCAATTCTTTGCCATTTACCATTTAGATAAACTTCACTCCATGCATGTGCATCTAATTGTCTTACTTCCCAACTCTGATTATCAGGTGCTAGTTGCCCCCCTTGATAACCTGTTACCACACGGGCAGGAATACCTGCATAACGCATTAACATTACAAAACTAGATGCATAGTGCTCACAAAACCCTTTACGACTTGAAAATAAAAACTGGTCTATGCGGTTTCCACCCAAAGTTCCAGGAGTTAATGTGTATACAAAACCATTTTTGCGATACCAAGCTAAGACATTTCGGATATATTGGTTCGGTTGATGCTGGCTTTGATTCAATAATGTTTCTGCGAGTTTCTGTGCTTTTGGATCTAATCCTTCAATATACCGAGTGTTTATTTCTATTTGTATTGGATTCAAAACTTCTGATAGGGCTGATATTTGGCCTAACCATAGCATTTGTATTGGTTGATTTCTCTTGATCAACCTAGATGGACGAATACTATCATCCTGATAAACCTGTAAATATCGTTCTTGAGGAACTGAATATTCAAGCCCCATGATCCAATTGGATTGTTCATCAGCTGATAAATATTGGTATTTAACTTGTTTTTGAGTAGCGTAATTCACTCGCTTCAAACTTTGATTTGAATAATGACTGGTCCACGTTGAACCATCATACATATCCAATACCAATGCTCTCCAATATAAATCATTTCGACTCGGCAACTGATTCATATTTGCCACAATACGAAATGCTAGAGCTGATGATTGCGACAGCTCCGCAATATCACCTGGTGACATACGATCACTAATCCCTGTCGTCGCACTATCTTGTTGAATTGGAATTGCCCACAATGGGGGTAACCGCGGGAAGAAAATAAATAATAAAATAAAAAATGGTGTCGCTACTGCTACAAATTTAAATATCTGCTTTAAATCACGTCTGAACTGGTTTGATGCTGTTTTTTGCTGAAAAAGTGCGGTTTGAATGCGATATAACCCAACCATACACATGATAAATGCAGAAAATACTACTAGCGCCATCCAGAATGCTTGACTGTGCAATAATAGACTAGCACTGACAAATAGTGCGAAGTTAAATACAACCAATAGATCTCGAGTATTTTTAACTTCCATTGTCTTTGCAATTAAACAGGTACAAAGAAATGCAACTCCTGCCTCCACACCAAACAAGCTTCGGTATTGTAAAAAGATAAAGGCAATTGAAACTATCGTAAATGGAACAAGTATCCAATTCGAAAATGCTGTGATTTGGTTCTTTAAATATCGCCAAACCAAAACCAACAATACGACAGCCCATAGACCACTCAAAGTAAATGGAATAAACGGGATTTGTCCAATTAGTATTAAGACTAGCGCAACTAAAATACAGAAATAAATTTGTTTATTCATCATCAAGCCTGCGCCAGCAAAAGTTTAGCCTTGATTAACTGTGATTGACCTTGTCCACTTTCTAATCGTGCATGAGGCAATATCACAGCATAGTCATCGCCCAATAGTTCGCATTGCTCAATTAAACCCATCATAAAACTCAGTTTTTGTTCATGCCCTTGTGCAGGTATTTGTTGATAATCTATTTCTAAATATTGATGATTGGCTTGAGTTTCGAACATTTTAATAAAAAATCCTTGTCCTCTTGCAACCTGTTTCCAAGCTACATTCTGATAGGAATCACCATGTTGAAATGCTCTTAGCTCTTTAAACTCATCTAAGCTGTCTTGAGTATTGGTAGGTTGGCTTTTATGTTCTTTTTGCCAATCGTGAGCTTTGGGAGCAATCCACACCTTATGCTTAGGATATAAATAAGTCCATGCACGCACTAAACCGAATGGGTAAGTAGAATATATTTTTATGGGTGAAAAATCGTATTGTCCTCGAGTATTTGGATAAAATGGCAACTCAAAAATTTGTTGAGTATGCTCAAAGCAGAAAAAATGTTCTTTCTCTTCACTAATTATTCTCAAATATCGGGTGAAGATACTTTTTTGTTTAAACATTATTTTTAGTGTAAATGAGTTATCCACTTGCCCTATTTCAGGAAAGACAAGCTCTATATCCAGCCGATGTAACTGCTTAAAAGTAAGATAAAAACTAATCCATAAAATTGCACTAATTAAAAAACAAAAACCTAGAATTAAGTTATTTGCGTAGTTAATACCTGCAATAAACGTAATCAAAATTAGCACAAGATATAGAAAACCTTGCCTATATAAAAAGATCAAAATATCTTTTTGTGTAAGTCGCTTCTTTTCATCAATTTGGAATCGTTTTGCAATCCAGTTTTGTAGTGGATGCTTGAATAATTTTTGCATATCTCACTCTCAACTAGAATGCCTCTACCGATTCTAAAATTTTTCTTACTTCATTTTCACCCAAACTGAGACGATGTGAAACTACAGATATAAACACCATCTGCACATCATCTGTAGTTACAAAAGCTCGTCCTTCTACTAATGCATAAGCTTGGGATGCAGCTTTTAATGCCAATACTCCACGTGTTGATAAACCATGACGCTGCTTACGTGTTTCAGCGGCTAAATCTAAAATATAGTTAAGTACAGCATCACTTAAAAAAACTTGTTTAGCGAGTTCACGTAAATGCAAAATATCAGCTTGATTAAATACAGAATCCAATTGATGAATAAGAAGCTGACGTGAACTTTGTTGAAGTAAAAGTTTTTCAGCTTGGCGAGATGGATAGCCCAAAGACAAACGCATTAAAAAACGATCTAGTTGAGACTCAGGCAAAGCATAGGTTCCACTTTGAAAAAGTGGGTTTTGCGTAGCAAGCACCCAAAAAGGCTGAGGTAATTCATAGTGAATACCATCAACTGTAACCGCCCCTTCTTCCATTGCTTCGAGCAACGCGCTTTGCGTTTTAGGGCTACAACGATTAATTTCATCCGCAAGTAAAATTTGAGTAAAGACAGGGCCTTTTTTAAATTCAAAAATATGTTCTTTTTGATTAAAAATATTGATACCAATCACATCACTCGCCAGCATATCATTGGTAAATTGGATTCGTTGAAAATGCAGTCCCGCCAAACGAGCTAAAGCACTGGCTAATGTTGTTTTACCCAAGCCAGGTAAATCTTCAAATAGCACATGACCACCAGCCAGCAAACAAGTCAGTGCAAGTTTAGTTTGTTGCGGCTTATCTAAGATCAGCTCATTAACCTGAATAAGGAAACTTTCTATTTTATGGCTAAAGCTTTTAATATCTTGTTCTAGTTGCTGATTTTGTATTTTTTTTTCTTGAACAGAAGCTTTTTCCATGCCCCACATAATTCTATCCCCAAAATAAAACAGTGTATGCCTCAACATACACTGTTTTGATTTTTTTTCAAAGAAATCAAATGACTTCTAGCAAGGACATTTTTTCATATTCCCGCCTGACGATGGGTAACGCGCATCGACACAGTGACGATAAAAAGTCTTCGCATCCATCGGTGTCAAATCTGGATGATGCTGTTGCATATGTCTGAGATAGTTTTCGTAATCTGGTACTCCAACCATTAAACGGAAACTTTTTTGCAAGTTCTGCCATAGAAGTGCGATACGAGACCAATTTCTTGGTGAGAAAATCAGGTGTTTTTGCGACATAATAGTGAATTTAATAATCTTCACGATTAAGGAACCACCTTCTTTCGCAATTTTGAAATCCATGCTTATTCTCCCTTCACGCTATTCGCAGTCATCGGTACATCTGAATAAACAGCAGGTGCCTCATTCACAGTAGGCGTTGAACTTGCTAATGCTTTGCGAATTGCTCCGATAGATGCAATTACCATTACGATAGCAACAATCATAAAGAATCCACACAACACCGCGTTGATTTGATTGGACATCACAATTGTTTGCATCTCTGCTACTGTTTTCGCCGGAGCGAGTAGCTCCCCACGTGCAATCGCATCAGAAAAACGGTTCGCTTGAGCAAGAAAACCAATCTTTGGATTCTCATGGAAGATTTTTTGCCAACCTGCAGTCATAGAAGTGATAAATAAGAAAACTGTTGGGACGATTGTGACCCATACATATTTCTCTTTCTTCATCTTGAATAAAATCACCGTACCCAAGATTAATGCCATTGATGCAAGAATTTGGTTACCAATACCAAAGAGTGGCCATAACGAATTAATACCACCTAGAGGATCAACTACACCTTGATAAACGAAGAAGCCCCAGCCAGCAACCGCAACAAAAGTACCAACTAAGTTTCCAAAAAAAGAGCTAGATTGTTTAACCGCAGGTACAACTATCCCGACCGTATCTTGCACCATAAAACGACAAGCACGTGTTCCTGCATCCACCGCGGTTAAAATAAATAATGCTTCAAACAGGATCGCGAAGTGATACCAAAAAGCCATCATTGAACGACTATTGAAAATTTCAGAAATGATATGTGCCATACCAATCGCAAAAGTCGGTGCACCGCCTGTGCGAGATAAAATGGAACTCTCACCCACTTCTTGTGCGAGTACTGTTAACATTTCTGGTGTAACGATAAAACCTAAATTACGGACAGCTTCAGCAGCTGTATCAACCGTTGTACCCAGCACTGCTGCAGGAGCATTAATCGCAAAATAGATTCCTGGATCAAGTACAGTCGCACAAATCATTGCCATAATGCCGACAAAAGATTCCATCAACATTCCACCGTAACCTATCATACGAATATTTACTTCGTTATCGACGAGCTTAGGCGTGGTACCAGAAGAAACTAGCGCATGGAAACCAGAAATGGCACCACAAGCAATCGTAATAAATAGAAATGGAAATAATGTCCCTGCGAAAACAGGTCCTGTACCATCCACAAAATGCGTAACCGCAGGCATTTTCAAATCAGGCATTGCAAAGACAATACCGATTGCTAAGCCAGCAATTACACCAATTTTAAGAAATGTTGATAAATAATCACGTGGTGCTAACAGTAACCAAACTGGTAAGACTGATGCAATAAAACCATAAATGATTAATGCCCATGTCAATTGCGTTCCACTTAAGGTAAATAACTGTCCCCAATACGGATCTTTTGCGACATCACCACCAAAAACAATCGCGGCCATCATCAAGACGAAACCAATGATAGAGACTTCTGCAATTTTACCTGGGCGCAGATAACGCATGTACACGCCCATAAATAATGCAATAGGAATCGTTGCAGCAATACTAAATACACCCCAAGGGCTATGAGCTAATGCTTTAACCACAACCAGAGCAAGTACCGCAAGAATAATGACCATCACGCCCAATGTACCAAGCATGACGATAACACCAGCAAAAGTACCCAATTCCTGCTTTGCCATTTCACCTAATGAACGACCATCACGACGTGTGGAGATAAACAGCACAAGAAAATCTTGAACTGCACCTGCAATCACCACACCGACAAGCAGCCAAATTGTTCCAGGTAAATAACCCATCTGAGCCGCTAGAATTGGTCCCACTAAAGGACCAGCACCAGCAATCGCCGCAAAATGATGCCCAAATAATACGTATTTATTGGTAGGAACATAATCCAAACCATCGTTTAAACGATGAGCTGGGGTTAATCGCCTTGGGTTTAATTCAAAAACCTTGTTTGCGATAAATAAACTATAGAACCGATATGCAATGCTATATACACAGACAGCAGCGAGAACCAACCAAACTGCATTTACATGCTCACCGCGACTCACCGCCAATATCCCAAAAGAAATTGCCCCGATAATGGCAACTAAACTCCATAGAATCTTAGAGGAAAGCGATGTTTTTGCTTGTGTTATCTCCATTCAAAACCTCTCAAATATTTCACTTTTGGTGATTTGGATTTCCATTCCTATATTTTCTTTAGAAAATATCTTCGTGAGTTTATCGTTTATTAAAATAGATTTATCTAATACTTTGGCATAAAAAAGGGATGATTCTTTATCATCCCTTCGATAATCGTATACTTTGTGTTTAACGATTATGCACGCTCTAGGTAGTCACCAGTACGAGTATCTACACGAACGCTTTCTTCTTGCTGAACGAATAATGGAACACGTACCACAGCACCTGTTTCAAGTTTCGCAGGCTTACCGCCACCGCCAGAAGTATCACCACGTACACCAGGATCAGTCTCAACAATTTTGAGCACAACAAAGTTTGGTGGGCTTACCGTTAAAGGTACACCATTAAATAACATGATTGTACATTTTTCATTTGAATCATCTTTTAACCATTTTGCAGCGTCGCCCATTGCTGTTTTATCAGCAGCGATTTGCTCAAAAGTTACTGGATCCATAAAGTTCCACATTTCGCCATCGTTGTAGAGGTATTCCATTTCTACTTCTACAATATCAGCAGCTTCTAAAGAATCACCTGATTTGAATGTTTTTTCTAATACTTTACCAGAGCGAAGGTTACGTAATTTTACGCGGTTAAACGCCTGACCTTTACCTGGTTTTACATATTCATTTTCCATGATTGAACATGGGTTACCATCCAGCATGACCTTAAGGCCAGCTTTAAAATCATTTGTAGAATAATAGGCCATGAAAGGCGCACTCCAACTTAAAACTCAAATCTATTAATGCTAGACTAGGCCAATAGCCTTTAGGCTAACACTATTTTAACGTATGGCATGATAAACTATTTACATCAAGAGAAAAACTGGCAATCACAACTCAGTGATCTAATTACTGATCCTTTAGAGTTGTTAAATCTGCTTGAGTTATCCACTGAACAGTTATTATCAGGGGCAATCTTTGCCTCTGAACAGTTCAAATTACGTGTTCCACGCGCATTCGTCGGAAAAATGAGCATTGGAGATCCTTTTGATCCCTTATTGCTACAAGTTTTACCCCATCATTTAGAACTTGAAGACCATCCAGAATTTGTTACTGACCCACTTGGTGAAGAAGCAGCTAATCAAATGGCTGGAGTTCTACATAAATATCAATCACGTTTTTTACTGACTTTAACTGGTGCATGTGCGATTCATTGTCGTTATTGTTTCCGTCGCCATTTCCCATACCAAGAAAACCTACCCAAAAATGATGATTGGATTAATATCAAACAGTATATTGAGCAAAATCCACAAATTAATGAAGTTATTTTGAGTGGCGGAGACCCCCTAACTTTATCAAATCGAAAATTATCACTTTGGTTGGAACGTCTAGCATCTCTCCCTCAGATTAAGATTCTGAGAATTCATTCACGTGTTCCCGTCGTTATTCCAAATCGAATCGATGAAGAGCTGATTTCTATATTAAAAAACAGTAGGCTACGCATTGTAGTAGTGATACACTCAAATCACGCAGCTGAACTTGACGACTTTACTTGCTCAAAGTTATTACAGTTATCAGAACACCATATTACAGTGCTAAATCAAGCAGTTTTACTCAAAGGTGTGAATGATTCTGCAGAAATTTTGAATAATTTAAGTTTGCGTTTATTTGACGCGCGTGTAATGCCTTATTATCTTCATGTATTAGATAAAGTAAAAGGCGCTCAACATTTTGATTTAAGATCTTCAGAGATAGATCATATATATACTGATGTTTTAGCGAGTTTACCTGGATATCTTGTCCCTAAACTCGTAAGGGAAATTGCGGGCGAAAAAAATAAAACACCGCTTTTTGGGGTTCAAACGTTCTGAGATTGATTACAATGATGGATAATGCATTTTCGGATATTTTTCAAATTCCCACTGTTTTAAGAAGGGATAAACTCAGTTTTTGTGATTCAAACACTAAAAGCTTGAACGAATGGATTTCAACACTTGCCATAATGCAATTGGGTGATACCTCTAAAGCATTATTCTCAGCTTTACTTGAGCTAAGTGAATTTGAATGCTCAGAAACTTTGCGTTTTGATTTAATACAGACACTACACCCTACCATCGAAAATGTTTTAGGTAGTCTAGAAAAGAATTTTTTTAATCAAGGTGTCATCACCTCTGATCGTAATGAACACATTATCGAACTAGCAATGCTTTTGCGTTGTTACTTCGCAGCGATTTATATCAATATTGTTCGCCGAAGTAGCGATCAACTTGAGCATCAAAAATTTTCTTTTTTTGCATTAAATCAAAAGAAAAATCTCCAGACTGCAAGAACCTTAGCGACTTTCCAAGCATTACAACAACTCACTCAACTCCTGTATCAGCAACATATGCTTTATAGTGAACCTGTTGCAGGACAATGGCTCATTGCTCACCAACTTTATGATGCAGCTGTAACTCATAAATATCATCATACTACTTTGGAACAACCAGCAGGTAAACCAAGCCTCAATAATGTTGCTCAAGCTTATGCACAACTTATTTTGCTAGATATCTTTAACACCAATCAAATCCGCCAATCTGAGATTCAAGCTTTATTCCAATGTAGCTTTGACTGGGCGAAAATGCTGCAACTATTACCAAAGGAAACTGAATTAACCAAATATGTAGTTGATACCAGTAAAGATCACCCGCCTATTTATAACAAGAAACAGAGTTCAGGATTTAATCCAAATATTTTTATCAGCACCAATAGTCTTTTAGATCATGTCACTGCAACACTTCACAAAAATGCAGAATATATTTCTAAAAATGAAAAAATCTATTTAACTCCTGCCTTGAAATTTCATGTTCAAACGATTCTTGGCACTACTGCTGAACGACGTCACGAGCGTTATGAGTACTCTGCACAGTTGCATATTTGTTTTGGATTACTCACCGCTCATTTCTATCTATCTAAAGCAAAGAATTTCGCTGAAACTCTTCAACTTGAACATGGCTATGGATTACAAAGCGAATCTCGCTTTTTGTCATTGTGGGATAAAAAAGAATCTTCTGACAATCAAGAATCTTCCATCCAACGTTTAAGCCGTGAAAGTAAAGCAGTTTATCAAGCAGACATTCTTGATATTAGTGTAAATGGATATCGTATTAAATGGACGACTGAAGCACCTAAAAACCTTCGGACTGGCGAATATATCTTGGTGAAAGAAACCTCACATGGTCATTGGCGAGGTGGTGTTATTCGTTGGCTTAAACAATCCAGTGAAAAAAGCCTTGAACTCGGTTTAGAGGTTTTAGCACAGGATATTTTCCCATGCGCAGTACGTATTCAATCTGACCGCCATGTGAGTAATTACCACCCTGCACTTATTTTAAAAAATCATAATCTGGATGAAACAAAAACAACAATCATATTGCCAGGTTCGCAAATTTTCAGAGAACAGCAAGCTATTCATTTACGATTGGGGAAAGAGGAAGTAAAAGTGTACTTATTAACAGCACAGTTAATTACTCAAAGTTTTGTCCAGTTTGATTTCGAATTGCTCAATGAAGAAGATGAACCTAATCTTCAAAAATTTATAGCACAAAAGAATATGGATACAAATGATCAAGATTTATGGGAAGCATTGAAGTGAGAAATTCTTTACTCTCTAAAAAGTTAAAACGTACTGAAACACGCTTATTAATTATTGATGATAACCAACTTCGTTATAATCAAATTTTGCAATTATTTTCTGCACAAGAACACAAAGTCCAAGCTTGTCTATTGGATGATTTTAAAACATTTGAAAAGCAACTGAATCTACCTTGGGATATGGTGATTTTCGGTCGAGCTTATGATTTAAAAATCGAACAAACTCTCTCTTTGATTCAAGCATCATCACAACCTAATTTGCCCGTTTTATTGCTTGAACCAGAAGACTTCGATGCGCAACAGTATCAAAACTATATTCATAAAGGTATCTATGATGTTCTTAGTTTAAAATCCCCTGATCATTTTTATATCAGCATCATTCGTGCATTATCATATAGCCGATTAGTACAAGCTGAACATCGTCTATTGAATGAATTAGAAGCCGCACAAACACAAGCACAATCTTTAGTTGCAGAAACTCATAAAGCGGTCGCAGTATTACAAGAAGGAATTCATTTCAGTGCCAACAAAGAGTATGCGACTCTTTTTGGTTTCGAGAATGAAGATGATTTGATTGGTTTACCATTACTAGATGTTTTACAACCTGAAGATTTGGCTCAATTTAAACTACGCTTCAAGAAGATTTCTCAAGGTCAATTTGAACATGCTCGCTTTGAAATCAAAACACTCAATTCAAATGTAAAAAATAATCCATTACATGTAGAGTTTTTACCATCTGGAAATGATGATGAAATTCAACTCAATATCGAATGTCCTTCTCAAGCCACACAAAAATCCGAACCAACTACAGTCGCGCCTACTGTAACGATTGCTCCAGCAGAAAAACTTTCAAGTTTAAATTCATCTTTACAACAAATAAATCGCCATCTTAGCAATCATCCTGCAAATGTAAATGCATTAGTTTTATTTGGCTTAAATCATTGTCCAAATGAGATTTTTCAATCTGATTGGCGTGGAACAAAGTCTTATTTTTCAAATATTCAAAATTTCATTAAAGAACAAGTCAACGTCCCAATTCATCAAATTGAAACAGCACTCTATGCCGGGTTAATCCAAGCTGAATCCAAAGAAGTATTAAATTCATTATTGATTGGTTTAAATGGTCTACAAAAACCTCAACTTCTTGTGACAGATAATCACACCTTTCCACTCCAATTAAAATTAGGATATTGTGAGTTAAATCAACCAATTTCAAATGAAACTGCTTTTGAACAATTACTCTCAAAAGCTTTTGCTACACCACTTCCTGTTTTCAATAGTCAAAAGATAGATGCCGATATCGGTCTTACAACCGAACATATTCAAACCTCTGTTAAACTAACCTTATTACAAGAGTTAAAACAGAAACTAGATGCTGGATCGATCCAATTAAAATATCAACAACTATATGATAAGCAGGATCAACATACTCATACCTATGAGGTTACAGCAGGATTTATTCATGATAATCAATGGATTGATTTAAGTGATCTAGCCGATTTAAAAGATGATCCTGAGTTATCTGTACAACTTGACCGCTGGATTCTTGTAGAAGCGTGTAAACAACTACACAACTTTATTACTCAATATCCAAAAGCTAAACTAATCGTTAATTTGAACCATCACATTCTAATTAACGATAAAAAATTACCTGAATTGGTCGCAAAACTTCTTACGATTATTGGAAGCAAACAAGCTCATCCGCTTATTGTCCAATTCTCAGAGCATAGTCTGCAACAAAATCTGTCTCAAGCTCAACAGCAAGTCGCTCTGCTGCGTCAATACGGTGCTGAAATTTCAATACGCAATTTTGGTGATTCACTTTATAGCGAATCTATTCTTACGCAAATTGATACCCAATATTTATGCCTACATAGCAAACTTTCCAAGATGTTAGCTAGCGAGAAAGACATGGCAAAATTACAGGAAAAAATTCTGAATTTCATCGGTATGAAATCTGTAGAAATTTTACTGACTGATTTAAATGATATGAATTTATTCGCAAATGCTTGGAATGTTGAAGCGCGCCTCTTACAAGGCAACTACTTCCAAAAGAAACTTGATCGTTTAACTGACGTACAAGATCAATAGAAATCTACCAGCCTCTCCTTTTACAAAGGAGAGGATTAGAGACAACAAAAAACGGGCATATTGCCCGTTTTTTGTTTTTCTTGATATTAACGTTTGATAGAACGTGACATACCAGAGAAACGTTGTTTGAACTTGTCGATACGACCACCAGTATCTACATTCTTTTGTTTACCAGTATAGAATGGGTGGCAAGCTGAACATACGTCAAGATAAAGAGTTTCTTTACCAAGTGCAGAACGAGTTTCGATTACGTTACCGCATGAGCAAGTAGCAACTAATTTTTCGTATTTAGGGTGAATATCGGCGCGCATGGTCGATGCTCCTATTTAGTAAGAAAGGCTTAAGCTGTTATCGCAATTGATCACTCTCAAGATGAGGAAAGCAGAGTCTTAATACTCGCAGATCAATACCACAACAGACCATTTCTTTTGACTCACCGAGACATCTTAGGTCAGAGCAAAGCCAACAAGTGGCAGATATTATACGCGAATAAATTATATTTTGCTAACTATTCCTGCATTGATTTTGACCATTGATTCGCAATTACCCCACAGACCATCAACTGAATTTGGTGGAAAATCATGATGGGTAATACAATCATCCCCAAAGGCTGTCCAATAAAAAGAATTTGAGCCATTGGAACACCACTCGCTAAAGTTTTTTTAGAACTACAAAAGAAAATCGTAATTCGATCCGCTTGATTGAATCCCAACCATTTAGGTAAATACAATGCAAGTAACATTACTATGGTAAGTAAAACTGAACATGCCAGTGTTAAATAAATCAATGTAATTCCGCTTACTTGTTGCCATAGACCAGCGACAACTGCGCTACTAAATGCGCCATAAACAACCATGAGGATTGAACCCTGATCAAAAACCTTTACAACGCTCGGAAATTTACGCATTTGTGGGAAAATAAATGGTCTTAATAATTGACCTAAAATAAATGGCACAAGCAGCAATAATGTAATTTGTACAATTGATTTTGTCGGGTCAAAATCATGTTGACTTTGCCCTAAGATAAAATAGCTGACCAAAATCGGTGTGATAAACATGCCTATAATATTAGAAAAGGAAGCACTGCACACTGCACCCGCTACATTCCCTTTAGCCATAGATGTAAATGCAATCGAAGACTGAACCGTGGAAGGTAAGAAACACATAAACAAGAAGCCCCAATATAACTGTTGCCCCAATACTGGTTCTAAAACAGGTCTCGACAAAAGTCCAATCAATGGGAAAATCAAAAAAGTAAAAATAAAGACTAAGGCATGCATTCTCCAATGCAACATTCCCTCTATTACAGCTTCTCGTGATAATTTTGCACCATGTAAAAAGAAAAGAACGGCTATTGCGACTGTCGTTAAAATATTAAAATAATAAGCAAGCTGACCTGATATGGGTAACAATGTGGCTAATAAGACCATGAGTACCAATAAAATCGTAAAGCGATCTAGTGCTAATAACTTCAACATAATTCTTTCCCTGACCTACCCTCAAAATAATAAAAAAGCCCAATATGATATTGTTGACCATTTGATCAAACCATCATACTGAGCTCTATAAATAAAGCTAGTTTTTAAATAATTAGACCTCAGTCTAACGCATTAAAACTAATTATTTCTTGCATTCTGATCTTGTTGAATAAGTTCAACTTTGTAGCCATCTGGATCTTCAACAAAAGCAATGACCGTCACACCACCTTTCATAGGCCCAGCTTCACGGACGACCTTACCGCCACGTGCTTTAATCTCTTCACATGCTTTATAAGCATCATCAACACCAATTGCGATATGACCATAAGCATTGCCTAAATCATAACTAGATGTATCCCAATTATGAGTTAATTCAAGAACCGTATTGTTCTGCTCATCACCGTAACCCACAAATGCGAGTGTAAAACGTCCTTCTTCGTAATCACGTTTGCGAAGTAATTGCATACCAAGCACTTCAGTATAGAACTTGAGAGATTGTTCTAAATTACCTACTCGTAGCATTGTATGTAACATGCGCATATTTATTCACCTGTCTGTTGTGTTGTTTGGTTTCGTTCATGATCACGTAATAATTTCGCAACCCAAACCACTAAAATTAGAATCGGAATACCGATTAAAGTCGTCATTAAAAAGAAATTTGGATAACCAATATTACTCACGATTGTTCCTGAATAACCACCCAATAGTTTTGGCGTTAATGTCATTAAAGAACTAAAAATTGCGTATTGAACCGCTGTAAATGAAACACTGGTTAAACTCGATAAAAAAGCAATGAATGCTGCACCAGCCAATCCAGATGCTAAATTATCCATAATAATCGCCAAATATAACCATAAGGTACTGTAGCTTTCAATGACTTTACCAGAAAGTTCAACTGAGCTTTTTTGATCTGGTTGGATTACTTGCACTGGTTGAACATCCATATCTAAAGCGGAATCTGGATGTGTTGCTGTATCAATAAAATAAGGTCTACTTGTAGCTAATTCAGTTTGGTTGTTGTTTTTAAAATTAACTGAAGCTTTAACTAACTTCGTTGGAGAGTTTAATAAAACCTTCCCATCAACTGCTCCAGTGAATATTCCATGAGGATCAACTTTAGCAACAATTTCTTTATCGTCAACCATAATGACAACTGGACGCTCTGTGTCTAATGTATCAAAATTTACGCCAGCAAGCTGACCTTTAATAACTAAACTTTGCTTTAGATCATTTGAGCTAAGTTGATCATTACCACTCATTGGTAATAATTGAATCTGAGGCTTTTGTGATGCAATCAAATATGGAACTGTTAATTGAAACTTTGAGTCCGCTTCTTGCTGATATTGACTAGTGACTTGGATATCTTTTGCTTTTAATAACTGTTCACTTGGTACAGATAATTTCCAATACCCCACCTCATCCGTATCTACTTGATAGTGCTTATCTGCGATTTGTACCTCAACCTGAGATAAAGGTTTGCCTGAGTTTACCAAGCCAATAAAAATCAAATTGGTAGAACTGGCTAAAACAGCACCAACAAACATTAACTTCATAATGTTCATTCGCTGTGCCAACAAGCCCCCAAGAAAGCCACCGACAAGGCTAAATAAAACACCATATATTTTTACTGCTTCAGCAATTTGCTCTTTAGTAAAATTCAAGTCCTGATAAAAAACATTTGAAATGACGCCAGCAATAATGTCTGAAATTCTAAAAAAACCAATAAGCAGTAATAATACTAAAGCGAGTTTTAGACCGTAGCGTTTGAAGAAATCAAGAATCGGCGCAACCCATGTTTCTTTCGCCATCTGCTGATTTACGACACCAGCTTTTACTAACCCAGAACCAACCAATAAAGCGACTGCAGTTGCGGTCAAAAAGCGAAGCGCTTCTAAACCAAATAAAGCTGCGGTATCTTTAATCTCAGCCGAAGCGGTGATGTAATTTGTGAGATTACCTGAATAGATATAGCTCACGACAAAACTGGCAACAGCAACAAAAAATACCAATACCAAACGATAATAATCTGTCTTTTTATAATCTTTATAAATTCGATTTACTTGTGGTTCACGAATACTTAGAGTAGTGATGATACCAACACTCATGACTGCTGCCATGGCTAAGTAAGTATACTTCCAAGCTTCGTAGATATAATTCCCCTTGGCAGTTCCTAAGTAAGCCGCAAGAAATAATGCACCAGCACCAGCAACAATCATTCCGATGCGATAACCTGCATTGTATGTCGATGCTAAGACAGTTTGCATTTCTGTTTCAGCTAACTCGATACGATAGGCATCAATCACAATATCTTGCGTAGCTGCGGAAAAGCCAAGTAATACTGCCCCAACCGCCATTTGAATAATATAACTTTGACCAAGAGCTGGGTCTGAAAATGCCATAATACAAATTGCACATATAATTAAACACTGTGCGATTAACAGCCATGCTCGACGTCGCCCTAATGTGCGTGTTAGAAATGGGACAGGCAACTCATCAATTAATGGTGCCCAAACAAATTTAAAAGAATAGCCTAATGCAGCCCAACTAAAAAAAGTTACTGCACTTTTTTCAATTCCTGCCTCACCTAGCCATAAAGATAAGCTAGAAAAAATGAGTAAAATTGGTATCCCCGCTGAGAAACCTAAAAATAACATAATCAAAGCACGGCGATCTAAAAATGCTTTAAATGCAGATGCCCAACCTGTGGTTTGTGTTGTCATTGGTTATTATTTTCCATGAACATGTCTGAATGTGCCTATTCAATCGTTTCTTGTGTTCGCTTGCAAGTTGCTTTGTGCAACCATTGTTTTGTTTTGTCGATAAAAAACACAAGTTCGCTTGATCTTTAGACCTAAAACTGTATACCTTTAACAGAAGTTATAAATACTTCTAAACATCTGCGATATACGTCCCAATTGACACCAAATGTTAAATGATGAATCACACCATTTATATTTGTTCGCAAGTCATGAGATATGTTTAGATGCATCTATAGTTCTAATTTCAATTATCGTTTATTTGTTGGATATCAATAGTGACCCAAAAACTTGATCAAATGACTGCAACTGCACTTTCTTTAACACCAACAAACACAACTACAGCAAATTTAAATACCTTTCCAAGCGCTTTTGACCAGACGGATATACAAGAAACATTAAAAAGAACCTCGCTAGCTTCGGAACAACTCACTCATGTTCCAGACCTACTCAAAATTCCGAATTCGACGAAACGAATCAAACCGCTCAACAATTTTTTAGGGCAAGATCGAGCACGTGCCTCTGTTGAAGCTGGAATCTCTCTGCCTTATTCAGGTTACAATATTTTTGCTGTCGGAACTGCTGGACTTGGTAAACGAACGATGATCAAACGTTTACTGCAACAGCATGCCAAAACGATGCCAACACCTGATGACTGGGTGTATGTCAATAATTTTAAAAATCCTAGACAACCTATCGCACTACGCTTCCCTGCTGGACAGGGCGTAAAGTTCCAAGCAGCACTTCAACAAACTTGGCAAACCATTCTTAAACAATTAGAACGTCGCTTTAGTGCAGAGACCTATCACAATCGAATTGAACGTATTCGTCAAGACACGGGTGATGTACAACAACAAGCACTGTCCGAATTAACCAAAGAAGGCGCAGAACTCGACTTAAAACTCATTTCAAGAAATGACAAGCATGTTTTCGTGCCGATGCAATTAATCGACAATGAATATCAAGAATTAACACAGCATGATATTGATGCTTTAAGCCAAAAAGAACGTTCTGAACTAAGCTCTAATATCCGCTACATGGAGAAAAAGTTAGAGCGTTTAGGCTTACATCTAGGCGATCTTGAAGACGATGCTCGAGATAAAGTTTCACTTTTAAATAGAGATATCGCAGCACAAGTTGTTCTACCTCGCATGGAGCAAATTTTAAATAAAAATAAAGACGTTAAAGGTTTAGAAGAATATTTAAAGCATTATGCCGAAGATGTTATAGAAAACGTTGAACTGATCTTAGAACAAGAGGAAGATGATTTCACGCCTGCTTTGTTCAATCGCGTTCCTTCAAGATATCAAGCCAATGTCATTATTGCCAATAAACCGAATAGTGGTGCTCCTGTTATTTTTGAAGACTTCCCAACCCATTACAACTTACTTGGGCATGTCGAGCAGCTTACTCACAACGGCACAATTACGACAGATTTTACATTAATTCGTCCAGGCTCTTTACACCATGCAAATGGTGGTTTCCTTATGCTTGAAGCTGAGCAATTGCTAGAACAACCCTACGCTTGGCAAGGTTTAAAACGCGCATTAAAGTCAGGGCAACTCAAACTATCGTCTTTGGAACATATGCTGACATTGACAGGTAGTATTTCGATTGAACCTGCCGCTGTTCCACTAGATATTAAAGTCGTATTACTGGCTGAACCTGAAATTTATTATGAAATTTTAGAAGTAGAACCAGAACTTGGTAGCGTATTTAAAATTCGTGCTGATTTTACAGACACATTACAACGTAATGACAGCAATGAACAAGCATATATGCAGCTTATTGCTGATTATGTTCAAGCCGATAAACTTTTACCTTTTGATCGTTCTGCCCTCGCTGCACTGTTAACTGACTCTAGTCGTCAAGCTGAAGATCAAAGCTCTTTGTCACTGCATGCTTCGACACTGGGTGATTTGATTCGTGAAGCACATCATCACGCTTTTAAGAGTGGTGATAAAATCGTAACAGATCAACACGTCAATCAAGCATTACATCATCGCCAATACCGTTTGGGTTATTTACGAGAGCTTTATTGGCAAGACTTATCACGAGGTACTCAATTAATTGAGACTTCGGGGCATCGCTTAGGTCAAATTAATGCCCTCTCTGTTATTCATTATGCTGATGTTGAGTTTGGTCTCCCATCACGTTTGACTGCTTCTGTCTATCAAGGCGGTGGGGATATTCTTGATATTGAGCGAAGTGTAGAACTTGGCGGTTCTCTACACGCAAAAGGCGTGCTGCTCATGGCTAGTTTCCTTAAAGCTCATTTTGGTCGTGAACAAATCCTACACTTCTCTGCTGCTCTTGCATTCGAACAAAGTTATGGACAAGTTGATGGTGACAGCGCAACAGTTGCCGAACTTTCTGCTTTGATTTCGGCTATTTGTCAAATTCCAATTGATCAATCTTGGGCAATCACAGGCTCTATGAACCAACTTGGACAAGTACAACCTATCGGCGGCGTAAATGCCAAAATTGAAGGTTTTTATGATGCTTGTAAATTGCAGGGATTAACAGGAAAGCAAGGGGTTATTATCCCTCGTCAAAACATGCAACATCTAATGCTACGCCAAGATGTTATTGATGCTGTTAATAGTGGTCAATTCCATGTTCATGCAATTGATACGATTGACCAAGCTTTAGAAATCCTGATGGCTCGTCCTGTTGGAACACTCGATAAAAAAGGTCGATATAGCCAAAACTCAATCTATGCTGCTGTGATGGAACAACTTGAGTATTGGCAAGCGATTGAAGATGGTGAAGCAGTTGAAGATGATGAACCAAAGAAAAAGAAAAAGCGTAAAAAAACCAAAAAAGATGAAGTAGATTCAAAAGCAGCTGAAGAATCAACCGCACAAGCGAAAAACTTAAAATCGCTGCGTAAACACAAGAAAAAATAAGATGAAAAAAGCCATGTTCTGATGAGAACATGGCTTTTTTATTTAGGCCACGCCCTGCAAGGAACGCCCACCAGGAAGCTGAGCAAAATATTGTTTTAAGGCATCTATACAGCGATGGACTTTCATTGGATATTGTTCACGTTTCGAGGTCAATGCATGTAAGGTATATGCTGGCATATTCCAATCAGGTAATACCTCAACTAAAGACCCATTCACTAACTCTTTTTGAATATCCATGTATAGAATACGCGCGATCCCATGCCCTTGCTGGCACAAAGATTTTGCAACAAACACATTATTTGTACTTAAGCGTGTTTTCATATCGATATTTACCACTTCCCCACTTAAACCATGTCGAAATGAGAAATGCTGATAATTTTGCATTAAAGTCACTGGCAACAATTCATGATGACGTAAATCTTCTGGTCTCGAAATCGGAGGAGCTTGATTTAGATAACTTGGTGAAGCAACAAGTACCTGATCAACTCGTGCTAATGGCACTGCTGTTAACTGATGATCATCAATTTTGAGACTCATGCGGATTGCAATATCAATTCGCTCTTCAATTAAATCAATATAACGATGATCGGCTTCAAAATGGATTGCAAGTGCTTTGTGTGCAGACATCCAGTGAGAAAGTGCTGGAATAACATGAAGCGCACCGAGTTCTGGTGTCGTTGCAATACGTAAGTCACCGACTAAATCATCGCGCAATTCATTGATGCGAATTTTGCCACGCTCTGCTGCTGCAAGCATTTCTTGACAGCTTAAAAAGAATGCTTGACCCGCTTCTGTAAGGCTTAATTTTCGTGTAGAACGATGAAGCAAAGTCACATCCATATCTTGTTCTAAAGAACGGATTTGTTGACTGACTGCGCTTGTTGTAATTCCCAGTTCTCTAGCAGCACCGCTAAATGAACTTTTTTCAACAACGCACGCAAAAACCCCCATTGCACGCAACTGATCTAGCATAGACTTCCCTCTCAAATTATTAATATGCTTATTGTTCTAATTAAAGCAATCAATATGAGTATACAGAGAAGTCTACTCCTAGACTAGAGATTCTTAACAATTTGTTGAAAGTTTGTTAAACAAATAATGATGTATATTTAGTTAGGTAAAACAGTGGTTGGATTAACAGGTTTACCATCTAATCTAACTTGGAATTCCAGCATGACTCTAGTCGCTCCTGAAGAACCCATTTCAGCAATCTTTTGACCAGCTGTCACATTGTCACCGCTTTTCACCAACATTTTACTGTTATGTGCATAAGCAGTAATGTAACCATCAATGTGCTTAATCAGAACCAAGTTGCCGTATTCTTTTAGACCATCCGCTGCATATACAACTTGACCATTTGCTGCTGCATAGACTGGATCACCCTCATTTCCACCATAACGGGTTCCTTTAACATTACTTGCCAAATTAAAACCTTGAATCACAGGACCGTTGCTAGGTTTTACCCAGCGTAACCCCGATGCTAAAGTTGAAGCAGTTGGTGAATTGACAGGTGTTGGCGTAATAACAGGTGTTTTTGGTACAACTGGCTGTTGAGTCGGTAAATTAATCGTTTGACGTTGGATAGGAGTTGCTTGAGTGATCGCCTGCGTCGACGTAGTACGCTGACTAACTGAGCCTTTAAGTCTTAGTGACTGATTCACATAAATTCGATACGGAGCTGCAATATCATTCAGTGCAGCAATATCTAAGTAGTTCAAACCATAGCGGTTTGCGATCCCACTCAGTGTATCCCCTGAACGCACTGTATAGTAATTAGGTGCATTCACGTAGCGTGCGCCACCTTTATATTGTGGTTTAGATGCACACCCCGTCACAATTACTGTCGTTGCTACTGATAAAGACAATAGGATTGTTTTAATCATTTTCTTTGTTAGAAAAATCGAGACTTGGTTTGAATGCATCTTCACCCTCATCGAAACCTGAATTATATTTGCGCCTAAGAGTATCAAAAAAGTGAAAAAAAACGAGTTCTCACTTTCTATATTCACAAAGTTATAACATAGCAACCGCTAACCATTAACAAGAACATGTAAATTATCTAAAATCGCGTAGTTCGTTGCATCCATTTGAATTGGAGTAACACTGACATAACCATTCGACACTGCAAAAAAATCTGATTGAATATTGCTAGAAACAGCCTGAGGATCGGTTACTGCCTCGCCAGCTAATCCAATCCAATAAACTTGTCTTCCTCGGGGGTCAACATGGCTACTTACAGGTTTAGATTGCGCTCTTCGCCCTTGATACGTCACTTTTGTACCTTGGATTTGAGCAACATCTGGAATATTAATATTAAAAATATGACGAGGTGGTAAAATAGGTAATCCATTTGCAATAAAGTCATGGACCCATTGTGCTGCTTGCGCATAATGCAGAGGGTGTTCATATGATCGAACATTTGAACCTGCCAAAGAAACAGCAATCGCAGGATGTTTCATTAACCGTCCTTCAAATGCAGCTCCTACCGTACCTGAGTACAATACATCATCACCAAGATTTGCACCGCTATTGATACCACTCACAACCAGATCAAATTCAAAATCAAATAGACCATTCATTGACAAATAAACACAGTCCGCAGGCGTTCCATTCACTGCCCAGACGTCTTCAGAGATTTGAACTGGTCGCAAAGGACGATCTAATGTCAAAGCACTAGAATAACCACTCCGCTCACTTTCAGGTGCAACCACAACCACTCGACCTAATGGCTTTAAGGCCTGCGCTAAAGCTTGTAGCCCTGGGGCAAAAACACCATCATCATTTGCAATTAAAATATTCACTAAATTCCAGTCTCTTCAAATATTACTAGGGAGTTTTTTCAATTGAATTATTCATAGAATTATATATATTTATAACTTCTTAGTATTAGAAATTTACATTGCCATGAGACATTTATCTAATTTTATTCGATTTTTTGGGGTGAGTTTCACACTTGTAGCAGCATCTGTAGCATTTGCTGACGAAGCGGTTTCAGTCAAAGAAGCAGATGCATTAATCAAAGATGATATAGCAAATGCACAAGTACTTATCGAAATGTGTCCAAACCTCATCGGTAAGAATGCTAAATTTGACCAAAACATCAAAAAGATGGTCGGTTCTTATTTAAGTAACTACTCGGACAAGACTGCATCTATAGACAGCTTACAAAAAGATGTTGAATTTCAAAGTCTGCTCAAAGATGCACGTTCTGCTGCAACAGAAGTTGAGAAATCAGAACAAAAATCAGTATGTGAAGATGTCCTTAATTTCGAAGAATAAGTTTTGATATAGGTAAATGTGGTTTTATTTCTCAGATTTAAGATCACATTTTCTCCATTGTTTCTACAGCAAAGATACAAATTTCAATCTCAGTTATGCTATAAGTTATTCAAATTCTTTAAGTCTTGTTTTTGAGTTTGATTTCTTATGACTAAAAATGTTTTAAAAACACTGGGTTTATCATTTCTCTTAGCGTCTACTGCATTTTCTGCAACCACTTATGCAGCAGAAAAAAAATCAGAAACCGAAAAAATTGAAGTTACTCCGACCTCAGAAAATGTCACTCAACAAGAGTTAGCTGCAATTTATGTGCTTTCTGAAATTTGCCCTCCATTAATCGGCAAAGATCTTAAGTTTAATAAAGCCTACGACAATCTTGTTAAAGCCTATTTAGATAATGATCCAAAAGCTGTTGATGTACTCAATAAGCGCGCAAAAAGTAAAGATTTTCAGGCTGCTTTGACAGAAGCACGTAATGATGCAAAAGCCGCATCTGATGAAGATAATCGCCAAATTTGCGACGATGTTCGAAATTATTATTCTAAGTAACCGATTCGTTACAATACTGTGTTAAAAAGCCGACTTCCCCCATAGAAGTCGGCTTTGCTTTGTCCTAAAATGCTAGGCTCTTCTGCTTCACACAAGATATTGGAACGATCTAGAATGAATCAAAAAAGCGCTCTTGCTGCATTATTACTTTTGCCAAGCTTTTCATATGCAGCAACTGTCCTATCTGCTCCACCAGAACTAAATAATAAATCCTATGTATTAATGGATTATGAGACAGGACAGATTCTCGCTGCAAAAAATGAAAATGAAAAACTTGCACCTGCTTCAATGACTAAAATGATGACAAGCTACATCATTGAGCAGAAACTTTTGAAGGGGGAATTGACTGAAAACGAACAAGTACGCATGAATGAATCTGCGTGGTGTCGTGGAAGTAGTACAGAATCATGTATGTATGTACCACTTAATGGAACAGCAACTGTTCTAGAAATGCTTCGCGGTATTATCATCCAATCAGGTAATGATGCTTCTAAAGCAATGGCTGAACATATTGCGGGCAATGAAGGTACATTCGCCCACATGATGAACCAAGAAGCTAAACGCGTTGGAATGGTAAATACACACTTTATCAACTCAACAGGTATGCCTGCTGATGGTCATTACTCAACTGCAAAAGATATGGCAGTTCTTGCTCAGCATATTATTAAAGATAGCTCAAAGTATTACCCAATTTACTCTGAAAAAGAATTTACATTTAACGGTATCAAACAAGGTAACCGTAATGCCCTTCTCTATACAGACCCAAGTGTAGATGGTTTAAAAACAGGTCATACTGAAGAAGCTGGTTACTGCTTAACCACCTCGAGCAAACGTGGCCCTATGCGTTTGATTTCTGTGATTTTTGGTACACCAAGCATGAATGAACGTGCGAGCCAAACTCGTACATTATTAGCTTGGGGTTTTGCAAACTTTGAAACTGCTAATGTTCAACCAGCAAATCAAGTTTTAGCAAAAGCAAAAGTATGGTTTGGTAAAGAAGATGAAGTTCAAATCGGTTTGGCTGAAAACTTCAACGTAACTATGCCTAAAGGTCAAGCTGACAAAATCAAAACTCAAATCGTCGTTCAACCAAAACTGAATGCACCTTTGGCTAAAGGTCAAGTTGTAGGTAAATTAGTTGCGAGTCTTGATGGAAAAGTGATTGCTGAAAAACCACTAGTTGCATTAAAACCTGTTGAAGAAGCAGGCTTCTTTGCTCGTATGATCGACCATATCAAACAGTTCCTTAGCAACTTATTCTAATTCTTAGAATAAACAAGCTAATCAAGCATTCATGCTATTTAGTATGAATGCTTTTTTATTTTATAATTCATGCAAATTATTTATTGTATTTTCTCATGGCTAAAAATATTCGTCCTTATTTAGATCATTACCCTGATATTGATACGAGTTGTTATATTGATGAAATGTCAGTAGTCATCGGGGATGTCAAGTTAGCTGAGAATGTTTCAGTTTGGCCTTTTGCCGTTATTCGCGGTGATGTCAATTCGATTCAGATTGGTAGAAATAGTAATGTACAAGATCATTGTATGTTACATGTCAGTCATAAAAATCAATCTAAACCAAATGGTTCACCTTTAATAATTGGTGATGATGTGACTGTAGGTCATCATGTGACCTTGCATGGTTGTACTATTGGCAATCGTGTTTTGATCGGTATTAATACCGTTGTTTTAGATGACGTGATTATTGAAGACGATGTAATGATTGGTGCTGGTAGTCTTGTGCCACCACGTAAAGTCTTAAAAAGTGGTTATTTGTATGTAGGTAGCCCAGTCCAGCAAGTCCGCCCTCTCACAGATAAAGAAAAAGCATTTTTACCTTATTCGGCGCAAAACTACGTGAAAGTGAAGAATGATTATAAACAAAACTAATTTATTAATTCTGTTTATAATATTAACGAAAACTACAGAAGATTATGAATAAAACAACAATATATTTGGGTTTATCTATATTAACGATTAATATCTTAACCGCATGCTCTCACTATAAATCTGATAGTGAAATCATGAGTACCGACTCTTATTATGCAACAGCTGAAGCAGCTTCATTGAGTTTCATAGCAAGTGATTTAAAGCATCATCAAATTTTTACTAATAATTTAAATAAATGCCCAGCCTATACATCTCCATCTCAACAAACTCCTCTATCAAATTCATACAGAGATATAATAGACTTCTTGCAAAAATCAAAAAACGATCAACGTTTTGTTTGTTTTTTATCCACATTAAAAAGTCATGTTCTACTATCATGAGTACATGAAATATGAAAAAGTAAAGATGCTATCAAATAGTCAGTTTAAACGACTGATTGGAATACAACCCTCAACCTTTTTAGAAATGCTTGAAGTATTAGAGTCAAGCCAAGTCAATACTCAACGAGGTAGGCCTTCGAGTCTTTCACTTGAAGACCAACTGTTAATGACGCTAAGTTATTGGCGTGAATATCGCACGCTCTTTCATGTTGCTATGAGTTATGGAATCCACGAATCAACTGCGTCCAGAATTATTCATAAAATAGAAAATATTTTAATAAAATCTGATAAATTTCATTTACCTAAGAAACTACCGCATGGTGCAGGGATAGATTGGAATGTTGTTATTGTCGATGCAACTGAAATGACAATTGAGCGTCCAAAAAAAACAGAAAAGATTCTACAGCGGTAAGAAAAAACGACATACGATCAAAGCTCAACTCATCATTCATTATGAAACGATGCAGATTATTTCATTAGGTCTTACACATGGGAGTACACATGATTTCCAGTTGTTTAAGGCTCAACGTAAAAAGCAGAGATATCAAGCCTTTATGCTGATTGATAAAGGTTATTTAGGTTTAAATCGTTTGGGGATAAAATGCCTGATGCCATTCAAGGCAAGTAAAAAGAAGCCGTTAACTTTATTACAGAAGCAAATAAATCGGGAAATTAGTAAACGTCGTATTCGAATTGAACACGTCAATGGAAAATTAAAGACCTTTAGAATTCTGGCTACACGTTATCGAAATAGGCGTAAACGCATGGGTTTACGTCTGAATTTAATTGCTGCAATTTACAACATGGAGTTGGTTGAAAAATGATTTTTGCAAGAGGTCTAATATCTACTTGTGAAAACAATAAATTTAAATGCTATCAGTCTTGTGTGGAAAATGATGCAGTGGCCTGTTATTTAGTGGCGTTATCATTACAAGAAGCAAATTATAAACTTCCAGCCGAACAAGTATTTCAAAGAAGTTGTGAGCTTGGCATCGCCTCTGGCTGTACCAATAGGGCTGCTGGAATGTTGGACTACAAAAAACACTTAACCACTGAACAAAAGAAGTGTATTTTTTCAACATTTGAGAAAACTTGTGACTGGCGCGATCCTTGGGGATGCACCATGTTTGCAGACCAATTAATTTCTGAGGAAAATACTGAACCTAATTATAAAAAAGCTTTAAATGTTCTCAATTATAGTTGTAAACATGGTGATACTGATCCAGCATGCCAATCGGCAAAGAGACTACGAAAATTTATTAATAGTAAAATTAAACCTGATTAAAGCAGTTGGTGGCTAAATCTATGATTCAGCCACCATAGCCAAAAACTCTCAAATTTTGTAGAATACATTTTTTAAAATCATGGTGCTTTCTATGACCGCTTGGACACCTCATGTCACAGTCGCCACTGTAGTTGAAAAAGACGGACGTTTTCTGTTTGTTGAAGAACACAGCGAAGGCTTTGTACATACCGTGTTTAATCAACCTGCTGGTCATATCGAATGCGGTGAAACGATTATTGAAGCAGCGATCCGTGAAACCTTAGAAGAAACAGGTCATCATGTAGAAATAGATCATTTGCTTGGAATCTATACCTATACCCCTCCCATGTTTCCAGATCGCACATATTATCGTTTTTGCTTCTTGGCACATGTCACCTCGGTTGAGGAAAATGCACAACTAGATATCGATATTGTCGGTGCAGTTTGGATGAGTTTAGAAGAGCTACAAGAATCCGCTCGTGCGCGAAGCCCATTAGTTTTAAAAGTAATTGAAGATGCCCTCGCTGGTATGAAATATCCTTTATCGCTTATTTATGAGCACCCTTTCTCTCCCTCATTAACTTCTCATTTGGATGCTTAATTAGATGCAACAACGTGTCATCGTCGGTATGTCTGGTGGTGTAGACTCCTCAGTTTCTGCCGCGCTTTTACTTCAACAAGGATATCAAGTTGAAGGTCTGTTCATGAAAAACTGGGAAGAAGATGATGGTACGGAATACTGCACAGCCCTTGAAGATTTAGCAGATGCGCAAGCCGTTGCAGACAAGATTGGAATTAAACTGCACACCGCAAACTTTGCCATGGAATATTGGGATCGTGTGTTTGAGCATTTCTTAGCTGAATACGCAGCAGGTCGTACTCCAAACCCAGATATTCTATGTAATAAAGAGATTAAGTTCCGTGCGTTCCTCGACCATGCTATGACTTTAGGTGCAGATTTTATTGCAACAGGTCATTATGCGCGTCGTGGTGTAAGCACACAAAACTCTCGTGGTGAAACCTATGCACCATTATTACGAGGTGTTGATAATAATAAAGATCAAACTTATTTTTTACACGCTGTTCATGGTCGTGAAATCAATAAGACGCTGTTCCCTGTCGGTGAAATTGAAAAGCCTGAAGTTCGTCGCATTGCTGAACAACTTGATTTAGCAACAGCGAAGAAAAAGGACTCAACTGGTATTTGCTTTATTGGTGAACGTCGATTTACAGACTTCCTCAAACAATATCTTCCTGCTCAAGCTGGAAAAATTGTCTTAGACAACGGCAAAGAAGTTGGTGAACATCATGGCTTAATGTACTATACGCTCGGTCAACGCGGTGGCATCGGTATCGGTGGTATGAAAGGTGCGCAAGAAGGTGCATGGTTCGTACTTCACAAAGACATTGCCAACAATCGTCTCGTCATTGGACAAGGTCATGAGCATCCACTTATGCAAAGTAAACAGCTTTGGAGTGAAGCGATTGATTGGGTTGCGGGTGAACAAGAAATCCCAACTACGGGTTTCCGATGCACAGCAAAAACTCGTTATCGTCAGCCTGACCAAGCGTGTACAATTTATCGTGACGAACATACAGAAAATGGTATTCGAGTTGAGTTTGATGAACCACAACGTGCTGTAACTCCAGGGCAAAGTGTGGTGTTTTACTCAGGAGAGGTATGCTTAGGCGGTGGTGTCATTCACCATACTGATGCACCTCAACCAGATTTTATTTAAGGATATTGGAATCGAAGCATGGCGGAGTTACCCTTTCAGCACACCCAAGCGTTGAATGTAAGACAAAATCGTGCTTTAGCATTGGCTGCTGTCTTCCAAGCAACTCAGCTGACCCATATGACTGCGATGGCGGGACAGCAGAGTATTGGAGATAGTGGTAATTTTTATTTTGAACTACTGATCAAAGCAAGTTTAAATATTCGTCCAGCGACCAACAATGCGACTCAAACTTTAGATTTCTTTAATCAACTGGCTGATATTTCACTAGGTTTAAAAACATTAGAAGGTTGTATTACTCAACCCTTTAATACTGCACCAAAATCCAGAGTTCCTAAACTTTCGACAGCTAAACTTCCAATGTCCTATGCTATGGCATTATTGCAGTTGGAAAAGAAAGTTTATAGCAATCCTGAATACGTAAAAATTATCGAAACGGCTCAACAAAAAATCCTAAAACAGTTGTCTTTTTTCGATAATAACTATTTGCACCCAAGTATTATTGCCAATTTAGCTCAGACCTACGTTGAAACTGCTGGGCAAATTAACCCACGTATCCTTGTCCGTGGTAATGCTGAAGCTTTTAAAGATATGAATCATACAAATCGAATCCGTGCTTGCCTCTTTACAGGTCTACAACTTGCGCATTTATGGCGACAACTGGGCGGTAGCTCATGGAGTATGATCTTTAGTAAACGTAAGCTTTTACAAGATATTCAAGCTCTTGCTCGTTTGCAGTATCAGGTCGTTTAAACCGATGCTAGAGCAAATTTTTTATACCGTTTTACAACCTCTATAAATCTCTCTTGAGGAATAAATAAAGTTCTGCAAGAGAGACAAACTTTAAGGAATCTGTATGAATGCTTTAACCGCACTCTCACCACTTGATGGACGTTATGCGAGCAAATGCGATGCGCTACGCCCTTTTTTGTCTGAGTTTGGTTTAATCCACGCTCGTGTCACTGTTGAAGTGCGTTGGTTACAAGCACTTGCAAATCGTGCAGAAATCATCGAAGTACCTGCATTTTCTGCTGAAACGAATGCTGCTTTAGATGCGATTGTGACGAATTTTTCTGAAGAAGATGCAAACCGCATTAAAGAAATTGAACGTACAACTAACCATGATGTAAAAGCAGTTGAATATTTCCTTAAAGAAAAAATTGCCAATATTGATGAATTAAAAAATGCGGGCGAATTCATTCATTTTGCATGTACATCTGAAGACATCAACAACTTATCTCATGCATTAATGCTTAAAAATGGTCGTGAAGTTCTTGTTTCAAGCATGAAGCAAATTCTGAACGCAATTTCAGCTTTAGCTACAACACATGCTGAACAGCCAATGTTATCTCGTACTCATGGTCAAACTGCTAGCCCAACAACTTTGGGTAAAGAAATGGCGAACGTTGCTTATCGTTTAGCGCGCCAAATCAAGCAATTTGAAAATGTTGAATTATTGGGCAAAATCAATGGTGCAGTAGGTAACTACAATGCTCACCTTTCTGCTTATCCAGAAATTGATTGGGCTGCACATGCACAAGCATTTGTTGAATCTTTAGGTCTAAGTTTCAACCCATACACCACTCAAATCGAGCCACATGATTACATGGCTGAATTGTTTGATGCATTACGTCGTTATAACACGATCTTGATCGACTTTAACCGTGATGTTTGGGGCTATATCTCTCTTGGTTACTTCAAGCAAAAATTAAAAGACGGTGAAGTTGGTTCTTCAACAATGCCTCATAAAGTAAACCCTATCGACTTCGAAAACTCAGAAGGTAACTTAGGTATTGCAAATGCGGTATTGGGTCACTTAGGTGAAAAACTTCCAGTTTCTCGTTGGCAGCGTGACTTAACTGACTCAACAGTTCTTCGTAACATGGGTGTTGGTTTTGCACAAAGCTTGATTGCTTTTGATGCTTGCTTAAAAGGTATTGGTAAACTTGAACTCAATGCTAACCGTTTAAATGAAGATTTAGACCAAGCACAAGAAGTTCTTGCTGAACCGATCCAAACAGTAATGCGCCGTTATAATGTTGAAAAACCTTACGAAAAACTCAAAGCACTTACTCGTGGTCAAGCAATGACACGTGAAATGATGGTGAACTTCGTTAATGGTGATGAACTTCTTCAAGTTCCAGCTGATGAACGTGCTCGTTTAGCAGAGCTTACTCCTGCTACATATACAGGTAATGCTGCTGAACAAGCAAAACAAATCAATGATTTGATTAGCAAAATCTAAGCTGATCATTCAATCATAAAAAAGCAAAGCCTCGGCTTTGCTTTTTTATTTAAATCAATAAATTAAAAATTATCGAGCCATTTTGAAATATTTGCAAAGCCTAATATTTGTGCACCAAATTTTTGGCTAGTTCTAACAATTTCTAGAAGTTGAGATGCAACTGCTATATCAGCAATCGTCTGCTGATCTCCAACCAACCAACCTGTCTGATTTAAAACCAACTCAATACGTTTTAAGTGTCTAGTAAATTCAGCTTCAATATCGGCTTGAGCCATACGACCTGTACCTTGCATCTTTACTTGAAAACCCAATGCCGATTTCAGTAATGGCTTCATTAAATGCTTTTCAAATGCAGGACGACCTTCTGAGCTGATTTCAACAACTTGATTGAACGCTTTTTTATCACTTACACGAAAATGCACTTCATAAAAATACAAGACTTCATCTGCCCAATCTTCCCAAAGCTCTGCGTAAGCACATTGCATAGGATCTTCAGGATAAAGCCGAGGAAGCTCGGGAAAGTGTTGATCTAAATAACGTGCAATTCGAGTGCTATCTTGAACTCGTTCCCCATTAATATCCACGACAGGTAACTTGCCGACTTTACTCAGCAAAGGGACTTTGCTACCCAGTAAGCCGTTGTAATTTATTGTTTCAAAAGGAATACCTTTAAACTTCAACATCCGTGAAACTTTTTGACAAAAAGGTGAAATTTCCCACTGATGTAGAACAATAGAGTTTGACATTTTTATATCTCATTTGAATGAACTGAACATATTTTTATGATGTTTCACATGGCTATCATAACAAGTTCAAGTCCATTCAAAACAATAATCTTAAAATCACGCTGAACGGCGAATAATCATATTTGTTGCAGTTGCATGTGCATACAATTTTCCATCCTCATCGCGGATATAACCCTCTGAAATCACAAGATTACGCCCAACATTGATGACTTTTCCTTCTGCAATCAACGGAGTATTAAATGGAATCGGACGACACATTTTAATATTAAGGTCTGTTGTTCCATATGACTCACCCGCAGCCAATACTGTATGTGTTGCACAACCTGTGACTGAATCCAAAATTGTTGCTGCAAAACCACCATGCACACCACCTAATGGATTGGTATGTCGTTCATCAGCAATCGCACTAAATACGATTCGTCCCTGTTCAACCTCTACAGGTTTCATTGGCATTGTCTTTGCAATTCCTGGCTCAGGAAAATGACCTTGAGCAAATGCTTGAATGATTTCCAAACCTGTCATTTTTAATGGATTCATTGAAGTTTCCCTTTTAAGAGTAAATCGTACATTTACGACTGCAACAACATTAGTTCTAATTTAGAACTTATTAACAATACCTTATCTATGCTAAGATAATTTGTCAACGTTATGATTATCTACGTTCAATTACAGTCATAGCGATCTGCTTATCTCAAAGCGAATCAATAGAGGTTAAACATGAAATGGCATGAATTGGGTGAAATGAGTTGCCCTATTGCGCGTAGCTTATCGATTTTCGGTGATCGATGGACACTCTTGATTATCCGCAATGCTTTTCTTCGCACACGTCGTTTTGATGATTTTCAAAAGCAGCTCGGTATCACACGGCACTTACTCACTGAGCGTTTGAATCGCTTAGTTGAAAATAAAATTTTTGAAAAAGTGTTATATCAAGAAGCACCAAAACGTTACGAGTACAAACTTACAGACAAAGGTTTAGCCCTCTATCCAATTATTATGGCAGTCACGACATGGGGCAATTATTGGCATAATGAAGATAATAAATATCCAATTTTGGAATATTTGCATAAAGACTGTGGTCATAAGACCAAAGCAACCATGACATGTCAGCACTGTCATGGTGAGTTAACTGCGAAAAACACCCTAGCCTATTATGATTCGATGGAAATGGATCAGGTTGTAGAGAACGCTGTAAATAAATAGGTAGGTATTCAAATTGTTCTGCTTATTAAATATGAAGAGTAATGATGATTACTCTTCATTTGAACGTAGAACTAGAAACTAAAACCAATATTCAAATTGATGCGATAAAGCCATTTATCACTATTTGGCGAAACCGTTGACGTAAAACCTGTAGCATTGGTAGCTCCACCGATAATATTCGAGTTTTTCCCCCAAGTGTAATCCGCCCATACCATGAAAGGTGAAGCAATAAACATCATCCCCGTAGTATTCATCTGCGAGTCAGACCAATCCTCACGTTTTTTATCTAAATAACTATAATCATTGTAAAAACGGATTGCTTTGAGTTTGCCCATATCTTGCACAGGTAATGTGTATGCGAGGTTTAAACTTGCAATAGTTCCTTCGGAAGCAATGAAATATGCGGGCGTTAAACCATTTGCCCCCATCAAGGTCATATCATCATTTACACCATCTGGATTTTTTGCATCATATTGATAATGAATCACTGAGCTTTGGACATTGAAACGTTTGTAATTATTATCAGTATGCAAACCCACTGCATAATATTTGCCGTTGTCATCCGTGATTTTATTATGCAATTGAGCAATTGCACCTGATACACCAACTTCTTGCTTACCAAATTCAGTTTCTAACTTACGAACAATCCGTGTATTCACTTGATGACGCTTTTCATTTTGATAGGCTTTTTGTGTTGGAAATGCATTTTCAGCCAAATCATCATAAGTCGCACTTTCAGGTGAATATCGAAGATTAGTTGCTAGCATCTCAGGATAATAGCCTAGCTTCACATCCCAATCTTTGTTGTTGAAATTCCAGTTCAAACCTGGAGCGATGTTATTCCCATAACCCAAAAAGAATGGAATATGATAAGTCCATCCATTTTGCGGATAGGGATAAATTGCAAAGGGTTTATAAACAAAACCAGCCTCTATGCTATTATGTTCATCCAAATGATATCCCACATAGGCTTTTTCAATTGAACGCTTCTCTTGATCTTGGAAAAGGTAGCTGGCATTGAAATAGGCATCATCAAACTTACCTTTCAGATCAACTCGAAAAATATCAAAATAGAGTTTTCCAAAACCTCCATTTGGTCCCTCCCAATTTTCATAACGTTGATTCAAACGCACCACTCCACCAAGCTTGACAGAATCCGTTCCATCCTCACTTTTCCATTCCAGTGCTGAACTTTGTGCATATACATTTGATACTGCGCTCATCGACAGTGCTGCAAGCATCATGACTAATGTCTTTTTCATATCATATTCCTTCGCTTCGATACCAACCGTCCTGTTGGCTTGGATTATTGTTTTACCTGTAAAACATAGTTTTTATTGTTTTGTAGGCAAAAAAATTTGCCTACAAATTTTCAAACATCAGTCATCTCAACCAATGTTTAAATTACTCAGTACAATTTCTTTTGTGGTGGACCTGCAAAGTTCAGTGGTCCAATTGAATTCATATCTAGCTCAATCACACTTGGCCCTTGGAAATCAACTGCCTGCTGAATGACTGTTCTAAACTCTTCTGCACTGCCAACTTTCCAACTTTTCACGCCCATCGCCTCACCCAAAGCTTGGTAATCAGGTGTGTGTAATTCGTTGAAATACTGGCGTCCTCCGAAGTAATTATTTTGAATACCACGCATGACCCCATAACCACCATCATTCATGATCATCAGTACCATATTGGTATTTTCTTACGCCATCGTCGCAATCTCACCAATACCCAGCATCAAACCACCATCACCAACTAAACCGATCACTTTTTTGTCTGGATTGGCAATTGAAGCACCAATTGCTGTTGCTAAACCGAGACCAATCGCCCCTGCTAAAGAGTGAATATTTTGATTTGGTGCTTGTACTGGGAATAAACGACTGCCCCACGTACTTCCTGACATCGTAATATCACGAACAAAAATGCCATCTTGTGGTAGTGCTGTACGAAGGTGATCACAGATCAACGCATATTGGTCAAGCTGTGTACGTAAGGCATTGATTGCTGCCTGTTTCGCATCAACAACTGCTGCATCATACTCAGTATCTATTTTAGATACGCCTGCTAAACCTGTGAGAACACGTTGCAACACATCTTTGGCATCACCACAAATGAAATTACGAATTTTGTAATTACGTTGTTGTGCAACAGGATTAGCATCGACCTGAATAATATTTTCAGGGAACTGTACTGAATAGGTTTTGGTTTCGTTACTACGTAAGCGAGACCCGACTACAACCAATAAATCAGCATCTTTTAAAAATTATTCAACGCCCGCAGAGTTATGGAATGCACCTAGACTACGTGGATGGTTATCCGCTAGCACACCACGCGCATGGGTTGAAGATACTACTGGAATACCCAAGTCAGCTATTGCTTTGACTTCATCCACACTATTGAGCGTACCACCGCCGATCCAAAAAATTGGACGTTTGGCTTTTTTGATTTCATCAATGATCAAATCAACTCCAACTTGATCTGCCTGAGGTAATTCCAGTGCTTTGACTGGACCTAGATTCAGGGGTAGGTCAATTTCTGCTGCTTTGCACATCAATCGGTAGCTCAACACTAACAGGCCCCATTGGGACAGTCGTTGCGACACGTATCGCTTCACGAATCACGCCAACTGCATTATCAGGGCTGGTAATACGAAAAGCAGCTTTGCTCGATGCACGTAAGAAAGTCAGCTGATCTTTGGTTTCATGAATAAAACTTGCATCACGATCTAAATATTCACGCTCAACTTGACCTGTTAAATGCAACACTGGACTGCCCGCATTCATTGCTTCAATCAATGAACCCACCGCATTTCCTGCGCCAGCACCTGTGCTGGTTAAGGCAACACCCAAACCTTTAAAGCGTGAATGGCCATCTGCCATCGTCACTGCACCTGCTTCACCACGCGCCGCGACAAAGCGAATTTTTTCACGGCGACCTACGGCATCAGCAATTGGTAAATTATGAATTGAAATGACGCCGTAGATACTATCTACTTGGTGCGCCTCTAAAACTCGAGCGATTGCTTCGCCTACATTTACACGTTCTGTCATTACTATATTCCTCAAAAACTTGTTCTATCCATGAATTTATTAATCGCACCAAGGATTTGGCTGTTCGCTTAATCCCATATAAATGCTTTTTTGTTGCATATACGCCAAGATGCCTAAACGACCTTTTTCACGTCCAATTCCACTTTCTTTGAAACCACCAAAAGGTGCAGAAATTGAGAATTTTTTATAGGTATTGATCCAGACTGTTCCTACTTCCAAAGCACGTGCAAGTTGCCAAGCTTTACGGTAGTTTTCAGTCCAAATCCCTACGGCTAAACCAAAACAACTGTCATTAGCTTGTGCAATTAAATCTGCTTCATCGTGATATTTCATCACCACCAACACAGGACCAAAGATTTCTTCCTGACAGGTTTGAGCTGAGTTATCGAGGCCTGTGATAATGGTCGGTAAATAGAAACTACCTTTTGCCAATTCACCTTCAGTCAATGCCTCACCGCCTACAAGAACTTGACCACCCTCTTTTTTGGCCAATTGAACATAAGCATCCACAGAAGCTAAATGCTTAGGATTGATCAAAGACCCTAAATGGACGCCTGCGGTTTCAGGATGTCCAGCGCGCAAGCCTTTGGTAATTTCAACTAGACGTGTTAAGAATTGATCATAAATACTGCTATGCACAAATAAGCGTGATCCTGCAATACATGCTTGTCCTGCAGAACTGAAAATGCCATAAGCCACACCTTTAGCCGCAAGCTCAATATCAGCATCTTGCATCACAATCGTTGGTGATTTTCCGCCAAGTTCTAAAGATGTGGTGATCAACTTGTCAGCCGCAATATGTGCTAAATGACGCCCTGTACTCGTTCCACCTGTAAATGAAATTTTGCGTACTAATGGATGCTTTACGATCGCATCACCAATCACCGAACCACGTCCAACCAGTACACTCAATAAACCTTTAGGTAAACCAGCTTCTTCAAAGATTTTTGCTAATTCAAGCGCGATCAATGAAGTCACTTCAGCTGGTTTTAAAATGACTGCATTACCACCTGCTAATGCAGGTGCTAACTTCTGCACTTCACTGGCTATCGGTGAAGTCCATGGTGTAATCGCTGCCACAATCCCAACAGGTTCATGCACACTCATGGTCATAAAATCTGGCGCACGTTGTGTGGTTAACTCATTATTTAAGGTTTCACACGCCGCTGCGACATAACGTGCTGTTGCAGCCGCACTCAAGGTTAAGACACGCGTCTCAGCCAGTGGTTTACCGTTGTCTCTGGTTTGTAGCTTTGAAAGTTCATCAACACGCGCTTCAATAATGTCTGCCACTTTATACAAAATCCGAGCACGCTCGTGTGGCATGCTGTTGCGCCACTCCGCCTTGCGCCATGCCAAATCAGCCTTTTCAATCGCTTCATTGACATCATCCAAACTCGCCGTTGAAATCTCAGCATTCACAGATTGATCTGCTGGAAACAAACTTTGAATCGTGTCACCTCGACCTAATCGCCATTCTCCAGCGATATAAATTTCCTTTACCATGATCAAATCCTTTAAATCTGAATTGCTTGAACACTATTGCGACAGGCACGAATCACACTAAGTGCAGCCAATGTCGAAGTTTTCGGGTTACTCGCCAAAGGTACCCCCACCAACTCAATTGTCATTTCACCGAACACACCTTCTGCCACAATAGTGTGCTTGTTTTTATTGATGTTTGGATCAACTGTGAGTTCCACCATAGTTTCATCCATACCCAAACCTGCAAGAGCAATCGTCGCTGCAACATTGGCATTAGCTGGAAACTTCAATGCAGCTTCACGCGCTGTACCACGGAAAAAAACCGTTGCTTCGCTCACCTGATCTAAATCAACCAATTGCTCTGCATAGCTACCACGCCAACTTTTTGGACTTTTGCAGCCCTTATAAGTGACCTTTTCCAAACCACCTTCTTTAGCCGCTGAGATTCCATCAATTCCAGCAATCGCACCTGCCAAAAGATGTAAGTGGGCATCATGTTGTTCAGCCGTTTTTTTAGCTGAATCAAAAACTCGTTATCAGCCAAAGTTCCAACCGAGATCAACCCAATAGTCCAACCTTTTTCCAATACCTTTTTCGCATGCTCTTTCACCGCAGCTTGACCCGCAACTTCAATCACATAATCAGGTGTACCCTGACATTCATCAATCGAGCTAATCACTTGTACTTCAGATGAAACTTGCGCCTGAACTTTTTCAACACTCCGTGCTGGTACCACAATCCATTTAAGTTGTAAGTCTTGCGACATATGGGCATACACTTCTGCTGCCATCGCGCCAAAACCAATCATCATCAACTGTTTCATGTGCACACCTTATAAATGCTTATTGAATCCGCCAGAGACATCAAGAGTTGAACCTATGGTATAGGATGCTAAAGGCGATGCGAGAAAGACCAAGGCACGTGCAGGTTCTTCGGGCTTACCTAAACGTTGCATCGGAATACCACGATTTTTAGCAATATTGCCTGTCCATTGTTCCCATGACAGATTTGGGTCTGAACGTGTTTCAAAACGGCGTTTCCACTGTGCTGACTCCACCATACCCAAAAGAATTGAGTTAACACGGACACCATATTGAGTAAATTCATGTGCCAGTGAATGCGTTAAATTTAGTAGCGCAGCACGTGCAGATGATGTTGCAATCATGTGCGGTTCAGGTTGCAACGCTAACAATGAGTTCACATTGGTGATTGAGCCACATGCTGAATCTTTTAAATCATTTAAAAATGCGCGAACGGGATGTAATTCACTGAAATATTTCAGTTCAATTTCTTTCATCCAATCTTCGTCTTGGGTATTTTCGAAATTCGACACACGACCTTGACCCGCGTTATTGATCAACATGTCGACATTACCTAAGTTTTGCTTTACATCTCGTGCAAATCGTTTAACGTCTTCTTTATCCAAAACATTGCAGGTACTGGTGTAAATATTGGCGTGTGGGTATTTCTCTAAAATATAAAGTTTCGATGCGGCTAAACGCGCTTCATCTCGACCACACCACGCGACCTTTGCACCTTCTGCAACTAAAATTTCCACAGCAGCCAAACCAATGCCTGACGAGCCACCTGTTACAACTACTACTTTTCCTTCAACTTGGAAGCTCATATCCATATCTCTCTAATTAATTTGCCGATAAAACAATGTCGTTAAACTGATCAGGTTGATCGACACAACTCAGATGACCTGCATCTGTAATGAGATGACATCGGCTCAATTGCATTTCTATCGCCAATTACATGATGGTTTGAGCAGGCGTGATTTCATCTTTATCACCCGCAATCACCACACAAGGAACTTTGAGATCTGTTAAATAATTTCTAATCTCGTCATACGCCAACAAATATGATGCTCGCGTAAAACCGTCTAAAGTAAGCTGCCCCATCACCTCACTGACCAATGCCAGTGCTTGAGGGTCTTGTTTATAAATTAAATGTGGACCACGGCTTGCCGCCATCCCCGCATTGCCCAAGCTTTTCAACATATTTGGGCGTTTCAGATAAACCTGTGCTTTGGTATCCTCATCCGAGCGTTGATAACCCTGCGCCGCATTGGCAATGATTAGGGTTTCAACTCGTTCAGGGTAAAGATGGGCAAAAGCACTTGCCTGTAATGCACCTAATGAATGACCTATAATGATGGATTTAGAAATCGCCAATGCATCCATAATTGCTAGTACTCGCTGAGCATAATTGGTTGCATTTGGCTGCTCCGTATCTAAGTTCTCAGATAAGCCATAACCTGGCGCATCCCAAGCAATCACATGAAAATGATGACTGAGTACAGCAAGCTGATTGACCCATGAAGCAGAACCTGAGCTGATACCATGTAAAAGAATCAGTGCTTGTCCGTGTCCAGCTTCGCGATAGGCTTGTACCTGACCATCAATCTCAATGGTTTTCACTGAGTATTGGGCTAAAGTGTCAATCAAAGTCATCATTTCATTCCTTTGTTATAGTTAATCGCTTTGATTAACGTTTGATTTGAGACAATGGATGCTCAGGTGGATAGTTTGGAATAGTTGGTTTTCCAGCACCTAACATCACACACATCAAGGCATCTTCCTGACCTGGATTAAACAAACCACGATAAATACCCGGTGGAATTGAAATCAGATCACGCTCTTTCAATTTGGTTTGAAATTTCTCACCGTTATGCTCAATGAACAGATCAATCTCACCACGTAACATGAAAAACACTTCTTCCACATCTTGGTGGATATGCAATGGACCTTCGCATTGCGCAGGTAACACCATGGTTGAAAAGGTAAAGTTTTCGGCTGGAACTGTATTGCCATCATTGACTACACCTGTTGCTCCAGTTCCCATATAACGCATTTGCGCACGACGATATTTCGGGTCGTAATCTGCTTGGAACTTCAACGCATCGAAGTCATATTTACGTGTTTCAAAACGCGCAATACGTGTGTTTAGCCAACCCAGTTTCGCCTTATCTTCAGCAATTCCCATTGCACCCTGAAAGCGTGGGTCTGCAAATAGAACCGCAATACTAATCTTGTCGAAAAATGCGAGAACAACACATACCATCAGGACAAAAGCAGGAACCCAATGCTTAAATCCACTTTTCTCTTCATTACTCATACTTCATTCCTTCGATTGAGTTATGAACTGGAATTAAATGTTTATGGTTTTAATTTCATGACATTAAATTTAGGGTCTGCTAATAATTTTGGGTCTAATACGGTATTGGACTGCATCCAACGTTTAGCCAGTTTGATTAATTTTGAATCATTGATTGCAATCATATTGATTAAGCAATTTTGATGATCTAAATACAGATAACTACATTGATCATCTGCACTTTTTCTCACCACAATCTGTTCTGTTCTTTCAGGTTGGTAACTACCTAGTATTTGAATATTGAAGTGGTACTGATCTGACCATAACCAAGGAATATCGGTATATTCTGTTTCCATGCCCAACATCGATTTTGCAGCTGCAATTGCTTGGTTCTGCGCATTTGCCCATGACTGAATGCAATAACCTAAACTTGGATGGATTGCGACATCAATCCAGAACTCGCCACCTGGACCAAAATCTTTGCGATAAGGAATCGAGAGACGTAACCAGCTTGCACCAGTATTGGCATATGTCGTCTTGCTGACAAACTGAGATCCAACTCATCCTTGCATCCTCACCTGTTTTATATATAAAACATTATTTGATATAACAAACCTTAATAAAGAATACTCCTATGATGTTTTTTTTGTAAAACTATATATTGTTTAAAATCATAAGCTTGATATTTATTACACATTCATTTACGTTTTACTTAGAAAATTTTGTTTTATATATAAAACTATCTTTTAACTCTACTTTGCAGTTAGAATAGATTCTTAAGAAAATTAAATTTGTAATGCTTTGCGTTTTTATAGGAAAATTAAGCTGATGAACCAAACGATAGAAACAGACTCTCAAGAATCTGAACTCACAAAAAATGATGATCGCTATTTAGTACCCGGTTTGGTACGAGGCTTAGCAATTTTGCAGGCATTTGATCAACAAACCCAAGAAATGACGATCACTGAGATCGCTGAAATTTTGGATGTAAATCGTTCTAGTGCTTTCCGTCTGATTTACACATTAGAATCATGTGGCTTCCTTAGAAAAGCATCTCAAAAAACCTATGCACTTGATTCAAAGGTGATGGAACTCGGCTTCAACAGTTTGTCTAAACAGTCTCTTTTAGATTTAGCAACACCGTTGATGAAAGAACTACGCGATCAAACTAAACTTGCAGTACATTTGTCCATTTTAGAAGGTACACATATTGTCTTTATCAACAATGTGCAATCGAATGGAACATTTACTAGCAATATAGGTCTAGGCACTCGCTGGCCTGCTCATGCGACTGTGATTGGACAAATGCTATTAGCAGACTTATCTGAAATTGAAATCCGTGATCGCTATAAAAATTTCAACCAATGGGAAACTTTTTCTGAACTCACCCCAAAGAATCTTAAAGAGCTACTTCAACGCCTCAGTTTTGTTAAAACACAGCGATCTATGATGGTCAGTTGGGGACATTACAATCATGATATGGCAGCTTGTGGCGCTCCAATTTTCAAACAATCTACAGGAAAAATGACTGCTGTATTGTCTGTAAGTTGCCCTTTAGCAACCTATGAAGAACATTATTTTAAAAATGAAATTGCAGAGATGGTTATCCAAACAGCGGATAAAATTTCTAAATTTATTTATTAGACTAAGGTTAAGTTCATTTTTCTAAAATATTTAGACATTGAGAGTATTCATTAAAATATTTAGTGAATACTCATCAAAGTAAATTAATTTCAAAATACTCCGAAATAAAAAAGCCCTTGTATCAAACAAGGGCTTTTTTATTAATTTGGCAGAGGATCAAGGACTCGAACCTTGACGAACGGTTTTGGAGACCGTCATGCTACCATTACACCAATCCTCTATAACCGCATGATTAATTCATTTCTGATTTAACCATAAAAAAAGCAAGATAACCTTGCTTCTTAAATTTGGTGGGGGCGAAGAGACTCGAACTCTTACACCTTGCGGCGCTGGAACCTAAATCCAGTGCGTCTACCAATTTCGCCACGCCCCCGATGGGTATGCATATTAGTGACAAAGCGGCTTTATGACAAGACTTTCTGATAAAAAACCAATTCAAGTGAACATATAATATTCAAATCAAAGATTTATGTTTATTTTTACAACAAATTTATTGTTCGAATCGCATTTCTTAGCTCTGCAACTGAGCCAAAGCGTTCATCCATTTTTTTCTTTAATAAGCCATCAAGTATCGGCAAAAAAAACTGTAGAGAATCTGGAAGTTTGATCTGTAACTGTTGGCAATGCAGTATTGCCCAATCATGATAGGTTTTTGCAGATAATCTCGATTGACAGAGCCATTCATATAGAATAATTCCAAAAGCGTATAAGTCACTTTGTACAGACTTGGGTTGACCATGAAACAGTTCAGGTGCCATGTAATGCGGTGTCGCGGTCAATAATTTCTTCGTACTAATAATTCGTTGACTCTGCTCAAAATCAATCAATCTACAAGTATCTAAATAACTTCTAAAATGCTCTGATTTCAGATCACCATGTATCCAACCACTTTGATGAAGTGCTTCAAGGGCATTTAAAGCAAGTAAAATTTGTTTTCTGATCTCGTGCAGATCATTTTCAGGACTAAATTTTATAAAAAAATCGTTCGTATCTAACGTTAATAGCCCTTCTCCACTTTGCCTCGTTTCATTTAAAAAATTCAGCTTGGATAAATCAATAACGTTATAAGGGACTAAAAAATCCGAACTAGCAATCTTATTTTGGCGATAAAACTCTAATTCGGCGTTAAATGAATCTTCTAAAACTTGGTTGTGTTGCTCAACATGAAACTTTAGCCAATATTTTTTATGACCTTGAGTTAATGTATATAAACGCCGTCCATATGAATGGCTTTTTTGTTTGGTCTGTAACGCTATCTCATCAAACGAATGATCTAAGTCAGAGATCAACATAATAGAATTCATTCTGCTGCTTATTTTCTTGCTTACGTAATGATGCCAAACAATGTTCTATTGTTTTACCGATCCGCGCATGCGTTTCTATTGAGGTGATTTTTGGCCATGTTGCTCGCTCACCTTCTTGCTGCAAAATCTTGAAAATCCTAGGTCGAGGATTTTTTAACATATAGTTATAATGGCGCAAACCATATTTAGCGATGATATTTACATCACCATAATAACGCTGTCCAAGTATGCCATAGCCATGATCAAGTACTCGACGGATTGGGAAAAAACCTCCCATATAATTTCGTGTTAAATCCATCACTTCCATCGCAATCGCTTTCCCTTGATGACGGACAATGCGTTGAGGCCAACTTAATACATCTCTACGAAAACGATCTGTGTCGCTCTGCATAAATGGCACAATATGAGGATTCACCTGACTGGCGATGGTGTAGTTAATATTATAAAGACGCGCCATTTTTTCCTGAGGAAAATCACTACGCATACTCCCATCCACCCATTTTGTCTTTGCCATATAGGGTGTGTGTTGTCCATCGTAACGCTTACTGGTTAGATGCACAGGCGGAAATAATACAGGTACGGCACAAGATGCTAACACTGCGCTCCAAACCAAAACATTAGGTGCAGTTAATGCATTCATAATTCTAGGATTTTGAGCAGTATTATGCGGTGCTACGACAATATTAATATGTCGTTTAGATTGTTGATATGCCTCAGCAAAAGTTAAATCACCCAAATTATTCATTAAGAATTTTTTGAGATACATCACATCAGCCAAACCACCATGCCCCTTAATTAGCTCAGTCACGGTGCGAAAACGGAATGCATCACTAAAAAAATGCTGTCCACCAAGCAACTCAGGGATCTTATCGTTCTTTGAAACACCAAGCATACCCGTCATAATCGCTCCAGCACTCGACCCAGACAGAACACTTGGCATCAAATCTTGCTCAAATAATGCTTTACAAACGCCTGTATGAAACAAACCCAAAGTTGCCCCTCCAGAAAACATGAGGGCTGGTTGTCCATAGGCTTTTTGGCATTCTTCAAAGAATTGAATTTTCTCTTTTAATTGGAAAGTTATACATTCGCTCGAGGCGAGATATTGAAAACAATCACTCACAAGTTCTACATAGTTTTCAATAATTTTTTTTGTTCCTACATATGTTTCAGCAAATAACATCGGATGACCAATATTTGCAAAATCATAAGATAATCCTTCACGGAGAACATAAATTAAATCAAGTGTTCGATGTTGAGTACGATATTTTTTTAATAAGGTGTATCGATTTGATAATGCTTCGGCATCAAAATAGGGCGACTGATTATCGTACTTCCACTCCTCTCTGCCAGATTCCTCATCCAGTTTTAGCGCGATTTCCTTCCATTCTTGATAACTTCTAGCATGCTGCAAATCCTCTTTTAGGACATCAACCCGATGTTTTTGATAGCTATTTTTCTTTTCTCTTACTTTATTTAGCATCGTCTGTCCTATCCCGTCTTCATTTTTCTATTCATGCACTTATACAATGCAAAAACCTACTTAAACAATCAAGTATAAATTCTTGTTATTGTGCATCGTTTTGATGATATTTCCTTTATTTTCGTGCAAGCAGTGCTAGTATCAATCTTCATTAATCACTGAGTTTTGTGTGTTTTTATGGCTATTTTAGACTTACCAGAATCTATTCTTGCATCTTTGTCGAATGTTTTGACTCAATTACAGCATGTTCTGCCACAACCGAAGCAACCGACTGATTTTTCTGCAATCGCTTTTAAATGGGAAAATCAAGAACTGATCGCCATACAACAACCTAAAAAAATGTATCTGGAAGATCTAAAAGGAATAGAGCGTCAAAAAGATAAAATCATTCAAAACACCTTGCAGTTTTTAAATGGCCTCCCTGCCAATGATGTTTTATTAACAGGTTCTCGTGGCACAGGAAAATCCTCAATTGTTCGTGCTTTACTGACAGAATACTCTGATCAAGGACTACGTTTAATTGAAATAGAACGTGATGATTTATCTGATTTACCCAAAATTCAAAAACTGATTGAACAACGTTCTGAGAAATTTATTGTTTATTGTGATGATTTAGCATTCAACGCAGAAGATGAAAATTATCGCAGTTTGAAAAGCGTGCTAGATGGTTCTCTTCAATCAGGTTCGAGCAATTTTATTATTTATGCGACGAGTAATCGTCGTCACCTTCTACCTGAATTTATGCATGAAAATACCCCAGTACGGAAAGTAGACGTACCTCAATACACTGAATTACACCCACAAGAAGCGATTGAAGAAAAAATATCTCTTTCAGATCGTTTTGGAATGTGGCTTTCATTCTACCCAATGGACCAGCAACTATATTTGCAAATCGTTGAACATTACATTGTTAAAGCAGGCTTAGAATATAACGATATTGTTCGAGGCGAAAGCTTGAAATGGTGTCAAGCACGAGGGCAACGTTCTGGTCGTGCAGCATACCAATTTTCTAAACACTGGATTGGTTCAAAAAATTTAGAAAAGTTAGCGAATAAAGATCAAACATAAACTCCTCAGATACTTAACTTGCTTCTTAATAGCACTCGCAATTGTTTCTTCTTCATTAAGTTTTATAAAAACTAGGAAACAATTGCGTTGTCAAAGAACTCTGATTTCAATTAGAAAAACCATATAAATTTCATGTGACTATAAAACAACACCACCTGGTAAGTCAGCATAATTCTCTTTCTAACATTTCCGATAATCATCTAAAACAAACAAATTTCGCTAGCAGATTAGTTTACTTTTCTATAATATTAGGTAGATCGGTATACTCAATACAAAACCATGAGCAGAAAGTCAGCCAAACAAAAAATCTTAGATGCAGCATCTATCCTGTTTTATAACGATGGGATAACCAATACTGGCATTAATAGCATTACAGACAAAGCGCAAGTGGCGAAAATGTCGCTCTATAATAATTTCCCCACGAAATCAGATTTGATTAGCTGCTACATCGAAGCCCGTCATCAAGAATGGTTAGAATTATTTGAAAAAAGGAAAGCTCAAATTCACTCACCTATTGATGGCATTCTCGCTATTTTTGATGCTTACCATGATCATGCAGAGTTTGCCTATGAAAAAGGTTTTAGGGGCTGCGGCTTGTTAAATGCAGCAGCTGAGTTTCCTGCTCATAGTCCTGAGCGTCTAGCAGTCAAAAAGCATAAAGATGAAATTGAAAACATTGTTGCTGGCTATCTAATGCAACAATTTGAAGATTCTAAGAAAGTCCAAGAACTTGCTCTTTTAATTTCTTTTATTTTAGAAGGCTCAATTGCTAGAGCTGGTTTAGAAAGCTCAAGCGTCAAAGTATTTGCAGCGAAGCAAATGGTTCAACGATTATTAGAACAAGAGATTAAAAATTGAATAGCAAAACTTCAAACCTCAGCTCCCACTCTGGTTTTATTGCAGTTTTGATTGCCTCAATTTTATGGGGTACTACTGGAACTGCGGCATCTTATGCGCCTAATTTAAGCCCTCTTGCAATAGGAGCAATTGCAATGGGTGGCGGTGGATTACTACAAGCCTTGCTCGCTCATAAAAAGATTTTAGATCATCTACCACAAATCAAGTCTTACTACTCTTTGCTTCTGATTGGAATGATTTCAGTAGCCATTTATCCTCTCGCTTTTTACAGCTCAATGCGTATGGCTGGAATTACGATTGGAACGGTAGTCTCAATTGGGTCAGCACCATTATTTACTGCGTTATTAGAAAAAATTTTCGATAAAAAAGCACTTTCATTGAAATGGTTTATTAGTTTTATTTTTGGTGTTATCGGAGTATTACTTTTATCTGTGGGCGAAACACACTCTCATGGACCAACACAAAGCATTTCGACAGATCAAAAAACCATTGGAATCATTCTCGGATTGATTGCAGCTCTCACCTATTCACTATACTCATGGGCTGCTAAAAAAATGATTGATCGAGGTGTAGATTCAAAAGCATCAATGGGTTTAATTTTTGGTTTTGGCGCTTTAATCTTATTACCAACATTATTTTTTACGGGTTCAAACCTCTTTGATGAGTCTGTAAATCTTTATGTTGTTGCCTATATGATGTTGATTCCAATGTTTCTTGGCTATCTACTATTTGGGTATGCGCTAAAAACAATCTCCGCAAGCACAGCAACTACGCTTACTTTATTCGAGCCACTCGTTGCTGCTTTATTCGCAGTTCTTTTAGTCGGTGAGCAATTAGCACCGATTGGTTGGGTTGGCATGGTTTTGATTTTTGTTTGTTTAGCCGTGTTATCTAAAACAGACCGTCCAAAATAATTTCGAGTTTCAACCAATATTAAATAGCATAGAGCTATGATCAATAATTCAATATAAAAATTTAAATCGCAGATGCAGAAAATAAACTTTCTCTGCATCTGTTTTTTCTAATACGTTAGTTACTTAGATCAATATTCTTGCGCTAATTTTTCCAAAGTAAATAACATTTTTTTCACCACACTTCTTTTATGCTGCAACATATTTTTGATATTCGCTGGATTGAAACCAGTTAATTTCGCAATACCACGACTGGTCATATATTCACCAGTTTTCTCAAAATGCTTTTCACTCAAAAGTGTTTTGGCATTCGAGAATCTAACCGCTAGCTTATAGTCGCTTAGTTCAGACCATGCACCTGTTTTATATTCTTGAAAATCAAATTCTTTCTTCTGTTGAGCTGGTTTATCTCGAAGAATATTACTCAAACGATTGATAATGATTTTTTCTTCACTTTGTTCAATTAATTGATAAAGTTCAGTTTCTTCAAATGAACGGCCCAAAGAAAGATCTTTTTTATATTGTTCAATCACTTTCTCTTTTGATGTCTCGTTCTCATCACCTTGTTGAATGAGGCATAGAATCTTATATAAAGATTCTAATCGACCACATGTAAAAATATAAGAAATCTTCAACTTGTACTCCGCTATGAGTTTTAGCTCATCAAAATAAATAATTTATTCGACACTTTAACACGATAGCTGTAGCTCCTGAGCTTCAAGCTACACATTAATCAATGATTTGATCTTTAAATGTCTTAACTTAGAACAGAAGATATTTAACCGACCAAATATCAGGTCGGTTCTAAGTCTGTCATCGGCCATCTAGGTGTAGTTGTGACCGCCAAACCATCTTGTTGCCCTGCTTTTAAACGTTGATAACCAGCAAAGGCAATCATTGCACCATTATCTGTACATAAGGCAGGTTCAGCATAATAAACTTGCGCTTTGATCTTTTTCAAAGAGGTTTCTAATTGCTCACGTAAGCGAACATTCGCACTCACACCTCCAGCAATCACCAATCGTTTCAAACCAGTTTGCTTCAAAGCTTTCACTGATTTTTTAACCAAAGTATCAACGATTGCTTCTTGGAAAGAAGCTGCGATATCTGCATCACGATTTTCTTCACCCAATTTTTTCAACTGAACAGAAACCGCAGTTTTCAAACCACTAAATGAAAAATCCAAGCCTTGATGTAACATCGGGCGAGGAAATTCAAATGCTTGTGAATTACCTTGCAAAGCTAATTTGGCAATATTAGGACCACCTGGGTATGGCAATTTCATCATTTTTGCAACTTTATCAAATGCCTCACCCGCCGCATCATCTATCGACTCGCCAAGTAATTCATATTGACCAATTCCATAAGCTGCCATCAGTTGCGTATGACCACCTGAAACTAGTAAGGCTACAAATGGAAATTCTGGTGGAGTTTCAGAAAGTAAAGGCGCAAGCATATGACCTTCCATGTGGTGTACACCGATGGCTGGTTTGTTAAATGCAAAAGCCAAAGTGCGTCCAAATAATGCACCTGTCATTAACGCTCCCATGAGTCCTGGTCCGCGTGTATATGCAATTGCATCTATTTCTTGTTTTTTGACCCCACTTTGCTCAAGCAACTGATTAATCAAAGGAATCATTTTTCGTACATGATCACGTGATGCAAGTTCAGGAACGACACCACCATATTCAGCATGCAGTTTGATCTGACTATATAGAACCTGTCCACGTAAGCCGAGCTCGCTATCATAGAGTGCTAACCCAGTTTCATCACACGAAGTTTCTAAGCCCAAAACAATCATTAAACTGCCTTTACAACGATCAAAAATAATATCGAAGCTATTATAGACTTGTGATCTGAGTTGTAAATGAGTAAAATACTGACCTTCACTTGCGATCTAGTGCAATCGTGCATTGGGTCTTATCCATAATCTTAGAGGATTTTACATGCCACAAGTTAAGTTGAAAGAAGGCGAACCAGTAGACGTAGCTATCCGTCGTTTCAAACGTTCATGCGAAAAAGCGGGTGTTTTAGCTGACGTTCGTAAGCGCGAATTCTATGAGAAACCAACTCAAGAACGTAAGCGTAAAAAAGCTGCAGCAGTTAAGCGTTATCAAAAGAAATTGACTCGCGAATCTGTACGTACTACTCGCCTTTACTAATTAATTTGTGATTGATTGCTGAAAAGACTATGACCACTTTAAAAGACCAAATTACTGACGTATTAAAAACTTCAATGCGTGCCAAAGATATGGCAACAGTAACGGTCATTCGTGGTCTACAAGCAGCAATTAAGCAAATCGAAGTCGATGAGCGCATTGAGCTTGACGATGCTCAGGTTCTTGCGGTCATTGAAAAACAAATTAAACAACGTAAAGAATCGATCAAGGCCTTTTCTGGCGCTGGTCGAGATGATTTAGCTAGTAAAGAACAAGCCGAAGTTGAGGTTATTTCTCAATTTCTACCAGCAGCTATGACTGAGGAAGAACTTGATTCTATCATTGAGCAAACGATTGCTGCTCAAGAAGCTACTAGCATGAAAGATATGGGTAAGGTGATGAATTCTCTACGTCCGATCATAGCCGGGCGTGCCGATCCTGCACAAGTATCTGCTAAAATCAAAGCAAAATTAAGCTAAGCTGCTTTTATCCCCCTCTCTATATTAATGTAAATGGATTCATTTAAATGAACCCATCTATCTATATCAATTAAAATTACACTGAATATTATATTTTTTCAGCATTTGCATTTCTTTTGATTCTGCAACTTGATTAATCACATCTTGTTTCGTCATCGTTGCATATTGTCCAGTCAAAGATGATCGATTACGCTCAATTGCTTGATATAAATCCTGCACATATTGATTGGTAATACCACAGAATTTTGCCTGCTGTTCAGGACTAAAACGCGAAAGTTGAGGATCTAAACTACGCAGAAAACCACGCATATCCTGCGCATAATTTGCAGTAATCTTCTCTACAGAATTTACATATTGTTCAACAGAACTCGCTGAACTCACCCCGATCATGCTTATTGCAAAAATAAAAATAAAAATCTTTTTCATAAATCTTTTAACTTCTCAGTTATTCCTTACGCAGGACATCTTATCTTAATTCAACAAAATTTGGCTTATGCTCAGTAAAAAATTCTTCCTTTGGTGCAGGAAGTTTGCCCTCTGTAACAGAGCCCAAACGCAAACGAATAATATTGGGTAGATCAGTACGATACGAGTAAATTGGACTTCCACAATTCTGGCAGAACACACGAGCTTTATTGGGAGTATGAAAGTATTCTTTTAATTGATCTTGTCCAGATATGAATTGGAATTGGGTTTGATCAATTGGACTATTCCAGCCTGCGATACTACCTTGAGCTTGTTGACAATGCTGGCAATAACACAAAATGCTCTGTTCGATTTCCCCATCATATTGATATTGAACTGCTCCACATAAACACTGTCCTTTTATCATTATTTTCCTCAATTATTAAATTTTCATTCGGCGATCATCTTGCATTTGTTTTAAACGAGAATCAATTTTTGCTGACATCGCCATATTACCTTTCGCCAAACGTTGGGCATGTAGCATTGATTTTATAGCATTTTCTTCATGACCTGACCAATATTCAGCTTCTGCTCGATAACATAAAACATTAATCGCTTGCAAAGGTGAACTCTTATCTAGATTGGTTGCCTGTTGTAATAGTTGCCACCCCTCCACGTCTCTTTGATTTTTATGTATAAATCGTTGTACTAAGGTTTGGGCTTCAGCTGCTTTACCTTGTCTTATAAGCACTTCCGCTAATTTATAAGATAAAGCACGATTTTCAGGCATAGTGCGTTGGATTGAATTGATACTGTTATAAGCCAGATCAATTTTATTTTGACCTAGATAAATATCCGTTTGGATCAATGGAATAAGTACGTGATTTTTTAATTTTAATTTGACTTGATCAAGGCTGGTCTGGGCCTGTGCGTAATCGCCTCGCTCTAAATAAAACTTACTGATCGCAAGTAATCCCGCAACATTCTTTTGATTAGCCAAAGCTTGAAGTTGATTTTCTGTCGCCTGATTTGATACGACATAGGTGTACCATTTCATGATATCAAAATCGAGATCATAAATTTTTGGTTTCACTCGAGGTAACTGGTTTGCACGTAATCGCGCCTCACTCATACGTTCCGTGGTTAATGGGTGGGTAAACCAGAAATCTGGTAGGAAACTGACTCGGCTAGTAGCACGATGCATCGTTTCGAAATAGTCAGCCATACTTTGTGGATTGTAACCAGAGGAATACATGAATTGCATACCGATACGATCCGCTTCACGCTCTTGATTACGACTATAACTCAATTGCTTATCCATTAAGGCAGCTTGAGTACCTAGCATTACAGCGGAGCCAACATCACCATCAGCTTGTGAAGCAATCGCAGCTCCTACGAGGATACCTGCTAAAGCAAGCAATCCTTGCCCTTTGAAGGCTTCTTGGGATCGGCTGTAGTGACGTTGCGAAACGTGTGCTATCTCGTGAGCCATAACGCCAGCAATCTCATCGATATTTTTCGCAGAAGTGATTAAACCCGTGTTTAATGCAAAGAGACCACCAGGAACTGCAAAAGCATTAATTTGGGGGTCTTTAATCACCACTAGACCAATCGGCTGCCCAAGCTGAGTTTGGCTGAGAATACCTGAAAACACTTGAAGAAACTGATCTTCCAACCATGCATCTTGTACAGTTGGCATTTGACGACGCACTTCACGATAGACTTTCTCTCCGATCAATTTTTCTTTTTGCTGATCAAGCAACCCAACACCACTACCGATATCAGGTATTTCAGTTTGACCTGAAATTTGCGGAGGTAAAAAGACCTGTGTATGACTAAGTTGAGTCGTGGCAAATAAGCCACATGCGAGCAGCAACGGTCTCAAGTGGTTTCTCTATGATTCTACTGGAAAAATTTAATATACCATTTGATTTAGGAGAAATTTGCAACGAAGTGTTATAAAAGACAGGAAAATCCTGTCTTACTTTATGATTTTTGAAATTCTAAAGAATTACTGGTCAGGCGAATAACGTTGATCAATACTGAATTTCTCTGGAAATTTAGCATTAATTTCTGCATAAAAAGCCATAATCTCGGTCATATCTTTTTGATAATCACCTGATGGATAAACAATTTTACCAATACCTGTTTTCTTTTTTGCATAATCCATATATGCCAATGCAATAGGTACACCTGCATTTACAGCAACATGATAAAAACCTGTTTTCCATTGTTCTTGTTTCGCACGTGTTCCTTCTGGTGTTACAAGCATCACAAGTTTAGGATGTGTTTTAAATAGATCACTCATCAACTGAACCATGCTTGGTCTTTCCTGACCTTCTTGCTTAGCACTGCGATCTATTCCTATTCCGCCCATCGCACGCACAAAAGGGCCAAATGGAAATTTCATATAGCTGTCTTTGATCGTCAAACGAACATTTACACCTAAAGCTTTCAATGCTAATCGTGCATATAGTGCATCCCAATTACTGGTATGTGGCGCTGCGATCATGACACATTGGTCAATATCCAAGTCCCAGTGATTATCAATTTCCCACCCCATCAAACCCAAAGTTTGTTCAGCTAATTTCTCGAACACAACAACCCCAAACGCAATTTCAAAGGGCGCAAGTGTACCAATAATAGCCAGTTTAAAATGCTAGACTAGATGAATAATTCAGCAATCAACATGTAAGAATTTATTCAAACTTAGGATTGACTAGATAACGAGGTTGTCGATCCTCAAGTGCATCAATAAGATTTTGATAAGCAAGATGAACCATTTTTTTGCGTGTTTCGAGAGTTGCTGAACCAATATGAGGGGCAGTCACCACATTTGGTAGTTGGAATAATGGTGATTCTTGCAAAGGTTCTTTTGCATACACATCTAAGCCTGCTGCAAAAATTTTGTTTTGTTGCAATGCATCGATCAATGCTGACTCATCCACTACAGAACCACGTGAAATATTGACGAACACAGCATGTTTTTGCATTAAATCAAATTGAGCTGAACCAATTAAAGCTTTAGATTCTTGATTTAAATCTACAGCCACCACGATGAAATCAGACTGTTGTAACAGTCGATCTAAATCACAATATTGAGCATTATATGCTTCTGCAACTTCTATTTTTTCACGGCGATTATGATACAAAATATTCATGTTAAAGCCATGAAAACCTCGTCGAGCAATTGCTGCGCCGATATGCCCTAACCCGATAATCCCTAAAGTTTTACCGAAAACATCCATACCGAACTGTTCAGTTGATACTGTACGCTTCCATTGTCCCTGCTTTGTCCACGCATCTAATTGAGGGATTTTTCTTGCTGCGCTCAGCAGTAAACTAAATGCTAAATCAGCAGTCGTCTCGGTTAATACATGAGGTGTATTAGCAAGCCAGATTTTTCTTTGATTTAAATAATTAATATCGTAATTATCATAACCAACTGAAACTGTTGAAATAATTTTTAGTTTTTGTGCTGTCACTAAATTAGTTTCGTTGAGTAAACGACCTGCTCCTATCATCGCGTCAGCATCAGCAACTTCTGTTCGGATCTGCTCATTAATATCACCCATTTTGGGATTCAGCACGACCACTTGATAATCTTACTGTAACTTGAGTAATACATCCTGATCGATTTGGCTGAATACAACGACTTTCTTCATGATAAGAGTTCCGAACCTTATTGCATAAGTTGCCACAACCGTTTTTTAAGTAGAGGTTGTGTAATCATTTCTTCTAAACTGGCTAAATGTAAAATATTAGAATGTTGAATAAATTCAAGTTTTCCTAAACATAATATTTTCTTGTTATTTGAAGTCGCATCTAAAAATCCTTGAATATAGGATGGTAAACCACGACTGTCCTGAAATTCAGCTAAAGGAAATGGCCACTTTAGCTCAGCATAGTAGCCAAGTTTAGCTTTTTGAATATTTTGCCAAAGTTGCTGTTGTTCAGCATTTAATTGACTGCTCTCAACCAAAATTGAACAGTTCTCTAAGACATACATTTGTAATTCAAATGACTGTACAGAACCTTCAACAACTATCTGCGGTTTAGCTGTCGTTGCCTCTCGAAGAATTGGTTTAGGCGTAATTTCTTGTGGTTGTGATTGAACTTCAACAATTGGTTCTGAGATGATTGGTTCTAAGTCATGCGCTTCAACAAGATCTGATGCGAAGGAAATTTCTTCAATAGGTGTATTATTTTCAACAACCTGATCTCGCCATAGATGTGCAGCAGTATTTTTTTCACACACAACATCTTTAGGAATCCAAATATCAATTCCTATCGCTGCTAGTATGTTTCTTTGCTGCCCAATCATTTGACTACTCTTTCTACCACGTTAGATCATCACAATACTTGTAATGCTGCATAGTCTACCATAAACGGCTTCCCCCTTTATGGCTTCGTTTTATCCAATCACCCTTCTCTGATCAAGACATCTTTCAAGATTTGAAATCTATTTTCACTTAGATAAAGACACAAATTTCTTAGGTCCTTCCATTTATCGACTAATCCCAACTTTTTCATCATTTTGTCGCTTTCTCTTTTTATTACTAGTCTGGACCGAATGCTCAAATGAAAAGGTGGACTGAATCTATGCTAATCCTTTTTGCTATCGTTGTTTTGCTCTTGCTTGGCATAAGTATTTTATATACACAACATCCCTTATTTGGAAAAATCCCTACTGGTGAACGACTCAAACGTATCGAAAACTCTCCTAACTATCGTCAGGGTCAATTTAGAAATCGACTAGATAAACCTGATATGGCTGACTGCTCCCACACCTTTATTGAACTGTATAGAACATTTATTAAAACTATTCCTCATCGTAGACCCAAAGACATTATTCCCTCTATCAAAACCAATTTACGTACACTCGATCCCAAACAAGATGTCATGATTTGGTTTGGGCATTCTTCTGTTTTTATCTAACTGAATGGCAAAACCTTTTTAATTGACCCAGTGATGAGTGGCAAAGTTTCCCCTCTGCCTTGGGGAACACGTGCTTATCGAGGTACAGATATTTATACAGTCGAGGAATTACCCGAAATTGACTATTTATTGATCTCACATGACCATTATGATTATCTGGATTATAAAACCATTTTGCAACTAAAGCACAAAGTCAAATATGTCATTACTGGTCTCGGTGTCGGAGAACACTTCGAGTACTGGGGCTATTCAAAAGAACAATTGATCGAACGAGACTGGGGTGACAAAATTGAATTTGAAGGTGATATTACGATCATCACCGAAACAACTCATCATGATTCACGGCGTGCCTTTAAAGGCGGTAAAAATCTCTGGGTATCCTTCATCATACAATCACTGAATAGAAAGATTTTTTATACAGGTGATGGAGGCTATGACAAACATTTTGTGGAGATTGGTAAAAAGTACGGACCTTTTGATTGGGCATTGATGGAAAATGGTCAATACGATGCTGCTTGGCGCTCCGTACATTGTCATCCAGATGAAGTTGCACAAGCGACAGAAGAACTCCAAGCACGTAACATGCTACCTGTGCATCATTCTAAGTTTAGCCTCGCAAAACACCCTTGGAATGAGCCAATTAATCGTATTGTAAGATATTCAAAACAAAGAAATTATCGACTTGCCACCCCCATGATCGGTGAATTGGTTGAACTCGATAATGAACAACAAAGTTTCAAGCAATGGTGGGCAAATATACGTTGAGCGATTCGATTAAAGAATCAGATAGAGTTTCTGATTCTTTATTCAGCTCTTAAATTTTTAAGATTAAATCTAAAACTTAGCCATTTAGATAAGTTTTACTTGACTTGTTGTTTTTTTAACCATAATACTTACCCATATGGCTAAGTATGATTTTCAACTCGATCTGTTATTTAATGCTTTAAGTGATCCTACACGCAGAGCAATACTCACTCGTCTTGCAACAGGTGAAGCAACAACCACCTCACTTGCAGAAGAGCATACGATGGCTTTGCCCTCTTTTCTTAAACATTTAAAAAAATTGGAAGAAGCGGGACTGATCACAACAACAAAAAATGGCAGAGTGAGAACCTATGCTCTTCGCCCCCATGCGTTTAGCCCTTTAAAACACTGGTTGCAAGAACAACAAGCCATATGGGAAACACGCTTAAATCAATTAGATAACTATGCATTAAATTTACAAAGGAAAAGAAAAAATGAATCTTGATCCCCAAACAGATTTAAAACTAGAACGAACTGTAGCTGTTCCACGTGAGTTACTTTGGGAATGCTGGACAACTCCAGAGCATATAAAACACTTTTTTATTCCTAAACCTCACTCCATCGTGTCCTGTGAAATAGACTTGAAAGTAGGTGGAAAATTCAACACCTTGTTTGATGTTGATGGCAATCAGATTCCCAATAATGGTGTTTTTCTAGAAGTCGTTGATGGCGAAAAATTAGTATTTACTGATGCTTATACTGAAGAATGGAAACCCAGTGAAAATCCATTTATGACAGCAATTATCCTATTTGAAGATCTCGGAAATGGATCAACGAAATACACAGCTATTGCACGCCATCGTACTCCTGAAGCACGACAACAACATGAAGATATGGGTTTCTTTAGTGGTTGGGGAACGGTTGTTGATCAACTTGAAGCCTACGCTAAAACGTTATAAATAAATATTTTAGGTAAAAAAAGACAGGTTTAGCCTGTCTTTTTTATATATTAACATTTATATATTGCTCAAAAAATCTAGCTAACTCTGAGCACTTCATTCCATTTTGTTAAATAGCTAGGAGATTTGAAGCTCTGAGACATCGCCCAAGCTCGTCCATTTGGCGTAATCAAACGCCCAAGCGTCATTTTATCTTTACCAAATTTTTCATTGATATGATCAAATGTCATCGATAAACTTTTACGTGCCAGCATTTCATCCGTATCATGAAATAAATCAACAGCATGACTATGTTGTGGAATGATATCTAACAAAATGACTTCTGCTTTTTTATAACGGTAACCTTTTTGATAAATTCGGTCTAATCCTATTTGCACAGCCTTCAAAATCTCTAAACGATCATCACTATAATCAGCCAAATACACCACTGTAAATGGACGATAATTCTCTGCTTTATTAAAACGATTTGTACGGATACTAACACCGATCGCCTTACATAGAAGTTTTTGCTTCCGTAACCGTTCAACTGCTCTTAAGGTAAATTCAGTCAATGCTTCGCTTAGGCTATTTTTATCTTGAATTAATTGCCCAAAAGAACGACTACTTAATACCTGTCGTCGATCAGCCAACACGTCTTCAATTTCTAAACAGGCGATGCCACGCAACTCTTTAACTGTATTTTCCAAAACAACAGAGAAATGTTTTCCAATCATTTTCGGATCTGCTTCAACCAAATCCATAACTGAATGAATACCTATCACTTCTAAACGTTGGCGAATCTTACGACCTACGCCCCACACCTCACCTACTGCGGTATGACTCAATAAATCCTCGATCACACAAGGATCTTCATCAACCATATTGCAGATACTGTTAAAACATCGATGGGTTTTTGCTAAATGATTTGCAATTTTTGCCTGTGTTTTGGAATATCCAATGCCTATACAACAAGGTAATCCTAACCAGTTTTTGATGGTTGTTAGAATGGTTTGGGCATATTCAGTTAAATCGAAATGATGCTGATATGCTGTTAACTCAAGGAAACACTCATCAATCGAGTAAATTTCTTGTTCACATGGAGCAACGAAACTGCCCAAAATATTCATAAATCGCCGTGACATTTCTGCATACAACGCATAATTACTTGAGAAAACGGCAACCTGATGCTTTCGAATAATATCTTCGATCTGAAAAAAGGGAACCGCCATCTTGATACCCAATTGTTTTGCTTCATGCGAACGCGATACTACACAGCCATCATTATTTGAAAGTACCACAACAGGATGCTTTTCTAGCTTCGGATTGAATACACGCTCGCAACTCACATAACAATTATTCACATCAATCAAGGCAAAAATACGTTGTGGCAATGGCATTGGATCACCTCATCGGCTTTAAGTTATAGGTCACGACGCCCCAAATCACCAACTCCTGTCCTTCTTGTATATAAATATTTTGATAATCAGGATTTTCAGCTTTTAACCAAACTTTGGGTGGACTGAAATGATGATCAATCATCAAACGCTTTACCGTAAACTCATTATCAATCAGTGCAATGACGATATCGCCAGACTTTGCAGGGATACTTCGATCAACCACTAAGGGATCATCAATATCAATGCCAGCATCCAACATGGACAAGGAATTTGCTTTTACGATAAATGTCGAGTTTTCATTTCTAATTAAAAACTCATTTAAATCCAAAGCTTGCTCAACATGGTCTTGTGCAGGCGATGGAAAACCTGCTGCAACACGTTCCGTCGCCAAAGGAATATGGTAAATTCGATCATTCTTTGCTTGAACACTCTGAACTTTCAAAGAAGTGCTGAGATCGGTATTAATACCTGTCTTGGCATTATTCAATAACCAGTTTTTAATGAAATCAACTTGTGATTCAGGAACACGTATTACTTTGGTGGGTTCGCTAAATTGAGCTTTACGACCAGCGTTGGTTCGAGCCCCACCATGTTCAAACTCAGTTTTTTTGGACATAACTCACCCCTCCCTTGTTTTCATCGCCTTTATTTAATCTAACTTGAAAAAGTTACAAATTCAAGTTGACGAAAAATTAATTTTGCATAAGAATAAATTTCATAGATCAGATTTTGGCTTGTTTAAGTTAACAAGGATGTCAAACAAACTAACTTTCGATAATTAAATCATATATTTAGGCAACTTACGCTTTGATAGTATTTGATTTAACAGATTGATTATTTTGATCTTTTCAGCAGTTAGGTTTTATTCAAGATTTTTTGATGTGGAGACATGAAAAATGAACAATCAACGTGATGCTATTCTTGGCTATGCTGACGAAAAACACGCTTATTTTATTCGTCTCATTGAAAACAATACCGTTTTGGGTAGTTGTTATGGATTATTCTGTGACAGCCCCAATAGTGAGGCGGCTGAAAGTATTATGACAACTTTATTTTTAAAGAAATCTTTTTGGCTCAATGGTTCTGAATTTCAAGATATTATTCAAGGACTAAATCCGATTCAGTAAAATCATTCATGCAAATTAGCTCAGATACGAAACAAGTTTCCGTTCGTGTAAATTTATACAGTACAAGCAACACATTCAGATATTAAGCAAATAATTCATATAAAAGACTCATGATCAATAAAAGATATTTCAGTAAGAAACCACTTAAACCTTGATTTAAGTGGTTTCTTTTATTTCATCAAGATTTATATAAAGCGTTTATCATTTACTGGAGCAACAAGTTTATAAATTTTTCCATCTGCCTCATTTTCAAAGAGCAAATCGATATTTGGATGAATAATTTCACCATCTACCTCAATATGTTCCACTCGCTTAAAAAAAGGAATGTCTTTATCTTCAAGGTCATTAAGCTGAGCAATTACAATTGATTCATTTTCTTCTTGGTCTTTTACGACCACTGTCACCTTATTCATAGTATTCCTCATTTAATAATAATTCCTGATTAGACTATGCCCTATAGATCAAAGTCTGTCTAACAACGGGTTGTAAGAAATATTATAAGTATTAACAGACTGTTAATTTTTCATCTAAGTGATTGAAATAAAAAATATAGATTTACAATTATGTGTAACACTGAAAAAGTAGAACAAGAAAACTGATTAAACAAAAGGCTGCCGAAGCAGCCAATATTTGTACTAATTTCCACGATAAGTTGAATAACCATAAGGGCTGAGTAATAAAGGAATATGATAATGTTTCACGGTTCCATCCACTTTAAAAATCACAGGAACTTCTGGAAAAAAGGTCTGTTGCTTTTGTTGATTGAACCAAGCCTCAGTTTTAAAGGTCACTTTGTAAATCCCTTTTTCCAAGGCTTTGTTCTCAGGATATAGCGCAGTAATTCGCCCATTTTCACCCGTAAGTTTCTGATTCAACTTAATCCACTGATCACCAGAGCTTTTTTCAAGAACAACTTCAACATTTGCTGAAGGTAAACCATTTTCCAAATTTAGAACATGGACACTCAATGGGTTCTGTTCAGCAAATGCCGCTGAACTGAATAAGATAAGCGAATAAGGTAAGATTTTCTTTAACATCACAAACTCCTCACAGATTTTTCAATATTTGGATGGCTGATGTAGCACAGTAATCATCGTTTTTAGCACCGCCTGCTCCAGCAACACCAAGCGCTCCGACCACTTGATTTTGGTATCGAATAGGTAATCCACCACCCAATAACAGCAGCTTAGAAACGGTGGTCAAATTTTTTGCATCAGGATTGCTATTTGCTGTTTGACTCAAAGCCAAGGTCGCTGTTTTCGTTGATAATGCTGTAAATGCTTTTTGCTCTGCAGCATCTAAATTGTGTGGACCCACCGACTCATGGCGGTGTGCATAAAGCGTATTACCACCTTGATCAACGACTGCGACTGCAATATTTTGCTGAATGTTTTTGCATACACGCTCAGCTTCACAGGCTATTACTTTGGCTGTTTGAAGATCTAATGAATAAACTTGCTTCAACTCCACAGAGTGTGCAACAGTGCTACTGAACAGTAACGTTAAACCAAGAATTTTAAGCTTATTCATATTGATTCCTGCCTGATATGCTTTGAAAATCTTAAACAAATCCATTCCGCCACAGCATGACAATCACATTACAAAATTGTCATGTTCACAAAGAGTCTGAACAAAAATGTGTATTCTGATTATCGAAGATGAAACGAAGATCGCGTCTTATTTAGTAAAAGGCTTGATTGAGTCAGGCTATACAGCGGAGTGCGTCCATTCAGGACTAGAAGGTTTGGAAAGATTAAAAATGAAATCCTATTCTTTGGTGATTTTAGATGTAATGTTGCCTGATCTTGATGGCTGGGATGTATTGAAAATACTTCGCCAATTTTCTAAGATTCCCGTGATCTTTTTAACTGCAAAGGATCAGATTTTAGATCGTGTCAAAGGCTTAGAACTGGGTGCAGATGATTATTTAGCAAAACCATTTTCCTATATTGAATTACTTGCTCGCATCAAAAGTCTTTTAAGGCGCCAACAATATAATCAAGAAAATGAGCTCTCGATTGCGTCATTAAAGATGGATTTAACACAACACAAAGTTTGGCGAGAAGATGCATTAATCGACCTCAGTAAGAAGGAATTTAACCTACTTCGATTTATGCTTCTGCATCAAGATGAGATTATTACGCGCCGCCAAATTGCATCAGAAGTTTGGAATATTAACTTTGATACAGATACTAACTTTATCGATGTTGCTGTACGTCGCTTACGCAGCAAAATTGATGATGGACATGATTTAAAGTTAATTCATACGATTCGGGGCTTAGGTTATAAGCTATCGGTTCAAGCTTGATGAATCATATCTTTCGCTCATTAGAATTGAGACTCACTCTACTGGTGACTTTTTGCAGCGCTCTCGTTTTATGCGTAGTGGCAATGATTAGTTATGTTGGGATTAATCAAATTTTAATTATCCAACAAGATCGTGCTCTGACGGAGCGAATTGAACGACTCGAAATACTTCTACAAGATAGTGAAAATATAAATCAAATTGTTGCTCGTCCTAAGCTCTATCAAAATATGTTAGGCAACCAAGATAACTTGTTTATTTTAATGGATCATAATCAACGTCTAATTGATATTAATCCCTTAAATATTCCCCTTCCCAAATTGGCAACCTCAAGCAGCATCCAATTTACAGATTTGACTCAGACCGAACACCCAACACGCTTGTCATGGAAAACGATCAACATTCATCAAAAGCCTTATGTGCTCATTGCGGGCAAGCAATGGTCTGAACGTCTCAATATTCTTGAGCCATTCCGTAACGGTTTATTGGTTTCAGTGAGCATTGGGGTTTTACTGATTTTTATATTGTCTGCTCTGGCTAGCCATTTTGGACTCAGTACATTAAGAAAACTGCAACAACAAACTCAGGCAATCAATGTCCATCAATTGCAGCAACGAATTCAGCTTGATCAAGCTCCATCAGAAATTGAACAACTGACAGCAGACATCAATACCATGCTGAATCGAATTGAAATCGGATACCAGCAACTCAACCGATTCTCAGAAGACATTGCACATGAATTTCGTACCCCACTCAATAACCTGATTGGACAAACGGAAATCATGCTCATGGGTGAGCGTACAGATGAGCAATACAAAGAACTGCTGTATTCAAATTTAGAAGATTACCAACGCCTAAAACGAATGATTGATAGTATGCTGTTTCTTGCACGTGCGGATCGTCAGATGATGATGTTAAATAAACAATGGGTCGATTTACCCAACTTGGTTGAGACGATTTGTGACATTTTTGAGCATCAAGCCGAAGAACAAGCTTGCCAGTTTATTTTGCAGTTAGAACAAACCCAAATATTGGCTGATGCAGAATTACTACAACGAGCACTTTATAATTTAATTTCGAATGCACTGACACATGGTGGTTTGCAACGTCATATCTATATTGGCAGTCGAAACAACCAACAAAATGACCCAAGCTCCACGACTAGTTTATATGTGATCACCAGTGATACGAGCATTGCAAACGAGCATCTTGATTCTCTGTTTGAACGCTTTTATCAATGTATTTCTAGCCGCCATCAAAGCAGCCAAACTGGAGGTCTTGGTTTATCCATCGTTGCCTCCATTATGACCCTTCATCAAGGTGAATATTTGGCTTACAACACTCCAGATGGTATTTGCTTTGAACTCATTTTTCCGAATGATTGCGATCAATAAGCTTTAAAGATATAGGCTCATGACCATTCACTTGTATCATCCGCGACTGGCGTACCATGCATAACGTGCATAATCATTGCATAGGCAATACTTCCTTTAAATGGAATTTCAGGCAGTTGATCAAATTTGAAGAACTGTGCATCACTAATTTCTTTTTCCTGTATTTTAATTTCGCCTGAGTGATATTCAGCTTTAAATGCAACCATTAAATTACTTGGAAATGGCCATGGCTGGCTGGCGAGATACTGAATATTTTTGATATTTAAACCAACCTCTTCCAAAGTCTCTCGACGCGCTGCTTCTTCTAAGGTTTCACCTACCTCCACAAAGCCTGCAATTAAACTATACATGGTCTTATTACGCGTTGTTCTTGCAAGCAGTATCTCATCATCCCCTCTTGTGATAATCGTAATCACACAAGGATTAACACGTGGATATTGGTTATAACCACAACTTGGACACATCATCGCAAACTGATCAGTACTTTGTTGCGTCTTGTCACCACATCGCCCACAAAACTGATGGTTACGTCGCCATTCTAAAAGTTGTACAGCTCGACTTGCTTGCTCAAACTGTTGGTGATTCCAATATTGTAAAAGCTGACGTATCGGCACCAGCTGATAGCCAACGGGTATGCTTTCATTGGGTAATAGATCTCGCGCAACGACCTGCTCATCATCTGACAGTACTAAATCACTGTGCAATTTTTCAACTCGTGGTAATTGAAACTGTTCATCAACTAAAAGTTGTTGTTGCTGAAAAATATAAGCAATCGATAGATTTGACATTACATTACCTTAAATTCAATAACATGAGATATATCAATAGAAATGCTAGCAATCCCCAAAAGGACAATTGAGGATAGCAAACGCAAAATTAATGGTGCTTATATTGACGTGAGCAGTAGCCACGATTGATCTCTGGTGAACGTAGTTGCAAATGCTTGGTTTTTCGACCCGTCACCCGTTTACGCCAGAGTTTAAAACTACTGGCTTGCAAATTTTGCCTCATCAGTTTGATTACAGCAGATTCATTCAGACCATATTCGCGCTCTAACGCTTCAAAAGGTGTTCGATCTTCCCATGCCATTTCAATAATTCTTGAAAGGTCACCATCATCATAATTTTTAGTATTCAACATAAAATGAAATCACTTCGCTGTCGTTCAATATCAATCTGTTAAATTTCATAACAAAGCATAAGTAACTCAGGATGAAGAAAGTGTGATTTTTCGAGTTATTCTTTTCATTTGAAATAATATTCAGCACATTGAAAATTAAATAAATGATCAAAGAATCATCCCAATTATTTTTTCAAGATTGACTAATGATCTAAATGCCGATAGTTATCTTAGACAATATTACTGAGGATAATTCTGATGTTTTTGCTAAATGCTGATTTTTCAAAGTTCGCAGTCGTCAAACCTAGAGACTATCAATGGGTAAAATCACCTGGCGGTGAAGTAGAACGTGTCATGTTAGACCGTGTTGGCAATGAAGCAGCTAGAGCAACAAGTTTAGTCAAATACGCACCTCTAAGCTTATTTCCAAAACACCAACATCCTCATGGCGAAGAGATTTTGGTATTGTCTGGGATGTTCACTGAAGATGGTAGCCAACACTATCAAAAAAGATGGTATTTGCGGAATCCGCATAACTCTAGTCATATTCCATCTAGTGAGATAGGCACCTTGATCTTTGTCAAACTCAGACAAATGTCCGAGACTGAAACTGAAGCTGTTCGTATCGATACCCATAACCCGAATAACTGGAAAAAAATGGGACATCGGGACATCTGTGAACTTTACCAATCTCCGCTAGAGCATACTTATCTAGAAAAAATCATGCCCTTACATCCCATCGAATATGATGTAAAAGGTGGTGCTGAAATTTTAGTGATTGAAGGCGAAATCAGCCATAGTGAAGAAACTTATCCAACAGGTTCTTGGTTACGTATTCCTCCACAAGCAGATTACCAACTTCAATCAGGTCAACAAGGCGCAACACTTTATCTAAAAACAGGTCATCTGCTCGCCATGATTCAGTCAACGCATAAATTTTAATGAGCGACTCCGAAATACATGTTTCAATCAAAGATGATGAATCAACTAGCGATGCGTATGAACTGACATCACAATCCCAAAACCTGCCAATAAGGTGATAATAGCTGTACCACCATAGCTCATAAATGGTAATGGATCTCCTGTCACAGGAAAAATTCCACTGACCATACCTGAGTTAACAACGACATATAGAAAAAAAGACAATGCTAATGAACCGACAATCAATCGTCCGAAATTATTAAATGAGTTCAATCCGATCATAAAACAGCGGATGATGATTGCTGCATATAAGCTAAATAGAATTACCACACCAATAAAACCAAACTCTTCTGCATAAGTTGACATAATAAAGTCTGTATGCCGTTCAGGTAAAAATCCAAAATGTGATTGAGTGCCTTGTAAATAACCTTTTCCTGAAAACCCACCCGAACCAATCGCAATTTTAGACTGAATAATATTCCAACCTGAACCAAGGACATCAGCCTCAGGATCAATCAAAGTTGTGATACGCTTTTTTTGATAGCTTTCCAATAAAAAAGTCCAAGCAATCGGAAGAAATAACATCACTAAACCCATAGAGCCTAGAATTAATTTCCAAGAAATACCTGCCAAAAACAATACAAACAGACCACTGGTGAGGATCAGAATGCCTGCCCCCAAATCAGGTTGTAATGCGACTAAAAGTAAAGGAATGACAATTAAAACCAATGAAATCAGAATATGAAATATTCTAGGTGGCAAGGCATTTCTAGATAAAAACCACGTGATCATCAGCGGCATTGCAAACTTCATCAGTTCACTTGGCTGCATACTTCCTAACAATGGAATGGCGATCCACCGACGTGCACCCATTCTCACTTCACCGATAAAAAATACAGCGATAAGCAGTACCAAACTCACAGCATATAGATAAGGGCTAAATGCTTGATAAACTTTTGGAGGAACTTGAGCACAAATAAAAAGCGCTACGAATCCTAAAAGGAAACTAAATCCTTGTTTGAATACCAACCCCATATCTTGAGCCGATGCACTATATACGACGATTAAACCTAAGATCGCATTTAAAATGAGAAGGCTCAATAACCAAGGGTCGAGATGTAATTTATGCCAATACGAAGAATTATTTTTGAGATGCAAACCATCTCGAATGGAATAACGTAAAAATCGGGATTGCGGAACAGGCTTCATGGTGATCTTAAAAATAAGAAAAACGAGCAGATAAATCTGAACTAAGGCGATGGAGTATATATTTAATTTGTTTCTATGCTCAGATTATTACTTTTATTTTTGTGAATCTTTGATAAATTTACAGATACCATTTAAATCAAAGGTTTTATACATATGGACCCCTCACCTTTAAGGCGTATCTTTGGCTCTCTCAGTAGACAGCTTGGAGAACTAGGATGATAGAATTTCTTTTAGACCCTAGCATCTGGATCGCGTTATTAACTTTAATCGTACTCGAAATCGTACTTGGCATTGATAACTTAGTTTTCATTGCAATTCTTGCAGATAAACTTCCTCCAGAACAAAGAGATAAAGCAAGAATCATAGGTCTTTCATTAGCCCTTATCATGCGTTTAGCCCTGCTTTCCATTATCTCTTGGCTAGTTACTTTAACAAAACCTATTCTCCATATATGGACTCTGAGTTTCTCAGGTCGAGACCTAATCCTACTCTTTGGTGGTCTTTTCTTACTCTATAAAGCCGTTACAGAATTACATGAAAAAATAGAAGGCAAACCTGTACATAAAACCCAATCAAGTGTTGCTTATGCAAGCTTTGGTATGGTGGTCACTCAGATTGTTATTCTAGATGCAGTGTTTTCTTTAGATTCTGTGATTACAGCAATCGGAATGGTTGACAATATTTATGTCATGATGGCAGCCGTGGTGATCGCTGTTGTAGTGATGTTAATTGCATCAAAACCATTAACAAACTTTGTAAATAAGCATCCTACTGTTGTTATTTTGTGCTTAAGCTTCTTACTACTGATCGGTATTAGCTTGATTGCTGAAGGTTTTGGTTTCCATATCCCGAAAGGATATATCTATTCAGGTATTGCCGTTGCAATCCTAATTGAAGGTTTCAACCAATTTACCCAACGAAATGCTGAAAAACATGCATCAAAACTACCTTTAAGACATCGTACTGCAAATACGATCTTCAAGCTCATGGGTGGCAAAGAGCAAAATGACCCAACGATTATCGATAACAACGATGATTCATTCGGTGCCGAAGAACGCTACATGATCGGTGGTGTGTTAACTCTGGCTGAACGCTCTGTTTCATCGATTATGACACCTAGAGATCAAATTTCTTGGGTCAACATCGATGATGATATTGAAGATATCCGAGCTAAAGTACTTGCAGTACCTCACAGCTTATTCCCTGTCTGTAAAGGCAATTTGGATAAGGTCATTACTGTTGTACGCGCAAAAGAGCTGATTGATTGTTTGGATGAAAAAGAAGAATTCCAAAATCTTTTAAAACGCCAACGTCCAATTTTTATTTTTGAAAAGATGAAAGTGATAGATGCAATTAATACTTTGCGCTCTTCAAAAGGCTCTTTAGTCATGGTGACGAATGAATTTGGAAATATCCAAGGATTAATCACTCCATTAGATGTATTTGAAGCAATTGCTGGTGAATTCCCAGACTCAGATGAACAACTGGATTTGACGAAAGTATCTCATCAAGAATGGGTAGCATCTGGCTTATTAGACCTTTATCAACTTCAACTTGAATTAGGCACACTTGAACTAGTTCAAGAAGGTTCAGGCTATGTAAGTGTCGCTGGTTTATTACTAGATAAATTAGAAGGTCAAGTTGATGTCGGTTCTACATTGACCTATGAGGGAATCTATTTCGAAATTATAGAAATGGATGGCACTCGCATTAAGAAAGTCAAAATTATTTATCCGATGTAAATCCAAGCATAAAAAAAGAGCCTTTCAAAAAGGCTCTTTTTTTTATATCTCAATCTGACTACCAATTTCGACAACACGATTCGTAGGGATTTGATAAAAATCGCTAATAGGACTTGTATTCTTTTGCATCGTAGCGAATAACTGTTTTCTCCATGTAGTTAACTTATTATCCGCTTTGTAGATCAATCTTTCGCGTGACACAAAGAAACTGATTTCCATCAGATTATATTCAAAATCAATTTTATTGAAAATTTGCTCTAAGACCATAGGTACATTCGGCTGCTCTTTAAAACCATAATTGATTTGTATCCGATAAAAGCCTTTCTCTAAAACTTCGAACTCATATCTCAGTTCATCTTGCACGTATGGGATATCCGAAACTTGCACCGTTACCAACATATTTTTGTCATGAAGAATCTTGTTGTGCTTGAGATTATGCAACAACGCATGTGGTACTACAGATGGAGAACCTGTCAGAAACACAGCAGTACCAGATACCTTATTCATATCTGTGCCTAGATATTTAATAAAGGTTTCTAACTGCAACGTATCGCTTTGGAGTTTTTCCTGCAATTGAACCCGCCCTTTCTTCCATGTCATCATCAAAGTAAAGACAAAGACAGCGATAAGCACAGGCACCCATCCACCAATAAAGAACTTAAGTAGATTCGAACCTAACAGCACTAAATCAATAAAAATGAATGGTACAGCGAATAAAACCAGTTTCCACGTTTTCCATTTCCAGTAACTATAAGCAAGAAATGCAACCAAAAGCGTATCGCAGAACATGGTAATCGTTACGGCAAGACCATAAGCACCTGCTAAATTACTACTTGTTTTAAAGAGTAAAACTAGGAATAAAATTGAAATATATAGAATCCAGTTGAGTAAAGGGATGTAAATTTGACCCACTTCAGACGCTGAGGTATGTAGTACATTCAGACGAGGTAAATAACCCAATTGAATCGCTTGTTTCGCCATCGAAAAAACACCACTAATCAATGCCTGTGATGCGATCACAGCTGCTGCAGTCGCAATAAGAATCATTGGATAGAGGAAGAAGGATGGTACAAGTAAATAAAATGGATTGGTAATCGCTGTAGGATCTCTTAGCAATAAAGCACCTTGACCTGCATAATTCAACATAAGACAAGGCAAAACAACGAGGAACCAACCAAGGCGTATCGGAAGAACACCAAAATGCCCCATATCAGCATAAAGCGCTTCACCACCTGTGACGGTCAAAACGACAGCGCCCATCACAAAAAATGAAATATACGGATTGGTGATAATAAATTGCAATGCCCAATGTGGACTTAAGAAAGCCAAAATCGTTGGGCTTTGAATAATACTCACAAACCCAATCGCACCAATAGACAAAAACCAAAGCAGTGTAATTGGGCCAAAAAACTTACCCATTACGGCAGTTCCATGTTTTTGTACAAGAAACAATGCCGTCAGAATGCCGATACTGATCGGTAATATAAATTTATCAAATGCTGGAGCCGCAACAGAAAGTCCTTCCACAGCCGATAACACAGATATTGCGGGTGTAATAATGCCATCACCAAAGAACAATGAAGCACCAATAAATCCTAAAGCTGTAATCAGAATTTTTGTTCGATTAGAAAGACCTGGCTGACGTAAATTCAAGGCAAGTAATGCCATGATTCCACCTTCGCCATTGTTATCTGCTCGCATTATCACCATCACATATTTAAGAGAGACGATCAACATGATGGTCCAGAAAATAAGCGATAAGATTCCTAAAATATTAATTTCATTGATTGGCATTCCATGTGTTGCATGAAAGCTTTCTTTAAGTGCATAAAGTGGGCTAGTTCCAATATCGCCAAAGACTACACCAAGTGCAGCTAAAGTCAGTATGGGTACACTAGCTTTCTCTACCGTCTGATTTTGCATGTTGTAAAAAAACACTTCTAAAAGTTAAAGTGATACTAGCACTCAATCTATCACTCCCTAAATAATTTATTTATAAGCCAGTTAAATATCTAATATTTAATTAAATAATTACTTATTCAAGTTAAATCACTCTACCTTTGAATTTATTAAAATAGCGCCAATAAACATGCTCCATTCCTTCAAAAAAACTCCACTTGAGAAGAATTATCAGTTATTATTTGGGCAAGAATTATTCCTGTGAATTGACCATGAATGCTCATACCGTAACGTTGGCCAATGTCTTAACGATTCAAAAGCTTAGCAAAAAATTCGGTGAGCGTTTTGCTGTAAATCAAGCATCATGGTCTGCTCAAAGTGGTCAGATTATTTGCCTATTGGGACATTCAGGTTGCGGTAAAACAACCATGCTACGTCTGATCGCAGGTCTAGAGACTCCTACTGAGGGTTCTATTCAGCTAGAAAGAAAAGTTCTATGGGACCCATATCAACAAGTTCAAGCTGAAGAACGCAATATCGGTTTTGTATTTCAAGACTATGCTCTCTTTCCACATTTGAGCGTGTTGGAAAATGTGATGTTTGGATTGAAAAAAATCCCGAAGCACGAACGTCAATCTATTGCTGAAAATGCGTTAAAGCATGTCTCTATGTCGCATCATATTCATAGCTATCCACATACTTTATCTGGTGGTGAACAACAGCGTGTCGCTTTAGCTCGTGCACTCGCACCTAAACCTCATGTTTTGCTTATGGATGAACCATTTTCGAATTTGGATCATCGTTTACGTGATCAAATTCGACAAAGCACCATTGATATTTTAAAACAGACTTCGACCACAACTATCATTGTGACTCATGATCCTGAAGAAGCACTTCAAATTGCTGATCAGATTATTTTGATGCATCAAGGCAAAATTATTCAAAGTGGTACGCCCAAGCAGCTTTACTTCCAACCCAAAACACTTTTTGCAGCACGTTATTTTTCCGATTTGAATGAAATAAAAGCTCAAATACAAGATCAACAACTGCATACGATTTTTGGAAATATTGCGACTCCAAAACATTTGACGAGTAGTAACGAGATTCGTTGCTATTTTAGACCCCATCAATTACGTGTTAATCGGATAAAAACTGAAAATAGTCTAGCTGCTAAAATTATTTCGTCGAAATTCTTAGGCTATTCACAACTACTTAAATTAAAAATCGAGGCAGAAGATAAAGTGTTAAGTGCTTATGTTGAATATTCTCAACATTACGACCAAGCAGACACCGTCTACCTATCGTTAGATTTATCTCAGTGTTTCTTTTATGAAGCCAATGATTCAATCGAAACCCATCAATCATCCACTTGACTGGTATTTATTATTCAAGTTTCTTCTTTTTAGGGATCAAAAATGAACCAACGAATAAAACTTCATGCACTTTCGGTTAGTCTTGTCGCACTCAGCAGTGGTTGGGTAAATGCCGCTGAGGTCAATCTCTATACCACTCGCGAACCTGTGTTAATTCAACCACTATTAGAAGAATTCAATCAAAAAACAGGTATTAAAGTAAACACTGTTTTTATCAAAGATGGAATGCTGGAACGTGTTAAAACTGAAGGTCGCCGCTCACCTGCAGACGTCATGCTGACAGTTGATTTCGGTAATTTGGTTGATTTGGTTGAAAATGGTTTAACTCAACGAGTGAACTCTAAAGTTTTAAATACCGCGATTCCAGGTAACTTACGTGCAGCCAATGGTCATTGGTATGCGCTATCTATGCGTGCTCGTGCAGTGTATGTCTCTAAAGATCGTACACCACTAAAAGCCATCAGTTATGAAGAACTCGCAAATCCAAAATGGAAAGGTAAGATTTGTATCCGCTCTGGCAGCCATCCTTATAACACATGGCTAATTGCATCCTATATTGCTCATCACGGCGAAAAAGCAACTGAGCAATGGTTACGTGGTATCAAAGCAAATTTAGCACGCCCAGCGAGTGGTGGTGATCGTGATGTTGCACGTGATATTCTCGGTAAAATTTGTGATATCGGTGTTGCAAATACCTACTACGTAGGAACAATGCGTAATGGTGATGCTGAGCAACAACGTTGGGGTAATGCAATTAATGTTGTATTACCTCGCTTTAAAAATGGTGGAACGCATATCAATGTATCAGGTGCAGCTGTAGCAAAATATGCACCAAACCGTAAAGAAGCAGTTCAATTATTGGAATTCTTATCTTCAGATCATGCACAAGCAATCTATGCACAAAGTGGTTATGAGTATCCAGTAAAACCTGGTGTGAAGATTGATCCAATTATCGCAAGTTTCGGAAAGTTAAATATTGATAACGTCCGTCTGAGTGAAATTGCAAAATATCGTAAAGCAGCAAATCTGTTAGTCGATAAAGTTCAATTTAATCACTAAGTGATTTTATGGGCAGGTCATCCATTTTGTTTTGACCTGTCCAATCAAACTTCTTAAACCTGCTCTTCAATAGTTTCTTAATCTCTAATGACCAAAAATAAGCATCACTTTAATTTATTTACATCGCTCAGTGGGGTATTGACCTTACTTGCTTGCTTGCCTGTTATTGCATTGGTTTTAACAGCAATTCAGGGTAATAGTGATATTTTTGGGCATCTGATTCAGTATGTTCTGCCCCCTACTTTGGTTGATACCAGTATTTTATTATTTGGTGTTGGTCTACTCACGATTTTAATCGGGACTGGTAGCGCATGGTTAGTAACCGCATATCAGTTTAGAGGTCGAGCTTTTTTAGATTGGGCGCTGCTGCTTCCCCTTGCAATACCAACATATATCATCGCTTATAGCTATATCGATATTTTACATCCTATCGGCCCAGTACAAAGCTTTCTAGCAGCTAACTTTGGTTGGGAATCTCAACCTGCTTGGTTTCCGAATATTCGCTCTGTTTGGGGCTGTATTTTTCTATTAAGTTTTGTCTTATATCCTTATGTCTATTTAAGCACACGTGCAATGTTTCTCATGCAATCAGCTAGCTTGATTGAAGTTGCTCGCAGTTTAGGGCTCAACCCAAACCAAGTTTTTTTTCGAGTCGCGATTCCTTTAGCTCGTCCAGCAATCGCTGTGGGGGCTAGTTTAGCTTTGATGGAAACCATCAATGACATCGGCGCAACCGAGTTTTTAGGCGTCAAAACCCTAACTTTGTCGATCTATTCAACATGGACAAATCAATCCGATCTCGCTAGTGCTGCACAAATCGCGATTTTCATGTTGATCATTATTACTTTATTGGTTGTTATTGAAAGACTGGGTAGACGCAAACAACGCTATATGAACTCTGCTCAACGTAGTCGATTGATGCCAGCACAACAACTCAGTGGCACAAAAGCTGGTTTATGTTTAACGCTTGGATTAATCCCTATCACGATTGGTTTCCTCATTCCATTCATGCATTTATTGGTGGAATCTTATAAGCGTTTCAAATATGCAGGTTTTTCAGACTATTTATTACAAGCATCAATCAACACTTTATTTTTAGCTACAGTTGCTACTGTGATCACAATTGCAATCGGATTTTTTATTGTCAGTGCGGCACGCTTTAGCCAAATTACATGGTTTAGCCGAATTGCCAGTTTAGGTTATGCAATACCTGGAACTGTGTTGGCAATTGGTCTTATGTTATCACTTGGAAAAATTGATCATGCGGTAGCTGATTTTCTTGAATTTAAGTTAGGAATTCACACAGGCTTACTCTTTTTAGGAACAACTTTCACCCTCGTTTATGCTTACAGTGTACGCTTTCTTGCAATCGCAATTGGTGGAATAGAGTCTGGATATAATCGTATACATGGCGTATTTGATGACGCGGCTCAAAATTTAGGCCGAAATCAATTTTTAATATTAAAAGAAGTTCATCTTCCACTACTCCGCCCTGCAATCATCTCTGCAGCATTACTTATTTTTGTGGATTGTATGAAAGAATTGCCAGCCACCCTGTTACTTCGACCTTTGAATATGGAAACCCTCGCAACTCAGTTATATGCTGAAGCCTCAAGAGGAACATATGAAGATGGAGCAATTGCAGCATTATTAATTGTTTTAGTGGGTTTGATCCCTGTCATTCTGCTTGCTCGTATGAGTAAAGTGTTAAACAAATAAATAAGATTTTAGCGATATAGCGAATTCTGCTATATAGTCCCCAAATAAGAAAGGGTTGTATTTAATCAATACAACCCTTTTTTCTATGTCTACCGAATCATCGATTAGAAACGATAACGAACACCAGCTTCAAATGAACGCTCAGGACCAACATAAATCCCTTGACGTAGACTTGCGATATAGCGCTTGTCCTCTAAGTTTTTAACTGCACCATAAAACTCAACTTGATCATTCAAGGTATAGCGTGTTGTCAAATCGACAGTCGTGTAAGCATCGATTTTTCCAGTAAAGAATCCTGAAGTATTCTCTACAATCGGTTTGGTATTTAATTCATCAGTAAACTGAGAACCTGTATAGTTTGCACTCAACTGACTACGTAAACCTGCATAGGTATAACCTACCCCAAGATTTGCTACCCATTCAGGTGTATATGGTACACGGTCACCATCTTTTGATTTTAGTGAACCATTTTTGTTGTAACGATCGCCTTTGAACTCAGCATTTGCAATCCATGTAAGATTAGCAAACACATCGAAACCATTCTCAAACTCTAAACTTACAGCACCTTCAAGCCCTTGGTTGTATGTTTTACCACCATTGGTCGATTGGAAATCTGAGTTACTGTTAGCTGGAATAATTTGATTGTCAAAGTCCATACGGAAAGCAGTTAACTCGTAACGAACTGCATCTTGCTGACCTCTTAAACCCAACTCCCAACTTACCGCAGTTTCTGCCTCTAGTTTTTGATCTTTCATTCCACTGAGTGAGTCACCATTTAGTGCAGGTGAGAATGCCTTGTAGACACTAGCGTAAAGCTGAACAGCTGGAATGAATTGATAGGTGACACCTAATCCAGGCATTACTTCAGTATTTGAAGTTTTAACTGTTTCATTCTTTTGTTTATCATCACGTTGTTGTTCATAGCGTTCAACACGAACACCAGGCGTTACAGACAATTGATCTGAAATATCGAAACGGTTTTGAGCATACAAAGCAACACTCTTCGCGGAATCTTTGGTATCTTTTGCTGTCGTACCTGAACGAGGTGTAGCACGTTTCGCATTAATCGTAACGTCATCCATTTTCTCATTCATCAAGCGCAAGCCAATCTCAGCTTCACCAGGAATATTAAAAATAGTATTTTTGGCGATCAGACGAGTTTCCGCTCCAATACGTTCAAAAGCACGATTATTGCCACTTACATTATCAGTATAAATCCAACGACCTGCAGCTTGTGAAGCTGTAGCATTCACGCCATAGCGCCAGTAATCACGATTCATTTCACTCCAATACAGCAATGTTTGAAGTTCAGTGTCTGGATTAATATCCCAACGATGATTGATATCAAAAGAATTTCGCTCTGTTAAGAACCAATCATCAGGAGCAGGATTATTCTGTTTCTTGGCATGATACTCACCCAAGAACTGACCACGATATGAAATATTGGCATCATTTTCATAATGAGTAAATTTAACACCAACCCATTGATTATCACCGATGGCTGTACCTGCTTTGATAACGGCATCTTTCATTTCATAGCCTTTATCCATGAAACCGTCACTTTTCGCCCAACTTAAAATCGCTCCAACATTGCTATCTTTCGTTGGAGAACTGCCACCCAATTCAACAGTTGTCTTATAGGTATCCCAAGATCCAATTGATAGATCAACAAGAGCACCATCTTTAGGTTGTTTAGTACGATAATTTACTACACCACCAATATTCATAGGTCCATAACGCAACGCAGAAGATCCCTTAAGAACTTCAATGCTATCCATACGTTGAATACGAGGATTATAATAACGACCATTTCCAACAAATAAGCCAGCCGCTACAGGTACACCATCTTCTAAAATAAGTGTTTTGTAATCAGCCGAACTAATTCCTCGCATACCAATATTGGCAACAATTGCAGACTCCTCTTCAGGTTTAACATACACACCTGATACGCGTTTTAAAATTTCTTCAGTAGAGCTTGGAGTGAATTGTTGAATTTGCTCTTGGCTTACAATTACCGCTGCACCTGGAATTTTTGAAATTGAATCTTCTTGTGAGCCAATCACTTGAATCGTAGGTAATACAACAACTTGTTGAGTTTGTTCAGTAGCAGCATAAAGCATTGGTGCAAAACCACCAAACAGCAAACCACTCATAACAATTTGATTTTTAATAAATAAATACTTTTCCATGTGACCCCTATAATCAATCATCAGATTGAAATTCAGATTAAACTTAAAATAACCTTAAAAAACCTCGCAATTATAATACAAATAAAAACAATTATCAGTTAATGATTCAATATGAGTGGTATTTTTGTTGCTATCAGGTTTCTAAAGCAAAATTCTTCTGGTGCTACATCTATTAAAAAATACTGATAATTTTCGAATATATAATAATTAAGGATTTAAGACACTGATCTACTCGACAAACATGACTAATACTGGGTTAAGATACCTTTTTAGTTCTTCTGTAAATTCTGCGTGCAAACATGAGACTTAGCACTTAAATCATTAAATAAAACCCTACCTTCCTCAATGAAGGCTTAGGAGTAACAAATAAAATAAAAAAACTAACTTACTCTTTTGTTGCTAATTTCCTCATTCATTTTAGGAATCCTTTTTGTCAATCAAGCTCAATTTGTTAAGATGGCTGTCGAAAAAGGGTTTACACCAAAACTGTATTTTATAATTTAGTGATTTTGATATCGAAAGTTAAGATTTCTGAATTTCGATCAATTTTAGGCAGTAATGGTAAAACTTCATTTAGTAATATATTTTCAATTTAAGGACTTATAACGCATGAACAGTGACTCAGTTATGGCTGATCTCTCATCTCACACGCCGATGATGCAGCAATACCTCAAAGTCAAGATGGAGTATCCACATGCGCTTTTGTTCTATCGTATGGGTGACTTTTACGAACTCTTTTTTGAGGATGCCCATTTAGCTGCAAAATTACTTGGTATCACGCTAACCCATCGTGGCAAAACAAATGGTGAACCAATTCCAATGGCAGGTGTTCCCTACCATTCCGCTGAAGGATATTTAGCACGTTTAGTAAAGTCAGGTCGTACCGTTGCAATTTGTGAGCAAGTTGGTGAAGTTACGGGGAAGGGACCTGTAGAACGTAAAGTAGTCCGAGTTTTGACACCTGGTACCTTAACTGACGATGCGCTTTTATCAAGTTATCAATCCTCAAATTTAGTTGCTCTGTGTATACAACAAAATCAAATTGGTTTTGCATTACTTGACTTGAGTGCAGGTATTTTTAAAGTTCAACAACAGACATATAAACAAGAGCAATTGCCAATAGAACTTGCTCGCTTGATGCCAAGTGAAATTTTGATTGATGAGGATTTAGTCGATCAAAACATCATCGAACATATTAAGAAAAATCTAGATTGTCCAATTACCAAAAGACCGAATGTAGATTTTAATCAAAATAATGCTCAAAAGACGTTGTGTGACCAGTTTGCTGTTTCCACCTTATCAGGCTTTGGGTTAGATCCAATTCCTCTGGCAAAGGCGGCTGCGGCTGCGCTTATTCATTATGCTAAAGAAACACAAAAAACGGCTCTACCTCACATCCGTTCTATACAGATCGAACAGAGTACAGATTTTATTGCTTTAGACCCAATTACACGTCGTAACCTTGAAATCATCGAACCGTTATTTGAGCATGGAACATCTTTATTTCAATTAATCAATGATTGTCAAACTGCGATGGGTGGTCGCTTACTGAGTCGCACACTCATGCAGCCCATTCGAGATACAGCAATACTCGATGCTCGTTTGGATGCAATCGAGCAATTATTGAAAGGTTATCACGAATCACCTGTTCGCTTAGTTTTGAAAGAAATCGGCGATATTGAGCGTGTACTCAGTCGAGTAGCTTTGGGTAGTGCTCGACCACGTGATTTAGTTCAACTTCGCCAAGCCTGTGCTCAAATTCCTTTTTTACGACATGCTTTAGCGCCTGTCCTCAACACTGAAAAATCCAAACTATTAATTGAGCTTGATCAGCAACTTGGTGATTTCAAAAGTCTACACCAACATCTTATTGCAGCAATTGTTGAAAACCCTCCTGTACTTTTACGCGATGGAAATGTAATTGCAGAGGGATATGATGATGAATTGGATGAATTACGCAAAATACGTGATCATGCGGGTCAATTTTTAATAGATTTAGAAATCAAAGAGCGTCAGCGAACAGGCATCAATACGCTGAAAATTGGCTACAATCGTGTAAGCGGATACTATATCGAATTAACACGAGCTCAAGCTGAGCAAGCCCCTGCCGATTATATTCGTCGTCAGACACTTAAAAATGCTGAAAGATATATCACACCTGAACTTAAAAGCTTTGAAGATAAAGTGCTTTCGAGCGAATCTCGTGCGCTCGCTCGTGAAAAACTACTGTTTGAATCTTTATTGGATGAATTACGCCAAAATATTGCTCAATTACAGATGATGAGTGCTGCAATTGCTCATATCGATGTTTTAGCGAATTTTGCACATCAGGCAAGATTAAATAATTGGGCAAGACCTGAATATACACCAGAAACTTGTATCAAGATTCAGGCGGGTCGACATCCAGTGGTTGAGTCTTTAAACAAAGCTCCATTCACTCCGAATGATACATTCCTTGATCATCAACATCGTATGGCGATCATCACTGGTCCCAATATGGGTGGTAAATCCACGTTTATGAGACAAACAGCTTTAATTAGCTTGCTCGCTTATTGTGGTTGTTTTGTCCCAGCGAAATCAGCAAAGCTCGGTTCTATCGATCGCATATTCACTCGTATCGGCTCAGCTGATGACCTCTCTACAGGCAAATCAACATTCATGGTTGAGATGACTGAAACTTCTCAAATTCTACATCATGCAACAAGTCAATCTTTAGTATTGATGGATGAAGTCGGACGTGGAACCAGTACATATGATGGCTTATCTCTAGCATGGGCATGTGTACTCGATTTAACCAAACGTATTAAGTGTTTATGTCTTTTTGCAACACATTATTTTGAATTAACAGAATTGGGTAGCGAGGCTGGAATTGACAACTATCACGTCACCGCACAAGAGTTAAATGGTAATTTAATCCTATTACATAAAGTACAGCATGGACCTGCAAGTCAAAGTCATGGTTTACAAGTCGCAAAATTGGCTGGTATCCCTGCTAATGTGATCAAAGATGCACAAAAACGTTTGAAAATACTGGAAAAACAGCAACATCAGCATTTACAAAACTCTGTGCAAAATGATCTGTTTAGTACAGTTGAACATGAAATAGGAACTAAAGTTGTTGAAAAAGTAATTGAAGTAAAAATTCAATCACCTGCTTTAGATCTGTTAAAGCAACTGGACTTAGATGACCTTACCCCACGCCAAGCTTTGGAACACCTTTATCAACTCAAAGCTTTATCTAAAAGCTCAGATACTATTGAAAATTAACCCCATGCTAGGTTCTCTACTATATTAAAGTTAGCACCTAGCAAATTTTAATTTCTAATTAAGTTTGAAAATGCGTCTTTTATCGTAGGATGAAGTGCAAATAGATTCAGGTTATTGAGAGTTATTATCAACAAAACTCATATAAATCAGCCCTTTTCATTGATACGAATAATAAATATCAATAAAAGGAATTGTTTCTATCTGCATTTTTTGCCTAAAATACGCTATTGAAAATGAAAACCATATTTTTTAGGTAGCTGCCGCCATGACCTTTGTTGTCACAGAAAATTGTATTAAATGTAAATATCAAGATTGTGTTGAAGTTTGTCCTGTAGATTGTTTCTATGAAGGTCCTAACTTCTTAGTCATCAATCCTGACGAATGTATCGACTGTGCACTTTGTGAACCAGAATGCCCTGCAAATGCAATTTTCTCTGAAGATGAGTTACCTGAAGGTCAAGAAGTCTTTATTGAATTAAATGCTGAATTATCTGAAAAATGGGCTGGCAATAACATTACTCAAATCGGTGAACAACCTGCTGATCGTGAGGAATGGAACGGCAAACCAAACAAGCTTCAGTATTTAGAAAAGTAATTTTCAAAAAGGCCAGTTTTACTGGTCTTTTTTTATACCTGAATCACACATTTCTTTGCAATTGTGCCATTTTTAGCCCCCTATTTTGCATTAAAATAGGCACTATACTAAATGTGAATTGCTTTTTTATGATGCGAAATAAATTACAGGGTCTGTTTTCATTATTTGTCATCCCTGTGATGATGGTTGGTTGTGCCACGTCTCCAAAGAAAGTTAGTCCAAGCAAAAGAATATATATTCCTGAAGAACAAGTAACTTTTAATCGTCCAATCCCAACAAAAACAGAACCTGCATCTTATCGTCAGTGGTTAGGTCAGGACGAAAACTACGCACGTGTACGCGAATATGAACATTTCTTAATGCGCAATAATGTCGCACATATTATTCCTAGTTTTGAATTGCTGAAAACAGCAAGAGACTGGCAAAAGTGCGGACGTTCAGAATACATGGTTCCAAATCGTGAATTATGGAATAACTCACTTTCAACATTACGAGTATTCAAATATTTAATCGCTGCAAAAATTCTTACTGATTTCGAAGTTACCTCAGTTTATCGTGATCTACCACTGAATCAGTGTGCAGGTGGTGCAAGCTCATCAAAGCACTTATTTAATTCCGCAATTGATTTTCGTATTGGACCTGAATACCCTCAACCCCAAGATTATGCATATATAGAACAAACAAAATTCAAGTTATGCCAATTTTGGATTCAGCATGGTCAAAGCCTAGATCTCGGTATTGGATTATATAGTTCAGGTCAAATTCATTTGGATACTCAAGGTTATCGCACTTGGGGTCCTGATTTGACTCGTAAAACATCTCTTTGTAACTTCTAAATTGCAAAACTCGAGTAAAAATGAGGTCTTTTGATCTCTTTTTACTTTCAGCGCTCATGATTCCTTCAGCATTGAAATTGCACTTCCAAGATAAATGTTTAAAATGCAGCTATCAAATTTATAGGTAAATACAACCATGCAACAGTTGTGGACAGACATTGATGAATATATTAATTCACATCTCATTCCCACAGACGAGAGACTTCAACATGCATTAGATAACACTGACCAGCAGGGTTTTTCTAATCATCTAGCTGTTGCACCTAACCAAGGCATGTTTCTACAAATGTTGATTCAAATGAATCAATGCAAGCGTGTGCTCGAACTCGGTACATTTGCTGCTTATAGTACAATCTGGTTGGCGAAAGCACTGCCTGCTGATGGATATTTGCTTACTGTGGAAGGACGGGATACACACGTGATCCTTGCCCAAGAAAATATTGATTATGCCAATATGCCAACCCAAATTGAGCTTAAAAAAGGTCGTGGCGTTGATATCATGAATCAATTAATTAATGAAAATAGTGAACCATTTGATTTCATTTTTATTGATGCAGACAAACAAAGTTATCCAGAATATTTTGAACTCAGTTTAAAATTGGCACGCTCAGGCACTATCATTGTGCTAGATAATGTCATTCGTTCAGGTGATATCTTAGATTCAAATAATAAAAAACCAAGTATTGAAGGTATCCGCCAAGCTTTTACTGCGCTCCAGAATCATCCTCAACTTTTATCGTGTACTGCTCTACAAACTGTTGGATCGAAAGGGCACGATGGCTTTGCAATTGCAATCGTCAAATAGAGGTTAAAAAATAAACTTTTATTTTTTAACTATAAATATCAATAGATTAAGTGTATTAAGATTGCTTTTCCATATAGTTATCCACAGGAATTGCGGATAACTATATGGAATAAAATGAACTACTTAGCAACAAGCAGCGGTACATTTGCATTTCTAAATATCGTGGTTGTGATACTACCCAAGAAAAACTGATGAATCTTACTGTGACTAAATGCACCTAATACAATCAGCTGAATGTCATGTTCGCGTTGATATTCCAAAATATTTTGTGCTACATCGCCATAACGATATATTGGTATTACATCTAAACCAGCACTTTTAAGATATTTCTCAGGTTCAGTCAGCATCTCTGGATGATCACCAACATACAGTAAATGGCATTGCAGTTTTTTCAATAAATCACTTTGAGCAATTCTCTCCATCATCTTTTGACAAGTCGGAGAGTATTCATAAGCAAAAATAAAACGTTTTGGTGGTGAAAAATGCTCCCCTACGGTAATTACCGTGCAATTCGCCCCACGAATAAAGTTTTCAACATTACTTCCAATTGGTTTATTTTTTTCAGCAGCGCGTTCCCCGACTCGCCCGATGATTACCACATCATTTTCTTTAAGAATATTAAAACTCTGTTCAAGAAAATCACCTTTTTCTTGAATTTTGGTGCTAGTCAAACCGTAATTTTTTTCAATTAATTCAGAGATATGTTTCAGTAAATTATTACTATAATCCAAAGCCAATTCGCTTTGCTTTTGTTCTAACTCAGCCAATTCTTTAAGTAACATGGCATTACTTTCAAAACCGATTACACCACTAATTTCACCTAAATGGTAACTGGCGGGATAGTAATCTAGGATTTGTAAAAGGACTAATTCTCTTTGAGTTTGCTTGGCAACCCAAACTGCAGCCTCCGCCACCGCATCGATACAGGGTGAGGAATCGATACATGCAATAACGCGGTTCATAATCGCCTCTCTTTAGGTTCAATACCTTAGGTCTTCTACTTATTTTTAACTTAACACAGATAGATAGCAGGTTGGTTAAATTTATGTATAGAATCTCTTGAGAGTTTTCTAGTTAATTCTTATTTCCGATAACGAATCAATTTTGCAGGGTTTCCAGCCATAATTGCATGTGGCTCAACATCTTTAGTAATCATACTATTCATACCAATAACCGCATGATCACCAACTTTAATCCCATCCTTAATTCCAACATGAGCTCCTAACCAAACATCACGTCCAATTTCTATGCCTTGTGAACGAACTGCTTGCTGATAGATCGGTCGATCTAAATCCATACCATGGTCAAAAGCATACAGATGACTATATGCTGCAATTCTAACTTGATCATGCAACTTAATACCTGCGCGACCTCCATCAAGAATACAATGGTGGTTGATCGCGACTTCAGAACCGATTTCTAACGGTCCATGTAAAGTACAATCGGCAGCAATAAAAGTATTATCGCCGATAGTAATTTTACGTCCTCGCTCAGCAAAGATATGTGCTAAAGGTGAAATAAAACAATTGTTGCCAATTTCAACTGTTTCCATTTCCATTAAATAGTTCTGATATTCTTTTTGCCATGCTTCCGCCCATTCTCTATGTTTGGGTTTTAAAGACCAATATAACCATGGCATATAGTTCAATCGATGTTTATGCTGTTCACGATATTTCAATAGTGGATCATGCATCATCTGTTTGATCCTCAATAAGTTTAAGCTGCTCGCGACCACGCGTTATATCTTGAAGCTTGAGCTTTAATGGTTCAATCTGGTGTATTTGCACTTGTGCCTGAATACTAACACCCGTTTCAGTATAGTTTTCTAGAAACTCAATTTGCTGTTGTAGTAATTCATATTGAATAATAGCCCATTCGTTAAATGCACAACGAAAAGTAATCTTCTTTTTCTCAATTAATTCTATTTTTTCAGCGAGTAGCAGACACTGTCCTGCACACCCACCATACGCCCTGACTAAACCACCAGTGCCTAGTTTTACTCCGCCATACCAACGATTCACCAATACAATAACATTGGTTAAGTCATTCCCCTCTATCGTTGCTAATATCGGGCGACCTGCTGTACCTGAAGGTTCGCCATCATCATTGAACCGTACATGATGACCTATTTTCCATGCCCAGCATTGGTGTGTCGTCGAGATGTCCTTTGTCTCTTCTAAAAACTTTTTTACTTGTTGCTCATTTTCTACAACACTCGCAATCGCCTGAAAGCGACTTTTTTTAATTTCTTCTTCAAAGGTAACGGTTTGAGCAATGGTAAAAGGCATAAAAACATCAATGCAAATTTAAAAACAAAGTATAACGTCTTAAGGTTCAAATAAAAAACCTCGCAATTGCGAGGTTTTTTGAGTTTAGCTTGCTTATCTTTCACGCAAAGCTTCTTTGGCCTTATTAAATGGTTTAAGTAGATAATCCATAACTGTTTTTTCACCAGTGCGGATATCAACTGTCGCTACCATACCTGGTGTGATACCAAACGCATGACCTGCTTTATTGAATAACTTGTCAGAGTCAGTGCGGATATAAACACGATAGTAAAATTGGTCTTGTTTAACTTCATCTCGAATCGTATCAGGAGAAATTACTGTTACTTTTCCAGTCAAACCACCGTAGATCGAATAGTCATATGCAGTGATTTTCACTAAGGCTTCTTGACCAGGTCGAATGAAAGCAATATCTCTTGGAGAAATACGTGCTTCAATTAACAGTTTGTCTTCTAAAGGAACAATCGTCATCAATTTACCGTTTTGCGGAATAACACCACCAAGAGTTGTTACATCAATTTCTTTAATCACACCACGCACAGGTGCTTTAAAGATTGCACGTTGTAAACTATCACTGCGTCCCATCACAACTTGTTGTTGCGTTTCAATATCAGTATTTGCCTTCGATAGCTCTTCTCGGGCTTTTACATAGTATTGATTACGTGTGTCATTCATCTTATTTCTAAGATCATTGGCTTCACGCTTGAGTCTAAGTACTTCTACTTCACTTGCAGCACCTTTCGCAACAAGTGGTTCAGTCATCATCAATTCTTGTTGAACTAATTGTAAAGCTTGTTGGTAACCAGCTAATGATTGTTCTAAATTTTCACGTCTAGAATAATAAAGAGCGGTCTCTTCTTTGACTAATTTAGGTTCTTTGAGCACTTCTGCAGGAAATGCTAAAGGAGTTCCATTCACTTCAGCACGTAATCGCGCAGCAGTCGCTTGAGCAGAAGTTAAAAGTGATTTTGATTCACCGACATTAGATGCGAAGCGTGTTTGATCAAGTTGCGCAAGGATTTCACCTTTTTGAACAATATCACCCTCTTGCACATTTAACTTCGTAAGAATACCACCTTCTAAAGATTGAATAGTTTGCTCTTTAGATGAAGGGATAACCTTACCCGTTCCTGTAGAAACTTCTTCTAGATTAAATAACCAAGCCCAAGTCAAAAAAATCGCTAAACCAATACATACAATCCAAATCACAAGACTTGAACGTGGTAAAGCTGGCTCTTTGTAGGATACATTCATGGAACGGTTGTTAGCTTGTTGTTCGCTCATGAATCTTCCCCTTGTTTAATTTGTTTTTGTTGACCTGCTGATTGATTTAGAACTTGATCTCTTGGTCCATCCATTACAACCTTACCTTCGTTCATCACGATGATACGATCAACCAACTCAAGCACAGCTCGTCTATGTGTTGCGACGACTAATGTTCTGTGTCCTAACCAGCCTTTTAAGTGATCAATTAGTTGTTTTTCGGCAATATCATCAATCGCAGCAGTCGGTTCATCGAGTAATAAAATGTTAGGTTGGCGAATCAGTAATCGTGCTAACAGCAATGCTTGCTTTTGCCCGCCTGAGAAGCCTACACCACCTTCTAAAACTAAATGATCTAAGCCCTCTTTTTTCTCTTGCACAAAGCCTAAAGCACCTGTCACTTTTAAAGCTTTTAAAATGTCATTATCTTTTGCTAAAGGCGCACCTAAGGTCAAATTCTCACGAATTGTTCCGTAGAATAAATGTGCATTCTGATTCAACAATGCCATATCACGGCGCACATCAGCAGGATCGATTAAGCTAATATCGAGACCATCCAAATGCACAGAACCATTTGATGGTGATTGCATACCAGCCAATAATTGTAATAATGTTGATTTACCTGCACCGTTACGACCTAAAATCGCAATCTTTTCACCAGCTTTAATTTTCAAATGACGAAGTGCAAGAATTGGACGAGAATCTTCTTCTGTGTATTGGAACATAACATTTTTAAGTTCATAGTCCCCATTTAACACTTCTTTATGAACCAGATGCGCTTGATCAGGTTGATCAACAGGTTTCTGCATTAATTCATCAAGACTTTTCTTCGCAACCTTAGCTTGCTGTAAACGTCCTAAAATCCCTGTGATTTGTGAAATAGGGGCAAGCATTCGTGAGGAAAGGATCGAACACGCAACCAAAGCACCCGTTGTCATCTCGCCTTCCATCACGGCAAAACATCCAACTAATACAACAGCGGCATAGGTTAAACCTTGAATTTTTTGTGTCCAAGCAGTTAATACACCAACGATCTTACGTTGTTGCATACTAATATCCGCAGACACCTCATTCATATGATTCCATTGGTTTTGGAATCTAGATTCTGCTCGTAATAACTTAATATCTTCAATACCTTGTACCGCTTCGACAAGGATCGCATTTCGAATAGATGACTCTCGCATGCCTTCTTGAGCTAACTCAGCTAATTTCTTTTGTACCAAAATACCAGGCAAAATCATTAAAGGAACAACAAGCAACATTACCCAAAAGAGATTCCCACCGATAATCGCAAAGATAATCAGAAACAGGAAGAAAAATGGTAAATCAGCTATCGCACCCATTGTTGTCGATGTAACTAAATCACGAACACCTTCTAACTCACGAATTTGTGAAATAAAAGTACCAGTCGATTTAGAACGTTCACTATTTTTAATTCGTAGTGCATGACCAAAAACACGGTCTGATATTCTTAAATCTGCACGCTTTCCAATAATATCGGATAGGTAAACACGAGCAACACGAAGTACAAACTCAAAAATGGCTGCGATTAGCACCCCACCCGCAAGCACCCAAAGCGTCGGGATCGATTGTGATGGCACAACGCGGTCATAAACCTGCATAGAGAAAATAATCGTAGCTAATGCCAAAATGTTTGCCATTAACGAGGCAAACATAATATCTATATATCGCTTCCAATCTTGAAGAACGATTGACCAAAACCAGCTCGTTTCATACGGCTTGATGTATTCATCAATACGAGCGTCTGGGACAGATTTTTCAGGGCGTAAGATATAGACTGTTTTTATATCTTGCTTAAGTGAACTTATTGAAAACTTTTGTGATAAGCCTTGATCACCACTGAGTTGAACACTGACATTTCCTTCTGAGTCAGCTTTATCGACAACACCAACTTGCCCATCTTTAAATTCAACTAAAATCGGCAAACGCCAAGGGTTGATCATTTCCTCTGTAAATGACACTTTACAAAGGTTCAAACCAACCTGTCGGCTCATTAACAATAAAATTTCATCTAAATTTTGATTTTGATTCCAATCTAATTGTAAACGAACACGCTCTTCTGATGGCTCTATTCGATAATGCTTAGCAATTGTTAAGACCGCTTGTAACCACGGCTGATAGTTTATTTTTGTCATCATGGCTGAACTTCAAACCCCTGAATGGAAATATTATTTAAGCCATAGGCTTGACGTGAACGTCCTGTCGTTGCGATGTACTGAGCAATGTTACTGTAAATATCATAACGTGCTGTTTCTAATTCTGAATTTGCACCATGAATTGCCTGCTCAGCATTCAATAAATCCACAAGTGAACGTGTCCCTAACTTATATTGTTCTTGATACAATTCCTTGGTTTGGACTGCCACCACTCTCCTAGACAAATTTCGTCTATTCTTTTTGCATAGGAGAGAACATTATGAGTGGACAACGATACACCCCAGAATTTAAAGATGAAGCTGTTAAATTGATTACCGAACGTGGATATTCTGTCACTGATGTGGCTGAACGTTTAGGTGTATCACAGCACAGCATTTATAAATGGCTAAAGGCCGTACAGCCTTTACGCAACAACCCTGATGAACATGAACTACTCGAAGCAAAGAAAGAGATCCTTCGTCTTAAAAGTCAGCTTAAGCAAACTGAAGAAGAGCGAGATATCTTAAAAAAGGCCGCAAGGTACTTTGCAAGCCTGCCCGAGTAAAGTATCAGTTTATCCTTGAGTACAGCCATCAATTTAAGATTAAAACGATGTGTCGGGTTCTTAAGATTGCTCGTGCTGGCTATTACGCCTGGCTACATGAACCCGAATCAGGCAGAACAATTGAAGACAAACGGTTATTACAACTGATCCGCTCTTCTTATGATGCCAGTTATGGCATCTATGGTTATCGTCGCATCACGCTGGATCTTAAAGAGCTAGGTGAAAGCTGTGGCCCCAATCGTGTGCTGAAGATCATGAAGAACAATGGCATTGCCGCTGTTCGAGGATATAAAAAGCATAAAAGTTATGGTTGTGGCCGTCCTCCGATTGTGCCACCAAATCACTTAAATCGAGAGTTCGCTGTGAACACCCCTGATACTTCCTGGGTGACTGATATTACCTACATCCGTACTTGGCAAGGCTGGTTATATCTGGCTGTGGTTCTCGATTTATATTCAAGGAAAGTCATCGGTTGGTCAATGAAACCTACGCTTGCCAAGGATATCGTTTTGGATGCACTTTTAATGGCGGTATGGCGACGCAGACCCAATGAACCTGTGATCATACACTCAGACCAAGGCTCACAATACAGTAGCGGAGACTGGCAGAAATTCTGTCAAAAGCATAATTTAGTTCCGAGTATGAGTCGTCGTGGAAACTGTTGGGACAATGCTGTTGCTGAATCCTTTTTTAGTAGTTTAAAGAAGGAAAGAATTAAAAAGAGGATCTATAAAACACGAGAAATGGCCCGTGCGGATGTGTTTGATTATATCGAGATGTTTTACAATCGAATCAGGCGTCATTCGCATCTCGATGGGATGAGCCCAGAAGCATTTGAGACAGCTTCAAAATGAGGCGGTCTCATGTCTAGGATACTGGGAGCAGTCCAGTTCTCACCGTAGTCGCTTGTCGACTCATTAAGACTTGCATCTGTCTTTGTTTGTTTTCAATCTGTTCTCGACTATTACGAATTTGATCCAAAACTTGTAGATAGACTGCATTTACTTGAGCTTTAGCAGCTTCCTCTGCAAAACTTGCTGCTCGAATCTGTGAAGAAGTTGCTCCACCTTGATAAAATTGGCTCGTTGCCTCCAACATTATCGCACTATCAAATCCACCCTCTTTATCATTATTTGGATTTCTTCCATTGATCGCTTGGGTCAACTCTCCTTTTACGGACAAAGTAGGAAATCTGCTTAACTGTGTTTGTTGTTTTTGTGAACGTGCTACAGCAATACCTGCTTGAGCTGCAATCATTTGTGGAATTGTATTGAATTGAGGTTCTGCATATAAATCAGATTGTTTCACTAAATCCTCAGGAATAGTCCACTGAATCTTACTGACGTCAAAACCAAGCAAAGTGTATAAGTGTTGTTGATTTTGGCTCAATAAAGATTGTTGACCGATTAACGCGGATTGAGCAGACTGCAAATAAGACTGTGCTTGTATCGGGTCTGCTTGGCTACTGATACCAGCATTTGCCCTTAGATTTGCCATCTCTTGTATGCGTTTAATACCTGCTATTTGCTGATTCGCGATTTGAATAAGTTTTTTATAACGTTGGATATTAATAATCGTTTGTGCAACATCGAGTGAGATATCATCAATTTTCACCAAAACATTGGCTTGTTCCACAGCAAGTCTTGCTTGTTCTGTATTGACACCTGACTTCACTTTACCGAAGTCATAGACCATTTGAGATGCACTCAAGGCAAGAACTTGCTGACCTCTTGAACTCTTTTGTGTCAAATCACCTGTATTCATACCGCCCGTAATCTGCGGATAGTAACCAGCTTTAGCAACATCTATATTTGCATTTTGTGCAGCAAGAGTTGCTAAAGTCTGAGAAATTTCAGGATTACGTTGAACTGCGATCTGTACAGCATCTTTAAGTACGCGAGGCTGACTTTGTATAATCGGTACAGACGCAGGCTGCATAGGTCGCCCGCTACCGACTACGGGTAAATTATTATTCGATGGTGTCACCGTGAAATTACTTAGCTTTTGCATGTTAGCAACTTTGAAATCTTGGTTGCTTTTCGGTGCAAGCAGCTGAGCAATATTATTTTTTAAACTGTGATATTTTTCACTCGGTGTTTCTGCATGTACTACAGGTACGGAAAACGAAAATACACATAATAGCCATTTCAAATCTATACATGTTTTGTGTGCTCCATCATCTACATTTAAATCGTTGTTAATGCTCATATTCTTTTCAAATTGTTATCATTTAAAAGCTCACTCATTCTACTCATTTTTAAAATAAAAACACCATGCGAAAACTACAATTTACACATCGCTTAAATGTTTGTTTTTTGTAATATAGATCACATTTTTTTGCTTATAACTTAGCTATTATTAGCTTTGACCGTAGATTTATTAAATTAAAATCAAATACATAAAAAAGAAGAATGAAAAATATTCCAGTAAAAGTCACTTATCTATTTATTATTTCTATTATGTATAAAAAGAAAAAGAGCTATTTAGCTCTTTTTCATATTGTTCAAATGGCTATTTTTAAACCACAAAATCATCACCTAAATACACTTTACGCACTTGCTCATTATCTAGAATTTCCTGAGGGGTACCTTCTGCAATGACTGCACCCTCACTCACGATATAGGCTTTTTCACATATCGCTAATGTCTCTCGAACATTATGATCAGTAATCAATACGCCAATACCGCGCTCTTTCAAAGTTTGAATAATATCTTTGATATCACCCACAGAGATTGGATCAACACCTGCAAATGGCTCATCTAGCAACATAAACTTAGGATCTGCTGCTAATGCGCGAGCGATTTCCGCACGGCGTCGCTCACCACCTGATACGCTCATCCCTAATGAATCTTTGATATGGCTAATTTTAAAATCATTCAATAATTCATTGAGACGTTGCTGGCGCTGTTGCTTGTTTAAGTCTTTTCTTGTTTCCAAGATCGCCATAATGTTTTCAGAGATCGTGAGCTTTCTAAAAATAGAAGCTTCTTGTGGAAGATAGCCAATCCCTTTTCGAGCACGCTCATGCATCGCAAGATCAGATAAATCGAGATCATCTAAATGAATCTCTCCTTTATCCATACGTACCAGACCGACAACCATATAAAAGCTCGTCGTCTTTCCAGCACCATTAGGTCCCAGCAAACCCACAATCTGCCCGCTCTGCATTGTAAAAGAAACATCTTTTACAACCCAGCGCTTACTATAATTCTTTGCTAAGTGTTTGATACACAAAGTTTGTGGTTGTTGTGCTGATTGTTCCATTAATCACGCGCCCCTGGGAAGCTTTTAGAACTAGAAGGTGGAATAATGATTTGAACTCGATTGGTAGATGAACCTTGAGCCTCAACATCACCTTTATTCATACTATATTTCAAAGTATTACCACGGATGCTAGAACCATCTTGATATAGATAAGCTTTTCCTGACAAAGTAATAATCCCAGTGTTCGCATTATAAATAATAGTTTGAGCTTCGCCTCTTGCTAAGCCCTTATTTACATCCATTTGCTGCTGAAACTTCGCTGGTTGGCCCTTTGCAGTAATGGTTTGAATTTCTTTCTTACTATTTAATGTTGCAACAATAGAATCTGCTTGTAGCTTCATCGTTCCTTGCTCAATGACAACATTACCCGTATACGTTGTGATACCTGTTTTATCATTATAAGTCGCGCGATCAGCAACCAATGATAATTGTTGATTACGGTCTGAGGGTACGGCAAATGCTGAAACTGAGCTAAATGCAACTGCTATACACGCAACATGTTTTAGGAAAGCTAAACGATATTTAGAATTAGGAATTAGGCGCATACTTTCCTCGAACTTTGAAAAACTCATATTGACCATTGTTTAAATTTGCTTTCAGACCTTGGCTGACGAAAGCTGAATTTGGTGATTGCACTGTAACTTGATGTTGTGTTTCCAACTCTCTCGTTTTTGGATACCCAGTCAACTCATCAGTACGAAACTCCATTTTGTTGCCTTGATCTGATAATTTTGTTGCGACAACATCACCCATTAAAACAATTTTAGTATTGTCGTCATAACCTTTGGCTTGCTTTGCATAAAAAGTCGCATCAGGCTTACCTTGTTTAAACATCACGGCATTGAGTTGACCCAACTGTGAAGTTTTTGACTGCATATTTTGTTCTAATTGCTTGATTTCAGCACGAACGTACAAGTTACCTTGTTCATCCGTTTGGGTTAGGTGAACACCCTGAGCTGAATACGTCATATTTTTAGCCGATTCAACATCAAGCTTTTTCGCTTTGCCGCTATAGTAATAGTAGCCACCGCTAATGGAAGCAACCACTACAGCAACAACATATAAAACTCTGGTATCCATAAACAGGGTTACCTAACCTTTGGGTAGTTCATTCTATATTAATGTGGTACAGCTAAGTATTTTGCAAGTAGCTCTTGGTAAACACCTTTTGAAGTAAGCAACATGTCACAAACTTCTCGTACAGCACCACGCCCACCCATTGCTTGGGTGACAAGATGAGCACGACGACGTACTTCCTCATGCCCATTCGGTACAGTAATACTCATACCCGCAATTGCAAATGCAGATAAGTCAGGCCAATCATCACCCATGTATAGACAATCTTCAGGGAGAATATTGAACTGAGCACAGGCTTCACGTAATGCTGCACCTTTATCTTCACGCCCCTGAAATACTAAATCAACGCCTAAATCTGACATCCGTTTTTCAACTATATGGCTTTTTCGTCCCGTGATAATGATCACTTTCATACCAGCCTGTTGAACCAATTTCATTCCTAAACCATCACGAATATCAAATGATTTAATTTCATCACCCGAATTCGTTAATGTTACAAAGCCATCGCTTAAGATTCCATCGACGTCTAGCACGAGTGCTTGTAAATGACGTGCTTGTTCTTGTAAAGCATAAGATGCCATGGCTTAATTTACTCCTGCCTGAATTAGATCATGCATACTAATAACACCAATAACTTTATTGGCATCATCGACAACTACAAATTGATTGATTTTACGCTCATGCATTTTTTCTAATGCTTCTACTGCGCGAGCTTCCTGAGAAACCGTAAGTGGATTTTTAGTCATGACTTCTGCAACAGGTAAATTAACATCAAAACCTTGCTGATGATCGATCATACGACGTAAATCACCATCAGTAAAAATACCGAGCAATCTATCCTGTTCATCAACAATGGTCGTAAGACCAAGACGTTTATCAGAAATTTCGTATAACACCTTATTCATCGGTGTATCAGGTTTAACTTTGGGTAATTCTGAACCTGTATGCATCAAATGTTTTACATGTAAAAGTAAACGTTTCCCTAAAGCTCCAGCAGGATGCGAACGAGCAAAATCATCTGCCGTAAACCCACGCGCCTCCAACAAAGCCACAGCCAATGCATCACCAAGCACTAAGGTTGCTGTCGTACTTGATGTAGGTGCTAAACCTAATGGACAAGCTTCATCAGCGGCACCTAATGTTAAAGGTACATCAGCATTTTGTGGCATTGGCCCTTTATCATCACGACTAATCGTAATCAGTGGAACGCCTAGATGCTTAATCAAAGGCATAAGCATCATAATCTCATCACTTTTACCAGAGTTTGAGATTGCAATCAGCACATCACCACGCACCAGCATGCCTAGATCGCCATGTCCTGCTTCACCTGGATGCATAAAAAATGAAGGCGTACCTGTTGAAGCAAAGGTCGCCGCCATTTTCCGTCCAATGTGACCAGATTTACCCATTCCAGTAACAACAACACGACCTGAACATTGCAATAAAATCTCACATGCACGATCAAAGCGTTCATCTAATTGTGTTGCAAGAACTTCAATCGCTTGCTGTTCGATGCGCAGCGTTTCTAGCGCGCTTTTTTGGAAATTTATCGTTTGTGACATGCAAGTTTGACTCAAAATAATGTTCAATCTACATAAGCGTAGATGATTTTAATCAAAAGAATTGCGGAGATTCTAGCATAACTGTTTGTGAGAGACGTTTCTAAATGTATAAGATTTCTTAGAAAATGAACAAATATAGAACCCCTATAATTTAATCAGTTCATTCCTTTAGAACATGTTTTTTTATGCGGATAACTTTATGAAAAATGATGCATACGTTATGATGTAACGCTAATTTTGTTGAGTGTTAAAAGCCCTTATGCAACCTTTTGTTTTATATAACTCTGAGCAACGTAAAAAAGTTGAATTTGTCCCACGCAAAGAAGGTCAAATCGACATGTATGTCTGTGGTATGACCGTTTACGATTACTGTCATATCGGACACGCTCGAGTTATGGTTGCATTTGACTACATCATCCGTTTCTTACGTAGTCAAGGTTGGAAAGTACGCTATATCCGCAATATTACTGATATTGACGATAAAATTATTGCGCGTGCTAATGAAAATAGAGAAAGCATCCAACAACTTACTGCACGATTTATCGAAGCGATGAATGAAGATGCTGCTAATTTAGGTTGTGCTGCGCCAGATGAAGCTCCGAAAGCGACTGAATACATTGATCAAATGCAAAACATGATCAGCAATTTGGTAGATAAAGGTGCTGCCTATCCTGCAAGCAATGGTGATGTCTATTTTGAAGTCACAAAATTCGATAAGTACGGTCGACTTTCTGGCCGTAAACTCGATGATATGCAAGCAGGTGCTTCAGAACGCGTAGATGTTGAAGTTGAAAAGAAACATCCTTTTGACTTTGTACTTTGGAAACATGCAAAGGAAAATGAACCTGCTTGGGCATCTCCTTGGGGTAATGGTCGCCCAGGTTGGCATATTGAATGTTCTGCAATGTCGACTTGTTGCCTGGGCAATCATTTTGATATTCACGGTGGTGGTTCAGACTTAATGTTCCCTCATCATGAAAATGAAATTGCACAAAGTGAAGCTTCAACAGGCGAACAATATGTAAATTATTGGATGCATGTTGGATTCATCAATGTCGATGGGGAGAAAATGTCTAAATCACTAGGCAATTTCTTTACGATTAGAGATGTGATGGAAAAATTCCATCCAGAAGTGATTCGTTACTTTATCGTCTCCTCACACTATCGTAGTCCAGTCAATTTTTCTGATGTTGCTTTAAAAGAAGCTAAAACTGCGTTGAGTCGTTTCTATCATTCATTTAAAGCCTATCAACAAACATATGGTCAGAAAACTGTTGATGCATTAGATCAAAGTTTTGTTGAACGCTTTAATAACGCAATGTGTGATGATTTCAACACGGCTGAAGCGATGGCTGTTCTATTCGAGCTTAATAAAGAGTTAAATCGCGCAGTTAAAGAAGAACAAGCTGAACAAGCAACAGTTCTCTACTCAACTTTACGTCAGCTCACAAATATTCTTGGTCTAGTTCAACACGATGTAGACGAATTCCTTAAATCAGATATCGGACAAGAAGCTCTAACACTTTCTGATGCTGAAATTGAAGACTTTATTCAGCAACGTGTAGATGCGAAAAAGGCTAAAGACTTTGCCAAGGCGGATAGTATTCGACAGTCTTTACTCGATCAAGGCGTGGTTTTAGAAGACACTCGCCAAGGTACAATTTGGAGACGTGCTGATTAATTCAACACTTAGCATTATAGAGAGTTGACAGTTTAATGAAATTCTCTATAATGCGTCCATATTGCGGGAATAGCTCAGTTGGTAGAGCATAACCTTGCCAAGGTTGGGGTCGCGAGTTCGAGTCTCGTTTCCCGCTCCAAAATTTAAAAAAGCTCTAGTCATTTGATTAGGGTTTTTTTTATTTCTTCTCATTCGATCATAAATCTACAAATAACTGTTTGGCGAATCCAGATTATTATCTATCCATCATTAAGCTTCCTAAACAAATTAAATAAAAATCATAACCATGGTTTAATCAGATTTACCAAAAGTTCAAGAACACTTACACTCATCCCCTACACTTTTTTTCATAACTCTCATAATTTAATCCTTTGTGTTTTTTTAAATTAGGTTTAGTAAAAATGAAAAAATCTACTATTGCCCTATCGATTGCATCTATTTTTCTTGTAGCTTGTAGCAAAACAGAGAATAAAAAACTGAAGAACAAGCACCGACTTCTGCCACAAGTGAAGTAGTAGCAGAAACTACAGTTACAGATAACGCACATACTGCAGAAAATGCTTTAGATTGGAATGGTACTTATAAGGGTGTATTACCCTGTGCTGATTGTGAAGGTATTGAAACTAAATTAGAGTTAAATTCAGATAAAACGTATGAAATTAAAGAAACATATCTCGGTAAAGGGGATGGTAAACCTTTTGAAAGTAAAGGTAGTTTCCAATTCGATAGCAAAAACCCTTCAGTGATTGAACTAGACCAAGCAGGTGATGGACGTAAATATTTTGTCGCTGAAGGTTATCTTAAAGCTTTAGATTTAGAAGGTAATGAAATTACAGGCGAGTTAGCTGATAAATATCAATTGAAGAAAGAAGCTGAATAATAGATTTTCTGCTTAATTATTTTTTCTAGAAACATAATAAAAAAAACCCTGCATAAGCAGGGTTTTTTCGAATCAATCAGAAGCGATTAGCCACCGAATTGGTTCATTGTGTTTTTGCTAGCATCACCAGCTTTAAGTGCGTTCTCACCAGCAAAGATTTCTTTGTGATCATCACCGATGTCAGAACCAGCCATTGCTTGGTGTTTAACACATGCGATACCACCGCGGATTTCTTTACGTTGTACGCCAGCAACATAAGCCAACATACCTTCTTCACCGAAGTAACCTTTAGCAAGCTCATGAGTAGAAAGAGCAGCTGTGTGGTAAGTAGGAAGAGTGATCAAGTGGTGGAAAACACCTGCTTCACGTGCAGCATCAGCTTGGAAAGTACGGATCTTTTCATCAGCATCAGCAGCTAATTCAGAGTTATCGTACTCAGCGCTCATTAATTTAGCACGGTCGTAACCAGATACATCTTTACCTTCAGCAACCCAACGGTCATACGCTTGTTGACGGAAGTTTAAAGTCCAGTTGAACGATGGAGAGTTGTTATAAACAAGTTTCGCGTTTGGAACTTGTTTTTTGATGTCGTTTACGAAACCAGCAATACCAGCAACGTCTGGAGTTGGAGTTTCGATCCAGATCATGTCAGCGCCGTTTTGTAAGCTAGTTACACAGTCAAGCACAACGCGGTCGTGTTGAGTGCCTTCACGGAACTGGTATAAACCAGAAGCTAAACGAGTTGGGCGGTGTAATTTGCCATCACGCTTGATAAGGATTTCGTCATCAGAAGCTTCAGAAATATCGATTTCTTTAGTGTCTAAGTAGCTGATGTATTGAGAAGCTAAATCACCTTTCTCTTTAGATACAGGGATCTTTTGAGTTAAGTCAGCACCTTCAGAGTCAGTACGTGCAACGATAACACCTTCGTCAACACCAAGCTCAAGGAATGCATAACGTACAGCATTGATTTTAGCTAAGAAGTCTTCGTGTGGAACAGTTACTTTACCAGCTTGATGACCACATTGTTTAGCGTCAGAAACTTGGTTTTCGATTTGTATTGCACAAGCACCAGCTTCGATCATTTGTTTAGTTAACAAATAAGTTGCTTCTTCGTTACCGAAACCAGCATCGATGTCAGCAATAATTGGCACAACGTGAGATTCAAAGTTGTCGATTTGTGAAATGATTTCAGCAGCTTTAGCAGAATCACCAGCTTGTTCAGCTTTTTGTAAAGCGCGGAACAAATCATTTAATTCTTTAGCGTCAGCTTGACGTAAGAATGTATAGATTTCAGCGATTAGTTTAGGCACAGCAGTTTTTTCGTGCATAGATTGGTCAGGAAGTGGACCAAATTCTGAACGAAGAGCAGCAACCATCCAACCAGAAAGGTAGATGTAACGTTTGCTTGTAGTACCGAAGTATTTTTTGTTCGCAATCATTTTTTGTTGCGCGATGAAACCGTGCCAGCAACCTAATGATTGAGTGTATTTGCTTGAATCAGCGTCATATTCAGCCATATCTTTACGCATGATAGCAGCTGTATATTTAGCGATGTCTAAACCAGTGTGGAAACGGTTTTGAACCATCATACGAGCAGCATCTTCTGGGCGAATCGCACCCCAAGTACCACCTAATTTTTCTTTAACGGCACGAACGTGCTCTAAAGCTGATTGATATGTCATGATATTTTCCTTTCAGGGATTGGCATCGAATGCACGCTGAAAACCATGCTTTTTTATAGGCTAGATTTCAAGCACTTCATCAATATGTTGCACAGCTTAGTCTTTGCCAAGAGATTAATCCAATATTCTTGGGTAATTTTCGGTATTTTTTTTTGAAATATGCCTTTGAACATGAACTTATAGCGAGTCCAAGTCATTACAAACCATTGTTTTAAATAATATTTAATTAAGCTTAACAATGAGATTAGAAAATCAAATTTATTAAAAATGAATATCTTTTAATCGCTCATCTTTCAGAGTTCCACCCCTAAAATTTTATCAAATTGACATTTTTAGCCATTTAATAGGTCATTTATTTTGTTATTTACTAAACAACTGTGCTTGATATCTTTGGTTAATTCTAAACCAAATTTAGATGTACTTTAGTTTTTCTCAAATTGCGTTTTTAACTATGCTTTTTGGCGGATTAAATTACACAAAAGCCTTTAGATATGTCATAATTCAACACAATTTAAATATTTTATTCTCGGTATTTTTTTTATGAATCTGGAGCGGGTCGATCTCAATTTATTAATTTATCTTGATGTACTACTTCGTGAAAAAAATGTCACACGCGCAGCAGAACAATTAGGCGTTACTCAGCCTGCCATGAGTAATATTCTAAGAAGATTGCGTAATCTATTCAATGACCCCCTGCTTATTCGCTCTTCAGAAGGTATGACTCCAACTGAACGTGCTTTAGAACTACAACCCCGTATTCGTGATGCCCTTTCTGATCTATCAATGATCTTAGAGCCGCGAACTGAATTTAGACCCTATACAAGTAATCGCGTTTTCCGAATCATGACATCGGACTATGCTGAAGCAACTTTAGTACCGAGATTAGTTAAAGCTCTTCGTTCTGAAGCACCAAACGTTGTACTCGACTTTTTAACTCCAAGTGATGTTTCATATCGTGATATGGAACAAGGTAAAGTTGATTTAGCAATTAACCGTTTTAATGAAATTCCTCAAAGCTTCCACCAAGTGTTAGTTTGGCGTGATAGCTTTAGCTGTATCCTTAATGACAAACATCCAGCTGTCACCCACCTCAATTTAAAAAGCTATTTAGATGCTCAACATATTTGGGTTTCTAAAACTGGCATGGGCGTGGGTTTTGGTGTTAACCCTGATAAACAAGCTGGTTTGGGCTGGATTGATCAAGCCTTAGAGCGGATTGGTCAACGACGTAAAATTTCAGTATTTACACGTCATTATCAAATGCCAGCGCTTTTAGCTCAAAATGTAGATTTGATTGCGACGCTACCAACACGTATGGCGCGCCTTCAAACTCAAAATCCGAAATTAGTCATCAAAGACCCTCCATTTTATATTCCAGAATTTGAATTAAAAATGGCATGGTGCCCTTTACTCCACCACCATCCTGCACATCGTTGGTTAAGACAATTAATTTTATTTGTCGCACGCCAAATGATTGAGGAAGAAAACCGTGAATTTTTTATAAATAATTCACAATTTTCACAATACTAAAACAAGCTATTGTAAAAATATTGCGAGTTTGTTGAAATATCAGCAAATTCTACTTCTTTTGAGAATATGCTGTTTTCATAAATAAGATTATTACACTGAGGTAAAGATTGAGTTACCTCAGTGCTTTTTTTGTGTTACAACATATTCATAATAATGATGAACCACAGGTGATATGTGAGTCTCTTCCAAAATATTATAGTTATTATTCTACTGATTTCAGCAGCTGGTTTTTTATCACTTACTGAAATTGCACTTGCAGGTGCTCGAAAAGTTAAATTAAAAATCCTCGCAGAATCAGGTGAAACCCGCGCACAAAAAGTTTTGGATTTACAAGAACAATCCGCTGATTTCTTTGCTGCATCACAAATTGGTTTAAATGCAGTTGCGATTCTGGGTGGTATTCTAGGTGAAGCAGCTTTTCGTCCATTTTTTGTAGAAATGATTAAAGGTTTTTATGCTGGTCCTTGGTTAGAAACCATTGGTTTTGCCCTATCATTTACTATGGTCACTTCACTATTCATTTTATTTGCTGATTTAATGCCAAAACGCTTGGCAATGATCGCTCCAGAAAAAATTGCAATTAGCGTTATTGATCCCATTCAAGTTTTTATCAAGGTTTGCAAACCCTTAGCTTGGGGAATTAATGCGATTGCAAACTTGTTATTTCGCTTATTTAAGGTAAATACCATTCGTGATGACAACATTACCTTTGATGATATTTCAGCAGTAATGGATGCAGGTGCACAAGCAGGTGTATTACAAAAGCAAGAACATCACTTTATTGAAAATGTATTTGAACTTGAAGAACGAACTGTTCCCTCAAGTATGACTACACGTGAAAACGTGGTTTATTTTACTTTGACGGAACATGAAGATAGCATCCGTCAAAAGCTAGCTGAATATCCTTATTCAAAATTTGTTGTGTGTAATGAACATATCGACCAAGTTATTGGTTATGTCGACGCTAAAGATATTTTAATTCGTATCTTAAACAAGCAATCCTTCACACAATTGAATGAATCAACTATTCGTAATGTACTCATTATTCCAGACACACTCACCTTATCTGAACTACTAGACCGTTTTCGCTCAACTAAAGAAAAATTTGCTGTTGTTATCAATGAATATGCTTTAGTCGTTGGTGTTATCACTCTGAGCGACATTATGATTACCGTTATGGGTGATTGGGTCACACCAATGGATGAAGAGCAACAAATTATTAAACGTGATAATCACTCTTGGTTAATTGATGGCAGCACACCAATTGAGGATGTAAAACACGTTCTAGAAATTGAAGAGTTTCCAGAAAATGAAAATTACGAAACGATCGCTGGTTTCATCATGTACCGTTTACGCAAGATCCCTCGCCCTGCAGATGCGGTAGAATATGCAGGATTTAAATTTGAAGTCGTCGATATTGATCATTATAAAATTGACCAATTGTTGGTAACTCAGATTATGCCAAATCAAGAGAATGTTTTAAAAGATCACGAAGAATAATGTAAATATAATAAAGCCCAACATTGGGCTTTTTATTTAAAAATAAACCAAACAAGCATAGCGATTAAAAAAAGAACAGCAACCAAAAACTGAATACCACTGCGACTACGTTGAGCCAATTGTTCTTGTATAAATATTTGCTCATTTGGGTGAGTATCTAAATAACGATCTACTAAATCCTTAGACTCTTTCAGACCTAGACCCGTTTTTTCACGTGTTATTTTTATTGCATCAATTAATTTACCTGACCTTAATGCAATTAAAGCTTCATGTGGTAACTCTTCCATTTGAGTCATGTGCCAAACATCCTTGTTATTCTAATCCATTAATTTATAAAAAATTTTTATATGATAATTATTTAGTTACCACCATACAAAGAAATTAGTTCATCTAATGTCGCTTGATAATGAATAAGAATATCTTCTGATAAAATTTTATATGCATTATCAAATTGCACCATTGGCCAACCTTCTTTCCAAAATGGAAAAATATTATGCAAACCTTCTGTCACAATTGCATCTTCGCGTGTGATAGCTTGAGAAACCTGAGATAAAACTTGAGCTGTTTCTGCCCCATCAATTGCTAAATAATCAATACCACTTACTTTTAAGATTCGGATACGATCTTTTTTATAACGTATTTTTTTGGCCTGTCCTGCATTTAGTCCCAAAGCTAAAGTAACAGCCTCTACAAACTTCTCTTCAAAACTATTATTCAGCGCAACCAAAGCATTTTTGTGTGCTTCTTGACGACCAACTTTCCCACCATTACGAATGATCTCTTTAGCTTCAACATCAAGCTCATCTTTTTTCATAGACTGTAAAATGTCTAAAATTTCGATATCGCTTAAATACTCAGGAGATTGTTCAGTCATGGGAGTCCAAATACAAAAATTCAAAGCGCTATTGTCGCATAAAAGTAAAATTAAAACAGAACTAAAATATTCTTATGTAAAGCATAAAAAGATGAAATAAAAAGTTAATTGTACTCTGGATGAATAATTTGCTTAATGCCTAAGCATTTATAATCTATAAAAAAAACCCGCTTTCGCGGGCTTTTAAAAATCAGTTCAGATAATTATAAACGAACTAATTCAACAATTTGTTCTGCTGCTTCTTCAACAGTTTCAACAGTTAGGTCTGTATCCGTACCTTCAACGGTAGTTGTAATGACAACAACACCTGTTTCACGTAACAAATTGATCTGATCAACTGATAATGTAGATTTTGCAATCGCCACTACACCCTGTTGGATCAATGAACATTCTAAGGCTTGAGCATTTTCGATTAATTGTGCAGAAATACCTATCACAGCAGGTTTCTGACCTAAACGAGCAGCACGATCTTCGGCAGTAACTGGATTGCTATGCGCAGTCCACTCAACAGCAGCTTCAACCATACCTGCACCAACCGTAACGTTGCTTAAACGATCAATAAAGATAAATGAACCTGTATAACGACTGTCTTGGTATTGATCAAATACAACTGGTGCATCAAACTCAATAACCACATCAGCAATTGCATTCAACTCAAGCTCTTCAACTTGTGTATGTTCAAGTGTATTGACATTAACTCGGAAATTAATCGCTGTAACTTTAGCTGGTACAGTTTGAGTACCAATCTTCACGTTATAAAGTTTACCTTTAACTAAAGGATGTTCAGTCATCCAAACAACTGAAGCACGAACGCTACGTGAAATTAAAGGTTGCTCGCCTGCACGAACCAATACATTACCACGTGAAATATCAATTTCATCATTCAATGTAAGTGTCACTGCTTGACCAGCAGCTGCGCTTTCAAGATTTCCATCAAAAGTTACAATTTCTTTAACTGTTGATTTCTTACCTGACGGTAGTGCTACGATTTCATCGCCTACTTTGATTTCACCAAGCGCAATCGTTCCTGCAAAACCTCGGAAATCAAGGTTTGGACGATTCACGTATTGAACAGGGAAACGGAATTCATGTTTATTCGATTCACGTTTGATTTCCACTGATTCAAGAATATCCATCAGCGTTTGACCTTTGTACCAAGGTGTGCTCGCAGATGGATTTACAACGTTATCGCCATTGAGAGCTGAAATTGGAACAAAAACGATATTTTCTGGACGACGGTTGCCTAACTGATTTACAAACGCATCATATTCAACTTGAATTTCATTGAATCGAGTTTCAGAAAACTCAACCAAATCCATTTTATTGATCGCAACTACGATATTTTTGATGCCGAGTAAACTTGCAATGAAGGTATGACGACGTGTTTGTGTCTGAACACCATATCGCGCATCAATCAAAATGATTGCAAGGTCAGCAGTTGATGCACCAGTCGCCATATTGCGCGTGTATTGCTCATGCCCTGGTGTATCCGCGATGATGAACTTACGTTTCTCAGTTGAGAAATAACGATACGCAACATCAATAGTAATACCTTGTTCACGTTCAGCTTGTAGACCATCTACAAGTAGTGCAAGGTCAGGTGCATCACCTGTTGTACCTACTTTTTTACTGTCTCGAGTAACTGCTTGCAATTGATCTTCATAGATCAACTTTGAATCATAAAGTAAACGACCAATAAGCGTTGATTTACCATCATCGACGTTACCGCAAGTCAAAAAGCGTAGGAGGTCTTTATTTTCGTGCTGTTTTAAATATGCCAAGATGTCTTGGCTAATAAGATCTGATTGATGAGACATTGCTCAAAACTCCACATATTCTTTAGAAATCATTTTAATCTCCCTAAATCCCTCTTTCTAAGAGAGATTTACTTTAGGAAATTAGAAGTAACCTTCCTGCTTTTTCTTTTCCATCGAGCCAGCTTCATCATGGTCAATCATTCGACCTTGGCGTTCTGAACTAGTGGCCAAAAGCATTTCCTGAATAATTTCAGGCAAGGTATCTGCTTCCGATTCGACTGCACCTGTTAATGGATAACAGCCTAATGTACGGAAACGCACCGATTTCATTTGTGGAACTTCACCCTCTTTTAAACGCATACGCTCATCATCTACCATGATCAACGTACCACTACGCTCTACAACTGGGCGAACTGCTGAGAAATAAAGAGGAACAATTTGAATGTTTTCTAGATAGATATATTGCCAAATATCTAACTCAGTCCAGTTAGATAATGGGAATACACGAATGCTTTCCCCTTTGTTTACTTTACCGTTGTAAAGATTCCAAAGTTCTGGACGTTGGTTTTTAGGATCCCAACGGTGTTTCGTATCACGGAATGAATAAACACGTTCTTTCGCACGTGATTTCTCTTCGTCACGACGTGCACCACCAAAGGCAGCATCAAATTGGTATTTATCCAAGGCTTGTTTTAAGCCTTGAGTTTTCATGATATCCGTATATTTTGAACTACCGTGATCAAATGGGTTAATCCCAGCATCACGTCCTTCTTTGTTCTGATGAACAATCAAATCAAAGCCATGTGTTTTCGCCATGTTATCGCGGAAAGCAATCATGTCCTTAAATTTCCAACCCGTATCCACATGTAGTAATGGGAATGGGAGTTTCGCTGGATAGAAAGCTTTTAATGCTAGATGAAGCATAACCGCCGAATCTTTACCAATCGAGTAAAGCATCACAGGGTTTTCAAACTCAGCAGCAACTTCACGGATGATGTGAATACTTTCAGCCTCAAGCTGTTTGAGGTGAGTTAATCTATTCTCAGTCATGTACACTTCCTCCTTTATTCATGCTACCCATAAAATCTATAAGCGGTCTTACACCACCACTTGGAAGACCGTGTGGAGGAACGAGTATCATAACAACTCCAATTTTTCGTGATATCGATGTTATTACCAGAACTTAATTAATGATCTAGTAAGGTTTATTCATTATAATAATTTAGAGAGAGTTCTTTAGCTTGTTTTTTCATATCAATATGCAAAATTATGATATGAATATATAACTTCATTATAAAAGTGAAACCGTCTATTTTAATTCTAGAGTAAGAAAAGAAACCTGTTTCAGCTTCTTTTCTTGGGATTATAATGTTTAAAATTAGAAACGGAACATGTTACGTTCTAATGGAATTTCAACACCTACAGAAACACCACCATCATTACCATTTAAATCTGAATCACTTACCCAACCATTAATCTTAAGTGGAATTGTTGGCTTTAAATAGTGTGTCCAAGTCAAGTCTAAACCTTTCACAGTATCATCTTTTGGAAATGCAGCATTAATCGTCAAATTAGATTGATTCACTTTGGCATAGATCGCACGCCCACTTAAGCGATTCATTACATCAAAACGAATATCACCGCCGACTGAGTACATTTGTCCATCGCCACCTATTGCATGACCTAATGGGAAACCATGTTGATAATAACCATCAGTGTACTGATGATGGTTATAAGAAATTCCCTTTGCTTTTCCGTTTGTTCGTGTATCTGCCCATTCAGCATAAAGTTGATATGGCATATTTTTGTAACTCGAAGAGAAATCAGCACCAGCTAGGTAAAGATATTTAGCTGGTAAACCACCAGCCTCATCTTCACCGACAAATTGAGTATATAAGCTCATTGGAACATTCAACAACGGTTGCAGTAATAAACGCCCATCAAAACCAGCGATTTGGTTTGATGCATTTTCATCACCAGTACAACCGCTATCATCACAACCATTGTCTTTACCAATCATTGCATTCCAATAAGCTTTAAAACTATTTGGCTGACCTTTACCACCAATCTGAACTGTACGTGAAGCTCCCAATTCAAGATACGGCAAAGGTTGTGCAGTTAAACGTAATCCAATCAATTTTGCATCTGGTACAGCTTTATAGTCATCTAATTGACCTGCAAAAGCCTGATATTGCCAAGGTCCAATCCAAGACAACCATTTTGTTTCAAAAGCATCTTGAACTGCACGTTGTACAGTCACACCATATACAGGGCGACTTGCATCGCCACGAATTAAGCTACCATCATGCCCTGGTCCCCAATAAGTTGGAATTTGACCTGCAATAACCCATTGATTCCAAAGCTTACCTGCTATATAAGAACCCTCTACATTTGCATCATTTCCATTATCAATTAATGGATCTTTTTCACCATTTACACGAAGTTTAGCATCCCAATTGTCACCACCAGCATTCAATTCAGCTGCGATTTGATATTGAGATTTTTGGTTATCACCAAATGCTTGAGGAACTGTCTTTAAATCCGTACCAGCATGCAAACCCACTTTTACAGTTGCATTGTCTGCCTGCAAAGTGTTTATCACAGAGTTCACAACTTTTTGCTGTGTATTATTAGTCACTTTCGCTTGTGACAACGCTCTTTGAATTTCATCACCACTTAACGGCCATGTAGATGTACTGATTTGAATGACACCTTGCTGGTTTAACCAATTTAGATCAGTACGTAAATTTTCATCGTTGAGCACTAAGCCTTGCGCAAAAATAGTGGATGAAAACGAGGCAAATAATGCGATAGAAAGCGATTTTTTTAGAAACATGTCCAAACTGTTCTCAAGTTTATTTATGAGCACATAATCGTTTTTTTAGAGACACATTTCAATCCTCTAACCAAACAATTACATTTCTTAACGCAGAAAACAAAGAAGCCACTCTTAAGAGTGGCTTCTTTTATTAATCAGTCAAATGTTTAATCTTTACGACGCATATGCGGGAATAAAAGTACATCACGAATACTTGGGGCATTCGCAAACAACATAACGAGACGATCAATACCAATACCTTCACCTGCTGTTGGCGGTAAACCGTATTCTAGTGCTTCAATAAAGTCCGCATCGTAATGCATTGCCTCATCATCACCAGCATCTTTCTCAGCAACTTGGGCTTGGAAACGCTCTGCTTGATCGATTGGATCATTTAATTCTGAGAAACCATTTGCTAACTCACGTCCACCGATGAAAAACTCGAAACGATCAGTAATATGTGGATTATCATCATTACGACGTGCAAGTGGAGAGGTTTCAGCAGGATATTCGGTGATAAATGTTGGCTGACGCAGCTTAGTTTCAACTGTTTCTTCAAACACGATGGTTTGTAACTTACCTAAACCAAAGCCTGGCTTAACCTGCTCTTTTAATACTTCTTGAGTAAACTTAGCCAAGAAATCACGGTCATTTACATTTTCAGGCGTGAAATCTGGATTGTGTTCAAGAATCGCATCAAACATTGAGATTTTCTTGAATGGACCTTTAAAGCTATATACTTCTTCACCATAAGGTACATCTGTTGTACCCAAGATATCGATTGCAAGTTTCTCAAGCATATTCTCTGTCAATGCCATCAGATCTTTATAATCAGCATATGCTTGGTAGAACTCAATCATCGTAAATTCGGGGTTATGACGAGTTGAAACACCTTCGTTACGGAAATTACGGTTGATTTCAAATACACGTTCAAAACCACCTACCACTAAACGTTTTAAGTAAAGCTCAGGCGCAATACGTAAATAAAGTTCCATATCTAAAGCGTTGTGGTGTGTTACAAATGGTTTTGCAGATGCACCTCCAGGAATAACATGCATCATTGGCGTTTCAACTTCCATGAAACGCTCATTGGTTAAAAATGCACGAATACCTGCAACAACTTTGGCACGAATTTCAAATGTTTTTCTTGTTTCTTCGTTGACAATAAGATCTAAATAACGTTTACGGTATTTTGCCTCGGTGTCAGTTAAACCGTGGAATTTATCTGGTAATGGGCGTAATGATTTGGTTAGTAATTCAAAACCTTCAAGATGCACATATAAGTCACCCTTACCTGAACGACCAATATAACCTTCTGCAGCAATAATATCGCCAAGGTCTAAGCTTTTTATTGTTTCTAAAATATCAGCAGCTAAACCTTTACGATCAACATAAAGTTGGATACGACCAGTCATATCCTGAATCACCATAAATGATCCGCGGTTCAGCATGACACGACCAGCAACTTTTACATAAACCTTTTCACCGCCTTCAATTTGCGCTTTATCTAAATCTTTAAATTGCTCTTGCAAATCAGCAGCATAGTGCTCACGTTTAAATGTGTTTGGCCAAGGGCTTTTGCCAGTTTGTTTGGCAGTATCTTGGATTTGCTTTAATTTGGCATGACGCTGTGCGATTAAATCGTTTTCGGAAAGTGTCTGTTCAGAAGTCGATTGAGCGTTTTGTTGCGTCATCTCTGCCTCGATTAAGTAAAAAATGAAGTGACATAGAATAGCAGATCACAACCCATTTTCGTATTGTTTCAACCAGACAATTCAAAAAAATGAAGATTTTATAAAATTTTCAAACTGATACTTTGCAAATTTAGAACAAAAACCCAAGCCGAATTAGACTCATTTTTCTGCTAAATGTTTAACCATCGCCAATCCTTGATCAAAGCCATTATTCATCATCTCTTCGTATTCAGGTTGAATATCGACTTCTACATGAAGTTGCGTTTCTCCATTGTAATCAACCAACAAATATTTTTCCAAAGAGCCAGCCCAAGCTTTCACATCCTCACTATCAAAATCCTCTTGACCATCTTTAATCATTCCGAGGTGCTTGAAAACAATTTCATTCGGCTCATCTATTCGTTCTATTGTCGATACCATCCCATTTCCATCACCATCAGTAAAATAGGTTTTACCACCTACTTTCCAATCAGACTTCATTTGGGAATCACAAGAAAAGAATTTTGTCCAAACATTATAGGTTTCATTTCCCCATAATATGTCCCAGACTCTTTCAGGAGTCGCATAAATTCTAATGTTGTAACTTAGCGTTTTCATAAATATAACGTCCTTATTATTGTGATAATTCATCATAACTGATTTTCAAATGTATGTTTTTTATTCAAACCAAACTTATACGTTTCATTATTTTCAGCAAATAATAAAGTCCTCGATATAGAAATAATTAGAGCAATTACTCAAATAACAAGACTTTCGGCCCAAATTGCCATACCACTTTTTACATAAATGATTAAACTCTTGCATTTACTTTACTTAAATGTCGTTCTGCGTAAAAATCTAACTCCCGATCAACACAAGTTAGTTCTTTTGCAGCGATCGTAACGACATTATGGAATAGTTTTACTGAAAGGCAATTTGAGCATACCTATCAGTTTGGAGAGTCACATGAAAAAATATCAATGTATCGTTTGTGGTTGGATTTATGACGAAGCAGAAGGCTGGCCACAAGACGGCATTGCAGCAGGGACAAAATGGGAAGACATCCCAGATGATTGGACTTGCCCAGATTGCGGCGTTTCAAAAGCTGATTTTGAAATGGTTGAAATCTAAATAGAACTAAAAGACCATGATCATCATGGTCTTTTTTTCTTATGTTTTATTTTTAAATTAAAAAAATTGGAGAATGTAATGCATCCTATCGTCATCATCGGATCAGGCATGGCTGGTTATACTGTTGCACGAGAATTCCGTAAACTGAGTCCTGAACAAGAACTCATGATGATCTGCGCGGATGATGCGGTAAACTATGCTAAACCAACATTATCCAATGCTTTTGCAGGTAATAAAGCACCTGAACAAATTGCTCTAGGTGATGCTGCTAAAATGGCAGCCCAACTCAATATGCGTATTGAAGCGACAACTTTGGTAAAAGAAATCCATCCTGAAAACCATGAAATCACGTTAGAAAAAAATGGTGAAATTTTTAAACAATCCTATTCAAAATTAGTTCTTGCAGTGGGTGCAAATCCGATTCGTTTAGCAATTGCGGGCGATGGTAGTGAAGATATTCACGTGGTCAACTCATTAGTTGACTATAGTGTATTCCGTGAAAATCTAGCAAAACGCAAAGACAAACGCGTTGTGATTCTCGGAGCTGGATTGATTGGCTGTGAATTTGCGAATGACTTATTACATAGTAACTATGACGTTACGGTCATTGATTTAGCACCTCAACCACTTGGACGCTTATTACCAACTCATGTTGCTGAAGCATTTAAAACCAACTTAGAAGAAGCTGGGATTAAATTTGCCCTTTCAACTACAGTTGAGAAAGTTACCAAAATTAATGATGGTGAAGACTACGCTGTGACTTTGGCGAATGGACAAACTTTGGTTGCAGATATTGTTCTTTCTGCTATCGGTTTACAACCAAACACTGCTTTAGCCAAAGCTGCCGATATTCAAACTAGTCGAGGTATTATCACAAATACACTACTAGAGACCAATCAAGCTGACATCTATGCAGTGGGTGACTGTGCTGAAGTAAATGGAACTTTGCTTCCATACGTCATGCCTATCATGCAACAAGCACGTGCTTTAGCAAAAACTTTAAGTGGTCAAAGCACAAATGTTCATTACCCTGCTATGCCAGTTGCGGTAAAAACACCAGCTGCACCTCTTACTGTTTTACCTGCACCAGTTGATGTTGAAGTAAATTGGCAAACTGAAGAGTTTGATGATGGTATGCTTGCTAAAGCAACTGATGCTGAAGGGACATTAAGAGGTTTTGTTTTATTAGGTGCAACTGCTGGTAAACAGCGTTTAACTTTAACTAAACTCGTACCGGACTTGATTCCTGCTCAAGCTTAAGGTTTTAATAAGAGAGTTTATTGAGAAATGGGTTCCAATAAACTCTCTTCCGAAAGTAGATAAAAACAATTCAACTTGGAATGAATACCATGAACAGCGCACTTCAATTTAATGTCTCTCCTTATGCTCCATTTATGCAAGAAACCAAAGTTACTTTGGGTAATGGCATTGAGTTACATGTTGAGGTTGGGGGAAATCCTGAGCATCCAACAATTTTGTTGGTGATGGGTTTAGGCGCGCAAATGCTGTTTTGGCCAGATTTTTTTTGCAAATCCCTAATTGATCAAGGATTTCGTGTTATTCGATTCGATAATCGTGATATTGGTTTATCTTCAAAAGTTCGTCATAAAGGACAACGGCTGAATACTATGAAACTCATGAGTCGATTCATGGTCGGATTAACCAATGAAGGTGCGCCCTACACGCTTTATGATATGGCTGACGATGTAGCTATGCTAATAGATCAGCTAGGTTTAGAAAAAACCTATATTATCGGTGCCTCTATGGGTGGCATGATTTCACAAATCGTAGCAGCTAAATATCCAGAAAAAGTTGAGAAAATCGGCCTTTTATTTACAAGTAATAATCAGCCGTTTTTACCACCACCTTTTCCAAAACAGCTTTTTAGCTTAATTGGAAAACCTGAAGCTCATGATGAAGATGCGATCGTCAATCATAGTTTAAAAGTATTTCATATTATCGGCTCTCCTGGATACGTTAACCAAGTAGAAGCAATTCAGACTATTCGTAAACTATATCGTCGTAGTTTCTACCCAGCGGGTGTACTTCAACAATTTTTAGCAATATTATGTACAGGTTCATTGCTGCCACTCAATAAGACTATTAATCAACCAACATTAGTGGTACACGGTTCAAAAGATCGCTTATTACCGCCAAGTCATGGGAAAGCGGTTGCAAAAGCGATTTCTGGTGCTAAGTTTGAATTAATTCATGGAATGGGGCATGATATTCCTGCACATTTCATTCCTCAACTTAGTGGTTTGTTTGCACATCACTTTAAATCATCACACTAGGACACTATGGCTGCATTACCCTCATTAAGACAGCTATCATATTTAGTTACGTTGTCAGAAACTTTACATTTTACTGAAGCAGCTCGTCGATCATTTGTTACCCAATCAACATTATCGGGTGGCATTATGGAATTGGAGCGTCTTTTAGGTGGCGTCTTAGTTGAGCGTGATCGTCAAAACGTCCGTTTGACTCCTCTAGGTGAACAGGTTGTTGCCCGTGCGCGTGTATTACTAGCTGATGCACAAGATTTGATGCGCCTAAGCCGAGAAATGAGCGAACCATTAACAGGTGATTTGCATCTTGGAATTATTCCTACAATCGCACCTTTTATCTTGACGCAACTTTTAGATGAAGTTCATCGTCAACTTCCTAAAATACAACTTCATCTACATGAAGCACAAAGTGAGAAAATTGTCGAAAAATTAGAACACGGCAATTTAGATATGATCGTTCTTGCTTTGCCATTCGATACTCGTGGTTTAAAAGTTGCTGAAATCGCTAAAGAAAACTTATTTGTTGTTTACAATAAAAAAGATAAGAATGCGGCTGAAGCAACTTCGTTAGATGATTTGGATTTAACACGTCTCATGCTTTTAGAAGAAGGACATTGTTTACGTGATCATACACTGAGTGCTTGCCCAGTCGGCGAACGTAAAAATGATCACCGTTTAAAAGCGAGTTCACTACCAACGCTTGTTGAAATGGTGTCTTCTGATTTAGGTTTTACTTTATTACCTGAGATTGCTTTGAAGAACAGTATGATTCAGTTTAATGAAGAGATTGCTGTCAAATCGATCGGTGATGCCCCAAGCCGCACACTCGCTTTAGTAACTCGCAAAAGTACTCCTCTACAAAGCGAGTTCGATGTGATTTTTCAGATTTTGAAGAAAATCACTGCGCATCTAGAATAAAATAAAATGCCTGTAATATGAATTACAGGCATTTTTTTAAAGAAAAACAGTAAAAATTTCTATTTTATTTCCAATAAATTTACTTGCTCAACCTGTACATCACTCATGCGTCGACCTTGATCTAATAATTGGTCAAAATAAGACTCAACCACTTTGGCTTGATCAGCTGTATTTTCAACTTTATACATGTTTTGACGAAATTCGTTGCTAGAGCGTAAACCTTTCGTATACCAAGCAATATGTTTACGGGCTATGCGGCATCCTGAGTATTCACCATAAAATTGATATAGTTCGGCTAAATGCCCCATTAAAACTTGTTTCACTTCTACAATTTCTGGGGCCGCCAAGTGTTCCCCTGTCTCAAGATAATGTGCGATTTCTCTAAAAATCCATGGTCGTCCCTGAGCTGCACGCCCGATCATAACAGCATCAGCACCAGTATAATCCAAGACATATTTAGCCTTTTCAGGACTATCGATATCGCCATTCGCAATCAAGGGAATATGTATGTTTTTTTTAACTTCACGAATTAATTCATAGCGAGCGGTATTTAAATACATATCTTCACGTGTACGACCATGTAAAGCTAAAGCTGCTATACCTGCATCCTCGGCACGCTTCGCGACACGAAGAATATTTTCCTCACCATTTAAAAAGCCAAGGCGTGTTTTTAAAGTTACAGGCACATCCACTGCTGCAACGACAGCATCTAAAATCCTTGCTACGAGATCTTCATCTTGGAGTAAAGCCGAACCCGCGAGTTTATTACATACTTTTTTCGCAGGACATCCCATATTAATGTCAACGATTTGCGCGCCATTCGCAACCTGATATCGTGCAGCTTCAGCAAGTTGCTCTGGATCAGAGCCCGCTATTTGTGCTGAAATTGGAGCAAGTTCACCGTCAAAATTAGCTCTGTACAAACTTTTTTTGCTCATGCGAAGCGTTTTATCAGCGGTCATCATTTCACTAACCGCATGACCTGCACCAAAGTATTTACATAAGGTTCTGAACGGCCTATCGGTTACACCCGCCATAGGTGCGACAATCAAATTATTTGACAGTTGATATGGACCAATATACATATATTTTCTTACAAATTCTGATCAACATAGTATACTTCATTCGCCCATTCAGCTCATCTTTTTATGCGGTGTTGCACTGATTATGAATAAATCGACTTCGACTCATCCCTTTTTCAAGACTATTAGCATCTTAACTGCATGCATAAGCTTAGCCGCTTGTGGTGATAATGCTTGGTGGTCAAGTGACAAAGATCCTGAGATGGAGGCTGATCAAATCAGAAAGGTCATTCCTGCACGTGTAAATGATCGTGAATCTTGGTCTCAAGATATTTTCGATATTATGCAAGAGCTAAGCATTCCTAAAACTAAGCAAAATGTATGTAGTATTGTCGCTGTAGTCGATCAAGAATCGAACTTTGTTGCTGACCCTACAGTACCTGGATTAGGTGCAAAAGCGGTTGAGGAAATTAACTCAAGACTAAAAGAAAAGTTCGAAGCAAAACTTGGCGAAAAAATTGGTGGCACAGTCGCTGGTTATTTTGAAGATGTACTCAAAAACCAACCTTCACCAGAAAACAACTATATGAGCCAGATGCGTAAAGTACAAACTGAACGCGAATTAGACTTACTCTATCGAGAAATTTTCGATTACATGGCTCAACATTATCATGTGAGTGCATTAACAGGCGCAGCCAAACTGGTTGGGCAAGACATTGGTGAGAAGTTAAATCCAATCACCACATTAGGCTCAATGCAAGTACATATCAATTATGCAAAAGAGCATAAACGTAAAGCTGGAGGCATAGCCGAGTTACGCAATGATCTTTACACTCAGTATGGCGGTCTATACTACGGTATTCATCGTTTAATGGAATACCCTGCTAATTATGATGAAGCAATTTATCGATTTGCAGATTATAACTCTGGAATGTATTCGAGCCGTAATGCTGCCTTCCAAAAAATGCTAGGTGCATTAACAGAAGCTGAAATTAGTTTAGATGGTGACTTACTCCTATACAATAAAGACGGTGATGTAAGATCTACACAAAGCCAAACTGAAAAAGAATTAATTGCTGTTTTTGCTCAAAATAATGTATTGGTAACTCCACGACAAATTCGTGCTGATCTGAAAAAAGAAAAAGAGAAAAAATTTGAAGATACTCAAACTTACTTAGCTGTTCAAAAACTTTATCAAAAGAAAACCAACAAAGAACCAATGTATGCTGTCATGCCTCAAGTGGTCATTTCAGGTCCTAAATTGAGTCGTGATTACAACACAAATTGGTTTGCAAGTCGTGTTAACGGGCGTTATGAGCAATGCATGCAAAAAGCAAAAAGAATCAAACTATAAATCTTGCACTCTTCGATTTTGACGGGACTTTATATCCCAAAGATAGTTTTACTGGGTTTATCTTTTATACCCTTTCAAAACGTCATATTGTAAAAAATGGCTTGAAAATTCTGCCATGGATTCAAGCCTATTATTTAAATTTATATCCAGCACATGCAATGAGACCAAAACTTTATCAAAGCATGTTCAAAGATATTCCCGTCGATTTTGTAGATCAACTATCCCAAGATTATGCAAAAAAAATAATTAAAAAACTTGATTCAAATTTAATGAAACAATTGCATAAACATCAACAACGTGGCGATCATATTGTGCTGGTTTCAGCTTCAATTGATTTATACCTTAAATATGTTTGTAAATTTTTAAATATCGAACTTATTTGTACAGTAACTGAAATACAAAATGGTCATTTGACTGGTTTTTATCAGTCAGAAGATTGTAGTCGAGAGCAGAAGAAACGACGTATATTGGATCAATATAATCTCTCTAATTATCAACATATTTATGCGTATGGTAACAGTGAAGAAGACTTAGAAATGCTATCTATTGCTGATTTTACCTATATGGTTGGCGAAGATAAGCCACTACCAAAAGTCGATGATTCTCAAGACCATGACATGTGGAAAAAAGTTAAAAAAATATAAAAAAAGCTCGCTTGAAGCGAGCTTTTTACACAGCAGAGTAAATTAATAAATCGCCATGTGATCACGATGGATCATTTCTAGTGAACGTGCTTCACCAAGTACTTGGTAGACTTTTTCGGAAGACAGTCCCTTAACCATTTCAGCTGAGCGCGAACTAAAATTCACACGACCAACGGCAATTCTAGCGCCACTCTTATCTACACATTCCACAACATCACCGCGATCGAAATGCCCTTCTATCGCCTTGACACCTACAGGTAACAAACTACGATGTTTAAGTTTGATCGCTTCAACTGCACCGTCATCTATAACTAAACGACCCGCTGTTTGCAAATGCGCAGCCAACCATTGCTGATGTGCTGTGACACGGTCATTATCAGTCGTAAATAAAGTGCCCAACATTTCACCCGCCATCAAACGAGCAAGTACATTTTCACTTTCACCACTGGCAATTAAAGTTGGACAACCAGATTTTGCAGCAAGGCGAGCTGCGCGAACCTTGGTAACCATACCACCACGACCAAGTACGCCACCACCGCCTGCCATTTCAAACAGCGTGTCATCTAATGCACGAACAGATGAGAATAATTTAGCATTAGGATTACTGCGTGGATCTGAATCAAACATCCCTTGTTGATCAGTCAAAATAATCAACAATTCAGCCTGAACTTGCCCCGCAACCATTGCTGCTAAAGTATCATTATCACCAAAACGAATTTCGTCAGTTGATACCGTATCATTCTCATTAATTACAGGAATGACTCGCCAATCGATTAAATTCTGTAGAGCATCACATGAGTTTAAATAGCGACGTCTGTCAGCTAGATCATCATGTGTAAGGAGTACTTGCGCAGTTTGGATACCATGCTGATCAAGTACGCTAGACCATGTATGAATCAGTCCCATTTGACCAATTGCAGCACAAGCCTGCAAACTGGGTAGATCAGTGGGTCGACTCGCAAGCTTCATGCGTACCATCCCTTCTGCAACTGCTCCTGAAGACACGAGAATGATCTCGTGTCCGGCATTGTGTAGATCAGCAATTTGCTTCGCCCAGTGGGAGATCGCATTCAGATCTAAACCTTGACCATTTGCAGTGAGTAGAGATGATCCGATTTTAACAACGATTCGTTTACACGCATTGAGCTGACGTTGCCCATCGACCACTTCTATCATTTTATCCTCGGTTCACTAATCACGAACGTAGATACTTTCTACGCCGCCTTCATCTTCATCATCATCAAAATCTTCATCATCGTCCAAGTCAGCTTCACGCTGAGCCTTACGCATAGCACGATATGCTTCTTTTGCTGCGATGGTTTGTTCACGCGTTTCAGCTTCAAGCTGTTCACGTAATGCTTTAATTTCTGCAGCGTACTCTGGATCTTCAACTTCACGCTCACGTTGTTGCTCGATTTGATCCATTAAGTAATAAACAACTTCCTTAGTACCTTCTGCCATCAAACCAGAAGTTTTAAATACAGGACCAGTCCACTGCAATTCATCTAGAATGTGCTGACACCACTCATCTCTCGATTCTTCAGGAAGTTGATCAAGTTTATTTAATACAAGAACAATCGGAAGTTTTGCTAATGTCGGAGAGAATTTTTCTAATTCAGCTAAAATTGCACGTGCATTATAAGCTGGATCTGAACCATCAATTGGTTGTACATCAACAATATGCAGAAGAATACGTGTACGTGCCAAGTGCTTTAAGAAGCGAATCCCTAACCCTGCACCTTCAGCTGCACCTTCGATTAATCCAGGAATATCAGCCATAACAAATGAACGATGACGATCTGCATCTACAACACCAAGATTCGGAACCATCGTTGTAAATGGATAGTCAGCAACTTTTGGTTTTGCCGCACTTACAGCACGAATAAATGTCGATTTACCAGCATTCGGCATACCGAGTAAACCTACATCTGCTAAAACTTTCAATTCTAAACGAACTTCACGGTACTCACCTTTGATCCCGTGTGTACATTTACGTGGTGAACGATTGGTAGATGATTTGAAATGAGTATTTCCCAAACCACCATCACCACCGTTTGCCACTTTTACACGTTGACCGTCAGCAACTAAATCACCAATGATGTCGCCTGACTCGGTATCTACGATTGTTGTACCAACAGGTACTTTTAAAATAATGTCTTCGCCACCACGACCTGAACAGTTCGCACCTGAACCATTCTTACCACGTTCAGCACGGAAACGTCGTGTGTAACGATAATCAACTAGGGTGCTGGTATCATCATCGGCTTGAATATATATACTTCCGCCACGTCCCCCATCGCCCCCATCAGGGCCACCAAAAGGGACAAATTTTTCACGGCGAAAACTGGCTACGCCATTGCCACCGTCGCCAGCCTCTACGGTTATGACTGCTTCATCAACAAAGCGCATGTGCCAATCCTCTAAAATCTTAAAAGCGAACTATTTTGCCACATTTTAATAAATTTCTCGAATAGAATAATCAGCAAATGCATATCAAACGCTAAAAAAGAGTTTTTTGTTACCTTTAAGGCTTTACATTCTTCAATGGCAAATCCATTTTCATATCTAAATTCGCTTTTGTGTCTTGCACTGAGTTATACATGATTGCGTTGAATGAGGAAATATTACTCATATTGATAGCATCATTCATATAAAAGCTTGGCTTAAATTGATGTTTTACAGGAAGTGTAACCGATTCATCGAATCCAAAATGAACGGGACCATCAAACACAATTTTAACTGGAATGGTATATGTCCGCTTTAATTCAAATGGTATGTCTAACTTAACTGGCACATTCAATTTGAGTGGAAATTTAGGCAATAATTTATTTTGATAAATTAAATCAGTGGATGTTTCAATAGGCATAAGCTCATCCACTTTCAACATCGTCTGATAATTAATGTTGACCGTAATTGGTGTTTCAACTTCAAAACTCAAATCAGCTAAATATTTTCCTTTTAACGGCAATTGCAATGTGCGATCAATATCTAAAGTAGTTTGTAATTGACCTTCAGACCGAACTCGTAAATGTTCCCCTACCTGAATTTTAGTTCCTAAAGATTCAGGCAATCGAATATCAGCTTGTTCAGCCGATACAATCAAAGATGCCTGAATATTCAGATAAAACCAAAATAAAATCGCCACTAACGTAGTGAGAATCACAAAACTGATCAATAAACTTTTAAGTGATTTGGTGATATCCATTACTCACCTATTTTAACGTCATGAGGTGATGCAGGCTCATCAACAGGTTGAGTTTTCACACGATCTAAATACATTGTAGATAGTGGAATTTTCAACTCACCGTCTGCAATTTTTACAGGAAGTGTATTTTTCACATCTACCGATGCACTTAACTCAGAAGTAATCGGTACGTTTAATTTTCCTTGAATTGGAATATTGGCATCAAGCTGTGCTTTTAGAGGAATATTTAGATTTTCTTTAAGCACTGTTCGTACAGGCGCATCAAATTTCAAATGAACTTTTTGATGTAAAGGAACTTGGATATCTATCGGCACAGCAAGTTTTAATGGAATCGTGCCTTTTAATGGCAACGTGACATCATTACCTAATATTTTAACTTGAACTTTGGTATCAATTGGTAAATTTTGATTTACCTGAATCGTTTCCTTAACTGGAATAGTTGTACTAATTGGTACGAGATTATCAAAATAAACTCTTGGTGTAAGTGTTTGTGTTAAAGGAACATTAAGCTGCTCATCTATTGGGATTTTTGCATTGACTCGACCATCAACATCTACATTAAGTGCATCTTTTACTTTTACGCGGACTTGCAATGGTTCTTGTAAATCAATCGCAACATCTTGATCTTTTAAAGGTATATAAATATTAAAGTGTTTAAATACCCACATTGCAATATAAACACCACATAGGTTTGCAACAATGATAAGACCAAATATCGCCAATAAACGTCTAAACTGCAACAATGAAGTAATCCTATCCCTTTGTGATTATTTTCGTCTATTTTAATGTTTTAATCTGCATAGATTCTGTACAGTCAATTAAAAAGCCCAGTCTAAACTGGGCTTTTATTGTATAGCTTTACTAACAAATATTATGCATTTATTTCAGCAGGAACTTTTGCATAGCTCACGCCACACATTTGTTCAGCAATACGTAAAACTTGACAGCTATAACCCACTTCGTTGTCATACCAAACATAAGCAGTTAAACGGTTACCAGAAGTGATTGTTGCTTGCGCATCAAATACACCCGCAGTACGAGAACCGATAAAGTCACTAGATACAACCTCAGTTGAGTTTGTATAGCCAATTTGACCTTGTAGATTAGAGTTGATCGAAATTTGACGAATGTATTCGTTTACTTCTTCACGATCCACTTCTTTCTCTAACGTTAAGTTCAAGATCGCAAGAGAAACGTTTGGTGTAGGTACACGTACTGAGTTACCAGTTAATTTACCTTTAAGTGCTGGTAATGCTTTAGCAACAGCTTTAGCAGCACCAGTTTCAGTAATAACCATGTTTAGTGTAGCTGCACGACCACGACGATCAGCTTTGTGATAGTTATCGATCAAGTTCTGGTCGTTAGTGAATGAGTGAACTGTTTCAACATGACCATTTAATACTTTGTATTTGTCATCTAAAACTTTTAATACAGGTGTAATTGCATTCGTTGTACAGCTTGCTGCTGAGATGATTTTGTCTTCATCTAAGATATCAGCTTGGTTCACACCAAATACAACGTTCTTCATGTCACCCTTACCAGGTGCAGTCAACACAACGCGAGCAACGCCAGCGCATTGTAAGTGTTGGCTTAAACCATCAACATCACGCCATTTACCTGTGTTGTCGATAAGAAGAGCATTATCAATACCGTAAGCTGTGTAATCTACTTCGCTTGGGCTTGATGCATAAATCACTTTGATGAATTGACCATTTGCAATGATTGCTTCGTTTTCTTCATCAACTGAGATTGTGCCGTCGAATGTACCGTGAATTGAATCACGACGTAACAAAGAAGCACGTTTTGATAAGTCACCATCAGATGATTTACGCACAACAATCGCTTTTAAACTTAAGCCACGACCTAAACCAGATTGACTGATGATTAAACGCGCTAAGATACGACCAATGCGACCAAAACCGTAAAGCACAACATCTTTTGGCTCAGCAGCTTCTGAATTACCTTGGATAGAAGAAACAGCGTTTGCAACAAAAGCGTCAACATCACCACCTTGATTTTTATATTCAACAGCAAGTTTGCCGATATCAACTTCTGCAGAACCAATATTTTCAACTTTCATCAACGCTTCCAAGATTGGGAAGGTATGAACAACTGAAAGCTCAACGTCTAACATACGTGTACGACGATGAGTTTTTAAAATTTGGATCACTGAACGGTTAATTAAAGAACGACCGTAAACAGAAACAACAATATTTTTCTCACGGTATAATTGACCAATTAAGGTAATCATGCGTTCCGCGATTTCTTCACGGTTTTTCCAACGACCTTGGTGTTCTGCGTGTAAGGCAATGATAGTTTCTTTGCTCACAGTTACGTCCTCTAATTTATATATACTGGGCGTGAATTTTAAAACGCCACAATTGTAATAGAATTATCATCAATATTGAATCAAAAGCTGCTAATCGGGCTAAGATTTTGTCCCAATTGACTATAAATTCATAAAATACCTATAATTATTTTTATGATTATTAGAAAATCATTTGTATTCAGGCATTATTCTTATCGATTCGCTCATTCATAATCTTCATAGCTTACAAAAATAACTACACCTACTTCATTATTCTACTTCATCGTTTGGTTTTATACGTTTGGGGTAGTGCTTGAGGTTGACCTCAAGTTGATTCTGACGTCGTTTCTGCTCCAAGAGATGTAAAGTACCTTCTAAAATTAGCACCAATACTGCCAACCAAATAGGAATATAAGTCAGCCACTCTTCCGCACCAATTTTTTCACTCAGTAATAAAGACACAAGCGCCAATAAAACAGGCTCTAAATAGCCCAATAGACCAAAAATAATTAATGGCAAATATCGACTAGCTAAAATGTAACTCCCCAGACCAATTGCACTAAGTAAACCTAGACCAATAACCACAAAAAATAAACTTGGAAACTCTAAAAACTTCACATACGGTGTTGCTCCTGTATGTGTAAGCAAAATAGCAATTGGCAGTATCAACAATAAATCCCACCAAAAACCACCCAAATTATCGGTATGTATCTGCTTTCGTAAAATAAAATAGGCGGCATAGCCTATCGCTACAAATGCAGTTTCCCAAGCAATACTTCCCAGTCGCCAAACCTCATGCCCCACCCCAAATACAGCTAGAAAAACTGCGACCCACTGAAATTTTGAGAGTTTTTCGCCATAGAGAACACTTCCCGCTAGCACTAAAACCAAAGGAAGCAGGAAATAACCTAAAGAAACTTGTAACCCCCGACCATGCATTGGCCCCCATAAAAATAACCAAAGTTGCGCTGAGGTAAGTATCGAAGTAATTATTAATAATAGAATTAAACTTGGCTTAGCTAATATTCTATGAAAGATCGATTTGATATGAACCAAATCGCCACTCATCCACATAAATAAAGTTAAAAAAGGTAATGTCGCAATAATACGCCAACCAAAGGTTTGCTCACTATCGAACGCACCCAAAAACTGAGTATAAAAATATAAAACACCGAACGTTACTGAAGCCAAAATAGAATAGGCTATTCCTTTAAACATTTTGAACCTCAGCGTTATTAGACGCTCTAATAAATACTTGACTTATCCACTATATAAAAATAAAAAAACCATGCAAGCATGGTTTCGAATAAGTATAACTTATTTATCGATGGTCGGGAAAAATTACATCGCTAACATCAAAACCTAGAGATTTTGCATAGTTTAAATATTCCAAGATGGTTTCTTTTTTAGGATTAGGGGTTCTAGATAATACCCATAAATATTTACGTCTCGGCTCACCAACTAAAACTGTTTGATATTCTTCATCCAATTTCAAAATCCAGTAGTCACCTCGTGCTAAAGGAACCCATCGAACACCTTCTGGTAAAAAACTCACACTTAATTTTGTGTTAAATGGAGCATTTACGACAAAGGCTTCACCTATACTTTGCTGTAAATTTCCATCTTTGTCATAACATTTATTATCAACAACAATATTGCCATTTTCGTTAAGTGTATAAGTCGCTGAAACGTTGTAGGCACATTTACGTTCAAAGAACATAGGTTTGCGTGCAACTTCATACCATACTCCCAAATACTTATCCAACTCCACCTTATCAACAGTTGCTAAAGGCTTTGTTTGAGCATATGCAATTGTGCCGGCAGCCAAACCTGTTAGAACAACACCACCCACTGCAATTTTAGCTAGTCGCCAACTCGCTTTTGGAAAAGTTTTAATAAATGGCATGGGAAATCCTCAAAACAGAAATTTGTTATAAATAGTCATATAGTTAGCTTAGTAACATAGCCCAATTTATAAACAAAAACTGTTGCGATATGTATCATCTAACAGGATTTATCTCCACAATTATGACTGCAACATATGCGCTTTCATTCGAACAATCTCATCACGTAATCGAGCTGCTTGCTCAAACTGTAACTCTTTCGATGCTTTTAACATTTCCTTTTCCAATTTAGAAATATGTTTTGCAAATAACTTTGGATCAGAGAGTAAGTGTTGCTCATCAGCACTGATTGACTGAGCTTGCTCAAGCACTTTTTCATCGATCTCATCATCACTGAGCACTTCGCCAGTATCAATTTCTTTAATGGTTTGTCGCACAGCACTGCGTGGTGTAATACCGTGAAGCTCATTGAACTCGATTTGCTTATTGCGACGACGCTCAGTCTCATCCATAGCCTTACGCATAGAATCAGTAATGCGATCAGCATATAAAATTGCTTTACCCTTCACATTACGAGCCGCACGACCAATAGTTTGAATCAATGACCGTTCTGAACGCAAGAACCCTTCTTTATCCGCATCTAAAATAGCGACTAAAGAGACTTCTGGCATATCCAAACCTTCACGCAACAAGTTGATCCCAACCAGTACATCATGCACACCTGTGCGTAATTCATGAATAATCTTTACACGCTCAACCGTATCAATATCAGAATGCAGATAAGCTACCTTGACACCATACTCTTTTAGATATGAAGTTAAATCTTCAGCCATTCGCTTGGTCAGTGTGGTCACAAGGACACGTTCATTGACTTGTTTACGAATATTAATCTCAGATAAAACATCATCCACTTGCGTCAATACTGGACGTACTTCAATTTCAGGATCAATTAACCCTGTAGGACGAACCACCTGCTCAACAATTTGTTCTGACTTTTCCAACTCGTATTGCGCTGGTGTTGCACTGACAAATACCGTCGTCGGAACAATGCGCTCCCACTCTTCAAATTTCATAGGACGGTTATCCAAAGCACTCGGTAAACGGAAACCGTAATTCACTAAGTTCTCTTTGCGCGAGCGGTCTCCTTTGTACATCGCCCCAATTTGAGGAACTGTTACATGCGATTCATCAATAATCAGCAAAGCATCTTCAGGAATATAATCAAACAAGGTAGGTGGTGCTTCGCCTGCTCCTCGACCTGAAAGATGACGTGAGTAATTCTCAATCCCGTTGGTATACCCGAGCTGTTGCATCATTTCTAAATCATAGCGTGTACGTTGCTCAATACGTTGAGCTTCGAGCAATTTATCATTGTCTTTGAAAAATTTAAGCTGATCTTTTAATTCATCTTTAATCGTATCAATCGCACGGGTTAGATGATCTTTTGGTGTTACATAATGACTTTTCGGATAGATTGTTACACGAGGAACTTTACGCACCAATTTACCTGTCAAAGGATCAAACCATCGAATCGAGTCAACCTCATCATCAAACAGTTCAACGCGAATGGCATCTTGATCAGATTCAGCAGGAAAAATATCAATAATTTCACCACGGATTCGATAAGTACCGCGTAAAAACTCTAACTCGTTGCGTGTATATTGCATTTCAACTAGACGACGAATAATGTCATCTCGACTGACGCGATCCCCTTGCACGATATGCAATAGCATTTGCATATAAGCATTTGGATCACCCAAACCATAAATCGCCGATACTGAAGCAACAATAATTGCATCTCTGCGTTCTAATAATGCACGAGTTGCAGAAAGTCGCATCTGATCGATGTGATCATTGATCGCTGAGTCTTTTTCAATAAACGTATCTGAAGAAGGAACATAAGCTTCAGGTTGATAATAATCGTAATAACTTACAAAGTACTCAACCGCATTATTTGGAAAAAAGGCTTTAAATTCTCCATAAAGCTGTGCTGCTAGGGTTTTGTTATGTGCCATGACGATGGTTGGGCGTTGTGTTTGAGCAATCACATTTGCCATCGTATAGGTTTTTCCAGAACCTGTTACCCCTAACAACAATTGATTGCGAAAACCTTGCTCAATTCCTTTGACTAATTTTTCAATCGCCTGTGGTTGATCTCCCGCGGGTTGGTAATTTGTCACTAAGTCGAAAGGTTGATTTTCGCTCACAAGCACACTCTTTGATAAAATTTAAAAATAGTTTAACAAATCAATCTGGGCTAGTTGCTGCTTTTCAAGTTTAGTTGCATTTTATTAATAAGGTAACAACTGCCCATCCCAATTTAATAATTTCCCATGCTGATGTTTAGATAAGTTGTTCATCACGGCAATTAATCGATCGGCAGTTTGCTCAGCAGTATATAATTTTTCTGGTGAAATATTGCGTTGGAATGGTTTAGATAATTCTGAATCCGTTGTTCCTGGATGAATACTTGCCACGAGAATATTTGAGGATTTACGTGCCCACTCGATACTTAAATTTTTAATGAACATATTCAATGCAGCTTTGGTCATTCTATAGCTATACCAACCTCCTAAGCTATTATCCTCCAAACTCCCGACTTTAGCCGACAAGGAGAGCCATTTTAGATCATAATTTTTTATTTAGAATTGGGGCTAAGGCTTGTGCAAGATGGACATGAGTCATTACGTTTTGTGACAAAGATTTATAAATCCATTCATCTCGAATTTGACTTAACATTTTCTCAGGCATATTAATATCTTCATGCAGCACACCTGCACAACAATAAATTTCTGAAACCTGAATATGATCCAAAAATTCTCGTACATGGTCTATTTGATCTGGGTCTGACAAGTCAGCTTGTAAATCACATTCTCTAAGCTTCTGGCGACTAATAGCATAAACTTGCTTTGTAGGTTGATGAATTAACTGTTTAAAAAGTGCATGACCAATTCCACCTGAAGCCCCAGCAACAACGATACTCATTTGGATCACCTAAAGATTAATCATTTTTCAAACTTGAGCTTAGACAATAAGATGTGAATTTCATGTCACGAGAATTTTATCGCAATTCCCTTAACTGATTTGAAATAAAAAAGGCACTTAAGAATTTGAAATTCTTAGCATAACAATTAAATATTTTTTTACTTGACCCTATTACAAATCAATAGCAACATGGTTGCAACGACAACGCAAAATACGAATTCCAATGACATATCAATACCATGACGAAACAATCATTACAGAGCTTCCAGAAGACACTGTTTTTGTTTTTGGAAGTAATTTAGCAGGTATTCATGATACTGGAGCTGCACGTATAGCTGCACAACATTTTGCGGCGGTAAAAGGTGTTGGTCGTGGTTGGGCTGGTCAAAGTTTTGCTATTCCAACGCTCAATGAACATTTGCAACAAATGCCTCTTACACAGATCGAACATTACGTTAATGATTTTAAAATTTATACGAAAAATCATCCCAAAATGAAGTATTTTGTGACTGCTCTTGGATGTGGAAGTGCGGGTTATAAATTTTCGGAAATTGCACCATTGTTTGAAGGCATTTCAAATAATGTGATTTTCCCACAATCCTTCAAACCCTATTTAGAACCTGACCGCAAAAGACTTTTCCCAACATTGACTCAAGAATGGGTGAAAGCTTTTATCAAAAATGAAGTTATTTTTTTTGATGAATACGGTTATGAATCTTATGAAGAAGCTCTCAACACGACTTCGTTGTCACCTGAACAGCAACAAATTGCATTACAAATTTTAAAAGAACCGATGTACCCATGTGATCGGTATGATCGTGGTCGTGAATATGAAATTAACGATACGCTCAAACATTTATCTAGCTTATTTAATTTTGATGAAAATGACGAAAAACCGATGATTTTCATTGGGACGATTATTGCATTGATGGAACTATACGAATTTGATGAAGATGACTTCATTCACCTATGGAATGGAGATATCCAAATTGATCATAGTGTAAATCGTTAATTGATAAGATCAGCTAAACCAAATCCCACAACAATTACAAATACAAGATTTGGTTTACATGGTTCTCTATTTGATAACTGATACACATTGCTTTGTGTATATTTGATTTACATCAATATTATTACAAAAAATTTTAGCTTTCATCACACTGACTTATTTCTTTCATACTTTATCCGCCTATAATCAACATCTGATGAATAAAAAGCACACATAATAAGGATCAGATTGTGTGATTAAACTTAATCAATAGGGACATCTGAATGAAAGCTCAATCTCGTAAATTTATTGTTGCAACATCTGCAATTTCGATCATGGCTTTAAGTTATGCTGCGTTTAATCAAAGCAATACAAATCCAACTGCTCCAGTTAAAACCAACTCGATCAATCAAAGTACAACAAACTCTCTATCTACAACTCCATTATCAGTCGCAACGCCCAAATTAAAAAGCACGATTCAAGCCCCAACAAATTCAAATACACCGATTAAAAATCAATATATTGTGGTTTTGAATCCATTATCTGAGTTACCGAGTACAGCTGCCAAAAATATCGCTCAACAATTTGGTGGAAAAATTCTATTTGTTTATTCAAAAGCAGTTCGCGGCTTTGCGATCAGTATTCCTGAAACAGCAAGTGAGCAATTTATTCAGGCAATGCAAAGAAATCCTCAGGTTAATTTTATTGAGCAAGATGCTGTCATACAAACCAATCTAACCACTCAGTCAAATCCTTCATGGGGCTTGGATCGAATTGATCAAACCAATCTACCACTCAGCAAAAGCTTCAGTTATGAAAATACTGGTGCAGGTGTTAATGCCTATGTTGTAGACACAGGAATCTTGTCAACACATCAGGAATTTACAGGCAGAATTCAAAATGGTTTTAGTGCGATCAATGATGGTCGAGGGACAGAAGATTGTGATGGTCATGGCACACATGTAGCTGGAACTTTAGCAGGCACCACATATGGTGTAGCTAAAAATAGTCTTATCACTCCAGTGCGCGTTCTAGACTGTAATGGCTCTGGTGCGATGAGCGGCGTCATATCAGGTTTAGACTGGATTATTCAAAATGGTCGCAAACCCGCTGTAGTGAATATGTCACTGGGTGGTAGTGCATACAGTACATTAGATACTGCTGTTGATAATCTCGTGAATAACGGTTTCATTACTGTGGTCGCTGCAGGTAATTCAAATACCGATGCGTGTAATAGCTCACCTGCACGAGCGGCAAAAGCAATTACAGTTGCAGCAACGGACAGTAGTGATAATCGTGCAAGTTATTCAAACTACGGAAACTGCGTAGACTTATTTGCACCAGGTAGCAATATTGCATCAGCATGGATTGGTAGCAACACAGCGACAGCCAATTTAAATGGTACGTCGATGGCATCACCTCATGTGGCTGGTGTCGTTGCAACTTTATTAGAAAGCTCCCCTACAACTACTGTTCAAACAATAACAACTCAGTTACTCAGTTCTGCTACTGCGAATGTTGTATTAAACGTTGCTGGTAGTCCAAATAAGCTTCTTTACAACACTGTGTCGAGCGTAACTCAGCCGACTACTCCGACTTCAATTGTTAGAATTAGCCAATTAACTGGTTCTTCTGTAATCGTTTCAAAGTTAGGAACATGGCGCGCTAATGTCATCGCAACTGTGACTGATTCAAACAATTTACCAATCGCAAATGCGACAGTAAGTGGAGGTTTTAGTGTTGGAGGAACATCAGTAAATTGCACGACAAATTCACAAGGTCAATGCCAATTGAACAGTGGTAATATCAGCCGATTTACGAGCAATACCAAATACAGCGTCAAAAATATTTCAGGTACTAATATGACTTACGCTTCTAGTAGTAATATCGTAAGCTCAGTTACCATTTATCGTTAATAGATAGAACCATTATAAAAAAACCTCGCAAGCTGCGAGGTTTTTTATTTCAATCACACTGTGACTTGATTAACGCTTGCCCATTGAGCGACGTGTGCCACGTGGTGGCATCCAAGTACGATCAGCATACTGCTCAGGTTTTGGTCTCACCTGATTGTGTGTTGACTGCTCATCTGAGTCATCTTGCGCAGATGGCATCGGGAAAGGTAATTTCACCAAAGCTTTTTTGGCTTTTGGTCGTTGCGTACTCATTAAAATTCTCTCGAAATCTAAATTTCTAGCGGCTATTGTAAAGGATTTTTGATATTTTGATAAAAATAAAATATGTAAAAAACAAAATCCTATAAATCTCCAGTATTTGGTAACTTTTTATTCGATTAAGGCAACTTTCGACCACACCTCAGCTTATTTGAGCTAAAATATAATGCTTTTTATTTTTTAATCCCATAAGAAGGAATAATGCCGTGGACGTACGTCTATCTGATCGTGTAAATGCTATCAAACCGTCCCCTACACTAGCAGTGACGAATAAAGCTGCAGAGCTTAAAGCTGCTGGTAAAAACGTGATTGGTTTAGGTGCAGGCGAACCAGACTTTGATACACCTCAACACATCAAAGATGCAGCAATTGAAGCGATTAACAAAGGCTTTACAAAATACACAGCAGTTGACGGCACTCCAAGCTTAAAAAAGGCGATTATTGCGAAATTAAAACGTGATAACAATTTAGATTATCAACCTAACCAGATTTTAGTATCTTGTGGTGGTAAGCAAAGTTTCTTTAATTTGGCTCTTGCGCTCTTAAATAAAGGTGATGAAGTCATCATCCCTGCACCATTTTGGGTAAGTTATCCAGATATGGTGATCATCGCTGAAGGTACACCAGTGATTGTAAAATGTGGTGAAGAACAACGCTTCAAAATCACACCTGAACAATTGGAAGCTGCGATCACACCAAATACTCGTTTGTTGGTACTTAACAGTCCTTCAAACCCAACAGGTATGATTTATACCAAAGCTGAGTTAGAAGCTCTTGCTGACGTTCTACGCCGTCATCCGCAAGTTTTAATTGCATCAGATGATATGTATGAACCAATCCGCTGGGAAGATGAATTCTACAACATCGCGACGATTGCTCCTGATTTATATGACCGTACTATCGTACTCAATGGCGTATCTAAAGCTTATGCAATGACAGGCTGGCGTATTGGTTATGCTGCAGGTCCAGCAAAACTAATCGGTGCGATGAAAAACATTCAATCACAATCTACATCGAACCCAACTTCAATTTCACAAGTTGCAGCTGAAGCCGCATTAAATGGTCCACAAGATGTCCTTCAACCGATGATTGAAGCATTTAAGCGTCGCCATGATTTGGTTGTAAATGGTCTGAATGAAATCAAAGGTATTTCTTGCTTACCAGCAGATGGTGCATTCTACGCATACGCAAACATTCGCCCATTGATTCGTGCTAAAGGCTTAAAATCTTGTACAGAGTTTTCTGAATGGTTGCTCGAAGAAACTGGTGTAGCAGTTGTACCAGGTGATGCATTTGGTTTAGGTGGCTTTATGCGTATTTCATACGCAACTGCTGATGAAGTGTTGGTGGACGCTCTAACGCGTATTAAAAATGCTGCTGATTCAATCGAAGGCGTTGATGCAGCAATTGCTTCTATTGAAGCAGAGAAAACAGCTTAAATCCTAAAAAACAAATAAAAAAGACCTGTCTTGTACAGGTCTTTTTTATTTCAGAAATATTAAACCCGTTTTGGACGACTTAATGTCAAATAATGACAATAGAAAGGGAAACTTTCGTTCAAAGCAATTTCTTGGACTTTATTTTCTAAAGTATTCCAAGCATAGGCATAGGCTTGTTTAAATAAACTATGCTTTTTAAAAGCGAAAAGAAATAAAGAATTTTGACCGTTTACCCCATCTTGTGTTGGCAACAAATAATGCGATTTTGTTAAGGTCTTAAGCTGATGCTCCGTCCATTTATCACTTAACCAAAGTTGTAATAAATCACCTAAATATAAGCGCTCATCACTAAAACTTGCGAAATGAATATTTGCACTTTCTACGACTTGATAATATTGGGAAGGATCATTAATTATATTGAGATAATTTTGCTTATAGAAAGAAAAATTAGAAAAAATAGATTCAATACGAAGAGTAGTCATTTCGACCTCCGATTTAGCCATTTTAGTGCTGGCAAGTTGGGTTAAATCCACACTGTTTAGACTGATCTAAACACTTTTGTTAAATCAAAATCTAACAACAGCCTCATCAAAATTCAAGTTTTTTTTATAGACTTTGCTCAACTGTGCAAATAAAAAGCATCCAACATCAAAATATAAGAAACTTGATGTTTTTCGCTTGACCGATTTTAAAAGCCGCCTATAATGGCACTCAGATTCTCCCATAGCTCAGTCGGTAGAGCGACGGACTGTTAATCCGCAGGTCCCTGGTTCGAGCCCAGGTGGGAGAGCCAAGATTCAAAAAGCCTTTATCTTTGATAAAGGCTTTTTTTATTGCAGATATAAAATTTAAATGCCCCTATTTCTAGAGGCATCTTGATCAATTCATTTTTTAAGCGGCAATATTTGCAGGAACGCCACTATGAAAACGGAAAGTATCATCTGGGCTTAAAATTAAATTCTTTTCAACCTCACGTATATGATCAATACGCTTCTGAATATTCTCTTCAGGGTCTTTCAATTTTGCTGTTTTAGCTACATCTAAAGCCAGCGCTAAATAATCTTCAAAATGACGAGACTCTGATTTAAGCAGATATCGATAATAACGCCCTAACTCATCATCAACCTTCGGTGCTAGTGAATAAAATCGCTCACAAGAACGTGCCTCAACGAATGCACCAATGATCATCACATCAATCAAAGCTTCAGGTTCATAAGTACGAATTTCTTTGCGTAATTCCCCTGCATACCGCCCCGCACTTAAGCCTTTCCATTCTAAACCACGTTTAGTCATAAACTCCAACACTTGCTCATAGTGCAGCATTTCTTCACGAACTAATTGTGCTAACTTTACTTGCAGGTCAGTAAAGAAACTATAACGGAACATTAAGTTCATCGCTGTTCCCGCAGCCTTTTTTTCACAATTCGCATGGTCTTGCATTAAGATATCTAAGTGATTAACAGCTTCATCTAACCAAGCTTGAGGAGTCGTACACCCTAAGAAATCAATAACAGGTTGCATTAACTCATCGTAATTTAAATTGCTCATCCAATTATCTCTCAGCTGCCTGAATTGCTGCTTTCATATCTTTGACTGCTTGGGCTAAACCTACAAATATACTATCCGCAATAATTGAGTGCCCAATATTGAGTTCATGAATTTGTGGAATCGCAGCAATGGGTGCAACATTATTTAGGTTCAAACCATGTCCTGCATTCACAACCAGCCCTTTAGCTGCTGCATATTCAGCACCTTTGATAATGCGTTCCAATTCAGCATGTTGTTCTGCTTCAGTTTCAGCATCAGCATAAGCACCCGTATGAATCTCAATGGTTGGAGCACCGCATGCTACTGCAGCATCAATTTGAGCAAAATCAGCATCAATAAATAAAGAAACATCACTACCAATCGCTTTGAGTGCCTCAGTAGCCGCTTTGACTTTATCAAAATGACCTACCACATCCAAGCCACCTTCAGTCGTTACTTCTTGGCGACGCTCTGGAACAAAACATACATGTTGTGGTTTGATTTCTTTGGCAAACTCAACCATTTCATCGGTAACTGCCAATTCAAGATTCATACGCGTTTTCAATAAAGGACGCATCCGACGAACATCATCATCTTGTATATGACGACGGTCTTCACGCAAATGCAAAGTGATCCCCTCAGCGCCTGCTTCTTCACAGATTAAAGCAGCTTGAACTGGATCAGGATAAGTAGTACCACGTGCTTGTCTTAATGTCGCAACATGATCAATATTTACACCCAATATTGCAGCCATAAAAATATCCTATAGGTTATTACACAAAGCAGCTCAGATACTGCCTCAAGAGAATTAAGATTGAGTATTTTGAATCCACAATTGCCGACTTTTTAAAGGGCGATCGCCCAATAATGCGCTAATCATCTGACGATATAGTTTACTCAATAATTGCAATTGCTCGTTAGCAAAATCCTGTCCAAGCTCATAACTTTGCATCGATGCGATTAAACGTCCTTCTAACGTAGATCTAGATGCTTGCGCAACAGGCATAAAACCATCATTCAGTTGAAATTGGTAATGCTGAAAAGCAAGAATTTCTTGTTGATTTGCATCAATCGAAAAATCTATTGCATAACCAAGTTCTTGCAATAGAACATGTTCAAATTTACGTAAAATCTGTTTCAAAAATACTGAGGCTTGCGGATGTGAAGCTAATTGTTGTAACTGCAACAATATCACTTGGTATTGTTGAAAAGTTTGCGACATGGCTTCTTCTAGGGGACATAAACGCAATAAAATTTCATTTAAATAAAATCCAGCAAAAAAAGCATCTCCATGAAAAAAAACAGGCTGATTTAGAATTTCTAATTTAGTGAAATTTTTGAGTTCCGACTTACCTGAAGCTTGTAAGCGAATTGGCTGGTATTGTGGAGGAGGCGTTTGCCTTAAAATTCCATCCACGCGTCCACATTCTTGTGTAAACAAATGCACAATATGACTTTTTTCACGGTATTTACGATGGTGAATTAAATAACCATGTAGAACTTCATTGCGCATCATATGACAAGATCAGTCCTTGTCTTCCTCATTGTCTTTCTGCTCTTCATCATCACCATCAGGAATGACTGCACCAACTACAACAGCAGTTCCTTTTACCACACCTTTAGTAGTCTTGTAGGCAACTTTAACAGGTACGGTTACAAGTTTGTGAATACAACCTTGTAACATGAATACACACATCAGGATAGCAAATACATGTATTGATTTTTTCATACCTGTTTCCTTGTACATTATTGCTTAGATATCACTATAACCCAAGCTTTTGAGCGCACGCTCATCATCAGACCATCCGCCTTTAACTTTCACCCAAAGCGTCAACATGATCTTTTGTTCAAACATTTTTTCCATGTCTGTACGTGCATCCATACCAATACTTTTTAGTTTCGCACCTTTGTCTCCAATTACAATTGCTTTTTGACCTTGGCGCTCCACAAAAATCGTTGCATCAATATAAGTACAAGGTGGCTTTAGACGACCAGTTTTTTCATTTACTGTTGCTTCTTCTGTTTTAAATGATTCAATTTGTACCGTTAAATCATACGGAAGTTCTTCGCCCAACTGACGCATAATTTTCTCACGAATAATTTCACTCGCAAGAAAGCGTTCAGAACGATCGGTAATTTGGTCTAATGAATATAAAGGGGCTTGATAAGGCAAATATTTTTCAATAGTGTCCCGCAAATGTTCTAGATTAGCACCACGTAGTGCCGACACTGGAACAATTTCAGCGAAGTCCATTAATTTTGCACGCTCACGAATTAACGGTAGCGCTTCATTCTTATTCTCAAAAGTATCTAGCTTATTGATCACCAGAATAACTGGCATTTCTGCATTCTTAAGTTTCTCTAAAACCAACTCATCATTTTGAGTCCATTTTTGAGCATCGACCACAAATAAAACTAGATTCACATCTCGTAATGCTGAATGTGCAGCACGATTCATCATTTTATTAATCGCACGCACTTCTTTTTTGTGCATCCCAGGCGTATCTACAAATACAGCCTGAGATTTCTCACGTGAATCAATACCGACAATTTTATGACGTGTCGTTTGTGGCTTACGTGAAGTGATCGAAAGCTTTTGACCTAGCAAGTGATTCATTAATGTCGATTTACCAACATTAGGACGACCCACAATTGCAACGAAACCGCTTTTAAAGTCGGAAGGAATTGTTGTCCCTTGCGAGCTAAAGAACTGATCAATTAAATTATTACCATCTTGCGACTCAATTGCATCTGGCTTATTTTCATTTGAATGAGACATTCGGTTATTGCTCCAATAATTTTAAAATTTCGGCTGCTGCAGTTTGTTCAGCAAAACGCCGACTTGAGCCCTCACCAATAAATTTTGGCATCCCTTCAACATTGCATTCAACTTTGAAATGTTGGTTAGGTGCATCACCTTGAATATCTACAACCTCGTAAACTGGGAGAGGTTTTTTACGTGCTTGTAAATACTCTTGCAGGCGTGATTTCGGATCTTTGAGCTGATCTGTCGGTTCGATATGATCTAGATAAGGCTCATACCATTTTAACACAATGCTTTGCAGTAGATTTAGGTCATTACTATCTAAATAAATCGCACCAATAATTGCTTCCACAGTATCAGCCAAAATAGACTCTCGATGATGTCCACCTGATTTAAGCTCACCTGTACTTAAGATTAATGACCGACTCAGCTGTAGGTCATTCGCAATTTTCCCCAAAGCTTCTTGACGAACCAAAGTCGCACGCATTCGCGTTAAACGCCCTTCATTCTCTTTAGGATATGTGTGATAAAGATAATTAGCGATGATCATCCCTAATAATGAATCGCCTAGAAATTCTAGGCGCTCATAGTTATGCTTATGGCTCACAGAACGATGAGTCAATGCCAGTTTTAACAAATCAAATTGTTGAAACTGATGACCTATTCGATTCTGTAGTCGAGCGTCATTCAGCTTGTTGTTTGGCAGATTTTTGGTCAAAAGTCTTCTCAAAAGTCATAACTAAACTAATATTAAGCATGAAAGGCTTACGCACTTCATACTTTTTCTTAACGATTAAATCATCTTTATAAGTCACGATTGCAACATCTTTAAATCTCAAATCCCGAACGCCATTCATATCTAGACGTTGATCCATTTGCTGAGCAAACTTTGCTGGTGTGATATTTTCTGGACTATCCTTTAATACACCTTCGATTTGAGTATTGATGATTTTATCGTCCCAATACGCTGGCCATATCGCAATGGCAGCTTTAACTGCAATTGCAAAAAGAACCACCCCAAATAAAATAGCAATATACGAAGCCCCTTGCTGAGATTTACGCATTTTATATTTCCTATGTGTTTTTATTAATCAATCTTACCATTTCGGTTAAAACTTGGAAGATTAAAACCAGGCTCTTTATGCATCCAAATATAGAATGCTCGTCCAGTTAAATTTTCTTCCGGTACAAATCCCCAAAAACGACTGTCCGCACTTTGATCACGGTTATCACCCATTGCGAAGTATTGCCCTTTCGGTACAGTTACCTCCCAATCCTGACCATTACTTTGAATGAATACGTCATTTGCTTTTGCAACAAATGGTACTAAAGCTTCAGCACCTTTTAACTGAGCGAATTGATATTGTTCTGCTAGCGGGTTACGCCCATCTAGATAACGAATCAAATGCTGATGCTCACCCAAAGTCTCTTTAAAATAATACACAGTCGGTGTTTCTAATTGATCTTTTGCTCGATTTACTTCAGTGGCAACTTTAGCAACCTGTTTACCATTGATAATCAATTGCCCAGATTTAAACTGGATATGGTCTCCAGGTAATCCAACTACACGCTTAATATAGCTAATTGTGGGCTGTGGCGGGTATCTAAAAACAATTACTTCCCCACGCTTTGGCTCACCGACATCGAGTACTTTTGAGTTCACAATGGGTAGACGCACGCCATAATCAAATTTGTTGACCAAAATAAAATCCCCAGTCTCCAAGGTTGGCACCATAGAGTCTGAAGGAATATTAAATGGCTCATATAAGAATGAACGTAAAACCAAAACAACAGCTAAAACTGGCCAGAAGTCATAGGCCCATGTGATAATAAAATTTTCCTGATCACGACCTTTATTTGCACGCTGTTTAAATACAAACTTATCAAGCAACCACACTAGAAAAAAAATCAGTGTGGCAGGTACTAAAATCAAATTAAAATCAAAATCCATGGGTGAGTCCTAATTATTTCTTTATCGTTCGACTTTCAATACAGCTAAGAAGGCTTCTTGTGGGATTTCAACACTTCCCACCTGCTTCATGCGCTTCTTACCTTCTTTCTGTTTTGAAAGTAATTTCTTCTTACGAGACACGTCACCACCGTAACATTTTGCCAATACGTTTTTACGCATCGCTTTTACAGTAGAACGAGCAATAATTTGTGCGCCAATCGCTGCCTGAATTGCAACATCGAACATTTGACGAGGGATCAAATCCTTCATCTTTTCAACCAAAGCGATTCCGCGATGGCGAGCATCCTGACGATGACAAATCATCGCTAAAGCATCAACTTTCTCACCATTAATTAATACATCAACCTTAACTAAAGATGAACTCTCAAAACGCACGAAGTTGTAATCGAGCGATGCAAAACCACGTGAGCAAGACTTCAATCGATCAAAGAAGTCCATTACCACTTCAGCCATAGGGATTTCAAATGTGATAGACACTTGGTTTCCAAGGAATTTCATATCCTTTTGCACACCACGACGCTCTACACACAAAGTCATCACATTACCTAGATACTCTTGAGGAACAAGAATATGACATTCTGCAATTGGTTCACGCAAATCTTCGACTGTTGATCCATCTGGCATTTTTGATGGACTGTCGATATAGATGGTTTCACCTTTTTTGGTGAGTGCTTCATAAATTACAGTAGGTGCTGAACTGATTAAATCTAAATCATACTCACGCTCTAAACGTTCCTGTACGATTTCCATATGCAACATACCAAGGAAGCCGCAACGGAATCCGAAACCTAATGCATCTGAGCTTTCAGGTTCAAAAAACAATGCCGAGTCGTTAATTTGCAGCTTTTGTAATGCTTCACGGAATGGTTCAAAGTCGCTAGAATCAATCGGGAAAAGACCTGCATAAACCTGCGGTTTAACCTTTTTGAAACCTGGTAGTGTGGCAACATCAGGTGTCGATGATAAAGTAATGGTATCACCTACTGGTGCACCAAAAATATCCTTAATCCCCGCAATAACGAAACCTACTTCACCAGCTTCTAGGATATCGGTCTCAGTATGCTTAGGGTTGAAAACACCAACTGAGGTAACTGGATGTGTTTGACCAGTCGATTTCACTAGCATTTTATCGCCTTTGCGGATACGACCTTGTTTAATACGAACAAGTGAAACCACACCGAGATAATTATCAAACCATGAATCAATGATTAGAGCTTGTAATGGAGCTTCACGATTACCTTCAGGTGCTGGAATAACGTCAACCAAACGCTCTAAAACACCCTCTACACCCAAGCCAGTTTTTGCTGAACATGTTGGAGCATTCGTTGCTTCAATACCAATGATTTCTTCAATCTCGTGAATAACACGCTCTGGCTCAGCTTGTGGAAGATCAATCTTGTTTAAGATTGGTAATACCTCTAAGCCCTGCTCAATTGCTGTATAACAGTTCGCTACAGACTGAGCCTCAACACCCTGTGCAGCATCGACCACCAGTAATGCACCTTCACAAGCAGCTAAAGAACGTGACACTTCATATGAGAAATCTACGTGACCTGGCGTATCAATAAAGTTAAGCTGATATTCTTGACCATTTGGATGTGTGTAGTACAAAGTAACGGATGCAGCTTTAATGGTAATCCCACGTTCGCGCTCGAGCTCCATTGAATCCAGTACTTGGGCTTGCATTTCACGATCTTGCAAACCACCACACATTTGAATAAAACGGTCAGCCAAAGTGGACTTACCATGGTCAATATGAGCAATGATCGAGAAATTTCGTATATTTTTGATATCTACGGATTTTTTAGCTTGCGCCATGGGTTACCTTGAGAATATTGAACGCTCATAACTTTTTAGTTGCTATAAGCCAAAACGGTTTAACAAAATTGTTGCCGATTATAACAGAAGCCAATTTTAAAGTATTCAAAATAATTATCTTGCTTTCAAAACCTATCGCTTTAGTTTATTCGCGAAGCAACTTAATCCACTTGATGGTATAAAACTGAGAAATCCATAGGATCGAGCTTAGCAGAAATAGGTTGATATGCTTGTGTGAAACTTGGTGACATACGTTTTGGACGCCCAGTCGAAATTTCAATACAAGCCCACTTAGTATTACCCATAAAAATAATACTTTGATCTTTAGGTCGATAAAATGCGTACTGACGAAATGAATAAAGTGCATTTAGATCGTCTAGCCAAGTTCTTAAAATAATTTCTTCACCTTCAAGCGCAGCTTTCCGATATTGAACATGATGCTCGACTGCCACCATCGCATGCTTAAGTTCAAAATACTGTTTTAACCCCAAACCTAAAGCTTCGATATGTGCTGCAGCTACGTCTTGCATCCATTGGACATACATCACATTGTTAACATGACCCAATACATCTATATGCTTAGCTTCTACTTGAATTTTTAAATCAAAAATTGTGCTCATATTACTTATTAATCACTAAATTCAACGATCATGGCATACACTAGTGCAATCTAGTTCCAATTTCAAAAATAAAAACCACCCAAAATTTGGGTGGTTTCAAGACCATTAATCTTATTTAAGGTAAGCGTAAACCTAAAATTGCACGTTGCCCCTGACGAATAATTGCAACTCGCGCAACGCTATTTTTTGGTAAAGCAGCTACCGTTTTTGCAAACATCTGACTGTTTGTGATCGGAGTTCCGTTCACCTGAATAATCACATCACCCGCGACGATATTAGACAATGATGCTAATCCACCACGCTTAACATCTTGAACTAGAATTCCACCATTAACATCCAAGCGAGTTTGCTCTGCTTGAGTTAAATTACGGATACTCATCCCTAAACCACTTGTTGGATTATTCTTATCTTCTGCAGCTGGCGTATCGTCTGGCGCGGTGCCAAGTGTTGCCGATATAGTACGAGTTCTATCATCTCGTAAAACATCTAATTGAATCGTTTGGTTCGGTGCTACCCGATTAAGCACATTTAACAAATCACTTGTGCGCAGAATTGAATTTCCATTGATTTTCAAAATCACATCACCCGACTTCAGACCTGCTTTTTCAGCTGGCGATTTAGGTGTAACTTGTGTGATGAGAGAACCTTCAGGTTTTGGTAATTTATAAGCCTCTGCTAGGTTACGATCAATATCTTGCAACATCACACCAAGATAAGAACGTGTCACTTTACCATTCACTTTTAATTGCTGAACAACATCCATCGCAACATCAATAGGAATAGAGAATGACAATCCCATATAACCTCCAGTTCCACTGAAGATACGAGAGTTAACACCAATCACTTCACCTTGTTGATTGAACAAAGGGCCACCAGAGTTACCTGGATTTAAAGCGGCATCTGTTTGAATAAATGGAACAGAAGTTTCACCACTCATATTTCGAGACTTTGCACTCACAATTCCAGCTGAAGCTGAATAATCAAAACCAAATGGCGAACCAATCGCGAGAACAGGCTCACCAACTTTGAGTCGATTCACATCACCAATTTTTAATTCAGGAAAATTATTGCCATTCACTTTGAGAACAGCAACATCTGTTCGCTCGTCACTTCCCACTAAGGTTGCATCGAGTTCACGACGATCATTTAGGGTGATGCTAATTCTGGATGCATTCTCAATTACATGATGGTTGGTAACTAAATAACCATCTTTACTAATGAAAAATGCACTGCCGTAAGCAGTTTTTTCTTGTGGTCCCTGCTGCTGCGGGATAATGATCTGATTACCAAAAAAACGACGTAGTATTTCTGGTACTTGTTGCTGTAATAACTCTTCCTGAGTCATTTTCTTGACAACATTTACACTCACTACCGCAGGACTAACCTGTTCTACGAGGTTTGAAAAATCTACTGGTGACGCAGCATTTACTTGTGCAGCTGCTACTGTAAATACCGCAGTGAACAATCCTTGTTGTATATATCGACTTTTCATAGAAGCAAGAACCTACATACTGATGATCGAATAGAAATTTAAGCTAATGTTTTATCATAAGCTACATTTTTATTTCGTTAAAAAATGTTTGTATTTTCGAGGTATACAGACAAATTTAAAAATAAAATTATGGAGAAAATGTGGAGAAATATATTCTTCCTAATTACAGCTTGAGTTTCTATTGAATTACTTAAATAGAAATTAAAACCATGTTGCTTCACGTAACTTATGTTCAATCTATGTGAAAAGTTTAATTCTTGGCATATAGACTAATTATCTGGTTATTCGCTAAAAATTCACGCAATTCTAAGCAGAATAGCACTTGCCTTTTTTACAAAAAAGCGGTGTCATTAGCGAACGTTTGATATTGAAGCAGATCGACATGCCTGATTTAGAAACAATTCATCATTTTGACGTGATTATTGTGGGCAGTGGTGGTGCAGGTTTAAGTCTCGCACTTTCTTTACCTCATCATTATAACATTGCAATCTTAGCTAAGGCTGAACTAACTGAAGCTAGCACTTACTATGCTCAAGGTGGTGTTGCTGCGGTATTGGATGAGACTGATTCAATTCAACAACATATTAATGACACTATGATTGCAGGCGGACATCTTTGTGAGCTAGATGCTGTCAAACATACGGTTGAAGGTGGTAAGCCTTCTGTAGATTTCTTATTAAAACAAGGTGTCCAGTTTACTCTAGACGATGATGAACAACTTCATCTCACCCGTGAAGGTGGCCATTCGCAGCGACGAATCATTCACTCGGCTGATGCAACTGGTAAAGCCATTTCAACGACCCTAGTTGAACGTGCGAAAGAACGTAAAAATATCACCATCTTTGAAAACTACATTGCAATTGATCTTATTACCTTGCACAAACTTGGTCATCTAGATCAAACCAACCGTGCAATAGGTTTATATGCTCTTAATGAAAAGACTGAGCAAGTTCATACTTTCTTAGCACCTTTTACTGCATTAGCATGTGGCGGTGCAATGAAGGCATATCTCTATACATCTAATCCAGATATTGCTACAGGTGATGGTATTGCGATGGCGTATCGTGCTGGTTGTCGTGTAGCAAACATGGAGTTTAATCAATTCCACCCAACGTGTTTATACCACCCTAAAGCACGCTCTTTCTTAATTACTGAAGCAATGCGTGGTGAAGGTGCGTACTTACGTCTACCTGACGGCGAGCGTTTTATGCTTCGTTTTGACGAACGCGCTGAACTGGCGCCACGCGATATTGTGGCACGTACCATCGACCATGAAATCAAACGTCTAGGTATTCGTCATGTGTGGTTAGACATCACACATAAATCACCTGAATTTATTATTGAACACTTCCCTACGCTATATGCTCGCTTGCTTGAACTCGGAATTGATATTACCAAAGACATGATTCCTGTTGTTCCTGCTGCTCACTATACCTGTGGTGGTGTAGTTGTAGATTCTAATAGCCAAACTGATCTCGATGGTTTATATGCGATTGGTGAAACTTCTTATACAGGTTTACACGGCGCAAATCGTATGGCGAGTAACTCGTTACTTGAATGTTTCGTTTATGGTATGAGTGCAGCAGAAGACATTCAAAGCAAACATAATCTGAACTTTGAGTTTCCGAACGTACCATCTTGGGATGAATCACAGGTTACTGACGCTGACGAAGATGTTGTGATCTTACAAAACTGGGACGAACTACGTTCAACCATGTGGAACTACGTCGGTATTGTTCGTACGACTAAACGTCTACAACGTGCGTTACATCGTATCGAGATGTTGAAGCGTGAAATCAATGAATACTATCAAGATTACCGAGTCAGTAAGAACCTGATCGAATTGCGTAACCTCGTTTTAGTTTCTGAAATGATTGTACGTTGTGCGATGGAACGTAAGGAATCTCGTGGTTTGCATTACACGCTTGATTACCCAGAGCTTTCAAACGAAATTCGTAAGACAGTGTTAACCCCACCGAACTTTAAGGTGGAACAGCCATTGGTGAATGAGTGATACTTTCAAGTTTTTGATATTTTCAAGATAACTTATAGTTATTATTTACTATCGAGGTAGGTGACATGCATGTCGCCTGTTGAGCTGCGGTATCAAGGATGTACCGTCAGCTCAACAAAGGATTTTTGTTACTTTTCATCCGTGAAAAGTAAGGCATAAGAAATAAAACCAAAACATCACCGAAACTTTTGGTCAATACAGGTTGAGTATATAACCGTATTTACTTCAAATACTGCAATGCCTCTTCAAACACAACATCCGCATTTTGTGTTGCATCCAAACGCTTGATCCGTTCAGGCTCTGCTTGCCATAAAGTCTTATAACCAGCACGTACCTTGGCAAAGAAGCTCAATTTTTCTTGTTCAAAACGATCTAATGCACCACGCTCTCGTGCACGAGTCATGCCCAACTCAATCGGTGCATCCAACCAAAAGGTAATATTCGGCATTTTTGCCACAAAAGTTTGATTTAACAATTGCAGCTTTTCCTGACTTAAACCACGCCCAGCACACTGATAAGCAAAGCTGGCATCAGTAAAACGATCACTCAGCACAATTTTCCCCGCCGCTAACGCAGGTAAAATCACTTGTTGTAAATGTTGAGCTCGTGCAGCATAAATCAGTAATAGCTCAGTATCATGACTCATTTGCTCATCATGATTTACTGCCAATAATAATGTACGAATCTGTTCTGCTAATGGTGTGCCACCAGGCTCACGGGTCAGTACAACTTCTTTACCTTGCTGTTCAAAGTACTGATGAATTTTACGAATCAGAGTGGTTTTCCCTACACCTTCCGTACCTTCAAAACTAATAAACATCATTCACCTTGATTTTTCTTTGAGCGGAGTACAGACAAGTAATCTTGTACTGCACGATTATGCTCTGCTAGAGAAGCACTAAATTTATGTCCACCATTTCCTGTTGCGACGAAATAAATATTTTTTGAATCGTCTGGATGCATCGCCGCTTCAATCGCTTTTTTGCTTGGTAATGCAATTGGGGTTGGCGGTAAACCATTAATTGTATAAGTGTTATATGCGGTTGGTGTCCTTAAATCATTACGTGTGATATTACCTGTGTAACGATCCCCCATCCCATAAATTACAGTTGGATCGGTTTGTAAGCGCATACCAATTTTTAAACGACGCACAAAAACACCTGAAACTTGCTCAAGCTCACGATCTAAACTGGTTTCTTTTTCAATAATTGAAGCCATAATTAATGCTTCATATTTATCTTTATAAGGAAGATTGGCTGCTTTATTCGCCCAAGCTTCATCTAAAGACTTCATTTGACGATGATATAAATCCGTTAAGATTTTTTTATCAGTTTCGCCTTTGGCAAAGAAATATGTATCTGGTGCAAACAAGCCTTCAGGATGTGAATAAGGAATATCAAGTTCTTTTAATAATTGATCCTGAGGTAAATCCAATATTGTTTTAGTGACATTTGAATCTTTTTTAAGATTGTTAATCAATTGCTTAAATGTCGTGCCTTCTATCACTAAAATTCGATTCATTTGAGCATTTTCAGCATTGGATAACATTTCCAAAACTTGACGAACACTCATACCTTGCGTGACTTCATAAACACCTGCTTTCATCGTGTCATGAATCATAAACTTTTGATAGAGTTTCAAAATAATCGGAAAATTCACTTTATTTTCTTCAGCTAAACGGTCAATAAAACCAGAATAGGTATCTCCAGAAGAAATGACCAAAAGCTGTTTTTTGTTTTGAACAGGATAATTCTTGAATAAACTTGACCAGAAAACACCAAAGATCACAATCAAAAAAGCGATGACTGCAATGATAAAAAACTTAATAGAAAACTGAGCTTGTGATTTGGCTTTAGGCTTTTTCTTAGTTTTGCTTGGATTCGGAGGTTTTGGCATATTTAGTAAATCTGGCTAAGTTTTAAAGAATTAAATAAATCAAGATACGGTTGCTGCTGCATTGTTCGAGCTTGAAATCGAACTACGGCTTTCATCGGATGCAAAGCATTACAGAAAAATATGTTCTGGATATGCGCGATCTGATCCATTTCAATACAACGTTGTTCACATGAAATATGATTTTGTTGCATACGAGATAGAATGTGCGCACGCATTACACCGTGCACGCCATTATAGCGAAGTTCTGGAGTAATCCATTGATCATTTATACGAATAAAACAATTACTGCTTACACCTTCAACAATATACCCTTGCACGTCCGTAACTAATGCTTCTAGCCAACCTCGTTGATCGGCTTCTTGCTTCAACACAACTTGCTCTAGTCGATTCAAAGTCTTCAAACCAACCAAATGAGGCATATGCAAACCTACAGCATGATTCAGTAAACCACTTTCAATCCATTCAGGCTCTAAATGTTGCCATTGTTTAGGATAAAACCACACATATACATCGGCTGGGTGTAGAGGAAGACTATATCCTCGGTCACCTTCTCCGCGACTGATAACAACCTTCAACGTACCATTCAAGTTTTTTTCATGTTGTAGCAATTGATCTAATGCTTGGTCTATAAAAGATAAATCAGCATCCAAACTTAAATTTTTACAAGCATAATTCAAACGGGCAATATGTAGTTCTTTTAATTCCATTCCACCATGCACCAATCGTGCTGTTGTAAAACACCCATCACCGTAGTGAAACGCACGATCTAATAAAGGAATTGAATCAATCAACTGCCCATTTTTATAGCATTGCATAAGTTAAAGATCCTTTAGGATACATTCATCGAAGCTATTAATTTTAATAACCTATTGATTTTAAATAATTATAACAACTTCACTCATAAAATAAAAATTTCTTATTTATCAGTTATTCAGCATAACTTATCTCTTTTATGTATTTCTTAATTTTTCATATCAAATTCGATTTTAATTATTTTTTTTGCAAAAAAACTGCAGTTATGCTGCATCCATATTCCAAACAATGATTTAATTTTTGAGGGGTCTCCATGCGTTTATCTCAGGTCAAAGTCGGTGTAATTGCTGCATTACTTTCAGTTTCTTCTTTTGCTGCGCAAGAGTTTTTAAATGTGTCTTATGATCCGACACGTGAACTCTATACAGATTTCAATAAACAATTTGGTGCTTACTGGAAACAGCGCACAGGACAAGATATTGACTTCAAACAATCACACGGCGGCTCAGGCAAACAAGCACGTGCTGTCATTGATGGTTTAAATGCTGATGTCGTAACGCTAGCACTTGCTGCTGATATTGATGAAATTGCTGAAAATGCAAAATTACTTCCAGCAGACTGGCAAAAGAAATTACCAAATAACTCTACGCCATATACATCAACGATTGTATTCCTTGTTCGAAAAGATAACCCAAAGAAAATCAAAGACTGGGGTGATTTAGTCAAACCTGGTGTTGAAATCATCACGCCAAATCCAAAGACCTCGGGTGGTGCTCGCTGGAATTATTTAGGTGCATGGGCTTGGGCAAAACATCAAAAAGGCGGCAATGACGCGAAAGCTCAAGAATTTGTGCGTCAAATTTATAAGCAAACCAAAGTTTTGGATTCGGGAGCACGCGGCGCAACAACTACATTTGCTGAACGTGGTATCGGTGATGTGTTGTTGGCTTGGGAAAATGAAGCTTTCCTTGCCGTTCGAGAGCAACCAGGTAAATTCGAAATCATCACACCGTCTCTTTCTATTTTGGCTGAACCACCTGTTGCCGTAGTAGAAAAAAATGCTCAGAAAAAAGGTAACGCCCAAATTGCACGCGGATATTTGAATTACTTGTACTCTCCTGCTGGTCAAGAAATTGCAGCGCGTAATTTCTATCGTCCTCGCAATGCCGCGGTATTAAAGAAATACAGCAATGTATTCAAACCACTGAAACTAGTAACAATCGATAAAGAATTCGGTGGTTGGGCAAAAGTACAAAAAACCCATTTTGATAATGGTGGAATTTTCGACCAAATCGTCAAGATCAATAGCACAGGTAAATAATCCAACTAAGTCCCACTTTTTCTAAGAGGGACTTCCTCACTTCCATAAAGCAAGGTTGGGAAGGATTCTAAGGAGATTAGACATGACTCATACCGTAATTGTTCCTGGTGTAGGTGGCAGCGAGGCTCAACACTGGCAGTCTTGGCTACAACAAAAACTCATGTCTAGTTCTCGTGTTCAACAGAAACACTGGGATCGTCCAGTCTTGCAAGAGTGGGTTGATCAGTTTGTCAAAACTGTTTCATCTGTAAATGAACCTGTTCAGATCGTTGCTCATAGTTTTGGATGCTTAACCAGTGTAGCGGCTCTCGCCGAGCACCCTGAGCTAAGTGTACAAGTAAAAAATTTAGTTTTGGTTGCACCCGCAAATCCAGCACGTTTTGGTGAGGCAGGTTTCGCTCGTCATAGTCTAACTGACTATAAAGCATATTTTCATAGACTCAGTATTGATGTGCCAACGACGTTATTAATTAGTGAGAATGATCCATGGCTTGGTTATGTCGATGCTTTACAGCTCGCAGAATCATGGAAATTAACACCAATTAATTTAGGACCTGTTGGCCACATCAATGTTGCTTCAGGGTTTGGTCCATTCCCTGAGATCCTGAATTATTTATTACCTGAAAAAAAGAGCTTACCTACCGCTCTAATGAAGGTCGCAAATTTTAATATGAAATTTGCCTAGCCCCATCTTCACCGTATTTTTTGATTTTAGTTTCGTTTATTTGCTTATTTAGCAAATATTTCTCTTTGAGGAAATGTCATGTCGCAGCGTTCCCGAGTGCTGCCAGGGTTTGGTCTCTCGTTAGGCTTTACTCTCGCTTATGTATCTTTGATTGTGCTTATTCCTTTATCTGCTGTATTTATCCGATCTTTAGGAATCGGATGGGATGGTTTATGGGAAATCTTAACTTCAGAACGAATCCTAAAGTCACTGCAACTTAGTTTCAGTGCGGCATTGATTGCTGCGCTAGTGAATGTGATTTTTGGATTATTATTGGCATGGTGCTTAGTTCGCTATAGTTTTCCAGGTAAAAGAATTGTCGATGCATTAGTCGATTTACCTTTTGCTCTACCAACAGCTGTAGCAGGGATTGCACTCACTTCTTTATACGCTCCAACAGGTTGGATTGGTCAATATTTGGAACCGTTAGGGATTCAAGTTGCATATACCCCTATTGGTATTACTCTTGCCCTGATATTTATTGGATTACCCTTTGTTGTTCGAACAGTACAACCAGTTCTCAGCGATATTGAATCTGAATTAGAAGAAGCAGCTTCTGCACTTGGTGCAAATCGCTGGCAGACCATTACCAAAGTCTTACTTCCAATTTTATTTCCAGCGTTGCTGACAGGATTTGCTTTGGCATTTGCTCGTGGTGTTGGTGAATATGGCTCTGTCATCTTTATTGCAGGCAATCAACCGTATAAAACAGAGATTGCTCCCCTCATGATCATTTCTCGTTTGGAAGAATATGATTATGCAGGCGCAACAACGATCGCTGTAGTCATGCTCATTCTCTCATTTGCCATCTTATTTTTAATTAATTTAGTTCAAGCATGGGCAAGCCGTCGTACAGGGAGAGTTGCACAATGAGTTTGAATACAAACAGCAATGCTTTGGCACTCAAATTACAAGCAAGAGATGCCACTAGAGAACCGACATGGGTTCGTTATAGTCTAATTACTATTGCATTAATCTTTTTCTTAAGTTGCTTGGTTCTGCCCTTAATTTTGGTTTTTGTCGAAGCTTTTAAGCAGGGTCTAGAAGTCTATGTAAATGCATTGACTGACTCAGATACGCTATCGGCTGTAAAGCTCACCTTAATCACTGCTGCGATTGCTGTACCGATTAACGTTGTATTTGGTGTTGCAGCAGCTTGGGCTGTAGCTAAGTTCCAGTTCCGTGGTAAAGCCATTTTGACCACCATTATCGACATGCCATTCTCAGTTTCACCTGTGATAGCAGGTTTAATGATTGTTTTAATTTTTGGCTCTCAAGGTTGGGTTGGCGGATGGTTAATGGATAATGACATCAAAATCCTATATGCCGTTCCAGGTATTGTTTTAGCTACTATTTTCATCACTGTTCCATTTGTTGCACGCGAACTCATTCCGCTCATGGAAGCTCAAGGTACTGAAGAAGAAGAAGCTGCAATCGTACTTGGTGCATCTGGTTGGCAAACTTTCTGGAAAGTAACACTTCCAAATATTAAATGGGGTTTGATCTATGGTGTGATTCTATGTAATGCACGTGCAATGGGTGAGTTTGGTGCTGTATCGGTCGTTTCAGGACACATTCGTGGTGAAACGAACACATTACCTTTACATGTAGAAATTCTATACAACGAGTATACCTTCAGTGCTGCATTTGCAGTGTCATCTTTACTGGCATTCTTAGCAATCATCACTTTGATTTTAAAAACTTGGTTAGAGATACGCCAAGACCAAAGCAACGAACATCAACATAATCCATCTAGCCACTGAGGAATGTACAAATGAGTATTCAAGTTAAAAATATTGAAAAACACTTTGGCGCATTCCACGCGCTTAAAAATATCTCTTTAGATTTTCCAGAGGGCGAGCTAGTAGCTTTACTTGGTCCATCGGGCTGCGGAAAAACAACACTTTTGCGAATTATTGCAGGTTTAGAATCAGCCGATGGCGGGCAAGTATTGCTTGAAGGTGAAGATGCAACTGACATTCATGTACGTGAGCGACAAGTTGGTTTCGTTTTCCAACATTACGCTTTATTTCGCCACATGACCGTCTATGACAATATTGCTTTTGGTTTACGTGTTCGCCCACGTGCAACACGTCCATCAGAAGCTGAAATTAAAAAACGAGTTACGCGTTTACTTGATTTAGTTCAACTTGGCTTTTTAGCTGATCGTTACCCTGCACAACTATCCGGTGGTCAACGTCAACGTATCGCTTTAGCACGTGCTCTAGCAGTTGAACCTCGTGTTTTATTACTGGATGAACCTTTTGGTGCTTTGGATGCTAAAGTTCGTAAAGAACTGCGTCGTTGGTTACGCACACTACATGATGAATTGCACATCACCTCTATCTTTGTAACCCATGACCAAGAGGAAGCTTTAGAAGTTGCTGATCAAATCATTGTCATGAATAAAGGTGATGTAGAACAAATTGGTTCGCCTCGTGAAGTTTATGAAAAACCAGCGACACCATTTGTATTTGATTTCTTAGGTCAAGCAAATCGTTTTGAAGGTGAACATCATGACGGTATTATTCGTATCGGAGATGATCGCATTCAACTACCAAATCATTTGCAAGCACCGCAAGGAAAAGTCATCGCTTTTGCTCGACCAAATGAATTACATATTCATGCGCAGCCTCAACCGAATACTGTTCAGGCGACTTTTTTACGTGAAGTCTGGATTGCAGGTAGAGTGATCGCTGAATTACAAGATCGTAGTGGGCGTACTATCGAAATTTTACTAAGTGTAGAAGAAGCTAATTTGCATCAATTCAGACCAAACCAAACCGTCTGGATTAGTGCAGCTCAACTTCATTTATTTGCAGACCCAACGACGCAAGTTGCTTAAAATAATACTTGATGACGGCTAAACTACCCATATGGAACTTTAGCCGTTCCTCATCCTATATGCGGAAATAATGATTATGAACTTCCAACAACTCAGAATTATTCGAGAAACAGTTCGTCAAAACTTTAATTTAACTGAAGCTTCAGCGGCACTTTATACCTCCCAATCTGGTGTCAGTAAACATATTAAAGATTTAGAAGATGAATTAGGCGTACAACTTTTTGTGCGTAAAGGTAAACGATTGCTTGGTCTCACTGAACCAGGACAGTCCTTATTGAGTATTGTCGAGCGCATGTTAGTTGATGCTGATAATATCAAACGCCTTGCTGACGATTTCAATAAAGTTGATGAAGGTACTTTAACGATTGCAACAACACACACCCAAGCTCGTTATGTATTACCTCCAATTGTGAATCAATTTAAGAAGCTTTTTCCTAAAGTGCATTTGGTTTTACAACAAGCAAGTCCTGTTGAAATCGCTGAAATGCTACTTCAAGGTGAAGCTGATATTGGAATTGCGACAGAATCTCTCACCACAGAGGAAAACTTAGCAAGCGTGCCTTACTATGAATGGCACCACAGTATTATTACGCCTAAAGACCACCCTTTGACTAAGTTAGATAAAATTAGTTTAGATGTCTTAGCCGAATATCCATTGATTACATATCATGGCGGCTTTACTGGACGCTCTAAAATCGATAAGGCATTTGAAGATGCTCATATACATGCCGATATCGTGATGTCCGCCTTAGATGCCGACGTCATTAAAACCTATGTTGAACTCAATATGGGAGTGGGTATTGTCAATGATGTCGCTTATGACACAGACAAAGATTATCGCTTAGAACAATTAAAAACTGATGTTTTTGGAGTGAATACAACTTGGATTGCTGTGCGTAAAGGACATCTTTTACGTGGCTATGGTTATGAATTTATTTCTTTATGTTCTCCAAAAACAAACATCAAAGAACTTAAAAAAGTGGCTTATCCCGAAGAATAAATCAAACAAAATGAATGACTTTACTACTATTAGCCATTTATTTTTACCTAAAATATGAGCATAAAAAACGAGCTCAAAGCTCGTTTTTTATGCAGAGTTGGGGGATTAGAACTTAAAGCTCACACCCACTTTAGCCACTGGCATCCACTCATACTTACTTTTGTTTTCAATATTACGTTGCTCTTTTTCAACAGCACTTTCTAATGTATTACCATTGCTACCAATGATTTGATCATCACCAGATGTTTTTAAGCTAACTGTTGGATTGCCTGTATAATAAGCACCTACCTCACCAAATAAACCAATATTTTTATATACTGGTGCATTTAAACCAAAGCCTAAATATGGTGAGATATTATTATCGTAGTTCATCGTACCATCAATTTTGGCGCTTTGAGTAGAAGTTGTAGTGAATCGTTCACCATTCACTTTTACTAAACTATTGCTACCAACATTTTTAGTCAAACCATATTCATTATCCAAGTAAGCAACACCAGCAGCTACATAAAGTGAACGAGCGAACGCATTTTGACTCGCACCCCATGGATAAAGTTCAGCATTTAAATATGTGTTGTTATTCTCCATATCCATATCATATTTGGTACCGTCAATTTTCAAATTGTCAGACCATGAAATATCGCCACCATTGTAACCAAGGCTTAAACCTACATATGGATTAACACGATAAGAAATTGCACCACCATAACCTGTAGTACCCACTTCAGCACGAACTGAAACTGGATCTAAGTATGAAGGAAACGTAGAACCTGATTCCTTCACAACTTGTTCATCTGCTGCTAAAGCAGAACCTGCAATCGCTGTTAATGCACCTGCAGCTAAAATAACGCGCAAAGCTTTCATTGAAGTCTCCTCAAAAAATACTTTTATCTAAGGTATAGTTGTTACTGTAATAAAATCTTAAAAGAATGATTGATATCTTTTTATACAGAAACTGATTACTTTTTGTTATTTTTTGATACAAATTCAGAATAATTGTATATTTCAAAATAATGGATAAAAAACAATTAAATCCGAATTTATTACAATTTTATTGCTTAATTTTAAAACACTTTATTGTAACGACTTTTTTCAAAGCTTCTTGGTTCAATTTAGTGTAAAATCTTCAAAATTTTTTTGGATGAAGGAAGATCATGTCTCAGCTTTCTACGATCATTGAGCAAGCATTTGAAGACCGTGCAAATTATTCAGCTACGGACTGCCCTACAGAAATTCGTCAAGCCGTTGAAGAAGCATTAACTGGTTTAGACAACGGTACACTTCGCGTGGCTGAAAAGATTGATGGTGAGTGGGTTGTTCACCAATGGTTAAAAAAAGCAGTTTTACTTTCTTTTAAACTCAATGACAACCAGCCTATTGAAGCTTGTGATCTACAGTTTTATGACAAAGTTGCAACTAAATACTCTGGTTGGACTGAAGAGCAATTTAAAGCAGCAGGTGTACGCGTAGTTCCTCCAGCTGTTGCTCGCCGTGGTAGCTTCCAAGCTAAAAATGTGATCTTGATGCCATCTTATGTCAACATCGGTGCATATGTTGATGAAGGCACAATGGTTGATACTTGGGCAACTGTTGGTTCATGTGCGCAAATTGGTAAAAATGTACATTTATCTGGTGGTGTAGGTATTGGCGGTGTATTAGAGCCATTACAAGCAAACCCAACGATCATTGAAGACAACTGCTTCATCGGCGCACGTTCTGAAATTGTAGAAGGCGTAATTGTTGGTGAAGGCTCTGTAATCTCTATGGGCGTATTCATCGGTCAATCGACTAAGATCTACGATCGTGAAACTGGCGAAATTCACTATGGTCGCGTACCTGCTGGTTCAGTTGTAGTTGCGGGAAGCCTTCCTTCTAAATGTGGAACTTATAGCCTTTACGCAGCAATCATCGTGAAAAAAGTTGATGCTAAAACACGTGCTAAAACAAGTTTAAATGATTTATTACGTGCTGACTAAGATGTAATACCACGGAGCTTATACTGCTCCTCGTCTCTACGATTATCACTGATCGTAGAGATTTTTGTTTTTTAATAGCTTGCTGATTTTGTGGTAACTCTTTATGACTTCCTTACGTTCTTCTGCAATTCCTGTCTCTGATCCTGCTGCTGGTTTGCGTATCACTGAGATTTTTTATTCTTTGCAAGGCGAAGCGAATACATTTGGCTTACCCACTGTCTTCATTCGTTTAACTGGTTGCCCTCTTCGTTGCAGCTATTGTGATACCACGTACTCTTTTGAAGGTGGCGAGCGTCAATCACTTGAACATATCATTGAAACAGCAAGCCAGTTTAAAACACCTTATATATGTGTCACTGGTGGCGAACCACTTGCACAACCGAATTGTCTTGTATTACTTCAACGCTTGTGTGATCTCGGTTTTGACGTTTCGCTTGAGACAAGCGGAGCTTTAGATGTTTCTAAAGTTGATCCACGTGTTTCGAAAGTATTAGATCTAAAGACACCAACGTCTAATGAAGATCATCGTAATTTACTTACCAATCTCGACTATCTGACACAGCATGATCAGATTAAATTTGTGATCTGTAATCGTGCCGACTATGAATGGTCTAAACAACAACTGGAAAATTTCCAGTTGCAAGATAAAGTCAGTACAGTATGGTTCTCTCCTGCTTTCGCGGTAGAAAAAGGTGCTGTTGCCCTGCCTGCTCTTGCACGTGATTTAGCTCAGTGGATTTTAGATGACCATCTCCCTGTTCGCTTCCAATTACAGTTACATAAGCTGTTATGGAATGATGAATCTGGTCGCTAATGATCTTGTGACTGTCTCAAATGAGGCAAATCATCTACGAATAATTTTAGGTTGAATAATGGAAAATAATATGCGTTCTCGTGCCATCGTATTATTGTCTGGCGGTTTAGACTCGACAACATGTCTCGCTTGGGCACAAGCAAACTATGACTGTATCGCTTTAAGTTTTATGTATGGTCAGCGCTCTACAACTGAGCTTGATGCAGCTAAGGCACTTGCACAACGAGCAGGTGTTGAACATCGTGTAATTAATATCGATTTGGGTAATTTAGGCGGTTCCGCGCTTACAGATCATAACATTGATGTACCTGAACAATTACAAGAAGGTATTCCTGTAACTTATGTTCCAGCACGTAACACAATTTTTCTATCCTATGCTCTTGCAGCAGCCGAGGTATTTGACGCTGAAGCCATTGTTATTGGTGTAAATGCTGTTGATTATTCAGGATATCCAGATTGTCGCCCAGAATTTATTGACGCTTTTGCCAATCTTGCAAGACTTGCAACAAAAGCTGGTGTTGAAGGAAAACCTCTTAAAATTGAAACACCTCTGTTACATTTATCCAAAGCGAATATTATACGCTTAGGCATCGAACATGGCGTAGACTATAGCCAAACGGTATCCTGCTATCAGGCAGATGCTCAAGGACGTGCATGTGGCAAATGCGACAGTTGTCGTTTACGTCAGCAAGGTTTTATCGAAGCAGGTGTCGCGGATCCTACGCGCTATGCGGAATAAACGATATAAGGTAAAAATTAGGTACATTATATGAAGTTTTCTAAATCAAATATTATTCTTTCAACAATGATGTCAGCTGCGGCTCTCTTTGCTACAGCATCTCATGCAGCTGATAATCCATTACAAGCAGCATATAAAAGTACCAATGTAAAATCTGCATTAGTCAACGTATGTAAAGATCAAACAGCTAAAGGTGGAAAACTAACTTCTGCTGAAGTAAGTAAATTCTGTAGTTGCCAAATTGATGCACAAGGTAAAGTAACTGAAGCACAAAAATGGGAAATTCAAAGCGCAATTAATGCAAAGAAAAGCCCTAGTTCTTTAGCGTTTGTCCAACAGCAAAATAAAGATTTACAAGCTTGCTTAGGCGCCCCTTTAGTATCTAAGTTAGAAAAATTAACTGAAGAAGCAATGAAAGCTGCTCAGCAACAAGCTCCTAAAAAGTAAGCTTGTATTGTTCAGATTAAAGCCTGCATTTATGCAGGCTTTTTTTAGTTCTGTTAATATTTGAATCACCTAAAGAAATTGACTAAATTCATGCACGATCAATGGAAAACCAATGCTGAAAATCGACGATCAATTGTTTCATTCAGTGGAGGCAAAGATAGCTCTCTCGCCTTGTACCATGCTATGCATAAAGGGACGGTGTTAGGCTTAATTGTGATGTTAGAGGAACAAGGACAACGATCACGTTCGCACGCAATGCCCCTAGATATCATTCGTGCTCAAGCTGATGCGATAGGTTTACCTGTTTATATGACTTCATCGAGTTGGTCTGATTATGAAAGTAAGTTTATTGATTTACTTCATCAGGCTAAAGCTCATGGAGCTGAAGTACTCGTTACTGGCGATCTCGACATGCCACAGCATGGTTGCTGGCACGATAAAGTCACTCAACAGGTTGGGCTCAAGTTAGGCATGCCACTTTGGTTAAGACCACACAAACAAGTCGTTGAGGAATTTATTTCACTTAGTTTTCACAGTGTTATTGTTACCGTCAATCTCAAATTGGGGATGCGCGTTGAAGACTTAGGTAAAACACTTAATTTGGAATATATCCAAGAACTGGAAGATCGCGGTATTGATCCATGTGGCGAAAGTGGTGAATTTCACACCACAGTGATCAATGGTCCCATTTTTAACAAAGCAATTCCTATACGCCATGGTGAAATTGTTTATCATGAAGAATATGCATTTTTACCACTTGAACTAGATCAACCATAACCTTTATTGAAGGATGAGACATGTCTGAGAATATTCAATTACCTGATCAAAGCTTCCCGACAACTGAAGGTGAACTTAACCTGACACAAATCGAAAGTGAATGGTTAGTTTTATATTTTTACCCTAAAGATTCCACACCTGGCTGTACAACTCAGGCGATCGGTTTTTCATGTTTAAAAGATCAGTTTGCAGCTTTAAACTGTCAAATTATTGGTGTCTCACGTGATTCTGTTAAATCTCACCAGAACTTCACTGAAAAGCAATCACTTAATTTCAATTTGATTAGTGATCGACAAGAAATCTTATGTAAACATTTTGATGTCATTAAAGAAAAAAATATGTATGGCAAACAAGTCATGGGCATCGAACGTTCAACCTTTATTTTTCACAATAAGCAATTGGTGAAAAGCTATCGTAAAGTTAAAGCTGCAGGACATGCTGAACAAGTATTGGAAGATTTAAAAGTTTTACAATCTGCTTAATTTGCTTGCCTTCAAAAAAGCGAGTTTATACTCGCTTTTTTACAGTTAAATTGTAGCCCTAAACTAAAATAACGTATCATTAAACGATTAAAATAACGAACCTAAATCTTAAAAAATGAAATCGATCCAAGTTTTAATTTTATTTCCGTTGTTTATTTCTGGATGCAGTATCAGCACCCCAACACATTCACAAGAAAATTCTACTTCAATCTCTCAAGTTCAGAAATTATCAACCGAAATACGCTGTGAAGACTTACAAAACCCAGCTTATCAACAAACCATCTTGCAGTCGATTAACGACATTCGGCAACAAGCGCGTCAATGTGGACAACGACATTTTTCAGCAACATCACCCTTAGTATGGAATGAACATTTGGCTAGAAGTGCTTATGCTCATGCCATAGATATGGCTCAATATAATTTTTTAGGGCATCGTAGTCAGGGCGGTTTAGACCTCAAAGCTCGCTTGAAACTTTATCAGTTTAAAGGACGCGGCGGCGGTGAGAATGTTGCACGTGGGCAGAAAAACTTGAATGAAGTATTAACGACTTGGCTAAACAGCCCCATGCATTGTGCCAATATAATGAATCCTAAATTTACAGACTATGCCGTGGCATGTACCTTTGACTCCACTGAAAAACAAAAGCCATACTGGGCACAACAATTCGGAATTCGTTAACAGGAAATACCTATGCAAAATGGCTCGATCATTCCTATTTTTCGTGTCTTTGACATTAAATTAGCACAATCATTTTCATAAAAATAACTCCATACAAGATATGGGAATCATCTTATTGTTTACTTTTATATGCTTAAATAGCTTACAACTCAAATCATTTTTTACATGGTGTAATGAATGAATCACCCTCTAAAACGGATGATGTTTAGTAGCGTCGAATTGTTTTGCTTAGTAGCAGAATATGAAAGCTTTTCTAAGGCAGCCTTACATGCAGGTGTGAGTCCAGCAGCGGTCAGTCGCTCCATTGCTCGATTAGAGAAGCATTTAGCGACTCCATTGTTTGTAAGAACGACTCGACAAGTCCGTTTAACTACACAAGGGAAAATCTATTTTGATGAATGTAAACAAGCGCTGAATCAAATTTTAGAAGCAGAACAACAACTAAAAAATCAAACACAGCAACCCTCTGGTTTAATTCGTATCAGTGTTCCGACACCTTATGGACACTATCGCATCCTCCCGTTATTAGCAAAGTTTTCACAGCAATATCCAAGCATCCAAGTAGATGTTCAACTAACCAATAAAAATGTGGACTTTATAGCAGAAGGATATGATCTGGCGATTCGTGGACGACAATTTGCTGATTCAAATTTGATTGCACGGCAACTAGAACAGGCTGAACTGATTGTAGTGGCATCGCCTGAGTATTTAAAACAATTCGGAACACCGCAAAGCCTTGAAGATTTACAGCATCATCAATGTATTCAGTTTGTTCTTCCCAGTACAGGGAAAAACGTTCCATGGCTATTTAACTCGAATCAACAGTTGATTGAGTATCAAAGTGCAGGAAATATTCGTTGCTTAGATGATATTTTAGGTACGGTAACACTGGCAAAACATAGCGCTGGTTTATTACAAACCTATCGTTTCATTGTAGAAAAAGAGCTTAAGAATGGAGATTTGATTGAAGTACTTAGCGAATTTTCAGGCACTTCACGCCCATTTTCTTTACTTTATCCATCAAAAAAATACGAATCTTTCCATATTCGTGTTTTCATCGATTTTCTGCTTAAAGAACTAAAATCTTAAAAACATTCATCCAAATTACTTTTATCACCCGCAAGATATTTACGCTGCAATTCCGCATAGACTTTTGTATTTTTAAATTCAGTCAGAAATTCAATCGTGCCTTTAGGGAAAAATTCAGTTTGAATCTCACCTCGATAATAGGCTTCTCGCATAGGCGTAGCTGAAATAGAATCCTTTAAACTATCCAACTCAACCATTTCCCATTCTGGGAATAAAGCTAAATAATATGAAGATTCATCTTTGAAATGACCAATCAAACCTACTTTTGCATTTGGCTGAACCACTTGATTGACCAATGTTTTGACTTGTTTAACCCATTTTTCATCGTTATACACATCAACCACATGCACGAAATGAATCCGCTTCTGATCATCTTCTGAAAAGTTAGACAGAATCATTTGCTCACGTTCATGGGCTAAAAATGGATTTTTGATATTCCGTTCTGATTGTGCTGAACCTAATGCCAATATAACGTTCTGACTTTGCTGTAACGCAATTTCAATGGTTTGTAGATGTGCCAAATGAAAAGGCTGAAAGCGTCCAATAAAAACAAGATAGTCAAATGTGTACATAGGCGTAATTTCACTTTTTGTGAACTCATCAGTTGCACTATGTAACGCAAATATGCGACATAATGAGAGCACTTTAAAAATCAATCTGGATTAAAGCAAGGATAGTACGATGACACTTAGCTGTATTCAACAACCTCATCAACATTTGCAAGCAAATTTAGAAGATGGCGTACTCACCTTAGCCATTAACCGTTCAGAAGCCAAAAATGCACTTTACGGTGAACTTTATCTTTGGATTGCAAAAGCATTAGATGAAGCTGATACAAATAAAGATGTACGTGTTGTGATTTTCCGTGGTGCAGAACAAGATTTTACTGCGGGTAATGATATGAAAGACTTCATGGGCTTTATGCAAAAGCCATATGAAGGCAAAGCGGGTGATCAACCTCCATTTGTATTATTAAAAGCCGCGGCTCGTTTTTCTAAGCCACTTATTATCGCAGTGAAAGGTGTTGCAATTGGTATTGGTGTAACAATCTTATTGCATGCTGACATCGTATTTGCAGACAATACTGCCCTATTCCAAATTCCATTCGTAAGTTTAGGTCTTTCTCCTGAAGGTGCTGCGAGCCGTTTATTGGTCAAACAAGCAGGCTATCAGAAAGCGGCTGAATTATTATTCACAGCGAAGAAGTTTGATGCAGCAACAGCAGTAAAAGCAAATCTTGTAAATGACGTTGTTGAAGATGCCTATGCAACCGCTCAACAAACCGCTCAACATTTAGCAGCATTACCTTTAGCATCTCTAAAACAAAGTAAAGCGCTAATGAAAAAAGACTTAGCTGAAATTATTGCTTGCGTCGACGAAGAAGCTGAAATCTTTATGCAGCGTGTACGCTCACCTGAAATGATGGAAGCTGTACAAGCATTTATGCAAAAACGTAAGCCTGACTTCTCACAGTTCAATTAATACATTTCACTGTTTTTATACAAACCATTTAGTCAAGACTGGGTGGTTTTTTTATTTAACGTCCCAATATTAACAACAAACTTATAGGAACATTTATTCTCATGTCTGAGCAAAATCAAACCGAAAAAAAACGCTACTACGAACCTGCCCCTCAAGATATTGATGTTGCCAATTTCCGGAAAGTCATTGAAAGCCGTCGTTCAGTACGTAAGTTCACGGATAAACCGATTCCAAGTGAGATTTTAGATGAATGTTTAGATTTGGCACTGCTTGCACCCAACTCATCAAACTTACAGCCTTGGACATTCTATGTGGTGCAAAATCCAAGCAAGAAAAAACAACTGGTTAAAGCGTGTTTAGGACAACTTGCTGCTAAAACTGCATCCGAATTAATTGTATGTGTCGCTAGAACAGATCGTGTTGATGAGATGGCAAAACTAAATATCACCGAGTTTCCATTTCCCGAAGCACCACCAGCGGTTCAAAAGTATTACCGCTTTATTCCCTACAACTATAAAACAGGTTATTTCAATGCCTTAGGTAACTTCAAAAAAGTTGCATTTAAAGTAGCCCGTACACTTGATAAACAACTTCCTGTGACTGCATTTAACCCTGCCGATGCCAAATTATGGGCAACTAAAACCACAGCTTTAGCCTGTGAAAACCTTGTATTGGCTTTACGCGCTTATGGTTTTGATAGTTGTATGATGGAAGGTTTTGATGAACCTTTGGTTCGTAAAATTTTAAAGCTAAATGATCAACAATATCCTGTGATGGTGATTGGTGCAGGTGAACGGGCTACAGATGGTGTGTTCTTCCCGCAATATCGTTTTGATCGTAATTTATTTATTCAAAAAGTATAATTATTCAATATCTAATATTTGCATAAACTCAAAGGCAGGCTCTTCATAAGGATGGCTTGCCTTTAATGCTTTTGCCACAACACTGGCTTTTTCTTCAGGCACAATAGTTTCTATACGCCATTCCTCAAGCTGCTCTAGTTCGTCTAATTGCCCTAAAAACGGATTTGCACCTTTAACAGGCTTAAACTGCCCTATTCCTTTCACTTGCCAAGCACAATGCTCATAATTGCCAATACCACCTGCACCAGCTTCAAAGATAGCTTTTTTGGTTAATTCAAGGTGTGATTCAGGTACATAATAAATAAGTTTTAGCATATTCTTAATGATGTTGAACTCTTGCTGATCATCAATCATAAGCTTAAAAACAATGAAATATCAAAGCGAAATATTCATAACGAGGTAACTAACAACTATGAATACAACTTGGATAGCAACCGTTAAGCCAAACCAAAACCAACCTTTATCTTTGCTATGGATTGTTCTCATGTGATTTGCATTTTTCATCATGTTGTTCTCCGATTCTTATGATCATTATTGAGAATGCAAAAATTGAACCATTTTAAATAATATAGGACTTACGCACTATTATTTATAGATTCTCTGTGGTAGCAGATGATTTTTATCGAGAATAAAGTCATCAATGAAGTTTTTGATCATTGGTCTAAATAATTTCTTCTGCCAACGATATATATTTTCAAAGATCCGCTCAAACTGGTTCTTTTGTATCTCAACGTAGGCCATCAAGGCTGAAAAAATATGATTCAAAATCAGTTTAGATCGTCTTACTTGAAACTTTTCAATATGACAAACCTGTTTAATCACCCGGTGATATTGCTCTATTTTCCAATGACTTGAATGTAATTCATGAAAACCCTCAAAGGACAATAAATCATCTTCATCTTGATGCACAATATAAAACCTCTGCTGTTCTTTTAACTGAGTCTTAAATAATTGTACAAAGCCAAAATCTTTGAGCCAGACTACTTGACCCTGATGGAAATCTGGCAATAAACGCAGTTGAAACCATTGTCCTTTTTCTGGGGAAACCTTACGGTTACAGTCGATACCAAACATAAATCGAATACCATATTTTCTTATGGTTTTTAAATTTCCAGTCGATGAATACCAACTATCACCTGTAATAAATTGAATCTTTGCACCCCAACTGAGTACTTCACTTAACATATCCATAAAGTAATCATTCTTGGTTTTACTTTCAGATTTGTCATAAATTCGGAAATTAATTGGAATATTTTGACCATTTTGATCTGTCGCATACAAGGTAATGAGATTAATACCCTTGACGGATCGGTGGTGTTTGCCTGACCAAAAATAACTAACTAAGTCCATATGTTGACTATATGGTTTATCTAAAACAGTATCATCAATACTGACTATAAGTTTGTTATTATTAATATGTTGAATTGATTCTTGATATAGGTCGTGAGGTGTGTAATCTTCACGCTCTAGAAAGCGATTTACACTATCATGCGAGATATTATAAGTCTCGGCAAGTTGTGTGCAGCTAATAGAGTTCGGTTCTGTCATGAGAAAGCCCATATAAATGGGTAGAGTACAAGTTGCTGTAGAAGCATGTTTAATTCGTCTGATCACAGATACTTTATAAAGTATTTTAGTACTTTTTTGAATCCGTCAATGCGTAAGTCCTATAATATTAATTAAACTAGTTATGATGATAAAATAACCAATTCCAACTCAAAATGCTATAGGTCATCAAAATGGGATAACTTCCAAGCAAACTCTTTTTCTACAACAAGAAAAACAACAAACACATCAGAACTCACCTTTAATTTTTACTGTAGATGATGTGTTCTCAGATCAAGAATGTCTTTCATTCATCGAACTTAGTAATCAATATCATTATGAAACAGCAGATATATTCCTAAACTCAGCTCGTCAAGTTCTTACCAATGTCAGAAATAATAAACGAGTGATTTATGATGATATTCAGCTTGCCGAAACACTATTTTCCAAACTTAAACATTTACTGCCTGAACAATTGAATGGCTGGATATTAAGTGGCTTAAATGAACGTTTCCGTTTTTATCGTTATGAAAATGGTGAAACGTTTAAGCCACATTGGGATGGAATTTATGAAGTAAACGATTGGCACAGTAGCAAACTGACTTTATTGATCTACCTCAGCGAAGATTTTACGGGTGGAGAAACAATTTTTTACCGTGATAGTGGTATGCTGAAACCATGTAAGGAAACTCAAATCGCGAGTGTTCAACCCAAACTTGGGCAGATATTAGTATTTGAGCATCAACAGTTACATGAGGGAGCACCTGTGCTTTCAGGTCAGAAATACGTACTACGTACCGATGTAATGTATAAACATCCGATGCTCTTAAAACATCAGGATTCTTAAATCCAATAAGCTGATCTAAATAAAAGCCATTTCATAATGGCTTTTATCTCAACGAATCAAAATACCTATATTTATTGTTTTCTTCAAACCAGCTTATTTTTTATTGCATGCCATCACCTTTTTATTTGTTAAATATCGCTTCTCATATATTGTCATCGCAAAAGCTAAACCACATAAAATCACAAAACCACTGGTCATTGGAACTAATGTCCCGTTATATAACTGTCCAATAATCGAAGCCAGAATTAAAGACAATACAGAAGATGATGCACCAATAATCGCTGAAGCCATTCTTGCGACATGCCCCATCGGCTCCATAGCAATTGCATTTAAATTACCAAATAAAGTTCCAAACAATAAAAATAGAATGCATGCATACAACATAAACATCCAAAAAGAAATCTGAACGCCAACAAGCTGAATAATCAGGAATATCAAAGAAATTAAACATAAACCCAAAAAACCATAAATACAGATTGGACGCATACCAAACTTCATTACGATTTTAGAGTTAGTAAATGAAGCAATCCCCATCACACCTGCTAACACAGCAAAATAAGCACTAAACTCTGCGCCTGTTTTACCAAATTGCTGCATAAAAATTTGTTGTGAAGTTCCTAAATAACCAATAAACCCACCAAAACAAAAGCCAGCACACAACAGATAACTCATCGTGGTTTTATTACTCACCACTTCCTTAAAGCCATCTTTAAATGCTTGTATACGCATAGGTAACCGATTTTCTGGAACTAAGGTTTCTTCTAAACGTAAAGCAACCCATAATCCAACGATGGTTGCGTAAACCATATATAAGACAAAAATATCTCGCCATCCAAAGAAATGAATAATCAATTGCCCTAAACTTGGTGCAACAGCTGGAGCAACCATAAATACCATCATGATCAAAGACATGATACGTGCCATTTGGGCACCACTATATTTGTCTCTCACAATGGAAATAGAAGCTACATAAGGGCCAGACACCCCTATTCCTTGAATAAATCGCCCAACTAAAAACCATTCAAAACTTTGTGTGGAATAACACAACAAGCTTCCTAGAAAGTAAATGAGAATGCCTGTAAATAAAATCCGTTTGCGTCCAATCGCATCCGACAATGGACCTGCAATCAATTGCCCCAAAGTCATACCAGAGAAAATCGTAATGATGACCCACTGTGCCTGATTATCATTTTGTAAAATAAAAACTTTTCCGATTTCACCTAAAGCAGGTAATACCGCATCAATCGAAAAAGAAACGATCGACATTAATAATGCCATCAACAGAGCAAATTCGTGGAAATGGATTTTTGATTTCATTTGTTATTCTCCATCAATATTCATTTTTATACTTGAATGAAATAAGCCACCTTACGGTGGCTTATTTTTTATTTCATATTAACCAATGAACTTACGTGCATTGCGGAACATACGCAACCAAGCACCATCTTCAGCCCAATCTTCAGGCTTCCAAGAATGTTGTAAAGCACGGAAGTTACGCTCTGGGTGTGGCATCATTACTGTTGCACGACCATCTTTAGAAGTTTGTCCTGTAATCGCCTCAGGTGAACCATTCGGGTTCAATGGATAGTGCTGAGTTGGATTACCCAAACTATCTACATAACGCAAGATGACTTGGTTCTCTGCATTTAAAGTGGCAAGTTGTTGTTCTGTCGCAACTAAACGACCTTCACCATGCGCAACTGCGATTGGTAAAATCGAACCTTGCATATCTTCAAGCAACACAGAAACAGATTTCTCTACACGAACATTCACTGCACGCGCTTCAAATACTTCTGACATGTTACGGTGGAAACGTCCCCAATGCTCTGCACCAGGAATCAGCGGAGCAAGTTGTGACATCATTTGACAGCCGTTACATACGCCTAAGCTGAATGTATTTTCACGATGGAAGAATTGTTCGAACTGATCACGTAGTTTCGCATTGAACAATACTGATTTCGCCCAGCCACCACCAGCACCCATCACGTCACCGTATGAGAAGCCGCCACATGCCACTAAACCTTCAAAGTCGCTTAAGCTCACACGGCCTGCAAGTAAATCACTCATGTGTACGTCGATAGTATTGAAGCCTACTTTGTCAAAGGCTGCCGCCATTTCCACATGACCATTTACACCTTGCTCACGCAAAATTGCCATATTTGGACGACGTGTATTGATAAACGGCGCTTCAACTGGCTCATTTAAGTCATATGTTGGTTGTGCAATTAAACCTTTGTGGTTCTTATCTGCAATTAAAGCAAATTCTTGATCAGCTGTTTCAACGTTGTCACGTAAACGTTGGATCTGATGTGAAACTTCAGCCCAAGCTTGTTGTAATTCAGCACGCTCAAGCGTTAAACCATTTACAACCAATTGATCAGTTGTATTCACACGACCAACAACAGCAATTGTATCTTTCAAGCTAGATGCTGCAACTTCAACTTCTAACTGCGCCCAATCAGCAGCCGTAATTTGAAGTACTGCACCAATTTCTTCAGCAAATAAGCTTTCAGTTGATTGATTTTCTAGAGCAACACCTAAACGCGATGCGAACATCATTTCAGCAACAGTCGCCAATAGACCACCATCACCAATGTCATGGTAAGCTTTGATCACGCCACGATTGTTCCAGTCTTGAATCAAGGCAAAGAATGCTTTGAAGTCATCAAAACTATCAACATCAGGGGTAACAGAACCGATTGCTTTATATACTTGCGCAAGGATCGAACCACCTAAACGGAATTGACCTTTAGATAAATCGATACGTACAAGTACTGAGTCTGCTAAGTTCTTCAGTTCAGGTGTTAATGTTTTACGTACATCTAAAACAGGTGCAAACGCAGTGATTACGCCTGTCATTGGAGAAGTTACGGCTTTATCTTCACCATCATTCCAAGTGGTACGCATTGAAAGTGAGTCTTTACCGACAGGAATAGCGATACCCAATGCAGGACACATTTCCATACCAATCGCTTTCACACCTTCAAACAAGGCTTGATCTTCACCTTTTTGACCCGCCGCAGCCATCCAGTTGGCAGAAAGCTTGATATCGCTGATTTGTTCGATGTTGGCACAGGCAATATTGGTAATTGCTTCCGCAACCGCTAAACGTGCAGATGCAGCAGGATTTAACAAAGCAACTGGTGGGCGCTCACCCATCGCCATAGCTTCACCTGTAAAGCCTTGCAAGCTTGTCGTCGTTACTGCTGCATCTGCAACAGGAACCTGCCAACGGCCAACCATTTGATCACGGGCAACCATACCTGTAATCGAGCGGTCACCAATTGTGATCAGGAATGATTTAGACGCAACTGTTGGATTCTTCAATACGCGGAAAATCGCATCTTTCAAATCAACTTTTGATGCATCAAAGTCGTTACCTTTACGTTCAATCGTTTCATATGAACGTTGCATACGTGGTGTACCACCCAACATGACTTGCATTGGGATATCGACTGCATTGTTTTCAAATAACGGATCTTCAACAGTCAGATGACGTGCTTCAGTCGCTTCACCAAGTACTGCAAACGGACAACGCTCACGTGCACAAATTTCTTCAAACTGTTCTAAAGATTCTGGACGAATCGCTAACACATAACGTTCTTGCGCTTCATTTGACCAGATTTCCATCGGGCTCATGCCTGGCTCTAAAGATGGAATCTTACGCAGGTTCAATACAGCACCTAACTCGTGATCATTCACTAGTTCAGGCATCGCATTGGATAGACCACCCGCACCCACGTCATGTATAGACACGATTGGGTTAAAGTCTTCTAAGCGCCAGCATGTATCAATGACTTCTTGGCAACGGCGTTCCATTTCTGGGTTTTCACGTTGTACTGAAGCAAAGTCTAAGCTCTCACCCATAGTACCGCTGTCTACAGATGATGCAGCACCACCACCAAGACCGATTAACATGGCAGGACCACCCAATACAATGAGCAAGTCACCTGGTTGAATCGCATCTTTTTCAACGTGGTCAGGACGAATGTTACCGTAACCACCAGCGATCATAATTGGTTTATGGAAGCCTTTAACTTCACCATTCACATTCTGTTCGAAGGTACGGAAATAACCATTTAATGCAGGACGACCAAACTCGTTGTTAAACGCCGCACCACCCAATGGACCTTCAATCATGATTTGTAATGGCGATGCCATACGTGAAGGCTTACCGTAGTTTTCTTCCCAAGGCTGTTCGAAACCAGGGATATTCAAGTTAGAAACCGTAAAGCCTGTTAAACCTGCTTTTGGTTTACCACCACGACCTGTTGCACCTTCATCACGGATTTCACCGCCTGAACCAGTTGCAGCACCAGCAAATGGAGAAATTGCTGTTGGGTGGTTATGCGTTTCAACCTTCATTAAAATATGAGCGGCTTGGCTCTTATATTTATAAACAAAGTGACCATTTTCATCCGCTTTTGGATAAAAACGCATCGTGTCATAACCCACGATCACAGAGGCATTGTCTTTATACGCCGACAATACATCTGTTGGAGATTCTTTATAGGTATTCTTAATCATTTGGAACAATGATAATGGTTGTTTTTCACCATCAATTGTCCATTCAGAACCAAAGATTTTATGACGACAGTGTTCAGAGTTCGCCTGAGCAAACATCATTAACTCGATGTCATTTGGATTACGACCCAGCTTAGTAAATGCTTCGGTTAAGTAATCAATTTCTTGCTCAGATAAAGCAAAGCCGAACTCATTATTCGCTTTAACTAATGCTTCTTTACCTTGGCTCAAAATATCAATTGAGTTCAATGGCTTCGGTGCTGTTTCTGAAAATAAAGCTTTTGCATCATCAATTTGAGCAAAAACACTCTCTGTCATACGGTCATGTAATGCCAATTTCACTTCATTCGAAATCTCTTTCACACCTTTCAGTGTAAACAGCAGACCACGCTCTAAACGGTGAATTGGAGTATTACAGTTTTGGAAAATATCGGTTGCTTTAGATGACCACGGCGAAATTGTCCCTACTCGCGGTGTGACTAAAATCTGGATTTCATCACTTGCAGCTTGGCGAAGTTCGAAAGATTGACCATCGTTTAAAAGTTGTAATGCCGATTGATGCTGCTGCTCGTTGAGCGCTTGATCAAACAAATAAACCCACTGGCTGTCAAAAGATTGAACAGAACTCATTGACGCTAAACGGTTTAAGAGTTGAGCTTTCTTAAAAGAAGAATGTGCTGATGCACCGGCCACGATAAACATGTTGACTTTGGCTCCACGGGCGGGTCTAACCAACCTACCACAATGTGACTTATGAGAGAGCGCATATTCTACTGTGAAAGCCTTCTTTCAGCTAGACATATCCATCTTAAAAATCAGAGTTTTCTATCCCAAATCACTTAATTTCTTATCGCTTTATGGGTTTAGTATATTCGTAACAATTCGTTTAGTTTGTTCTGATGTACGCATTTCCCATCTCTCATTTTCACGACCTCTTTATTCCAATAGTATAAAAACCAATACTATCAATAGAAAAATCAGAGTGCTTTACACTTACATGACAACTTATGTCGCACTACTCTAGTGCTTTAATCTTTTTTTTGGCATGATGAATTAAAGTCAGTTTGAATAATGATAAATGGAACAAATGCGTTGGTTGGAATTGCTCTCTGCAATTCGCTTAGGTAGTAAAAAAAGTAGCACCGAATTGGCTAGAAGCCCGTTTCATAAAGATTACGATAGAATTATATTTTCCCAAAGTTTTCGACAACTGAATAGAAAAACTCAAGTTCACCCATTGACTCAGCACGATGGTATTCATACTCGATTGACTCATTCACTCGAAGTATCTTGTATTGGTCGCTCGCTTGGTATGCTCGCCGCAGAAAAGATCAAAGATGAATTACCTATGTGGATTTCACCTGCTGATGTCGGTGCGATTATTCAAGCGGCATGTTTAGCTCACGATATTGGCAATCCCCCTTTTGGTCATGCAGGTGAATATGCGATACGTGAATGGTTTGATGATGCCTCACATCGTGACTTTCTGACCAAACTCACTCCCGAAGAAGAAGCAGACGTTCGTCAATTTGAAGGTAATGCGCAAGGTCTTCGTTTACTGAGTCGTATTGACTACCATCCTGATGATGGTGGTATGCGTCTGACCTGCGCAACACTGGGTGCCTATTTAAAATATCCTTGGTTATCAAAAACCATCGACCAACAAGGCGATACCCCATCCCATCAAAGAGCAAAATTTGGTTGCTATCAATCAGAAAAGGAAATCTTAAAACAGCTTGCTGAACAGCTTGGTTTAATTAAACTGGGTGAATATCACTATTGTCGTCACCCTCTAACTTATTTATTAGAAGCTGCTGATGATATTTGTTATGCACTGATTGATTTAGAAGATGGCATCATTCTTAATATGTTGAGTTATGAAGAAGTTGAACCTATCTTCCTCAACTTGATCGCAGATTTTGGTCTTCCTGAAGAGCTGCATTTACCGCATACCACTTGGCAACAAAAAATTGCAGCCTTGCGTGGTCGTGTAATGAAACGATTAGTCGATGAAGTCACGACGGCTTTTGCAAAACACCACTATGAAATCATCACAGGTCAACTCAAAGGTAGCCTTTTACAATATTGCTCACCTGATATTGAAGCAGGGATTCAAACTGCGAAAAATCTTGCACGTGATCGTATTTTTGAACATCCTCAAAAATCCGGTTTAGAAATTATTGCGCATCAAAGCTTACAGACTATTTTAGATGCTTTTGTGCCTTTGACCATGCCGCATAAAACATTAAGCTTTAAAGAACAACGTTTGATGTCGATTTTGCAACATTCAGGCGCAAATTTTCAAAACAACCATTACAATAATATTATGCAAGTCTTAGATATTATTAGTAAGTTCTCAGACCATCAGGCTTATAGCTTGGCGCAAGAGCTACAAGGGAATAAAGTTGGCTTCTTTTAAAAGAATATGCAAACTCTATTTTCTTAAATGACTTTGGTTTAAATCTTTTCAAATAAATAGTGAAAAATTTTCTATGATCGGATGTTTAATTGGCGAAGTGTTTGCCTTAGAAGCCCCTACTGTATTACTTAATGTAAATGGGGTTGGTTATGAAATCGATACACCGCTTTCAACATTTTGCCAATTACAAAAAGGACAAAAAGTAACGTTATGGACGCATTTAGTCGTTCGTGAAGATGCTCAACAATTATATGGCTTCAGTGAAGCACAAGAAAAAATTATTTTCCGCACCCTACTCAAAGTAAACGGTGTAGGACCAAAAATGGCATTAGGGATTTTATCTACGTTAAGTGTTGAATTATTAATTCACACCATTGAACACGATGATATCAATACACTGATTAAAGTGCCTGGGGTTGGTAAAAAAACGGCTGAACGTTTAATGATTGAATTACGTGATCGTTTCAAAGCACTTTCACAGTCAGCGAAAAGCACTTCACAAACAACCACCTCTCAAATTCAATTCATGTCAAACTCACCTGTTGCTGAGGCTGAGGCTGCTTTACAATCGCTTGGCTATAAACCTATTGAAGCACAAAAAGCTGTGGCAGCTGTCAAGGCTGACTATACAGAATCTGCCGATATTATCCGCGCAGCTCTTAAATCGATGATGAAGTAATATTATGCAAGATCGCCTCATTAGTGGAATTGAAAAACCTGAAGATCATTTTGATCGTGCAATTCGTCCGACATCACTTGCTGACTATATTGGTCAGCCCGTGGTTCGCGAGCAAATGGAAATTTTCATTGGTGCTGCTCGTGGGCGTGGTGAAGCACTGGATCATACGCTAATTTTTGGACCCCCAGGTTTAGGTAAAACCACGCTCGCCAACATTATTGCTCGCGAAATGGGTGGAAATCTAAAGTCTACGTCTGGTCCTGTATTAGAGCGGGCTGGTGATTTAGCTGCAATGCTGACCAACTTAGAAGAAGGTGATGTTTTATTCATTGATGAAATCCATCGTCTTTCGCCAGTGATTGAAGAAATCCTATATCCAGCGATGGAAGATTATCAACTGGATATCATGATTGGTGAGGGTCCAGCAGCTCGCTCTATTAAACTAGATTTACCACCATTTACATTAGTCGCAGCAACAACACGTGCAGGTCTACTCACTTCACCACTACGTGATCGTTTTGGAATTGTGCAACGTCTGGAGTTTTACTCTGTTGAAGATCTTACGCATATTGTAACGCGTTCAGCAAACCTCATGGATGTTCCAATTACTAGAGAAGGTTCAACTGAAATTGCAAGACGTGCCCGAGGTACTCCACGTATCGCCAATCGACTATTACGCCGTGTACGCGATTACGCTCAAGTGAAAGGCACAGGTGAAGTAACTCAAGAAATGGCTCAACGTGCTCTAGACATGCTAAATGTCGATAAAGCAGGTTTAGATACTTTAGATCGTCGTTATATCAGTATGTTGCTTGAACGATTTGAAGGCAGACCTACTGGTGTTGAAGCATTAGCAGCCGCAATGGCTGAAGATAGCGGAACACTAGAGGATGTTATTGAACCTTACTTAATCCAACAAGGTTATGTTATGCGCACTGCTCGCGGGCGTATAGCAACGAATATGGCTTATTTGCAATTTGGTATGACCCCACCTGAATAATATCAATTTCCTTTAATAAAATACTTTCTATAGTGAAGTAATTAAAATAATATACAGATTATTCTACTTACTTCATTATTTTATTAAGGGTTAAAATGAAAAATAAATTTTTCACAACAATATTTTATAGCAGCATAATATTACTAACAGCTTGTGGGGATGGAAGTGATGGTAGTAGTAATGGAACATCCATCCAAAGTAAAGAAAAAAATAGACTACACCAAAGCAGAATCTATTGAGTCGATTTATGAACCAATCATTAGTTTATCTCAAGAGAATGACAATATTGCATTGATTGGCACTGAGTTTGCAGAAATATTTATTATGGCATTTATGCTGGTAATAACTTTAAATGTTCTAAAGGCTCATTTACAAAAAATAGCGATAAGAGTATTACATTTAACAACTGTGAATTTGATGACTCATTAAAAAATGAACTCGGCGATATTGTCCAACTACGAATTTATGCCATTTCTGGATCGGTAAATAGCAAAGAAGTATTATCGACAGATTCTGTACGCTACGAAACCTCATTAAAGAACTTCAAAATCATTCCACCAAGTGATTCGAGTATTACTTTCAATGGTAACTTTGTCAGTAAATACACCCGATCATCTACTCAATATCAAATCAAAGAAATGGTACTAAGTGTATTTGATGATGAAACCAAAAAAACACAACAGTTGATGATTAATAATTATCAACTCAATGTGAATAATCTTATGCTTACTGCACTAGGAAATATTCAAGGTACTCTTGAAAGTAAATTTTTCTCAGTCAATTTCAAAAGTGATGTCAGATTTGAAAATGATACAGATAAAATAGCTTTCTATCCTAATTTTGCTGAAATTATGATTGAAGACACTAACAATATAAAAAATACAATTAAGATTTCAAACACGAGCAATTACAAGGCTTTAATCAGTGCATATGCAGATGGCATAACAGTAACAGGATTCCCTAAAACAGTTGAATGGGATGAACTCAATTGACTTTAAATAATTGTCTTTTCGATCAAGCCCTACATGTTAGGGCTTTTTTTATGCGCATCAAGAATATGTTATTTATTACTATTTCCTTAGTCTCATCGAGAACATATCATTCCTTCATCGCTCCCAGTACGAAACCAATAGGTAAAAGAAATGGCAAATCATTTTGAATTCAACATTCGCGTTTATATTGAAGATACAGATGCAGGCGGTATCGTCTATCATGCTAATCATATCCGCTATATGGAGCGTACTCGAACAGAATGGCTAAGAGCAGCTGGCGTTGATCATTATTGGCACCAAGAGGATTACAACTTTGTGGTTCACCAAATTCAGGTGAAATATGTACGTCCAATATTAATGGATGATTTAATTACCGTTACAGCACGTGTTATTTCGTGTAAAGCCGCATCTTTTGTGTTGCAACAAAATATTTATCGTGGTGAAATCTTGCTGGCTTCAGGTGAGGTTACGTTGGCATGTTTGAATAAAGACATGATGCCACGTCGACTTCCTGACGAAATTCGTGATCTGATTCAAAAAGAATTAGCACAGGACTAAAAATAAACTTTCGGCACTTAACTTATGGCAACAAATTTAGAATCTTCTCTGCATATCTCTGACCTGATTTTACAAGCAAGCCCTGTCGTACAATTGGTGATGCTGATCTTATTACTCGCTTCTATTTATAGCTGGTATTTGATTGCAAAATTGCATATGGGTTTCAAAAAAGCAGAACAAGATGACGAGCATTTTCAAAAAATGTTTTGGTCAGGTGCCGAATTAAATACGCTGTATAACAATGCCCAATTGAACTCAAAGCGTCGTGGTCTCGAAGATATTTTCTATCAGGGCTTAGGTGAGTTTTTAAAATTACAGAAGCGCAAAGCTGATACTACACAAACGATTGAAGGTACAGAGCGTATTCTTCGTGTAGGTTTAAGTAGAGATCAAGGTGGCTTAGAAGTTGGTCTTGGATCTTTAGCTAGTATCGGCTCAGTTGCTCCTTATATCGGTTTGTTCGGAACTGTTTGGGGGATTATGAACGCATTCATCGGTTTAGCAGCAGTTGATCAAGTTACATTAGCTACGGTTGCACCAGGTATTGCCGAAGCACTAATCGCAACTGCTATCGGTTTATTTGCAGCAATTCCTGCTGTACTTGCGTTTAACCATTTTACCGCTAAAGGCGAAAGTATCTATTCTGACCGCGCCCTATTTGCTGAGGAAATGATTGCACTTCTACAACGTCAATCAATTGGAACGACACAGGAAGATGCATAATGGCAATTCAGCGATCTGGACGTTTCGAGCGCATCAAAAAACCACTTAAAAGTGACATGAATGTCGTCCCTTATATTGATGTAATGTTAGTGTTATTGGTCATTTTCATGGTAACTGCACCGATGATTACCAGTGGTATAAAAGTTGATTTACCACAAGCCAATAATCATCCAATTGAATCTAAAGATATGCCAGCGATGGTGACGATTGGTAAAGATGGCAATATTTATTTGCAGTATGAAGATTACAAAGACAGTGAACCACTAACGCTCGAACAACTTGAAACTGTTTTAGCGAAGGCACAACAACAAGCCGAGCAAGATAATAAACAACTCACTGTTCTCGTGAATGGTGAAAAATCACGCCCTTATGGTGAAGTTGTATCACTGATGGCAAGCCTACAAGAAGCAGGTTTAACACAAGTGGGTTTACTGACAGAGCCTTTAAAATAAGTTATGAAAAATATTCACGAGCCACCATTTAAGCAAAACGCTATCGCACTTGGCTTCACATTTGGAGTTCATGCGATTGCTATTGTAGGCTTACTCTTTTTAGGTTTAAGTAAATCGCCTGAACCTCCTAAGAAACTGACGACTGTCTTAGTAAAACCTGAAGACTTTCAACCACCCTTAGCTAAAGAGGTTGAACAGGAAACAACAGCTGAAAACCAAGCTAATGAGATATTAAGTCCAATTGTTGATAATACTCAACCTGAAAATATTCCTGTTACGCCTCCAACACCTACCGCTCAACAACTTGCTTCTGAGAAGCAGAAACAAGAGCAAGCACAGCAGGCGAAATTAGCTGAACAAAAACGTAAGAGTGAAGAAGCTGCTAAAGAACAAAAACGTCAAATTGATGAGATAGCTAAAGCCAAAGCTATACAGGAAAAACGTCAAGCTGAGCAAGATGCAAAAGCTGAGGAACAAAAACAACGTGCTGAAGAAAAACGTCAGGCTGAAGCAGTTGCAAAAAAAGCTGAACAAGAAGCTCAACGTAAAGCAGATTTGGCTGCTAAAACCAAAGCTGATAATGCAGCTAAGTTAAAAGCAGAACAAGATGCTAAACGTAAAGCGGATGCCGTCGCCAAAGCAAAAGCGGAGGCAGATGCTAAACGTAAAGCCGAAGCAGATGC
>NZ_KB849654.1:293055-332321 GCF_000368765.1 Acinetobacter junii CIP 64.5
GCCAAACGTAAAGCCGAAGCAGATGCCAAAGCAAAAGCCGATGCGGACGCCAAACGTAAAGCCGAAGCAGATGCGAAAGCAAAAGCTGAGGCAGAAGAAGCTAAAGCCGCCTCTGCAAAAAAAGCAGAACAAGAAGCTGCTCAGAAAAAAGCTGAAGCTAAAAAAATTGCCTCGACAGCTAAGCGTGATTTCACAAACAAAATCGAACGTGCTTGGAATGTTCCTACTGGTAGTACGGGTCAAAAAGCCACTGCACGTGTTACATTAAGTGATAGTGGTGCAGTCTTATCTGTGATTGTTAATGCGAATGATCCTGATGTAAAAGCAAGTGTTGAGGCCGCAGTACGCGCAGCTGCACCGTATCCAATGCCTGATGATCCGGATGCACGTCGCGAAGCGAGAAGTTTTACTTCTAGTTTTACAGCAAAATAGTAATGAATAGTTAACGTTACATGCTTTTAATAGCACAAAGCATGTAACTATGTTAAATAATCAACAGCCACAAAATACGAACTCAAGTAATTGTAACTATGGACAAGACTCGTAAATCCCTCCTCGCCCTAGCAGTTTTTACTGCACTTAGTACTGTTGTTTCAGGAACAGCATTTGCACAATTACATTTAGAAATTGCAAAAGCACCAGAACAAGCGCCTAAAATTGCAATCATTCCCTTTACCAATGACAATGCCATTTATCCAATTGTTGAAAATGATTTAAATCGCTCAGGTCGTTTTACAAGTGCATCTAGAAACTTACCTGCATCGGCATCATTAAATCAAATTCAAGCAAGTGATTGGCAAAATGCTGGCGTACCTTACGTCGTTGTCGGGCAAATTAAATCAATAAATGCAAATTCTTTTGAAGTTCACTACCAACTTTATGATGTTCAAAAACAACAATACCTTTTGAATGAAGTGTTAACAGTACCAAATTCGCGTATTCGCCAAGCTGGACATATGATCAGTGATGCAATTTATCAAGCATTGACTGGAATTGCAGGTGACTTTAGTGGACGTATTGCGTATGTATTACGCAATCCCGACACACCTGCCCAACGTTACACATTACAAATCGCGGATACTGATGGTGAACAACCTAAAACTGTACTTTCTTCCCGTGATCCAATCCTATCACCCACTTGGACACCTGATGCTAAGAAAATTGCTTATGTTTCTTTTGAAACCAAGCGTCCTGCTATTTATCTACAAGACTTAGCAACAGGTCAACGCGAAGTTCTAGCAAGTTTTAAAGGGCTTAATGGTGCACCAAGCTTCTCACCAGATGGACAATCGATGTTATTTACAGCATCGATGCATGGTAATCCAGAAATTTATCAAATGAATCTGAATACTCGTCAAGTAAAACGTATGACTACAGACTCTGCGATTGATACAGAAGCTCGTTACGCTCCTGATGGTAAATCATTTATCTTTACATCTGATCGTGGTGGCTCACCACAAATTTATCGTTATAGTTTTGAAGATGGCTCAGTTAAACGTTTAACCTTTAAAGGTGCATTTAATGCACGTGGTACGCTGAGTGCTGATGGTAAAAAGATTGCTTTAGTACACCGCCCTAGCGGAAGTAGTTATAAAGTTGCGTTACAAGATATCAATACAGGTATTACCAATATTTTGACACCAACAAGCTTAGACGAATCACCAAGCTTCTCACCTAATGGGCAAATGGTTGTATACGCAACTCGTGAAGGTAGTCGAGGTCTTTTATCAATCATGTCTACTGATGGTCGTTTCCGTATGAATTTACCAAGTGAGCAAGGTGAAGTGCGCGAACCAGCTTGGGCACCGAAATAAATTTTATTAATTGGAGAACTTCATGAATATTAAATATCTTACACTTCCTTTAATCGCGGCAACACTTGTATTTACTGGATGTGCAAGCCGAAAACCTGCTGCTGAGATTACCACAGGCAATACACCAAATGGTTCCACAACAGTAAATACAACAGGATTGAGTGAAGATGCTGCATTGAATGCACAAAATCTTGCAGGTGCGTCTTCCAAAGGTGTTACCGCGGCAAATAAAGCATTCTTGGCTAAACGTGTTGTTCACTTCGACTATGACAGCAGTGACCTATCAAATGAAGACTATCAAACACTTCAAGCTCATGCACAGTTCTTAGTCGCAAATGCAAATTCTAAAGTTGCACTTACAGGCCATACTGATGAGCGTGGTACTCGTGAATACAACATGGCTTTAGGTGAACGTCGTGCAAAAGCAGTTGAGAGTTTCTTGATCACCAATGGTGTGAATCCACAGCAACTCGAAGCAGTAAGCTACGGTAAAGAGGCACCAGTCAATACTGGACATGATGAAGCGGCTTGGAAAGAAAATCGTCGCGTTGAAATTAACTACGAAGCTGTCCCACCATTATTGAAATAAACTTACAAATAAAAAAGCTCACTAACAGTGAGCTTTTTTATTTCTTAATCATTTCGCGAAGTCTGCTGATTATCATGATCTGATTGCATAGACTCAATCAAATCATGTTTATTAAACTCTTTATACTCAGGTTTTGCTTCATACTCTTTCCAAGCATCTTTGACATTTTCTTTAGAAATTTGTTCTAAACTAATCGGTTCGCTTGGCGTGGGAGTTGCATCAAAATTTTTGGTTGTCATCGTTGTTCTCCAAACCTCCTGTTTAGTATGCAATCAACATAGCATGTAATCTGGTTCTTGTAATCATAAAAGCAACATAAATAAAGTAAGATAATTTTTATTTTGGGTCGTTCTCATCTAGAATAGCGAAAATATTTTTATCAACTTTTGACTCGGCTAAATTGGAGCTATTTAATATGTCAAACCAGACCTTATCCCAATACTTAGAACAACAACATGGGAATTTGACACCTGAGTTGGCACAAGTCATCGAAACGATTGCAAACACTTGTAAGACAATTGATCAAGCACTTCAAAAAGGTGCTCTAGCAGGAATATTAGGTAGTGCTGAAAATGAAAATGTGCAGGGTGAAACACAAAAGAAATTAGATGTGATTTCAAATGATTATTTAATCGATGCTTTGAAGTCACACCCACAAGTCGGTGGCTTAGCTTCTGAAGAATTAGATGATTTCACGCCAGCACAAGAAAACGGTAAATATCTCGTACTTTTTGATCCTTTAGATGGTTCAAGCAATATTGATATCAATATGTGTGTGGGTACAATTTTCTCGATTTTACCTGCAAAAAATGCGGTAACTCAATCTGCTGACTTTATGCAAGCAGGTACAGAACAAGTCGCTGCAGGCTATGTACTTTACGGACCATCAACCATGTTGGCTCTAACAGTTGGTGCTGGTGTTGTGTTCTTTACTTTAGATCCAAATACACAAACATATTTATTAACGACAGAGAACGTACAAGTTTCTTCAGACACTCAAGAGTTTGCAATTAATGCATCAAATCAACGTCATTGGGAAAATCCTGTAAAACGTTATATTGATGAACTTTTAGCTGGAAAAACATCTGTACGTGAAAAAGATTTTAACATGCGTTGGGTTGCATGTATGGTTGGAGATATTCATCGCATTTTATGCCGCGGTGGTATCTTCTTATATCCTTACGATTTAAAAGATCCTAAAAAAGCAGGTCGTTTACGTTTAATGTATGAAGCGAATCCTATGAGCATGTTAATTGAACAAGCGGGCGGAGCTTCAACGACAGGTCGTGTTCGCATCATGGATATTCAACCAACTGAGTTACATCAACGTGTACCTGTTATCATTGGTTCGAAAAATGAAGTTGAACTTGTAACTAGCTATCATTAATCTCTTTTAAAACCCAGAGCATCATAGACTTATGATGCTCTTTTGGACAATTTATTTATGGCTGTTATCTTTCTAGAATCAAAAGACAATGCAAAAATCAAACATTTGCGTGGTTTAATCGAGTTAAATAGTGCTCGAAAAAAACATCAACAAACTGTTCTAGAAGGTACACATCTCTGTTTATCTTGGTTACAACAACAAAGAAAAATCTTTTCTTTATTTACAACTGAGCAAGCTTTGGATCATCCTGAGCTGCAAGAAATTATTGAAATACATCAAGGTCATATTTTCATCATAAGTGAAGTACTTTACAAAGATTTGAGTACATTAGGGACTACCCTACCTTGCTTAGCGATTGTTGATCTTCCAAAAACCTCGCAAACTATCGATTTCAAAGCAGATACTTTAATATTAGAAAATGTTCAAGATCCTGGAAATGTAGGGACATTGCTTCGTTCAGCAGCCGCGGCGAATATAAAACAAATCATTTGCACCCAAGGTTCAGCATCTCTTTGGTCTCCACGTGTGTTGCGTGCAGGTATGGGCGCTCACTTCAGTGTTCACTGTTTTGAAAATTTTCAGTTAACCGACATTCTTCCAAAATTTGAAATCCCTGTTTTTGTAACTAGCTCACACCGATCAACAAGCCTTTATTCAAAAGATTTAACTCAAGCCTGTGTCTGGATCTTAGGAAATGAAGGTCAAGGTGTATCTGATTATGCACTTGAGCATGCAGAAGCTGTCACTATCCCACAACCTGGTGGTCAAGAATCTCTAAATGTAGCGATTGCTGGATCAATCTGCTTTTTTGAAATGGTCCGCCAACGTCAATAAAACGTTAATTTACTTTAAATGCGCTTTATTTGCGGAAAAAATCAATTACACTGCTAAAATAATTGCTTAAGTTGTCAACGCATTCACCATTTTCAACGTTATATAGATAATAATGGTGGGTATCCATGACAGGATTTTCCATCTCTATGGATTTAGCACCTAAACAGGCTCAAACCGATAGCGGTACACATACAGGTACTGTTGAACAACGTCTTCGCTTTTTTATGCAAGACGTTACAGGTCGTGCGCTTGTAATGATGGAAAGTGCAACACAAGGTCAACAAGGCATTGCTATGGATTTAGTGCAAGAAGCATTTATCTCATTGCACAAATCATATTCAGATAAAACAGTGGATGAATGGTATCCCCTGTTTTACACCATTCTAAACAATAAATTACAAGACTGGAGACGGAAAGAAGCACGCAGAGCAAGCCCTTTCTCTTTGTTTAAAAAAATTAGTATAGATGATGACGAAGAACTAATTGATGTAGTTGATGAATCAACACCCAATCCATTCGAATTTCTAAATCAAGAAGTAACAATGGAAGAAATTCAGGATGCAATTCATAAATTATCTGTTCGTCAACAACAAGCATTCATGTTAAGAGCATGGGAAGGATTTGACACGATCACTACAGCTCAAATCATGAATTGTAGCGAAGGTAGTGTAAAAACCCACTATCACCGTGCAATACAAGGACTCAGAATCGCTTTAGAGCATTTAAATCCACATTCGGGAGGTTCATCAGATGAATAAAGATGAGTTCACCAAACAAGTGACTTCCAAACTAGACCAACTAGCAAAAGAACAGCATCATAATAAAATGCTGGTTATGAATCATGTTTTAGATACGGTCCAAAAGAAACCGACATCTTACTACAGTATTTGGAAAATGACTGGTTTTGCTTTGGCCGCTGCAATTACAGGTATTGTAGTTTTACCAAACTCAATAGATTTAGCAGATAAGCCACAAAATCAAGTAATCGTAAATCCAAAACTTTCACCACAAATGGTCGAAGATATGGAAATGTTAATGGCGTTTGGCGAGGATCGAATTCCACATGGCAGCTAAAAAGTTAGCACTTGTTGTGTGTACGTTAGGCTTATTGCAAACAAGTTTTGCAAGTTCAGAACGTTTTTGGGTTTTTTCAAAACCAAATAAACCGACAACAGAAGAAACGTGGGAAGATCTATCACCTGAAGAGCAGCAACTCTTAATTAAACGCTATCAAACATTAAAAGAAATACCAACCAACCAAAGCACGCAACTACAACAGCGTATGGAATGGTTTACGCAGCTACCTGAAGAAGAAAAGCAAAAAATGCGTGATGTATGGCAAAAAATGAATACTCAAGAACGCAATACTCTGCGTAAAAGAATGCAGAATGCCAGTATTGAAGAGCGCGTATCTATCAGAGAAGAATATCTAAGCAAATATGCAGAACATTAAAAATTATTTTAATAAATTAAAAATAGCGCCCTAAGGCGCTATTTTTTATCTTCTATTTTCTAAAACGACGGTAAGCTAATAAACCCATTAAACCAAATATTGAAAACACTCCAATACTCCCGCCACCATTGTTACTTGCATTACGCGTATCATCAGTAGTCGTTGCTGTACTAATAACACTTACTGTAGCAGTATTAGAAATAGCACCATCAGCATCATATACCTGATAATTGAATGAATAGTTAAATGGGTTGAATGTATTAGATTCTTTAATATAAATATTACCACCGTAACATGTTTCTTTTTGATCAGGTTCTGGACATGCACCTTGGCGATCAGCAGTCACAACTAAATTTTTAGTTGGAACATTAGACAATCGTATTGGTAATTCAATCCCATCAGCATTTCTCCAGAATTGAGGTTTATTCGGTTCATTATCAGGACCTTTACCACCCTCACCAGTATCACCAAAATCATTAGATAATTTTAATAAATCTAATGAAACAGTTTGATTCTGTTGATATTTTAGTGTCACAGATGTATTTTTAGCCTCAGGAGCCACATTGACGAATGCCGCTTTGATCAAACCTGAGGATTTAATACTAGAATCAGTTCTCGATTGAATCGTATATTTACAGAAAATCTTATCACCAGCTTGAGTGATGCTATCATCTTTTCTATAAAGAATAATTTGCTCAAGATTACTATTCCACTCACAGACTATGTTTGGTTTATCACCCTCATCGATATTCGTAATCGAGTCATTAATCTGGCCCGTTCCCAAAACTTCTGTTGTGACAATATAATTCTCGTTATTAAAAAATTGTATTCTGTGACTACCATCACTCAGCACAATCTCTTGAGGTATTGGTAGTTGATATCGACTTAAATCGATATAAATTGCCCGATAATGTAAATTTTTATTTAGATTTTCATCTAATTTTTTAAATTTTTCTAAATTATACTTATCAGAAGTAAGCAATAGAGGATCATCTGGATTTTTGATTAGAAATTCATATCTCTCAATTTGCGCCTTGTAACCATCAATTATTTGTTTGATAGAGGTATTCGATAAATCCTCTAAATCACCAGCCGTTAATTTCATTAATTCAACAGAACCAATATCACAACTATTGCGAGCATTAGGATCATAGAACAAAGTACCATCAACAATACGTGCGATTCCTCTTTGATCTTTAGGTCCACAGTTATCACTTTCAGCTGCACTCACATCCACTAGATCTGTTGTCGTTTTATTATTATTTGGATAATACAGTGGCATAAATGCCGTACTTTCAGATGCAGGTTGCAAACTACTTAATAATGTTCGCAAATTAGTGATATTACTTATATCTAAGTTTGTATGTTTTCCCTCTGGTATCACTTCTTTAGGCAAATCGCATGTATTTGATCCAGTTAGTGTAAGTGCATTGTAATCTAGGAATATTTGGGCTGATTTTTCCTCTGATGCAGGACCAAGTAAATAACGGCAAGCATAACTACTGATATTATGAGATAGAATATTAAAACTTAATAATTTCAGACCAAGTTTATCGTATAAAAAAATAGTATTGGCTTGGTTTTCAACAATTGTGTTACTCGTTAATTCAAGGCTACTAGCATTACTTAAAATACTAGATGTGTTATTAGTCGTATTGCCTGCTTTTGTGTCTCCTGTAAACTTCAGCACAGTACCATTTGTAGAATTACTAATATTTTGTGCAATTGTATTTGTGCTTAAATTGACAGTAGGTTCGCCACAGAAATCAAATATACTTACAGAACTTGTTGATCCATTTTGAATTATACTGCTTGACGATATATCAATTTTTCGTTGCGAGTAGACGTTATCATTAAAACAACTCATTCCCAATACACTACCAACTGGGGATTGATTATTCCGAATTACTGCGTTTGATATAGATAAACCTGTAGTAGGCCCAGCAAGAAAAATTGCACCACCTGAAATACCCGCTTGTGACGCTAAAATGCGAACATTTTGCAAAGCAATATCAGCACCAGCATAAATCGCACCACCACGATCATTTGTTCGTGCATTTTTAAGAGTTATATTGTTCAGAGTAAGGGCTTTTGAACCAATTGTTGTATTAAAAATACGCGAAGAATTATTCCCATCAATAATGGTCTTATTCTCAGTCTGCGCAGGATACTGATTAGTAATTAGACTTCTCTTCTCCCAATCAACAGGTAATGCACCATAAATCACAACATTAACATTCGGTGCCAGTTCTTTCTTCAATACATAAGTACCAGCTTCTAACTGAATTTCTTTTCTAGTAGCAGATGAAATATCAGATACTGTACAGCCACCATAGTTTCTCCTAATCTCAGCAGCTTTTAGAGCTTCACGCAATGAACATGCGTTATTGTTCTCACCATCTTCGTCAACGAACGTATTAACTTTAATAACATCATTGCTTGTCGCAGCGAATAATGGCATCGTTGCAACGATCATGGTTGCTAAAATTCCTTTTTTATAATTTTTCATCTCAATCAAATCCCTTTATCAAGCTTTAAATCTTCGGAAACCAATTAATCCTAATAACATTAAAATTGATGTTAATCCCAAACTACCACCTGAAACATTTACTGTTTTACTTTCAAAATTATTTGGTGGATCTTGAACGATCGTTGTGGGAATGGTGATGTAATAATTTGATACATCGTTAAAACGTGTTGTTGTTGTAATAATACGTAAGTTAAATTTGTCAGCACCATGCCAATTGCTATTTGGTGTATAAACAACATTACCAAATTGATCAATTGTAAGTTTACCTTTGGATGGTTTTAATGTCTGTTGCACTTCAAGGCATCCTGGCTGCCAAGTTTGACCATCAGAACGTTTTCCTAATATACGCTCACAAGATGCAGAATCTAATAGTTCTCCATCTAATAGGCTTTCACTTATATTAAATTTAGCAATCTGACCATAAAGAATGTCTTGACCAGCAATTGGAACTTCTGATCTGTTAATTACAAGCTCTATTGCACCTAGATCACAAAGCTCGTCATATCCGCTTCTATTTTTACCACGCTGATCGATTAACTCACAACTTGCCAAACCAATAGAACTACCATCACTGTAAATCCGCCCCTTATTCACAATTAATGAATCAGATAGAGTTGAATATGATGACAATAACCTTGGTTTAAAGAAACCAACCAATTGATCTTTGGGAGTTGTAAATGGACATAGTAGACCATCTGCAGGAGGTGCATCACATATATCTTTTTCAACACTGTCACCCGCAATTAATTTATGCTTTAGATTATTTTTATCCCACATAAAATTTGGTCGTTCAGCAGGTGCATGTAAATTACAGTCTGATGTTGTCAGCGTACTTTGAACGACTGACTCATCATCGGATGATGTAACACAATTTGTAGTACCGTTATCAACAATTATACTATTTGATACAAATGCACTTGGAAATTTTTCTTCTGTAGTTGTCTCCCCAGTTGTTGTCTTGGAGGTCCATTTGGGTGCTTGCAAATATAATCCAGCAGCGTTTTTAATCATTGTTATATTATTAACAATCATTCCTTCACGGATATTTGCAACATACCCACCTTTATTCTGGAATATTGTCGTATTATTTATGCCAGCAAATCGACTTTGTAATGCTACACCAGTAGTTTCATCTCTAAAACCAGTTTGAACGAATAATATAGCTCCATCTATAGCTGAAGTACCTTGATTATCTCGAATGACTGACTGAAAGACTAAATAACGCGGCATTTCACTGTAAATAACAGCACCTTTATCAGCTTTATTCCCTTCTAAAATACTGTTACCAATTCGTACGATACCTGCCGTTTTTTCAGTATCAGATAAAATACCAGCATTATATATCCCGCCACCCCGTGTTGCGTTACCAGAAGTTAAGCGAGAGTACTGAATATTTAATGCTTCTCGATTATAGATCAGACCACCATCATTTAACTTAGTCGCTGATCCTTTTAAATTTAATTCATTTAAATTAACTAAAATTAATTCTTTTTCTACACTTCCATCATTAATAAAGAAGATTCGATCACTTCCCACCATTTTTAGTGTCGCGTTATTCGCACCCTTTTTATTATCATTAAAATCACCACTAGTTGCTGTAGTAATCGTCATTCCTACTTTCAACTCAAGCGACGTATTTAATGAATATTCTTTATCACGCTGTAATAGAATAATAGAACTCGCATCTTTATTACCACAACCATGGTAACCATTTTCATATTCTTTTTTGGCGCGATTATTTAGGAAAAAAACTGCTTCACGTAATGAACAAACGGTATCATCCTTATCTTCATCAACTAGTGTAGTGACTTGAATATCTGCTGCATATACATGTCCAGTAATTGCAAATAAAGCACAGGCAAGCGTCCGCTTGAACATACCGTTCTCCTTCTATTTTTCATTTTTCTTCGTATTGCAAATGACTATTTGCAACCACATTCCTTTGTGCGTACTTTGTCATAGCTCTCAAAATTACTCAAGAAATTTTATGCTATTGGCGATATTCATCAATAAGTGCGTAAATTTGCTTGAGTGTTGTATTCGAGAGCTTAGTTTTTTCACCTTTCAGCATTTTTTCAAGTTGCGCCAATGTTTGTAATAACACTGAGGCCTGATGAGGTCCATTATTCAGTAAGTAATCTACGATCTGCTGGTCAAAATGAATCCCTCGCCGATTCATTACAGATTGCAATAAGGCTTGTCTATCGATAAAAGAGCTGCCATTAGGGACTTTAACACTGACAGCTTGAGTTAATCGAGATTGTAGGTCTGGTAATTCTAATTTTAATTCGATTGGTGCAACTCGTGATGAAAAAACTAACTGACCTTCATGGTTATTCATCAAATGAAAGACTGCTTTTTGCCAATGCGGAACTCCACAAATCGCATCAACATCATCTAAAGCTACTAAATCATAAAATTCTAATGACGTGATCGCTTCAATAGGTGCATCTAATAGCTCTAATAACGATACTTTAATGGCTGGACGATTTAGTTCAAGATAGGAATCACATATCGCAGATAAGAGATGGCTTTTACCTGTCCCTGCACCTCCATAAACATAAAATCTACTGACCAACCCTGTATGTAATTGTCTAATTGCGTCAACGATAGGTCCCCATCCTGGACCCGAAAAATCACTAATTCGGGCATCAAGCTGAGGTTCAATATCCAGTTGTAGTTGACGCATATCGTTAATTTTTTCCTCGATTAATCAGGGTGAGTCTTATTAGATGTATCTGTATCTTGAGTTTTTTCTCCCTCAAGATCAATATCTAATTGCTGCGTTTCAAAATGTACTGGTTGATCATTACTCACTTCGAGAACGAATTCTGAAGGTAATCCATATAAACGACTTCGCTCATAATTATTACGGGCATGCTTAAGTAAAACGACAATAACCGCTGCAACAGGTAATGCAATCAACATTCCGAGAAAACCACCTAATTGAGCTCCCGCTAAGACAGCAAAAACAACTGCAACAGGCGATAGACCAATTTTATCCCCCAACAGGAATGGTTGCAGAATATAGCCCTCTACCATTTGACCAATCATAAAGACAACACCAACTAATAATAGTTGCATCCAATCAATACCAAACTGGAATAATGTTGCAATAACGGCTGCGATAATTCCAACACCAAAGCCTAGGTATGGAATAATACTTGCAAGACCAGCGACCATACCGATAATCAAACCAACTTCTAATCCAATCAGTTGCAATCCAACCGCATAAACAATTCCTAATAACAGCATTACAAGAAATTGCCCTTTAACAAATGCTCCAAGAACGCTATGACATTCACGAACAATCGTTAAAGTAGAAGCTTCATAAGGTCTTGGAATAAGGCGACGTAAACTATCTAACATTCTTTCCCAATCAAGCAAAAAGTAAAATGCAATAATTGGAATAAGGATTACGATACCACCGAGTTGAATAAAATTAAGACCTGACTGCGCTACGCGTAATGCCATAGTTTGAATGCTATCTGCACTATAGTTAGTCTGAATATAATCCATAACGGCTTTAGACAATTGCTCAGTATCTATTTCCATAGGTACCACATTAAATGTATGAGATACCCATGGTAAGAATGTTGCATTTATCCAATGAATTCCAGCTGGTATGCTATCTCTTGCATAAATCAGCTGCTCCCAAACTAAAGGCGCTAAAAACCATAAAACAACTGTTAACAGAACACCAATTCCAACGAACACTAAACTGATCGCTAACCAGCGAGGCAATCTAAATTTGACAAGTGTATCGACGAGTGGGCTGAACAAATATGCAATAAAGAATGCACCTACAAAAGGTAAAACAACAGGTTTCAACAGATATAAGACCCAGAGGAGCAATGCGAGCCCAGCGAGGATAAAGATACGGCGCAATACCTGATCTTGCATAAAATCCAGCCTTTTTTTGTGTAATCGTTATAAATAGAAAAAAATTTTAATAAAGATAGCATTTTCGAGCATAAATAACATAAGAGTTTCGTATATTCAGGTTATAATCTGCCGCCAATGCGGAGACTTCACTATGAGCAACTCAACTTCTACCTCAAATACTGGTTTAAGCTATAAAGATGCGGGCGTCGACATTGAAGCGGGCGACGCACTGGTCGATCGTATCAAATCAGTCGCTAAACGTACCACACGTCCTGAAGTTATGGGCGGACTTGGCGGTTTTGGTGCGTTATGTAAAATTCCAAAAGGTTATGAAGAGCCTGTATTGGTGTCTGGCACCGATGGCGTAGGCACTAAATTACGTTTAGCGCTTAACTTAAATCGTCATGACACAATTGGTCAAGACCTAGTCGCAATGTGCGTAAACGATCTACTCGTGTGTGGTGCAGAGCCATTATTCTTCCTAGATTATTACGCTACAGGTCACTTAAATGTTGATGTTGCAGCAAATGTAGTAACAGGTATTGGTAAAGGTTGTGAATTAGCTGGTTGTGCATTGGTTGGTGGTGAAACTGCTGAAATGCCTGGTATGTACGAAGGCGAAGATTATGATCTTGCTGGCTTTGCAGTAGGTGTTGTTGAGCAAAGTAAAATCATTGACGGTACTAAAGTAAAGTCTGGTGATGTACTGATCGGTGTTGCATCAAGTGGTGCTCACTCAAATGGTTATTCATTACTTCGCAAAATTTTAGATGTTAAAAATGTTGATTTGACACAAATCGTTGATGGTCGTCCACTTGCAGATGTAGCAATGGAACCAACTCGTATTTATGTAAAACCTGTTCTTGAACTTTGCAAGCAAGTTGATGTCCATGCAATGGCTCATATTACTGGTGGTGGCTTACCTGGTAACTTACCTCGCGTACTTCCTAATGGTGCTCAAGCAGTAATCAACGAATCAAGCTGGAATTGGCCAGAACTTTTCCAACTATTACAACGCGAAGGCAATGTTGAACGCTTCGAAATGTATCGTACATTCAACTGTGGTGTTGGTATGGTCATCGCTGTTGATGCTGATGATGCTGATAAAACAATCGAAGTACTTAACTCGCAAGGTGAAACAGCATGGAAAATTGGTCATATCCAAGAAAATGCTGAATCAGTTGAAGGCGCAGACGAAAAAATTCGCGTGATCTTTGCATAATGAGAATTGCGGTACTTGTCTCTGGCAATGGTAGCAACTTACAAGCCCTGATTGATGCAAATCTTTCAGGGCAAATCATTGGTGTACTTTCAAATAAAGCTGATGCATATGCTTTGGAACGTGCTAAACAAGCCAATATTGCTACTGCTGTCGTCTCACACAAAGACTTTCCAAATAGAGAAAGTTTTGATGAAGCCATGCATCAACAACTATTAGCATGGCAAATTGATTTAGTTATTCTTGCTGGTTTTATGCGAATTTTAACACCAAGTTTTGTCAGCCAATGGCAAGGTAAAATGTTAAATATTCACCCCTCCCTTCTTCCTTACTATAAGGGAGTCAATACACACCAACGTGTTTTGAATACAGGTGATCGCTTTCATGGTTGTACGGTTCATTTTGTTACAGCAGAACTTGATGCAGGTCAAAGCATTGCTCAATCTGCGATAGAAGTTCATCTTAACGACACGGTTGAAACACTTGCTCAGCGTGTGCACAAACTTGAGCATTTTATTTATCCTCAAGTTGCAGAATGGCTATGTAATGGTCAACTGACTTGGAGAGATGGTCAGGCATTTTTCAATCAGAAACCTTTGGAACAACCAATTCAGTTCGCGCAATTCTAGAATCAAAAAACACATCCTCGGATGTGTTTTTTATGTCGTATTACAGAGTCTTAACGAATTAGATTTTTAATTTTCATCACTGTTTCTGTCGGATGTTCCAGTGGGAACATGTGCCCACCCTCTACGATTGAAAAAGGAATGCCTAATTTCTTCTTTGCAACCTGAGGAAACTTCTCTTTTAAAAATACACTGTCACTTCCAACCACTAAATGAACAGGCACTTTAGGCTTCGGCATAGGTAACCACCACATTGAAGGCGTTGTCCTAAACAATTCAACTTCATCATCTTTAGGTATCGTAAGTGTTACCCCACCTTTTCGTGGATCATCTGCTAATGCATAGTCAATATATGCCTGAAAACAATCAGGATCAAAATGTTGATAGAATCCTTTATTTCTCAATAGCTCTGCGGCTTGCTCACGAGATTCCCAGTGATCTCTACGACGTACTGATAAACCTGCAGGCGTAATTTTGTCGACTAATTTGGGTTTAAAGAGCTTTGCAAGATGAAATACAAAAGATGCTTTACCTATAATTAAAGGTGGGTCTAGCATAATCACTTGGGAAAATAATTCAGGACGACGATACGCAGCCATCAAAGTCAATACAGAACCTAAAGAGTGCCCTAAACCGATCACCTTACGACCTTTTGATTGCTGAACAATACTATCTATAACTTGATCAACGAGATATGTCCAACCATGGGTAATCGGATAACGTTTGTCTGTTCCTATTTCAGGTACATAGATAATGTCATAATCACTTTTCAAATCATCAAACAGCTTTTGGTAAACTTTTGAAGGCACACCGTTCGCATGAGCGAAATGAATTAAAGGTTTCATAGATTCGTCTTCAAATTTATCGATTGATCAATTATCTCCCGTTCAAAGATCATTACAATTTAAAAGGGAGAACTACAGAGTAATTTATAGAAAGTAAAATGGTGAGAAAATTAAGATCAAGAATCACTAAGTTTCCTTTATGACAAAGAAAACTTAGTGATAAGTCAGACAATATTATTGTAGTTTTGCGTTTTGTTGTGTGTCTAATTGAGTTGCCAATGATGAGCTAATCCCCTCACCAATTTTTGTACCCATTCGACCTAAAATTGACTCAAGCGGATTATGCTGAACAGTGTAATCAACTTTTTGCTCAACCTTCAAATCTCTCATCAAAGTCGTCAAACTACCACTACGATCCGCCACACCTAAGGCAATCGCTTGCTCACCACTCCAGAATAAACCAGAGAAGATCGCAGGGTCATTAGATTTCAAACGCTTACCACGACCTTCTTTAACAGCGTTAATAAAGTGACTATGAACATTATCCAAAACCGACTGAACATGTGCTTGTTGAGTTGGATTGATCGGCTTTGTCATGCTCAAAATATCTTTATTATTACCAGATGTAAGCGTGCGATCCTCAATACCTAATTTTTGAGTTAAACCGCTTAAGCCATAATTTGGCATAATTACACCAATTGAACCAACTAAACTCGATGGATTAACAATAATTTCATCAGCTGCAGATGCAATATAATAAGCACCTGAAGCGCCCATGTCTCCAATCACTGCATAAACTTTTTTAGCAGGATATTGCTTTTTCAAATAGCGAATTTCTTGCCAAATTTCGTCTGACTGAACTGGTGAACCACCAGGAGAGTTGATATTCAAAGCAATTGCCTTACTGCCACTTGCTTCAAATGCGCGCTTTAATGCTTTATTTGTATCTTCACTATTCACAGCAGATTGACTGCTTGATGAATCAATCGTTCCGATAATATCGACCACTGCTAAGTGATCACTACTGATACTCGTGGTTGCTTTTTCAGTTGTAGTCGAGCAGCTTTTACTCATTGCAATTAAAACAATCAACAAATAAGCAAAACCTAAACATTTAAAAAAGATACTCCAACGACGACTACGGCGCTGTTCTTCTACAGATGCTAAAACAGCTTTTTCCAAGATTTGCCATTCTTTGCCTGTCACATTATTACTATGTGTTGGTTCGTTTTGTGGTTTCGGTGGCCAATCGGACATAAGATTCCAATCCAATAGATTTTAAAGTGGTTTTATTATATACGCTGATTTACTGAAAACTGTTTAAATAACTTGTTTTAACTTATAATTATTTTGTGCGTTATACTCTTTTCATGTAATTCTAACTACCTCAAATCAATGACCCAGCCTCAAGCAACTAGTTCAAACTACAAACTGATCAAACTATTCAGTAAACAACCAATCCAACTAGGACGGTTTTTTGCACTCATATTGGCTGGGTTATTTAACAGATTTCAATTATCTAAAATTTCCAAAATTATTCGTTTAAACATAAAAATAGCATTTCCTGAACTGAATGATCATGAGTTACAGATACTCTCTAAAGAAGCAATTCGCAATGAGCTCACGTCTTATTTTGAATTTTTAAGTATTTGGGGTTCAAGTAATCAGAAAAACATTCAGCGTATACATAGCATCACTGGTGAACAGTACTTTCACGATGCTTTAGCAGAAAAAAAAGGACTTGTGCTCGTCATACCCCACTTCGGAACGTGGGAAGTGATGAATTCTTGGTTATCTCATTATACTCAAATGACGATATTGTATAAGCCAGTTAAAAACCCAGATGCAGATCAGTTTGTCCGTGATGCCAGAAGTCGTGAACAAGCTAACCTCGTGCCAACAGATGAAAGTGGTGTACGACAAATTTTTAAAGCATTAAAACAAGGCGGAACAACAGCTATTTTACCTGACCACACACCTGATCAAGGTGGTGATATGATTGATTACTTTGGGATTCCACTAGCATCTAGTAGTCTAAGCGCAAAATTAATCCAAAAAACAAAAGCCAAAGCACTCCTGATCTATGCGATGAGAAATGATCAAGATGGATTTGATATGTTTGTTGAACCAATCAATCCACATATTTATGAAGGCAATGCTGAGCAAGGAACACTAATTATTCATCAGGCTTTAGAGCAACTTATTCGGCGCTATCCAAGTCATTACCATTGGAGTTACAAACGATTTAGTGCCAACAAAAGTTTAAAGAAAATTTATGATATTGACGAGCAAGAGGCCTTAGCTAGGGTCGCTGAAGTTAGATTGCAAAATCAAAAATAAATCACTTTTATTGCAACCGAGTTAACCATTTACGTTGTTGTCTGTACATGGAAATTACGGTATTTGCATGATTGATTTCAAAGGAGATCGATCCGTTTTGGCTGGTCGTCAACAATGGAATATTTAATGTTCGCAATCTTTGCTGTAATTCAATACTCGGATGACCATAACGATTTTCAAAACCTGCGGAAGCGATTGCCAATTTAGGTTTAATTCTTGCTAAAAAATCATAAGCTGAACTATGTTTGCTTCCATGATGCCCCAAAAGAATGACATCTACTTCTAAGTCTGGATATTGCTGTAATAGCTTATATTCTGTTTCCCAACCTGCATCCCCCATAATTAAGAATTTGCGATACGGTTTGGCATGTTCAAACTCAATATACACAACACATGAATATTCATTTTGTTGATTTTGAACATAACTCAGCTCCTCCATTTTTGGAGATAGAATCTCAACCTGAGCTTGAGCTAAATTCCATTTTTGACCTTGATGACAAAAAGAAAAATTATCTTTAAATGGCAATTTTTCATTTTTCTCATTTGCATAAACCTTTGTGATCTCGAGGACTTGCTCAATATATGGAAAAGCACCACTATGGTCTTGATCGAGATGCGATAAAATCATTTGATCTAATTTTTCGATGCCCTGCTGTCGAAGAAATGGAACAATGACTCGCTCACCTAAACTGAACATCTCTTCATTATATGAACCACCAGTATCTATCATTAGGTTATGCTGAGCTTGTTGTAAAAATACAGATTGTCCCTGCCCCACATCTAAAATGGTTAGCATAGTCTTTTGCTGTTTTACACCGAATAAAATAGGTAAGAAACATACTAAACCCCAAGATTTTGGTATCGTTCCTTTCGGCATAAATAAAATAAAAATTCCGACACTCAAAGCAAATAACGACAATGGGATATAACTAATACCTTGTAAATCAGGTGTGAGTGACATCAAAACATCTAATAATCCGATTAGTATGCTTAACAACATATTATTGAGGGTGAATAAAACTAGACCTAATGAAGGAAAAATTAGCCAAACACATGCAGCAAAAATATCTAAAGGTACAACCAACATGCTTAATATCGGGATAGCAATCAGATTACTGAGTGGCGCAATCCAAGCAATTTGTTGGAAAAAAATGATAACTAAGGGCATTAAGGCGATAAAGATTTTCCATTGTGATTCGATCAAAATTTTGATTGCAAACTTTATATCCTCAGTTCTATTTTTTATTCTGTCTTTTGGTAGAGTGCTAATCGTTTGATAAATTCTCAATAGGATGAAACATGCACCGTAAGATAGCCAAAAGGCAGCCGACAAGATACTAAATGGATCATAGATGAGAAATAAACACGCGCTATAAATTAGTAACTGAAAAGGCTGAATCGCTTGCCTTGTGATAACGAAAAAACTTGCCAAAGCGACCGTCAACAACGTCCTTAAAGCTGGAATTTCAAATCCAACGAAAGCCACGTAAACCATGACACTAAATAAAAATGGAAAAGCCAAAATAATCTGACGAGGTTGCCATAGATATAAGTTTGGAAAATAATGCTGTAAAACTCTTTGCAATCCCCATGTCAACATGATTGCAAAAATCAGCACATGAGGACCTGAGATCGCCAATAAATGTGAAATCCCAAGTTGCTGAAATTTTTTCTTCAAATCTTTAGCTAATAAACTTTCATCACCTGTAAGCAACGCAAGCAACAATCCTTTGTGTTGTAAGTTTGAATGAGCAAGCATTTGCCTAAATTCAAATCGCATTATTTCAATCTTAAGACCGATTTTCTCAAAAAAATGGTCTTGCTCCTTCAAGTATTGCAAATGACCAAGCCTATACACCTCATCTTGGCTTAAAGGTACGATTTGTTCGACTAAAAATGCTGACATTAAATTTTGTTGTAAGAACCATTTTTCTTGATCAAAAACACCTTGAACGGCATAACTGTGTGCGGGTTTGATTGTTCCGTAAACTCGATAATAGCGCCCCAATACAAAAGCTTCTGGCTGATGATCCTTCTCCTTTATGTACATCAACCAATTCACTACTTGATCATGTCGATTTAAAACTACAGCTTGCTGTTTAACACCCTCTTCAGTGAGTTCATTTATTTTTCGAATATAAACAACAGCCTCAAATGGTTGCGATTTTAACTCGCGTAATTCAAGTCTTTTTTCTAGAGCTTGATCTGCATAGTGATACCCCGTGCAAAACATTGCCCAAATCGCAGTGATCAATAACAGTGACTTGTAAAATGGGGAATGTCCTTTATTTTTTATTTTATAAAAAATAAATAGAAGAGTCGCAATACAGCACCAAATCCACCAAGTGGAATTAATGATTTCAAAATCACGCCCCATAGCTGAAATACCCACAATCCAGCCAATCAATATAATTTTCAACATATATTTATAATTTAAGTTTTTGATTTTTCTGAGGGCAAAATTAAAGCCCTTTTTCAGGGCTTTAACAAGTGATCATAGAAAATATTTAAACCTGATCAATCCATAAACCATCTTGCATATGCAAAATTGAATCTGCCGATTTTGCTAATTGTTCATCATGTGTCACTATAAGCATTGCCATATTGAGTTCTTTTTTTAGATCAGTCAGTAATTCAAAGATACTCAATGCAGTTTTCCGATCCAAATTACCTGTTGGCTCATCGGCTAAAACTACCGCAGGCTTAGTGACCAATGCTCTCGCTAAAGCAACACGTTGGCGTTCACCACCGGATAACTCACCAGGTTTATGTTCCATTCGATGAGACAATCCAACACGATCAAGAAGATATTCAGCTTGTTTTTTCACATCTTTATAATTGCTTTCACCACGCAACATTAAAGGCATAGCGACATTTTCTAAAGCAGAAAATTCAGGCAATAGATGATGGAACTGATAAACGAAACCTAGATACTGATTTCGCTTATAACCACGCTCAGCCTCACCTAAATTGTCAAAGCGTTTCCCTTGTAAAAAAACTTGCCCTTGTGTAGGTTGATCTAACCCACCCAAGACATGCAACAAAGTACTTTTACCTGAACCACTTGAACCAACAATAGAAACAAACTCACCTGCATTGACCTGCAATGACAAGCCTTTAATCACTTCAACTTTGGTTTTACCATCATCAAAATGTTTAAAAACATCTTTAGCTTCTAAGACAATTTTACTCATAACGCAATGCCTCAGCAGGTTGGACTTTGGCAGCACGTAATGCAGGATAGATCGTTGCCAAGAAACTTAATAATAAAGATACAGTCACAATCACGACAACATCTTGCCATCTCAAATAAGAAGGTAAGTAATGTACGAAATAGGCATCAAATAAGTTCAATCCAAGTGCTGTATTGAACCATGAAATAATGTCACTGATCGTAAGTGCAAGTGTTACACCTAGAATCGTACCTGCAATCGTACCAATCACACCAATAACAGTCCCCTGCACCATGAAAATTTTAGTGATCATAGACGGCGAAGCCCCTAATGTACGCAAAATTGCAATATCAGATTTTTTATCCGTTACAACCATGACCAAAGAAGAAACAATATTAAATGCAGCTACAACGATAATCAGTACTAGAAGCAAACCGACTAAAGTTTTTTCCATTTGAATGGCATTAAATAAGTTTCCATGCGTATACGTCCAATTCGATGCATAGAAATTACTTGGTAACTGACTAACGATTTCATCTGCAACCTTAGGAGCAGCAAAAATATCATCTAGTTTTAAGCGAACACCTTGAGCACCGTCAGGTAAACGCAATAATGTCGAGGCATCATTCAAGGCGATATATCCCACCATTGAGTCTACTTCTGCGCCAACACTAAAAATACCAACGATTTTAAAACGTTTAAAACGTGGTACTACACCTGCTGGTGATGGCGTTGCTTCTGGTAGAACGAGAGTGACACTATCATTTAAGCCTAAACCTAATGCATCGGTCATATCCTTACCGAGGACGATACCAAACTCACCCTTTTTTAATGCACCTAAGTTGCCTGCAACCATATGATTCTGAATGATTGAAACCTTTTTTTCATACTCAGGTTCAATCCCTGTCACCATAATACCTGCAACTTGCCCTTGAGCAGTCAACATCCCCTGTAATTGGGTAAATGGAGCCACACCTGTTACATGCGGATGATCCTCAACTTTTTTTACAAGCTCAGGCCAATCTGTTAGAATTTGAGTAGAAGAAACAGTAGCTTGGGGAACCATTCCAAGGACACGGTTTTTAAGCTCACGGTCAAAGCCATTCATTACAGAAAGTACTGTAATCAACACTGCGACACCAAGCGTTAAACCAATCATGGAAACCAAGGCAATAAAAGAAATAAAGTGATTACTCCGCCGAGCACGAGTATATCTCAACCCTATATACAGCGAGATTGGCTTAAACATACCATCTAGTCCGAGGTGATTTATTATGGAAAATTCACAACATCATCTTGTTGACGACAACACTGAACGTCGAGTGATGTCTCGTATTGATGCCGTGTTGAGAATCAACTATCAAATCATTCCTGATGACGTTGCACTGAATGATCCCTATGATTCTCACTTTGTTTTGCCACGCTATTTTCTACTACTTGCAGAATTAGATCAATTTGATCATGCGTTTCGCTACGAATTAGAACAATTAAATGAAAAAGATCAACAAATTGCTCGTATCTTATCCCTATTTAATCAAAAACTAAATTTGATTACAGGATCTTTCTACGACAATATCGTGCAATCCCTACTACCCGTACCAGAACAAGTAAATTTTTCTGAAAATGGACTCAGTTTTTTCAGCGCTCAAGATATTAACGAAGGTACATACATTCACATCACGCTTAGCCACCCAGAGAACTTTTTTCACATCGCAGCTACAGCGCAAGTTGTATATAGCAATCCAGATGAACAAGGAAAATTCCGTATAGGTGCATACTTTATTACTTTGAATCCTCAAGATAGAGCTAAATTGGCCGAAACCATTCAACAGTCTGAAAACCCTTAAAACTCATCTTTACATTCGGCGGTAAGCTCTCAAATCCTTGATAAAATAGAGTAGCAAACCAAACAACACGATACTTGCACCAACAAAAACTTGTACTGATAGCTGCTCATCATTCAGAAAGGCACCGATCAATATTGCTAATAAGGGCGTCATCACAGTCGTTAAAGACAAAGTGGTCGGTTTGAGATTTTGTACTAGTTTAAAGTAGCAAAACATCGCAATCAGTGATGCCATGATCACCGTGTAGAATAAAGCCAGTAAAGATTTTGCAGAAGGCATCTGTGTTGGAGCATATTGCCAAATCCAAGGCACAACAAGAATCGCAATCAAAGTCGAAACCAAAATTGATCCCGTCGCTTGTGCCATAGCTTGAATATTCGCATTTATCTTTTTGACTAAGAAAATCGAGAGTGAATATGCAAATACACTCACAATCATGAGTCCAATACCCAATGGCTGGACATGGTTCTGATTATCACTCAAACAAATCAAACCTAAGCCAATAATTGAAACAGCCATACCCAACCATTGCAACAATGCTAGTTTCTGCTGAAATCCGAAACGACCAATCAAACCAGCCATGATAGGTGCTAACCCAAACATCAATGCAATTAAACCTGAACTCAAGTAAGCCGTAGCCGCATACGTAAAAATCTGAGATCCGATTAAGCTCAATGAGCCTGCGATGTAACTCAGTATTGAAACTTTATCTACAGGAAATCTTACTTTTAAAATCAACAGGACGACGATGGCTAGTGGCAAAGCAATAAAGAAACGCAGTACTAAAGCCCACATGGGATGTAAATCAGATACACTCCAAACAATCGCCAATGGGGTCGTCGCCCATATGAAAACGAGTAATCCATAAGTTAGAATCAGATTTTTACGTGAGGGCATATCATACTCAAGAAGCGGTTTTACGTTTTTGCTTTAAAATGGTTTGATCTAAAGAACTTGAAAACTCACGCTTATCTCTTTCAGAAATTGGAGGAGGTCCTCCTGTTTGAACACCAGCACCACGCAAGGTATCCATAAAATCTCGAAGATGTAATCGGGCTTTTACATTTGCAGTAGTATAGATTTCGCCACGAGGATGGATTGCAATTCCACCTTTCTCAATAACCTGTGCAGCCAAAGGAATATCTTGCGTGATTACAATGTCGTTTGGCTGCATACGTTCCACAATTTCCTGATCAGCACGATCTGCCCCACTCATAACCTGAATAGATTTGATTCGTACCGAAGGTGTAATACCGACATTTTGATTGGCAACGAAAGTTACTTCCAACTGATAACGATCTGAAGCACGAAGAATCACTTCTCTTAAAATCTTAGGCAAAGCATCTGCATCTACCCATAATTTGAATGGCAGCACGTAAGCGAAAGCTCATATAAATAAAATGCTAGTGTAGCAGATTGCTAGAAAAGTAGAGGGAAATTGAGCAAAGCAATCATTAAGACTCAATTGATTCGCTGTCTAAGTTTAAAACCCATTTTTTCACATAAATGAATTAATTTTATAGATTTACATATCGAGACTTGAAAAATCGATGTTACCCTCGATTTAATAGTATAAGTTCAATCTTTCCAGCATTACGATTTATGAAAATTCAAAACAGTCCAGAAATCATTACAATTCAAGATGAAAATTTCGGTAATCACGCTGAGCATTGGAACTTATTAACAGATAATCCTGCATCTGACGTACCTAAATGGTTAGGTCTGGCGTTAGATACTCCTGTTATGCCTATGGGATTGTGCACAGAAGAACATGAAATGGATCAATCATTTTGGTTGATTCAAGGTCCAAGTGATCAATCGATTGCAATTAATCAAATTATCGCTGTTGAAGATCAAAAACCACGTGCTTTAAAAACTGCATTTCCAAGTTTCCAAAGCCCGTATAAATACGATGCACAGATTGAACGAATTATTACCTGTAAATCTGCAACTCAAGCGGTATTAAGACTGAATTTAAATAAAAGTACGACTATTTATGCATTTGATAATTTATTTAGTGTTAATCGCTGTAAATATGACAAAGATGAAACTTATCAAGTCCAATTTAATGCTTGGGCATATGAATTAGAAGCGGTGTCAGAAGATGAAAAAATCATTGTGGATGACCCTGCTTCAATTAAACACCATCGTGCATTAAATGCTATTCTGGCTGAGCATAATGGAATTGCACCTGAAAACTTACAAGAATTGATTAATGCTTGGGAACCAAAAACGCCTGAAGATCAAGAACCTGTAACTGTCGACTTTTCTAAAATGGTCGCTTATTTATTTGGTGAAACATTAGGGCAAGAAGATGAGGCTTGGTTCCAAGGTAATATCGTTGGTAAAACTTCAATGCAATTTATGCAAGACGAATATACCCTTTACGATGTCACTTTAGTTTTAGAGGATACATTACCTGCAATATTAATCCGTATTGCAACCAAAAATGATTTGTATAAAAACTTTAACATTGGTCAATATATTCGCGGCAACCTATGGATTCAGGCGAATATTTATGCTAAAACTGCTATAAAGTGAAATAAAATCACATAAATAGCAATTTTTAGGCGTTCTAATGAAAATTATACCAGAACAAACGACCACCAGTCTTATTCATTCAAGTGACCAAGGCCTTAAACTTGATGTTGGTGCTTTTTGCTTTTTTCTACTTGGTATGTTTTTAGCAGCACTTATTTTTCATCAAATTGGCATTTTCTAAAAATTTCATTCTTGTAAAAAAGCCCTCATTTTAGAGGGCTTTTTTTATTTGTCAGCGATTAACCATGGCGTTTTGCAAAATCATCCATAAAGTTAACTAATGCCTGTACACCTTCAAGTGGCACAGCATTGTAAATACTTGCACGCATACCGCCTACTGAACGATGTCCTGCAAGGTTAAGCAAATGTTGCTGCTCCGCTTCTTTTAAGAATGTCTTTTCCAAAGCTTCATCAGCAAGCGTAAATGGAACATTCATCATTGAACGATTTGGAAGTGCAATCGGGTTGTTATAGAAATCACTCGAATCAATATAACCATAAAGCAGTTTTGCTTTCTCTTGGTTGACTTTGTAGATCGCATCCACGCCACCTTGTTCAAGTAACCATTCAAAAACTAAACCAGATAAATACCAAGCATAAGTGGCTGGAGTGTTAACCATTGAGCCATTTTTAGCTTGATCGTTATATTTCAAAATGCTTGGAATTTCAGGTTTTACTTGATCCAACAAATCATCACGAATAATGACTATCGTTAATCCTGCAGGGCCAATATTCTTCTGAGCACCCGCATAAATTAAACCAAATTTACTTACATCTAGCGGAGCAGACAAAATACTTGATGAGAAGTCACATACCAATGGCTTTTCAACATTTGGAACACCTGCAAACTGTAAACCACCAATCGTTTCATTATCTGCATAATGTACATATGCAGCATCAGCAGATAAGTTCCAAGTTGCTTGGTCTGTAATTGCATGCTTACCATCAATCAAAGTACCCGCTTCGATCACATTAATGTCACCGTAACGTTTTGCTTCTTTCAACGCTTTTTCAGACCAAATCCCTGTATGGATATAATCAGCTTTATTATTTTTACCCAACAAATTTAATGGAATCGCTGAGAATTGAAGGGATGCCCCACCTTGAAGAAAAAGTACTTTATAATTTTCAGGAATGTTCATGAGCTTACGTAAGTCAGCTTCTGCCTTTTCTGCAACAGCAACATAGTCGTTACTACGATGACTCATTTCCATGATCGACAAGCCTTTCCCCTGCCAATCCAACATTTCCTGTTGAGCTTTTTCTAAAACGGCAGTAGGTAGTGCAGCAGGACCAGCGCAGAAATTATAAGCACGCATGAGTTTTCCCTTGTGAAAGTGAAACAAATTGAGATGGGAATTTAATCATAGATTGGCGAAGCTTGCAGCAGCTTATCGCTTAAATATTTAATTTTATCTGCAAAATTTTTCGTTCATTCAACTATTTCTTTTTTTAAATACATTCAATTTCAGTGATTCATTATTATGTTTTATTCAAGTGAATATGATTATTTCATTGAATCCAGACTAGATTAAAAACTCTAATTTTTACAATTTAACTACACCAATTCAGGTTGTATAACTATTTAATTAAAAACATAATATTTTAATATTACAAAAAGAACTTAGACTAACGCGAGTATGATTAAATTGCGACAAGCTCAAATGTTGAAACAAAATAATCGACCAAATTTAAGGGTCAAACGGTTTCAAAAAAAACTAAGTATGTGTATCCATATAATCACATGCAGCTTTTTTACAAGTTCAATATTTGCTCAAACTATTAGCTATAGTGAAGCTGAGCAATATATCGTTGAGAATGCATATAGCACACAAGCACAAAGAGCCTTAAAACAATCAGCTCAACTAGAAATGGATGCCATAAAAAATCTTGGGCTCCCCCGTATTGATCTCAATGCAACTGCATATTCATTTCATAGTGAAACTAGCGTCCCATTAGAGTCAGGCAAACGTCGTTTAGAAAACTCACTTACACGTGGATTTGATGATAAGCTTTCTCAATGGGAAAACGTATTATCACCAGAAGTCATTGATCAAATAAGCCAAGGTTTTGATCAAGTTGTTAGTGATGGTCTAAATAAAGTACCCAATAATGTTGATGTAACCGTCAAAGATCAGGATGTAAGAACTTCAGTTTCTATGGTTATGCCATTATATACAGGAGGGAAAATCTCAAGTGCCAAGCAAATAGCGACTTTGCAGGCTCAACGCTCAACAATTAGCGAGAAACAACAGCAAGATGCTCAGCGTTTTGAAATGATCCAAGCTTATTTTAATGCCCAACTACAACAGCAGTTAGCCAATACCACCCTATTTAATTTTAATGCGATGCAACAGCATTATAACAATGCCCTAAAACTTGAAAAACAAGGGTTTATTAATAAAGGACAACGTATGCAGTTTGAGGTTGCCTTAAATAATGCTGATCGGGCTTATCAAAACGCACAATCTAACCTACAAGCAAGCTTGTTTAGTTTAAAAAATTTACTCAAAACCAGTGATCGTCTTAGCTTAAGTACACCATTATTTGTAAATACCACTCAAAAAAATGATTTAGAAACTTTTCTTAGCAATTATGATCAAAACTCAAGTTTAGTAAAAAAATTACAGATGGATACCCAATTGGCAAATGAAAATATCCGTATCCAGCAAGCAGCCAAAAAACCAAGTGTATTTGCGTTTGGTGAATACGGGTTAGATGATAAAGAAAATTGGATTATCGGCGTGATGGCGAAATACAATTTATTCTCTGGTATTGATAAAAATAAAAATATTCATGCTGCTGAATTGAAACGGTATGCAGCAGAAATGATGACTGAACGTACAAAACAAGAAATCGAAAATATTTTATATAAATCATATAGTGAGTTGAATGCAGCTCAAACAAGTCATCAACTCTTAATCAAAAATACTCGTGCAGCCGAAGAAAACTTACGTATTCAACAATTATCTTTTAAAGAAGGTATGGGAACAGCAACACAAGTGATCGATGCACAAAATGCGCTGAATGCTTTAAAAGGTGAAATGGCGATAAATGCTTATAAATACATATTATCTTTAGCAACATTATTACAAAGCTACGGTTCAATCGAAGAATTCAAGCTTTATGTGAACCAACCTCGTACGGATTATATTCGTTAATTGGAGTACATCATGAATCAAAATATTTCATCACCCAATGTAGAAGATAATTCGAATAACGAGATTGTCGAAAACTCAACAGACAGTCAAGTTGATCAATCTAAAACTGATTCAGGTACACCATCACCACCTTCAAATAACGCAAAAATAAAAATCCTGATCGTCATTATTATCTTATTACTCTTGAGTTTGATTGCTTTTGGCTTATGGAAAGCTTATCAACCAAAATCAATCGAGTTACAAGGGCGAGTAGAAGCTGAAACTGTTCATATCAGTACCAAAGTTCCTAGTCGTATTGAAGAATTCTATGTCACTGATGGTCAAACAGTAAAAAAAGGACAAGCTCTTGTTCGTTTCGTAAGCCCTGAACTTGATGCAAAAAAAGAACAAGCTCAAGCAGCATTACAAAGCGCACTCGCTTTTCAATCAACAATTTATAGAGGTTCTCAACAAGAAAACATTGATACGCTATACGCTAACTGGCAAGCAATGAAGACCCAAGCTGACCTAGCTGCAACGACTTACAAACGAGGTGAAAACCTTTATCAACAAGGTGTTATTTCTCGTCAACGACGAGATGAAATGCTTGCAGCTCAAACCTCTGCAAAAGAAGCCGCTGAAGCAGCTTACCAACAATATGCACGCGCCAAACGCGGCAGTACAGAACAACAAAAATCAACCGCAGATGCTCAAGTTGCTATTGCTCAAGCCGCGGTGAATGAAGCAAATGCATTAACTGCTGAAACAAAACTTTATGCGCCAATTGATGGCACTGTGTCCAAAACATATGGTAAACCAACTGAATTTGTTGCTACTGGTGTACCTGTAGTCAGCATCCTTGAAGATCAGGAATTATGGGTCAGTCTCAATGTAAGAGAAGATATCTACAACTCAATCTATAAATCAAAAACCTTAGAAGGCTTCATTCCTGCATTGAATCAAAGTGTGACATTTAAAGTAAAGAAAATCGATGCTGAGGGTGAGTTTGCAACGATAAAAACTACGCGACAAACAGGTGGATACGATATTCGAAGCTTTAAATTCCATCTAAGCCCTACAGAAAAAATTCCCGATCTCAAAGTTGGGATGAGCGTTTTATTTAATATCGAAGAGGCAAAGTAACACATGCTTGCCATAATGCTTCGTGAAATACGCTATTTAAAGCGCTATAAAGCTGATTTATTTATGGCAATCATCGCGCCATTATTGGTCATTATACTTTTTGGCAGCATGTTTTCAGCTGGTAAACCTGATCACTTACCCATCGTTGTGATTGATCAAGATCAAAGCGAGATGAGCCGAAAAGTTATTCATGCTTTGAGAGTGAATCACACTATAAAAATTAAAACGATTACAACTAGTCAAGATGAAGCAGAACAATTAATCAATCAAACAGATGCTTGGGGTTTTGTATTTATTCCTGAAGGTGCTGAGCAGCGCTTAGTTAGTGCACAAGATGCACAAATTAGTATTGCTTATAATCAATCTTTCTTTAGCATTGGAAATACAATCTCATCAGCGATGTTGATCAGCACCTTAAATGGAATTGCTAAATATATGGGAGATGATTATTTGTCAAATACCATCCCCTATATAGAAATGCCTACACCTCACATAAAAATATCCACTTTATATAATCCTAATATGAGTTATGAACTGTTCTTGGAGCCATTTATGGTGCCAGCAGTTTTACATTTATTATTATGCTGTTGTGTTGCTTTTGCAGTTGGACAGGAATTTAAACGTAATACATTCAATCAGTGGGTTACTGGTGGAAATTCAATCCACACTTTACTCGGTAAATTATTAGTTTATGTACTGATTTTTTGCTTTTGGACTTGGTGTTGGATGTTTTGGCTATCGAATATCCGAGGTTATTTCATAGCAGGTTCCATCTGTTTAATCCTTACCGCTCAATTTTTCTTGTACTTCGCCTATGCCGTCATTAGTAGTTCTGTAGTATTGGCGACGCAAGATCTGGCAAAAACCTTTGGCTTTTTAGCTCTGTATGGTGGTTCTTCTCCTAGTTTTTCAGGAATCACCCTCCCCCTAAATAATGCACCTGTATTTACTCAAATTTGGTCAATGCTGATTCCCTATACACCTTATGCAAAGTTACAAACTGAACAATGGGTGATTGGCAGCGATCCAATAGTTTCACTTATTCCACTTTCTATCTTAATTGCTTTCTCAGCATTGTTCTTCTTTGTGAGTATTCGCTTACTTCGAAAATTGACTCAGGAGCAATGCGTATGAAAAAATTTTTAAATTATTATCTGCAAACCTTTAAAAATATTGCAGCAAATACCTCAATTTTCACCACGCTCATTGCTGCTGTCATTTTATATAGTTTTTTCTATCCAACTGCTTATAAAGCACAAACAGCGGAAGATATTCCGATTGTTGTCGTAGATGAAGAGCAAAGTGTTTTAAGTTCGAAAATCATTAGCCAAGTTTCAAATAGTCCTCATGTGAAAATCATGACAGTAACTGATAATTTCTTAGAGGCAAAAAAATTAGTTCAAAATCAGCAAGCAGAAGGTATTTTACTTTTACCCGACAATCTGACCAATAGCATCACACGTGGTGAAATGGGAGGCATAGGTCTATATTTAAGTACAGCTTATTTCATTCAAACGAAAGAAGTCGGCATAGGTTTAGCAGGTTCTATTGAAGCAACCTTGCAAGAATTTTTGGAAAAATTCGGTGATGCAACTCCTTTTAAACCAGAACTTTCTATTCATCAAATTCCGCTCTTTAATACATTATCTGGATATGGAAGTTATATTTTTCCCGCTGTTGCCAGTTTAATTATTCATCAGACACTGTTATTAGGTCTCGCTATGTTGATTGCGAGCTATCGTGAATCAGGTTGGATTGCAAAACCAATCGAATTTTGGGCAACTTCTACAGCAATTCTCACAATAGGTTGTCTTGGTTGTTTATATCTCTTCGGTTTTACATTTTGGCTTTATGACTATCCTCATGGTGGAAATTTCTGGGGAATGCTACTTGCAACGCCAGTTTATGTAAGTTGTATTATCGGTTTAGCGATGCTGGTTGGATCTTTAGTAGATATGCCTGAACGCGTAGGACATTTAATTGTTGTCACCTCAGTCCCTCTTTTCTTATTAACAGGTACTGCTTGGCCACATGCCGCAATGCCTGAATGGATGCAATATTTAGCTTGGATTCTTCCATCTACACATGGTGTTCAAATGTTTGTGCAATTAAATCAGATGGGTGTACCTACAGCAATCGTGATACCTAAACTGATTTATCTAGCAACTCTTGGTGGAATCTTGTTGGCTTGCTCTTATTATCGTTTAGTCATGCTAAAGCCAATAAAAAAGGAAGCTAATTAGCTTCCTTTTTTAACAACTTATCACTTAAGCTTCTGGAGTATCATCTTTAGGTTCTACTAAAGCTTCCTCAGAATTTACTGCATCAAGCTCAGTATTTTCTACTGATTGCTCTATAGTCTCTAACTCTTCGTCTTCTTCTACAGCTTCAATGGATACAACACCAACTAATGTTTCAGCGTCACTCAATCGAATCAGACGAACACCTTGTGCGTTACGACCTGTGGTTGCCACTTCTGCTGCACGTGTACGAACCAAAGTACCACCATCAGAAATCAACATCAGCTCTTTGGTTTCATCAATCGATACAGCACTGATTAATTCACCATTACGCTCACTCGTTTTAATCGCAATAACACCCTTACCACCACGTTTCTTGGTCGGGAAGTCATCCACTGGAGTACGCTTACCATATCCATTTGCACAAGCACATAACACCTCACCCGTTTCAGGAACAACAACAAGTGAAACAATACGGCTTACAACATTAGAATCAGAAGAATCGTCATTATCATCGCTGTCATCATTTTCAACTTCAGCATCTTCTACGTCGATCGTGTTACTTGCAAAACTAACACGCATACCACGTACACCTTTCGCAGTACGTCCCATTGCACGAACATCTGTCTCAGCAAAGCGAATCGCTTTACCTTCATTTGAGAACAACATGATCTGCTGATTACCATCCGTAATCGCAACACCGATCAAGGTATCTTCTTCGTTTAACTCAATAGCACGTAAGCCATTAGAGCGAACATTACTAAACTGTTCTAACTCAACACGTTTAACCGTACCTGATGCCGTAGCCATAAACACATAGTGATTTTCAGGGAACTCCGTCAACGGTAAGATCGCGGTAATCGTTTCATTCGCTTCCAATGGTAACAAGTTCACCATCGGGCGTCCTTTAGCACCACGAGAGGCTTGAGGTACCTCAAACACTCTCAAGCGATAAACTTTACCAACATTTGTAAAGCACAATACTGTCGCGTGGTTAGATGCAACAATCAAATGCTGAATAATGTCATCATCTTTCATTGAGGTTGCTGATTTACCACGACCACCACGACGTTGAGCTTGATAATCCGAAAGTGGTTGAGTTTTTGCATAACCTGTTTGAGAAACAGTGAGTACCACTTGTTCTTCAGGGATTAAGTCTTCACGACAGAAATCAACACCAGATTCAACGATTTCTGTACGACGTGCATCACCATACTGTTGCAGGATTAAAGCAAGCTCTTCACGAATTACGTTCATCAATAAATCAAAGTCATTTAAAATCGCCGTTAATTCAGCAATTTGACCTAAAATCTCAGTATATTCAGCGTGCAACTTATCTTGTTCAAGACCCGTCAAACGATGTAAACGTAATTCAAGAATCGCATTCACCTGTGTTGGTGATAAACGATAAATATCTCCTGACAGACCAAATGGACGTGCAGGATCTTCCCCTTCAATTTCATCTGGGCGAACTGAAATAGCGCCAGCTTTTTCTAGAAGTGCGACAACACCACCACCAGCCCATTCACCAGCCTGTAAACGCTCACGTGCTTCACTAGGATTGGCAGAAGTCTTAATGGTTTCAATAATGGCATCAATATTCGCTAATGCAACAGTCAAACCTTCTAAGATATGCCCACGCTCACGTGCTTTGCGAAGCTCATACATGGTTCGGCGTGTCACAACTTCTTGGCGATGACGGATAAATGCCGCAATAATATCTTTAAGATTCATCAATTTTGGCTGACCATTATCTAGGCAGACCATATTGATGCTGAAAGAGTTTTGCAGTTGGGTGTGTAAGAATAAATTATTTACAATGACTTCCGCGTTTTCGCCACGCTTCAAATCAATTGCAATACGCATCCCTTCCTTATCTGACTCATCTCGAAGTTCAGAAATTCCTTCAAGTTTCTTTTCTTTAACCAGTTCAGCTATACGCTCAATCGTTTTTGCTTTATTGACCTGATATGGAATTTCAGTAAAGACGATAGTCGTACGACCCGTTTTCTGATCTTCTTCGAAATGATACTTACCACGGATATGAAGACGACCTTTACCCGTACGATAAGCATCAACAATACCTGATTTACCGTAAATAATACCGCCAGTTGGGAAGTCAGGACCAGTAATATGCTCCATCAATCCTTCAATAGAAATATTCGGATTATTGGCATAGGCTAAACAAGCATTGACGACCTCAGTCATATTATGCGGCGCCATATTGGTCGCCATACCTACTGCAATACCTGTTGTACCATTGATCAAAAGATTAGGAATACGAGTTGGCATCACTTGCGGAATACGCTCAGAACCGTCGTAGTTATCTTCCCAATCAACCGTGTCTTTTTCTAAGTCGGCCAAAATTTCATGGGTAAGCTTTTGCATGCGGACTTCGGTATAACGCATTGCCGCCGCACTATCGCCATCGACAGAACCAAAGTTACCTTGACCATCGACCAACATATAACGCAAGCTAAAATCTTGAGCCATACGAACAATCGTTTCATAGACTGCACTATCACCATGAGGGTGATATTTACCGATTACATCACCCACCACACGAGCAGATTTTTTATACGCTTTGTTATAATCATTGCCCAATTCGTGCATTGCGAATAATACGCGACGATGAACAGGTTTGAGACCGTCTCTCACATCTGGCAATGCACGAGATACGATTACGCTCATTGCATAATCTAAATATGAATGCTTGAGTTCGTCCTCAATGGCAATCGGTCTGATTTCCGATACGCTCATGCATACTCCTTGTTTACAGATAGAAACATCTACCTGTTTTTATGTCTTCAATCTTGCAAAAATTTAGCTCAAAAAGATTGAACTAAAAATAAAAAATACAGCGAAAAATTATAGCATAAACAACCAACTAACAGGGAGTTAAACCCATTGAAAATAGCATTTTTTTACAATAAAAAATTGATTAGAATTAGTAAGTTAAAAAATATTTTTTGATTGTGCACTTTCAACAATCTTTTTTTAACATGGTGGCTAAAATACACGCAAAAACATCATAAAATTTTAATCTTAAAATCATTACTTCACGTCGATTACGAATTAAAATTTATGATCATTTTTATGTAATTAGCGATATAAATCTGCTTGCTCTCTTTGGAAATATATTAAATCCAATGCTAATGAAACGCCTGTGATTTGAAAAATCATGCTATGCAGCTGACCACGGTGATGGGTCTGATGATTAAAGACATGCGCAAGCACTTCAATAAGAGGCTCAGTATGGCGCTGCCCGTGTCGTGTGTAAGAAATAGTACCATGAAATGCTTCATCATTAAGCTGCTGCACGAATGCAATCATGCTTTGATCTTTAAGGAATCTCGCATTAGTGAGCGAATCTAAGTCTGCATGAACGATCTCATCTAAAGCATACTGAGACTGCACTGCCCCATGTATACGCTCGAACCATAAAATATCAGCGACCAATATATGATTTGCTGTGCGAAACAATGACTCGAAATAAGCCCCACAATTTTGATTGATTTCGTCTTCATTTAAGTCTTTTAAAACAGAGAATAATTTTTGATTCGCCCAAGCGTTATAATTTGCCAACATCAAAAAATATTTTTTAAAACTATAACTCATTAATTAGATCCATTTTTATTATTATTTTTAACATAAAAAAGCGCTCCTGAGCAGAGCAGTAAAGCATCGCTTTAACCGCCTGCGCAAGAGCGCTTTAAACTTTAATTCAGTGAATTAAAGTTTAGATACCAATTCTGGTACAACAGTGTTCAAATCACCAACTAACCAGTAGTCAGCAACGCTGTTGATTGGTGCTTCTTCGTCTTTGTTGATAGCAACAATAACTTTAGAATCTTTCATACCAGCTAAGTGCTGAATCGCACCAGAGATACCGATCGCCATGTATAGGTCAGGCGCAACGATTTTACCAGTTTGACCAACTTGGAAGTCGTTAGGTACGAAACCAGCATCAACTGCTGCACGTGATGCACCTTGTGCAGCACCAAGCTTGTCAGCTAATGGGTCAAGTACTTTATGGTAGTTCTCACCAGAACCTACACCACGACCACCAGAAACAACGATACGCGCAGCAGTTAATTCTGGGCGATCAAGTTTCACGATTTCTTCGCTTACAAACTTAGAAATACCAGCATCTTTCACCTCAGCAACAGCTTCGACTACAGCAGAACCGCCTTCAGCAGCTACAGGATCAAATGCTGTACCACGAACTGTACCTACGATAATCGCTTCATCTGATTGAACAGTTGCAATCGCGTTACCAGCATAGATAGGACGCTTGAAAGTATTTGCAGATTCAACAGCAATGATGTCTGAAATCATGCTTACGTCAAGAAGTGCAGCAACACGTGGAAGAATGTTCTTACCAGTTGTTGTAGAAGCAGCTAATACGTATTTGTAACCTTTCGCTAAATCCGCAACTAAAGCAGCTACGTTTTCAGCCAATTGGTTTGCATAAGCAGCATTGTCAGCAAGTAATACTTTGCTCACACCAGCAATTTTAGCAGCAGCATCAGCAACTGCTTGAGCGCCAGAACCAGCAACTAATACAGTAATATCACCACCGATTTTTTGAGCTGCCGCAACAACGTTTAAAGTTGCACCGTTAAGTGTCTGGTTGTTGTGATCAGCGATAACTAAAATACTCATGATTGTATCCTTCTGTATTAGATCACTTTCGCTTCGTTTTTCAATTTTTCTACAAGCTCGTCTACAGACTTCACTTGTACGCCAGCTTTACGTTCAGCAGGTGCTTCAACTTTAATTGTTTTAAGTTTAGTACCAGTTGCAACGCCATAATCAGCAGGAGACTTAATATCAAGCGGTTTTTTACGCGCTTTCATAATGTTTGGAAGAGCAGCATAACGTGGCTCATTCAAACGTAAGTCAGTTGTGATGATTGCAGGAAGTGCAAGCTCAACAGTTTGTAAACCACCGTCGATTTCACGAGTAACTTGAACTTTACCGCCGTCAACTTTAACTTCAGATGCGAAAGTACCTTGACCAGCACCAAGTAAAGCGCCAAGCATTTGACCTACTTGGTTAGAGTCGTCATCAATTGCTTGTTTACCAAGAAGAATAAGTTCTGGTTTCTCAGCATCAACAACGCCTTTGAGGATTTTAGCAACTTCTAGAGCACCAATTTCATCAGCAGTTTCAACTAAAATACCACGGTCAGCACCTAAAGCCATTGCAGAACGGATTTGTTCTTGAGCATCTTTAGGACCCACTGAAACAACAACGATTTCAGAAACTGTTCCTTTTTCTTTTAAGCGAACCGCTTCTTCCACTGCGATTTCACAGAATGGGTTGATTGACATTTTAACGTTAGTAAGGTCAACCCCACTATTGTCCGGCTTAACACGAACTTTAACGTTGGCATCAACCACACGTTTTACAGCGACAAGAGCCTTCATGTAATCCTCGGCTGTTCTAAGCAAGTAAATGTAGTGAAGAGTATTCTAACTCTTCGTTTGAAACTTTTTAGGTGCCCTATCTTGCAATGTATTTGGCATTTCGGTCAAGTCACAATTTCTGCTCGGGGTATAAAAAAGATGAAATGCTCAGTTCACTTATTTGTAGTTGTTGATGTAATTGAATTGCTGTGCATTTAATAGGATATTCATTAGGCTTTGATTTTTTTAATATTTTAATATAATTCAACAACCTAAATATCGACTATTTTTTAAATTTGATGGATCTGTAACGGATCATTTCGGGCAAATCAAATCCCCTTTTAGGCTTCAAAAAATATTGGCAATAAAGTAAGAACCCAAAACCGACATAATTCACTCTCATCACATTTTAATAGTCGCTTATTAATCACCCAACTTTGCAACATAATATAACCAAATTTAGTCTTTTTGAGCCCGTGGATGGGTTTGATCATAAACTCTTGCCAATTGATCAAAATCAACATGTGTATAAATTTGTGTAGTAGACAAATTGCTATGTCCTAACATTTCTTGCACTGACCTTAGATCACCACTTGCAGATAACATATGACTAGCAAAACAATGTCTCAACAAATGAGGGTGTAAATCAACATTCACTCCAGCTCTTTGTGCTTGTAGCTTGACCCGATTCTCAATTTGTCGAGGGGTAAGTCGATTACCACGTTGTGAGATAAAAACAGCACTATCTAAGTTAAATTCACCTTGCCAGATTCGATAAATTTTCAGCCATTCAATTAGACTATCTTTCGCTTTCTGACCAAACGGAACGATTCGAGTCTTATTGCCTTTACCTGTAATTCTTAACAATTGACGATTGAAGTCGATATCTTTAATCATCAAACCTTGTAATTCAGCGAGCCGCAGTCCACTGGAGTAAAGTAATTCCAGTATCGCTTTGTCACGAAACCACAACTGCTGTTCAATTGGTTTATTTGGTGGAGCTTGGTCTAAAATTTGATGTACAGTTTCAATATCGACCATACCTGGTAAGGGTCTAGGCTGTCTTTTTAACTTAAAATCTTCTGATGGATTTTGTTGTAAATATTGTCCTTGCTCAGCCCACTTCATAAACTGGCGTATTGAGGTCAAATGACGCTGCAAACTGCTTGAACTTAACTGATCTTTTTCAACACGATTTGCCAAATATTCGCGTAAGTCAGATGCTTCAATATCGTATAAAGCTAAACTCTTGCTGTCACAAAAGTTAAAAAAATCAGTAAGATCACGTTGATAAGCTTCAATCGTATGTTCTGACTGATTTTGAATAATTCGTTCTTTTAACCACATCGATAGCAGTTTTTCAGGAGCTTCCAAGCTATTTTCTCTTGTTTGCATGTGCTATTTATAGCGTAGTTTAACAAATTTTTATTCATTAAAGATTATACAAGCATCGAAGATGAACAATTGATGTAATACAATAAATTTCAAGTTTCGAGCGGTGGCTTTATATAATGCTTACTCTTCTGATCCCTTACCTGATTGCAATCACTTTACTCACCATTACACCTGGATTGGATACAACTTTAATTATTCGCACAGCGACTATTGAAGGAAAAGCTAAAGCCTTTCAAGCAGCTTTGGGTATCACGCTAGGCTGTATTGTTTGGGGTGTAGTTGTTGCTTGTGGATTAGGTGCGCTTTTAATGACTTCTGATTTGGCATTTAACATGCTGAATGGATGGGTGCAGCTTACTTAGCTTGGCTTGGTTTAAATTTACTATTGAAACCACGAACTCAACTTGCAGATATAAATGATACGACGAATACTCAAAATTGGTTTGTTAAAGGTTTTTTGGGAAACTTACTCAATCCTAAAGTAGGTGTCTTTTACCTATCCTTTCTTCCTCAATTTATTCCACACACTGCTTCTTCTGTGATTTGGACGATGGGCTTAGTCATGATCCATGTTGTGATTGGGATTATTTGGTCTATCATTTTAATCTCTGCGATGCAATCAATCTCTGCTTACTTAAAACGACCAAAGTTTATTAAGTATATGGATCGTATTACTGGCAGTATTTTTATACTAGACCTCTTGCAAAAATCATTTTTTAACCAACTCCATGTTGTAAATTGCAGCAATTAAATTCAGACGTAAACCCATGCGTTTACGCCTATTTCGATAACGTGTAGCTAGAATTCTAAAGGTCTTTAATTTTCCATTGACGTGTTCAATTCGAATACGACGTTTACTAATTTCCCGATTTATTTGCTTCTGTAATAAAGTTAACGGCTTCTTTTTACTTGCC
>NZ_KB849654.1:333731-462032 GCF_000368765.1 Acinetobacter junii CIP 64.5
AGTTTAGCCAGACGTTCAAAATCTTGTCTTAAAATGGGTTTGAGTAATTGATGAAATACGGTATTCTGATGTGACAAAACCTGAGTCCTTTATAGTTAAAGTGTTTGTTTGCACTCATATTTTAACTATTTAGACTCAGTTTTTTTATTTAGAGCAAACTATGGGACAGTAGTGGGCTTGACTCTAATACTTCAAGCATTTCTAAAAAGGTTGAGGGTTGTATTCCAATCAGTCGTTTAAACTGACTATTTGATAGCATCTTTACTTTTTCATATTTCATGTACTCATGATAGTAGAACATGACTTTTTAATGTGGATAAAAAACAAACAAAACGTTGATCGTTTTTTGATTTTTGCAAGAAGTCTACTGTTTGCCTTAAAACTAGCATTTAGTAAAAGATAATCAATCCAATAATGTATTTGTGGAACACACTCGACATAAAGCTAAATAGTTTCTAAAAACTTATTAATTTGTAACGCGACTTCATTGGCACATTTTTTTGCCAACTGATGATCACCACCCTCGACAATATATAAATTAGATTTTTCAATTAAATGATTTAGATACTTACCTACCTCAACGGGGCTAATTGGATCATGTTCACCCCAAATCAATAAGGTTTTGATATCTATCGAGGATATGAATTCCTCGTAATTGATGCTGGTTGTGATAAACCAGTTCGGATATTCTGCGTATTCTTGCTGATAAAATTCACGCCAATCTTGAACCTGAAACTGATCTAAATTGACCCCGCCCGAGGTTGCAATCAAGATTAAACCTTTTATTAAAGAGGTTTTTTCTAGTGCAGCTTTGATCGCAAAGATTCCACCCATTGACTGTGCAATTAAGATTGAAGGTTGTTGAATCTGCTCAACAACATAATCACTCAAATCATCAAAACTATTTATATCAGGATGTGCAGCCACACCATGGAAACTTGGATATGCAATCACTTGCTTTGTGTAAGTTTTGGGTAGTTGTGCAACTAAAGGATACCAAAATTGTGTATTACCTGAAGCGCCTGGAAGAAAAACCAAGTTATTCATTATTATCCTTGAGACTTATTATTCTTAGAGATAAACACCCTACTAAGTGCAAGGTGTTTATTTACCACTCAATTTAGCTTTGGAAATATCTTAAATCCAGACGCGCATCATAAACATGCGTGGTTGGACCTGTCATCCACACCACATCGCCTTCACGCCAAGCTATATGCAATTTCCCACCCGCTAACTGAACTTCAACTTCATTAGCGAGTAAACCACGGCGCATACCACTGACAGCAGCGGCACAAGCACCTGTACCACAAGCTAAAGTCTCACCTACACCACGTTCAAACACACGTAAGCGAATATGTTTTTCATCAACGATTTGCATAAAACCAGCATTTACTCTTGCTGGAAAACGAGCATGTGATTCAACTTGAGGACCGATTCCTGCAACATCAGCCGTTAATACATCTGGCACGATCGTAACCGCATGAGGATTTCCCATGTTAACGACATCAATGTTGATGCTTTTATTATCAGCAAGGCCCAGTTTGTAAAGACCTTCAGTGTCTTCGTGTTCATCCGTTAGGAATGGAATCTCAGCTGGAAGAAACTTCGGCGGACCCATGTTGACACGTACCCAACCATTTGCTCCCAATTCAGGCTCTACAATACCTGCTTTTGTTTGCACACGAATCTTAGTTTTAGTCGTCAGTTGGCGCTCATGTACAAATCGAGCGAAACAACGCACACCATTACCACACTGTTCAACTTCAGAACCATCTGCGTTAAAAATACGGTATTTAAAGTCAGCATCTGGAAAATCAGGCGGTTCAACGATAAGTAACTGATCAAAGCCCACGCCAAAATGACGATCAGCTAAACGCTGAATCGTGACTGTATCTAAATAAGCGCGTTGGGTGACAAGGTCAACAACCATAAAATCATTGCCCAAACCATGCATTTTGGTAAATTCTAAATACATCCAATTTACTCCTCAGGCAATAAACGTTCTTTTTCCCAAAGTGATTCGATGGTTTCACGCTCACGTATTAAATAAGCTTGATCACCACTGACCATCACTTCAGCAGCACGACCACGTGTATTATAGTTTGAGCTCATTACAAAACCATAAGCTCCAGCACCCAATACTGCTAAGACATCATTTTCTTGCAGCGCTAAATCACGCTGTTTCCCCAAGAAATCACCTGTTTCACAGATCGCACCAACCAAATCCCATGTTTTTACTTCAACATCTGAATGTGGGGCAACAGATTGGATATCCATCCATGCTTCATATAAAGCAGGACGAATCAAATCGTTCATTGCAGCGTCAATAATTGCAAAATTTCGATGATTCGTTGGTTTCAACAAATCAACCTTTGTTAATAATGCACCTGCATTTGCAGAAATACTACGACCAGGCTCCATATAAACTTTCAAACCTAGTTTTTCTAATACAGGGCGCATCGCATTTGCATATTCAGCAACGGTTGGCGGTATTTCATCTTTATAGCGCACACCTAAACCACCACCAATATCAATATGTTTGAGGTTGATGCCTAACTTTTTCAACTCTTCAATCATTAAAACCACACGATCAAGCGCATCAACGAATGGCTTGGTCTCAGTCAACTGTGATCCAATATGACAGTCGATCCCGACAATTTCTAAGTTTGGTAAAGACGCTGCGTATTGATAAGTTTCATACACTGTATCGCTTGGGATACCGAATTTATTTTCTTTCAAGCCTGTTGAAATATAAGGATGCGTCTTTGCATCAACATCTGGATTGACACGCAATGAAATCGGAGCTTTTTTTCCAAGTTTAGCTGCAACTTTCTGAATACGATCAAGTTCAGCATAAGATTCAACATTGAAACAAGCGATGCCAACATCTAATGCTTTTTCAATGTCTGCTTCTGACTTACCCAAGCCTGAAAAAACGATCTTCGCTGGATTACCACCAGCTGCAAGAACACGGGCAAGCTCTCCACCAGTCACAATATCAAAACCAGCACCTAGTTTTGCCAATACATTAAGAACAGCTAAGTTTGAGTTTGATTTCACCGCAAAACAGATTTGATGATCAATAAAATCAAAAGCACGATCCATATCTAGATAATGTTTTTCCAAAGTTGCTTTGGAATAAACATAGAGTGGCGTGCCGAATTGCTGCGCGAGCTGATCAAGTGAACATTGCTCAGCATGCAATACGCCATTAATGCGAGTGAAACTCATGAAGATGTCCTTATTTACAAACTTAAGGTGAGATGGTTTTGACTACTGTGATGATGATGTTGAGTTTTCAACTTGAGTATCATCATCCTTTTGATCAGATGAGCTTTGAGATTGCGATGCATCGTTTTTGTAAAGCAAATACTTTGCTCTTTTATCATGGTTTGGATCAGACGGTAACTGTAAAGCACCAGATTGACCACACGCTGTTAATACAATACTGCTAAACAATAAACTGATCGAACAAATGACTTTAAGCATCTGAGCACCTAATTTTTACAATTCGGAGCAGTATAGCGTGAACCTCAAATTGGCTAAAGTCCAAACATAAAAAAACGCCAACATAAGCTGACGTTTTCATATATCAAGGTTGATCTTATTTTTTCTTTGCGAAGAAATAACCAATGATCAGAATAATGAACCAAATTGGACTGACAATCAGAGATTTTCGAGTATCTTCATCCAATGCTAAAACGCCAATCGTGCATAAGAAGAAAATGATCACGATCCAGCATGTCACCACACCACCTGGCAATTTAAAAATTGACTGCTCATGAAGTTCAGGAGACCGTTTGCGGTAGTTCATATAACTCCACATAATGATGATCCAAACGCAAATAAACAAAATCGTAGATAAGGTCGTTGCCAAAACAAATGCTGTTACTTCATCGTTAGTTCCGCTTTGTAACTTATATACAAACTGAATCAATGCGCCGATGAAAATACAGATCGCTGAGAAAATCAATGCGTTTGCTGGAACAGCGGCTTTAGACAAACCTGCAAATAGTCGAGGTGCTTGTTTATCTGTTGATAAACCAAAAAGCATACGACTCGTTGAGAATACCCCACTGTTCATAGATGACATTACCGAAGATAACACCACCAAATTCATAATAATTGCAGCAGATGCAATACCAGCCTGAGAGAAAATATTCACAAATGGGCTGACTTTAGGATTGATCTGATCCCAAGGCGTGACACTCATGACGACGAAAAGAGCCAAGACATAGAAAATGATAATACGTATTGGAATCGAGTTAATCGCTTTGGGTAAGTTTCTCTGAGGGTCTTGAGTTTCAGCAGCCGTAGTTCCGACAAGCTCTACCCCAACAAATGCAAAAATTGCAATTTGGAATCCTGCAAGGAACCCTTCGAAGCCTTTAGGGAACATACCTCCATGCGTCCATAAGTTTGAAACGCTGGCTACAGTTCCCGATGTATTAGTAAAACCAGTGAAAATCATCCATAAACCTACAAGGATTAATACAATAATCGCTGTGATTTTCACCATTGCAAACCAGAATTCCATTTCACCAAATAACTTCACGGTAACGAGATTCAGACCCAATACGAATGCTATGGCAACGGTACTAATCAACAAACCACCTAAAGGCGTAAATGACTGTCCACCATTAAAAAATTCGAGGTAATAAATGATCGCGGACAAGTCAGCAATACCAATCGTGACCCAACATAACCAATACGTCCAGCCAACGAAATAACCTGCCCACGGACCAATCAAGTCAGTTGATAAATCAATAAATGATTTATAGTTTAGGTTTGAAAGCAATAATTCGCCCAATGCACGCATGACAAAGAACACCATCAAACCAATCAACATATAAATAAATAGAATTGATGGGCCAGCTAAACTAATCGTTTTACCTGAACCCATAAACAATCCTGTTCCAATTGCGCCACCAATTGCAATCAGTTGAAGATGTCGATTAGATAGACTACGGTGAAGCCCACTTTGCTCGTTGACCTCACCTAAATTTTGATTCGACATTTTTACAAAAACTCTCCAGTATCTTTCGTTCATTAGCTAATGATCAAATCAAAATGACAATTCGCACCATTTAATGGCATCTTCTTGCACTGTAAATTGTTTTGATGATGTTTTAGCTAACCAATTTTCTGTCTGTACAACTCAACATTTCAAGTTAAATACAAAAGGGCCTGATCATACGCACAAGGATGTACCAACTCAATGCACTTTTTTGACTCCATATTTTTCAATGGCTTAAAAATTAAGCAATAAAAAAGCAGCCTCTGAAGGCTGCTTTTTATCTAGATTTTTACTTTAATTTATTATGATATTACTTTTGTTTATTCTTAATACGATCTTCCCAGAACGTAGCATTACGAATACCAAGTTTTACTGGATCAAAAGTAAACTCTTTAACACCCGCTTTTTGCTGCTGTTCATAATCTCTTAATGCTTTAATCGTTGGTTTCCAAATGAAGTAAGTCACAATAATACCAATGATGTTAATCCAAGCCATTAAGCCCACACCGATATCACCAATTCCCCAAATATAGCCCGTCGCACTGATTACGCCATATGAAACAGAAAGAATGATGAAGCATTTGGTGATAAATAATAAAGATGGAGTTTTGGTAATATAACTTAAATAAGTAATGTTGGTTTCAGCGATATAGTAATAGGCAACAATCGTTGTAAATGCGAAGAAGAATACAGCTAACGCAACAAAGATTTGTCCAAAACCACCAAATACCGTGCTCACAGCCATTTGTGTAAATGCTGGCGAACCAATTTCAGCTGTAGCAGCAACGTTTTGTACAATAAATTGACCAGCTTCTAATGTACCTTGAACGTTATACATGCCCGTGATCAAAATCATAAACGCAGTTGCTGAACACACGAATAAAGTATCTACATAAATCGAGAATGCTTGTACTAAACCTTGTTGCGCAGGATGCTGTACCTCAGCTGCGGCAGCGGCATGTGGTCCTGTACCCTGTCCTGCTTCATTCGAATAGACACCACGTTTTACCCCCCAACCAATTGCAGCACCCAGACCTGCCATAGGAGAAAAGGCATCAGCAAAAATTAAGGAAATCACACCAGGTAACTTATCAATATTGATGAAGACAATAATTAAAGCCATCAAAATATAGCCTGCCGCCATAAATGGCACCACGAATTCAGCAAATTTTGCAATTCGTTTAATACCACCAAAGATAATGACCGCAAGTAATGCCACAATCACAACTAAAGCTAAAAGCTTATAAGTACCGACGTTTCCAAATACAATCGCACCTTCACCAGTAATTTGAGTGAATGCGTTACCAACCGCATTTGCTTGAATACCTGGTAAGAATAAACCACATGAAATAATTGCTGCGATTGCAAATAGAATCCCTAACCAACGTTGACCTAGACCACGGTCAAAATAGAATGCAGGTCCACCACGATATTGACCTTGATATTCAACTTTATAGATTTGACCCAAGGTTGATTCAACATATGCGGTACTTGCTCCTAGAAAGGCAACGACCCACATCCAGAAGACTGCACCTGGTCCACCAAAACCAATTGCGGCAGCAACGCCTGCAATATTACCTACACCAACACGACCTGACAGTGAAACAGCGAGTGCTTGAAACGAAGAAATACCTTGTGCTGATGAGCCTCCTTTAATGAGGAGCCTTATCATATCTTTGATCTGACGAACTTGAACAAACCTTGTTAGGACGGAGAAAAATAAACCTGCACCTAAACATAAATAGATCAGAGCTTTGCTCCAAATAATACTATTTATCCAATCAACAATTTCTGCTGCACTCATAAACACCAACCTTTTGTATAATTTAAAAATATATCAATTGATACATTTTCATTTGTCTGAGCATCAGCAATATTTATGCCATTCAATATAATTCTTATGACAACAAATGAGCAAATGCTCAAAGACCTTCCGTGGAAAAAGTGAATTTAAAGAATTTTTCGACTCAAAAACCTACTATATCTTACTTGTAAAAGTCTTATATCGTGTTATTTTTCTGAGCACTTCCCTTTAACCAGTCAATTACGAAAACACCGTTTACTCTTAAATCCTTATCAAGAAAATGAACGATATTGATCTTTTCCGTAATTACTCTACTTTTTAACTAATTTATCGCAAATTTTCAATTTTATATATGGCAAAAATTAAAACTGTTTATCGATGTGAACAATGTGGCGCCGATCATCCAAAATGGGCAGGACAATGCTCTGAATGTGGAGAATGGAATAGCCTCGTAGAAGTTCGCATAGAGCCAATCGTATCCCACAGAGCGCAATCAAAGATGGGAGGCGGTTATGCAGGTCAAGCAGCGAGCATCACAACTCTAAATAAAATTTCCGTTTCACATGAAACTCGTCTAGCTACTGGGATTGGCGAATTTGATCGCGTACTCGGTGGCGGTTTAGTGACTGGATCAGTCGTTTTAATCGGTGGTGATCCTGGTATCGGGAAATCTACCATCTTATTGCAAACAGCTACTCATATGGCAGCAGCTAAAAGTTCCGCGCTTTATGTCACAGGTGAAGAATCATTATCACAAGTCGCTTTACGTGCGCAGCGATTAGATTTACCTACTGACCAACTCAAAGTAATGGCTGAAACCTGTGTAGAAAGAATCTGTGAAGTATTGGCTCAAGAAAGACCAGCCGTTGCGATTTTAGACTCGATTCAGACCTTATATACAGAAACCTTACAATCTGCACCAGGTGGTGTCTCACAAATCCGTGAATCAGCCGCCCTGCTCACACGTTTTGCAAAAAATAGCGGAACAGCGTTATTTATCGTGGGGCATGTAACTAAAGAAGGTGCTTTAGCTGGACCACGTGTGCTTGAACATATGGTGGATTGCGTACTGTATTTCGAAGGTCAGTCGGATTCTCGATATCGTATGATTCGTGCCGTGAAAAACCGTTTCGGAGCAGTCAACGAGCTAAGTGTCTTTGGCATGACCGATAAAGGGCTACGAGAAGTCGCCAATCCCTCAGCTATTTTCCTCAGTCGTTATGATGAAGCCATTCCGGGTTCAATTGTGATGATTAGCCGTGAAGGTACTCGCCCATTACTCGTCGAAGTTCAAGCTCTTGTTGATGATGCACATGCTCAACCTCGGCGTGTTGCATTAGGACTTGAACAAAATCGTCTGAACATGCTGCTTGCAGTAATGCATCGACATGGTGGTGTTCAAACTGCGGGACAAGATGTTTATGTTAATGTCGTAGGTGGATTAAAGATCACGGAAACTGGTTCAGATCTAGCGGTATTACTCGCCTGCGCTTCAAGTTTGCGTGGTAAAGCATTACCACAACAACTGGCTGTTTTTGGTGAAGTTGGTTTATCGGGAGAAATACGCCCTGTTCCGAATGGTCAGGAACGCTTAAAAGAAGCGGCAAAACATGGTTTTAAATATGTGATTTTACCAAGAGCAAATGCGCCACAAAAAAGTATTGATGGTGTTCAAATCATTGCTGTAGCTCGTTTACATGAAGCATTGACTGAAGCAATGCAGCTTAGTGATGAACTGACATAAAAAAACATACTTTTTTAGTTGAAATTATCAACGAATACCTTCATAAATACACTTACATATTGGAATTAAATAGGAATTTTCGATGCAAGTACACCAGCGTGGCTTGATGGCAGCTTTATTGATGGCAACTTTGGTCGCAGCACCAGTTGCAGAAGCTAAACGTGCGGGCGGTGGCAAAAGTCATGGTATGACTCGTTCAACAACGACGACTCAATCTCAGCCAACTACAACTCAATCGTACCAACAACCTACAACTAAAACTACGACGACTCAAAAATCAGGTCCAGGCGTAGGTTCTATGGTTGCTGCTGGTGTAGCAGGTGCTGCTGTAGGTGCAGTTGCTGCAAATGCATTGGCAGATGACAACAATCCTACTTCTGCTGAGCAGCAAGCTGCGCAAGAAGAGGAAAAAGGTGGTATTCCAGGTTGGTTATGGGTACTCCTAGCTGCTGCAGTTGCATTCTTTGTATTCCGTAAATTCGGTGCAAAAAAAAAATTAGCCACAGCTAATCCATATGCTCCAAATAATAACGGTCAAAACAACTTTGGCCGTCCTGTAAGCCCACAACCAACTATGCGTCAAACTGCTGGTGACAACACCAATATTTTTGGTCAATCAGTTGGTGGTGGCGTTGCGACTCAGGCACCGTTTGGTGGTGCATCAATGAACAGTGGCAACCAATTACCTGATGGGACTGAACCTGCTGCTTTCCTTCGTATTGCACGCCAACGCTTCAATCACATTCAATCAGTAAATAGCGCAAGCAATATCGAAGAAATTCGTCGTTACTTGACTCCTGAGCTTTATAACTCAATGTATAGCGACATCATGGCTAACCAAGACCAAGATGTGGCTGAGTTTAGCAATCTTAATGCGATGGTTGCTGAAAGCACAACTGAAAATGGACAATATGTGGTTAGCGTTCGTTTCACCGGTACGGTAAGTGAAGATTTAAATAGCTTGCCACAACCATTTACTGAAATTTGGCACTTTGTTAAACCTGTTGGCTCGCAACAAGATTGGGTTGTGGCAGGAATCCAACAAGCATAATTGCTAATATCATTTAAAAAAGGAGCTATTCAATAGCTCCTTTTTTTTATTGGTGCAATTTTATGAGAAATAAAAAAAGCCACTCTCGATTTTTGAGAATGGCGGAGTGTAAACGAAATTTAAGTAAAACGTTGTTTACAATAAAGATAACCAAACATATAGGCATCTTCATAATAATTAATATTTATCAGGAAACATATTCCACATTTGGGGAATAGCCTTCACTTTCTTAATTTTTTTGATGCGCATGCTGTTGATTTAAATTTTATGGATAGTTTAGGTGCAAAGCTAAAATGACTAGTTACAACGTAAAAAAAAAGAGCTGAAATCAATGTTTAAAACAATCTATTGGTTCAGGTGACTAAGCCTTTGCTTAGCAACAGATATACTAATAGTGCAATCAGCTCAAAAGATTAAAGCAATAAAAAAGCCTTGCCGAAGCAAAGCTTTTATTTCTGTTCTAAATCTTCTAACTATACTTAAGACACAAACTGTAGGAATACCCAGTACAAACCACCTGACAAACAGATCGTTGCAGGTAAGGTAAATACCCAAGCTGAAAGTATGGTACGAACTGTTGCGAAATTCAAACCTGATTTATTTGCCACCATCGTACCTGCAACCGCACTGTTTAAAACGTGTGTTGTTGATACAGGCATACCTAAACCATCAGCAGCAGCAATCGTACTCATCGCAACTAATTCCGCTGACATACCTTGACCATATGTCATGTGGTTTTTACCGATACGCTCACCCACTGTAATCACGATACGTTTCCAACCCACCATCGTACCTAAACCAAGAGCAAGCGCGACTGCGACCTTCACCCAGTTTGGAATGTATTGTAAGAACGAATCTAAGTTACTACGATATTCTTTTACCAATTTTTCTTGGTCTTTATTCATTTCAGGCAAAGCATCTGCTTTATCTAAACGTTTAAATGTCGTTGTACTTAAATACATGTCATTACGAATTTCACTCACAGCAGCTTCAGGAATATCCTTTAAGTTGCCATAAGTCGCTACACGATCACCCAAATGAGAGGTCATGCTTGCAAGAGCAGGAACAACTTCTGGGGTTTGCTCTTTGGTTTGAATAAATTTCGTCAAAACTTCGCGAGCTTTTTCATCAGATAATTCATTCTGATTGACATTCAATACTGTCGCTGTTTGAGCCGAAAGCTGTTCGAATGATTGTAGATGTTGAGCATCTAAGTTTTTATTCAATGAATAAGCCAAAGGAACTAAACCAATCAAAATCAACATGATTAAGCCCATGCCTTTTTGACCATCATTTGAACCGTGCGCAAAACTTACACCCGTACAGGTAAAGATTAAAATCGCACGAATAAGTGGTGGTGGTGGTTTGTTACCAACAGGAGGTTGGAACAATTCCAATTGGCGCTTAAAAATTGTTTTAACCAGTAAGAATACAATTGCTGCAAATGCAAAACCGATCAAAGGTGAAAATAACAATGCCTTTCCGACTTTGATGACTTGATCCATATCAATGCCGCTGGTTGCGCCAGTTGATGCATTTAACAAGTGATTCATGATCCCCACACCCAAGATCGAACCGATCAAAGTATGAGAACTTGATGCAGGAATACCTAAGAACCAAGTTCCTAAGTTCCACAGAATCGCTGCAATCAACAGTGCAAAAACCATAGCAAAGCCAGCACCACTGCCGACATTCATGATCATTTCAACTGGAAGTAATGCAATAATTCCGTAAGCAACTGCTCCACTTGCCACCATAACTCCAAGAAAGTTACAGAAGCCAGCCCACATCACTGCAACAGGTGCAGGTAAGGCATTGGTGTAAATTACGGTTGCTACAGCATTCGCTGTATCGTGAAAACCATTTACAAACTCAAAACCTAAGGCAATGAATAATGCCGTAGACAAAAGAATAACTGAATATAAACTCAAAGGTGGTACATGCGCTAAATCAGCACTCACCTGAAATCCAATATATATAAGTGTTGAAACAATGATCGTCAAAAACACCGGCATAAAGAATTTCGGTGTAGGTACATGTACATTCGTCGATTTTGCCGAAGAGTTGGCAAGCGGTGAATCCGAAACAGGAGGAATATTAGAATTCATGTAGACGGTTAGAGGATAAAAAAATCCCCTGTATTGTTTAATTAAATTATGACAATTATATGACAAAGAGATGTCATATAAAGCTGATATTTCATCATTTCAGCTCATTTTGTGATGTTTTTTGTTCTAATCTTTAATCTATTAAATTAAATATCCCTTTAAATACAATATGATATAAAAACAAAAAGTCTTAAAAACTGTTTGTCTGATTTTGCAACAAATGCTACAAAATATGACATCAATTTGTCATATTTCAGTTCATTCGCTGGTTTTTGGAGCATTATTCCTCATAATTATTACAAATTAATGAAGGTTTTGTGACACATCAAAATTGAACTGAAGAATCAGTGCTCTGTGTTGTTGAAAATACGCGCTTTCTGTTCGCTTCTGTTACAATGCCTCAGCTTTTTATATTTGCCATATACTGGGGTTCCTTATGTCCACGCTTGCCACCCTGAAATCTCTTCTCGCCCAACGCATCTTGATTATTGATGGTGCAATGGGAACCATGATTCAACGCCATAAATTAGAAGAAGAAGATTATCGTGGTGAACGTTTCGCAGATTGGGCTTCTGATCTCAAAGGTAATAATGACCTTTTAGTACTGACTCAACCGCAGATTATTCAGGGTATCCATGAAGCTTATTTGGATGCTGGTGCAGACATTATTGAAACCAACAGCTTCAATGGTACACGTGTTTCAATGTCAGATTATCACATGGAAGATCTTGTACCTGAGATCAACCGTGAAGCAGCACGTCTTGCGAGAGCGGCTTGTGACAAATACTCTACCCCAGATAAGCCACGATTCGTGGCAGGTGTACTCGGTCCTACATCACGTACATGTTCGATCTCACCGAACGTCAATGATCCAGCATTCCGTAATATTACTTTCGATGAACTAAAAGAAAATTATATCGAAGCAACACACGCCTTAATTGAAGGTGGTGCTGACATTCTATTAATCGAAACAGTTTTCGATACATTGAACTGTAAAGCGGCAATCTTTGCGGTCAAAGAAGTCTTTAAGCAAATCGGTTATGAACTTCCATTGATGATTTCAGGTACGATCACAGATGCCTCAGGTCGTACATTGACAGGTCAAACTGCTGAAGCATTCTGGAACTCAGTGCGTCATGGTGATTTGCTATCAATTGGTTTTAACTGTGCATTGGGTGCAGATGCAATGCGCCCTCACGTTAAAACGATTTCTGACGTTGCAGATACCTTTGTTTCAGCCCATCCTAATGCTGGTTTACCGAATGCATTTGGTGAGTATGATGAAACCCCAGAACAAACCGCAGCCTTTATTAAAGAATTTGCTGAGAGTGGTTTGATCAATATTACTGGTGGTTGCTGTGGTACCACACCAGACCATATCCGTGCGATCTACCAAGCTGTTAAAGATATTCCACCACGTAAAATTCCTGAGACTGTTCATGCTTGCCGTTTGAGTGGTTTAGAACCATTTAATATTTATGATGATTCTTTATTCGTAAACGTTGGTGAACGTACTAACGTTACAGGATCAAAAAAGTTCCTTCGTCTCATCCGTGAAGAAAATTTTGCAGAAGCTTTAGAAGTCGCTCAGCAACAAGTTGAAGCTGGTGCGCAGATCATTGATATCAACATGGATGAAGGGATGCTCGATTCGCAAGGTGCGATGGTGCATTTCCTGAACCTTGTCGCTTCAGAACCTGATATTTCGCGTGTGCCGATCATGATTGACTCATCGAAATGGGAAATCATTGAAGCAGGTCTAAAATGTGTTCAAGGTAAACCTGTTGTAAACTCGATTTCCTTAAAAGAAGGTTATGACGAGTTTGTCGAAAAAGCTCGCCTCTGCCGTCAGTACGGCGCAGCAGTTATTGTCATGGCTTTTGACGAAGTTGGTCAGGCAGATACCGCTGAACGTAAACGTGAAATTTGTAAACGCTCTTATGACATTTTAGTCAATGAGGTTGGCTATCCAGCTGAAGATATTATTTTCGATCCAAACGTGTTTGCAGTAGCAACAGGGATCGAAGAACACAATAACTATGCCGTAGACTTTATTGAAGCGACTGGTTGGATCAAACAAAACTTACCACATGCCATGATTTCTGGTGGTGTCTCTAACGTTTCGTTCTCATTCCGTGGTAATGAACCTGTACGCGAAGCGATTCACTCAGTATTCCTCTATCATGCCATCAAACAAGGCATGACTATGGGTATCGTAAACGCTGGTCAGATGGCGATTTATGACGATATTCCAAAAGAACTGAAAGATGCGGTTGAAGACGTTATCCTCAATCAAAATCAGGGAGAAAGTGGACAGGAAGCCACTGAAAAATTACTTGAAGTTGCAGAAAAATATCGTAGTCATGGTGGCGCAGCCAAAGAAGCTGAAAATCTTGAATGGCGTAATGAGTCTGTCGAAAAACGTCTTGAATACGCTTTAGTTAAAGGTATTACCACGTATATCGATCAAGATACTGAAGAAGCACGTTTAAAATCAAAACGTCCGCTTGATGTGATCGAAGGCCCATTAATGGACGGCATGAACGTTGTGGGTGACTTGTTTGGTTCAGGAAAAATGTTCCTTCCTCAAGTCGTTAAATCTGCACGCGTCATGAAACAAGCTGTAGCATGGCTCAACCCATACATTGAAGCTGAAAAGTCAGAAGGACAATCTAAAGGTAAAGTCCTGATGGCAACGGTAAAAGGTGACGTACACGATATTGGTAAAAATATTGTGGGTGTTGTCTTGGGTTGTAATGGTTATGACATCGTTGACCTTGGCGTGATGGTACCTGCAGAAAAAATTCTGCAAACAGCAATAGATGAGAAATGTGACATCATTGGTTTGTCAGGTTTGATCACCCCTTCTTTGGATGAAATGGTCTTTGTTGCCAAAGAAATGCAACGTAAAGGTTTTAATATTCCTTTATTGATCGGCGGTGCAACCACATCAAAAGCACACACCGCAGTTAAAATTGATCCTCAATATTCAAATGATGCAGTAATTTACGTCGCGGATGCTTCACGTGCAGTGGGTGTCGCAACCACCCTACTTTCTCCTGAAATGCGCGGTAACTTTATTGCAGAGCATCGTGCTGAATATGCCAAGATTCGTGAACGTTTAGCAAATAAACAACCGAAAGCTGCAAAATTGAGTTATGCAGAATCAGTCGAAAACGGTTTTAAAATTGATAATAACTATGTACCACCAAAACCAAATGCTTTGGGTACACAAGTTATTAAGAATTATCCGCTTGAAACCTTAGTTGAATATTTTGACTGGACACCATTCTTTATCTCTTGGAGTTTGGCGGGTAAATTCCCGAAAATTTTAGAAGATGAAGTGGTCGGTGAAGCAGCGACTGATCTTTATAATCAAGCTCAAGCGATGCTGAAAGACATCATTGAAAATAAACGTTTCGATGCCCGTGCTGTATTTGGCTTATACCCTGCTCAGCGTACTGGTGCAGATACCGTCAGCGTATTTGATGAATCAGGTCAAAATCGTACTCACACCTTTGAGCACGTACGTCAACAATCAGACAAAGTGACAGGTAAACCAAACTTGTCTTTAGCGGATTATATTAAGCCTTCTGAACAACCTGAAGATTATCTCGGTGGTTTCACGGTGTCGATCTTTGGTGCTGAAGAATTGGCCAATGAATATAAAGCCAAAGGTGATGACTATTCAGCAATTTTGGTTCAGTCTTTAGCGGATCGTTTTGCAGAAGCATTTGCTGAGCATTTACATGAACGTATTCGTAAAGAGTTCTGGGGCTATAAAGCAGATGAAACGTTGAGTAATGAAGAACTGATCAAAGAGAAATATGTCGGTATTCGTCCTGCGCCAGGTTATCCTGCTTGCCCGGAGCATTCTGAAAAAGCAGTGCTATTTGATTGGTTAGGTTCGGAAGCGAAGATTGGTACGAAGTTGACTGAACACTTTGCGATGATGCCGCCATCTTCTGTAAGTGGTTTCTATTATTCGCATCCTCAAAGTGAATACTTTAATGTGGGCAAAATCTCTCAAGATCAACTTGAGGATTATGCAAAACGTAAAGGCTGGACACTCGATGAAGCAAAACGCTGGTTAGCACCGAATTTAGATGATTCGATTGGTTAAACTTTTGTAATAAAAAATCCCCCCGATTGAGGGGGATTTTTTGAATTGGATCTCGTTTGCCTTCTTTAAAAAGAGAGAGATATCATATGATTAATCGAATTAGGTGACTGCTCCTCCCTTTTCAAAGGGAGGTTGGGAGGGATTGAATTGATATTACAAAAACATATACTTAGAATATACACATCCTTGAAAATTAAAGTAAATGATGGCAATAATTAAAAATATTGATCTTGGTAGTCTAGAAAGTATTTGTAAAATTTTAGGTGATACATATCACGGGATTTCAGGAACTGAAATTTCCAAATATCTTGCTGAAACAAATATCAAAGACCCACAATTAAACTCTACAAAATGGAAGCGTTTGTATGATGCTCTTAGTATCAAGCAAAGTGAAGATCGCTGTTCTAACAATGTTCTAGCTTTTATCAAATATGTACTACGTCCATCCCGCAACATCCATAGAAAAGAATGGTTTAAAAATATAAGAACCGAACTAAATTATGTATTGTCATTTGAAGGCTTAGAACTAACTGAAAGTGGTGATATTAGAACAACAGCTAAAGTAAACACTTTTTCTGAGGCTGAGGAGCGAGCTCAAAATTTAAGAAAAACATTATTAGACCGAAAAATTCATTCTGACGTCCTTACTTTTTGTAAAGCTGAATTACTTGTCGATAATTATTTTCATGCTGTATTTGAAGCAACTAAAAGTATTGCAGAAAAAATTAGAATAAAAACAGACTTAACTACAGACGGTTCAGAATTAGTAGATCAAGCTTTTTCATATAGAGGTAAGATTCCTTATTTAGCACTAAATAATCTAACAAGTGAAAGTCATGAAAGTGAGCAGAAAGGATTCATGAATTTATTAAAAGGAGTTTTTGGAACTTTTAGAAACACTACAGCGCATGCTCCAAAAATAGCATGGGAAATCAATGAACAAGATGCTCTTGATATTTTATCAATGATTTCTCTTATTCATCGAAAACTAGATAAAGCAGTAGAAGCTAAAAAAATATACGAAGGAAGTTTTTAATCCTCCCCAACCCTCCTTTAAAAAGGAGGGAGTAGCACGAATCCGCGGTATTCATCCAATTCACACTAAAGTCCCCTTTTATCAAAGGGAGATTCTAATCTTTGCTCAGCAATACAATAAACCTGCTCTACTACTGCATCTATTTCGGTCAAAATCAGATGATTACTAAACCTTAATGTCACAAGTTCAAGCTCGTTTAAAGCACGGTCTCGACTTCTGTCTGCTTCCAACCCATCTTGGGTATAGTGTTGTCCACCATCACATTCAATAACTAAATTCACTGCTGGACAATAAAAATCCACAATATAATTTAATAAAGGTTTCTGTCGATAGAACTGTAACCCTAAAATCTGTTTACGGCGCAATCTTGACCATAGCAATTGTTCTGCATCAGTCATGTTGCTTCGTAAATCTCGTGATGGAAGTTTTAAGTTCTTATTGTAAGGCTTCATTATTAATTTAACTTCTAAGCACTCAAACGCTCTACAAACAACACACCATCTAAATGATCAACTTCATGTTGAACAATACGTGCAGGAAAACCATCAAATGTTGTTTCAATCACCTCACCTTGTAAAGTGTGATAACGGACTTTGATACTCTGTGCTCGTTGCACTTGCCCACGCTCATCAGGAACACTTAAACATCCCTCTTCCCCCAAACAAGTCGCATGAGAAAATTCCAAAATCTCAGGATTAACCATCACCACAGCATCCATTTCAGGGGCATCGGGATAACGAGAATTTGGACGAGATGCCACGATAATCACACGCTTGGAGATATAAACCTGTGGCGCAGCAATTCCAACACCATTACGCTCCAACATCGTCGCATGCATCGCAGAAGCCAGTTGCAACAACCATTCACTATTAAACTCTGCATCTGAGACTAAAGCTGCTTTAATTTTTAAAATCTCTTCACCGCGTTGCGCTATTGGCAAAATTACACTCATCATAGAACCTTATAATTTTTTAAATCGAACTTAGATTGATACTATTGGATAATGAATTTGGCTTCTATCATTTTCATTTAAGAATCTTGTCATAATATTTTCTTATTAAAAAACATAGGGAATTGGCATGAATGCACTACCACTTTATTTGAGTGTTCTTTTTAGTTCGATTGGCTTAGGCTATTTTATATATGGTAAGAGACAGAAAATGACTGTGCCTCTGATCTGTGGCTTATTGCTTATGCTATTTACTTATTTTATTGAGAGTACAACTATGATCAGTATGATTGGGCTAATACTTTCCATAGTTCCTTATTTTCTGCGCTTCTAGACAATAAAAAAACTCTCCTTCATCAAACCTTTCTTCGTTAGATCAGTCGATTCAGGGGAGTTTTATTTTCAGCTTAAATTAAAGTTGTTTCTTTAACTCATCTTCTACGATTTCAATTTCAAGTTGGCTAAATTTACGAATTTCGCCTTCAGCGTGCTTTTCAAGCATACCACCAATCAAAGGTACTTTTACTTTCACATTCCAAGTCAATGAAATATCTACTTTTTCACTATTACCTGTAACTTTGCGTTCAGCTTTTGCCTCTAAAGGAAGGTTTGCGCCAAGTTCAACAGTCGAAGTTAGATTTTTAAGATTAGTGATATCTGAACGTTTTAAGCGGAATGCATTTTTTAATAATTTTTTAGCAACATCTGGAATGCTGACGTCAAGATTATATTCACGACGCAAAGTATAAATGTCGCCATTTACATTTGACTCAAGAATTTCGAGGTTATCCCCAGGGATACGTTTACACACTGCTTCATGCAATGAGGTTTGAGCAACTAATCGTGTAAAATCTTCAATTGAAACACCGTGAATTGTTTCATTAACCGTAAATTGATGCGCCATTTTAAAATTTCCGTTTCGTTTTATTTGGGATTTCATCTCTGCTCGGAAGTATAACATTGAGATAAAAATCGCAAAGGCTGTTTACTCTAAAATAGATGACTGTTCGGATTAGTTATTTTTATTGTAGTCATGTCGCATGCCAAGTTTTACCGTGACCTTTTCAGTTCGACTGATATATAGATAGTGTCGCCCATACTCTATGATGGCGTAAAATTGCTCTGCCCCATCATCTAAGCCTGTCGCTGACCACGTCGTACCTTGCGGAAACTCATCCAACCATTCTGCTTTATAAAAATCCGAAACAGAATCAAATCCCAAATATTGATCAGGATCAGCCATGATTTTCGCAGCAACCTGATCAAACTTCTGCTGTTTAAATGCTTCTAAATTGAGTAACACTGAGATTCCTTTAGGTTAAAGTTTGATTGATAAAAAGAAGCAAACAGTCATGTGAGTTTTAAAGTAAATTACAAAAATACCGATATTTTGTTATATCTCTATTTTGCTGTGGAATTTACTGTATTGCAGCAATATTTTCAGTTTTATCATACATTTTTGATCATGGTCTAATTTGCTAGACGACGTTCAATATGCTATCTACATAATATAACTTTATCTTTTTACAACGATAAACAATAAGGAGCAAATATGTCTTATCAAAATATTTTAGTTGCAGTTGATGACTCTCCAATTTCTTATGCAGCCGTTGAGCATGCACTGTCTTTAGCTAAATTATCTGGGGCAAAGGTCACTGTATTGAGTGTTGTTGCGGTTGATCCATATGTGGGCGTGGATTTCTATCAAGTTGCACCCGCAATTACAGAGCATTTTATGCAAGCAGAGGCGCATGCTAAAACACAGTTGCAAGATATCGCTCAGTCATTTACCCGTGATGGAATTCAAGTAACCACCAAAATACATCATGGTCCTGCTAGCGAAGGGATTATCTTTGTCGCAGAGGAAGTCGGCGCTGACTTAATTATTATGGGTTCTCATGGTCGTACTGGCGTTAAACGTTTATTACTCGGTAGCGTAGCACGTGCTGTATTGACCGAATCACATATCCCTGTGTTGATCGTCAAACAGTAATAAACAAAGCTTCGAAAAAAAACCTTGTGATTTTGCACAAGGTTTTTTCATTTTTTAAATTTATTAAGGCTATTTGCATTACATGGTTGAAATCAATACATAATGATATTATTTTCACAATGAAATTGCTTATTAGGTGTAGTGTGCAAAGCAAGAAACAGAAAACAACTGAGTTTGGGCAATTTTATATCCTTAAAATTGGGACTAAATATATTCATGCTGAATTGCTTGGCAGTACCCAAAATTACCATGCTCAACTTGTTAAAAATTTAGTTGTAGCCGATGTAAAAATTGGGGAAACCATTTACTTACGCGTCAAAGATGAATCCATTCATAGCAAATATGGTATTGAAGTTAAATTTGAGCCAATTGAACGATTGACTGATCTAGCTGATATTGAAAACCACATCTTAGCGGATAGAAAACGAGTGGCTGACATCTATGTCAAGGCTGCACAGGATAATTTGGCTAAAGGTTGGCACAGCGGTGATGCTATTGAAAAAGCTCTATTCTTTAGTGCAAGTCATCCTGACTACAAGCAAATTAATCAGCAAATACGTCTCGGTCGATTAAAAAATATCATCCAAAGTTGCTGTAAGTATGAATGGAAGATGACCCAGCAATTTATGATTTTAAGTCGTTCTGCTTTGCAAATGTTCAATGAAGAAAAGAATCTAGGAGATTTGGATTTAACTCACTTTGAAAAAAATGTTAAAGCAATTCAATCTGATCTAAGTAAAGCGGAAAAAAATGTGGAGCAAAATGCACAACAATATTTGAATCAGCTTAAAGGTTTACTGAAGAAAGAATCTTGATACTCAACCTTGTAATGCAAATAGCCTTTATTAATTAACTTGCAGCTTGATAAAACGGTGCATCACCATTGATGGTGGCGCGGTGCATAATCCGATGCGCATCACCATAATCAAATAAAGCCTTATGCTGTGTGCAACGATTATCCCAAATCGCCACATCGCCTTCTTGCCATTGCCAACGTAAATGAAACTGCTCATGAGTCGCGTGGGCGAATAGATATTGCAATAACTCAGCACTTTCTGATTCATCTAGCTCATTAATACGTGTGGTGAAACCTTCGCTCACAAACAAAATCGGCTGTCCTGTCACAGGATGGGTTCTCACCACAGGATGAACAACGGGTGGATTACGTTTGAAGGTTTCCTCCAATTTCTTACGCTCAACATCATTATGCGCAAAACGTTCAATCGGGAAAGACTGACGAATATCGTGTGTAGCCGTTAAACCTTTTAACTTTTGTTGCAAGCTTTGATCCAATGCAGCAAATGCGGCTACCCCACTCGACCACAATGTATCACCACCTACAGGTGGAATCTTGATGGCTTGCAAGACACACCCTAATGGCGGATTTTGACTGAAAGTCACATCAGTATGCCAAAGCTCGTTGTCACGTAAATCTTGCTTCCAACTGTCTAGAACAATAATTTCAGGCACATTTTCTACTGTCGGGAAAATAGGATGAATATGTAAAGAACCAAAGCCACGTGCAAGTTCAGCTTGAGCCTGAGGTGCAAGCTGCTGATTGCGGAAGAAAATTACATGATGATCCAGCAAAGCCTGTTGAATTTGTTGTGTGGTATTTTCATCAACCGTATTTAAATCAACATCGTGAATAATTGCACCAATGGTTGGTTTAATAACTTCAATATTTAACGTCATCTTCTACTACTCACACTTATAACTGTTGACCATACCAAGGAGAGAGTTGCTTCTGTAACCAACGCAAAAACAACTCAAAACTCACTGCAACGATCGCAATAACAATAATGCCGAGAACCACAGTATCGGTAATCAAGAATTGAGCTGCTGACTGCACCATAAAACCAATACCACGATCTGCTGCAACTAATTCCGAAGCCACTAGAGTCGACCACCCCACACCTAAACCAATACGGATACCCGTTAAGATATGTGGTAAGGCTGTCGGCAGAATCACATGCCAAAACACTTGCGATTGGCTTGCGCCTAAAGATAAGGCTGCACGCTCACGATTGAGCTGATGACTGATTACGCCATGAGTGCTACTAATAATGACTGATGCAAGGATTGAAAAGAAAATCAAAAGCACTTTAGTGGTTTCACCAATCCCAAACCAAATCACCAATAATGGCAAATAGGCTAGAGGTGGTATCGGACGTAACAGCTCAACCAAAGGATCAAGTACCGCACGCACCCATTTGTTCAAACCCATCCATAAACCTAAAGGCACACCAATCCCAATTGCAGCAACTAAAGCCAATAAGACACGCGAAATACTGGCGGCTAAATGTTGCCATAAAGTCGCTTTCATAAAGCCTTGTTGACTGACTTCAAGAAACTTCTGCCATACCGCTTGTGGGCTTGGCAAAAACAAACTTGGAACAACTTTTAAAGCAGTGATCAAATACCAGATCACCAGCACACTGATAACGCTCGATAAACTCAGCACCAAACTACGATGACGCGCGAGAAAATCACCTATAGCATTTCGTCTTGAAGCTGATTTTTTCGGGTCAATTTGTGCAAACTCTGCTGTGTTACTTAGCTCATAGGCTGTATTTTTTGCTTGTCCCGTCATACAGTCACCTCATACCCTGCTTGTTTCTGTACACGCAAACGCTCAAACAATTGCTCACGTAATTGAATAAATTTTGGATCGGATTTAATTGTTCGAATCGATTCGCCTTGCTTATAGCGCTCTGCAAAGTCTAGTTTTAAAGTTTCAACAATCTTGCCTGGACGAGCTGTCATCAATACCAGTTGATTGCTGAGTAATAACGCTTCTTCAATATCATGGGTGATGAGGAAAAAAGATTTATTTTGTTGAATCCATAAATCCAACACCAACTGCTGCATGGTTTCACGGATAAATGCATCAAGCGCAGCAAAAGGTTCATCTAATAAAATAAAGGCTGCATGGCTAATCAAGGCACGTGCAATACCCACGCGCTGTTTCATACCACCTGACAGTTCCCAAATATTGGCTTGTGCAACATGGCTCAAACCTACTATCTTCAGGATGGATTCAACTTGCTGATGAATATGTTGTTCTTTTAAACCCTTAAGTTGTAAAGCAAAACCAATATTTTCAGAGACATTTAACCATGGTAATAGCGCATGATCTTGGAACACCACTGCACGGCGAGCATCAGGTATCGTTAATACTTCATCATCAAGTTTGATCTGTCCTGAACTTGGTTTTTGAAAACCAGCCAAAATATTCAGTAATGTGGTTTTTCCACAACCCGACTCACCCAAAATTACCGTCAAAGTGCCCTCTTCAATTTTGAGATTAATATCTTGCAATACAGGCACGGTCTGGTTTGGAAAAGTTAAATGAAGATGCTCAGCAGCTAATACGCTCATTTCGATCTCCTATGGTTGTAAGAATTGAGTGGTGACATTGGCTTGATAGTTAGGTTTTACTTGATCCACCTTGCCTTGGCTTCTTAAGAAAGTGGCTGTATCGAAAATGTTCTCTGCAAATTCACCTGATAAAGTGGCTTGTTGCTGCTGACGACCAAGGTATATATTTCCTGAAAGAAGCAATGGAATATCTTTGGCATCAGAACCCGTCAATTGTGCGATTTTCTGAATATTGTCTGTATTTTGCTCAAATGCTTTAGGATCTTGGTTATAGCTTTCAATCTGCTTTAAGCTGGTTCTCACGAAGGCTTTTAAGAACTCAGGACTTTTTTCAGCGAAATCTTTACGAACCACCCATAAATCATAGGTTGGTGCGCCCCACTCGCCGACTTGTTTCGAGTCTGTTAAGACATGACCAGTCGCTTTAACTTTGCTTAAGGCAGGTTCCCAAACATAGGTCGCATCAATATCACCACGCTCCCAAGCTGCTGTGATTTCTGGTGGACGTAAGTTAATAATCTTGACTTGGTTATCCGCAATATTCCAATGCTTGAGTGCTGACAATAAGCTGTAATGCGTGGTTGAAACGAATGGCACAGCAATGGTTTTACCAATCAAATCTTGCGGGTTGTTAATGCCTGATTTGTTGCTCACCACCAATGCCTCTGAACCACCTAATTTTGCTGTCACCAGAAAGACTTCAATCGGTAAATCACGACTTGCAGCAGCAGCTAGAGGACTAGAACCAATGTTGCCGATCACCACATCCCCTGAAGCCAAGGCATTAACTACATCTGAACCAGCATCAAATTTACGCCATTGAATTGCTTGATTAGTATCACGTTCATATTCTCCATTTGCCTGTGCAACCTTGGTCGGATCAACACCTGTTTGATAAGCAATCACTACTGCCTTGTTGTTTTTAGACTGAACAGGTGAAGCATCTTTTTGATTTTGATAGACAATAAAAGCAACAATCGCCACAAGGACGATCGCTGTTACAATCAATGGCTTGGTGTTCTTGATGCCCATAATTAGATGATCTTTCAATAATATAGGCTTATGGTATGCGTCACACTTTATGATTAAAAATAATAAAAAATGAGTTGTTTATGCAATTTAAAGATATATAAGCTAGATTCTTTGATCTTTAGACGTGAAATAAATTTAAGAAAAGTCATCAATTTGAATTATCAAATCAATAAAATATATAAAGAAATAAATTGGATTCATCTAGAATCATCAGCTTCATATGATGTGCCATAAACTCGCGATATTCAAAAAATAAACACTCTAATTGAGAATGATTATGCAACAATCTGATGCAACAACCACACCTGACCACGTTCCTTTTTGGCAAGCCTTTTTATTTTGGCTAAAACTTGGATTTATTAGTTTTGGTGGACCCGCAGGTCAAATTGCAGTGATGCATCAGGAGCTAGTTGAACAAAAGCGCTGGATCTCTGAAAAACGATTTTTACATGCACTTAATTATTGTATGTTGTTGCCTGGACCTGAAGCTCAGCAACTTGCCATCTACATCGGCTGGTTAATGCACCGTACTTTAGGTGGTTTAGTGGCAGGCATTCTATTTGTGCTGCCTTCGTTGTTTATCCTGATTGCCTTGTCATGGATTTATGTACAGTTTGGAGATGTCCCAATTATTGCAGGTTTATTTTATGGAATTAAACCAGCAGTCACAGCAATTGTCTTTCATGCAACTTATCGTATAGGTAGTCGTTCACTGAAGAATAAATTCTTATGGCTCATTGCAGGTGCTGCATTTATCGCAATATTTTTCTTTAATATCCCATTTCCATTGATTGTATTCAGTGCCGCAATACTTGGATATTTACTCAGTAAAAAGCAGCCACATTTATTTAGTCAGCAAGCATCTCATCAAAGTAATCAAAAAAATTATGGTGCAGCATTGATTGATGACAATACACCACCACCTGCCCATGCTATTTTTCGCTGGGCGAATCTCGCTAAAATTGTTCTTATCGCAGCATTTTTATGGTGTATTCCGATCTTACTGTTGACCTTCAGCCTAGGCTGGCAACACGCTTATACTCAGATGGCATGGTTCTTTACTAAAGCAGCCTTGCTTACCTTTGGCGGAGCATATGCTGTGCTGCCTTATGTCTACCAAGGTGCAGTGAATTACTACGGATGGTTAAACCCAACTCAAATGATTGATGGATTGGCTCTCGGAGAAAGTACACCTGGCCCATTAATTATGGTTGTCGCATTTGTGGGCTTCTTGGGTGGTTTTAATCAAGCTTTACTCGGAACTGAGCATCTGTTTCTTGCAGGTGCCGTGGGTGCAGTAATTGTTACTTGGTTTACCTTTCTCTTTTCCTTCGTTTTTATTTTCGCTGGCGCACCACTAATTGAATCTACACATAACGAGCTTAAGTTTACCGCACCACTCACTGCGATCACCGCTGCTGTTGTAGGTGTCATTCTTAATCTTGCTCTATTCTTTAGCTATCACGTGCTATGGCCAAATGGTTTTGATCATGCATTTAACTACGAAGCGGCAATCATTACCGTTGCAGCGATGATCGCACTCTTTAAATTTCAGATTAATGTTCTTTACGTGATCTTTGCTTCAGCAGTTTGTGGTTTGATCCTATATCTCTTTGTTTAAACTATTGAGCTAGAGTTGAATTATTCGACTCTAGCTTCAGTCTCAGAAATATTAAATATGATGAATTTCAACTGAGGCATGTACAATTTCTTCATGTATGGATAGCTCACGTTTGACTTGATCAGGAGTCAAATCAGCTATCGATGTTTCCAATCCTAAAATACAAGAGAATTTGCCTTTACCAACTTTCCATACATGTAGGTCTGTGATTTCTACGTGTGGAAGTTGGGCAATTACATCCTTTATTTCTTGTACCACGGGGTGCCCCATTTCAGCATCTAATAAGGTTTTACCTGTTTCTTGAATTAATCCCCAAGACCATTTGGCAACCAGTAATGCACCAATAATTCCAAGCAAGGCATCTAGAAAATTCCAGCTAAAATATTTTGCAGCAAATAAAGCAATAATTGCGAGCACTGAAGTCACTGCATCTGCCACTACATGCAAAAATGCGGCTTTTTGATTTAAATCATGGTGATGATGGTGATCGTGTGTATGCTGATGATGATCATCGTGATGATGTGAATGATGATGATGATGGTGATGGTGATGCTCATGTCCACCATCATGTAATAACCATGCACAGACCAAGTTTATAACTAAACCTACAACCGCGATTGGAATCGCTTCATTGAAATGAATCGTAACGGGATTAAATAATCGTTCAATCGACTGAATCCCCATCAGTAGCGCAACGACCATCAATAAAATAGCACTGCTATAGCCAGCTAAAATTTCTATTTTCCATGTTCCAAAACTAAATCTGGAGTCACTTGCATACTGTCGAGCCATTTGATAAGCAAAATAAGCCAAACCTAGTGCTAGCATGTGGGAACTCATATGCCAACCATCAGCCAGTAATGCCATCGAATTAAAAATCCATCCACATAAGATTTCTAAGATCATCATCACAGCGGTTAAAATTGTGGCGATCAAAATCTTTTTCTGGGCTAAAGGATTTCCCTGATCAAATTGATGAGAATGGCGTCTTTCTAGGTTAGTATGCTGCATTTGCTTTAACTTTAAAATATACTCCCCCTCAGTATATATTTTTTCAGGAAAAATGTATGTCTCATCTACACCATGACAAAAAAATTCTAAATCGAGTGAAGCGCATTCAAGGACAAATTACCGCGGTTGAAAAATCATTAACCGATCCAGAGAGTTCATGTATCGAAGTTTTACAGCAAGTCGCCGCGGTTAAAGGTGCTGTAAATGGTTTAATGAATCAATTAATTGAACAACACTTAAAAGAACACGTACTAAAGGATGCTGAACATATTAATGAAGAAGAAATACAAAAGTTTCTTGCTTTATTACAACGTTATTTATAGATACCAAATCTCGTGAGTGAGTTGTTCGATTTCTGATTTATCATGACTCACATACAGCATCGGAATTTTTATCTCTGCTTTGATTTTTTGAAAGAAAGGAATAATCTCTTTTTTGTGCGCGGAATCAAGAGCAGAAAGTGGTTCATCTAATAATAATAATTGTGGTGAGTACAGTAATGCACGACCAAGTGCAACACGTTGTTTTTCCCCTCCTGAGAGCTTAATCGGCATCCTTTCAGTTAAATGCTCCAATTTAAGCAATTCAACAATATAGTCGAGTTCAAACTGACGCTGCTCGGGGCGAATATGTGTGAAACCAAACAATAGATTCTGCATTACATTTTTATGAGGAAATAACTGCGCATCCTGAAATACCAAACCAATCCGACGCTGTTGTGTACTCAGGTTAATGTTCTGTGCCCGATCAAACCATGTTTGATTCTGTATTTTAATCCAACCTGATTGAGGTTTAATCAACCCAGCAATACTATGCAAAATCGTGGTTTTTCCTGAACCTGAAGCTCCAAATAAACCAATCACAGACTGATCGGATTGAAAGCGTTGATCTAGAGAAAATTGTCCTTGGCTAAGTTGGATATGACAATCAATCATGCTTAACGACCACGTTTATTTTTCTGATAACGATTGAACCATTGCGCAAACCATAGTGCAAAGAAAGCTACGGATAAGGATAAGATTATTAAACGCCAAACTGCTGCTTCAGTATCAGGTTGCTGCATCAAACTATACATGGCTAAAGGCAAAGTACGAGTTTCACTGGCAATATTCCCCACGAAGGTAATCGTTGCGCCAAACTCACCTAAACTTCGGCAAAAACATAAAATACTTCCCACCAAAATTCCGCTGCTTGCAAGTGGCAAAGTTACCTGCATAAACGTGCCGAATGCAGAAGCCCCTAAAGTTTTTGCAGCCATTTCTAAACGCTGATCCACCAGTTCAATCGCCAATCGAATTGATTGTACGAGTAAAGGAAAGCCCATTACCGCAGATGCCAATACTGCCCCTTTCCAATTAAACGCAAACTCCAATCCTAGTGGTGCTAGGTATTGCCCTAAGATGCCTCGATTGCCAAAAATTTGAAGTAACAAATAACCAGGTACAACTGGTGGTAACACTAAAGGTAAGAAAACCAGTGTTTCAAATAGTGATTTACCCCAGAACTCTTTCCTAGCTAGAATCAAAGCAATCAAAATTGCTGGAATTAAACTCACAATCAGACATGTTGCTGCCACTTTAGATGACAGTAGCAACACCTCAAGTTCTTCAGGAGTCAGAATCATCATTTAATTACTTAAGTACGCTAAAACCATATTTTTTAAATACTTTTGTTGCCTGACTGCTTTGTAAAAACTTATAGAAATTCATTGACTCTGTATTCTTCTTTACTAAACCTATTGGATAAATAATAGGTTGATGGGTATTTTCTGGAAATGTTCCAACGATGATGACATTTTTGCTGATCGCTGCATCAGTAGCGTAAACAATCCCTAACTGACATTCACCATGTGCCACAAAGTTTAAGGCTGCACGTACATCTTCTGTTTCCACTAGACGAGTTGAAACCTTATCCCACCAGCCGATCGACGTCAAAGCCTGCTTTGCATATTTCCCAACAGGTACACTCTTGGTATCACCTGTACACCATTTACCTTGAGCAACCCTAGTGAAATCAAAACTTTTATCTATTTTTAATTTGATTGGACGAGCTTTGGGAGCAATCACTATCAAACGATTACCCAATAAATTCACGCGATCATTTACCGATACCAACTGTTTTTTTTGCAAATAATCCATCCATTGAACATCCGCTGATATAAAAATATCAGCTGGCGCACCTGCTTCAATTTGTTTGGCTAAAGTTGATGAACCTGCATAAGATGTTTGGATTTGAACTTTATTTTTCTGCTCATAGATCACATCTAATTCATTGATCGCATTGGTTAAACTTGCAGCTGCATATACTGTAACTTTATCAACCGCAAATGCTTGTGTGTGGCTAAATAAGCCGACGCATACAGCCAAAGCATATCGGTATTTTTGTATCATCACCAATGGAACGACCTCATCCTCAGAATTCGATATATTCTTGCGAACATATCGCTTAATAAAGATACACTAAAAAAGAAAGATTGAGTAATCCTTAATTTTCTAATAGTTATATAAATTAAATACGAAATTGAGTTAATTTATAAGGATTAGATTTCTATATAAAATTAAGTAGCCGAAAAAAACCACATCGTGAGATGTGGCCAAAGGTGTAGCCATGCTTGAACTGTCATGCTGCATTTTTAGAATAAGCGAGAAAACTTAATTTAATATTAAGTCAAAAAATAATTTATTTAGCTTTATTCCGAATGTTTAAAATTCGATTGTTTGAATGAATCATTTTTAAACAACAAGTCATTCAAGGATCTTATATTCACAAGGATTTTACAGTACTGCACCTATATTAAAATTTTGTATAGGTGACAAGCTTATGCGGTACGGCTTAATCTTAGGAGATCAGCTTTCAGAGCAAATTGCCACACTCAAAGTGCTTGATAAAGATCAAGATCTCATTTTGATGGCAGAGTTGGTTGAAGAAGCTACCTATGTACAGCACCACCCTCAAAAAATCGCATTTATTTTCAGTGCAATGCGCCATTTTGCAAAATCATTAAAAGCACAAGGTTGGAAGATTCGTTATCAAACATTTGACCGTACACAAGCTGCTCAAGAATTTATTGATTTTATCCAAGCACAATTAGAAAAAAATCCAGCTGATGCATTGATCATCACAGAAAGTGGTGAATTTCGATTACAACAAGCGATTGCAACCACATGGTCTAAGCAACTTCAAATCCCAGTACAAATCCTTAATGACGATCGTTTTTTCTGTTCTCCCCAAGCCTTTCGCAACTGGGCTTCAAATACCAAAACCTTACGTATGGAATTTTTCTACCGAAAGCTAAGACAGCAAACCAGTTACTTAATGAATGGTAATGAACCAATCGGTGGGAAATGGAATTATGATATCGAAAATAGACAAGCTTGGAATAAGAATGACCCAATCCCCTCAACTCTAGAGTTTGATCGAGACCAAATTGACTTAGATGTCATTGAATTGGTTAAAACAGAATTTAAAGAACATATCGGTCAGATCAATCATTTCAACTGGGCAACGACTCGACAACAAGCCCTCGAAGCACTCCAATATTTTATTGATTATCAATTAATTCATTTTGGCCAATATCAAGATGCAATGGTCACTGGGAAAGATTACCTCTTTCACAGTCTGCTTTCTCCCTATCTAAATTGTGGTCTACTTTCTCCAAAAGAAGTCTGTGATGCTGCGCAACAAGCATACTTTGATCATCATGTTCCGCTAAACGCTGCTGAAGGTTTCATCCGTCAAATCTTAGGTTGGCGTGAATTTATTCGAGGAATATATTGGTTAAAAATGCCAACTTATCCTGATTTAAATGAGTTACAGGCAGATCGTAACCTTCCTGATTATTTCTGGACAGCTGAAACAAAAATGCTATGTTTGCGTGAAGCTTTAAGAAATTCTTTGGAAAATGCTTATGCCCATCACATACAACGATTAATGGTGATTGGGAACTTTACTTTATTAAATAGTATTTCACCTAAACAAGTGAATGATTGGTATCTCAGTGTTTATGCAGATGCTTTTGAATGGGTGCAGCTACCTAATACTCACGGTATGGTTTTGTTTGCAGATGGTGGTCTCGTGGCAAGTAAACCTTATGCAGCTTCAGGCAACTATATTCATCGTATGTCTAACTACTGTCAGAACTGCCACTACAATGTCAAAACCAAAACTGAACAAGATAGCTGTCCTTTCAATAGCTTATACTGGAATTTCTTAGCCAAACACCGTGTTTTCTTTAGCTCCAATCACAGAATGTCAATGATGTATAAACAATGGGATAAGCTTAGCCAAGATGATCAAAATACAATTTTGACTCATGCGAATGATCTACAAAAACGTATCGAAGAACTCTAATCATGCATAAGAAACTTCATTTACCTGAAAAAATTTGTGCTTATTGTTTACGCCCTTTCACATGGCGAAAAAAATGGGAAAGAAGCTGGTGTGATGTGAACTTCTGTTCCCAAAAATGTAAACAGCTTGCTAAGCGAAAAGCGAAGTCAGATGTAAACAATCACACCTGAATGAGTCGATTATGGTGAAGTATGAGTTGTTTTAATTAAATTACTTAAATCATAACCTTGCTGTTTGGCGGTTTGTAAATAGGATTGATAAGTCGCTTCATCGATAGTTGGAGTTTTTGAAAGTATCCATAGATACTTTGTTGATGGTCCGCCAACCAAAGCAACTTTATAATCTGGATCAACTCTCAATACCCAATAATCGCCTTTGGTAAATGGTAACCAACGTAATCCTTTTGGTAAAAAGCTCACTTTCAACTCACTTTTTCCCTGATTTTGTGGATAGGCTACGCCCTCTGAACTTTTCATTTCTCCAGAAGCAGTACGACAACTATTAAGTACCGATATTGTATTGTCAGCTTTGATTGCATATTTAGCGCTGGTATCACTCACACATTGACGTTGAAAATACATCGGTAAATGTGCAATTTCATACCATTTACCTTCATATTGATTTATATCAATTTTATCAACTGCTTTTGGTGTGTTTGCAAAGGTGGGAAAGCTTAAAGTGCTTAATGAAATAGACAATACAGATAGACTTAATAGCGTTTTTACTTTCATTTTATCCTCTTCATCGAAAACTATACTTTTCAACTATAAGTAGCTCAGCGTGAATAAAATGTGAGTCATCTCTAAAAGTAAGTTTTATTCTTTTTTATATAAAAAGAAAGTTGGAGATGTCACTCCAACTTTCCGATTAAGAAATTAATTTACCTGTTTATCTTTATAGAAAATCGCATAACTTGCATAACAAGCGATGATAAACAAAACACAACATACAAATCCAACTTGCATCGATGGATCAGTCACCATACTAATACATGTAATGACGCAGAATACCCCACCTAAAATAGGAGTTAATGGGAATAACGGCGCAGCAAATTTGAGATCTTTAACGGTGTTACCAGATTTAATCCATTGTCTACGGAAGTTAAATTGAGAGACACAGATCGAAATCCACACTACAACCATAGTGAATGCAGCAACACCTAATAAATTTTTGAAAATTGTTTCAGGTGCAAAGTGCTCAGACAATAAACCTGGTATTGCACCAAACATCGTCACGATAATTGCAATAATCGGTGTACCTGAACGTGTCAATTTTGCGAAAACTTTAGGTAACTGATTTTTAGTCGATAGTGACCACATCATACGTGAAGCAGCAAATAATCCAGAATTCGCAGCAGATAACAATGCAGTGATAATCACAAAACGAATAATATCTTCAGCATATGGAATACCGATGTAATTGAATACAGTTACAAAAGGACTATTACTTACCGAATTTGCATTTAAACCTGCCATGTCATAAGGCAATAAGGCACAGATCACGATAATCGTACCAACAAAGAAAATCAGGAGTCGCCAAATCGCGGCATTGATTGCTTTAGGAACCGTTTTAGCAGGTTCTTCTGCTTCACCCGCCGCAACACCAATCAACTCAGTACCTGAGAATGCAAAATTCACAATTAGCATAGTCGCAAAAATAGGAAATATTCCATTTGGAAACCAACCATGCTCTGTTAATTTACTAAATAAAGGCGCTGATTCATGCCCATGGTAGGAAATAGCTCCGAAAATAGCGGCTAGCCCCAAACCAATAAAGCAAATGATGGTTAAAACTTTAACCAATGATAACCAAAATTCAGATTCTGCAAATAAACGCGTTGAACTGACATTCAGTGAAAAAATTAATCCTGCAAATAACAGCGTCCATGTCCACATGGAAATAGATGGAAACCACTCCTGCATCAATAATGCTGCCGCAGTAAACTCCGTCCCCAATGTTGCGGTCCAAGTTAACCAATACAACCACGTAATCATGTAACCTGTACCAGGTCCAATATAAGTTCTGGCATATTCACCGAACGAACCTGATACGGGCATATGCACGGCTAACTCGCCTAAGCACAGCATGACCATGTAAGCAATTACGCCCCCAAGTAGATAAGATAAAATTGCTCCAATTGGGCCAGCTTGAGAAATAACATCTCCTGAACCAAGAAACAGTCCTGTTCCAATCGCACCACCTAAAGAAATCATGACCAAATGACGTTTTGTCATTGCACGTTTCAAAGGTTTAGTGACATCTACTTCTGACAACGAAGTATTTAAATGGCTTGATGTGTCTTGTTGCGGCACATATTGCTCACTCAGGAGTTCACCTGAAGGAAATGTTTTTTCATTATTGTTACTCATACACGATCACTCCAACGATATTCTTATGACAACCTGTCCTTGCTGTTTCACTTTCATAACAGTCAATATCCAACGGATATCTTTTTTCTGCGTATTTTTCTACTGAACATCCATATTCAAACTCCATATACATCATTTCCTTGAACCGCTTAAAATCTTTCGAATGGCGTTATCTACATTATTTCTTTGAGAATTAGCCCTGCTCTCAATCCTACTTTGACGTTCGGATTTGGAAATAAAATCCAAACTTGCTGATCGCTTGCAATATAATTTCCCGCCTCTTGAGTAGCGATTACATCGCCTTTTTCAAAGGTTGAAAAATTAGGTGCATTCGCATCTAATCGCAGTTGAAAATCCTCACTTTGTTTAACAATTGAATCTACAACCTTGAATTGACGAAGCGATGCTTTTTGTCGTTGAGGTAAAGCTTCACCTGTAATTACGGCACGAAGTACTTGATCAATTGCAGAAAATTCAGCTAAATCATTTTGACCAAATGGCTTTGCTTTACCTAACTCCAAAGTACTGCTGGCAGCCTGAAAATACTCAGTTGTAAAATAAGTAAACGTTTTACCAACAGCGTTGTGATACACCAAAGCATCAAGATCAGCAGCGTTGAGGCTATCTATGAGAAAATCATCGTAGGGTTGCGTCTGATAAGGGAATAAGGCAAATACAGCTAATAGTGATGTGCGTATAGCCGTATGCAAATCATAATGATAGCGTTGAGCATCACTACGACTTTGCTGGAAAAACTCTGCGGTAATTTGCTCTAAAAGCTGAGCACGCTTTGTTTCTTCATCAGAATTCAATTGTTGATAAGCTCCACAAAACATGCGGTTCATATCATTTTCTAGATAACGTACACCTTTGCGAATAGCTTGAGGATTACCGAAAACAAAAAGGACTCGCTCCGTCAAACGTAAACGAGAAGCGAACAGGTCTTGAACCATCTTTGCGAGCAATTCAATCGGTGCCGTTTCATTTCCATGAATACCCGCAGAAAATATGATGGCCTTGTTATAGCTTGTCTTAGGCGTGCATACTAATAACCCTTCACCTAGCCATTGCCAAGTAAATTCAGTTGTTTCACCTTGAGTTTGATTAGGTGCTTGCTGTGCAAGAGTTAATTCGAGTAGATCAACCATATGCCATCATTCCCTTGTTTAACCACTTCAAATCCGATGCCATAGTGAGCATTCGGATTTGAGGAAAATCCATATCAATCTTTTAACTACGATGATTAGCGTTGAAAGTGATAAACAGAACCTAAACCTAAAATTTTGGTTAATTCATCTAACGCTGTACGACTCTCAATCAACAAACTTGGATCAGCTAAATCATCCTGAGTTAATTCATCACGATAGTGTTGATCAACCCATTGGTTGAGGGTCTTAAACAAACCGTCATTCATAAATAAATTTGGATTAACTGCTGCTAACTCTTTTTCATTGACCGCGACACGTAAGCGCAAACATGCTGGTCCACCGCCATTACGCATACTTTCACGCAGATCAAACACCTTGATGTCATCAATCGGAGTACCCATCTGAATCATGTCATTCAAGTAGCTCCAAACCGCTTTATTTTGACGAGACTCTTCAGGTACAACGATACTCATCCCACCATCTGCTCGTGTCAAAATTTGGCTATTGAATAAATATGTCGCAACAGCATCCTCAACACTCACACGGTTTTCAGGCACTTCGATCGAAATAAATTCTTGCTCAATCCCTGCCATTTTCTGACGAATTTCATTCAAGGCTTGTGTTTGATTCAAAAACGCATGTTGATGATGAAAAAGTACCTGTTGGTTACTTACCGCAATCACATCGTTATGAAATACACCTTGATCAATCACGTCAGGATTCTGTTGAATAAATACCGTCCGTTTTGCATCTAAACGATGTAAACGTGCAATCGCCTCACTCGCTTCACGGGTTTGACGTGCAGGGAATTTCTTCGGCGCAACCGTACCACCGAGCTGTTGCTGTCCGTAAACAAAAACTTGCACGCCAGCTTGCTCGTATCCACCGCCCAGACGGTTATGATTGGCTGCACCCTCATCACCAAATAGTGCTGCGTCAGGTAAGGCTTCGTGATGCGCGAAATATACATCATTATCGAACATCGCTTTAAGGATTCGCGTTGTCGTATGATGCTCAATTGAGCGATGGAACTTATTATTTAGATTTGCGGCTGTAAAATGTACACGTCCATCCGCACTATCAGCCGATGGTGACACGGTGCATGAGTTTGCAGTCCACATTGAAGATGCTGAACTGAGTGAAGATAACAAGGCAGGTGCAGTTCGCATTGCCTGTGCAATGACATCAATATCACTACCTGTAAAACCTAAACGGCGTAAGGTCGGAACATGTGGACGCTCTTGTGGAGCAAACACCCCTTGTTTAAGCCCTAAATCCGCAAGGGCTTTCATCTTCATTAAGCCCTGTTTGGCTGCTAATTTAGGATTGGACGCATTATTACGGTTTTTTGTTGAAGCAACATTACCAAAAGAAAGACCTGCATAATGGTGAGTTGGTCCAACCAAGCCATCAAAATTGATTTCATAACCTGACATTTTTTTCTCCATATCGTCACGGCACGATTTAACTTAGAGCACAATGCCCGGTGATAATTTTGACGGCAGTGTAACGCTATCACTTTCCAGTGAAGCCATCGGCCACGCACTATAATCTGCTGCATAAAACGCGCTTGCACGATGGTTACCCGATGCACCCACACCACCAAATGGAGCAGCACTCGATGCGCCAGTTAATGGTTTATTCCAGTTCACAATGCCAGCTCGTGCTTCAATCAATACTCGATCAAATAATTCACGATCAGGAGAAACCAAACCTACAGCTAAACCAAAACGTGTGTTATTGGCGATTTTGAGTGCTTCATCAAAATCATGATAACGATAGATCGTCGTCAAAGGACCAAAATATTCATCGTCTGGGATTGCATTCACTTCACTGACATCTAAAATGCCTGCACTGAGTAATGAACTGTCAGCTTGAGGACGAGTCATTGCTAACAATGGTTTTGCGCCTAGTGCGATCAATTTGCTTTGTGCAGCCATCATCTGATCTGCCGCATGAGATGAAATCACCCCGCCCATAAATGGTTGTGGTTCAGCATCCCAAGCACCGATCACTAAGTTCTTTGCGACTTCAACAAAACGTTGAATGAATGCATCACCATTAACGCCATGTTTTACAATGATACGGCGTGCACATGTACAACGTTGTCCCGCAGACACGAAAGCGGATTGAATAGCTAGATTCACCACTGCATCAATATCAGTTGCTTCATCAATGATTAAAGCGTTGTTACCCCCCATTTCAAGGGCTAGGATTTTTTCAGGTGCGCCTGCCATTTGTTTATGCAAGTGATAGCCGGTGTTGGCACTTCCCGTAAACAGTAAACCGTCAATTTGTTCAGCAGCAGCTAAAGCCTCACCTGTCGTACGACCACCTTGCACAAGGTTGAGCACACCATTTGGTAACCCTGCCTGTTGCCACAATTTTGCAGTTTCTTCAGCTGTCCAAGGTGTTAATTCACTTGGCTTGAACACAACCGTATTACCTGCAATTAGTGCAGGAACAATATGTCCATTAGGTAGATGTCCTGGGAAATTGTACGGTCCAAAAACTGTAAGTACCCCATGAGGACGATGACGTAAAGAGGCGATGCCATCTTGCATTTCAGTTTCACTAAAACCTGTCCGTTGGTGATATGCACGGATTGAAATCGCGATTTTTCCAATCATCGATTGTACTTCTGTGAGTGTTTCCCACAGTGGTTTACTAGTTTCTTGACTGATGACTTGTGCAAGTTGATTTTTATTTTGTTCAAGTAAACTTGCAAAGCGTTCAATAATAGCTACACGTTGCTCTAAACCTAAGCGTGCCCATGCAGGAAAAGCTGTTCTAGCAGCATTACAAGCTGCCCCAACATCAGCAACATTAGCTTCATAACCAGACCAAATCTGTTGATTGCTCACAGGGTTGGTTTTAATAAAGCTTGTACCCTTTCCCTGTACCCAAGCACCATTAATTAATAATTCACCTTGCGACATTAGTGATTCTCCATTTTATCTAATGCTAAAACTCGTACTTCATCCTGTTCATTAACTTGGAGAGCCTGAGCTTGTGCAGATGTGATCATTAAGGTATCGCCATCACAGACTTTGTTATTGATCAACAGCACGCAGTAATTTTTGTATTGGTCATTTGCGACCAAATAGTGTGTATCAGTCGTTTCGATTTGCTCAGTGATTTTGACTTTCACTGTTCGACTTTCTTTGACCGCCCGCAAATCCGCAGTATTCGCTTCTAAAGTAGGTCCAGCATCAAAGATGTCGACATAACCTTGATATTTAAGTCCTTCTGACATCAAAACTTTTGCTGCAGGCAAGGTATGCGGATGCACTTCTGCAATTACCGCTCTAGCCTCAGCTGGTAATAGATTGACGTAAACAGGAAATCTTGGCATTAGTTCAGCGATAAAGACTTTTTGACCGATACCACTTAAATAATCGGCGGTCGCAAAATCCATATTGAAGAAGTGATATCCCAACGCATCCCAAAATGGTGAATGACCATTCTGATCTGAAAAACCTCGCATTTCTGCGATTAAGCGATCTTCAAAATACGAGCGAAATGCAGCAATAAATAGAAAACGAACCTTAGAAAGAAACTTACCGTTTTGATTTTTTCGATATTCAGGATCAAGGAATAAGGTACATAACTCACTACAACCTGTATGATCATTACTCAAAAATAAGGTGTCTAAAGCATTGTAAACATTGAGTGCTTTAGAAGCATGTACCTGTTTCGCCACACGAAAGTTATAGAATGGCTCTTTCAATCCAACCGAAACCTCGATGGCACTTACACCAACGATTGTCTGAGATACGGTGTCTTCTAAAACAAACAAATAGCTTGCATCACACTGCTCAGTCGTACCTTCTAAAGTACCTATCGTGCGTGCAATTCGCGCTGCCAAGATTTCTTTATTTTGCGGCAAGGAGGTCAGGCCGATACCTGACTCACCTGCTCGTTGCGCTAAACGATAAATGTCATCTAAGTCCCGATGCGCTGCATGTCTAACAATCATCATGGTTAGATGCTCACAGCAGATTTAGAGACGTGCTAATGCACGAGAAAAACGATTTAAACCTTCATCAATATCTTCCATTGGAATAATCAGTGAAGGCGTAAAGCGCACGACATCTGCACCCGCAACTAGAGCTAATAAACCCTCTTCACCCGCAAGTGTGACGATATTTTTAGCTTTACCTGCATGTTCATCTTTCAGTACACAACCAATCAACAAACCTTGACCACGAATTTCTTTGAATAATCCATATTGCGCATTGATTTTATTTAATGCATCTACGAAATATTGATGGCGTTGTTTCACACCCTCTAAAACGTCAGGCGTATTAATAAACTCAAAAACTGCACCTGCTACTGCGCATGCCAGTGGATTACCACCATAAGTCGTACCATGATCGCCTACGGCATACATATTGGCATAATGGTCTGTTGTGATCATCGCGCCAATTGGGAAACCACCACCTAATGCTTTAGCAGTCGTTAAGATGTCTGGGGTAACACCTGTATTCATATAGGCATACAAAGAGCCTGTACGACCGACACCTGTTTGTACTTCATCAAAAATTAATACTGCACCATTGGCATCACATAAGGCACGTAGACCTTTTAAAAACTCAAGATCCGCTGGAACTACACCACCTTCACCTTGAATCGGTTCGACAATCACAGCACATGTATTTTCATTAATTACAGCTTTCGCTGCTTCTAAATCATTAAATGCCGTATGTTCAATGCCTTCAGGTAAGGGTGCAAAGTCTTGAGAATACTTTGGTTGGCCGCCAGCGGTAACGGTAAATAAGGTACGACCATGGAAGGCATTTTTAAATGCAACGATATGATTTTTGTTTGGATTACCACTGAGCAAACCAATTTTTCGAGCTAATTTCAAAGCAGCTTCATTCGCTTCTGCACCTGAGTTACAGAAAAATACTTTGTCTGCAAATGTGCTATCCACTAATTGTTTGGCAAGGCGTAAAACTGGTTCATTGGTATAACCATTACCAATATGCCAAAGCTTCTGTGCTTGTTCAGTTAAGGCATTGACTGCAACAGGATGCGCATGACCCAAAGCATTCACCGCAATTCCACCCGCAAAATCAATATATTCTTTATCGTTCTGATCCCAAAGACGAGAACCCTCGCCACGGACTAAAATAAAGTTTGCTGGGGCAAAGACGGGAACCATCCAGTCATTAAAATGACTACGTGTAATAGCGACATCATTCATTTTATATACTCACTTCCTGTTTAATCTTTGGGCTTGTGTCAATACCACAAGCCCGAGGCCGAAGCCTGTTCTATACCCTTTATTAACCAGGGAAAATACCGCGTTCTTTACGTGCTTTTAAGATACGTTCACATGCCAAGATATAAGCAGCAGTACGCAAACTGCATCCTTTAAGCTCAGCCATATTCCAAACATCAGCAATTGCCTGAATCATTAACTTATCAAGGCGCTCATTGATTTCATCTTCACTCCAGAAGTAGCTCGCCATATCCTGAACCCATTCAAAATAACTGACGGTTACACCACCTGCGTTGCAGATAACATCTGGAACAACGGTAATATTGCGTTGAACAAATACATCGTCTGCTTCTGGATATGTCGGACCATTGGCACCTTCAAGCACAATTTTTGCTTTTAGATTTTGTGCACGCTCGACTGTAATTTGTCCTTCCAATGCTGCTGGGATGAGAATGTCCATCTCAACATTCCAGAACTCCTCATCAGCAATCACCGTTGCATCTGCAAAGCCCATTACTCCACCGTGTTCAGTGACATGTTTTTGTAATGCTTTAACATTCATGCCTTCAGCATTAAAAATCGTGCCTGTATGGTCTTGTACACAGACAACTTTTGCACCAGCATGGCTAAATAAGTAAGCGGCTTCATTACCAACATTACCAAAACCTTGTACAGCAACTTTACTGCCTTCAACCGCTAAACCAATGCGTTTCGCGACTTCCAAACCCGTCACGTATACACCACGACCAGTCGCACGTACACGACCCAATGAACCACCTAAATGCACGGGTTTACCAGTGACTACACCCGTAACTGTATGACCTTTGATACTTGAGTACGTGTCCATCATCCAACCCATAATGTTGGCATTGGTACCCACATCTGGTGCTGGAATATCAATTTGAGGACCGATAATTGGACTGATTTCACTAGTAAAACGACGAGTTAAACGCTCTAACTCGCGTGGAGATAGCTCTTTTGGATTAACACGGATACCACCTTTTGCACCACCAAATGGGAGATTAAGTACTGCAGTTTTAATGGTCATCCATGCAGATAGCGCCATGACTTCATTTAACTCAACGTCCTGATGATAGCGAATACCGCCTTTACCTGGACCACGTGATAAATTGTGTTGTACACGGTAACCTTCAAAATGACGGATAGAACCATCATCCATCACGATTGGAACATCAACGATTAATGTACGCTTTGGCGTTTTAAGGGTATTAATAAAATTACTTAAATCAGCATCAAGATAAGGTGCCACTCGATCAATTTGAGTGAGATAAGTTTGCCAAGCACCACCATGTTGACCCGTATATGATAAAGACATCATCTATTCCTTAATTAATCAGTTTTCCCTGTTATCTATAGATTCCCTTTGATTCAAAAAGAGAATCCTTTCACTCCATCGTTCCATGACTACATTAGTGACTTGCGCTGACAACATTAAAAATGTTTGGAGCTTCTATTAGCACTATTATTAATAATCAAAATGATTCACAAAATTCTTTAAAATAATTAAAATGAGATAATTTTTATCAATTTGCTAATAGAAAACATCAAAATGAATAATGTTGATCATATTATCTTAGGATTGCTTAAAGATAATGCACGGATGTCGATCACGGACTTAGCTGCGAAAGCACGCGTTTCACGTGCCACGGTTCAAAAGAGAATCGAGTACATGGAAAGCACAGGCATCATTACAGGCTATACGGTTCGTTATCGCCCAAATGTTGAAAAAAATATCATTCGTGCATGGATGAATGTCATGGTTGAAGGCACTAAGGCACAAGCAGTGATACGAGAACTCCGCTTAGAATCGGCAGTTGAACGTGTACATACCACCAATGGTAAATGGGATATTTTGGTCGAATTACAGTCCGATAGCTTAGAAAATTTCGACAAAGCATTGGAAAGAATTCGTAATATTTCAGGAATTTACAATAGTGAAACCAGTATTTTATTATCGACTTATAAAACTTAAACTTGATCTAGCTTTGTTTGGTTTTGACTAATCAGTTGAAGTAAGCTTTAGAGCAAATCTAATCCAAAATCGTGCTTGTTCCCTCCTTTAAAAAGCGGGAACAAACAAGGACTATTTTCTCATTCAAAATGATCATGAGTAGTTAAATCTTCTAGCATGTTTAAGTTTGTTTAACCCATTATGCTTAAAGCGTTATCCAATTTTTTTGATGTTTCTAAACTAAATTTAAGCACCGCATTAAAATTATTTTTTTCAGTGGATGTCACAAAGAAAATACTGCCATTTTTAAGCAAGTGCAAAGCCAACAATTTATTTGCAGTCCATAACAACATCATACGTGGCTCGGACTCTCCGATATAACTTAAAGCAGTTTCTGACTCTACAAACAAACTAGATGCACATGCTGCGGCTTCATCACCTGAGATTTGTCCATGCATCGCCAGAACCAAACCATCAGGGCTAGACAGAGCAGCTCCCGAAAAACCTATACATTGTTCACATTCACGTAAGGTTTTTTCAATAAACACCATTGCTGTTCTTGAAAATTGACCAATCATTTTTTTCTCTCCTATTCGACCATTCATCAAGTAAATTTTTACTGGATAATTGCTAAAGCTTTATCCATCACCGCATTATTTTGAACATGCTTTGCAAGCCAATTTTCCAAGACGCATATGAAATCTCACCACGGTGCCTTGCTCAATTTCCGCTTCACAATAATCACAAACTGTTGCTTCATCTAACTGACATTCTTCATATTTTTCAGTGTCTACTAATAAATCACCAACTTGTTTTAACCAAGCTTGGGATTTGACAATATCATTTTTAAATTGCAGCTCATAACGTTCAAATTGTTCAATCAAATCAGCCGATAGTTTGTGTTCTAATAAAGTTTGATGCATCAGCAACATACGGTGCTCAAATAACTCATCTGAGATCACCATCCAATGATGTGAATTTCTTGGTTGCTCACTAAAGAAAGTCGCCTCACCTGTAATTAACTGTTTTAAAAATGCAAATTGTTTTCCAATAATTCGATCTATAGTTACTCTTTCAAAAAATGGAGCAAGTTGCTGATCGGCATATACTTTTTTATAGAATTCGGTCAAAATTTTTCTGACTGTATGATCCCCGCCCAACGCTTCCCATAAGGCTGGATTGATCGCTACATCGTTTTCGATTATAACTTGAGGTGCGCTAATTGGGCCTTTCAGGTAGAACTCATTTCCTAACTGATCCAAGCCTTGCTCTTGAACCCACTCCATATATTTTTTAGCAATTTCAATACTCAGAGATGTTTCTTGCTCAGGATCACTCACTAATTTTGCTAAAATTGAGTGCTGTTTTGAGATGTCAGTTACATAAACATGCTGACCTTTTTGATAAGTCAGTTCTCTATAAGGCTCTGCTTGAATCAGACTATGATCTGCTTGTGAAATTGATGACAAAACCATACATTGCGTTATGCTGTCTTCGTCTGACTTCGCAACTAATTTCATATCCGTTGTTGGAACACACTGACACGCGAGTAAATAGTTTTGCCCTTGATGCGTGATGGGTAGCCTACGACTTGCCTGTTCTGGAATGTCACCAGAAATACATTTCAACATGCAACGATGGCATACACCGCTTTTACATGAAAAATCGATTTCTATACCTGAACGCTGAAAGCATGCTAAAACCGTTTCGTCAGCTTTACTTTCAATCGTATATCCTGCAAATTCAAGATGCGGCATCACGCTCACCTTTTTGAAAATTCATCATGAAGTTCATCGTTGTTTTAAGCAAAGTTAGACTTTGCTTAAAACATACGCATCGACTGAATTATGCGTGGAACGCGCGTTCAATCGTTGGTAAAGCAATACGAGCCTTAGTCAACACCATGCCTAAGTTCGCACCTTTACGGCAAACAAAACATACGATCTCGTTTTGATCTTTCGTGCGAATAAATACGTGGATCAAATTTTCGCTATTCACGATAATTTCTTGGAAATAGTGATAATTATCTTCATCCATCAAACCACGTGATTTTTTAAAGATTTTCTCAATTGCGACAACATTCGGCCCCTGAAAAAGATCAGCTGTAGCGGCAGCTAAAAAATCAAACACTTCCGAAGGATGTGAATCAACCGTTTTAATACTTAAAATCATTCCTGAATTTAAATCTACAAAACCAGCTGCGAGACAGTCTGGTACGCTGGTCATTGCACGTTGTAAAGCATCATCTAACATCTTATTTCCCCTTGTATGGCGAGTTACGCCTTGCTAACCAACACATTAGAGTCAATGTGTTTTTCTAAAAAAATTGAAAAATCATACAAAAAATCAATCTGTTGCTCAGATTGAATCATCAAGTAATTCAGAGAACGTATATATTCGATTGCCTCAAGTGCAGTCTTTTGAAGCCTTGCTTTCCATAAAAAGTAAACAGCCAACATCGTTCCTGTTCGCCCCAAACCTGCTTTACAGTGCAACGCAATGGATTTGCGATGAGATATTTTTTGATCAATAAACAGACAAAACTGATAAGTATCCTGCAAAGATGGAACAGACATATCGTCAATCGGGAAATGTGAAACGGTTATGCCAAATTCAGCGGCTAGATCAGGGTTAAAACTTTCCTCGGTTAGTGATACCAAATCAGTAATTCCAACATCCTGTAAATACTTCAAATCAAGTGCCGTCTCTCGAACTACCCCAGGACACGGACAACCAGCAAGCAGTCCTCGAATTAGCCAAACAAACCCCAAGGGGCCTCTAGCTTGGTTTTTTGCATCCGCTTTGTGTTCTCAAAAATCAACGTGTTGCAGATTTGTGTCTGTTTCTTCACGACTTTGGATTTTCTGCGAGCACTCTAAAATTTGCTCATTTGATATTTGATCAACGTCTACTAAAGGTTTAGCTAAACTCAAATGTTTTGAAGTCGCTACTTGGAGATTCATCAACGATTGCTCTTGTCGATCTAACTCTTCAGCAGAAAGCTCCGCACAGGACCCGGTTCTCAGAAATTGTTTCGTCATCTCGTGTTGAGGATGTTCAAAAAAAGCTTCTGCTGAGCTAATTTCTTGTATGCAACCATTTGCTAATAAACCAACGTAATTGGCTAATTTTTTAGATCGCTGAATATGGTGAGATATAATCAAAATCGGGATTTTTTTGGCAATTTTACGGATTAAATCATGCACAAAAATCGCATCGGAATCAGATAACCCCACCGTTGGTTCATCAATCATCAACAGTGCTGGCTCTGACAACAAGGTATATAAAATTGCTAAATTCTTTGCTTCATGGCGTTCTAAAGTTGCCGTCGATTGGTGAAGCTTTGCCAGAATCCAAGTTTGATCATACTGATCGCATAACTGCTGGATTAGACTGAGTTGTTGTTGTAAATCTAGGCTCGAACGATTAGGTAAATGTGAAAGAATATTTTCTTTAACAGTCTGTGTAATATGAATTAATTTTTGCTGAACTAAGGCAGGTTTTTTATCAGACTCAAATAATGAATAGCCATTATAAGTGATCTCACCACTGAACTTGAGTTGAGGATTTCCTTGATTCAGACCCGCAAGTGTACGCAGTAAAGTCGATTTACCTGTTCCGGAAGGTCCCATTAAAATAGTAATCCCATGGCTTAAAACCTTTAAATTTAAAGATCTTAAAATTTTCTTCCCTGAGATTTCTAAATTAAAATTTTTTATCGAAAGTGTTGAATCCTCATCCACTTATCAACCCCAATAACCATCAAAAAGCAAATGCAAAAAATAAAAACAATTAAGATACAATTTATAACACAAATAACATAATTTATCACGGTAATAATTAGTCTAATTTTCAAAACATTTTTTCTCAATTTTATTCTTTGATTTCCCCCCGCTTTCACAGTAAATTTTTTCTTCCAAACTACAATATGATGTATTTTCAATCAAATTCTTTGTTTTATTTCAATTTAAGTAGATGACTTGACTGCTGTAGCGAGTTTATTGTCCGTTGGGTTAATTGAAGTGCAAGAATCTATTAATCGATCAAATTACATAGAAATTAACGTTCAAATCCATAATATTTGTGCTATGATGCTCGTTCATATATGGGGGTGTTATTGGCTTCGACGCTGGTGATGAAGCTCATAGATGCATGCCGAGAGCGCATTTTCTCTCGTAAATAAAATTTGCATTTAAATAGTCGCAAACGACGAAACTTACGCTCTAGCTGCCTAAGGGCAGCTTGTCCGCTTCCTAGAATACTTGTGGTTTAGGAACCCGACCGAAGCGCACGCACACAAGTCCGTATAGAGCCAAGCCTCGGGGCTTTATACCAAACTTAGAGGATCGCACCTTGTACCCTGTTCGTCGGGTCACATGGTGTTAAAACAATAGACGATATCTAAGCATGTAGTATTCTCGAGTGTAGTGCTGGCGGACGCGGGTTCAACTCCCGCCACCTCCACCAAATACCTTTAATAAAAAAGCCACTTACATAAGTGGCTTTTTTATTGACAAGATTTTTATATTTTTTTAAATTGGCAAGAATATCAATAATGTACAAAACAAAAAAAGATTCATTTTTTGAGTAAATATAGAATAAAACCCTCAAGCAACTGATTTAAATATCAATTTCATCATGTTTATTTTAAAAATAGATTTCACTTCGATATTTACATAGTGAGTACTTGACCTTCCTATAATGGTAAGGTCTATGCTTTAAGCAATCAAAGAATATTTATAGGTAAATCCCATGGGAACCGAAATAAATCAAAGATTAAGCTTACAAATTGAAGGTATGACTTGTGCAAGCTGTGTAAGTCGTGTTGAAAATGCTATTAAAAAAGTTGATGGTGTGCGATCAGCCTCAGTAAATTTAGCCACTGAGCGTGCAGACATTACACTTAATAAGCCTTTAGATCGTCAATTATTAATTCATGCAATTGAACAAGCAGGCTATGATGTTCCCCAAAACAGAATTGAATTATCAATAAAAGGTATGACCTGTGCCTCATGTGTTGGTCGTGTCGAGAAAGCACTCAAAGCCATCTCTGGTGTCACTGAAGCGAATGTCAATCTTGCAACTGAACGAGCAACAGTAAGTGGTTCGGCAAGTGTAGAGGCATTGATCGCAGCAATAGATAAAGCTGGATATGATGCTGTAGAAATTCAAGCTTCAATTGCCGATCCATCTGAGCAGCTTCAGAAAAAAGATCAAGAACGCGCTGAACTTAAACGTGATTTAATTCTTGCCACGCTTTTTGCTATGCCTGTGTTTATTCTTGAAATGGGCTCTCATCTAATTCCAAGCTTTCATCATCTGATTGCTCAAACCATTGGGATGCAAAATAGTTGGTACATACAATTCGTACTGACTACCCTTGTTTTAACGATTCCAGGTAGAAGATTTTATTTAAAAGGCATCCCCGCTTTATTTCGTCTCGCACCAGATATGAATTCTTTGGTAGCCGTTGGAACATTAGCTGCATATCTATTTTCTATAGTGGCTACCTTCATTCCAGACACACTCCCTTCGGGAACAGTCAATGTTTATTATGAAGCTGCTGCGGTTATTGTTGCTTTAATCTTACTTGGTCGTTTTCTTGAAGCAAAAGCAAAAGGACGTACTTCAGAAGCGATTCAACGTTTAGTCAGTTTACAAGCTAAAACAGCTCATGTTCACCGTGATGGACAAATGCTTGAGATTGCAATTGATCAAGTTATTGCTGGTGACACGGTGATTGTAAAACCTGGCGAAAGAATACCTGTTGATGGAAAAGTGACTGATGGAAATAGTTTTGTCGATGAATCCATGATTACAGGTGAACCGATACCTGTTGAGAAAGTGATTGGTAGCGATGTGGTAGGTGGTACGATTAATCAAAATGGAACTCTCACTTTTACAGCATTAGCTGTTGGTGGTGAAACCATGCTAGCGCAAATAATTCGCTTAGTTGAGCAAGCACAAGGCTCTAAAATGCCGATTCAAGCGGTAGTCGATAAAATTACCTTATGGTTCGTACCAGCAGTAATGATTGCAGCAGTGCTGACATTCTTAGTTTGGTTAATTTTCGGCCCATCTCCTGCCCTAACTTTTGCCTTAGTAAATGCAGTCGCAGTACTGATTATCGCTTGTCCATGTGCTATGGGTTTGGCAACACCTACATCGATCATGGTGGGTACAGGTCGTGGTGCAGAATTAGGCGTGTTGTTCCGTAAAGGCGAAGCTTTACAGCTATTAAAAGATGCAAAAATTGTAGCTGTTGATAAAACAGGTACTTTAACTGAGGGACATCCAGAATTAACTGATTTTGAAGTCACATCTCAGTTTGAACGAGATCAAGTTTTGGCTGCTGTAGCTGCTGTTGAATCCCGATCAGAACATCCTATCGCAAAAGCGATTGTTGATCAGGCCAATCTAGAGAACTTGGTTCTTCCTAAAGTTGATCGCTTTGATTCGGTTACGGGTATGGGTGTATCTGCAGTGATCAATGATGATATTCAAATTAATATCGGTGCTGATCGTTATATGCAGCAGCTCGGTATTGAAGTACAACCCTTCGCAACAACTGCTTTACGTTTAGGTGATGAAGGTAAATCACCACTTTATGTTGCGATGAATGGTCAACTAGCAGGAATTATAGCGGTTGCAGATCCAATTAAATCCACGACTCCCGCAGCGATTCATGCTTTACACCAATTAGGACTGAAAGTCGCAATGATCACTGGAGATAATGCACGTACTGCTCAGGCAATTGCAAAACAATTAGGAATTGATGAGGTGATCGCTGAAGTCTTACCTGAAGGAAAAGTTAATGCAGTCAAAGAGCTAAAATCCCAATATGGTCATATTGTCTTTGTTGGTGATGGCATTAATGATGCCCCTGCATTGGCTGAAGCCGATGTAGGTGTAGCGATAGGTACAGGTACAGATGTTGCAATTGAATCGGCAGATGTCGTGCTCATGTCTGGCAATATGCAAGGTGTAACAAATGCAATCGCCTTATCCAAAGCCACAATCGGCAACATTCATCAAAACCTGTTTTGGGCTTTTGCTTACAACACCATGCTAATTCCTGTTGCCGCTGGAATATTATATCCAAACTATGGAATTTTAATGTCACCCATCTTTGCTGCAGGAGCTATGGCATTATCTAGCGTCTTTGTATTAGGAAATGCACTACGTCTACGTCGTTTTCAACCACCTTCAGTACATCTAGGTTGAGGAGAATAAGATGAATATTGGTAAAGTATCTCAAGCTTCAGGGGTCTCAACCAAAATGATTCGATACTATGAGCAGATTGGTTTGATCCCGACTGCGGGGCGTAATAATGCAGGTTATCGCTCCTACTCAGTGACTGATGTTGAACGTTTAAAGTTTATCAAGCGAAGTCGAGAATTGGGATTTTCAGTTGTGGAAATCTCAGATTTGCTTGATCTATGGAATGATCGCAATCGACAAAGTGCTGATGTAAAACGCTTAGCACTCGGACATATTGAGAAATTAGAACAACGCATAAACGACTTACAGCAAATGGCGAATACGCTGAAAGATTTAATCAATTGCTGCGCAGGTGATGATCGACCTGAATGTCCGATTCTTGAGGGTCTCAAAGAACCGAGCAATGAAAATAAGGAACAGCATCACCATAATGATCTGCTATCAATTTCACCATTAGCGAAGAAAAAATAAGGTATTAAAAAGGGCTACGAAAATGTAGCCCTTAAACTTTGTCTAAATGATTTTAGCGCGGTGGGAAACCTGCTTCAGTCAATGCTTCAGCAACCTGCTCTTGTGTTGCTGTTGTTTCAACTGTCACTTTACGACTTGGTGGATCAGCAATCACTTTAGCATTTGCATCCAAAGCTTGAATTGCTCGAGTAACACCGCGAGCACAACCACCACACGTCATATTCTCTACATGAAATTCCATGATATCTCTCCAATAAAATAGATGGTTAATAGAATATATTCCTTCCCATCATTGTAAGGTCAAGCGATTTTTTACTTGATCTTCTTTAGAGTTAGGTTACACCTTAGCTACTAGAAAAAACTCGGAGAACAACTCCAAGTTTAATTCAATGATTTCCACCTAAATCATGCGGTTAATGTGGTGCAGGGCCACCTACTATCGGCTTAGGTTTAGGACTTAACCAAATTAATAGACTCGCAAACACAAACACCAAAGCCAAAATCATAAAGACATGATTTGCTGAAATCGTAATTGCTTCTTTATCGACAAGATTGGCGATCGTTGCCAAAGTAGCATCAGAAGAAAACCCATTTTGCAGCAATGTATTTTGAACCTCTTGTGGATGCAATGAATTAACCATTTCACTACGCGCCACTTTGGTGTGATCATCCCAAATCGTAACTGCAATCGAAGCACCGATTGCCCCTGCCATGGTTCTTAGAAAATTCATCAAACCTGCAGCAGATGCCATTTCTTGGGGAAGAACCGAGCCCATTGCAATATTAGACAACGGAATAAAGAAAAATGGGACAGCAAAACCCTGCAATATCTGAGGCCAAGCCAATGCCATAAAATCTGCATCAGTTACCCAAAATGCACGCATTAAGGTTACAACACCCAGCAAAGCCAAACCAAAACTCGCTAAAGCACGTGGATCATATTTGGTTGATAATTTGGCTACAATTGGAGACATAGTCAAACTACCAAAGCCCATAGTTGCCGTTAGATAACCAGCCCATGTTGCGGTATATCCTAGATTGATTTGCAACCACTGTGGGATCAATACAATACTGCCAAAAAATGCCCCAAACCCAAATGCTAAGGCAGTGACAGAAACTGCAAAACCTCGATGCCTAAAAACATATAAATTTACAACAGGGTGTTTTTCGGTTAACTCCCAAATCATAAAAACAATAAAACCAATCACGGCAATTAAAGCTAAAACGATAATACTACTACTGTTGAACCAGTCTTTTTCATGCCCAAGATCAAGCATGAGTTGTAACGCACCAATCCAAAGTACCAGCAATCCTAACCCAATGGCATCTATGCGTAATTTTTCTGTTTTGGTTTCAGCTACTGACAACAAACGCATCGCAGCGAGAACACAAAATATTCCGACAGGTATATTGATAAAAAATATCCAATGCCATGATAAATTATCGCTAATCAAACCGCCTAAAATAGGACCTAGAATAGGTCCAATCACCGTTGTCATTGCCCATAGCCCCATCGCTTGAGCATGTTTTTCAGGTGGGAAAATACGCATCAATAATGTTTGACTCAGTGGCATTAACGGTCCACCACAAAGCCCTTGTCCGATACGAAAAAAGACCAACATTTCTAATGAAGTCGCTAGACCGCATAAAAATGAAAAGACCGTAAAGCCAATCAAACCAAAGACAAAGACACGAACCGTACCAAATCGCCCTGCCAACCATCCAGTTAAAGGAACACAGATGGCTTCAGCCACTGCATAAGACGTAATCACCCAAGTTCCTTGAGAACTTGAAACGGCGAGGTTACCAGTGATATGAGGAACAGAAACGTTAGCAATCGTCGTGTCTAACACCACCATAAAGTTAGAAAGTGCAATTACAAAAGCTGCAAGCAATAATCGCCTACCACTGAGTTCTGCAAAAGGATTCTGAGTCTTCATGATGAATTACTTCGATGCGAGATCAATATCTACTTGCATTGAAAGACCTACTCGCAGAGGATGCTCAGCCAACTCTTTAGGATCTAAGGTAATGCGCACAGGTAAGCGCTGAACCACTTTAATCCAATTTCCAGTCGCATTTTGTGCAGGAATCAATGCAAAAGCAGCACCTGTTCCACCTGAGAAACCTTGAACTTTGCCGTGATAAACGACTTCATCCCCATATAAATCAGATGTTAATGTCACAGTTTGACCCGCTTTCACTTTTGCCAATTGGCTTTCTTTGAAGTTGGCATCTACATACAACGCTGAAACTGGTACGACAGACATCATGACTGTTCCAGGTGCAGCACGCTGTCCAATTTGAATATTTTTACGTGTTACAACACCATCTACAGGGGCACGTATAACCGTTCTTTCCAAATCTAATAATGCTTGATCAACATGTGCTTTTGCCACTAAAACATCTGGGGTTGAAGCCTCATTGACACCTTGAATCAAAGCATCGTTTGCTGCCAAAGTACTTACCGCAGCATTACGACTCGACATAGCTTGAGCAAGTCCTGCTTGAGCAAGCTCTAAACTGGCTTTTGCAGTCGAAACAGCACTTTGTGATTTACTTAATTCTTCTTTAGAAATTGCACCTGAAGCAGCAAGTTCGTTACGACGTTTTAACTCTAAACTCACTCGATCATATTCAGCTTGGGCTTTATTGACTTGAGCTTGAGCACTTGTGATTTCATCTTTAGTTACAATCACTTGTGAATTCAGAGAGCTGCTATTTGCTTGGCTTTGTTTGTATTGACGTTGTGCTTTTGCTAGCTCCGCTTGAGCCTGTGCAAGTTGAATTTGTGCATCTCGTTGGTCGATTTTAACTAAGATATCGCCACGTTTAACCTGCTGTGTATCCTTCACTAAAACTTCAGCAACTTGTCCACCGATCATAGAGGTCACTTGTGCTGTTTCAGCACCAACATAGGCATTATCAGTGCTTACAGAATGATGAAAAAATAATGCCCAAATCCCATACAAAATTGCAGCTATGATAAGAATCAGGGCAAATAGTCCTAAAAACTTTTTACGCTTTGCTTTCATTGCATCATCAGATAAAGCTTGCTGTTCGTTGGTTTGGGAGTCAGTCATAAATTATTCCTGAAAATTAAATAGATCATTTACTTCTGTTTTAATCAGCCGATCAGTCTATGTATCGAAACTTAACCGAAAGTTAAAAACAAAAGATAAATATGAACAAAAATTCCAGAGCATTCTACCGACAAATAATCATATTACGAGAATAAAAAAAATAACTGATGCGTTCAGTTCTAGCATTTTGATAATAATCAAAACTATTTATTTTCAGAAATAAAAAAAGCGCCGAATGGCGCTTTTTTGAAATTTTTCAAAAAATTAGAAAGCATATGATGCGATTGCAGTCGCTATTGGCTTATCGTCATTATTGACCATCGTCATGCGCATCGTGCATCCCTTACGCCCTAAGCGCAAAGTTTCTGCACGAGCGATAAAATATTTACCACGACCAGGTGCAAGATAATCTACACGCATATCAACAGTAGCCAAACGAGAAACTTTTTTAATAGTATCGGGTAAATCCTCTGGCGTTGCATGGCGATATAGCTGTTCCATTGCAACCACTCCACCAATACTATCCAACATCGTTGCAGCAACACCACCATGCAAAATCTGGAACGCAACATTACCAATCAACTCTGGTTGCATCTCAATGTAGCCTTCAATTTGATCATCAACTACACGCATGACCATGCCACAATGCTTAAAAAATGGTGAAGAATTAAATGCTTTACAAAGCTGTTTTAATACCACGCCATGATCGGCTTTAGCACCTAACTGAATATTACCTGTCCAGTTTTTCTTTACATCATTCATACGCTGCCTGAATCCATAGATCGAAGCTGATGAGCATTGATAAATGCCTGCAAATACTTATGACTTATCATAAATACTGCACCACATGATCAAAATTTCAACAGCCCTTTTGAAACATCCCATAATTTTTACAAAACCAAAATTATAGGGCTACAATAGTGAGGACATCGAATTGACCTAAGCCGCTAAGTTCTCCCCTAGCATGACTTAAATGATTCAATTATTCCTATAGTGTAATACTGAACATCGAGATTGTTATGACTTATACGTTCAATCGTCCTGCTTTCCCTGCGACTCGCATGCGCCGTATCCGTAAAAATGACCAATTACGAGCGATGGTAAGCGAAACACAATTGACAGCTAATCACTTGATTTATCCAGTTTTTGTACTACCAGGACAACAGCAAGTTCAAGACATTCCGAGCATGCCAAATATACAGCGTTTATCTGCTGATTTATTGCTCAAAAAAGCAGAACAACTTCTTGAGTTAGGTGTTTCAAAGCTTGCATTATTTCCCGTTACCCCTCAAGAAGACAAAAGTTTAACTGCTGAAGCAGCATGGCATGAAGATGGATTAGTACAAACCACTTGCCAATTACTTAAAAAAGAATTACCTGAAATGGTACTCATCACAGATGGTGCGCTTGATCCTTATACCACTCATGGTCAAGATGGCATTATCGATGAAACAGGCTATGTGTTGAACGATGAAACTGTTGAATGCTTAATTAAACAAGCATTGAGTCATGCTGCGGCAGGTGCAGATGTTGTTGCCCCAAGTGACATGATGGATGGTCGTATCGGAGCAATCCGTCAAGCACTTGAACAAAACGGTTTTATTTATACCAATATCATGGCGTACTCTGCTAAATATGCATCAAGTTTCTATGGTCCATTCCGTGATGCAGTTGGTTCTGCTAGCAATCTAAAAGGTGGCAATAAATATAATTATCAAATGGATATCGGCAACCGTGCAGAAGCATTACATGAGATTGCTTTAGACATCCAAGAAGGTGCGGATATGGTCATCGTTAAACCCGGAATGCCATATCTAGACGTTGTTCGCGAAGTAAAAGATACTTTTGGCGTACCAACCTTTGTCTATCAAGTTAGCGGTGAATACGCGATGCTTGCAGGAGCTATCCAAAATGGCTGGTTATCGGACAGCGTTATCTTAGAATCATTAATGTGCTGTCGTCGTGCAGGTGCAGACGGTATCTGGACTTATTTTGCTGAAGAAGCCGCACGTAAACTCAAAGAGATGAAATAACTCTCCGAAGCTACAACACTCCTCACCTCTTTAATAAGGAGGGAGGGATCTTTAAATTGGTTTGACGTTAATATGCATATTGCCATCATTGGTGCAGGGATCAGCGGCTTAATGACAGCTCTGGAACTTGCTGAACAAGGCTGTTTTGTTGATATTTTTGATCAACAGCAAGCAGGTCAAGCTGCATCTTGGGCTGGTGGTGGTATTTTATCGCCTATGTATCCGTGGCGATATGCACCCGAAGTTAACCAATTAGCTCAGTTTGGAAAATCGCTCTATCAAATGTGGAATGAAAAACTCTACCCAATCACAGGGATTGATTTTCAGATTCACGATACAGGCATGCTAATTTTCGATCAGGATGATTTTGATATTGGGTTGAGTTATGCAGCTAAGTTCAATGAGCCGATGCAACAATCAGAATATTTAAATCAGAATCAACTCAATCAGATTAATCCACGTGTTTCAGCAAAATTCCGAGAAGCCATTTATTTTCCTCATCTATCCAATGTGCGGAATCCTCGCCTACTTCAATCTCTGATTAGTTATTTGAAACAACATCCTTTGGTTCGTTTTTCTGAACATAGTCCAATCGAAAAGTTAATCATTCAAAAACATAAAATTAAGGGCTTGCAAAGCGAAGATGGTCACCAACACTTTGCTGATCATGTAGTTTTAACTTCAGGTGCGTGGACAAAGCATTGGGAAGAACAGTTACAACTGAATATTCCTGTTCGTCCTATCCAAGGTCAAATGTTGTTATTCAAAACACCTGAAAATTGGCTTCCAACGATGTGCATGAATCAAGTGATGTATCTGATTCCACGTCAGGATGGTCATATCGTCTGTGGTTCAAGTATGGCGGACTGCGGTTTTAATACCACTGTAGATGATCAAACTCAGCAAGACATTTTGACAGCGTGCCTAGAAATGGTTCCCGAGCTAGCTCAATTTCCAATCGTAAAACGTTGGGCAGGCTTGCGCCCTAGCTCACCACATGGCATCCCATACATTGGGGCGATTCCAGAGGTTGAAAATTTGTGGGCAAACTTTGGACATTTCCGCAATGGATTATGTATGGGAGCAGGTTCAGCACAACTACTGCGTCAGCTCATTCTAGAGCAACCGACATGTGTTGAACCAAACGCGTACTCTCCAACCCAACTACGAAAGAAACTCTTAGTCGTCGAGTAAAATTTCACCTAATGCGATATCTAAAGTTGGATATTGAAACTCAAAACCAAGAGCTTGTATGGCTTTAGGCTGTACATATTGACCATTTAAAATCAATTGTGATTGTTCGCCTAGAGCAAGCTCAAATACGAACTTTGGCAATGAGATAAAGGGTTTCCGCTTTAAGATTTTGCTAGCAATCTTAACGAATTGCTGTTGATTTGTTTGCTCAGGTGCAACGAGATTGTAAACCTTCTGCGCACTATTGGAGTCAAATAAAAACTCTATTGCACTTAACACATCTTGGATATGAATCCACACTACTGGTTGTTGCCCTGAACCAATCTTACCCGCGGCATTTAATCGAATCGGCAACAACATTTGCGGCAAAATTCCACCACCTTGACCAAATACAATCCCCAAACGAATAATCTTCGTATTCTGTTGGGAAAACTTTAAAGCTGTTTGCTCCCAAGCTTGGCAAAGCTCAGACATAAAAATCGCCTGCGCTGGGGTGTTTTCATCACAACTGGTATTCCATTGCTCTTGTGGATCAATACCATAGTAGCCAATCGCTGAGCCAGAAATAATGCATTTAGGAAAAATCTGTTGCTGTTGCAACCACTCATAAAGTCGTTGGGTGGTATTGACACGACTATTAATTAATTGCTGTTTACGCTCACTACTCCAGCGTTTTTGACCAATATTTTCACCCGCAAGATTGATGACATAATCAATTTGTTGGGTTTGAATCTGCTCAAATGAAGTCACCCATTGCAGATCAGGGTGTTGTGAGGATTTATTCGTTTGTCGTGTTAGCGCAATGACCTTGTACTGTCTTTTCAACAAAAAAGGTAAAAGATGAGAACCAATAAATCCACTCGCCCCTGTTACCAATACAGTCAATTTTTGCATCGCACTACCTATCAAAAATCATGTCTATAGATAGTCTTAACAGAACAAGGGTGAATTACAAGTGAACTTTATTAACCTAGTTAAACATCTTGTTCGCCATTCGTTGTGCTTGTGCGCCATAGAACCACAATGTGATCAAATATAGAGGTATTGCAAGCATCAACCACATTACTACAACGATCACAAGAAAATTTGGCTGCTGTAAATACGCAATAAAGTTCTGCCAAACTTCAGGATCATTGCGACTAAAAATGAATAACCCGAGTAATAATCCAAATAAGTTGTACCCCCAAAAAATTAAACTAAACATCAAAGTGAGTTTCTTTTTTTCAGTTGCAGTTGGGGCACGGCGTTGCTGTTTTAAAAATTTGAATAAAACAAAAATAATAGCAATCAAATACGGAATTGCTGTAAGTACACCTGCAATATTATTTGGTAAAATAGCAGCCAGCACGCCTGCTACCAAAGTTGAAACCAAACAAATAATAAAAAACCATAAATAATATAAACGAAGTGAAATCATGTATTTAAACCCAATTTGAGTGGTTTCATTAATTAATTATAAATTTTTTTCACTTTTTTTTCATTTTTATGTCAACCGATCAACATTCTTTAGCGTTATATAGGGTACAAGGTCGCAGCAACCGAATCTAAATTGCACGGCATCCGCAACGATTTTCGGTGACCTTTCATTATGACTCTCCATCTTTAGCATTTGTTTTGTTAGCAGCCAAAACTTTTGATAAAGATTTTGACCGACGATTTATCATCACTCGAATCGTCGGTTTTTATTTTTCTAATGATACAAAAATAAAAATATAGGATTAGCCATGAACTCGATTATCTATTTTGAAATTCAATCCTCCAATCCCAAACGCGATACTCAATTTTATCAAAATGTCTTTGGTTGGCATTTCGAGCATGTTGATGGCTTACCCATCGAATATTATCGTATTGAAACGGAAGGAATTCATGGTGGATTACTGCAACGTCCAATCGCAATCCTCTCAACTGAATGCGGTACCAATGCTTTTACCTGTACGATTGAAGTAGACAATTTTGATGAAACAGCAGCCAAAATTTTAAGCTTGGGCGGTCTTATAGCGATGGATAAATTTGCGATTTCTCATCGTTGTTGGCAAGGCTATTTTCTCGACCTAGACAATAATGTCTTTGGTATATGCGAAATAGATGAGAATGCAAAATGACAGTGTTATACTAAATTTTCATAAAATTAACATAGTTAATTCAAATAAAAATGAAATGTCCAAACTGTCAAAACGAAGTTCTGAATGAGAATATCAATATCCAAACGGATATGGGGAAATGTCAAAACTGCAATCATCTATTCAGAGTATCTGAAAATTTTGATTCATCGCCCCAATTCGCTTTTGATATTAATCAACCACCCAAAGGTGCTTGGTATAAAAATGACATGCAAGAAATTAAACTTGGTGCAACCTTAAGAAGTCCAATCGCCTTTTTCTTGGTTCCATTTATGCTGATATGGTCAGGTGGTTCATTGGGTGGGATTTATGGTACCCAAATAGCAAACCAAGAATTTAGTCTTTTACAAAGTTTATTTGGTATCCCATTTATCATCGGTACATTAATCTTTGGTTTTTTTACTTTACTCGTCCTGTTTGGAAAAGTTGAACTCACCATAGATCGTCAAGGCGGAAAGGTTTTTACAGGCATTGGGAAATTAGGTAAATCCAAATCTTTTATGTGGAATGAAGTGAGTCGAATCAGAGAAAATCATATTCAAAATGCTTCCAACAAACAACAAGGACAAATCTTTATAGATGCCGCGCAACCCATTCGCTTTGGTTTGGGCTTATCTCCAGAACGTCAACATTATATATTTCATACATTAAAACGAATACAAATGCAGTATAAACCTGAAAGAAGATAATTCATGGCTTTTCCAATTGAGGAACAATATATTTTAGAGGCTGAGAAAGAACTCAATCTTGTATTTCCATCATCTTTTAAAAATAAAATGATGATCGAAAATGGTGGCAATATTTTTGTTGAAGATGATGATTGGCAAATTTTCCCATTTTTCGATCAATCCAATCAAAAAAGAAAAATACGTACATGCAACCATATCTTGCATGAAACAAAAATTGCGAAACAATGGACTGGCTTTCCATTACATGCCATTGCGATCGCCCGTAATGGATGCGGAGATTATTTAATTTTTCTTCCGCAGAAACACGACCCACATACGCTTTCAGATCTAGTCCATATTTGGTTTCATGGCACCAATGAAATTCAACCCGTTGATTTAGATTTTAAAACGTTGGTATAGAGCCTATTTAAAACGCTAAATCAATTTATCGCATCAGTATTTGATGATTAAAATAAAAATTTGGAATTATTTACCCTGAAACTGTGGCAAACGTCTTTCAAGCATGGCTCGAACACCCTCTTGAGCATCCTCAGATTCAAATAGTGGTTTAAGGTAGTTATCCATTTTATCAAACGCAACTGTATGCCCTAAAGTCACTCCATCGGTTGCAGAAGCTAATAGAGCCTGCACAGCAAGTGGCGCAGCAATACAAATCTCTTTAGCAACTTCGATCGCACGCTCAAGTTGCTTACCTTTTTCTACAACCTCAGAAACAAGATTCAACTCATTGGCTTTTTGGGTATCAAAGGTTTTACCTGTCAATAAATAAGGCATAGCTTTTTGCCAACCTGCCGCCTGTACAAAACGCACAGTTGCTCCTCCAAAAGGCATAATTCCGCGTAGCACTTCAAGCTGACCAAATACCGTATTTTCACTGGCAATCACCACATCAGCATTCAGCATCAACTCCACACCAGCGGTATAACAAATCCCTTGTACTGCGACAACGACAGGCTTTGTTCTGTGCCGCCCACCAACACCCCAGGGATTAATTTGGCTTTCCTCAAAATTAAAAATGCCCTGCGGAATTTTGGGTTGTAATTCAACCAGGTCCAGACCTGCCGTGAAATGATCACCATGTGCAAAAATCACGGCGCAACGTAATGCAGGATTGTTCTCATATTCGGTTAAAGCCAGAGATAAATCCTCAATCATATGACTATCAAAGGCATTTCGTTTTGCGACCCGATCCAAACCAATCAACATCATGCGATCAATAATTTCGCGGCTTACTTTTCCTGAACTCATTTTTGTATTTCCTCATTTTTTTAATAACTTCGACTCTACTGTCAAATATAAATTTATCCAGTCATTGCTGATTCGTTCCTGTTCCAGTCGCTTATTTTTATAGCAATTCTTTCTTAAAGCATGAAACAAACTCAACTCTTCTGCTGTTAAATATTGCGGTTCGCTAAAGACAGAATCAGGTTCATCGACCATTTTATCCTGAAATTGCAGTACTGTGGCTTCATCCATCATTAAAGGAATAACATCCGGAATTTTTTGGCGTACCATGCTCAGGATATTTAAACCCTCTGAATCCAGATCACCCCAGTAATAAACTTTTTTATGTTGTAGCCAAGCCGCATTGAGCCATTTGATATTTTTACCGCCGCCACAGACCACGATACTGTTTTCCAACATAGGTAAGGCTAAACCTGACTGAATATTTTCAACCACAATAATATGTTGGGCAGGCAATTCAAATTCTGTCAATACATCAGTCGAAAGCTGAAAGACTGGAAATCCACCCAATGATTGTTGCACTTTGGCACATAAGGGTTTGATCATTAGCCAGCCTTTAGGATGATCCAGACAATTAAGCCAACTGAGTAATCCACCTGTTGCTTGTATTTCGCCTTGATGCAAGACATCACAAATAGCTTCCACAAAAATCAGATTTTTTTCTAAAAATTTGGTATCGACATGCTGTAAAGGCAATGCTCTTAAATAATGCCCTGCGCCCATATTTGCTTTAAGCTGGGCAATCAAGTGGATCAGTAATTGCCAATCATGTTCAGGGTATTGTTCAATCTGTTCTAAATATTCAATTAATGTAGAAAATAGTGCATATTCTATATGTGGCTCTACAAATAGCTGTTGCAACAGAAAGGAAATTTTGTCTGAAATTTTTTTAAGTCTCTGTTGCTGTCCTAACAACTCCACCATGACATCTAATGTAGGAATGACCAGTTTGACAGGGACATGCTGTGTTGCCAACTGTTTAAATTGACGTTGTTGCCATTCCACCAGATCAGGATAGGCAAAATTTTTCCATGTCTTAAAAAATGTATGGAAATGATCTATATCTGCAAATGCCTGCTGACCTGTCGGGGCTTTGAGTGAAAGTACAATCGGGAATGGACGTTGATGGCGCAAACGTTGTTTTAAATGCCGTGGATGATCCCATTCTTTCTTGCGTAACTGAGCGATGGCATCATCAGGCAAAATTCCCCATGCTACTGTTTTAGCCATGAAGCTCAATTCCAAGTTGCTGCGCCTCGGTGGCTATGGTCTGTTTGCGTTGCTGCATCCGTTCATCAATCTCTTGCCATGTGACTTCACATAAATGACTTTCATGTTGGTCAATATCACGTTCAGCAATCAGTAATGATCGGGCAGATTCACGTGCCAGATTCAGGTTTTTATAGGGTGTAATCAGATTGACATGTATTTTCAGTGCCTTAAATACTTTTAGCACACGACGACTAACTGCTTCAGCGGTATTGGAAAAAGCTTCATCTAAAAATACAGTGCTATAAATCGGGTAATCATAACCATCAGGTGTCAATACATAAGCTAAACTTGCTGCGACAATGGTACCTGCAAAGGATTCTTTTTCACCGCCTGATTTTCCACTAGAGGATTCCAACACATCCCTTATTTCACTTGTTTGCGCATCCACTTCTTCGGCATGGAATGACATTTGATAACGAGGATCAAGCAAACGTAAACTTTCCTGATTATTGGCAGTTGCCGAGCTACTGGCTCTGTCCAAAATCGCCATTAACTCCGCCAAGTGTTTAAAACGACGTTCATATTCTTCACTATTCACGCCAGATAAAACCTGTTTTAAACGTTGTTCGAAATCGTGTACATGTGGATATTTTTCTTTCTTATAGCCCAGTCTTAAATAGCTGCCGAGCTTAAATTCCGTGCGTTGTAATACCTGATTAATCATGTCAATTCGGTCAATGATTTCTTCCCGATTTGCATTCAATTTATCCTGAATCACACTTAAAGACTGAGCGGTGTGTTTATGCAAACGTTGCTGGAATTGCTCAACCAGATTCGGCAAACCCTCCTGCTGTAATTCCTGCAAATAGGCAACATAATCTTCTAAAGCAGCCAGCCCTGTCGCCCATTCTCTTTGTAAAGGAATATGTGCCCATTTATCTTTACTGCGGAATGACACCATAATGCCATTGGCTGTATTGCTAAGCGTCGTTTTTTGGTCATTTGCCTGCTCAATTAAACGCTCAAGTTTTCGTTCGGCTTCTGCCTGCAACGCATCATCTAGTTGTTTGACTTCGCCTATCCGTTGTTTCAATAACTGTCGAGCATCATCACTGATTCCGTGCTCGGCTGCTTGTTGTGCTTTTTGCTGTTTTAACTGGGTATCACGATGTTGCTGTTCTAACTGACCTCGGATTTTTTGTGACTCACCTTTTTGTAAGCGAATCTGTTTGAGCTCATTTTTTGCATCTTCCCAACGCTGGCGAGCCTGTTCAGCATCAGAATCTGCCTGCTGTAAACGCTGCAAGTCCTGTTGGGTTTGTTGCTGACGTTGTTGCCAATACGGTAAATTAATAGTATCCCATTGATAACGCTGCAATCTTTCCCACAAGCCTTTTTGCTGATTCACATTATTAAGTAACTGCCGAGCCTGTTCAATCTGTTGGTATAGCTGTTTAAGCTGTTGTTCTAACTGACTATATTCATGCTTAAGCAAGCTCAGACGAGAGGTATTGGAAAAGCCCAGACACCATGCTTTACGATCATCAACACGTTGTTGGTCTTTTTTCTCAAAGCGTCCTCGTTCTAAATGAATTAAGCCCTGTTGAGTCATGGAAAATGGCATATGATCCAGTATTTGGGTATCACTCACGCAATTTAAATCAAAACGCTGTAAATGCTGTTTTAACCAGTCACGATAGGCGTGTTCTCGCCAAAGCAACTTCCCAAGAAAACCATTGTCCTTAAAATGGACATGCTCCACTTGTTCTAGATTAACCACCTGTAAACGCACATGGGTTTTATTATTACGCGCATTAACCCATTTGGTCACCATCGAATAACGATCCTGTGGCACAAGTAATGCAGTTTTGAGTCCACCTAATGCTCGCTCAATCGCGCCTTGCCATGCTTTTTCGTGCTCTTTAACATCAATCAATTCCCCAATAAACATCAGTTCATGTTCATCAAAAGATAAATGCTGTTTTAATTCATCACGTAAACGCAATAAATGCACATCATGAATATTACTATCGGGTCTGGCTTCAATTTCCTGAATATCTTCCTGAATATCTTTGAGCTGTTGTTGGGTTTGTGCGTATTTTCCACTGATTTCAGCAAATTCATCCTGACGTTGCTTGGTATCCTGTTCAGTATTGACCAATTTTTCAGTCGCAATGCCCTGATTTTCCAGCAAAGCATGCTCGGTTAAATCATCCGCAAGTTGTAACTGTCGGGCATCGTCCTGATAACGAGATGCTTCTATAACCAGACTTTTGAGTTTATCTGTAATAAAACCCAGTTCTTTGTGCAGATTTTCAATCTGATGACCACCCAACTGTAAATATTCCTCATGACGACGTTCCTGCCGTGTCTCTGCATCCTGTTCCAGTTGTTCAATCTGCTGAAATTGTTGTTTGAGTTGTAGCAATTCCTGTTCAAGCTGCTGTAACTTTTCAGTCCATAATGCGGCAAATAATTCACCAAAATAAGCAGCAATCGATTGTTTTTCCAAATGAAGCTGCGCTAAACGCTGCGTCAATTCGGCAATTTGTTCAGCACATTGTGGCAAACGCTCTAAATGCTCCACCTGTTCACGCGTATCCACCAGATGCTTATAATTGGCTTCTAAATCAGCAAATTCATTCACCGCCGTTTGTGCAGTTTCTCGTAAATTACTCGGCTCTAATACCAATTCCCGAATCAGCTTGGTTAAATCATCAATTTTCTTTAAACCCAATGCTCGGGAAAGTAATGCAGGTGCATTCTGATTGTCCATAAATAAATATTTACGGTACATATCCTGATAGCTTTTAAAATCACTTTCAAAATAATGAATACGCTGATCTGTCTTGGGATTAAAATGCTGTTTCAGTTGGCGTGTATTACCATCGGCAAAAATCTCTAATACTTCAGTCAGTAAGACATTGCGACTGGCTATCATATATAAACGATTGACATCACTGAGTGAATTTTTGCCTTGTCCAAGCCAAAACAAGCCAATCAGTGTAATCTGAGAACCATCCTCTGCAATATACAAGGCTCGTAGTGCCGTGGTTACAGCTTTTTCTCGTTTACTTTTGACTTTGGTACTGGAACCATCATGTTCAGAGCCGTAACTGCCGCGCATATAGGTCACTAAAGAACGATCTGAACGGTCACCCTGTGCGGCTGCTACGTTAAAACTGGCTTTGCTGGCAGGTTGTAACAATGCCATCAGTCCATCAATAAAGGTAGATTTACCAGCACCATTGTCACCTGTAATCAACGTCCCTTCAGGATCAATTCGGGCTGTATGTAAATTATGGAATGAGCCCCAGTTAAACACGGAAATCTCAGCCAGACGAATTTGTCCCTGAGCAAATAAAGTATCCAAAGTCATTTCTTGCATTATACCTTTCCTTTATTCTGCTCGCATTGATGCATAGCTGCTTTATCTGCCAGTTGCTCATATTCGGTCAATAAACTTTGTAGAAATTCAGCATTGACCACATAACGGATAATCGGTGTAATTTCATAACGCCCATCCTCACCTCGTATTACACTGAGAATTTTCTTTTCACTGAATTTATCTAGTGTGCCACTTAGTTTTTTACGGTCTTTACTGTCATGATTGGTAATCGGAATAAAAGGAATCAAACTTGCCTGAATTCGTTCCAGATCAATAATAATTTTTTGCTCACCTGCGGTTTCCCGCTCCTGATAATATTTCCGTAAAATGAGTAATACCAAAGTGTCATATAAGGTTAAGGTACGCTTTCGAATCAGCGTAGGGAAATCATCTGATAATGCTGTATCGTCATTTTCATCATTGATGTTTTCAGTATTAATAATATACGCCACGCCCTGTTTGGCATCTAAAACCAGTTGAATATATACTTCGGCAAGATGCTGGCGAATCACTGTTTCATAACGACATAACACATCAAACAGTTTTAGATTTTCAGCTGCCAGAATCGTTCCCTGTCGCATCAAATAGACCAAAACCCGTCTGGCTTCATGCGGCATACTAGATAGTTCATCACTTAACTGTAAATCGCTCTCCACCTCTTGATCTGCTTCAACTTCTATCAGTTCTTCTTCGACTTCGACTTCGACGATGCGCTGCGGTTGAATATCATGATTTTCGTCTGATGTTGGGCGACGCACCCTATCAAAAAAACTGCTCTCTTGTGGTTGCATGTCTCTACACTCTTATAATGCCAATTCATCTAAATTTTCAGGGAATAATTCTGCACTTAAATAATAGGTCGGGATACGGGCTTGTAGATTCACGCCATGTTGATCCTGAAATTGAATCTGCTCATTTTGTTCTGTTAATTGCGGCGCTTTAATGGCTTTGGCAATTCGTAAGTATGCCACCAATTCCTCCAGACCTGCCTGTAATGGATGTTCTTGGGTTAAATGTGCAATACTCATAATCCCTTTTTTCAGCAATGTATGGCGTGCTTTCTCAGCAACCTCTCGTACCTGCACACTGTCCAGATAGTGCAGCATTTGATTACTCGGTTCTTTACGATTTTGTTGTTGCTGTACGCCACGTGTATCCATGTGTTCATTCGGACTTTTCAAAGCAAAATTTTCAGGTGAGCTGATCTGAACCGAACCGACTGCCAAATCCACCTGCATTTCGGTTTTTAAATCACACTGCTGTTCCAGTGTTAAATTCACTGCCTGTTTTTCCAGTTGCGATAGCAAACGCTCGATCATACGATTTTCCAGTGCAGCTCCACTTTCAATATATGCCCGCAATCCCTCTTCAGTACGGCGACGCACCTGAAATACCCGACCACTTTCCCGCGCCAGTTCACGCATGAGCTGTCCTAGATATTTCTTTTGTGCTTCACTAAGTTGCTGTGCTACAGGGTGATTGAGAATACTGCGTAGTTGTTCCCGAAACTCAGTGGAACGATCCTGATCCTGTAATAATTGACAGAAACCATCAAAAGCACTGCCAGCATCGCTCTTGGCAAGTAATTGCTCTTTTTGCATCAATGCCAGTAACACTTCACCTCGTGAAGCGTTGCCCTCAATCATATCAATTCTTAACTCTTTATCTAACTGACGAATTTCATCTTCGACTCGCCTAAAATCACCTGTTAAAATAGAAGCCAGTTGATAAATTTCCCGAATCCGTTCTCGTTGCTCCGTTTCATTGAGCTGCGTAACCACCCCTGCATGCAAGTCATCAATTTCTTGTTGAATCTGGGCTTTCTTTTGTTCTAATAAGTTGACACGATCATCAATACTGTCGCTAATGGCAACCACGAAATCCCGTACTGCATCCTGTACAATTCTCAAATGTGATGCAGTAGTACTGCTATGACGCTCGTCCAGATTGCGACAAAAACGCAATACTGTTTCACTGGCATCAGTCTTGCTGAGCATGTCGTCCATTTCACGCAACCAGCCTGCCTTAATCCAGCTATTTAAATAATAGGCTGCATTATTTTCGGTTTGCCACAATCCCTGTTCGCGACTATATTTAATAAATTCATCCAGTAAGCTTCGGGCACGACCATAGGGAACTTCGGTTTCTTCGACAAATAAATCGGCAATAAATGCTAAAATGTGTGGTGCATTTTCTGCTCTTGATAATTTCCAGACTGGACTTTCATGATATAAACGGCGGTAAGTTGCCTGTATCCCCTGAATATTCATATTTTCTCATACATCATGAATATAAAAACTTATCATATCAATAATTCAGTCAACTCTATAGTTGACTGAATAAACTCAACGACTCAAGATGTCGTAGTTATAAAAAATACATTTTTAAGCATCACTTTTAGGACTTACGCACTATTATTTATAGATTCTCTGTGGTAGCAGATGATTTTTATCGAGAATAAAGTCATCAATGAAGTTTTTGATCATTGGTCTAAATAATTTCTTCTGCCAACGATATACATTTTCAAAGATCCGCTCAAACTGGTTCTTTTGTATCTCCACGTAGGCCATCAAGGCTGAAAAAATATGATTCAAAATCAGTTTAGACCGTCTTACTTGAAACTTTTCAATATGACAAACCTGTTTAATCACTCGGTGATATTGTTCTATTTTCCAATGACTTGAATGTAATTCATGAAAACCCTCAAAGGACAATAAATCATCTTCATCTTGATACACAATATAAAACCTCTGCTGTTCTTTTAACTGAGTCTTAAATAATTGTACAAAGCCAAAATCTTTGAGCCAGACTACTTGACCCTGATGGAAATCTGGCAATAAACGCAGTTGAAACCATTGTCCTTTTTCTGGGGAAACCTTACGGTTACAGTCGATACCAAACATAAATCGAATACCATATTTTCTTATGGTTTTTAGATTTCCAGTCGATGAATACCAACTATCACCTGTAATAAATTGAATCTTTGCACCCCAACTGAGTACTTCACTTAACATATCCATAAAGTAATCATTCTTGGTTTTACTTTCAGATTTGTCATAAATTCGGAAATTAATTGGAATATTTTGACCATTTTGATCTGTCGCATACAAGGTAATGAGATTAATACCCTTGACGGATCGGTGGTGTTTGCCTGACCAAAAATAGCTAACTAAGTCCATATGTTGACTATATGGTTTATCTAAAACAGTATCATCAATACTGACTATAAGTTTGTTATTATCAATATGTTGAATTGCTTCTTAATATAGGTCGTGAGGTGTGTAGTCTTCACGCTCTAGAAAGCGATTTACACTATCATGCGAGATATTATAAGTCTCGGCAAGTTGTGTGCAGCTAATAGAGTTCGGTTCTTTCATGAGAAAGCCCATATAAATGGGTAATGTACATGTTGCTGTAGAAGCATGTTTAGTTCGTCTGATCACAGATACTTTATAAACTATTTTAATACTTTTTTGAATTCGTCAATGCGTAAGTCCTAACTTTTATCTTTAACCATTCTTTTGCAAATTGTCATGTACAAATTTATGCTACCTTATTCCCATACAAAAATAGGGATTTTCTATTTCATGACCGTGCGTTTTTTTCATACGTCTGACTGGCATTTGGGGCAATTCTTTTATAATCATTCCCGCCATTATGAACATGAACAATTTCTGACATGGTTACTTGAACAAATCAAACAGAAACAACCGCATGCCTTGCTGATTGCAGGCGATATTTTTGATGTGATCAATCCGAGCTCACAAGCACAAAAACAGCTTTATCAATTCCTTGCTGATGCGCATGATCTTGCACCACAGATGCAAACATTGATGATTGCGGGAAATCATGATTCAGGCTATCGCATTGAACAAGTTGAACCCTTACTTGAAAAGTACAATGCTAAAACAGTCGGAGTAATTCGCTGGAATGAAGATAAAAGCTTAGATTTAGATCGATTAATTTTGCCGATTTATGATGAGCAAAAACAGATTGTCGCATGGTGCATTGCCCTGCCTTTCTTACGTTCAGCCGAAATCACAGGTTTCAATGAAAACACCACAAACAGTCAAAATGCGATTGCTTATTTACATCAACATTTAATCGCAGAAGCAAAACGCCGTAAAACCGATGATCAAGCTTTAATTCTGATGTCACATGCACATATGCAAGGTGGTGAAACTTCAGATTCTGAACGACCAATTATTATTGGTAATGAAGAAGCACTTTCAACCACGCTGTTTGACGATGAGATTGACTATGTGGCTTTAGGTCATCTGCATAAGCCACAGAAAGTTGGGCAAGATCACATCCGTTATAGTGGCTCTCCAATTCCTTTGTCATTTAGTGAAATTAACTATAAACACCAAGTGCTTGAAGTCACGATCGATCCTATTGAAACTGGAAATCAAGTTGAGTTTGAAGCAATTGCCATTCCACGAGCGATTCAATTACACAAAATTAAAGGTGAACTCAATGACGTCATACAGCGACTCAAAAATCTGCCACAGGGTGTCATTGAATGTATAGATCATCGTGAATATGTTGATATTGAATATCACACAGCCACGCCTCCTCAACCGAATCTCAGACAACAATTTGAAGATGCCCTGCCTAAAGATCGTTACCGTTTAGTGCGGATTTCACGACAATATTTATCCAATCAAACCAATGCAGAAATTGAATCAAAAATTAATTTAGAGCCACCAACACCCGAAAAACTGTTTCAACAAATTTGGGAGAAAAAAGGCTATAGCGCTGATGATGAAGTCACCAAAGACTTTTTAAGCTTAGTTGCTGAAGCACAGAAAAAACTTGAAGATGATCAAACAGTTTAAGGATTTGCCATGAAAATTTTATCCATTCGACTAAAAAATCTGGCATCTCTTGCAGGTGAGCATTTTATTGATTTTGAAAGTGAACCTTTAGCACATGCTGGATTGATTGCGATTATAGGAAAAACAGGTGCAGGTAAATCCACGATTTTAGATGCGATGTGCCTTGCCCTATTTAATCAAATCCCACGACTAAAAGGCAGTGATGGCAAACTAATCGATGTAGATGGATCAGAATTGCTGACAAACTCTCCTCTCACTGTATTACGTCGTGGTACTGGACACGGTTTTGCCGAGCTGTGTTTTGTCGCACAGGATCAAAAACATTATTTAGCGCGTTGGGAAATTAAACGTGCACGTGAAAATGCCAGTGGCAAACTGCAAAGTGTACAACGCTCATTGAAATGCCTCACCGATGGCGTGGTTGTCGCAGATAAAACCAAAGCCGTCGAAACTCATATTCAACAAATTACGCAGCTCAGTTTTGAACAATTCACGCGTGCCGTGTTACTGGCACAATCCGAAGTCACCGCCTTTTTAAAAGCACGGGATAATGAACGTGGTGAATTATTGGAATATCTGACCAACTCCAGTATTTTTGCCAAGATTGGACAGTTGGCTTTTGAAAAAACCAAAGAAGTTCGCTTACAACGTGAAAAATTAGAAAGTGTTTTAGGACACATTGAAATTCGCTCTGATGAAGAAATCGCTGAGTTACAACAGCGATTCCAACAGCTACAGCAACACGTGCAACAACTTGAAAATGAAAAAAATCAATTCAGACAACAACAACAGTGGTTTGAACAACGCGATAAAATTAATAAAGACATAGCGTTAAAAAAACAAGACTATGATTTGCAACTTAAAGCCCAAGAAAACATTGCCAAAGATCGGTACTTACTGAGTCAATTAGAGACATTCGCTGAGATACGTCCTATTGTTTTTCAACAACAACAGTTGCAAAAAACATTGCAACAACTCGCGCCACAAATTCACCAAAAGCACAATGAATTTAGCACTTTAACCACTCAATTCGAGCAGCAAAAAACGCTTTATGCACAAGCAGAAACAACACTCAATCAATTTCAAGATTTCGAGCGAAAGCATCAAACTGAACTGACACAAGTTCGCAAGTTTGTGCAAGAACGTGACTATATTGCTGAAGAATATAAGAAAACCAAAATTCGACTGACTCAATTGGAAAGTCAGCAGCAACCACTCATCGAGCAACAACAACAGCTAGAACAAAGCATTCGAAACTTGAGTGCGCAACATACGGCTTGCTTAGAACAATTAAAACACAGTGCTCAATACGCCCCTTTGGATAAAGGCTTAAATGCCCATATTCAACAACTCAAGCAATTTATTCAGCAATATCAAAAAGTAGAACATACATTAGGCTCTATTCAACAAGCACAGACTCAACTTGAGCAAGATCAAAACACATTCAACAATTTAGTTACTCAATTTGGTGTCACCCAACAAATTGAACAGCGTATTGAGCAACAGTCGAAACTAAAAGAAACCCAACAAATTCGCATCAATCAATTGGATGCAATTCAACAAAAACTTCAGCATTATTTTGAATTAAAAAATGAAGTGCTTACGCAGCAAAACAAATTTGAAGCTCTACAAAAGCAAGTTCAACAGCTAGAACAATGCAGCAAAAAAACTGAACAAGATTATCACGCTGCTAAAACTGAACGTGAGAAACTACAACTGGTTTTGCAACAACAACGTCTATTACATGCTGAAAATATTGAACATCTACGTGCAGAACTCAAGCACGGTGAAGCCTGTCTAGTCTGTGGCAGTACTGAACATCCTTATCGTGATAACGAGAGCCAAATCTCTAAAACGTTATATGCCTTACAACAACAACAAGAACAGCAAGCGATTCAACAGGAACAACAGCTTTTCCAACTTTGGCAAAAAGCTCAACAACAATTCACTCAAAGCCATACTGAACACAATCAATTGCAACAGCAGTTGCAGCAATTGCATGACAAATTAAAAACCCACGATCAACTGTTACAGCAACATTTATCACAGTTGAATATTCAACTCGATTTCAATCTCACTGAGCATGACATCACGACTAAGATGCAATCATTGGTTTTAGAAACGTCACAAACTCAACAGCAGCTTGAAAAGGAATTATTACAACTTAATCAAGCCAATAAAGATCAGCATGTGCTTCATCAAAACATTCAAAATACACGTCATCAACTAGAAACCGTAGAGCACTTACAACAACAGATTCAGCATATCGTGGATTGTCTCAATGCAGACGATAAAATGGCTTGGTCTAAACATGACATGTCAATCTCACAACACATATTGCAAGCATTGCAGCAACGTAGCCAACAACTAGAGCATGCAGAATCGCTCATCAAACAGAAAGAACAAATTGATCAGCAGTTAAATGTATTAAAGACCAATTTGACAGGACTCACTACACAACAAACAGAGTGCGCACAACATTTAAAAGACATCGAGATTAAAGGCAAACAAAATACGGATGCTGCTAACCAACTGGTTATAACGATGACAGGTTCAGCTGAAATCAAAGCCAATGAATGGTTACAACAACATGATCAACAACGTCAGCAATTGCAGAGTAAATATCAGCAAGTGAAGCAAAGTTTTGAACAAGCTCGTCAACATTTTGAGCAGCAGAAAAATGTGCTCGAACAACTCAAAGCACAGCAGCAACAAAATCATGATTCTCTTGAACGATGTAAAACTGAAATCACTAATTGGTTAGCCCAGCATCAAAATTTTGCAGAAGATCAACTCAGTGAATTACTTGCGTTTTCATCAACTCAGGAACAGCAGATTCGAAATGCAATACAACAAGCGGACCGTGCTTTGAGTGAAGCAAATTCTGCATTGAAAACTATGCAAGAACAGTTAAATACACTTCTTCAATCTGAACCCAACATTCAGGTTGAACAACTGACTGAATTGATAAATGCCAATCAAGAAATTTTGCAACAGACAACAGATCAACGAGATCAACTTAAACTGCAATTGGAAGTTCATCAGCAAAATTTAGCCAAACAAAAGAAATTTGCTGATCAGATTCAACAGATCCAGCAACAAGAGCACCGCTGGAATAAGATTTCTAGTTTAATTGGTGATTCAAAAGGTAAAGAATTCCGTGATTTAGCCCAACAGTACAATCTCGATATTTTACTTGAATATGCTAATCAACAATTGGCGATGCTGTCTCAGCGCTATACCCTAAAACGTTTGGATAATTCACTCAGTCTTGCGATTATTGATCATGATATGGATGGCGAAACCCGTTCGGTTGCTTCACTGTCTGGTGGGGAATCATTCCTCACTGCCCTTGCCATTTCATTGGCGATTGCCAATATGGCATCAGGTTCGATGAAAATCGAATCGCTGTTTATTGATGAGGGCTTTGGCACCTTGGATGCATCTTCTCTGCATATGGTGATGAATGCGCTGGATCAGTTACAGAGCCAAGGGCGTAAAGTCATTTTAATTTCACACATTCAGGAAATGCATGAACGCATTCCTGTTCAGATTCAGGTACAACCGATGGGATCAGGTTCGAGTCGAATTGAAGTAGTGGGTTAAAGTGAATAATCCCTTGCCCCAAACAATGCAGTCCCAACTCTAACCATGGTTGAACCCGCAGCAATTGCTGCATCCAAATCAGCAGACATACCCATACTCAAAGTATCCCAAACTTGAGGCTGTGCATGTAATGATTTCACTTGATCAAATAAATTTTTAGCATCAGCAAACGCAGCAACATTATTAGGCGCTGGAATCACCATCAAACCACGTAAACGCAAATTTGGTAGTCGGCTGATTTGCTCTACTAATTCAGCGACCTCATTGGGTTCACAACCATCTTTAGAGTCTTGTCCGTCAATATTGACTTGTAAACATATATTTAATGGCTTTTGATTTTCTAAACGTTGGCTAGATAGGCGCTCTGCGATAATTAAGCGATCAACACCATGTACCCAATCAAACTTTTCAGCTAAATGTTTGGTTTTATTACGTTGTACATGACCAATAAAATGCCATTCAATATCTAAATCTTGTAACTCTTCAATTTTTGGCAACGCTTCTTGTAAATAGTTTTCACCAAAACTCCGTTGACCAACCGCATACATTTCGCGCAAGCTTAAACTAGGATGTGTCTTCGATACAGCCAACAATTGCACAGTATTAGGATCGCGTTGTACACGCAGACACGCCTGCTCAATTTGACTTAATACTTGTAAGCGTGATTGTTCTGATTGATTCATTGACACAGTTCTCATTTACGAAATGTTTTTTTGCTTTCACATTCTATAATGTGTTGGTAACACAGAGTGAAAGCCGTATATTATTCTACAAAATAATGAGACATTTTTTGATTGTTTCGGGGAAATTATGGATATTACAGAATTACTCGCGTTTTCAGTAAAAAACGGTGCTTCGGACTTACACCTTTCAGCGGGTATGCCACCAATGATTCGCGTGGATGGTGAAGTTCGCCGTATCAATTTACCAGCATTAGAACATAAAGATGTACACCGTTTAGTGTACGACATTATGAATGACAAACAACGTCGAGATTACGAAGAAGATCTAGAAACGGACTTTTCATTTGAAGTACCAAACATTGCCCGTTTCCGTGTAAACGCATTTAACCAAAACCGTGGTGCAGGTGCTGTATTCCGTACCATTCCATCTAAAGTCTTAACCATGGAAGACTTGGGTTTAGGAACAATTTTCAAAGATATTTGTGACTACCCGCGTGGTATTGTTCTGGTCACTGGTCCAACGGGTTCAGGTAAATCAACGACATTGGCTGCAATGATTGATTATATTAATGAGCATCGCTATGACCATATTTTAACGGTTGAAGACCCAATCGAATTTGTACATCAATCAAAGAAATGTTTGATTAACCAGCGTGAAGTACATCGTGATACACATGGCTTTAACGAAGCACTTCGTTCAGCCCTTCGTGAAGACCCTGATATTATCCTAGTCGGTGAGATGCGTGACTTAGAGACAATTCGTCTTGCTCTAACCGCAGCAGAAACAGGTCACTTAGTATTTGGTACTCTGCATACCACCTCAGCAGCAAAAACCATTGACCGTGTGATCGACGTATTCCCTGCCGAAGAAAAAGATATGGTTCGCGCGATGTTGTCCGAATCATTACAAGCAGTTATTTCACAAACATTGTTGAAAAAGAATGGCGGTGGTCGTGTTGCAGCGCATGAGATCATGATCGGTATTCCTGCGATTCGTAACCTTGTTCGTGAAAACAAAGTTGCACAGATGTACTCTGCGATTCAGACAGGTGCTAACTACGGCATGACCACACTCGATCAAAGTCTTAAAAACTTAGTTTCGAGAGGCATCATTAGCCCTCAAACAGCTCGTACTGTTGCTAAACAACCTGAATCATTCCTATAAAAACTAAAATTAATGGGGAAAGCATATGGATTTTAATGATTTACTCAATCTAATGATTGAACAAAGTGCTTCGGATTTATTTGTTACCGCTGATGTTGAACCTTCAATGAAAATCAACGGTCAGATTGTTCCTGTGGCTAAAGCAAAACTTTCAGGTGAGATTGTAGGTCAGTTATTACACTCAATCATGAGTGATAAACAACGTAAAGAATTCGAAGATACTCGCGAGTGTAACTTCGCAATTATGAACCGTGAGAAAACAGCGCGTTTTCGTGTGAGCGCGTTCCAACAACGTGATATGCCAGGCATGGTATTACGTCGTATCGAAACGGTTATTCCAACAATGGATGAATTAAAACTACCTGCAATCCTCAAAGATTTAGCGATGACCAAACGTGGCATCATTATCTTTGTTGGTGCAACAGGTACAGGTAAATCAACCTCGCTCGCGTCAATGATCGGATATCGTAATCAAAACTCTAAAGGTCATATCATCACCATTGAAGACCCGATCGAGTTTGTACACCAACACGCGGGTTGTATTGTGACTCAACGCGAAGTCGGTATTGATACAGACTCTTTTGAAGTAGCTTTGAAAAATACACTTCGTCAAGCACCCGATGTGATCTTGATTGGTGAGATTCGCTCTCGTGAAACAATGGACTATGCGATTGCTTTCGCAGAAACAGGTCACTTAGTACTTGCTACACTTCACGCGAATAACGCTAACCAAGCATTAGACCGTATTATTCACTTCTTTGAAGCTGACCGTCATGCTCAGCTGCATATGGATTTATCGCTCAATCTAAGAGCAATGGTCGCTCAACAGTTAATTCCAACGCCTGATGGAAATTCACGCCGAGCAGCTATCGAAATTCTAATTAATACACCGTTACTATCAGATTATATCCGTAAAGGTGAAATTCATGAGATTAAAGACCTCATGAAACGCTCGCGCGAATTAGGCATGCAAACATTTGACCAAGCGCTTTATGATTTATATAAAGCTGGTGAAATCACGTATAAAGATGCGCTTAAACATGCAGACTCACCAAACGATTTACGTCTCACCATTAAACTTTCTGAAGAAGGTGCAGATCAATTGTTAAGTGCAAGTCGCAACATTACATTTGACGGTCAATAAGCTTTCTTAAATCATTAAAAAAAGGAAGGTTTTTGTAACCTTCCTTTTTTTATTTGTTTTATTTCAGTGAAAATTTCTATCTTTACTAAAATGACACTTATTTCTTACGATAGGCATCCTTGCATTCTTGATTACTACAGTACCCATATAAATTTAATGAGTGTCCTGTCAAAGTAAAACCATGCTGATCAGCTACAGAATGTTGTTCTTTTTCAATAACATCATTAGTAAATTCAATAACTTTGTTACAGTTTAAACATACTAAGTGATCATGGTGATCTTCTTGCATGATTTCAAAAACTGAATGATTATTTTCAAAATGATGACGTTGAATAATTCCTGCAGCTTCAAATTGTGTTAATACACGGTAAACTGTCGCTAAACCAACATCTTCACCTTGTTCAAGCAAAGTTTTATAAATATCTTCTGCACTTAAATGATGTTGTTTCGAATTTTCTAATAATTCCAAAATCTTAATACGAGGAAGGGTAACTTTAAGTCCAGCTTTGCGTAAGTCTTGGTTGGAAATAGGCATGAAAAAAGGTCTCTTAACAAATCTTAAGTTGGAATAGGCAATAGAGTTTAGATGCAGTATGATCTATCCTTGAATCAAATGCATCATCATTTATCAGGATAGTGTAGCAAAATGCAAAAAATCATGCTGGCGTTATTCGTCACTTCAGTACTTAGCGGTTGTTCAGTCTTTGGTGTTTATAAAGTTGATATTCCACAAGGAACACCGTTAACCAAAGCACAAGCATCTCAAGTACAAGTAGGCATGAGCTTTCAGCAAGTTCGCTTCTTGTTGGGTAGTCCAACGGTTACTGATCCACTGAATCCATTACGTTGGGACTATATTTACAACTATATCCCTGGTACATATGCCAAAAAGGCAAAAATACCTGCAGCACATGGACAACATTTAAAAATTTACTTTGATGCAAATGGTAATGTTGAACGCATTGAAGGTTTAGATACAATTCCAGAGTCACAACCTGGTTTACCAGCATCTAAAGAAGCGATCTTAACAGCGCCGCCACTATAACGGCTTTAGGTTATAAAAATAAACCCCTCATGGATTGATCCTTGAGGGGTTTTATTTATGAACTTGATGGTCTAAATCGATTACCTTTGGCAAAACGCCCAACTGGATTCTTTGCAGCGCGTTTGCGACGAATGTCTTTAGGATTAATTGTTAAAGAACGATAGATTTCAACCCGATCTCCGATCTGGAGCTGACTGTCTGGCTGTATTTTGATACCAAACACGCCCAAATGAAGTTTCTCAGGTAAAGTCACCTGCTCGGCTAATCCGCTAGCAATAATCGCTTGTTCAGCCGTCATTCCTTCTAGGAAATCAACCTCTAAATGAAATTGTTGCTCAGGTGTCGCATAAGCGACCCATACACATGCAGTAGATTTCATTAGATCCATTGTCCAATTACAGCAACAATAGCAATTACAATCGACAGTGGTAGAACTAAACGAACAGCGATACGCCAAAAGTTATAGAATAGCTCATTACTGAAACCCATAGATTTACGCAAATGGCTAATTTTCATAATCCAACCTGCAAAAATTGCATAAATCAAACAAACAATTAATCCCCAAACAATCAATAGAAGATTGAAAATCGAACTTAGCTGAGGTGCAGCCCAAACTGCAATTGCAGCAACGATGATCACCCATTGAATTGCTTGAGCCAGTTGACGTTGAGCAAGTTGTTCTTTTGCAAGTTGAATTAATAAAGCAGCAGATACCAATGCAGCAAATAACCATGCAAAAGCAGGGATTTCAACTTTGAGAGAGAAGAATCCGAACGCTACAACTGCAAGTAATTGAGCTAACCAGATCGGTAATACAACTGAAGTTGCGGCTTCTTGTTGACGAACTGTGGCAAGGCTGTTTTGCCAATACAATCCTAATCCTAATCCACTCGCCACAAGCGCAAGAACAGTTGCATTGCCCCACTCTTTAAATTCAATACCAGTCCAATGCCACGCTTGTAATTGAGTTCCAAATACATTTGCCAACACTAGAGATGCAATTACACCCAAAGTCGTTAAAGCAATTAGGAATTGACGTGGAATAAAAGATAATCCGAGTGCAATCAAGGCAAGCACAGCGAAAATGATCTGATTAGATACGCCAAATTGTTTTTGGACTAAAATATCAGATGCTGAAAATAAAATACTACCAGCAAAAAATGGCACTAATACTACAGCCAACCAACCAACTACACGCCATTTTGGAGATGCATCAGCCTCACGTGTTAGATTTGATAAAGCCTGCAAAGCGGTAACTTTAGAACGTTTTGCTAAAGCAATTTCAAGATAGCCAATCGGTAGTGCCAATAAAATCATCGTTCCCAACCAAAGCAACCAAAAATCAAATTGGCGCTCAATTTGAATACCTAGAGTTGGTGCTAGTGTTGTGATCATGACAAAAGATAAGCAAAACGCCATCACTGGTGCAAACCAGCGTGACAGAGTTGTGTCCTGCATAATGCATTCCTTGAAAAATCTTTGAACTCATTGCGTTTTATGGAGTTTGCAATGAAATATTCAATCTATTTTGCCTTTCTCCTGTCTGAAAATCAAAACAAAAGATGTCGAAATAAAAAGGCAAATCACCATCTCAGATGATTTGCCGCGCACGAATTGTTATTGTTTTTATAAGACTCTCTATTTTCACTCATATTTGCCTTATTGTTTTTATCATCTAGAGAGTCGTTTTTTATTATTATGAGAAAAATCTAGAAAACCAGTTTTTTCCCTTTTTCTTTTCATTTTCCTTAATAATTCCCATCATATTTTCTTTGACAGCACCCACATAATCCGCATCATCATGACGAATATGATTAATTAACCATTTTGACAAAGCCTCATGTAATTCTTTATCAATTTCATGCCCTAATTCAAAACGTTCACGATAAGTTTCTATTTTTTTGATAAATAAATCATGAACTCGTTTATGCGGTACACGATATTTGTAGTTTGCCTCTTCTTGTAAACTTTCTTCAAAAGTAAAATGAGATTGCGTATAGTCAATAATATTGTCCAAAACTTCTTTCATTTTCACTCGATCATGAGAGTGTTTTAAATCAGCTATTTCATTAATATAATCTAGAATACGGCGATGCTGATCATCAATAACATCTATTCCTGTATTATATTCGACAGACCATTTCAAACCCATATCGAACCCCAAACTCAAGCATATTTATTGAATAAGAACATAATATCGGTAAAAAAATTAAATAAAAACACAGCATTTTTGTCAGATTTTTATTTTTTTCAAATAAATAATTTAACTCATTGTTTTACATTTAATTTAATATTTTCACCCATTAAAACACTCAAGTATTTTTTAACCAAAGTATATAAATTAGCTAAAAACCTGATTAAAATTATCGACTTTAAAAGCCTTAAATATTATATAAATAAATTAAATACAACTATTTATTATAAGCATATTATTCTAATATTGATCTGCCTTGGTTATTCTTTTTAAGCTCGGATCATTCGCTTCACGGATTAGACGATCTACGCGAGTCAAAGCATGTTTAATTGGCTTACCTTCTTTAAATAAAACCATTTCCCCAGCTTGATACGCAGTCCATGTTTCATTATGTGTTAATGGTTCAGTAGTAATTACCGCAACACGATCTTCTGGTGTGGTGACTTGACTAAAATCAACCTCTACATCCAAATCAATCAGATGAGCATGTTGGAAAGGATATTCTCGAACTAACCAATGTAACTTTGTCGTGGCATAAGTATATAACGCCTGTCCATTAGACAAACAAAAGTTAAATGTACCGTGTTCAGCGATCTGAGGAGATAAGTGTTCTAATAATGCAAACAAATCATCAAGTGAAGGTTCAACATATCCAAATGTCTCTACCATTTGATCGAGCAAATAACAAAAAGCTCTTTCACTATCCGTATTTCCAACAGGTTCAAAGCGTCCACTTAATCTAGGGGAAAAATCATGCAAATCACCATTGTGGGCAAAAATCCAATGTCTGCCCCACAGCTCTCTTAAAAAAGGATGAGAGTTCTCTAGAGTAATTTTACCTTGGGTGGCTTTGCGAATGTGCGCAATCACATTTCGAGATTTGATTGGATAATTACGAACAAGATCTGCGATAGGTGACTCAACTGCCGACTGATTATCGACGAATAAGCGACAAGCTTTATCTTCAAAAAAAGCAATACCAAAACCATCACAATGGTCTGATGTCACACCTGCTCGTTGGGAAAAACCACGAAAAGAGAAAGTGATATCAGTGGGTGTAGCGCAATTCATTCCTAATAGCTGGCACATATCTTTGAACTATTTAACATCTATGCCTATTGTGCATGAGGTACGGATGTATTGTAAATCTCAATATGTGCTCACTATTCGAAGATGAATGCTAAATCTAGTTAGCGCTGAACCATTTTATTCATGACAAATGAGGTTGCGATCTTATTTACTTCAAGAAAAACAAAGTAATCTAAGCACTTAAATTCCTCATCAAAAAATGCTTCTTTTGACAACTTTGATTGCATGCCTAAATAAGTCTGAAATAATTTCGGCATACGTTCATCTTGCGGAAAACTATAATCAGGACGCTCAGGTTCAAATGCTCGCTTTGAGCGAATGTCGATAGTTTGATGATCCGCAAGCTGTTGAATCTGACGGTGCGTGTAATAAGTACGGGCTAAGTTATCTTCGAGATGAATACTTACGCAACCCATCAAATATTTTGCACGCATCGACCAAAGAATTTTTGGTGCCATGTTTAGCCAAAGCATCGACAAAGCTTTACCAGAGCGGAATTGTGGATGCACGCAAGTACGTCCGATTTCAACAATACTCGGTAAATGTGATAAATGTGGAACGATCTCGAACTCTTGAGCACTATAACTCTGCCCAATCTCATATCCTTGAAATAATTTAAGTCGTGTATAGGCAACAATTTCACCCGACCATTTATCTCTCAATACCGCATGTTCACAACCAAAATCATAAAGATCTTGATCAAGATCATCTTCAAAAGTTAAGCCAAATTGATGTGAAAATTGTTTTGCTCTAAAACGCTGTACGTCTTGTAATTCTTTTAAAGTGTCAACCCATTCAAAGCGATACTGATTTTGAGCTGGTTTTTGACGTAAAGGTAAGGTCAAATTTTGACGATACTGATTTAATTTTTCTAGCATAATGAAAGCTCCTTATGACTAGAATCACCTTAAATCCTATTAATGACATTTTAGTGAATGAAAAATGAAGAGATGATGACGGTCATTTACGCTGACCTTTTTAAAAGAGTCTTTGAGACGGAGAACAAAATTTGAATTGAAGAACTATAAATAAAATCCTCCCTTCACGACTAAAAGGGAGGATAAGAAAGATTTAAAACTTAATGCTTCGCACGATTGGTAATTAAGGTACCTACCCCATGATCAGTAAAAATTTCTAACAAAGTTGCATGCGGTACACGACCATCAACAATATGCGCACTAACCACACCACCTTTTACTGCATCTAGTGCACAACCTACTTTCGGAATCATACCGCCATAGATCACACCTGTTTCAATGAGACGATCAACTTCTTGAGTGGTCAAACCCGTCAATAAGTTTTTATTTTCATCTAAAACGCCAGTGATGTTTGTTAATAAAATTAGCTTCTCCGCACCTAAAGCTTCAGCAACCTTACCTGCGACCAAATCGGCATTAATGTTATAAGTATTACCTTCTTCATCGACACCTAATGGTGCAATCACAGGAATAAAATCACCTTGCGTAAACATTTCTAGAACATCTGTTTTAACGCCAGTGACTTCACCCACCATACCTAAATCAATTTGTGAAACCGAACCATCAGCTTCTTGTTTTTCCATGAGCAGTTTACGCGCACGAAGTAAATTACCATCTTTACCGGTTAAACCAATTGCACGTCCGCCATGTTGATTGATCAAATTCACGATTGATTTGTTTACACTACCGCCTAAAACCATTTCAACAACTTCCATCGTTGCTTGGTCAGTTACACGCATGCCATCAATACGATCAGATTCTTGCCCAAGACGTTTAAGCAAAGAGTCAACTTGTGGACCACCTCCATGTACAACAATTGGATTAAGTCCGACTGTTTTTAATAACACGATGTCACGAGCAAATGAGCTTTCCAACTCAGGATCTGTCATTGCATTGCCACCATATTTAACAACCAACGTTTTACCTGCAAAACGTTGGATATACGGCAAAGCTTCAATTAAAATTTTAGCTTTATCAATGCCGATATGCTCATGTGGCATATGCCTCTCCTTTTAAGCCTGTGCTAGTTCTTGTGCAATTTGTGGATATCGAGTTTGCAACATAGAAACAAATTTATCGCGAATTTCAACTAACCGATCTGGATGATCTGCATCAAAACGAACAGTAAAATACTCGCCTGTATTGGATGCTCGAATAATGCCAAAACCATCATTAAAATCAAGTCTTACACCATCAATTTTACTTAACTGTGCGCCTAAATCCTGACTTAAAGTTTCAATTTCATTTAAAACACTTAATGGATTAATATCATGGGTACTAATATAAGTATCTTCGGTACAGCAACGCTCAGGATATTGTTTTAGCAATGCAGATAAATTTGCTGAACTTGAATGGGTGAGATATTCCATAACACGTAGTGCAGCATATAGACCATCATCATAACCAAAACCACGACCATCATTGAAAACATAATGCCCAGCATATTCACCACCAAATACAGCAGCACCATTTGATTGCGTTAAATAAGTTCGTAAAAAACTACTTCCCGTGCGAATCATTTTGGCTTGCCCACCTAATTGTTGGACTGTATTAGCAACCATTTGTGAGCATTTGACATCAAATACAATTTCTTTTTGGGGATGATTTTCTAAGCACATTTGTGCAAATAAAGAAAGCAAACGATCAGGACTAATAATCGTGGCATTTTCATCTAGCAAAACGACTCGATCGCCATCACCGTCTAACGCAATTCCAATATCTGCTTGATGTTCAATAATAAATTGTTGTAGACGTCTCAAGTGTTCAGCATGCGATGGGTCAGGTGCATGATCAGGAAAATGACCATTTGCGTCACAACGTAATGCAATCACGTCGCAACCAAGCTTTTCCAGTACAACTTTAGCACATCGTCCAGCTGAGCCATGTAAGCCATCCAAAACAACCTTCAATGGTCTCGCAAGTTGAATATCATCGAGCAAAGATTGTTGATATTGTAAACAATAATGAGGAATTACTTGATGAGTAATTGTCTCATCTCGAATTTGATAATCTACTTTAATAGGTATATTTTGAGCAAACAGCCCAACTTCTTGAATCACTTCTGGACTAGGTGGCTCACCTTTTAAAATCCATTTAATTCCATTATCAGACTTCGGATTGTGACTTGCCGTCACCATAATACCGTTACCACCAAAATCACGAGCAATGTAATACATCATTGGTGATGAGCAGCACCCGATATTAATAACTTCAAAACCTTGTTTTTCCAATATATGCTGTAGAATATCAGCATACGTTGGACTAGTTAATCTTGCATCATATCCAATAACAATTTGATGTTGATCATATTTTTTATATTGAAATGCTAATGCATGCGCAATTGAACGAATTATCGTAGGCGTTAGATTAGAAAGCTTTCCACGGATGTCATAGGCACGAAAAATATTCAGAGGAAACGTATGTTTTATATTCACAGCAAGCCCCTATTCTTATAATCATTCGATTATTAAAAAAAACTTAAACTATTAAGAAATTAATTAACCCTTGTTCAGAAAAATTAAAATAATTAATCAGCTGCTTTTTAATATAAATTCAAATAACAATCAATATGAAAAATGCAATGTTTTTCAGTTAAACATTGCATTTAAAATAATAAGGCTTGGGAATTACTGTTGACCAGTATGTCCAAAACCACCTGCTCCGCGCTCTGTAGCAACAAATTCATTCACTTGTTCAAACTCTGCTTGAACTACAGGAACGAGTACATATTGCGCCAAACGCTCGCCTGGCTCTAGGCGGAATGTATTTTTTCCACGGTTCCAAACAGAAACCATCAGTTCGCCTTGGTAGTCTGAATCAATCAAACCGACTAAATTACCTAATACAATACCATGTTTATGCCCAAGACCCGAACGCGGCAAAATTAATCCCGCAAAGTTTGGGTCTTCGATGTAAATTGCCAAGCCTGTTTTAACTAAAACCGTTTCACCCGCAGCAATTTCAATTGCTTCATCTAAACAAGCACGCAAATCTAAGCCAGCTGAACCTGTTGTTGCGTACGATGGCAATGCCCATTCTTGACCTAAACGTGCATCTAATACTTTAACTTGAACTTTCATTACAACTTCCTACAAATAATCTTTAACGTTTCAATAATGCTTTTAAGTTGGCAAGATACTGTTGAGCCTGTTCTTTAGGGTCAACATTTGGTGCTAGTTTCTTTTTACGACCATGCCACTCTAAATCATCTTGTGGTAATTCATCTAAAAAACGACTCGGAGTCATTTGTCGCATTTGACCGCCATTCTTACGTTGCTCTGCAAGCGTTAAAGTTAGACCTTGACGCGCACGAGTAATCCCTACGTACATCAGACGGCGTTCTTCTTCAATGGTTTCAGACGCAATCGAGTTCTTATGCGGCAATAACTCTTCTTCTAAACCAATCATGTAGACGTATGGAAATTCCAAACCTTTCGCAGCATGCAATGTCAACAAATTGACTTTATCTGTATCTTCTTCTTCCTGTTGCTGCTCCAACATGTCTAGAAGAACCAATTTACGAATGACACTTTCAATATTTTTTTCATCGACATCGTCTGTACGATTAATTAAGTTTTGGATACTTGTGTACAGACTTTCAATATTATCGATCTTCGTTTTTTCTTGAGCTGGCGTTGCAGCTTGCTCACGAACATAATCAATGTAGCCTGCTTCGTTGATCATTTGACGTACTTTGGGTACTGGTTCGTCATCATCTAACAGTTCACGTGTAAAAGTCGCAATAAAGTCTGCAAACTCATGTAATTGAGTCGCCGCTTTTTTTGGTAAAACCATTGCAAGACGTTGATCAGAAGAAGCCGTCAATAAAGATAGGGTATTTTCTTGAGCAAATAGACCTAACTTTTCTAAAGTGACAGGACCAATTGCACGTTTCGGCGTATTGATAATACGTAAAAAAGCACTGTCATCTTCGGGATTGATAATGAGACGTAAGTAACTCATTACGTCTTTAATCTCAGCGCGGGCGAAGAATGATTGACCACCTGACAATTTATATGGAATTTGCATCTGACGCAGTTGTGTTTCAAGAACACGTGCTTGGAAATTACCACGATACAGAATCGCGTAATCTTTCCAATTTTTTCCATTCATCAATTTATGCGTGATTAAATCTTTGACTACGCGTTCAGCTTCATCATCATCATTTAAACACGTGATTACACGAATGGTTTCACCGTGCCCTTTATCACTCCATAACTTTTTATCAAAGATATGAGGGTTATTTTCAATGACAGCATTCGCCGCTTTTAAAATTCGACTGGTAGAACGATAGTTTTGCTCAAGCTTAATTACTTTAAGATTATGGAAATCATCTTTTAATAAAGCCATGTTTTCAGGCTTTGCACCACGCCAAGCGTAAATCGACTGATCGTCGTCACCTACCGCAGTAAACTGCCCCATCACCCCAACAAGCAATTTCACTAAGGTATATTGTGCTGTATTGGTATCTTGATATTCATCTACGAGTAAGTAACGAACACGATTTTGCCATTTATCACGAACCTCAGCATTTTCCTGAAGCAATCGTGTCGGCATTACGATCAAGTCATCAAAATCTACAGCGTTATAAGCTCTCAAATTACGTTCATAAAGTTGATACAAATGAGCAAGCTGAACGTCTTCAGGTGTTTCACATGTTGAATGAGCTTGCTCAGGTATGACCAGATCATTTTTCCAATCCGAGATTTTCTTCATGGCTTTCGCGATCAGTTCTTTACTTTCTGCTCCAGATAGGTTGTCACGCTGCATTAGATCCATCAGGATTCTTTTGCAATCATCTGCATCCAAAATCGAAAAATTCGCTTTTAAAGGTAAATGTTTTAACTCTATTCGAAGCAAATTCAAACCAAATGTGTGGAATGTAGAGACTGAAAGCCCTTTGGCTTCTTCACGTGAAAGCAACTTACCGACACGCTCTTTCATTTCACGTGCAGCTTTATTGGTAAAAGTCATCGCAGTAATACGATGCGCAGGAATACCACATTGTTGAACCAGAAAAGCGATCTTTCGAGTGATTACAGAAGTCTTACCCGAGCCTGCACCTGCAAGCACCAACAATGGCCCCTGAACATATTTCATGGCTTCAAGTTGCTTGTCATTGAGTTGACTGGCAGATGACATCGTTGTAATACCTCTCACGTTTTCGAGCATGATTATAGACATCTATTTTTTAGAATCCCAATAATAAATCTGAGGATATGTATAAATTATGATGTCTTACTCCAAGATGGCGTCACTATTTGTCGTACTAAAAACTTGGCAATAAAAAAACCACCCGAAGGTGGTCTTTTTACAGCAATATTAATTACTGTTTAGCATAAATGCTGATTTCAACACGGCGGTTTTGTTCTTTACCTGCCGCAGTTGCGTTTGAAGCGATAGGATTAGAAGAACCTAAACCTTGTGCATCAATACGGCTGCTTGAAACACCTTGGCTTGCTAAATAGTTTTTAACTGATTGAGCACGTGCTTGAGACAATGGGATATTGATTGAATCATTACCAGTATTGTCTGTGTAGCCAGTAACTAAGATTGCGCTCTTGTTATCTTCAGCTAAAGTTTGTGCCACTTTGTTTAAAGTGCCGTAGAAGTTTGGTTTGATGTTTGATTTATTTGTATCAAACGTGATGCTACCAGGCATGATCAACTGAACAGAACCATCTGGGTTACGGCCAACTTCTACACCAGTACCTGCCATTTGAGCACGTAATTTTTTCTCTTTATTATCGAGATATAAACCACTCGCACCACCAAGGATTGCACCAATCGCAGCTGCGCGGTTGTTTTGTGAAGAAGAGTTAGCATTACCTTTTGAGATACCATAACCTGCAGCTGCACCAATTAATGTACCTAAAGCAGCTTTGTCGTATGAAACACCGCCGATATCATTACCTTGTCCGCTCATTGTTTGGCAACCAGAAAGTACCAATCCAGCCCCTACGAGTGTTGAAATAACTAATGCACGCATCGCGTAGCTCCTGTCTATGTATTTTGTTGTCTGAACAGATAATGAATGAGAAAATTCAGCTAGACCATTGATATTTTGTTAATAATAAATAGTTTATTTGTATTTTTGTAATATTTTGATGCACTTTACATTTCCACTTAATCATAGTTTCTTCATGTTTATCCAATTGTGAAGAAATCAAGGAAATTTATAAGTTAGAATAAGCTTCGCAAACAAACTAAAATTTGTACATATGCGACAGATTCACGTTTTCTGCACAGAAAAATTAATTCAAATGGTTTAAATATATAAAAAAATGTCAATATTAATAAATATACAGTTGTATTTAAACCACTGTTGTTTATAGTTAATCCATCTTTTCAAAACATCTGCCTCAAGGTTCGATTTATGTCTACCGCGAATAAGAAAACATCATTATTGCGAAAGGTCAGTAAAGGTCTTACTGTTAGTTCTGTGATCACAGGAAGTACATTTCTACATGGACCTCCTGTTCTGGCTTTAGGTCTCACTAAATTATTCAAAAAATCTGCCAAAGTAGACGAAACCAATATTCAACTAGCCAATAGCTGGATTGGGGTAAACAACCAACTGATTGAGAAAGTTTTACCAAACCTAAAATGGGACATTACCATTGATGAAAAATTAGATCTCAATCTACAAGGTCGCTATATGATGATTTGTAATCATCAAAGCTGGGTAGATACAACGGTAAATCAATATTTTGGTCTGAATCGAATGCCTCTTACTCGCTTTTTTACGAAGTGGGAGCTGATCTTTATTCCATTTGTGGGTCAGGCTTTTAAAATCTTGGGTTTCCCAATGATGAAACGCCATACCAAAGAACAAATTGCTAAAAATCCTGAACTCAAACATCGTGATTTGCTAGAAGCACGTAAGGCATGTGAACAACTATTAAGTCAGCCATTCACCCTTCTCAATTATTTAGAAGGTACTCGATTTACGCCTGAAAAACATTCACAACAACAATCACCTTATAAGAACCTACTTAAACCCAAAGCTGGTGGCTTAGCCCTAGCATTAAACATACTTGGTGACAAGATTGATGCATTAGTGGATATGACGATTGTCTATCCTGAAGGTGCGCCAGGTTATGGCGACTTTTGGTTAGGTGACGTTTCAAGCATTGCTGTTGATTTACGCAAAATTGAAATTCCTGATTGGGTTTTGGGTGGAAATTACGAAGATGATGCAGTTTATCGTGAACGCTTTCAGAAATGGGTAGATCAAATCTGGACTGAAAAAGATCAACTTATTAGTCAACTCAAATCAAGATATAATTCATAATCTCTTCAAGGATTGAGCAGAAAGATGACCCAGCAGGACACCGATAAAAACTCTAAATATAACTATGTTAATCCGAACAGTAAGTTCTTCAAGCTGTTTCTTATTTATGACATTTTCATGGTTTTTATTATTGTTTTCAATTTGTTCTGTCTTGGAATGAACTTTTTCCTGATGAGTAATATTGGTGAATGGTTTTTTAACACCATTCACCTCTATAGCGTTTTAGAGTTTTATCGTAGCTATCTACATCCATGGGTTATCACAACCGAAGCTTGGTTTATTATCTTCCTGATTGTTGAGCTTGCGATTCGTTGGCTACTATCAATCATACAAAAGCATCACGCGCGTTGGTGGTTCTTTCCATTTATTCACTGGTATGAAATTGTTGCAATTATCCCCCACTTTCGCTTTCTGCGTTTATTCCGTGCGGGGATTATCGCGTATCGTTTACATGAGCTTGGATATAAAGTTGTACCCGATAGCATCCGCTTAAAAGCAATTTTTTATTATCGTGTTGTCATGGAAGAACTTTCTGATCGGGTTGTGATCACTGTAATCGATGGCATTAAACACGAACTGGATACTAGCTCAAGTCATAAAAAAATTATTCATGATCTAGTCGATCATCATCGTCAATTATTTACTGTGACACTATCTTCAATGTTGCAAGAATCGCTCGCAAAAGCTTTACAACAGCAACAACCAATCATTACTCAAAAAGTAGGTCATATTGTTAATCAAGCAATCGAAGATACACCTGAACTCACTCAACTATTACGTCTGATTCCTATTGTTGGCAGTCGCATAGAACAACAAATTCAAAGTATCGGACAACGTTTGGGTGAAAACATTACCGCGGGTTTAATTGAACCGTTCACAGCTAGCTCATTTGAACGTCCAAATGAAAACTATTTACTGATCGCAGAAAAAGTCAGTCAATTAAATATTGATAACCAATACTTAGAAGAACTTGTAGAATCAGTAGTCTATGAAAGCCTCGAAGCGATTCGAAAACAAGTCAAAGTTAAACAATGGCAACAAACATTAAATGAATATGATCAATTGGATAAAAAAGCAGTGTGATTACAAGAAAATTTACTAATCAAGCTAGAGAATTCGTGTAATTTGTTCTAGCATTTGCTTTTATTTACAACATGCTTAAACACAATAGAGTGCTTAAAAAGCCCTGAAGGATAAATTATGGCTGACATACGGATTACGGGCAGAATGGTGAATTTTAGTCGACTCACGTTCGACACAAATGACCACGATGCAATCCGACAGCAACTTACTAGCACACTAAACGAAGGTTCCTATTTAGGAACTTTAGTCATTCTAGACAGTACCGTTGAACAAGAATTGATTGCTCTTATACAGCTACTGATTGATATTGGTTTACAACCTATGGCTGTAATCGATGGAATCTTAGGTGATGAAGCACGTGCAATCCAATTCCCTGTATTGCCCGCAGATCAACCTTTACAGCGGATCAAAGCATCTAAAGAACAAGTCATCGAACATGTTGTCGAAAAACCAGCAGATCAGGCTGCAAAAGAAATACCACAAAAAGCTACATCAAGTCCGCATATCACCTCATATCATGATGAAATTTTGCGAACTGGACAATGTTTAGTGCAAGATCAGGGTGATATTATCTTGAATGCTGGCATGAATAGTGGTTCTGAAGTAATTGCATCTGGAAATATTCACATCTACGGGAATGCTCGTGGTAGAGTCATTGCTGGTGTGGGTGGACATATGTCCGCACGAATTTTTTGCAATTCGCTTGAAGCAGAATTAATTTCTATTGCGGGTACTTATTGTGTAGCAGATGATATTCCTAAAGATATGATCAAAAAGCCTGTACATATTTATTTAAATAACAAGCAAGAGCTTGAATTTGAAGCCTTGCAGTTTTAAGTTATCACATTAAACACCAAAAAAGCCCTTTTAGGGGCGTATGACCATAAATAGGAGTGGATTCGGTGGCCAAAATTGTTGTCGTAACGTCAGGCAAAGGTGGTGTAGGTAAAACTACAACAAGTGCATCTTTTGCAACAGGTTTAGCCCTACGTGGTCATAAAACTGTTGTGATTGATTTCGATGTGGGTTTGCGTAATCTTGACTTGATTATGGGTTGTGAACGTCGTGTAGTCTATGACTTTGTCAATGTCATCAATAATGAAGCTCGCTTACAGCAAGCACTGATCCGTGATAAAGATATTGAAAACTTATATATTCTTCCTGCATCACAAACACGTGATAAAGATGCCTTGAGTGATGAAGGTGTTGCACGAGTTATTGATGAACTTTCTCAAGAGTTTGACTACATCATTTGTGATTCTCCAGCAGGTATTGAGCGTGGCGCTATCCTTGCCATGTATCATGCTGATGAAGCAATCATCGTAACAAACCCTGAAATTTCATCTGTTCGTGACTCTGACCGTATCATCGGAATGTTAGACAGCAAAACTAAAAAAGTTGAGCAAAACGAAGGACGTATTCGTAAGCATCTTTGTATTACTCGCTTCAATCCTGAACGAGCGGATAAACAAGAAATGCTCACGATTGACGATATTTCAAAAGACATTTTACGTGTACCAACACTAGGTGTTGTACCTGAATGTCCAAGCGTACTTCAAGCATCAAACGAAGGTAAACCTGTTATTTTGTACTCTGAAGCAAAAGCAGGACAAGCGTATGATGATTTAGTTGCTCGTTTCCTTGGTGAGGATCGTCCATATCGACACATCACAGTACAGCCAAAAGGTTGGTTAGCTAGACTATTTGGAGCGTAATTATGGCAGGATTCTGGAGTAAACTTTTTAGCAGTGATGAAAAACCATCAAGTGCACAAACTGCCAAAGATCGCTTAAAAGTTATTGTTGCGTCTGAACAAGGTCTTGGTCGTCGTTTAAGCCAAGACAAAATTGATCAAATGAAAAAAGAGATCATGCAAGTGGTAAGTCGTTATGTTCGTGGTGTAGACGAACAGCACATCCAAATGCAAGTTCGTTCAGAAGCTAACATCGAAATGCTGGAAATGAATATCAATTTACCTGAAGATCGATAGAAGTTTTTCAATTAGCGATTTTTTGTAAATAAAGGCAAAATACACAACAGAATTTGAAAAGTTTGAGTTTTATTTTCACAGTTGTTTTGAAATACTTTTTTCGAATAAATTGAGAGAATTAACGCTTTTCTGATCCTGCATCGTATTTTGCCTTTATTATTTTTAAATTCAGGAGATTGTCATGGCATTATCACAGCCAGCAACTTTCAATGAAGAATGGTCAGATGAGCGTGTTTTTGCCTACCTCAACCAACTTCCTCCAGCAGGCGTAAATGCTGACTTTCACGTTCTATATCATGCGTTTAAACATATGCGCCCAAATGATTATGAACGATTAATTACTAAATTCTTAGCAGATGGTCGTGACTTAAATGCAACCAACCCTGAAGGGCAACGCATTCATGATGTAATTGCACAATTTCCTCGTCAAAAAGATGGATTCTTAGAAGTCCTAGCGAAATTTGCATAATAAAAAAGCCTGCTTCAAGCAGGCTTTGATTTCTCTGTTATCGGCTACCAATCAAATAAACACCGAGCAAAGTAAAGATCCCACCAGAAATACCATCAATCCATTTGGCAAAGTTCTGGTAAGCATTTCTGAATGTAGGTAGCGAAAATACAAAAGCCACAAGTAAAAACCATACCAATGTTTCAACAGCTATTATGATAAACAATAAGAAATGATGTTGATCAAAAAGTGGATTAGCAAGAAAGAGCGAGAACACACTACCAAAATAAATGACTGCTTTAGGATTGGATAAATTAGTGAGCAAACCTTTTATAAAAAACAACCATGCTGATTGAGGTAAGGTAATTTGTTTGATTTCCTGCTTTTGTTTAGAAAATGCTGAACGCAGCATCTGATAACCGAGCCAACACAGATATAAACCACCAGCAATCAAAAGTCCTTGTTTAAGCCAAGCCATTTTCTCAAAAATGATATTCAGTCCCATTAATGCCAACAAAGACCACAGCATCGCGCCCATGCATATTCCAACTGCAACTAATACAGCATCTTTACGTGAACGACTTACTGCTGTTTGCGACACAAGGAAAAAATCTGGACCAGGTGTAATCAGTGCACAAAAATGAATGAAAATGAGCGTACTTAAAGCGATGAACATAACTGATCTCTATGATGAGACGATGGTCTATCAGCTTAATTAAAAAACGTGATTTTTACCATATTTAATCTATAAAAATGAAAATAAAAAAAGCCTCGAAATTGAGGCTTTTTAAATGATCATTTAGTTTAAACCAAAATATCTCGTTTTCCGTTTGCTCCCATTGAGCTCACAATTCCATTCTCTTCCATCTGATCGATAATTCGTGCAGCTCGGTTATAACCTAAACTAAATTTACGTTGAAGTGATGAAGTTGAAGCTTTTCGGGTTTCTAAAACAAAAGAAACACATTGGTCATATAGAGCATCCCGACTAGGATCACCATCGCCATCTTCAAAACCACGTGATGTAGGTTCTTCATCGAACGGCGTCAAGATTTCATCCACATAATTTGGCTCACCACGTTCACGCCAAGCATCACATATACGGTTCACTTCATCATCACTGATAAATGCACCGTGAACACGCTCAGGCTCGATTTTACCCGGTCCAAGGAATAACATATCACCATGTCCAAGTAAGTCCTCTGCACCACCCGCATCAAGGATGGTACGTGAATCGATCTTACTGTTCACACGTAAAGCCACACGCGTTGGAATATTGGCTTTGATGAGACCTGTAATAACATCGACAGATGGACGTTGTGTCGCAAGTAAAAGATGAATCCCAGCGGCACGTGATTTCTGCGCTAAACGCGTAATCATTTCTTCAGCTTTTTTACCCACCTGCATGATCATGTCTGCAAATTCATCGGCAACAATAACAATCGAAGGTAATGGTGTTAATCGAGGTGCTCTTTCTTGAGTCGCTGAATCACTAGGTTTCCAGGTCGGATCAATTAAATCCTCGCCATTTGCAATCGCTTCTTCAACTTTACGGTTATAGTCACTTAATTTACGAATCTTCAAGAATGACATTAACTTATAACGACGCTCCATCTCATTTACACACCAATTTAAAGCACTAACAGCATCCTTCATGTCTGTTACTACAGGTGTCAATAAGTGAGGAATATCACTATAGTTTGCCAACTCAAGTTGTTTTGGATCGATCAAAATTAAGCGCAATTGATCAGGGGTATACTTTAATAACATCGATAAAATCATCGAGTTTACTGCAACCGATTTACCTGAGCCTGTTGTTCCCGCTACGAGCATATGTGGTGCTTTGGCTAAATCAGTCAGTACTGGATTGCCTGAAATATCTTTACCCATCGCCATACTAATCAAGTTATTTGGATCACGATAAGTTGGAGTTTCCAATAATTCGATCAAGCGCACCATTTCACGAGAACTATTAGGTACTTCAATCCCGATATATGGTTTACCAGGAATAACCTCAACGACACGTACGGAAGCCATCGACATTGAACGCGCTAGATCGCGTGAAATATTAGTAACTTTTGATGCTTTAACACCTGGTGCAAGATCAAGTTCAAAACGTGTCACTACTGGTCCAGGCTGTGCTTCCACTACTTGTGCTTTGACATTAAATTCTTGCAGTTTGATCTCAAGCAATTCAGATAATCTAGCCAATTGATCGGCTGTAAAATTCACTTTCTTATTTGGATCAACACGATCTAATAACTCCAAACCAGGCAAGGTAGGTAAGTCACGTCGCTTTTGGGCAACTTGCATTGCTCGTGACATTGGTCGTCCGAAAGCATCAGTTAAAGGAGCATCTAGATCAAAATCATCATCCAAATCGATTTCTAATTCTGGTTCTGCTTTACCAGCTGTTTCCTGCCATGCTTCGATAAATGCTTCCTTAGATAATGTTTCTTTTGGTGCTTCAACTTCAATTGGTGCTTTTACGAAAGCAGATGACTGTTCATAACTCGTGCTTATCGAAGGTGTCTTAAACTCATCTTCGTCTATCAATAAATCATCGAAGTCATCAAATTCAGATTTCTGAGTTTGTTTCACCTCATCATGAGCACTTATCGGGGAATGAATATTTTCTTCAACGACTACAGTATTCTCTGGCTTTGCAGCGAATTCAAATTCATCAATATCTTCATCCACCTCAAACTGTTGTTTTTGTTGCAATGAAGAAGTCTGCAACTCTTGATTGAATGGTGAATGAACATCTGTCGCTGTTTTGCTATTTGGAACAGCAGCGAGTAATTCATCAAAAATTTCATCATCATTCCAATCTAAATCAAGATGATTAGTTTTCTGAACAACATTAGAATGTGATGATGTATTTAACATCTGATGATCATCAAGCTCGTTACGATCATCTGCAGCTTTCAGTAAAGCATCTATTTCTTGTTTATGGCTTTGTTCATCATGTTGCAGTGCACGCCAAACCTCACCAGTTTGTATGAGTCTTTGACTTTCAGCCTCGAATTGGTGCGCACGTTTTAATGTTTGCTCGAAATCGTCCTCTGTTTTTGTTTCTTGGACATTCATGCGTTGTTGTTCTTTTGCGGCTACATCGGCAAATAATCGCTCAGCCAATACCTGATGATGAGAATCATCAAATTTAGTTTGAGTCTCTTGGTTTATAATATCGTGAGTAGAATGATTGGCTAATACTGGTTCTGTACCTACAGCAGTAGCAGAATTCTGAGCATTGGTTTTTAACGGTGTTTCAGTCATCGTAATTTGTTCAGTACGATCATACGCTGACTCTTGTTGAGGTACATTCTTATAAAATAGATCCTGCAAATATGCGGGTGTTTTCTTTAGAGTAATCCATGTTTTATCCCATTGGATTCCAAAGGCTAAAGTTAATAACAAAATACTGAATGCGAGTAAAAATAACGTTGCACCATATATTGTCAGCAAGCCAGTTAGACTTTGTCCCAACTCATAACCAATAATTCCACCAGCTGCATTATCTAGAGTGTCCGCAGGAGTATTCCAGTGCAGATAGAACAAACTCGCCACAGATAACACGAGAAAGAATTGTGCCGCATAACGAAACGGACGATTAAGGAAACTTCTTGGCCACCATACTTGGATTGCTTCAATAAACAAAAAAATCGGGAGTAGCAAACTCGCCCATCCTAAGAATCCAAATAACAAATCTGCAATCCAAGCACCTGCAACGCCGCTCGCATTGGAAACCTGTTGGGTATCACTAGATATATGCATCCAACCTGGGTCAAATGGAGTATAAGTTACTGTGGCAAGAAATAGATAAATGCCAAAAGAAATCAAAAATAATGTCATTAAAAAGCGTTGTGCATAAACACTTGACACCGCAGTCATATACAGTCCTGTAACCCAATTTCGTTATTTGTTTGTCTATTATTTAAGGTCTAAACAACCCTAATCAATAAGTCTAATATTATGCACGTGTTCTTACAAAAAAGATGCACGATTGTTTACTGTTGTTGTTAACATCCTGATCGGATATAGCGCAATTCGATTGAGTTAATCAATATTATCATCATCGATTTAGCCCACTCCCCTACGGATTCACGTATAATTTTAGCATTTTCAATATAAAAAGGATGTTCTTTAATGAGCGCTCGTCACTCACGGTTAATTATTTTGGGTTCTGGTCCTGCGGGTTACAGTGCAGCAGTTTATGCAGCGCGTGCAAACCTTAAACCAACACTCATTGCTGGCTTACAACTCGGCGGTCAATTAACAACGACGACCGAAGTTGATAACTGGCCTGGTGACCCTGAAGGATTAACAGGTCCTGTACTTATGGAGCGTATGCAAGCCCATGCTGAACGTTTTGGTACAGAAATCGTATATGACCATATCAATGAAGTTGATTTAAAAACACGCCCGTTTGTTTTAAAAGGCGATATGGAAGAATACACCTGTGATGCTCTCATTATTGCAACTGGTGCGACCGCTCAGTATTTAGGTCTTGAATCAGAAGCAGCATTCATGGGACAAGGTGTAAGCGCTTGTGCTACATGTGATGGTTTCTTCTATAAGAACCAAAATGTCATGGTTGTGGGTGGTGGTAACACTGCAGTTGAAGAAGCACTTTATCTTTCAAATATCGCAGCTCATGTCACATTAGTTCACCGTCGTGACAGCTTGCGCTCTGAAAAGATTCTGCAAGATCATCTTTTTGCGAAAGAAAAAGAAGGTAAGATCAGCATCATTTGGAACCATCAAGTCGATGAAGTATTGGGTGATAATACTGGTGTAACATCTGTACGTATCAAATCTACCCAAGATTCAAGTACACAAGATGTTCAAGTACAAGGTCTATTTGTTGCGATTGGACACAAACCAAATACAAATATGTTTGAAGGTCAATTGAACTTACGTGATGGTTATATTCAAGTTCAAAGTGGCACTTCAGGTAATGCAACAGCAGCATCAATTGAAGGCGTCTTTGCTGCTGGTGACGTAGCTGATAGTATCTATCGTCAAGCGATTACCTCAGCAGGTTCAGGCTGTATGGCAGCATTGGATGCTGAGAAGTATCTTGATAATTTAAACTAATTTACATTAAGTTTAAAAAGCCACCATCTTTATGGTGGCTTTTTTTGTTAAATGATATATACAATCAAAAACATGGCTTTATTTAACAACAATTATATTTTGGATGAATGCATGACAACAACATGGACCAATGGCTACCAAACTGAAGTCAATTACACCTATGGGTATTATCGTGATCTTAGCCCTAACTTCCAAAAATTCTGTTTACTTTTAAATGGGATAGATAGTCCAGATATTTAGACAAATCAAACACATTGTGAACTTGGCTTTGGGCAAGGTGTCAGCATCAACATACATGCAGCAAGTACTGATGCCAATTTTTACGGTACTGACTTTAACCCCGCACATGCAGCTCATGCCAACCAATTAGCACAACATAGCCAAACTAAGCCATATTTTTTTGATGATAGCTTTGAAGAATTATTAAATCGAAATGATTTACCCATGTTTGATTCAATTAGCCTACATGGAATATGGAGCTGGATAAGTTATGAAAACCAACACATCATTTTGAAATTCATTCGTAAATATTTAAAACCCAATGGTATTGTCTATATCAGTTATAACTGCGTGACAGGTTGGGCTGCCAATATGCCTATACGCGAGTTATTTCATAGCAATTTTAAATTTAATAGCAAAAGTACAAACCCACTGCAAAAAGTAAATGAAGCATTAAATTTTAGCGAAGAACTACTTAAACAAAATCCAATCTTTGCTCAAAGAAATCCCAATGCTTTGCAAAAAGTAATCGATCTCAAACAACAAAATCCAAATTACTTAATTCATGAATATTTGAATCAAGATTGGCAATGCTTTTCATTTCAGCAAGTAGTCAGAATCCTAGATGAAATTAAATTATCTTATGCTGGGTCTACAGACTTAGGAACGCATCTAGATAATATTAATTTTTCAGAAGAACATCAGCAATTTCTAAATGCGATTGAACACCCGATTTTCAAAGAACAGTGCCGAGATTATTTTGCCAACACACAATTTAGACGGGATTTATTTATTCGAGGCAAGAATAATTTAACCCCATTACAAGTCCAAGCAAAACTCCGAAAAAACAGCATTTGTGCTTCTAACAGCCAAAGAGCAATTACCGAGTAGCATTACAGGACTATTAGGGACATTCAATTTGATAGAGGAAATTTATCAACCAATTGGCAATCGATTTGCTGAAGTTAACTATCAACCGCTCACTATTGCAGATTTAGAAGCTAGTTTTCCCGAGCTTCACTATGCAAAAATCTTAAATGCGCTCGTTATCCTGTGCCATCTTGGACTAGCTCAACCATGTCAAAATAATGAGCCATCTCAAAAAATATTCGAGCATTGCCACAATCTAAATCACTACATTTTAAAACAAGCGAGTTTTCATCAAAACTATGGCGTTTTAATTAGTCCAATCACAGGCATTGGTATACCGACTGAACATTTTCATCAATTATTTTATCGCGCTCATTTTATAGAGGGTTTAACGACTGCAACAGATTTTGCTTACTATGTGCAAGATGTCATCCAACAACTTGGGTGGTTAGTTTTAGATAAAGATGGTCAAACGGTTTCAGATCAGGTTAAAAGCATTGAAATTATCCAATCTAAAGCCCAAATATTTTTAGGAAGTAAGAAGTTGGAGATCGCGAAACAATTACGTTTATTTAATTAAATATTGATGATCGAATGGCGAAGTACTAGATTTGCCATTCGACCTTTCTTAGATTAGTTTAATCTGAATCCTTTCCATATTCATTTTATTATGCATCAACTTCCACCCTCTCAATATATTTTTCCTGATCCTATTGAAGCAGACCCTGAGGGACATGGTTTCATCTGTATTGGTGCAGATCTTTCACCGTCTACATTATTTGAAGCCTATACACATGGATTATTTCCATGGTTCAACGAAGATGAACCTATTTGCTGGTGGAGTCCTGAACCACGTTGTATTATCGAACCACAGGCATATAAACCTAGCAAATCCTTACTACGAAATATGAAAAAACATGATTATCGAATTACGATTAATCATGCATTTGAACACGTCATTCGTGCCTGTTCGTTACCACGAAGTTATGCAAATGAGACATGGATTAGTGAAGATATAATTGAAGGATATTCAGCTCTATTTAAAGCAGGATATGCCTATAGTGTCGAAGTCTGGAATAATGAACAGCTTGTAGGTGGCCTGTATGGTGTCACTATTGGTAAAGGATGTTTTGGTGAGTCCATGTTTAGCACCGAAACAGATGTCTCTAAAATGGCATTTTATACACTGATGTTAATTGGACAGGAAAATCAACTGCCTTGGATCGATTGCCAATTGGTCAACGATCACCTTTTAAGTCTTGGAGCACGTACACTTTCTCGCCAAGCCTATTTAAAATCGTTACAAGATGTAATTATTACCCCCTCTATCAATTGGAAAAGTTATCAAGAACGTGTATTTTCAAGTAAAACAATAGCTCTTTTTTCAAAATTAGACGGTTAACGGATTAACACCTTGGAGGGACAGATTAATGAAATCATACCAACCCAAGTCCCTTTTAAATGACTTACAGTATTACATTACTCCACCACATGACTGCAGTTACCTCGATAACAAATCAGCTCGAATGGTGTTCTTAGATCCAATTCATCGCATTGATGTGGTGACATTATCTGAACTGTCACGTGTTGGTTTTCGTCGCAGTGGTGACTTTGTTTATCGCCCAGAATGTCATTTATGTCGTCAATGTTTGTCGTGTAGAGTCCCTATTCAAGAATTTCAAATGAATAGCAGCCAAAAAAAGGCATGGAAACGCAATCAAGATTTAAGCATGAATATCTTGCCTACCTCGCAAGCGACAGAACAACATTATCAGCTTTATGAGAGATATATAAACGAGCGGCATTCAGATGGTGATATGTATCCAGCCAACTATGATCAGTTTGAGAAGTTTCTCGTACACAGTTGCACAGAAAGTTTTTTTATCGAATTATGGAAAGACCAAAAACTAATTGCGGTCTCTACTTGCGATTTGATGGATGATGGTTTATCTGCGGTTTATACATTCTTTGACCCAGATGAACAACGTCGCTCCTTGGGCGTTTATGCCATTCTTAAACAAATTGAATATGTAAAAACTCTAAATCTTGATTATTTGTATCTTGGTTATTGGGTGCCACACTCAGCGAAAATGAACTACAAGTCACAATACACACCACTTGAACTATTACTAGATGGTCAATGGCGTAGACTCAATCGCCCATTATCTGAGAAAGAAATTCATCAACTCGGAAACTCACTCATGAGTACACTACCTTCAGAGTGGGATGATCTAATCATTAAATAATTTAGGATTTAAATAAAGACGCGAAATCATCAGTGCATGTTTTGACCATAATCACAGCATGCTCTTTTGTACCATCCAAATTGGGATAATAATTTTTGCGTAAATCTATTTGATGAAAATCTATTTTTTCATACAAACGAATTGCAGCATGATTGCTTTGACGTACTTCTAAAAAAATTTGGATAGGATTATTTTTTAAAAGTTGAATTGAATAATCTAACAACTCGTATCCAAGACCTTTGCCCTGCTGGCTTGGATGGATCGCCATCAGTAACAAATTAGCTTCATCTAACACAGGCTGTAAAATACAGAATCCTACTATTTGATTTTTAGTTTCATAGACTGTGCATTGGTAAGAAAGCAAAGACTCCTGAAATTGTTTTTTAGACCACGGATGTGTTTGAACTAAACATTCAATCTCAGCAACTTTATCCAAATCCTTTTCTTGCATCAATCGAATCACGAGAATACCTTGTCAAAAACCTAATTGGCAGATTATCGACAATTTAAAACCAAATTTAAATAAAAAAATGGGCAATCTGATTGATTGCCCATTTTATTTAGTGGGGATTAAAACCCAACTCGGCACGCCATTTATTTAATAATTCAGTGGTGTCGTAGTCATTTGGATGAAATTTAGGTCTTAAAAATGCCAGTAAAGTTGGTATCTGACGGGTCATAAAACCTCTATAACCATACATAAATTTCAGCATATATTTCGTGTCACGCCACGTTAGTTTTCCATCAGTTTTGAGTAGTTTTGCAGTGAAATAGGATTGGGTAATAAAAATCAGACCCATTGCAATCACAAGTGCTAGTGATCTCATAAAATAAGCTTTAGCACCTTGACCATACATTGCCTCGTACACATCAAAGGTAACAGCTTTATGTTCATTTTCTTCAACAGCATGCCACATCCACAAATGATACATGGTTTCATCCATGAACATCGATTGGATATCTGGATTACTTAATAATTCCTCAGCAATCGTCGAAGTAAAATGCTCTAAAGCACATGTTCCAGTTAATCCAATCATTTCTTTGTTGAAACCAAAAGGTTTAAGTAATGTACTGATTACATTAACACCGTAATTGATCACTTTGCCTGTTTGCTCTTCCATCTTACGAACATCATAACCATAGGCTTGAGCAGATGCATTGAACGCTAAATGCTCTTTAGAATGCATCGCCTCTTGACCAATAAAAGCACTAATTTCTTTCTGCAAACGAGGGTCAGCTAATTTAGGATCATTTCTAACTGCACGAGTACTGTTTACAAAAAATTGTTCACCTTCAGGAAATAGCGCTGATAAAGCAGTCATAAAATGTGTGAGTGCAGCATCACCATTTGCCCAATATCGAGGCACATCACCAAACTCAAAATCCATTCGACGTACAGGGAAACTAGCGCCAGCACGATTTGAAATATTGACTTTAGCATTCATACCTTATTCTCCTTAATGATGAATCCATTCTTTGTTTTTATCCATTCTTATTTTATACGCTGTTTATCATGCTTTAATTAAGTGCAGATAAGGTCATAAAAGCATCATCTTAGGACATGTCTTCAAGTTTTTATGAAAATATTTAAAATAGAAAAAGGGCAAATTCATGCCCTTTAAAAACAAACAGTATTGAAGAAAATAAGGCTTACAAACCTAATTTCGCTTTCCAATCTTTTAATAATTGAACTGTATCTAAATCATTCGGATGGAACCGTGGTTTAAAGTACGCCAGCATTTCTCCTGCCATTCCTGCGATGATCCCTTTTGATGGACTATAACCATACTTATAAATCATTCCCAACTCTTTAAGATTTAGCTTTTTATCTTGTTTAAGCAAACGTAAAGTGAAGTATGACTGAAGAATAAAAATTAAAGTCATGGCAAATATGAGCGCTGTTGTACGTAAGCTGTATGCTTTAATTCCTGTGCCAAAAACAGACTCATATACATCATATGCAACTGCTTTATGCTCATTCTCCTCAACCGCATGCCAGAACCACATATAAGACATTGTGTCATCTGTCATCAAATCTTGGATATGCTTATTACGCAATAATTCAGATGCAATCGTCGCTGTAAAATGCTCTAGAGCAGTCGTAGCTGTGAGATCAACCATCTCACGTGTCATACCAAAAGGTTTTACGATTTTCGAAAAATTATTTAAGGCAAATTGAATGTAACAACCTGTAATTTGTTCTAAGGCTCTTACATCATGACCGTATTTTTGAGCAGAAGCATTGAAATTAACATGCTCTTGAGTATGCATTGCTTCTTGACCAATAAACGCACTAATCTCTTTTTGCAGCTCTTCATTCTCTTTAATCGCTGGGTGATAACGCACAGCACGAACTGAATCAATAAATAATTTCTCACCATCTGGAAATAAAGCAGATAATGCAGTCATAAAATGTGTAAGACCTGCTGAGCCACTCATCCAGTATTCAGGTACTTGATCAAAATCAAAATTCATACGACGTACTGGGAAACTTGCACCTGCACGATTTGAAATATTTACTTTAGCATTCATGCCGCCTACTCCTTTTCAGTGAACTTTTTTCACTGAGCACTTTTGTTCGTTTTCTTGAGTTTTATATTAGGTTTTTATATGGATTAATTAAATGCAGTTTGGGACAGCAAAGTATCAGTTTGGGACACTATTCAATAAAATTGTCAAACAATTGATATAAAAAAACACCCCATAAGGGGTGTTTTTTTGATCACTCTAGGCGATTATGCAGTTACTTTAGCAACAACACCAGCACCTACAGTACGACCACCTTCACGGATCGCAAAACGTAGACCTGGGTCCATTGCGATCGGGTGGATTAACTCTACTGACATTTCTACGTTGTCACCAGGCATTACCATTTCTACGCCATCTTGTAATTTGATCGCGCCAGTTACGTCAGTTGTACGGAAGTAGAACTGTGGACGGTAACCGTTAAGGAATGGAGTATGACGACCACCTTCTTCTTTAGAAAGTACGTATACTTCTGCATCGAATTTAGTGTGCGGCTTGATTGTACCTGGTTTAGCAAGTACTTGACCACGTTGTACGTCTTCACGCTTAGTACCACGAAGTAAGATACCACAGTTCTCACCCGCACGACCTTCGTCAAGAAGTTTACGGAACATTTCAACACCAGTAACTGTAGTCGTTTGAGTATCACGGATACCAACGATTTCAACAGACTCACCAACTTTGATGATACCAGCTTCTACACGACCAGTTACTACTGTACCACGACCAGAGATAGAGAATACGTCTTCGATTGGCATCAAGAATGCTTTATCGATTGCACGCTCTGGTTCTGGGATGTAAGAGTCAAGCGCTTCTACAAGTGCAAGAACAGAAGCTTCACCGTAAGGACCGTCGTTACCGTTTAATGCTTGAAGAGCTGAACCACGGATGATTGGAGTGTCATCACCTGGGAAGTCATAAGTAGAAAGAAGTTCACGAACTTCCATTTCTACTAATTCAAGTAATTCTTCATCATCAACAAGGTCACACTTGTTTAAGAATACGATGATGTAAGGTACACCTACCTGACGAGAAAGAAGGATGTGTTCACGAGTTTGTGGCATTGGACCATCAGTCGCAGCACATACAAGGATCGCGCCGTCCATCTGAGCAGCACCAGTAATCATGTTTTTAACATAATCGGCGTGGCCCGGGCAGTCTACGTGAGCGTAGTGACGGATTGGAGAATCGTATTCTACGTGTGATGTATTAATTGTAATACCACGTGCTTTTTCTTCAGGAGCAGAGTCGATTTGTGAGTAATCTTTCGCTTCACCGCCGTAAGTTTTTGCACAAATTGTTGCAATCGCAGCAGTTAAAGTTGTTTTACCATGGTCAACGTGACCAATTGTACCCACGTTTACGTGTGGTTTATTACGTTCAAACTTGGCTTTAGCCATGATGATCTTCCTTTATAAACTGCTCATGAGGGTCGCTCATGAGCGCTTGGTTTTTAACTAAATTTTAGTTGGGTAATATAGTAATCGAAAGATTACTCGTCGTCACCTTTTTTACCGCCAGCTTGGAACTTAGCGATGATGCCTTCAGCCACGTTACGTGGAGTTTCAGCGTACTTAGCGAATTCCATAGAATAAGTAGCACGACCTTGAGACATAGAACGCATTTGAGTAGCGTAACCAAACATCTCAGCTAATGGAACTTCTGCTTTAATTGCTTTTGTTCCACCAGGAAGATCGTCCATACCTTGAACCATACCACGACGACGGTTTAAGTCACCCATGATATCGCCCATGTAGTCTTCTGGAGTTTCTACTTCAACTTTCATGATAGGTTCAAGAAGAATTGGATCTGCTTTCATGAAACCATCACGGAACGCATAAGAACCAGCCATTTTGAACGACAATTCATCAGAGTCGACATCGTGGTAAGAACCGTCAAAAAGAACAGCTTTAACGCCTACAACTGGGTAACCAGCCAAGACACCATTCTTCATACGCTCTTGAATACCTTTATCAACTGCACCGAAGAATTCTTTTGGTACTACACCACCAACAACTTCTTCAGCGAATTCGTATTCTTTACCAGCAGCTTCAACATCAAGTGGCTCTAAACGAATATATACATGACCGAATTTACCTTTACCACCTGTTTGACGTACGAATTTACCTTCTTGCTCAACAGTTTTCTTAATCGTTTCACGATAAGCAACCATTGGTTTACCGATATTCGCTTCAACACCGAACTCACGTTTCATACGGTCAACGATGATGTCAAGGTGAAGCTCACCCATACCAGCAATAATTGTTTGACCAGATTCTTCGTCAGTACGTACACGGAACGATGGATCTTCTTTCGCCAAACGACCTAAAGCAATTGACATTTTTTCTTGGTCAGCTTTAGTTTTTGGTTCAACAGCCAATGAAATTACTGGCTCAGGGAATTCCATACGCTCAAGTGTAATGATGTTTTTCTCATCACATAATGTATCACCAGTTGTAACGTCTTTAAGACCTACACACGCTGCGATATCACCTGCACGGATTTCATCAAGATCTTGACGCTCATTCGCATGCATTTGCACGATACGACCGATACGTTCACGCTTAGACTTAACTGGGTTATATACTGGGTCACCTTGTTTAAGAACACCAGAATAAACACGTACGAAAGTTAAGTTACCTACGAATTTGTCGTTCATGATTTTGAACGCAAGCGCAGAGAACGGAGCTTCGTCAGATGCTTCACGAGATGCTTTAGTTTCAGCTTTATCGTCAAGGATACCTTCGATCGCTTTAACTTCTGTTGGCGATGGTAAGAATTCAATCACAGCATCCAACATACGTTGAACACCTTTGTTTTTGAATGCTGAACCACAAAGCATCACTTGGATTTCAGATGCTAATGTACGAGCACGTAGACCTGCAACGATGTCTTCTTTAGAAAGATCACCCTCTTCAAGGTACTTGTCCATTAACTCTTCAGAAGCTTCAGCAGCCGCTTCAACCATGTTAGTACGCCATTCGTTAGCAGTATCAACTAGGTCAGCAGGAATCTCACCATATTCAAACTTCATACCTTGAGATGGTTCATCCCAGATAATCGCTTTCATTTCGATAAGATCTACAACACCTGCAAATGTATCTTCTGCACCGATTGGTACAACGATAGGTACAGGGTTACCGCCTAAACGAGTTTTAACTTGCTCTACAGCACGGAAGAAGTTTGCACCAGTACGGTCCATCTTGTTCACGAATGCTAAACGAGGCACTTTATATTTGTTAGCTTGACGCCATACAGTTTCAGACTGAGGTTGAACACCACCAACAGCACAGTAAACCATGCACGCGCCGTCAAGAACACGCATAGAACGCTCAACTTCAATTGTGAAGTCAACGTGTCCCGGTGTATCAATTACGTTGATACGGTGTTGTTCGAATTGGTTGCCCATACCAGACCAGAAACAAGTCGTAGCAGCAGAAGTAATGGTAATACCACGCTCTTGCTCTTGTTCCATCCAGTCCATTGTTGCTGCACCGTCGTGTACTTCACCAATTTTGTGAGATACACCTGTGTAGAACAAGATACGTTCAGTTGTAGTTGTTTTACCTGCGTCAATGTGCGCAGAAATACCAATGTTACGGTAACGAGTAATCGGGGTTTGGCGAGCCATGATGTCTTACATTCCTAAATGTTATCTTTAAAACAGGACGCATCAATTAAATTGATGCGCACGAATATCCAAGCAGGCAACTTAAATACCCGCAAAGCTCCCACTTTGATAAAGAGCAATGTTGAATCGAGCTGCTGTACGCATGAATATTCTCCTGATTAGGGACTGTTTTATCCGTTTAGAAACGGTAGTGAGAGAAGGCTTTGTTGGCTTCAGCCATACGATGCACGTCTTCACGTTTTTTGATCGCTGCACCTTTACCTTCAGCTGCATCAAGCAACTCACCAGCAAGACGTAAAGCCATCGTTTTTTCAGAACGCTTAGCAGCAGCATCTACTAACCAACGCATTGCTAAGGCAGTACGACGGGATGGGCGTACTTCCATAGGTACTTGATAAGTAGCACCACCAACACGGCGTGCTTTTACTTCGACCATAGGACGAACTTTTTCAAGAGTAGTCTCGAAAAATTCAACTGGGTCTACTTTGTTTTTTTCTTGAACACGCTCTAAAGCACCGTAAACGATACCTTCAGCTACAGATTTTTTACCATCTTGCATTACGTGGTTCATGAATTTAGCGATTGTTTGGCTGCTAAATTTTGGATCTGGAAGGATCTCACGAGCAGCGACTACGCGACGTCTTGGCATTTTAATACACCTAATATTATGACACTTCAGGATGATCCAGCAGTTTGTACAAGTGCCATGTACGCTACGCTGGCCTTACTATACGTCGCTTGAATTACAAATCTATGAAGAATTCAAACAAGCGAAACGCTAAAGGGTTGTTTGGGCTGGTTGCCTAGAATTACTTCTTAGGACGTTTAGCACCGTATTTAGAACGTGACTGGTTACGATCTTTCACGCCAGCACAGTCTAAAGAACCACGAACGGTATGGTAACGTACACCTGGTAAGTCTTTAACACGACCACCACGGATTAGAACAACACTGTGCTCTTGTAAGTTATGACCTTCACCACCGATATAGCTTGATACTTCAAAACCAGAAGTTAAGCGAACACGGCAAACCTTACGCATTGCTGAGTTAGGTTTTTTAGGAGTAGTCGTATATACACGTGTACATACACCACGACGTTGTGGACAAGCCTTCAACGCAGGAACTTTTGATTTTTCAATCAAAGTTGTACGACCCTTACGGATCAACTGATTTGTTGTTGCCATTTGGCAATTCTCCCGTTATTAAACAACCTTAAAAAGAAAAGCACCTCTTTTTAAGGGCACACAATTGTAAGTCAAGAAGTAAAAATGGTCAACATTGCAGGCTAAAGCAAGTGTCGACCATTTCTAGATTTTTGTTAACTTTTAGATGCTTTTATACATCACATATATATTAGCTATGCTTTGTTGATGCAGGCTCAATATCTATTGCCTTTTGTTCGGATAACTGTTCCGTCTCATCAGCCAAGGTGTCATCACCATCTGTCGCTTTAATCGCTGGTTTTTGTTGAGAATATTCATGTTCTGTTACATGTTGTTCAGCAAGCTTCTGAATACCCTCTTCAACTTTTTCATCTTTTGTTGAATTTTCTATGAGCTCATCTTTTATCTGAACAGCCACATGAGTGATAACATCATTTTTTAGATTTTCGGCTGGAGCTATTTTACTTGCGACATCAAGTTCTGTTGCCTGTAAAAGTTTCGGACTTGCTTTTCTTAATAATGCTTCAGCTTTGTAATACGCCTCTAATGGAGAAATCTTTTCATTAGGATGCTCATTTATATAGAATCGCGCCGCACCAAATACTGATTGTGATTTATGCCCCACATCTTCTAGAAGTTTCCAGCTATAAAAACCACCGACAACTGCACCCGCGATCGGTGTTAGTTTCCCAATCACTGAAGCTTGTGGAATATGATTTAACCACCCCCACTTAAATTGCCCATCAACATCAACCAACCACTTCTTCAACAATTCAACATCATTATTAGAGCCTAATAACTGTTGGAAATGTTGCAAATCATGTGTGTCTAACATTGATTGTAAAGCTTTTAAAGCAAGTAATAATGTTTGTTTTTCTGCGACAAGACCTAAATCAATTTCTTTAAAAATAAAGGCCACGATATCTTGATCAACTTCTTCAGATAAATCGAAACCATGAGAGCGACCAGTTTGGTAAATCGTGCGTAATGCCAAAACGATCGAAGCAGGTATATCGATTGCAGCACCCCAAACTCCAGTAGCACCAGTAATTAATCCCTGAGCAGCTGCAAGTAATTTATTTTGCTCAATGAGTGCCTGACTTAAACGTTGCGAGCGCCCAGTATCCTGTGTCAACTCAGCAAGATCTTTAACTCCTGCTTCTTCGAGAATCTTTTCAGTCAAAGAACTATTTGAACTAAATTCATTCAACCATTGAAATAAATAATCTGAAACTTTTTCACCTAAATCAGGTGAAACAAAAGTCGCCACATTATTTACCTTCGTATAATGCTTACCTAGCAATTGATGTGACAATTTAGGAAGTTGTTGACGCAGCATCTGTTGAGGGCTTTCATATTTCTCCACTTCAAATGGACTTTTGAAACGCGCATTTCCTTCAACAATATTAGATGAATTGGAAAGTTTCGCACCAGATGTTATCGGGGCAACTTGAAGTTTTTGCAATTCAGAGCTGAGCTTTTTAGCCACTCCAAATGCTTGGGCAAATAAACCTGAAGTTTGCTTATTTTTAGAATTTGTCATCAAGTACCTCTATTCTTTAATCTGTGCATTTCTAGGTAAATACTAGGTTGAATACAGATTTATCTCAACTTGAATCTGTATAATTTCATTAGCTTTCACCTTAAGTCGTTCTAAACTTACTAATCTTTACATAACTGAAAATAGACATAATATTTGCCATAAGAAATAAAAAACCTTTCTGCTATCATGGTGTCATTCACTCATGAGCCGATTTGATCGTTATTTTCTCCTGATTTTAACTATAGCGATGTTGTACAAGGCTTAGTATTACCATAAAAGGGAACTGTAAATGAAACGTGTTGTAATCACTGGTATGGGCATCAACTCATGTATCGGTAACTCTTTGGAAGAGGTTACTCATTCTCTAAAAAATGGAATCTCTGGGACACGTTTTAACCCAACTTATGCTGAACTTAATTTCAAAAGTCATGTGAGCGCAGCAGCTGTTCAAGATTTTGATGGCATTGATCGTAAATTGAAACGCTTCATGGGCGTGTGTGCAATGTATGCTTACAATGCCGCTATTGCAGCCGTAGAACATGCAGGTCTCAAACAAGAAGACCTAGCTAACAACCCAAGATACGGTATTGCTGGTGGTAGTGGCGGTAACTCAACTGCTTCTGTTGCAGAGATGGTTAAATTACTGGAAGAAAAAGGTGCACGTAAAATTGGACCTTTCTTTGTTCCACGCAACATGAGTAATACGATTACTGCAAACGTTGGTGTTGCATTAAAACTACAAGGTATTGCTCACTCTATTACTAGTGCATGTGCAACTTCTGCTGATGCAATTGGTTATGCTTACAACCTGATTCAATTAGGTAAACAAGATTTAATGCTTGCTGGTGGTGGTGAAGAAGATCACTGGTCTCAAAGCTTACTTTTTGATGCTATGGGTGCATTGTGTTCTAAATATAACGATACACCAGAAACAGCATCTCGTCCTTATTCAGCTGACCGTGACGGTTTCGTGATCGCGGGTGGTGGTGGCTTTGTGGTTCTTGAATCACTTGAGCATGCTCAAGCACGCGGTGCGAACATTTTGGCAGAAGTAGTCGCTTATGCTGCCAACAGTGACGGTGCAGATATGGTTGCTCCATCTGGGGAAGGTGCTACGCGTTGTATCCTCATGGCACTTGATGAAGCAAAACAACATGGCATTGAACAAATCGATTATGTCAATACTCACGGGACTTCAACACCTGCAGGTGACGTAACCGAATTAAAAGCAATGGAACGTGCTTTTGGCGAAGGTAATGTACCTGCACTAAGCTCAACCAAATCAATGACTGGCCACAGTTTGGGTGCAGCAGGTGTACAGGAAGCAATCTACTCTGTACTAATGATGCAAAATGACTTCATCGCACCGAACATCAACGTTACAGAACTAGATGAAGGCGCGAAAGGTTTCGATATTGTACTTGAAAAACGTGATGCAAAACTGAATACTGTCATGAGTAACAGTTTTGGCTTTGGCGGTGTTAACGCTTGCCTTATTTTCAAGAAGTGGGATGCATAATCCCACATAGGATTATCGATGGATGCACCTTCTGATGCTTTCTTGTGGGTAAAAGCATTACATATTATTGCTGTGGTGTGTTGGTTCGCTGCGTTGTTCTATCTACCACGGCTTTATGTTTATCATGCGATGAGTGAGGATGCTGTAAGTCATCAACGCTTTGAAGTAATGGAACGTAAGTTATATCGTGGCATCATGTGGCCATCAATGATTGCCACGCTTGTGACTGCCCATTTCCTTGTGGATTGGGGTGATGCCACTCGCCATTATCATGAAGCCTTATGGTTTTATCTTAAAGTGGCTTTAGTCGGACTCCTAGTCATTTACCATCTTGTATGTGGCTATTACCGAAAGAAACTCATCGGGAATGCACATTATAAATCTCATAAGTTTTGGCGCTTCTTTAATGAAATGCCAACAGTGATTTTATTTGCAGTTGTCATTCTCGTTGTTGTAAAGCCTCAGTTTTAACTGGGGCTTTTTTTATTTGAATTGAGGTCATATTTTTAATCAAATACAATTATAGAACTCAAATGAACAAACTTCTAAAGCATCGTATTGAATGGTTAAGATCTCGACTGATCTCTGAACTGATTTCCTTTCTCAACATACAAGAATTTGAGTATCGTGGCTTAACTAATGATGAAATTTCGATTGCTCAATCTGTATTTGGTGAACTCATTCATTATTCAGAAGTAAAAATTTTCAATATCCCCTATCTACCTTGGCAACCTGAAAACATATTTATAGCGCCAAATGGCAACCTGTACGTTCATCAAAAATATTTTAGTAAAGATTACTCAAAATGTTCAATCGGATTGCAAAGTCTCTTCATTCATGAACTTGCACATATTCTGCAGTTTCAGCAAAACACAAATGTGATTGTAAAAGGCGCAATATTGCAACTTGGTTATTATCTAAGTTTTAAACAATACAACCCTTACCGGTATCAATTTATAGTTGGAAAGAAATTCAATGAATATAACATTGAACAGCAAGGTGACATCGCACGTGATATTTTTCTAAAAAAAGTTCCAAATATTATTCTTCAGAAATAAAAAAAGCCCTGTCGTTTATTTACAGGGCTTTTCAGCTTGAAACATCATTAGCAATTCTATGCTGCTGTGTTTTTACTGCTCTCTGAGCTAAGTTCATGACTATCATCCATTTCAGTCGTAAAATCTACACGCATCGCATCTTTAACAATTGTACCGATACGTCCCACACCAATTGCCAATCCAAAAGCAATTACTGGATATAAGATTGTTGGAATCACCATAACTTATTACCTCTCATCAAAAGTTTAATTAATCAAACTTACTCTGACTCTTGTACTTGCTCTTGGAACATTAAAGTACCAATACGACCAACTACAACAGCTAAACCAAACGCAATTACTGGAAAAAATACAACTGACATAATCATTACCTCTCTTAACAGACCATTATTTATAAAACTATTTATTTATCATCTTGGTTTAACAAGATAGTTCCCACACGACCTACTGCGATAGCAGAACAAGACGCAACAACTAAAACTAAAAGTACTGACATTTCTATTTCCTCTTTTTATATGCGAAATGCATATTTTTACTGTTACATCTAGTGTACAGATGTTCACATTAATTAGGATAATAGCAGTGCACATTTGTACACTCAAGTGTAGCAAAAGGATTCCCGACGAACGGTCAAAAAAGACTCAATTCAATAAAATTATGTTTTTGATAGATTTAAATTTTACGAAAACTCTAATTTTTTGTATTTTTTTATCCCAATACCGAAATAATCGAAAAAAGAGTGTTTCTATTCATGTCATTGAACTGTCATTTCGGTATGCGAAAGTGACACGAAAAAAAAGAATAAATGACAATGCTAAGTTTATTCATAGTCATGCACCATCACTACGCAACCATTTAAAAATGTTGCTCTTTAAAACAGAAAAACTTGTTATTTTTACGCAGAAAAATGTGCAATTAGTATATATTAGACACCTTGTCATTTTTCTTTAAGATATAGAATGTTTGGCGCTATGATATACAACGTTCTTTAAAATTATACTTACACAAATCAAGAACTTGTATATCAACACATGTTAAGACTCAGGATTAAGTTTGAATGAAAAATTTTAAAATTGCCCTTGCCCAGTTCTCTCCGCATATTGGCAATATTGACGCAAATACTCAAAAGATGGTTGAGCAAGCAAATTTAGCAAAACAGCAGCAAGCCGATTTAATCATCTTTCCAGAATTATCAACAATCGGATATCCAGCTGAAGATTTATTGATTCGACCTAATTTAAGCAAACGCACTCAGAAAGCATTTGCACAATTAAGTGAAGTCAAAGATATCGTCATGGTATTTGGTTTTGTTCATCAAACCGAAGATGGCTACCGCTATAACTCAGCAGCCGTGATGAAAGATGGACAAGTTTTAGGGATTTATAATAAGCATAACTTGCCAAATTATGGTGTTTTTGATGAAAAACGCTACTTCCAAGAAGGTCATCAGCATCTAATTTTTGAATATTTAGGTCATAAATTTGGTGTACTTATTTGTGAAGATGTTTGGTCATTGAATACTGTTAAGCAATTAAGCCAGCTCAATGTAGAAACAGCATTGGTTCTTAATGCTTCACCTTACGAAGTAGGTAAACCGCAACATCGCATCCAAACTTTAAATGAATTAGCTAAACAGTTAAATCTCCATCTAGTTTATGTTAACCAAGTAGGTGGTCAAGATGATCTAATTTTTGATGGTTCAAGTTTTGTAACCAACAAAAATGGAGAAATCGCACTACAAGCTCCAAGTTTCCAAGAATCAATTTATTTTGTTGAATATGATGCAGAGCAAAAAGAATTCAAAAAAACTGAATCAGCCCCTGCACTTGAAACCTTTGCTGAAATTTATCAAGCACTCGTAATGGCAACTCGTGATTACGTTCAACGTTCAGGCTTCCCAGGTGTCATTTTAGGTTTATCTGGTGGTATTGATTCTGCATTAACACTTGCAATCGCAGTGGATGCGATCGGGGCAGATAAAGTTCAAGCAGTTATGATGCCATATACATACACGTCACAAATGAGTGTGGAAGATGCGACCGAGCAAGCTCGTCGTATGGGCGTAACTTTTGGTATTGCTGAGATCCACCCTATTGTAAATAGCTTTATGCAAACGCTTTATCCATTCTTTGGAAACACACCAGCTGATGCAACTGAAGAAAACTTACAAGCACGTACTCGCGGTACGCTATTGATGGGCTTATCTAATAAGTTTGGTAATCTCGTATTATCGACTGGTAACAAATCTGAAATATCAGTTGGTTACTGCACCCTTTATGGCGATATGGTTGGTGGTTTTTCTGTATTGAAAGATGTCTACAAAACCATTGTATTTGAATTAGCAAAATATCGTAATACTTTAAGTGAAACCCCTGTAATTCCAGAGCGCGTGATCAGCCGACCTCCTTCTGCCGAGTTACGCCCTGATCAAACCGACCAAGACTCTTTACCAGCTTACGATGTGCTTGATGCGATACTTTATGCATACATCGAAGAAGATCAAAGCCAAGCAGATATTATTGCGAGAGGATTTGAAGCAGAGGTGGTAGAAAAAGTGATTCGATTGGTTGATCGCAACGAATACAAACGTCGTCAAGGTGCAATCGGACCACGCATCAGCTCACGTGCTTTTAGCCGTGAACGACGCTACCCTATCGTCAACGGATGGACAACGAATGACTGAAAAAATTGTTTCTGAAAAGTCACAATTACTTGCTCAAGCACTTATGCTTGAGCAAGTGGCCTTTTATAAAAACCAACTCACGACACAACTCTCACCCGAGTTTTTCCAACAGTTTATTCAGCTTTTTTTACAACATGCTCCGAATATAAAACTGAAAGAAGTTGTAGAGCTTGATCAAATTCAAGCTGTAGTTAAACGCTATGCTTTTGAAATGCAATTAGGTGCTGGACTATTAGAATTCATTGGAGAAATTGCCCAACGTCTTCATGTTTTTTCCCTGCAATCCTCAGCACAACTCCAAGATGTATTCTCAGATCATCAATTTGAAATGTGGCTATCTAAAATCTTAGAATTAGATAATATTCGACAATATTTGAATAAATTTCTAAAAGAAAGCCCATCCATTGAGCAGCTCTGCTTATATATAGCAACCTCTACACTACAAAATAAATTACCCAAACTATTTGCTACAGCTGATGAAGAAAAAGCTCAAGATAGTAAATATGAATGGCAGCAGAAATTAAAAACTTTTTCCTATCGCCAACAACAACGTATTGAGCAAAAAATAGAAGAAAGTATTGCACGCTTTATTCAAGAACAACTTGTTGATTTGAGTCTATTATCAAATGATGATCTAGAAAGTTTGGCACGCAATATATGGGACGATAATAAATCTAAACCACTCTCTGAATACACTAAGCAAGTCACTCCTCTAGATGTAGAAGAGTTCTTTGTGATGATCTATGAGTATTGGAAAGAATTACGCCAGTCTTCATTTTTGCAAGATCTGATTCTCTATGGCGTTAAAGTTTTCTATGATTTTTATAAAGATGAAAGCCTACAAGATGTTTTCACAGCTATTGGCTTGGAAGAAAGCGATCTACGCAATGAGGCAGTTCGTTTTTATCCAAAAGTTGTTAAAGCCTTAGATGAACATAATGTGTTAGAACCCATTATTCACATGGTTTTAAAACCTTTCTACGACAACCCTCAGACCCTACAAGTTATCGAAATACATCTCTAATCTAGCTCAAGTCAGCGCTGAGTAGAAAAAAACTATAGATAAAAAGAAACCACGCAGGAGCGTGGTTTTTAAAATGGTGGCTATGACGAGACTTGAACTTGTGACCCCCGCATTATGAGTGCGGTGCTCTAACCAACTGAGCTACATAGCCGTAAACTGTGTGCGCATTATCTAGTGTTCCGCTTAAACGGTCAAGCCTATGACGTTGAAAATACGGAACATATGAACAGTTTTTATTCTTTTAAATCACATTTGATCATTTTTCAGCAATTTCATAAAAATTTAAACACTTAACTAAACTGTAAAATTAGTTTGTTAAAAAGGTATTTAAAAAATTATAAAAACAATAGACAAAAAGAGACCACGCAGGAGCGTGGTCTATAAAATGGTGGCTATGACGAGACTTGAACTTGTGACCCCCGCATTATGAGTGCGGTGCTCTAACCAACTGAGCTACATAGCCGAAAACTGTGGGCGCATTATCTTAACTTTCGCTACACACGTCAAGCACAATTTTCAAAAAAACTTAGAAGTGGGCCTATAAGCCGGGTTCTGTCGAGGACGATCATTCCTCTAGGCGTACAATCACTCATACGCTCAAGCGACCTACCCGAATCCAGTACGGGCCGTACCTCAGGATTCCTATTTGGTCTTGCTTCTGGTGGGGTTTACCTTGCCGTGAACTGTTACCAGACACGCGGTGCGCTCTTACCGCACCCTTTCACCCTTACCTCACGAATGAGGCGGTCTACTCTCTGCTGCACTTGCCGTCGGCTTTCGCCGCCCAGGCGTTACCTGGCACCCTGCCCTATGAAGCCCGGACTTTCCTCCCCTGCTTCAGTCACGGAGACCTCCACAGCAGCGACCGTCCAGCCCACTTCGAGGCGCATATTATCAAAGTTCAAAGTTAATTGCTTGTATTTTTTTGCGCTGTCAATTTTTTATATTTTTCCATCAGTTGGTCTTGTGACTCAACATGATTGGGATCAAGAGGAATACAATCAACTGGACAAAATAGTTGGCACTGCGGTTTGTCATGATGGCCCACACACTCTGTACAAAGCGCAGGATCAATCTCATAGATTGATTCCCCCATATAAATTGCTTCATTGGGACATACAGGCTCACAGACATCACAATTGATGCATTCATCTGTTATATATAAAGACACGCTACCAACCTTGTTGATGTTTACGCTCAAATGCCTGAACGACGACAGCAGGCACGAACTTGGTTACATCACCCTTTAAACGAGCGATTTCACGAACTAATGTCGATGAAATAAATGAGTATTGCTCTGAAGGCGTTAGAAATACAGACTCAAAATGAGGATCAAGCTGACGATTCATATTGGCTAATTGGAATTCATATTCAAAGTCAGAAATCGCTCTTAGACCACGAAGTACAGCTGTAGCACGTTGTTCACGGAAAAAATTAACCAACAAGCCATCAAATCCTACAAACTCAACATTGGTTAAATGACTTAATGATGCTTTGGCTAACTCAACACGCTCTTCTAAACTAAACACAGGATTTTTATGATGACCAATTGCAATTGCAACAACAACTTCATCAAACATTTTTGATGCTCTTGCAACTAAATCAACATGTCCATTGGTAATTGGATCAAAGGTCCCTGGATAAATCACACGTGTTTTAGACATGCGTTGTACTCTAAGTGAATGAGATAAGGCATGTATTTTAACAAAAGTTCGCAATAAACGCGAAATTCCTAAACAATGGAAAAAGGTTACGTTTTACGGCACAATAGATGCAATTGTGGAAGTTTGAATTATGGCGCAAGCAACAGTTGTAAAAAAACATAATGGTGGCACGATTGCTCAGAATAAAAGAGCGCGTCACGATTACTTTATCGAAGAAAAATTTGAAGCAGGCATGTCACTTCAGGGTTGGGAAGTAAAATCCTTACGTGCTGGACGTATGACATTGTCTGAAAGTTATGTCATTTTTAAAAATGGTGAAGCCTTTTTATTTGGTTCACAGATTCAGCCTTTATTGTCTGCATCAACCCATGTCGTACCTGAATCGACACGTACACGAAAGTTATTATTATCTCGTCGTGAACTAGAAAAGTTACTAGGCGCAGTGAACCAAAAAGGTTATTCATGTGTTCCTTTAGCCTGCTATTGGAAAGGTCACTTGGTTAAGCTCGAAATTGCGTTGGTCAAAGGTAAGCAATTACATGACAAACGTGCTACGGAAAAAGACCGTGATTGGCAGCGTGATAAAGCACGTATGTTGCATAAATAATAAAAAAACCTCCAAGGATATTGGAGGTTTTTTTATAGGTATCAAATGTTGATCTGTTTTAATCGTAATTCTGCTAAATATTTGCCAAATTTACGTGCGGTTTCTAAATCACCCTCAGGTGGTGTTACTTCGACACTTGCATTATCTGATTGAGTCATTAAACCTAGAAAGCTGGACATACGGTTAATATCTGATGGACTTCGTCCTGTTGGCATAAACGGTAATCCCGCCCATAACATGCCATGCTGCATTGCAAACAGATTGATCTGTTGCAACACCGCCAATTTATCACCGCTTAATCCACCACCATTGGTAAAGCCCGCAGCTATTTTTCCTTGCCAAGTTCGCGCAAGCCATCGCTTAGACGAGTCTTCCATGAATTGCTTGAGCGCAGAAGTCAGACTACCCATATAAGTTGGGCAACCCATTACGATCACATCTGCTTGATCGATTAAATCCCACTGTGGAGCAGCAACAGAAATGAGATGCACTTCTGCCCCTCCCTGTTCCGCACCTTGAGCAATATGTTGCGCAACTTTTGCAGTATGTCCATAAGGACTATGAAAAATTACACAAACTTGAACTTTAGGAGTTTCTTGATCAATGAAAGACATGGAAAATTTAAAAACCAATGAATTGAATCAAGTTTAACATTTTTCATCACAACTAAGCGAATCAACTGCTTATTGAATTAAAATTATTGCATAAACACAAATGTTGCCATACGTCCTGTTTTAGAATCTCGACGATAAGAAAAATAATCTGTAGTTTGTCGGAATGAACATTGATTACCACCCAAAACATTCTGCACACCTAAGCGATTTAAAATAAATCGAGCGATTGCATATAAATCAGCTAAATATTTACCCTCAGTCTGTCCTGAGATAAATGCAAATTCCAGTTCAGTATATTTTTCACAGAATGCAGCTTTCACCTCTGCCCCGACCTCAAAGCAAGGTTGACTAATCGCAGCTCCTAACCATGCCCAAGCTGGCTGCGATTGCATCTGAGCGACGGTGTTTTCAATGATACCATTCGTCAAACCTCTCCAGCCTGCATGTAGATTAGCAACCTCTGTACCCTCAGCATTTCCTAAAACGACTGGTAAACAATCCGCTGTCATCATCATGAGTGCATGTCCTGCACGCTGTGTGACTAAGCCATCGCCTTCAAGGGCATTAAATGGAATTTGTTCATTGATAGTTAGACAAATCGTGCTGTGCGTTTGTGTCATCCATGTAATCTTATCAACACCATAATTTGATAGTTGATTAAGCAAAATCATGCGATGTTGCTGAACTCGCTGTGCTTCATCATTAACATGCAATGCTAAATTAAAACCTTTTAGATTTTGATTTGGCGTTGCAATCGCTTGAGGATGCTCAATACACGTTTGACCGACGTAAACACCTTTAGGCAAACCTTGTACAAATTCCATATTTTATTCCAAAGATCGTTTAATAAGCCTTATTTTCAGTGCGCAATACTTCAACTAATTGCTTAAAGTCTTCAGGCCACGGAGCTTCAAACATCATTTCTTCACCAGTGCGAGGATGAACGAGACCAAGTTTTGCTGCATGCAAGGCTTGACGTTTAAAGCTACGCAACATATCAATCAATGTTTCAGAAGCACCAGCAGGTAAACGCACACGATTTACATAGACTGGATCACCGACTAAACCATATCCTAGATAGCTAAAATGCACGCGGATCTGATGAGTACGTCCTGTTTCTAGTTGCGCTTGAACGCGAGTAAAATCTCTAAATCGTTCTTTCACGTTATAGTGAGTTACCGCTTCTCGACCACCAGGTAGGATCGCCATTTTCACGCGATCGACTGGATGTCTTTTAATCGGCTCATCAATCGTTCCACCAGCGATAATGTTTCCATAAACCACTAGATCATATACACGATAGACTGTTTTCTTAGCGAGTTGTTTACTTAGCGAAAATTGAGCTTCTAGATTTTTGGCAACAACCAATAAACCACTGGTATCTTTATCAATACGATGAACCAAACCAGCTCGAGAAAGTTCTGCAAGTTTTGGCGCATGATAAAGTAATGCATTGACCAATGTTCCCGATGGATTACCAGCACCTGGATGAACAACCATCCCTACTTCTTTATTGATCACGATAATATCATCATCTTCATAGACGACATTGAGTGGTATATTTTCAGGCTGGCTTGTCGTTTGTGCTTCTAACTCAACTTCTAAGGTTAGAAGCTCATTACCTTCACAACGATACTTCGGTTTTACGATGTTACCATTTACCAACAGATGACCATCTTTCATCCACTGTTTAAGTTTTTCTCGCGAAAATTCGCTCCATACCATAGCCGCGACTTGATCGATACGCTGACCGAGATACTCTTCATCGAGTTGTATTTGCAACGATAAACGTGTTGCAGTTGAGTCAGAATTATGATTATCTGCATCCACAGAATCTTCGAGTAAGAAATCTGTTTCAGAGAAGTTTGAATTGGAAGATTGTGCTGAAGTCATTTGATGATCGGTACAAAAATGGTTTAATAGAACCATTGTAGCTCATTGCCCAGAATAACAGAGGAGTTTTTATGTCGCTACCACGTTATAAAATTACGATGCTTGCACTTTCTTTAGGTGTAGCGTCTGCATTTGTGGGCTGTAGCAGCAATCCAAGTAAAAAAGAAGTGGTTGATAAAGGACCACAATCAAGTGAGCAAGTTTATTTCGAAAAAGCACAAAAGTCTCTTGATCGCAATCAATACACTGATGCGGTTAAATCTCTTGAAGCGTTAGATACCTACTATCCAACAGGACGCTACACGCAACAAGCTCAACTTGAACTTCTCTATGCAAAATTCAAACAGAAAGATTATGAAGGCACGATTGCGCTTGCAGAGCGTTTTATCCGTCTAAATCCACAGCATCCAAATGTTGATTATGCTTATTATGTTCGTGGCGTAGCGAACATGGAAATGAACTACGACAGCTTAATTCGTTACACCTCTTTACAGCAGTCACATCGTGATGTGAGCTATGTAAAAGTTGCATATCAGAATTTTGTGGATTTAATTCGCCGTTTCCCAAGCAGTAAATATTCTGTTGATGCGGCTCAACGCATGAAATTTATTGGTCAAGAATTAGCTGAAAGTGAAATGAATGCGGCACGTTTTAATATCCAACGTAAAGCATGGTTGGCTGCAGCTGAGCGCGCACAATGGGTGATTGAGCATTATCCTCAAACACCTCAAACACCTGAAGCTTTAGCAACACTTGCCTACAGCTATCAAAAGCTTGGCGACAATTCGACTGCACAGCAGTATATCGAAATTCTAAAACTCAATTATCCAAACCTTGTGAAATCAAATGGTGAAGTAAATCTACGCGCTGCTCGCAAAGAAGGTAGTTGGGTAAATCGTGCTACTTTGGGCTTGTTAGGTCGTGAATCTAAAACAGTTGAAGTGAAAGAAGAAGTTAAATCTGAAGCTCAACAGCGCAGCCTAACCAACCGCCTAAGTTTTGGTTTACTTGATAAATCTGAAACAGAGTCAACCTCTCAACCTGAAGCCGTTGTCACACCAGTAGTACCAGCTGAAAATAATAAGCCGAGTTGGACAAATCGTCTTAGCTTTGGGCTTTTAGATAAACCAGAAGCAACAAACTCATCAGAGGACGATGCTGCAAACTAATTTGCAATCATCTGATACATCAAACAGGCAAGACTCTCCTTGCCTGTTTTTTATTTTATGCAACAATAATTTCTGACATTTTGCTCGGCAAAATATTTCACTTTCTACCTGAATGGTTAAATGCACATGGCGATTCCACAACATACGATTGATCAGATTTTAGATCGAACCGACATTGTCGATTTGATTGGTCAACGTGTGAAGTTAAAAAAGACTGGGCGTACCTATTCTGGCTGTTGTCCCTTCCATCAAGAAAAGTCCCCCTCATTCCACGTTTACCGTGATAAACAGTACTATCACTGCTTCGGTTGTCAGGCAAATGGCAATGCTATTCGTTTTTTAATGGATATTGATGGTCGTAACTTTGTTGATGTAATGAAGGAACTATCTGATAAAACAGGTATCGATTTACCCAAGGATAACCAAGATAATAAAAAACTATCCTACAAACGTAGTTCTCAGACTATTACAAAAACAGCACCAACTGTAGCACAAGAGCCCCATACAACTCCGCCTACTGCTGTTGATGACTATACCAATGGGCACTTTGTAGATATGGATCGTTTCATAGATGATCCCTTTGCGCAGTTTGATCCGTCTTTCTCATTTGAAGAAAATGTACAAGAAGGCAATTTATATGACCTTCTTGAAAATGTTGCTCAATTTTATGAGCGTCAGCTACCTAATAGTCAAAAAGCTCAGAATTATTTTAAGCAGCGCGGCTTGTCACCACAAACCATTCAATTTTGGCGTTTAGGTTACGCGCCCGAAGACTGGCAGCATTTAGAAAAAGCTTTCCCTCAAGATATTGAAGGCTTAAAGCAACTTGGCTTAATTCGATCTAGTGATAGTGGACGTGATTTTGATTTGTTACGCGAACGTGTGATCTTCCCGATCCGTGATCACAAAGGACGTGTGGTCGGTTTTGGTGGTCGTGCATTAAATGATGAAATTAAACCCAAATACATCAACTCACCTGATTCAGAAGTTTTTCACAAGAACCAATTACTTTATGGTTTATATGAGGGCCGTAAACTTAAAGCCAATGATTGGTTGATGGTTGAAGGTTATATGGATGTCATCGCCTTGCAGCAATATGGCATTAATGGTGCTGTCGCCACTCTTGGAACAGCAAGTAATGCAGATCACTTAACCACATTATTTAAGCAAAATTCGCGAATCACAATCGCTTTCGATGGTGATACTGCAGGTCAAAAAGCAGCACGTCGTACATTAGAAATCGCATTACCACTTCTTAATGATGGGCGTGAATTAAAGTTTTTTGTATTACCCAATGAGCATGATCCTGACTCTTTGATTCGTCGAGAAGGTTTAGAAAACTTCCAAAGGCTATTGCAACAATCACCACTGTTGTCTGACTTCGTATTTGCCCATTTAACAGGGCAACATGATGTCAGCACACCTGAAGGTAAAAGTTTAGTCATGGGAGAACTACGAGAATTAACGGAGTTATTACCCAAACATGGTTCTTTTCGTTATTTGCTCACCCAATCTTTCCGTGAAAAACTTGGCTTGGGTAAACGCTTTACCCCACAAATTAGTCATGATGCTTCGCTTTCTTTTAACATCCAAACCAAAGATGAAGATTTTGCGATCGCTATTTTAATGCATCATCCCTTTCTTTATATTCATTTTGAAGAATTACGTGCGGTGATTGATCAAACAGAATTGTTGGCCAAGATTTTAGCCGTACTAAATATCGTGTTTGATGATCTACCAGATGATCAAGAGTTAGCAACTTATTATGTACTCGGTGCATGTAGCAATTTTAGCCATGAGATTGCTGATATTATGCAACGCACCAATATTCAATCATTAACTCAAGCACCTGAAATTGCAGATAAATTAGCAAAGGAATATGCTCTAGGCTTACAAGAAAAGTATTTAAGATTAAAACTTAAATCGCCGATTACGCTGATTGAATCACGCAACTTACGTCAGCAATTGAATGAATTAACTAAGCAAATTAGCTTACGCTTACTATCCTAATTTTTTATTGTTTTGGCTTGCGCTCATGCTCAAATACTTCATGAAGATGCTGCTGTAGCCATTCAAAATAATCAGGGCTCTCAGCTTTAGCCGCCTCACGCAATAAAATGGAGGTCGGATGCATCAATTTTTGCGTCAAACGATGAGCAAACTCTTGTAGAACTTGCTCAGGCGGATGTCCATGTTGTAATGCATCCATGGCATGTTCTAACTCAATTTGACTCATTTCTTCGCTATGTTGGCGGTAGGCTTGTATCGTTCCGCCCGCCTCTTTAACTTTTTGCTGAGTAATCAATTGTGTCGCTAATTGATTTACCATCACTTCAGCTTCAACAGCAGCTTGACGACGCTGTGCTAGATTTTCATCTATCACACTTTGTAAATCATCTACGCCATATAAATAAACGTTATCTAGTGACTCAACCTTTGGATCAATATCACGTGGAACAGCTAAATCCACCATCAACATTTGTTGATAACGCCGTTTCTTCAATGCTGATTTAACATCTGCATATCCGATCACTTGATGCAAACTTCCTGTACAACTTGAAACAACATCTGCTCGATATAAATTTTGTGCTAACTCATTGAAAGGAATAATTTCAACATCTACTTGATGAGCAATTTCTTGAGCAAGAAGATCTGCTCGTTCACGACTGCGATTACAAATTAACATTTTAGCCACGCCCATTTCAGCAAGGTGCTTGGCAACCAAAGTATTCATTTCACCCGCAGCAACAATCATTACTGTTATTTTCTCTGGGTGGCTAAATACTTGTGATGCTAGTTGCGCAACAGCATAACCCATTGATACGGCATGGCTACCGACTGACGTTTCTGAGCGTACACGCTTTGCTGCGTAGAAAGCATATTCAAAAACACTATTCAATTCTGGTGATACTGTTTCAGCATTTTTTGATAGGGCAAGAGCACTTTTTACCTGTCCCAAAATTTGTGGTTCGCCTAACATCAGCGAATCCAAACCACTGGCAACACGCATTAAATGTGTAACAGCTTGAGCGTTTTCATAACGATAAACATGATGAGTTAATTGTTTTACATCAATATTATTCACTTGGGCGAGCCAGTTTAAGACGCTATCCGCGTCTTCTGTCATGGCATAAACTTCTGTGCGGTTGCATGTAGACACAACCACCATATCTTTCAATGAAGGATGTTGACGTTGCTCCTGCAATAGCACAGCTAACCGCTCTGCATTGAAAGCGATTTGCTCACGTAGTTCAACAGAAGCTGTTTGATGGTTGACACCCAATGCAAAGAAAGACATATCAGATCATCATTTCGCTAAATTTATGTTATTGTGCAACATCGGTGTCATAAAAAGCATTACTTTGGATCAATAAAAATTGCGTCAGCTATATCGCCGTAATAACTTTAGCGGCAAGACGATTCGACGGTATTCTACCACAATCTTGTTGTTAGGTAGCATGAGCTCTTATGTCTCTGCACAAGCAATACACGATATGTATGCTGACAAAAGTTTTGAGAATGCACTACAACAGAGCATGATTGCTGAATTTTCCCTTGCTTATGATGATATTGCAACCGCATTACACAATTACACCGTTCTTGCCATTCGTAGTAACTCTACAACCATTAAGCAACGCGCATTAGATGTTGCTCTTGAATACAATGATCTACAAGCGGCATTAAATATTGCAACGCACTGGGTTGAACAAGAGCCTAAAGATGTTCCAGCATTATTTTACTTATCACATATTGCATTAAAAACGCATGAATATGAACTTGCGGCAAAAACCTTAGATAAAATTCTTAATATTGATCCTACTTCTGATCTAGAACAAATTTTGGCTGGAATTGCACCTGAGAATGCTCAAGATCGCGAAATCTTATTGAATGCTTTACGTGCCAGCACAGAAAAAGACAATCCTTCGATATTGGCTTTGATCGCAGGTCTAGAAGCGCAAGATGGTTTGTATGAGCAAGCGCTTAAGAATATTAACCGTGCATTGCGTAAACGGTCTAAGTCGACTAGTTTTATTTTAATGAAAGCCAACCTGCTAATGGCTTTACAAGATGATGAAGCAACCCAAAAATGGTTTGCTAAAGCTAGCCGCAAGAATAAAGAAAATCTCGATATTCGTTTAGCGGAAGCACGTTATTACATTCAGATCAATGATCAGCAAACAGCATTAGAAAAACTTGAAGATGTTATAAAAGATCATCCAAATGCTGAAGAAGCACTGTTCATTGCGGGCTTAACCAGTATTGATCTAAAGCAATATGAAAAAGCAGAACAGTACTTAGTCGATTTGCGTAATTCAAGCAAATATCAAAATGAAGCCTATTACTACTTAGCCATCAATGCTCAACGCAAACAGCATTATGAAACAGCAAAGGCATATTATCGATTAGTAGACGGCAGTTTATATATCGTGTCTAGACGCAATATGATTGCTATTTTTGAAAAACAAGAACAATTGAATGATGCACTACGCTTCTTAACCCAAGAGCGTGTGAATTATCCTCAACATGCAAGTTTCTTATATCAAGCGCAAGCTGATATTTTAAAGAAAATGAATAATAAAAAAGCGGCTTTAGCATTACTGGATGAAGCAATAAAGAATTTGCCAGATGATCCTGAACTCATTTATGCAGAAGTACTATTACTTGATCCTTTCACTGATCGAGATAAATTAGATAAGACTCTGAAACAATTATTGGCAATTGAGCCAAACAGCCCAACCTATCTTAATGCATACGCCTATACCCTTGCTTTACAAAATCGTCGCTTAAAAGAGGCACGAAAGTATGCGGAACTCGCACTAGAATTTGCACCAGAACAAGCTTCAATTTTAGATACACTAGGTTATATCGCATTTTTACAAAATGATTTTGATACCGCAGTCAAAGTCCTTGGGCAAGCGTATGAAATTAGTCAGAATGTAAATATTGGAATTCGATATGCCAAAGCATTGTATATGCAAGGTGCTCTCACTCAATTCAGTGATGTGTTACATCAATTAAAACAAAAACATGTAAATGCCCCACAATTACAACAACTTGATGGCTTAATCTTACCTGTCACAGTAAAAAAGAGTTAAATTCATGCGCTCATTGTCAAAACTATGCATTGCGATTTGTAGTTCAAGTGTTTTATTCCTTAGTGGTTGTCAAAGCTTAACTCAACCCCAAAAACCAATCGTGACACCGCAAGTTCAAGATGAAAATAATTTTAACTTACAAGGCAAAATTGGGGTTCGTACACCGCAGCAATCTGGCAGTGCATTCTTTACATGGGCACAGCAACAAGATGAATTTGATATTGAATTAACTGGAATCCTAGGTGTTGGAAAAACACAAATTCAAGGTAAACCTGGTGAAGTCACACTAAATAGTGCAAAAACTGGACTTATTTCAGCGACCACACCTGAAGAATTACTTGAAAAAGCTACAGGATGGCAAGCACCAATTATGCACTTGACGTATTGGGTACAAGCCAAACCTGCGACTCAAAATGCGCAAATCATAAAAGATGAAAATAATAGATTGAAGCAACTCATTGAAGATGGTTGGACAGTTAATTTTAGTTATAACGACGCACAAATGCTGCCAAATAAATTATTACTTAAACAACCACTTGCGGAAGATAAAGAAAACCGTATTACAATGGTGATTCAAAATCGATAATTGATTAAATTAATCTATGATTAGAGTACCTTCACCTGCAAAATTAAATTTATTTCTGCATATTACTGGTCGTCGAGCGAACGGTTACCATGAATTACAGACGATTTTTCAATTGATTGACCTATATGATTGGATGACTTTTGAAAATTTGTCTGAAGAAATAATCCAGATTGAAGGTATTGCTGAAGTTCAACTTGAACAAAATCTCATCTATCGTGCAGCACAATTATTACGCCCACATGCAAAAAAACCGTGTGGACTAAAAATTTTGATAGAGAAAAATATTCCTATGGGTGCTGGTCTTGGTGGTGGATCATCCAATGCCGCAACCACACTGATTGTGCTCAATCAACTTTGGGAATGCGGCTTAAATGAAACACAGTTGGCTGAATATGGTGTGCAACTTGGTGCAGATGTTCCTGTCTTCATTTATGGTCGAAATGCATGGGCAGAAGGCATAGGTGAACATTTATCATTCATAGACTTAGATCAAAAACAATTCATTATTTTAAAACCTGATTGTTTTATCAGCACTCAATTGTTATTTTCACAAAAAACATTGACAAGAGACTCTAAGATCACTAAATTTTGCGCCTATCAGTTAGAACCTTCTAGCTTTGGAAATAACTTCGAACCTCTGGCTCGACAGTTGTACCCTGAAGTTGAAGAAGCGATGCAATATTTAGATCAATTTGGTATAGCAAAGCTTACAGGTACAGGTGCTTGTGTTTTTACTGAAGTAACCAGTGAAATGGATACAAAGAAGATTTTGCAAAACGCACCTTGTAAAGCTTACTTGGTCAACAGTTTAGCAGAATCACCTTTAAGACATTTCAAAGTTACACGTTAGGGGCGTCGCCAAGTGGTAAGGCAGCGGGTTTTGATCTCGCCATCCGTTGGTTCGAATCCAGCCGCCCCTGCCAATTTTCACCTGTAGATGTA
>NZ_KB849654.1:462042-843875 GCF_000368765.1 Acinetobacter junii CIP 64.5
TTAGGGGCGTCGCCAAGTGGTAAGGCAGCGGGTTTTGATCTCGCCATCCGTTGGTTCGAATCCAGCCGCCCCTGCCATCCAAATTCATTATAAGCCAACCGCCAAGGGTGCTTCATGCCCAATCTTGTCGTTTTTAGTGGAAGTGCTCATCCACAGTTCGCCCAAAAAGTCGTAAGCCATTTACATATTCCACTCGGTGCTGCTTCTGTAAGCAAGTTTTCTGATGGTGAAATTTCAGTTGAAATTACTGAAAATGTTCGTGGTAAAGACGTTTTTATCGTTCAATCTACTTGCGCACCAACCAATGATAACCTTATGGAAATCTTGGTAATGGCAGATGCTTTGCGTCGTGCAAGTGCTGGTCGTATTACTGCAGTTATTCCATATTTTGGCTATGCTCGCCAAGATCGTCGTCCACGTTCAGCACGTGTACCGATTACGGCTAAAGTTGTAGCAGATATGTTGACAACTGTTGGGATCGACCGTGTGGTAATGATCGACTTACACGCAGACCAAATTCAAGGTTTCTTTGATATTCCTGTTGACAACATCTACGGAACGCCAGCGTTATTGGCAGACCTACGTCAACAACAACATGACAACCTTATGGTGGTTTCACCTGACGTTGGTGGTGTTGTTCGTGCACGTGCTGTTGCAAAACAATTAGGTGATATTGATTTAGCTATCATCGATAAACGTCGTCAAAAAGCAAATGAATCACAAGTGATGCATTTGATTGGTGACGTAAAAGATCGTGACTGTGTCATTGTTGATGACATGGTAGATACAGCAGGTACGCTTTGCAAAGCTGCCGATGCACTTAAACAATTTGGTGCTCGCCGTGTTATTGCTTATGCAACTCACCCTGTTTTATCTGGCAAAGCAATTGATAATCTTCGTAATTCTGTTATTGATGAACTTGTTGTTACCGACACGATTCCTCTTTCTGATGAAGCTTTGAACTTAGGTAAAATTCGCCAAGTATCTGTAGCTAGCATGGTTGCTGAAACAATTCGTCGTATTAACAACGAAGAATCTATTAGCGCTATGTTCGATAGTTATCTATAATAGCCCAGCTTTTTTCTTAAACCCTAGCTTAGCTAGGGTTTTTCTATCACTAAACTGGTCGCAAGTTTAGTTTCATAATCTCAATGAGGATATGCCCATGGCAAACTTCGTATTAAACGCTCAAGCACGTGAAGCTGCACTACAAGGGAAAGGTGCGAGCCGCCGCCTTCGTCATGCTTCACAAATTCCAGCAATCATCTACGGTGGTAGCGCTGAGCCTGTAACAATCACTTTAGAACTTCGTGAAATCGTTAAAGCTTTAGAAAGCAACGAATTCTTCGAAGAAGTGATCGAAATCAAGATCGGTGATAAAGTTGAAAACGTTAAAATCCAAGCGTTACAACGTCACCCAGCTAAAAACACTCCTATGCACGCTGACTTCAAACGCGCATAAGTGTTAAAGGCGTAAATTAGTGTCAAATATTTCGCTAATTGTTGGTTTGGGTAATCCTGGTAAGGAATATGCCCAAACCCGCCATAATGCAGGCTTTTGGTTCGTTGAACAACTTGCTGATCGTTATGGTATCTCTTTAAAAGCAGAACCAAAGTTTCATGGTTTCACTGGTCGTGGTCAAATTGAAGGTCATGACGTACGCTTACTCTTACCAACAACATTTATGAACCGTTCAGGTCAAAGTGTTGTGCCATTTGCCAAATTTTATCAAGTCACACCAGAAGCGATCTTAATCGCCCATGATGAACTGGATATGGATCCTGGCATAATTCGTTTAAAAACAGGTGGCGGACACGGTGGACATAATGGTCTTCGTGATATTGTTCCGCATATCGGTCCTAACTTCCATCGTTTACGTATTGGAATTGGACATCCTGGCTCCAAAGAACGTGTTTCTGGTCATGTGCTTGGCAAAGCTCCTAGCAGTGAACAAGATTTAATGGATGCAGCAATTGATCATGCGCTTTCAAAAGTGAAAATGCTTGTTGATGGACAAGTTTCACAAGCGATGAATCAAATTAATGCTTACAAACCCGCTTAAACTTAAACTGAATTGTTGAACAATCACGCTTGCCATATTGTGTTTTTAAGCGCAAAATGCGCATCAAACCGCCTATACCCTGCGGAAACGTGACAAGTCAACCATAAGATATTCATCTTAGGTCTTACTCAGGAGACGCTAGCCATGCTATCTCGTTTATTAAAATGTAAAATTCACCGTGCAGTTGTGACACATGCAGAACTTCATTACGAAGGTTCTTGTGCAATTGATGGTGTATTAATGGACTTAGCAGGGATTCGTGAATACGAAGAAATCCACGTATGGAACGTAACTAACGGTAAACGCTTTACAACTTACGCAATTCGCGGAGAAGATGATTCAGGCATTATCTCTGTGAACGGTGGTGCTGCTCATCAAGCTGATGTTGGTGATTTAGTCATTATTGCTACATTTGGTGATTTTACTGAAGTAGAAGCTGATCTTCATAAGCCACGCTTAGTGTATGCGAATCCAGACAACACTGTAAATCATACAGCGAACTGCATTCCTGTACAGATTGCCTAATAAAAAAAACAAGATTCCCAAAAAAGCCAGTCATCATGTACTGGCTTTTTTATGGGTATATTTTCTGATATGTCCAAATCAATACAAAAATGCGTCAAACTATTGATAGGTTTTACTGAACCTCACTTGCAAAATATTGTTCAGATTCATTAAATAAATAGACAATAAAGATAAATTGAATGAAAGCATATGGATAATAAAAACGCTCAGCAAAGTAAAATTATTCCATGAATTAAAACCTGAATCTTTAATAGATCTAGCTCAGTTCTGCTCTGTAAAGCATTTACAAACAGGGCATCAACTCTATGATTTAGATGATCTCCCTCTTCATGTTTATATTATTGCTCATGGACGAGTCAAATTAACAACAAGAACCAATTTATCTACTTACCTAGGTCGTCACGAAATCGTTGGTGAAATGGGTGTTATTTCCAACCAACCTCATCATGGCCGTATAATCGCAACTTGAGATACTTGTCTTATAGAGATTCCCCAACAGCAGTTTACTGCGTTTCTACAAAAACACCCTCAAGTTTTATTTACTGTATCTCAAATGATCATTGCCCGTTCTCAGCCTGAATTGCAGCATATTCACGCAATGAGCCATAGCAGGACACTTTCAATTATCCCAATCTCAATGCAAATTCCAGCAATTCATCTTGCAGAACAATTGACTGAACATTTAAAACGTTGGCCCAATGTAAGAGTCGTAACTGCAGCACATGTCGATGCCTTATTTGGAGAGGGATTTAGTCAAACAAAATTAGACTACAGTTCAGAAGATCTAAAGTTAAGACAATGGCTAGCTATTCTTGAAGAAAAGCATTGTTATGTATTATATGCTGCAGATCGACCTGATGATGAATGGGCAAAGCGCTGTCTGCACCAAGCAGACCGAATCTTAATTTTAGCGGAAGCAAATCAATCTCCGATTCACAGCCCCTTAGTTGATGTCTTAAATCAATATGATTGGCAAAATCCAATTGAACTGGTGTTGTTACGCTCTGAAGGTGATCCCTCACCTTACACTCTGCAATGGAAGAAACTATATTGCGCTCAAGCACATTATTTTATTCACCCGTGGTCCGAAACAGATATTCGTGCGATCGCAAGACAAATTACTAGTCAAGGCTTAGGGCTCGTTTTAGGCGGGGGCGGTGCACGTGGCTTTGCTCATATTGGGTTGATACGAGCATTAGAGCAACTGCATATCCCAATTGATATTGTTGGCGGAACCAGCATGGGAGCCTTCATTTCTGCTTTAGTCGCTTGTGGCTTCGATAGTGTAGAAATGAAACATATTGCATATGAAACATTTGTTGCTCGAAATTACCTCAATGACTACATCATGCCTAAAGTTTCATTGATTCGTGGGCAACGCTTTCATGCACGTTTGCAGGCTATTTTTGGGCATCGTCGAATTGAAGAATTGAAACAAACCTTCTACTGTATTTCTACCAATCTTTCTACAGGTGAAGCAGTTATTCATGATCAAGGTGAACTTGCGACTTGGGTAGGAACCAGCATGAGTGTTCCTGGCGTTGCTCCACCTGTGGCGTGGCATGAAAATTTATTATGCGATGGAGGTGTGATTAATAATTTACCTACTGATGTTATGCAAAATTTGGAACGTGGTGCGATTATTGCCAGTAACGTAAGTTCACATGATGACATTCGTGTTCCAGGCATTGGATTGAATGAACCTGATCAAAGCGCCTTATTGAACTGGAATAAAATTATTAAAGATAAATTATTAAGAGCTCCACGTCTTGCAGAAATCTTAATGCGTACAGCGACACTTGCTAGTGACACAATGATTCAAGCAGCAGCAATAGAGCGCGCTAATTTACATATACGCATGCCCATAGATGGGATTGGAATGTTTGACTGGCATCGGCTTGATGAATTGGTTGAACGTGGGTATGAGCATGCATTAGAAACCTTGGTTCCTATCCGAGATACGCTCCCCTCTGCCTGATTATCACTGCTCAGTGATCGAATTCAATCCAATACCATATTGATCTAATAAATGATCTAGATATTGATAGGTTTCTTCATCGAGCTGCTGCATGTAGCCATTCAAAATGCTCTGACATAGCTTTTGCTTTGCAATTGGCATACGGCGAATAATGTCAAAAGTGACATCCCATTGTAATCTTAATAAAGATGCATAAGCGATATGATGCAAGACCTCCTCATCAATCTGAGATATTGCCTCAGCCACAGCTTCTCTCGCTTGATCTTGCATAAACGTAACAACTACAAGCATATCAGTCCATAAATTACACTGATCTGCTGCGGCTACGATACTTTGAATAATTTCAACCTGTCTCAAGGCTGGTAAATTGGCTACAAAATTCTGTGCGTGATTCGACAAACAAGCGACCATAGGCAGCATATCTTCCCATAGCTCATCTTCCTGCGTAGCTTGAATGATCGCATTAATTACACCTTCTCCTTGCTGAACAGCCAAATCTCCCAGCTCTTGTTTCAAGCTATAACCAATATGCGTCATAAGTGCCAAGAGTTTTGGCCATATGAGGCGTTGAGAAGAATCACAAATAATTAATAACGTTTTTTGTATCCGCTCTTTCGGCAAGACATGCACTAAATGATCAATACGTTCTCTTGATTCAATATAAAAGACGATTTCGAGTAAATCGCTCTCCTTTTCAATCATTTCGGCGATATCTCGAAAAACATCGTCCGCCAACATGCCAACAAAACGTCCCATCGTCACAAAATCACGTTGCTCAAGTAAAATACGAGCGATATCTTTTATTTGATGCGTCGTTAACAACATCAATAATTCTCTGGCTAAACGAGGGTCAAGATAAACTGCAATATCGGCAAGCATTTTGGGTGTTAAATGTTTAGCGATTTGATATAAATTTTCTGTAGAAAGATGCGATGCAATTTGAGCAACAATCAATGGCGATAAAAAGCGTTTTACGATAAATACGTTTAACCAACTTGGTAACCAATTTACCCATACAGCAAGAGAGCGAAATCTGTTTTTTTGTTGATCTTGTAATTGTTCTATTATTCCAAAACGAAACTGACGTAGGCTCTCTGGAGCCAAGGGTTTAAAAAAATTGAGCTGTGTTTGTGAAACACCCAAAATATGCGCCAGCTTTATAATTTCAGCTTCAACAGCTAATCTTGTCATGACCAGCCCCTATTGTTGATAGTTTTTAAATAAAGGTCTTAGAAAAAATGGAACTTTAAAGAGACTTTGATTAATTTTTTTATTCTCTTGTTCGATCGTTTGTTTTAATTGCTAATTCAACCAAGCCAAATCTTGCTGCGAGACTAAACTAAAATCTTTTAAGCTCATCACAGGTCGGTGAAGTTGCTGAGCCAAGTTTTCCAACTCGATATTATTCTTAATATCCATTTTATTGATCTCCATTTTTATTGTTCTATGTTTGGAGTGTATGCGTAATTCAAAAAGAATTCTAGCACTTAGAATTATTGAAAAATGTGAATGATTTCTTACTTAATCTTCTGGTTTAAATAGAACGGTTCATTCTATAAAAAACTATTTTCAGAATATAGAAAGTCGATATAATCAAATCACATCGCTTCAGGGCGGGGTGAAATTCCCCACCGGTGGTAAGTTAGGCTTTGCTCATCAAAGACCTAATCAGCCCACGAGCCTGTATATTTTTATATACAAGCAGATTTGGTGAAAAACCAAAGCCGACGGTATAGTCCGGATGAAAGAAGACGAAATCACCGAAACTTACTTTGGTTTGTTTCGGTGTCCGCTTATTTTGCATCAGTCCTGAAATGTTCAACCGTAACCCAATTACGCGAGCGTTTCATATGTCTAGTTTAATTCAACCTGAACTTTTCTTTTCAGCACTCTCACCAGCTGAACTTCGTATTCAACAAGCTTTAGATGATATCCGCCAAGGCAAACCTGTATTGGTCATGGACGATTTTGATCGGGAAAATGAAGCTGATCTTATTATTGCTGCTGAAACATTAACCGTCGAAACAATGGCACAAATGATTCGTGATGGTTCTGGTATTGTGTGTTTATGTTTGACTGAACAATTAGCTGACTATTTAGAACTCCCACCTATGGTCATAGATAACTCTAGCCAATTCAAAACTGCATTTACCGTCACGATTGAGGCAGCACAAGGCGTTACGACAGGTGTATCAGCAAAAGATCGTGTAACAACGGTTTTTGCTGCAACTAAGGATGGTGCTGTTGCAAGTGATCTTCATCGTCCAGGTCATGTATTCCCCTTACGTGCTCGTGATGGCGGTGTACTAACCCGTCGAGGTCATACCGAGGGGACAATTGATTTAGCTCGTTTGGCAGGCTTAAAACCTGCAGGTGTGCTATGTGAGCTAACCAACCCAGATGGTTCTATGGCATCAGGTATTCAAGTGTTAGCGTATGCGCAAACACATGGCTTGACAGTGATTAGCATAGAAGAACTCGTCCAATACCGTTTAAAGCATAATCTTTAATACAAAAAAAGCCTCGATTCATCGAGGCTTTTTATTAGGATACTTTGCGCCGTTGATTTAATTGCTCGATACATTCAATCAGCTCATTAAACTGATTGATTTGCGTGATCGGCTGCGCTTGAGCCAGTTCTTCTGGTGTTCCATAGCCATAACTGACCGCAATGGTATCAATTCCATGAGCACGTGCACCAACAATATCATATTGACGATCACCGACCATTACACAGTGCTGTGCATTCAACTGTTCTTGCTCAAGAATATAAGCAATTAAATCTGCTTTGTTGGTACGTTCACCAGTCAACTCACTACCATGTATTTCTGTGAAATATTGATCCAACTCGAAATGCACCAAAATTTGTTTCGCATAGACTGTTGGCTTAGCTGTTGCTAAAAATAATTGATAATCTCGTTGTTTTAGTTTGTAGAGTGTCTCAGCAACATTTGGATAGACTTGATTTTCAAATAATCCGATCACTGCAAAACGTTCACGATAGGCTGCGAGTGCTTGCTCAGCCAACTCATCACTTTGGGAGTTTAACAATCTCGCCAAGGAACCTTTTAATGGTGGTCCAATCGTCCAATCCAAATCTACTTCATCAGCTATTGGACAACCAAGTTTCTCTAGTGCAAAACGAATTGAACGATGAATACCTTCTTTGGGATCAGTTAAAGTCCCATCTAAATCAATTAAAATATTTCTGATCGCCATTCGCTCAATCTCTTACAGCCTTACATAACATAGTCGAGAGTTTCTCGAAACTTACATATACTAGCGTAATTGAGAGAACAAAAGGAAATTGCTGTGCGTCCTACCGTACTATGTTTTTCAGGTTTAGATCCTTCAGGTGGTGCTGGTCTACAAGCAGATATAGAAGCCATAGGACAAAGCGGTGCACATGCAGCAATTGCTTGTACGGCTTTGACAATACAGAACTCACAACAAGTATTTGGTTTTGAAGCAAGTTCAAAAGAATTGCTGTTAGCTCAAGCAAATGCTGTGGTTGGAGACTTACCTATCAAATGTGTAAAATCTGGCATGTTGGGCACTACCGATAATATTGCTGCATTAGCTGAATTTTTAAGAGCACATGATGATTATCAATATGTACTTGATCCTGTTTTAGTCGCAAACAGTGGTGGCTCTCTAGGTGATCAAGCAACATTAGTAAAGGCATTTGTTGAGCTAATTCCTCTCGCGACTGTGATTACCCCCAATACAGTTGAATTGAGAGCTTTAACTGGTGTGGATGATATTGAACTCGCTACTCAGAAATTATTTGAGATGGGTGCTAAAGCAGTTTTAGTTAAAGGTGGACATGAAGATACTCCTGACCATATCCGTAATGTTCTCTATGCTGATGGGAAAATGATTGCTGAAAGCCGTTGCCCGCGTTTAGAAGGTCAATATCATGGTTCAGGCTGCTCTTTGGCAAGCTTCATTGCTGGACGTTTAGCCTTAGGTGATTCACTAAAAATAGCGGTTCAGCATGCTGAAACATGGCTATTTGGTGTATTAAAAAGTGCTGAAACACCAGTTCCAAATGGGCAAAAGATTCCAAAACGATTTTGATGTTTGAAATATTGAATATATTTCAATGAATAGTTATAAAAAAAGGCGCTGAATGCGCCTTTTTAAAACCCACAAATTATTGCGGAATACGCAATACCTGACCAGGGAAAATTTCATCAGGATCTTTTAACATCGGTTTATTGGCTTCAAAAATTTTATTGTATTGGTTTGGATCGCCATAATACTCTTTAGAAATCTTAGATAAATTATCACCTGATTTTACAGTATAGAATTTACTTTCTGGTTCAGGCACTTCAACCGACATCTGATCATCGACCTGAGCAACATGATCAATATTACCAACGGCAAGAACTATCTTTTCTTTATCTGCTTGGCTTTTGACTCGCCCTTTAATAATGGCTGTATCGGTATTTCCATTATAGGTTACTGATAAACCATCAACACCAAGACCTAAACTCTTAATCAAGCCTAATAATTTATTGGCAATTTCTTGAGCTGAAGGCTCAACAGGTGTGGCTGGAGCAGGCTGAGGTTCTGCTGGTGCTGTATTTTTTTTACCAATGCCTTTAACAAAATCAAAAATACCCATTTTTTATTTCCTCTGTAATTATTGATTAAGCATAGTCAAAACAGACTTACAATTAGTTATACCGAAAAAATAAAGCATGCGAGTTTCAATTTAACGAGGTCTTGTAAATATATGTATATGCAGTAAAACTGATTTTAAGCTTTCACATTTATATATTTTAAATATAAAAAGCCACCTTACGGCGGCTTTCAATTCGTTCAAAACTTGAAGCAATTTAAACATTTTCTCCCACAATATTGGTCATATAATCAATTGCAGATTGAACGGTAATAATTTTCTCAGCCTCTTCATAAGGAATTTGAGTACCAAATTCTCCCTCAAAAGCCATAATGAGCTCAACTACAGCCAATGAATCAGCGCCTAAATCATCTGTAAAGGATGCATTTGGTAAAACATCTTCTTCATTTACACGAAGTTGCTCAATAATGATCTCTTTAATACGGTTTGCTATATTCATAAAATTCCCTTTTGTTGTTATGGTTTAATACATTATTTTAAATAGCATAAAATTTATACACTCAAATAAATTATTTTCATATTTATAGTTTATTTTTTTGTAAGATATTTTTACATCTATTCATATGAAAAGTTGAACATATAAAAAAGCCACCGAAAAAGGTGGCTTTTAATCATGTGATATGATTAACCAAGTTTCTTAGTTACATAATCAATTGCAGATTGAACTGTAGTGATTTCATTTGAATCTTCATCTGGAATCGTGATGTCAAAATCATTTTCAAAAGACATTACAAGTTCAACCAAATCTAAAGAGTCAGCACCTAAGTCATCCATGAAAGATGCTTCGTTTTTAATCTCTTCAGCACGCATACCTAATTGTTCAGCTACTGCTTGTTTGATGCGTTGTTCGATATCGCTCACAGGAATTCTCCTCATTGCTTGTGGCGTTTTAATTTGCCACTAGTTTAATTGAATATAAAATTTTTTAAAAGTTTATACATCGCCACTTAGGCCATGTATAAACCACCATTTACGTGTAAAACTGTACCAGTAATGTAACTAGCTTTATCGCTTGCAAGGAAACTCACTGCATGCGCAATATCTTGAGGCTCACCTAGACGATTTAAAGCTACTTGATCACTCATTTTTTTACGAACATCTTCGCTTAACTGATCAGTCATTTCAGTCGCGATGAATCCAGGTGCAACACTATTTACAGTAATCTGACGACTGCCCATCTCTTTAGCTAAACTACGACTGAATGCTTCAATCCCTGCTTTTGCTGCTGAGTAGTTGGCTTGGCCTGGATTTGCAAAATGTGCAACCACTGAACTAATGTTAATAATTCGACCAAAACGTGCTTTAGTCATACCTTTCAAAACACGCTTCGAGAGACGGTAAACAGCTTTGAGATGAATATTGAGAATATCGTCCCAATCATCTTCAGACATACGAAGTAACAAATTATCTTTCGTAATCCCAGCATTGTTCACTAGAACTAGCACAGAACCGTATTTTTGCTCGATATCTGTTACCAGTGCATCAATCGCTTCACCATTTCGAACGTCAAGTACAGCACCTGCACCGTTTTCAGCAAAGCTTTCTGTCAGTTTTTGCGCGCCTGATTCAGAAGTCGCGGTGCCAACTACAAAAAAACCGTCTTGAATGAGCTGCTGTGCAATTGCTGCGCCAATGCCTCGGCTAGCTCCTGTCACTAACGCAACTTTTCGTTGTTGTGTCATGCAATTTTTCCTTCTGCCACTAATACTGCGTTTAGGGCATCTTCCATACGTGCTTTGCTATCAATCGCAAATGCTTTTTCTATGTTCGGTAATCGCTTCGCAAGATTACTCAGTACAGTCCCAGGTCCACATTCGACCACATACTGAATACCTTGATCTTGCAGATATTGCATGGTACGAGTCCATTGCACTGACTCATATAACTGAGCCGTTAATGCCTGACGCAATTGAGCAACATCTGTCGCAATTTCCGCGTTGACATTTTGTATTACAGGAAGGCGTGGTAGCTCAATGGCAGTTTGTTCCAAAGCTTCAGCAAACTGTTCTGCTGCTGGCTTCATTAATGAGCAATGTGAAGGCACAGATACTGGTAGCGCAATGGCTTTGCCTGATTGCTCCTTTGCAGCAGCGATAACCTGTTGGACCAAAGTCGCAGTTCCTGCAATCACAACTTGACCTTGCGCATTGTAATTGGCAGCTTCAACCGAACCCTCACCATTTGCTGTTGCAGCTTGGCAAAGCTCAACCACTTTCTGATCATCAAGACCTAGAATTGCAGCCATAGCACCTGCACCTTGAGGAACTGCATTTTGCATGAGTTTCCCACGCAAATTCACTAGTTTTACAGCATCTCCCAATGTCATCGCTTCCGCAGCAACTAAAGCACTGTATTCACCAAGAGAGTGTCCTGCCAAGTATTTTGGTACTACACCACCTAACTCCAACCATACGCGCCATAACGCGATACTAGCGGTTAATAAAACAGGTTGTGTATTTTCAGTTTGATCTAAACCTTCTCCGCTTTGCGCGATATGCCATAAATCAAAACCTAGTGCATTTGATGCTTCATCAAAGGTTTCTTTGATCACACCAAACTGCTCAGCAAGTTCAGCCAGCATACCTACTTTTTGCGAGCCTTGACCTGGGAATACAAATGCGGTTTTTGTTGCTTGAGCTGCCTGCTCAAGTCGTTTAGTCGACATATAAAAATCCTTAAAATGGTCTATTGCCAGTTTCATCATTTCTCATGATTCTACATGAGAATAGCAGCAGACTTTTTCTCGATGCGGAAATTTAACATTGATTAAATCGTTTTATAATTGCGAAAAACAACAAAAAAGGGAGCTTTCGCTCCCATTTTTTCTATACTTTAAGCTAACGCTTAATGCATATGATTCAATTATTCAGCATCAGCTGCTTTAGCGAATAATTGACGACCACGGTAAATACCGTCTTTAGTCACGTGGTGACGACGATGAGTTTCACCAGTAGTTTGGTCTACAGATAATGCATTCTCGGTTAAAGCGTCATGTGAACGGCGCATGTCACGGCGAGAGCGACTTTTACGGTTTTGCTGAACGGCCATGATGGCTCCTTACAAAGATCGAAAAATGGATCAGAACAAATTCAGTTGTCTTAACTCAACATGATAACACAAATTGTGTTATGAGTTAAGTTTGCCTTTCAAACTTGCCAAAACATCAAACGGATTATCCCGCTTTTCTTCGACAACGTCCTGAAGGGCAGGTTGATGTTTATGCTCACAAACACCATGTTTGGGAGACAAAGGCATCAACAATAACAATTCATCTTCTAGCAATGCGAATAAATCAATCGAAGCAGGTGTATCAATACTCCCTTTTTTCGACGATTCACTTTCACCTAAAACGATGAAATCAGCATCCTCATCCAATCGCTCTATCAGTAACTCATCATCAATTAAAGCTAAATGAAATTCTGAGACTAATTCAATTTCAACAGATCCCAAACAACGTTGGCATTCCATTGGAACTTTAGTATCAATATGTCCATCTAACCATACAATACGATGATAGGCATCCATTGATAGCTTACAGTCTATGTTGATCAATTGATCACCAATTGAACCAACAGCTTCTCGAGCAATACGAGCAAAGCGAGACAATGGCAGTATTCCTGACCATGTATAGCCCTGTTCAGCCCATTTAAATGGCTCGATTTGGCTTGGAAAAGTATTTGCTGACATAATTAAGGCGGCAATTCTACAAATTCATCGGTACTCTGTCAAAGATTAAGATACAATTTTGCACTTCTTTAGACAGAACTCGGGGTAAATTAAGCAATGCACCTGTTGCAGCCGCAACCTGAAGTAACAACTTCATCACTTGTTAGCACCCATTCAACTGATCTACCTCGATTGATACCAGATCAAGTGCAACGCTCATCTTGGCAAAAGTTAACAACTGAAGTAGAACATGTTGATTGGCTCATTTTACACTTTAATCACTGGTTTTCCCACCATAATGTCACATTAGTTAAAGGTGATTTTGAACCAGAATATTTCCCAGCGACAGATCAGCTACCTGCACGAATCCAATTTGCTCATGGTTTTTTTAATAGTGCCTTACATGAAATTAGTCATTGGACGATTTCAGGGGAACAACGTAGAAAGTTACCTGATCTAGGTTATTGGTATGCACCTGATGGTCGAACTGCGGAACAGCAAGCGCTTTTTGAACAAGTAGAAATCAAACCCCAAGCGATTGAATGGTTATTTGCAACTGCATTTGGTCGAAAGTTTCGTGTCTCTTTAGATAACTTAACTGGTGAAGGTGGTGATGGTGCTTTGTTTAAAGACAATGTTTTTAATCAAGTAAAACGTTTTTTTTCAGGTGAGTCTAAATTACCTCGTGATGCTGCACACTTCATTTATTATATCTGCTTGTGTACGCGTAATGGACGAGCATTACAACTTGATGAATTTAAACGTGAATCGCTTGATTGATTGACAAAATTATCACATCTGAGACTTGCATCCGCCCCTTAACACGTTTCATACTTAATTCAGCCATAAAGATCAGGGAGTTATAATAATGTTGCACTTACATATTCATCCTGAAAATCCACAGGCACGTTTAATCACTCAAGCTGTAGATCGTATACGTGCAGGTGATGTGGTTGTTTATCCAACTGATGCTGCTTATGCAATTGGTTGCCAAATTGGAAATAAAAATGCGATGGAGCGAATTGCACAGATTCGCGGTCTAGGTCCCAAACATCAATATGCGATTATGTGTTGTGATCTATCTGATATTGCAACCTATGCAAAAGTTGATAATGCAATGTATCGACTGCTTAAAAATAATACGCCTGCTGTAACCACCTTTATTTTGCCTGCAACCAGCGAAGTTCCAAAACGTTTGATGCATCCTAAGAAAAAAACCATTGGTTTGCGTATTCCTAGCAATCCTATCGCACAAGCGTTGCTAAAAGAGCTCGGCGAACCACTACTCACAAGCACCCTGATTCTTCCTGATCAAACAGAACCACTAGATGATCCTTATGATATTGAAAATCAACTCGGCAAACGCATAGATGTATTTATTGATGGCGGTTTCGGTACTTTATCTACCACTAGTATCGTGGATTTATCTGGAGAAAACCCAGAGATCGTACGTCGTGGGGTTGGAGATGTAAGTGCGTTTGAATAATAAAGATATAGCAAATGCATCTATTTCAAATGTTAGTGAACATTTATGATTATGCTGATGACCAGACAATCTATGTCATTGAACCTTGGCTTTTAGAACCTATCTATCACCCTTGAAGTCAAAGAACCCAAAGAAGGACTTATACAAATTAAACATGACAATAAGGTTTTGAATATTTTTTAGAAGTTAAGATTGTAAAAGACATATTTGAAGATTTAGAGAATCTAAACTTGTGTATTCGATCTCAATGTCAATCAATTATCGAATACGCAATTTATGATGCTTAATGTCTAAATTGAATCACATAAAATCTGATAGCCGCTTTTTCTGTACACCTTGCTCATCAAAATTTCCTGGACTTAACCATTGTTGATAAGCTGGCTCTAAATCTGACCACTCTTCATCAATAATTGAAAACCACGCCGTATTACGATTTCTTCCTTTCACAATTCGATCTTGTCTAAATAAACCTTCATATTGAAACCCGAAACGCAATGCGGCTGCTTTAGAAGGTTGATTACAATCATCACATTTCCACTCAATGCGTAGAAATCTTTGCTTAAAACATTGTTGTAATAATAGAAAAGGGGCTTAGGAAGTTAAGCATATCAAAAAGTATGGTAACTTCCTTATATGAAAGCAAAAAATAGATACTATTCCCGTTCAAGAATCACAGAGGCAAAATTCAGACAGATCATTCGCTTTTTTGCCATGGATTTAACTGCTTCAGATACAGCTAAACTCACCAATATTTCTGTACGTTCCATCAATACAATTTACATCAGGTTGCGTAAAAAGATTGCGGCACAATGTGAGGAAATATCTCCTTTCAACGGTATCGTTGAACTTGATGAATCCTACTTTGGTGCTCGTCGTATTCGAGGAAAACGTGGACGTGGTGCATCAGGAAAAACCATTGTATTTGGACTACTCAAAAGAGATGGAAACGTATACACAGAAATTGTGCCTGATTGCTCCAAAGCTACGCTACAGGGCATTATTCGGGGGCATATAGAGCTTGATTCTGTGATCAATACAGATGGATGGAGAGGCTATGATGGTTTAGTTGATATTGGTTTTGACAAACATTTAAGAGTGAATCATGGGAACAACGAATTTGCATGCGGGGAGCGTCATATTAACGGCATAGAATCATTCTGGGGATATGCTAAAAAGCGACTCGTCAAGTTTAATGGAATTGACAAAAAGATGTTTTATTTGCATCTTAAAGAAACGGAGTATCGCTTCAATCATCGGAACGGTAATTTATATCTCGATTTGCTTAAATTACTCCGTAACAATCCTCTTTAACTTCCTAAGCCCCTAGAAAAATAGTTTCAGTAGCAGCCCTCGATTTTTTCATTTTATGGGAGAAATAAACATTACCGATTTCTATAGCACCGTAGTCAAGTCTAGGATTAAGCAGAGCAATCCATCCACAGATTTCACCTTCAATTTCAATTAGAAAATGTGTTGAGCCTTTAAAATTAAATGTATTTTTTAAGGACTCCGTAAGTACAGTTAAATTTAATGGTGCGGCATACGGCAAATAGGTCCAACAACTTTCATCTGGCTCTGTTGCAACACAGTTCCAAATTTGGGAAAAAAACTCGATTTGAAACTTCAGAATTGATATCAATTAAATTGACATAATTCCCCTCAATATTTCCACGCACTAGTTCACAAGGCTTAAAGTGCTCAACTGAAAAACTGGTGAGCTGTCCAAATTTGTTTTCTTGTGTTTCTTGATATCTGTACATAAAAAAATGCCAATTTTTTATAATGCGAAGACAATTTAACCATAAAATTCATCTATGGACTGCATACGATGCCATAAGCATAGAAAATACCCTGAGAAACTTAAGGTTTTTGTAAGTGAGCAATTTATTAAATTAGGTAATTCGATTAGAATAGATGAACTTGTTGTGACATGTGAATTTGCATGTGTCCGCACTTTCTCTTTCATGCTTTTGAAAATTCGCGTGGCTTATAACGGTAATGAATCAAATCCTTTCTTCTACATTGGAGACTTCTCCTTCCATTCGTGTGCTTGACGAATGGCAAGAAGCTATACCTGAAGATTTGTATATTCCCCCTGCTGCATTTGAAATTTTACTTGAGCAATTTGAGGGTCCTCTAGATTTCCTCATCTATTTAATCCAGAAAAATGGATTTGATCTTTTACAATTGGATATTTCCCCAATCGCTACCCAATATCTGTCTTATATGGATAGCATGAAATCACTCAATATCGAACTCACCGCAGACTATATGGTGATGGCTGCATTACTCGCCGATTTGAAATCTCGTTTGTTACTTCCAAAGCCTGTTGCTGTAGATCAATTTGAGAAAGATCCAAAACAAGAACTTATTGATCGACTTGAAACGTATTTAAGAATCAAACAAGTGGCTGAAAAATTAGGGCAAATGCCAATTTTTGAGCGAGATACTTTTAGTACTAACGTAAGCATAGGTCATATTGCTCCGATTTATGAAGGTTATGATGTAGATGCATTACGTGATGCTTTGTTTTGCGTATTCAATCGTCCTGAACCCGTTAAACATGTTGTTGCACAAGAACCTGTACTGTTAGAAGAGCGAATCGCCTTCATCGAAAGTCAACTTGCAACTGGTTTGAGCTTGAGTTTTATTGAGCTGCTAAATCCAAAACAAGGTCGTATGGGAATGGTTGTAACATTTATGGCTGTTCTTGAACTCACGAGACAACAAAAAATTCAAATTATTCATTCTGGTATCGAGGCTCCATTAACTATTCAAGGAGTATCAGCATGAGTTTAGAACAATTCGATTCGCATGAAGGCATGTCTCTTGAAGATATCCATCATGATGTTTTGTTGCAAATTGAGGCTATTTTATTTGCCAGTGACTCCCCAGTTTCACTAGCACGACTAAAAGAAGCATTTCAAAACCAATATAATAAGCAACAATTACGTACTTTTCTGCAACAGCTTGCAATGTTGCAGCATGGTCGATCTATTGAATTAATTGAAACGGCACAGGGCTTTCGTTTTCAAGTCCGTGCAAAATATCGAAATATTATCGCGCAAGTTTGGCCTGAACGTCCGACGAAACTTTCTCCTTCTTTACTCGAAACGGTTGCAGTGATTGCTTATCATCAACCTGTAACACGTGCTGATATCGAACAAATTCGTGGTGTTTCAAACAATAGCCAAAACTTGAGAACGCTTTTTGACTGGAACTGGATTAAAGAATCTGGTTTTAGAGATTTACCTGGAAGACCCGCGTTGTTAGTTACAACGCCTCAATTTTTAAATGCTTTTGGTTTAGCTTCGCTAGGTCAATTGCCTCCCCTACAGAACGCCAAGGAAGCATTCATGGCTCTCGATGCACATGCGCCGAAGTCTTGAGAAGGTGAACTGTTGATCATTATGTCTAAGGTTGTGCTGTCATGAGTGAAAAATTACAAAAGGTACTGGCGAGAGTGGGGTTAGGCTCACGTCGTTATATGGAAGAAGTTATTGCTGCTGGTCGTGTCAGCATCAATGGTAAAATCGCCCAAGTGGGTGAACGTATTGAACCGACTGATGAACTCCGTATCGATGGTCGTAAAGTACAATTCCAGATTGAAGACGAAATACGTCGTCGTGTATTGATCTACTACAAGCCTGAAGGTGAGATTTGCTCACGCAATGATCCTGAAAAACGCCCTACGGTATTTGATCACTTACCCCAAATCGCCAATGATCGTTGGGTAATGGTGGGTCGTCTTGATATCAACAGTACTGGTTTATTGATTTTTACAAATGATGGTGAGCTTGCTAACCGCTTAATGCACCCTTCAAATGAAGTAGAACGTGAATATGCCGTGCGTGTTATGGGTGAAGTCACTCCGCAAATCCGTAACAATATGCTCAAGGGTGTCGAACTTGAAGATGGTCCTGCTAAGTTTGAATCTTTCTCCGAAATTGGTGGCGATGGGATTAACCGTTGGTATCAAGTCGTTGTGAAAGAAGGTCGTAATCGTGAAGTACGTCGTATCTTTGAATCACAAGGTTTAAAAGTAAGTCGTCTACTCCGTACTCGTTACGGTACAGTTATTTTGCCACGTGAATTACGCACAGGTCGCTGGATGGAACTCGATAAAGCTGATATCGATAACTTAGCGAAATCAGTTGAATTAAAACCTCGTCAAGGTACAGGCTTATTCGGTATGGCAAAACGTCGTACTGAACGTATGAGTGAAAAACCAATGGCGGCGCGTCGTGGAGGTTATTTACGTCAACAACGTCGTGATGATGAACAACCAGAACAACAACGCCCAAATACCAATAATAACGGCAACAGTGGACGTAAAACCATTGGCCTGAATAAAGGTTTTAAAAAGTTCTAATTGCTCAGCAATGGAAATAAAAAACGCTCAAATTTGAGCGTTTTTTATTGGACTTAGATATGAAAATCAAAAACTAGCTAGGCAATACCTTGTGGAATTGCTTTTAATAATTTTTGGGTATATTCATGTTGAGGATTCAAATAGAGCTCATCTGAATTTGCAATTTCAACCACTTCCCCATGATTCATGACCATTACTTGATCTGAAATATATTTCACCACAGATAAATCATGAGAAATAAAAATATAACTCAAACCAAACTCATCCTGTAAATCCTGAAGCAAGTTTAATACCTGAGCCTGTACAGACACATCAAGCGCTGAAACTGACTCATCACAGATCAAAATCTCAGGTTTTAAAGTTAAGCAACGTGCAATCGCAATCCGTTGACGCTGCCCCCCTGAAAACTCATGTGGATAACGATCATATGCTTCAACAGGTAGGCTAACACGCTCCAAAAGCTCTAGTGCAATTTTTTTACGCTCTTGATCATTTTGACCGATTGCATGAATACGCATCGGTTCAAGTAAAATCTGCCCAATGGTAAACCGAGGATTTAATGATGCGTAAGGATTTTGGAAAATGATCTGAATTTTACGTTGATAGAGGGCAAATTCCTTCTCTGACATCGCAAGAATATCTTTACCATCTATAAAGGCCTGACCACCAGTTGCTTCATGCAATCGCATAAGTAACAAACCAATTGTCGTTTTCCCAGATCCAGACTCACCCACCAAACCCAATGTTTTGCCCTTAGCCAGTTTAAAAGAAACGTCTTTCACCGCCTGAAACTCATCACGTCCCCATAATCCTTTACGACTATAAAATGATTTTTTGAGATTTTGTACATCCAAGATAATCGGCTCGTCACCTGTTAAGCCACGACTACGTTCTTGCAGATGAACCGTTGACAGATTAATAGCTTCGATAAGCTGACCATTTTCTTGTTTCATAAAGTCACTGGTCACAGGTAAACGATATGGGCGTGAAGATAGTTGTGGACGACAATGCAACAATGCTCGCGTATAGACATCATTCGGTTGTTCTAAAACTTGTTGAGCATCTCCACTTTCACGAATTTCACCATGACGCATTACAATCACTTCATCGGCAATTTCACCGACCAATGCCAAATCATGGGTAATAAACAACATTGACATTTCACGACGCTGACGCAAAGACTCCAACAAATCAATAATTTGTTTTTGAATAGTGACATCTAGTGCAGTAGTCGGCTCATCCGCAATCAGTAGTTTCGGTTCACATGCGATCGCCATCGCAATCATCACACGTTGTTGTTGACCACCAGATAATTGACTTGGATAAGCATCGATCTTAGTGTCGGGAGATGGAATACCGACTTCTTTCAATAATTCTAAAACACGTGCACGAGCTTGTTTACGTCCCATACCCAAGTGGATACGCAAAACCTCTGCAATTTGATCACCAACGGTAAATACAGGATTTAATGACGACATTGGTTCTTGGAAAATCATCGCAATATCTTTTCCACAAATATTACGTAGCTCTGCAACAGATAGATTAAGTAAGTCTTTATCTTCAAAACGGATTTGGCTCTGTTCTGAAATTTGACTTTGTCCTTTCGGTAACAATCCCATAACTGCCAATGAAGTGACTGATTTACCACTTCCCGACTCTCCAACTAAGGCAACTGTTTTATTTTTTGGGATACTAAACGAAATCCCTTTAACAGTTTTAATCCATTGTTTGCTCTCGGATTTAAAACTCACCTCAAGATTTTCAACTTTTAATAACGGTGATTCATTTATTGTTGTCATCTCATCTCACTCCGCTATTTCAGTTTTGGATCCAATGCATCACGTAATGCATCAGTAAACATAGAAAATGCTGTCACTAACACCGCCATCGCAATCGATGCGGCAGCCAATTGCCACCATTTCCCTAAAATCAATTCGGTTTGCGCCTCATTCAACATACTGCCCCATGACACAACACCGACAGGAACACCAAAACCGAGGAAGCTTAAGATTACTTCTGACTTGATAAACGCTACCACTAGAATTGAAATCTGAACCAACGCGATATGACTCACGTTGGGGAAAATATGCGCAAACATACGGCGGAAATGGCTGACCCCAATTGCTTTGGCAGCAAGTACATATTCACGAGATTTATGCTTCATATATTCAGCACGAATCAAACGGAACACGCCTGTCCAACCTGTTAAACCTAGAATTAATACAATAGAAAGAATACCTTTCTGCTGCAAAACCGCTGCAACAGCCAAAACCAACAATAGATAAGGTATTGAGGTAAAGATGTTATAGAACCAATTGAGCACATCATCTACCCAACCACCAAAATATCCCGCGATTGCACCAAGAAAAGTCCCAATTACAACAGCTAAAAGTGCTGATAGTAATCCTACAAGAATCGAAGTTTCTGCGCCTTTAATCGTTTTAAGGAGAACATCTTGCCCCCATTTATCTGCACCGAATGCCAAAGTTGATTTCAGCTCTTGCTTTTGATCAAGTAACTCGCCTCCAAGTTGCTGATTGATTTCTTGCATATCCGATGCCAATGGATCGGTTACACCGTAGTAATCAATGGCTGTATTGCCTGAGGTTTGTTGTGCTGTTTGAGTATTTAATTCCCGTAAAATATCTTTTAAAGGATCGACTGGATTTTCAGGTAGAACTTCCACTTGCTTGGCGACTGGACTCAGAGGCGAATCTTCAGTATCAGCGCCCATAAAGGTTGGCGGTGCATAACTAACTGCGACTTCTTTGTTCCAATCCGAGGCGATTACGCCTGTAACAGATAGTAGCAGCACAATGAAATAGGCGAATACGATGAATAAGGATGCCATAGCAATACGATCTGCTTTTAATCGTTGTACTGCCAAACGCCATAATCCTGAAGATTCGGTATTAGTCTGAACTTGCGCTTTTCGTTTTGATAATACACTCAGCATAGTTCACCTACTTCAACTCTACACGCGAATCGATCAATTTATATATCAGATCAGCAATTAAGTTAAAAAACATGGTTGCAGCGGCAACGTATACCGTAATCGCTTTAATCACAGGAAAATCACTTCGTTCAACGGCAATAATGACTTCTCGACCGATCCCTGGAATACCAAAAAAGCGTTCGATCAAAAAGGCACCAATTAACAAAGCAGGTAAAGTTGCCATCACATCCGTCACAATCGGAATCGAAGCATTACGTAAAACATGCACGCCATAGACACGTCGTTCACTCACCCCTTTAGCGCGTGCCGTGCGCACATAGTCCTGATTCACCTCATCCAAAATAAAGCTACGATACAGTCTTAACGTTGGGGCGATACTTACCACCAACATGATAAGAACAGGTAATAATGCATATTTGAATAGATTTTCACTGAAGCTATCGCTCCAGCCTTGAACTGGAAACCAACCAAGCTGATAAGCAAAGAAGTATTGAAAAATAATGATATAAACCAAAATACTAATCGACATTCCAATCGTGCAAAGCATCATTACCATACGATCAGTCAAACTTCCTCGCACTGAGGCAACAGCCAACGCCAAAATGATCGAAATAACGGTTTGTAAAATCGTCAATGGAATCAAAATCGTCAATGATGGCCCTAAACGCGTGCTTATAATTTGCGAGACCGATTCACCTGTACTCCAACTCACACCATAATCGAAGCTTATAATTTGCTTGATAAAGATCCAAAGTTGAACGTAATAAGGCTGATCGACACCTAACTGTTGACGGATATTTTCTATTTGCTCAGGATTCGACATTTTTCCTGCCAAAATATATGCAGGATCTCCCCCCACCCAATTGAATAAGAAAAAAATCAGCAGCACGACCCCGAGCATCGTTGGGATCATCTGCCATATACGGCGTATGATATATGCCAGCATAAAGATGCTCCCTTATTTCACTCGTTGACCTGTAATTTCATCAAAAAATGCTTTGTTGTTCGGTTTACGTCCGAGGAAATCTTCGACCAACTTTTCTGCTGGTTTTTGGCTACCTTGAGATAAAATTGTTTGTCGATAATGCTGACCAACTTTTGGATTATTTAAGTTATCGCCAAATGCCGACAACATATCCAAAGCCATAACCTCAGACCACATATATCCGTAATAACCTACTTGATAACCATTCATGATGTGATTGAACTGTCCAGGGAACTCAGTTGTTGGTACGTAGCCAAGTGCTGTAGCATTTTCCATTTTCTTCCACACATCCAATGGCTGTACCTTCAAAGCATCTGTTCCATGCAATGCCATATCATACTGGGCGTATAAAGTTTGACGTGCATAATGCAAACCACGACCGTAACTATGTACAGCGGCTAACTTTTTAATTAATGCTTCATCAACTCGTGGGCAGGCAGGTTGGCAATAATCTGCAAGTTTAGAAAGTGTCTCTTTTCGTCTTGCCCATTCTTCATACATCTGAGAAGGTGCTTCTACAAAATCTCGCTCAACGGTAGTGCCCGTTTGTGATGAGTATCGAGTGTTGGAAAGGATGCCATGTAAAGCATGTCCAAACTCATGTACAAAAGTTTCAAGCTCATCACTGGTCAATCCTTGACGGTTAAAGTTAGTCACTAAAGCTGAAATAGGTTTACGATCAGTTAATGTACTCCGTCCATAAACACTCCACACAGCAGCATGACCATATTTCCCTTCACGTGGGAATTTGTCCATGTATAGTCCGCCCAGCAATTTTCCAGTTTTGGTATCCGTTACATCGTAATATTCAACTTCATCTTGCCAAGCAGGCACTTTTACAGGTTTAAACTCGATACCATATAAGTTAGATGAAATCGCAAATAACCAATCTTGTGCTGCTTGAGTTGGAAAATATTCACGCAGTTTTTCTTGATCTACTTGATATTTAGCTTTGCGTAACTTTTCACTCCAGTACGCTTCACTCCATCGTTCGATTTTGGCTTGCTCAAGTGGAATATTTAATGTTTGAGCTTTAAATGCTTGTAAGGTTTGTACTTCTTTTTGTTCTAAAGGCGAAACTGTTGCATGAATATCTGCCAGAAATGTATTCACTGCCTCAGGTGTTTTTGCCATGCGTTTTTGTAAAACCCATTCAGCATAACTTGATTTTCCAAACAGTTTTGCAAGTTCATATCTCAAATCGACAGCTTGTTTTAATAAATTCAGATTCTTTTCACCACCACGGCGTGTAAATGCGACTTGATAACGCTTTCGTGCCTCGTCATTTTCTGCAAGCTCCATAAATGGACGATATTCTGGATATTCAAATCCTAGTAAATAATTTCCTTTTTCATTTTTCTTTACAGCATCAATATAGCTTTGTGGTAAACCTTTTAACTCAGCAGCAGTAAATTCTAGCTTCTGCTTATTATCACGAACGTTCCGACTATATTCCTGCTCTATTTTAGTGAGTTGATCCAATATTTCTTTTAAACGCTGCTGTTTATCAACAGGGAGTTGTATCCCTTTTTCTTCAAAATCTTTCAAGATATCAGCTTGAAACTTTTGATCGATAGGATCAGTAGATTTAATTTTTTTAAATTGTTGATAAAGCTTTAAGTTTTGCAAAATTTCAGTTTGAAACTGACTAATTTTAACCTCACAATCTTCTGCAGCTTTGCGAACTGCTTCATCAGGATCCACGTTGCTATACAACCCGATTGGACCGTAAAAATCCTCAAAAGAAGCAAGAATCGCATCCCATTTTGCCAATATTGGAGCGGCTGGCGTATCTTGAGCGAGTTGAAGAGCTTCCAAGGACGTAAGCTGTTTTTTAACATCGTTAATTTTGGCGTCACATAATGCTGGAATATCTTTTGACTGAAATAACGGTAAGGTTTGTCGAGTCAAGTTATCTGCCGATGAAAATTGATTAACTCCCATCGTGAGTAGGCAAAAGGTGGTGAGTTTTAAATTGTAATGTTTCATTGTTACTCCAGTTCTTTAAATTTTATTTCTTCATATCAATATCGATGTACATCCACTCCGCAGGAAGTATTGGATGCTTTTTAAAACCAATCACTCGAGGCTGCGCCAGAATATTTCGGTAACGAGCACCGATCACTTGTACAGGCATATAAACCTCTAAAATACGTGACATTTTTCTGTATATGGCATCGCGCTCTGGACCTGGCACCATGTTTTGAGTTTGTTCATAAAGACGATCAAATTCAGGAATTTTGATACAACCATTGTTCGTTACATTGATATTTTTGCCATAAAACAACTGCATAAAATTATCGGCATCAGGATAATCTGCGATCCAAGCTGAAGCTTTGAACATGGTTTTACATTGCTTTTCCAACTTCAAGGCTTCTGAAAATGGGAGAGATTGTGTGGTCATCTGTATCTTGAGACCATCAAGGATTTTCTTCCAGAATTCAGCTTGTTGTTGACTACGTAAACTACTACCACTAACAGTCATCTCGATGACCAAAGGCTTACCATTTGGCAAGGTTCTCCAACCATTTGTACCAACTTTGTACTGATAACGATCTAATAATAGATTGGCTGCTTTGACTGAATAAGGAATACTTGATCTGTAATTTGGGTCATAACCAACAACACCTTCTGGGATTGGTGCTTGTAATTTTTTAGCATCACCTTTTTGCAAGATATTGATGTAGTTATCTGCAGAAAATGCCATCGCAATCGCACGGCGTAGAGCTATTTTTTCTTTGCTTAAACCCCCAACAACAGGGTTTTGCATGTTCCAATAATGATAGTCAAGTGATGGATCAACGATGCGAGATAATTGCACACCTTTTTTCACCAATTCAGGTTTTAACTTACCATTTTGTAAAGCTTGTACAGTCAATTCACCATCAAGTTGAAATAAGTCAACCTCATCTTTACTGAATGACAACCAGCGGGATTGCCCTTCTTCCATCACTTGTATGTCAATCACACCAATCTGAGGCATTTTTTTGCCTTGCATCGCTTTTACAATTTTCTGGTCTTCAGGGGAACTCGCTTTAAAGTTCCATACAAAACTACGAAAGTCAGGATTGGCTTTTAAAATAATTCTTGAACCTGGTGTCCAGCGAGACAGCATATAAGGTCCTGTACCCACAGGATGACCCATCGCAAACCCAGCTTTATTTCTATATTTTTCGATCACTTCTCTTGCTACAGCACCTGCTGGTTGATGAGCAAGTAACATTGGAAAGTTTTGGTCTGGTCGAGTTAGACGGATAACCAATGTGTATCGGTCTGGCGTTTGTAATCCCACAATCGGTTGGTCGTAATTGAATTTGCCATTCTTTTGCGCTTGCTTCTGTAACGCATCCATTCCAACAATACGTCCATCCAGTAACCAACTGTTCGGTGAATGTAGATTCGGATCCAAGAGTCGTTTAAAGGTATACGCATAGTCAAAAGACGTGAGTTCACGTTTTTTTCCTTTAAAAGCAGGATCATTGGCAAAATAAATCCCTTTTTGCAAACGGATGGTATACGTCAAACCATCTGCACTAATCTCAGGTAATGCGACTGCCGTGCGAGGGACTAACTTTGCTGGCGATGCTAAATAATCATATGTATATAAAGTCTCGAAAATCGAACCATTCACGTGTGCAGAATACAAATCATGTACACCTGCAGGATCAAAACCTGTTTCAGCGACTGGAAAGACATAACGCAATACTTTATTTGGATCAGCTGGACTTTTAGCAAATGTCAAAGTTGTTGTAGAACTCGCTATAAGCCCAACACAAAGCGCCAAACTGTAAGATTTCAATGAAAGTTTATAATTTTGCTTCATCTTGAACTCAATACTTATTTTTGTCGTGGTGAAGCAATATCTAAATATTGCCAGTTACTGTTCATAATTGGATGGGCTTTAAAACCTTGAACGTGGGATTGGATCACCCAATTTCGAATACGGGTATCTTGTAAAATTAGAGGATTTTCAGCTTCAATTTGACGACTCATTTTTTCGTAATATGGCATGCGCTTTTCTGGAGGCTGTTGCATCGCTTGTTTATACAAACCATCATAAGCGGATGAGCTATAGCACGACTGATTACCTCTACCCACATTCGGTCCATATAATAGTTGCGTGAAATTTTCTCCTTCAGGATAGTCTGCATGCCAAGCTCCACCCCAAATCATATATTGACATTGCGTCGCTGCTTTTAAGTTATCGGCGAAGTTACTTACTCTGAAATCTGCGCGAATGCCGATCGCATCTAAATTCTTTTTCCACAACTCCGAATACATCACTGAGGATGAGCCACTTTCAGTATTTATTTTTAGAACAAGTGCTTTGCCATTTGGCAGATTTCGATAACCATCAGCACCTTTTTTATAACCAAAATGATCTAACAATTTATTAGCCAAACTCGGGTTATAGCCAATACTACTTCGATATTTTGGATTGTGCCCATTTACCCCCGCGGGTACCAACATTTCAGCTTTAACAGCCTGTCCTTTTCTTAATATCCGAATATATTCATCAACATTAAATGACATCGCAATTGCGCGTCTTAATGCAATTTTGTCCAAATTGTTCCCACCTATAATTGGATCACGCATATTCAGCATGGTATAGGTGATCTCTGCCTCCTTGTTCGGATAAAGTCGAATCCCCTTTTGTCGCATCGCAGGCTTAAGTTGATTATTTTGGTCTAAAACTTTAGGAATGGAACTCGAGGTGAGTTTATCGAAATCGAGTTGTTTTGATTGAAATGCCAGCCAACGTGACTGCTCTTCTTCAATAATACTGATATTTACTTTACCAATTTGAGGCATTTTTTTGCCTGTCATTTCTTTAACCAACTGGTTATCCCAAGCAGTTCCTGTCGATTTAAAATTCCAAACAAAACCTCGATAATCTGGGTTAGCTACAAGTTCTATTTTACTACGGGGCACATACTTACTCAGCATGTAAGGTCCTGTACCTACGGGATGCATTCCCAATCGATCTTTATAATAATCAACTACTTCACGAGCAGTAGCACCAAACGTACTATAAGCTAGAATATAGGGAAAGTTATAATCAGGTTGAGTCAAGGTAAATTGAAGTGTGTATCGATCTAAGGCTTTTACCCCCTCAATCTTGGCATCATAATTGAAGCGACCTGTTTGCTTCGCTTGCTCAACTAAGGCATTTGCACCCACAATTTTCTGGTCGATAAATGCATATGAAGAAGAATGATTTTTAGGATCTAAAATACGTTTGACCGAATACACATAGTCTTCTGCAATTAACTCTCTACGCTGACCTTTAAATGCTGGATCAGCAGTAAAATAAATACCTGGCTTTATTTTAAATATATAAACTTTCCCATTTTCTTTGATCACAGGCATACTTTGTGCCGTAGCTGGAACCAACTTGACAGGATTAGCTAGATAATCGTATTGCAGCAATCTCTCAAAAATAACATCAGCTACATTACCGCTATAAAAATTAAAAGTTTTGACCATATCAAAACCATCGTCAGGTGCTTCAAATGCGATTCGAAGCACCTTATCCGCTTGCGCTGGAGTTTTAGCGTTTCCCAAAGGAGCAAATACAATAACGGTTGAGAACAAAGCGACCGTAAAAAATTTAGACTTCAATTAAATGCTCACATTATCGTTTTTTAATAAATACTAGACTTTCGAATAGCATTCAACCACACATCGATCTTACCTGCCTGACTTAATCCAATGATCTTGTTCACAAAAATGAATGGTTTGTGATATTTTTACCAATCATAAAAATAATTCAGATGTAAAACCGACATCAAGACCCAAAATTACATTGCTAATTTCATGCCACTTTTCAAACAAATTTAAAATAGAAAAATTAGACTCCCGTCTATTCACCCCTCTAATCAATATTTATTCATCCTAATTAAAAGTAACTTTATGCAAAATCTCATTTTTTCATAACATTCTTAACAATTAAAATAAGAGACTATAAATACATGTTTTAAAATATATAAAATTAAAATGCACCAAATAAATGCAAATATAAATTAGCATGTTTCATTTTAATACCATGTATAAAACCTAGAAAACTGTAAAAAAATGCCAATAAAAAATATTTTTATAAATTCATAATTTTTTAATAAATAGTAAAAATATGAAAAGCTTATTCAATAAAACTAAAACGCTTTTACACAATTTACTCTAGATTAAACCTGATCCAAAAAATGTATTTGGCACATGTCTTGCTAAAACGCTCTTGTTCAGTCTTTAAGAGTGACAATCCACTAGGGGTTATAAATTTAATGAAAAAAACTAATTTCGTTCAATCAAATGCTATGCCAAAAGCGAGCAAAACCGTACTCAAACTCAGTACCCTGAGTCTCAGTATGTTGTGTTTAACAATGACCCATGCAGCTGAAAATGAGTCGACCACGGAGGATAAACCCGCCAAAGTCGTCAAAGTTGCCGTTACAGGATCATCGATTAAAGGCGTTGCTGCACAGAGTGCATCTCCGATCACGGTGATTAGAGCAGATGACCTTGTAAAGCAAGGTGTTACAACAGTCGAAGAAGCTTTAACCAAGGTTAGTGCCAATCAAGCAGGGTTTTCTACAGCTCAAAATGTAGGTGCAAGTAATACTGAGGGTTCTTCTGCGAATCTTCGAGCATTAGGTACTGATAAAACATTAATCTTATTAAATGGTCGACGTTTAGCATACAGTCCATTTAGCACCTCAACCACAAACCTAAATATTATTCCAATGGCAATGGTTGATCGTATTGAGATTTTACGTGATGGTGCTTCGGCAATTTATGGTGCGGATGCAATTGCTGGGGTAATCAACTTTATCACCAAGAAGTCTTTTGAAGGTTTAAATATTAGTGCTGGCTTTATTCAACCAGAACAAAGTGGTGGTGATAAACAAGACATTTCAATTTTTGGGGGGTATGGTGATCTTGATGAACAAGGCTTTAATCTTATGGGGGTTATTGACTATCGTCGTTCAAATGACATTATGGCGAAAGACCGTAAAATTAGCCGACGCGGTGGTTTAATACCAGAGCTTGGTATTGATGGAACTTCTGCAAATGGTTTCCCAGCAAATTTTCGTGATCCTGCTACAGGAGCTCTTGGTAATCCTTATGGCAATCTAAACTGTAATAATGCACCAAATACTATCGCTGATGGTGGGCTCTGCTATCTCAACACACAAGCATTGATAGGAATTGTACCCAAAACAGAAACAATATCTGCTTTAGGACGAGGTACGTTCAAATTAAATGATAATTTCAATGCTATCGCTGAATATGTTTACTCACGAAATGAAGTGACTACATCAATCGCACCTGATGTTTACAGCCGCTCAGTTACTCTTCCTTCTACAAGCCCATACTATCCTGGTAATGGTATAACTCCTGAAGTTGCTGGATTAAGTGGTAATCCCCTTGAACTTTATTTGAGATCACAAGCTGGTAATCGCATGTCTAATCCAGTGAATGAATCACATCGGGCATTAATCTCTTTAGAGGGTGAAGCTTACGGTTGGGATATCAATACAGGTTTATCTTATGCACGTAGTGAAGCGACAGACGGTTTTGCTGGAGGGTATTTAAACAAAAGTAAACTCCAAGATGCTTTAAACAATGGAACCATTAATCCTTTTGGTCCTAGTGAAAATCAAGAGCTTTGGAAGTCCTTTGAAGTAAAAGGCGATACTAACACTGGTACGCTCACAGCCACCACATTTGACTTTACTATTAGTCGTCCAATCTACACGTTGCCTGCTGGTGACGTAGGCTTTGCTTTGGGAGGTAGTTTTAGTAAACAGGACTGGAAAGCCAATGTGAACTCAGAAATTGTAAGCCAAGTTCCTGGTAGCGGTATTGATCCTAGTAAACCTGAAAGTAAAGGTAAGAGAGATATCACCGCAGCTTTTGCAGAGTTACATGTTCCAATTACCAAAACCTTAGAAGCACAACTCGCTGCTCGATATGATGACTATAGTGATTTTGGTGATACATTTAATCCTAAAATCGCTTTCCGCTGGGAACCGATTAAACAATTAATGTTCCGTACCTCATACAGTACTGGTTTCCGAGCGCCAAGCTTATATGACATCAATGCCCCTCAAAGTAAAACTTATACGGGTGCTCGCTACGATGACCCTGTGCTATGTCCAAATGGTAAAGCTATATCACCAGAATACCAAACTGAATGTAATACCCAATTCTATCGTACACAAGGTGGTACAAAAGACTTACAACCTGAAGAATCAACCTCAATTACAGCAGGTTTTGTAGTAGAACCGATCAAAAATTTAGTGTTCTCTGCTGATTATTACAACATCAAAATTGATGGGCTAATTAACAGCATCGGTGAAGCAATGATTTTCGGTGATCCTGAAAAATATGCAGATCGCTTCATTCGAGGGGCTGATGGTCGATTGGAATATATCAACAGCGCACTAACAAATATGGGTGGAGTTAAAACTGAAGGTATTGATTTAGCGCTAAATTATCTTTCACCGATGACTTCTACTGGTCGTTTTGGCTTCGGCATTGATGGCACATATGTTATCAAATACGACCGTCAAGAAGAGAAAGGTGGTGCATGGGAAGGTTATGTTGGTAAATACGATGATCCAGCAATCTTACGTTGGAAACATGTTGCCAATCTTAACTGGAGCTACGAAAACTGGAAAATGGTCTTCGAGCAAGAGTTCTACCGTGGCTATAAAGATCAAAACCAAATTGGTGATGAGAAATATGATAATCACCGCGTAAGTGACTATACCCTGTACAACGTTTCAGGAACCTATAAAGGCTTTAAAAATCTAGAATTAACTGCTGGTATCAAAAATCTATTTGATGCTGAACCTTCTGCTTCGAATGTGCTCGATAACTTCCAATATGGTTATGACCCTCGCTATAGCGACGTAACGGGACGTGCATATTTCCTCAGAGGCACTTATAAATTCTAAAACTCTAACCACTGCAAGATGTTCCTTTTTGTCTTGTAGTGGTTCAACGTAATCCTGATGTCTATATAAGATAAAAATTGCTATCAAGATTTTCAATCTAGCCTAAATACTTTTATATAACTCAGCGATTACATTTTCAGGAGCAATTATGGGCATACCCTTTGCTGAAAGTGAAAATCAATCTGCCAAACGTCTTGTCGGACTTGGTCTAGTTTTATTTTTACATCTTGTGATCGCCTATATTTTAGTAACAAGTTTAACCACTGATTTTACTAAACCAGTCGAGAAGCCTGTAGAACTTCAGATTATTCAAGATATTGAACCGCCACCACCACCTCCACCCAAACTGGAGGAAAAAACACCTGAACTACCCAAAATGGTTGAGAAAGTGGCAAAAATGCCTGATCCGCCTAAGCAGGTGGAGAAAGTAACGCCTATTGCAAAACCAACACCTATACAACCAACCAAAACCTCAGTGGCAACACCTGCACCTGTCACAGCGGCTTCTCCAAGTCCTAGCCCTGTTGCTGCTCCAGTTGCAGTTGCTGCTCCCCCAGCACCTGCAAAACCAGCTGGAATTTCACGAGGCGTTTCAGAAGGTGAAGCTGGTTGTAAAGAGCCTGGTTATCCACGTGAACAGGAAATGGCTGGTGAAGAAGGTACTGTGCGTATGCGCTTACTTGTGGATAGCTCGGGCAAAGTAATCGATGCAAAAGTCAAAAAATCGAGTGGTGTACGTGAGTTAGATAAAGCCGCGACCAAAGCTTATAGCTTATGTAGCTTCACACCAGCGATGAAAGATGGTGTACCTCAACAAGATTGGTATGAAATCGAATACACATTCAAGATTTCTTAATGAATATAGAAGTGAATTAAACAATTTTTGGAGAATTTAAAATGAATAAAACTGTAAAAAAAATCTCTCGATTTGCTGCGATTGGTCTTATCTCAACCAGCACCTTGCTTCCAATTAGTTCTGTTTGGGCTGAAGAAACCACGCAACCCACAGCTGTAACTACGGTCGCGACTGATGCAACAACACAATCATCACCAACACCACCACCTCTTCCTGCGACTGAAGAAAAAGTGCATAACCCTTATGGCTTAGAAGCTTTATGGCGTGAGGGTGATCTCGTTGCAAAAACAACCTTATTCATCCTTGTTTTAATGTCAATTGGTACGTGGTACATCATCCTTTCAAAACTATTTCAACAAAGCAAAATCAAACGCCATGGTACTGAAGCTGAACGTAACTTTTGGGAAGCAGATACATTAAATAGCGCAAAAGAAAGCTTAAACCCTAGCAGCACGTATCGCTACATCGCTGAAAAAGGTATTCACTCAACCAAACATCATGATGGCACCTTATTAGAACGCATTGATTTCAACACATGGGTAACGATTTCGATTCAACGTGCTATTGATAAAGTACAAAGCCATTTAGGTAACGGCTTGGCATTCCTTGCAACAGTGGGTTCAACTGCACCTTTCGTTGGCTTATTTGGAACAGTTTGGGGAATTTATCACGCATTGACTGCGATCGGCATTTCAGGACAAGCATCTATTGATAAAGTTGCTGGGCCTGTGGGTGAAGCATTAATCATGACCGCAATTGGCTTAGCTGTCGCTGTACCTGCAGTACTTGGTTATAACTGGCTGACTCGTCGCAATAAAGCTGTCATGGACAATGTCCGTTCATTTGGCTCTGACTTACATGCAGTTTTACTCAGTGGCGAATTACGCAACAATCCTGTCAATCGTGATTCTAAATAAGGAATACGATTATGGGCATGATGATAAATTCAGATCAAAGTGATGATGATGTGATCGGCACCATCAACACCACTCCGCTTGTGGACATCATGCTGGTGCTTTTGATTATCTTTTTAATCACTGTTCCAGTGGTCACACATACAGTTCCTGTAAAGTTACCTGAAGAAAAGAACACACCTTACGCCACAACCCCTCAAAATATTCAACTTTCAGTCAACAAAACTGGCGATATTTTTTGGAATGAACAATACGTTGCAAATAAAGAAACTTTACTTGCTCGTTTACAAGTTGAGGCACAAAAGCGCCCGCAACCTGAAGTTCATATTCGTGGTGATCAATTGACACACTACGCTGCAATTGATCAGGTAATTAGCACCACCCAACAAGCGGGTATTGGCAAAATCGCATTTGTCACTACTCCACCTAGTTCACCTTAGTCAGACGATAAGGAGTTAGTCATGGGTATGAATGTCGGACCAAAAAGTGGCGAAGATGATGTGATGCTCGATGTCAACATGACACCTTTAATTGATGTCATGCTGGTGTTATTGATTATGTTCATCATCACAATTCCAATCCCAAACAATGCCATTAATATCAATTTGCCTAATGGTGCACCACCGCCACCAACCGATCAGAAACCACCTGAAACCATCAACTTAAGAGTCGATGCACAAGGTCGTATTTTCTGGAACGATCAAGCTGTTGCTGATCGCCAAGCATTGAAGATTTTGTTTGAATCTGTTGCACAAAAAGCTGATCAGGATCAGATCAAGTTTAAACCTGATCCTCAAGCTGAATATAAAAATATTGCTATGGTGATGGCATTAGCTCAGCAAAGCAAAGTCACTAAAATAGGAATCGTGAGTAATAACTAGAAAAATAAACACTAACTATTAAGCTTCACAATTCTAAGTTCCTCCTGTGCTAACAAGTCCGCTTGTTAGCTTTTTTTATTTAATTTCACTTATGACGATTGGGAGAACCAAACTATTTACTTTATATCCTTTCGGTTTGTTATTGCAGGCATTTCCTGTCACCGTAGTTTTCACAACATAAGGCGAATACGGCATCACGTTTAAATAACCCGTGTTATCTGATCCTGTACGACAATCTTCTGCATCAAGTTTTTCGTCATAGCGACCAGCATTAGAAGACTCTTGCACTTCAGTAATCAACTTGGCATTCCATTGGCTCAAATAAACTAAACTTTTAGTAGCTTCAACAGTTCCTTGTCCCGAACCAGCACTTTCGATTTCAACCAGTTCGATCGATTTACCTTTATACATCGTTGGATGAACTTTAAATGTATTCGATTGACCACCAAACTCTTTTAAAATTTTTGCTTGTTTGAGCTTTGGTCTAGTCAATACATAACCTGCCCAAAAGTTACGCCCAGCATTTTCAAAACTAACACCAGATAAATAAGCTTCTTCGCCTGAAATTAATTTTACTTTTTCCGTATGATCAATCTGAATGGCTTGCTGAGGATTCGCATTTGAATCTTGTAAATTAGTGATCCAACTAATGATGGTTTTATCTGTTGGTACTTCTGCATGAGTCGTCGAGATCAAACCTGACAAGCATAGTGTTATAAAAACAAAATTCTTCTTATTCATTGTAACTCACCTTAAGTTTATGAATTAAATCGCTTATAAAATTCATTAGTTATCGTGACTTAGTCTTCCCAAACCCACCCACTCATAGCAAATCTTGTTACTTTTCAAAGATGAAAAGTAACAAAAATCCTTTGTTAGACTGACGGTACGTCCTTGCCGCCCTACACGATCGTAGATATTTACTAGACAATAAATACCTAAAGTTAGTTAAACTTTTCCAAATCAATCCATTGAGCATCAGGAAAATGCTTTGCCAAATAAGCCTTTAAATAATCCGCTGTATCTTTAGAAATAAGTGGATCTTTCGATTCATCTTTTAAGTTATATACCAAAGCATGCAAACTCAAACCACGATGTTTTAAAGCTTCTAAACTCAACAATGTGTGGTTAATGCTTCCCAAACGTCCAGAAGTCACCAAAATCACAGGAAATTGATGTTGAGCAATATAATCAATGGTCAATAACTCTGTGGTTAAAGGCACCATTAAACCGCCCGCACCCTCTAATAGCACCACATCAAAACGCTGAGCAAGCTCTTTAGTTGAAGCTTCGATCTTGGCAAAATCTAACTCACGCCCATCTAAACGTGTAGCTAAATGTGGTGAAGCTGGATAAGTGAAAATCTCAGGCATGGTCAATTTTTCATGATCTTCCTGAAACCAGCCACTCCCCATAATTTCACGGTGTTTTTCGATGTCTTCAGACACATCGACATTGCCAGTTTGCACCAACTTCTGGGTGATAACACGCTGCCCTTGTTCAGTCCAAAGTTTGGCGAGATAACCTGTGGCATAAGTTTTCCCAATTTCTGTATCAATACCACTGACAAAATAAATTGCTGCACTCATGCTTTTCTCCGCGCAATCACGTAAATCGGATGATAAGTTAGGCGAAAACCTTGCTCATCATGAAACTGTTGATAATCAGAATAAAACTGCTGCAAAGATTGCTTGGTCCAACGATGTGACTTTGCTGTTGCAGTCACCCCCGTCGCTTTTAAATGATGCAGCACTAATTTAGGATCATCAAAATATAGATGTTTTTGTTCTTCTTGTATAAACACAATCTCAAAGCCATTTTCTTCAAGTTTCTGTTTCAACACTTCACTAGAACAATAATTTAAACCTTGCCCAGTCAGCTTTTTGATTTCAATTAAATTATTTTCACCAAATGTAGAGAAACCCAAATAGCCTTCCGTTTTTAAAGCATCATGAATTCGTTTTAATAACGCAGGTAGATCAGTCATCCATTGCAAAGCTGAACTCGAAATCACCGCATCCAATTCTGATGGTAATTCAAGCTGCTCAATATCTCCGATCAACCAAGCTATATTTTGAATCGTTGAAAAATGCTGATCTACATCCTCATAAAGATCATTTAAAAATAATTGATCAAACTGAAAATGAGTCTGAAATAAATGCGTTAAATTACCCGACCCACAACCGATCTCAAGTACAGAATCAAAAGTATTAGGACAATACGCTTTCAGATATTCAAATAACTGTGCACTGATCTGCTTTTGCACTACAGCATGCTCAACGTAACTTTGCCCTGCTTTGGCAAAACGTTGAGCGACTAAAGCTTTATCGACACTCACAAACATTCCACCAATTTTTCTAATTCTGCTTTTTGAACCATAGACGTTAATGAGATACGTAAACGTGAACTATTTTGCGGTACTGTTGGCGGTCGCACAGGCATGGCATAAAAACCTTGTTGCTGAACATAACGTGCTTTTTCAATCGCTGCATTACTTTCGCCGACAATGATTGGAATAATATGGCTACTTGATGGACTTGAAAAACCTTTTGCAATTACCGCTTGCTGTAAAAACTGACTGATCTCAGCCAAGTGCTGACGCTGCTGCTGCATATTTAAAACTTTATTAAAGATAAAGTCAGACCATGCCATTGAGATTGGTGGTAACGCTGTGCTGAAAATCAAAGGACGCATTTTATTAATAAGATAATCACGGATGATAGGATCACAAATAATATAACCGCCAATTGAAGCAATCGCTTTGCCAAAAGTCCCAACCAGGAAATCAATCTGATGCAATACACCATATTGCTCAGCACATCCTAGTCCTTGCCCACCTCTCACACCGATGGCATGAGCTTCATCAACATACAACATGGTTTTGACAAAACGTTGCTTTAACTGAGCCAATGCAGCTAAATCCGTTTCATCACCATCCATGCTAAAAATACTTTCAGTCACCACAATAATACGTTCAACTTGCTCATCTTGTTGATATTTTTGCAATAACTGTTCCAAATGCTGCAAATCATTATGACGATAACGCACATATTGAGCATTCGATAGACGAATACCATCAATCATACTGGCATGAACCAGTTTATCCGCCAAAATCACGGTTTTACTATCAGCTAATGCAGGCAAAATACCGATATTCATGTGATAGCCACTATTGAAAAGCAAGGCAGCACGACCAAAAGCTTTGCTTAGGCTATTTTCAAATTGTTCGTACTCTGCAAAATTACCAGTCAACAAACGCGAAGAAGAAGAACTAAATAACGTCCGTTCTATTTTAAGCGTATCGAGAAATTCTTCTCTTAAACTTAAATCAGCGGCTAAACCTAAATAATCATTGGATGCCAAATTCAACATGGTTCGATCTTGAATGGTAATCCATCGTCCCTGCTGTTGATTTGTAGTAAATTGGCGAAAATTACCTTGCTGTTTAAGGTTGTCAAGCTGCTCAGCATAATGATCAAGCAAGGACATTAGCTTGTGCTCCTTGCATATTTTTGACCACTTCACTCATCTGCACTAATAAGTAATTTAGCTCATCATCGGTGATCACATACGGCGGCATCACGTAGACCAATTTTCCAAATGGTCGCACCCAAATACCACGTTCAACAAACTGCTGCTGTAAGCTTTTCATGTCAACACTAGAGCTTAATTCAACCACTCCAATCGCACCTAATACACGTACATCTGCAACATGATCAAGTTCTGCTAAATCACTTAATTGCTGAACAAGGATCTTTTCAATACGTTGAATATTGCTCTGCCAATCTTGTTCAATTAATAATTGAGTACTTCTTAGAGCAACAGCACAAGCCAGAGGATTCGCCATAAAGGTTGGACCATGCATGAACACGCCCGCTTCGCCACGACTAATGGTTTCAGCCACTTGTTTAGTCGTTAATGTTGCAGATAATGTCATATAGCCTCCAGTCAAACCTTTACCGATACACATGATATCGGGTTCAACTTGTGCATGCTCCCAAGCAAACATTTTGCCTGTACGCCCAAAACCTGTTGCGATCTCATCAAAGATCAACAACAAATTGTATTGCTGACATAATTCTTTGGCTTGGCACAAATACTTAGGATGATAAAAACGCATCCCTCCCGCACCTTGCACAATTGGCTCAATAATCAGTGCAGCAATACTGTGATGATGCTGTTCAATCTGGTGTTTGAGCTCTTGAATATCTTGTGGATTCCACACACCATCAAAGCGACTTTGAGGCGCGGGTACAAAGATTCGATTCGGTAAACTTGAGCCAAAAATCTGATGCATTCCCGTAACAGGATCACACACAGACATCGCATTCCAAGTATCACCATGATAGCCAGAACGTGTAGTAATAAAATTGGTTTTCTCAGGTTGATTCAACGCAGCCCAATATTGCACGGCCATTTTTAAGGCCACTTCTACAGCAACTGAACCTGAATCTGCATAGAAAATTTTATCTAAACTCGGCGGCGTAATTTTTAATAAGAGTTTACCCAATTCAATTGCAGGTTCATGCGTCAAACCACCAAACATGATATGCGCCATGTTTTGCAATTGATCAGTAATGGCTTTATTGAGTTCAGGGTGGTTATAACCGTGAATCGCACACCACCATGACGACATGCCATCAACCAAAGTTCGCCCATCTTCTAATTCAATGGTTGCGCCATAGGCACGTTTCACTTTAAAAGTTGGCAGTGGATTTAACATCGAGGTATATGGATGCCATATATGTTCTAAATCAAATAAATCGGTCATCCATACTTCCTCATTGGTTAGATAAATATTGCTTTTAGGGGAGAGCTGCCTTGTGCTCATTTATTCTGGTATTAGCCTTCGGCTGGACCTACTTTTCTTTCGGGAAAAGTAGGCAAAACCATTTGTCATCCACAAAACCTGTTCACTTCTGGTGCCCATCCAAGAGTATCAACTCATCCATATTCATCACTTTTACTATCACCACGCAGGTTGTGGATGACGCTATCGAGTATCAATTTGTGGGAAAACTCTTATAAAAGAATTTGCAAACATCTTAAACTTGTCAAAATCTAAAATATATTGCGAGAACTTTCATTTCAAGCAAGATTGAATGTTGAGTAAATAAAATCTTCAATTACTTGCACAGTCTGCTCCACCATAAAACATAGAAAACCATGAGAAGCATCATCAATAGAAACAACCGTTAGATTTTTTGCAGCTAAATTCTGGATATTTTGAACAACTTGGTAAGGAACCAAAGCATCATGCTCAGCAAATACATGCAACTGTCTGCCTTGATAATTTTCATACAAACCAACCAAATTTAATTGCCCCAACAACTGCAACCCATCCCTAAGCAATGCAATCGCTTGTGGACGAATCAATTTCTGCATAGCCAAAAAGTCTTTTTTTGCTGAATTTGCACCTTGGCACACCAATAAACCAAACCGTTTTAGCGTAGTAATCGCATCCTGTTCAAATGATTGTTTAAACTGCATAAAAGTTTCGACTGGCATTGCTGTCGTCCAATCAGCTTGAGCAACAAAACATGGATTCGATGCTAGAGTGATTAACAGCTTCTGTTGATCATATTGCTGTTGAATTTGGTTGACTAATAGTGTTGCCAGTTGCCCCCCCAACGACCATCCCACAATGACATCGAATTTCACTGCAAGTTCGACATGCTGCTGCAAAACTTCATTATCGAGAGCATTAAAAATATTAATTCGTTCAACGATATGTCCTCTTTGCTCCAATCCGTCATATAAAGGTTTTAATAATTCAGATCCACCACCCCATCCAGTGATGAGTAAAATTTTATACTTCAACTTATGACCCAATCATTCAAACTTAAAAAAATTATATCTCTTTATAATCATTATTTTCTAAATCTACCAATAGATTTGCGGGAATCACTCTCTCCCAATTTTGTTTGAACTGTTTATGAACCTTATCAATTTCAAAAGGACTATTTCGTGCAACTTGCTGAGCATGAGCAATGTCATTCACTCGCAAATATGCGATTAAATAATCATTCCCATCCAATTCTAAATGAAACCAAGATTCTATTGTTACACCCTCGGCTTGTAAGGTCTGAATAGCTTCATCTTTTCGTTGTTCAATTTCTATTTTCCAAGCATCGACATTTGCCAGCGTGTCTTGCTTTAATTTAATTAATACTGCACCTACGTCCATTCTATTTTCCTTTTACCTTATTTAAATTCAACGATATAAAACAATCAAAAGCCCTGAAAAGAATTTACTCACGCATCAAATTTTTAAATTTGCTAAATTAAGTATCTATCACACTTTGAGATCAAAATGATGAATACGATAAAGTCCAAAGTTCTTATCGTTTGTAGCACACTTATGTTGCTCGGATCAGCGAGTTCAAGCTTTGCTCAAACCTCTATTTTCTCTAAACAAAATACCGCTCAAAAAGAATGGGTTGGACAGTCTGCACCAGATTTCAAACTGCAAGATCAAAGTGGGAAATGGCATACGTTAAGCCAATACAAAGGCAAATGGATTGTGCTTTATTTCTATCCAAAAGACGATACAGCTGGTTGTACCCAAGAAGCCAATCAATTTAAATCGCTCTATCCTCAGTTTTTAAAATCTAATGCTGTGGTACTCGGTGTGAGCTTGGACGATGTCGCGTCACATCAGAAATTCTCAAAAAAACTCGGACTTCCTTTCCCAATTTTGGCTGATGATAAAGGCGACCTTGCTGGAAAATTTGGCATTGTTCGAAATCTAGGTATTACCAAAATTGCCAAGCGAGAGAGTTTTTTAATTAATCCACAAGGTGCCGTCATGTATCATTATACGAGTGTGAATATACAGACACATGCTGATCAAGTGTTGAAGGATTTAAAAAACTTACAGAAAAAATAGAATATCAAATCAAAAAACTCAGCATATGCTGAGTTTTTTTAATTCACAAATCTTAGATTTGCGATTGAATATAATTCTGTAAACCAATCAATTCGATCAAACGTAGTTGCTTTTCTAACCAATAAGTATGATCTTCTTCTGTGTCAGAAAGCTGCTGACGCAACATATCACGGCTAATAAAATCGCCTTTTTCTTCACAGAGTTTAATTCCTGTCGCCAGTTTTTCACGTACATGATATTCAAGTTCTAAATCGGCTTTTAAACAACTTACGACATCAGTACCCACATTAATGTCTTCACGGTTCATGTTTGGTTGTGCACCTAAAAACAGAACACGGCGAATAATGGCATCTGCATGTGAGGCTTCTTCTTGCATTTCATGATCAATGCGTTCATAAATTTTGCTCAAGCCCCAATCTTCATACATTCTTGAATGAATTAAATATTGATCACGAGCAGCCAACTCACCGCCAATGAGCATATTTAAATAGTCGATGACTTCTGGATTGCCACGCATAATATTTACTCCTTTCGAATACAAGTATTATGAGCAACTTATAAGACATTTGCAAAAAATTAATTGTGTAAGTTTATGATTTTTATAAAATTAAAATGAGAAACATACGCATTTACAGTTCTAATTCGCATAATTTGTTTAGATAAAATAAGCTCTTGCAGATTTATTACCCCATTCGAAGCGGTAAAGTTACATCATTTTGTATTATTTGATTTTTGTAACGATTAACAATACTTCTTATTTGAAAGTGGAATTGATCAAAAAAACATTAAAAATGACTGGTCAGCTGTTGTTTGTTTGAGCAAAATTCGCTAAATATCTTCAATCACAAAAATGATTAGGAAAAAAAATGGATAAAAGTAAAGCAATTCTAGTCACGGGTGCGACGGGTTATATTGCAGGCTGGATTATAGAACGCTTACTCAATCAAGGTTATAAAGTTCACGCAACCGTTCGAGACCCCTCAAAAAAAGATAAAATCCAACATCTCTATGACCTCGCTGAAAAATCATCAGGTGAAATTCACTTTTTTAAAGCAGACTTACTTGAAGCACATTCATTTTATGAAGCTATGAAAGGCTGTGAGGTTGTCATTCACACTGCGTCCCCTTTCGTAGTGACCAATTACAAAGATGCCGTTAAAGACATTATCGAACCTGCTGTGAAAGGGACTGAGAATGTACTAGACAGTGTAAACCGCACTGATTCAGTAAAACGAGTTGTTGTGACCTCAAGTATTGCATCAACCTACGGTGATGCAATTGAGATTCAAAATACTGCTCATAATGAATTTGATGAGAGCCACTGGAATAATAGCAGCAGTGAAACTCACCAACCTTATCCATATTCAAAAGTGGTTGCTGAACGTAAAGCTTGGGAAATGGCTGAACAACAGGATCGCTGGAGCCTTGTTTGTATCAATCCTGCACTTGTTATGGGTCCATCACTCACTGATGCGAGTCAATCAGGCAGTATTGAAGTATTACAACAGTTTGGTAATGGCAAAACCTTATTTGGTGTCCCACCAATGTGGAATGGAATCGTAGATGTTCGAGATGTTGCCGATGCCCATGTCGCTGCGGCATTAAATCCACAAGCACATGGTCGTTATATCATTTGTGGTGGCACATTAAGCTTGCTAGAGATGGGCAAAGCACTTACACAAAAATTTGGTTATAAATATCCTTTTCCACACTTTACTGTACCTAAAGCAGCATTCTCATTGGTCGCACCAATATTTGGGCACTCTCGTCAATTCGTAAAACTCAATATGGGATATCCAATTTATTTTAATGCTCAACGTAGCGTAAATGAATTGGGTATCGAATATAGAGACATTCGAGAAAGTGTTTGCGAACATTTCCAACAATTACTTGATGATGGCATTGTAAAAAAACGTGCATGATAATAAAAGCCTATTCAACTACATTCAGTTCAATAGGCTTGTTTCCATTTTTTTTAGAACTAATCATCAAAATAATCACTATAAATTTCACATAGTCCATCATCAAATCCCCAGCCAATGCCATCTGTATCGTGACAAATCTTTGCTGCTCTTTGTTGAAATTGACTTTCCACATTGAGCTGCTTCATCCATTTGATTGCCTGAGCAAACATTGACTCCATACTATTATAAAATGGCTCATTAATATCGCCATACATGTTGGTAAATTTTACTCCAGTTTCAACATAATAGATTGCAAGATCAACTAGATGTATATTTAATCCATTAAGCTTTTTAAAGTCCATAACCGCTTTTCGTGCAACAGATAACCTTGCATCACCAAATCCATGTTTGGGCAAAAATTCATCCCGAATTATTTTTTTATATTTAGAAAGTACGTCATTTGCCCCCTCTGTACTTATCTGTGAATCATAAAAATCTCTAACCACTGAAAACTGTTGATATAGTTTAACAATCTCTTGAAGCAATTGTTTTTCAGGTTTTGTGACAAGATGGGCTTTCAATGCTTTAATACTCATTCAACCCCTCCGTACTGCGCCAAGAAATCCAAAAACTCTTGCTCGTTCATTACACGAATGTCTAACTTTTGTGCCTTATCAAGTTTGCTCCCTGCTTTCTCACCAGCAACGACACATTTGGTTTTACTTGAAACACTACCACTCACACGCGCACCTAAAGCTTGAAGCCGCTGGGTTGCTTCATCACGCCCCATACTTTCCAATGTGCCAGTCACCACCCAACTTTCACCATTCAAAGGTTGGCGAGTTGGTGCAGTTGGTGCATCCCAATGAATCCCTGCAGCAAGTAAGCGCTCCAAGACCTCTAAGTTATGCTCGGCTTGGAAAAAATCCACAATCCATTCTGCCGTAATATCACCTACATCAGGTGTTTTCTTCAAAGCATCAATATTTGCAGCTTTCAAAGCATCGAAGGTCTGGAAAGTATTGGCGAGCATACGTGCCGTAGTTTCACCTACACCACGAATACCTAAAGCATAAATGAAGCGTGCCAATGTGGTTTTCTTACTTGCATCAATTGCATCAATAAGGTTTTGAACTGACTTTTCACCCATTTTTTCAATGCTGAGTAATTTTTCTCGATGTTCATGTAAGTGATAGATATCGGCTACATCTCTGAGTAGATCTAGATGTAATAATGACTCTACCCAACGATCACCTAAGCCCTCAATATCCATAGCCTTGCGTGAAACAAAGTGACGAATCGCCTCAATACGCTGTGCTGCACAATATAAACCACCAGAACAACGAGCTAAGGCCTCACCTTCTGGCATGACGACAGGAGAATCACATACTGGACAATTCGTTGGTAAATAAACAAGCTCAGCATCGGCAGGTCTAAATTCAGCCCATACCTTTTCAACTTTTGGAATCACATCACCCGTGCGATACACGCTGACGGTATCGCCAACACGTACATCTAAACGATGAATTTCACCAATATTATGTAAAGTTACATTCGAGACAGTAACACCACCAACGAAAACAGGAGCTAAACGAGCAACAGGTGTTAGCGTGCCAGTACGTCCTACTTGCCAGTCAATATTTTCAACCTTGGTCAAAGCCGCTTGCGCTGGGAATTTATAGGCTGTCGCCCAACGTGGCTCTCGACTTAAAAAGCCCAGTTGTTGCTGCTGTTTAAGGTCATCGACTTTGACCACCATCCCATCAATTTCAACTTTGAGATTCGGACGTTCAAGCTGAATTTGCTCATAGCGTTGTTGAACTTCTTCAATAGACTCACAAAGATATTGACGCTCTGCGATCTCAAAGCCAAATTTGGTCAACCAGTGCAAACTGTCATGCATCGTCGTTAAGCCATGATGAGGCTCGCATTGAGCAATACCATAAGCATAAAAAGCCAATGGACGGGATGCTGCGATATTGGGATCAAGCTGTCTTAAACTCCCCGCAGCAGCATTTCGTGGATTAGCAAAGGTCTTTTCACCTTTAGCCTCTTGATCTGCATTAAGCTTTTCAAAACCTGATTTTGGCATCAATACTTCTCCACGCACCTCTAAGAGTTGTGGAATAGCTTGGTGCTGAGAAGATAAAATCTTAGGTAAATTACGGATGGTTTTGACATTTTGAGTAATGTCCTCACCTGTTTCTCCATCACCACGAGTTACGCCTCGAATCAACACACCATTTTCATACCAAAGTGAAATCGCTAAACCATCGAGTTTAAGTTCAACCTCGTATTGAACCTTTTGATTCGGTAGGCGCTCATCAATACGACGTGCAAAGGCAAATAAATCATCCTGATTGAAAACATTACCTAATGAAAGCATCGGCACTGCATGAGTCACACTTTCAAATTTTGATAATGCTTGTCCACCGACTTTATTCGTGGGTGTATCAGCTTGCATAAACTCTGGATACTGTTGTTCTAAAGCTTTAAGTTGATGAAATAAATGGTCATATTCACTGTCGGTGATCGTAGGTTGATCCATCACGTAGTAAGCATGATTATGTTTAGCGATCAATTGAATCAATTGACGCATTTGCTCAATAACTGAGTTTTGTTCCATTTAAATTTCACCATATAAAAGGGCGGAAAACCGCCCTATGTCTTTCATTGCATTTATTACAAAAATTTTATTTTAAACAGTTGTTTGACTTGGTCGATAGTCAATCACATGATGACGCCAATGCTCTTTCAACTGCGGAGAAAACTCGAGGTTATTCTCATCATAAACTTTACCATCAATTTCACGCGCAATTAATCCTGCAATACTAGTCATCATATCGTAGCCAGTAACCGCTTTGCTGTTTGGTAAAGCAAGGAAGAAAGCCAAGCCCTGTACTTGTTCACCTGATAACGTCTCCAAGTCAAAACCTGCTGGACCATTATCTGTAATGCGCAATACTGAAAACATCAAAGCACTTGGTTCATCAGTATTTTCATAGCGGTGGAAACATGACATTTCACCAAAACGCAAACCGTATTTCAGTAATACTTTTAATGCTTTGTCTCCAGAAAGTGCTCGACGCGGGTTTGGATAGACATTTAAGGCAATAATTTCTTCAGCAGTTGCTAACGCACTTTCATCATCGTAACGTTGTTGCTCATGCAAATGGACATCTAAAATATTACTTTCACCATCAAACTCAGCAATCTCAACAGTCTCAATACTTGGGTTTAACGTGAGCTCAGGCTCAACTTTCGCTTCATCAAGTTTATCGGAAGGATTTACCAGATCCTCCAAAGCCTTCCCTTCTGTCTGAGTTGGAGTGGAAAGTACAGCTTCATTTGCTACAGATGTTTTAACTTCAGCTGATTCAGCAATCTCTTGAACTTTTTCAGGTTCAGATGCTTTTTCAACTACAGTGACTGGTTGAGAAGCAATAACGGGAGCAGCTTCGATTGGATTAGTTTTAAAACTCGGCTCAACACGTTCAACAGCTAGCTCAGGAGTTTCCACCTTCAGAATCTGATCTCTCACATGACGTGGAATCACAGGCTGATTACTTTCAGGATTAATGTGCAAATCTGCTTCTAGTGAAGGCTCAACTGGTTTTGGTTTTCTTAAAATCATTATCAAACCAACGAGCATAATCACAACGGCAATAACAATGCCTATTATTGTATTCATTTCCATATTAGGACTCCGCAACTAACCCGTATTCTTTTGCCTGTTCTAAATCGACAGTCACTAATTTTGATGTACCTGGCTCTGGCATGGTCACTCCCAATAAATCAGTTGCCATTGTCATCGCCAATTTATTATGTGTAATGTAAATGAATTGTACCTGTTCAGAAAGCTCTTTTACCAAATTACAATACCGTTGTACATTCGCATCATCCAATGGCGCATCTACTTCATCTAGAACGCAGAAAGGCGCTGGATTCAATCTAAAGATCGCAAACACCAAAGCTAAAGCCGTGAGTGCTTTTTCTCCGCCTGACAGCAAAGCTAACGAGCTATTACGTTTGCCTGGTGGTCGAGCCATTAATTTGACACCTGACTGCCAGTCATCCTCAAGACTCAAAGTGGCTTCACCACCGTTAAAAACTTTAGGGAACAATACTTGTAGCTCTTGGTTGACCTGATCAAAGGTGGTCATAAATAGCTTTCGTGTTTCTTGATCAATGCTTTTCATTGCATCTTTTAGTTGGTCAACAGTATTTTGCAAATCTTGCATCTGATGGCTAAGCTCATCAAAACGCTGTGACACTTCTTCGTATTCTTGAGAAGCTGCTAAATTGACTGCGCCAATTTTCTCAAACTGTTGTTGTGCTTTTTCCAGTTTTTGCTGATGCTCTTTAATTTCAATCGACAGATCAGATACAGGTTCGGAATTAAGTTCTTTGAGTTGTTCTAAATAATGTTCACGATCTGACTTAGCAGCCTGCCATGCCAAGCGTTTTTGTTCCAACTGTTCACGCACCTGTTCATCTTTTTGTTGAGCTTGATGACGTTGCTCTGTCAGTTGTTGCTGCTTTTCTTGTACTTGATTCAATTCAAGCTGCCATTCATTCCAATTTTTTTGCAATTTTTCAGTTTGCTGGAACTGCTCTTGAAATTGTGACTCGAGATTAGGTAACTCGAGTTGAATTGGATCAACAAATTTCTTTGCCTGTTCTATTTGCTCAATAATTTGTCGATATTGTGTCTTTAAAAAAGAAATATCTTTTTCCAACAACTCAATATGTTGATTGGCTTGCGAGGTCTGCTGGCGTAATACTTCACGTTGTTGTTGTTGTTGAGTCAACTGTTGTTGTTGCTCATCTAACTGCTCATTTAAACTTTCAACCTGAAACTGCAAAGTTTTATAGTTCGGTAATACCGCTTCTAATTTAATTGCGAGTGCATGCAGATCAATTTCTAGATCATCTCTCTGCATCGCATCTTCTTCAAGCTGCAAATCCAATTGTTTTAGTTGATCTGCCAATTGTTGTTGCTGCAATACAAAAGCCTGTGCAGTACTTTGTAATTTAGCAATTTGCACATCAAGTTGTTGTAATTCTTTTTGCTTTTGTTTTTGGCTTTGTTGCTGTTGCTGTAAATGTTGTTGCTGTTGCTGCAAAGTTTGTTGTTGAATAGAAAATTGGTTTTCTATCTCAAGTAATTGTGGCTGCATTTCTGCAAGTTGCTGTTCGATTTCCTCTAAACGCACTTGATGGCTTAGCATGCCCTGTGCACTTTGGCTATCTTCATCATAGTGCAGAGCGATCACCCAATCAGCCCCGACATGATAACCATCAAGCGTCAAAATTGATTGTGCATGAATAAGATCAGACTGATAACTCAATGCTATTGTTAAATCATCTGCAACGGCAACATGTGCCCAGAGCGAAGATTGTGGAGCTTCAATAAAATCATTTAAACGACGCAGTTGTTGTATTTGAATCTTTTGCTGCGTGGATGATTTTAACTGACGTGCCACATCTTCATGGAATGTTTGTCCACTTTCGATCAACTGTGCTTGTAACCATTTAGCTAAAAATTTCTCAATGATCACAGCATGAGCTTTGCCTTGAGTTGTTAAGCGCAAGCTTTGCATCAATCGAACAGCATTTTGATTTTGTTTTGGACTCTGCTTCGCCAGCAATTGATTCAAATTTTTCTGTTCAGCCAATAGAACTTGAATTTCTGTTTTTAAACTCTGTAAATTGGCTTTATCTTGCTGTTGTTGATCCTGCAAAATCTTTGCATTTTGTTGAAATTGCTCAATTTCGGTTTCTAAAAGAATGATTTCTTGTTGTAATTGCTGCTGTAATTGTTCTAGTTGTGCTTGCTCATCATCCTGAACCTGAGCACGAATCTGATTACTTTGGTTCTGCAAAGTCTGCTTTTGTTGTTCGATTCGTTGCACATTTTTAGCAAGCTGTTCAATTTGTGCCGCCATTTGCAACTTTTTTTGTTGCTGCTGATCAACTTGGGTTTTAATTTGATCAAATTGTTGTTGTGCTTGTTTTTGTTGCGCCTGAAGATCACTAAAGTGATGTTCGGTCGATTGTGTTTGCTGCTCCAATTCGACTAAGGCTTCACTCTGCTCATCATATTGTGCAGTTAAAGTTTCGACCTGAAGTTCAGAAAGCTGTAGTCGTTCTTTAGTTTGAAGTTTTTGTTGTTCAAGCTGAATCAGACTACTACTATTTTGTTGAAATAAGCTTTGCTTTTGCTCCAAAGTCATTTTCAATTCAGCCAGTTTCTTCTCTGCCTGTTGCCATTCATGCTGCAAAGGTGACGATTGCTGAATCAAACGTTGAAATAAAGCACTTGTCGCTTCTAAATCATGCTCAATTGTATGCGACTCTGACCGAACTAATTTAAAGCGTTCGCCAAGCTCGTTCATTTCAACAGTATATTCTTGTTGTAACTTCTGACTTTGATTCGCTTGGAAAGACAGTATTTCGATTTTTAAAGTACGAATCTGAGTTTCTAAGGTTTTATATTGGATGGCGGCTTCGGACTGGCGTTTTAGCGTTCTCAGCTGTGATTTTAATTCAGCCGCTATATCTTCTAAACGCGCTAAGTTTTGCTCAGTATGTTCTAAATGCTGCAAAGTCTCACGACGACGTGCTTGATAGCGAGATACGCCAGCAGCTTCTTCAATAAACACTCGCATTTCTTCAGGTTTAGCATCAACCAAACGATTGATCATACCCTGTTCAATGACTGCATAAGAACGTGGCCCTAGACCCGTTCCTAGAAAAATATCGGTAATATCACGACGGCGGCATCGTGTGCCATTCAAGAAATATTCTGATTTTCCTTCACGTGTGACCTGACGACGAACAGCAAGCTCATTATATGCATTGTATGCGCCGCCTAATTTTCCATATGTATTATCGAAACGAAGCTCTACACTGGCAACACCGACAGGTTTACGCTTAGATGTCCCTGTAAAAATAACATCCTGCATACTACCGCCACGCAACTGACGTGCATTCGATTCGCCCATAACCCAACGGATCGCATCAATCACATTCGATTTTCCGCAACCGTTCGGCCCAACTACCGCAGTGCGGTTCGCCTTAAAATGTAAAGTGGTACTATCGGCAAAAGATTTAAAGCCTGAAAGTTTTAAACTGCTTAAACGCATACTGCCCTAACTAACGGCGTGAGCGTCTCGCCCAAGCCAATTCAATCTGTTTCATTCGTGTTAGAGATTCCAACACAAGGTTGCGCAAGTGTCGACAAAAATCTTCCATAAATAAAGCAGCTTGTTGTGATTTTCGGATCAAAATTGCATCAATCACTAACTTAAACAAGGTAAATGATTCTTGTAGTTCTCGGCGCGATGTATTTAAGGTTAAAAAATAGCTACGACGTAGTGATGGCAACAATTCCTTATAAAATTGCATCATGTAAGGATTAGCCACCATCTCATGTTGTTCTGCTAGATATTTAAAAATAGCATCATAAAATTTCTCTATATCACCAGCACGAACAAACTCGACAAGTTGATCCAATAACTCTTGTAGTTGCTCAGCTTCATTTACTCGCCAAGTTTCACTAATACGCTGCACAATATGCCCAAGAACCATCACATTGGTATCAAACAAAGCTTTGACTTGCTGAGCAGACATTTCAGAAACAATCGCCCCACGACGTGGAAAAATCTCGATCAAATATGTACGCTCTAGTAATAACAATGCTTCACGGACAGAGCCACGACTGACATCTAATTCTTTAGCAATGCGCAATTCTTGAATGCGTTCACCCTCGACAAGCTCACCACTAATTATTTGTTCACTAATATATTTTGCAATCTGTTCAGAAAGACTATCCGCCTCTTCGAGATTCATGAGCCCCTCGCTATCTTTGTTATACGCATTTTCCAATGCTGTTTGCGCTTTTTTGTTTTAACTGATCTGACCTTATAAATTCTATATCATTGTCTGACAATTTCATTGCTTTTTAAGCCAATCACTACTTTTAGACACTATTTCACCTTTAAATTTGACTTAATAATCTATTTTTATAATTTAAAGATCAATTATTTAGATACTCTACTAAGCATCAACCGAATATCTGAAACATTTTTTCTAATTGATTTTTTATTGATATTATTCTCATAAATTTTATTTATGCAAAATATGTCTCATTTAAAATTCTAGCATCCTCGTTCGTTTATCCAATAAAAAAGTAGTTACAAGCAAACAACCTTATTGTTCATAACTTAATTTCCAAACGAAGATCACCATCTTTAGACTAAAAAGTCTTTTCTTTTCAATGGTTACACGCCAACAACATGACGTGCACTTTTAGAATAAAACAGCCTATTAAATCAACGTAATAGTAATGATTACATGCAATTAAGAACTAAATTAAACCTTTGTAAATAAAGTAGCTTCCAACAAAAACCAATAATCCTGCAAAACACTTCTTCAGCATCGCTGCTGATAATCGATGCGCTACCCTAGCACCAACTTTGGCAGTAATAAAACTCATCACACTGATCCCCAGAAAAGCATATACATGTACATAGCCAATCGTATTGGGAACATTAATCTGTTCTTTTGCACCAAACCACATAAATCCAATCGCACCTGCTAAAGCGATTGGTAAACCACAGGCTGCAGATGTTGCTACAGCTTGTTGCATCACTACACCATGTCGATTGAGATAAGGAACCGTTAAACTCCCGCCCCCAATACCAAAAATCGCGGATGCGATACCAATTCCGCCCCCTGCTGCAAATTGTAGTGGTGCTGAAGGTAAATGCTTATTAGGATCAATCTGTGCATGCGCTCCTCTAAACATTTTATAAGCCATCCACACCGCAAAAATGCCAATCACTAACTGTAAATGTTGTCCTGACATCAGATCAGCAATTCCCGCCCCAAAAAAAGAGCCTAATATCAATCCTGGAGCTAGATTCTTAAATACCGACCATAGCACTGCGCCTTTTTTATGATGCGCCATGACTGAGCTGATTGAGGTAACAACTATGGTTGCAAGTGATGTACCTACAGCTATGTGCATAATGACATTAGGATCATAATTCAGCTGAGTGAATACAATAAATAAAATTGGAACAATTATTAATCCACCACCAACACCAAACAATCCTGCGGTGAATCCAGCAATTGCACCAATGAGCAAATATATGATTAACTCCATGAATACATGACCACTCTACTTGTAAAAAATGATGGATGATTTCGCAACACGCCAGTTACAGCAACTCTTAAATGCAAAGAATCAATATCCAGAAGTGGTGTTATTCAAAACCACAACGACATCTACTAATGATGATATGCGTGAGCTTGCTCAAAAAGGCATGACAACAGGTCTTGTGTGTAGCGCGCAACAAACCAAAGGACGTGGTCAACACCAACGTGAATGGGTTTCCCCTGATGGAAATGTTTATTTAAGCACACTGATTCAAACCAATACAGCACTTGATGGGCGACTTGCACTTGAAGTTGCATTGAATATTTTACAGATCCCATGCTTACGTAACTTATCATTAAACGTCAAATGGCCAAATGATTTATACAGTTCACAAGGGAAATGGGGTGGGATCTTAGTTGAACCGCTTTCTGTAAATCAAGCGATTGTCGGTGTAGGTATTAATATCAATACCCCTAATGTGGAAGATGCAGATCAATCAATTACATCGCTACATCATTTAGGATTATATCAACTTGAACGATTTCAGCTTATTGCTGAATTATATGTTGCGATTCAACAAGCAGCTCAATGGTTCGAACATGGTAGCTATAATCTAGCTGAACGATTTAATCATCATGCGATTTGGATCAATGAGTTTGTAGAGTTTGAACATGCACTAGGTAAAACCTATGGTCAGTTCCAAGGCATTTCGAATGATGGTGCCGTTATAATCAAATCAGATCAAACACAACAGTTCTATCAAGGTCGTTTACGTCTTGCATCTAACTAAGGGATCACAATGCGATGAAAAGTTTATGGCTTGATATTGGTAATACTCGTTTAAAATATTGGATTACACAGCAAGATCAAATTATTGAGCATGCTGCTGAATTACATCTCCAATCGCCTGCCGACTTGTTGTTAGGACTTATTCAACATTTTCGTTATCAGAACATTACTCACGTTGGGGTATCTTCTGTTCTCGACAGTGAAAATAATCATCGTATTAAAACAATCCTAGATATTTTAGAAATACCCGTCATTTTTGCCAAAGTACATACTGAATATGCTGGATTACGATGTGGCTATGATGTTCCAAGTCAGTTAGGAATAGACCGATGGTTGCAAGTATTAGCAACCGCTAAACCGAATGAGAGCTATTGTGTGATTGGATGTGGAACGGCTTTAACTATTGATCTTATTGATGGTTTCCAACATCTAGGTGGATATATTTTACCTAATCTGTACTTACAGCGTGACTCTCTGATTCAAAACACTAAGGGTATCAAAATTCCAGATTCTGCCTTTGATAATCTAGATCCAGGACATAACACCGTTGATGCTGTTCATCATGGCATTCTCTTGGGCTTGATTAGCACGATTCATCAAATCATGCAGCAATCGCCAAGAAAGCTCGTACTCACAGGTGGTGATGCCAATTTGTTTGAAAAATTTTTAAAGCATTATCAACCGCAAATCGAATCGGATTTACTTTTAAAAGGCTTAAAACATTATGTTCAGGTCAATTCTGCTGCTACTAATGTTTGAACTACCTTAAATAAATGTTCAAATTCACGATAGCCATCATCCTCACAAAAATGTCCTGCTTGGCTTACTTCAATCAATTGCGCATTAATATAATGTGCAAATTTGAATGTGTATGGCACAGGCACGACAGGATCATTACTTGAAAAAAACACGATACGTCGAAGGATATTCGTTCGAAGGTATTTGCTATCGAAACGATTTTCTTGAATAAATTGATTCCATTCTGGATGTTGCGGAATTGTTTCGTTAAAACCTGCTAAAAATAATGCTGCCTTAATAGATGTCCCTTTGAGCTTATCAGCCAGATATCTCGCTGCCGCTAGACAAGATAATCCATGTGCAACCAAAATACTTTGTTGATTAATAGTATTTAATTGAGCCTCTAAGCAAGTTTGCCAAACCTCCGCATCAGGATGACTTGAATCAGCCAGAACAACTCTTTCAGCAGAGATACCAATGCTTTTTAGTTGTTGCTCTAACCAGATATACCAATGCTGTTCTGGATTTGCATTTTCACAATGCAAAATAAAAACCTTATTTTTCATATCTTGTGACATAGTTTACATTTATCAATAAAATCATATATTTAATTTTTATTATCTAATTTTTACTAAACGTTTAGTGTTTAATTTTGTACTATTTTTATACACTAACATTTTTATACACCAACCATCAGTTAATAAAAAAGGCGCTAATGCGCCTTCTAATGAAAGTATGGGCTTTTATTTATTATTTTTTGGTATCGTTGTTACCAAATAATGGTCCCATACCGCCACCACCACCGAATTGTTTCTGCATATTGCCCAAAGATTTCAACATTTTGCTCATGCCTGATGGATTCGCAAATTTCTTCATCATCTTCGCCATTTGTGCTTGTTGCTTGATCAATTTATTCACTTCAGCAACATCCATACCACAACCAGCAGCAATACGTTTTTTACGGCTTGGATTAATTAAATCAGGATTACGACGTTCTTTAATCGTCATCGACTGAATAATCGCTTCCATACGCTTAACTTGCTTTTCAGGATTAGCTTTTTCAATTGCATCCTGAATGCCCGCATTACTCATACCAGGCAACTTATCCAAGAAGCCCATCATGCCGCCCATTTTACTCATTTGCTCAAATTGCATCAGCATATCTTCAAAGTTGAAGGTACCGCCTTTTTGCAATTTTTTCGCCATTTTTTCGGCTTTTTCTTTGTCGATCTTACGTTCAACTTCTTCGACTAAAGAAAGGACATCACCCATGCCCAAGATACGTTGTGCAACACGATCTGGGTGGAATGGCTCAAGCGCATCTAGTTTCTCACCAATACCCAAGAACTTGATCGGCTTACCCGTGATGGCACGAACAGAAAGTGCAGCACCACCGCGTGCATCACCATCAGTTTTAGTGAGAATCACACCAGTTAAAGCCAAAGCATCATTAAAAGCTTTTGCTGTATTGGCAGCATCTTGACCTGTCATCGCGTCAACGACGAACAAAGTCTCAGTCGGCTTCACAGCAGCATGTAATTCTTTGATCTCATCCATCATGTCTTCATCGACATGTAGACGACCTGCCGTATCGACAATCAAAACGTCAGCAAATTGAATTTTTGCTTGCTCAATCGCACGATTGACAATATCAATTGGTTTTTCTGACGCTTGTGATGGAATAAAACCAACACCGACTTCATTTGATACTGTTTCTAACTGCTTAATCGCTGCTGGACGATACACGTCGGCAGAAACAGTCATTACTTTTTTCTTTTGGCGCTCTTTGAGGAAACGCGCTAATTTTGCAGCCGTCGTGGTTTTACCAGCACCTTGCAAACCAGCAAGAAGGACCACAACCGGTGGTTTTGCGCTTAAATCAAGAGTCTCATTTGCCTCACCCATCATTTTGGTGAGTTCATCATAGACAATTTTTACAAATGCCTGACCTGGAGAAAGCTGAGTCATTACTTCTTGACCAAGTGCTTCTTCCTTCACCTTCGCGATAAATTCACGAGTTACAGGTAACGCCACATCGGCTTCAAGAAGTGCCATACGTACTTCACGTAAGGTATCTTTAATATTGTCTTCGGTCAGCTGCCCTGAGCCAGTAACATTTCTTAAACTCTGTGTGAGTCGTTCTGTTAAGGTATCAAACATTGCGAAATCCGCTTAAAATGGCTAGTTGCAAAAAAATCTTTCTTAAAATAGAAAATTTATGCATAAGATGCTATAGGATACTGTAGTTCGAAGCGAATTTATATCTTATATGGTGAATATTATTCATCCCCCTAAAAAAGGTTTGACATGATCAGTCTCCCCTTGGTTTACACAATTTTGGCACTTGTCTCATATACCAGTTCATTCTGGTATCTGTTTATCCATTTAATGTCAAAACGTACTCCAAATCTTTGGTGTTATGGTCTTATTGTTGTATTAGGATTGATACTTCATGGTCTTGTGTTGTCACAGGATATGATGACTCCGTTAGGGGTAAATTATGATGTATTTAATCTCATTTCCTTTACCTCTGGACTGATGTTAAGCCTAAGTTTAATTTTAAGTCTGATTCGCCCAATATTACCTCTAAATTTAATCGGCATTCCTGTTGCTGCAATTGGACTAATCCTAGGGTTTTCTTTGAGTCAATCCAATCAAACCATTGAACATCATGGAGTCGGTTTAGATACCCATATTATTTTGTCTTTGTCCGCTTATGCAGTTCTGTTGATGGCAACCATTCAAGCAGTTCTATTGTGGTTTCAAGACAGAGAACTTAAGAAAAAACAAAAAAAACGTATTTGGGTCAACCTGCTCCCTCCTTTTCAAGTGATGGAATCCTTACTTTTTGATTTAATTATTACTGGGTTTGGTTTACTCACCGCTGCACTAATCTTTGGTTTCTTTACTATTGATAATTTCTTTGCTCAACACCTCGCTCACAAAACTGCATTTAGTATTATTTCTTGGTTTTTATATGGAGCTTTACTAATCGGACATTACAAATTTGGTTGGCGTGGCCGTAAAGCGATTCGATTTACAATTACAGGATTCGTATTACTAGCAATCGGATTTATTGGCAGTAAATTTGTTTTAGAAATGATATTAGGGCGTTAATTTAACTGTCCCAATAAAAACTAGACAGCTTCTATTAAAATGCGTATAAACCAGTTTTTGTTTAACTAGGTAATGCATTGTGAAACTCGCACTCGCCCCTATGGAAGGTCTAACAGATCCAATTATGCGTGATGTCCTCACTCATGTTGGTCGTTTTGATTGGTGTGTGACTGAGTTTATCCGTATTACTGACAGCATTTTGCCTGACCATATTTATTACAGTTTTTGTCCTGAACTAAAAACTGATGGTAAAACAGCTGCTGGAACACCTGTACATGTTCAATTTTTAGGAAATAATCCTGAAATGCTCGCAGCCAATGCTGCTAAAGTCGTTGAACTCGGTGCTCCTGCAATTGATCTAAATTTTGGATGTCCAGCTAAAACAGTCAATCGCCATCGCGGCGGTTCAGTTTTATTAGATGAACCTGAAACGGTACATCTCTTAGTCAAAGCTGTTCGTGATGCTGTACCTAAACATATTCCAGTTTCAGCAAAAATGCGACTCGGCTATTTAGATGAAAACCATACACTCGATAATGCACATGCCATTGAAGATGCTGGTGCTAGTTGGCTCACAGTTCATGCTCGAACAAAAGCCGATGGCTATACACCTCCTGCCTATTGGGAAAAAATCCAGCCGATTACTGAAGCATTGAAAATCAATGTAATTGCCAATGGTGAAATCTGGAATAATGCTGATGCCAAAGCATGTTTAGAACAATCAAATTGCCAAGATTTGATGATAGGACGTGGCGCTGTTACAACTCCAGATTTGACACTCTGTATCCGTGAGAATAGCGACCAAGCGATTTTAACATGGCAGGAGCTAGTCGTATTACAACAACGTTTTTTAAGCGGACAATTCAAAACTGAAATTGGAATGATTGGTCGTTACAAGCAATGGTTAGGTATGATGACTAAAGCCTATCCAGAAGCTCAAGAGTTGTGGAGCCTAGTAAAACGAGAAAAGCAACTTGAGAATATTCTTGAATATTTAAATAAAAAATAGGGAGCGATACTCCCTATTTTTTACTAATGCTCTTAATTAATTACAGACCACTAATTTTCATTTTTAAGTCAGTAACTGAAGCATTTTTAAATCCAACATTTCCAATTGAACTATTTTGTAGACCATTAAATCGATAATTAGCACTTCCAACCGCAGGAATTGTTGTCATATCATTACCTAATTTGATTTCATTTAATGATAAATCAACTGCATCAGAGGTGATACAAGTACTAGGTGTTGTAGAGCAAGTGTTTACAAAATTTCCAAAAACAAAACCATCGGATTCAATACCAGCATGAAAATTATCTAAACGAAAACCCGTTAAAGGATTTGATGCTTTCATTTGAAACTTAAAATTTGCACCAATAGCTGTTGTTGTTGGATCAGTTTCATTAGCGTAGCTAGAGACTAGCATCATATTACACCCTGTCCCAGCTCCACAAATAGAATCAATCGCCCCACCTAGACGCACCATGTAACCCTGTGGCGCTGCTCCGAGTTGAATATTCATTTTCGGTTTATTCGTAGCTAAAAACTTTATATTCAAACCGTCATTTAATCTAAGTAACTCTTTAACACCTGTATTTAATGTTGCTGTAGTTCCACCAAAAATGGTTCTTTGTGTATAAATACCAGGAGTTGTCAAACCCATATCTGATACAGCATTTGCACCAGCCGTATAGATAGAGAATTTAGAAAATACTAACTCATCTAAATTTCCGAAAGTTATCCCGATATTCGCAAAAGCACCATTAGTACCTGTCCCTTTATCTGTATCAATAACAGCATTTAGACTTAAGTTGGTAGAAGTACCAGCAGCTTTTGCGGTTATAGTTGGACTCGACATAGTTGAATTAGGACTTTGTGCAAGTACTAACGCAGCTCTACCACGATATTCTGTTGCAGCAACCGTCTTTGTATCCCAACCATCAGGATCAATCACAGCCATTTGTTTAAATTCAATGCTTGGGGTAGTTACATTAATATTTAAACCATCTTGACCAGTCGCAACAGATAGACTTTGATCATCCATGGGTTGCATTGCTATTACTAGAGGACTAAAAAATAGAGTTAGACATCCTAGCATCTTATTTTTATTCATCAGATTCTATCCTTAGTTTCGAGGAATAATTCCTAATTGGCCAGTAATACGTCCACCCGTCAACACCATTTCACCTAAGCGTTGTGGCTGTGCTCCCACTGTTGGAGGATAAAGATTTATATCTCGAACTCTTAATACACCTGAAATCTTTTCAGCATTCGTTGCACTATTTGCTCCACCACTTGCTCCAATACCTGTTGTTCCAGCTGGGTTGAAAGTTAGACCTGCTTTAAAGGAAACCATACCATCACAACCTGCTGTAGGACATGTCTCTCGAGTATCTGGTGAAATAATAATTGCATTATTAAATGCAACTTTACCATCGATATTATCGAAACCTACAGTAGAACCATCTAATGGATCGCTTAACTGAATTGAGCTTTTCCCACCATCTTTTACAGCCTTAAGCTCTAACTCACCAACAACACTCAAGCGACTACCATCAGTACTGGTATATTCACTATTTGGTATTAAAGAAAGATCTATTTTCTTACCGTCTAAACGTAATTTAGTAGACAACAAAACATCATTATTATTTGAGAAGTCCGCTGATGAAGCTGATGCCGGTGTAGATGTCCCTTTATATAATGCTCCTGGTAAATATCCTCCTGCAATTTGTGCAGATAAGATAATCAAAATGTCTTTTAAACTAGCATTAAAACTTCCATTTTCAAGCCCAACTGTTCCCGTACCGCGCAATAACATATCGATATTACGCAAACCAATATAACGTACTGAGTTTGTATCAGCGTTATCTAATAACAAGATTGAAGTAGTCCTTTGCTTAGTAGTATCTGTACTTCCATTCATACCCGTAGTACTCATGGCAAGTGAAAAACCTAAACGCTCAGCACCAGCTACAACAGTATATCTTGTTCCACCTAAATCATAATAGTAAGCATCTGCTGGAGCAGTTGTACCATACATAGCTAAATTTGCATTTAAATCATAGAAAGGTAATGCTAAACCCCACGTATTACCTGCAGTATCATTGATTTTAGGAATCGTTGTACCTATCGTTCTTGCACTATTGGTAAAACGTCCGCTGCGTGAAAATGCCTGAAACTCTGCACCTCGAATAGCAGCCAGAAGCGCATAAGGATTTTGATCAGTCGTTCCATTATGAATATTTTGAACGTAATCAGCATCAGTGGTTAATGTTGTAGAACTAGAACCATTCCAATAACGACTTGTTTGCAATACTTTATTCGCTGGTAATAAAACAGTTTTTGTATCTACTAAATTTAGATAAACATTTCCTGTATCAAACGAACCTCTGTTTCTCAAATTCAAACCCGTTAATTCTCCGAATTCAAATCCGTAGGTATTAAACCCTGCACCCCCTAGCTCCAATGTCGTCGCTTTTGTATTATCGCCTTGCAACATTGGATCATTCTTTTTGGTAAAGTCAGCTTTCATACGGAAAGCTATACCGGTATTACCAATAATATTTTGTGTTCCTGACGAACTAGTCCCATTATTCGCTTTACCTAAAATATTAGTATTATCGGGATTACCAAATTGGTTATTTGTCACATTATAGATTGGATCTGTTCGTATATTTCCACTATTTACACTGACATCCAAGCTATTTGAATTTGTTCCTCGAACTTGAATTGAACCATTCACCATACGACCACTTGCACCCAATCGTATAAGTCCTTTAGCTTTCTCTGATGTAGCTTGACCATTTAAAGGGGTTTTAGTTCCATCTACAGAATAACGGTTATTTGGATTTACATTCTTATTCAGCATAAATTCTAAGTTTAAACCCGAATTACTCGCTGTAGAAGAATATGTATTTCCTGTAATTGTTCCTGAATTTGCTGGATCAGTTACACGAGTAAAATCAACATAACCATATGTTGTATTCGGTGTGGTACTTGTTGAAGTATTTACCGTTCCATCTGCATTGTAATTAATAACTGCATCAGGTACCCCGGCTGCATTAGTTCGAACAATAAATCCTTCTGTACCATCAATGTACATTACGCCTTTAGCAAAAAAATTAAAATTAAAATTTTTCAGGATTAATTGATTGAGTGTTTGGCTTGGTGATAATCCAGTTGTTTGTCCAAGATAAATACTTGCATTTTTCGAAGCAAACGTTAACTCACTCTGACCAGTCTTACTAAATAGACCATCTCGAGTTTTAAAACTAATACTTGTATCTGAGTTGGTTTGTATTGCGATGTCCCCGACTGGACTTCCACAAGCTGTTGAGTCACAAACCTTAAACTTATTCATACTGATTAAAACAGGCGCAACTTTTAAATTGAAGTCTAATCCTGCCTTATTAGATTCACTACCAGTATTCATTTGAATATTGATATTAGGTCTTACTGTTGGTGATGAGCTATGCGATTGAATTTTGAAATTCTCAGCTTCAGCTCGTAATGTAGTGTCAGTTGCTTTTCCTGCACTTCCACGTCCTGCATTATCTTGCCAAAAGAAAGTCCCAACATTTAACTCTTTAAAATCTAAATTAACATTTAACCCATCTTGTGCGTTAACGTCGCGCATAGATGTATCATCTAATGCTTGTAAAGCATAAGTAGAGTTGCTAACTAATAAAATACTTACAGCTAGAGTATTAAGTACAAAATATCGTGTCTGTAGTTTCTGATTCTTCTTTTCCATTGTTCAATCCTTTGAATTCAATAAAATTTAACAACGAGCATGATTACTACATGCAAAAATTTGGACTTTTCCATCTATTGCAAGGTTGCCATTCATTTGTAAACCGAGGAAACCCTTTTCTCGTCCTACATCATAATTATTGGCTGTTGTACCTGTAGCACCAGTGCTTTGAGGAACAGAACTATAAATTCCTGTTTTTAAGAAACCATAATCTTGGGGATTTGTAGTTGTTCCCTCAATCAAGTTACCATTTGTATCATAATAGGATAAAACTGTACCTGTATCCTGCTCGATAGATAGAGCATTAAAACCAAAATTACGAATTTGAATGGGTTTACTACTATCAAAAGTAAATTGCATGGCTGGCTTAATTACCGTACCAGTACCAGTTTTTGGAAGGTATTGTAAATCAACTGCATCTAAGCCTAATTTCTGGATATTCAAAGTACCTTGCAATCCTTTGAAGACCACCCAAAGCTTACGTCCTTTATTATCTATACTAGGATCACTAGCTGCCATCGACCAAACTGGATCATTTGCACCCGCTGTACCCTGTTGTACAAACCTCTTGTTCACAGAAATCGCTAACCGACAATATTCCAAACGAGCAGAATCACAGTTAAATGTTGGTGTGGTTCCTGCCAATAGATCTGTGTCACTTAAGATATTGTGATTTAAAGAGAGTTTAAATGATAAATCGGCCCCACCTTGCCCTTGTATAGATTGCAAAGTTTGGTTATCTAAGGCTTGCAATTCAGCATGAGATAAGTTTGTAGTGCACAATAGAAGCAAAGGGATTATTTTTTTCATATTTAAACTCCCGTTACAGACCAGTAGTCGTTATTTTCATATGTTGAATCAACAAACCATCGATTACAGCTGAACCGAGGTTATTACTTGGACTTGCATTGGTAATAATTGCTGGTGTTGCCGCCTGATTCGTTGCTGGAAACGGCGCTGCTGTTGTACCAAGTATAGTATTCACACTTGCATTTGAACCTGCTTGCCACACTGCGGCAGACGTTGCCCAATTACGGTTCGTCGTTGTACCGTAAGTATATTGTTGATTTGGAGTTGAGTAATTAGGACCACAAGTTGTATTCCCTGAACAAGTTGCTGCACTTGTAGGCAATCCATTTGAGGTTGTGAGGGTATCTTGCGTCATCCAAGCTGAACCATTCCAATATTGCCACTGTGTAGAAGTCCCTTTTATATCAATATTATTTTCATAACAAGTACTCCAACCACCAAAACCACAGCCATATGACCTACGCTGAAACGCATATTGATATGCATTATTATTAACTAACTGTTGACGTTGTTTATATTGCGCTTCGGTTAATTGTGCAGTCGTTGTATTGGTCGCTGTAGAAGTAACCAATTTTCCAAATGAAATGCCTAATGCCCCCTCACCGCTATAAGCTATGAGAGTCTTACCACTGTCAGGACTAAAAACTGAACCAATACTAATACTGCTATGCGTTGCCAACTTTTTGTTTACAAGGGTTGCCGCTGAATAATCTGTACGAGGTGACCCACCTTGATAACCACTAATCTCACTTGTTCCACACTGATATACATTACAAGTCGAACCTAAATAACTTTTATCAGCACCTGTATAGTCCGTATAAATTTTTTTATAAATTTCTGGCTTATTTGGAATCCGCGCAATTTCTAAACTTAGGTTCTTACCATCCGAACCTAAAATTACGGGTTGATACAAACTACCCAAAACCAAATTAATATTCGGATTATAAATAAATAATCCTTCGTTTGCATCAAATGATGGTGCACCACCACCATCCAGTGCTGGTGTAGTTAAACGTTCTGTATCTGTTGTTTCTCTAGTACTTAAACGTAATACTTTACCCTCTAATGTAGAAGGTACTTCCCATGTTCTTGTTCTTGTTTTTGTATCAGTCCGAGTCCGTGTTTGTATTTGATATTGACAGCCTATAGCATTACTCATAGTTGTTGTCGTTGACCCAGTATTACCACAGTTTCCTGTACTACTTGAACTTAAAGTAGAGTTTGCTCCCGCATGTACTAAGGTCCATGCACTCGGTGTTCCCATCGACTCACTTACATTCTCAGTAACTGTTGCCTTTAGGTCTTGAGCATCACCACTATTTAAACGAATAACTCCCGCAATACCCAACGTATTATTATAGAAAGAACTCATACCATTATTATTATTAGAACCACCTAATGTTTGGAAAACTTGTAAATTACTTCCATTCATACTAAAACCATTCGCTATCGCTTGTAAGCGTAAGCGATTAGCACGTCCAGTGGCTGTTGTACTAAAATTTTCACCAAGATTAAATTGATCCACATCTCCTTCAACTTTACTTTGGTCACGAACAAAAGCATCCGCCCACAATGCTAATTTCATATTATAGGCATCTTCAGCTGTTTTTGTACCAGTCTCATATAATGGTGCTTCAAGATTCAGGTATGTAACTGTACCATTTCCACCAGTAAAATCAGGTACGTTGCTTGCTGTAGCAGCTTTAAAAATCCAAGGGTTATTTGCTGTTCCCCAACTTGCTATTTTATTGCCAAAACGATTATTTGAATTATTATCATTTTTAGACAATGCTAAACCATACAAATACAGGTCTGCTTTACCAACGGAGTGATCAGCACTTGTGACTAAACCATCTTTGTTCGTATCCTGAACAAGAGATGTTACCCCCCCCACAGGAACATAATGAATATAACCAGTATCTTTACTCCGATCCGACAACGATACCTCATTACCAGTTTTATCGCCGCGAAGTACAAAAGAGAAGTCTGTAGGTAAAATTGCAACGCCTTCACCAGTCGTTTGGCTTAAAACATCATCAGAAATTTCTTGTAAAGCAAAAGCATATCTACTTATGCACAAACTAATTAATGTCGCCAAAACAGTTCGTTTGAATGATACCGTATGAAGTGTAGTCATCTTGACCTTCCTGTTACACGATGCTCCGCATCAACGTTATTTTTCTAAATCTTCCTGAGTGACTTCCAACCACAAAAAAGGCGCAGTCAAGGATATGCTTCCAAGCATCACTCAAATTGTAGGCAGAATCCGCCTACCCAATCTTACTTTTTATTATGCCTACTATTTACGCAATTGCAAAAAAAACCCGTTAAAAGTTACATTTTTCCGATGTATGAAAAATAAATATAACCTACACATATTTTTGTTTGGCTAGCACGATTATACTTTCTGTCTTATCTGCTCCAAAAATTTAGCTAATTTTTGCTTTTTATCTGGTGGCAAAGCGTAAAGCTCTGCTACGGTAGCTTCAGGTTTTATTACACCCACTCCAGCACCGACAGCGAACCAACTAGCGGCACTAAACATGGACATCCCTCCCATACTATGCTCTACAAAATCAATATCTCTCGGTGTCCGATGCACCCAGCATTTTTTGAGCTCCTGATAACTTTCAGATCGAGGTACGTTTAACATGTATTTCCAAAACGGAGTGTCTGAACGCCCAGTATCATAATGCATACGAATAAAATCACGTATACCCTCCCAATATTGAGCATTTTGTTGATTATAGAAGTCTATATTTTGTTGTGAAATTACCCCATGGTTTTCTCTTATAAAAGAAACCAGTAATTGTAATTGGCTGAGCATTTGCCCAATTGATGTTGCTTCTAATGGCTCAATGAATCCCGATGCCAAACCTATTCCTACTACATTTTTTATCCAAACCTGTTGAAAATATCCAGCTTCAAATGCAATTGGCTTAACAGGATTTATAGAGTGCCCTAACCAATTTTCAACTTCAAGTTGTGCCTCCTGATCAGTGATGAATTGATCATGATATACATATCCCGCACCTATACGCTCTTGCAATGGTATTTGCCATACCCAACCTGAACTCATAGCTGTTGCGCGGGTAACTAATTCAATTTTATTTTTGTGCGGCAAATGAAAAGGTAAGGCTCTATTCATAGGCAATGTATCAGAAAAAGAACACCATTGGCTTTGATATTTTTTTCCAATCAAAAGCCTTGAAAACCCAGAGGCATCTATCACAAAATCACAACTTATCTCGTGATTAACACATTGAATTGCAGAAACATTCTCAGTTGTAGGGTTAAATACAAAATTCTCTATTTTCTGCTCAACATGAATAATACCTCTAGCTAAGGCAATTTTCTTAAGATATTGACCAACTCTAAAAGTGTCAAAATGTAGCGATGCACCAAAATTATTCTTTCCTTTCAATAGAATCTCTAAAACCTCTTGGAAAGGTTTACGCTCTTCACTAAACTCATAAGATGCCATATAGCGACTAACATCTATTCCATGGTTAAATAATCCTGATAAATATGGATTAAACCCAAACTCATTCCATGCAAAATCAGGAGTTGGTAGAGGAAAAAGATGATAGTAATAGTCTTCTTGCTTGCCTGTTCTCCATCGTTCATAACGAAACCCCAATTTAAGCGTAGATCCCGTTTGTTCTATAAAATCTTTTAAATCGATATTCAAATCATGTAATACCGAAAGCAAGTTCAAAACTCCACCTTCACCAACACCTACAATAGGAATCTCTGGTGCTGAAATTACCATCACTTCAACAGATGGACTAAACAATTGTCTAAGTTGCAATGCAGCAAACCAACCTGCCGTCCCACCACCAACAACTACAACCCTATTCATTCCTCGTAGATTTATCATTCTTCTTTTCCCAATTTGAAATAATAAAAGCAGCCTCGGCTGCTTTTTTAAAATGTAAGCAAATTAACAGAATGTTAATGTTCCATAACAGTTTGATTTTGGCACTTGATTTTTTAGCTGTACATTAGATAAAGAAAGTGTGGCAGGTGTAGCATCACTTAAATCAATTATAATGGGGTTCGGAGTAGTCATTGTAATTCCAAATAAAGTACCAACAGCAGCATCAGCTGGAGCATAAACGCGTTGAGATTCTTGATTCAAAAAAGCAGAAGCTTTCGTCGCAACTTGAGGATAAACAGCAGATACATCCACTGGATTTTGACCTTTTAACAAACCTAAATTTACAGGTTCAGCAAATGACATCCACCACCCAGCTCTAGCAATATCACTAGCTTGAGTAAAATTAGATAAAGAGGTCTTTCCAATATCAGCTCCATCAATATAATTGCCTGGCCATAATAAATCTTGTAATTGTAAGGATAAATAGCCGCCTGTACCTGTCAAAGGTATATTATGAATCATACTTAAAGATTGCTCAAAACTAACATTTAAAGGTAGTCCTTCAATTCTTGACCCCTCTTTCAATTTAATTTTCGCCTTACATGCTATAACTAAGATACAGTCAAAATCCACTTTGAGCTGGTTATTAGGTCCTTGGTCCAACGGAATATCAACACTCGCCGTTACATTATCAATACGTGCAGCTGTTTGACGCTTACCATTAACCTGAAAGGCTGGTGTTGAAAATCCTGCCGTCACGGATGGAATCGAAATTCCCAATGTATCACTACTAGCAGGATCTGAAACCCAGTCTCGATTATTACCTAAAGCATTTAGTTTTCCACTTAAACGTTGGTCGTTAGTTTTACCAAACAATCCTGGTGTTGTTGTCACTTCCCCTGTTGTTGGACTAAATCTCATAAAGCCACTTAACGACTGAATTCCATCAGTAGTAGATGGCGATGCATTATTAGTTAAACCAGCGGTTAACAAAGCATTTATTTTTTCAGCACTAGCTCTAAAACCAACGACCTCACGGGTTGAAGCGCTATTTGGGTTTTTAATAGCAAACTCCAAGAAAGGATTACTAATTTTAGCACTTGTAGCAGCACGTCCATCCCCCGAATAGGCTGGATTACCATCTATATCATAACCACCATTCGGAACAGCATTCCCATTAATGTCATAGTCCCCACCATTTGGAAGCCCACTCAAGGCTAGATTTTTAATATCAATATCACAGCCTCCAACACCATTCTGCCCGCCACAACCTAGCTGTAAATTCTTTATATTAGCATTCAACTCCAATTCAGCTTCAAGCCCTAATTTATAGAATCCTATATTATTGGAGCCACTAATATTCCTCATTAAATTTGCACTATCTGTTGGAGATATATATGACAAACTCATCAATGCCTGTCCTGTTGTAGCAGACATCTCACTATCACTCAGACTCTGCAAACCTTCGGAGGACGCATAGGCAAAATTCAGGCATACACTACCCAACGCCAACATAGCAAAATGTAGAGACTTAAACCGTCGCATAACGACCTCCGTGTTAAAACTTCCATATGTTCTTTTTATTACTTGTTTCTGTTTGATCGAATACTCACTTATATAGCAGTAGTAATTTCCGTGATCCTGTACAAAAACAAATCAAATTATAATGATTGTATCTTATTTTTTATTAATTGCTAGCTTCATTCGTCTGAACAATTCTTATGATGAATGAAGAATTTTTAAAAATCATCAAATTAAAAAACCCATCATTTACAAATGATGGGTTTTTTAATTTAGGTCTTCGGTAAAGTCACGCCTGTCTGACCTTGGTATTTGCCACCACGATCTTTATATGATGTTTCACATACTTCATCGCTTTCAAAGAAAAGCATTTGTGCGACACCCTCACCCGCATAGATACGCGCAGGTAAGTTTGTAGTATTGGAAAATTCTAAAGTAACGTGACCTTCCCACTCAGGCTCTAACGGCGTCACATTTACAATAATACCGCAACGTGCATAAGTCGACTTACCCAAACAAACAGTAAGTACATTTCGAGGAATACGGAAATATTCAATGGTACGCGCTAGGGCAAATGAGTTTGGTGGGATAATACAAACGTCTGATTCGATATCAATAAAACTTTTATCGTCAAAGTTTTTAGGGTCAACAATCGCTGAATGAACGTTGGTAAATACTTTGAATTCACGTGCGCATCGAACATCATAGCCATAGCTCGACACCCCATAAGAAATCAACTTTTCGCCATTTTCACCATAACGAACTTGATTCTCTGCATAAGGTTCAATCATGCCGTGTTTTTCGCTCATTTCACGAATCCAACGATCAGATTTTATTGCCATGACTTTTTTCCAAAATCTAAATTAATGATTGGCAGGTACTTTAACGTAAATCATCATTAATGAAAATAAGACTGCTATCCCAATAGGCAGAATAGCAAAGATACTTTATAAATTGATTAATGCAGAATAGCTAATCGGGATTGAAAAACTAATAAGCACGACAGATGCTGTACGTTGTAATTTTGATTGTGAAAGCCATTTAACCTTATTGGTCGCCAACATGGCTCCGACAGAAATCCAAAACAGAGCAATCGGCAGAATCAAACCAACAAAAGCACTCATATGCGCTAAGTAGATATCTTGGCTCTTCCATGCAACTGCTGGAAAAATAGCAGAAGCAAACAACAACGCTTTAGGATTTAAAAGCGTAGCAAACAATAATTCACGTGGGCGAATAGTTGGTTGATTTAATGCCACTTGTTGATTCGCTGTACGCCAAAGCTTAATCGCCAAATACAAGATATAGCCAGCGCTCATTAATTTTAAAAAGGTAGGAAGTAATGGTAAAGCTGTTGATACTTTGCCAATCAACATACCCCAAGCTGTTATAGCAACGATATAACCCAATGCTTCAGCCGGAATAAGTAAAAGTGATTTGCGTACACCAACCTGAACACCAGATGATGCCAATAATGTGTTGGTTGGGCCAGGAGTAAATAATATGGTTATAACTAAACCAATGAAAAACCATGAAATCATTGAATGACCACACTAAAGGATTCTCTGAGATTAATCCAATTACAATTTTATAGCAAAAAATAACTGTAAGCACTTATAACGTTAATTTCACTACAATTATTTAACTATTTATTTTATTTCATCTTTATAAATTTCAAGTAGCTCGCTACTGAACAGTCACCTAGATATCTATGTATATTTAAAGTACGATTACCGTGAATTTTTGAATAACATTTTACTGATTAGATTAAGATGTAGCATGAAATTTAAGCTAAGCCTAAGCAAAAAGTGCTATTTTATAATCAGTTGATCACACTATTTCCATTCTTCTACTCGCCAATATTTTATGCCTAAGCAATTTTTTCATAAGTGGCTTCCCTCATCAGAGAAAGTTGCTCAACTCAAGTTTATGCGCATTTTTGGGGAAAGCACCTTAAATCCTTTACTTTGGTATGTGAATCGTCACTCTGTTGCCAAAGCGATGTTTATTGGCACCTTTTGGGGCATATTACCTGTACCTTTCCATAGTTTATTTATTATTCTGACAATCCTATGGTTTGAGGTTAATTTGCCGATCGGACTGTGTATGGCATGGCTGACCAATCCTCTCACTGTAGTTCCTATACTTTATTTAGGCTTTTGGTTTGGAACTAAGATTTATAATGTCAATATGATTGATCAAGAGATGTTATTGGGTGTGCTACATCAAATCATCAATTGGTTAAAAAACTTTGGGCATGGGCATATAGACTTGAGTCTGGCAAAAATTTTAATTTCAGGTTTAGTAATAGAAGCCATTCTGTTTGCTTTATTGTTTTATTGTGCAACTCACCTCTTATGGCGCTGGTTTGTTATTAAAAACTGGAAAAATAGAATTCAAAATAATCAAGAAGAAATCATGTAGCTGATTTCTTCTAAATCTTTAGTTTTTATCCAATTGTTGTTTCATGTATTGTTCAACCACATCAAGTACATAGTCCTGACATGCCTCACCCGTAGCAGGATTATATGCACCATTATTGGTAATATTATTAGATAAAATTCTTATACCTAAAAATGGAACATTAAACTGATGTGCAATCTGTGCGACGGAAGCTGCCTCCATCTCCTCTACAGAAGTTTGATAATTATTATGGAAAAACTGGATTCGATCTAGCTCATTATTCCAAACATCTGCTGAACCAATCGTTCCCTCAACCACATTCCCTTTGCTATAAGAAGCTTTTGCTTTATGTGCAGCGATCAGTAACTGTTGATCACCTTCAAATTTGCGTATCGCAATCGGTTCAGGGTCAGACTCATCTTCTGGTAACACATCAAATGCCTCTGTCCATGCCAATGAGTTTGAACCACTCCCTATCGGTAATCTTGGTGTTCTAAACGCACCAATATTTGTCGTGTATTTACCTAATACAATATCAAACACGTTTAAAGCAGGATCATGCCCGCCTGATGTACCTTGGTTAATAATTGCAATTGGTTTATATCGCTCAATTGCAAGTGCTGTAGCTGCGGCAGAATTACTCATGCCCATACGTGTTTTGGACACGATCACTGGATAACCTTTATAAGTTCCTTTCCAAAACTTCCATCCACCCACTGTTTCAACACTGACGTTATCTAATTTTGATGCCATACGTTCAGATTCGACAGGTAAAGCACCTTGGATCACGATGGGTTGTAATTTAGTTTCTAATTGCTCTGTCTCTTTTGGAGAATCATCACCATTACAAGCACTCAGTAAAAATGCACTACACAATCCCAGAATACTTACAGCTCTTTTGACGGACTTCATATCATCACTCGAAAATAAAATAGTGATGAAGCAACTCTCATGCCATATTTTACCAAACGATATATTTTCAACATCAAACAAAGAAAAGCCCAACGAAATGTTGGGCCGAACTTAAAATAACCATCAGTTAGAAAATGCGCTTGTCATCTCTCTGACGTTTTGGAAGTTTTTCCATCTGTTTTAAGACACTTTCCGCAATATTGATATAGCTTTCAGAAGCGACATCTTGTGCGATGACACTTGGTTTACCATTATCGGCATTCTCTCGGATTTTTGCATCTAAAGGTAAACGACCTAGTAAAGGTATGTCATATTGTTCAGAAAGCTGATCACCACCACCCGTACCAAATATTTGCTCTTCATGTCCACAGTTAGAACAAACATGTGTTGACATATTCTCAATCACACCGAGTACAGGAATATTCACTTTATTAAATAATTCAATCCCTTTTACCGCATCCATTAAGGCAACATTTTGCGGTGTAGTAACAATTACCGCACCAGTCACTGGGATACGCTGTGCAAGCGTTAATTGAATATCGCCAGTACCTGGTGGCATATCGATAACCAATACATCCAAATCTGGCCACAGAGTTTGATTAAATAACTGCATCAATGCGCCAGTGGCTTTAGGGCCACGCCATGCTACAGGAGTGTTATGCGCACCAATCAAATGACCGATTGAAATCACGGCCATACCATAAGCATCTAAAGGAACAAAATGTTCATTTTCAATCTGTGGTGTACGACCAGCATTGCCCAACATAGTTGGAATACTTGGACCATAGATATCTGCATCCAACACCCCAACTTTTAAACCGAGTTTTTGCAATGCGAGCGCAAGATTCACAGTTGTGGTTGATTTACCTACACCACCTTTACCCGACGATACCAAGATTACGTTTTGAATACGTGGATGTGGAGCAACATCTCGTTGTTGTGGTGCAGCTTTCTCAATCGGAGGATTATTTGGGTCAGCTTCAGCTTTAGGAGATGCATCCATCACTGGAGGAAGGTTGGTGTTTTGTGCTTTTGGTTTAGATGAACAACTATGTCCCGCCTCGCCATGGGCAGCATGTTTCTGCTGAATAATATGCAGATTGAGTTCTTGGATACCACACTTTTCTAAGGCATCTGCAAGTTCATCATGGATTTGTTGTAAATGATCTTTTTCTTCAGGAAATGTATTGATCGTGAGCTGTAGGATGCGACCTTGAACATTAACTTGGCTGATACGATCTTTCAAGGCATTTTCAGAGTTTGGAAGAATATAATTTTGAAGGACTGTTTGGATTTCATCTTCCTTCACTTCTTGCGCAGGCGAAAAAACGGATTTTAAGGAAGAAAGCCACGACATTTTGTACTCCAAAAACTGATCATACTCACTGAATGTGGTTAGTTTAGCAGTATTGGAGATTCGACGCTCATATCAAAGACCGTAATTGCTCAATTTTATGTCGCAATTTATCTTTGCCTATCAGCGTCGATTGTTAAAGCTTTATCGTGATTAGCCTTTGAATTTATTGATCGTATCAGTGGCAGCTTTCTTTAAATCATCTAACTTGCTGCTAGCTTGAGCTTTCAGATCATCAAATTTTGCAGCTGCCTCATCTTTTAACTCAGCTGCTTTGGCTTTTGCATCTTCTAATTTATGCGTTGCCTCTTCTTTTAAGTGATCTAATTTCTCTTTGGCAGCATGTTGAGTATCCGCCAGTTTTTCTTTTAACTCATCTGCTTTAGCTGATAATGCAGCTTTACTTTCACCGTATTGATCGCTTGCATTGGTCTTTAAATCATCTAAAGCTTGCTCGCCTTTTTGCTTCAACTCATTGGCTTTATCTTTAGCTTGCTGTAAATCAGCTTTAGTTTGATCAATATCTTTCGCTGCGAAGTTTTTTACATCCTCCACAGTTTCCTGACCTTTTTGTTTGATATCACTTCCAAGCTCGCTGACTTTATCTTTAGCCTGCTGAAAGTCTGCTTTGGTTTGCTCTAAATCTTTTGCTGCGAACTGTTTTAACTGATCAATTTTGTCATTACTCATGTCTTGTTCCTCTTGTTATTTCGTAAAAGCTGTCGTTGATTTCTATTACAGTTATACAAGATTCTACCTACACTTATCGTGTTTGCTGCAAATTGAAACAAATGGGATACAGGATGATTCAAATTTATTGCTGATTAATAACCATTTGAATTTTCATATATAAAAATCATATAAATGCATAACACAACTAAATTACTTGATACGAGCAGACTGCTGAATCTCATACAATACATGCCAACTTAATGGATGATCTTGAGCTAGAGCAGGATGTTGAAATTCTACTAATTTCCTCATCCCTAAGCTTTGCATAAGCGCTTGTGATCGCAGATTTTCTAAAGTGGTAAAAGACACAACAGTTTCAAGCTGCAAATGATTAAAAGCAAAATCTAAGGCTGCATTTGCTGCTTCTTTTGCATAACCTTTGCCCCAAAATGGTTGATCTAAGCGCCAGCCAATTTCAACACAAGGCGAAAATGAAAACTGTGTGGGTTGATCATGTAATCCTACCAAGCCTATCAATTGTTGAGTCTGTTTTAATTCTACTGCCCAAAAGCCCCAACCCTGTTTTTCAATAATTGCCTTTAATTTATCTATATATACATCGCTTTCAGCGCGCGTTAAAACTTTTGGAAAATACCGCATAACCTCTGGATTAGCACTCATCTCTGCAAAAGGTAAATAATCCGTGTCTCGCCATTGGCGTAAAATCAGTCTTGGTGTTTCGATCATTTTTAGAACCATTAAATTTGTATTAAAAACTATTCACAATATAGGGAATTAGATCAGATATACTTTTGCGCTATCGTGAAATTAACCTGACTTATAAAGCTTTATATATGAATGAAAATGAACTTCTAGAAATTCAAAATGAACTGCAAGCTCAACAAAAGCGCCTGAACTATATTCTTTCGAGTAAAAGAAGAATCCAAAGCATGATTGATTCTTTTGAAGGTGATTTGGCAGAACAATTACTTCCTGTCATTCATAATGAAAGCAACGATTATGCTGGAATCGCAACAAGTTTGGCACTTTCAATTTGTTGGAAATTTTCAAAAGTTGAATTCCCAAAGACCGTTCATTGGTGCAGTGAATTAAGTATTAGCGATCTACAAGTTAAAGATGAATTTACCGCTGTAATTAAAGCCCAAGCTTGGTTGGGAACTTTAGGAAGTGATGAGCTTTGGCAAACGCCACTCTTTGCCGAAATTACAGTTGATCCAAAAACCAATAGTTTAAAAAGCTATCACATCCATTTCTTATCTAAAGGGAAAATCATCTCTTTAAGAAAGAACGCTAAGCAAAGTGTTACCGTTAAGCAGATGCAGAGTATGTAATCCTTTGGGATACATACTTTTTTAATCAAAATAAGATCATGTTCTTCTTTTGATTTACTTTATTCATCACAAAATAACAACTGTTCGCCCCCATACAACTCAAAGCCAAAATCGGCAGCATCATGAAATACATCACAACACCAATTTTTAAAGTTGAAAAATCAATGTGGTTCACTTGATCTTCGAACAGAATCATTAAGACCAGTAAAGCCCAAGCAATTAAGATCACAAAACTTATTTTTAAAAACTGGTATGAATCAAAAATCTGAGTGGGCAGTTTCAATACTGCAAAAACAATCAGATAAAAGATAAAAGCCAAAACGATGAGGATTGGGGTCAAATACATCATAACTTCCATGCCATCACTGACTACATGAAGCAGATGATTCTGTCGATAATTTAAGAACAAACAAAATGGAATCACAAAACTAAAAACAGAAACTAAACTGGCTGAGACTGATGAAAAAACTAATGACCAAGACCTCATTTTTATTTTCCTCTCTTTGATATTGTGATTATTCTCGATCAAACAGATGTACTTTGATTGAAGCCAAAGTGAAGCTTGTATGAAGTTTCAAAATAAGATTCCCTTCAGGCTAAAAAGATTTCACCGATTCCCTTGTGCAAGTCGCTCTTAAGTCATGTAAAATCATCCACCTTGTAAATACGAATGAGAGAACAATATCCGTGCGTAAAATTTTAGTCACCAATGCCCTTCCTTATGCCAATGGTCCTATCCATATGGGTCACTTACTCGGTTATATCCAAGCAGATATTTGGGTTCGTGCGATGCGTGCAATGGGTCATGACGTGACTTACGTATGTGCGGATGATGCTCATGGCACAGCGATCATGTTACGTGCTGAAGCGAATGGCATTAGCCCTGAAGCGCAAATTGCCAATGTTCAGAAAGAACACATTCGTGATTTTGATGGTTTTGGTGTGCATTTCGATCATTATGATTCAACTCATAGCGATGCAAACAAAGCACGTGCATCTGAGATTTATATTAAAAACCGTGAAGCAGGCAATATCGCTGTTCGCCCTGTCACACAATTATTTGATCCTGAAAAAGGCATGTTCTTGTCTGATCGTTTCATTAAAGGCACGTGCCCGAAATGTAAAGCGGAAGATCAATACGGCGACTCATGTGAAGTCTGCGGTACAACCTATAACGCGACCGAGTTATTAAACCCACGCTCAACATTGAGTGGTGCAACGCCAGTTGAGAAATCATCAGATCACTATTTCTTTAAACTACCGAATTTCTCAGAATACTTACAGAAATGGACACGTGATCAAGGTCGTTTACCATTGTCTATTGCCAACAAGCTAGATGAATGGTTTGAATCGGGTTTATCAGATTGGGATATTTCGCGTGATGCGCCTTATTTCGGTTTTGAAATTCCAGATGCTCCAAACAAATATTTCTATGTTTGGGTAGATGCTCCGATTGGTTATATGTCGAGTTTTGAAAACTACATCAAAACTAAACGCCCTGATCTAAGCTTTGATGATTTCTGGAAAAAAGACAGCGACAAAGAAGTTTATCACTTCATTGGTAAAGACATTGTTTACTTCCATGCACTGTTCTGGCCTGCAATGCTTGAAGGTGCGAACTATCGCACGCCATCTGGTTTATTCGTAAATGGTTTCTTAACGGTGAACGGTCAGAAGATGTCGAAGTCTCGCGGTACATTCATTAAAGCTGAAACTTATTTACAGCACTTGAATCCTGAATATTTACGTTATTACTTTGCTTCTAAGCTTTCAGACAAAGTTGAAGATTCGGATTTGAATTTGGATGACTTCGTTCAGAAAGTGAATTCTGACCTTGTCGGTAAAGTAGTGAATATTGCCAGCCGTTGTGCAAAATTCATTAACAGCAATTTCAATAATACACTTTCAAGCACATGCGATGAACCTGAATTGGTTCAAAGCTTTATTGATGCAGGAGATTCAATTGCTCAAGCCTACGAAGCACGAGAATTCTCTGCTGCTATTCGTGAAATCATGGCACTTGCAGACAAAGCGAATCAATATATTGATGAGAAAAAACCGTGGGCGCTTGCGAAGCAAGAAGGTCAAGAACAACAAGTTCATGATGTTTGCTCAGTTGGTATCAACTTATTCCGTCAGCTTGCAATTTACTTGGCTCCTGTTCTTCCAACACTTGCGACTCAAGTTCAGTCTTTCTTACAACTTGAAAGCTTTGACTTTGCATCACGTCAGCAAATCCTCGTTGCACACAAAATTGCACAATTCCAACCACTGATGCAGCGTGTTGATCCTAAAGCAGTTGCTGCAATGGTTGATGCATCTAAAGACTCTTTAGCTGCTGCGGCAGAAACACCAAAAGTGGAAAAGAAAAAAGAAAAGAAAGCTGAGAAGAAGCCTGAGCCTAAAGTGGGTGAAGCTGAAATTATTGGTATTGAAGACTTTATGAAAGTTGACCTACGTGTAGCTGAAGTTTTAGAAGCTTCAACTGTCGAGGGTTCTGATAAATTACTTCAACTTACTTTAAATGTTGGTGAAGCTGAACCACGCAATGTGTTTAGTGGTATTCGTGAGTTTTATCAGCCCGAAGACTTAAAAGGCAAATTGGTGGTGATGGTGGCTAACCTTGCGCCACGTAAGATGCGTTTTGGTATTTCTAACGGTATGGTACTTGCAGCGGGTAATGGTGAAGGTGTTTGGGTGATTTCACCTGAATCTGGTGCTAAAGCTGGTGATAAAGTTTCTTAAGATTTTAAATCTAAGATGAGAAAAGCCTCTACGTTGTAGGGGCTTTTTTATACCATTTATATAATTTATTTTCTTGTTTTAAAAAAATATATCGATAAAATAAAAGCGCTTTTTATTTTTTATAACTATCCGGGGTATGCATGAAAAAATTACTAGTTTCAGTTCTAGCGATGTCAACAATTGCATTTACAGGCTGTTCAGTTCGTATGGCAGACATGACTGTAGCTTCTACGAAGAACTATAACTTGAACTCAAACCAATTTGTGAAGGGTGAGCGTGTCACAGGTGAAGATAAGGTTCCGGTAGTTTTATTCCCATTAGGTATTCCTAACTTCAAAACAGCGGTAGATCGTGCAATTGAAAAAGATCGTTGTGCTGTGGCTTTATCTGATGTTGTTATTACTCAATTGAATCAAGCATTTATTGTGGGGCAGATTGGTTACCGTGTTGAAGGTACTCAAGTAATTGACCGTTCACAGCCAGAATGTAAAAAATAATTTTTAGTTGTAAAAAAGCCTCTACGTTGTAGGGGCTTTTTTGTTTTTGGGATTTCCCTCACCCCGACCCTTCCCCATGGGGAGAATCCATTATTAAATCAATATTGGAATGTTACCTTACGAAGTTGAATTTCTTATACGTCAAAAGTAAGGTAAATATAGCTAAATTCTAAAAACACTAGCACATGGAAACATCTGTAAAACCTAATTTCCTATGGTTTTAGGTGTGATAATAAATTAAGTATTCAGCTATAGTATATAACCTTCATCCCAACCTTTTCCCTGAGCCATATGTGGCGCAAGAAAAAGAGCTTTCAAAAAATTTTAAAATTTATATTTAAGTATGATAAAAAATACCCATCCCTTTAAAACTTATAAGAACCCCATGAAAACATTTACCCCCCTATTCCTCGTATTCGCTCTAAGCACCACAGCCCATACCATCCAAGCTGCTGAATCCACCATCTCCCTACAAAAACAAGTTGCTGGTTACTACCAATATCAAGCTGGTGACGTACAGATCACTGCCCTGCTCGATGGTACAAACTTCATGTCACCAAGCTTGTTTAAAGATATTCCACAACAACAAGTTCACGAGATTTTAAAGAAATACTATGCAAATCAAGAGAAAGGCGTACAAACCTCAGTAAATGCCTTCCTCGTTAATACAGGAAAATCTCTAGTATTAGTGGATAGCGGTGCAGCTAGTTGTTTTGGTGCTCATTTAGGTTCAGTTTTAACGAACCTAAAAGCATCAGGCTATCAACCTGAACAAGTCGATACCATTCTACTCACACATCTACATCCCGATCATGTCTGTGGAATCAGTAAAGATGGCGTTGCCAATTTCCCTAATGCGACAGTCTATGTATCTGATGATGAAGCAAAATATTGGCTAGATCCCAAACAAGCGGCAAAATTACCAAAAGATAAACAAGCCAATTACTCAGGCACGGTTGAGAAAATTAAACAAGCGATTGCGCCTTACCAAGCCAAACAACGCTTTAAAACCTATAAACTCGGTGATGACATTCAAGGTTTTAAAGTCATTAACACGGCGGGACATACACCTGGGCATTTTAGTTATGAATTAAAAACCAAAGATGAAAACGTGGTGTTTATTGGAGATATCGTCCATTCACATACTGTGCAATTTGATAAACCTGAAACGGCAATCGAATACGATATAGACCCGAAAAAAGCAGTTGAAACACGTTTAAAGCAATTCGCAAATTTTGCTAAAAATGGACAAACCATTGCCGCTCCACATTTACCGTTCCCCGGCATTGGACATATTTATTCAGCAGATGGAAAGAGCTATCAATGGATTCCTGTACATTTTAAAGATTAAGACAAATGAGCTGATTTTAGGCAATAAAAAGCGACTTCCATAGTCGCTTTTTTACGGTATCACTTCATTCCAAAGATCAACTTCAATCCAAGCAAGGTCATGACACCACCTGCGATACGATCAAAAACAGCTTTAGATTTTAAATAAACTTTACGTGGTCCTTCTGCTGACAATGCAACAGCCACTAGAGAATACCAACCTGCATCAATAAAGAAACACAAAATTGGCAACACCACATAGAAATAAGTTGGAATTTCTTTAGGTAATAAAGCAGTAAAAATACTGGCAAGCACGATTGCAATTTTAGGATTACTCAACTGCGTGATAAGACCTAAACGAAAAGCTTGTGCATAGCTCATGTTATGAACTGCACCCTCCGTTGATGCCATTGGTTCTTTAGCATGTTTAATAATTTTATATGCGAGCCAAAGTAAATACAGACCACCAAAGATTTTTAAAGCCAAATATGCTGAAGGCACTGCAAGTAAGATCGCCTGTAATCCCATCACAGCTAGAAAACCAAACAACGCTGCACCCGTACCTGTGCCAAGCGCAGTAAATAAACCATGTTTACGTGAAATCGCAATCGAGTTTTTTGCAACATAAATAAATGTCGGACCAGGGCTAATCGCACCTAACATCAATGCCAATGTAATCGAGCCTAAAATCAATATTGATTCCAAGATAAACCTCAAAATTAGAATAATTTTCTAGCAAATATTTTATGCGAAAAAGACTCATACAAGATACTATTTTTTACAAATCACAGTGCATAGATAAAATCTTACAATTCAACAAATTAATTAAAAACAATAATAAAAACCAAATAACTTATATAAAAAAACCATCAAAAATACAGAGCCAAGATGAACTATTAAATAAAAAACCAATCATCTACATTTCTTATTTAGCCAGCTAAAAGATTAAGTATTTACTCCACTATTTCACTATTTTAAATAATAAAAATCACCTTATAGATTCATTAAGCATTGTTAATTAGCCAAAACCGATCAGACTCGCTGCCACATTGATTGCAACCGCCAAAATCACTGTATTAAAAATAAAAGCTAAAACACAATGAAAAATATTCAGATGTCTAAGCTGTGAGCTGGTAATAGAAACATCTGCGGTTTGTGCAGAAGTGCCAATGATATAGCTGAAATAGACAAAATCGAGATAATCAGGTTGATCTGTTTTTGGAAAATCCAAGCCCCCATCGACTTGACGGCTTTTCGCAAGATAATAGTCATGTGCATAATGAATAGCGAACAAGGTATGCAGTAACAACCACGATGAGAAAATAGTTCCTATCGTTAGCAAGATCAGAATCGTTTTAATGATTGCTTGATCTTTGGGAACATGACTGAGCTGCACAGCAATCGAAATAAAACAAACAACGATTGCAATTAAAGCAACCGTAAGTATCATCCACTTCCCTTCATCTTGTTGCTTTGCTCTCTCTAAGATGTGCTCTGGGTCTAAACGCCACATCATCTTTAGAATCATAAACAAATATAGCCAGATTGCAGTATTCCAGCCAATTTGTAGCCGTGTCGCCCAATGCCATGAGCTGAATGCTTGCAGCACAAAAAAGATAACGAAGCCCAAAGCAAAAGTTGCGGATAAGTATGGACGATGTTTTAAACCACGAAAAAATCGATGCATAAAGGCTTGCATATAAAACCTACCTTAAAATTTTCAAAATCAAATTGTTTTATTTTTTAATACGATAAGTTTGTTGCTACACAAACCAATTTACCCCTATTACTCAATATAAACAAATCAGATATCGATCGTTTATTTACATCGGACAAGTTTGTCCGTTAAATAACTCTTATCCAATTTATATACCTAGCAAGTTCAATAATGAATAAACGTGTTCAACAAGCTGCTCATAACCGCGAAGAATTGCTTCATGCAGCAGAAGAGGTATTTCGGGCTCAAGGTGTACATGTGCCATTACAAGCGATTATTGATCATGCAGGCGTAGGACGAGCAACCTTTTATCGTAATTTCGCTGATCGCAAAGCACTCATGTTTGCCCTACTTGATCAAGCGATGATGCGCTTAGAACAGAGAGCATCCGCTCTACTCGAATATAATGATGGTTTTATTCGTTTGATTGAAGGGCATATTGAACAACTCCCTCATCTGATCGTACTGATTGATTACTGGCGTATCATTGATCGCCAAGACCCAATCATGCTAAACATTTATGAGCGACGAGATAAAGCATTACAACCTTTAATTGATAAAGCCATAGCGCATCAATTGTGTCGCCCTGATCTGACCCCACAAGACTTTGGCATGATTACGGCGATCTTAGGCTCTTCGTTTCAAGGACATCCTACTTCTGATCAAGTGCGACTGGCAAAACGTGCAATAGAATTATTATTAAGCGGCATCAAAATTTAGTTCGAGGAATAATATGGATAACAGCCCTCGCTATCTTGAAACTCCACCCGATTGGTCAGCCGATGAACGCCCTACGCTACCCGGCTCTCCTGCGGCTATCGCACATGCAAAGCCAAAACGTTTTGCATATTTCTTTATTGGACTATTTATTTGTATTGCTGCCAGTTTAAGTAATGGTTTTATTGTCGCTAATTTACCAATTTTCCAAGGTGAGTATGGTCTCACACCATCACAAGCAGCTTGGTTACCTGCTGCTTATGTGATGGCAAATGTCAGTTCAAATTTGATCTTATTTAAAGCTCGGCAACAATATGGCTTAAGACTATTTTCAGAAATTGGATTATTAGTATTCATTGGTGTGTTGGTCTTACACATCTTTGTCAAAACCTATGAAATGGCTTTATTTGTCCGCTTTATTGCAGGTTTAGCCGCTGCTCCACTTAGCTCATTGGGTATGTATTACACCATGCAAGCTTTTGGTAAAGCAGATATGGCAAAAGGGATTTATTTGGCTTTCGGCTTTCAGCAACTCGGTTTGCCTTTGGCTTGGATTATCTCGCCGTTTTTACTAAGCGCCAATCAATGGGATGTGATTTATACCTTTGAACTGGGTTTGGCAATTTGTTGTTTTGCAATGGTGGTAGCTTTAAAGCTGCCTCGAAGTATGCGTCTCGCGGTTTTTGAGAAACAAGACTTTTTTACCTTTGCACTGCTCGCTCCGGGTTTCGCCTGCCTGTGTATCGTATTAACACAAGGGCCTATTCACTGGTGGTTTGATAGCCCTTGGTTAGCCTATACCTTGATCGTCGGTTTTTGTTTAATTGTGTTTGGTTTGACTTATGAACATTATCGTCGCAATCCACTGATCATGACACGTTGGTTGGCGACAGGCGATCTTTTGAGTTTCATCGTCAGTGCCTTTGCGCTCAGACTATTAATGTCTGAACAAAGCTACGCTGCGGTCAATTTTCTAAAAACTGTTGGTATGGGTCCTGATCAATTTGTTCCGCTTTATGTGGTTATTTTCTGTGGAACGATTGCAGGTTCGGTATTTAGTGCGCTGACATTTCATCGTGAGCGTTTAATTTTAAATTTATTTCTGGCTGAAATTTTAATTCTGATCGCCTGTGCTTTGGATTATCACCTGACCAGTGATGTACGACCTGCAAACTTTTATCGAAGCCAGTTCTTGGTGAGTTTTGCAGGGGGCGTATTTATTGGTCCACTGCTATTGATGGGTTTTATGCGTACCTTACAACGTGGTCCTCAATATGTCGTGACCTTTATTGTATTGTTCTCAGCTACGCAAAACTTTGGTGGTTTAGTCGGTTCATCATTTTTCAATACCTATCAGCAACGCCACACTTATGATTATAAAGTTGAGATTAGTAGAAATCTCGATCCTACCGATCCCCTTGTCGCACAGCGTTTGCAAAGTTATCAACATAGTTCAATGCTCACAACGAATGACCCTGTTTTACAAAACAATCAAGCCCTACAGAATTTAAATAAGGTGGTGACTCGTGAAGCTCAGGTTCGTGCCTATAACGATGTGATTGCCTTAAATGGCATCTTTGCCGTTATTTTGCTGCTTTGGGGCTTATTTAAATATGCTCGTAATAAGTACAAAACCCATAGAAGCTTGCAAACAGCAAATTAATTTTATTGTATTTGATTGAGAAAAAATTATGTCTGAACAAGAGAAACCTGAAAGCTCCAAGATCGAAAACGCTGAGCAGAATAATCATGCTCAGTCTGACAAAGCAGTTGAGTCCGTGCCAAAAATGCCACCACCACCGCCACCTACAACCAGTAAATTGATTAAAACCAAACGCTCTACCTTATGGTGGATGCTTTTAGTATTAATTGTGGGGATTACCATTATTTTATGGGCGTGGCGAATTGGTCCATTTCATACGGCGATTGAGCAAACTGACAACAGCTATGTGAAAGGCAAAACTACCATTCTTTCCTCACAGATTAATGGCTATATCAAGGATGTATTGGTCAAGGACTTTGATCAGGTCAAACAAGGTCAAGTGTTGATGCATATTGATGCAACCACCTATGATCAAAAAGTCACGCAGGCTGTCTCAGGTGTAGAACAAGCAGAAAATAGTCTAGCCAATCAAACTCAAGCCATCGCCCAACGCCAAGCTGATGTGGTTGCAGCGCAAGCCAAACTTGATCAAGTCAAAGCGCAATACGACTTATCCATCGCACAACTTAAACGCTATCAACAACTTGGAGATAGCGGTGCAGCATCAAAATCTGAACAAGATAAAGCGGCTGCGGATGTACAAAATAATCTAGCTTTGCTCAAACAAGCGCAGGCGAATATCCTCGTTGCACAAGAAGCATTAAAAACAGCACAAGTCGCGCAAGCTGGACTAAGAGCACAAGTGAATAGTGCTCAAGCGCAATTGGATCAAGCCAATACCACAAAGGATTACAGCACGATTGTTGCACCATTAGATGGTCAACTCGGTGAGGTCAATCCACGAGTAGGTCAATACGTGGCAGCAGGAACACAATTATTGTATTTAATCCCGAAACAAACATGGGTGATTGCGAACTTTAAAGAAACGCAAATTGCCAATATGAAAATTGGGCAAAAAGCGTATTTTACTGTGGATGCCATGAATCATCAGAAATTCACAGGACATGTAGAGCAAATTTCCCCTGCGGCTGGTTCCGAATTTAGCGTACTAAAACCTGATAATGCCACAGGTAACTTTACTAAAGTGGTGCAACGGATTGCAGTGCGTATTGCGATAGATCCAAACCAAAAAGGCATCGAAAATTTACGTCCTGGTATGTCCGTGATTAGCTCTGTAGATACCGACTCTTAATGCAGCACTGACATTCTCAATCAAATACATTTACAATGTGATCAAATCCAATTTTTGTTTATTCCAATGTTTGATCACATTGCTTTTCCAACTCCTTATCAAACATTAGACCTTCCCTTTCCTGTGCAATTGACAGTGAAACGTCTTGATCTCATTCACCCTCAGATTTCAGGGAATAAGTTTTTTAAACTGAAATACAATCTGCTTGCAGCAAAGCAACAAAATTTGAATCAAGTGCTAACCTTTGGCGGGGCTTACTCTAATCACATCGCTGCAACAGCTTATGCAGCACATTATTTTGGTTTTCAAAGTATTGGCATTATTCGTGGTGAGGAGTTAGCTAAACAAGCGTTCAATCCAACCCTGCAAACCGCACAAGATTTTGGTATGCAACTGCATTTTGTCAGTCGAGCTGAATACCGACTTCGCCATGAACTTGAGTATTTACAACAATTAAAACAGCGTTATCCAAATACTTGGATTATTCCAGAAGGTGGGACTAATGACCTTGCGATACAAGGCACGAAAGAAATTCTGTCTGCTGATGATCGAGAAAATTATGATGTGATTTGTTGTGCTGTCGGTACAGGTGGCACGATTGCAGGGATCATCGAAAGTAGTTCAGATCAGCAACATATTTTAGGCTTTTCGGCACTTAAAGGTGATTTTCTCAAGCACGATATTCAACAATGGACCAATAAAACCAACTGGTCTTTAACAGATGAATATTGTTGTGGTGGTTATGCCAAAACCAATTCTGAACTGCTGCAATTTATGCAGCAATTCGAACAACAATATGCTGTTCCACTAGAGCAGGTCTACACAGCTAAAATGATGATGGGATTATTTGATTTAATTCAACAAGGGAACTTCCCTGTGAATACGAGAATCTTAGCGATTCATACAGGTGGACTACAAGGACGCATGAAATAAAAGTCACCCTGAAGTGACTTTTGATCTACTGATTCTAACGGCTTAAAACCATCCATCAGCGATTGGTTTATTATCCATAAACACCACAAGACCTTTTACGATGCGATAAATAAACCAAATCGACACCGCAAACAAGATTGGAATGCCGATGAGGACAAATGACAATACGAAACCAATCACAGCACCAATGAGCGTGAACCAAAAGGTTTTGATTTGCCATTCAAAATGGCTCGCCAACCACGTACCTTGTACTTCATTTCGTTTCATATAGTTCATGATGACAGCTGCAATACTGGTCAAACCCACAAAAATACTGGCTGCATATAAACCATAGGCAATTAAAGTATATTGTCTTAGTTGATCTTGGTTGTTGGGCTGAATATCGTTTAAAAATATTTTATCGTTCATTATTTTTACCCCTCTATAGAATTCAACTTTATAGCATGCCTTGATTTTAAAGGCATATTTTTTAATCAAACAATCGACATACTCAAAAGGCTTTAAATCTTCTATAATTGCCCGCTTTTCGTATTCTATCGAGTAATGCTCATGGTTCATCAAGTTGATGTGGTTGTTTTAGGTGCAGGTGCATCGGGCTTGATGTTAGCTGCTGAAGCAGGCAAACGTGGACGTTCAGTCGTCGTACTTGAAAAAGCCAATAAAGTCGGTAAGAAAATTCTGATGTCAGGTGGTGGTAAATGTAACTTCACCAATTTAGAGGTGGAGCCTTCCAACTATCTTTCAGAAAATCCTCATTTTGTGATTTCTGCCTTAACAAGATATACCAATTGGGACTTTATTGGTTTGGTCTGTGAATATGGCATTGAATACGAAGAACGTAAACATGGTCAGCTCTTCACGTTGAAAGGCTCTAAAGAAATTCTTGAATTGTTACTTTCAGAATGTAGCAAATCAAAGCACGTTGAAATTCAAACACACTGCGAAGTTGAACAGGTAAAAAATAAAGCAGATTCAGGTTTTATTATTGAAACCAATCAAGGCACTTATCACTGTGAGTCGTTAGTAGTTGCCACTGGTGGTCTATCGATTCCAACATTAGGCGGTTCAGGTTTTGGCTATGAACTGGCAAAGCAGTTCGGACATCATGTATTTCCAACCCGTGCTGGTCTTGTTCCCTTTACTTTTTCAGATCAGTTTAAAGAGGTAACCACTCGCTTAAGTGGTAATGCATTAGATGCAACCTTGATCAACGATCGTCATCAATTTACTGAAGCACTTTTATTTACCCATCGCGGTTTAAGTGGTCCAAGCTCCTTGCAATTATCCAATTATTGGCATGTTGGAGAAAGTTTTAAAATAGACTTTTTCCCAAGCCAAGATTTATTGGATTTTTTCAAAGCCAAGAAAAAATTACAACCTAAAGTTCTACTCAGAACTTTACTGAATGAGTTCACTGCAAAAAGTATCGTTGTTGAGTTACAGCAACTCATTTGGGCGGATCACAGTGAAACTGCGATTGGCAATATCAGCGATGCTCAACTTGAGCACATTGCGGCACAATTACATGCTTTTACTGTCAAACCATCAGGAACAGAAGGTTATCGAACTGCAGAAGTGACTCTCGGTGGCGTAGATACCAGCGAGGTATCCTCCAAAACCATGGAAAGTAAAAAACAAAAAGGCTTGTACTTTATTGGAGAGGTTCTCGATGTAACAGGTCATCTTGGGGGATATAACTTCCAATGGGCGTGGTCATCAGCACAAGCCGCTGCTCAATTCGTCTAGAAAATTCAAATTGAGCAGATCATTTGATGAACTAAGAGTGATGCTCAGGAGAATTCGCTGCTTCAACAGAAGAGGATTGCGAGCTATTTGATGTTGATTTTTCTTTGCTCGTGCCAGACTTTGCAATCACGAATTTATATGCACTTGCCAAAAATCCTACAGTGATTCCAGCAATAATAATCGGTGCAAATACGCGGTTAGGCTTCTTCATTTAATTCTCCTATAGACTTTTTATTTATTGAAAAAACAAAACGACCACCCTGTTAAGAGTGGTCGAATTGATCAAAAAAATCAAAGATTATTTTTTCTATTCATCTGAATATGGAGATGAAGGAGGAGTTGGATTGTTATTGGTACTGATTGTAGGTTGATTTTGATGAATTGGATTTGGTTGCTTAGCTTCGGTTTTTGCTTTATCCAATAAATCTGTCAATAAACGTTCAGCGGGTTGACGACCGCCTAAACCAAATGCCAATGCAAAAGCAACTGCAACAGAACCCAACGTCAAACCAAATGCCAAGTTAACGATCGAATCGGCAATACCCATTGCTTTTAGACCCATCGCAATGACTAAGCCCATGATCAAAATGCGAACTAGATTACCTAACCAACGTGAGCTGTTGTATTCACCACGTTGCACGACATTCGCAACCACATTTGCAAGCCAAAAACCGATGACCAAGATCACAGCACCGAGTAAAATGTCTGCACCGAATTGGATAAACATGGCAATCAAGCCACTCACCTGTTCTAAACCTAAGCGATTCGCTGCTTCAGAAACAGCAAATAACATAGTAAAGAACACGATCAAATAGCCAACGATATCAGAAACACGTGTTTGTCCAAGAAAACGTTGTACATCCAGTTTCATCGGAACTTCGTCAACACCAGCACCTGATATTAATTCAGCGACCAAACGTCCAACAAATCTCGATACAACATAAGCCACGATTAAAATCAATCCAGCCGCGATAATTTGTGGAATTGCATGCATAATTTCATTCAACATCGCTGTTGCTGGTTGTGAAATTGCTTCAACACCCAATGCTTCAAATGCCACAATTAATGCTGTGATGATAATAATTGCAAATACAAATGAACCTAAGAATTTAGAAACACTTGAATTTTTAAATAATCCGATCTTTGCTGCTTGAGCCTGTAAACCTAAGCTATTGGTTAAGCCCTCAACAATACCACGAACGATTTTCGCTAAAATATAACCAACAAAAATGATTACGCCTGTAATGAATAGATTCGGTAAGAATGCAATTGCTTCATTTACCATATTCTGCACAGGAACAAGTAGCCCAGTTAAACCGAGAATAGATAAAACAATCGGCAAGAATAATAATAAAACTAACCAATAAAAGATCTCAGCAATATTACTGCTCAGTGAACTAACACCAACTTCACTACTTAACTTATCGTCTAACTGAGTTTTGGATAATACATTGGTCAAGCCTAGACGCACCAAACGTGCAACAATCCAACCAATAAATCCGACGGCAACAGCAGCTAACAGATTTGGAATATAAGCCAGTACACGACCAACCATATTGCTAAATGGATCGCTTACACCACTAATATTTAAGACATTTAATGCACCAACAACGGCCAAAATCATCACAAACCAAAATACAAGTTTGGAGATGAGACTTTCTATATTGGGCGCTCTACCAGTCGCCGATGACAATTTATGATTGGTATCAAATTTTTGTAATAACTTTTTCACGCCTGCTGCAATCACTAGGGCAATAATCCAACCCACCAGTAGAATAACAATTGCGGCTAATATTGGCTGAAATTGATCCCAATAATACATTGCATCAAATCTCCCTCTTTGGGATGGATCACTAAAAATTTCATTCATGTCATGTTATCCTTTTATGTGTTTTTTAAGTCAAATACAGCTACCCAAACTCATTCTGTTAAGAGAACATCACGAATGGATATCTAGACCATAATTTTTGTTTAATTCTCAATCAACGAACAGCATCACTAATACAACAAAAATTACGCATAATTTTGCAAAAAAAGCCCATTAGTTCACACCAATGAGCTCGTTAAATCGATTAGGTTTGGTCTAAGATAGATTGCTTACGCATTTAAAAGGACCGAATGCAACTGTGACATGATCACTTGTGCAGTAGGTTTATTCGAATGGTCTGCAACCATAAAAATTAATAATGCTAGCAAGAACAGCCCTACGATAATGAGCATATAGACTGGTAATTTCCTTTTCCTTGCTATTTCTTCTTTACTGGCCACATGAGGCTGTGGCTTACTAAAATCATGCATCATAGTTTGCCCTCATCCTTTTATTGCTTAGACCTTTATATTAGCAATGGACTGTGTTGCATTGTGTGACAAAGCTTCGCACTATCGTTGTTTTGTTTGCATAACTCTACTTTTTATTATTTGCATTCTTGTATAAAATATAGGCGGTTTAGAAAATGATAAAAATAAGCTATAATCCTCTGTCACGTTTCTGTTCTGTTTTTAATTACTGTATGTCCTATAGCCAACAAAGTGTTTCTCTAGATTTAGACACTGATGTCACACATCAATGTTTTTTACATCACACACGCGATGAACATTTGATTGGTATTATCGAGTTCAATAAACCAAGCTATATTTTAAAGTGGGGTGATCTAGAATATTTCCGTCGACGTACTGAAGAATTCTCGGTTATGCCCTTACCTGATTGCATTAATGCAATGATTATCGATATTCGGAATGTACAACCATTTCTCGACAATGAAGTTCCGATTTTACCTTGGCGCTTACTTGAAGAAGATTGCCCAGTTCGACTGGTTGTTCCCCATGATCGCTTAGAGCACTACACTGGACTTTTTGAGCCCACATGGCTGAATACAGATGTTGATACCGCAATTCAAGAAATCCGCGAATTTATGGATATGTTTGTTCACTAATAACATATCCATGCGTACCTATTACCAATAGTTCTCTACAGCAATATTTCCCTCACCACGACGATTCATCGTCAGTCCACGTTGTTTTAATGCATCCTTGGTATCTTCTACCATTTGTGGATTACCACATAACATCACATGGCTAGTAGCAGGATTGAGTGATAGGCCAACCACTTTTTCTAGCTCACCATTTTCAATCAAAATAGGTAAACGATCATGTAGGGTCGCATTTGGATCACGGGTAATAATTGGTACAAATTTGAACCCTGTATGCCCTTCACCAAAGCTCTCAGCAAGCTCTTGTATACGATCTACATAAGCCAGTTCAGCTGTAGATCTCACACTATATATAAGATGAATATGCTGATATTTCGTCCACGTTTCAAAATCTTGGAGCATAGATAAAAAAGGCGCCAATCCAGTACCTGTGGCTAATAACCATAAATCATGAGCTAAAGGTAATTGATAGCGAGCTAAAGTTAAATACCCATACGCAGTTTTGTCGAGATATAACTCATCACCGGTTTCAAGATGTTGAAGGTTTGAAGTAAACGCACCATCAGGTACAACGATAGAAAAGAATTCCAGATTTTCATCAAAAGGTGAAGAAACGACTGAATATGCACGAACCACCAATTCACCATTTACCATCAACCCAATACGAGCAAATTGACCTGCTGTAAATTTAAAATGGGCGGGTCTCGTCATCGTGAAACTAAAAAGATTGTGAGCCCAACGATGTACAGATAAAACCTTTTCTACGGTAAATTTTTCAATTGACATGATTTGAACGTGGCACGAAACAGTATGCTCATGTTAGCATGATCGAATATTTGATGGATACTCAAAACACTAAGGCTATATAACATGCGAATGACCTTACGCCAATTGGCTGTTTTTGTGGCGGTCGCTCAGGAAGGAACCGTAACCAAAGCCAGTGATGCTGTTAGACTTACTCAAAGTGCAGCAAGTATGGCTTTAGCTGATTTAGAAGATGGTCTTGGTGCGCCATTGTTCGATCGACTCGGCAAGCGTTTACAGCTTAATGATTTGGGACGCTTTTTATTGCCACAAGCATTAGAAATATTAGGTCGCTGTGAATCTTTTGAGCAAGCAGCCAAAGGTGAATTACAAAGTATTGACCTTAGATTGGGAGCAACGCTCACAATCAGCGACTACTTGATGCCTGATTTAATGGCTGATTTCTTACAAAAACACCCACAGGCACACTTACAATTACAAGTAGGTAATACTCGTCAAATGATTGAAGCAGTCAATCAATTCCAACTGGATTTGGCTTTAATTGAAGGTTCTTGTCATTTGCCACAATTACAGTGTATTCACTGGCGTGATGATGAATTAGCCGTTTGCTGTGCACCTTCACATCCTCTTGCTCAAATTCAACGTGCATTAAGCCCTGCTGACTTTCTAAATGTTGAATGGATTTTACGTGAAGAAGGCTCTGGTACACGTGAAGTTTTTGACAATGCAATTTTACAAGATGTTCCTGATGCGAATATTCGTTTGACCTTAGGTCATAACGAAGCAATTTTAAAAATTGTAGCGGGTGGGCTTGGGATGTCCTGTGTATCAAGATTGGCGATTGAGCCTTTAGCTGAAAAAGGTCAATTGGTCATCCTTGACACACCGTTCTGGCAACTGACAAGACCACTTTATATGCTGGTACACCGTCAAAAATATCAGGGACCAGGATTAAAAGCCTTTCTACAATTTTGTGAAGATCAGATTTAAATCTGATCTTTTTAATTTACCATCTCGAATCATTCTCACACGGTTCACCATCATTATCACCATCCATTTTGGTATTAGGACAATTGCGCACAAAGAACTCTGCTTCTTCACGTGATCTCATTTGCGAACAATGTTGGCGTCCATCACATTTAAATTGAGTCTGATTCGCTGTCGATTGTTGTGATTGGTTATTCATGACAGGAACAGATGTTGAGGCTTGCAGAGCGTTTTCTGTCTTTTGAGATAATTTAATTTCCGGCAGCTCACCCAAAGCATCTCGTTGCTGTTGCACAATTTTCTTCTGCTCTGCAATCAGCTGTGCTGTTTTTAATTCTTTTGATTCTGCATACGACTGATATTTTTTGAAAACTAATCCTCCTAAAATTGCAATCACAATCAAGCCAATAATCATAAAAGTCATACCTTTATGATTTGCATGTTTTTGCTGTGAGACCGATTTATTTTGAGTAGATGAGTTGTTGGCATAGTTTGGATAATCAATATATGCTTGTTTTTGATCTAAGCGCACAATATTTGCAGCTTTAAACTTTCCATTATTATCTTCAACGATCAAAAATTTTAGTTTTTCACCAATTTTAGGTTCACCAGATGCTTTTGGAAAATCTTTGATATGGAAGAAAACATCAGTTTGATGACCATCTACCTTAATAAAGCCAAAACCTCTTTCTGTATCGTATTTTTTTATTTTTCCTTCAACAAACATTTTGCACTCAATTTTTCATGTTTTGGTTATTCTAATAAAAAAGAGACCGTAAAGCCTCTTTTCTCATGATATTTCAATCAAAGATTACTGTAAGGATCAACGTCTTAAGTTTGATAACAATTCATTGGTAATCGACTTATTGTGATCCATGATTTTGTTTTTCTTAGTTTTAGCGGGGTTAGGATCAACGCGCTCAATTTTAATTGCTTTATATTTACCTTGATTTTCTACAACTGAAAATTTCACTTTTTCATTGCGCTTAGGTTCACCTTCAGCTGCAGGGTAATCTGAGATATGAAAAAAGATATCTTCACCATTCGATGCAATAAAACCAAATCCTTTCTCAGGATTATATTGCTTAATTTTCCCGTGGTAGAGCTCTTGCTTCATGACATTTATCCTACTTTACGATGATGCTCATCATACTATATAGATAATAAAAAAGAGACTTGCTATTTCCCTTTCAAATCACAGAAATAAAAAGTCTCTTTTCATATTTTAAAATTAATCTTTTTGCACACTACCAAAGATTTTATCGCCTGCATCACCCAAACCAGGCACGATATAACCTTCTTCATTCAGGCCTTGATCAATTGAAGCCGTATAAATACGAACATCAGGGTGTGCAGCTTCAACTTTTGCAATCCCTTCAGGAGCAGCAACCAAAATCATCACTCGAATATCTTTACAGCCACTAGCTTTCAATACATCAATTGCAGCAATCAATGAATTACCCGTTGCAAGCATAGGATCAATAATCATCGCCAAACGATTAGCGACATCTGGTACTAGCTTTTTATAGTAAGTGCGAACTTCTAAAGTTGCTTCGTCACGCTCTAAACCTAAAACACTCACCTTTGCACTTGGAATCAGGTTAAGTACACCTTCTAGCATTCCAATTCCTGCACGAAGAATCGGAACAATCGTGATTTTTTTCCCTGCAATACGTTGAGTTGTTACTTTCCCTGCCCACCCATCAATTTCGTGATCCACAACAGATAAGTCCTTTGTTGCTTCATACGTCAATAGCATCGTAACTTCTTGCGCTAATTCACGGAAGTTCTTAGTACTAATGTCAGAGCGACGAAGTAAACCAAGTTTATGGCGAATAAGCGGATGACGAATTTCTTGAATCGACACGAGTAAGTACCTAGCTAATATAAATATTCGCTTATTATAAAGTGTTTTTTTACTATTCAATAAAAAAGCCCCCAGTTTTGGAGGCTTTTTTGTACAAATCAGATTATCGGATGATTACTGTTGCTGAGATAACATGAAATGTAATGGAGAAAGAATCTCTGATTTTAATGCTAAATTGATCATTGGATCTGGATAGATACCTAAGAACAATACCAACAATGCAGCACCTAGTACCATGATCCCACCAACTTTAGTTCCCCAATGCGCATCAGCATCAATACGAGGAGTATCTGGTGAAGTCATGTACATCACAACCATGACACGCAAATAGTAGTACAAACCGATACCACTACCCACAACGATCATTGCAGCTAAGAACCAGTGTTGAGTTGTTACTGCAGCCATAACCACAAGGAACTTACCAATAAAGCCCGCTGTTAATGGGATACCAGCTAGCGATAACATCATCACAGTTAATGTTGCAGTCAAAATCGGACGGCGCCAGAACAAACCACGGTAGTCAGCAAGACTTTGTGCTTCATCCACGTTGTTATAAGGGCTCGACATTAACGTAACTGCACCAAACGCACCGATTGTTGTAAGTACATAAGTAATCACATAGACCGTCACGCTACCAAGGCTCGCATAAGTCATGCTAATTAAAGCAATTAACAAATAACCAAAGTGAGCAATCGATGAATAACCAAGAATACGTTTCAAGTTTACTTGACGTACTGCAAGTAAGTTACCTACTAAAATTGACAATACAGCAATAATTGTAAGCACTGTTACCAGCGATTCAACTAGGATTGCACCTGATGCCAATAAGTAACGTACAAACAAACCGATCGTTGCTACTTTCGCAGCTGTCGCCAAGAATGTTGCCATCGGTGCTGGAGCACCTGCATACACATCTGGTGTCCATTTGTGGAATGGAGCAAGTGACAGTTTAAACGCAACAGCAAAGATGATTAAGCCTAAGCCCAATAACACCATTGGCTGTTTGATTGCAGTGAATAACGCTTGTACAGAATCATAGAATGATAATGAACCTGTATAAGCATAAATATACGCCATACCCATTAACAACATTGCAGATGCCGTCGCTGAAAGCACAAGATATTTAATCCCTGCTTCCAAAGATTGGCTGCGCTGATGGGTATATGCCAACATACCATATACTGGAATTGACATTAATTCTAAGCTGATAAAGAACGAAGCATAATGAGAGCTAGCGACCATCAACATCGCACCTGCTACTGAACACAGTAGCAAGATGTACAACTCTTCGCGATTGTCTTTATATGTCTCAATATAAGCATGTGACAAAGTACAACATGCCAAAGCTGCGATCAAAATCATGAATTGATAGAGCATGGTAAATGGATCAACCATAAACATGCCCATCACGTTTACAGGTGCATAGTGACCTGTATACGCAGTGTATGCGATAAAAATTGCAGCGAGGTTAAGCCCCACAACTGAAGTTGTTGCGATTAAATTATGATTACGTTTAATCGAAATCAATAACATCACAACAATTGCAGTCAACGCCACAATCATCACAGGGACGAGCGGCATAAGTTCAGAAAAAGAAAGTGTGAAGTTCATGGTTTATTGCATCTCCACATGCTCAAGTTGAGTTGTTGTCTGCTGAACAGTTTCAACAACTTCTTGTACTGGCATATAACTATTTACTAACCATTGCATGCTTGAATGCGATACATCCAAGAATGTTTGTGGGTAAATACCTAACCAAACCAAACCGATCACACAGATCATCAAGATAGTAACTTCACGTGCTGATAAATCTTTTAATGGGCTTGTATAGTGCTGCTGTTGCTCTGGATTTGGTGTACCAAACAATGCTTTATGAATCAAAATCAAGCCATAAAGACCAGCAAACACCAAGCTTACTGCCGCAATAATCGTGAATACAGGATAAGCTTTGAATGAACCCATCAAGATCAGGAATTCACCAATAAAGTTACCTAAACCTGGTACACCCACAAGTGCAGCTACAAAGAACATTAAGAAAAATGGAAGGTACTGCAACTGACCGCGTAAACCACCCATTAAGCGTAAGTCACGTGTATGTAAACGCTCATAAACCTGACCAGACATGATAAATAATGCAGCAGATGACAAGCCATGTGCCAACATCATGATCATAAGACCCTGGAATGTCAGGATATTACCTGCGTAAATAGCAAGTAAGATGAAACCCATGTGCGAAATAGACGTATACGCAAGCAAACGTTTCATATCTGTTTGCTGATACGCTAAGAATGCACCGTAGAAAATACCAATCAAACCAAGAATGATCGCAATATCAGCAAATTGTGCTGATGCTGCTGGGAAGAATGGGATAACGAAACGAAGTAAACCATAGGCTGCTGTTTTAATCAAAATACCAGCTAAGTCCACAGAACCTGCAGTTGGTGCTTGTGCATGTGCATCAGGTAACCAACCATGTAATGGGAACACAGGTAATTTCACAGCAAAACCGATGAAGAAACATAGCATAAATGCATAAGCAACTTCAGGCGGTAAGTGGTTCGCCACAGCCAATAGATAGTTGTAATCGAAGCCAATCATACCTGTCATCATGTATCCATAAACCACAAGGCCTAAGATACCGATCAACATGATCAAACCAGCAATTTGCGTGTATAAGAAGAACTTGGTTGCAGCATAAACACGTGAACGACCATTCGAGCCTTTATGACCCCATAACGCAATCAAGAAGTAGATTGGTACGAGCATCATCTCCCAGAAGAAGAAAAACAGGAATAAGTCAATCGCTAAGAATACACCGATAACACCACCTAAACTCCACAGGAGGTTTAAGTGGAAGAAACCAACATTCTTTTGGATCTCACCCCATGAACAGCCAACCGCAAGTACACCAAGTAATGCAGTCAGTAATACCATGAGTAAAGATAAACCATCCACTGCCAAGTGAATGCTAATGCCTAGTGTCTGAATCCAAGGTAAATGGAACTCAGCCGCCCAAGTTGGAACTTTACCACCCAGCTCGTAACTAAATGTACCACTTTGCCAAAGTGCAATGCCTAAACCAAAGGTAATAAGCATACCAATTAAGGCAATCCAACGCGGTAATTGTTGGTCGAATTTATCAACCAACCAACAAATAAAACCAGCAATGAAAGGAACTAAAATCAGTGCGGGTAAAATTAAATTGTTTTCCATTTTATTTCCCCACAACCTGAATCACGATCAAGATCATCAATAGCACCACTACACCGAGTGACATGCTTGATGCGTATTCACGTAATGAACCAGTTTGACGCGAGCTAGTAAAGGTATTACCACCTTTCACAATCGCAGGTAATACTAGCCATAAACCATCAACTGGATCACGACCTAAGATTTTCGCAATCAATAAATAAGGTTTGACGAATACGATGTCATACAAAGCATCAAAACCAAATGCTGTACGGCAAATATGTGCTAAACCAGCGCCCAATGATGTTTGAGCAAATGATTTAACAGCACCATATGCAAAGGCAAATAGGAAGATACCTACTGCTAAACCAGCAAGTGCAATACCACTCGCCAAATGTTCTGCATGCACAACAGCTTCATGTAAAGCTTCAGGGATAACAAAACTTGGAATACTTGCAGCAGTCAATAAATTTGCAACTGGTGCTTGCAAGAAGTAACCAATTCCTGTTGATAACACAGCAAGAATCGCAAGTGGTGCCCAATATGTCACACCATGAATTGCATGAGCGTGAGTTTTTTCTTCACCGAAGAATACGACCCAAATTAGACGGAACGTATAAATAGAAGTTAAGAACGCGCCCGCTACACCAACCCAATACAATGTGTTGTAAAGTGGAATATTTGCAATTGTAGACTGTGCATATACTGCACCTAAGATGGCATCTTTAGAGAAGAAACCAACAGTTACGATTGGAAGTGCAGCCAATGCGCCACCACCGATGACGAAACACCAAAATACGAATGGAATCTTTTTACGTAATCCACCCATTTTGAAAATGTTTTGTTCGTGATGACATGCAAGAATTACGGCACCCGAAGAAAGGAACAATAATGCTTTGAAGAATGCATGAGCCAACATGTGGAACAAACCAGCTTGGTAAGCTTCAGCACCTACAGCCATAAACATATAACCTAACTGACTCATAGTTGAGTAAGCCAAGATACGTTTGATGTCGGTTTGAACTAGCGCTGCAAAACCAGCTACAAGCAATGTCACAGCACCTGTAATCGAGATGAACTGCATCACTTCTGGTGCCATTTCCATCACGGAGAACATACGGCAGCATAAGTACACACCTGCTGTAACCATTGTCGCAGCATGGATCAGTGCAGATACTGGTGTCGGACCTGCCATTGCATCAGCTAACCATGTTTGTAATGGAATTTGCGCTGATTTACCTGCTGCACCCAAGAACAACATTAATGCTGTCCAAATTGACAATGATGAGCTTTGCGTCATTACAGTCGCTGCATTTTCAACGATGTACTGAGTATTCAAAGTACCAAATTGTTGATAAAGCAAGAACAATGCGATGAGTAAGAATACGTCACCGACACGTGTTACTGTAAATGCTTTGATTGCTGCCCAACCATTTGCAGGATTAGAGTAATAGAAACCAATCAGTAAGTAAGAGCACAGCCCCACGCCTTCCCAACCTAAGAACAATAACGCTAAGTTATCACCAAGTACCAACAACAACATGCTGGCAACGAATAGGTTGAAATAAGAGAAGAAACGCGCGTAATCTTCTTCACCACGCATGTACCATGATGCAAAGATATGAATCAGAAAACCTACACCTGTGATCATGCCCGTCATTAATAATGACAAGCCATCAAGATGTAAGCTAATACCTGGCTCAAAACCGCCAACACTGAACCAAGTCCATAAATGTTGAACGAAAACGGTTTGACCACTGCTCGTAAAAGCAAGACCAGCAATTAAAGCAAATAGAGCAGATAAACCAACTGAACCAACACCAATAATGGCAGCTACATTTTCAGAAAGCTTATTGCGCCCTGCCGCTAAAAGGATAAAACCAATGAGCGGGAATAAAACGGTTAAATATAATGTACTCATCCGCGCATCTCACTAGCAGCATCAACATCCAAGTGATGGAAGCGATGATAAAACTGAAGGACGATCGCAAGACCGATACACGCCTCGGCAGCAGCAAGTGTCAAAATTAAAATAAACATCACTTGACCATCTGGCTGAGACCAAACGCTACCTGCTAGGACAAATGCTAATGCAGCAGCATTCATCATGATTTCAAGGCTCATTAGCATAAATAATAGGTTGCGACGCACCATTACACCGTAAAAACCCAGTGCAAAAAGGATGGTTGCGACAATCAAACCATGTTCTAAAGGGATGTGTCCCATTATTCTTTATCCTCTTCTGCACTTGGTTCACGTTTGCCTAAGTGATATGCAGCAACTAGGGCTGCAAGCAACAACATCGCGGCAACTTCTACCAATAATAGATAGTGAGTAAATAACGCTTGACCTACGGCTTTAGGACCTACGATTTCTAAGCCCATTGGTGCAGAAATCGTGGTGTATTCACCGTTTAACATCCAAACAAGTGTCAAACCTAAGATAAAACTCAACATTGCAGGATATGCCCATGCATCTGAGGTTAACCATTTACTTTCTTGTTCAACTGTTTCTTGACCTAGGTTGAGCATCATCACAACGAAGACAAACAAAACCATGATCGCGCCTGCATAGACAATGATTTCAAGTGCAGCCGCAAACGGTGCACCCACAATCATGAAAATACCAGCAACAGCGAGCAATGAAACAATCAAGCTTAATAACGCATGTACAGGGTTCGTGTTAGTTACAACACGAACTGTCGAAACAATGGCCACAAGTGCCATCAAATAAAATGGCCACATCATGGTAATAAGCTCCGTACATCAACTGGTGCACTTTCTTTTTGTGCTTGGCCTTTGTCTTTACCTGTTACAGCCATACCTGTTACACGGTAGAAGTTATAATCAGGATATTTACCAGGACCTGAGATAAGTAAGTTTTCTTTCTCATAAACCAAATCTTGACGAACGTATTCAGCAAGCTCGAAATCAGGCGTCATTTGAATAGCAGTTGTAGGACATGCTTCTTCACACATACCGCAGAAAATGCAACGTGAGAAGTTAATACGGAAAAATTCTGGATACCAACGCCCATCTTCTTTTTCCGCTTTTTGCAATGAAATACAGCCTACTGGACAAGCAACCGCACAAAGGTTACATGCTACGCAACGCTCTTCACCATCAGGATCACGCGTCAAGATAATACGACCACGAAAGCGTGGAGGTACAATTTGTTCAGCTGGTACTTCTGGATATAAAATCGTGTCACGTTTACGCGTGGCATGGCTAAACACCATCCACAACGAACGTACAATCGATCCAAATCCAGCTAGAATTTTATACATTTTGTACTCCCTGCTGTCCTAGGCCTGATTCATCAGAATCACAGCACCAGTCACTAACAAGTTGACCAACGCCAATGGCAAACAAACTTTCCAACCAAAATTCATGACTTGGTCATAACGTGGACGCATTAAAGAACCACGCGCCAAGACAAACATCATTACAAAGAATGCTGTTTTAATTACGAACCAGAAAACTGGTGGAACAAATGGAATTTCTAAGTTAAATGGAGCTAACCATCCACCGAAGAATAAAGTGACGATTAAAGCTGAGATTAATACCACGTTGACATACTCTGCAACGAAGAACATCCCCCACTTCATACCACCATATTCAACATGGTAACCTTCAGCTAACTCTTGTTCAGCTTCTGGTTGGTCAAATGGATGACGGTGAGTCACTGCTACACCTGCGACCACGAAGATCAAGAAACCAATGAATTGTGGAATGATGAACCACATATCACGTTGTGCTTCAACAATCTCACGAAGGTTAAATGATCCCGCAATTGCAACCACACCCATTAATGAGATACCCAAGAACACTTCATAAGAAATGGTTTGAGCAGCAGAACGAAGACCACCAAGCAATGAGTATTTGTTGTTAGATGCCCAACCACCAAATAACACTGCATAGACTGCGATACCCGCCATTGCCATAAAGAACAACAGACCGATGCTCATATCAGCAACGCCCAAATATGGACTTACTGGGATAACCATAAATGAAAGTACGGCAGTTGCCATTGCAACTGCTGGTGCTAGACGGAAAGTCAATTTATCAGCAAACTTTGGTGTCCAGTCTTCCTTAAACATAATCTTGAGCATGTCAGCTACGATCTGGAACATACCTCCAGGACCGACACGGTTAGGACCATAACGATCTTGCCACAATGCCAAGAGACGACGTTCGATAAATGACATCAATGCAGCGATAAGAACCACAACCAACAAGATCACGATCGCTTGAATCACTGAATAAGCGATTGGCCAGTTCTCAGCCCAAAGTGGCGTTTGACGTATAATTTCTTGATTCATGAATTACACTCCTACCGCCACAGACACAGGCTCAGCCAATGAAACTGTTGGTGCTAAACCAATTGGATAACCAATATAGCCTGTTGGTAAATATTCAATCACTTGTACAGGTAAGCTAATGCTTGTTTCGCCTGCTTGTACTGTAATACGTTGACCGTCTTGAACATTTAAACGTGTTGCATCTTGTTCACCAACAGCAAACATCGCTTCAGGAATACGAGATTCCATTGCAGGTGTTTTAATCGTAAATTCACCAGAACCAAAGATATGGTGCATTGGTACAAGACGGAAACTTTCAGGGTTCACTACAACAGCAGTTGGTGCCACATAGCTACGTGCAGGACGTTTAGCTAAACGATCAAATAGACGCACACCTGAATCACCGCCTTTTAAGTGACCACCCACTTCATCTTGGTATTTATTCCAAGCTTGTGGTGAGTTCCAACCTGCAGACCATGCGAAAGGTACTAGCGAAGAAGCTGTCTGATTACCGACATAACCTTCCATCGAGAACGTTAATGCTGAATCTAGATCAGTTGGCTGTTTAGGTTCATGAACAGATAATGGCGCGCGCATTGCTGTACGACCAGAATAACGACGTGGTTCACGCGCAATCTTCAAGCCATGGATACGATATCCTGCATCAGGTGCAACATCTTGAATGGCTTCAAGCACAGGAACATTCTTCACGATGTCATCAATCACATCATCAAGCAGTGTCCAATCTACAGCTTTGCCTTTGAGACCAGTCTCAACGGCATGTAACCAACGCCAAGATTCTTTGATTGCATATTCAGGCTTGTAATAGCTTGGGTCATATACTTGATAGAAACGTTGCGCACGACCTTCTTGGCTCACAACAGTACCATCACCCTCTGCAAAACTTGCAGCAGAAAGAACGATATCTGCTAGTTTCAGAGTTTCTGTTTCACTATGATCCAATACGATTACGGCTTCAGCTTTCTCAAGTGCAGCTTTGACTTGTGCAACTGGTAAACGACGAGTTAAGTCATTTTCAACCACAACAACAGCATCATACTCTTGAGCAAATGCCTGTTCTAAGCTTAAACCACCGAATAATGCTAGACCCATTGAGTTCACTTCAGGAACCGTCAAAGATAAACCAGCATTTTCACCAAGATTCTGTGCAACTTGTGCAGCAGCTTCCATAATCGCTGAGTCTTGCAAGCTTGTACCAGAGATAATCAATGGTTTTTTCGCCGCTTTTAAAGTGTCAGCAATCGTTTGTGCAAATGCTTTTGCATCATCGTCAAGACCAGATACTGTTTCACCTTTTACAGCAGCAGCGACAGCAAAACCTAAACGTGCAATATCGTTTGGAGAAGCAACAACTTCACCTGTTGCAACATCCGCTAAACGCGTTTGTGTTGCAGCAAGAATATAAATCGGTGATTTTGCTTCTTGGCCAATACGTTGCACAGGCTCTGCTAACCAGTCAGGAGTACGCGTTTTCGCAGCCATTTCTTTCGCTTTATTTTTCGCAGCTTGGCGAACTGATAAAGCCATACGTGGTGCTGTTTGCGTTAAGTCTTCACCCAAGATTAGAACTGCATCATAGCTCTCAATTTCACGCATGTTCGGGTTATAGATACCCTGTGTTTGCATGATTGAAGCAGCTAACTCAACCAAGTTCTGCTCTTTTTGAGACATACCTGTTGAATAGTTAGCTTGACCAACAAGTTGGCGAAGTGCGTAGTTTGATTCCAAGCTTGCACGAGGAGAACCGATACCTAGAACTTTCTTACATTTAAGCTGTGCAATGACTTGATCAAGTGCCTGATCAACACTCACAGTTGCAACAGTTTCACCATTACGGAATTGAGGTTGGCGTGGACGATCTTCACGATTGACATAACCCGTACCGAAACGACCTTTATCGCAAAGGAAGTATTGGTTTACTGAACCATTAAAACGGTTTTCTACACGACGGATTTCACCATAACGCTCACCTGGAGAGATGTTACAGCCCGAAGAACAGCCATGACATACGCTCGGAGCATACTGCATATCCCATTTACGGTTATAACGTGCAGAGTGCGTTTTATCGGTAAATACACCTGTTGGGCAGACTTCAGTCAAGTTACCAGAGAATTCAGATTCTAAAGTACCTGATTCCGGACGACCGAAATAAACACGTGATGCATTCGCATAAACACCAAAGTCGGTACCACCCGCATAGTCTTTATAGTAACGAACACAACGGTAACAAGCGATACAACGGTTCATTTCATGTGCAATAAAAGAACCTAACTCTTGGTTATGATGTGTACGTTTCGTAAAGCGATAGCGACGACGATCGTGCTGAGTCATGACCGTCATATCTTGCAAATGACAGTGACCACCTTCTTCACAGACTGGACAGTCATGTGGGTGATTCGTCATCAAGAATTCGACAATCGATGCACGAAACTCTGTTGCTTCTTTGTCTTCAATCGAAATGTAAGTATTGTCAGCGGCTGGTGTCATACAAGACATTACCAAACGCCCACGTGTGTCCTCAGGATTCGCATATTGAGTTACCGCACATTGACGACAAGAACCAACAGAACCTAAGGATGGGTGCCAACAAAAATACGGGATATCGATGCCAAGGCTTAAACATGCTTGTAGCAAGTTCTCTGAGCCATTGACTTCATACGATTTTCCATCGACATGAATTGTAGCCATAGTCGAATTCCTTAAACCTGTTCTACATCGCGAGTAGCTGCATGGGTTTTAACCTTTGCCTCAAACTCATGACGGAAATATTTTAATGCGCCCATCAGTGGCTCCATCGCACCTGGTGCGTGGGCACAGAAAGTCTTACCAATCCACAACTTTTTAGTGAGTTCAGATAGATGTTGAATATCTTCCATCTTACCTTCACCACTTTCGAGTGCTTTCAGTGCTTTAACAGCCCATGGCAAACCATCACGGCATGGCGTACACCAACCACACGATTCACGCGCAAAGAATTCTTCTAAATTACGGGTCGCTGAAACCATACATTGGGTTTCATCTACGACCATCAACAAACATGTTCCTAAACGTGAACCTGCCTTCATGATGCTTTCAGCATCCATTGGTAAGTCTATATGTTCAGCAGCTAAAAAGTCTGTTGATGCCCCACCCGGCAACCATGCTTTCAGTGTTAAACCATCACGCATACCACCTGCATGATCTTCAATCACTTCACGTGCAGTTGTACCAAATGGCAACTCCCAAAGACCAGGGAATTTCACCTTACCTGATGCACCGTAGATCTTCGTACCAGGGTCTTTAGATTTATGTGCAGAAAGGTTGATATACCATTCTGGACCACGCAACATAATCGCTGGCAAGTTATTGTAGGTTTCTACGTTGTTTACAATCGTTGGACGACCCCATGCACCCGCAACTTGTGGGAATGGTGGTTTAGTACGTGGATTGGCACGACGACCTTCAAGCGAGTTGATTAATGCTGTTTCTTCACCACAAATATAACGACCTGCACCTGTGTGAACATACATTTCGAAGTTCCAGCCACTACCTAAGATGTTTTCACCTAGATAACCTTTAGCACGGATTTGCTCTAATGCTTCATTCAAGTATTGAGCAGCTTCGATATATTCACCACGAATGAAGATATAACCATGAGTTGCCTCTAGGGTATAACCAGCAATCAACATACCTTCAATCAATTGATGTGGAAGCTTTTCCATCAACAAACGGTCTTTGAATGTTCCAGGTTCCATTTCATCAGCATTACAGATCAAATATCGTGGACCACCATCATTTGGTGCCATCAATGACCATTTAATTCCTGCTGGGAAACCTGCACCACCACGACCTTTAACCGTTGCAGCTTTAATGACGTCGAGTACATCTTTTGGAGGCATACTAAGTGCTTTTTTAAAGCCTGCATAACCCTCTAAAGCTTCGTATTCATCAGCATTGCGTACTGCATCTTGCTTACTCAAACGCCAAGTGAGTGGATGAGTTTCTGGATTACCGTCGCCATAAATTGGTTTTGGTTCAGTATTCATACATACTTCTCCAATAACTGTTTAACTGATGATACATCCACTAAACCGTGAGTATCTTCATCAATCATTAACGTTGGACCTTTGTCACAATTGCCTAAACAGCAAATTGGAAGCAAGGTGAAACGACCATCTGCTGTAGTTTGTCCGTATTGAATGCCTAACTCGCGCTGAAATGCTTCTGCTAAAGTTTCTGCACCCATTAAGAAGCAAGCAATCGAATCACATAATAAAATTACGTGACGACCTACAGGTTGGCGATAAATACGGTTGTAAAACGTTGCTACACCCTCTAAATCAGCCACACTGATAGTCAGCAATTGCGCAATTGCATTCATTTGAGCGTCATCTACCCAACCATTACGGCGTTGTACACACTTTAAAGCATCCAAAGAAGCTGCGCGTGGATACGGATAGTGACCAATGTGATGTTCAATCTCATGGATTTCGTCAGCAGTCAAAATCCCTTCAACATTCACACGTGGTTTTTTATCAGTCAAAATCATCATAATCGTTTACCCCTAGCGATCCACGTCAGCCATAACTACGTCAATGGTCGCCAAATAAATGATCAAGTCAGATACTAAGCTGCCGTTAATAACAGAAGGCATTTGCTGTAAATGAGTGAATGTTGGCGTACGAATACGAGTACGGTAGCTCATTGTTGACTTATCAGAAGTGAGGTAATACGTACTCGCACCTTTCACTACTTCAGTCATGAATGAAGACTCACCAGCAGGCATAACAGGACCCCATGACACGCTCAAGAAGTGCGTAATCAAGGTTTCAATATCTTGTAATGTCTTATCTTTCGGTGGTGGAACTGCCAATGGATGATCCGCTTTATATGGACCAGAAGGCATATTATCCAAGCACTGTTGAATGATTTTTAGTGATTCAGTAATTTCGCGGAAATGCACTAAAACACGCGCATATGCATCGCCTTCATACTCAACTGGAACATCAAAGTCGAAGTTCTCATAACCACTGTATGGACGATATTTACGGACATCAAAATCAATACCAGTTGCACGTAAACCAGTACCTGTCACACCCCAAGCTAACGCAGACTTAGCATCGTATTGCGCTACGTTACGCGTACGACCGATAAATACTGAGTTTTTAAGTGCAGCTGTGTAGTACTCGTTCAAACGTTTCGGCATCCACTCTAGCAACTCTTTAACAAGTTTTTGCCAGTTGTTTGGAAGGTCATGCGCCGTACCACCGATACGGAACCATGCTGGATGCATACGGTAGCCCGTAATCGCTTCAACGATGTCATAGACTTTCTGACGGTCTGCGAACATATAGAATACAGGCGTCATACCACCAGCATCCTGAATCGCTGTACCACAGAATAATAAGTGGTTATTGATACGGAACAATTCGTTCAACATCACACGAATCACTTGCGCACGTTCAGGTACTTTAATCCCTGCAAGCTGCTCAACTGCCATTACATATGGCATGTTTTGCGCACAACCACCTAAATAGTCAACACGATCCGTATAAGGAATGAATGAATGCCAAGTTTGACGTTCAGCCATCTTTTCCACACCACGGTGGTGATAACCGATATCAGGCACACAGTCTTTGACTTCTTCACCGTCCAACTGTAAAACCACACGGAAAGCACCATGTGCAGATGGATGGTTAGGACCTAAGTTGAGGAACATGAAGTCTTCATCAGCGTTACCGCGTTTTAGACCCCAGTCTTCTGGTACGAAACGTAAGTGTTCTTGTTCGAAATCTTGTTTCGCTTGATCTTGCATATATGGCGTATATTCTGTCGCACGCGCAGAATATTCTTTACGCAACGGATGACCTTCCCAATAAGTCGGCAACAAGATACGACGGAGCATTGGATGCCCTTCGAAATTGATCCCGAACATATCGTAAGCTTCACGTTCGTACCAGTTGGCATTTGGCCAAATGTTGGTTGCCGTTGGAATGTTTAAATCATTTTCATTCAACGCAACTTTGATACGGATATCACTATTACGCTCAAGCGATAATAGATGATAGAACACAGTGAAGTCAGATGGAGGCAACCCATCACGGTGAACACGTAAACGCTCATCAACCGCAGACAAGTCAAACAGCATCACATAAGGACGTTCCACTTTACGGAGGAACATGAGGACTTCTTGCACGCGTGCGCGCTCAACCCAGACAGTTGGAAACTCTTCACAAGTCGCCTGCACGTAGAAGTTCTCACCAAATTTGGTTTTGAGCTCTTCTACAATTGCAAATGCTGGGCGTGAATCAACCTGAGTCGATTCTGGCATAGCAATGTCAGTTTCAGCCATTGGCTTGGCTTCCTATTTAATACAAATTCTGTCAATTTCCACGATGACCATATCCAATAAGCGATATGTCAAAAACTCATCGTTTAAATTATTTAATTTCATCCATAGAGCGTAGGTTTTTCACCGCAATACGATCAGCATTTTTACGGTCACGTTCTGGCATCATCTTTGGCTTATAAACAGGCTGAAGATCATCACCAATAACCGCTGAAAGTGGACGGCGCTCTAGTTGAATTTGGTCTTGAAGTAACATCAATGCTTGGATTAATGCTTCTGGACGAGGTGGACAGCCTGGGATGTACACATCAACAGGAATAATCTTGTCTACACCTTGCACCACAGAATAGATGTCGTACATACCACCAGAGTTTGCACAAGCACCCATTGAAATCACCCATTTTGGCTCCAACATTTGTTCATACAAACGTTGAATTACAGGTGCCATTTTGACAAAGCAAGTTCCTGCAACGATCATCAAATCCGCTTGACGAGGTGAAGCACGAATAACCTCTGCACCAAAACGTGATAAATCATGAACGCCAGTTAATGTAGTTGCATATTCAACGTAGCAGCATGATGTACCAAAGTTGAATGGCCACAAGGAGTTCTTACGCCCCCAGTTCACAGCTGTATGCAACACATCTTCAAGACGTGTCATCATCACACTTTTATTAACTTCTTCCTCTAATGGATCAGTTACGATCTGACGATCTTGCAATGGATATTGATCGGCATCTGGATTCGCACGGGTTAAAGTATATTTCATCCCGACTTACTCCTGTTTAAATGATGATGTAGTCGGTGTTTTAGATTTAACACGACCAGAAGACTGTGCTGGAATATGACCTGTAGGATCGACAACCAATTCTTCAATGTTATTGAATCGAGTGATCTCAGCAATATTCATATTTGGCGAACCAATTTTCATTGCTACACCTGCAGATTTACGACGATCTACTGGCGCCCAGTTCAACGCACCAACAGAAATGGCATAAATCAAGGCAATCAAGAGATCAACCACAAAAATCACAACCGTGGTAAATCCAAACCACCCTACTTCACGCACAGATGTAGACCACGCGTAGAGATAGAGAGCTTCAAGATCAAAAACAACAAAGAAAATGGCAACGAGATAGAATTTGGCTGACAAGCGAATACGAGCACCGCCCGCACCTACTACGCCTGATTCAAACTGCTCTTGCTTGGCACGCCCCCATGCTTTACCCCCAAGGAGTAAAGGGACTGTCAGCATAAAAACGCAAAGAAATGTAACGCCGATCACGAAAGCGATAATCGCCCAATCGTATGGAGTAATGGCACTCATGCGGGGATAACTCCTGGCAGGCCTATTTTTAACAAAGAATGTATGTATTGGCCTTCAAATACACCAAACACAAAATTAATCCCGCCAATTGTACCTGATTTCTAATTTCTCATGCTAGTTGAAGCGCTTTAGTCTTTTGGATGATTTTGTTCATAAATTTACTGATATATATAAGATCAGTGTTAATTCACCCTCAAAAATCGATTAATCAAATCACGTATAAGTTATTAATCATTTTTTTCTATATTTATGCGCCAAAAACATTCTTCTTTTACAAGCCATGCGCAAAAATATAACAACATGAACCAAATGATTGTATAAGCATAAATTTATGGTGAAATTTTAAACAAAATTTATATAATAGCGCCACTCAAAAGCCATCAGGAACAGCGTTAGAATGCCCTCACTTAAAGTCGCATCAAAATCTCTTTCGCTTTCCCAATTATTTCTATTGTTCAGTGCAGTTATCTTGTTCTGCTGCTTACTTGGCATCGCAACACGCCAACTTACATTTTTAGCTTCATTTTGGCCAGCGAACTCCGTACTTTTAGGTATCCTGATTCGCTTTCCTCAAACACGCCATCCAATTAGTTTTATTGGCGCTATAGCTGGGTATTTAATTGCAGATTCAATGCAAGATACCCCTTTTTTGCTGAATGTATGTTTAACGTCAGCCAATTTACTTTATGTCATCACCACATTAGCGCTCTATATTAGATTTAGAAATTACATTCGCTCATTACATCAAGGTTACTTTTATCTATTTTTATTTAGCTTTTGCTGTATTGGGGCTTTATCTAGTTCATTATTCGCTGCGATTTCACTCCCCTATTTTAATACTAAATTTGCTTTGGGTACGTTTTGGATCGATTTTGGCTATTGGTTTACGGCTGAAATCCAAAATGCCCTCTTACTTCTTCCTGCACTACTTAGTGCACCAAACTTTAAAGAGTTAAAACAACAATTTATAGAATTTAAAACTCAAACTGTTCAACAGAGTTTTCCGCTATTTGCAGTTCTTATTTCAATTGTGATTGCATATTACGATACAGGACCAGGTTCGCTACTTTACCCAATTGCACCCTTGATTTGGTGTGCGCTTGCTTATCGACATTTTTCTGTTGTGATCATTACTTCGATAACCTGTGCTTTTATCATTCATCATGTTTCAGAAAATTATTTACAACTCTATCCACATGAATATTTAAACAATACCATCTCTATTCGATTTGGCTTGATTATGATGACGATTGCACCTCTTACTGTGTCCAATATCAATATGGTAAGGTCAAAGCTCATTCAAGAATTACAACACATCGTTGCACATGATGAACTCACCTCTAGTTTAACTCGACGACAATTCCTCCAGTCGGTACAACTTCTACATGCTCAAGCTCAAAAAGCACAACAAACCACAGCATTTTTGATGCTTGACCTCGACCACTTTAAAAAAGTGAATGATACCTATGGTCATCAAATGGGAGACAAAGCACTGAAATATTGCGTACAGGAGATTCATTCATTACTCAGACCAAATGACTTACTTGGACGTTTAGGTGGTGAAGAATTCGCAATTTTTATGAGTGATATCGACCCTGATACAGCTTTTCAATATGCTGAAAATATACGTTTAAACATCAGCAAGATGCCTATTCCACTCAATGATCAGCAGCAGTTTTACATACAAGTCAGCATTGGAATCTGTTTGTGTACTCCTGAAAATCAACAGTCTATTGATGCACTATTTAAACAGGCTGACGATGCGTTGTATCAAGCCAAACATCAAGGACGAAACCAAGTTGTGATATCGACATAATATGTTTCAATTCAGCTACATGCTTTAATTAAGTTTATACACTCTTACCTTCATTCATCGGTATTCTAGAGTTATAAAACAAGGAGAAAAAATATGCAGCTAGAATACACACATGACACAGACTATTTCTTTTTCTCACAACTCTTAATGCGTCATATCGAAACTTATATTCAAAAACATCCTGACGCAGACAATGCGATTTTTGACCTAAGAGATATTTATGAAGTTTTTAGAGAGGATTTTGCTGCGACCACAACAAATCTAGAAGGTATTCTAAATATTGCAGATACATATAAAGTCGAAACACTTGATGGAGATAAACCACTCATTCGAAATTATAAAATTGATGTAAAAAATAACTCTCTATTAATTGATTTTAATGCTGATGCATTACAGCGTTTAAAATCGGGGTATCCACTCATCGAACCAGATGCTTCTGTACAAGAATAATTAATTGTGACAAAGAGAAACCTCAGATATCTGAGGTTTATTTTTTTGCAGGCTGTTTATAACGTTTTGCTGGCCATGTCATGATAAAACGCGCCCCACCGAGATTTGGGCTTTGATCGACTTGTATATCACCACCAAACCAATATGCAATACGGCTTACAATTGACAACCCCAATCCATAACCACCTGAGGCACGAGTACGACTATCATCTAAGCGTGCAAACGCTTCGAAAATACGTGAGCGCTCTTGCTCTGGAATACCAGGACCATCATCTTCGACGCAGACATAGGCTTTACCATCCGCACGAACACCACCACTAATTCGCACTTTATTGTCACAATAGCGAACCGCATTACCTACAAGATTTTGTACGACTCGATGTAAATAGCGTCTTTCAGCATCGACACGAAGCGCTAAAGGAGGTGCAATGAGTTCAATCTCTTTTTGTGTTTTCAGTGCCTCTGTTTCCATCGCCACTTGATCCAACACCTCAACTAGCACAACATCTTCAAAATCTAATGAGGGTGTACCCTGCTCCAATTTGGCATAAGTCATAATCTCATCAATCAAGGTATTCAGCGCTTCAATGTCTTTATCAATCATATCCACTTGCTGAATCCGATAATTATAATCATCTTCTTCGGCAAGCATTTCCATCCCAAAACGTATACGAGCAACTGGTGTGCGTAACTCATGAGAAACCGCACGCATCAACTCACGTTGTGCCTCGATTAAACGCTGAATATGATCGGACATATTGTTATAACTGGATGCCAAGTTTGCCATTTCATCACTTCCCTCGATCGGGACACGCAATGACAGATCACCAGATTTCATTTTGTTTAAGGCATGACGAACCTGACGAATCTTTCGTTCTAAAGGTAAAATCAACCCATAAACGCCTAAACTCAACAAGAATAAACTAAATAGAGTAATCCCTGCTGCGAGCTGGAATGGCATCCAATTGAACATCGGAACTGGACCTAAGACCAAAACTTGTGCTGGATGATTCGGCATCGGTGAAACAATCGAAATGGTTGTGCCTCGAACAGTCGCACTGTCCTTATACAACAGGACACTTTGATCTTGGCGTAAACGACCAATTTGCTCTGAATCGAGATTAATCTCACGAATATCTAAAATATCAATCGGATAATAGAAGTGCTTTTTAATTTTTTCTAAGTATTCACGCTCTTGTCCCGGATAGAAAATTAAATAATCCAAGACAAATATAGGCAACGCCTTCATCTGACGTTCGCCAATTTTATCTACTTTAATATAGATAAAATGCTTCGGGTCATCTTTTAGACCAATAATAATATAACCAACCCCGTTGTTCGCATCGTAGCGCACAACAGACTTTTGCTCAGAAATTCGTCTTTTTTCAGTTCGAGATAATTCAACACGCGCAGCATCAACATAATAAATTGGAAGCTCTAACAAATCAGAAGCATCAGAAATCCAATCTAGCTTTTGCTGCTTGGCAGGCTGGCGAGATACCCCTTCACTAATTACGAATGAAATCCCATCCGTAAGTGATTCACGATATTCTTGCGCACGTTGGTAGTTAATGATTTGAACCAGCAAATAACAAAATGCGGCAACCACAACCACTAAAACGACCAAACCAGCATAGATACGCAAGAATATGCTGTTTTTGAGTACTCGACTTACCATAAGGTCAATAATTCCAAACTAATTAAAGTCCCTTCTGAGCAGTAAACTGCACAAGTCCCTTTTTTCAAGGGAGTCATCCCCCTTTCGTGAAAAAGAGGGATTCGGAGGATTTAGACCCCGTTGGTTTCTTTTACAAATAAATAACCTTTACTACGTACTGTTTTAATACGTTTAGGGTTTTCTGGATCATCACCGATTTTTGGACGAATACGTGAAATACGCACATCGATCGAACGATCTTGTCCATCGTATTCAATACCACGTAAGCGCTCAAAGATGTCTTCACGCGATAAAATGCGCCCTGCATTAGATGCTAATAACCATAATAAGTCATATTCAGCGCTAGTGAAGTCTACTAATTCGCCATTTAAAGTGACTGAGCGACCACCATTATCAATCACAAGATCATCAAATTCGATACGTTGAGCAACTTCATCTTCTACTGTTTTGTCAGTACGACGTAAAAGTGCGCGAATACGAGCCAACAACACACGTGGCTGTACAGGTTTAGCGACATAATCGTCCGCACCCATTTCTAAACCAAGTACCTGATCCATATCTTCAGTACGCGCTGTCAACATCAAGATCGGTTGATGGTAATGTGGGCGAACTTCACGACAAACTGTTAAGCCATCTGCGCCTGGTAACATCACATCAAGTACAACTAAATCTGGTTGTTCGCTAATAATACGACGAATGGCACGGTTACCATCTGTTTCAACACCAACCTCTAAACCATTACGGATTAAATACTCTTGTGTTAAACGCGCTAATCGTTCGTCATCTTCAACAATCAAAATCTTCGGTAACTTTTCTTCTTGGCTCATATGTTTGCCCCTACAATCAGAGAGAATCTATCTTTAAAAATCTGACAGATACATTGGTTTATGTTTTGCAATATACACACGTTTACATTGTAAACAAGTAGTCGTTCACCAAACTGATACACGGCAATATAGTTTTGTTATATTTTTATTAAAATTATGAATTTTAATAGGTTTTTAAATTTCAAGCTCAGTTTAAGAGCAGAATGAATTTTGAGTATAGATTTTGTACCAGTGTTAAACAATTTGTTTCTTAACTGATCGATACTGATTTAAGTGTTTGTTTTTTGAGTTATCCACAGAGTTATCTATAAGCCTTTTTAGGCGGCTTTGTTATGCTATGTGCCTGTGAATTCAGCAGTTAAGACATGAAAAAAAATTTACTAAAATGTCAAGGATTGATCTGCTGTTAAAAATCCCGTATCTTGTGTTGAAAATAAACTTTAACCACTAAGTATTGTGTTTATCCCTCAAACATCGTGGCATACTTTTTGCTCGATTCAAACGGTCCATGAACATAAAAATAGATGATAATGGAGCTATGCTGACATGAGCATCATCACTTCTACTCCTGGCCAACTTCAGGTTATTAAGCGCACTGGCGAAATTGCGACTTTTAATGCTGAGAAAATCTCTGTTGCGATTGGGAAAGCATTTTTAGCTGTTGAAGGTCAACAAGGAGCAGACTCAAGTCGCATCCATGACCGTATTTCTCAACTTACTGAAATGGTAATGAATACGTTTAAACGTCGTTTACCATCTGGCGGTACGATTCACATCGAAGAAATTCAAGATCAAGTTGAATTGGCACTCATGCGTACAGGCGAGCAAAAAGTTGCTCGTGCTTATGTGATTTATCGTGAACAACGTGCAACTGCTCGTCAGCAAACAGGTGCAAATCACCATCCAACATTGCAAATCACCGATCACAATGGTCAGCTCCAACCGTTGGATTTAGATGCGCTTACAGCAACGATTGAAACTGCAAGCGAAGGCTTGGAAGGCATTGACGTTCAAGCGATTGTCGATGAAACCGTTAAAAACCTTTATAACGGCGTAAAAGAAAGTGACATTGCAACAACGATGATGATGGCGACTCGTACGCGTATCGAACAAGAGCCAAATTATACTTATGTGACTGCACGCTTGTTATGTAATGAGCTTGTCGGCACTGGATTAGAATTCTTAGGTTTATCAACAGATACATCTGAGAATGATGCTTTAGAACCTTTCTTGAAGAAAGGGATCGAGCTTGATCTTTTATCTCCTGATCTTCTTAATTTTGACCTTGCTAAATTATCAGCAGCGATTCAACCTGAACGCTCAAATCAATTTACCTATCTAGGTCTACAAACTTTATTCGATCGTTACTTCATTCATTCAAATGGTGTACGTTTTGAATTACCACAATTATTCTTTATGCGTGTTTCAATGGGTCTCGCACTCAATGAAGAAAATAAAGAAGAGCGTGCAATCGAGTTTTATAACTTATTATCTAGCTTCGATTACATGGCATCTACGCCAACGCTATTTAACTCAGGTACATTACGCCCACAACTATCAAGCTGTTATTTAACAACAATTGGTGATGACCTATATGACATTTATGGTGCGATGCGTGACAACGCAATGCTTTCTAAATGGGCTGGTGGTTTAGGTAATGACTGGACACCTGTACGTGCTTTGAACTCATATATCAAAGGTACAAATGGTAAGTCTCAAGGTGTTGTTCCATTCCTTAAAGTAGCGAATGATACCGCAGTCGCTGTTAACCAAGGTGGTAAGCGTAAAGGTGCAGTTTGTGCGTACTTAGAAACTTGGCACTTAGATGTTGAAGAATTCCTAGAATTACGTAAAAACACAGGTGATGATCGTCGTCGTACTCACGACATGAATACAGCGAACTGGGTTCCTGATTTATTCATGCAACGTGTATTTGAAGATGCTGAATGGACATTATTTACACCTTCAGAAACGCCTGACCTACACGACCTAACAGGTGCTGAGTTTGCTGAACGTTATACACATTACGAAGCAGTAGCAAAAGAACAAAACATGCTACACAAGAAAGTACGTGCCAAAGACTTATGGCGCAAAATGCTTTCGATGTTATTTGAAACAGGTCATCCGTGGATTACATTCAAAGACGTATGTAACTTACGTTCGCCACAACAACACGTTGGTGTGGTGCACTCATCAAACTTGTGTACTGAAATTACATTGAACACAAGCCAAGATGAAATCGCTGTATGTAACTTGGGTTCGATTAACCTTGTACAACACGTTCAAGGTGGTGTGTTAGATCGTGAAAAATTAGCTCGCACGATTAAAACTGCGGTACGTATGCTCGACAACGTAATCGACATTAACTACTACGCTGTACCACAAGCGAAAAACTCGAACTTAAAGCACCGCCCTGTCGGTATGGGTATCATGGGCTTCCAAGATGCACTATATGAAATGGGCATTGCTTACGGTTCAGATGCAGCAGTTGATTTTGCTGATGAATCTATGGAAGTGATCAGTTACTACGCGATTCAAACATCAAGCGATCTTGCGCTAGAGCGTGGTGCTTACTCAACATTTAAAGGTTCATTGTGGGATCAAGGCATTCTACCAATCGACTCTTTAGAGTTAGTTGCTAAATCACGTCCTGAACGTATGTTCGAAGTTGATCGTACTCAACGTTTGGATTGGGATAGCTTACGTGCCAAAGTTCAAAAAGATGGTATGCGTAACTCAAATGTAATGGCGATTGCACCGACTGCAACGATTTCAAACATTTGTGGTGTGTCTCAGTCGATTGAGCCAACATTCCAAAACTTGTATGTGAAATCTAACCTTTCAGGTGAATTCACAGTGATCAACCCTTACCTTGTTCGTGCATTAAAAGAACGTGGTCTATGGGATACCGTGATGGTAAATGATCTGAAACACTTTGAAGGTTCAGTACAAAAGATTGCACGTATTCCTGAGGAATTGAAAGCAATCTTCGCGACAGCTTTTGAAGTGGAAACTCGTTGGATCGTTGATGCAGCATCACGTCGTCAAAAATGGATTGATCAAGCACAGTCGCTGAACCTTTACATCGCTGGTGCAAACGGTAAGAAACTTGACATTACCTATAAGATGGCATGGTTACGTGGTCTTAAAACGACTTATTACCTCCGTGCTTTGGGTGCAACTTCTGCTGAAAAATCAACAATCAATACGGGTGCATTGAACGCAGTTAAACCAGCATCAGTTGAGGCTCCTGTCGTTGCAGCTCAAGCGGTTGAAGAGAAGAAACCAGAAGCTCAAGTTGAAGAAGATGGTTTCACTACAGCAGCTCCAGTTCCAATGGCATGTTCAATTGACAATCCAGACTGTGAAGCTTGTCAGTAATTTAATCCAATAAAGCACCCTTCTTTATAGCAAGAAGGGTTCTAAAGATTAAGGCAAAGAGTATGATGACTATGACTCATAACTATATGTTGGGATTAGCTGTTCTGATCTTTGCCTTTATTTTCTTTTATGTACCGATGGTTTATGCATTTTTAGCCATTCGTAAACAACAGCGTAAGCAAAATAAGTAGTTTTAATCTACAGCGTTTAGTAAACGAATTACTTCTTTTGATTATGTAAAAATACAAAATCAAATGTAAATTGAAGATTGCGAAAGATAGATAGCAATTAGATATTTATAAACGATTTGAGAAAAATGTTGGGGATACGGCAATATCCCCCACACGATTCTCAGATAACCAAGAACTTGGTTGACTGATAGCTTTCTTAGCAGAAAGTAAAACGAATATTCGTTCACTTTGGGCTATGAGTCAACTGTTAATTTTCATCAATTAACTAACACTTTGTTTTAAGGAGCATTAAAGATGCGATTAGAAAAAAGTAACGTCTCGACCCAATTTGCAGGAGTATTTCATGCCGTTATGGTGTTTAAGCTACGATTTGAAGAATAAAACTCGCTCTCATTATTCTAAAATATATCAATTACTTAGAAACTATGATTGTGAGCGTTTACAACAATCGATTTGGTTACTTCGTACCTCAAAATCGATTGATGAAATCACAAATGATTTTAGGCATTGTGTTGATCAGAATGACCGTCTTGCGGTATTTCCAATCGACCAAAATTTGTTAAATATTTTGAAGGAGTAAAATACCCCTTATCATTTATTAGTATTAATAAATGATTTTGAAACAGTAGAATGACTATAATTATTCTACTGTTTCAGGGGTTCATTCCTTACAACTAGGAGAATCCCATGTCCATTTTAAGTTGGGACGATTTTGAAGATGATTCGCAAAAACCGACTACACCTGAACACAAGTCTGCGTCCCTCGACTCGCAAAAAACGGTTAATACGCAGATGGTATCTAATGCAGAGCAATCATCGCCGAGCATGGCAGCTGCACAACCCGTTGGAGCCAGTGCCAACCGAGCAACAAATCCAACCGATTCGTTGGCTAGAGCATCTGCAGCCCTAGATCATTTGGACGTTGCACCAGGCTTAGAAGAGCTTGAAATGGGTGCTCAGCGTGTACAAGTTGATGACAAAGCCATGATCAACTGTCGTGCGGATTTAAACCAACTTGTTCCATTCAAATATGAGTGGGCTTGGCAAAAATACTTGGATGGGTGTGCAAACCACTGGATGCCACAAGAAGTTAACATGAACCACGATATCGCACTTTGGAAGTCTGAAAATGGCTTAACCGAAGATGAGCGTACTATCGTTATGCGTTCTTTAGGTTTCTTCTCAACAGCAGATTCATTGGTTGCGAACAACTTGGTTTTGGCGATTTATCGTCATATTACAAACCCTGAATGCCGCCAATACATTTTGCGTCAAGCATTTGAAGAAGCGATTCACACGCATGCTTACCAATACTGTATCGAATCTTTAGGTATGGACGAAGGCGAAGTCTTCAACATGTACCGTGAGATTCCAAGTGTTGCACGTAAAGCATCATGGGGTTTGAAATATACTCAATCTTTAAGTGATCCTACATTCCACACAGGTACGCCTGAAAACGATCAACGTTTACTTCGTAACTTGATTGCATTCTACTGTGTATTAGAAGGTATTTTCTTCTACTGTGGTTTTACTCAAATCTTGAGTATGGGTCGTCGCAACAAGATGAATGGTGTTGCTGAGCAATTCCAATACATCCTGCGTGATGAATCAATGCACTTGAACTTTGGTATCGATATGATCAACCAAATCAAGATTGAGAACCCTCACCTTTGGACTGCTGAATTCCAACAAGAAGTGATTCAAATGATTCTTGAAGGTACGATGCTTGAGATCGAATATGCACGTGACACTATGCCACGCGGTGTATTGGGCATGAATGCAAGCATGATGGAAGAATATTTGAAGTTCATCTGCAACCGTCGTTTATCGCAACTTGGTTTACCAGAGCAATTCGCTGGTGTAACAAACCCATTTGCATGGATGTCTGAGATGATGGACTTGCGTAAAGAGAAGAATTTCTTCGAGACGCGCGTAACAGATTACCAAACAGGTGGTGCTTTGAGCTGGTAAGTATTTGCTCATCACGCTGAATGACAGATAATGCGAGATTTTTGACACATATTACGAGATTGTTACAAATTCCATCAACTACATTAATTCAAAAAAATAGAGCCTAATGGCTCTATTTTTTTGCTACTTAATTGGAGGTGATAGCTTTCTTGATTTTATAATTTCGAAACCTTCTGGTAATGGTTTAAATTTATCATTATCTTGTGTCCATCTTTTTGAATGACTTTGAAAAGCTCTTAACTCTTTTATGTCTAAAGTAGCTGCTACTACAAAGTCATTTTCTCCGCCTCGAACTCTTGCTAAATCACGATTGTAAGATTTTTTAGCTGGAACCCGAATTCGACTATCTCCGTACGACCTGTTATTTACAAGAATTGTATAAGCATGGACATCAAGAGCTGCTGACTCAATCAAAGTAGAGAATGTCTCTAAATCTTGATTCCAACTCAGAACTGAAAGGGCATCTACTTTTCCTTGGAAACTAATTCTTGCTTTACTATTTTGTAATTCAGAACAAACCATAACTCCAAAATGAAAATTATTGTGAATATAAATTGGCTTTCTTAGTGGTCTTCGAATACCATTTTTACCTCTTGGCTTTGTTATATCAAAATCCCACTCTTTACCATAAATACTAATTAAATCTTTATCTTCAGCTACAGCAGGTTCTAACTTAGGCTGCCAAATTTTAGAAAATGTTGAATAGCCTAAACGATTATCTGCTAGTATTAATACTGCTTCACTAATTAGTTTAGCATCTCCCGTATGGCGATATTCTGTTCCTGCAATAATACTAATTCCTAAAGAACAGAGTCTTAACGCAATACTATCAACCCAATCCAATGGTATAGATAATTCAGGAAATATTACATAATCGGGTTTAGGTTTTAATCTCAAAATATCATTAACTAAATCTGATATTCGTTGATATCTATCTAAACTCAAGTTAGGTTTATTTGCGGCTGAACTTGCCCAATCCTTTTGAGAAATTTTTAAATTAGTTAAAGCTACAATAACATTATCTTTGTTATTTGTTCCTATTCTTAAAAATCTACGTGGTTTTTTTGACTCTGAATTCTCCCTAATACTATAATTTTGTTTATCATTTTCCATTGCTAGCAAACTTGGTTTGATCCATACACCTCGTACAGCTTGTGTATAATTAGCCCAAATTAATGCAGGCCTAGTTGTACATACTTTTCCATCATTAGTTAAAAGACCAACACACTCAGGCGCTAATTCAGATATTTCTGAAGGAGTATAAGGTCTTGTGGGAAACAAATAAGGCATGTAGTTTTCATAGGAATATTTATTTTGATCAATATACTTTAGACGTTTTTTATAGGATGATTTAAGAAAATTTTGAAGTGATTCAAAACTAATTAAATCAATTTTTTTAAATGCTGTTTTAATTAATTTATTTTTCTCACTCAAAGAGCTTTCAAATAATTGCTTTGACTCTTTAAAGTTCAAAATTTCTTTATATGGAATTTTAGCTAAATCAGCCTTAGCAACTAATGGAGCATTGTTATAGAAATTATTAATATTTTGATCAAAATTCACTAAATCATTAAAAGAGTTTATATTATCAATTAATCTTTTAAAAAATAATTTTTCAATTTCCCTTTGTTTAGTTTCTTGCTCTTTAAATAATTTCTTAGAATCAAAATATTTTGTGGCCGCATCTATAAATAATATGGTTAAAGAACCTGCAATGTACTTCCATATATCTTCACGAAGCTGGCATTTTGTACCATTAATTTCACCCTGTGGTTCAAAAATCCGATCTTTTATAACATCTAGTGCTTTATAAGATTTTAGAACTATTTGCAGCGCTTGCTGCCATTCATTCAGACCAATAGCAAAGCCAAGAAGACGAGGCAAATATGTGAAGTGATCAAAAATAACATCTGCTCTCAAGATATGATTATGAGCAAATTGATAAAACTCATCTCTTTGCTCTTTCCATACCTTCGGTGGTAAATCTCTAGCAAGTGTTTCGACATGTCTTAACTGTAAAGACCAACTTAATCTTCTTATGGTTAAACCGTCTGCACGTCGTAATGTATCCGCATTTTCACCAACACTTCCAGCAGCGGATAGGACCTTTGCAGCTGTCGATTTATCCAATTGGTCAGGAGAAGGCATCAAACGATGTTCACTTGAAAGCTCATAAATATCTTTTTCGATACTATCAAGTAAATCTAATCCCATTTGCCCCTGTAAAATAAACAATTTTTGCTTGTTAGATTGCAAACGAATTTGGGTTTTATTATTTTTTAAATATGGTTGATTGATTGACCAATTATTAGTTTGATTAGCATCTTGTACTAAAACTTTACTTCCTAAACGCTCCCTTAAAAACTTCATCAATTTGTCACTATTTGTTATATTTCCAGTATCTTTTAAGACTAAGAACATATCATCTACATAGCGACCATAATGTATTGGAGTTAATTTCTCATTAATCAATTTATCCCACTGATGCAGTATCATATTAGAAATGATTCTACTAGCAGTTAAACCTATAGCTAATCCACCCGATATAGTTTCAGATTGATCTGAAATTTTTTTTGAAAAATTAACAGCTTCTTCAGCCCATTTTGTTAAAAAAATGGCTAACTGTTTAGTAAATAAAACTTCTTGGTTATTAAGCTCTTGACCAAAAGAATCACGAAGTTTTTTAGAAGAAATAATTTTCGGATCTATGTAATGATAATAACTTTTAAGATCCAAAGAGACAGCTATCACGCTATTATCTTTTTCTAATTCCTCTCTTATCGCATTTAACCCATCATTACGCCATTTTTGGTATGGTTGAAAATAAGGTAAAAAAGAACCTGTCGCACTAATATGGAAAGGCTTATACGTACTAATAGGAGAATCATTGTCTATTCGCTTAAGCCTTGCACCATAACAAGAATCTGTTAACTTTTCATCAAACTTCTCTCCAATCATATTAATCCATAAAGCAGAAATAATATGAGTTTCTACAGGGAAATCTCCTATTATTCGAAAAGATGGTTCCAATTTATTTTCAGAAAATAAATTATCTAATATTTTTTCAGGATTTGAGAAATGTACATGCCCTACAGAAGACGTATCTTTCTTTTCAATTTTTAATTTTTTTGGAACAACTCGAAAATCACCTAATAACCTTTTATTTACCTTAAATCCCTTCTCCTTCTTGAGTTGTGTGAGTAGATTATTCAAATTTTTTAGTAAATTTTGTTCATATCTTGCAAATTTTACAGCAGTCGGAAATGTATTTTCAAAAAAACAGTCTGCTTTAGCTTTTCTATAAGCGACTAATAAATCTTCTAGTTGAAGATTCTCCCACCCTCTGAAATTTGCTTGATAAGACATAATATCCCCTTTTAATTATACTAATGGTGTTATCAAATGTGTCTTCATCCAACTTAAACCATTTAACACTTCAGCTCTACTAAACCGTTTCTTCTCATCAGACCATGCATAAAAGTCTTTCAGAAGCTGCTCTTCGGTAACAGATGACTTTTTTTCTAACAAACGTAACCAGCAAGCAAAGAGAGTTGCTACAATTTCTATATGATCAGACTTACTCGTTCTAAAAAGTCCTATTAAGTCATAAATTTCAGATACATCTTTAGCAAAATACCTATTAAATGCTGATCTATGATCATTACATCTACTGAGAGGTTTGTACTTTAAGTCTCGCTTAGGATCGTAACTAAACCACTCACGATCTTTAAACTCTTTATCTAAATAACGTGCCATAACTGGATCATATGGACCAGCGGCATGTTGTTTAAAGTCAGCAGCTAAATCCATATGCTTTAACTGTTGGCACAGATAAATCAACTTTTGCAGTTTTAAATGACCAAAAGTTGGCTCTGTATGCAACTGAAACGTGATTTCAGCAGCTAAAGATAAAAGCTTCAAATCATCGTCAACGCTTTCATCTGCAAACAAATCAATTTGATCAGTACTTTTTTGCTTCGAATTTTTAACTATCTCAATTGGCTTTTCAAACTGAATAATATTGTCTGTAGTTTGAGATTCGTTATTATCTTTTGAATCAAGCAAAGCATTAACAATCAAACTATCCGCTAAATGCAGTTTATTTTTTTGTAATTTTCTTAAAGATACTTGCAGAGAATCTATTATAGAATTTAATATTTCAACTTTCTTTATAATACGTTTTTGTTCAGTCAATGATGGTAAAGGAATTAAAAATTGAGATAATTTTCCAATACTTAAACCCTCTCTGGATACACCAACTTGTACATCCATAACAAGTTTTTGAATATAAGATGAGCGTAAAACCAAATGCAAGAAAGGTGCTAGATCTTTATCAATACTTCTAACAATCGTTACATGCTGACTAACATTCGCAGTTTCAAAATCAGTTGCCACTAATGCGCATCGACCTATTGACCCACCTGTTATATTAAATAACAAATCATTAGCTTGTACATGAGTCCCTGACATTTTTTCATGTGTCCCTTCAGAGATAAAAGCAACATCATCTAATGCCAAGCCATCATTCCAAACATTTTGTGAGCGTAAAAAGGGAATACCTGAATCTACATATACCTCTTTGCCACCTTTTGGTGTACTTCCTGCACCAATTTTTGAAGTCAAAGAATCTAGTCGCGCCCAAACCCAGTTATGGGGAATTTCATATTGCTTTTCTTCATTACTTATTTCAAGCAAAGGCTTCGACTTCTTAATCTTTCCTTCTTTTATTAACTTCGCTTTCTCTTCAGTAATTTGTTTTAGCAACTCACTTGCTGGCTCATCATTTGGGTCTTGTTTTACCAACTTCCCCATAACTGCTAGCTGCAAAATCGTTTGCTTTAGCTGGTCGATACTGTATTCAGTAGTAAATAGCAGATCAAAATTTTCTGAAATACGTTGCCAATTCTGTTGAAACTCATCAACATCGGATGAATTAGTCAAAACATTTAATAACGTATCAACTAATTGATCATGTGCTTCTGAGCTTAAATTTTGCTGCTCTTCAAGTTGATCACAAAGTTGCATTAGTTCATCAACTTTAGTAACTATACGTTGTTGTTCATCTAATGGAGGAATTGGAATAGGTGTATTTCTTAATGCATTAAGAGATACGAAAGATTGCACTGCACCTTGAGCATTCGCTTTCAAATGATCTGTAATATAAATCAGATATTTTAAAACATATCTGATGTTTGTAATCTCACGCTGATAAGGTTTAAATAATGCAACATTTTTAACACTAAACTCTTGATAGGTATCAACTAATACTGGATTACCAATACTACCAATCATAGCAAATAAAATATCACCGAACTCAACTTTAGATCTTATCGAAATAGATTCATGATCTTTTTTAGAAATATACTTAACATCTGTAAAATCTAGTTTACCACTTGAGATATTTTTACTAGTTATAAGTGGATATCCTTTCTCAATATACTTAGGAGTATCATGAGTTCCATCTCTTACATCCAAGTAATCCTGTAATGTAAGCCATGTCCAGCTTGATGGAATAATATACTTTTCTTCAATAGGTAGTTTTTTTGATTTTTTTATTACACCTTTATCAATTAATTTTTGCTTAAATTCGTTCAATTCTTTTATTAGCACTTGAGAACTTTCTAAAGAATTTCTAGTAGATAATTTGCCCTTGAATGCCAAGTCTAAAATCAATTCACGTAATTTCTGCACACCATAAATTGAATTACTAGAACCTGAACTACGTCCACGTCCCGACTTTTTTTCAGTTTCCGCTGTTAACCAAATATCTAAATGCTCAGTAATGAGTTTCTTAACATCTGTCATTTTACTCATCCCGAACTATTGACCTAAAGATTCATCTAAAATTGCTTTTAATTGCTGACGAATTTTAGCAACCTCAGCTTCAAAGCTCTCATATTTAGCCAAAAGCTGTTCAGGGTCTTTTACATCCTCTTCAACTTGATGCGGATTTTTTATATCAAGGTTATAGCCGCGACCAATAATATCTTGAAGTGATACTTTCCATGCTTGTTCATTTGCTATACGACTTGCAAAGCCATCACTTTCTTTCCCCCACCATGCTTTTAAAGTGTCGAACTCCTTAAGCTGAAGCGGTTTAGTTTTGTTATAGGCTTTTACACCCTGTGGTAATTGGTGCTCATAGAACCATATATGTTCTGTTTTCTTCCCCTTGGTAAAGAATAAGATATTGGTACTAATCGATGTATATGGTGCGAATACAGACTTAGGTAAACGAACAATCGTATGAAGATTACAATCTGCCATTAATTTTTCTTTAATGGCTGTTTTGATGCCCTCACCAAACATAAAACCATCAGGCAATACCACTGCTGCACGACCATGCACTTTTAAAAGCTGAATGATCAACACCATAAATAAATCGGCAGTTTCACGAGTCTGAAATTTTGAAGGGAAATTCTTCTCAATGCCTTGTTCTTCAGTACCACCAAATGGAGGATTAGTCAGAACTACATCTACACGTTTATCTGTTCCCCATGAAATCAAAGGGTACGATAAAGTGTTGTCTCTACGGATTTGTACAGGTACATCAATACCATGCAGAATCATATTGGTTGTACATAGCAAATGCGGCAAAGGCTTCTTTTCAATTCCATAAATACTATTTTGTAATATCTTTTCATCTTCAGCAGTTTGAACATAGTTTTCACGCTTATGTTCAATTGCAGAAGTAAGGAACCCACCTGTACCGCACGCAGGATCAAGCACAGATTCACCTAATTGAGGATCGATCATCTGCGTCATAAAAGTTGTGACTGCACGTGGAGTATAAAACTCACCTGAGTTTTTGGCAGCCTGTAAATCACGTAATAACTGTTCGTAAATATCACCGAAGGCATGACGTTCTTTAGATTTATTAAAATCAAAGCCCTTTTGAATCTGGTTAATGACTTTACGAATCAAACCTCCAGATTTCATATAGTTATATGCATCAGCAAATACATTTTGTACTACACGAGCGCATGGATCATCGTTTTCAACAGCTAGATTTTGTAATGCTGGGAACAATTCATTGTCGATGAAATCTTTAAGCTCATCTCCTGTCATACCTTCATCATTCGCAGCCCAATTGCGCCAACGAAATTTTTCAGGAATCGGGGATTTAAAAGTTGTCCCTTCCAATAAAGCTAAAGTTGCTAGTTCATTCTCTCGATCATCAACAACCTTAAGGAACAACATCCACACCAACTGCCCAAGACGTTGCACATCACCATCAACGCCCACATCTTCACGCATGGTATCTTGAATGGATTTAATTGTTCCTGAAATGCTCATATTACAACTGCATTAAACTTAAAAATTTGGCGGCAATTGTATCAATCCAGTGATTAAGATGCATCCTCATATAAATGATCTCCTAGCTCTTTTAAAGCATTTGTATATGCTTCAACCGACCCAAATGACTGAATAATTTCAATGATTGATCCCATTTGGTTAAAAGGCGGAATTTGTAAAATCTTTACATCTTCAATTGGCTCAATCCCCTGATCTGCGTATTTATCTAGTAAGGCATCTAATACCTGACGAGCCTGATCATTATATTTGGTGAAATAGTTGCGTTTACGTACATTATTAGCACGTTCTTTTTTAGTCAAAGCAGGCTGATCGAAAGCAATATGACAAATCATATCGAAAGGATCAAAATCTTTCCCAACCTCATCCTCTAATGCTTCAAAAATTACGCCTTGTTTCTTAAACTCATCAATAATTAAAGACTTTTTAGCAGTACCTTTCCATTTTCTTAAAAATGCATCTAAAGATTCATAGTCTTTTAAAATATGCTGGCGTGTATAGTCTTTCAGTGATTCAGTAACTAATTTTCCATCGTTATCATAAAACTGAACCCGCTCTCCAATCACATTAACGGCAACATCATTTACATAGAATTTTCTTGGTGGTTCACCACCACCGTCACCTGTATCCTCACCATCAGAAGTACCCCCTATTGTTGAATCATCATCAGGATAATCTGTATCATCACCTTCATCTCCAATATCTGGCTCATCAGGTGGTACTACAGGTTCATCTGATTTAGGTTCATAAATGACAACAGGCTCACCATCAAAAGCTGGATCACTAAAAAGCTCTGTAGCTTTTTTGAAATCCATAATCGTAAACCACGTTTTTCCGAACTCTTCATTGATACGCGTACCACGACCAATCATTTGTTTAAATTCAGTCATAGACTTAATATGCTGATCAAGCACAATCAATTTACAAGTCTCTGAATCCACCCCTGTGGTCATCAATTTGGAGGTTGTTGCTATAACGGGATAACGTTCTTCGGGATTAATAAAGTTATCTAGTTCAGCCTTACCCTCTTTATCATCGCCTGTAATACGCATGACAAATTTACGGTTTTCTTTAACTCGCTCAGGATTCAAATTAACCAATGCTTGACGCATCCGTTCTGCATGATCAATATCATCACAAAACACAATTGTTTTGGCATAAGGATCTGTATTAACTAAAAACTCTGTAATTTTTTGAGCAACAATTTCTGTACGACTCTTTAAAACAAGCCCTTTATCCATATCTTTAAGATTATAGATGCGATCAGTAATTTCATTGCCATGCTGATCCTTTTTGCCTTTCTCTGGTCGCCATCCTTGTAGGTCTTTATCTAGATCGATACGCACAACTTTATAAGGTGCAAGGAAACCATCTTGAATCCCTTGTTTCAACGTATAGGTATAAACTGGATCACCAAAATATGTAATGTTTGAAGTATCTTTGGTTTCTTTTGGGGTCGCTGTTAAACCAACATGAGTAGCTGAACTAAAGTATTCTAAAATTTCACGCCATGATGAATCTTCTTTTGCACTTCCTCGATGACATTCATCAATCACAATTAAGTCGAAAAACTCAGGACTAAACTGCTTATAAATATTTTTTTCTTCTTCCGAACCTGTTACCGCCTGATAAAGAGAGAGATAAATTTCATAACTTTTATCAATCATACGCTTAGAAATTTTAGTCATGTGCTGACCAAAAGGTTTGAAATCTTTGTTTTTGGTTTGGTCTACTAAAATATTTCTATCAGCTAAAAATAAAATCCGTTTTTTCGCACCAGCTTTCCATAGACGCCAGATAATTTGAAAAGCTGTATAGGTTTTTCCTGTACCTGTTGCCATAACAAGCAAAATGCGATTTTGCCCACGCGCGATTGCTTCAATTGTTTTATTAATTGCATTAACTTGGTAATAACGAGGCATACGTCCTGATCCATCGTCATAATATGGGTATTCAACAATTTGTTTAGATTCAGGGGTAGTCAAACCATTATATTGCTCATACAGCTTCCATAATCGCTCAGGGGAGGGAAATTCATCTAATTCTAGTTCTTGTTCAACTTTTCCAAATAATCCCGTTTGGTCATGGAATAAGAAGCCATCACCATTACTTGAAAAAACAAAAGGTACTTGTAAACAATCAGCATAAGCTAAAGCCTGCTGCATACCAGACCCCAGACTATGATTATTATCTTTGGCTTCAATAACTGCTAAAGGAATATTCTTCTTATAGTAAAGAACATAATCGGCACGTTTTCGCTCACCACGAGTGTGTAGCTTCCCACGTACCATGATTTGACCATTGGTAAAAGTTACTTCTTCACGAATTTGGTGCGCAGTCCATCCAGCTTGTTCTAAGGCAGGATTGATAAATTTACTACATATATCTCGTTCAGATAGTTTCTTCTTATCCATTCTAAAACCATGTATTTGATTCTTATAATTAGAATAATGAATTTTGGAAACTATTGATAGTTAATCAATAGGTTAATAATTTCAGTATATGAAAATGATTTATCCTTAGAACAGCTATGTAATGAAGTTTTGTGAGTAACAAAAATGAATTGAAACAATACACAATTAGATAGCCGACGGCCTAATAATACATTGGAGTGTACACCAAAAATTGGAGATATTATTAAATACATTCTATCTCATGGTAATCCTCCCATAAATAACCGAAGTTAAAAGTAGAGGTTAAGCAGCCATTAGAGGTGGCTTTCCTTTGTTAGCTTGATGTGGTCTTTCATGGTTGTAATGCCACAACCAGTTTGTTGCATAATCTTGTACTTCATCCAAAGTATCAAATAAATGCTTGCTCAGCCAACTATAACGTATGGTCCGATTATAGCGTTCAATATACGCATTCTGCTGTGGCTTACCCGGTTGAATATATTCAATACGAATACCGTGCTCAGTAGCCCAGCGCACAAATTCGTGACTGATAAATTCGGGACCATTATCGCATCGGATCACTAACGGTTTTTCTCTCCACTCCAGCAATTGATTCAACGTACGAATAACCCTGATTGTGGGCAATGAGAACCCTGCTTCAATGGCTAGGCCTTCGCGGCGGTAATCATCAATCACATTCAATAATCGAAACTTGCGACCATCGGAAAGCTGATCATGCATAAAATCTAATGACCAAACCTGATTTTCTCGGATTGGTTCTTTCAATGGTTCAGGCGCATGCCGTTTTAGTCTTCTTCTCGGTTTAATACGCAGATTCAGTGCCAACTCACAGTAAATGCGGTAAACCCGCTTGTGATTCCAGCAGCAACTCCCAACATGCCGTAAATACGAGAAGCACAAACCAAAGCCCCAATCGGAATTTTCCTCAGTGAGTTCAATGAGCTGTTCAGCAATGAGTGCATTGTCATCGCTGAGATTGGCTTGATAGCGGTAGTAGGTTTCACTAATGCCAAATGCTTTACAAGCCAAACGAATACTAATGGCATGCTGGGCAACTGCCTGTTGTGCCATCTTACGCCGGCAAGATGGCTTTACCACTTTTTTGCCATCGCTTCCTGGATGATTTCGGCCTTTAATCGCTCTTCCGCATACATCTTTTTAAGTCTGGTATTTTCGGCTTCTAGCTCTTTCAGTCGAGCCATTAATGATGTATCCATACCACCATATTTGGCACGCCATTTATAAAAGGTAGCATTACTCATGCCATGTTCACGGCAAAGGGTCGCTACAGGTGTGCCAGATTCTGCCTGTTTCAAGATGGACATGATCTGACTGTCAGTAAATTTAGATGTTTTCATGCAGAATCTCCTGCTCGTATCTTAAGAGAAAATTCTACTTTTAGATCCTATTATTTTTAGGGGGGATTACCTCATGAAAGAACTCAAAGAAGTAATTCATTACAGTAAAAACATGTTGGATCTTTTTTTATTTTTCAATTTATTAGGAAATTTGAAAAAAATTTCATAAAAAACATGCCAATTTGCGCATCAACAGTAAGCTATTCATAGGCATGGCAGGTATGTTGTTGATAAGATGACAGTCTAGGAATATTTATTTAATTATTTTTATAATTAAATGGGTGACGGTAACCTTCCCAAAGGATATGAATAACACTATTAACCCAATTTAATCGATTTAAGGTTTTAGATATGACAATTGAAAACCCAGAGAACGAACGTGAAATAGCTAAAGCTGCCGCTCTTGTGCTTCAGAACCGCTTTATTGAAGTTACACGTACTAGAACAGTACTCTATGTAAAGAATGATATCGTATGGAGTAAAGCTCCCAATAGCGAACCTGTATTGGTCAAAAAGTTATCCGGACGCAATCCAGATCTTGCGAAAAGGTTTGCTGGCCGAGGGACTTACAAAATTAAAAAACGTGGTAATGATTTTATTACCTAATAGTAGTCTATCTTTGAACGCATACTATTCATATTCAAGATAGATAATTATAAAAATAATAGTAAAGCTAGAAGCCTCATTAGTCTTTAGGCAGCAAATCATGTGGTGCAACTTTAAGTATTTGTGCAATCTCATAGAGCTTTAGTACCGTGATATTTACTTCTCCTCGCTCAATACGTCCCACATAACTACGATCGATATTGCAAAGTAATGCTAATTTTTCTTGAGTAATTTTCTGCTCAATTCGACAATTCCGAATAGCATGTCCAATTTTCTGTGCTAAATCGTTCATAAGTTCTATTCCTATAAAGAATAGAACTATTCATTTTTGAGGACTAAGTATCCACGGCTTATAATCCTCATTGTTATTAAATTTTTGATACTAAAAATAATTCTGAGCCAGAATTTCTATGCAAACTTCTAATGCTAAGGTCATAAGCAAGTAATTACTCAAAATTTATACACCCATAACCACATACTTTGCTTTGAATATAAAACTCCAGATGAAAAAGGACTATAATCCTCTTTTTTTCCACTATGTGATTTAGATGAACGAAATCAAGCACCCTCTTAAAGAACAGTTTCTTCTGTTGCTTGAAAATGATATTTTCTTGATATGGTTCAAACCAAAAGATCTTTGGGCATACTTCGAAGGTGCTCCTGACTCATCAAAATGGCAAATCTACTCTTTCATTAAACAATTAGTAAAATTTGGCTATTTAAAAAAAGTCTACGACGAATTAGGGAATCAATATTATTCAGAAACCGATAAGTTGAGTGATTTTAGAATTAGTCATTGCAAAGAAAAAGCAAAAACAACATTAACAGAAAAATTAAGATTACTCGACCAAGAAAAAGCTGAAAAACATTTTGAAATACAAATAACTAGAGAGCTAAGCAAACAACTACCAGAAATTAATTATTGTTTTAAAAACTACATAAAAGAGGCTTTGTTGCACAAAGATTTGAAATGCAAAGCGCCCCTAATTGAGCCAAATTTAAGGCGTAACTTGGGTAAGTGGTCGACCTAATTCCGTAAATCTGTTAAGAACTGCTACACGTGCATGGATCTCATTCACTTGGCTATCAAAACTCCTTGCACTGAGTTTATCTCCTAATAATTTGATGCAATGCATCTTAGTTTCAACCAAACTTCGCCGATGATAGCCTGACCATTTTTTCCATAGTGTCCTGCCTAAACGCTTAACTGTTCGAAGTAATTCATTTCGCTCTAGCGAGCTACTCTTTGTATCTTTCCATGGTTTCGCATTTTTTCTAAGTGGAATCACCGCATGCCCTTGCCGATCTGCAATGACCTGACGGCATTGCTTGGTGTCATAAGCTCCATCGGTATAAACAGAGTCAATCTGCTCATCTTGTGGAATCTGATTAAGTAAATCACCAAGCACCTGTGAATCACTGACATTATTGGTTGTAAGCTGAACTGCTCGTATTTGTAGGGTTTTAGCATCTATACCAATATGAAGTTTACGCCATTGGCGACGATATTCAGGTCCATGTTTCTTGCGCTTCCATTCGCCCTCACCTAGAAACTTCATGCCTGTAGAGTCCATGAGTAGATGCAGCCCATCACGACTTTTTTGGTAGCTGATTACAATATCAATATGCTTTTGTCTTCTACAAAGCGTGGTGTAATCTGGAGCTATCCAATTTAATCCGCAAAGTTTAATCAGACTTTGCACAAAGCCAGTAACCATACGTAAAGACAGACGGAATAAGGATTTAATCATTAAGCAGCATTGGATGGCTGCGTCGGAGTAGGTTTGATTTCGCCCTTGTTTGCCTTTTGATGGAGCATACCATTGCGTAGCAGGATCAAACCAAATGGCAATATTTCCGCGACTCATAAGTGCTCGGTTATATGCGGGCCAATTGGTTGTGCGGTAGATTTTGTGTGTAGGCTTCTTCATTTGAAAATTATATCGCTGAAAAAGCCTTTACAGATAGGTTTGTGCAACAAAGCCGATTTGAACTATACAACGCCTAAAAACTTGGTACCTACAAAACAAGTTGCAAAAGTCGAAGCTGCTGCACATTAAGCATGCTTAAACTGAAACAGAAAGGGATGAGTTTCGACTCTTCCCTTTTTTATTTTCTCATTTTTGAATTATGTCCACTGATTGTTCTCATTCTGCCTTTGCGGTATTTCGTTGTCGTGATTTTTCATTTTTAACGATAAATCAAGCTTGTTTGACATTTGCTGTGTTGATACAAGAAATCGTTATCGCCTTTCAACTGTATCAAATTACCAAGAATCCATTGATGCTTGGTTTGGTAGGTCTGATGGATTTTATTCCATTTTTGGTATTGTCCTTGTGGGGTGGTTATATTGCAGATCGTTTCAATCGTCAGCGGATTTTACAGCTTAGTTTTAGTCTAGCAATTCCATTATCAATCGCACTTTGGATTTGTTTTGATCTATTTGAGCATGATCATATCAATGCCAACATTCTACTGATTTCTACCTTCGGGATTTTATTCTTATTTGGATGTATTCGAGGAATTTACAGCCCTTGTTTTAATTCACTGCGCCCTTTTATTGTCCCAGAACATTTATATGCCCGTGCAGCCACTTGGACCAGCATGTGCTGGCAAGTATGTGGCATTCTAGCACCAGTCATTGGAGGATTATTGCTTGCACATTTGCGCTTATCCGTAGTGTTTAGCGTTATTACAAGCTTATTCCTCATAGGTAGCTTAGCTTTATGGGCTCTAACAAGTAGAACTTTTCCTGAGATGCAATCCGAGTCTGCCTTACTCAGTATCAAAGAAGCTTTTCTCTATATTCGTAAAACTAAAATTATTTTTTGGGCAATGTTTCTTGATTTAAGTTCAGTATTTTTTGGAGGAGTAATTGCCCTATTGCCTATTTTTGCCAGTGATATTTTGCATGTCGGAGCAACAGGTTTTGGAATATTACGCTCGGCACCAGCCTTCGGTGCTTTATTGACTATGCTGATTTTGGTTCGATATCCTCCAAAATATCAGCCATGGAAAATCATGTTGCTTAGCCTTACTGGTTTTTCATTATGTACTTTGTTATTTGCTGTTACTAGATATTACTTTTTATCTGTCGTGTTTCTCATTATTATAGGTTCGTGTGATAGTGTTAACATTATTATCCGCCAAACTTTACTGCAACTCATTCCCCCACGAGACATGCTTGGTCGTATCGCAGCGATTAATGGCATCTTTGTGACATCAAGTAATGAGCTTGGTGCTTTGCACTCAACGCTAATGACACGTTTCCTCACGGTTGTGCCAGCAGTTCTGATTGGTGGCTCACTTTCTTTAGCTTGTGTTGTTTTAGCAAAATTTAAGACCAAAGACCTCATGCGGTTTCACTTTTAGCTTTGCTTGACTACGCTTTCAAATCGTTTATGTGATATGAAACATTCTTTGCCCGCTTCTTCTGAGTCGTCTAAATTTATTATTTCTTCCATTTTTATATGGCTGACTTTGTTATGGTTACAAGCAACCTATATTGTGATTATTGGCGGCAATAGTTATCTGTTTTGGACAGCACTAGGTTTATTAGTACTCACCGCATTAAGTTTCCGTCCAAGTTCTTTAAAAAATAGAATTGCTCTTGTACTGACACTGGTATTACTGGGCAATTTAGTTTTCCACTCCCTGTTCTGCACTTATTTAATCTTAGCTTTTTATTGTATTTTTTATTTATATTCAGGGCATTATAAATACAAAAGATTTATGAAACTCTTCTGCCTATTCTTCATTATGATTTTATTTGCACTGTATCAAACGCAGTCTTTGCAAGAATTAAAAAGCCATTATGCTCCCTATGAAACAGGTGAAACATGGCAAAAATATGGTGCGCTATAGACCATAACATTTATGTTTGTTGTGGTTTTGATCAAATCATTTTTGTCTATATGTATCCATAAACTGAAGTGTATCCTTCAGAGTGAGTTGGGCCGGTTTGGTGTCCAACAGAAATTGATATTCATGAGCTGTAGGATCAGTTTTCTGATCAAAATATCGTGATTTGGTTGCTACACCAACTTTCTGCAATTGTTTTTCTAGTTGGCGAGCTTGTTGTTCAAATGAAGCGGTATTGCCATCTGTTAAATAAATTGGTGGAAGTGCTGCGTTTAGATATTCAGACACCACTAATCCTTTATCCTCAGTACGAGTAAGCCAGTCTTTGTCCTCTAAATATGCCCAACCAATACGTCCAAATGCAAATCGGGTAATCGCAGAGTTTGCCTGTAGAACCATATTTTTCAAATCATAAGGACCACAATACAATAAACCACCTCGGATGTCGGATAGATTTAAGGTCTTCTGAATATTGAGCAAGTCTGCATATTGAGGGTTGGATTGAATGAGTAAAAATTGCAAAGCGATCTGTGCTCCAGCGGAGTCCCCTGCAATAAATATATTCGCCATATTTAAATTATGTTGTTTAGCAAAGTTCGTTTTTATATAACGGATGGCTTCAGAAACTTGGATGACAGGTTCAGGATATTTTGCGGTCGGCACAAGTTCATAATTAAGCACAAAGACAGAGTAACCTTGTGAAGCTAATTCAGTTGCATAAGCTTTCACTTCAAGCTTATCTCCACCGACAAATCCGCCACCATGCACTCAAATTACTACGGGCTGATGAGCTAAAGGCACTTTAGTCTTGTAGAAGTCAAATGTATTTCTTTGAAACTTTGATGGATAGGTTAAGTTTGTCGATACAATCACGTTCGGCTCTTGGTACTGAGCAGGTCGTGAATCTTTTGGAATGCTAAATAAACTGTGCTGCAATAACCAAATTGTCGGCTTAGGACTGACAAATAATACAGATACAAAGATCACAACCATGAGAGCACAAAAGATCATTATTTTTTTCATTTGAAGTTCCTTCTAGTCTCATATTTGCGAGTTATCAGTTTATAAAACATTGATTCTTCTCTGTTGGCTGTTCGATTATGATCATTCGAACTACAAGATCATCTAACGCTTAATAAGAAAAAATAAGCTAGATTATGAAGCAAATTATACTTTGTAAAATCTTCACGATTTAAAAAAACCCCACAGAAATGTGAGGTCTTGTAATTAGTCTTGTGAGTCAGGATAAAGAGGACGATTTCCTGGACTAATTCGGTTGATATGTAAGAAAGTCATATGACGCTCATACTTATCTAAAATGTCATTAATGACCTGTTCTTTGGTATATCCGACCAAATCATTGTCTTGAGAACCTTCATACAAGAATGTTTCCAAACGATAGTAATATTGCTTACCACGTTTGCCTCGTTCACTAAATGTCGGAGCGATATAACGTACAGGCCAAATTTGATAGACAAAATTATGCTCATCTTCAATGAAAATCGTTAAGTCTAGGTGATACAACTTATCGTGGTATTCAGATTCGCCTTGATTAACCTCAACGTTCATCCCTCGTTTAATCAGTTCATCAGCAACCGTTTGCACTGCAGGTCTACATACATTGTCGAGCATACGCAATGTTTCATGGCTACCAGGATGATGCATGACACGTGAAAGGCGTTGTTTCCAATTTAGAATATCGACATTACCAACTACAGGTGCAGCATTTAAGCTACGACTAGCTTTACGATAATCTTCTAAACGGAGAGATTTATAGAGTCCAGCCATCACAAGCAGCATAACAAAGCTAAACGGTAATCCCATGATTACGGTTGCACTTTGTAAAGCAGTAATACCATTTGCCATCAACATCGCGATGGTCAATAAACCAATCGCAATCGCCCAAAACACACGTAACCAACGTGGTGCATCATTATCGACATTAGAAAACTTCGTGGTGAAGTTACCCAACACCAAAGCACCCGAGTCGGCAGAGGTCACATAGAACAGAAGCCCTGTAATGGTTGCTACACCAGCAACAAATCCAAACCACGGATACTGTGCCAATAAGTCATAAAACCCATGTGCAGGATCTGTCAAAACAGTTTGGGCTAAAGCTGTATTACCATCAAAAATAACATTGTACAAAGCACTGTTACCAAAGATTGATAACCATGTGATCGTGAATAGTAGAGGAATAATCAAAGTTCCACAGACAAACTCACGAATGGTACGACCACGTGAAATACGTGCCAAAAACAGACCTACAAATGGAGACCAAGCCACCCACCATGCCCAAAAGAATAATGTCCAACTATTCATCCACTCTTTCGGTTGTTCAAATGCAAAACTGTCTAAAGCTAAGCTTGGAAAGCGGCTGATATAGTCACCAAAGTTTTGTACCAAGGCATTTAATAAGAACTCTGTATTTCCTAAAAACAGCACAAATAGCATTAAACCAATAGCGGCGTAAATATTGATTTCAGAAAGTACTTTAATGCCTTTATTGACACCTGCTGTTACCGAAATAATCGTCACAATCACAGCAACCAAAATCAGTCCAGATTGAACCCATAAACCTTCAGGCCAATCAAATAAAACATGCAAACCATAATTGATTTGAACAACTGCAATACCACAAGTCGTTGCGATACCGAAAATCGTCCCAATCACGGCGGCGGTATCTACGGTATGACCAATCGGACCATCAATTTTTTTACCAAAAATCGGATAAAGCGCCGAACGAATGGTCAGAGGTAAGTTATAGCGATAACTAAAATATCCCAAAGCCATCCCGACTAAGGCATACATGCCCCAGCCTGTTAGACCATAATGAAATAAAGTCCATACCATCCCTTGACGAGCGGCTTCATAAGTTTGCCCCTCACCCACTGGTGGATTCATATAATGTGACAGTGGTTCAGCCACCGAGAAAAACATTAGATCTGTGCCGATACCTGCGGCGAACAGCATCGCCGACCAACTCAGCAGGCTAAACTCAGGTTTGGAATGTTTAGGACCTAGCTTTATATCGCCATAACGAGAACAAGCGATAAAAACCACAAAGATGAGGTAAAGCGTTGCGGCAAGTAAGTAATACCAACTGAATTTATCACTCACCCAAGCCAGTACAACATTGAGCAAATGATTCGAAAAATCATTAAATAAAATCGTCGTCAGTGAAAATATTAAAATTATGAGCGCTGAAACATAAAAGACCACGCGATTTAACTGATCTTTTGTTTGAATAGATGAATCATCAACTGCTCTTGGATTATCTGTCACCATACAATCCTCAAGGAAAATTTAAATTTTGAAAGTTGTTTTTCTCAATAACTCGACCACGATTTATTGACGAAAACAACGAGAAGACACAGCATTTAAAAGATATTAAAAACAACACCAATCATTGCATAAGCTGCATTTTTGTAATTACCCGTGTGGATGCAAAGAAGCATTTTTAAGAGTAATTGAGCTTAGACCCAACCACTAAAAATCCATTCAATAAATCAACACTTTTGATACTTTAACAGGGATCTCCGATAACACGGTTAAGAGTTATGTAAAGCATCCTTGTTGCAAATACTATACTTTTAATTGATTGAACGTTCAATCAATTAAAAGTATCATGATGTTGTGTTATCATTTTCTGCATCCAGATTTTAATCTAACGCCTTAATAATTTTAGGCATTTATGGCAACTACACATGACCAAACGCAGAGTTAAACCTGAACACGAACGCCGTGAAGAGATCGTTAATGCCGCATTTGAAGTGATTTATGAAGTGGGTTTATCACAAACCACCATTTCACAAATTGCAAAAAAAGCGGAGGTCTCAACAGGTATCGTCAGCCATTATTTTGGTGATAAGCAAGGGTTAATGATCAACTGTATGCGAGAGATGCTCAAAAGATTGCATCTCACCTCTCTGCAATACAAAGCCAATACAGCAGATCAACAACCTGAAAACCAAATTAAGGCAATCATTGATTCAAACTTTGATAGTAGTCAGGTCAATAAAACCGCTATGCGCGTTTGGTTAGATTTTTGGTCAGCCAGTATGCATAGCCCAGAGCTTGCACGTTTACAACGCATTAATGATCGACGCTTGTATTCGAACTTAAAACATCACTTTTTAAAACTGATGCCAAGTGAAAGTGCAAGTATTGCTGCGAGTGGCTTAGCAGCACTGATCGATGGGTTATGGCTACGAGGTGGACTCGTGGGGAATGATCATTTCGATCGGCAGAATGCAAGACGAGTTGCCTATGACTATTTAGACATGCAACTTCAACTGGCTAAACCCTTATTTCAGGAGAGACAAAATGAATGATGTGCAAACTCATCCATTGTATATCCACGGTCAATATGTCAATGCCACAAGTGGTGTAAGTTTTGACAGTATCAATCCAGCCAATGGCAACGTAATTGCCCATATCCAACAAGCCTCTCAACAAGATATTGAAAAAGCTGTTCAAAGTGCTCAACAAGGTCAAAAAGTTTGGGCGACAATCACAGCAGTTGAGCGTTCTCGTATTTTACGTCGAGCTGTAGATATTTTACGTGAACGCAATGATGAACTAGCAAAACTTGAAACCTTAGATACAGGTAAAGCTTATAGCGAAACATCGACTGTCGATATTGTGACAGGTGCTGATGTGCTCGAATATTACGCAGGTTTATCGACAGCCATCCAAGGTGAACAAGTTCCATTACGCGAAAGTAGTTTCTTCTATACTCGCCGTGAACCTTTAGGTGTCGTTGCAGGCATCGGTGCTTGGAACTATCCGATTCAAATTGCTTTATGGAAATCCGCTCCTGCGCTGGCTGCGGGCAATGCCATGATTTTCAAACCAAGTGAAATCACCCCACTTAGCGCATTTAAACTTGCTGAAATTTATACCGAAGCAGGTGTACCTGATGGTGTATTCAACGTCGTACAAGGGGCTGGTCGTGATATCGGTCAATGGCTGACAGAACATCCTGTCATTGAAAAAATTTCGTTTACTGGCGGTGTTGAAACTGGAAAAAAAGTGATGGCAAGTGCTGCTGCTTCGAGCTTAAAAGAAGTGACTATGGAACTTGGCGGTAAATCACCACTGATCATCTGTGAAGATGCAGATATGAATAAAGCCGCAGATATTGCGGTGATGGCGAACTTCTTTAGTTCTGGTCAAGTCTGTACCAATGGTACGCGTGTCTTTATTCCAGCATCATTAAAAACAGAATTTGAAAATGCAGTATTAGAACGTGTGCAACGTATTCGTATCGGCGACCCAATGAATGCAGATACCAACTTTGGTCCATTGACCAGTTTCCCGCATATGGAAAAAGTTCTTTCCTACATCAATGCAGGCAAACAACAAGGCGCCAAATTACTGATCGGTGGTGATCGAGCAACGGGTGAATTGGCTGAGGGTGCATATGTATTACCGACAGTATTTACAGATTGTACCGATGATATGCGAATCGTGCAGGACGAAATCTTTGGTCCAGTCATGAGCATCTTGAGCTACCAAACTGAAGATGAAGTCATTCGTCGTGCCAATAACACCACTTTTGGTCTAGCAGCAGGTGTGGTGACACCAGACATTAACAAAGCACATCGCATTATTCACCAAATCGAAGCTGGTATTTGTTGGATCAATACTTGGGGCGAATCCCCTGCTGAAATGCCAGTCGGTGGTTATAAACAATCTGGTGTAGGTCGTGAAAATGGGATCTCGACCCTATCTCACTACACACGCATTAAATCCGTTCAAGTTGAGCTTGGTGATTACCAAAGCATTTTCTAAAAGCATTGCGCTTTATCTTATCTTGATCAACTGAGTCACATGTATTCAGTTGATCTTGCAACAAATAAAGGCAGATTATGAATAAGCAAGAATACGATTATATTATTATTGGTGCAGGCTCAGCAGGTAACGTCCTCGCTGCACGTTTAACTGAAGATGCAGATATCTCAGTATTATTATTAGAAGCAGGCGGTCCAGATTATCGGCTTGATTTCCGCACGCAAATGCCAGCCGCTTTGGCGTTTCCACTACAAGGCCGTCGCTACAATTGGGCATATTTGACCGACCCTGAACCACATATGAACAATCGCCGTATGGAGTGTGGTCGTGGTAAAGGTCTAGGTGGCTCATCACTCATTAATGGTATGTGCTACATCCGTGGTAACGCGATGGATTTAGACCAATGGTCAACGCATCAAGGGCTTGAAGATTGGAGCTATGCGGATTGTTTACCATATTACCGAAAATCAGAAACACGCGACATTGGTGCTAACGATTATCACGGCGGTGAAGGTCCTGTTTCAGTCACCACCCCAAAACAAGGCAATAATGAACTGTTTCATGCCATGATCGAAGCAGGTGTACAGGCAGGTTATCCTCGTACAGATGATTTAAACGGTTATCAGCAAGAAGGTTTCGGTCCGATGGATCGAACGGTGACACCACAAGGTCGTCGTTCGAGTACTGCTCGCGGTTATTTAGATATGGCAAAAGGTCGTCCCAATTTGACGATTGTCACCCACGCCATGACCAATAAAATCTTATTTAGTCATAAACAAGCAATTGGTGTCGAATACATTATTGGTTTAGATCAAGCCAACATGAAACAAGCATATGCCAAACGTGAAGTCTTGTTATGTGCAGGTGCAATTGCATCACCGCAAATTTTACAGCGCTCAGGTGTTGGACAAAGCACTTTCCTCAAATCGATGGATATTGAGGTGGTACAAGACTTACCTGGCGTGGGTGAAAACCTGCAAGATCATTTGGAAATGTATTTACAATACAAATGTAAAAAACCAGTTTCACTTTACCCAGCATTGAAATGGTACAACCAACCTGCGATTGGTGCAGAGTGGTTATTCCTTGGCAAAGGTATCGGTGCAAGTAACCAATTCGAAGCAGGTGGTTTTATTCGTTCATCTGATGAATTTGAATGGCCAAATATTCAGTATCACTTCTTACCCGTTGCGATTAACTACAATGGTAGTAATGCCGTGAATGAGCATGGCTTTCAAGCCCATGTTGGTTCAATGCGTTCACCTTCACGTGGTCGGATCAAACTCAAATCCAAAGATCCATTTGAGCATCCAAGTATCTTGTTTAATTACATGTCAACCGAACAAGATTGGCGTGAATTCAGAGATGGGATTCGTATCACGCGTGAAATCATGCATCAACCCGCACTTGACCCTTATCGTGGCGAAGAAATCAGCCCAAGTATGCAGTTAAAAACCGACGCTGAACTAGACTCTTTTGTCCGAGAACATGCCGAGACAGCCTATCATCCATCATGCAGTTGCAAAATGGGTGAAGATGAAATGGCTGTTGTCGATGGTCAAGGTCGTGTTCACGGCGTACGCGGGCTACGTGTAATTGATGCCTCTATCATGCCAATCATTATCACAGGCAACTTAAATGCCACCACGATTATGATGGCAGAAAAAATTGCTGATCAAATTCGTGGGCAAAAATTACCACCTTCGCAAGCACCTTATTTCAAAGCAGGATCAAGCCCTGTTCGTCAGACTCCTTTACGTCCATTTGCATAACCTAGTCCAGTTATGTTCAGCACCTTATGACACTAAGGTGCTGCCAACCATTAGGAAAATTCAAATGAAAAGAATTTTACTTCTAGTCCCTTTGGGCTTCTTCTTGCACACTGCTCATGCCACTGAAGCAAGCACAGAAATAGCATCACCTTTTAGCGCTAATCTAACACTCGCAAGTCAATATGTATCACGTGGTTTTCAACAAACTTGGGGCAAACCTGCAATTCAAGGTGGAATAGACTATAACCATGATAATGGTTTTTATGCTGGAACTTGGGCATCGACTGTGAGTGATCATTTTATTCGTGATGCATCAGTAGAGTGGGATGTTTATACGGGTTACAGCCGTAGTTTTGGAGATCTAACTCTAGGCACTAAAGTCGCTTACTACTATTATCCTGGCGCCAAAACTACAGCAGAAACAGGAAATACTCGCTTTGATTACGGTGAAATAATCCCAGAAATCAGTTATGGACCATTAAGTGTTAAATATTCCATTACCTACACCCAAGATTACTTCGGGAATAACTCGGATACTTTAGGTATTGGTACTAATAAACATTCTCGTGGTTCAGGTTATCTTGATGTCAGTTGGCATCAACCTTTAGGGCAAGGTTGGTCGGCAGATGCGCACTATGGTCATCAGCGAATCAAAAACTTCTCTGATGCAAACTTTCAAGACGTCAGCTTTGCCATTAATAAACAACTCTCGTACAACCTTTTGGGAAGTTTAAGTTACAGCAAAGCATGGGATAAAGATGATTACTACAAGCAATATAGCAATGGCAATCCTAATGCCAAAGTCTCAAATCCAATTGATTCCACGGTGGCTGTCTCACTGACAAAAAGTTTTTAATCCGCAAAATAAAAAAAGCTGCAATCAATGCAGCTTTTTTATTCAATACCATTTAGGCATTGATCAACTCAATATCTGATCCTGCTCGTTTTGGATCGATCAGAATTTTTGCATGTTGCTCTGGATCACGTAAGGCATCAAAGGCATTCCCTACACCTTCCAGACCAACCACACCCGTAATCAGCGGTGAGACATCAATTTTACCTTCAGCAATCATATGCAGGGTGTCACGAAACTCAAGTGGTGTATAACCCAATACATATTGGATTTCCAATTCTTTATTGATCGCCAATGCAGGTTCGATCTTATCACTTTGCATACAGACACCTACGCCCACAATACGTGAGAACAATGGTGCACCCTCCAAGATTTGCTGCATGATGCCAGAGACACCTACGCATTCAAAAATCACAGGACGTTTCGGTAATAGGCCAAGCTTATCCCCGACGCGCATAGCATTAACCCATGGCAAAGAGAAAGTCTGAACTTTATCAAAAATACCCATCCCCATATTGATTGCTTCAGAAACATTGCCGAGTAGACCAAGCTCTTTCCAACTACTAAATGGAGATTGTTGTTTAGGATCAATCAAGACATCTGCACCGCACAGTTCAGCGAGTCTACGACGATTTGGTGAAAAATCACTAGCAACTACCGTTTTAACTCCCGCGGCTTTGAGCATAATAATTACGCCTAAACCAACAGGACCACAGCCAATTACAATCGCTGGTTCATTTTTCTTAATCCGACTACGACGAACTGCATGTAAAGCAACAGCCATCGGTTCAGTTAACGCTGCGCTGTCGGCATCTAAGCCATTTGGCACTTCAAACATTAAACTTGATTGAACCAAGATTTGCTCAGCATAACCACCTGAAGCACTCGGTGATAGACCAGTTGGGACATAACCTTTTGGATCAACATTTAATAGCGGCATCGCACAAACTAGTGTGTCGGCTTTTAATTTACGGCGCGTTTTTGGACCATAATCTAAGACTTTACCGCAGAACTCATGACCGAAAACCAGCTTATCTGAGGATTTTGCTACCCCATTAAAACCTACACGTGCTGCCAAATCATGCATATGATCACAGTGATGTTGCATGTGTAAATCAGAACCACAGATTCCACAACGTACCACCTCAAGTAACACCTGTCCTTTAGCAGGAACTAATTGAAGACTATCTTCAAGCTTCAATTCAGCGTTAAGACAAACTAGAGATTTCATAGGATGCTTTCCTTATTGTTTTATTGCATGTGTTAACTGTTTTAATTTTTTCATTAAAACAGTTTAGCTCACTTATTTCATTTTTAATTTTGACATACAGCATTGTCAGAATATATGACTTAAAGATCAATATTCCTATCAAATAAGGTCAGCTTTATAAATCACTCGATAATGCAGTTTAAAAATCATTCTCTTTTAACTTCAAATAGATGAATCTTTTTTTCTAAATTACTCCCTATTTTTATTAAAAAAGATCAAATTTAACACTTGCCTTAAATAGTGTTATTATGCCAATATATATTTACTGGCTTTAAGCCACTATAAAAGAGAAATTAAAAATGACGATCCAACTTATGACAGCTCAAGCGAATGTTCCCATCGAGTTTTTGCAGTTTTCAGGTGGCGAACGTCATATTCAACTACAACCAGAGTTATTGAACCAATTACAAGCACACGCTCAGATCACAGCCTCACTGAATCACAGTACAGATGTAATGGACTATCTATTACTGGAAAATGTGTTGTTAGAACAAGGCTCGCGCCTTTCGGTGGAAATCCCTTATTTTCCTTACGCACGTCAAGATCGTATCTGTGCACAAGGTCAGGCCTTCTCATTAGATTTAATGACCAAGTTATTGAATAGCAATAGCGAAAAATTTGCAGGACAACGTCAGAAAATTGTGGTGTGGGATTGTCATAGTCCAAAGACCATAGAGCTGTTACGCAAAAATACCAACTTCCAAGAGGTAATCAATATCGAACCGATTGAGATTATCCAGCAAAGCTCAACATTGATGCAGATCTTAAGCGCAGATAATACCGTGTTGATCTGTCCTGATGCAGGTGCAATACAACGCACCCAAGCGATTGCCAACGGCATCAATTCGCAACGCCAACAGGCGATTGACATCATTCACTGTGAAAAACAACGTGATCCAAACACTGGAAAAATTAGAGCAATAGCGGTGAATAGCCCTGATTTGACAGGAAAAACAGCCGTTATCACCGATGATATTTGTGACGGTGGTGCAACATTTATTGGTATTGCCAAACAACTACGCAGCCTAAACTGCCAAAACATTATCTTGTATGTCACACACGGCATTTTTAGTAAGGGGCTGGCGGTATTTGATGGCTTGGTCGATCAGGTGTTTACCAGCAATAGCCTGCCACAAGCAGAAGCAAACAAACTCAATATCATCAATTTTCAAAATTAAGCTCTTAAGTAAGAGGCCTATAAAATGACTATGAAAATAAATCCACTCAATGCAATTGATTTCTACAAAGCCGATCACCGTCGTCAGTATCCAGTGGGGACTGAATACGTCTATGCTAACTTTACCCCTCGCTCATCACGTTTAGCCAAAATGTTGCCTGATTTTGACGACAAGATTGTGTTCTTCGGTTTACAAGGTTTTATCAAACATTTTTTAATTGAAAGTTGGAACGAGGGCTTCTTTAATCAACCTAAAGCCAAAGTAGTCGCAGCCTATAAACGTCGCATGGACAATTCTCTAGGTGAAGGTGCTGTTCCCGTTGAACACATCGAAGCATTGCACGATCTTGGCTATTTACCTTTAAAGATTAAGGCACTTGAAGAAGGTAGCCGAGTCAATATCAAAGTGCCTGTATTGACCATTATTAATACTGATCCGAATTTCTTTTGGTTAACCAACTATATTGAAACTGTGCTCAGTGCCGAATTATGGAAAAGTTGCACCACTTCAACAATTGCTTATGAATACAAACGCTTGTTAACTCAATATGCAGAAAAAACAGGTGTACCTTTAGACTTTGTTGCTGTTCAAGGCCATGATTTTAGTAGCCGTGGGATGAGTGGCATCTATGATGCAGCTCAATCAGGCGTGGGGCACTTGACCAGTTTTATCGGTACCGATTCAGTCACTTCGATTGACTATGCTGAAGAATATTATAACACCACTGGTGTCGTCGGTGTTTCGGTGCCTGCAACAGAACACAGTGTGATGTGTATGGGCAGTGAAGAGAGTGAAATCGAGACCTTTAGACGTCTGATCTGTGAACTCTATCCGAGTGGCGTGGTCAGTATTGTTTCAGATACTTGGGATTTTTGGCGTGTGATTACTGAGTTTAGCGTGGAATTAAAATCAGAGATTCTAAATCGCCAACCAAATGCCCTCGGACTCGCCAAAGTGGTGTTTCGCCCTGACTCTGGTGATCCTGTGAAAATTATCTGTGGCGATCCTGATGCAGAGCTAGATAGTCCCGCTTATAAGGGTGCAGTGCAATGTTTATGGGAAATTTTTGGCGGTACAGAAACAGCCCAAGGCTATAAAGTACTGAATGAACGTGTTGGTTTAATCTATGGTGACTCGATTACTCTAGAACGTGCCCAAAATATCCTAAAAGGCTTAGAAGCCAAAGGCTTTGCCTCGAATAATCTAGTCTTTGGTATTGGCAGCTATACCTATAACTATTTAACTCGCGACACTTTTGGCTTTGCCGTAAAAGCCACTTGGGGTCAAGTCAACGGCGTAGGTCGTGAGCTGTTTAAAGACCCTGTGACAGATTCGGGTGTTAAAAAATCAGCCAAAGGTTTATTAAGGGTTGAACAAACTAATAATGGCTTTGAGTTATTTGATCAACAAAGCTTTGAACAGGAAAATAAGGGGGCATTGCAAACAGTATTTGAAAATGGTCAATTATTAAGAGAATGCTCTCTTGACCAAATTCGGGAGAGATTGGTCTAGGCAAAACTTTCTATGATTAAAACACATCCAGTGCTTAGATACTCGGAAAAGTCATCCACAACCTGAACAAGCCAAAGCGACTAAAGCATTGGCTTAGTGCAAGATAAATGAAATGAACAGTTAAGCGCTTAGGCAAAGCTTTCGCTTTACGGTACGGCAAAGATTATCAATCTTTACCGTACCTCAGGTTTGGCCTACTTTTGCCAAAACATTTACGAAGCTTTAAACGCTTCTCAGGTCGAGCCTGAACAAACTTAAGAGATTAAAGCTTTAGTGAAGTGTAAGACATAGTGGCTTATCCTAAAATATGATGAGAACCCAATAAGACTCCGCTATGATGTTACTTTATTCCGATTTCTTAATATTTCTATGAGTAAGGAAACTATCCATACGTCCGAACAGGAATACCTTGCCCACTATCAAAAAACAGACTATGACACCCCACTGTTTACGGTTGATATGGCTATTTTTTCTGTGGCAAAAGGTCAATTACAAGTCTTAATGATTCAGCGCTCTAACTTTCCCGAAAAAGGAAAATGGGCGCTTCCAGGTGGTTTTATTGATTTAAAAACTGATCCAGATTTAATGGCAACAGCACATCGTAAACTACTTGAAAAAACAGGGATTCATTCTCCGTACCTTGAACAAGTTGAAACCATCGGCAATCAGCATCGTGATCCACGTGGTTGGTCGATCACATCACTTTATTTTGCACTGATTGATTTTAGTAAATTTGAAATTCAAAAGACTTCAACAACTGAAATAAGTAAATGGATTTCTATAGAAGAAGCCTTGCGACTAGAATTAGCTTTTGACCATCAGAAATTACTAAAATTAGCATTTGATCGCTTGTGCAATAAAACCCGCTATACCGCACTCCCAGCTAGTCTCATGCCTGAATTATTTACCCTGACCGAATTACAAACAATCTATGAAATTATTTTAGGCCAAACCCTAGAAAAAAAATCATTTAGACGACGCATGCAGGAGGCGGGAGCAGTTGAGGAAACAGGGCAACAAAAAATTGTCGGTAAACGCCCTGCTCAATTATTTCGTTATGCACTAGATGATTTTAATTTCACCTTTCCGCGTATGTTGGAAACACCACGTAACTCAGATAATAAAGAAGAGAGCTAAGGCAAAACCTTAGCTCAAAATATCACTTCCAAGTTTCGCGAATCATGTCTACTGCTTTTTCAGCAATCATGATCGCAGGTGCGTTGGTATTACCATTTACCACTGTTGGCATAATCGACGCATCAATCACACGCAAGCCTTGAATACCATATACTTTCAGCTCAGGATCAACCACAGCCATCTCATCTACACCCATTTTGCAACTACCAACTGGGTGATACACCGTGTCGACACGTTGGCGTAAAATCTCACGAATCTCATCATCAGATTGCACGTTTGCAGTAAACATATCTTCTTTAATTTTTTCACTCAAAGCAGGTGCTTGCATTAACTTTTGCGTGACTTTAAATCCATCAACCATATCTTGAAGGTCTTGCTCATCCTCAAGGAATTTAAAGTCAATTAATAGCGGATCATCTACATTTTTGCCACTGAGTTTGACCGAACCACGCGCACGAGGATTGAGCAAACATACGTGGCATGAAATACCGTGTCCTGTATGCATGGTTCGAGCATGATTATCTACTACAGCAATGACGAAATGCAGTTGTAGATTCGGTTTATCTAACTCAGGACGGCTCTTTAAGAAACCACCACACTCTGCATAATTGGTCGTAATTAGACCTCGACGCTCCTTACGATAACGCCCAATTTGTTTGATTAAATCTAAACTACCACCAACAGAAACACCGAAAGTTCCATCTATTTGTTTAGTCTTATAAGCAAAAATAAAGTCAGGATGGTCATGTAGATTTTCACCAACTCCAGCTAAATCTTTAACCACAGGAATACCGTGTTTTTCTAATTCTTGACGAGGACCAATCCCCGAAAGCATCAAAACTTGTGGTGATTGGAAAGCCCCTGCAGAGAGTAAAACTTCTTTATTTGCACGAACAACTGTGACTTGTCCTTTATGCTTAAATTCCACGCCTACAGCACGACCATTTTCGATCACAATTCGCGATACCATCGCTTGTGTGATCACATGTAAATTTGGACGCTTACCGATATAAGGCAATAAATACCCACGTGCAGCACTCCAACGTTCACCATTCTTCTGGGTAACTTGATAGACACCTACGCCTTCTTGCTCTGCGCCATTAAAATCATCATTCAGTGGATAGCCTACTTGTTTAGCTGCTTCAATAAAGGTTTTTTGGTATGGATTATCTGAATGTAGTTCACTTACATTGAGTGGACCATGCTGTCCATGATACTCATTTTTAATTCTTTCGTTATGTTCTGATTTTTTAAAATATGGTAACACTTCATTATAGGACCAACCGGTATTTCCTAAAGCTGCCCAATGATCATAATCATCCCGATGCCCGCGAATATACACCATTGCATTGATCGCTGAACTCCCGCCTAAGCATTTACCACGTGGTTGATATCCTTTACGTCCATTTAAACCTTTTTGCGGTATGGTTTCTAGTGCCCAGTTATTCAGTTTCGTTGGGATGCTAATCACCGCAGCTGCTGGTGTATTCACTAACCAGCTATTGCCGTCCCCACCCGCTTCCAATAAACATACTGAAATATTTGGATTCTCCGAGAGTCTACCTGCAAGCACACTACCCGCCGAACCACCACCTATTACTACAAAGTCAAATGCTGTTTGTGTCATTGCTATCCCTGTTATTTTCATTCTTTCAAAATGCAAAAAGATTATGCTCAAATGCACATCTAAATATTGGTTTACTTGTCTAACAGACTTGATTATTCCTCATAAAAAGTAACTGGATATGGGGCAAAGTACAATAGCCAAATCTGGCAATACGATTGAGTTAAATCATCAATTTCTACAGTCACTTATACAGTGGATTTCTTTTCTATTTCCTTTTGCTTTAAATGCTCAACATGCAAACGATTTGTCTTCCAAGAAGGCTCTAATACTTCTTTTTCAATTCGATATTTAATTCTTTTGAGCTTCATCGGACTAATCACCTGTTGATCAAAACGTTTTACGTATTCAATCCAAGCTTTACTACGAAAGACATTTTCAGGCATATCTGTTTTAAATTCGCTTCGAGCTGTAAATACAACAATAGAATGCAAATACTGCGGATCAACAACATCACTTAAAACCATTTCCAATACTTTAATATGCTTATAGTTTTGGTGTAACGGATTCTGAAATTTATAACTTTTCTTATAAATTTTTTGTGTCCACTGCTTCTGGCGAGCATTTCCAAAAATCCATCCCGTATAGTTTTTAGTTTCAACGATGAAAACACCATAAGGACTTATTAAAATATGATCAATTTGAGTCGTCCCGTCTTTCTGATCAGGTAGAGTACAATTATTGAGCAATATATATTCAGCACTTAAATACTTAGCAACATGCTCAGAAACCATAAACTCACCAACTTTCCCCTTGAAATTCGGTGATTTGAGATATGTAACCACAGCAAGCATAAGAAGAATTAAAATAATATAAAAGAACATACTTCCCCATGAATATTTTATTTTTTAGAAATTAAAATCAACAGCATCAAATATACAATATATTTGTCAAAATATTATTATAAAAACTGGGTTAAAAACCAATTCGTAATATTTTATTTGGTCGCACTTCTATATTCTCCAAATAGCATAATCAAACCACCAATAAAAATAAAAAGTAATCCAAATAATTTGAAAGCATCTATTTTCTTTATTTGCATCCCTAATAAACCACTATGATCAATTAAGGTAGCAAAAATCATTTGCCCTAAAAATATCCATAATAGTGTATTGGTTGCACCTATATGTGGAGCTGCCACAAACATACATAGAATATAAAGTGAACCCAAGAAACCTGACAACCACATCCACCAAGATGTATTTTGATAAAATGGTGGTTTCACCGTTCCATCCATCCACAATGCAATAACAAGCGAAACAATCGCACCGCCTATATAAAGAAAAAAGGTCGACTGTATTTGGCTTGCGCCACTGCTATGACGAAAGGCATTAATGACTGCCAATTGTAATGGAACAACTAGCCCACCTAATAATATACTAGGGTGTGTTGACACTTTTAGCTTAAAAAAATAGCGAAGTAGTAAAATCAAATCGCCAAACCTAATTTTACTATTCGCTATGCCTCGTACCATGCTGACAGATCAACACTGGCAAAAGTTGAAAACTATTTTGCGTAATTTATCTATTCATCACAACTCAAATTTACGTAATTTTATTGAAGCTATTCTCTATAGAATTAGAACAGGCTGTCCGTGGCGAGATATTCCTTCCTATTTCGGTCAATCAAACTCTATTTTCAAACGTTTTAATCGTTGGTCAAGCAGCGGTAAGTTGCTTAGATTATTCAAATTATTAGCATCATGCCCCGATATGGAGTGGATTTTTATTGATGGCTCTCACGTACGTGCTCATCAACATTCTGCCGGTATAGCGAATCAATCCATTTCTAAAAGTGTAGGAGGAAACTCCTCAAAAATACATTTGATTGTTGATTCACATGGCAATCCTATTGATTTCATGATTACCGATGGCACTACACATGACATCAAAGTTGCATCTGATTTAATAGCAACATTAGATTTAAAAGAGACAGAAGTGGTATGCGCAGATAAAGGCTATGATTCAGAACCACTGCGTGAGCAGATCAGAAAAACAGGAACAAAAGCGAATATACCAAAGAAAATAAATAGCCAATCGAACAATGATCATATGGATTGGTATTTATATAAAATCAGGCATTTAGTTGAAAATATGTTTTGTAGATTAAAACAATTTAGAGGGATAGCTACTCGATATGACAAGCTCAAAAGAAATTATCAAAGTGCTGTTGCCTTAGCCTGTATATTTTTATGGCTACCTTTATAGGTTTAATTATGAACAGTAAATGTCAACAGACCCTAATCAAAACATAATTAATATTTTGCATTCATTGACTCTCATTTTTAGGTTTCTAATTTTTATGAACTAATTGGATTGAGAAACTTATGATCATGCTTGTAGAAGGTTTCAACATAATGATTGAGTAACTCTTACTCTAAACTATCTTATAAAAACAAATACCGCATCAAACATTTTATAGTTCAATTGTGACTCAAATGCTTTTGATTAAATAATAAAAGCTTGGCGATAGAAATAATTTCAGAAGAGTAAATAAGTTTTCGTTATTTAATTAAATAAGATATAAAAATACAGACGTAAAAAAACCGCTGATTAGCGGTATTTTATCTCATCTTTAAGATGATGGTCGGAGCAGTAGGATTCGAACCTACGACCCCCTGGTCCCAAACCAGGTGCACTACCAGGCTGTGCTATGCTCCGATTACTCTATAAAAGAGTGGGGTGAATGACGGGATTCGAACCCCACACAAATTAAAAATAATTCAATATATAACAATAAATTAAGATTTTAGAAGGCTAAAAATGGGCAAATATGGGAATATATAACCATTGGTACGGTCATCGCACCAAGATAACGATCGCAAATTTTGAAAATGAAATTAGCCGTTATTGGGGGCTATGTTTAACCGAGTAATGGAGTAATAAAAAAAAAGTACCTAAATAATTCAGGTACTTATTGTTAAGTTTTCAGAGTAATGTTTTAGTGAATCATTAAGATGATTATTACTGCTGAATATATTGATTAATTTTAGATAAATAGTCTGGCATATCTTCAGCAATCAATTTGCCGTAATGCTTATAGATCATAGATGTATCTGCGTGCCCCAGCTGCTCCGCGATCCACTCTGGAGGGACTTGGCCACTCGATAATAATTGGCTCGCAAAAGTATGCCGACCTTGGTTGATTCCCCTTTTTCGTACCTTTGCCTTTTTGAGATGTTTGCCCCATCGATAGCGCAATTCGTGATACTCAAAATGTGTCGACCGTTCACGATTGAGCCAGACGAATCTTAATCTCTCCTCCTTATAACTGTGGTTATCGCGCTGAAGCACTTCAATCACTTGTGTTCGAGCATTCCCTGAAAAGTGATATTGCTCCTTCAGTGCATCCAATGCTGGCTGTAACAGTTTAATTTCACGTTTACGACGACGATTTTTAGTTACTCGATACACACCGCGAACATAAGACCGGTTTATTTGTATTGTCCCCTTTTCTAAATTGATATCCTCCCAAGCGATTGGGATCTGTTCCGACATGGAAAGACCAGTCCAGAAAAGGCAAGGTAAAAGGTTCTCGATATCGAGATCCGTTTCAGTCTGAAGTAATCGATTGATTTCAGCTTTGGTAAATGGATCTGGCTCTGGAGTATCCGCTTGGTGAATGGTGATGTTTTGGAATGGATCGAATGCCACTTTATTTTCATCACGCCAAACGGCATGTACTTGTGAAAATCTAGTGATGATTTCACGTATGGTTTTACTGCTGTGCGTATCTTTTAATTGTTTAATCCATTTCTTAACTTGTTTAGTCTCGATTTCTTCAGGGTGGAATCTGCCCCATTTGGGATTTATGTGGTTTTTTACATGACCTTCATAAGATGCATAAGTGCTTGGAGCAACTTCCTTTTTAATGTCCTCTAAATAAATTTTTGCATAGAAAGAGATCTGGTTTTCCTTTAAATTTTTTGAGTTTGGAAAATGTCTTGATAGCTCAAACTTCCCCATTTTCATTTCTAGAGTGATCAATTCAGCCCATTGTTTGGCTCGTTCTGTGTGCTCTGGAGTCGCTGGCCAATCTAAAGGTTCATTAAGTTTTTCACCTTTGTTGAGAATCCACATTCGTAAACTATTGCCACGACACTCGATACCCGCTGCCATAATATTTCCTAAAATTCACATAAACTTATTCTAAAAAAAATGCGCCTCATTCGGAGGCGCATTTGAGGTGTTTAATAGGTTCAGAAAGGGAGCTCACTTCGTCTGAAGGATTCGGTACGCAATGAACTTAATAGGAAACCATCAGACTTTTCGATTAGATCATCAAGGATTTGATCGGGTAAATCTGATATTGCATAGCCTTTGTATTCCCCATAAAAAATATGTGTTGGGGTGCGAGAGTTGTATGCAAATGCAGCTAGATCCTCCATGTCTTTTAGCCCTGCCGTTTGGACTATAGCCTTTAAAATTTCAAAGGTTGTGTAACAGTCACTAATTGCACTATGTGCTTCCTTTAAGCATATACGTGTTTGCCTTTTGTTTTCACTGACATGATATGCAAGGGCAGTTAATGAATGACTTTCTAGCTGTGGCCATAAACGTCGAGCCATTGCCAGTGTACAAATTGATTGAAATGGATCATATAGTTGTGCATTGAAATCGAAACCAGCTCTATTCATAGCTTGGACATCATAATCAATATTATGACCAATCAAATAACGTGTATTTAATTTCTGTGGGATTTTAAATTCAGTAAATGGCTGACAGTCCTTCAAATCCTCATCAAAGATATGATGCACGGCCATTGCACCTAAACCGATAGATTCACTTGGTTTGAATCGACCTAAATCATGCTCATATCCGATCTTGAGTTCACCATCCTCAAAAGTGAAATCCAAGGCACCTGCTTCTATAATGTCGCCATGTAATTTATGGGTTTCTGTGTCGAAAATTAATCCTTGGTTCGGGTACATAATCATTCCATCCATCTAACACAATTGTTGGTAGAACATTCGGCTGCAATATGACCATTATGAGCACTGATTTGATATCGCATCGTTCCAATAGAACAAATAGGACATTCAATTTCACTTTGAAAGGTTAATTGAGGTTTACCATTACCATGTTTGTCAGTAATCGCCTGACGTGCGGTCGCAATATTCTGAAAATCCATCTTTATTATCCTTAAACTGGGTTTGCAATTGGCTGTGTATCGAGCATTTGCATTTGGCTGACTTTTACTTCAGTCACATACCGTTCAATTCGCTTTTCATCTGTGTACTTGCGTGTATGAAGTGAGCCTTCGATATATACCTTTGCACCTTTGGCAAGGTATTGAACCGCGATCTCACCTAAACGGCCATAAGCAACAATTCGATGCCACTCGGTATTTTCACGCCACTCACCTGAACGCTGGTCTTGCCAGCGTTCAGATGTCGCTATAGAAAATTGTGCATAAGAACCGCCATTCGGAAAGTTTTTAGATTGAGGGTTCGCTCCAAGTGAGCCGACCAAGATAACTTTGTTTACGCCTCTCATAACTCCCCCTTCGTCTGTAAATATTTAATTTTGGTATGAACGCAATTTGTATCCCGATCTAGTACTTCAGCTATGTAAGGGACTTTGAAATTTTCCTGAAGCATGGCTTTTAAAACTTCTACTTCGCAGTCCCACCACTTGCCACGCGTTCGTCGAAACTTGCTCTTTGGCCGTCCACCTTTACAACGTAATAATTTAACTCTTTTTCTGACACGTTCGATCGGACAATCTAAAACATCTGCTATTTCACCCAGTGGTTTGCGATCCTTCAGCATACTTTCCAATACATTTATTTCGCTTTGCCACCAATGCCCATGTGTCGTAAATACTGTTATTGGATGACCAAACTTTACATGTTTTGAGACTGCTACATTCATGCTGTATCTCCTTCACCATCAACTTTTAAAAAGCTTTCTGGTTCAATATCGATTTCCTTATCTAAATCTTCATCCCAAATAAAAAGGTCTCCTTTACAGCATGGGGATACATACATCATTTGACCGCTTTCGGTAACTTCACCTGTTTGGTTATTGATAACCCTTTGATAAATTGAGTTGAAATGTAAAGGTTTAATTGGTTGTCCTGAACCACACGTTGCACAATTCCAACTTTGATTCTCAGTAAGCGTTGGTAGGGTAAATAAAGGATGCTCTGCAACTGCCGAAGGTAGTTTACGATCACAAATGTCGTCATAATCTTCAAATTCATCAAACATTATTTATCCCTCCAAGCCTTGTTCTTTACGAGCTTTTAATTCTTCTTCCTTGTGCAAATCCTCTGCTCTTTTTACTGCAATATCCGCAGCATCAATCATGTTTTTGGCTAAGATCCATTGCTGGCGAAATGCACCACCCAAACTGTTTGAACGGTATTTACCATCTTGATCAAACTTGAAGTTATAAGGAATTCGAATGGAAATAAGGATAAGAAATTCCAGATCATCACAAGCACGGTAAAAATCTTGAATTACATCGCCTGCATATTCACTTATATCGTCTTCTACCTTGATCCATGCAAGTGTTGACTCAAGAGCTGGACACTGTTTTAAAAGGGATTTACTAGTCCAATCTTCATAAGCATCATCAAGAAAATCGGCAAACTGATCAGATACATTATGAGAGTCGGATGCAGTAAGGCTTGGTATGTGCAAGATATTTTCAAAAGTGACGTTTGAATTGAACATTTCTTCGATCAAGTTTCTAGGAAATTTATTGTTTTGCATGATTCAATTCTCCAGTTAAATTTTTGATAAAACTTTGCCCGTCACACGTAGCATTTCTACTGTGACACCCAATTTTTCGGCAAAAGTTGCTTGGTTCTTTCGATCAAGAAAATTACACGCCCATTCCAAAGATTCACCTTTACTATGGTGATCAAGAAATTGTTGGGTCTTATCAGCGATGTAAGGTGCATCCATACCATTTTCTGTAAATGTTTCAACGATTAGGTGTGCTACATAATTTAAGTTAGAATCATTTTGCATAATTGCTCTCCAGTGGTTGTGTGACACATACAAAAGTGGCCGCTTTTGTATGTGTGCCTATAAAAATTAGAAAAATGAACGAGAACTTTCAGATCCAGACTTCGCTGCTCTTAACAGTGCTTTGAGTAAAAGCATTTGAGCCAGAGCATCTGCCAAATCTCCAGTTCTTTCACCGTTGTTGGATTTTGCTTTAGGGAATTCAGGCAAATTCAATAAACTGTAGAAATCATCTGTATATGCCCATTGATGAATATGGTTTTCTTTTAAATCGCCTTTAGGTGTATGCCATTCTTTGCATTTATTGCAGTACTCAACATCTGACATAACTTGTTTATCTTTAAAGATCACAACGATTGAACGACCATGTTCAGGTAGATTCGAAGCTTCTGAGAAAATTGAATCCATTTTTGGATGTGCTGGAATTGCTTCAATTTGAACATTAAATTGTTCTGCTTTTGATTCATTTAAAATGTGTTTGGCAAAGTTATAAACGCTGTCCAAAATTGAACCAGAATTAGAGCCCACTCCTACTGGATAACCCATTTTGTTTAGAAGATCTTCTCGTTGAATATCTCTCCCTTCCAAACGTTTAGATAGCCAATTCGCAACATCTTCCGAGATAGGCAATGAAGCTTGCAGAAATCCTGGTGTTGAAATATTTAATTTATACATAGTGGTTTCCTCTATTTAAAAATGGGATTAGTCCCGTGATGACACTGGTTTTTCAAAGATCCAACAACGTTTTGTTGAGTTGGTGATTTTGCTTTGAATGGCTTTATTCGCCTCAACAAAGCGGTAATGAAGACTGTGTCTAAGCGCAGTCTGCAATTCGTTTACTTCAGGTAATGAATATCGATAATCTGCTGCGACTTTGTATAAATGGGCAAAGTTGATGGCGAAAATATCTGATTTGGCTGAGTGGTTCACCACGCTGTCATGGTGCTCAACCTTTCTGATTGAATCTTCCATTTCTTCAATGGTGTTCCAGAAGTTCTGGACAATGATCGAATCTGACTTGATAACCTTGTCCCGTGTCTGAGCCATTGCGATAAATTCGGCATGGACTTGCTTTTGGATCTCTAATGGAACCTCGCATACATGCTTGCAAAGGGCATCAAATAACGACATGAATTGGGCATGGTTTTGAACCACACGTGAACTGCGGATGTTGTGTTGTTCCTGGTGCAAAATCGCATCATATTTTTCAAAGCCAAGCTTGTAGGCTTCTAAAATCGCTGCTTCCTTTGATAAACACTGCAGTATGAATTGACTAACATCTTCTGGCTCATATTTATCGAGTCGACGAGACGCATATAGACTGTTTTTAGTGAGTTGGCTCTTCCAAAACTTGGTATGAACGATACGTTCCATGATGGGTGTAGTGGAAACAACTTCAGCATTTTGGCTGATAACAATTGTGCCCATGAATGGTGGCTCGTATGTTTCGTTACCACCCGTTTTCATCCCCTGTGCACCTAGCGATCCACCATCAAATAATGTTTTGAGGGAATCCCAATCGAACTGCTTAATTGTACCTTTCTCATTTTCTCGTTCTGATTCAATCAATACGACTGGCAAATTTGAAACTTGTCTGAAGGTACGAATTAAGCCTGATTTGGTGGATTTAACTGGATCGACACCTTCGTATTTGATACGACCAAACAACTTCCATAAAAATAAAAGCAGAGTCGATTTACCTGTACCAGGTTCTCCGACGACTTCAAAGAAAGGAAAGGATTTGTGCATTTTGCGGATCTGTTGGGCGTATAAGCTGCCAAAAAATGCCGTTAATGTAATGAGTCCCCTAACGCTATACGCATCTATAAAGTCATTAATCCATTGTTTTTTATAATCTGTTAATTTCGGATTGATTTCTAAAACAAAAGGAGCTTTACACTTTAAGTTAGTTTTGTTTGGGAGTTCAAAGTAGTCCTCTTTGTTTAGTTTGAACTGCTTACTTGATTGGTAGGCTAATTCACCCAGAACATAGGCTTTTTGGTCGGCATGGTAGCCAATGTAATTGATCAATTGAACGCGCTTAATATCGGTCAGCTCACGCTCTAAAAAGGCATCAAGTTGATTGCTATTCCCTTTATAAAATTTACCTGGTGCAATGTGTAAAAGACGTTTCTTAAACTCTGAAGCTGATGAGATGTGCCCTGCACTAAATGTGTTTTTAATGGTCTTAGCACCGCGAGGAAAATCGATCTGGAAGTAATAGTCAGCTTCGTCTATTTCTGCCATGTATTGGTAATACAATCCACGCGGTCGACAATCCATAATTAACTTCGCTTCAGCTGCTGCCAAAATTGCTGCGTCTCGACGTTCTTCTATTGCTTTGTCTTTTTCTTCTTGTGCCCAATCTTGATTGTCTTTGTCTTCAAAATTGATGCCTTTCATATAGTCATCGTATTTGTCCATATCGAGTTTGAACCAATACACTTGATTGTTAAAATCAAAAGGAAATGATTTAGTTCCTTTGTGCTTGTAGATAAGTATGCCTTTATCCACAGCTTTCTCTGCTACAAGCAACGATCCGTAATACTTATAAGTTTCTAAATAGCCGAATGTAAGTCGGTCTTGTTTATATAGATCATTCCAATCTGTCTTTTTACGTCCACCAGGAGGTAATGCAACATCACATTCCCATCCATCAGCTTTAGCACGTTCTAAATTCTTGAATATTCCATCATGGCCAGCTGGATCGTTATCAAATGCCCAAACAAGTTTGGGTCTTGGTTTTCCTTCTGCATCACACTTGCTGGCTAATATGCCAAGAAATATGGCTGGATAATTATTGCAGCTTAATGCTGAAAAGCTGGTGATGTCAGAAAGCCACAAAGCAATAGTGTCGAAGATACCTTCTGTAATCCAAATTTCTTTTGAATCAATATAGTTGGTATTTGGAGTCGTCCACGCGTGATTTTCCGATTTCCACCCATATTTGAAGGTCGTTTTTTGCAGAACGCCATGATCATCCAATATGCGTTGCCACCAACCTTCATTTCCTTCTTGATCAGTAATAGGAAAACGTAAGGTGACAGAACTAAGATCATGCTCAGGACTTTTGTAATATTCTTGAGAAAAAGTAAGTCCAGATAGTTTCTCAAGTGGGAAACCTCGACCTTCAACTAAATAGGCATTAACAGTTTTGTTTGGATCTTCTTGAGTGGGTTTAAAACGTTTCTCCCACTTTTCGAAAATGTCGGGATAAAGATCTCGAATTGAGATCTCTTTTCCACATTCATTTTTACGTGGGCAGAATACGACCCATGGTGCTTCAGCATGTGCCCAAGCTGAACGCTCTTTATGATTGCATTCAGGACAGCGACCGCCTCGTAATTTACCGTTTTTGACTTTAAAACCGTAGTCGTTATACAACCGATCTACAATCAAGGTTTGAGTTTCTGGATACATATTTATTCTACAAGTGGCGTTTCTTTTTAACGATTTCTCGTCCTGCTAAAGTTAGTAGCTTTTCCTGAAGCCTTTGCCTAATAAGGAATTCAAGCGTTTCTTGTATATTATTGAGTCCTAATTCGACTCGGGCTTCCTCAATGATTTCTAACTCTTGATCGCTAAGAGTTACGATTTGTCTGGTCGGCATTTTCAGCTCCCTTGGAGGTGCTCAGATGCGCCTTTATTCATTATTTTTTCTAAGCTAAAATCGCTCACATCATCAGCAATAAGAATCGCAAGTGCTTGCTTTAGTGCAAGGTTTCTAAGCATTGCTCCAGTATGTTCACCAGTCATACGGTTTACGATCGTGAATAAAGCTGCTTCGTCATCTGTTAAGTTGACATTGAATCGGTTGCCTCGTTTTTGCTTATAACTCATGTATCTATGCCTCTTGTGCTTTGCCTGCGTTGTAACGTTCTCCAGCAATACTGGATTTACTGCGGTTTGTAGCCTTTGCCAACTGATCGATTTCATTGAATTCGCTAAGTGGCATGTAAATAATCACGCTTTTTCGTGGTTCATCTAACTTAGGGGCACGGGTACTGTGTCGGGGTGTTTTTTCTGTGCTCATACGGTATCCTAGGACATAGTGATTTGCTATGAATCACTATAGCACATAATTTTTACCTTTAAACATAAAAAGGAAATATTTTTATGCCTGATATCGACCCGAATATTTCAGCGGATATTGCGATACGTTTTAAAGAGGAGCTAGAACGGAAAAATCTAAAGGCTAAGCCTCTGTCAAAAGAAATTGGTGCTAGTGAGAATACGTTAGGCGCTTATGTACGTGGAAATGTGCCTGATCAATGGGCTTATCTACATAATCTTCATAAGAATGGCGTAGACATCCGTTACGTGCTTTTAGGTATAGATCCTGACTATGCTGGTCTCACCAGTGAAGAAAGTTTGTTATTAAAGGCCTATCGTCAATTATCACCTGAAGGTCAAAATGCATTGTTAGGGTTAGGCAAAGCTTATGCAAAGGATTTAGAGAAATAGCGTTGAATCGAAATGTTGAAGCCTGATAAATTTATTATTCAGATTCAAAATGAAATTGAGTCCAAGTACGTACAAGAAATTTTATTTAAATTAGAATGCTATTGGATCAATAAAATAAGACCTGATTTTATAGATAAGCGATTGAAATATATATTGGTTATAGGATATACCATCCAAATTATTGAAGATGATAAATTTGAAGAATACCAGGATATTTTAAAGATCAATTTTGAACAACTTGACTCCCTGACTTAGTTGAAAAAGCCTCCAATATTGGAGGCTTTTTTATTTATTCAGTATCTTCTACATAGTCTTGGACGACTGCCAATTTCTGCTCAAGATCCTGTAGGAGGTAAATCAAATCATTATTGTTGTATATGACATCCTTATTTCCAGTAGAAGCTTCAAGCGACTTTCTCCACACTCGTAGTGTACCGAGTGAGCTATCAATATTTAATGATGCATCTGCATAAGTCGTTTTCATTTCGTCTAACCTATCAATCTGATTTAATTGGAATTCCCATACGGTGACTTCCTGATTATTCCAAATTGGACTTTTAATCGACTTTTCACCCATAAATTGAGGATAAATCAAATTTTCAAATGCATTTTTTAGTTCATTGATATCAAGTGTTTTTAGGTTTAACTCTCTGGCCAAGTCATTTATTTGATCTGGGCATATACCTAAAAATCCCTTGGTTCGTACATGATTGATTTTAACCGACAAATATACGGATCTGTCTATAATTTCAAAGAATAACACACAGATTCCGACTAGCTCACTGTGTTTAGACTGAACTCTAGGGGCTATGGGTACGTATGGAATTAATTCTGTATTCATGATTTATCGCCCTCCAAAAATGAATAATGAAACCGTAAACATGACCGTACACAAGGCAGCGAGTCCATCAAAAATGTTTTTTCGGAAATGGGCGAATTTAAGTTGTTTCTGGCGTTTTTTGTAGTCTTGCCAATTATAGATAGGCGTGTGCTCGATCGCATGAATTGATTTTTTCATGATATTTACTCTTGGTAAGTTTAAAACCTACCGCCATCACTTTCCTAGGGTAATGGTGGTAGACCGAACAAGGCTAGGAAAACCGTACCAAGAGAAACGGCCAGCGCGAAGCTGCCCCGCCCGATCTACCATAACGAGTATAGCCGATCAGACTTTTTAGGCAAAAAAAAGCCGCTACGAGCGGGTATTTTCTGCTCTCTTGGTGAGTTTTCAGGTTTCCTAGGCCTGACGCAGATTTTGCTGCGTTCTTACATCTTGCCGATAGTGAGTCATTATGTCAATATAATGATTCAGTATTTTTGAATGTAAAATTTTTAAAAGGTATGAAATAAATGCCAACCCCACAAGAAATCACGGCAATACAACAAATTGTTATCGAAAAAACTATACCTTATATTGTTCATTTCACGAGAGTTGATAATTTACCTTCAATTTTAACTCATGGAATTTATCCTCCTAATAGTTTTCCACTTATAAATAACCAAGCATTAATTACTGATCCATTAAGACTTGATAACAAACGTGATTACTCTTGTTTTAGTATTGCTTTCCCTAATCATCGAATGTTTTTTAGGGTAAGAAATAATATTCAAGGAGACTGGGTACTATTAAGATTAAGCAGACAAATTTTATGGGATTTTGATTGTCTATTTTATCCGATAAATGCTGCAGATAACTTTGTGCGCTTCAGAGATATAAATGAATTTAAAGGTAGTACAGCACTAAGAAATTTGTTTCTGAATACTGAAGATAATCCTAGAGAGCCTTTTTTACACGCTTGTGATCCTACCAACGATCAATCAGAAGTAATGGTTCCAGGAATAATTAACTCGAATTATATTGAAGATATTATTTTTGATTCTCAACAAGTAGCACAAGACTTTATAAATAAAGTTCCAAATCATGGTAAAAATCTTTATTACTGCCCTCCTAATCAAAAATTTTATACCACTAGAAAAGCTTGTAGATACGGTTATTAAAAGGCAATAGTTATGGCATCTAGACCAATATTTGTACCAGAATATTCAAAGAACTTCCTTGTAAATAAGATAAATATAGATTTTACATATTTTTCAGGTTTTGCAATAAGTCAGAAACAAAAATCTATTGACTCTTTGCATGATGCTATTAAAGAAAATTTAGGGTTCAAACATATTTTAGAGGTATCTAGTAAATCCAAAGATAAATTAGGTATTGATCTAAGTGCTTTTAACTTAATGATGCAAGACTCAAAAACTGGTAAAAGTTTTAGTGTCGAATGTGCATTCCAAAGTAGCAAAGTTTTTGAAAATGGAGGTCCATATCAAGATTTACTATCTGTGACGTCACGTGAGGCAAAAAAAGACCAAAGAATTAAAGAATCAGGTGATCTTATAGAGTTTAGATTTTATCATACAGTTTGGGATACTTTACCTAGAACAGCATTTTATGATTGGCTCTACGTTAATGCTCTAAATGCAAATATTCAATATCATGAAGAATTGGATAAATATGAAGCATTTACAGATATTGAGTTTAATCCAGAAAAATCTATAAACTGTCAAGCTCATGCGATTGCTATATTTATGTCTTTGAAGCATAGAGGTCTATTGAACCAAATTAAAAATCAGGATAGCTTTTTGAAACTATATGGTGAATTTATGAACAATAAAAAAATTCCAACTATTGATGATAAGAGCCAAATGAAAATTGATTGGAAGCTCTAAATATTAAATTTCTAACTTTAATAATATTAATTATCAACTAAAAAATTAAATAGATTTTAGATTTAGATATTTGTTGAATTATTTAACCGATTTTTCTTAATTAAATTTTTGGACAATCTATGTGTCAGCATACAGTAGAGTGATAAATGAAATATTCACATATATCATCTTATAAAATAGACAGTTTAATCATAAATTTACACATATGGAATCAGGAGCGTGTTCGCTCAATATTCCGAATTTACCATAAGAGTAAAGAATACAAAACTTTGTTCGATTATGATAGTTTCAAAAATTTAGTTGAAGAAAAAAACTTATACGGAATAGAGAATAAAGACAGCGAAATTTGTATATTTTGTCATAAAGAGCCATCTCAAACTACTTTCAATAAACTACCGCATGTTATCCCTTATTTAATAGGTAATAAATATTTGTTACATCATGGAGAATGCGATGAATGTAATGATTTTTTTGGTAGGAATTTAGAGTGTGAACTTGATAAGTATTTAAAACCATATCGAACTTTAAACCGACAAACCAATAGAAGAGGTAATTCAATTAGCAATGAATGGAGGTCTAATAGAAGTTTTAAATATGATAAAGAGAGTGATAAATATATATTAGAACTGAGTGAGGAAGATATTCAATTTAATCATGCAAGTAAACACGTCACATTTAAGTTAAATCAAAATAAGTATATTCCTGTGCTTGTTTATAAAGCATTTATGAAGATATTTTATGGACTTTTACCACGTGAGCGTTTAGGTGAATTTGAATTACTTAGAAAGTGGATTATTCATAGAGAAAGCAACTTCATTCCGTTTTCACCAATGAACGTTATGAAAACTCGGCTTGATGGATTTAGCACTTCAATTTTAGATATTGTAATAATTCATAAAGATGTAACTAATTTACAAGAGTTTAAAGAAAAATTACCGATGAATGAAGATTTGGATTACATAGCACATTTAAGATTCGGAAACATAATCTATGAGTTTCCTATTCTTACTGATTTATCTTTCCAAAAAATGAAAATTTTAAAAAACAATAATTTAAATATTTCATTTAATTTTCCCAATATACCAAAATTAGGTTTTTCCTCTGAAAAGGAAATTATAGATTTTTCGATCGCAAGAAAAATATCTACAACTGAATCACTTTATTTCAGATTCGAGAACTTAACCGAAGAAGAGTTATGATTTAGACCTAATTAGAAAAGAGGTTTAGATGAGCTTAAAATTTTTCATTTTATTCCCAACTTGAACTGGATGAGTCTCCACTTTCATAACTAGATGCTGAAAAATTGCTATAACCTGAGCTATATCCCGAAGACGAAGTACAGCTTGAATGTCCATCCTCACCAATTGGCGTTTGTTCTTGGTGAATTACTTGATGGCATTTTCCTGAATCAGAAGAATCTAAAACTACAGTTTGAAGAATCAAGTGCTCTATTACACGATTATGATCATGTGATGAGGATTTAGACTGAGTGCTCGAGAAGCTGATAGGAATACCATAATTTTGTGTTTTTTGTTTTTTACACTTGCATTTAACTTTGGTTGAAAACCACCAACGTTTTAAGCAGATCGGACACTTAATCGTAAAGCTCATGAGGAATGTTCCTCATCATTGGCTACCTTTAATTGTTGCAGTTGTTTCAAGGTAGGAAGGTATATGGATGAGTTTGGTGTTGCACTTGGTGAAATGGTATGTGTAAGTTCGATATGACCACCACAAGTAAAGCCGCATAATAAATTTGGGCATTGAAGCCATAAAACTTTTAAAAGTGGATGATTTTGTTCGCTAGAGCGTATTCTGAGCTTGGACACTTGGCAATGTGGGCAAAGAATTTGGGGACGTCCATTATTCTTATTGATTTTATTGTAGTCTAGGTTTTGCTGCATGATCCCACCAAAATAACAAATATTTTACCATTGTATATAAAAAGCAATATTATTTGTTCTTTATTCTTTTTTTTTATAGTATTTACTCACTTCTCTGTTTAGTAACATGTTATGCAGTTATTGAAATGTCAGTGTTGCTTAAAATTGCTGGCAAAATCTAAAACATTTAATCAAATAGAGATTAAATGTCCTCGTTGTAAAACATTAAATAACTTCCAGAGCACCAAGAGTGCCTTACCTGAATGCCAAGAGCATCTCAATACACCAGGTAAGATTGATGAATCAAATCACTTCTGTAACACCTCAATACAATCCTAAAGGACGCAGCTTCAGCGGCTGGTTAGGCGGTAAATCTCAACTCGCACGAACAATCATAGAAACCATGCCAGCGCATACAACGTATGTTGAAGTATTTGGCGGTGCAGGTTGGGTATTGTTTAAAAAGACCCCGTCACCTGTTGAAGTCATCAACGATGTTAATGATGACTTAATCAATCTATACAGAGTTCTTAAATATCATTTTGAAGCTTTTCTAGATGAGTTTGAATTTCTACTGATGTCCCGAACTGTTTTTAATGATTTCAAGCAATCCAAGTCGCTTGGTCTAACAGATCTACAGCGTGCATCCCGTTTCTATTACATGCTTCGTGCAGCTTTTGGCTGTCAGTTGGATGGCTCTTTTAGTTACTCAAAAGATCGCGCTGCGCGTTTAAAATTGGGTGATGAATTACGAACGCACCTGGTGGGAATTCATAAACGTTTGCAAAAGGTGACTATCGAAAATTCTAACTATGATTACGTTCTGAAGCGTCTTGATAGCCCTGAAACTTTGTTCTATATCGATCCACCGTACTGGGATTGTGAGAATTTTTATGGCAAAGGGATCTGGTCAAAACAAGATTTTTATTTGCTGAAGGAGCAGCTGGACGACATCAAAGGTAAATTCATTTTAAGCTTAAATGACACGCCTGAAGTACGTGAGTTATTTAAGGATTACAAGATCCAGCATAAAAAGATTCGCTGGTCTGTCAACAATAAAGCAGCGCATGAAGAACATAATGGCAATGAGTTAATTATCACCAACTTTTAACGTAAACTAATCCCTCTACGGAGGGATTTTTTATGGCTGAAGATAAGTTAGAAGAAGGCTGGATTCGTGTGCGATTGTATGATGGTAAAGAGGCTGATCTTCGGTGCCTGAGAGATCAAAAGGGCGTAATTGTTAAGGTTTACGACTATCAAGGTAACGAGTTACAGCATAATACAGGCGCTCGTTTTGTCGTTTGGCGTGGTCTAAGATGGATCTATTGATCTTTTTCATCCAGTAAGGCTTTATATTCACGATCTGCAGCTGTTGTTGCTGTTTGACGGTTCTTATAAAGATAGGTCAAACGCTTTGGTGTTGTTTGATCACCTTTTGTCACTGTTGCCGTGTTATTACCATTTTTGTAATAAGCTAGAATTCCTGTATATCCTCCACGTTCGTTATCGATCAACTCCGACAAACTATCCGCATCAGGTAAATAAACTTCAGCCTCACATTTTGTGGTATATCCGCCACTTTCATTGTATTCATGAATGACTCGCGTGCCGAGCCAAACGATGTCATCAATCAAAGGTTTAAAACCTATAAAGGATATAGGTGATTCAGGAATGAGCTCAGGTCTGCCGTAGGCCAGTGTAAAACTAAAGGTAGCTGACTTACTTTTTATTTTATTAAATTCAGCTTTGGCCACATGCTCCGCTGTTTGTTTATCACGTTGGATATTACGCAGCTCACGTGTGTTTTGATCCGACATCCCTACTGTGACTTTTTGTCTCTTTGCATGGGTATTGTCATAATAATAGACCGTTACTCCAGATACATCATCCGCCCCATCTGTATCTGAATATTGGTGTGAATCCCCTTCTGATCTTGTTATCACAACTTCAGGTAAGAGGTTGCCACTAATAGTTTTGCCTTCGCCCTTAGGCATAAATAATAGGTTGCCATTTTTCACCATCGCAATGGCATCATGCTCGTCGGCAATACGGGTAATCAAATTGGCATCTGATTCGTTTTGATCAATATGGGGTAATTCAATTATCCCTAATGTTTCGTTTACGATTGGATTTAGACCATGCTCGAGCGCGATTGTCTGGATAATATCTGCAATCGTTTTTTTATCGAAACTGCGTTCCTTTTTTTTCTTAAATGCTGTTTTTAGATCCGCAGCTTCGGCACGTAAAGTGAGTATATCGGGTGCACCCTGATGTCCGCGTTCCTTGACGAGATATTTACCTTTATAAACAAGACCGGTATTGCTCCAGCCGATCCAAGCTTCTATCTCCGCACCCTTGGGCGGGATATCTAATAAACCATCATGATCACTCAGTTCAATTTCAATGGAGTCAGTTTCGATGCCACGATTGTCTGTGATTGTTATACGCATCAGCCGATCCTGAATCATGGTTCCAATATCGGTACCATTGACCAGCAAGCGGTAAATTGCATGAGGATAGTTATCATTGAAGCCCTGCTCTACATCTGCGGCAATATTGGTTAGGGTCGATGCAATATTCATAAAATATTACCTAAAACATTTCCAAGAACGTTCCCCACTAAAACCCCTGCAGTTTGATTTTTCTTTAGCTTTAAAGAAAATTCGATTTTGCGTGGCGTACCATCTTTAAAAAAATAGCTTTGGGTTTCTTCAACATTATCAATTAGCCATGATCCATAAATTTTTCCGTTCCCAGCAATCAATGGAAATGATTTACCTGTATCCCCCATTACACGTAAAGCGGTAATCGACATTTGAGATCCAAACTGGGGAACGATAGATCCATCCAAGGTTATCGTGTCTTCACCTTTACCTGTAAATTGATATGCAGGCATGCTACCGACACGAGAGTTGCTGACATGATTCCAACTCGTTGAACGTTGAAGGCTTTGGTAAGTGGCTGTTGGTATTGAAAATACGAACATGCCGAGAATCATCATCATATTAATGTTCCTGGTCTTTGAAGCTGCTGCGAATACGAGCTAACTTTTGACGATCACGACGATCCAGTACGTTCTCAATCATAGCTTGAAGCTGCTGAAGATTTTGTCCTGGTGCTGCCGTAAGTTGGATAGTGATTTGATCACCTTCAATGACAAACTGGCTTGCACTACGTATTGGGGAAATGGCTTGCATCGGTCTAACTTTATTTAACGCTGGAGCGACATCAATTTTTGAAATAGCTTCGCTGGCCCGTGGGTTAAAAATGGTTAATGCATGTTGAAACTTTTCCTTCAGGGCTGGAAATTTTTGATCCAATCCCATCGCAATACCAGTCATGATATGCCCACCTAAACCAGCCATAACACGAGATGGACTTCGAATGACCATGCGCTGCTTTAACCAGTCTGGCATGTAATTGGCAACTTCATTCCATGTTTCTTTAAGTCTTGGGAATTTTGAATTAATGCCGTTAATTAAGCCATCGATGATCATTGAACCAAAACCCGTAAATTTAGAAGGCAAATCAATACCGAACCAACTCAGCACTCCAGCAAATGCCGTATAGAACAATCCCAATGGAGACCAGTTGACAATTAAAGCTGAAATTCCTGAAATGCCACCACTAAAAGCGCTTTTGATTTCTATCCATCGTGCTGTAAACCAACTTCCTACTGGAGCAAATATTGTGGTTAACGATATCCAGGCACTACTAGCTCCAGATTTAACAAATTCCCATGCTGAAGATGCGCTGTTTTTTACTTTATTCCATTGTTCAGCGAACCAAGGACCTATGCTGTCCCAGTTCTTATAGATGAGATAAACGCCAGTTGCGATTGCTGCAATAACTAATAATATGGGATTGGCCAACAAGAAGCGTCCCATTACAAGAGCCATTCGTCCTACAAATAAGAATGCCTGGCCTAAAAGCTGTAATCCAAAAATAGCTGAACGAATGATACCCGTAGCTAATAAGCCAATACCTCGTATCGCAAATATATATAAGCGTCCTGTAGCTAGTAATGCATAGCGAGTAACAGTTAAAAAAGCCGTACCAAGCCATTTAAGCAATGGTAATGATTTTAGAGCCAAAGAACCCATTAACCTAAATGGTGAAACTAAACCTTTGATCATCAAACCAAAGATTGAACCCGTCATCGTGGTTGAAGCCAAAATTAATCTTAAACTCAACATACTTAAAATCAACGGTGAGAACACGACCAATGCACCACCGATGACTAGCATGCTGGCTGCTATACTCAATAAACCAATACCAAGTGCTTTTGCTAAGGTTGGATTTCGCTCCATCCATCCAGTAAAGGTTTGTAAGGCTCCAGTCGCAATCTCAATGGCTTTGGTATAAACAGGTAAAATCGTGGTACCGAACTTTAAATATGCATCATGAAGTTTGGCTTTTGCTTCGAGTTCCTTACCAGCGGTTGTTCCTTTTGCCTGTTCGCTTAATTGATCAATATTATATGCACCTTCATTTAGACGCATGTTTTTATGAATATTCTCTCTTTGATCATACATATTGGAAAATAACATCGATGCCGTTCGGTTCGAGAACATCGCACCTATTGCATCAAGCACTTGACCTCGCTCAGTAATTCCCCTTTCTGCTAAAGATGGAAGTAGGACTTTTTCCATCCAAGCAAACTGGTCTTTTTTAAATAAATCAGCGCCTTTAATGGCACCAATATCTAAATAAGATAAGTCACCTGTTTTATTGTGGCGAACCTTACTTGGGTCTCCAATTAATCCAAATTTTTCAAGATTTTGTGCTGCACGTTGTGTAGTTCTCCCTTGATATAAGTTTTGATACGCTGACATCATGGCAGTACCGACACGAAAACCACCCATTTCTTGAACGAGTGGTTCTAATGTGTAATAAAATGCTTTGTTGTCTGCACCTTTCGCGGCTATACCACCCGTTTTAATTAAATTCAACCATTCTTCGGCTTGGACTCTTCCGCCTGTTGCAGTGATAACTTGTTGAATCATATTCGCTTGTTCGCTAAAAGCTTTTTCACTTTTTAGACCATTTCTCATTTCAATGACTTTTAGCATGTCCATGAATTTTTTTTCATTTTCAGCACCATGTTCATTACCAAACATGGCTTCATTTGCGAATTTCATCTTTGCCAACATCGGTGCAACCATTTTTGCATGGTGTACATCGGCAAAAGCTGTGACACCATCTCGTACAAGGGTTAAGTTATCCAGCGTGCTTGTACCAAAGGTTTTCATAGCATTTGCATAATGCAGAGCCTCTTTTGTCGCTTCTTTGCCCATACCTAAAGACATGATTCTGTTTTGCTCGACATCCACGCGCTTGCTTTCATCTATAGGCTTACGCATAGAATATAAAGCAGCTGCACCTGTCATAGCTGTACCCATGCCATAGCCAGCTACAGAACGCAGATGCCCAGCCTGACGCTCATAATTTCTCTGCATTTGTGTCATACGTTGTAAACGTTGCTCTTGTTCACGCATAGACTGATTGGCTTGATTAAGTTGGGTTCTAAGCCTCTGTTGATGATCTGCCAGTCTATTTGTAGATAATCCCGCATCATTCATCTCTGTACGCATACGCTGAAGCTCAATGCGGTTTCTTTCAAATTCTTGTTTGAGCTTACGTGCCTTAGCTACAGACTTATCAAAATCTCGAGTGAGATCCGCAGATGGATTTGTTTTCATCTGCTGACGTAAGTTCTTTATATGATTTTGGAGGTCTTGAAGGGCTTTAGCCTGGTCTTGAACGGCCTTTTTTTGTTTCTGATAACCGTCAATTTTTTTTTGTTGTTCGTTCAGAGAACGGATTTCATCTTTGGTTTTTTTTAAAGCACGACTGGCAGCATTGCTGCTGCCTAGAATCGCTTTAAGGGCTGGACTTAACTTATTTTTCCCTCCGAATAGTACTTCCAATCTTAATTGCTTCATTCAGCATCTGCCCCATTTCTTTCTATTGCTTTTTGATGCCACTCCATCAGTTCACTTAGTGACATTGATTCATATGTCTGTGGAGTCCAGTTGAACACCACAGCGATATTGGCTATTGCGTCTTCTACTGTTGGAGTGCAATTTCCGCACGTACTGATTTCGGTTGCAAAAAAGTAATGATTGCTCCACCCATTTGAATAATGTCAACTGGATCGATGACATTGTTATTGAGCTGGCTTGCTGTAATCGTTGGATTTGTACATAACGGTAATAATGTACAAATGGCATTTACATCACCATTCAGGATGTCAGCGATTCGAACTTTCTTCAGCGCAGGCACAGAAGGTTTACGGACTTCCACTTGTGTAATGGTGGAATCGCCTAATTTATATGGGGTATCAAGAGTAACGACTTCAACATCTGGATTTTGGATGGTTTCTAAGTTTTCGAGTTGTTCTTTGGTTTGCATGGCAAATTCCTTAAATGTAAAAATTAATAAAAAAACCTTCAGCAAGTCGTAGCTACTGAAGGGAGGAAAAAATTAATGACCAATGTTCGCGCGGTGTTTTTCAAGTAAATCAACACCGTTTACATTTTCGATGAGACCAGGGATGTCAATTTCGATTTCAACTTTGCCATCGATGGTCAATTTGTAATAAGACCAAATGGTTTTAATTGATTTTTCAGTATCATCACCCGCTTTGGAATTGCCGAAATCAATTTCTTCATGTCGGCCACGGATGACGACTTCGACTGCAGAATCTTCACCTGTATCGTCACGTTGGTATGAGCCAGCAAAGCGCAAACCGATCGCCCCTACTGTTGCAGCACCAAACTGACGAATTACAAGTGGATCAATACCACCAAGCTTCCATGACATTTCAATCATGTCATCAGCTAAGCCGTTGTCCCATTTGATATTGCCGTTCATACCACCACCGCGCCAATCTTCGAACTTGCGTCCTAACTTTGGCAATGTGACTTCCCCAGTTTGACCAAGGTAGGAATTACCTTCGTTAAACAGATCCATTAGTTTGAGTTTCTTAGGTAAAGCCATGTTAATTCCTATATATCTAAGCAGTCATACGTGACGCGAAATCAGCGAGATAACGGTCTGTGATACGTTGCTGTAATGTGAGATCTTCAAGTGGAGGCACTGGAGTAAAGTCATAATCAAGTAATAAACGCCCTGCTTTTAATGACTCTTTGCTGTTGAATGCTGGATCGAACCAACACTGACCATCGATGATGTACCCTTGGGTACGAAGATCACGGAATTTGGCATTAATGCCCTCTACAATGTCTTTCGCCAAAGATGGGTGCAAAGGTTTATCGACTGCCCACATATGACCCTCAGCCATCGTGTCCGACAAAACTTGAGCTGTACGAGTAGAGTTTTCAAATGCGAATAGAGGATCCGCAGAACAAGTACGTGAACCCCAAAAACGGAAGCCATTGCTCTGTATTAAAGTCGTGATTTCATTTGAATTGAGATAACCAGCATCGGTATCCATTGACTGCAGTTGCCAAAAAACGTCTTTAGAAATCCCTGTCACGCCATTTACTGGTACGTTTGAAAGGGTTTTATGCCATCCTGTGTCATTGTCAATTTTTGCGCGTAAACCTAATGCTCGAGCGGTTGCTTCAAAAGTAGTGGTTGATGATGTAGCTGTATCCCATCCCAAAAAGTCTGGCCAGATGATCATGGTCTCGCGAGATCCAATCGCATCACGATACGCTGCTGCCTCTTCTTTGGTTTCACAACCATTGGCACTCACATAGTTAAATGCGCGTAACTTTTCAGCGATACCACCTAATGCGGCTGAGACTGGAGCAGTATCAAGTCCTGGTGCACCTAAAATACGTGGTTTTACTTTTAGGTTTTGTTCAGCGGTCAGTAAGGCTTTCATGCCTGTGTATTTGCCATTCACTTGACCGCCAATCACTGCAGTGTTTTGCTCCGCTTCAGTCACTTTTGCTTCTACACGTACAACGACAACTAATGCATTGGTTTGGTCTGCAATCGCCTGTAATGAGCGAGCAAGTGTGCCTGTTGATCCTGCTTTTTCTATTGAACGTTGAACATCTGTAACAAGTACGGCTGTGTTTAGAGGGAAGACTAAAGGATCAGCATCTTCTCCTGTGGCTAAAAGACCAATAACTGAAGTTGATACTGTCCGAATGGGACGTGTACCGCCATTGATTTCAATGACTCGTACACCATGAAAATATGAATCTGTAGCCATAAAAAAGCCTGTGATCTGTTGTTTTGTATTCAGATCACAGGCTTACAAATTAAAAATAGATTGTCAGTTACTAACTCTTGTATGTGAGTTAAATACAAAACTATAAATGAAGAGCATAATCCCAAAGCTTATCGACTTCTTCTAAATTTAAATTGAGTTCATCCATCATGTATTTAACAGATGGATTACCACGTTCAAAGCGCTCTGACTCACTATATTCAATTTGTACTCGCTGCTTCATGATTGGATCTTTGATCGCCTCAATTGATGCTTCGACTGTATTGAGTAGACCATTATCAAGTAACGCTAATTTGAATTGACGACGAGTAAGAGCTGGAAAATTAGATAAATAGATCTGCTCTTTTTCCTCATCAGTTAAATAACGCTCAGGATTGAGTAATCTATCCGTTTCTTCTTCAGTCAACTGAATAAAATCCTCAGTGATTAATTCATCTTGAGGTCCATCTTGTTCAAATGCATGAATTAAATCTGTTTGAGTATTTCTAAAGTATTTCATCTTATTTCAATCCATTTATAAATAGTGTGCGCTGTAATCATGTAAGAGAATCCATTTGGAACTGGATATGACAGAGTTCTCATTGCTGACTCATTCGTATTAATTAATTGATATCCATCGACAGTGTGTACTAGAGCTGTGTTATTACTTCCTGCTGCTGTAACAATTAAGAAGATTGGCTTGCCTGTGTTATTTGTATATACAACACCTGACACTCTAGAAGCAGTTAAATCATTAAAGGATTGATTTATACCTATTCCAGCTTGCAAAGATGTACTGATATTTATATTGCCAGAACCATCAAAGTTTGCATTTCCTGAGACAGCGCCTGATATCGAGATATTTCTTGAATATGCAAGCCTTTCAGCAGAAGGTGCACGTCCATCACTATTTCCAGTACCTCCACCAACCACAGATAAAGGCACCATTCCATTATTTGAATAAACACCCCATCCACCACCATTAATGAATAAGTAGTTTCCCGATTGATGTCTAAATTGTGCTTCTGGACCATTAAGAAGCACAAATCCATTTGATGAAATATTACCTGTTATAGACAGATCACCTTGAATTGAACCACCTTTCTCTGTGATGATTCTTTCAAATGGTTCTTCGAAACCAGCATTGTCACGCGCTGATCGGTACCAAAGTCCACCGTTTTTATATGCAGTTAAAAGTTGTAAAGCGGGTGATGATCCAGAACCTAGGAAATGAACTACTGTTCGACTATCAGCTGCACTAATTTTTGAATACACACCTGATATTGCATTCCATGCAACATCGTTTACTGAACTCGTTGCACCATCTGCCTTAAATTTAGTTGAATCAAAAATTGTAATATCACTTGTACCATCAAACTGAACGTTATTGATTCTTCTAGGTGTTTGTAATTTTGATGCTGATGCTGAATTACCTGTGATATTGGAATCAGTGTAAGCAATTTGCTTTTTAACTGTCCAAGAAGTGTCATCATATCCACTTTGAAAATGATAAAGCCCTTCAGCTGCTTTATTAAATACAAGGGCATTTTTTCTGCCACCCGAGCCATCATTCCATCCATTTAAAGTAATGAAGTCACAAAATGCCGATGTGGTATCTGAATTATAAGTACCAAACCATGCCTGAAGGGAGTTCGCAGCTAATTCTGTTGGTAAAAGAGTTCTGTCATCTTTCATGACTGTACCAACAGCATTAGATGTTGCATCTAATTTGCTATCTTGTAGTTTTTTACCTTGTGCTGCCGTCAATGCTTTAGATGCATCATTTGTGGTGAGATCATCAACAAGTTGTACAACGCCTGTTTGAGCCGTTGTTGCTGAACGAATGGTCTGTTGGGAAATACTTGTGATCAGACCTTTTGCATTTACAGTAATTGAAGGAATTTGTATTGTGGATTCATATGTATTTGCAGCGACACCACTGTTGGCTAAAGTTAATACGCATGACGGATTTGTAGAGCCATCAAAATTGAATGAGCCAGTTGCAGCTCCAGTAAAACTGATTGTTCTGGAAGATTGTAACTTAGAAGCAGAGGCTGCATTTCCTGTAATATTTGAATCTGTATAAGCGATTTGCTTTTTAATCGTCCATGTTTGTGAAGCATATTCGGCTTGATAATGATGTAAAGACTGTCCAGTCTTACTTAAAACCAATGCATTCTTTAACCCACCAGATGCTTCATGCCATCCATTAAGTGATAAAAAATCACAATAAAAAGTACTATTATCAGAATTTAAAGTTGCAAAATAAGCTTGTACTCCTAGACTAATCTCGGAAGGTTTTAAGATGCGGTTATCAATTGGTTTTATACCTACTGCATTTTCATCTTTATTCAATTTTTGATCGTTAAGAATCTTACCTTGAGCTGCTGAAAGTGGCTTAGATGCATCGTCAGTTGTTAAATTATTGACCAATTCATTTCTACGAATATAGTTCTCATTTACCCAACTTCTAGTTGCATAAATAAGCGAGTCATCTAAATAAAGTGCAAGGACATCAGCATTCTGAACGTTGATGATCAGTTTAATTGCTATTTCTCGTGCTCCACCTTCATCTTCTAATGGTTTGTATGTTGGCGGATAACTTGCATTAACAACCATTGTCGTATCAGCAAAAAGTCCCAATTCTCTAATAAAAAACCCACCAATTGAGGTTGGTATAATTCCTTCACACACGATTTGATTAGAATTATTTGGGTTAATTTCTACAACATTGAGAGCGATACGTGCTTTTTCATTAACTAAATTTGATCTAGTTTCTAAAGGCGTGGGAACAGATCCGTTCCCATCACCAACAGCAATATGTGAATAATTGATTTTATTATTGACAGTTGCATTCGCAATTAAGGCTTTACCATTATTGGTCAAAATACCTTTATATGTGTTGGCCATTTTCTTTTTTACTCAACATAAATTGTGACTGTTTCGGCCCCATGACAGCCGATTGCAATTCGGGGCAAACATACGGGTTGTACATTAATTAATAGATTTGTTAGATGGCGACTTGCTGGCTTTGCATCTTTAACAAGTCTATTAACTTCAGCGTATGTCTCCTCAGTAAGTTCAAATCCATTTAAGTTCAACTCTAATGTGAAAGTACCTGGTGTCCCTACAGGATTTGTTTCAAACCATTCATGAAAAATGCATTGGTAACCAAATTGAGATAGAACCTCACGAACAGCTTGTCGAGTTCCTTTAATTTGATGTTGTCGAAATGATTTTTTAATAAGTGAACGCTGCAATGAGGGTTGCCAACTGTTATCCCAAGAATCAACAGAATATTGCCATGCCAAAAAAGACAAGAATGAATCAGGGGCATTATCAATAGAAGCTAATGATTTGATTGCTAATGGAAGTTCACAATTCCTAGCTGTAACTTCAGTAATATTTCTTTCAAACTGAGTACTATTTGGAGGCAGTAATTTACTCACTCAATTCCTCCGATCGTTACTGTTAAATTGTTGCAATATGAGGCTTGAGCTTGTGTCAAAACAACGTCTGATAACGGACTTTCTAATTCAACACGACGTACGCCATCAACATGCAATGCGGCATATATCGCTGATAAATGAATTGATCGTCCAATTCTTTTTTGTTTGGTTGCATAAGCAGTAATATTCGAAATTGCTTGTTGAAGTAATGTTGCTGCCTCAGGGTCTTTATCAATGTAAAGTTTAGCTTCAATCGAATACTCAACAATTTCTACAGATTGAACTGTGACTCTATCTCCTATTGGACGTACATCTTCAGCCGTTACAGCATTTTCAACAATCTGAATCAATTCTGGAGATGCCGTACCTGTTAATGAGTCAGCTTGCAAAATAGTTAAGGTGATATAAGCGGGCTGAGGTGAAACAACTGATACATCTCCAACTCTACCATCGGCATCCCGCGCAAATTTTTTATATGCAGCCTCTGGTCCTGCAACCGATAAAGTGTCAAATGCAAGCTGAATACGTTCGCGAAAAGCATCATCAGATTCCATGATTGCAGCAATCGGTGGGGTTTTGCTATTGTCAGCTGGCTTAATTGTTAAACGAGAAACATTGAAATTTGCCCCAACTTGATCTAGATCATTGTTGGTGGCATATGCCAGTAATAGTGCCCTTGCCGATGTATTAATCCTATTGCGAAGTATCAATTCACGATATGCATTTTCTTCTAGAAATTTTGTTAAAGGTTCACTTTCGCGCTCTAGTGTTTCAGTTATTTGATCTACTTCATCATTAGGAAAGAGAGCAATAAGAGCTGCTTTTCTTTCAGAAAAAATCGTCTCAAAATCAAGGCTTTCAATAATATCAGGCGGTGACAACGAATTAAAATCTACACTCATGCTTTAGCACCCATATTTAAAGGAATTCTTAAATTCATAGATTGACCTGAAACTCTGTAAACAGTTTCAATATCAAAAACCAATCCACTTCCTTGAACGCTATAAAGTTTGATCTGATTGATATCGACACGCTTCTCCCAAGTCGTAACTGCAGCATAAATTGCGCTGTAACATTTGAGTAACAGGACTTCATTAATAGGTTTATCTAACAGCTCAAAAATAAGAGAGCCATAGTTTCTACGCATTGCACGACTTCCGATTGGCGTAGTGATAATGTCTTGCAACGACTGTTGAATAGATTCTTGAAGAGAGGTAGTTTTTTGGCCATTGTTTTTATTGATCATGGAACAGGTCCTCCAGATGTACCACCACCAGTTTGAACTCCAGATGTTTTATGCGATTTCAGGCTAATATCACCTGCTTTAACATCTGCATCAGTACTGAAATTACCTGTTGAATGGCTACTACCCTGTACAAGTTGGCTACCACCCACTGTGTTATTTCCAGTCATTGCTGTACTGCCATTAATCTTTAAATTGCCATTTATTGTGGTATCTCCGTTTAATGTGATTCCACCTAACGCTGTAATAACAGCTTTACCTCCTTCAGGTAAAATGGCTTCTAAGATATGTGAACTGGTGTCATAAGAAATAAAACAACCATCAGAAAATAAACGAATGTTTTTATTTGGGTCAGTAGAAATTGACGGATTATTTTCATTATTCAGACCAGCTACTGCGATGCCTAGCTCTAGAACTCCACATGGACTTAATACAACAACTTCTTCACCAGGACTAATCGGATCCCATGTTTTGTCATTTCCAGCTCTTAAATTTAAAAAACGGATTTCCGCAGTCGTAATCTCGCCTAAATCGACGGTGACTGTAGGAAAAGGTTGGGACGGATTAAAGGTCTTGACTGTTCCTAAACGAATCAGGTTTTCAAGACGACGGGCGATTTCTGCATTCATGCAGCAATCGTTATTCAGCACAGCATTTATTGCATGTAATGTTGCTTGTATGTCAGTTAAATACAAATAAGTTACATATCGACATAAGCCGTTATATCGGTCTCAATCATCTCGATTTCTTCAGGGGTAAAGCCTAATAGTTCGCGACTGTGATATTTCACAGTAGGACCATTGCGATTTACTTTATCCAGTAAACCAAATTGATGAACACGTGCGATAAATGCAACACGTCCAGCAAAACCAATAGCAACACCTTCAGTTGTTCTATGGATTTTCATCCACTTGGCATTTTTAATTGCATTGAACATTTTATTTTTTATCTTGTTCTTTTTATCGCGTAACTTATTTTTCCGAGGCACATACTTACTGCCATCAGGGTTTTGTTGTTTGGTTATACGTTTCTTTTGAGATCCACGAAGTTTACGACCTATCGACATTTCAAGCTTTCTTCGCTCTACATCTGAAAGCTTAATTAGCATCGCACCTAAATGATCACTAAGCGCCTGTAACTCGGCCATAATTAATTACCAAAAAATAAATTTTCAGGATCTGCCGACATCCACTCTGCAAGTACTTCCCCTGTTTTATGATCAACCATTTTAAAAGGAGTTGGCTCAGCTGCAGTTTCGTATTGTGGTTCGCTCGGGAATGAGATATCTAATTGGCCATCGGGCAGCCGTTTCACTATCACACGTTCCGTAATTGGGAAATTAAGAGCTAGATCCACTTTGCTATTGTCTAAAAGCACCGTTTCAAACTTAAACGCATTTTTGTTCTTGTCTAAGTTGACCAATAAATCGGATTGGTTGATACGTACCCAATCTAATAATGGAATCATCACGGCATCCAGTTCGCCAGCGTACTCTGTCAATATGATTTCTAATTCATATTCATACTCAAACGAAAGCCCGTTGGACATAAGACTTCGGATTTTCCCATTGTCAGTATGAATCAGCAATCGATCAGGATCTCGCTGTAATTCTTTTACAGCATTGAGCATGTGAGTACGCAGGCTTTCTGGTTTTTTCATGCGACTTTAACCTCGCCATAGATTGGCTCAAGGTGATCCCATTCTTTTTGGAATTTTGCTTGATAGCCCAATTTTTTATAATTTTTACCGTTATACAGCGTAAAAACTGTGTGCCAATCTTGTTTTTGTAAAGCTGCTAAAAGACCAGGTTTCCATTCAATAAACCGAATAAAAGCTTCAAGTTGTAGTGTCTCACTTTGTTGTTGTTGGTCAACAAAGTCTTGAACTGATTGATAGCCTAGATCTTTCCAGTTTTCCCCCATAATTTGAAATTGCCCCCAGCTTGTAGACATAAGTGCAGATTCTTTATGGATATTGCTTGCTAAACTCAAACGAGTGTATTCAGCTTGATCGCCTTTGTAGCCACCCACCTGAGTATTGACTAGATTAGGAACAGTTTTGACTAATCCTGTCGCTAAAGTTTTACCTAATGATTGACTGAGATAGAAATACATTCGGTGGCGTTCAAATAAGATTTTAGCTTTTCCATTTTTGAGAAAACCTACTCCTCGTCCTTCAACAGCACCAAAGACTCGAATCACTAACTCTGGAACTTTTAAACGTTTTGCAGCTTCTTTGTAGTCATCATCTTTCAACAACTTACTAACAGAATTTCCAGTTAATGCCTGACGTGTCTTATCACCTACTTTACCATCGGCCACTAATCCAACTTTACGCTGAAATTGAATAACTGCAGCTTCGGTACTTGGTCCGAAATGACCATCAATATTAAGTGGCTTTCCACCAATATTTTTATAACCTAAAGCAGCTAACTGTTTTTGAAGGGTTGCAATGGCATCGCCTTTTGAGCCAAATTTTAAGATCATGACGTACTCCAGATTACCTTAGCCACATTGCCTTTTGCTCGATAAATGATGACCGCGAACAGGATGGAAAAGACGGCATCCCATAACGTAACAGGGTCTTTAAATAATAGAATATGTACGCTTTGCCCCATAAATGACGCGATTAGAATCGTTGCCATAAAAGAGTAAAGTCTTCTATGTCGCAATCCTGTTGGATCAAAGCAGATGATGCGAAGCCCGCAAAAAATATAGGCAATCAAAGCGATAAATTGAAATAGGATTTCCATCATGATGTTCCTCCACCACGAAATTTATTCCAGATGTCAGATAAACTGGTTTGATCCACCCAAACCATAAGTTTTAAAATGATTGGCAATGAAAAAATTGCTGCAGCCATTCCTGCCGTTGCATCATTTGTAATAAATGTCCGAGCAATAACTTCAGGTGAAAGTAAATAGCCAAATCCAGTCGCTAGAATCATCGTGGTTAAACGTTGTAAGGGTCTTAAATCTTTCTTTGTCGTAGCAAATAGTGCAGCTCCAAAGACCGCCCCGAGTAATGCATTGCCATTGATAAATGGTAGTAATGAAGCAGCACTGAGAGTCAAAGCTGTCATAGTTGTGGTTGTTGCTGGTTCTGCCATATTTTTTCTAATCCCATAATTGAATGGTTTGTTTTGTTTGTTGCGGTGTATCAATGTCGGGCAAAATCAGTGAAGTACCCATTGGAAGAATCACGTCCAACTCTGATAAATGAGGATTGGCAACTAAGACTTTTTCCACTACGCCAGAACTTCTTCCGTAGTAACGCCAGCAAATTGAATCAATGGTATCGTTTTGGATAGCTGTTACTGTTTTACTCATATCAATTCAACCACCGTATGGTTTTCGCCTAGCAACTGCTGAATCGCCCATTGTTTATTTCGACGATATTCATCAATGGTTAGACTAGAATCTTCGAGATTTTTTAAACCAGCATTTGAACTGTCATAGGACCGATATTTCTCATTTACCTTTGCAGCTACACCATTTGATACGGCAGAAAAGTAGAGATAATCCGTTTCAGGTAAATCATCGACTTCGCCTTCAGACAAATCTGATAATTGTGATGCTTTAGATTTGAGTGCCTTTAATAAGCGGTTTACATCGATCACTTCTTCAATGATGTTTTGTTTTAATCTTTCGTTTGTGACTGAGCCATCGATTCGGATTTTTTCCCGAATATCATCCAAAGCAATTTGCGGAAAAAACGGGTCACTCTTGATGATGATTTGACTTGGTGTGTTATTGCCATTTGCAACGAATCCCATGAGATCTCCCCTCCTGTAATTATTAGTGCACGGGTGGGAACGATTGTTTAATGATTATCACAATGTAATGACATCGCAATCGTTCGCCCATGCGGTGCGAGGGCACTTGGTTATGTCGTTTTAAAAGCCAAGCTGCCTTGGTCATCAACGACTTGTGAACCATTGCCATTTAACAATGGTTCAGCTTGTTGGGTGGTTTGAACTTCTTCTTCAGATTGTTTTACCTGGTCAGATGGCACAGGTAATTTTTTTAACAATGAAGTCAACATTTTTAAATCTTGCTTACCGTTGCAACGATCATCTAATTTGATGGCTCGCTCTAAACGTTGTTTGGCATATTCGGCATGGTGCCAAATCCATTCAGGTAATTGGTCATCAATCTCACCTGAATTGGCATCAATTGCCTTATTGATTTCCTTGATTTCACCTTTGGCCAAAGCAACGAGCAGTTTTGCACGTACTTGATCGGGCATATCCAGTGCCTCTTTTGGAATATCTTCATTCTCCAAAAGTGTTTCTAGATTCCAAAGAATCGGCAAATCAATATCAGCATTGGTTTTGAGTTTCTTCAAAAATGCATTCGCGATTTCTTCAGTCACTAATGTTACTGTTGTACGTTCAAAACGATCAGGCATGATCATGTTATGACGTAATGCAAAATCAGCCATTTCGATGGCTTTTTCATAATTACCAACATCAATACACCACACCAAAATGGTCATGAATACGCCATCTTGAATCGGTTTATTGGCTTCGATAATGCCTTCTACATAAGGCAAATACGTTGGGACGAGAGCCTGTTTTAGCTGAATCTTCGCTTCAATCGATTGGATCTGCTTCAAGCGATGGCGGTCATTGTTTAACTGAGCCAATTGCAGTTCGTAAAAGGTCTGTTCTTGCATGGTGCCGAACTCAGCAGCCGATTCGGCTGCTGCTTTGGCACTATGTTTATGGAAATGTTGACGTGCTAATGACATGGCTTACACCAATTCAATGTTTTCAGCCATTGCAGCAAGACCTAAATCTTCGATGTAGTAATCTTCGTTTGAAGATTCATAGTTCTCGATTTGATCGCGTTTGGCATTATCTACTACGGTACGACGACGAGATCCTTCCTGAACATAGATTGAAAGGTTGTCAAATGTTGTCACCAAGATTGCATTTTCTGGGAAGAACGGCACAGCATAGACAGGTAAATTGCCCATGCGTTTTTGGCTGATAATAATATCTGCAGAAAGTTTTTCGCTGTTCTCTTGCTCTTTGTTTACCAGTGGGAAATATTTGTCAGAAACAGTACGACGATTACATAGTACAACCAAATCAGGATTGTCCTGGTGTACCTCATCAATCATTTCATTGGTTAAATCCATTACCAATGCATCGACATTATGATAATCGCCTGTCGCACCGATTTTGATTTTTCCAACTGTTGCTCCTGAAGACATAACACGGGAGGCATTTTCTTCACGCATTTTTTGCAGCCAGCCTTTGTTCACATCTTGAAGCTTTGGATTGGCTACAATATCAGTGGTTGCAGCAATCGACGTACCATTAAAACCAATCATGATACGGTCAAGTGCTTGACGTTTTTGAATCTGACCACTGAAGCGAGCATAGAAATCTTTAAATTTCGCCCATTGATCTAACTTTTGATATTTAATCGCGGTATCAAAGTCAGTTTTACGACAAAAGTAAAAACGCTCATCCATTGATGACGGATCTTTGGCTTGGCGATCTGTGGTATCGGTATTGGTACGCGATGCAATTGGACGTGAAATTCCAAGTCCTACAGCAGATCCAGATTGTTCATTGACTAAATGGATATTAATTTTTTGTAGGAATGCTGAAGACAACTGGATCTTGTCTTCGAGTTTTTGTTGAATCGTTGGGGTTACTGTAAATTTCTGAGAAACTTTTGGAACACCATTCAACTTTGCTAATTGCTGCATTGCAGCATTGAATTTTAATCGTGTATCTATACGCATTGAATTTACTCTTTATATTTTTATTGTTGGATTAGCAATCAACAATTTCAGTGAATTGGGAGTTACCAGATGTTGGGCGTGGTTCAGAATCAGGTTCACCATTGAGCTTTTGCTTCAGATCGTTAAAATCGTTTTTGAGCTGCTCATGGGCTGTATTTAAAGTGCTGAAATCACTCTCTAATTTAGAAACAGCTTTACCCTGCTCTGCAGTTTCAGTCGCAATTTCGATAATCGCGTTTTCTTGTTCAGAGAATGATTCCGCTGTCTTTTTCTCGTCTTTTTCTTGTTTAGAAAATAGTTTTTTTACTTTGTCGAGTAAGCCAGCGGAATAGGATTGAGGCTCTTTGACCTCTTCAAATTCGATTTGGGTTTCTACAGCTGCGGTGAATAAATTCTCAGGACGTTGTTTACGTTCATTGAGTGGATTTACTTTTGCTCCAGCAGCAAAAGCCAACATTTCAGTTCCGAGGGATGCTGGGGAATCTGTAACAGCCAAACCGATCAGATAAGCCTTTCCTGTTTTGGCAAAGTTTTCATCGACTTCTATCGATGTATAAACTTTCTGCTTTTGCTGGTTCAGAGAAATAAGATTATCTGTCGGTTCGATTTGGGCAAAAAGTGCATCTTTTTCTTCACCATTGATGGTTACTTTTTCTGTTTTTAAAGCAAGTACATCGCCATAAGCACCAAAAGTTCCACCAGGATAAACACTGCGTAAATGCTCAATGTTAATACGAGCACCATAAGTGTTTGGATCATAGCTTTGAGCCATTTGAATGATCCAATCAGATTGGATTTCACGACCGTCAGTGGTATCCCCTGCTACTGCAATACGAAACCACTTGGATTTGTATTTCTTTTCTTCTTTGCTCATTTGCAAACCTATCAATGAAATTATGGAAAAATTCATGTTTTCGAATAGGTGCAGAATGGGCAATGTAGACTATCTCAAGCAATTCAAATGGCTTGTATATAACTGACATACAAATGGCTTTAACTGATAAATAAATAAGGTACTGCCAATGTTTGCCAATTAAAGTAATCACTAATTGGCAATGAATGATTTATCACCCATAGCAAACTTACATCTGATTATGGACAACAAGCTCAAGGCGAAATTCCTTTATTGGCTTGGTTGGAAAATTGTCGATATTGCAGAAGTACTCAACGAGAATGAGCGAACTGTTCAGGCTTGGAAAACACGTGAGGATTGGGAAAAAGAGAAACCAGAAAACAGAGTCGAAAATGCATTAACTGTACGGTTAATGACTCTGATTTTAAAAAATAAAAAAACTTCTGGTGACATAAAAGAAATCGATGCATTGATGAGGGCATATAAAGAATTTGCTCGTATTGAAAAGTATCGTGATGGTGGCAGTGAAGCAGATCTAAATCCAAATATTCGTAAACGGCATACCGAACGTAAAGCAATTCCAAACCATTTCACTGAAGAGCAAATCGAAGAGCTCATCTTGGCGTTTGAAGAAAATCTTTTCGATTACCAATGGACTTGGTATCGGGCGATGGATGAACGATCAAGGATGATTTTAAAAAGTCGTCAGATTGGAGCGACTTATTATTTTGCCCGTGAAGCATTAATTGATGCCTTACGAACTGGGCGAAATCAAATCTTTTTATCAGCTTCTAAAGCTCAAGCACATATCTTCAAATTTTACATTAAAGCCTTTGCTTCAGAGATTTGTGGAGTTGAACTCACTGGCGATCCAATTGTCCTATCTAATGGTGCAGAACTACTGTTTTTAGGTACAAATTACAGAACTGCCCAAGGACATCATGGAAATTTATATTTCGATGAAATCTTCTGGACATACGGGTTTAATGAGTTAGAGAAAGTCGCGTCTGGTATGGCCATGCATAAAAAATGGCGTAAAACATACTTTTCAACACCTTCAACAATCACCCACGAAGCTTATGCACATTGGACAGGATCACGCTTTAACAAAGGAAAACCAAAAGCCGAACACTTAAAAATTGATATCACCCATAAAGCATTGGCCAAAGGGAAAAAGTGTACTGACAGAATTTGGAGGCAGATTGTTACTGTTGAGGATGCTGTTGCTGGTGGCTGTGACTTATTCGATATCAATCAACTCAAATTTGAATACTCGCCAGAAGACTATGCAAATTTATTAATGTGTGAATTTGTGGATGATGGCCAGTCCATGTTCCCTCTCAGCATGCTGCAGATATGCATGGTTGATACACTTGAAATATGGAATGATTTCAAAATTTGGCATAACAGACCATTCGCCAATAAACCTGTTTGGATTGGATATGATCCTGCTTTGAGTGGAGACAATGCTGGTCTCGTTGTTGTTGCTCCTCCAGCTGTAGCTGGTGGAAAGTTTCGAGTACTTGAACGACATCAATTTAAAGGTGATGACTTTTCACAACAAGCCGAACATATCAGAGCTATTACTCTTCGATATAACGTAACTTACATCGGCATCGATACTACTGGCATGGGTTATGGTGTTGCAGAACTAGTTCGCGCTTTCTTCCCTGCACTCACTACTTTCAATTATTCACCTGAAGTGAAGTCCCAACTTGTCTACAAGACATTGGATGTCATCCGAAATGGCCGTCTCGAATTTGATGCTGGTGACAAGGATCTCGCTCAATCGTTAATGAGTATTAAAAAGACTCTAACTTCAAGTCAAAAACAAATCACTTTCTCGGCTGGCCGATCTGAAGAGATTGGACATGCTGATCTCGCATGGGCACTCATGCACGCAATTTATAACGAGCCATTGGCTGGAATTACAGAAACAAATACCTCTATGGTGGAGATTTATTCATGAACCCTTTTTCTATTGCAAAAGGTTTGGTAACAACTGCGCTCAGTCATTTTCCACAGAACATAAAATCAACGGGAGCAAAAAATGAAGTCGAAGCATTTTCTTTTGGTGATGCTGTACCAGTCTTAGACGGAAATGACTTATCAAATTATATGGAATGTTGGTTCAATGGGAGGTTTTATGAACCACAGGTTAGTATGGCTGGCTTGTCTAAAAGCTGGAAATCCACGCCATATTTAAGTAGCGGTATTATTTTCAAAAGAAACTTTCTAGCAAATTTATTTATACCTCATCCACATTTAAGCAGAATGTCATTTGAGCAAATGGCATTAGACTATGTCTGGTGCGGAAATGCTTATATGGAGGATGTAAAATCTCGACTAAAAAGTACAATTGAATACAAACCTGCTTTAGCCAAGTACACCCGTGCTGGAGGTCATCGAGGTCAGTACTTCTATCTGAACAATGACCAAAAAGGATATAAAGAATATGAATTTCCAGCAGATCGTATTTGTCATATACGCGAAACTGATATCGATCAAGAAATCTATGGAACGCCAGAGTACATCTCAGCATTGCAAAGTGCTTGGCTAAATGAATCGGCTACTCTGTTTAGACGTAAATATTATAACAATGGTTCACATGCTGGTTTTATCTTGTATGTGAATGATGCAGCTTCAGATCCTAATGACATTACAGCCCTAAGAACGGCATTAAAAGAAAGTAAAGGACCAGGCAATTTCCGCAATCTCTTTTATTACAGCCCAAATGGGAAAAAAGATGGTATTCAAGTTATTCCAACATCTGAGATTGCTGCAAAGGATGACTTCACTAATATTAAATCGATTACCCGTGATGATACTTTAGCTGCCCTTCGAATCCCACCACAGTTAATGGGCATCGTTCCAAGTAATGCTGGTGGATTCGGTGATATTAAATCTGCGACTGAAGTTTTCTTTCATAATGAAATTGCTCCATTACAATCACGATTGCTTCGACTTAATGAATGGGCTGGTGATGAAATAATTAGATTTAAAGATTATGATTTGAAAAAAATCTAAATAAAAATAAACCCCAAAGAATTTTTGGGGTTTATTTTTTAATTCTCATGTATCCTTTGACCTAAATAATATAAGCCTAAAAAGGTTAATAGCATTAATTGGACTAATAAGAAATTAAATATAGTTAAACATATAAAATAAACTATAGAATAAGTTAATTGCCCTGTAGCTAAAATTTCTAAGTTATACATATATCTAAGAATAAGTATAAAAAAATATGCAACCAGACTTATAAATGATAAATAAGAAAATAGTCTTGCAAGAAACTCTCTTCTGTTAAGTGGTTCGCCTAAATATTCAGGAGCTACTCCATCCATATCTCTATCCATTGTTGGACTGGTTAACGTAGCAATCGCCGCTAAAGCAGCAATATAAAAGCCTGGTATTGTTTGTAAAAATCCTGCTAGTAATGACGAAATATCAGAAGCAAAAATATTTACATCTTCTTTTGTCCTTGAGCCAAAATAAAACTCTATTCCCACCAACAAAAAGCTTATCAAAATTGAGATAATCAAAGGTATAAGAAAATCGAATACTTTTTTGGAATAATGCCCTTCAACTTTCCATATTATCGCAAGGTAATTTAAAGGTTTAAATATTAATTCAAACATGTCTTACCCTCTTAATTGCGATAAAAGATTCTCAGATATTAGCTTGCATTCTATCACATAGAAGACGATTCAAAACGACGACATCCGTCGTAGGTTGTCGCAGCTTTTCATCTAACAATTTTTTCTTCACTAATGTAAACTCTTGTTCATCAGAATCATATTCAGCGTAACGATTTGCGCCATTTGAATCAGTAAAATTGATTTTAAATACTGTGCCTTTCAAATCAGTATGCTGACCAATTAAGTTATTGAATGATTGGATAATTGCATCGGTTTTCTGCTTAAATGTTTTTGCACTACTTGGTACAACATTCGCCCCAACCTTAAGACTAATTTTGAGCGCATCTTGTTGAAATTTTCCCTGATTATCAAATTGAGGATTAATTTTAGCTGGTCTATAAAATTCAACATTTTTAATGTTACCGTTTACAAACGCTTCGATAATCTCTTCGCTAAATTCCGATTGATATTCAAATTTTAAACGATATCCTAATGGTTCGGGGACACCATTTTTATCTCTTTTGTTAGGGTGTTCACCAAAAAAATAAGGTTTTTTTACAGCATCACTTCTTGCATGATTAGTAAAATAGTTCAAAGTATTAATAAAAATTCTTGCAGTTACACCTCTTTCATATTCAGCAGCAAATTGAGCCAAGGTAGGATTTTTTTTATCGACCTTTATCACAATATGTACTCTTTTTTCAGCAGCTTCTGTTTTAGCTCTTTTCAGCAATCTTGGTTTATTGGTTTTTAGATCTCGAACACATGGATCATCTGCTTCAGCATCGGCAACAATAAAAACAAGACGGACCACATAAGCTGATTTATCAATTTCGATATTAGATAAAATTCCACAGAATTTTTCATTCAAAAAGCGATAGTGAAAATCCTCATAATTCCAAGTTTTTAATTGATCAAAATATTCGAGAATATCAAATTTGACTTTTGGTGTTGGAGATTTATTAGATATAGGCCTAAGGTCAGCTACCATATTATGAAAAGTCACAACGATATTTCCCGACATACTTAACCACCTAGATTTTAATGTAAAAACTTATATAGTGATTCACTATCTTGGCATAACGGCAATCTCTCGGCAATATAAATATACGTTCAAAATGCATGATATTTACATTAAACCTCCTATCAACACCATAAGGCATTTACAGCTACTCGTAGTTGCCCACCCCACCTGCGGTTTACAAATAGGACTGATTTACTGCAAGGTGTGTCATAGGATAAAGGGCTTTGTAACCTTATTGGTATTTGGAAGTTCTAAGTCTTAGGCTATTTTTTTGATACTGCATTTCACTGCAAATTACTAAAAACACTAAAGGCATATTTTTATTCAGAAAGCAGAGAACAAGATTCTGATCTCAAGTTTAAGAAAAGCACAGATAATCGTTACTTTCTACCTAGCGTCTTTGAATTGAAGTAATAAAGTAAGAAACCACTATAAGCAATTGTTTTTTAATAATATTTATCATTACAAAATTAAGTAATTTTTTGTAATAACAAAAGTAATATTTTATAAGTGTTTGTTTTTAATAAATATAAAAATTAACTAGAATGACTTTTTTTAACAGTAACAAATTACATGGATATTTCTTGAAAATTACATTGTGAGATGGTTTTATTCTATTGAAATATATAAATTATTTATAAAATATTACTTTATTACTTCTAAAATTGACTAACATCAAAATTCTACAATGAATATCAAATTTTCCCATTTTGCTGATATTTGAGTCTTTAACAATCAATTTTCTGGGAATGATTTGGGAATATGGGAATGCTTTTATTAGGCAGAATAATTGAATAAAAGATTCGAAAATACCGTGTGGTATTTATTACAGTAAGGAGGGAATTTTTAAATAAATCATTGATAATCAATGAAATGGTCGGAGCAGTAGGATTCGAACCTACGACCCCCTGGTCCCAAACCAGGTGCACTACCAGGCTGTGCTATGCTCCGTTTGTGGGGTGAATGACGGGATTCGAACCCGCGACAACTGGAATCACAATCCAGGGCTCTACCAACTGAGCTACATCCACCATAACATTTGGTTCTATGTACCAAGCTACCAACTGAATGGCGCGCCTGACAGGATTCGAACCTGTGACCATCCGCTTAGAAGGCGGATGCTCTATCCAACTGAGCTACAGGCGCATAACGATGATAATACTATCAAGCGATACTTCGCCGATCTTAAAATAATGTTTTTCAACATCTTTTAAATGGTCGGAGCAGTAGGATTCGAACCTACGACCCCCTGGTCCCAAACCAGGTGCACTACCAGGCTGTGCTATGCTCCGATTTATCTCAGCTTTTATTGTATCGCACATCGTGCGGTACGGTGTGCATTCTAGGCTTGACGTCGCATCACGTCAACACCTAGTTTTAAAAAAAATGATTTTTCCTTATCAAATGTATATTTAACAAGCATTTTAACGCTTTAGAGAAGCACTAAAGTTCAACATTCGATCGAGCGGTAATTTTGCGCGTTCAGCCAATGCTGGATCGACGTGTATTTCTTGATCAGCATGTTGTAACACGTGCAAGATACCATCCAACTCATTCATTGCCATCCAAGGACAATGTGCACACGAACGACATGTTGCGCCCTCACCCGCCGTTGGCGCTTCGAATAATTCTTTATCTGGTGCTGCTTGCTGCATCTTATAGAAAATACCGCGATCAGTAGCTACGATCATTTGTTTATGCGGTAAAGTCTGCGCTGCTTTGATCAGTTGCGAAGTACTTCCCACTGCATCTGCAATATCTACTACAGATTCAGGCGATTCAGGATGAACTAAAACTGCTGCATCAGGATATAGCGCTTTCATTTGTGCAATACCACGTGCACGGAATTCTTCATGTACGATACACGCGCCATCCCATAACAACATATCAGCACCCGTTTTCTTTTGGATGTAACGTCCTAAATGCTGATCAGGTGCCCAAATAATTTTTTCACCCAAACTATCAAGATGCTCAATAATCTCGACTGCACAGCTTGAAGTCACTACCCAGTCAGCACGTGCTTTCACAGCTGCAGAAGTATTGGCGTACACCACGACAGTATGATCGGGATGTTGATCACAGAATGCTGTAAACTCATCTACTGGACAACCCAAGTCCAGAGAACAGGTTGCCTCAAGTGTAGGCATTAATACTGTCTTTTCAGGAGATAAAATTTTTGCTGTTTCTCCCATGAACTTTACCCCAGCAACTACGAGAGTTGATGCAGCATGATCACGACCAAAACGCGCCATTTCTAGAGAATCAGAAACACAACCACCTGTTAATTCTGCAAGCTCTTGAACATCAGGATCACAGTAGTAATGTGCAACAAGGACAGCATCACGCTTTTTAAGCTCAGCTGCAATTTGTGCGAACTTTTCTTGTTTCACTTCTGGGCTGAGGCTATGGTCCTTTGGCTCACCCAAACGATCTAAATGCGCCTGCACAATATTTTTGGCTTCGTTCGCAATTAAATTCGCATCATTCATAAAACGTCTTCTCTATCCTGCGTGCTTGCATCACAGCAAACATGTAACGTGGGTATCTAGGGTGATCATTTGGGATGAATCACTTCGTCCACATATGAGTGATATAAAAAACCCCACTGTGGAGGCTTTATTATAACGCATATTTACGAACGATAATCGGCATTAATTTTGACGTAGTCATAAGAAAAATCACAGGTATAAACTGTGTCTTTCGCTTCACCTCGTCCTAAATCAATACGAATCGTGATTTCTTTCTCAGCCATCACAGCAGCGCCTGCTTCTTCGGTATAGTCAGGATTCGCACCACCATCCAAGCAAATCTGTACATCACCTAACCACACTTGAACCTTACTGCTATCTAAGTTTGGAACACCTGCTTTACCAATCGCCATTACAATACGCCCCCAGTTTGGATCAGAAGCGAACAAAGCTGTTTTAATGAGTGGTGACTCAGCAACACTATAAGCAACATCACAACACTCTTGGGTATTGGCTCCGCCTTCCACCTGTACCGTAATGAATTTAGTTGCACCTTCACCATCACGAACAATCAATTGTGCTAAACGATTCATAATACGCGCAAGTACATCCAGCACTTGTTGGTAACGAGGGTCATCTTGTGACTCAATTTCTGCGCCACCAGCTAGACCTGTTGCTACAAAGATACAAGAGTCATTGGTTGAAGTGTCGCCATCAATTGTGATGCGGTTAAACGAATGCTCGACAGTCGTTTGTAAAAGTTGCTGAACAAGTACTTTTGATATTGGTGCATCTGTTGCAACAAAGCTCAACATGGTTGCCATGTTCGGGCGAATCATACCCGCACCTTTACTGATTCCAGTCATGGTGTATGTCACTCCATCAAGCTCAAACTGTTCAGATGCACCTTTCGGAGTAGTATCTGTGGTCATAATGCCAGAAGCAGCTTCAGCCCAACGATCCGCATTTAAATCATTTAATGCAGGCTGAATACCTTGAACTAAACGCTCAATCGGAAGTTGCTCACCGATTACACCTGTTGAAAAAGGTAGAATCTGATTCGCTTGGACACCTGCTAATTCCGCTAATTTGGCACACGTCGTTTCTGCATTTTTATAACCTACAGTTCCTGTTGCCGCATTTGCATTACCAGTGTTAATAATCAAATAACGTGGTGTATTTTCTGCCAAGTGTTTTTTACTAAGCAAAACCGGCGCAGCAGCAAATGCACTTTGAGTAAATACACCTGCAACATTTGAACCTTCAGCAAATTCAAAAATGACTAGATCTCGTCGATTTGGATAACGTACATACGCCTCAGTTGAGCCAATTTTTACACCCTGCACCACATGCATAAGTGGCATTGTTACGTCACCAACAGCCATTTTTAAACTTCCATTCAATTTAATAAGAAAAAGATCGGGAAAATAATCACCATAAAACTATACCTCCACCATTAGATACTCGATAAAGTCATTCACAGCCTGCGTGGTATCTGCAATATATTGTTTCTGCGACAGAATAAAGAGAATGCAAGAGTCCAACAGGTTCTGTGAATGACAATGGTTTTGCCTACTTTTGCCAAAACAAAAGTAGGTCGAACCGAAGGTTTATCCGACAATTGATATACTTGAGACAAGACACCGTCATGCTAGTAATTATTTATCAATTATTTAGATAGGGTCTTACAGCTTACATCCGTAGCTTATTCCAAAAAGCAATGAAAATCGAGTATTAACAATACAGATTATCGAATTTGACTTTGCTCTAAACTGAGTAAAATCTGCTTCTTGTCCAACCCACCAGCAAAACCAACCAATGCCCCACTCGATCCAATCACTCGATGACACGGCGCAATAATCGAAATCGGATTCTTACCATTAGCAGCACCCACTGCACGTACAGCTTTTTCATTACCAATCTGGAGTGCAATCTCTTTATAACTACGTGTTTCCCCGTAAGGAATCGTCAATAAAGCCTTCCAAACCTGCTGCTGAAAATCAGTGCCTTGAAAATCAAGAGGTAAATCAAATTGTTGGCGCTGCCCTACGAAGTATTCTTCTAATTGTTTTTTAACTCGCTGTAACATCGGATGTTGATGATCTTCTAAGGGCTTTGCTAAACGAACTCTTTTATGATCTTCATTATCCCACATGACTGCAACTAAAGCCTGATCATGTGCTACCAGTTTTAATGCACCTACAGGAGAATCCATATACATATAAACCAATTGCATTAAAAATTCCCCATAGGCTTTGTTCCATTCAGCTTACTCAATCCGATAAGATGCTGAATTTTCTTAATTTGAAGACAATTTCATTAAAATCAGACCAGATACGATCAACACTGCTGCAATCATTCGCATTGCGGTCATCGGCTCATTCAAAATGAGAATACCCACCACGAAAGAGCCAATCGCTCCAATCCCTGTCCACACCGTATATGCTGTACCTAAAGGAAGTGAACGCATTGAAATCGACAATAAAACAACACTTAAAATCATGAAAACAATAGTCACGATGCTTGGCGTTAGCTTAGTAAAACCTTCAGACATTTTCATAGAATATGCCCAAATAATTTCAAAAATACCCGCCAAGATTAAAATTGCCCAAGCCATTTTTAACAGTCTACTTTATCAATAGTCAGGTCGTCCCAACGTGATTCTTTGCAAGGAGGTCGTCCTCCTTAGTTGAACAGTTTACTGTAAAATGCGCAATTGTGTGAATTGTTGTGTATCTAGACAACTTAAATAATTGAAATAATTAAAATTTCTTAATACAACTATTACTGCCAAACGATACTTTCAACTTTCATGAGTTCACAAGCACCATTCCCCGTATCTTCTCGAGATAAAGAGCTTTTCCATCGCCAGCCATCTGAAGCCTGAATCTCAATCAATGAACCTTTTAAATAGACCAAATCATCTTTTTTTATCTTCTTCATTTGCGATGCCACAGAAGGATTTGCTGGGACTAAATGCATGTTGGCACTATGTGTTGCAATCTCTCTTAATGAAATAGGTGGCTCATTTTCAACTTTCCAATAATACCAACGATTACTTTGAGAAATATCAATGCGCTCATACACTTGCGGTTTCGCCATCTCTCCCCAACCGACCGCAATGTCGATCGGTGAAAATTCAGCTTCTCTTCCCCAATGATAATCTTCTTTGGATAAGACACGGAAAGAACCTTCATACTTTTCTAATTCAATGATTTGAACATTCTGTTGTGTCTTGAGTTGATCTAAATCAGGAACAGGTTTTAAAAAATTTGTCCAAATTAACCATGCAAATGCGACTGCTAATACCCAATACATCCATTTAGGCATCTCATTTATCCCTTTTGTTTCGTATCGCATTCATCCATTGATTTAAATGCTGAAATATAGTCTTCAAAAAAATCTGGAATTGGTAAAAATAATTATGCTTAGATGAATCTATAGATTCCTCTTGTATCGAACCCTTATGTCGATCAATCATGATCTGAATCGGTTCGTAATGCGACATGGTTTGTTGCAATTCCACCCTTAAATTCAAACACTCAAGTTTATAAGTGAGCAGAGATAAATCATCTCGATGGTACAACGTGAGGTGCTTACAGTTTAAATCTATATGATGCTCGATTAATACTTCCGAGAAAGGAATTAATGCTTTTCTGATTCGTTGTACATCCTGATCATGTTTCATCAGAGGAATATAATAATAGCTCACCTGCATAGAACTATTATTGCTCCGCTGTGAATCTGAAAAAGACGATTGATTGCTAATCTTTTCGAGGGAATCTGTTATTACTGTTATTTGATTGTTTTGTTGTTCTAAAGCCATTTATACACCATCAATGACTCAAAAAAGATACTGTTAGTATAAACCAACAGTATCTCAGTAAAGTGACTTTTTAGACAAAGTATCAGAACTTTAGCGTTAATCCCGTAGCATATAACCAACCCTTTTCACTTTCAGAAGCAGCTTGCCATGGTGTTTGCTCCGCACCTTTATGATAAGCATATGCTACATCTACAAAAGGCATAAGTTTTTTATTGATCTCATAACGCACTTGTACTCCCGTTTGTAGTTTAGATAACCCCGATTTCTTTGCATATTTCGATTCATCACTCAATACCACATCTGCATTCAAATAGGGTTGAGCAATTAACTTTTGTGTAAATAGCAAGTCTCGACTGGTTTCTAAACTCAACTGCCAACGCTGATCTTGTCCAGCAAAAACATAAGCTTCTGTTTCAAAGAAATATGGTGCTAAACCATGCAAACCGAATACAGCACTCCATTGATCTTGATCTAGCTGATGTTCTGGTTGATATTGATAACGTACACCCGCCTGTATATCCCAAAAATCTGCAATATTTCGGCTATATAAAGTCATTGCTTCAGTTTCAGCTTTTTCTGATTCAGCCTTCTCAACATGGGCTTTGATGAAGATTTTATTTTCATCTGTACCCACCCATGTTTTTAACTCGGTGCTTACACTACCCTTACCATCCTCATCTACCGCCCAAGCATTTTCTAAACTGGTTGATTGGTATATTTGCCCGCCATGCTCGTCATGATGGCTATGCTCTGCATCTTGAACATCGCTTGAATATGCAAGTTTGGACTGTTCATGTTTGTGATGATCTGCCTTTGACGTTTCCATCACAACCATCTGTTGCTGTGAGGCTTGATTCATCTGCAACATTTGATTATGAGCTTCATGGGCATGAGCAAATCCTCCCAAAGAGGATGCAATACCACTCACCACGATCAACTGTGTATATCGTTTCATCTTCGAAGACTGCTTAATGATGTGCATGGCTTTCTCCTATCGATGGTTGAACTGGTGTAGATGTTGGTTGAGTGGCTGTTTTTGCCTCATTGACATTCGCAACAATCAACTTACTCATCATTCCTGCACTCATGTGATAGAGCAAATGACAGTGAATGGCCCACTCTCCTAATTCATCAGCTGTCAGTAATGCAGTTACGGTTTTACCGGGTGGTACGATCACGGTATGCTTATTTGGCATATCGGCTGCGCTTTGTCCATTTTCTAGCTGCATAAACATGCCATGTAAATGCATAGGATGTGCCATCATACTTTCATTGACAAACTTCAAGCGAATTCGCTCACCGTACTGTACTTTCAATGGTTCAAAATCTTTATCACTGAATTTTTTACCATCAATTGTCCAAATATATCGTTCCATCGTCCCACCTAAACGAATCACGAGTTCTCTTTCTGCAGCACGCGTATCCGGCTGAGGAGTTAATGCTCTTAGATCAGTATATTGCAATGCTTTATGGCCGACAGGTGTGGATGCATTTGCCCAACCTTGAACAGCTTGTGGTTTATGTTGATTTGTTACGGACATAGAGGATTGTTGCTTATCCGAATGATGATGCATTTCGCTCATATTGATGTCGGCATGAGATTTATGGTTCATATCGCCCATATCCATTTCACCATGCGCATTATGATTCATTGCCATCTTACTCATCTGAGTATGTTGGCTATGATCCATTTTAGACTTATCCATTTCAGCATGCTGGCTATGATCCATTTTGCTCGTTTCATCTTGCGCATGCGCTCCATGTCCCATATCGTCCATGGTCAATAATGCACGTGGACGCGCTGCCGGCATCGTCACGGTCTGTTGTGCTGGCTTCATCTCATTCTGCAATGACGCGATTGCAAAACCAGAACGATCAATTGACTCTGCTTGGATTTGATAATGCGTTTGAGTTGGTTCAACAATTACATCATAAGTTTCTGCTGCACCAATTCTAAATTCATCGACTGGAACAGGTTGGACAGGCTGACCATCAGCACTGACAACCATCATTTTTAAATTAGGAATTCGCACATCAAAAAAAGACATCGCCGAAGCATTGATAAACCGTAAGCGAACTTTTTCTCCTGCTTTGAAAGCACCTGTCCAATTTTGTTGTGGTGTTTTCCCATTCACTAAAAAGGTATAGCCAGTGACATCCGATAAATCAGTTTTCAGCATGCGCATCTGATTCCACATCGAACGATCTTGCCATGTAGCTTTCAAACCTTGATCTTTCACTTGTGACCAAACATCAGCGACAGTTTCTCTTTGATTTTGATAGTACTCCGCTGATTTTTTTAGATTTGCCATGATCTTGTCACTTTTCGTTTCATGGAAATCGGAAAGCATCACTACATAATCACGTTCAGCATTCTCATGTTTGGCTACAGGCTGTTTTCCTTTGGGATAAATGACCAAAGGACCATATAAACCATCCTGTTCCTGACCTTTACTATGTGCGTGATACCAATAAGTTCCGTTTTGTCGTACTTTAAAACGATACTCAAAACTACCATTTGGCTTAATACCTTTAAAGCCATTGAAGCCCGGAACACCATCCATAAGCCCTGGTAAAAGTAAACCATGCCAATGCAGAGAGGTGTCTTGATCTTTAAGTTGATTATGGACATGAATGACCGCTTCATCCCCTTCTTCGAACTCCAGCAAAGGCGCAATAAATTTGCCATTCACTGTAATTCTTTGAACAGGTTTTCCTGTGACATTCACCATCTCTTGGTTGATATTAAGATGATACTCTTTGATTGCAGCCATGCTATAGGGCGCGAATAAGAGACCGAAACTCGTAATAACGCCAGCATATAATTTTGAAGACATGAAATAATCCTAATCTATTGATTCATCAAATTTCCCTAACTATAAGAAGTTAAGAAAAGACTGAGTGGCTGATAGATTAGGCTTTGGGAGGACGAAGAATTTCTTGCCAATATCCAGCTAAGTGTCGAGCTTGATATGCTGTTATTAGATGAACAGGTCGTTCAAAAACAGATAAAGCAGATAGTTCAGGTATATTTTGATCGAGTGTAAAACTCACCGTTTGACAATGTGATGGATGATTACAATCTTCACAATGTTGCTGATTTGGCACTTGTTGGTCATGACATTTACTCAAACTCGTCATATCTTGATGTGCCATTTGCATTTGATGATGCTGTTCACTTTTCATTTGCATCTTGTGACACGGCATATCCTGAGTAGTTACAGTGGATTGCTCAGTATGAATTGCATGTACAGCTGCAATGGCGACATTACCCCCCCCCGATGAAAAATATCATCAGGAACACAAACCACATATGTTTGTATCTTTTGAGATGTAGCACTGAATATTCCTATCCACAGATCAGAATCTTTATCTATATTAAGCATAAGTTGTTTCATAGTTATGCACAATCCTGTTTATGTTCAAATTATGCAATATTCAACAACTTTAAACAGAGTGATGCTGTTTTATTCTACAATATTTGCAAAAATCACTCATGAGTAAAAATAGAGCAAAATAAATAATTTAGCGCACAAAAAAAAGGACAAAAACTTGTCCTTTTTCGTTCAAACTGCTGTGAATATAAACAACTGAAATCATTTTGTTTATTTTAACAACATCTTATCCACTCGCTTATCAACACGGTTATCCACGTAGTTATAAACAAAGTTATCCACAGCCCAATGTATATAATAGGTTAAATAGACTAAATTTGTTTTGCACCAACTTTAGCCAACTCTGCACGCATTTGGTCGATCACTGTTTTGTAATCTGGCTGACCAAAAATTGCTGAACCAGCAACAAACATATCCGCCCCAGCTTCTGCTATTTCTCGAATATTTGCAGGTCCTACACCACCATCCACTTCTAAACGAATATCACGACCACTTGCATCAATAATTTGGCGTGCTTGGCGAAGTTTTTCTAATGTCATCGGAATAAATTTCTGCCCACCAAAACCAGGGTTTACACTCATTAATAAAATTTGGTCAACTTTGTCTAAAACATAATCAAGATAATGTAATGGTGTCGCAGGGTTGAAGACCAAACCTGCTTTTGCACCACCTGATTTAATCAACTGCAAAGAGCGATCAATATGATCTGTCGCTTCTGGGTGGAAAGTAATGATATCGGCACCTGCTTCCAAGAAGTCACCAATCATACGATCCACAGGAGAAACCATGAGGTGTACATCAATTGGTGCTTTGATACCGTAATTTTTTAATGCTTTACAAATACCTGCACCGAAGGTCAGATTCGGAACATAGTGATTATCCATCACATCAAAATGTACAACGTCTGCGCCTGCAGCTAGAACTTTTTCTACATCTTCACCTAAACGAGCAAAATCAGCAGATAAAATTGAAGGAGCAATGAGATAAGGCTTGGACATGGATAACCTGACAATGACGAAGGAATGATTCCGTGATTATAACAAATTCATACTGTTTAGGGCTGTTAGAAAGTGATTATTCGAGCATTGCAAACATGCAACACCACGTTGCAGAGTTACTATTTTTTTATCATTGGTTATTTGCTAAGGTAATTTTCGATACAAAAAATGAAGTCGTATGATGAAGAGTACTACACAAATTGAAACAGTCGAAGGTAAACGAATCGCTAAACGTTTACTCAATCACTGGAAACATAAATTTGAAGTTGAAGAAACTGAAATCTATTCAAAAATTTTGATGCCTACTGCAACGGTGACACTCACAGCACAACAGGAATACTTAGAGGTTATCATTGAAAATCAACAAGATGATGTTGAGCGCCTAGAGCAAGTTGTAATAGATCATTTGAATCGAATGGCTCAGCAGGAATTCGCTGCCAATTGGACTCATCAAGAATAAGAAGCTCATTATGAGCTTCTTTCAAAGATTAAGCATTCTTTTCTAATTGAATAGCATGAAATTGCAAATGATCATCGATAAAGCTTTGAATAAAATAGTAACCATGATCATAGCCTTCATGCAAACGTAAAGTAATATGCTGGCCAGACTCTAAACAAGCTTGTTTAAATTTTTCAGGATTTAACTGCGCAAAGAATTGGTCTTCTAAACCTTGATCAATCAGAATTTCTTCAAATTGAGCCCCTTTCTGCTGCACTAATGCAGTTGCATCGTGTTCTGCCCAACGTTGTTGATCCTGTCCTAAATATTGACTAAATGCCTTTTCACCCCAAGGGCAAATACTTGGTGCGCAAATCGGTGCAAATGCCGAGACCGATCTAAAAAGTTCTGGGTACTTAAATGCTAATGTTAGGGCACCATGACCACCCATTGAGTGTCCAAAAACTCCAACCTGATTTTCAATGATTGGAAATTCTTGCAAAACATGAGCATAGAGTTCATCAACAATGTATGACTCCATTTGATAATGCTCAGCCCAAGGTTGTTGAATCGCATTAATATAAAAACCAGCACCCTGCCCAATATCCCAATGATCGCCTTGAGCAACGTGCTCTCCACGTGGAGATGTATCAGGAGTAATCAAAATAAGACTTAATCTTGCTGCCATGCGTTGTGCATGTGCTTTTATTGCAAATGTTTCTTCAGTACACGTAAGCCCTGCAAGATAAAAAAGCGCAGAACAAGGTTTGCCATCTAAAGCAGCTGGTGGGAGATAAACACCAACGCGACTTGAGCCTTTGAGGTGTTGTGATTCAAGTTGATAAATCCTTTGTTCACCCTCAAAACAACGATTTTTTTGCAGTAGCTGCATGTTGATCATCCTGTGTTTTTGTAATGTCTGTTGTTGTAATATTTTGAGTAGGGAATAAATATGGTTCTAATTGCGGCAGCATGAGTTCCATATTACGACCAATTGACCATTGTGGTTCAGATGGCTCAAAACCTTGTGCAGTTTCCCACTGTGTCACCGTTTGTTTGGCTTGTTCGAAGGCTTTTTTCATTGAAGACTGTTCACGCATCGCCAAATCAAAAAAAGCTCGACCGAAATAAGTATAATCTGCTTCATTATTACAGCCAAAAGAAGTCTTATCCGCTGCTGATGCGGTAATAATCAATGTTTCTGGAGACTGTAATGCAGGAATAAAACTTCCAGAATAACATGCAGAGATTACAATCACTCGCCAACGAATACCTGACTTATCCAGAGTTTCACGTAACCATTTTGGATCGACCTGACCTAATTCAAGTGGTGCATTTTCTAGTTCAAAATGATTTTTTTCACCATGTGATGTCATATAAAGAAATAAAACATCACTATCACGATTCATCTGTTGACCGATACGGCGCAAAGCAAGCTCGATACTTGTCTTTGAAGCTATTGGTACTTCTAAACGCGTGGCAGGGTTATTGACCAGCATGATAGAACGGTCGACAGTTCCAAAGCGTGTATCAAACTGCTCTTTTATACGCTCAACTTCAGATTTAAAAACATCCACATAACTATCACCTGCAACACCTAAAAAGTACCAGTGACTTTGGGCAATGTCGCCATATTGGATGTTATCTAATGCTTGTTGCAATAAATTACTCTGAGCATAAAAGGCTTCCTCTGAAAAGCTTGGAGGAGTTTCTTCGACTTTCCAAATCGGTTGATCTTTCACCGATAATTGCCAAACCACCATCGTTGCAATCGTTGCGATAAAAACGAGAGCTCGCTCCCACCAAGGCCAATTCAGCGCACGTGAGAACACCCAAATTACGGCTAAACTTTGCCAAACAAATAAAGCCACAAAGAATGGTGGTAAAAAACCATTATAGATACTATCAGGTATGAAGTTTAGATATCCATTCGATCCTAAATACTGAATCAAGCACTGTAAGAGCAAAATATTGGTATCAAGAACCAACCAGAGTAAAGCAGGCACTAACATCAAACGTGCTTGGTTCATCCGTTGAGATAGAAAAATCCCGACAATCAAGGCAATGAATGGCCAAAGCGCATAGCCAATGAGACCTTGAGGGTTAAAATCACCTACTTGACCAGCTACTAACCAACTATATAACGAGTTTGTACAGCCACCTAAAATCCCCCAAAGGATCAGCTGAGTGATAGAAGGATGAACCACTTGTAATGAACGGCGGGACCCGAGGAACAACCACATTCCAGCAATTTGGTTACTTTTGAAATCATGCCAGATATTAATGGAGGGTTTGAGATCTATCATAGAATTCTTCGGGAGTATCTCTTCTTAAGCCTAAACTAAAAAATATGCCAAACGTTATAGATTAAATGTCGCTTTTTCAAAATCGTTAATATATGCAACCGTAGTGTAAGCTTAGCAAGAATTTTTTAGCAATCATGCTTTTGAACTATATCACAAATTTTTACCGAGCATTGACCTAAGCCAAACAATCATCTGATAAAAAGACTCAAATTTAACCTTTTGGAAAATAAGCATCAAATCGACAAGCATCCCCTAACCATTGATGATCAGGATGTTGTTCAGCAAGATAAACTGCATGGCGTGGTCGTTTAACAATTACTCTTTTTGCAATTTTCTTAGCTAAATCGAGTAGTTGATCACCCAAATCCATTTCACCATCTTCGGGTAATAACATATGCAACAACTGCATTTGTTTTTTGACTTGTGCCTGTTTTTTTATCGCTTGCTGATTTTGATCACGCTGGGGAAACATCGGATCAAGATAAACAACATCTAGATATTCACCTTTCTGTGCTAACTCATTTAAATAGCAATTTGAGTCTGCATGTATAAGTTGAATGCGCTGCATAGTGGCTTGTAAAAAAGAATCTCTTTCGGCTTGTGCCTTAGCATATTCCAGTAATACAAATAAAATTGGATGTCGCTCAATTAAGCGTACATTGGCACCCAAATGTGCCATAAGCAAGCTATCGTGTCCCAACCCTGCGGTAGCATCAATAAGTGTTGGTTTCTCTCCAAGTTGACATGCCCTCGCTATCATTTCTGATTTTAAACTTGCTCTTTTTAAACGAGGAATTTCAGCACACCAATCGGGCTGCATTTTCATGCCATTTGCACTGAGACTTAAACCATCTTCGTCCAACACCAATGCCATATCTGGATTCAAACGTAAAAATCTTGAGTTAATTTTCTCTACAACATGACCCTCAAGTTTTACATCTAGTTCAGAAAAACGAGCTTGAAGTTGCTGAAATGATTGTTCATATTCTGCTTGATACCAACATATCATTCGCATTACCAATGCACCCAACCTGTCCACCATGTTGCAAGTATAAATACCCCAAAACCGATACGATAATACGCAAATGCCGTAAAATCGTGTTTAGAAACATATCGAATCAAGGCACGGATCACGATCAAAGCAGAAATAAAAGCAACCACAATTCCAACTGCAAGTACCGCTAAATCATTACTATGTAAATCATTTCGCATTTTATACATATCGAGTAAACCTGCACCCATCAATACAGGAATACCTAAGAAAAATGAAAATTCAGCGGCAGCTTTACGTGATATCCCTAAAAATAAAGAACCAATTATCGTTGAACCCGATCGTGAGGTACCAGGGATCAAAGCAAAACATTGAATTAACCCAATCAACGTTGCTTGTTTAAAAGTCAAATCATCCACTTCAGAACTGACAACTAAATGCTTGCGTCTTTCCGCCCAAAGAATAATAAAACCACCAACGATTAAAGCGATAGCAACAGTAATGGCATTAAATAAATAAGCTTTAACCACATCACCAAATGTTAATCCAATGATCACAATAGGAGTTGAAGCAATAATTAAATTTAGGCTTAAACGGCGACCTTGCTCCTGACCTTTCATTGCTCCGATCAGAGCACCCCATAATTTTCCCCAATACTCATAAATGACCGCAGCAATCGCACCGATCTGAACTGCAACGGCAAACATATCTCTTTTTTCTACAGTCCAAAAATCTAGCAACTGTCCAGACAAAATAAGATGACCTGTACTTGAGATGGGTAAAAACTCTGTTATACCCTCAACCAATCCCATTATGGCTGCTTTAAATAGCAATAAAATATCCATAACTCACCTTAATTTGGTTTACCCTGATCAGCAATTTTTTTCCACGCATCATCACGTAAATAAACTGGCAAGGCATGTTCTGCATCAACCCATTTTTGTTGAGTTGCATAAACTCGTGCGATGGTTGCGATATCGTGCGCAGTTGCTTTGATATCAGCAACAGTTTGATTTAAGGTTTTAGATTCATCTTCTTGCATAAATTCTATGAGAGTTGAACCTGAACCAATTGGTGTAAACTTACAGTATTCGCTAGCACGCTCATAAGCTAATAGTTTTTCTTCATCGATTGCTTGCATAATACCAAACTGATCTAAGCTGTAATTTGCAATATACACTTCTTGCATTCGTGCATCTAAAACAGCAGAAACTTGTTTCAAACCGGTTAGTCGATATGCTGCTTGAGCTAAAGCTTGTAAAGTAGAAACAGGTATAACTGGCAAATCATGCGACCATGCTAAAGCTTGTGCAACTGCAGCATTGATGCGCACACCGCTAAAAGAACCAGGCCCTCGGCTAAATGCAATTGCTGTTAAATCAGAAAGTTGTGTCTGTGTCTGAATTAAAGCCTGCTCTGTTAAAGGCAAAATTGTTTGAGTTTGTGCCTTTGTTCGCTCATCCAACTGAAAATAGAGTTCTTGTGTGTCATCAATTAGTGAAACTGAACACTGCTCATTTGCAGTTTCCAATGCAAGCAACTTCATGCAAAAACCTTGGTATAAAAGAGATGAAAAACGTCGAGTATCATACTCCACTCAGACATCATAGGCGAGCTGTTCTATTTTTATGGATACAAAAAAGCCAAGCATTCACTTGGCTGAGTTCATATCAATTTATCTGAAGTGCTTTAGAAATTAAACGCTTCTAAATTTAGGAAGTTTTTAAAATGCTCGGCATAATGTAAGGCACTCATTCGTAGTTTAACCGCACCTTCATCATCTACAGTTTTAACTATTTTACCAGGTGAACCCATTACGACAGAATTATCAGGGATCACTTTACCTTCTGGAATTAATGCATTCGCACCAATAATACAATTCTTACCAATCACAGCATTATTTAGAATCACCGCATTAATACCAATTAAAGAATTATCACCGATGGTACATCCATGTAACATCGCCTGATGGCCAATCGTAACGTATTCACCAATATTCAATTCAATACCAGCATCTGTATGCAAAACTGCATTCTCTTGAACATTCGAGTAATTACCGATTCGAATTAAACAGTTATCCGCCCTAATAACAGCACCAAACCAAACACTGACTTCACGTCCTAATTCTACCTGACCAATCACAGTTGCTGTCGGTGCAACCCAACCATCCCAAGGTTGTTGAAGTGCTTTAGGAGTAAATTCTTTATATTTGTACATCATTTTTAAAAACTCTACTTTTCAAAGTGAAATTAAAACTTAGCTAGACCAAAGTTAGGTGGATTAACTAGAAATGGCCATTTTTTTTGATAGCCTAAACCGTATTGGAATAATGAAACGAGCATTCTTGCGGTGAGACCCCACACGACTTCGCTTTCAACTTGCATGCTTGGAAAATATAAAGATTGACGGGCTAATCTAACTTCATAAGGTAAAGGAGGAGCATCGATTAACTGTTTTAATGGTACAAAGAAAATGCGATCAATTTCTGAGGGCTGTGCAATAAGGTTTACTTTCGCAGGGATTAAGCCAACAATTGGTTTAACAGACAATCCACTCCGTGCTCTTTGAATCGGTAAATCACCCAATAATTTAACATCGAAAGGATTTAGTGCGGTTTCCTCTTGAGCCTCACGTAAAGCAACAACAATATTACTGGTATCACTAGGGTCACGTTTACCACCAGGAAAAGAGACCTCACCTGCATGTTGAGATAAATGAATTGAACGACGTGTCAATAAAACTCTAGGCTGAGTCTCCTGCGTAATTGCGATTAAGACTGCTGCATCAGCTTGTTGAATTCGTCTGGAAAATCGCAACCGTTGTTCTAATAGCTGTATTAACGATGCCTCTTCCATGCTACTCATCCCTCTTTGAATGCTTTTCTTATCCACCAACATCATAGCCGAAATTTTACTGAGGAACATAGCTGATCCTAATGCGAATTCACAAAAATTCAGTTATGCTGAGTTATCTCTAGGATTGATGATAATTATGAGCTTTTGTGTAGCGTGTGGACATCAAACTGAAGCAAAAATTCCATTAGGTGATCATAAAACACGTCTTGTATGTACAAATTGTGGCAATATTCATTATGAAAATCCCAAGGTTATTTGTGGTGCTTTAGCCCTATGGGATGACAAAGTTTTACTGTGTCGACGAGCAATTGAACCGCGCTATGGGTTATGGACCTTACCTGCTGGTTACATGGAATTATTTGAAACTATGGAACAAGGTGCAGCTCGTGAAACACGTGAAGAAGCGGAAGCAGAAGTCGAAATAGAACAACTTTATTGTATGTACAATATTCCGCGTATTGGACAGATATACGTATTATTCAAAGCACATATTAAACAAGGTTTCTTTGGAGCAGGTGAAGAAAGTATTGAATGTCGTTTATTTGAAGAACATGAAATCCCATGGTCTGAACTCGCATTTCCAAGTGTTGAACAAACATTGAAACACTACTTTTCTGATCGTAAATCAGGAACATTCACAACTCATCTAGAAACGTTGGGTACTCGTTTAGACCATACGGGTTAAAAAAAAGACCGCTTAACGCGGTCTTTTTTATATTACGACTTAACTTTAATTGCCTTACATGCTGGGATAGATTGATCTGCAATCTTAATACTTACCGAACCAGAGAAACGTTTCGCTAATTCACGTTCTTCTGCTGTAGGAGCTACGTATTTATTTTTTTCCTCTGTGGTCAAATCATCATATAAACGATTATATACATCTACAAAATATGCATAAGTATTTGACCATGTCACTGTATTATTTGAGAAATTCGTTAAATTAATGCCCGTTGCTTGACCTGCAAGAAGGTTATTGATATTGATTTTCGCCCCAGTGCCTGCAGTTACGTTCAAGCCAAACATTACTCCATTGATATTTCCAAACTTAGGATTAGACAATATCGCTCTCACACTGATTGATTTATCATTCGTTGAAAATAATGTCGCTCCCGTTGTACCAATTCGGAACTGTTTTTGATCATTACTATCTGTGATTGAACCATCACTATTCACTGTCTTCACGCTGCCACAAATACCAGACATATCTGTAGCTGTTGAATTCGCTTTGATATCTGTACGTATATCACCATTTTCATCAATGACAATTCCTAAATCGACTGGAGCTAGGTTTGCTTCATTGCTGAATCTGAATGTTAAAGTAGCATACAAAGGGAAGATATATTGCTGATTTGATGCAACATTATTTCTAGTTTTAAAAATGTCTTTAGCTAAATAACTCGAAGGATTAATCTTAACAATATCAACAGTTCCATTATAGTTAGTACTTGATATAGACTGTTTCCATAAACCAAGATGAGTTGTGTCAACGGTATCCGTATCTTTGGCTTTAATCAATTGTTTATAAAAGTTAGTTGTACCAGGTATAGTATTTCTATTGATTAGCTTACCTTGATATATCAATAAGTCTTCAGCTGAATTATTTTCTGAAATTTTAAAACGTAAAGGTTTATTTGTATTTACTTGCATATTAATCGGGTCAAGCCAATCCTTTTGCGCATCTACTTGTAATTTAATTGGTTTTACCTTTGTAATCAAGGTAATTGGAGCAACAACCAACCCATTCGTTATAGTTGCAGCTCCTTTCCATTGCTGACCATCACCAATCGTATATCCTTGTCGATCAGACAATAAGAAGAAAGCGCCCATTGAATGCAATAGATTGGTGTCATTATCTACGCATTTTGAAGTCAATTCTTTATTACAACCGAAGAACCCATCTGGGCGGAAATTATTAACACTTGTACTTTCACCACCAGCTTTATATGCCGGTAAATCAGCTTGCCAAACACCCGTGTTAACCAAGTTTAAAAGACGAATTAATAGAGCATAGGCTTGGTCGTCAGAAACTTTTGATACATCTAACCAGGGTTGTAAAAGTGTAATATATTCGCCAGACAATAATTCATTAACACCAATATCTTTAGTGACATTCACTAATAAATCTTTCTTCTCTTCAGTAAATTCTATCGGTTGTATATCTCCAACTACATTGTCATTTCTTTCAACGCCCAGACTATGCATAATTCGAATCAGCGCAACAGCAACTCGAATAGTTTCATCATTTTTATCAAGAGAATTTGGCATCTTGCCAGTTAATGCCGTAGCGAAATCTATTACTCGAATATGTGGAAGAGTTGCTGTTTTTAACTTAGAAATTGTATCTAACTTAATCGTACCAAGGTTGATTTTTCGAGCTGAAGAACCTTGAATATAAAAACTTGCTTCATCCCCTAGCTTACATGCTCCAGTAACAATATTACCGTCTAATTTAGTCGCAAAATGATTGATTTTATCCGTACTACAATCAAAATTTATTCCAGAAACAGGATAATCAAGCACAAATTTCAGACAATCACTTGCTGACACGTCACAACTTGTATTAGATGTAACACCATCAACGCCTTGGTTTGGATCTTCATTTATTTTAGCACTTTCACCACCACAAGCTGTCATCATTGCAGCAATTATAGATAGGCTTAATGGTAATATCGTTTTTTTATTCATACTAAAATTCATCCTAATATTTACTGTATAACAGAGATTTTTATCTGTCCTTGATTTGAAAGCTCTTGTTCTGGTACATCAACTGCTGAGGCTAATGGTGTCATCATTACATAGTGTGCTGTTTCTGGGACACGCAATACACCTTGAATGGCAGCATGCTTGAATGTTGTTTCATGTACAGTTTCATTTTTGAAACCACTAACACCTTCTTGGATACAACCTTTTTTATCTAAGAAGATAACAAGTGGCCAATAATACACTGGTTTATTATTACTGGAGGCATAGGAATCAATCTGAATATATGTAATCGGATTGCCTAGTTCAACTAATTCGTATTCAAATTTCTCTTTTAGAGGTTTTCTTGGCCATAAACCAATATCTTTATTAAGACTAAGCTTTTTAATTGATTTTGTATAATTTTCAATAAAACAACGATCTTCTTCAAATGCTAATGCTAAGTCTTCTGGTGTTAATCTTACATAATTTGTAGAAAGTGTAATCGCTTTACTCGACTCGATTGGGCGACTCATTATGCGATCTAACATTGAGCGACTAACCCCTTTTTTACGCTCAATAGTTTCTAAACGTCCACTCCCATCAGGCATAGTATAAAAACGCTTTTTCCCTTCTAGATTAAATTCTTGACCTTCTAAATATTCATTATTTACATATGACACACCATCTATACTGGTAAAACCATCTTTTTGCTGTGCAGATGTATTGGACTCTTTTTTCAGTTCTTTATTATTGATTGGAGTAACAACTTTTGAATCTTTTTCTTTTTGATTTATATCTTTAGTCTTTAGTTTTTTAGATTCTAATGTTTGAACAGATTTCGATTCTTGTGACAATGGAATCTCAATTGTAAGTGTCTTTTGGGACTCAACATTTTGTTCAACAATTGCTGGTTCAATCTTTTCTATTTTACGCGTATTACTTATGTCACTCTGTATATTTCTATTTTGAGAGTTAGACAGTTTTACTGGCGTTTCGACTTTATTTTCAATAATTTCATTGGGTAAGGTCGGTTCTTTCTCAATATATCTAACCTGAGATTGAAGTTGTTGTGAGGTGTCCTTTTTAGGCACAATCATTGGGCGTCCATCTGGGCCAATGATTGTATAGAACCCATCTGCATACACATTTTGTCCAGACACTATGCCAATACCAATTATTAGCATAGCGTATTTAGACATTTGAATATTTTTCTTAAGCATTACCATCTAGTTCTATAATTAATACCAAGTAAAGTGACTTTGGTATTTGTTTTAATATCTAAACCTGCGTACGGATTCAGTAAGATATTATCTACACCCGTTTTGTTCGCAAGGCTACTTGTATTGGCTGGAATATCATCACGACTACGTAAGAAACCAATAGATAAATCTAAATCTGTATCTTGATCAAAGCGATAGCCTACACCAAGCCCAAACAATTGTGCGTTGTTGATCGGAACCATTGTATTTCGTTTATCATCAGGAATTGAACTTGTCCGTGGTTCATAACCTATACGTAGCTTTAAACGATCCGTGGCAGAATATTCAAAACCAATCCCCCAACGCCACGAAGATTGGAATTTTAAAGGTAATGCTAATGAACGATCAGTAACATCCCCAGATAATAATTTCGCGACTTTTAATAATGATATTTGTCGATCAAATTCAAATTTAAACTTATCCCATGCAGAGAAATCAGTCCAACCAATATCGAAATTCATTTGTAAATCTGGAAATATTTTGTACTTTATACCTGCTTTAAAATGCTGAGGATATTTAAAATCCATCGCAACAAGACCAGATTCGATATCTGGTACAAATCCAGGTAAACCCAAAATTGCAGCAAGAATTTGTCCTGTGGCTGAAGAATTTAGTCCAGCGATTAGCTCTTGAGAAGCATTCGCATTATTTATAAGATACTTACCTTTTAGACGCATTTTAGCCTCACTTTGGTAAACCATACCAAAACTAAAATCATCTGTAGGTTCCCATAGCACACCTAAATTATAGCTAGGACTCAAAGACTGTTCTAAGGATACATCTAAAGCACCCAATTTATTAAATGGATTAAGACCCTCTTGAGCATTACAAATACCAAATAACAGTAAGTCAGTAATAATATCGCCATTGTCTTTAAATGGACCACAAACCACTTCATCTACCATACGCAACACACCAATCATTTCATTGGGGAAGCGTAAATCTGTCTTCATCGCAATCGCTTGATAAGACATACCAAAAGAGGCACCAATCGCTAAGTGATCATTCACCTGATATCCGAATGAAGGAGAAAGGTAGGTAATACGTTCTAAAGCAACTTGTTGTCCCATGAAATTACTTGGATTTCCATCCTCTGCACCAAATCCAGCAACTAGCGGTGCGTAAACTGCTGTTGCATAGGTAACTTTAGAACCAGGTGGTTTATAAGCTATACCCGCTGTCGGAGCTGCTAAAGGAGCATTAGGACCTAGATCAACAATTTTTTTAAGTACCGGAACATAAATACTGGCATATTCTACGTCACCAGAAACAGTACCTTTAAAGTCTGTACAGATGCCCGTTTCAACTTCTGGACCATCATTACAAACCAATGGATCGTCAGAATAACCGAAAACATTATAACCAGCAGGTGCTGTATAATCTCTTTTAATAGCAAAGTTCGCAAGAATACCTTGAACATCAGTTTGCAAACCATCAATTTTAGCAAGCGCAGCTGGGTTAAAATGAACGGCACTAATACCAGGTGGATCTGCGGTAACAGCATTTCCAAGTGATAAAGACCTAAGATCTACAGATAAGTCTTGACCCAACTGTGCATTAGTAAAATTCGAAAGTCCCGCGACTAGAATACCTATCGTTAAAGGACATAACTTAGGATATTTCACCATTGTCTCTCCTTAACGTAGTTTTTTACCAAAACCAATAATATCTAATGGGAATGAAAGTCCTAATGAAACATCTGGTGCATCTTCTGTTAAACCAATTCCAACAGTTCCATTCACGATTGTTTCTGGAGATACACGTACACCTAAAGCAAAAGAAAGAGTAGCACTACTTTGATCAGCAGATTTAAAACTTTCACCTTCGCTAAAATAAAATTTAGCACCAGTATTAAAGCTTTGTTGGTAAGACATCGTTAAAGATACGTCGTAATTGAACGAGTATGCAAAACCAAAAGCGAATCCACCGCTTAAACCTGGGTCAAAACTTTCTAGAGTTCTTTGATTACCACGCAATTGGTTTAAACCTGTCTCTTTGAGACCATAATTAGCAGAAACTGATGTAAATAAAACAACTGGATCAATATATTTACGAGTACTAGCACCAACACCTACTGAATAGTAGCCTTTACCAGTTGATAGTTCATCGATCCCTATCTCATAAGGACTATCACCTGTTTTGGTTGATAGGCTACCAAATAAAACCAAAGGGAGTCGCCCTTGTTTAAGTGGAAAAGGCTCCCAACGTGCTCCAAAGGATAAATCCCCTAAGCCTGCTGCAGTTTCATCTTGTAATAGCTCTTTTTTTGCAATAAATGGAACAGTTGCAGATAATGTTAAGTTATCTAATAAGCCATATTGAACTGTAAAAGTATTGGTTAATGTATGGTTTGCATCTTCTTCAACACGAAGCCGAGCTAAAGTACTCGTACTATCATCAGTCGCTAAGTCAAGGCGACTATCGCGATAATAGGTATAGTCAATATCATAATAAGATGAGAAAACACCTTTTTTGATTAAAGAATATTGACGTTCATTTGAAGTGAATACTTCTTGTAAATTAGTTTCCTTAGTCGCATCACCTTCTTGCTTCTGCAAAGCATTTGCAGCTTCACTTGCATCATTTGCAGAAGTGGTAGATGTAGCTTCAGCTACAACTGGTGTACTTTGTGTTGCCGACTCATTGATTTGAGTCTGTTCTACATTCGCAACTTCAGTTTGGTCTTCAGCATAAAGGGTCGTCGCTATAGCACTTAAACTTAATGCTAATACACTCACATTCATCCATTGATTGTTCATTATGACATCCTACATCTATTAAATTCTGAGATTATTTACGCTTATAGTACATACGCATGTATGTAGTGATCGGTTTATTGTAGTTCTCTGAGTTTGGATCAGCATCAAGTACCCTACGCATTGTAGAGGCTTTATCAGCAAGTTTCTCAAACTTTTGCGTAGGGAATTGAATTTCAGCCAAAGCATATCGATTGACTGTAGCATCATCTACGTGGCGCATGTCTTCATCTTTTAATGCCAATAGATTTTTGCGATATTGCTCAGGAACATCTACGATAAACAAAGTATTATTGTCCCAAATTTCTCGAAATCGAGTTTCATCAAAACTTATATTTCCAAGAGCTGGATCTGCAAGATACACGCGCCCATCTTTATAAGCTTTATAAACAACAAAATGTTTAAATCCTGCATAAGTTATCGGGACAATAGCTGGTTGCTTTAAAGCTGCTAAATCAGAGAATTCGCCACGATATCCGCCACTATTTAGACCTAATGCTGTTACAAATCGCTTCATATCTAAAAGAGAGAAACTTCTTCTTTCAATGATTCGTTGATATTCACCGTACTGAAGCAAGCCACTCATCGTTTGCTGTTCAGTTAGCTTTAAACCACCGTATCCATTTAAAAGTGTCGTCAATGCCGCCGAACCACAACTATAGTCATATGCTTGACGTACGATGCCTCGAAACTGATCTTCAACTGCTGGTTTTATAACAACCGCTTCTCGATGATTACGAGTAAATGAAGAATTCCTAGAATCTAAAGTTTCAGTATAATAAACTGTTCCTTCAGGTTTTTTTTCTATTTCAAAGGCTTGCGTTGTAAAGTAATACATCAATGCAGAGCCTAGAGCTATCTCTAACATAATTCTCTTTTCTTAACAGCGGCATGATTTGCCTTATTCATTTTATTCTTAGCGTCACTGACACTACTTCCCTGTGTGATGAAGATACCGTTTTTTATAAAAAAAAACAGCTTTTTTTTAGCTTTTTTTGATGAAATGTTATTTCTTTTACATATCTTCGTGTATTTCAAAGAAAATATGTAACGGCCTCACTTTCAAATAGAAAATTAATATCTAGCTTAAAACCACTTTCCTTCAAAGATTAAAAAAAGCGCAATAAATGCGCTTTTTTTAATCAACAAATCAACTTAGTAACCAGCGATTGTAATCTTAGTTTGACCAAGTTTCAGACCTTGGACTTCTACATCACCAATTGAAGCATTTGTAGAACCAGTCGCAGCAGCACCTAAACGTACAGCTTTAACATATATATCATTACCAGCTGCGCTGTTGTTCGTAATTTCTAAACCAGTGCTTTTAACTGAGATACCTAAATCAACATCAATTGCACCGCCACCAGCACCACGAACATGTAAACCATCAAGATAGATCTGACCACCACCAGCAGCATCATTGATACCTAGGTTAGTGATGTTAAGACCGCTTAGAGAAGATTTAACAAGAACCATAGCACCTTGTGGAGTAGCACCTAATTGTACGTTAGCTGCAACTTTACCCATATCCAATGTTAAACCAGTAAGGATTTGGTTCTCAGTTCCTGTCGTGCCACGACGGATATTAGCAGAAGCTAAATCAGGAGCTGCACCAGAAGCACCAATACTGATTGCACCCACTTTAACTCGAAGTGCTGCAACATTAGCACCGATATTTAGGAATGCGCCACCAGCTGCAGCATCACCAGCATCAGTATCAATTTTTAAATTAAGCAGGTTAGTTGATAGAGTACCATCAAAGTTATCTGCACCAGCAGTTGCCTGAAGACCTAGACCATCAATATGAATTGCACCCGGAGTTGCTTTACCACCTAAGTTCACACCATTAAACGCAGCAGTTGCAGCTAGACCGTCGTTATCATGTACGTATAAATCTTCAACCAAGATACCTTTTGTAACAGCTACAGGGGTTCCCATAAAGGTAGCCAAGTCTGCATTTACACCAGCACCAATACCAATATTGATACCATCTTGACCAGTAGCAGAGCTAAGTGCAGCATCATCCATCGCTTGCATAGCCATTGCATTTGCGCTAATCGCCATTGAAGAAACTAAAGCTAGTTTAGTAAACATTTTCATTGAGCACTCTCCCAAGAGCATTTATTTTTTGACTTACACTACTCTAAACTGTCCACTGTTGTTTTTTTCTTAAATGACAACTTGAACTTCCGATCCTTGAGTAGTTCGCTTAGCAAGTACTAAATTACCTGTTTGTTATTTTATGTTCAACTCCTGTTAACCGCTTTTTAGTAATAAACCGATAAACGGCATAAAAAATACACTACTGCATTACAACTCTTAGTCAGCAATAACATTGTGAATTATCTGTATATTTATAAGATCATTTTTTAAAAAACAAGTATACATTTCTCTCAGTTCTCCATTTATCTGAATGGATAAGATATTTACATAAATGTTAACAATGACACTTTTTGCCATTTTTATGAATTTAAATTACTGATAATGACAATTTTTATGAGATGAATCACAAATACAGTTTAAATGATTTTCGAATTACAACCTGTTTTTGAAAAACTCCGATGATTTCTCACTATTGTAGTACAATTATTTCTTATGATTTGCATGTGTTATTTTCAAGTTTATGAGCCAGTTTAAGCAAAAACTCAATATTTCATCTCTATCAGTCTCTGAAATTCTATTTCAGTTGAGAGAGTTAATTGGTTTGGTTTATTTGCATGATCAAAACTCACCTATTATTAGTTTTTTGCCAAAACATTATTTAATCTTCGAAAATTCAACATCAAGACAGTTCACTCAACTTGAGTTAAACCAATACCATCAAATTACACATCCTTTATCGATCATCAATTTTGTTCAGTTTAGCAAAAATCCAATATCAACCATCGAATCCATTTCTTTTAAAGGTGGATACATCGGCTTTATAAGTTATGACTATTGTTCAAACTTATGCGTTAAAACTGCTATGCGCTCTCAACCCAGTCTTTTTCTAGGTGAATATTCAAGTTATCTTAAATATCATAATGGTGAATGGTATTTCTATGGCAATGAAAAAAAATCAGTAAACACCTATAATTATATTCTATCCCTTTTGTCTAAAAATAAATCAGATCAACTTGAATCATTATCTTTACAGGATCAATGTACACCTCGTTGGTCTAAAACCAAGTATTTACAAGCATTTAGCAGAATTCAAGACTATATTAAAGCTGGTGATTGTTATCAAATAAATTTAACTCAAGAGTTTACAGCAAAAGCGAAAGGCTCCCTACTTAGTAAATCAAATGATTTTTGGCAATTAACTCATGCACCATATGCAGGCTATGTAAAAATTAATGAATTCGAACTTTTAAGTTGTTCACCAGAGCTATTCATTGAATTTGATAATAAAAATAAAATTAAAACTCGACCAATCAAAGGCACCATGCCAAGACACCAAGATCCTCAACAAGACCTTATTTCAAAAGAAAAGTTAACAAATTCAAAAAAAGATCAGGCTGAAAATGTGATGATTGTGGATTTGCTAAGAAATGATTTAAGTGTGTATGCAGAAACTGGTTCAGTAAAAACAACAAAATTATTTGAAATTGAAAGTTTTAATCAAGTTCATCATATGGTGAGTGAAATCACCGCGACATTAAAAGAAGAAGTTAATCCGATGCAAATGTTGCTATCAGCACTTCCAGGAGGCTCAATCACAGGGGCACCAAAGATTCGCGCAATGCAAATTATCGATGAGCTTGAAGAATCTCCACGCGGTGCCTATTGCGGAAGTTTAGGATATTTTAATTACGATGGTACAGGTCGCTGGAATATTTTAATTCGTAGTATTCAAAAAAATCAGGACAATCTTTCGATTTGGGCAGGTGGTGGAATTACTATCGCATCTGATGCGGAAGCCGAATACCAAGAATGTTTTGATAAAGTTTCTGCCATGCTTGATCTACTCAATACATGGCAGAAATAAAATAAGCTACTTCAAAATTAACTTATTAGCATTTTTAATGTATCAACTAGGCGCTGATTTTGTTCATCAGTACCAATCGTGATACGCAAAAATTGATTAATTCTTGGTTTGTTGAAATAGCGAACAATAATACCTTGCTCACGCAATTTTTCTGCAAGTTGTGCTGCATCGTGTAGGGAGTGTGTAGCAAAAATAAAGTTTGCTTTTGAAGGCAAAACATTAAAACCTAGCTCAGTTAGGTTAGCTACCAATTTTTCACGACTTGCAATGACTTTCTCACATTGCTCTTGAAAATAATCTTGATCTTCAAAAGATGCTACAGCTGCAGCAATTGCAAAACGGTCAATTGGGTATGAATTGAAACTATTTTTAACCGCTTCAAGTGCAGCAATCAAATGGGCTTGTCCAATTGCAAATCCAACACGTAATCCAGCCAGTGAACGAGATTTGGAGGTTGTTTGACATACAACCAAATTCTCATAACGACTTATAAGTTCAACCGCTGATTCTGCTCCGAAATCTACATAAGCTTCATCAATGACTATCACACGATTTGGATTAGCTTTTAACAGTTGTTCAATTTTGTCCAAACCTAATGCAATACTCGTTGGTGCATTTGGATTGGTGATAATGATGCCACCATTTTCCTGTTCATAATCTGAAATATCTATTTCAAATTTTTCATTCAAAGGAATTTGCTTTGTTTGAACACCAAAAAATTGACTATAAACTGGATAAAAACTATAGGTTATATCTGGATATAGAATTGGTTCTTGCTGAATGAAAAATGCTTTAAAAATATGAGCAAGCACTTCATCAGAACCATTTCCTACGAAGACTTGGCTAACGTCAACATTTTGTTGTTTAGCGATTGCTTGTTTTAAAACCGTAGCATCTGGATCAGGATATAAACGAAGGGCATCAGCTTGATGAGCCAAAACAGCTTGCACTGCATCAACCACTTTTGGTGATGGTGGATAAGGATTTTCGTTTGTATTCAGTTTCAATAAATTCTGTATTTTTGGTTGTTCACCAGGTACGTAAGGCTCTAAATCACGAACCTCAGGACTCCAAAAACGCATTTGTTCAATTGTAAATGCCATTTTATATACTCTCAAAACTCTCTAAAAAGGGGCTTTATCAGCCCCTATATTCGTGGGTTAGCTATTGATAACGATAACGAGCTGATCGAGCATGTGCATCGAGATTTTCTTCCACCGCCAATATGTCTGCTGCTTTTGCTAAGGTTTTGACACCTTCTTTTGAGCACATAATTAAGCTTGAGCGTTTTTGAAAATCATAGACACCAAGCGGTGAGGAAAAGCGAGCTGTACCAGATGTTGGTAGGACGTGATTAGGCCCCGCACAATAATCACCTATTGCTTCAGGAGTATAGCGCCCGATGAATATTGCGCCCGCATGACGTATTTCTTGACTCATCAACTCTGCATCATCTAGACATAACTCTAAATGCTCTGGAGCAACTTGGTTAATAAGATCAATTGCTTCTGCACGGTTCTTCACAAGTACTAATGCGCCACGATTTTCAATAGAAGTTCGAGCAATATCTGCCTTTGGCAGTTCGTTCAAATGCTTTTCAATTGCATTTTCCACAGCATTTAAAAGATTCTCATCAGGTGTAATGAAAATTGATTGGGCCACAGTATCATGCTCTGCCTGAGACAATACATCCATTGCTAACCATTCAGCATTATTTTCACCTTCAGCATAAACAAGAATTTCTGAAGGGCCTGCGATCATATCAATGCCTACTTGACCGAAAACTGCTCTTTTAGCTGCGGCAACAAAGCGATTACCTGGCCCTGTAATTTTATCTACAGCAGGTATTGTTTCAGTACCATAAGCCAAAGCTGCAACAGCTTGTGCACCACCTATTGTAAAAACTCGGCTCACACCCGCTAAATATGCTGCTGCTAATACCAATGGATTAAGTTCACCATTGGGTGCAGGAACAACCATAATAATTTCAGGTACGCCAGCAACATGGGCTGGTAAAGCATTCATAAGTACAGACGATGGATAAGAGGCTAAACCACCAGGTACATAGATCCCAACACGATCAAGTGGAGTGACTTTTTGACCTAATGTATTTCCCAAATCATCAACATAAGTCCACCCTTCTTGCTTCTGAGCTTGATGAAATGAACGAATTCGTTTTGCTGCTAACTCAAGTGCATCACGAGTTTCAATGGTTAAACCCTCAAAAGCGGATTTGAGTTGTTCTTGGCTGAGCTCTAAGTCTGAGAATTGATGCGCAGGATGTCGATCGAACTGTTGCGTTAACTTAAGTACATGCTGATCACCTTGTTGACGAACATCGGCAATAATTTGGTCTACGGTTTGTACTAATTGAGGATCATTTACAGTTTCAAATGCTAATAGTTCAGCAAATATCTGCTTAAAATTTTGATCCTGAGTCGATAAACGTCGCATCAATTTACCCACAAGGCGAAAAAGAGAAGAATAAGTTTACTCTTTTTCGAAGTCCTTGTGGGCATCATATCAACATCTATCACTCAGTTTTCATAGGAAATCACGTTTAACGTGATTGGACTGCTTGTTCAAGTTGAGTCAAAATTGGATTTAATAAAGCTTGTTTCCGTTTAAAACTCGCTTTATTGACAATAAGACGCGAAGAAACTTTACAAATCTCTTCTAATGGCTCTAAACCATTGGCGCGTAAAGTATTGCCCGTATCAACGACATCGACAATATAATCACCCAAGCCTACTAATGGCGCAAGCTCCATTGAACCATAGAGCTTAATCACATCAACTTGTTCACCTAAGCTCGCATAATATTGACGCGTCAAATTGACATACTTGGTTGCAATCTTCAAACGTCCTTTCGGACGTTCCATTCCAACTTTACCAGCAGTCATTAATTTACAATTGGCAATTTTCAGGTCAAGTAACTCATACACATGTTGAGCTCCATGTTCCATTAATACATCTTTACCCGCGACACCAAAATCTGCTGCACCGTTTTCCACATATGTTGGCACATCAGAAGCACGTAAAATCAAAATACGTACTTTCTTATGTGTGGTTGGGAAAATCAATTTACGAGATTTATCAGGATCTTCAAGTAAATTTATGCCTGCATTTTCAAGTAATGGCAATGTTTCTTTTAAGATACGACCTTTACTGAGTGCTAAAGTTAAACCATGATCAAAATTACCCATTACATCAAAATTCGGATCATCGTTTCTTAAGTCATTCATCCTTTTACTCGCTTAATCTGAGCGCCTAAACTTTGCAATTTTTCTTCAACATGTTCATAGCCACGATCTATATGGTAAATACGATCAATTAGTGTTTCACCTTCTGCAACTAAGGCTGCGAGCACTAGTGAAAATGAAGCACGTAAATCTGTAGCCATAACAGGTGCAGCCTGAAGTGTTTCCACACCAGTTACGATCGCATCATGGCCTTCTACCTGAATATTTGCACCCATACGTGAAAGTTCAGGGACATGCATAAAGCGATTTTCAAAAATTGTTTCCGAAATCGTCGCAAAACCACGACCAATTGCATTCACGGCCATGATTTGAGCTTGCATGTCAGTCGGAAATTCTGGATGAGGCAATGTTCTAAAACTAACAGCTTTAGGACGTTTCCCTTGCATGTCTAGTTCAATCCAATCATCGCCACGAGTAACTTCCGCACCCATTTCTTCGAATTTATCTAATACAGCTTCTAATAATGCTGGATCTGTATGCGTCGTTTTGATACGACCACCAGTGATCGCTGCAGCAGCTAAATATGAACCAGTTTCGATACGATCCGCTACGACTGCGTATTCACAACCATGCAGACTTTCAACACCAGTTACTACCAAAGTGTCTGTATCAAGGCCTTCAATTTTTGCACCCATTTTAATTAGCATTTGGGCGAGGTCTGTAATCTCAGGCTCTCTAGCAGCATTACGAATTGTGGTAACACCATCTGCTAAAACAGCAGCCATCAAGATATTCTCTGTACCACCCACGGTCACCATATCAAAAACGACTTCACCGCCTTTTAATCGACCATCAACTGAAGCATGAACATATCCATTTTCAACTTCAATATGTGCACCTAACGCTTCCAAAGCTTTTAAATGCTGATCAACTGGACGTGAACCAATTGCACAACCACCTGGTAATGATACTTTTGCGTTACCATAACGTGCTAATAATGGACCTAACACTAAAATTGAAGCACGCATTGTTTTCACAAGTTCGTATGGTGCAAATTGATTATCTAATGTTGATGCATCAGCACGAACCGTATCCCCTTCATAGGTCATAGTAATGCCAAGACCCGCTATTAATTTAACTAATGTATTTACGTCTTTTAAGTTTGGCACATTGGTTAAAGTAGTCGGAGAGTCCGCAAGAATCATTGCAGCGAGTAAAGGTAAAGCTGCATTTTTAGCACCAGAAATGCGTACTTCACCTTCGAGCTTAACACCGCCCGTAATTAAAAATTTATCCATTAATATTTAAGCTCCGAAAAGGCTTGCTTTACGCCATTCGTCTTTAGTCATTGCACGAATAGTAACTGCGTGAACTTCACCACTCGCGATATAAGAATTAAGAGGTGCATATACGGCTTGTTGACGTGTAAGAGTTCTCTTTCCTTCAAATTGATCATCTACAATACGAAGGTCGAATTTTCCAGCTTGTCCACTCACTGCTACTTCTGCTTCAGGGAAAGCTTCTTTTAAAATTTGCGTGAGCTGTTCACTATTCATTACAAGACCTCTTATACAGCCAATGGTGTAAAACCGCATATTTTACTATAACTTTTTCACATTATTCAGTAAGCAGTTTCTTTTTTTAAAAATAAAAAAAGAGGCTATCAAAACTAGCCTCTTTCTTAAAAGCAATTTAACTTAAAACAACCAACTCATGCTGGTAAGAACATTGCATTTTCTATGTTTAGCAAGCTGTCTTTTTAATTTTTCTGTCAGTTTTTTTATTGAAGTATACATATCATCTGCTGTTGCTTGAGCAAACAGCTCAACCCCTGGTAAACGTATGATGGCCTCAGCTATATGATTGGCACTCCCTTTATGCGAACGCTTATCGATTTGATGATCTTTCGCTAATTTAATTTGCATACTGTTTACTTGATCAAGATGCTTAGTCATTTGACTAAACTTTTCTTTTATATTTTTTTCAATTGCTGGTGTAATGGTTAAATGGTGTCCACGAATTGTTATTTGCATAATTCTATCCCTCACCTTTTCTTAGGATTCAAGAAATAACTAAAACAAATTAATGCACATGAGTGGTTCAGTATCCATTAAATCATTTCAGTGATCTCTCTAGTGACTATTAAAAAAATTCATTATTTCGTCATAATGAGCTATTAGAATAGTCACACCTTAAAATTTAGATCAAGACTTTTCTTTCAGAAGATGAAGGAATATGTAACGATTCTCTATATTTTGCGACTGTTCTACGAGCAACCTCAATACCTTCTTTTTTCAACATCTCTGCTATTGCATTATCTGACAAAGGCTTACGTGGATTTTCATTAGATACGAGCTTTTTAATCATGGCACGAATTGCAGTCGAAGATGCCTCCCCACCAGAAGTTGTTCCAACATGACTTGAAAAAAAGTATTTCAATTCAAATAACCCACGGGGTGTAAGCATATATTTATTGGTTGTCACACGAGATACTGTTGATTCATGTAGTTCAACTTCTTCTGCTACATCACGCAAAACTAAAGGCTTCATTGCTTCAGCACCTTGCTCAAGAAATGCTCGCTGATGTTCAACAATACAAGTCGCAACCTTCAATAATGTTTTATGACGCTCATCTATACTCTTAATGAAGTTCTTTGCTTCTAACATTTGATTGCGCAAATAAACATTATCGTCACTTTGATCTGCTCGACGAATCATATTGGAATAAAATGAATTAATCCGTAATTTAGGCATTACATCCGGATTTAATTGTACATTCCAATGCTGATCTTTCTTTGCGACAACGACATCAGGTACCTGATACTCTGATTCTTGTTGATCAAACTCCAACCCAGGATAAGGCTTTAAGGTTTTAAGTAGCTCAATTGCATTAGTAAGTTGTTCTTTTGATAATCCAGTTTGTTTCAATAATTTATTTAAATCATTAGAAATCAGCAGTTCATAGTAATTTAAAAGCTGCTTTGCTTCGGCTAAAAAAGGAGTCTTGTCTTTAATTGTTTCTAATTGAATTTGCAAACATTCAGCCAAACTTCTTGAGCCAACACCTATCGGCTCTAAACGTTGAATATGTTTTAAGACAACAATAACCTCATCTTCTTCAACATCTTCGTCGTTATCAACCTCTCGTAACAATTGATTCACAGCAATTAAAATATCTGTCAAATCAGCATCTAGAAATCCCTTATCATCCAAAGAGTCTACAATACAATAAGCAATCAGCTTATCCACCCTAGAAAAATGCAAAAGATTAACTTGTTCTAGAATATGTTCTTTTAAACTAAGGTGAATTTGTCTGTTATCTTCTCTTTCTTCATACTCTGGTGTAGCAAGTGCGGTGGATTGATGCGTATAAATATCATCCCACTCTGTATCAACGGGCAAATCATTTGGTAAATGATCTGCATTCAATTCAGATGTTAAATCTTTATTTTCATTAGCTTCAACACTATTTAAACTTTCAATACTATTATTATCTTCAATTTTTTCGAGCAATGGATTACTATCAAGTTGAATTTGTATCTCTTGCTCCAACTCCAAACTAGAGAGTTGTAAAAGTCGAATTGCCTGCTGCAATTGAGGAGTTAACGATAAATTATTCGCTACTTTCAACCCAACAGATAATTTCATAATCATTCCCTATATCAGAAAAAGCAAAAAACATGCCTATAAAATTATTTATAACACAAAGAAACTTGAACAACTATAAATAAGCTTACTTTCCATCTATCTATATGCTCAAAAAACTAGCAAAAAATTTTTATATAAATGTTCTTAGATAGGTTGTCTATTTTTATATGGAAAAGAAACACAATAAAAAACACCCCCTCTGCGTATGCGGAGGGGGTGTTTTAGAATTAAAAGCTGGCGATGACTTACTCTCACATGGCAAACGCCACACTACCATCAGCGCGAAGAGGTTTCACTTCTGAGTTCGGGAAGGGATCAGGTGGTTCACTCTTGCTATTGTCGCCAGCAAACTGTTGTGGTGTTTTCGGGTCTTATTCACATTAATTAATAATGTTTGCCTTACTTACGATCCAAAGAGTTATTAACGGATTAGATAATTGGTCTGTATTGTAACTAGTTTGTACACTAAATCAAGTTATGTATTGAATTTATCTTGAATACAACAACTGTTTGGGTGTTGTATAGTCAAGCCTCACGAGCAATTAGTATTGGTCAGCTTCACACGTCACCGTGCTTCCACACCCAACCTATCAACGTCCTAGTCTCGAACGGCTCTTTAGAGGAATAAATTCCTAGGGAAATCTTATCTTGAGGTAGGCTTCCCGCTTAGATGCTTTCAGCGGTTATCCCTTCCGAACATAGCTACCCGGCGATGCCACTGGCGTGACAACCGGTACACCAGAGGTTCGTCCACTCTGGTCCTCTCGTACTAGGAGCAGATCCTCTCAAATTTCCAGCGCCCACGGTAGATAGGGACCGAACTGTCTCACGACGTTCTAAACCCAGCTCGCGTACCTCTTTAAATGGCGAACAGCCATACCCTTGGGACCTGCTTCAGCCCCAGGATGAGATGAGCCGACATCGAGGTGCCAAACACCGCCGTCGATATGAACTCTTGGGCGGTATCAGCCTGTTATCCCCAGAGTACCTTTTATCCGTTGAGCGATGGCCCTTCCATACAGAACCACCGGATCACTAAGACCTACTTTCGTACCTGCTCGACTTGTGGGTCTCGCAGTTAAGCGCGCTTTTGCCTTTATACTCTACGCGTGATTTCCGACCACGCTGAGCGCACCTTCGTACTCCTCCGTTACTCTTTAGGAGGAGACCGCCCCAGTCAAACTACCCACCAGACATGGTCCTCGTCCCGGATTACGGGACAGAGTTAGAACCTCAACATTACCAGGGTGGTATTTCAAGGACGGCTCCATTGGAACTAGCGTTCCAACTTCAAAGCCTCCCACCTATCCTACACAAGTAAGGTCAAAGTTCAATGTCAAGCTGCAGTAAAGGTTCACGGGGTCTTTCCGTCTAGCCGCGGGTACACTGCATCTTCACAGCGATTTCGATTTCACTGAGCCTCTGCTGGAGACAGCGCCGCCATCATTATGCCATTCGTGCAGGTCGGAACTTACCCGACAAGGAATTTCGCTACCTTAGGACCGTTATAGTTACGGCCGCCGTTTACTGGGGCTTCGATCAAGAGCTTCGCTTACGCTAACCCCATCAATTAACCTTCCAGCACCGGGCAGGCATCACACCCTATACGTCCACTTTCGTGTTTGCAGAGTGCTATGTTTTTAATAAACAGTTGCAGCGGCCTGGTTTCTGCGGCTGCCAACCGCTCAGGGAGCAAGTCCCATCACCGTCAGCAGCGTACCTTCTCCCGAAGTTACGGTACCATTTTGCCTAGTTCCTTCAGCAGAGTTCTCTCAAGCGCTTTGGTCTACTCGACCTGACCACCTGTGTCGGTTTCGGGTACGATTCCTGTGTAACTGAAGCTTAGAGACTTTTCCTGGAAGCATGGTATCAGCCACTTCACTGTACAAGTACAGCTTGCTATCGACTCTCAGCATAGAGCACCCCGGATTTGCCTAAGATGCATGCCTACGGTCTTCCACCTGGACAACCAACGCCAGGCTGACTTAACCTTCTCCGTCCTCTCATCGCATTACACAGAAGTATTGGAATATTAACCAATTTCCCATCGACTACGCCTCTCGGCCTCGCCTTAGGGGTCGACTCACCCAGCCCCGATTAACGTTGGACTGGAACCCTTGGTCTTTCAGCGAACGGGTTTTTCACCCGTTTTGTCGTTACTCACGTCAGCATTCGCACTTCTGATACCTCCAGCATACTTCTCAATACACCTTCATCGGCTTACAGAACGCTCCCCTACCACTTGACTAATGTCAAATCCGCAGCTTCGGCACATAGTTTTAGCCCCGTTACATCTTCCGCGCAGGCCGACTCGACTAGTGAGCTATTACGCTTTCTTTAAAGGGTGGCTGCTTCTAAGCCAACCTCCTAGCTGTCTATGCCTTCCCACATCGTTTCCCACTTAACTATGATTTTGGGGCCTTAGCTGGCGGTCTGGATTGTTTTCCTCTTGACTACGGACGTTAGCACCCGCAGTCTGTCTCCCGGATAGTACTCATTGGTATTCGGAGTTTGCATCGGTTTGGTAAGTCGGGATGACCCCCTAGCCGAAACAGTGCTCTACCCCCAATGGTATTCGTCCGAGGCGCTACCTAAATAGCTTTCGGGGAGAACCAGCTATCACCAGGCTTGATTAGCCTTTCACCCCTATCCACAAGTCATCCCCTGGCTTTTCAACGACAGTGGGTTCGGTCCTCCAGTTAGTGTTACCCAACCTTCAACCTGCTCATGGATAGATCGCCTGGTTTCGGGTCTATACCCAGCAACTAAACGCCCTATTAAGACTCGATTTCTCTACGGCTCCCCTATTCGGTTAACCTCGCTACTGAATATAAGTCGCTGACCCATTATACAAAAGGTACGCAGTCACCGAACAAGTCGGCTCCCACTGCTTGTATGCATGCGGTTTCAGGATCTATTTCACTCCCCTCACAGGGGTTCTTTTCGCCTTTCCCTCACGGTACTGGTTCACTATCGGTCAGTCAGGAGTATTTAGCCTTGGAGGATGGTCCCCCCATATTCAGACAAGGTTTCACGTGCCTCGCCCTACTCGTCATCATTATGTGTGCCCTTTCGTGTACGGGAATATCACCCTCTACGTTCGCACTTCCCAGAGCGTTCCACTAAAACACACATAACTTAATGGGCTGCTCCCCGTTCGCTCGCCGCTACTAAGGGAATCTCAATTGATTTCTTTTCCTAAGGGTACTGAGATGTTTCACTTCCCCTCGTTCGCTTCATAAACCTATGTATTCAGTTTATGATACCCGCCTTATAGCGGGTGGGTTCCCCCATTCAGAAATCTCCGGATCAAAGGATATTTGCCGCCTCCCCGGAGCTTTTCGCAGGCTATCACGTCTTTCATCGCCTCTGACTGCCAAGGCATCCACCACATGCACTTAATTACTTGACTATACAACCCCAAACAGTCGTTAACACATACAAGTGAGTGTTATCGTTGCAAACTTAATTGCTACTGGTTTGTTGTCTGTGAATTTAATCACCATACAGCTTCAATCTAAATTCATATACCAAAACGCTTGATTCAGTGTTTTTGCTAGTTCTCAGATTAAATATTAATTTAACAATTACTTGTTATCTTCCTATTTAATCGAGTTTGAACAATTTATTTCAGACTCAATTTTCTAATCTGTTAATGATTAACTACCACCTCGTCGGTGCGTAGTAAACTGTGATAAATCACAGAAGTTAAGAAGCTATTTGCTTACTAAGTTCTGTAATCTTTAGCTCCAAGCTTCGTTCTATGTGTGCCTGCGCACAGCATAGCTGTTTGCTTAAATTCTCGGACAAAGCGTTGCTTTGTTTACCCTCGAATTTGGTGGAGACTAGGAGAGTCGAACTCCTGACCTCCTGCGTGCAAAGCAGGCGCTCTACCAACTAAGCTAAGTCCCCAGCTTTAATCATAATGAACGACATATCTTTTTATCTAGCAGCTTGTGATTATTCATCACTTCGTCAGTAGTGGTGGGTCTGACAAGACTTGAACTTGTGACCCCACGCTTATCAAGCGTGTGCTCTAACCAACTGAGCTACAGACCCTCAGATACATCTTCGAAGAACAACTTGTTGTGGATTCTTACCGGTCACCAATCTTTCGTTAAGGAGGTGATCCAGCCGCAGGTTCCCCTACGGCTACCTTGTTACGACTTCACCCCAGTCATCGGCCACACCGTGGTAAGCGTCCTCCTTGCGGTTAGACTACCTACTTCTGGTGCAACAAACTCCCATGGTGTGACGGGCGGTGTGTACAAGGCCCGGGAACGTATTCACCGCGGCATTCTGATCCGCGATTACTAGCGATTCCGACTTCATGGAGTCGAGTTGCAGACTCCAATCCGGACTACGATCGGCTTTTTGAGATTAGCATCACATCGCTGTGTAGCAACCCTTTGTACCGACCATTGTAGCACGTGTGTAGCCCTGGCCGTAAGGGCCATGATGACTTGACGTCGTCCCCGCCTTCCTCCAGTTTGTCACTGGCAGTATCCTTAAAGTTCCCATCCGAAATGCTGGCAAGTAAGGAAAAGGGTTGCGCTCGTTGCGGGACTTAACCCAACATCTCACGACACGAGCTGACGACAGCCATGCAGCACCTGTATCTAGATTCCCGAAGGCACCAATCCATCTCTGGAAAGTTTCTAGTATGTCAAGGCCAGGTAAGGTTCTTCGCGTTGCATCGAATTAAACCACATGCTCCACCGCTTGTGCGGGCCCCCGTCAATTCATTTGAGTTTTAGTCTTGCGACCGTACTCCCCAGGCGGTCTACTTATCGCGTTAGCTGCGCCACTAAAGCCTCAAAGGCCCCAACGGCTAGTAGACATCGTTTACGGCATGGACTACCAGGGTATCTAATCCTGTTTGCTCCCCATGCTTTCGTACCTCAGCGTCAGTATTAGGCCAGATGGCTGCCTTCGCCATCGGTATTCCTCCAGATCTCTACGCATTTCACCGCTACACCTGGAATTCTACCATCCTCTCCCATACTCTAGCTTCCCAGTATCGAATGCAATTCCCAAGTTAAGCTCGGGGATTTCACATCCGACTTAAAAAGCCGCCTACGCACGCTTTACGCCCAGTAAATCCGATTAACGCTCGCACCCTCTGTATTACCGCGGCTGCTGGCACAGAGTTAGCCGGTGCTTATTCTGCGAGTAACGTCCACTCTCCTTGAGTATTAGTCACGGTAGCCTCCTCCTCGCTTAAAGTGCTTTACAACCATAAGGCCTTCTTCACACACGCGGCATGGCTGGATCAGGGTTCCCCCCATTGTCCAATATTCCCCACTGCTGCCTCCCGTAGGAGTCTGGGCCGTGTCTCAGTCCCAGTGTGGCGGATCATCCTCTCAGACCCGCTACAGATCGTCGCCTTGGTAGGCCTTTACCCCACCAACTAGCTAATCCGACTTAGGCTCATCTATTAGCGCAAGGTCCGAAGATCCCCTGCTTTCTCCCGTAGGACGTATGCGGTATTAGCATTCCTTTCGGAATGTTGTCCCCCACTAATAGGCAGATTCCTAAGCATTACTCACCCGTCCGCCGCTAAGATAAGGTGCAAGCACCTCATCTCCGCTCGACTTGCATGTGTTAAGCCTGCCGCCAGCGTTCAATCTGAGCCATGATCAAACTCTTCAGTTAAAATCATTTTGCACCTTAGTTAAGACAAGGTGCTAATTCTGGCTCATCAATTTTCTGACTAAAAATTCGCTCAAATAAACTTCGAGAAATTTCTACCATTCAATCAATGAAAATTATTTCGATCGATCAACCAGTAAAAATCCACACAAGTTGTTCTTCTATTCTCTTAATGATCTTCTCGATGATTCGTCATCATCAAGCTAGGTCGGCTATATTACTCTAAATTTCTTTAAAGTCAACAGGTAATTTAGATATTTTTAAAACTTATCAACCAACCCAAGAATCCAACCATTTTAGCCAAATCCTTGTTTCTCAACAAGTTTTTATCCGCATCACCGCCGATGGATGTGCATTCTACAGTATTCTCACACCTATGCAACACCCTTCAATAGGATTTTATTTCGAGTGAACATTTTTAAACCAAATTCACAATATTTCTTATATTTTTCGATCGAATTTGCTTTAATAATAGTAGAACAAATAAATTGTACTTACTTTATCTATGTTTTGCGTTTAATTAGCGCATTCATTTTAATGACTGTAATTTCGCTCTAACTGCGATTAAGGACTTATATGCATTACTCAAATTTTTTCTTGCTTGGGTTGTTAACTGCTGGAGCATTTAATACAGCAATAGCTCAAGATGTATCTGAGCAATCCCCAGTCGTAACTGAATCAATTGAAAACCAATTAAATACACAACAAAAAACATCAACTCTGCAAGCAATTAAAGATTTAAAAAAAATAACCAAGGATGATTTGAAGGTAAATGCAAATGCAGCGCAACCTGATGCGGTTAAAGATCCTCTACAACCATTAAATCGCCAAATCTTTGCCTTCAACGATACATTAGACCGATATGTACTTAAGCCAGTAGCTATCCAATACGTTGAAAAAGTACCAGAACCTGTACGAAGTCCTTATCGTCAATTTCGCAAAAACCTCGGTGAGCCGTGGAATGCCGTCAACCAACTTATACAAGGGCGTCCATCTCGCGCAGCAAAAACATTAGGACGCTTTACTTTAAATACTTTAACAACCTTAGGTTTTTCTGACCCAGCACGTCGTTTAGGATTACCAACCGAAGAGGAAAGCTTTGGTGTGACTTTAGGCTATTACGGCGTCCCGTCTGGTCCTTATGTAATGCTTCCTTTTTTCGGACCTAGTACTTTTCGTGATGGGTTTGGCTTAGCTATCGATCGTTATGGTCGCCCACAAAAATATATGCTCGACGACCAACAAGGAATTTATTGGTCTACAAATGTGTTACAAGCTATAGATGCTCGTGCTCAAGTTTTGGATATTGAAGAAAGCTTAAAAGGCGATAAATATGCAATGATTCGAGATTTCTATCTGCAAAGAAAGGCTTTCCAAATTGCTGAAAAACATAGCGACTCTGCAGATGTATCATTTGTAGATGATACTGAAGATAGTGAAGAATCTTCGGATAATCAGTAAATTCGTATTTCTATATTTATAGACATAAGTATTACTCTCTATTTTAAATGTGAGTAATACTATGTTTTCCATCATATTTCATCTATGATGAATTAAAAAATGATCATACAAAGGATCGGCTATTCATCTATGTATTTCATTCAACCATCGCGCTCAATACCTTGTTTAGATCAAGCTCTGAATGAGCTACCCAGTCTACAGATCATTCAAGTTGATGATTTAGACTTATATGATCAAACAATAATTGCAATTGCCGATGTGCAGGACTTTTTGAAATATCAATGGAAGCTCCCAACGATCGTATTAGCATTTGAAGATGAAGGTGCTGCATTAGCCCAAGCTTGGGAAATGGGTGCTTTAGCTGGTTGGATTTGGAACAATTTACCCAAAAATCCAATACATGCTTTATTCAAAATTGATGCGCAATACAAACGAAATCAAGATAGTCGTGATCTTCCTTCAGCAGCAGCATTACAGAAACGTTTACTACCGAACCCAATAAGTCTACCCAATTATGAGGTTGAGTCTTTTTTTCAACCTTCGGCTTATTTATCAGGAGATTGGTATGATTATTGGAAACTCAATGAATATGAAGTGCTGTTTTATTTAGCTGATGTTTCAGGTCATGGTGTCACAAGTAGTTTACTAACCTCATGGATGGCAGCTTTTCATGGTCGTTCCAAGACACCTCGCCAGCTCATTCAAAAACTGAATGCAATGTTAGTTCAAGAGAATATTGAAAAACATATCACAATGGTGGCAGGTATTCTAAATCTACAAACTCATGAAATTACATGGTCTAGTGCAGGGCACTATCCACCTCCAATTATCTTTGAACCTAATCAAGCACCTCAAATTCTTACAACCAGTAGTTTCCCTTTGGGACTCACTGAGGATTTAGATGTTGAAGAACACATTTGTAAATTAAATCCTGATGCACGTTTTATTTTATGTTCAGATGGTGCTCTTGAACCCTTTGATGGTGGTTTGAATGATCAGTTCAACCAATTGGTTGATCATCTTCAGAATAATTCATTCCAAGCTCCTGAACACGTTGCAGATGACATCGCTATACTCAGCATATGCCGAATGAATTAATCTAATTATCAATAACTTAAAAACAAAGAACTATACAACCACTTGTGTCTACCATATCACTATGGGATAATTTTATATCCTTTCTCTGAAAATGGCATTTATATGTCAACAGGTCATGTTGAATATGCAAGTTTGAACGGAACGCATATTTTCAAGCTTATTGGCGAAGTGCGTGCACATTCTTGTATAAGTCTAGACAAATTACTCAACAAAATTGAACAGCAGCAAAATGTTGTTGGTGCAATCGTTGATTTAACTGAAACAACGTTCATTGATAGTACTGTATTAGGTGTACTTGCAAAGTTGGGCTTAAAACTCAAACAAGTTCATCATATACAAGCAGTGATGCTGTCAACCAATCCAGATATTACCACCCTAGCCAATAGCATGGGTTTGGGTCAGGTCTTTGTGATTTTAAATTACTGTGGTGATCCTAATGTTTGCACGCTTGAGCTAACTGAAGAACATGTTACTCACAGCGCCATGCTCAACACTGTATTAGAAGCACACAAAACATTAATGCGTTTGAATGAAAACAATCAAAATATGTTTGAACCATTAGTGAAGCAATTGCAAAAAGAGCAAGATTGTCTAAATCTTGATACACACCAACAAAATGCTTAATTGATAACTAAGTCTGCACACTTATGACCTTACTTTCTGTTGCTCAAATGAATTCACAAGATGACATTGAATCTAATTTCCTTGTCATCGAGTCATTAATTCAACAAAGTAAGGCTCAGGGTGGCGAATTAATCGTTTTTCCTGAAAACTTTGTTTGTTTTGCTGCAGGAAAACAACGTGAAACTGCAAATCAATTTGAAACCATTCAGCAACGTTTAGAACAATTATCACACCGATATCAAATATGGATTATCGCTGGCACTTTACCGTGCCCTTTTCGCCCAGATGGATCAGTCATTACTGATGGACGTGTCAGAACCGTAAGCTTATGTATTAGTCCTGAAGGTACTGAGGCTCGTTATGACAAAATCCATTTGTTTGATGTTCAAGTGGGTGATGCTGTTGGTGGCTATCAAGAATCAAAATTCTTTGAACCAGGTGATCAAGTCGTTGTTGCAAAAACACCTTTTGGTCATATTGGCTTAATGGTTTGTTATGATCTTCGCTTTCCAGAACTCGCACTAACCTTACGCCAACAAGGTGCAAACATTTTATCTGCTCCTGCTGCTTTTACTTACACAACAGGTCAAATGCACTGGCAATTGTTACTACAAGCACGAGCTATGGACAGTCAATGTTTTGTATTAGGTGCTGCACAACAGGGTTGGCATGGTGAAAAACGTCAAACATGGGGTCATTCGGGTATAGCCAATAGTCGTGGACAACTTTTACAAATAATCGACTACGAAGGGCATGGTTTAATTAGCGCTGATTTCGATCAAGTTGAACAAGAAAATATTCGCTTATCTATGCCACTTATGCAACATCGAAGAATAATTGCCTACTAAGTCTCACTTTAATTATTGAAATTTTAGTTTTTGAATTTTTTAGTCACGCTTTATCTCCCCTCCACACCTAGGTTCATGATTTAATAAACATAATTTAGGATAGTCAAACAAACCATAATATTTATGTAGTTTGATTATTGTAAAATTCTTTCTTAACACCAATTAAGCTGTATCCATGTTTAGACTTTTTTCTATTTTGTTGATTATAGGGGCAACTACATTCATTAATGTGGTACCAAGTTATGCTAATGCTGTTGAAGTAACAAATGACATGCAGCACTTACCTACACAATCAAATTTATCATTTAATAGCTTTGGTCTTTGGATTATTGGTTGGGGGACTGGTGCTGAAGGTGCTCGACAAAGACTAGATAATATCCAGCGTGAAGATGTCGTGATCATCAAACAGAAAGGTGTTACTCAAGATATGATTAAAGCTTGGTATAGTTTTTATGAACAACAATCTCAAAATGATATAAATAATCCAACCGCACGTTTTAGAGCAAAATTGATGAAAAAAATCATAGAGCTTTGGTAGATTTTCTGCATCTATTTGATGGGTAGATACTCTTTTCAATTTTATATTTTGTCTTTTACTTCTTTACCAAAGCCGTCATTAAATTTACCGTTTTCTCCTTTGCTTTCATCATCCATTTATGCAGGATTGAATGATACCAAACTGTGTCAGCTAGGATTATTCAATATGTCATTAGAAAAAGTAGTTTATCGAGCAAAAGCTAAAGCAACAGGTGGTCGTGATGGTCGTGCGACATCTTCTGATGGTGTTTTAGATGTTAAATTAGGCGTACCTAAAGAAATGGGCGGTGCTGGTGGTGAAGTGACCAATCCAGAACAACTTTTTGCAGCAGGCTATTCAGCATGTTTTTTAGGTGCCATGAAGTTTGTAGCAAACCGAGATAAATTAAAGATTACTCCAGATGCTTATATTGAGGGTGAAGTTGGTATTGGCCCGATTCCAAATGGCTTCGGTATTGAAGTGACTTTGAATATCTATTTAATCGGAATGGATCAAACTGAGGCTGAGGAACTTGTAGCAGCAGCACACATCGTATGTCCGTATTCAAATGCAACACGCAACAATATTGATGTGAATTTCAATATCATAACATATTGATATATAAAATAAAAAACAGCATGATTGATCATGCTGTTTTTCATTAAGAGTAGAAAATTATTCTTCAGCTGCTTCGTTTGTAACACGTAGCACTTCTTCTAAAGTGGTTTTACCAGCCAAGACTTTTAATAAGCCATCATCACGAATCGATGCGGCATGACGGCGAGCATGATTTTCCAACTCATATTCGGCTGCATTACCATGAATTAATCGACGCATCGACTCATCGACTGGCACAATTTCATAAATCGCTGTTCGCCCACTAAAACCAACATGTGAACATTTCTCGCAACCATGTGGTTCAGGTAATTCCATGTGTTCATCTACCTTGAGATGCTGAAACACCTGTCGTTCAAAATCATCTGCTTTTCGCCAAGTTACGCAATGTGGACATAATGTTCGAACTAAACGCTGTGCAATTACACCAATCAATGAACTTGAAAGCAAGAATGGTTCAATCCCCATATCTTTTAAACGAGTTACCGCACCAATTGCAGTATTGGTATGTAACGTAGATAAAACAAGGTGACCTGTGAGTGAGGCTTGTACCGCAATTTCTGCCGTTTCAAGATCACGAATCTCACCCACCATAACAACATCAGGATCTTGACGCAGCATAGCTTTAAGCGCACGAGCAAATGTCATATCAACTTTCGTATTGACCTGTGTCTGCCCAATCCCTTCTAGTTGGTATTCAATTGGATCTTCGGCCGTCAAAATATTGCGCGTATTATCATTCAAGTCAGATAAGGCTGCATATAAAGTTGTGGTTTTACCTGAACCCGTTGGACCAGTGACCAAAATGATGCCATGTGGACGATGAACCAATTGAGTTAAACGTTCATAATCATTTTGCATCAAACCAAGGTGTGTCATGTTCAAACGACCCGCCTGCTTATCAAGTAAACGCATCACCACGCGCTCACCATGAGATGAAGGTAAAGTAGAAACACGAACATCGACCTCACGTCCTGCTAAACGCAAAGAAATACGACCATCTTGTGGAATACGTTTTTCAGCAATGTCCAACTTTGCCATGACTTTAATACGTGAGACCAGCAAAGGAGCTAATTCACGGCGTGGTTGAACAATTTCTCGTAATTGACCATCTACGCGTAAACGAACAGACAACTTTTTTTCAAATGCCTCAATATGAATATCTGATGCGCCAACACGAATCGCTTCGGATAACAACGCATTAATCAGACGAACAATAGGTGCATCATCTTCTTGATCCATTAAATCTTCAGCTTCAGGCACCTGATCAGCCAAACTTAATAAATCAGGATGATCCTCTAAACCAGCAGCAACTTGCTGAGATTCGCCTGTATCACCTGCATAACTGGAACTGAGTAGAGCATGAAACTCTTGATCTGTACACAATTGATCATGCGCAGCTTTCCCCAAAATTCGACGTGCTTCTTGTAATGCAATTCGCGCTGTATCCTTGCGTCGTACAATAAAAACTTGATCGCCTTCATAGCGCAATAAAACGCCATGCCTTTTGGCGAAACTATATGGAATTTGTATTTGTTTAAGTATTTGCATCACAATTTATAATGATGAAAGGGAGAGTTGAGTGTACTCTAAGGAGATTACAGCGTGAAGTCTGTTTAGCATACTCACAAAGGAATTTTGCACCTTGTCTCAAAATAATCCATATAAAGCACCTCACTCTGACACATTGAGATGGTGGGGTGAACAACAATTTGAAATTCAACAAGCCAAAGCTTGGCAATTTGGTTCACTGCTCTTTCGCCTAACGAGAGGCATTAAAGAATGGCGTTTAGAATATCATCGACCACAATGTCAGCATGATTACGAGCAACAATGGCATGTTTTGTCTGATACAGAATTTGCAATGCCTCAACCTGCAAAAATTGAACGCTATATGTTTCACAAAACCAATAGCTCATTTCATTTAATGCCACGTTTGGCAGATCGCTCTGTTGTTATTAAACCTGTTGATCCGATTTATATTCCTGCTGGTCAACGCGGAACGCTGTATATCAGCACTCCGTTATGGATTGCAGGCTTAGTAGATGGTTTAAGTGAACCTTTGTTTGATATCCCTGTGATTCAGCCGAAAGACACATGGTTTGGTAAAGATCCTCAGCATGGTGAAATTTGTTATGCGACATCTGTAGATGGACGAACTGACCTAAATCTATTAAAGCCACGTGCCTTTAGAGCTGTTACACCTATCGAGTTTCATAATACAAGTCAGCATCAACTGCGATTTGATCGTATGAATGTTCCTGTTCCTGCCCTACCTTTATTCTATAGTGAAGGCACAGGTCGTCTCTGGACATCTCAAATCAAGGTGTATTATGAGGGTTCAGAACATCCTGCACGTATTCGTATTGAAAACAAAACCCCAACTCAGGCGGGTGAAGTCATTTACGTACATCCTCCACGTGCGCCTGGAAGCAACTTATTTAATATGTTTGATTCATTCTTTTAAGGAGTTGCTATGGCAGATACCAATATTCCAAAAGATGTCGCATCTAGCTTCACCAGCATATTTACCAATATTAATTTTGAAAGACTAAGTGAAATTGCTGTAGCCCTAATTTTATGTTTAATCGGCTTTGTAATTGCACGTCTAGTTTCTAATACCTTTATACGCACCATTGGTAGTCGGTTTAACGCACATCAACGATTATTATGGCGAAGAGGTATTTTTTACTTTATTTTCCTACTCTTCATCATGACCAGTTTAAGAGAAGCTGGATTTAAACTCAGTGTCTTCTTGGGCGCAGCAGGGATACTAACTGTTGCTCTAGGTTTCGCTTCTCAAACCTCAGCGACAAACTTAATCAGCGGGCTCTTCTTAATCGGTGAAGGTTCTTTTGAAGTCGGCGATACAATACAGATTACGTTGATTCGAGGACAAACCATTGAAGGTGAAGTGATCTCTATCGATCTTTTATCGGTCAAACTTCTGACGCTCGACAATGTCTACATTCGGCTTCCAAATGAGCAGCTCATTCGCACCCCTGTCATGAATTTATCCAAATACCCGATACGGCGTATTCCGATTACCTTAGCGATTAATTTTCACGAAGATATTATTAAGGTAAGACAGGTACTATTAGATGTTGCATCTAAATATCCACTGGTTATGGATGATCCTAAACCAACCGTAACAGTAACTGCATTTCGTGAATCCTCAATTGAGCTGTTGTTTGCGGTATGGTGTCGTCAGGAAAATGCATTAAAAGTCCGAGATGAAATGCAAGAAAGGGTTCGTAATGGTTTCCTTGAAAATGAAATTGAAATCCCTGTGCCTAAAATGGGTTTAATTGATCGCCCCATCACTTTAGAAGATGATGAGGTCGATCAATATGCCCATCAAAAAGAGCTCAAAAAAGAAGATAAAGTTAGATAGATGAAGATTCTTTAGACTGTTCTTGGGCAGGTGGTAAAGGTGCAAGATATGCAATTACAAGCATGACTGCACCTGAACCAATAAACGAAATAACACGTGTCAAAGTACCACTTTGCGATAAATCTAATAACAATAACTTAAACACAACGATCCCCAACAACGCAGCCCCAACAAACCAAATTTGTCGAATATGATGACAGCTTGAAAAGGTCATAAGAATAAAAGCTAAAATCACCCATAATAAGGTCAAACTTAGTTGTACATTGCCATTCCGCCAGATTTCTATCCCCCATAATGGTGTTCCAACATAATGATGCATAGCGCGTACAACGATGCTACTTAATACAAGTAAACCGACTAAAATCGTTGAGACTTTGAATCCCCATTCTACTGAATGCTCATCGTCAAAATGATGATGATAAATCACCCAGATCAAACCAATAAACATTAGTAAAGAGAGAAAATCAGTTAAGTTAAATAAAGGAAGCACATAAAACTGAGTTGCAGAATATGAATCTAAACAAATTAAAAGTAACCAAAATAAGGTTAGCCCCCACACTGGTTGTTGATTCAATAAAAGCAGGTTTTTTGATAAAAATAACCAGCCAGCGTATATTGCAGGAAAAACAGCCAATGCAATAACAGCAATATTTGGGAAAAGTGTAATACCAATACCCGCTAAACTTAACCAAAGTAAAGCAGACCAGATCAAAGAATATAGCGATGAAGAGAAAGATTTCATCTTGATGAGCAAAATAGTCAGCACAAGTGTAGTCGTCAGGGCGCTAAATTGGCTTAGAGGTGTAAACCAATCACCTGTGGAGTAAACATTCTCCGCAAAACTTACGCCATAAATTAAGAAAAGTAATCCACTGATCAAGATAAGTTGTACATTAACCCATTCGATTTTGGACTTAAGCTGAACCATAAAACTAAATAACAACAACAAAACGGCTGCGATTGCCAAATAAGGATTCATGCCTTGATTTTGCCAATGCATAAACTCTATCGCAGCAATTGATCCTGCATACATACCAAGTGCTAAAAAAATACCGCTTAGCATCCGCGCACTAAAATATTTTTCGACCTCTTGATAGTGCAATAAATAGAAAGCTGATATGAATTGCGCAAGTGCAAAAATCACTGTACTCAAAATTGGGAAGTCATCATTTGACCAAACTTGGAAAATAAGTGCCACAGAACTCAATAGCACTAAGGCAACCCCGATATATCGACTAAGACGATAACGCTCGGTCACCCCCCAAACGATCAATGCTGTTCCTTGAATGACCCAACCTGTTGATGTCCAATGTGCTCCTTTTGCCAATGGAAATATCAAAGCCGTAAATACCACTGCAAGAATAAAGAAGCTTTTAGCCAAAATAGAAAGCTGCGGATGCCTTTGTTTAATCCAAATATTTAAAGCACCATAAATAATCGCAAGTGCAACTGCACCCCAAGTCAGTGCTTGAGTAGAGTTGTGCATCAGATAAGCATGTAGAGAGAAACCCAATACAGGAACACTAAAAATCAAACCTACATCTAAAATTGGTTGTAATCGCTGTTCCTTTTGATTCGCTTTATTCTCTATTGATAAATCCTCATCACGTACCCGCAGCATCAATTGGCTATAACGAATACTTAGCCAAATAAACAAACCGATATGCAACCATAAAATTAAATCTAAGGTGTCGAACTGTTGAGTCTCTCCATAAAGCCCAATCATAGCCCCACCAATAAAGAGCGTGGCAAAAAAGGCAATCTGATGCAGAATTTTCCAAGGTTGAATAAAGTTAACGGCTGCAACAGCAAGGTTAATCACAAAATAATAGCCAAATAAGAAAATCACGTCAGGATGTGATTGAGGTATGACAAGTGGTGCAATATAAGCCATCGTCAGCGCTAGCATGGCCAAATATAATGCCTGTTGTTTTAAACTCAGATAAACAGTGACTGATAATAAAATTACAAAGAATAAACTGGCTGTTTTTAAACTCGCAATCACTGCAAAGTGATGTGAGAAAATCAATGTGAGGAACACAATAGCAAGACCGACGCCCTGCAATGCAACAGCAAAAAGCTGATTTTTTCGTTGCAACCAGTATCCTGCGATTGTGATCACAGTACCTGTAAGGGCAATAAAACTAAGCTTTACACCTAAGCTTAACTGCCAATGCTCACTTGCGAAACGTAATAATAATACGACGCCAACCATCAATACAGCGACAGCAATTCGTAAAATCGGATTGCCATGAATCATCCATTGCAAGATAGGTTGCCACCATGCAGTTTGAGATGATGTCGATAATTGCTTCTGAGATGGCTGAGTTAATGAGTATTCGTTTGATGATGAAGATTCTGCTTGCATCCATGTAGCTGGATGTTGCACCTGACTTTCAGAGACAGAATGATTAGGTGTTGATAATTGATTAGCTTGGTTGATATGAGCAGAAACACTATTTAAATCATTTTGGACGTCTGTTTTTCCATATTGTTCTAAATGCAATAACCGCGTTTGAAAGCTACTGATCGTCTGAATAAGACAAAGTAACAACACTAACAATGCACCGCCTGCCAACCACATCCATGTATTTGCATAGGCAAAAAGTGCGACTAATGCAGCACTATAAATCACGATCTTCTGAGCACCAATTGTAGCTGATTGAGCAAAATAACTTGGAGCATCATATTCAAGTTGACATAATCGAGTGTGAATTTCTGAAAGAATGTGCACAATAGCAACAGTTAAACCAATCGCAGAAGCAACAATAGTGCCTTGCCATTGAAATGCAATCGCTGATGCTAGTAATACTGTCAGCACAACTAAAACAATCACGATTCCCTGTTTATCTTTTTTATACATAGACTTATATCAATGATTACAGCTTTATTAATCGTATCTTACTTGATCAGTCTATAAACCGTCATTTTTACATACAAATAACTGCAATTTTTAAACGACATAGATCTTCATCATCGTTCTGCCTAACAAGGACATGGACTGCTTTTTCACGTAAAATAGCTCGCAGTTCATAATAAGGATTTGCGCAATGCCACCTTTTGTCTTGGTTGACGGGTCTTATTTTCTATTTCGTGCTTTTCACGCTTTACCGCCATTAACAACGTCTACTGGCCTACATACTAATGCAATTCGTGGTGCTATCTCAGCGATTCAGAAATTAATGCGTCGTACCCAGCCAACACATATGGCTGTTATTTTTGATACTCCAGAACCAACTTTCCGCCATAAATTATCACCCATATATAAGGGTGATCGTCCAAGCATGCCGGAGGAGTTATCTGAACAAATTCCTTATTTACATGCCCTAATTAAAGCTCTCGGCATCCCGTTATATAGCCTTCCTGGCGCAGAGGCGGATGATATTATTGGGACATTAACAAAACGAGCATTATCAGAAGGTCATCATGTCTTAATCTCGACAGGTGATAAGGATATGGCTCAACTTGTTAATCCACATGTCAAACTTGAAGATAGTTTTAAAGAACGTGTGCTTGATGAGGCTGGTGTATTAGAGAAATTTGGCGTACACCCTCATCAAATTATTGATTATCTTACGCTCATGGGCGATGCATCCGATGGCATCATGGGTGTTCCAGGAGTAGGCGCAAAGACTGCGGCAAAACTATTAACAGAATATGGTTCTCTCAATAATATTATTGCGAACGTGGATCAACTCAAAGGTAAACTCAGTCAGAATATCAAAGATAATTTAGACAATATTAAAATTGACCACCAGTTGGCAAGTATCGTCTGTGACCTCGATCTCGCTTTAGATTGGCATGATCTAAAATTGAGTCAACCGAACACCGAACAACTTCGTCACTTATACACAGAACTTGAGTTCCGTAACCAATTACAATCTTTGGATCATCCTAATAATCCAAATACGCTTGTCTATCAACAGACCTCTCAAAGTATTGTCAAAGCTGAACAAAAAACAGAATCTATAGCGGTAGAAGATCATGCAAATCTTTCAAGCCAAGATGATCAATTAGGTGAAGCGACTTATCATACTGTACTAGAGCAAGCTGACTGGGAGCTATTGTTGCAACGTATGCAACAAGCGGATCACTTTGCAATTGATACAGAAACCACCAACTTAGACTATCGAGTGGCTGAACTGGTTGGATTCTCAATCGCATTTGATGCCAATGAAGCCTACTATGTTCCTCTAGCTCATGATTATGAAGGTGCTCCTGAACAACTCAATCGGGAACAAGTTTTAGCACAAATCAAACCAATTTTAGAAAATGAGCAAGTCAAGAAAATTGGTCATCATTTAAAATATGATGCTCATATCTTTGCCAATCACGGTATCACAATCCAAGGCTGGTACTTCGATACTATGCTCGCGTCCTATGTTTTGAATGCTGCTGCAACTCGTCATGGTATGGATGATGTAGCACGTGTTTATCTCAGCCACCTGACAACTACTTTCGAACAAATTGCAGGTAAAGGCGCTAAGCAAAAAACCTTTAATCAGATTGAACTCGAAGTTGCAGCACATTATGCAGCCGAAGATGCACACGTCACTTATCGTTTGTATGAAGTACTTTCTTCAAAACTAAAAAGCTATCCTGAACTTGTTAATATTCTCCACAATATTGAGATGCCTGTTGCACGAGTACTGACAGGGATGGAAGAAGATGGAATCAAGCTTGATCATAAATTCTTAGATCAGCTCAGTGTAGAATTCTCCGACACCATGCAAACATTAGAGAATCAAGCAACTGAGCTTGCAGGTGAAACGTTTAATATTGCCTCGCCTAAACAGGTCGGAGAGGTTCTATTTGATAAGTTGGGAATTAAAGGCGGTAAGAAAACTGCCACGGGACAATACAGTACCAGTGAAAGTATTCTTGAAAAAATCGAACATCCTTTAGCGGAAGTGATTTTAGAACATCGCGGCTTGGCAAAACTCAAAAATACATATACTGATCGATTAGTTGAGCAATCACATGATGCAACCCATCGTGTACATACTAGCTATCATCAAGCTTTAACTGCGACAGGGCGTTTATCTTCTACTGATCCTAATCTGCAAAACATCCCGATTCGTACACCAATTGGTCGCCAAATTCGTAAAGCATTTATCGCTCCCGAAGGTCGTGTCCTACTTGCAGCCGACTATTCACAGATTGAACTGCGCTTAATGGCTCATTTTTCACAAGATGATGCTCTAGTACACGCTTTTCAACAAGGTCAGGATGTTCATCGTCGTACTGCCTCTGAAGTATTGGGAATCGCTATTGAAGACGTAACCAATGATCAACGTCGCCAAGCTAAAGCGGTTAACTTTGGGTTGCTTTACGGCATGTCTGAGTTTGGCTTAACCCGCCAACTTGGTTTCACTCGTGAAGAATCACGTAGCTATATTGCACGTTATTTCCAACGTTATCCAGGTGTATTGGATTATATGGAACGTACACGTCAGATTGCTCGTGAGCAAGGTTTTGTAGAAACCATTTTAGGTCGTCGTCTATACACACCTGATATTTTGGCAACAAATAAAATGATCAAGCAAGCAGCTGAACGAGCGGCGATTAATGCCCCCTTACAAGGAAGTGCAGCAGATATCATCAAACTTGCAATGATTGCCGTTGATAAAATTTTGCCTAAAGATCAAGCTAAACTTTTACTGCAAGTGCACGATGAATTGGTTTTTGAAGCTGATGTGTCAATTGCAGATGAACTTTCAAAACAAATTGCTGATGTGATGCAGTCTGTATTAGAAATTTCCGTACCTTTTGTGGTGGAAGTTGGACAAGGTCTAAACTGGGATGCCGCACACTAATTTGTAGGCATAAAAAAAGGATTGTTTTGACACAATCCTTTTTTTATTTTCAAACCGATCAAAGACCCGTCAACAGAACTTTTGCAGCTTCATTCATCAAAATCTCAGCAATATACAACGCCAAGAAAGCCAAAATTGGTGACAAATCAATCATCCCCATATTTGGTAGTAAACGACGGAAAGGCGCAAGTAAAGGTTCTGCGAGTTCCTGAATAACTTCGATATATGGTGAGCGTGACTGTGTAAACATCACCACCCAACTCAAAATAATCGTTGCAAAAATCAAGTAGCGACAGAAACGAATCAAATCCTGAATCATCGTCACGAATGTCGTAATTACAAGATAGACAGCACTATGGGGCATCTGCCCTGATAGATACATCAACCCGAAAATTTTCAACAAATAAAGCACAATCAATAAAGCAATTGCCGCTAAATTGACGCGCCCTTTGCCTACGGTTGGCAAACTACGACTTAGGATATCTACAATTTTGGTCGCTTTAACAGTTGAAAGTACAACTGGGTTATAAGGGCTAACCGCTGCCAATTGCATTAAAAAACGGAAAAAGACCAATAAAATTGCGACATTGATCAAAACACCAAAAATTAGCGCAGAACTTGCACCCATACTTGTCTTATCCTACTTAAACTGATTTTGTCTTTTCACTTAACTCTTGTGCAAGCTCTTGACTACGTTTCTGAGCTGCCGCAAGCGCTGCTTGAATATTTTGTGAAATCTGCGCACGATCAAATACCTCTAATGCAGCTTGAGTCGTACCATTTGGAGATGTCACATTTTTACGCAATTCTGATGGTGAGTTAGAGCTGGTAATTGCCATTTGGGCTGCACCCAATGCTGTTTGCAACGTTAGTGCTGTTGCAACTTTCTCATCTAAGCCCAAATTCTTTCCTGCTCGAATCATACTTTCCATTAGATAGAAAAAATATGCAGGTCCCGAACCTGATACCGCTGTTACAGCATCAATTTGAGCTTCGCTATCGACCCAAATCGTCAAACCTGTTGCAGCTAAAATTTGACTCGTTAACTCACGATCTTGAGCATTAACAGCTTCTGAAGCATAAATACCGTGCGCACCTGTTTGTACTAAAGCAGGTGTATTTGGCATTACACGCACAATACGCTGGCTTCCACCAATCAGCTCTGAAATTGTTTGAATTTCTGCGCCTGCAATAATGGAAATAACCAGTTTATCGGATAGCAAACCTTTTAAAGGTTGTAAAACCGTAGCTAACACTTGAGGCTTAACCGCCAGTACGACCACATCTGCATTTTGAATTGCTTCAACATTGTCCGTGATTGTTTGAATTCCTTTTTCTTCTAATATTTGACGAATTTGTTCTACTGGATCTGAAACTGTAATTCGTGTTGTTGGCAGCCCACGAGAAAGTAATCCTCCGATCAAGGCCTGAGCCATGTTACCGCCGCCAATAAAACAGATGTTTTGATTCAATGCTGTCGCCATTTCCTACTCGTCATTTGAAAAAGATTGAGGAGAGTTTTCTCGACAATCTGAAACTAAACTTGGTTGCCACCCTCCCTGCTCGATATAGTCAGATTGAGCCAACCAAAACCCTTTAGGGCTAAAAACCCCAAGCATAACATTTTCCACGACTAATATTTGAATTGTATGACGGAACCAAGGCAAAATCTGTGCATCTTGAATCGCTTTTTTCAGTGGCCAATGCCCGATTCGCCCGTAAAGATGAATTTTTTCACCACCTTGACGTTTAATCAATTTTAAATCTTTATTTAATAATTGTTTGGAAAGACCTATATCTTGCGTCAATATTTTGAACTTACCTGAAGCAGTTTGAATCATTTGTTCCAAGTTGTAAGATTGATTCATAATAGGTTGAATTGGAAAAAGCTTTTCTGCGTACAGCTCTGCATGAGTTAGACGATACAATTTTTTCTGGTAGCGGACATAATAATAAGAATTAATATGTAAAGTTGCTTGTGCGTCAGGCTTAGCAAAAATCACTTCATCTTGAAGGCGTTTGACCATTTCATAACTTGGGCGGTATTGATCTTTGCCTTTTATCCAAGCGGACAACAATTGACGTTTGCGTGCATCCGATAATTCCAACAGGCGAGTTAAATCCAGCTCATTCTCAGTTGCACATAATTTCCAATCACTTTGCAGTACATCATCTAAAATTTCTGCGGCATCTTGCATCAGATAACTCGTTCGTGACACAGCTGATTGCATTTTTGGGAAGCGCCTTTCTAATACAGGCCATAACTCTTCACGACACCATGCCCGATCATAATGAGTATCATGATTTGTTGGATCGACAACATATTCAAAACCAATTTGTTTAGTCCACTCCTCAATTTGCTGTCGGCTGAGCTCTAAAAAAGGTCGCCATATCGTCAAATCTTTTCGCACATCATATGCTTGCATGGCGGATAAACCATTAACACCTGCACCTGAAAATAAACGCAATAGTAGAGTTTCAGCTTGGTCTTGTTGGTGATGAGCTAACACCAAGATTTCATGATTTTTTAAATGCTGTATATAGGCTTGATAACGTGCATGACGTGCTTGCTGCTCAAGATTTCCTGCATCGACATGTACTTTTTGGATCACACAAGGAATGTTTAATTGTTCAGATTGTTTCTGAACTAAACATCCCCACTCCGTACTGCTCGATTGCAACTGATGATCAATATAAATTGAACGGGTTTGGCTTGGGAAAATTTCGGACATTAGATACAACAACAGCATGGAATCCATGCCGCCGCTGCACCCAATTAAGAATTGAGTATCTTTAGAAAAATGCTGTGTTTGTGCTAAGACGCGATGCCTAAATTGCTGCTGCCAAACTTCATTAAACGTTGATAACGTGCTTCGCATCGTGCTTGAGCATCCATCGGTTGCAATTCTTCTAAGGCTTGTTTGAGTACATCTTTCAAATCATGCATGACTTTCTCAGGTTGCAAATGTGCCCCCTCACCTTCATCCACAACATACTCCACAATTCCAAGCGCTTTCAATTTGTCAGCAGTCAGAGCTAAGGCTTCACTCGCTTGCGCTGCTTTATCAGCAGTTTTCCATAAAATAGAAGCACAACCTTCTGGTGAAATCACAGAATAAATACTGTGTGAAAGCATAATTACTCGATCTGCCACACCTATACCTAGCGCACCACCTGAACCACCTTCACCAAGTACAGTCGCAATCACTGGCACTTTCAAACTAGAAAGCTGAGCCAAACTGGTTGCAATCGCTTCTGCTTGTCCACGCTCTTCTGCACCTACACCTGGATAAGCACCCATGGTATCGACAAAAGTAAATACAGGTAAATTAAAACGCTCAGCCATATCTAGCAAACGTTGTGATTTACGATAGCCTTCTGGGTTACACATACCAAAGTTATGTTGTAACTTTTCACGCGTACTACGTCCACGATGTTGACCAACTACCATTACGGGTTGTCCGTCAAAACGAGCAAGACCACCGATCATGGCACCATCATCACCATACAAACGGTCACCGTGAAGTGCATCAAATTCAGTAAAGATTTCACTAACATAATCTAGAAATTGCGGGCGTTCAGGATGTCGCGCAATTTGAACCGTAGCCCAAGCCTTGGACTGAGTCGCTTTATTTTTCATAAGTCGTAGATAATCCCTAACAAGGATGTATTGTTAATCAACAAAATTGTCTGACTGAATATTTAACTCAATGTCCCAATTCTTAAACTGCACTTGCTCATCATGCAAATCAGCAACCAATAAAGGCCATTGTTTAGCATCGCCAGAAACGCTGAGTTGCCATTGTTGACCATTTACAACACTCAGTTCAATGGCAGGAAGCATCTGATCACTACGACTATGGTTCAGCAAAACAGCGAGGCGTAATAGCAAACACAAATAAAGTAAATGGCTGCCACCCACCTTCATTACATCATTTTTTGCATCTGCACGTAATTTACGACGATGGTGCGATACAAGATGAGAGAGGTGATTTTGATCGATTTGAGAGAAACCGGGGATATCAGAATGCTGCAATAAATATGCACCATGACGATGATAACCACCATGACTAATCGCTAATCCAATTTCATGTAAATAAGCTGCACGACGTAGTAAGTCACTGTCTTCAGTCGTTAAATTTAAAGCAACTGCAACGCCATCAAACAATTGTTGCGCGGTATTCACTACACGTTCGGCTTGTTTAGGATCAGCGTTGTAACGTCCCATTAATGCTTGCACACTACGGTCACGAATATCTTCATGTTTAAATCGACCTAACAGGTCATACATCACACCTTCACGTAATGCACCGTCAGAATATGCCAATTTATCAATATTCATCACTTCAAAAATAGCGTACAAAATTGCTAGACCAGCTGGCAAAACTGCTCGACGATCTTCGCGTAGTCCTTCAAAATCAATTTCAGAGACATGTTTGAATTTTAACAAACGATCTTTTAACTTATATAAGCCTTCACGGGTCAGATTTTCTTGCTCATCACTTAAACCTAAATTCACAGAAATCTGGCGACAAGCTTTAATCGTCCCGCTAGAACCGACTACTGTATCCCAGCCTTCTGATTTATAAGTATTTGCGATTGCAGAGAGCTCTTTACGAGCAGCAACTACCGCTTTATCAAAGGCTTTTGTTGAAATCTCACCATCTGCAAAATATGCCTTACTAAAGGCAACGCAACCCATTTGCAAGGATTCAGTATGCAAAGGCTCAAACTCTTCACCAATAATAAATTCTGTTGACCCCCCACCGATGTCAACGACTAAACGTCTGCCACCATTTGCCATGGTATGAGAAACACCTAAATAAATTAGACGAGCCTCTTCACGACCAGCAATAATCTCAATTGGCTTTGGTAAAATTTCAGCAGCTTTTTGAATAAACTCGTGACCATTTTTAGCTTGTCGTAACGCATTGGTTGCCACAATTCTTAAACGATTAGGTTGAACAGAACTTAAACGCCCAACGAATCGAGCTAGACAAGCCAAACCACGCTGTTGCGCAGCTTCAGTTAAATTTTTATTTTCATCGAGTCCAGCGGCCAACTGAACCTTTTCTGACATTGAAGCAACTTTCTTAACCTCTCCGTGATCTACACGAGCAATTGCCAAATGGAAACTATTCGATCCCATATCAATCGCAGCAAGTAATTCTTCATCAATCAGAAAATCAGACATTCTTCATATAAACCCATGCTCAATTCACGCATTAGAGTAATTCACATGCTTAGAATTTTAAAGTCATTTTAAGCAATAAAAGCAGCAGATTTTCTCTTTTTAACACATAAATGATTGTATAAGTCGATAGTGAACATCGTGAGCATCCATTGGACTTTTCATTTTGATACTTGAATAATGGCAACAAACCCTTACATTGAATAAAGTAGCAATGTAATATTCATCGTGAAGATGATTGAATTCGCACTTTATTTCTAAATTTTGGAGCAACCTTATGTCTGCGACTATTGTTAATACAACTGATGAAAACTTCCAAGCAGATGTTTTAGATGCTGAAACTCCTGTACTTGTAGACTTTTGGGCTGGTTGGTGTGCACCTTGTAAAGCAATTGCACCTGTCCTAGAAGACCTTTCTAACGAATATGCAGGTAAAGTAAAAATCGTTAAAGTCGACGTAACTGCATGTGAAGAAACAGCTGTGAAATACAATATCCGTAATATTCCAGCTCTATTAATGTTCAAAAATGGTGAAGTTGTTGCTCAACAAGTTGGCGCAGCTCCTCGCTCAAAACTTGCTGCATTTATCGATCAAAACGTCTAACTTTATTTAGATTGAACCCGACTTCAAATACGTTATTAGTCTAATAGCGTATTTCCTCGTATAAATTGACATTTTCCTTGATTTAACCTATATTACTGGATCAAGAAGCTTTGAATGGAATCTACTTCATCGCGCTTCTTACAAGACACAAACATAAGATCGCCGCTCGGCAATAACAATTGTTTTCACATTTCTCTCTGAAACAATGAACCAGACTACTGAATTGTGGTTGTGTAAATACAATTACATCAGCACGTATGTATGCGGTCGATTTTTTATTCTTTCCCTAACATTATCCTCCACTTATTCCATTCTGTCTGACCACTTATGAACTTAACTGAACTCAAGAAAAAACCCATTGGCGAACTCATTAAAATTGCGGAGTTTATGGGCCTTGAAGGCATGGCACGTAACCGTAAACAAGATATTATTTTTGCCATTTTAAAGCGCCATGCCATGAATGGCGAAGAAATCTTTGGTGATGGTGTTCTTGAAATCCTTTCTGATGGCTTTGGTTTCCTTCGCTCAGCCGCTGGTTCATATTTAGCTGGACCAGATGATATTTATGTGAGCCCATCACAAATACGTCGTTTCAACCTTCGCACTGGCGATACCATTACAGGTACAATTCGCCCACCTAAAGAAGGTGAACGTTATTTTGCTTTACTAAAAGTAAATCAAATTAACTACGACACACCAGAAAACTCGCGTAATAAGATTTTATTCGAAAACCTCACTCCATTGTTCCCAACTGAACAACTCGTTATGGAGCTAGGCAATGGTACAACTGAAGATCTCACTGCACGTGTAGTAGATTTAGTAGCACCAATTGGTAAGGGCCAACGTTCAATCATTGTTGCACCGCCTAAAGCAGGTAAAACAATGTTATTGCAAAACATTGCTCAATCAATCGTCCGTAATAATCCAGAAGTATTTCTGATTGTTCTTCTTATTGACGAACGTCCCGAAGAAGTAACGGAAATGGAACGTACAGTACGTGGTGAAGTGGTTGCCTCGACCTTCGATGAAGCACCAGCTCGTCACGTACAAGTTGCGGAAATGGTGATTGAGAAAGCAAAACGTCTAGTTGAGCATAAAAAGGATGTTGTGATTCTGCTTGACTCAATTACTCGTCTTGCACGTGCTTATAATACTGTCATTCCTTCATCTGGCAAGGTACTTACAGGTGGTGTAGATGCTCATGCATTAGAACGCCCAAAACGCTTCTTTGGTGCTGCACGTAATATTGAAGAAGGTGGCTCACTTACAATCATTTCGACCGCATTAATCGAAACAGGTAGTAAGATGGATGATGTCATTTACGAAGAATTCAAAGGTACAGGTAACCAAGAGATTACGCTTGATCGCCGTATTGCAGAGAAACGTGTATTCCCTGCAATGAACATCAAGAAATCAGGTACTCGTCGCGAAGAGCGCTTAATGGGTGAAGAAAACTTACGTAAAGTCTGGATTCTACGCAAATTATTACATCCGATGGATGAGCTTGCCGCAATGGAATTTTTATTAGATCGAATGAAAGAAACCAAGACGAATGATGATTTCTTTGATCAAATGAAACGCAAAGCATCAACATAACGGCAACATAAAAAAGCCACCTTAATGGTGGCTTTTTTTAATTGGTTGACAAGATTACATATTTTTTACATTTAAAATGTATTTCTTGATAAAAATTCAAGTATTTGATTTTAAAAAAATTAACAAATAAAACCCTATTGTAGTAATAAAACTCCTATCAAAAACCAATTATCAATAGTTATTTTCTATCAAAAATTAGCCAATTTTTGTCAAATTTTGTCGTTTTGTTGGACAGAACAGTAGTAATTCATGGTTTGCTTTGATAGGATAGCCACAGACCAGTTAGGCTGCTCCCTGCGTTGTTACCTAAAAGCGTTTAGGAATATTAAAAGCACAAACAGACTAACTAAGGTTTTTTTTAATCTCACAATTTTATGAGAGTGATGCCATGTTATTCAAAAAATTTGCTGTTGTTGCTGCTATCGCTACTACTTTAGCTTTCGTTGGTTGCTCTAAGAAAGAAGAAGCTGCTACTGATGCAAACGCTGCTGCTTCTGAAGCTACTGTTGCTGCTTCTGACGCTGTTGTTGCTGCTTCTGACGTTGCTGCTTCTGACGTTGCTGCTTCTGACGTTGCTGCTTCTGCTGCTCAATAATCTAATTTTAGATTATAAAAAAGAGAACCTTACGGTTCTCTTTTTTTATGCCTGATACTTTTATGTTTAATTTTAAATAAAAAAAAGTGGATATAAAAAAAGCAGATCAATCGATCTGCTCATTTCCAACACGTTGTCTAAATTTCTGCCCTGCTCTAAACGTCACTACACGACGAGCAGAAATTGGAATTTCTTCGCCAGTCTTAGGATTTCGCCCTGGGCGTTCACGTTTATCACGCAATTCGAAATTACCGAATCCAGAAAGTTTGACTTGTTCACCCGCAATTAAGGCTTGGCTTATTTCATCAAAAAATAGCTCAACCATTTGCTTTGCTTCTCGGCGATTTAAGCTAGTAAGCTCACTTAAATGGTCCGCCATCTCTGCTTTTGTTAATGCTGTCATGAGGCCCTCAATGTCGCTTGGTAAGTGTCTTCCAACACTTGAATAATGTTATCCATACCAGATTTAATTTCAGCATCTTCAAGCGTACGTGCTGGATGTTGCCACAACACTGCAAAAGCTAAAGAGCGCTTGCCTTGTTCAACCCCTTGCCCCGTATACACATCGAATAACCATGTTGAGTCGAGTAACTCACCACCAGTCTGCTCAATTAAGCGCTGAATATCTCTAACCTCAATATTATCAGAGATTAAAAGCGCAATATCACGTCTAACCGATGGAAAACGTGATAATTCTGTAAAATTAGATACATAAGATTGCAAAACAGCCTGCTGATCCAGTTCTGCCACCCATGTTGTGCTCAAATCCAGCTCATTTTCCAGTGAGGGATGTAAACGCCCCAAGTAACCAATCGACTGTCCATTTACCACAATTTCCGCAGATTGACCTGGATGCAGCCATGCACGCTCAGTACGGACAAATTCAGCCTTTACACGCCCCGCAGCCAGAATTTCTTCCACCTCACCCTTGAAATCAAAGAAATCCATTGCCTGTGGCTTTGCATGCCAAGATTCTGGTACACGTGAACCAACCGCAATCATGGCCAGAGTCGGAATCTGTTTCAGGTCATGAATACTTTGTGCATTTTGATAATCAAAACGCAAGCCCAGTTCAAAGAAACGGACACGCTGCTGCTGACGGTTTAAATTGTACTGGACACAAGGAATCAGGCTGGATAACAAGGTACTACGCATTGCAGCCAAGTCACTTGAAATTGGGTTGGCAAGCATTAATGGCTGCACATTTGGATTCAATTGCTTTTCAAGTTTTGCATCGGCAAAGCTAAAGCTAATCGCCTCTTGATACCCCAAAGTTGCAATGGTCTGGCGCAGTTGAGCAATTTCAAAACGGTCTTGATATTTCTCTAGTTTCACATCAATTTTTGGCAAGCTGATCTGAATGTTGTCATAGCCGTGAATACGTGCAACTTCTTCAATCAAGTCTTGATAAATTGCCATATCATAGCGATGTGATGGTGGAACTACGCTCCACTCACCTTCAGCTTTGCTTTCCACCACACAGCCCAACCGTGTTAATGCATCTGCAATAAAATCACCAGCAACTTGATAGCCTAACAACTGATCAACCTGTGCTTGTAGCAATACAATCGCTTCACGTTTCGGCAATAAAGCCTCTTGCTCGGCAACCGTAATTGGACCAAATTCACCACCAGCAAAGGCTTGAATCAGCTCAGAAGCACGGTGCATGGCAATCATCGGCAATTCAAAGTCAACGCCACGTTCGTAGCGCTGTGATGAGTCAGTATGCAAACCAAAACGACGAGCACGACCTGCAATAGCTAAAGGTGCAAAAAATGCACTTTCAAGGAAAATGTCTTGAGTCTCATCAGTTACCGATGAATCCAGCCCGCCCATAATGCCTGCAATTGCCAATACTTTCTGATCATCTGCAATAACCATGATGTCATCTTGCAGTTCAACTTCTTGATCATTGAGCAAAGTCAGTTTTTCTTGTGGCTGCGCTTGGCGCACTTGAATCGAACCTTCGATTTTTGCCAAATCAAAGGCATGCATCGGTTGACCAAGCTCAAGTAATACATAGTTAGTAATATCCACCAAAATACTATGCGTACGAATGCCTGAGCGTGCCAATGCCTGTTCCATCCATTCAGGGGTTGGCGCTTTGACATTGACATTTTTGATAATACGACCCAAATAACGTGGTGTACCTTCCGTGCTAATCGTTACTGCTTTCTCATCTGTGATTGTTGCAGGTACAGACTGGATCTCAGGCTCATTCATCTTTAACTGATTGATCACTGCGATTTCACGGGCAATCCCGCGGATACTAAAGCAGTCACCACGGTTTGGCGTGATACTGATATCAATGACATTGTCATCAAGTTTTAAATATTCACGAATATTCATCCCCACTGGTGCATCAGCAGGCAACTCTAACAAACCATCAATTTTGTCTTCTAAATCAATTTCAGAAGCACCGCAGAGCATACCTTGTGATTCAACACCACGCAGCTTGCCTTTTTTAATTTTGAAATCACCTGGCAATACTGCACCGATCATTGCAACAGGAGCTTTCATGCCCACACGAACATTTGGCGCACCACAGACAATCTGTAAGGCCTCACCCGAACCAATATTAATCGTGGTCACACGTAAACGATCCGCATCTGGATGTTGTTCAACCGTAAGGACTTCACCAACAACCACACCAGTAAACGGTTTTGCAACAGGTGCTAACTCATCAACTTCTAAACCCAACATGGTCAATTGATCGGACAATGTATCGCTATCAATCGCTGGATTTACCCAGCTGCGTAACCAATTTTCACTAATTTTCATTTGTATAAACCTTCTTTAATCCTGAAAAACTGTTTAGGCAAATTGGCGTAAGAAACGCACGTCATTTTGGTAGAACATACGCAAATCATTGATGCCATAACGCAACATTGCAAAACGTTCTACCCCTAGACCAAAGGCAAAGCCTTTGTATTTATCAGGATCAATTCCTGCGGCACGCAATACATTTGGATGCACCATGCCACAGCCTAAAACTTCTAACCAACGACCACGTTCATCCATAATATCCACTTCTGCACTTGGCTCTGTAAATGGAAAGTAAGATGGACGGAAACGTACTTTTAAATCTTTTTCAAAGAACTCATTGAGTAGGTTAATCAATAAACCTTTTAACTCAGCAAAGCTGGTATTTTCAGCAACGTACAAACCTTCGATCTGATGGAACATTGGCGAATGGGTTTGATCTGAGTCACAACGATAAACACGGCCAGGACACACGATACGAATTGGCGGCTGACTGGTTTCCATGGTTCGAATTTGCACGCCCGAAGTATGGGTACGAAGCAAATGGGTTGCATCAAAGTAGAAAGTGTCATGCATGGCACGTGCTGGGTGATGTCCCGGAATATTTAAGGCTTCAAAGTTGTGATAATCATCTTCAACTTCTGGACCATGTGCTACTTGGAAACCTGCTTTAGTAAAGAATTGGCAAATACGCTCTTGTACTTGAGTCACAGGATGAATACTTCCCATGCGCTGACCGCGGCCTGGTAAAGTAATATCAATGGTTTCACTTGCTAATTTTTTTGCCAACTCAGCTTGTTGTAGTGTCTGCTGACGTTCAGTCAAAGCAGCATTGATAGCCTCACGAACAGCATGAATCGCAGCACCTTGTACTTTGCGCTCTTCAGGATCCATTTTTCCTAATGCTTTAGACTGCTCTGCAAGCTGGCTTTTTTTCCCTGTAAATTGCACACGAACTTGGTCGAGTGCGGCAAGGTCTTGAGCCGCTGCAATGGCAGCAAGCGCTTCAGTGGTCAGGGCTTCCAGTGACATAGTAACTCTCAAAGCAACAAATTATAGAAATATAATAAAACGCTATAGTTTATCAGCTTTTTACCTAGTTTATGAAGATAAAGGACTGTTTAAATAGAGTACTTTTTAGCGTTAAACTTTATGCCCAAATGGACAACAAATGCCCGTGGTGCAATAAATTTTCGCAAAAAAATAATCAATATCTGAATAAAATGTATAAGATACGAATATCGTCAATGAGAAACAATAACGATGGCGCTTGATCAAATCTGTAAACAACAACTTACACTTGTTAGCTATGGCAATGAATTTCTTGCAGGAAATCTGAACTTTAATCGCTGGATCGAACATCCTATTTTCAGTAAAAACTGCTTAATCTTCAGAGATCTACTATCACAACATTTGCTGGCACAACATTTCCAAATTTGGCTTGAGGGTTTGAAAAAACAAGGCGTCAAAAAACTAAGCTTACATCTTTCTAGTATTCTCAACGACGAACAAAATCCTAATCCTAATGTCGAGCTTCTACCATTTGCACATTTTATTGTAAGTCATCAAACCAATAAAAAAACCGCTTGGATTTGCGGACATGAACTCGCTGAATGGTTTAACACTGATCAGGAATTTGAAACACCTTTTTCTCAAAAAAACACAATAAGAGAAGAGACATTTTGGCGCTATGAATTAAATGATAAATACGCTAAAAAAATCGATACTGATTTACAGAAAATCAATTGGAACGATGTCTCAAAATTTTTAGAGCGCGAATTATTTAATAGCAAATATGCGGAATACTTTTTAGAACCTGAACAACAAGATTTCCCATTTTATGGCTACGAAATAGATCATAATCAGCCTGATGAAACACTTTTGGCGTTGATCCCAACAGATTATCCAGCTGATTGTGCTCATCAATTATTACATCGAACACAAGCACTTATCGACCACTTAGAAGAACAAAAAAAGCACCCTTATACAGATTCTGGTGAACTCATTAGCCCTGAAGAACAAATCAATCTTCGTAATTTTTCACAGAAGGCTGAGGATTTATTCGCTAAATTAATCGTCAAAACAGCAAATCATTATCAGACAGCTCAACTTACCATGGATGAACCAGAGATCATCGACCGAACCATGGAAACCCCACAACAGTTCAATGAAGCTCATCCACACAAGGTTGGAACTTCTAGCGTCATTAAATTAATTATTCTTACGGTAATTATCTGTTTGGTTGCTTATTATTTTGGGCTTTAATAAAAGCGTACAACTTTTAATTAGATTAAATTTCCCATTGATAAATTAGCTCCGTTATTCCTTCGCCGAACTCTGGAAGTTCGGCTTCTCCAATCAATTCAGCTCCAATCTTTTCATAAAAGAAACGACTGGGATTCTTATTAAAAACCTCTAAACGAATAAACTGATATCTTTTCTGAACAACATAGTCGTAAAAGCATTGAAACATTTCACGCCCAATACCTTGTTTTTGGATTTCCTGCAAAAGATAAAAAGCGCGAATTTCAGCTACATTATTTTCAGGATTTAAATATCCATCTAAAAAACCCTTTATTTTTTGATCTTCAATATACACTAACAATTGATGATCTAAACTTCTTGTGATTGCTTGCCATAATATCAATTTTTCCTGTGCATCTAATTGATCTAATATTTCTTGATTAAGGATATTTGCGTAAGTTTCTTTCCAACACTGTACGTGAATCTCAGCGATTTTAGCTACATCTCCAAAGTTAGCTGTACGTATTTGACCTTTTCGATTGCTTTGCAATTCAAACTCCACAAAAATTTGTTCAGCTAAGTGTTGATCACCCAACTTGTATATGAATGTTAAAGAAGCAAAAACTGTGCAAAAGCGAACTAATTATTAAGATCATTTTTCTAAATTAAAAAAATATTTAGCCATAAAAAATAGAGTTTTCACAATTTAAATCACATACTTAAATTGTGAAAACTTAGACTACTAAAAGCAATAATTTACAGTTATAAAAAAAATAAATTATGGATGCTCCTATTCTTTTAGGAGATTTTATTGATCTCTAATTATTCTCTATTACTAAATCCTAAAACCATAAAAAAAGACCGCTAAAAAGCGGCCTTCTTTTGAATCTCTAAGCTTATGCAGCTAATGCGCCTTTAGCTTTTTCAGCTAAAGCAGCAAATGCTACTGCATCATGCATAGCGATGTCAGCTAATACGCGACGGTCGATGATCACTTGAGCTTTTTTCAAGCCATCGATCATACGGCTGTAAGACAAACCGTTTTGACGAGCACCAGCATTGATACGCGCAATCCATAAAGCACGGAATTGACGTTTCTTTTGACGGCGGTCACGGTAAGCGTATTGACCAGCTTTGATTACCGCTTGGAACGCTACGCGGTAAACGCGTGAACGAGCACCATAGTAACCTTTAGCGCGAGCAAGAATTTTTTTGTGACGACGATGAGCCACTACACCACGTTTTACACGAGCCATTTATAATCTCCTTAGATGTATGGGCACATAGCACGAACTGATGCAACGTCACTTACGTGAACCATTACACAACCGCGCAATTGACGGATACGCTTAGCAGATTTTTTGGTCAAAATGTGGCGCTTGAATGCTTGTTTGCGCTTGAAACCGTTTGCAGTCGCTTTGAAGCGTTTAGCTGCACCACGGCGAGTTTTTAACTTAGCCATAGTAACCTCTTTTAGGCACCTGTTCGGCGCGTTTGCACTATTGCAAATCGACCTGCAGGTAAGGAATGCAGCATGATATAACATCTGCGAATAAAACAAAAGTAAAATGCTCATTTTTTGAGTAAGAGTAAGACTTTTACTCAAACGAAATTTTCCATTATTAATTCTCAAAATACGAGAAATTTACATTAATTACTTACTTATAATAGCTTCAATTCAATCATAAACACTCGAAATGAATACACAACAAGATGCTTTTGCTGCATTGCGCTATCGAGATTTCTCTATCGTTACCTTGAATCAATTCTGCTTAACACTGGCAATTCTGATTCAAGAAATTATCGTTGCTTATTCACTGTATCAAATCACACGTGATCCACTCACATTAGGTTTTATCGGTTTAGCTGAAGCCATTCCATTTATTGCGCTTTCCTTATGGGGTGGTTATTTTGCAGATAAACTCAATAAGCAAACCATTATGAAGGTCTGTTTATTTTTTGCAGCACCATTGCCACTCGTGCTCTGGGCACTCTTCCATTTATATGGTTTAGAAAAGATTAGTGTCTCAACTTTGTCATGGGGAATTTATGCAGTCATTTTTGCATTAGGAACAACCCGAGGTTTCTACAACCCCTCAGCAACCTCTCTCAAACCATTTCTTATTCCACGTGAACTTTATGCGAATGGTGCAACATGGACGACGATTGGTTGGCAAAGTGGCGTGATTATCGGTCCAATGTTGGGTGGATTTATGCTGGCATTTCTTGGGCGAGAGACCAGCTTGTTCACAGTCACAGGATTGTTAGCAACTTGTTTTATTCTGATTACCCAACTTCAAAAAAGAACTTTTCCAAAAATGGAAACTGAGAACGTTCTTCAAAGTCTGACAGACGGTTTTCGCTTTATTTGGAAAACCAAAATTGTCTTATGGGCCATATCATTAGATCTTATTTCAGTATTATTTGGAGGGGTAATTGCACTTCTGCCTATATTTGCTGAGGATATTTTAAAGGTCGGTCCAGAAGGATTGGGATATTTACGTGCTGCTCCATCAATTGGTGCGTTGTTAACAATGATTGTTTTAACCAAATTTCCACCAACGCATCATGCTTGGCGAAATATGTTATTCGCTGTTGCTGGTTTTGGTATTTTTACCATTCTGTTTGCCTTTTCAAACAATATATGGCTATCACTATTTGCCTTAGCCATGACTGGTGCATGTGATAGTGTTTCTGTTGTTGTTCGTCAAACCGTCTTACAAATTTTCCCTCCTGAGAATATGCGAGGTCGTGTTGCTGCGGTTAATGGCATGTTCGTTTCTTCAAGCAATGAACTCGGCGCTTTTGAATCTGGTTTAGCCGCTAAGTATATGGGAACCATAACTGCAACCATTTTTGGCGGATGTATGACACTTGCTGTGGTGACTTATTGTTGGTTTAAAACTACTGATTTATTTAAAGTCGATATCACCAAAGGTTCGGATCATTAGAACACTTAGGGAAAGCGAGCAAGCTTTCCCTACCCTCAGAAAATGCCTAGATATAAAGCATATAAAGTTAAATAACGCCCACCTTTGGCAATCGTAACGATCAGCAAAAAGCGCCAAAAATTTTCTTTCATCAATCCTGCAATTAAAGTGATCGGATCTCCAACGACAGGTGTCCAGCTTAATAATAAAGAATAGAAACCATATTTATGATAAATCTGTTGTGCTTGTACTAAACGCTGTTCAGAAACAGGAAACCATTTTTTATCTTTAAAATGTTCAATTTTCAGCCCTAACCACCAGTTCACACATGAACCTAATACATTGCCTACAGTCGCAACTAAGATCAAATAAAATGGATTAGAAAGCCCCTGCACCAGTAAAGTCATTAAGACTGCCTCTGACTGTAGAGGCAATAATGTCGCTGCACCAAAAGCAGAAATAAATAACAAAAGATAAGAGATCACGAAACTTTGGACTCCGATTTAGATCGGACAATATAACTTAGGCTTGAATATAAAAATGGAACAATAAAAGCAATCCAAAATGCGGCATCAGATTTAATCATTTTCTGTAATATTGTTAATTGTATCTCACCCTCTGAAACAGCATTCCAATCAATCAACAGTGTGAGATCAATATAAAAAAGTAAGATAAGGTATAAAGCGAAAATGCCTCCACAAATTCCTGTATGAAAAACAGAATGCTTTGCTTTGACTTGTAAAAATGCAAATAGTGAAGCAAAAACAAAGCCTGTACTTAAGATTAAAACTAAGACCATCTATTCAAAATTATCTATCGCTAAAAAATATTGCATCAGACTGCAACTCACTGCTACTACGATCAGTAATCCCATGAGAAGAGCCCAATGCTTAATATAATCATTAAACACGGTAGTAATAATAAAGTTAAACTTTGATTGATAATGCTTTTTGAATAGCAGGACGTGCGGTCAAACGTTCAATATAGTCTTGAACATATGGATAATCCTCAAGCTGTATGCCTTGCCAATCGTAACGCAACGCCCACGGCAGGATAGCCATATCCGCAATAGAGTATTCACCAGCTACAAACTTTTGACCAATTAATTGTTTATTGAGCACACCATACAGACGTTTAGTTTCATTCACATAGCGCTCTATCGCATAAGGAATACGTTCAGGTGCAAATTTACTAAAATGATGATTCTGACCCAGCATCGGACCAAAACCACCCATTTGCCACATCAACCATTGCTCAACTTCAACACGTTCTTGTTCATCCGTAGGATAGAATAATCCAGTCTTCCGACCTAAATATTGTAGGATTGCACCTGATTCAAATACAGAAATCGGTTCACCATTTGGTCCATTTTGATCAACAATCGCTGGAATTTTATTATTTGGCGAAATACGTAAAAAATCAGGTTGAAATTGATCATTTTCCAAAATATTAATTGGGAAAATTTGATAATCCAAGCCCATTTCCTCAAGTGCAATGGTTATTTTATGTCCATTGGGTGTTCCCCAATAATAAAGATCAATCATTTTAAAATTATTCTCCATACACCGTAGATGGTGGCTCTTTACACACCTTAATAGATTTAAAAAGAAACAACAAGTTCTGTAAATTAAAAATAATTTTTATAATTATCAAATATATATAAAATTTATTTAAAAAAATAGATCTTTAACTTGAATTTTTTAAACTCAAACACATATTAATTATTGTGTTAGAAATGACGATTTTTAACATTCTGTCGATGTTTATACATGGCAGGTTTAAGTTTTATCTTCTTATTTTTAAAACTTTGCTGACCTCAGGAGGTTCTAATCATGAGTAATCTAAATCTTCATCCTTTATTTCGTCGTAGCATTGGATTTGACCGTTTAAATGATTTTATTGACTACGCCATGCAAAGTGATACACCCAATTACCCTCCATATAACATAGAGAAATCTGGTGAAAACCGTTATCGCATTGTGGTGGCTACCGCAGGTTTTAGCCTAGAGGAATTAGGACTGAGTCTAGAAAATCAGCTTCTTACCATTTCAGGTAAACCTGAGGTTGTTCAGAAAGAAACAACTGAATATCTGCATAAAGGAATCGCGCGTCGTGCCTTTAAATTGTCTTTACGCTTAGATGAACATATTGAAGTTCAACAAGCTGATTATGAGAATGGTTTATTGGTCATTGACTTGGAACGAATCATACCAGAAGAGAAACTTCCACGCGAAATCCCAATTGGTAAGAAAAAACTTTTACTTGATCAGCCTGATTCTACAGAAAAAACTGTAAGTACTCAGTAATTATGCTTTAAATCAAAAAAGCCCTGCTATTCGAGCAGGGCTTTTTTGATGATTGGATGATTACTTTTTCTTTTTCGGACCAAGTAACATGCCCATCTGACGACCTTCCATCTTCGGAGCTTGTTCTACTACACCAAACTCCGCAACGTCAGCTTCAATCTTTTGCAATTGAGCTAGACCAAGTTGCTGATGCGCCATCTCACGACCACGGAAACGTAAGGTAATTTTCACTTTATTTCCTTCTTCAAGGAAACGTAAAATTGCGCGCAATTTTACCTGATAATCACCTACATCCGTTGCTGGACGTAACTTGATTTCTTTCACTTGCACTTGATGCTGTTTTTTCTTCGCATCTTTTTGCTTTTGTTTCAAATCAAACAAGTGCTTGTTGTAGTCCATGATTTTACAAACAGGCGGTTCTGCATTAGCAACAATCTCAACAAGGTCAAGATTTGCTTCTTCAGCAGCACGTAATGCTTCAGTTAATGAAACGACACCTTTTTGTTCTCCATCTGCAGCAACAAGGCGTACTTCTTTTGCACGGATCTCGTCGTTAATCGCAGGACGGTTACTTTTAGCACCTTGTTGTTGGTTACGGTCAGGCTGTTTAATCTTTATTACTCCACAATGTACCGGCCACGTTCGGCTACGGCAGATTTCACTAGATCAATGAATGCATCCACTGACATAGTACCTAAATTTTTTCCTGAGCGAGTACGGACATTGACAGTTCCCTCTTCAACTTCTCGGTCACCAAGAACCAGAAGATAAGGAATACGCTCTAGGGTACGCTCACGAATCTTAAATCCGATTTTTTCATTTCTCAAGTCAGAAATAGCACGAAGACCATTTTCTTTGAGTTTTGCAACGACTTGCTCACTCGCCTCAGCTTGAGAATCAGTAATGTTCATAACACAAGCTTGAACTGGGGCAAGCCAAGGTGGCATGAAACCAGCGTAATGTTCAATTAGTATACCAATAAAACGCTCAAAACTACCAAGTATTGCACGATGCAGCATGACTGGTTGATCACGTTCGTTTTCTTCCGTCACATATGAAGCATCTAAACGAATAGGTAAATTGAAGTCACACTGGATTGTACCGCATTGCCACACACGACCTAAGCAATCTTTTAATGAAAATTCAATCTTCGGACCATAGAATGCACCTTCACCTGGTTGCAAGTCCCAAGCCAAGCCAGCATCATCTAAAGCATCAGCAAGAGATTTTTCTGCTAAATCCCAAAGTGCATCATCGCCTACACGCTTTTCAGGACGTGTTGAAAGTTTCATTTGAACTTCTTCAAAGCCGAAGTCTTTATAAACATCTAAAGTCAGTTTAATAAAGTCTGCAACCTCTTTACCAATTTGCTCTTTGGTACAGAAAATATGTGCATCATCTTGGGTAAAGCCACGAACACGCATAATCCCGTGTAATGAACCAGATGGTTCGTTACGATGACATGAACCAAACTCCGCCAAACGGACTGGTAAATCACGGTATGATTTTAAGCCTTGATTGAACACTTGTACGTGACAAGGACAGTTCATCGGCTTAACTGCATAGTTACGACTTTCTGAATGAGTCGTAAACATGTTTTCAGCATAGTTCGCTGCATGTCCTGATTTCTCCCACAAAGTGAAATCAACAATTTGTGGTGTTTTAATTTCTTGGTAACCATTGTCTTGCTGAACTTTACGCATGTATTGCTCAAGCACTTGGTAGATTGTCCAACCATTCGCATGCCAGAACACCATACCAGGTGCTTCTTCTTGCATGTGGAATAAGTCCAAAGCTTTACCAATTTTACGATGGTCCCGTTTTTCAGCTTCTTCAATACGTTTGATATAAGCTGCTAACTGTTTTTTATCAGCCCAAGCCGTACCATATATACGTTGTAACTGTTCATTCTTCGCATCACCACGCCAGTATGCACCAGAGATTTTAGTGAGTTTGAATGATTTTAAGAATTTAGTGTTTGGTACGTGCGGACCACGGCACATATCCAAATAATCCTGATGGTAGTACAAGCCCATTTGTGTTTCATTTGGCATGTCTGCAATCAAGCGTAATTTGTATTCTTCACCGCGTGCTGTAAATTCTGCAATCACTTCATCACGTGGTGTCATTTTTTTGATGACATCATAGTCTTGATCGATGAGCTTTTTCATACGCTCTTCGATCGCCGCCATATCATCCAAAGTAAATGGGCGTGGCATCCAGATATCGTAATAGAAACCTTCTTCGATCACTGGGCCGATAACCATTTTCGCCTCAGGGAACAATTGCTTAACAGCATGTCCTACCAAGTGCGCACATGAGTGACGAATGATCTCTAGACCTTCTTCATCTTTCGGGGTAATAATCTGAACTGTCGCATCTTCTGTGATTAAATCACAAGCATCCACCAAACGATCATTGATACGACCAGCAACTGTATTTTTTGCAAGACCTGGACCAATGCTTTGAGCAAGTTCCATCACGGAAATCGGATGATCAAATTGCTTTTGATCACCATTTGGTAAAGTAATGATTGGCATAATAAAATCCTTAAGGAGTGATGCCCTATACGAAGGAGCATATCACCGCGAGATTATGTATTGAGGAGGAATCCTCAAAAGATAAAAAACGGCGGATAAAAAAGTATTCAAGATTTTACACAGGTTTAGATAAGGATGAAACCTTTGATTCAGAAAAACCAAAATCATTCAGGCAACACTTCAGACTAAAGCCTAAATGAATTCCGTTTAACAACACACTATGTTGTTATAGATATATGAAAATAACAGAAATGGAGTACAGACACATGGTGAGTGCATATGATGAATTACCAAGAACCCCTGCAAATTTTGTCGCATTATCTCCTTTACGCTATTTAGAACGTGCTGCGTATATTTACCCTCATCAAGCAGCAATTATTCATGGTGCTCGTCAAATCACTTGGCAGCAAACCTATCAACGCTGTCGCCAGTTTGCACATCAACTCAAAAATCTAGGTATTCAAAAAAACGATACCGTTTCGGTACTGTTACCAAATGTCCCTGCAATGATTGAAGCTCATTTTGCAGTACCAATGGCAGGTGCTGTACTCAATACGCTGAATACACGCTTGGATGCAAAAACTATTGCTTTCATGCTTACGCATGCAGAATCAAAAGTACTGCTTGTCGACCCTGAATTTAAAACCCTTGCAGAAGAAGCATTAACACTGATCAATCAAGATATTATTGTGATTGATGTATTTGATGAGGAATATGATGCTGAACAAATCGCACTTGGGCAGTACGAATATGAATCTTGGTTAGCTCAAGGTGATCCTGAATTTGAATGGTTGCTCCCACAAGATGAATGGGATGCCATTAGTCTGAATTATACTTCGGGAACTACAGGTAACCCGAAAGGCGTGGTTTATCATCATCGTGGCGCTTACCTCAATGCGGCAAGTAATATCTTGGCCTGCGGTATGAAACCTCGTGCTGTTTATCTGTGGACATTACCGCTCTTCCATTGCAATGGTTGGTGTTTTGCTTGGTCTATTGCTGCTAGTGGCGGTACCAATATTTGTTTACGCCGTGTCGATTCTGCTCTGATCTTCAAATATATTTCTGAACACAAAGTCGATTATTTCTGCGGTGCCCCTATTGTGCTGTCTATGCTCATCAATGCCCCAGTAGATCAACGCACATCATTTGATCATCATGTCGAAGTGATGGTGGCTGGCGCAGCGCCTCCCGTTGCCATTATTGAAGGGATGCGAAATATAGGTATTAATGTCAATCATGTGTATGGTTTGACTGAAACTTACGGCCCGTCTGCTTTATGTGCTGCACAAGCAGGTTGGAGTGATTTAACTATCCAAGAGCAAGCTCAATTACATTCACGTCAAGGCGTTCCGTATCCATTACAAGACAGTATGCGTGTACTAGATCCTGAAACCATGCAGCCTGTACCCAATGATGGTGAAACCATGGGTGAGATTATGTTCCGTGGCAATATCGTGATGAAAGGTTATCTTAAAAACCCACAAGCCACCGAAGAGGCATTTAAAGGCGGTTGGTTCCATACAGGTGATTTAGCCGTATGTCATCCTGATGGATATGCGAAAATTACTGATCGCTCCAAAGATATTATTATTTCAGGTGGCGAAAATATCTCATCACTTGAAGTCGAAGATGTTCTTTATCGCCATCCAGCCGTTTTAACTGCTGCAGTCGTTGCAAAACCTGATCCACGCTGGCAAGAAGTTCCCTGTGCTTTTATTGAATTAAAGCAAGGTATCTCAGCTTCAGCGGAAGATATTATTCTGCATTGCCAAAAGGAGCTGGCGCGCTTTAAAGTTCCGAAAGATGTGGTGATTACCGAGATTCCAAAAACCTCAACAGGGAAATTACAAAAATTTATTTTAAGAGAATGGGCAAAAGAACGCGCGACAGGTGAGTTTGGAAACTAACTCTAAAATAAAAAAAGAAGTTTCATTTGAAACTTCTTTTTTTGAATTAACCTTGATCCGATAATAGTGCTACTTGCTGGACATAATTCACAAATTTACGCTTTGATGCCTCAAGTTCTTCTTCACTCACTTGCTGCTTAATATCGCGATGAATACGCAGAACATGTTGGCGTAAAGTATGTCTTTCCGAAGCATTAAAAACCTTACTAAATTCATTGATGATTGGGTCACCTTGATCAATCATACGATCAACCCAACGCATCAATTGCATTTGCTTTTTAGCGCCTTGTTGAGGGGTAAGATAAGACAAAATGGTACTTTCATCTTCATTACGCAAGAGTTTACCGATTCGCTGAAACTGGCGACGACGTGCTTCAAAAGAGCTAATCTTTTGCACTTCAAGCAACGCATCAATCAAACGCTCATCAACAGGAAGTTTTTGAATCTGTTTTACATTTAATTGAGCCAATTGCTCACCTAAAGCTGCCATACGTTGCACAGCTTTTTTCTGTTCGGTTCTACTCGCACGTCCCTCTAATGATTCAAAATCCTCATCGGTATAACGCTGGGTACCACGTGCCACTATTACTCTGCCTCATAAAATTTTGCTGCGAACAGCGTTTGAATTTCTTCCAGTGCTTTATCTTCATCAGCACCGTCTATCACTAATCTTAAAGTCGTGCCTTTACCTGCACCTAACATCAACAATGACATAATATTCTTTGCATCAACCAATTTATCGCCTTTCCCAATCTGAATAGAAGAGCGAAACTTTGTGGTGACTTCGATGAGTTTACCAGAAGCACGTGCATGTAAGCCGAGTTTATTAATTACATCAATCGTTATGTCTATCATGACCAGTGCTTCATTTCTCTATGTAAAATTTGGACAGCCCATTTTGCCTCAAGAGCCTTTTTGAGTCTATCCACAATATAAACGGAACGATGTTGCCCACCAGTACAACCCACAGATATGGTCATGTAATGGCGATGCCCTTCAGCAAAGGCAGGCAACCACTTTTCAAGAAAAGCATAAATATCAGCAAACATCTCATTGGTTTGCTGATTACTTTCTAAAAATTGACGGACTGGCTCATCTAAGCCAGACAGACGGCGTAATTCTAAATCCCAATGCGGGTTTGGTAAATGTCTTACGTCAAATACATAATCAGCATCTAAAGGAATTCCGTGCTTATAACCAAAAGATTGCAAGATCACAATCAAATTATCTGACTGACCTAATTTTGACAATAAAATATGTTTTAAATCATGAACACTTTTATCTGTGGTATCAATATGAACTGTAGAGCGAAATTGTATCGGAATAAGCAGTTGCTTTTCTTCTTGAATACATTGCAACAGACTATTAAAACGACTCGCTAAAGGATGTGGTCGTCGTGATGCACTGAAACGCGCTATCAAATCTTGATCTTGAGTCGTCAGATAAATAACATCAACCGAACCATGTCTTTTTAACTGCTCGAAGACATGATCGAACTCTTGCATATCTGCACGAGTGCTTCGGATATCAACACCTAAGGCAAGTTGCTCCAAATTATTCTCATGATCTAGTTTTGCCACAATCTCAGGCAATAATGCCAAGGGTAAGTTATCTATACAATAATAGCCGAGATCTTCAAGCACTTGTAATGCTGAAGATTTCCCTGAGCCTGACTGACCTGTAACGATAAGAATACGCTTCATGGCATTTTGCCCTTTTATAGTTTTATGTTTTATATTCGACTTGTAAATTATCAATCAATCGTGTCGAGCCAAGTTTTGCAGCAACAAACAGAACTAAGTTTTGAGTAAACTGTTCAATTGGCTGTAAATTTGGCTGTCGAGCCTCGACATAATCTACAACAAAACCTGCTTGAGTCAACTGATCCGAGATTGTAGCCAAAACCGCTGACAAGGCTTTACCTTCATGGAGATCTTGCTCAGCTTGTTTCAATAGCTGATAAATCTTCGGTGCTGTTGCACGTTGCTCTTCAGTTAAATAACCATTACGAGAGCTTAAAGCCAAACCATCTTGAGCGCGAACAATTGGCACCCCAATCACTTCAAGTGGAATATTCAAGTCTTGAACTAATTGACGGATAACAGCAAGTTGCTGATAGTCTTTTTGCCCGAAAAATGCATAATCTGGCTGAACAATATTAAATAATTTAGTCACGACAACCGCAACACCATCAAAATGTCCTGGACGTGATTTACCACATAAATCGTCAGTAATCTGACCAACACTAATGTTAGTTAAACGTGGCTGTGAACCATACATTTGTTCAACAGAAGGCGCAAAAATAATATCGCAACCAACATCAGCCAATAAACGACTGTCTTGTTCTAGTGTACGCGGATAACTATCAAAATCTTCTCCAACACCAAACTGGGTTGGATTAACAAAAATACTTACGACAACGACATCGCAAATCTTCTTTGCCTCACGAACTAAGGTCAAATGACCTTCATGCAAATTCCCCATGGTTGGTACGAAACCAATCATTTTTTTTGCAGCACGCGCAGGTGAAAGAGACGCAGTTAAGCCTTGAATTGTTGTTTCTGTTTTCATGAATTACAGCTCAACTTGGAAAGTATGTTCTTTAGCTGGGAAAGACTGATCTTGTACAGCAGCATGATAAGCTTTAAAAGCATCTAGGATTGCTGTTTCACCTGATTGTTCTTTCATAAAATTACGGACGAAACGTGCAACACGTCCAAATGTTAAACCAAGCATATCCTGTACAACCAACACTTGACCATCGGTTTGATTACCTGCACCAATCCCAATCACAGGTGTGTTTGGAAATAATTCAGCAATTTCTTTACCGAGTTGTGCAGGTACGCATTCAAGCAATAAAACTGCTGCGCCAGCATCAACTACAGCTTGGCAGTCTGCAATCAATTGATCAGCTGCTTCACGTGTTCTCGCCTGTAGTTTATAACCGCCAAAAACATGTACAGACTGAGGTGTTAAACCCAAATGTACACAAACAGGAATACCATTACGTGTAAGCACTTGAACCAATTCACTTAACCATGCACCACCTTCGATCTTGACCATCTGCGCGCCAACTTGCATCACAGCTTTTGCACTTTTCAAACCATCTTCAAGTGTCGCATAACTCATAAATGGCAAATCAGTCATGATCAAAGCATGCGAATTACCGCGACGAACAGCAGCAGTATGGTAAGCCATATCTTCTACTGTTACAGGAAGGGTTGAGTCCCGTCCTTGTATCGCCATTCCGAGAGAATCACCGATTAAAATCGTATCGATTTCAGCCAGTTCCATTGCTTTAGCCATACTTGCATCGTAACAAGTTAGACATGAAAACTTGCGTCCTTCGGCTTTAAACTTTCTTAAGTCACTTAGACTAATCATGATGGTGTCCTCTACAGGCATTTCCAGAACAGACGAATCTTAAGCATTTGCCCAAGATTGATCTGCGATTACAGTCAAATTTGCTTGCTGTAAAAGTTCTAAATCTCTTAAAGAATGACCATTTATTTGTAAATGATCATCTAAATCTAATAATGGAATCACGACAAAATCACGCTCCAACACACCAACATGTGGCACGGTCAAACGCTCATTGTGTATCTGCTCTTGTCCATAAATCAGTAAATCCAGATCAAGAGTCCGCTCTCCCCAATGACGTAAACGAATACGTCCAGCATCTTTCTCAAACTGTTGCAATTGATCAAGCAAATCTAGTGGCGACAATTCTGTATCTAACTGAACCACAGCATTCAGATAATGAGGCTGATCTTGCGGTCCCATCGGTGGACTTTGATATAGTTTAGAGACTTGAACAGTACCCAAACTTGATAATTTCAAAACTGCTTCTGCAAGAATGTGTTTTGAGTCACCTAAGTTTGAACCTAAACCAATATAAGTACGAATCGTCATTGCGTCGGTCCAAAAACAACTTCTGCTAAATCACGTTTTACACGTTTACGTTTCAAAATCGGATGATCAGCATGAATTAAATTTGAATCAGTTGAAGCTTTCTCAATAAAACGATTGACCGAATCATCTGTTCTAACACGCTCTTTTTTAGCACGTCGATTTTTAGGTTCAGGTACATTCACCAAAGGTTCAATTTCAGTAGTCTTTACATCATCAACTTCAGCAAGCTTACGTCTTGATTTTGTACGTTGGCGATTATATTGACGAATGACCGCTTCTTTTTGATCAATTGACATCTCTTGGTAGTTTTCCCACCAAACACCCATACCATCTGTGCTTGTGTCACCAGACTTCTCACGAAGCAATAAGAAATCAAATCCTGCGCGAAAACGTGCATGACCTGCTAGGGCTTCTATTTGTTGCGGTTTTGGATTGAGCAAACGTGTCTGCATTTCCCAAACTTCACGAATAAAAGTTTCAGCAAAACGAGGAATAATAGTTCGAGTCGCTTGACGTTTTAAAACATCCAAACCTGCTTGTGCGCGAGCCTCTGCAGGAACCATCCCTTTATTTAAATAAAAATCACATCGCTCTAAAAACGGTTTCCATAACAATACCGCATAGAAAAATGCAGGATTAATAGTTTTGCCAATTTGAATACGCTGATCTGTATTTCTAGCTGCATGCTCGATAAAAGCAGTGATGTTCGGTGGAATTTCAGCAAACAATTGCTTCCAAACACCAAACTCAATCAACATCGGTAGAACACGGTTCAGGTGTCCCATCGTAAATAATTTTTGAGATTCATCATATAAACGATGCGGAGAGACATCACGCAACAATTGCGTCATCTCAGGATTAAATACATCTAAGATCGAAGAATCAATTTGAAAGTTTAATTTTGCAGCAAAACGCAAGGCACGTAGCATTCTTACAGGATCTTCTTCGAAACGCTGTGCTGGTTCCCCAAGAAATCGTAATGTACGTGTTTTAATGTCATCAACTGCATGACAAAAATCTAGAACGATGGCTTTACGTGGTTGATAATATAAAGTGTTAATTGAGAAATCACGGCGAGCAAAGTCCTGCTCAATCGTTCCCCAGTTATTATCTCGTAAGATCATACCAGAAGCACTGGTTACTGCTTTTTTAGGCGGTGCACGGAAGGTCGCAACTTCAATTAATTCTCGACCAGAATAAACATGTGCAAGCTCAAATCGTCGACCAATAATACGGCAACGTCGACCAAAAACCTCTTTAACTTGAGCTGGTGTAGCATTGGTAACTGCGTCAAAATCCTTAGGATTAAGACCAAGCATCATATCGCGAACACCACCACCGACGATATAAGCTTCATAACCTGCTTTAGTGAGGCTATCAATTACATCAAGAATTGAAGGTGGTAGTTGAGTTGTGGACAAACCACATTTTGACGCGCGCAAAGTTTGCAAAAGACACTGTCTCCTACGTCAGGACGTAAATAACATTTTGTCGCTAATCATAGCTCTAACACACACAAAGGGCAATTTATTCTGTTGAAGTTTCAACAGATCAATTGCTCAGATTAGCGACTTTTTCCCTATTGAATCTTAAAGTATGAGCTTTGCTTTATTCTTCTCAAGCAGTTTTGGCCCGATTCCTTTTACATTCATTAATTCATCTATTGTTTTAAAACCACCCTTCTTTTGGCGGTATTCAATGATTGCTTGAGCTTTTTTCTGTCCCACTCCATTCAAAGTTTGTAACTGTTCTAGATTTGCCTGATTCAAACTAATTTTATCTGACTGAATATTTACAGAAGATGAAAATTGTTTGGTGTTTTGCTGACTAGGTCTTGATAAATAGTAACTATTGTTGGGCTGTTTAGCTAACTGCTGGTCACGCGCTTGCTGTTGAGCTTTCCACTTTTCATAAGATTGATCAAATTGCTGCGCATAACCACTTGTATAACACCCAACCCATAGTAAAATCAGTATAAATAGATTATGTCTGCTGCGTGGCTGCGACAAAATCATGTGTTTTCCCCTCAGTTTTTAATTGTCGTTTTGCTTGCTCCCAGAGTTCATCCATTTCTGCCAAACTCATTTCTTGCAAGTCTTTATTTTGTCGTTGTGCTTGTTGTTCAATATAAGCAAAGCGGCTTCTAAATTTATAAATTGTTGCCAACAATGCCATCTCACTCGACTGCCCAAGTTTACGGCCAACGTTGATCAAAGAAAATAGGCAGTCTCCGAATTCTTCTTGTATTTCATCATTTTTTTGATTTCTAATTGCTTGTTGCAACTCTCCTAACTCTTCTTCTAATTTCGCATAAGCATCAGTCACCGTTTCAAAATCAAAACCAAGCTGCGCTGCTTTCTTTTGAACCTCTTGTGCTTGAACCAAGGCTGGAGCATATTTGATTTCATCTAATCTAGATACACTTTTATCTTTTTTTTCTTGTTGCTTAATTTGCTTCCACAATTCACTTACTTGGTCTGAACTCAAATCTTTAAACTGATCTGCTTGGAAAACATGTGGGTGACGACGTATCAACTTTTCACTGATTGCATCTACCACATCGTTAAAATCAAATGCCCCTTTCTCACTAAACATTTGTGATTGAAACACCACTTGCAACAGCAAGTCACCCAATTCATTTCGAATCTCATCAATATTGCCCTCACGTATGGCAGCTTCGACCTCATAAGCCTCTTCAATTGCATAACGAGTTAAACTTTCAGGTGTTTGTTGTTGATCCCATGGACATTTTTGTCTTAATTCCTGCATGATCTTTAATAATTTTTCCATGATGATCTCCTCAAACCTAAACCGCTAAATTGTTGCAGCATAAAGCCGCATGTGCGTAATATACACCCACTCAAGAAATATCAATATAAAGGACAGCAATGCAAGCTAGTGTTTTTATCAGTGGTGCTGCACAAGGAATTGGCGCTGAAATCGCACGTTTATTCCATAAGAATGGCTATAAAGTTGGAATTTATGACATTAACCAAGAACTTGCTGAGCAATTAGCCACCGAATTGGGTGAGAATGCTAAGGCTGGTTACCTCGATGTCTGCAATTACCGTCAATGGCAAATCGCTTTACAAGAGTTTAGAAACTGGGCTGGTGAACTCAATATTTTAGTCAACAATGCGGGAATTTTGTATTCAGGACCATTTGAAAAAACAGATATCCAATCACACCATCACACCATTGATATCAATGTCAAAGGCGTTATAAATGGCTGTCATACGGCTTTAAATCATTTGCAACAGGCAAGATTTGCTCGTGTTATCAATTTATCCTCTGCTTCAGCAATTTATGGTCAAGCAGATTTAGCCTCATATTCCGCAAGTAAGTTTGCCGTTCGTGGTTTAACTGAAGCATTAGATGTCGAATGGCAAAAGTACAATATTCGTGTACTTGATGTCATGCCTTTATTCGTTCAAACCAATATGGTGAAGAATATGGATGCAGGTAGTATTCAAAATATCGGCGTTGATTTAACCCCTGCTGATGTTGCCAAACAAGTATTACATTTGGCACAACAAAAAGATCATGCTTTAATTCCGACACATACGCCTGTAGGCATCAAAACCAAACTGATGTATCAATTGTCGAGTATAAGCCCACAATTTTTAAATCGACTCACCAATATTTTCTTATCGAAGCGCTAATACAAAAAAAGCTGCATTTACATGCAGCTTTTTATTAATTTAGCTTCCTTGAACCAAACGCCTAGCGCTAATAATCCCTGGTTGTTGCTCCAAACGAGCTAATAACCGAGACAATTGCGCCAAACCTTTAACTTCAATCAAGAGTTTCATATTGGCGATACCATCTGCCTCAGAAATCGTATTGACCTGACGAATATTAATTTGGTCTGAGAAAATCACCTGTGTGAGATCTTTCAGTAAACCACGGCGATCATACGCTTCCACCACGATTTGAACACTCTGCCCTCGTGTTGGCTGCATTTCCCAATCCGCCTCAACTGCTCGTTCAGTCTCTTGAGTCGTCATACGAATATAATCAGGACAAGCCACTTTATGGATACTTACACCACGATTTAAAGTGATATAACCACCAATTGACTCACCATGAACAGGTTGACAGCACTGTGCAATATGCAGTTCTACGTTATCCAAACCATCAATCAAAATCCCATGCGCAGATAAAGTATGGCTTGCACGTGGATTCAATGCTGGTTTCAGCACTAATTCAGGCTCATCTTGATCTAGATGCATTTGACGATTAACTTGATTAATCAATGCATGTAGACTGATATCACCACTCACCAAAGCCACTAAAATATCATCACCAGATTTCAAATTGAAATGTGATGAATAATCTTTTAGATCAATACTCTTTGGATGAATCGCTAAACGCGCCAACTCTTTATTGAGTAACTCACGTCCAACTTCAATATTTTTACTACGATCTTGCTGTCTAAACCAGTGACGTAACTTATCTCTTGCTCGAGCGGTTTTAATATAACCTAAAGAATTCACCAACCAATCACGATTAGGTTCACGATCTTTCTTCGTTAAAATTTCAACTTGCTCACCTGTTTTCAAGGTATAAGTAAGTGGAACATAACGCTGGTTAACACGTGCAGCATAACACTTGTTACCGACTTCAGTGTGCACATGGTAAGCAAAATCTAAAACAGTCGAACCACGGGGTAATTCTTTAATATCCCCATCACGACTGAACACATAAATCTTTTCAAAATTTTCAAAATCTTGAATATGATCAATACCATTAGACTCATCATCTTCGGCATGTGGTGTTGTTTCAGTACGTTCTTGGTAATGTTCAAGCACTGCACGCAAAGAGTGTAAGCGATCATTAAATGAATGATCGGTATTCTTCGCACCTTCTTTATAGTTAAAGTGCGAACATACGCCTAATTCTGCCTCATTGTGCATTTCAAACGTACGGATTTGTACTTCAAGTGACTTATTCTCAGCAATCACAGCCGTATGCAAAGAGCGATAGCCATTTGCCTTAGGATTGGTCACATAATCATCAAACTGATTTGGAATATGACGCCACAACTGATGCACAATACCCAAAGCGTGATAGCAGTCAGGAACTCCCTTAACCAAAACTCGAACAGCACGAATATCATATAACTGATCAAAGCTAAGGTTCTTGCTTTTCATTTTGCGATAAATCGAATAAATGTGTTTTACTCGACCACTAATTTCAGCTTGGATATCATGCTCTGCTAATTCAGTTTTGAGTTTATCAATCACGAATTGGATATATTGTTCGCGCTCTAAACGCTTTTCATTCAACAAAGAAGCAATTTCTTTGTATCGCTCTGGCGCTAAATATCGGAATGCAAGATCTTCAAGTTCCCACTTGAGTTGAGCAATCCCTAGGCGATGCGCTAAAGGCGAATAAATCGTTAGAATTTCTCGTGCTACACGCTCTTGACGCTCTTTACTTGCAGTCGCCAATTCACGTAAGGCATAAGTACGCTCAGCAAGCTTAATCAGTACAACACGAACGTCTTCCGTCACTGAGATCAGCATTTTATAAATGCCACTCAGGTGTTCGCGCTGATTGTTATTAAAATGATCTTCTAAACGTTTATTTTTTTCGATCAACTCAGAGAGCTTACCCATTGCAAGCGTACCTTTTACAAGGCTCAACACTTGCTCTCCAAATTGTTGTTGAATATCTTCTAAAGTAATCAGGCCTTCACGTACACTACGATATAAGACAGCTGCCGAAAGGGTATCTTCATCAACATGTAAGTGTGCCAAAATATCCGCCATACCAATACCTGTACTAAAGGTATTGCTACGATGATTCACCGTTGTTTCTAACTCTTTTTCTAAGCTAAGTTGCGCAACTTTTTGTAGTTGCTTTAACTCTGCCCCACCCAAGATATCGCGCACTCGATCTAACCATGAGACTAGACCACTTTGCGCTTCAGCGGCATGTTCTACAGTCGTTTCCTCTGACAACTCGTGAAGTCGTCCAGGTAACTGCTCACGTACTGTGACCATACCATTCTCCTCTGGATATGTAACTCATTTTCTAATCGTTTATCTCTTGGGTCTTTTCAAGCTGTTCAATTTTTTCAAATAAGGCAATTGACTCAACATGTTCAGTATGGGTAAACATGTCCATCACTGCCGCTTTTTTAAGTTGATAGCCATATTGTGCCAGTACACCTGCATCCCTTGCCAGTGTCGAAGGATTACATGAAACATAAACGATTCTTTTCGCTCCAAAATTAAGTACGTATTGCATAACCTCATAAGCACCTGATCGTGGAGGATCAATTAATAATGCATCAAATCCTTGCTTTGCCCAAGAATGATGCGAAAAGTCTTTTGTTAAATCTTGTGAAAAGAAGCTGGCTTGAGTCAAATAATTTGCTTGCGCATTTTCAGTTGCTCGTTCAACCATCTCATCACTTGCTTCAACACCGATGACTCGACCCGTTTCACCAACACAGCGTGCTAAAGGTAAAGAGAAATTACCTAACCCACAAAACAGATCAAGTACTCGCTCACCCTCTTTCAAATCAAGCAATTCACATGCCAACTGAACCATACGCTCATTCACATGGCTATTCACTTGAGTAAAATCTAAAGGCGAAAATGCAAACTTCACCTTAAAATCCTCAAGACTATAATGTAAACGCATAGGTGCATGTTCATCGTCAACTCGATGCAAACTGTCTATACCTTTTGGTTGAAAGTATAACTGCCATCCCTTGAGTAACGTAAATTGACGCAATTGGTTGACATCCGACACATTTAATTCATCCAAGTGACGAATTAATAACGCGACCTCATCATCACCCATCGCCAATTCTATATGACCGATGTGGGCTTTGCCTGTTAGACTTTCGAGTAAAGTTTTTAGTTCTACCAACGCATCTGACAAAACCTGATCTAAGACCTTACATTGCTGTATATCAGTCAAATGGTTACTATGATGTTCTCGAAACCCCATCACTAGTCGATTTTGTTTTGGAATATATCGCACGCCAATGCGAGCACGGCGACGATAATCTGTTTTGACCGAACGAATTGGAGCTAACCATTCTTCTGGTTGTAAACCGGCAAAATGTTCTAAATGTGACTTCAATACATTTTGCTTTAACACTATCTGTTGATCTGGATGAATATGTTGCAAACTACATCCACCACACACACCAAAATGTGCGCACACAGGTGCAACTCGTTGCTCCGAAGCATCACTTTCTAGTGTGATCATTTCCGCTTCTTCTAAACGTGTGGTTTGGTTGGTAATTTTTGCTTTTACCGTCTCACCCACCAGAGCATAACGAACAAACACTTTCTTACCATGCTTTTCTTTAGGATGGTCAGGATGTGTTCCATAGTGCGCTATACCACGCCCTTCGTGTGAAAAAGCTTCAATATCGAAGGTGTAAATCGGATGGTGAACGGGACGTTTTTTTGCTTTATGCTTCAAAAGATCAACCTAATTTTTTTGCGCAAACGTATCTGCGGTGAATACAGTATATTGCGATGTCTGCTGCCATACCTGTAAAAATTCTGTCTGTTGCGTTTGAGTTTGTAAATAATCAATAGTTGATTGAATCAACTGTTGATGATCAAGTTGATTTAATTGACCTTTCAACAATAACCAACGCAAATAAACCAACCATGTATTTAAGACATCGCCTTCGCAATAACTGGTCAGTTTCAACCACTGTGCCGAGCGCACATACTCTGGTACATGATAACCTGATTCACCACGCTTGCCTGGGAAGCCAAGTAAACAGGCAATATCATCAAGCTTCTGGAAATTGCGACCATTAAACATCGCCATCACATCCATCAAATCTACATGACGCTGGTGATAACGATTTTGGTAGTTATTATACCGCTTCTGATTATCAATTTCGCCTTGATCAAATAAACTTGGAGCAGATAAACCATGATACATCGCCCTAAATAAAATAACGGGCAAATCAAATTGCGAACCATTCCAACTGATCAACGTAGGCTGTTTTTTATCAAAAATTGATAAAAATTTAGTTAACATTTCTGCTTCTGAATTACTTTCCTGACTAAATGAAAAAAGTCGAAATCCTTTCTCATCAATCCATAATCCTGAAATACAAACGATCTCATGTAATGGAAGTCGCTGAAAATCCATACCAGATTCTTGACGACGAATTTTTGTAAGCGCTTGCTCCACATCATGATCAGTTAAATCTAAATGATAAAGGTGAGCCCCTGCCTTTAGATCGGTGAGTGTTTCAATATCAAAAACTAAAATTGGAAAACGTAAGTTCATCGGAATCTCGCTCAATCCCTCCCAACCTCTCTTTTTTCAAAGAGAGGAGCTAGGCAGAGATTTTAATCTTGTACGGAGAATAATCCCGTTGATAAGTAACGATCACCGCGATCACAGATAATACATACAATCACTGCGTCAGGATTTTCTTCTGCGATTTTAATAGATGCCCACACTGCACCACCCGATGATGTACCAGCACTGATACCTTCATGGCGGGCGAGCTTACGCATAGTTCGCTCAGCTTCAATTTGTGGAATATCTATAATACGATCAACTCGACTACGATCAAAAATAGTTGGTAAGTACTCTTCTGGCCAACGACGGATTCCAGCAATACTTGAACCATCAGACGGCTGTAGGCCTACGATTTGAATATCAGGATTTTGTTCTTTTAAATATTTGGAAACACCCATGATGGTACCCGTAGTTCCCATTGAGCTTACAAAATGGGTGATTTTCCCACCTGTTTGTTTCCAAATTTCAGGACCTGTCGTGAGATAATGTGCTTCCACGTTATCTGGATTACCAAACTGGTTCAACACCAAGCCCTTACCTTCAGCTTGCATTTGCATCGCGAGATCACGAGCACCTTCCATACCTTGTTTCTGAGTCACTTCAATTAACTCAGCACCATACGCAGACATTGCGTCTTTACGCTCTTGGCTCATATTGTTTGGCATGATCAGTTTCATTTTATAGCCGCGCATTGCCGCAACCATCGCAAGTGCAATACCTGTGTTTCCACTGGTTGCTTCAATCAAAGTATCACCAGGCTTAATTTGTCCACGCTTTTCAGCTTGGATAATCATGTTATAAGCAGGACGGTCTTTCACTGATCCAGCAGGATTGTTGCCTTCTAATTTTGCTAATACCGTGGCTTGAGTATGACTCGCTAAACGCTGTAAACGCACCAAGGGGCTTTTACCGACATAATAATCCAGTAAAAATTCTTCTGCTAAAAAATCAGTTTGCGTATTCGTCATGATCGACACCGATATTAAGGTGGCGACTATTGTATGAAAAAAACCAAAATACTGCACCTTTTCAATATGCTTTTTATTGGCTGGTAAATGCCTCGCTTTTCTCAAAGCATGATAAGATGTTTCGCAGAATGATAAATCTGACCGCACTATGTCAAATTTCAATAAAACCCTATCAAAGCGTTTACGGCTGAATCATGCTTACGGACAGTTGATCGCACTGATTTTAGTGCCGATTGCGGTATTGACCAGCGTTGGAATTCTTTGGGTCTTATCAGAAACGACGAACTCAGCAAAACAACAACAACGTTCAGATGCTTCTGCAATCTTAGCTCGATATCATCAAACTGCCGCAGATTTACTGCGACTGGTGCAAGAACGTCCTGATCAATATTATCGTGCTCAAAACATCATGCAAAAGATGTTTAATGAGAAGAACTTACAACGAGCCGTTTTGATTGATAGTCAAGGACAAACCTATCTTAGCGTCGGCTATCAAAACAATCGTTTCTGGCCAACTTTCCCAAATAACAGTAATTTTTTTGGACCAATACAACACAATCACAACAGCATTTACGGTACAAAAATTAAAAGTGATGCTACCAATCCAGTTTGGTTGATGGTTGAGCTCGATAATCACCCTCTAGAACTGGCTCGCTATAAGATTTTATTATCATTAGTCGTAACAGGTCTGATCACCTTACTCATTCTATTGTTCTGCTTAAATGTATTTTCACGACGTTGGTTAGCTCCACTGTATGAAATACGGATGCAAATGCAACGCTTAAATGCAGATACATTAGATCAACATATTGTAGTGAACAGTACTGGTGAGCTACGTTTATTGCAGCGAGATATAGCCAACGTTGTTAAACGCCTACACTTCAGTTTCTTGGAACTTAAAGAACATACTGAACAGACAGAAGAAGATTTACGCCGTACTTTAGATACCTTAGAAGTCCAAAACATTACCTATCGTCAGGCACGTGACCAAGCAATTTCATCAAATCAATCAAAATCTGTTTTCCTTGCCAATATCAGCCATGAGCTGAGAACACCACTAAATAGTATTGATGGTTTTATTCATTTATTACTCCGCCAACAAAATTTGAGTAATGAACAAAACCTTTATCTTCAGACTATACGCAAGTCATCTGCACATCTATTGGCACTCATTAATGACGTACTAGATTTTTCTAAAATTGATGCAGGAAAACTAGAACTCGAAACTGCACCTTTTGACCTAGAAGAAGCTATTTTTGATGTTATGGATATGCTTTCGCCTTTGGCTGCACAAAAGCATATCAACATGGCGTTCTACTATGCTGAAAATATCCCACAACACGTTGTAGGCGATGCATTACGCTTTAAACAAATTCTGACCAACCTCATCTCAAATGCAATTAAATTCACCCCCGATGGTGAAATCATCGTGCGCGTTCGAATGGAGGATGATGAAATTGGTCAATGTTTACTACATTTCAGTGTTCAAGATAGCGGGATTGGTCTAAGTGGGACCGATCGTAAAAAATTATTTGAATCATTCTCGCAAGGTGATGCATCCGTTACACGCCAATTTGGTGGTACAGGTCTTGGGTTAGCAATTTCCAAACAATTAGTACACTTAATGCATGGTCATATCGGCTTCGAGGACAATCAAGAACGCGCACCGACAGAAAAAGGATCAACCTTTTGGTTCACGGCGCTGTTTAAAGTTGAAGAGCAAGATGAATATGTTGAGCATCCACACTTTGAGCACTTGCAAGTGGTGTCTTATCTCGCTCACCCTGCAACAGCAAGTGTTTTACGTTCATATTTAGAAAACTATCATGTCGCACATATTGAAACCCAATCAATTCTGGATCTATTCAGTCGCTTAAATCATTTAAGCCAACAAGATAATACTTGGTTGATCGTTGATCACAGTGGCGATACAGAAGCATTGCTCAAAGAAATCCGTCAACGTTATAGCGGCAATTTAGCAGTGTACGGATATCAAATGAGCCTTGAACCAAATATGCTCAATGAATACCGCGCTCGACCACTTTATCAGCCTTTGAGTCGTCGTGAACTTGTACAGCTCCTGAGCAACCAACCGATCTTCGAACAAGAGCCTGAAGACTTTAATGGTCAAGGCTTGCATGTTTTAGCCGTTGATGACCACTTACCCAACCTCATCGTTCTTGAAGCCTTACTTGGTGAGTTAAATGTCACCACAACCAGAGCATTGAGTGGTCAAAAAGCCATTGACCTGATTCAAGAACGCATCGAGCAAAAACTTCCGCCTTTTGATCTTGTGTTCATGGACATTCAAATGCCTGTGATGTCAGGGATAGATACCACGAGAGCGATTCGCTCATTAGAATCAACCTTAGATTCAGGTATGCAGCTCCCAATCATTGCTCTTACAGCACACGCTTTAGCGGATGAAAAACAAAAGCTACTCAAAGTGGGTATGAATGATTACGTCACTAAACCTATTCAAATGGAACAAATCATTCAAATCCTTACCCATTGGACAAAGAATAATTTTAGTTCTCAAACTCAAGTGAACGAGCAAAAACGTCCTGTTGAATCGATTGACCCGCAAATTCTAAATTGGCAACAAAGCATTCAACTTGCCGCGAATAAAGAAGATCTCGCTCAAGACCTACTCAACATGTTAGTCGATAGCTTTGATACTGAACTAGCAGAAATGCAGCAGTTAATCGAACTTGAAGATTTCCCTCAGCTGGAACATGTCTTGCACCGCTTATATGGTGCAACACGTTATGTTGGCACACCTAACTTGCAACGTGTTTCTGGTGAATTTGAGCAATTTATTTCGACACTGCGAAAGGAGCGTAGAAAAGCGGATGATGCATTTATTCGTGAAACAAATCATCGCTTTAATGAACTCAATACAGCAATCGAACAAGTCAAGCTAGCTGCTAATCTGGTTTTACACTCTCATGACATTTAGCGTGACTGTTGTGTCATGTTTCCACTCTGGGACTCATGCTATGCTGACTTATCGCACACAATAAGAGTTAAGCAAATGTCGCTTTTACGTATTGAGAAAAACAACGGAATTGCAACGGTTTATCTAAACCGCCCAGACAAACGTAATGCAATGAGTTTTGCATTATTAAAAGAACTTGTTTCCACTGCAAAAAAAATCGAAAAAGATCGTTCGATTCGTTGTGTCATTTTGACAGGTGAAGCACATGTCTTCAGTGCTGGGATTGACTTATCCGACCTGAATAATCCTAAAAATACGGCATTTGCAGCGTGGGAACTGATCAAACCAGGGCAAAGCTTATTCCAAAAAGCATTTCTTATTTGGCAAAATCTTCCTATCCCTGTCATTGCTGCGATTGAGGGATATTGTTTTGGTGCAGGAATGCAGCTCGCTCTTGCTGCTGATATTCGTATTGCAACACCTAACACCCAAATGTCTATTATGGAAAGTCGTTGGGGATTAGTACCAGACATGGGTTTAACACGTTCATTAAAAGGTTTGATCAGTGTTGATTTAGCGAAAGAACTCACACTCACTGCACGTATCTTTGATGCAGAATATGCAAAAAATATCGGTTTAGTGACTCATCTTGATCAAGATCCTTTAGCAAAAGCACATGTGATTGCTCAAGAAATGCTGCAACGCTCACCAGATGCATTAATGGCAGCAAAACGAGTGCTCGACGCCATGGAGCACCAACCAGAAAAAGCATTACGCCTTGAAAAATTATGGCAACTCAAACTGTTATTAGGTAAAAATAGTGCCCTCGCTCGTAAGAAAGATAAGAACCCTGAAGTTCAATTCTTACCTCGTCAATACAAGTAATTATGATCTGAGTATTTTCACATGCATGTTAATCAGCAAACACCAATCGCATTCTTAGGAATGGGGTTAATGGGAACGCGTATGGCAATCCGATTACTCCAAGCAGGTTATAAAGTCGCTGTTTGGAATCGAAGTCCACATGCATGTGATTCAATCATTCAACAAGGTGCGATTGCACTCGACTTAGAACAAATAAATGAATATCCCGTTATTCTAATCTGTTTGGCTGATGACTCTGCCGTCGAAAATGTTTTCAGCAAAATTCAACCTCATTTAACCGCAGGACAGATTCTTGTCGATTTCTCAAGCTTGTCTGTGTCAGCAACACAAAATTTAGCTCGGGCTGCTCAAGAAAAAAACCTAACATGGATTGACTCACCTGTTTCAGGTGGGACTGCAGGCGCTGAACAAGGTACACTGGTCATCTTTGCAGGTGGAGATGAACAAACCATCCAGCAACTTGCTCCGATATATCAAGTATTATCACAACGTGTTACGCGCATGGGGGCATCTGGCACTGGTCAAGCAACAAAAATATGTAATCAATTAATCGTTGCTGCAAATAGCACCTTGATTGCAGAAGCTGTCGCTTTAGCAGACCAAGCAGGTGTTGACACCCAACTACTTGCCCCTGCTCTTGCAGGCGGTTTCGCCGACTCCAAACCATTTCAAATACTTGCACCACGAATGGCAACTCATACATTCGAACCTGTGCAATGGAAAGTGCAAACTTTATCAAAAGATTTAAATAATGCGCTAAAACTAGCTCAAAGTTTTAACTTAACAATACCTGTTGCACAAAAAGCTCTATTACAGTTACAAGCTCACCAAGAAAATGGCTTTGCTGAGAAGGATTTAGCGACTATCATTCAATATATAGAACAATAAAGTATTAATTCAAGGAGATTGAACATGAGCCGACTTGCAGTCAATTTATCCATGATTTTTACTGAAGTACCTTTGATAGAACGATTCGAACTCGCTCGAAATCATGGTTTTCAACATATTGAAATTCAATTTCCATACGAATTAGACATCCTAGACATTCAAACTCAGCTTGAACAACATGGGTTATCACTTTGCTTAATTAACGTTCCAGCTGGGGATCTTATGCAAGGTGGTGATGGTCTTGCAGGGGTACCAGGTCAGGAAATCGCTTTTCATCACGCACTTGAATTAGCCATCAAATATGCAAAAGCACTCAAGGTACCAAGTGTCAATATTTTGGCAGGTAAGCAACCTTTGGATGCAGACCTTTTACCTTGCCTAAACACGTTATCAAGCAACTTAAAACTTGCCTGCCATATGCTGACAGAACAAGGTATTACTCCTGTATTTGAAATGATCAACGGGACCGACATGCCCCGCTTTCTCGTTCAAAATATTGCTCAAGCCCAAGAAATGTTAGAAGCAGTGAACCACCCTGCGCTTAAAATGCAATACGATTGCTATCATATGGCAATGATGGGGGAAGATGTTCTAGCAGGATTGCAGGAAAATATTGATCTTATTGGACATATTCAATTTGCAGATTGTCCACATCGACATGAACCCGATACAGGTAGTATTGTCTACAAGCCTATTTTCGATTGGTTACTTCAGAGTGACTACAAAGGCTACATTGGGGCTGAATACAGACCAAAAGATCAATCAGATCAATCATTTGGATGGAAAAAAAAGTACTTCTCCAATGATGTGAATACATAAACTGTTACGGCTAAAATTTGAATTTTTTAGAGAAAAACGGTATATTTGACAATGAGCAATTGTCAGGAAAATATACCCTCTATGAATTTAGAACCATCGCCCAGCGCTTCTAATTCTCACGACCTAAAAATCCAACCATCTAATAAAGATGTACAAGCTTGTCTAAAAGTTGTACATGAAGCCCTTGCAGATGTAAAAGCCAAAGATATTTTAGAACTTGATGTAAGTTCAATCAGTAATGTTGCCGATGCAATTGTAATTGCAAGCGGTACTTCTACTCGTCATGTTAAAGCCCTTGCTGATAATGTTGCTGATGAAGCACGTAAAGCAGGTTTCCGCCCACTCGGCGTCGAAGGCGAACGAGATGCTGAATGGATCCTTATCGATCTAGGTTATGTCGTTGTACATGTAATGTTACCTACTGCCCGTAAGTTTTATGATCTCGAAAGCCTATGGCGCACTCCTGAATCAGTAGCTTAAAGCTCAAAAAAGCGACCTTAGTAGGTCGCTTTTTTATATCTATAATAACGATGTGAGATTCACTTCAGTATAATTCTGTTTGATTTCTTGCCGTATTGCAGCATAAAGCTGATCTGCTTTAATCGGACCGTAAAAATCACAATAAATCGCATATAGCATCGTTAACATATCAGCATAATGTTGCTGTGAAATTTGCTTTAATGACTCCTGCTCTGCACCCAGGAGATAAAAATATCCAGCAAGTAATCGATGCTTCTTCATGCTTTTCTGTATTTCATCCACAAACTCCAGATAATCATCTCGCACCACACCCTTTAATACAGCCATCACAAAATCATGAAACACCTGAAAAAGCGCATTATTATTTTCATTAATTTGAATACTAGGCTGTGTGGTGGATACTTTTTTATCTTTTACTTTAAGATGTTGCTGCTTCTCTAATATTGAGATTTCGTATAGAACTTGACGCAACATTTCTTTGCGCTGCATACGCAATTCATCATTTGAACAAATTTCACTGAGAAATCGATTCAAAACAAATGATGGCTGATGCCCATATTCACGTTCCCAGTAACTTAAAGCACGCTGCAAAACAGACTCAGGTAAATACTGAGATAAGCCTTTTTCAATTGCTAATCTTTTTTGCTCAATCGTTAATTCAGCCATAAATACAGCTCCTATTAATGACGATGCGTAATATTGTCAGCATCAAAGGTTAAATCCCTTTGAAACTCTGGGTATGAAAGCTCCGCGTGCTCTGTATAATCCAGGCCTCGTTGTTCATGTTGCTGAGACACTCTCAAACCTCCAAGAACTTTGTCCAAAATCTTAAATACCAGCAATGCCAAACCAAATCCCCAAACGAACGCAGCAAAAATTCCTATGATCTGAACATACATCACATTTGCATCAAAAAGATTAGTTTCCAAAAATGCACCAGCAGCCAATGTACCCCAAGCACCACATACGCCATGAACCGCCACCGCATCTACAACATCATCCAACTGCATTTTGACAAGAAGTTGTGGCACAAAGCTAATCAATATGCCTGCACCAACACCTGTCATAATTGCGAAAATTGGAGACATCGTGGCACAACCAGCAGTGATCGCGACCAACCCCGCCAGCGAAGCATTAATGGTATTGCGTATTAATACAGCCTTAGATCGGATCAATGCCAAAATCATATAAGTTGAAGCTGCTGCACATGCTGCTAAATGTGTATTCAACGCAATACGACCAATACTGACATTTGCTGAAACAGTTGAAGCAGCATTAAAACCAAACCAAGCAAACCACAAAATAAACCCACCTAGCGCAACTAGAGGTAAATTATGTCCAGCTAAAAAATGGCCTTGTCCTTTACGCCCAAATCGCCCTAAACGAGGACCAAGGACAATAATCCCTGCAAGAGCCACCCAACCACCAATAGAATGCACAACTGTAGAACCTGCAAAATCAATAAAGCCCATTGCTTTAAGCCAACCATCTCCCCCAAACAAACCACCCCACGCCCAACTGCCAAAAACTGGATAAATCACACCACTCACAAAAATGGCACTTACTACATAGGCAACAAAATGGATACGCTCTGCCATTGCTCCACTCGCAATGGTTGTAGCCGTCGCAGCAAACATCATTTGGAAGAAAAGCAAATTCCAGTGCCAATCATCCATCTGATTTGGCATAAAGTGGCTCAATCCAATCCATCCCGATTGATTTAAGCCAAACATTAATCCAAATCCAAACAACCAAAATACTAAGCCCCCGATACAGGTATCCATATAGTTCTTCATCAGTACATTGACGGTATTTTTACTACGCACTGAACCACTTTCGATCAATGCAAATCCTGCCTGCATGAAAAACACCAAGATCCCCCCAATAACCACCCAAACACTATCGAGTGAAATACGAATTTCTTGAATATTCGGTGCTGTTGAGGCGGATACTGATGTTGAGAGAAATATTAAAAATGTAGAAATCAAAATTATATTTTTCATTAAATTCCCCTTAAAAGATCATTCAATCCAATGCAAGGAGAATGCCAAGATAAACATATATTTCTTTTTAGATTTTCAAGTATTTATATTTATTCAATGTAAAAAATAAAAACTTAGATATGCCATAGATATCTTGTAGAAATCACATTGAATATCAGTCTCTTCATTGACAAATACGCATCTCAAATAAATATGAATCACCTTACGCACAAAATTGACATGACAAATTGTCAAAATTAAAGCAATATAACAATGCTTTAAAGTTTTAGAAATATAAGTATTGCTGGAGCATAGAAATGAAAATTTTAATTACAGGTGCAAATACTGGGATTGGTTTCGCTACCGCTGAACAACTTGTGAAAAATGGACAACATGTCATTTTGGCTTGTCGTAACCCTCTAAAGGCACAGGCTGCACTGAAAAAGTTACGTGCATTAGACCAAGGGCAAGTGGATTTTATTTCTCTAGATTTAAATAGCCTAGAACATACACGAAAAGCAGCGGATGAAATTTCGGATCGTTATGGTGATTTAGATGTATTAATTAATAATGCAGGATTGTTTGCTAAGACCAAACAACTCACTCAAGATGGCTTTGAACAACAATTTGGTGTGAATTATCTCGGTCACTTCTTGTTGACCCAAAAGCTTCTCCCAGTTTTAGAAAAAGCACCTAAAGCTCGCATCATCCACCTTGCTTCAATTGCACATTGGGCAGGTTCAATCAAACCTAATAAATTTCGCGCAGAAGGTTTCTACAATCCGCTGTTTTATTATGGGCAATCTAAGTTAGCGAATCTTTTATTCAGTAATGCTTTAGCTGAACGTATGGCCAATAGCACCATTACCAATAATGCTTTGCATCCAGGTGGCGTTGCATCAGACATCTATCGCGAACTACCAAAGCCTGTTTATGAAGTAATGAAAATCGGTTTAGTATCCACTTCTGTTCCTGCTAAGTTAATTACAGATATGGCTATTGCAGATCATTGGGCAAATCGTAATGGTGAATATGTCAGTGCACATATGCCAGACTGGAAATCACCACACGCAAAAAATCAACAACTCGCTCGTGAACTATATGATCAATCCATGGATCTTGTTGAAAATTTTCTTTAATTGATGAGAACGAAATAAAAAAGCCACCCGAGGGTGGCTTTTACAATCTTGAGCGAGGTCAGATTAGTGACCACCACCATTGATTGCTTTCGTCATATCTTCAACAACTTTCTTCGCATCACCGAAGATCATCATTGTTTTTTCATTGTAGAACAAGTCATTGTCTAAGCCAGCATAACCTGTTGCCATAGAACGTTTGATTACCATGATTGTACGAGCTTTGTGAGCTTCAAGAATCGGCATACCATAGATTGGTGAACTTGGATCATCTTTCGCCGCTGGGTTCACTACGTCATTCGCACCAATCACAAGTACTACGTCTGTTGCAGGGAAGTCTGAGTTAATCTCATCCATCTCTAAAATGTCTTCATACGGTACATCAGCTTCTGCAAGCAATACGTTCATGTGACCAGGCATACGACCCGCAACTGGGTGAATCGCAAAGCGAACTTTTACGCCCTGTTCTTTTAAGATTTCACATAATTCTTTAACTGCATTTTGTGCACGACCTTGCGCCATACCATAACCAGGTACAATCACAACGCTGTCAGCATTTGACATCAGGAAGCCTGCGTCATCTGCTGAACCAGAACGATAGTTACGTTGAACTTGTTCGCCTTTGTCCGCTGTAGCAACTGCTGCACCACCCATTGCACCACCAAACAATACGTTGATGATTGAACGGTTCATCGCCTTACACATGATGTAAGAAAGAATCGCACCAGAAGAACCTACAAGTGAACCAGCAACGATTAACATATTGTTTTCTAGTGTGAAACCAATACCAGCTGCAGCCCAACCAGAGAATGAGTTAAGAAGCGACACCACAACTGGCATATCACCGCCACCAACTGGCGCAATCCAAACCCAACCAAATGCAAGTGCAAGTGCTGTCATCGCCCAGAAAGCAGTCATGTTATTCGTCAAGAAGAACATGATGCCTGCCGCAAGCATTGCAGCAAAGATAAGCGCTTGAACAGGTTTAACCCATGCACCAGAAATCGTTTTTGCCCATTTCTTAGCAGCTAATTTACCGTAAGCAAATACTGATGCTGTAAATGTAATCGCACCAACGAAGCAACCTACAAACAATTCAAATAAATGAACTTTGCTCATATGAGCATGCTGTACGCCAGCAGCAGTCAAAGCAGCTTCATTTTCAGCAAACAATGCTGTTAATTGATTGTTGTGTAAAATCGCAGCAATCGCAATTAATACCGCAGCCAAACCAACCAATGAGTGCATTAAAGCAACCGTTTCAGGCATTTGTGTCATCGGAACAGTTCGCGCACGAGCGATACCAACCACACCACCAAGTACCATCGCACCAACGATCATCCAAACAACTGGATGTTCTGCAACAAAGAATGTTGTCACTACAGCAATCGCCATAGCGATCATGCCGTAACGGTTACCTGCGATTGCAGTTTTAGGACCTGACAAACCACGCAAAGTTAAGATAAAAAGGACGGCACCAATCAGGTAGAACCAATCCGCATAGTCTCGAATAAATTCCATCTATTAGCCCTCTTTTTTCTTTTGCTTCGGTTTGAACATTTCAAGCATACGAGCAGTTACAGCGAAGCCACCAAAAATGTTGATACTTGCCAAGAACACAGCAATTGCACCCAAGATGCTTACAACATTTATGCTTTGGAAAGCTACATTGGCATCAACACCAATCACAGGCATACCCACGGTTTGGATCATTGCCCCAACGATAATGATTGAAGACAATGCGTTCGTTACCGCCATAAGTGGTGTATGTAACGCAGGTGTTACTCCCCAAACTACGTAGTAACCTACGAAGATGGCAAGGACGAAAATTGTAATCGTTTCAACCATGAGAACTCTCCTTAACCGCGCTTGAGCAGTACTTGACCGCCATGAGTCACGAGTAACGCTTTTTGGATTTCATCTTCTTGATTGATCGCAAAGTTTTTGTCTTTGTCGAATAATGTTTCAAGGAAGTTGAAAACGTTACGTGCATACAATGCAGATGCTTCTGTTGCAACTGTGCCTGGAATATTTGGGATACCCAAAATTTTCACGCCATTTTCAGTAACAACAGTCTCGCCTTCTTTAGAACCTTCAACGTTACCACCAGTTTCAACAGCCATATCCAAAATAACAGAACCTGGTTTCATCTTGGCAACAGTTTCAGCCTTGATTAGACGTGGAGCATTACGACCTGGAATCAATGCAGTTGTGATTACGATGTCAGCATTTGATACCGCTTTATCTACAATCGCAGCTTGATCCTTGATGTATTGCTCACCTGGCTGCCAGCCATAACCGCTTTTCGCAGCTTCAGCAGCACGTTGCTTTTCTTCATCTGACATTGGTACGTCTAACCATTTACCGCCTAAAGACTCAACTTGTTCTTTAGCCGTTGGACGTAAGTCAGTTGCTTCTACAACTGCACCTAAACGTTTTGCAGTCGCAATCGCTTGAAGACCAGCAACACCAACACCCATGATCACGACACGCGCAGGTTTTACAGTACCCGCAGCCGTCATTAACATTGGGAACATACGTTGATATTCAGCCGCAGCTAACAATACAGATTTATAACCAGCCAGGTTTGCCTGAGAAGAAAGTACATCCATGTTTTGTGCGCGTGAAAGCGTACGAGGAAGTAACTCTAAAGCAAAAGCAGACACTTGCTGAGCAGCAAACTGGTCTAATTCTGGATTGCGGTAAGGGTCAAACATTGCTACTACAGTAGTGTTAGCCGCAAGCTTTTGAATCTCGTCACCTTTCGGAGCACGTACTTTCAAAATAATTTGGCTACCTGTATATGCATCGTCCGTAATGGTTGCGCCAACTTGTTCATAAGCACTGTCAATATACGCAGCTTTAACACCAGCACCACGTTCAATGACAACGCTATGACCTGCGTTAATCAACTTCTTTACTGTCTCAGGTGTAGCAGCTACACGACTTTCACCGACGACAGTTTCGGTTGGGATTCCGATCTGCATGAGCGTTCCTCAAGCTAGTTTTTCTTAAGTAAACATCGCTGATAGCAATGTTTCCCCCAGGAGTATTCTTTGTAGAATTTTGGATTCTAATGGAAGTTTTTTAAAATTCCACCCAATATTTATTTAATAAATACCTATATTTTGAACTGATGATTCATATTTGCATTTAGACCTTGTATGCTCAGCACGTTTGTCTTCCGGTTAAGCAACGATTCAAATTTATACAAACAAAATAATTCGATTTGATTATTATCAATACAGCTCAATTCTTGCCTAAGCTTTTATTGATATAAAAGCCTGTATAGCGATATCTCATAAATAAACTAAAACCCGCTCTCACTATCTCTGATACATAAAGATTGCAGATCGTCTCTGAATGATTCGATTCGCTTATGTAGGTATCAATTGATTAGGTCAATTTGCATCTTAATCATGCATTTAATGATAAGGATTGGCTTCTTTAAAAGTTTTACTGGTTTTAAATGCGACTTTTCTATCAATTTATCTGATAACAACAGCTTATTTCGCTTTCACTTGATTCATTTTTCTTAAGATTGGGTTGATCTCACTACGCAAAAAAAGATTGGAAAACTAAAAAAGAAATGTAAAAAGTTTAAATGGCATTTTCTCAAGTGATATTTATAGGTGATTGTCTTACTAAAAGCACCATATTGCACAATTTTAGTGCAAAAATAGACATTATGTTGAAATATCAATGTCATCTTGATTCATCAAAAACAAAATTTTTTGAAAATGTGCTCCCATTGCTTCTTCAGCAAGACAATCGTCAGGGTTTCGTAAAGGACATTGTTCCAGAGATAAGCACCCACATCCAATACATTGATCTAACTGCTGTCGCAATTGGAGTAACATCATAATTTGTTGATCCAGTTGTCCTTGCCACTGTTGAGACATGATTTGCCAATCTTTTTTTGTCGCACTGCGATGTTTAGGTAAAGTTTCGAAGGTTTGCTTGATTTGTTGTAATGATATTCCAACTTACTGCGCTATTTTAATAATAGCAATACGTCTCAGCATTGACCTTTGATAACGACGCTGATTACCTGTCGTTCGTATCCCCCAAATTAATTCTTTTTCCTCATAAAAGCGAATGGCAGGAACACTTACACCGCTTCGCTTTGAAAGCTCACCTATCGTTAGCCAACTTGGAGATTGTTGTTTTTTCAAAATCTGCTTGACCTCAAGTTAACTTGAGCTTTGATACTAACATTTTTAGAATTTCTACGAACGGTTTAGTCACGAAAGATTCAGATTCTCTCGCATTCAAACTCATTAATCCTAATGGGCTGTATGATCCTAGCCTAAATGGATATAGTCACATTGCTGTCGTTCAGCCTAATATGAAGATCATTCATATCTCAGGACAAGGCGGAGAAAATAATAAAGGTGAACTTTCACAGAATTTTGACCAACAGGTACAACAAGTCTTTTATAATATTCAAACAGCACTCAATTCAGTACAAGCACAGCTCAAAGATATTGCTGTTTTGCGCGTGTTAATTGTCAATCACAATGCTGAAAAACTACATTTGCTCACACAGACTATCCAACACTTTTGGAGAAATGATTCATTTCCTGCATGTACGCTCATTCCGGTGTCGTGTTTAGCGTTGGAAGGTATGCAAATTGAAATCGAAGCAACTGCATATACTGTGTAAACCAGTTTAAGAGAACATTATGCCTAACACTCAAGATATTAGTGAAAATAAAGCCTTACTCTGGTTTATGGCGGCTGCATGTGGTCTATGTGCCGGTGCAAACTATTATAGTCAACCACTGATCCACTCCATACAGCAGTATTTCTCTGTTAGTCAAAGCCAAGCTGCTCTTACAGTTACCTTTGCGCAAGTTTCTTATGCTTTCGGTTTACTTTTTATTGTCCCTATGGGCGATGTGGTGAATAAAACCAAATTTATTCCACTCTTAATGAGCTTATGTGCAGCGGGATTGTTTATCAGTGCATTCTCTGTGAACTTACCGATGCTTTGGGTCGGTACCATTATGGCCGGATTATTTTCTGTAGCAGCACAAGTATTGATACCGTTGGCAACGATGACTGTTCAACCTGAGAAAACAGGTGAAGTTGTAGGTTTTTTAATGAGTGGGCTATTGGTCGGCATCCTTTTGTCGACCAGCTTAGCTGGCTTATTCTCGAACTTGTTTCACTGGAAGGTAATTTATATCGTCAGTGGAATTTTGATGCTGTTTCTTGCCTTTGCACTTAAAAGCCGTCTGCCATACGTCATGAAGATGAAACTGAATTATGGGCAAGTATTTGTTTCAATGGGGCAACTATTAAAACAAGAAAAACGTTTAGTGCTGAGAGCGCTGACAGGTGGTTTTGCTTTTGCAGCAGTGAGTATCTTGTACTCAACGATTGCTTTACTACTTAGCTCTGCACATCAATTACCTGATTTATTTATTGGTATGGTGACTTTAGTTGGTATTTTTGGTGCTTTATCAACCCAATATATTGGTAAATATGCGGATCAGGGATTTACCAATCAACTCACTTGGATGGGTTGTGGATTGTTTATCTTAAGTTGGATATTTTTTTATTTTGGTCAGCTCTATTTATTTAGCTATATCTTGGGTTTTGCACTGATTCAGTTGGCGCTTGCATTGGTCCACACAAGCAATCAAAGCATAATCTTTCGCTTACGCCCTGATGCAAAATCACGTATTAATGCCATTTATATGACTGCTTATTTTACCGGTGGCGCGTGCGGTTCTGCTTTAGGAATTTTTGCATGGAACCATGGTGGTTGGACGATGACTTGCTTTGCAGGTATTGGCTTAGTGCTAGCATGTATGATCTTTAGCTTATTAGATTTACTACTCACTCGAAAAACACTGCAATGCATCAACTTTAGATAAACCAATATTTAGATTTCTCAAGGATGAAGATGATTGGTGAATTTTTCGTAAAAATCGTATAATGCTGCCCTTTCTTTTCTTGTCCACATCCGAGAATATTTTATGCAACCACTTGAATCATTAAAGCCACGTATTTCCGTTGCCCCAATGATGGATTGGACACTTAAAATAAAATAACAAATTAATATCAACAACTTAAATTGTATAAAATAATTTATGGTGTAAATTTGGCGTAAATTCTATTTTATGTACCAAAACTTAACTCTTCAACATTCTCACTTCCAAAAAGATTACTCACTGTAAGAAGTGCAGTGTCTGACAATGACTGAGTTGCCAGCACAGCAAGTCTCGTCATTGGGCGAGATATAGATACATAGAAAAGATTCCGAGCACGATAGAAACCTTTCATATTTGTCTTAGTCAGCTTTTTAGTTTCAAGTAGCTCAAGAAGCTGAGGCCAATTATAATGATTCCACCCTCCACCTAAGATTACCAATACATTATCAAACTCAGCACCCTTAACACTATGCTGGGTTGCAAAAGGGGTTAACTTTTCAATAAATCTTGTAACCTCGATAACTTCTTTATACGGGATTTCTCTTAATTTTTTATAACGTTGTGATCTTGAAGACATTTCAACTTCAGGTATGCCCATCAATGAAATAAGCTCTTCCTCTCTTCTAAGTATACGATCAGGCAGAGATGGACGTTTAGTAATCTTTAAATGGTCTATAATTTGACCAATAGTCCCTTCTATTCTCAACTTTAGCAATCGATCCATATCTCTACGCCACAACATTTTATCTTCATGTTTTGTAATAGCAGGTCTAGCACCCAATATCTTAAACATATCTCCGTAATGTGATGAACTATAAGCCATGCACATTGGCTCTATTACTTCAGCAAAGAACCTAATGACCGGATCTTCCTTTTTTGTAAACTGTTCTGTACGACCTCTAAATAATTCAACAATTTTCGGATAACCTTGTTCAACTGCCAAAACATTGTGACTAAGCATTAATACTTTTGTCTTTTTTAAGTCCCACCCCTCTACTCTTAACCTAGCCATCAACTCTTCACGACAACTACGTGCTATGTCAGAAGGTAAATCTTCCTTTGAATGTGCTGTATTCGTTCTAGGCCCATTATAACTGTTAGTATGGAAAAACCGAGCTTCACCTTTGGCTTCTGGTAAGCTAACAACTTGTGGAAGCTCTGGGCGTAAAGCGTTTAGAACATTTACTACAGCAGGAACTGATCGAAAATTTGAACCCTTTGCAATTTCTTCAATTGGGTATTCAGCTAATTCATACTCACTACTATAAATAGTCTGCCAATGATCTCCGAAAAGACCTATGATTGGTCCAGTCTTCGACTTTAAAAAATAATCAGTAATAGCATCCATAAATTGACGATGAGTATCTTGATATTCATCAATAAAAATTACTGGAAATTGCTGACTAAATAACATCCGAAACTTTTCCTTAGCTAAAAGCATTGCCATCAATTCAGGAATATCATCATGATTAAGTGTAATGCGCATCTCATCTACACTAAAGAATCCCAGATCATATTCTACTAACTGTGATCCAATCCCCCCACTTTGTTCAACTTTCTCTTTTTTATCCTTTAGTTCAATTACCAAATCACGTATTGCCTTCTGAAATTGACGAATGAATGCCCAACAGAAGCCATGAATTGTGCCAACAAGAATTGCCGGATGATCTTCAATTTCTTGAGCAATCTCATTGCGTGCAACTTCTGTATAAGTAATACAAGCAACTTTTTTGCCTGACTGTACTAACGTTGAACCACGTTCGTCGATTAGTCTCTTGAGTGCAGCTACCAAAGAATATGTCTTACCTGCTCCCGCACCTGCTTCAAGTCTAAAACTATAACCCGCATCTAGAGCCTGATTGATCTTTCTCTGAGCTTCTTGTGCAGCAACTAGTGCAGGATTTTCTTTAATCTGACTCATGCTGCTCCTCCTTTGTCTAATGGTTCTAAATTTTGTATAGGAACATCAGATTCAGAAAGCCAAATCAGGCCTTCTCGAATATATCGAGGTACAACCCATTCTTTTACACGAATTGCATATTCTAAAGCGAAATCCGCTTTAGTAAGTCCCTGCGCATATTCCCAAGCTTCTGTAGCAACATCGTCTTCACTTGGTAATGGAAATTGATTAAGGTTCGCTAAAATAAGAGCATCTTCATAGCTTCTTGCACAAATATTAGTTTTTGGATCTTCAGGGATTTGGTAGGCAATTCGACGAAAGTTAACCTGCTTTTCTATGGCATTTTTAGCAATTAAATCAGCTGGAGATATTTGCCAAATTACTTTTTCATCTAAATCTTTAGGACGAAACCAATCCTTGATAGCCGCATTAGAGGTTCTCTCACCTTGAGCTACTGGACATTTTTCCCATATTTTGGTTTTTACTTTCTTCTTATTTTCTTTTTCCACCATTTTAGTTGAGTCTAAATCGGTAATGACTAGAGTCTTAAGTTCAAGAAAGTCGAGGAGTGGATAAAAAAGATGAGCATGAGCCCCTCCAGCTTCAATACAAGTTACATACTGGCTTGCTAATTTTTGATGTTCTGGTAAGGATATATCAACTAATTCTCTGAGGCGAGGCATTAATAACCGTTCAGTTGTCCCTTCAACCATAATCACTTTATCTGCAAAATAAAGATCACACTTAGTCAGAGTCATGTATTTATGCAAGAACCCTTTATCAGCAGAAGATATTGTTTGCATGCCCTTTTTAAAATCTTTAACTTTAGTATTTCTAATACTTTTCACTGAATCTTTCTGGTTATAGAAATATCTTACTGCATCAAAACATGCCGCATTAGCAACATGAGAAGAATGTGTAGTAATAATAAACTGAACATTCCAAACGTCTTCTGCTGGATAGGCACTCGAAAGCTTTTGAATAGCAGCATTTAATTGATTAATGAAAACTTCCTGCATCTGTGGATGCAAATGAGCTTCAGGTTCTTCAATGAATATCAAATGGGCTGAAGGGCGAGTAATTTGAGATCGGTAAATTTTGTGATAGCTTTCAAGTTGTAGCAGCATATAGATTAAATTTCGCGTACCAAGACCATTATATCCCTCAGGTAAATGCACACCATCTGTACCGCTATAAACAACTTTTGTATGCCCAGACAAAAGTGCCTCTACATTTAATGAAGTTTCAGGCCTTAATTCAGTATCATTAAGACTTGGAAAACCCATCACCCCCATAACAGGTAATAACTTTTTGAGCATTTTGTCAAAATCACTTTGAACATTAAGCTCAATATCTTCAACAGATTTCTTTAATTTCGCAGCTAACTCTTGATCAGATTCTGTAGCCGTTGGTGCAGCAGCTGTTTTAAACAATTCACTAAGTAATTTTCCGATAACATCAGCCTCACCAAGCTTTGTCTTATCAAGAGTTCTTTGTGCTTGAACAAAGTTACATTGTAATAATGCTGCGAATGCTGAAGTACCCTCGAAATTTCTCTTATTAGACTTATCCGTCGGATCTATCGCACTAACATGCACTTCGTAAATTTTTGATAAGTTATTACGTAAACACTTAAAAAAATGTATTTGAGGTTCCATACCTACTGGTGGTTGAGGTAAATCAAACAACAAATGCATTTTTGCTAAGACAGGCCTATATTCAATACAAGCAATCGCTGTTGTAGAGTCCATATCTAAATCAATGATAAATGGTGAAAGAGGTCCTAAAGTCGGGGCATCACTATCGTATCGAAATGTCAAAGAAAGAGTGATTATAGGCAGTGTATTATATATCTGCTCTGGACTTGCCCCCTCTTCTTTCAATTTTCTTGCATTTAAAAACTTCTCACGAGACAAACTAGAAAAATCTTCCAACCTAAAACGGGCTCCTGACTCACCACAAAAACAATCAAATATGCTAGTAAAAGATGTTTTTCCGCTATTATTTCGCCCAACAATCACAGTTGAATTCTTTTCTAATACAATCTCAATATCTTCAAGAAGTCTATACCCCTCAACTCTAACTTTTTCGATACGCATTGTTCCCCCCAAAATACATTGGTTATTGTAACTTTATCTATTTTTTCAAAGGTTTCGCCCAAGAAGAGCATGTAAATTATTTTGTGTAAATTACGTTCTTTATAAATGATTTTTTAGCTAGTCGTCCACGCATTCGACAACTGCTCAGCTTGCTTCATCACCAACTCAATCGCTTCAGCTGCTTTATCAGGCGGGTACTTCCAACGCTGCAATGTACGACGCACAAGAATTTTAAGCTGAGCACGCACACTATCCCGAACCTGCCAATCGACCGTCGTTGATTTCCGTAGCTTCTCTGTAATCTCTCGTGCGATCTGTTTCAGCGTATCGTCTCCAAGCTCTCTGACCGCACTTTCATTGTTTGCCAAAGCATCATAGAAAGCGATTTCATCTGGATTTAACCCAAGTGAAGCTTCACGCTGCATCTCTGCCTGAAATTCTTTTGCCATTTGAATGAGTTCTTCAATGACCTGAGAAGTTTCAATCGCTCGGTTATTGTATTTCCTCAAGGTTTCCTGCAAACGGTCAGAGAAGCGTTTTTCCTGTACCACATTGTTTCGTGTCTTTGCCTTAATGCCATCATTGAGTAACTTTTCCAACAGTTCAACTGCCAAGTTACGGTATGGCATCTGCCTTACATCTTCTAAGAACTCATCTGAAAGCAAGCCAATGTTAGGTTTATCCAAACCACACATTGCAAAGACATCTGTTACGCCATCAGCAATGACAGCATTGTCCAGAATCTGTTTTAGCGCACTGTCCTTTTCAGCTTGCGACAGTTTACGATCTACAGAGGTATGCTTGCTAATGACCGCTTTAATGGCTGAGTAAAAGGCAATTTCTTTGTGCAGGTTCTTCGCTTCATCCAAGGTGCTGCATAAAGAGAAGGCTTTATTGATTGCTAAGACTAAATCAAGAAAACGCTTTTTACCATCCTTCAAGCTCAGCACATAGTTAGCTGCGGGGATAATCAGTCGGTGTGCCTGAGTTTCGTAAGCACTCAAATCCATACCTGCCTGTTCGTTGGTTTTGGCGAACATTCCTCGTATTACATCCATCTTTTCAGCAAGAACTGCATATGCTTCTTCTGCACGTAAAGTCGGCTCACCTTTCCCTTTGGCATCGGTATAGGTTTTTAAGGCCTGCTTCAATTCATTAGCAATGCCGATATAGTCAACAACTAGTCCACCCTGCTTATCTTTAAAGACACGGTTCACACGTGCAATTGCCTGCATGAGATTGTGCCCCTTCATCGGTTTGTCGATATACATGGTATGCGTGCATGGTGCATCAAAACCTGTAAGCCACATATCTCGGACAATCACTAGCTGCAAAGGATCTTTGACATCCTTAAAGCGTTTCTCAAGACGTTTTTTAGTTTGCTTATTGTAGATATGCGGCTGTAATAATGGTTTATCTGAAGCTGAACCCGTCATCACAATTTTGATTTTGCCTTTTTCAGGATCAGGGTCATGCCAATCTGGACGTAAGGCAATAATCTCATTGTAAAGGTGGACACAGATCTCGCGGCTCATGGTCACAATCATGCCTTTACCCGCCGTGGCTTCGGTACGGGCTTCAAAGTGTGCAACCAAATCGGCAGCTATCTGTTTCAGCCGTGGTGAGGCACCCACCAGCTTTTCTAGTCGGCTCCACTCACTTTTAGTCTTTTCTCTGTTACCAACATCTTCTTCATCTTCTACAACCTCATCGACTTGATCAGATAGCTCTTCGATTTCAGCCTGATTAATATCTAGCTTTGCCAAACGTGATTCGTAATAGATGGGTACAGTTGCACCATCATCAACGGCATCCTGAATGTCATAGATGGAAACATAATCACCAAAGACAGCTCGGGTGTCTTTATCCTCACTCGAAATCGGCGTTCCAGTAAAGCCAATAAAAGCAGCATTCTTTAAAGCATCACGCATGTGCTTGGCATATCCAAACTTGTACGTGCCATCATTGCTTAGTTTTGCTTTCAAACCATATTGGCTACGATGTGCTTCATCTGACATCACAACAATATTGTGGCGTCCATTCAATAATGGATGCTCACTCTCACCTTCCAATAATGCAAACTTTTGTACTGTGGTAAAGATGATGCCACCAGACTCACGCTCAGCTAAAAGCTGTCTCAGCTCATCACGGGTATTGGCTTGTACTGGGGTTTGTTTTAATAGTTCTTGAGCATTGCTAAAGGTTTCAAAGAGCTGTCCATCCAAGTCATTACGGTCGGTTACGATTAACAAGGTTGGGTTGTGCATGGCAGGCTGCTGTAAGAGTTTGCCTGCATAGCAGCACATGGAAATACTTTTACCCGAGCCTTGGGTATGCCACACAACGCCTGCCTTCTTATCCCCATTCGGATTGGCTGCTGCAATGGTCGCCTGTACCGCTGCCCGAACCGCATGGAACTGATGATAGCCAGCAATTTTCTTAATGGTCTTTTCGCCATCTGTTTCAAATAACACAAAGAATCGGATGTAATCTAAAAACAATTCTCGGTCAAAGAAGCCCCGAACAACTGTTTCTAGCTCCCATTCTAAAGCAGGTTTATCATCTTCATGCTTAATTGTACGCCACGGCAAAAAACGTTCCTGATTCGCTGTGAGTGAACCTACACGTGCTGTTACGCCATCACTCACCACCAAGGCTTCATTAAAAACAAACAGATCCGAGATTTCTTCTTTGTAGGTTTGCAGTTGGTTAAAAGCATCCCAAATATCCGCGTTTTCATCGGTTGGGCTTTTTAGCTCCAACACCGCAAAGGGAATACCGTTAATAAAGCAGATGATGTCAGGGCGTCGCGGCTGCTTCACACCTAGAATGGTAAATTGATTGACCGCAACAAAACGGTTTTGCTGCACATGGTTGAAGTCCACCAAGAAGGCATGGTCATGTACCCAATCGTCCTGTTTCTTATAGGTGACAGGTACACCTTCCAATAACATACGGTGGAAAGCACGGTTATTAATGACTAAATCCAAACTTTCAGGCTTGCTCAGTTTTAGCCAAACCTGTTCAAAACAGCTTGCAGGCAAATGTGGATTTAAGCGTTCAAAAGCCGCCTGTAAATCAGCTTCGATTAAAATCTGTTTATAGTCGTTGCGTAAAGGGTTACTGCTATCGGGCGCAATATCAATACCATGAACGACTCCCCAGCCATTTTCGGTGAACCAGTCGAGGCAGAGATTTTCGAGTTGCGTTTCGTTCATGGATTCCCCCTATTCATTTAAACTTTAAATTCTGGTCTCTAATTACTATTTATATAGACATTATCTTTTGTAACTGCTATTGCGACCCTATATCAGTTTACTTATAATGTGCCTAGCTCATCTACCTAGTGTAGAAGGAGTATACGAAGTCCTTATATAGCAATATATCGGGGCTTTAGCCTTTTTTAGGGGTATGAAAACTTTCATATTCTTTTCTAAGTTTCCGTTTTGTATGCTCTCTTAGGCAATACGCTGTTTTCAATAAATAATATTTTTCATCTAAATCTGTTTTACGCTTAGCTAAAATAACAACAAAATCCAGATGTTCCGCCCAAATAACAACATGTGTTTCTCTACCGCGCTGATTTTCCCAATATAGAAAACCTGCTTGATGTGCATTCGTTATACACCAAGCCACCCACCGAATTCTCTCACAACGCTTTAGATCTGGAAGTCTGTCCTCTTCATTTTTATTATTTTGATCTGCAGCTTCAGAAATCAAATGCCAAAAGCCAAAAGCTTTATCTTTTGTTGTCGGACGAAATCTGACTTTTACGGGTGTATTTAGAAACAATAAGTTGGCATTGACGACTGTTTCTAAATAAACAGCATAGATTTCATTTTCATAGTCATTCCAGCTATCAAATCCCGCAAAAGCAATCAGTTCAGGAGGAGTATTCAATATTGAGGACTCCATATAAACAAATTAAACTTTTCCGCTTTAAGCAATGTGCTTATCTGCAAGCTCAACTGTGAACGATTTTGTAAATAATGAATGAGTTCAAGCTTCGCTTCACTCGTCTTTAGCCCTCTATGCAAATACGATAAGGCACCTATAAACAAGTCTGCTAGCTGTAGCAACAAAACATCATGTGATTGCACCAAATCTATTGAATGGATAATAGTGCGATCGAAATCATAATTCGCATTGCATAAAACCTCACGCAACTTTGTTACTTTCTCTTGTCCCTTAGTATCTTTGATATCTAAATAGATTTTGTAATTATGATTTGGTGCAATTAAACGATTCAGCAGTAAGTACCATTGCTTATAATAAAAATCATCGTGACTCTGCATAAAGTTTGCATGATTTAATTTACTTTTATCTGGAATCACAACGCCTCTAAAATAAAGAAGAGGTTCATCAAAAAATAAATCTACGAGTGCTTTATAAAATGGGAGTTTGCTTTTAGAAACTTTCGTCCATTTAATTTCATTATTTGCAGAGATCTCAAATTCTTTTTTGAGTTGCTTAACTTTTCTTGCTAAATACTTATGATGTGAATCTGGGCACCATATTGCACCAAGTACCATTGCAGCAAAACCATCATTTTCGAGATGACAGCTTTCATCACAATAAATATTAAAAATACTCACGCTCAAGCCACCTCGTCCTGCACACCTGACACATCTAACTCACCCGACAATAATTTGGGTAATAAGGTATCCCTTAAAGCTATTAAGCTATTATTTTCATATAAATTATTTTTTATATGCCCCATAATTTTTTCAACTTTAGACTCAAACAAGTCCATCATTTCTATGCTTGGTTTAATAGAAGTAACAGTATCAAATGTTGATTGAGTAATGGTATCAAATACAGCACCATGAGTATTTTTCTTTAAAACCTCTACTGCATTTTTTATCAAATAGTAGGTCATAAATTGCCTTACACCATTTATTCCTTGAACACCATAACAAGATTGGTTCATAGCCATTTCATAACCAACCAATGCTATTTTTCCTACAGTGCCTCTAGCAGTTATAATTGTAGTTCCTACAGGGAGTAATTTCGTTGAACTTTTATTTAAACCAAGTTCTGAAATTTTTTCTTGTGTAGTAATAACAAAAACTTCACCTTCATTTGGAACATCTTTTACAGAGAACCAGAAAATATCACCATTCCAATAATTTGGCTCAGATCTTTTAGGCGTTCCCCCACCAATTAGTGTGATCATTTTTGATAGCGAATATTTATCCCACCCCTTCGGCACTTCCCCTAGCTCACTTTCTACCAACTCATCAGGAAACAGTGTAGCTGTCGCTTGTAACTCTGCAAAATCTTCCTTTGCCATCTGTTCAACCTCAGCTTCGCTTTTACCGCTAATCGCACACATCGCAGCAAGTTCAGCGTCTTTTCCTTCTTGTTTTGCTGCAATTTTGGCACGAACAGGGTCAAAGTCGATAAACCAACTTTTAAAAATGGTTTGAGCAATAGATTCAAGGGTTTGGTTGATTTGGTTATTTAGATGGATTTTGTCGTCTAGTGATTTTAAAATTTTACCTATTTTTTTCCGTTTACCTTTCTCTGGTAATCGTAGATTAAATTCTGCCAATGCTTGCCAAGAAACTCTTTGTCTTCCAGAAGTTCCTTCCATTCTTGAAATTGCGTAACTTCTAAAATCAGGTAATCGTGCGAGATAGTAAACAAAATCTTCGTCGTCTTTTGACTTTGCTGACAAAACTATAAACTCTGTTGAACCGTGGGCGATACAACCTACTGGTAAATTTTCGACTTTAGCTGTTTTACCATTTTCTAAGCATGGAGTGATTCGTGCAAATAAGGTATCACCATTTTTAAATTTTGCTCCGCCACCATTAAAAACTTTATTCGAAACTTCATTAATATCTCTGCCATTTACAGGTAAAGATGCCATATCAATAAAAGGAAATTCCTTACCTTTAGATAACGGACGGCTGGGATTAAAATCCACAATATCCTTTATTGTCTCAAAACTCACACCTCACCCCCAAATTCTTTCTTAATCGCCCAATAGCCACGTGTTCCACCCACACGCTCAAGCCAACCTGCATCTTTTAAACTCTCTAAATGCTTCTGTATGGCTGACTTATGAATGCCCAATTGCTCAGTCATTTGACGATAAGAAATTTTCGGCTGTTGTTGGATTAAGCCTAATATCTGGATTTGCCGTTCAGTTAAAATATAGCTTTCGGTTGTACCACCTGACTCCGCGATTGTACCACTGACTGTACCACCTAAATCCTCGATTGTACTACTGACTGTACCATCTACCATATCACTGACAGATTCGATTACAGGGCGATACAACTTCACATCGAAGAAATCACCCGTTTCCGAAAACTCAGGTGTTGTGAGTCCTTCCACTTCACACATTTGTATAATACGCTGCAAGCCACTGCCCCAGTGCTCAATGTAGCCCAACTCTCTAAACACACGTGCCAATACCCTATTACGAATTTCCGAACGACCATACAGCAAATCATCTTCAGTTAAACCATTAGGTAAACCACCTGGGGAGACGATATTGACCAAATCATCATAAACTGCGACTTTAATATTACGTCCAAAGTTACTGTAATCTCGATGTACATAAGCATTAATCAGTGCTTCACGAATGGCACTTTCGGGGATTTCCAAATAGTCGTAACGCTTTAAGCCACGAATTTCGGCACGCAAAGATAAATGATTTTTAATAAAAATTTCTGTTTGTTCAATTTGTGAAAACAAATCACCTATGTATTCTTTACGGTCTAAAAACACACTCATATTGGTGCCTTTAAATCGGGCGCATTGAGTCATCACATGCTCATATTGACCGAGCAAGATCAATAAACCATGACTGGCATAACGCTGTCCTTGCTCTTCAATCACCAGTTTCAGATTCAACATCTTTTCTAAAGTCAGTGTTTTATCAGCAGCTTTGAACGCTGCTTCCAAAACTGTTAAATCGAGCTTTTCCAAAGGGTATTGATAATTGGCTAAAGCATCGAAACTTACATTCAGACGCTGCAATTCTAATTGCTGAATGTTTTCTGGTGAAGCAACACGATTGCTAGCACCTATGCGTATATACGTACCTTGCTCACGTCCCATGGGTTTAAGGTAATATGGAAATAAACTTCCTCGAGCAACCTCGACCACCAACAACTCGATACCATCTATATTCTCAACATAAATTTGTACAGCAAGTTGCGGAACGCATAACTCATAAATCATCGAGGTGATTTTATCTTGCAGGTCAAAAATATCTTCTTGAATACCTACTAATTGTCGATCATCAGTCACCCCAATAATTAACTTTCCGCCACTACTATTCGCAAAAGCAATTAATGTTTTGGCAATCTGCTGACCTTTAGGTAACTGCTGCTTAAATTCTAACGTTTTACTTTCGCCTTTCTGAATCTCAAGCAGCAAGGGTTGCTCAGAATTCATAACCTAAGCCCTTTAAATTCTTATTAATCTCTGCTTCTAAAACAGCACTTTCAGCAAACTGCTGTTTAAGTTGTCCTGTTAAGCGTGCCATTTTCTCAGCAAATGGCTCGCCATCATCTTCCTGCTCGACTGCACCGACATAACGCCCCGGAGTCAGTACGTAGTCGTGCTTTTGTATATCTTTGAGCTCAGCAGAGAAACAGAACCCTTTCTCATTTTGATACGCTTCGCCTTCAAAATTTTCGCCTTGTTGCCAAGCATGTAAAGCATTGGTGATTTTAGCAATATCTGCATCGGTAAAGTCACGCAGTACGCGATCTTTCATATAGCCCAAATTACGGGCATCGATGAACAGAGTCTTGCCTTCACGGTTGGCTTTCTTTTTATCTAAAGACAAGCCATTCTTTTTGTCCTTGGTTAGAAACCAGATACAGGCTGGAATTTGCGTGTTGGTAAACAGTTGTCCCGGTAACGCGACAATACATTCCACCAGATCGGCTTCAATCAGGTTCTTACGGATCTCACCTTCATTATTGGTATTTGAGCTCATCGAACCATTGGCAAGTAGCAATGCCATACTGCCTGTAGGTGACAAATGGTGCAGCATGTGTTGCATCCAAGCAAAGTTAGCATTACCTTGTGGCGGTGTACCATACTTCCAGCGCACATCATTTTCTAGAGAAGCATGCCACCAATCCTTGATATTAAAAGGCGGATTGGCCATAACAAAGTCAGCACGCAAGTCTGGATGCTGATCCTCTAAAAAGCTGTCTGCATTCTTTTTACCGAAATTAAAATCAATCCCGCGAATCGCCATGTTCATGGCAGCCAATTTCCATGTGGTCGGATTGCTTTCCTGCCCATAAATAGAAATATGCTTTTTCTGTTCGGAGGCTTTGTAATGCTTTTCCTGAGCATGCTGTTCAATGAACTTTTCACTGGATACGAAGAATCCACCTGAACCCATTGCAGGGTCATACACACGACCTTTATAAGGCTGCAACATTTCAACAATCAAGGTGACGATACTTTTAGGCGTGTAGTACTGCCCACCCTGCTTGCCTTCAGCCAAGGCAAACTGTCCCAAAAAGTATTCGTAAACATGCCCGAGAATATCTTTACTGTGTAGACTGAGTTGCTCACCGTTATATTCTGGATTAGTAAAACTGGTGTCAGAAAAAGTATTGATCAGATCAAGTAACTTGTCATTGTCCAGCTGGTACTGTCCAATACGATTCAGAATGCCCTTAAGTTTTGGATTGGCTTTTTCAATTTCATCAAAGGCATTATCAATCAGCCAGGATACAGAGCGTAGTTTGACGTCTGCACCTTGTTCATCCTGCCAAATGACTGAGCCAATTGGTAAAGCGGCTGCATCACGGATATTTGACCAGCGGCCTGCTTTTGGCACCCAAAACACGTTTTTTTCTTGGTAGTAATCCAGTATTTCTAGTTCGTCAGCAATAGCCTGTTGGTATTCTTCTTCACTGTCGTACTGATCGCGCGGCATGTAATAGATGTTGTGATCGTCTTTTTGTGCAAACAATTCTTTGAGTTCAGATTGCCGTTCATCAAAAGCATCTGATACGTACTTTAAGAAAATCAGTCCTAAAACAATATGCTTATAGTTGGCTGCATCTAGACTGCTGCGTAATTTGTCGGCGGCTTTCCAAAGCTTGTCATCTAAGTCATTTAGAAATTTTTGTTCCAATGAATGCATTTTATTTCCTCAATCTAAGATCAACCGCTTTGGTTTTATACTTAATGTTAAACAATGTTGCTAAGTTAGCATATCTACGACCTATTAAAAGTCATGCACTTAACAAAAAAAAATAGAGATTAATTAAGTCTTGTTATTTTAACGGGATAACTATAGCTAAAATAGTACTTTGACGACTCCCACGACTAATACTGTCGTAAAAAAGAGCAAACTAGAAAGCTGCTCTTTTCCAACCAACCGATTAGTTGACGGGTCTGACTGATTGCTGCAACCCCTGCTGAATATCCTGCACAAACCCTTCATGCGAAGCTTGTTGCTCCACCGTTCGGTTTTGTTCTTGTTCAGGGTAGTATTCCTCCAGCACCTCTAACCCTTCCTCTATATCCGTTTCAAACCGCGCATTGGCAAAACCCTTCCTTGCCGTAAAGTCCAAAGCCTCCTGATAAAACCCAGCTTGTTTACTCTGTTCATCAATTTGCTTCGCCTGAATAATCGCCTCATTCAGACTAATGCCCTCCCGTAAAGTCAGATCCACGTAGTACACCGGCTGACGATAACTTTGCGTTGTACTTTTACCTCGTAACATCAATTGCAGTGGCAAGCATGAAAGCAATCCATTCGATGCTGCATGGTAATAGCTCAAGCGTGCTGCCAAAGTCCGTATGCTGTTAAAGCCTGTTGTTCTAAAAATGAATGTGCCAAATTCATCCGACTCATCTAAATTTACATGCAAACGTCCATAGGGCTTGCAATGCCCACCCTGAGCCAATGGACACAAATCAGGTGAAGGACACGGATGCTGTTCAACGCCTTGATTGGTTAACCGCTGGCAGGTTTCTCCATTGCCGACACAGATCGGACGGCCAGTCTGTCGATCAAACAGACTATATTCTGCACGTAGGTTTAAGTCAGGATCATTGAAAATCATTCTGACGGGTATTGAGCGCAGCTTTTGATTGGGGGTATTGGCTCGAAGCTGTTCATCCAGTGGATGTTTCACCCATCCTTCTTTGCTTTGAATTTGGGACGTAATGGTGAACTGATCATCTTTTTCCGGTAGGCGTTTGCCGTTCTTTTCTACTACCCGACCAATACTGATACGCCCCAAGATGGGTGGTGTGATTGCTAGACCTTTAATCATATTGAAATTCCTCTGTCGTTGAGATGTTTAGATGTGTTGCACTGTTTGCTTAAATTAAAATCGGCATAAAAAAATCCCATGCAGGGCTGCACGGGATTTCAGATTGCTTCTTGCTGAGTGATTAACTCTAAACTTTGAGCTAATCGTGATAAATGTTGAAACGACGGCTGCCTGCTTTCTGCAATGGGTATTGTTGGATGAGTTCAGGTTGGTGCTGAAGTAAGGACTTGGTATCTAGGCTGATACTGTCCTTGCTCTTCTTCCATGTCACTGAACCTTGCTGAAATACAGCACGCTCATGCTCCTGCATCAGTGCCTGAACACGGTGTTTGAGTAGATCAAACTGACTTTGGTGTTGTTCAATCTGCTTCTTTTCTTCAATCAGTTGATCAAACAGTTCATTAGCAAGTTTCACCTCCGTTAGATCAACACAGCTCAGTGGGGTATGTTCAGGATAGAGCTGCTGTAAAGCTTTGGCTGCCGATTCACTGGCATCCACTGCTGGTGGAACGTCATTTTCAACACATTCCCAAAATAATCGTTCTGCCTGAATGATTTGTTCAATCAGGGCTTCATTACGACTGACTTTGTAGATTTTGGTTTCCTGCCCACACAGCAACACACAAATATGTGCCGCTTGTTTACCTGTCACCGCCAGTTGATGTTGTACCTGACACAGTACATACAGAGGTACACCCAACTTCCACAACTTGGCTCCATATTCACCTGCGGTTTTGCATTCTAGGATTTGCACGTCTTCATTGCCCACCACGGCATAATCCAAGTTTGCCAACATAAAGGCTTTATCAGGATCAGGGTGCTGTAACACCGCATTGACCCGACGGACTTTATTATTGGTGTGCATGCTGTAGTATTCTGCGACCAAGGGTTCTAACTGCTTGCCCCAATATAAAGGTGCATGTCCTGAGCTTTCATCTTCAATATTTTGCTGTACCCGTCCTGTTTTAATCATCCACAGTTCCAGCATCGACATATAGGGATTCAAGCCACAGGCAGCTGCGGCATCACTGCTGCCTATTCCCTGTTTACGCACTTCCAGCCATGCCTGATAGTCCAGTTGTTTGGTGTTGATCAGACGTTTGGCATTTAAGCTGCGTTTTGAACCTAATTGACTTTGTTTAGGCTTGTTATTGGCTATAGTTGGTAAATACTGAGATTGAGACGTTACTGTTGGGTTTATAATCTGATTCATGGGTTTATCCTTCTATCATTGATTTTAAAACGGCATAAAAAAAGCCACATCCGAAGATGTGGCAAAGAGGGATACAAGATAAAATTTAGGCTGCAAGATATAATGCTTGCTCTAATCCACGTTGCTTTAATGCTGCCCCTGCACCAAACCAAGCAGAGTCAAGGCGGTGATCAGTACTCATCGCACGACGTTCATGGTCGACAAACTCGGTGATCGCACAAAGTAGTCCATAGGCGGTGTCTTTGGCTGAAGATAAGTCTGCTCCACGTCCCTGCCCATTAAACATATTCATGACTTTGGTCATGGCACGTCCATTCGGTTCAGTTTTATTGGGTTGTGGATTGGCTTGAGACGCGACATTACGGTAGTACTGAATAATGTTATCCTCCTGTTCCATCGCACTTAGGCTATTGTTGTTAAATACCGCATCAAAATAAGCCGCTGCTTCTTTCTGGGTGACTTTACGTTGGGTGAGTTGTTTCATTTCATACATGTGGTCGTACCATGTTTTCACTGAAATACCGAGTTGATCTTTGACTTTGTCGGCATCAAACTTAGTACTGTGCGGTACTTTGACCACGCCTGCATTGGAACTCTGCCCTCGTAAGGCAATCGCTAAGGTGTTGTTGCACACCACACGGATATTGGTGAATTGTGCTGTGGTCGCCAACGTACCGTCACATGCGGTTGCTAGCAGAATATAGCCATTGCTGACATCTCCACCTTTCAATTCTGCAGTTTGTCCTGTACGCGCCAAGGCCCAGAACTTTTTCCCGCCTTTTAGGACACCTGCGGTTTCCAGTTCAAAGCCGGATTGCTCAGTCAGATCACGGTAGAACTCCAGAATTTCCATCGGTTGGACTTCTTGATAACGCTGACTCACCACCGATAAAGGAGCATGGGTATCTGAACGGTACAGTACCCGTTGTTCTTCATACGGCATGATGATGCTTTGTCCACGCGCGTTTTGAGCCATGTAGCTGACATTAGATGATTCAATGCGCCAGTCCATACCTGCTTGCTTGGCCCAGACTTCAATCGGTTGGTTTTGGCTAAGTTGATTGCCCAGACCATGCCACGGGGTTTGTCCGACATACGCCATTTGTTCAATTTGATGTGCCATTTTGATTATTCCTTAAATAAAAGTGAAAGATGTAAAAATGCAGAAATGCGCTGTAAGGGTTTAAACAATCCATCTATTCAAAGATGTAACCGTGTAAAGTCAGAGATGCGATTACGGCACCCATGCAAACGCTTGTTGGCAATCCAAACAGAGATACTGCTCGGCATTGCTGTAATATTTTTCATAGCAGTACTGACTGACAATAACCAATACACCACCCACCACAACACCGATGGCTGCGCCTGTAAAAGGCGGGAATCCTGCCTTTTTGGCAAGCTGCATGCCGAACAGCGCCATCTGTGTCGGTGAAATACAGCGTTGCAGTTGTTCGAAATAGTTGGCGTTTGCATGACTTGAATCAGTCTGTCTGACATGGGTGGACTGACAATAGGGGCATTGAATTAAGGACATTGAATATTCCTTGTTAAATGAATTGGGTACGAAAAGCTGAATTGAGGGCATAAAAAAACCGTGCCCATTGAGGACACGGTTTGATTTGGTGTTTCATCTAAATTTAAATGCTGTGTTTTAACATTTAGAATGCAAGACGGTTATTGAAAGCTATAGCTTGCAGTGCCTTTATCTGTTTCGACATCAACCTGCACCACATTACTGTAGCTACAGTCTGTTAATTTCAGTCTTAAACGTTGCCCCATCTTAAAATGCTGCGGATATTCCAATGATCGACGATAGCCTTCATAACGACATTGTCCATGATTGACAGAAACATGGCTGACATCGATAGGCTCTGCAATATTGGAACGGATGGTCAATACCGTAGCGGATTGATTTTGGGCATACCAGTTACTGGTATCAATTACATCGAGTTCGACTGTAAACGTGTTTGGATCAAGGCCAGCATTACAGCCACTCAACATGATGCCTGTCGTTGTAGTCACTGCGAGGAGTAAGGGTTTTAAAAGTTGTTTCATCAAGTTCATCCTTAGCAGTAGTTATAGCTCACGCCATAATCACCTGTATTTAAATCAATGCTGGCCAGATGGATTTCACAGTCTGTGCCGTTATCAAATTTATAGACGTAGTAGCGATTACCCGCTTGCTCCGACTCCAGTGCGCCATGTTCTTGCAAGCTAAAGTCTTGCACTGATTTGCCTGTATCTTTTGCGGCTTTGGCAAAGATATAGCGCTGATACTTGTCTATATTGTCCTGCTCAAATTCAGGCAGTTCATCATAAGGCAGCATCGACAGTAAGGTATCCACTGCCTTAAGGTTTTGATCAAACTCAAAACTCAGCAATTCAGGTTCATGATCTGATGGACTCAAACGCTTGCTTCCCATGGTCAATTCTTTGACATCGATCCCATCCACTTCTGCTGCTGCAATCTCAGTGGATACTGCTTCTGAATTGGCAGATTCTAAAGGTTGTGCAGAGCTGACCTCAGAAGTGTTGGCTGGAACCGTTTTTTCAGTTGCGTGTTTAGGGCTAAAGAAGTAGAAGCCTGCGATGCTGATCAAGGTCAGGGCTAAGATTGCCGCCAAGCCCAATATGGTTTTTTGGGTCATTTGAATGTTCCCCTCATTTAGTTGGGCACAGTGACTTGACCATTCTGCGCATTAAAGTGAACAAAACGTGGACAACCACCTTGAAAGTTCACCGTGAAATTACGCCAACCACGGTTGCCAGGATTGGTTTTATAAAGACATTGATAAACCCCACCGCCTGTATGACGTGCTTGAACAAGGTAGGATTCACTGGCTTGTGCAAACCAGCCTGCCTGCGCCAATGATGCGCCTGCAAGTAGGGATGAAATCAGGGCAGTTTTTAGGAAAGTTTTAAACATCATCATTTTCTCTTTTTTTATAGGCATCACTGGTCTTGGTCTTAATCAGACACAGTGTTCCCCATGTCATAAATGTTGGAATGAATATCTATGTTTTTTTGAAGTGTTATAGACGATAAAGCACACAAATCTATGCCCCTCAAAACAGCATGAGAGATTCATCTTCATATCGGTAATATGTACTTGAAAAAGTTTTATTCTTATAAAGTGATCGACACAGCAATGCATGAAATACACAGCATCAGGTCACATTACCCCTGTGGTGTAGATCGGGCACACATAAAAAAGAGAAATATAAAAGACGGTCTTGATGTAAGCGCATGGCGTACTCCTAGATGATTTAGAAGTTCTACCAAAATCACTGTCAAATAATGGTGGTAGAACGAGAAAGGGTTGACAGACCAGTCATCTAGGAACCGGCACGCACAAGGCGTCCCTCCCTCGCCCTACCGCAACGAAGGGGGACGAACGAGTTCGCCACCAAAAAATTACTTTTTTGATGTGCTAGATGATAACGGTCTGTCAAAACCGACTGACGATGTAGGTCAGCAGGCTAAGGATAATCTGCACGCTGTAGAGCGTCAAGCAAGTGCAGGACTCTGATATAAATTTTCAGCGCCGTACAGGTGCTCCATCAAACCATTTAAATCCTTTAGGGTAAATGCAAATTCTATTCGGAAGCCCAAACTGACCCGTTTGATTCTCCGGCATGCTATTTAATGCACCCAAAGGACAGCCCCCTTCTTCTTGCATAGTCCGCTCAACCCTCAGCGCTTTTTGTGCATCAGCATCGGAAAGCTCATGATGCATTTCTGGATAAACGCATGTGCCCAGATATCCAGTGCTCTCTGCTATCATTGCAATATCCCAAAGGATCAGCATAGAGTGATCGGTTAAAGCTCAGATAAAAGTGGATCACATACCGCTGCTGAACATCATCACGCACAATCCGATAAAAACGATAGACCACCTGCGTTCGATACCAAAATACTGTGGCTAAACTATTTTGGAAATTTGATAAAAATCGCTCTAACTGTCGCAAATCGATAATTTCATTTCCACCCTCATTTAGACTTAGTTCCAGTTTTAAATCCGCTGCATCAGGATAGATCTGGCTTGTATTACGGTAGGATTCTCTCAGCTTTTCAATCCGCTTCTCGTAGCGCTCAGCGCGCACAATAAACACAATCCAAGACACTGATTTTTAATAAATTTCATTAATTCTTGTTCTACATTTACCGTAAAAACTACCGCAAAAAAGATCTGTACACTACCCGAAAATTTCTTAGATATAGTGATGATCCATACGTATATCAGCAAACAATATATCAGATTTCCTGAATAACAAATTCAGTATAAAAATTACCACAATTAAATAAATTGTTATAACCTATACAAAACTTGTAAAGTTTATAACATGAATATAAGCATCCTCATTTCTAGCCTTTCCACACAAAACTCTTCTGCTCGAATGAGAATTTGGCGTTCCATCAAAAGCTGTGGTGCAGCAACTCTGCGTGATGGTGTATATGTTCTACCTAATGAACAAAAGCAGCGCTTTGACCCCATTATTGACGAACATCAAAGTGCCGATGGCATTGCCTATCTATTCGATTCCGTTAGCAACAATAATTTAGACTTAATTCAACTATTTAATAGAAAAAGTGAATACTCTGAATTTTTGCTACAACTGAATGAAATAGAGAGTTCACTGAATGTTGAGCAAAAAAATGAACATTTAAAAAGCATTAGAAAATTAAGAAAGCAACTTTCATCTCTCATCGATATTGATTTCTTTCCTAATGAATTACAAAACACAGCCTTAAACGCGATATCAAAACTCGAACTTAAAATTCATCACCTAGGGGAATCAAATGAGCCCTCTTCTATAAATAGTGATCTACCTTCTCTTAATCTTCATGACTTCCAATCTAAAACTTGGGCTACGCGAAAACGACCTTGGGTGGATCGTTTAGCTTGTACGTGGCTCATTCAAAAATTTATTGATAAAGACCCTACTTTTATTTGGCTACAAGATATTAAAGATTGTCCAGCAGATGCTTATGGTTTTGATTTTGACGGTGCAACGTTTACCCATGTTGGTGAGCTTGTGTCATTCGAAGTACTTTTACACAGCTTTAATTTAGCCGATAAATCACTTCTGAAAATCGCTGAAATTGTCCATTACCTAGATATTGGCGGAAATGAGCCACCAGAAGCACTTGGGCTAGAAAAAATATTACAAGGACTAAGAAGCAGTATTCATGCTGATCAACAGTTGGTGGAATTATCCAATCACATTTTTGATGGTCTATATACCAATTTTAAAGGCGAGAATTCATGAATCAATTGCAAGAAAACGATTTCGAGCCCAATCCAGAGGTTAGCTTTAAAGAGGCCATACTGTTTTGGTTAAAACTCGGATTTATCAGCTTTGGCGGGCCTGCAGGCCAAATCTCTGTCATGCACCAAGAATTGGTAGAACAAAAAAAATGGATCTCTGAAAAGCGATTTATGCATGCGCTCAATTACTGCATGTTGCTTCCGGGGCCTGAAGCACAACAATTAGCAACCTATATTGGCTGGCTAATGCACAAAACAAAAGGCGGTATCATAGCCGGACTATTTTTCATTTTACCTTCCCTTTTTATTCTCATCGGTCTTTCATGGGTCTATGCAAAATTTGGAAATGTACCTGTCATTGCAGGGCTTTTTTATGGCATTAAACCTGCTGTCACCGCTATCGTCTTTCATGCAACCTATCGTATTGGCAGTAAGTCACTGAAGAATAAATATATGTATGCTATTGCATGTGCCGCATTTATTCTCATTTTTGCCTTTAATGTTCCGTTCCCCCTTATTGTGCTGCTGGCTGCTTTAAGTGGTTATCTCTTAAGTAAATTTGACCCAAAATTATTCACTAGCAATGTTCACGCATCAAGTCTCAAAGACTACGGGAAAGCAATTATTGATGATGATACTCCCACACCTGAACATGCCATTTTCAAATGGTCTCGCTTGATTAAATTGCTGGTTGTTGCAATTATTTTGTGGTGTCTCCCTATAGCATTACTGACAGTAGCTTATGGCTGGTCTCACGCTTATACACAAATGGCTTGGTTTTTCACTAAAGCAGCCTTAATGACATTTGGTGGAGCTTATGCGGTTTTACCTTATGTATATCAAGGTGCTGTTAACTTCTATGAGTGGCTTAAACCAACCCAAATGATCGATGGTTTAGCGTTGGGTGAAAGCACACCCGGCCCACTCATTATGGTCGTTGCTTTCGTTGGGTTTATGGGCGGGTACAACCTTGACCTATTAGGGCCTGAACATAAGTTTTTAGCTGGTGCTTTTGGAGCAACAATTGTTACTTGGTTCACCTTCCTATTTTCGTTTGTGTTTATTCTCGGTGGAGCACCCGTAATCGAATCCACTCACAATCAAATCAAATTTACTGCACCACTGACAGCAATTACCGCAGCCGTTGTCGGCGTAATTCTTAATTTGGCCCTCTTCTTTGCTTACCATGTACTATGGCCAAAAGGGTTTGAGGGGCAATTTGACTACATAGCTGCAGTAATAACCATACTCGCTTGTATTGCTCTCTTTAAATTCAATCAAAGTGTATTAAGAGTCATCGGTGCTGCTGCAATTTTAGGGCTTATCATTAAACTAAGCATATAAAAAAAGAGCAGCTCAAATGAGCTGCTCCTTTTTATCTATTTTTATACTGCAGCTTGGAGTCTAGAACTTGTATTAATTTCTACTGAAACGTGCACAATTTCCTCATGAATAGATAAGGCTTTTCTGACTTCATCTGCCGTGATATTTAAACTGCTTACATCTAGTGACAAGATACAAGAAAACTTACCTTTACCTACCTTCCATACATGAATATCAGTAATTACGATTCGGCTATCTAAGTCATCAATGACTTCCTGAATTTCTTGAACAACTGGATGTTCCATTTCAGCATCCAGTAAAGTTTTGCCTGTCTCGCGAATAAGCCCCCAAGACCAATGTGCGACTAGAAATGCACCTACAATACCCAAAACTGCATCTAAGAAATCCCAGCCAAAAAATTTACCTGCAAATAATGCAATGATCGCTAATACAGAAGTCACAGCATCTGCAACGACATGTAAGAAAGCCGCTTTCTGGTTTAAATCATGTTCATGATGCCCATCTTCATCATGGTGATGGTGTCCATGATCATGATGGTGATCATGTTCGTGGTGATGATGGTGATGATGCCCACTATCGTGTAGTAACCAAGCACAAATAAAGTTCACAGCAAGACCAATCACTGCAATTGATATTGCTTCGTTATAGTGAATATTGACGGGATTAAATAGGCGCTCCACCGATTGTATTCCCATAAACAATGCCACAACCATGAGTAAGATCGCACTAGAGTATCCAGCTAAAATTTCTATCTTCCATGTACCAAAACAGAATCGCTGATCTTGTGAATATTTACGTGCCATTCGGTATGCGAAATATGCTAAGCCCAATGCCAGCATATGTGAACTCATGTGCCAGCCATCTGCAAGTAAAGCCATCGAATTAAAGAACCAACCTCCAAAAATTTCAAAGACCATCATGACGCCCGTCAGGATTGTCGCAATTAAAATTTTCTTCTGCGCTAGCGGATTTCCTTCATCGAATTGATGCGTATGGTTGCTTTTAACATTACTTAGATATTGCATTTTTTTATGCCATCAATAATACTCCCCTACAGTATATTTAGTTTGGACAGAAATGCTATGTCTCATTTGCATCAAGACAAAAAAATTTTAAATCGGGTTAAGCGTATTCAAGGACAAATTGATGTGGTTCTAGGATTTTAGACCACGCCTATAAGTGATAATCTACTCCCCAATAAGCATGGGAAATGCTTGTTTTTGGAGTCAACCATGACACGAAGAAAACGTCGTAATCATTCAGCAGAGTTTAAAGTTAAAGTTGCTCTCGCAGCAATTAAAGGCGACCACACACTCGCTGAACTTTCTACTCAATTCGATTTACATCAAAACCAAATCATCGATTGGAAAAATCAACTGCTTGAGCAATCAGTCAATATTTTTTCACGACCAACAGCACAACAAGAACCAGAGATTGACCTCAAAGCTCTACATGCCAAGATAGGACATCAGGCATTGCAAATTGATTTTTTAGAAGGTGCGCTCAGAAAAATAGGGCAGCTGAGCGGCAAAAAATGATCGATAAGACCCATCAACTTTCGGTACGACAACAATCGCAATTGATTCAAATCAATCGCAGTACGTTGTATTACAAGTCCAAAGAGATTTCATCAACTGATTTGAGTTTGATGCGCCTGATCGATGAAATTCATCTCGACTACCCCTTTATGGGCAGTCGAATGATACGAGATATGCTACAGCGTCAAGGGCATCAAATAGGTCGGCGTAAAGTCCGACGTTTAATGCGCTTGATGGGAATACATGCCTTGTATCCAAAACCCAATACCAGTAAGCCTAATCTTGCACACCGTATTTTCCCATATCTGTTGAAAAACATGGTCATCGATCACTCTAATCAAGTCTGGTGTACAGATATAACGTACATTCCTATGGCTAAAGGCTTTGTCTATCTGTGTGCAATTATAGATTGGCATAGTCGTAAAGTACTGGCTCATCGTGTATCGATCAGTATGGAAACAGGCTTTTGCATAGATGCGTTGCAAGAAGCAATTGTGAAATATGGTTGTCCTGAGGTGTTTAATACAGACCAAGGCAGTCAATTCACAAGCGAGGCATTTTTGAATGAGTTAAAATTGCGAAATATCCGTATCAGTATGGATGGGAAAGGACGATGGATGGATAATGTAATGATTGAGCGTTTATGGCGCAGCGTGAAGCATGAGGAAGTCTATTTGAAGGCTTACGATACGGTTAAACAAGCGAAACAATCAATTGCTGAATATTTGGATTTTTATAACATGATACGTCCTCATTCAAGTTTGAATAAGGCAACACCGGATGAATTTTATGATCAACATTTACTAAAAGTAATGGCAGCATAATTTAAATATTTAGAGCGGATTTATCACTTATAAAACTGAATTGAGTGGTCTAATTAACGGAACCACATTAAAATCAACGCCGTTGAGCAGAGTTTGGCCGACCCTAACAAATCATGCATAGAAGTACTGCAACAGGTCGCTGCAGTCCGTGGTGCTGTGAATGGATTAATGAATCAATTGATTGAAGCACATCTAAAAGAGCATGTAATCAAAGATAAAGATGCGATTAATAAAGAAGAGTTAAAAGAGTTTTTAGCATTACTCAGCCGCTATCAATAAAATGACATGATAAAAAATCTCTTTTCAATTTTTATAGACTTGATATGATGAGTACATCTTTATTGCTTAATAGTTTATATGCGACCCCGAATACGTAAGTTTTTAACTTCTCTTTATTCAACTCCAGATTCAAAAGCGCTCGAAATAAAGTTCAATTTAAGTCATCACTGTGACTTTGAACTTTTTAAAAGGTTTAAAAAAACCAACTGCCAAAGCATAAAAAATGCGATTCACAGTATCCTTTATGAGCGAGGCTATACAACTGCCGAAATCTCCGTATTAACAAACTAATTTTTAAAGTTAGCCTCATACTTTGTATGGGGCTTTTGCATTAATGATTACATTACTATTTTATTTCAACTCATAAAAAAGAGGTCTTTTGACCTCTTGTAGACTTTAATGACAGTGGTAATCACCTGTTTTGCTGTTAGTATGGCAACCTTGTTTATTTGTACCACCCGAATGCGCATTTGTATAAGTTACAAACATTCCCAGCACACAAACTAAAACTATTTTTTTCATTTTTGTATCTTCCCCGAGTTGAATAAAACTTTTAGATTATAGAATAACCAAGTTCCTTTTTTTATTAGAATATATTTCAAGCAACCTCTAAATAGATCATGTAAACAACGATATATCTTAAAAATTTAGCCGTGAAAACCAAAATTATAAATATAGTAAATTTTTCCTTTAAAACTCCACTGACTAACGTAATTGGATCACCAATCACAGGCACCCAACTGAGTAATAACATGGGTGAACCATACTTTGCATATAAGATTTGAGCCTTTAATAAATGCTTCTCTGATACTGGAAACCAACGCTTGTCTTTATAGACTTCTAGCTTGATACCCAACCACCAGTTCACACAAGAACCAAGTACATTCCCAACTGTTGCTACAAGTATGAGCAACAGCTCAGAATGCCGACCTAACAGAAAAAAGCCTGCTAACACTGTCTCAGATTGCAGGGGCAATAGTGTTGCTGCACCAAAGGCACTTAAAAATAATAAAACATAGGCCATCATTTATTTCGGCCATCTTTGATGGTTTTCATCTATCACATAGTCATGTGAATGCTTTCCATCATGGTTGTGACTGAGTAGATGTTCATGATCCACAGGTAAATCATCATGTGAATGTACGATTACGGATTCATCTTGTTTTGGCCAAATCATAAAGGCAATACTCATTGCTACTAGAGCAATGACCGCCATAGGCACAAATGTAAAGAGTGTTCCAAAATTGGTACTCAGCCAACCCACTAAAGGGTAAGCTATCAACCAGCATGCGTGTGAAAAAGCGAACTGCGCGGCAAATAATGAAGTTCTATTTTCAATAGATGCAGATTTACGAATTAACCGGCCTGTAGGTGTTTGAGATACTGAGTAACCTATTCCCAAGACAAACCATAAAACTAATAGTCCGTTGTATGAGTTAATAAAAAACCCACAGAATAAGCCAACGACTAGTACAGCTGTGCCGCTCAGCATCACAGCTCGATCGTTAAATTTATCCAGAACATTAGGCAATATAAATGCCGAGAGCATAGACCCTAAGCCAAACAAGCCAAAGGCCCAAGTGGTGGCATGTTCATTTAGCTTAAAGGTTGATTGAACGAGTACAACCGTATTTACAATCACTACAGCACTGGCTGACGCAATCGCAAGGTTTAACGCTAGGAGTGCCTTTAAACGCGGAGTATTAAAATAAATTTTTGTCCCCTGCTTTATTCTGTAATACACCCCTTTAAATACAGGTACTTTAGCAGCAGGCAATTTTGCACTGACAACAAAAAGTGCTGAACCAATAAAGCCAATGACTGTGCCTAAAAATAGATTGTGATAGCTTATAAATCCAAGTAAAAATCCTGCCAACATTGGGCTAATAATATTCTCTAAATCATAAGCCAAACGAGAAAGAGACAAGGCATTGGTATAATCTTTTTCTTCAGGCAATACATCAGGAATCATGGCCTGAAAAGTAGGTGTGAATGCAGCTGATGCAGATTGCAGAATAAAAATTAGAATATAGATTTGCCAAATTTGGGTCACAAAAGGCAGGCATAAAGCAGTTAAAGCACGGATGATATCCAACCCCACTAAAACTTTTTTACGTGGCAGCCTTTCTGCAAATGCTGAAGCAATAGGTGCTACCCCAATATAAGCAATCATCTTTATCGCCAATGCTATGCCTAAGACCTGAGCAGCCTCCCCTTTAGCAATATCATACGCCTGTAAAGCCAAAGCAATCGTAATCAGCCCAGTTCCAATAAGCGCAATGACTTGAGCTAAGAACAAATGCCTATACGTTGTATTTTTTAAAACTTCTAGCATTTTTGGGACCCCTTTTAGAACCTATTTTTTATTTCTAAAATCAATGCCAATTAAAATCTCCTTGGATTTTATTCCAAGGAGATTTTTTTAAAGCTTAAAAGACTTTCTTCATATCACTGAATTGGCCTTCAACTTCCAATGTCACTGAAACAGGACTTTCAGTTCTATTACGCCAGAACCAGCCGTGTTTACCATCAAAAGCTGCTGTTAATGTACCTGTTTGCTGAGTTTCATTACGTCCTTTGCCATAACCATGGTAAAAGCCCTTAGGAGCGCTCACTGGATCACCATGCGTGTCATAATTTAGACCACCGCCTGATGTTGTCCATTTAAAATTCACGCTAGCACTTTCCGGCATCGCCAACTTAATTTCAGTGGCTTGTCCGGGCTTCAACTCAACTGTCATCTGTTGCTTTTGAATTGCAGGCATTAGCATTTTTTCTGCTTCACCAATTGGCATAGATGATTGAATATTAGGGTCACTTGCAGCTTCACTCGATATCGTGTTTGAAACTGCCTCTCCCATACCATTTTCAGACTCTTGAGCCAAAGATTGCTTAATTTCACCCATCGTTGTTAAGCCTAGAACTTTACCAACCCCAGTAGGATCAATATTGTATTCAGCTGGCATAACAACTGTAACTAAGACAACTGCAGCACTCACTGCAGCGATAATGGTTGATTTAACAAGTTTCTTTGCAGAAGGTAATTCAACATCTTGTGGAATTTGAGCGTTGTACATATTTGAAAATCCTTATTGAGTAACGAAGCCAGTAAGCTGAAAGCCCACAAGTAAAAAGCCAAGGAACATTAAAAAAACGTTGCTTTGATAAGCTGTTTTGAAGAAATACGGCGTTTTTCGCCACATTGTCATCAACAGCAAAATCATCGCTAAAGCCATAAATTGACCAAGCTCTACCCCGACATTAAATGCAATGAGGTTTGCCAATAGACCATCTGCCGAAACTTCATACTCTTGAATTTTTACCGCTAAACCGAAGCCATGAATCAGACCAAAAATTAACGTCGCTGCTTTAGTGTTGGGCTGGAAACCAAACCAACGCTGATATGCACCTAAATTATCCAAAGCTTTATAAACAATAGAAAAACCAATAATTGCATCAATAATGTATGCATTCATGGAAATGTTGTAATACACCCCAATCAGCATTGTCACAGAGTGACCAATCGCAAAAAGGCTGACATATAAGCCAATATCTTTCATGCGATATAAGAAAAAGATAATCCCGACGAGGAACAGCAAATGGTCATAACCTGTAACCATGTGCTTTGCACCAAGGTAAATAAAGGGAATGATGTGTACCCCATAAATTTCTTGAATATAGCCTTTGTCACCTTCTGCCACGCCATGGGCAAAAAGTGCAGGACTCATCAAAACAGCACTTAAAGTAATCAATAACTTTAAAAATGCCTTGAGTCTCACCCATTGTGAAAAAATAAATTGCATGTAAATCAAACTCCAAAGTTAACTAAAAAGAAAAGTTTCTAGCGATGTTTTGGGAGGTTTGAAAATACGACTGATCATGAGATAGAGATAATTTTTCACTCTATCTAGGATCAAAATAAAGGCTAAAGTAAATAACAAAGTCATCGATTGACCAGACTGATATTCACCAAAATGCTCATGAAAATTATCATGATGAATATGGTTTTGCTTTTGATGCACATCATGAAAATGTACACTTTCAAACTCATAAACCGCATGTTCTTGGTATGCAGTCTCTGCATTGTGCGTATTAAAATGCAGGCATAGTGCAAGACTGATGATGCAGACGAACCACATCATCAAATTTCTAAACTTTTTATCTCTCACTATGCCTATCATTGTTTCACCTAGGCTTCTTGCTGCTCAGAAAAATCATCTGATTGCTTTTTACGTCCTTGGTTAAACCAAACGTATAGCGTAGGCAAAATAATCAACGTCAATAAGGTCGAAGATAAGATTCCGCCAATCACAACAGTCGCAATTGGTCGTTGCACTTCAGAGCCAATCCCAACATTCAATGCCATAGGGATGAAACCTAAAGATGCCACTAAAGCCGTAATTAATACTGGGCGAAGTCGTTCCAATGCACCGTGTCTAACAGCTTCGAGTAGTCCTTCACCTTGATCTCTCAATCTCTGGATTGCAGACACTAGAACTAAGCCATTCAGTACAGCTACACCCGACAGTGCAATAAAACCAACGGCTGCAGAGATAGAGAATGGGATATCACGTAAGGCTAAGGCAATCACACCGCCCGTTAAGGCAAATGGCACACCCGTAAAGACCAGCACGCTATTTCTGACATTTCCTAATGCCATATAGATCATGGCAAAAATTAAGATCAAAGCGAGAGGTACAACAATCATTAGACGATTTGAAGCTGATTCCATTTGTTCAAATGTACCGCCCCATGTCAGCCAATAGCCTTCAGGTAATTTAAAGTCAGCATTCAACTTAGTCTGTGCTTCTTCGATATAGCTACCAATATCTGTACCACGGACGTTCGCTGTAATCACAATTCGGCGTTTACCGTTTTCACGTGAAATTTGGTTTGGACCCTGAACATTTTTCAATTCGATCAGTTCAGATAAAAGTACGCTTGAACCATCAGGCAAATTCACTGGAACTTGATAAAGCTTTTCTAAATCCGTAACAGAGTTTTGGTCCATTCGAACCACAATATCGAACTTACGATCTCCCTCAAAAACCTTACCTGCTGTTTGCCCCGTAATCAGACTGGATACTTGCTTTTGTACATCTTCAGCATCAAGACCGTAGTTGGCGATCAGGTCTTTTTTAAGTTCAACAGAGACCATTGGAAGCCCACTCATCTGTTCAACTTTTAAGTCGGCTGTTCCATTCACACCTTCTAAAATTTTCGCTGCAGCATTTGCAGATTCAAGCAACTGATCTAAATCATCACCATAAATCTTCACTGCAACATCTGTACGGACACCTGAAATCAGTTCGTTAAAACGCATTTGAATCGGCTGAGTGAACTCATAGTTGTTGCCATAAACGCCTTTTGCCACACGTTCAATATCGGCAACGATAGCTGATTTTTCCTTGTCAGGATTCGGCCATTCGCTACGTGGTTTCAATATCACAAAATTATCAGCGACGTTTGGTGGAACTGGGTCAGTCGCAATTTCAGCTGTCCCCACTTTGGCAAACATGGTTTTCACTTCAGGAATTTTGACGATTTCTTTTTCAAGCGCATACTGCATTTCAACAGCTTGAGTTAAAGAAGTTCCAGGAATTCGAAGTGCATGTAATGCCACATCACCTTCATCTAATGAGGGAATAAATTCGGAACCTAAACGAGTTGAAAGACTCGCACTGAATACAAAGAAAATTGCTACGAACGCGATCAGCTTATAACGATGACTCAAAGACCAATCTAAAATTGGGCTATAAACTTTCTTAATGAAATGAACAATCTTCGATTCCTCTTCCTTAATTTCGCCTGTCGTGACCAAAGCCACCATTGCAGGAACAAAAGTAATCGAAAGAACCATTGCAGCCACGAGAGCCATAACAACTGTAGCTGCCATCGGTGTAAACATCTTGCCTTCAACACCAGTAAGCGTCATGACAGGCAGATACACTAAGATAATGATCAATTGACCATAAAGAATCGCTTTTCGAGATTCTCTAGTTGCTTCAAATACGGTAATAAAACGTTCTTTACGCGTCAGAATCCGACCCAACTCTTTTTGCTTCATCGCTAATTTTGCAAGTGAAGCTTCAACAATAACGACAGCACCATCGACAATGATCCCGAAATCTAGCGCCCCTAAACTCATTAAGTTTGCACTTATTCGTTGATTCACCATGCCAGTAATGGTCATGAGCATAGATAAAGGAATCACCATCGCAGTGATGAGCGCTGCACGGAAATGTCCAAGGAATAAGAAGAGAACAACAATAACGAGGATTGCACCTTCAAGAAGGTTTTTCTTTACTGTGTCTATCGTTGCATCAACCAAAGTTGTACGGTTATAAACGGCTTTCGCCTCAACACCGTCTGGCAATGACTCTTGGACTTTTTGTAACTTTTGATCTACTGCGTGAGCAACATTTCGCGAGTTTTCACCAATCAGCATAAATGCAGTACCTAGGACAATTTCTTGCCCATCTTTAGTTGCTGCACCTGTACGTAGCTCGTGACCAATTGATATTTTTGCCACATCCTTCAATCGAAGAATGTAACCGCTACTTGCCGTAATCGGGATATTTTGAATTTGCTCAATTGAGTTAATTTGAGAATCCGAGCGAATCAAATACTGCTCACCATTCTTCTCAATATAACCAGACCCTTTGTTCATGCTATTTTTAGAAATAGCATCCAAGATATCCTGCTGATCTAAGCCAATGCTGCGTAAATATGCATAATCCGGCTGTACCACGAATTGTTTTAAATAACCGCCAATGGTATTGATTTCATTCACACCTTCAACATTTCGAAGCTGTGGTTTAATCACCCAATCTTGCAAGGTTCTTAATTCAGTCGGTGATAATGGGTTTGGATTATCTTTTGCGTTCTCAACGGTGTACATAAAGATTTCGCCAAGCCCTGTTGAAACAGGTCCCATTGAAGTCGATATGCCACCCGGAAGTGTTGATGTGACTCCTTGCAACTTTTCATTCACAAGTTGTCGAGCAAAATAGATATCCGTGCCTTCCTTGAAAATCGCCGTAACCTGAGATAAACCATATCTCGATACAGAACGTGTGTATTCCAGATTAGGAATACCAGCCAAAGCCGTTTCAATTGGATAGGTCACTTGTGACTCCATCTCCATTGGAGATAAGCCTTGCGCTTCACTATTGATTTGGACTTGTACATTGGTAATGTCAGGTACAGCATCAATCGGCAGTTTAAAATAGTTATAAACGCCAAATGCACCGATAAACAGAAAGACAATCAGTACAAGCCATCGATTCTTGATCGAGAGCTTAACAATTTGATCAAACATAGTCGCTACCCCTTAGTGATCATGAGTAGCGCCAGATTTACCCAGCTCTGCTTTTAATAAATAAGAATTACCTGCTGCATAAATCTGCCCTGCTTTTAGACCAGATTTAACTTCAACAAAACCATTAAATTTATCGCCTAACTCTAGAGGACGTGCTTCAAAGTCATTCCCGACACGAATAAACACCACATCCCAATCACGGAAGTTTTGCAAAGCATCTTCACGGACAACCATCGGTTTCATGCTCTGGTTTTCAAAGATTTGTGCAGTGATTAACTGTCCTGAACGCCATCTGAACTGGTTGGGAATTTCAATAAAAACTTGCGCAGTACGTGTTTTCGGATCAATCACATCACTAATGTATTTAATCTTACCCAGTGCTTCCTCCGTACTTTCCTGTACTTGAGGTTTAACGGTTACTTTTGCATTTGGATTAATTGCATTCAGCTTATCAGCCGGCACATTGACCACTGCAAGCAACTGTGAGGTATTGGCAATTTTAAAGAGTGGTGAAGCTGGTGTTACATTTGAACCAACCGCAGCAAGCACTTGTAAAACTGTGCCCGACATTGCTGCTCTTACCTCAATCGTTCCATTACCTGAACCACCGTAAGAGCTGATTAAGCTATTCAGCTCATTGGCCCTAGTCTGAGCATTTTCAAATTCACGTTTTGCATTGATATAGTCAATTTCAGGCGATACACGTTTTTGAAATAATGCGCGTTCCTGTTCCATTTTTTTGCGAGAAAACTGCAAATTATCCAAAGCAATAGATCGCTCAGCATTTAAACGGATCAGATCTTGGCTTTGAACAGTCGCTAACAGATCACCTTGGCTGACTTTATCACCAATCGTTCGATAAGTTTTGATTAGTGTTCCGCTTGCTTTAGGTGTAATAAAACTTTCAAAATTATCGGGAAATTTAAGCTCGCCTTTGAGCTCAAGCGCATTCTCAAAAGTCATAGGTTCAACTTTAAGAAGTTCTAAACCGCTGCTTTTGATACTGCTATCCAGCATCGTTACACGGCCTTCTTTGGTATCCCATTTCCAGCTGTGTTTCTTGCCTTGATAATCAACATTTATCACCATCAAGAACGAATGCGGTTCATAAACAATTTCATCGCCAATCAAGTAATCACTTTCAGGTTTGAAGTGAATGGTTTGCTCAGCATCTAAACGCTTAATAAAAATATTCGCGTTAATCTCACTCGGCTTTAAAGGCTGATCTTTGTAGTAGCCATAGACACGTAAATGCGGCTCTACACCTTCTTCAAAAATTTTTACCTCTGCCGAAAAGTCTCCATCACGATATAAGCGACCACCATGTGGACCTTTTTCATCACCTGCGACAGCAGCTTTTTCTTCGATAGCTTCACCATGTGCTGAAGACGTCTGTGATTTGTTTCCTGTTTTATACCAAGCCAGAGCACACAACATGACAAGTAAAGCTATAACGCCTGTAGCAATTACTGTATTCTTTGGTTTATTCATATTCTCTGCCCTTATTCTTGATCTAAATTCGTTACATAATTTCGTTCAACTTCTGCAATCTGATTTTGCAAAGCCAACCACAGATCAAATCGAGCGAGATGTTTGTCTAACCAAACTTGTTTAATGCTATTAAATTCCAATAATGAAATTTTTCCTGCCTGATAACCCATTTCTGCAATGCGTAAACTTTCTTTTGTTGCAGGTAAAACAGATTGGTCATATTGCTTGATTGCATCAATCAAACTGGATACCTCAATAGATTTGTTATCCAATTCAATCTTTGAATTTCGATTGATTAATTCTGAACGAGTTTCAGCATTGGTTTGCTGTGCTTGAGCGAGTGCAATATTTCCACTGTTGCGATTGAATATCGAAAGCGGAATAGAAGTGGAAACCAAAAAAACTTTGTCATCTGTTTCTTGATAATTACGTACACCAACGCCAAGCGTGATATCAGGAACCGCTTCTTTTCTTGCTAATTCAAATTGAGTTTTTGCCTGCTGCTTTTTTAGTAAAGCCTGCTTTTCAGATAAGCTAACCTTGTCAGTGAAGTTAATCGTTAAAGGAACATCTATAGCATTGGCTGGCAAATCAAAAGCAAATTTTGAACAGAGATTTTTCTGAAACTGAACCTTTTTCAGCTCATTTTGATAACGTAACTTGGACTCAGCAGATAAAGCTGAATTAAGCTGAACATCAGATGGAATCACACGTCCATACTTTAGCTTTTCATTTAGAACTGTTGCTTGTCTTGCACTCAGCTTGCTATCTGCAGCATAAATTTCTGCTCGCTGAGAAGCTGCATACCAATTAGACATACAGATTCGAAAATCAGCTTTTAACTCTGCTTGTCGTTGAGTAATCTCAAATTGGTTATTATTTCCTTGCAAACCTGCCAATTGCTTACGCAAAGCGAGTTTATTATTCAACGGAATTTCTTGGGACAAACCCATGAATGCAGTTGGGCCATCCAAATCTTTCAGCTTAGAATTACCCAAATTATCCAATTCGACATTGAAAGTTGGATTGTTCATCCGACCAGCATATTTTTGATTTACATCATAAGCTTGCTGAGATTGCTGCAAACTTTTTAGAACTGAATCATTTGCAATAGCTTGCTGCTGTAACTGTGCATAATTTGTTCCTGCTAATAACTGAGGAGCAATGATGACTAAGCCACAGGCGAAAATTACCTGACTTTTTTTAGACATGACTATACCTATACAAAAAATGAAAAATATTTTTGTATAGTTAAATCAATTCCTTAGAACAATGAGAGTTTTGGTAAATGCGTAGGTATTACAAAGAAAGGGAATCCTTTTCCTAAGCTTAAAAGAACGAATTGGGCGTTCAAATAAACCTAAAAATAAGAGGATTAAAGGTAAAGCAAAACTAAGGAAAAAGACTGGATCAATTGAGAAATGATCATCAGCTTGAATTGGTTTTACTGAATGATGAAATGCGGGTTCATCATAACTTGTCCAGTTATGATTTTTTTTATCTTGATCTGCTGTATTCAGAACTTCATCATGATGAACTAATGACCATTGGCTAGAATCTTCTGTTTCTACAGAAATACTCAGTTCATGATGATGACCTAGATTTTTTGCTATTACAGGCGCCCACGTATAAATCCCCGTCGTTGTTATAGCAAACAAAAACAGGACTGATACGAGAATAAGCTTAAAAAACTTATTAGCCAACATAGCAAGTCAGATCAAAATGAAACGTGAAAAGAATACTGAATAGCTTCTAGAAAGTAAATCCTATATGAAAATATATCTCAAATTTACAAGCTATCTCTTTATCAATGGATAGCTTATGGGTAATGAAGCTTTATTTAGTTATTTTCTGGAACTGTATTAAAAGGATTTAAGCTGTACCTAGTTTGAGTTAGTACAAAGTAAGCTTACTTATCTTAGAGGTGGTGGCAATTGAACTCATCCAAAATCTCCAATGAAATCTAGTCATTAAATGTGTGATTCATAGACATCATTTCAATATAATTGGTGTCTATGAACAGAGAAATTCAACAAAGACTCGTATGGGTTAAATTATTTGAAGAGACCAATGATGCTGGCCTAGTCTGTCGGAGATGTGGCATTTCTAGACCAACATTACGCAAGTGGTGGAAACGATATTCTGATCAAGGTATTGATGGATTAAGTAGTCAGAGTAAACGCCCATTAAAATCTCCAAATACTAAAATCAATACTGAGCTAGAGGCCTTAATATTGGAAATGCGCTCGGCTAGAAATCTGGGTGCTCGACGTTTGCAAACAGAATTGATGAGAAGGATAATCTGCGCAATCTAGAGCGTCAAGCAAGTGCAGGACACTCATATAAATTTTCAGCGCCGTACAGGTGCTCCATCAAACCATTTAAATCCTTTAGGGTAAATGCAGATTCTATTCGGAAGCCCAAACTGCCCTGTTTGATTCTCTGGCATGCTATTTAATGCACTCAGCGGACATTGGACGTCTTCTTGAATAATTCGATCAATCCGAAACATCTGTTCAGCATCAACCACACTATTTTGATCTGTCAGACTAAGGCAACTGCAGGTACCCATATAATTCGTGACCTGGGCCCAGCAACGCTCTATGACACTGCAATAAAATAATGGATCAGCATAGAGTGATCGGTTAAAGCTCAGATAAAAGTGGATCACATACCGCTGCTGAACATCATCCCGTACAATTTGATAAAAGCGGTAAATGGCTTGTGTTCTATACCAATACTCAGCTGCTAGACTTTTTTGGAAATTTGATAAAAATCGCTCTAACTGTCGCAAATCGATAATTTCATTTCCACCCTCATTTAGACTTAGTTCCAGTTTTAAATCCGCTGCATCAGGATAGATCTGGCTTGTATTACGGTAGGATTCTCTCAACTTTTCAATCCGCTTTTCGTAGCACTCATTCAGCTTATGCATTTCTTCAGTTAAGCTGGTGCTTTCAAACAGCACTCTCAGCCGCTTTACGATCTTATCGATATAAAAACCAGCGCTTCTTTGCGCCGTGACCTCAAAGAACCGAATCTGCTCTTCCTGTAATACACTGCAGTAAGCCTGAAAGAACTTGTCTGCCCAAAAGGAAAAAGACAAATGCTCATGAATGCCAACGGCCATCATTCTGCGCCATGCTGAAAAATAACCAGACAGTTTCCGCTTGAACTCCTGATCTATATTTTTTTGATGAGCATCGTAATCAGTACCTTCTGGAATTGGAGCAAAGCGAATCGTTTGGTAATGCTCTAAAACGTCTTGTTCTAATCGGGGTGCTGTAACAAACTCTAACTCTGAATGGCTCATGTGTTGTCCTATGAATGGATTGATTTCATAGAACTGGCATATTCATAATTTTTTAAACCAAATCTCCTCTTCCAGCTTTGCTAAAGCGGTCTGCGCATCCCATTCTTTGATTCTTCTATTTTCTTCTGTATCAGGTATTGGGCGACCATGATGCTGATAATCCCCCTTATAAAACGTTTTACGCCCTCGTGGTTTAACCAATAACGTCTGCTCGTATTTATCAGGGTCACTGAGATAAGCAACTGCACCCAAAGCATTGTTGCCTTGTTCGGGTGTCGTTCGACGAATATCTCCAATACCTAAACGACCTTGCTTCTCGTAGTTGTCTTTATTCGCTGTCGTGTTGATGTTCCGCCCAAAACCCTTATCGAATGTGATTTCCTTCCACTTATCGATCACTCCCTCAGCAATTTTATAATCACTCTGATGCTTCGATCTATTAATCACCAATGTTAAATGAGCATGAAAGCCTTTGGTTATACCCTGCTCCAGTGCGATCGCATAGGTCAAAAGTGCATCAAAATATCCATTTTTATCAGTGATCAAATCACGTAGTTTTCCGATATGCTGATAGAAGTCATTTACAGTAATTTCACTCATGCTGTCCTTGCTATAGCTCAAATCCACTCTGATCACTAGAACCGAATGATACCCCTTAATTGCGCCTTCGAACTCCTCAAGTAATGCCACTCGATTCAATTCTTTCCGTCTCACAAAGCTTTTGATCTCATCACGTATCAGCCCTCGATGCGCATGCAGGATTCGTCTTAATGCCTTAATTTCCCCTATTGAAAGCCCTGTCAGATATTCAGCAAAGCTAAGCATGCCACGTTGGCTATTGACGTATTCAGTAACTGCAATAAACGCCCTAAGCGATGCTGCATACTCAAGCCCTTCTTGTTTAAACGCTTCAAATGCGCAATACAAGCGTTCTAAGTTGAAAATGAATGCTTCGTCTGAAATATCAAAATTAAGACATACATCTACAAAGCGATGAATGGTATACATCACCCCTGCCTGATCATCTAAATCCAATGGGAACACGTTGAACTTCCTTAACTATGATTCACGTCATAGTTAAGCAATCGACTTATTTTTTTAAATAGTGTTTTTATCTAGAGTAAGAACAAGTCATCCACTATCCGCATATATCGAATAGTGCTCTCATTGTACATGGACTATTGGTCCCTATCATCATCCATATTGGGTATATATTCATATCTGCATGACATGTCTAACTGTTCTTGTTATCTGTATGAGTAACAGTGATTGTATTGATATATCTAGTATTTATAGTTCTATACGCTACAGTCATTAATCTATTATTAGTATTAATCTATATATTAATAATATATAAAACCGTCTTAGCGTAAAAGCAATAACCATAGCCTAGCCAATCAGCAGAATTTCCAGACCTTCGGCTAAGCTAGGCTTTTTATATATTTTAGCGTTACGATAGTTAGGTCAGAAAAATGGTTTTTTCAAAAAAAACTTAGCGCAAAAAAACTATTCGAATAATGACAAACAGTGATGATGCAGCAGTCCGTAATCTTTAAGTTCTGCCAGTGTTGGTGAAATTTCTGTTATTTGCTGTGTAGGAAAATCAAAGCGAGTTCCATCCTGAAAGGGTTCTTGAAACGCCAATTCACTTAAGACATACCTGTTAGCTTCCGCGTGCTGATCAGGGACAAAGCAACAGCTGTATGTATTCTGTATAAATGACCGAGGTAAAATCCTAAAAGGCGTCACTATTTCAGTTGCATTTACCAATGCCCTTCCCAAACTACTTTTAGTTGCACTGAGCTTTTGGTCAATATCAGAATGTTTCCGCATACATTGCTGAAAAAAATAAATTTGGTTATATGCAATCAGATCCATAAGGGCCATTAAAAACTGATGAATTCTGGACTGCTCAGCATTTAACTTGAAGGTGATCATTGATTCAATTTTATCAGACTCATTTTTTAGCGTCATATTCTCTTTGATTGTTTTGATTTGAGTGGCTTGCAATGAATACGGATAGAGAAAGTCTGTGCACCCTAAACGCTCAAAGCTTTCATCATCGATTACTACTGGGTTAGCTTCTTTCAGCATTTTAAAAAGCGATTTATTCTGACAGTATATTTGGCAGCACCACTGCTCAAGCAAGCTTTGAAAAAGACCTAAGCGGTTGTTCATCCCGCTGAGTTTAGTATGCTGGATAGATGCTAAATGATCCAAAACCGCCTCATCCTTCAAAATATTTTCATGCGGCTTTAAATAAAACGTCGCTGATAATGGGTTCTCTGGATGTAACCGCTTTAGCTCGACATAATGATCATACAACTTCATTATTTCCTGCTGTTGTAACACAACATAATTTGCATAACCTACAGCATCACGAGACCGAAGAATAAACGGTTTCATCCAGCACAAAGGATCATGTAACAAATAATAGTTTTTGCAATTCAACACCTTCAAGCCAACATCTGAATCTTCACTTTTAGTGTTTGACAACAAGTCGCTCTTTGGATTCAGCATAGTAAAAATAGAGGCCACTTTCTGAACTTCAAAAACATGCGGCTGGGGGTACTTCAAAATATAAAATTTGCCGTAGATCGCAGCATCCCCCCAAAACCTATGCGAAAGGTTTAAAGCGTATATTGGAGACTCTGTTTGAATAAAACTATTTCGAATTGCGCCATCCGCTTGGCAGCGGATAAATCCGTTTTTTTTAAGCTGCTGTATAGCGCGATAAATAGATTGTTTGCTTAAACCCGTGGCTCGCTCAATTTCACCAATTCCACACCCTATAACAATCCCAAACGAGTCTGCACCGTAAAGCAACCGTAATAAAACAAGATAACTTCGATAATCAAGATAGCAGTCGATCTCTATTTTTTTAGGTGAATTGCTAATACTTATGCCATCACTCTTTATAAATAAAGTCTGAAGTAATTTTAATAAAGGGATCTGCCTAACCACACGCTTATTACTATTTTCTAACCATTCAATAGACGTGGCTGAATCAAGCCTTATATAAGTAAGATTAAGTTGTAAATGACGAACTCTAGACCTTTTTCCAGTTTCAGGAAAATCTATTTTTAATATTCCCTGTTGTTCCAACTCATTCAATACACCCCGTAATTTTTTAATCTGTATGCCGATCACTTTTGATAATTCACCGAGTGGCAATGATGTACTTCCGACTCCAAAATTTCTGATAAACGTGATTAATGCCCAAAAAGCATAGGCTGAAATTTGCCCCTCCACCCTTTGATAGAAAGCCATAAATAGCGCCAAAAAGCGCTGTTCAGAATCGTGGATACTCATGCTAAAAAATCCCACTCATCAAGTTCTTATTTGTGTATAAGTATTTTACAGTAATAATGATAGGCATGAAATGATAATTGAAATTTGTTTTTTTAACAGTTAATGCATAATTAATATTTACTTAATATTTAATTACTGATATATAAATGTTAAGTAAATATTTATGAATTGTAAAATGGCACGACCACATTTAACCTTAGATAAATGGTTATCGACTGATACGGACTTAAAAAAAAATTTCTTGGATCAAGAGAGCTACATGAAGGAAAGTCTATTAACTAGGCTTGATAAACCTGGCCAAAAGATTGTTTACACATCTACAAATCACCCCCAACCTAGATCAAATGAGAATTTAATATCAGATTCTCTAGAAAATCTGGCTAGGCCATCCCACATAAACGAAATATTTACAAACCCTCTCATATGTGAGACAACAAATTTTATTATTAATACTAATAATGAACATTTTGCACTTTTAAAAAAGAAATTCCTTTTATTTAAATACCACTCTGAGAAAAAGAAAGCCAACCGTATCACCAAACAAATCACAATGGACGAAAATACATTAAAACAACTTGAGAAAATTAAAAAAAATTGTAAGTTTAAAAGTCTAGATAACTGCTTAGAATTTTTAATTGATGCACATAATTTTAAATTAAGTGAAAAAGATAAAATAATATCAAGACTCAAAAAAGAGCAAAATTTAAATCATGATTCTAATTTAAAGCAAGAATTGAAATTAAAGGATGAAAAAATTACACAACTCGAAAAAGAGCTCGTGCACCAAAAAAATATCATCCACGAAAACATGAGCAAATCTGCAAAAGAGTTTGAGGAATACCTAATTCAATTGGCTACAAATCAAACCATTGAATTAGAGAAAATTAAAGCTTTTTTAGGCGAGATTAACGAAGCAGATCAACAAAGCATTAACCAAACTCTTGCACCCGAAGCACTTAGCGAAATTGAAACTCAATTGAGAAACGAATGCGCAAAACAAAAGCAATTTTTAACAATCAAAAATCAACCAAATACCAATTATGCTTTAGGATTTGATCAGCATCATCAATATGGCAGTACCGTACAAAATGACGATGAAGTTATACCAGCTCAAACCTGAGCTAACAGGTAAGCATCCGGCTAACACAGCCTTACCAAGCGATCCTATAAGCCTTAATTTAGTTCCCACCTAAAAACAAGTGGGGACTTAATCCATGAACATGGATATATATTCAACAACACCTCCTGTTGCTAAAAAACGCAGAACATACAGCAAAGAATTCAAACTCAGTATTGTCAATGCCTGCAAAAATCCTAATACCTCGATCGCTTCGGTCGCACTGCAACATAGTATTAATGCCAACCTTGTCAGTCGTTGGATCAGGATCTTCAGCCATCATGAGGGTGCCGTGCAGGATCCTACTCATGTGAATCCAGCATTTATTGCTTTGCCTTACACTGCTGCAATCAGCCAACCTATTGATGAGAGGATCACGTTGTGTATCACCGTGCCTCATACGAATAATGATATTCAGCTAAAATGGCAGACATCAGAAATACCTGCCTTGGCAGAATTACTCAAGGCACTTGCAACATGATCCGCATTGATGAAATCTGGCTTTCTACCCAACCTCTGGATATGCGTGCAGGTATGGATACGACCATGGCTCAGGTGGTGAGAGCCTTTGGCTACATTAAACCGCATTGTGCTTACCTGTTCTGTAATAAACGTGGCCATCGCATGAAAGTGCTGGTACATGATGGACTGGGCATCTGGCTGTGTGCCCGGCGGCTGGAACAGGGAAAATTCCACTGGGCGCAGGTTCACCAGGGTGAAAGCATGGCGATCAGTCCGGAACAGTTACAGGCACTGATCCAGGGTTTACCTTGGCAGCGCATTGGACGACAGCAGGTGGTGACGATGCTCTAAACTGGTCCATTCTGCTATTCTCCAAACGTTCTATTTCCTCTGCGTCATGACCTCAGGCATACTGCGGTCATGAATACGCTGCCAGACTTAAGCCAACTGACCCATGAACAACTGCTGGAATTTACCAGACAGTTGGCAATGCAGCATCAGTCTCTGGCACAATCAAATCAAGAATTAGAAAAATCAAACCAGCAATTGGATGCCAAAGTTCAACATCTTTCCATTCTCACGCAAAAATACGAGCATGAGCTCGCACTATTTAAACAGCACAAATTTGGCAGTAAAAACGAACATCTCACCGCAAAACAAATCCATCTGTGGGACGAAGCGGTTGAAGAGGATATCGCAGCAGTTGATTTGGAACTGGAGCGGCTGAATGCAGATAAAACCGATGCAGCGACAGAGAAAGCCACAGTCAACAAACCTAAACGTCGACTGCTGCCGGATCATCTACACACCATTCGTATTGAGCATGAACCAACATCAACCCAATGTGCTTGTGGCTGCCAACTCCGTCGTATCGGCGAAGATATCAGTGAAAAACTGAATTTCAGACCGGCACAGTTCTATAAGGAACAGCATGTTCGTGGCAAATGGGTCTGTGATCAGTGCGACACCCTGACTCAGCAAGCGATGCCCGCCTATGTGATTGATAAAGGTATTGCCAGTCCTGAACTACTGAGCCATGTGCTGGTCTCGAAATACGCTGATCATTTGCCGCTGTACCGTCAACGTCAAATCTTTCTACGCGCAGGAATTGATCTATCCAGATCAACCCTGTCCGACTGGATAGGTCGCTGCGGTGTAGAACTGGAACCTCTGGCCAATGCTTTAAAAGAGGTGGTGCTGCAACAGCGGGTGCTGCATGCCGATGAAACACCAGTCACCATCATGCGGATGGGTGAGAATGATAAAAAACCGAAGAAAGGTTATGTCTGGGCCTATGCCACTACACAGTACAATCCAGTTCAAGCCGTGATCTATGACTTTCAGGATAGTCGTTCAGGTCAGCATGCTGAAGCGTTCCTGAAAGACTGGCAGGGCCATCTGGTCTGTGATGATTACAGTGGTTATAAAGCACGCTTTAAATCAGGCGATGTCATTGAGGTGGGCTGCATGGCGCATGCACGTCGTAAATTCCATGAGCTACATGTGACTGGGAAAAGTCAGATCGCTGAACAGGCCTTAGTGCTGATTCAGAAACTGTATGCGATAGAAGCAGAACTCAGGAAAAAGACCGATAGTACAGCAGAACACCGCCGCGAATACCGACAACAGCACAGCCAACCGGTGATGCAACAACTGTATGAATGGCTCAACCAACATTATCTGACGGTGCCATCGAGTTCTCCAACCGCCAAGGCCATCAATTACACTCTGAAGCGTTGGCCAGCTTTAAGCCGCTATCTGGATGATGGCAATCTACCTATTTGCAATAATTGGGTCGAGAATCAGATGTGTCCCTGGGCGTTGGGGCGCAAGAACTGGCTGTTTGCAGGTTCGCTGCGCAGTGGTCAGCGAGCGGCAAACATCATGACGTTAATCCAGTCAGCAAAGCTGAATGGGCTGGATGCGTATGCCTATTTAAGTGATGTGCTGAAAAGGTTACCGACACATAAAGTGACCCAGATTGAAGAGTTACTGCCACACTGCTGGAAACCTAAATTGAATTAAAAATTGGTATGGGATTCAGCGGACGCTTACGCTAACAGTTACTCATTTCTAGGAGCAAGCAGCAATAGTACACCTCATACACTTGCTGCCTAAGAACGAGCCCCCTCATCACCTCAATAATACTCATAATGAAACTTGGATAATCTCTTTCAATAAATCAGCACGACGCCTTAAGTGATTGACCAGCACTTCATCGCAATATGCTGTATTAAATGGGAGTTGCTTTTGCTGTGTAAAATACCGCTCTGGATGCTGTAGAAACTGTTCCCATTTTTTATTTTCATTCTGTAATTCCCTGATCTGGTTTAGATAGGTTCTATCCTGAATTTTAAATGACACACCAAAATCATCATCTTCACAGGTTTCTTTATTTTCGTTATTTTTTCTGGCTTCTGTTAAATCTAAAATTTTCTGTTTATTTGTCTCTAATCTGCATTGAACCCATTGCAAATCAAACTCTCTAAACTTGATTTGTAGCGTGGGTAAAATCAGTTGTACTGCCTGCGAAGCATTTTTAAATCTGCCATTTTTTTGAGCATAACCAGTTAATTCTGAATAGAATATTTCAAGCTTTTTATGCAACAGCGGCACATATCGTTTTCTTATATTCAAAATCCCATTGATTCTACGCTTCAAACTCGGGTTATAGGTGTAGACTCTCCCGCCTTCATCAACAACCAACTCAATATATTTATTTAATATTTCAGAATATTTCTCATTAATCTGCTGCTGCCTATAACCACGAATCCCCTCTATTACCGTATTAATTTGACCAAGCAAATTCAGCAAGTCCTGTACCGAATACGTTTCACCAAAGAACTGCATTTGGCTATGCTCTACCATCAGTTCAACCAACAATTTGCGTTCTGACGCTTCAAACTCAGTCTTTGGGTCAGGATCGCTTATTATTTTATGTTCTCTTAAAAAACGTCCAGCATGATCCAAAAAGCAATTCAGAATTTCGTCCTTCAATTGCTCAAAATCAAGAAGTGTGCAATTTTTCATTTTTGAATCTAAGTAATAGTTTTCAATATGTTATACCACAACTCTAGTAAAATATTATTTCTAATTATTAGTATTACATAAAGACCTACATCAAAAAAATAAGATTAAGACATAGGGATGGTCAGCCTTACTTCAAAGGTGACCCATTCAAATTAAAAAAGTTTTATGTATGGAATACCCACTTCATGAGTTGCTTTCAAATTAATACTACCGAACTACTTTTTATAAAGTATCGTTCTATGACCGTTGAACTAATGACAGTAGTTTCTGACTATTATCCCCACCTCAGCAAAGCCGAAGCACTGAGAAAAGCGAATAATCAACAATTCCCTTTCTCAGTATTCAAAATAGATAAAAGTAAACGTGCTCCATTTTTGGTACACATTAAGGATCTTGCTGCTGTCTTGGATAAGCAATATTCAGAGGCATCCAAAGATTTTGCTACGTTTCATCGATGAGGCGTAGCACCTCCTCCAACTGTAATATATTTCTTCTCGCTTTCACTGATACATAACGCTGTAAACTCCCCCAAGAATCGTGCAAACTTACTTTCTGAATTTCAGGAATAGTAAAACTCTGTTCAGCTAATCGAGTACAGCCTTCATGTCTCAAGTCATGAAATCGTAAATCTTCAATCCCCAAAATTTTACAAGCTTCTCTAAACTCTTTACCCAAACTTTTGGGATTCAAAGGCAATAACAAATTTTCATTATGTCCAAGCTTTAGCATCCGTTCTCGAACTTCTGAATGTTTCAGTCTTTTGATCAGCACCTTACAAGGATCAAGTACATCAAATGACTTATGATTACCTTTAGAACCATTAGGATTCTTTAAATCATGCACTTTCCACGTTGAATGATGTGGGTCATAATCTCGAAGATACAATCGTGTTAATTCAGCTTCACGTCTGCATGAGAAAATTGCAAACCACATAATCAAATGCATTGGGTATTTAGAGCCATAACGATTAAGCTTCCATCGTTCTGCAAAATACTTCGTCAATGCAATCAATTCATCTCTTGAAGGCAGTCGGTCTCTTTTTTGACTGGAGGATATTTGACGTGTTTTTCTTAGCTGAGCAGTAGCCTTATCAAAGCTATTTAAATCAATATCCACTTCCCACATAACAGCAGCATGAGAAAGAACACCTCTGATATGTAAAAGCTCATGTTGCAGTGTACTAGTCGCAATAGGTTCAAGATCGAGGTACGAAACTCCCCCCTTCCTTAAAGCCACATGCTCGGCCAAATGTACTGATTTTATTTTTGTGATAATATTGCGCGCAATTGGTAGCTTCTTAATTAAGAGCAGAGAATAGCGTTTCGTCCTTCCGTACTCGCTCCCGACTTCATCCAAATATTTATCTATGGCATCTGATAAGGTCAGATCAATCAACTTTTCTTTGCCAAGCAAAATATCAGGATTTTCTTGAATTTCGACTTCTCGTTTCTTAATCCAGTTTTCAGCTAATTTCTTTGAGTGAAATGTTTTACTTTCAGAAAAAGCAGGAAAGCCCTTTCGAGTGATTCGAATCGCAGCACGATAGTTAACTTTACCATCTGCACCTTTCCTTGCTGTAATTGACCCCATAATTTACACCAAAAGCTATTTTTCCTATTATGGTGTAAAATTTGGTGTAAATGCAAACGGATTCACCCACCTAAACACAGGTTCAAACAGATTCTCGCAGGTTGCAGAATATAGATTAAAGGTATGATTTTTAATGACTATTAACAAAAACATTGAAAACACTCAATCTCCGAGAATCAGTGTTGCCCCGATGATGGATTGGACAACAAAAGATTATCGTTTCTTTGCTCGTTTATTTAATCCAAATGTAGTGCTTTACACTGAGATGGTGACTACAGGTGCAATTATTTATGGCGGTGCAAATCGTCATTTGGATTTTAATCAGCAAGAACACCCAATCGTGTTACAGCTGGGTGGTTCAAATCCACAGGAGCTAGCAACTTGCACTAAAATGGCTGAAGATTGGGGATATAACGAAGTCAATCTAAATGTCGGCTGTCCGAGTGATCGTGTTCAAAATAATAAAATTGGTGCCTGTCTAATGGCAGAACCAAATCTAGTTGCAGAATGCATTCACAGTATGCAAAAAGCCGTCTCAATTCCTGTCACGGTAAAACATCGTATTGGAATTGATGATATGCAGTCTTATGAAGAAATGCTGCACTTCGTCGATACTGTAGCAGCTACAGGATGTACACATTTTATCGTGCATGCACGCATTGCGATCTTGCAAGGTTTGTCACCCAAAGAAAATCGTGAAGTTCCGCCTCTGCGTTACGAGGACGTGTATCGTCTCAAGCTAGAACGCCCGCACCTCACTATTGAAATCAATGGTGGCATCAAAACTTTTGAAGAAACCAAACAACACTTACAACATGTTGATGGTGTAATGATTGGTCGCGAGGCATATCACAACCCTTATTTACTGGCTGAGTTGGGACAACTTTGGAATTTGGATGCACCCGATCGTTTTGACATCATGCAACAAATGATGCCTTATATTCATCAACGTGTTGCTGAAGGTGCTCCACTTTCTATTATCACTCGCCATATTTTAGGATTATTTCAAAATCTTCCTGGTGCGCGTAAGTGGCGCCAATCTCTCAGTGGTGGTAATGCAAAGACCATAACTGATATCGAAAATGCGATTCAAAATATTCAAGCAGCAATGCAAAGGACTGAAGATTATCTTCGAGAGCATCAAGTTTGATTGATGCTCAAAAAACGCCAACTTCATCACATTAAGAAACATCATTTTACAAATATTAAAATTTAAATTTTCGCTTTTATAAACCACTTAAAATTAAGAAAATCTTCATTAAGTTTTTTTCGTAAGTTCATTATCAACAGCTTAAATTGTTATATTATTACATTACATTTTAGTCTTTTTGAGATTTATCGCTTACTATGTGCCGCGTACAGATTCTGGCACACGTTCAGTTGTTTTGAAAATGCGGTAGAGATTTACAATGATTTATGATGTTCCCTCAGTTGACCACAGCATGATGCACCCACCTGCACAACAGTTGGTCATCCCTTATCGAGAAATGCCAAAACCAGCATTAATACACACAATTGATGTCGACAAATTTTCTCAAAAGCTCACCAAACGAGCATCTTATCGAAGTTCATCTCAATGTGCTAAATTCGTTAGAATTGCATTGCAATCCGCAGGAGCTAAAATTGTTCAGCATCCTGTAGCAGCATCGGATTGGGGACGTACTCTTCAACAAATTGGCTATCAAAAAATCAAACCAGAGTTTAACAACCCGCAACCTGGCGATATCTATATTATCCATCGCACTAAAAAACATCGTTATGGACATATTGCAGGCTTTACAGGTTCACAATGGGTCTCAGACTTCAAGCAAACCAGTTATGATGTTTATAAAGACCCTAACGTGACTTATAGCTATTACCGTTTAGCACCGCAATACCCGCAAGTTTAAATTTTAGGGCTTTCCTAAGCCCTCGTCTTATCGAGTTTTTTCAGTACTTCAGCCACAGCAACCATTGCAAAACTCGATGTTACTACAACCGCCGAACCATAACCGCCACAGCGCAGTCCTGAGCCTGGATTAAACAAAGCACCGCTTTGTCCAGGCGCAAGATGAGGGCTCTGCCCGAGTGACGTAGGACAGACATCAGCACTTGAAAACGGATTGTCAATAGAATAGACGCAAGTTATTCCAAATTTTTCTTTTGGCTTTTTGCAAATACCTTTTGAACGAAGTTGAGCACGTAACTTAGCAAGCATTGGATCTTGTTCTGTTTTCGATAAGTCTGCAACGCGTATTTTAAGTGGATCAAGCTTACCACCAGCTCCACCAGACACGATTAACGGAATCTTGTTAAAACGACAATGTAGCATTAACGCCAGCTTGGCTTTGACATCATCAATACAATCTAAAATGATATCAGGAACGGGATCTAGAACTTCTTTGACATTCTCAGGTGTCAAATAGTCATCAATTACATTCACTTTAATACGTGGATTGATCTGTCTGCAACGCTCTGCCATGACTTCAATTTTTTCTTGTCCTAAAGTAGAAGTCATCGCAGGCAATTGACGATTGATATTTGATGCAGCAACGACATCCATATCCACTAAAGTTAGCTCACCAATTCCTGAACGAGCGAGAGCTTCCACTGCCCAACTGCCTACACCACCTATACCAATCACCATGATATGACTAGTTTCATAATGACTAAATGAACTTTCTCCATAAATTTTAGCCACACCAGCGAAACGGCGGTCATATTCATCATTTTGGAGATCAGTCATCGTAAAAATTCTACAGCTAAGAGTTAAGCAGCTATTTTAGCGTGTTTATCCAAATTTAGGCTACATTGATGATACTTGTGCATGCTGTCGACGACTCAAACCAATCAAGACTAAAAGCACAACAAAGGTGAGTGAAAGCGCCAATAAATTTGCATTATTCCATCCCAGACTAGTGAGGATTGGTGCAGGTAAAAAAGCACCTAAAGTGGCGAATAATGCAATCACCGTTTCATTGATTCCTTGAACACGATGCTTTTGTTGTTCTTCCAATCCAGCCAATAATGTCGAAGCACCAGAATAAGCAAAGTTCCATCCCACACCTAAAACAATCAAAGCGATATTAATAAAGATACCTGCTTGTCCCATCATCGGTATAAATGCAGACAACATTAATAAAATAAAACCCGTATAAATAATCGTATGGGTTCCCCAACGTTGAATTAGCTTTGACACAAAGAATGATGGGACAAACATTGCCAAAACATGCAACTGAATTGAAATTGATGCGTAATGAAAAGAGTGATGCTCTTTTAAATGCAAAGACGACATAATCATCATCACATTCATAATATAGTATGCAAGTGCTCCACTAATAATCGCAGCAACAACCAGATGCTTTGACATTTTTACTCGATTCAGCGATTCAACCTTTGGCTGTGGAGTTTGTTGTAATTTGTGTTTTGAATGCCATATATACAAAATCGGCGATAACAACAAAGCCAATCCGCAGAAGATCAAATAAATTGCTGTGAAATCTGGCAATCCCTTCACTTTCTGAAATTGAATGGCTAATACAGGTGCGATTACAGCTGCCACTACACCACCTGAAATCACCAATGCAGTCGCTTTGGGGATTAATTCAGATGACAAACGATCAGATGCTGCAAAACGATAAAAACTCGCTGTAGATAGAAAAAGCCCAAGCGAAAAATGTGTAAGACACAGCAGCCAAAAATCTTGTTTTAATAAGGCTTGATATCCCAAAAAACCAGCGGCAAATAAGCAGAGTACACCAAACTGAAATACTACATGGCGCCCCCATCGTTTCATCAGAAATGAAAAAATAAAGGTTGTTAATAGCATCGCCAAAAATTGCAAACCATATGGAACTGTCGCTAAAGCCTGCGTAGGTGCAAGCTTTAAACCGACGATAGCAGAAACCGTAACCGACAATACTGCGGCAATTAGATTGAATGCTTGTGCAATGAGTAGGTAATACACATATTTAGGTAACTGATTCAACGCTATCGTTCCATGAGATTTAACTCAAATACCATACTGCTAAAACATTTAAACTCAAATAAAAAGATGAAAATCTAATTTTCATCTTTTTATTGATTCATAATCCATTTGAAATTAAGCAGCAATTAAATTTCGAAGCACGTAATGCAAAATACCACCTGCTTTGAAATACTCCACTTCATTTAAGGTATCAATACGACATAACACTTTAAATTGGTCTTGGCTACCATCTTCGCGCATCACACTCACATCTAAAGTTTGATGGGGTTGAATATCATCAGATAAACCATGAATAGAAATTACTTCACGTCCTGTTAGATGTAGAGTTTGACGAGTCTGCCCATCAACAAACTGTAACGGCAACACCCCCATACCAACTAAATTCGAACGATGGATACGCTCAAAACTTTCGGCTATCACCGCTTTAATCCCAAGAAGATTAGTTCCTTTTGCAGCCCAATCACGAGATGAACCTGTACCGTACTCTTTACCTGCAATAATCACTAATGGCGTTTTATCCTGCTGATAACGCATCGATGCATCATAAATTGCCAATTTCTCATTGCTTGGGATATAAATCGTATTTCCTCCTTCCTCACCACCGAGCATTTCATTTTTGATACGGATATTGGCAAACGTACCTCGCATCATCACTTCATGATTACCGCGTCGTGAACCATAAGAGTTAAAGTCTTTTGCATCTACGCCCTGCTCTTGCAAATAGCGTCCAGCTGGACTGTCTTTTTTAATATTCCCCGCTGGTGATATGTGATCAGTCGTCACCGAATCGCCAAGTACAGCCAAAATCCGTGCTTGCTCAATATTGGTAATTTTTGGTGGAGCTTGGCTAATCGTTTCGAAGAATGGTGGATGGCGAATATAAGTCGAGTCACTTTGCCATGCATAGGTTTGACTTTGTGGAATTTGAATCGCCTGCCATGTTTCATCTCCATCAAATACCGCCGCATATTCTTTATGGAACATGTCAGTGTTTACTTTTTGCAGCACCTGATCAATTTCTGCCTGACTTGGCCAAATGTCTTTTAAGTAAATATCTTCGCCATTGTTACCTTGCCCAATCGGTTGAGTGGTGAGATCAGTACGGATATTTCCTGCTAAACCATAAGCAACAACCAAAGGTGGTGATGCAAGCCAATTGGTTTTGACTAAAGGATGTACCCGCCCTTCAAAATTTCGATTACCAGAAAGTACAGAAGCGACATTTAAATCCTGACATTGAATGGCCTCCTCAACAGCTTCAGGCAGTGGCCCAGAGTTCCCAATACATGTGGTACAGCCATAACCCACTAGATTATAGCCAAGCTGATCCAAGTACGGCGTTAAACCAGCCGCAGCTAAGTAATCTGTGACAACTTTAGAACCGGGTGCAAGTGAGCTTTTTACCCATGGTTTACGCTGTAAGCCTTTTTCTACAGCTTTCTTTGCTAATAAACCTGCGGCAAGCATCACGCTTGGATTGGATGTATTGGTACAAGAAGTAATTGCAGAAATCACGACATCACCATGATTTAACTGAAAGCTTTGACCTTCCAATGTACAAGTTGGACTGTCATGAGGGAGATTGGCTTGTTTAGCGGCAACCGCAGTTCCACCACCACCTTCATTTTCTAAGTTTTCTTTCGCTTCTTTAGCAGGCTTTAACGTGAGTTCCATCAGCGCATTAAAGGTTTTTGGAACATCTGAAAGTAAAACTCGATCTTGAGGTCGTTTAGGACCCGCCAAACTCGCTTGCACCGTACTCATATCGAGACTCAATGTATCTGTAAAAATCGGTTCATCACCTGCATTTCTCCATAAACCTTGTTCTTTGCTATAAGCTTCAACCAAGTCAATACGATCTTGTTGACGACCTGTCAGTGCCAAATATCCGAGTGTGACCTCGTCTACTGGAAAGAAACCACAAGTTGCACCATATTCAGGTGCCATATTGGCAATCGTCGCTCGGTCAGCTAAAGGTAAATCAGCTAGACCATCTCCATAAAACTCAACAAACTTCCCTACGACGCCCTTTTGACGCAACATTTGAGTAATGGTCAGCACTAAATCTGTAGCAGTGATTCCTTCATTTAGCTTGCCAGTCAATTTAAATCCAATCACTTCTGGAATTAACATCGACACAGGTTGTCCTAACATTGCAGCTTCAGCTTCAATACCACCAACACCCCATCCCAAAACACCTAAGCCATTAATCATCGTGGTATGAGAGTCTGTTCCAACCAATGTATCAGGAAAGGCAAATATCTCACCTTCATCGTCACCTAACCAAACCGCTTGAGCCAAATACTCCAAATTGACTTGGTGACAGATACCTGTACCTGGTGGGACGACGCTGAAATTGTTAAATGCAGATTGCCCCCAACGGAGGAATTGATAACGCTCACCGTTACGCTGCATCTCGATTTCAACATTTTCCGCAAAGGCATTTTCATCTGCAAAATGATCGACCATCACGGAGTGGTCAATTACCAAATCCACAGGAGATAAAGGATTAATTCGATTTGGATCACCGCCTGCTTGTGCCATTGCAGCTCGCATCGCGGCTAAGTCAACTACAGCAGGTACGCCTGTAAAATCTTGCATCAGTACACGCGCTGGACGATATTGAATTTCTTGCTCTGAAGATTTCGTTTTTTGCCAATCTACTAGAGCTTGTATATGCTCCACTTTTACACTTTTTTGATCTTCAAATCGCAATAAATTCTCCAGTAAAACCTTGAGGGATTTCGGTAATCTATCGATATTACCAAGCGTTTGAGCGGCATTAGACAAACTAAAAATTTGATAAGATTTGGAAGCGACAGTTAAGGTTTTTAATGCATTAAAACTATTGATTTTGCTATATCTGGCCATTAGGTTACCCTCCCAGCATTGGCGAGTTTGATTATTATCAAGTTGTCTATTTAATGTACCCTTGTTTTAAAATGCTTATGTTCCCTTTTAGTTATCTTATTATTGGGAATGCTTTCTTATTCTTCTAAAAATCCAGATGTAGAGCGACCAAAGAGTTTTTCCACAATTGTTGTGCCAGTGTTTCTGTCGATAGTCCAAGCTTTTGTGCCAAACTCTCTAACACATAAGGCAAATTCATAGGTGTGTTTCGAGTACGCTGTTCTGTAGAGGTCTGACAGCATAGCGGTGTCATATCTGGACAATCAGTTTCAATCACCAAATGTTCAGCACCTATCACCTGCACAACTTGATGTAATTTTTTTGCGTTCGGATTAGTAATTTGCCCAGTTATACCAATTTTAAAACCGAGTTTGATCAGCGCTTTAGCTTCCTCAACGCCACCACTAAAAGCATGGGCTATACCACCAAATTTGAATTTTTGTGCTTTTAAAATAGCTAGGCTTTCCGCGTGAGCTTTGCGGATATGCAATAACACTGGTTTTTGATAGTAAGTTGCCAACTCTAGTTGAGCATTAAAATAGTGTTGTTGTTTGGCAAACAATTCAGGTTGTTTATGTTCTTTTAAAAAAGTATCTAAACCAATTTCCCCGACTGCAACACAGTCATATTGTTGTAAGACCTGTTCGAGTCGATGTAGATGGGATGACTGATGCTGTTCAATATAAAATGGATGTAAGCCTGGAGCTAAATAGGATTGCGGGACATTTTCCCACGCTTTTAATTGTTGGTGAGTTTGAATAAGTTCATCAAACCGAGATTCAACAAAACCAATCAGTACTAAAGCTTCGACCCCAACCTGCTTTGCCTGAATAGCCAGTTGTTGCCGATCATGATCAAAATCGGCAACATCAAAATGGGTATGAGTATCGAAAAGTTGCATTAAAACGTACTTTTGTCAGTTGCGACGACAGTAGAAGCCGCTGGCGTCTCAACTTTTGGCAAATACTCAGGTTTCAATACACCCTGTAATTGATCAAAAGGAATCACCAAACGTGGCAGCCCGACCACATAAGGACCAATTTCATATTCTCCATATTGCAAGATCAAACCTTGCTCACCCAAAAAGTAATTGTCTGTTACTTGGAATGGCCATGCCTGTTCATATTCATCAGCTGTATTGGCAAGTTTTGAATCAATCACCCATGTTTTAAACGCTTCATGTGCAAGCTTATCAAGTTTTGCTTTTTGCTTAGGTAAAAGCAAATCATTGAGCTGAACTTGTTTTTGGTTTTTCAAATCAAAATTATAGTAACGTTGAGCCGTAGAACCATGTGCACCACCCAAGTAACTACTACTGTTCAAAACTACAGTTGCCAATGTGCCTTTGGACTGCAAAATCTTAGGTTTAATCATCAAACTAATTTGATGGCTACTACTTAATGCTTTCAATTCTTCATCGATTTTAATAAAAGCATTTGCATATTGCTGAGCTTGAACATCTAAATGATTGGTTTGCTCACTGCCTTGCGCTGTAGATGAAGCCTGATCTGCATCAACGATTTCTAACATTTTACTGAGTTGATCTAAAATTTCTTGATCAAGTAATTGGTCTATAAATGGAAAATTACTTTGCAGGCGTTCAACCGTAAAATCTGGACATGTGTTGCCGTTACATTCAGGCAAAGTCACCGCTAGTTTTACCGTTTCACCACGTAGAACAGGCTCTGAGGTCTGATTCACAACTGGATCTTGTGGCTTATCTTCTGGCTCTTTAGGTTCTGATTTTGGTTGACATGCTGCAAGTAAAACAGCACATGCAAGAATGCTATATTGAAAAACTTTTTTCATCTAAAACCTACAAGCATTGTTATGACACAAGAGAATTTAAATGCTATCGAACTTATGCCAAATTCGCCATAAGTACATGCAATTTCTATACGAAAATCAGTGCTGAGTATTTAACAACTGCTAAAACATTTGCTGATATATTTCAGGCTGTAACATCTGTTTACTTTGTTCTGTCGTTAAATAAATATCAAGTTGTGGCGCATCTTTACTGATTTGATTCGCTCGGTAATGCAAACCAATCCCCTCGCCATCAAAGAACCAATCTGATTGACCCCAATATAATTTTTTAGGGATTTGTTTTTTAACTTCGTCAGACTGCTTTTCAATCCATTTTTGATAATGAGTTTGAACGATCTCATTCATCGCATTTTGCTGATTTTTTTGAATCACATCGAGGACGGTTAAATTCTTCTGCAACTTACGATCAGCGACAAAAAAGTAATAACGATCTTTGACCGCAATATCTTCTTGTTTAGTATCTACACCAATCTGTAACAGTACATACTGATTACGTTGTGAAGCAATACGCGTATTCATGCGCAATTCATAGGTCTTATTTTTAGAATATTTTTCCTGCCACTCATCTGACTTTTTAACATAGGCATTAATCGCCTGCTGCAATGTCAAATTCTGATTTTGTTCAATTTGTTGCTGGATGACGTTGGCTTGATTCTTTGCAATCCATGTATTTAGCCAATCATCTTGCGTTTTAATCGTTTGAATATCGAGATCAATACAATTCTTCTTTTCACAAAAAGGCAATGCATACTCAGCCTTTGCTTCCTTCATATTTAAATAAGGTAAAACTTCTGCTTTTTCTAAATTTGTAGTTTGTTGTTCAGTCTTGTCTGCTGATCCAGGTTCATTCTTTTTGGGTTGATCACATGCCGTTAAAGCCATCACACTAACAATCAAACTAGCGCCAAGAAATGGTTTTAAAATATTCATATCGTTCATCCCTTTATTTTTTTAATTCCTCCCTTTTTAAAGAGAGAAGTATCACAAACTCAAATCTATAAAACTTGTGACAAAGTCCCTCTTATCGAAAGAGGGACTTAGAAAGACTTTTAGTGTTCACGTGTGTTACGGAACTGGATATCAGGCCAACGCTCTTGCATTAACTGTAAATTAACACGGCTTGGTGCAAGATAAGTTAAATGACCACCACCATCAACTGACAATTGATCATGCGCTTTTTTCTTAAATTCATTGAGAATCTTTTCATCATCACAATGAATCCAACGCACGGTATGAACACTTACAGGCTCATAAATACAGTCAACTTTATATTCCTCTTTCAATCGGTATGCGACCACATCAAACTGTAGCACCCCAACTGCACCAACAATCAGATCGTTACTGATTTGTGGCATGAACACCTGAGTCGCCCCTTCTTCAGACAACTCTTTCAAACCTTTCTGCAATTGCTTAGATTTTAAAGGATCACGTAAACGAACACGGCGGAACATCTCTGGTGCAAAGTGTGGAATACCCGTGAAATGAAGTTTTTCACCGCTGGTAAAGGTATCACCGATCTGGATGGTACCGTGGTTATGCAAACCGATAATATCACCAGGCCAAGCTTCTTCAAGATGTTCGCGCTCACCTGCAAGGAAGGTTAATGCATCACTAATACGTACATCTTTACCTATACGCACATGATTCATTTTTAAACCTTTTTCATATTTACCTGAACAAATACGCATAAAGGCAATACGGTCACGGTGTTTCGGATCCATATTGGCTTGGATTTTAAATACAAAGCCTGTAAATCCTTCTTCGTTGGCATCTACAGTTCGCTCTTGAGTTGGATGCGCTTTAGGTTCTGGTGCCCAATTGATAAATGCATCAAGCACATGATCAACAGCAAAGTTACCTAATGCTGTACCAAAAAGTACTGGCGTTTGTTTACCTTGTAAGAATAATTCACGATCCAGCGGCTCATTTGCCATTTGAACCAATTCGAGCGATTCCTCGAAAGAAGCCCACGCCAACTCACCAACTTTCTCACGAATGTCTGCATGATCATAACCATCACGTACTTCAATGTCCGTAATAGTTGAACCGAAACCAGCTTTATAAACATACAATTTGTTTTCAAGCAAATTGTAAACTCCAGCAAAGTCACGTCCCATACCTAAAGGCCATGTAATTGGTACACAACGAATATTGAGGACATTTTCAATTTCATCCAGTAATTCTAACGGCTCGCGGATTTCGCGGTCCATTTTGTTCACAAATGAAATGATCGGTGTATCGCGCATACGACACACTTCCATCAATTTAATGGTTCGTTCTTCGACACCTTTCGCACCATCGATCACCATGAGTGCTGAGTCCACTGCAGTCAAAGTACGATATGTATCTTCCGAGAAGTCTTCGTGTCCTGGTGTATCCAGTAAGTTAATCGTATGGTTTTTATAAGGGAACTGCATCACAGACGTGGTAATCGAGATTCCACGTTCTTTTTCCATTTCCATCCAGTCAGATGTCGCTGAACGGTCTGACTTACGGCTTTTGACCATACCCGCAACCTGAATGGCTTTACCCCATAACAACAGTTTCTCAGTCATGGTGGTCTTACCCGCATCGGGGTGGGAAATGATCGCAAATGTGCGTCGTTGGGCAACTTGTGCCGCTAATTCATCTTTAAAACTCATGAGAAAAATCTTCAATATGTACACAGTTATGTACACATTGCTTAATATGTACCTTAACTGAAAAAGTGAGAATTCAAAATTGGCGCAATTGTAGCAGATTTAGAAGACTTGTTTATTGATTGTTGATAGGTCTTGTTTTATCCACAAGTTCGATTGTTTTTTAGACATAAAAACTTCTCAACAGTATTTCCATTAACGAATCAAGTTCAATATTAATTCCCTTAAACATTGAGTGAGAACAACTCAATTCAAAATGGGCTATTTTAAGATTGATATAAAACTGGTTACTATACGTGCATATTTATGGATAACTGCAATAATTTCTTATCTCTATACGAGTCAAAACATGTCACAACAAGATTATGAAAATGGACTAAAAGTTCGCACTGAAGTTATGGGTGAAAGCTTTGTCAAACGTGCTCAAGACAACACTGTTCCTTTTACTCAACCACTCCAAGATTGGATTAATGAACATGCTTGGGGATCAACTTGGCAACGTGAAGGTGTATTGCCACGTAAATACCGCTCATTGGTCACCATTGCATTTTTAACTGCACTCAAAAGCCCAACTGAGCTAAAAGGTCATATTCGTGGTGCTTTAAACAATGGGGCGAGTGTTGAAGAGATACAAGAAGTCTTATTGCATAGCCTTCCATACTGTGGCGCTCCAGCGACGCAAGAGGCATTTCGTGCTGCGCTCGAAGTGATCAATGAATATCAATCTAACACTTAAGATTCATATCATTTAATCTCGCTCTAAAAAGAATGCCGAATAACCTAGATTCGGCATTCTTATATCCTAAATCCCACTAAATTACGTCCAATATCAATCAAATACGCCTCCAATTTCATTAATAAACTTTTTGCCATCATCTTTAGGGTCTGAACTTATTAACATGTTCGAAATGATGCCGAATATTTTAGATGAAATGGAGTACAACATTGAGCAAGAAAATAGAACCCCATCATGATGGTATACAATTTCCAATTCAATCAGGAAAAAAACTCCGAGCACCACTCACACAGCAAAACAAATTCTAAAAGCCGCACTACAAAGTGTAAACTCCCCTTATGTTTTACAACTAAATAATGAGAAGAACTGGAGAAAAAATTATCCAATTTATTTCCATGAATTAGTTAAAACGGGTATTGAATCTGTCAACAATCCCCTTCCCATCGCTCAGAAAGGATTAGACAAAGCCAAAGAGTTATTCACTTTCAATCGAGCAGAACAAAGTCATACTTTGTCTGATGCAATGATCAAGATTAAGGATCAACCCTTTGAGCAGTTCATCTTGAAAGGTAAAGGCGATGCGACGATAGAACCGTGGTTTATCCCTTATCAAGGTCAGAAATTACAAGGTGACGCTTTACTACAACAAATCGATCTTTGGGAGCAGCAAAAGGTCATTGAGCCAACGCATGCCAAAGCTCTACGCTTACTCAATCAACATCCTGAATGGTTTGATTTATCTAATCGCACCATGGTGTTGTTTGGCGCAGGTTCTGAAGCTGGACCATTAAGTTGGTTAGCAAAATGGCGCGCCAATATTGTTGCTATTGATTTACCTCAACCCAAAATTTGGGAAAAAATTACTAAAGTCATAGAACAAGGTAATGCAATGCTTATCGCTCCACAACACACAAACGCAAATGGAACACAACAACTCGGGACGAATTTACTCACTCAAACTCCAGAAATTGCAAATTGGTTAAATAGCTTTGAACAAAGCTTAGATTTAGCAGGGATCGCCTATTTAGATGGCGAAAAACATGTGCGTGTTTCTATGGCAATGATTAGTATCATGGAGCAAGTGAGCCAACATAAACCTGATAGCAGTATTATGTTTATGCTGACCCCAACCGATATTTATGCGATTCCCAAAACAGTGGTGAATTCCATTCAATCTCGTATAAAACAGCGTCCTGTAGCCGAAAAAATTCTGACCAAATCTATTCACAAAATTTCGCTATCTAACTTTTTTAAGCCGAATTTCAATCAGTTGATTGAATGTGATAATGGTCAGCAATATGGTATTTCAGATTGTATGGTGATTGAACAAGGGCCTAACTATGCCTTGGCAAAACGATTACAGCAATGGTTTGCGATTACTACACGAGCTCGTGGTCATAAAACGGTGATTAATATTGCTCCATCCACTACAACTCACTCTGTCGTAAAGAATCCAATCCTCAAAGCCGCTTTTTCTGGTGCTGATTTATTTAAAGTTGAGACTTTTAGTCCTGAAACCACCAATGCAATTATGGCCGCTTTATGGGTTCATGATTTAAATAATCCAGAAAGTGCAACCAATCCTAAAAAAGAATTAGATCATCCACTTGATCTCATCATGGAAAATGCTAATCACGGCGGTTTGTGGCACGTTCCATATCTTGCTAGAACAGCATTACCATTTGCAGCAGCTTATGGTTGGATGAGAGAAAAGTTTTAACTCATAAAAGAATGCATTAAATTTAAAAAAACGAACCGCTCAATTGAAATGAGCAGTTCGTTTTAAAAATTCATCACATCACAAACATCGAATAAAGTTGATTTTACAAACTTCTTTGGTTCACACGTTTAGACAACTCTTCAGCTGATTCTTTGCGTTCAGAATAACGATCTGTCAAATACTTGCTTTGTCCTCGTGTAAGAAGTGTAAATTTATAAAGCTCTTCCATCACATCAACAATTCGATCGTAATATGCAGAAGGTTTCATACGCCCATCTTCTTCAAACTCTAAAAATGCTTTTGGAATAGAAGATTGGTTCGGTATGGTAATCATCCGCATCCAACGACCAAGTATGCGCATTTGATTTACACTGTTAAATGACTGTGATCCACCACTGACCTGCATCAGAGCAAGCGTTTTACCTTGCGTCGCACGAATCGCACCGCCCGCGAGAGGAATCCAATCAATTTGTGACTTAAAGATTGAACTCATCGAACCGTGGCGTTCAGGTGAACACCAAACCATACCTTCAGCCCAAGCCAATAATTCATGTAGCTCTTTCACTTTCGGATGTTCAGTATCTGCATCTTCTGGCAGAGGCAACCCTTTAGGATGAAAAATTTTAACCTCAGCACCAAATTGCTCTAAGATTCTCCCAGCTTCCATCACAGCTAAGCGACTGTAAGAACGTTCACGATTAGAACCATACAACAATAAAACTCTTGGAGCATGGTCTAACGCTTTTGCCTGTACTTTCTCTAAAGTAGGCTGATCAAGCAGACTCATATCAATATTTGGAAGACTCATCACCATTACACCGATTTAAAATACTTTTTTCTTAACCACAAGGACACACTAACTAAAGCAATCAATACAGGAACTTCAACCAAAGGGCCGATCACTGTAGTGAATGCCACTGGCGAAGCTAATCCAAATGTTGCAATAGCGACAGCTAACGCCAATTCAAAATTGTTGCCTGCTGCAGTAAACGAAATTGCAGTGGTTTTAGGATAGTCATTGCCCATCCATTTGCTCATAAAGAAACTAATGAAGAACATCACCACAAAGTAAATCGTCAGAGGAATTGCAATACGGATTACATCCAAAGGTAAGCTGACAACATCACTACCTTTCAAACTAAACATCGCGACAATTGTGAAAAGTAAAGCAAGCAGACTCAAAGGACTAATTTTTGGTAAAAAAACAGTTTGATACCAATCTAAGCCTTTAGCTCGGACGAGAATCAATCGTGTCATAAAACCAAGAAAAAATGGAATCCCAAGATAAACCAATACCGCATGCGTAATGGTCCAGAAGTCGACATTAATGACTTGTCCTGCAATGCCAAAATACGGTGGCAAGAAAGTTAGAAATAACCACGCATAAGTACTGAAGAATAGAATTTGGAAGATACTATTAAATGCAACAAGTGCTGCTACATATTGGTTATCACCACAGGCTAAACCATTCCAAACTAAAACCATTGCAATACAACGTGCCAAACCGATCAAAATCAGCCCAGTCATGTATTCAGGATAATTATGTAAAAACACAATTGCGAGTACAAACATTAATACTGGAGCAATCAACCAGTTTTGCACCAAAGATAAAGTTAAGGTTTTTTTATCTTTGAACACTTCAGGCAAAGCAGCATAATCCACTTTTGCCAAAGGTGGATACATCATCAAAATCAAACCAATCGCGATAGGAATATTGACGGAGTCGACACTCATTTTATCGAGCGTTACCGAAGCCTGAGGGAAAAATACACCGATGGCTATTCCTAGTGCCATGGCAATAAAAATCCAAAGCGTAAGATTACGATCTAGAAAAGATAACCTTTGTTGAGCCATGATGTTCTCATTCAATCTCAGAAATTTTATTGATCGCAGCAATTAACTCTGGACGAGTCATACTTTCAGTATCCATTGCAAATAAAGCATCTAAACGGCGATTGATATGATCAACAGTCACTTGGAATGCTTTTAATTTTTCTTCTTTCGGCAAGTCTAAATGTGAAGGATCTGCTAAACCCCAATGTGCTTTGATCGCTCCACCTAAATAAAGAGGACAAGCTTCTTGTGCTGCAGAATCACATACGGTAATTACCACATCAGGTTGATATTGTTCACAGTCATCAATCGTTTTGCTCCACAAACCCTCAGTTGATAGATTTAAGTTTTCTAAAGTCTCGATCGTCAAAGGATGAACTTGGCCAGATGGCTTACTTCCTGCACTATATGCTTTCCAACCTGCTGGTGCACGATGATTAAATAACACCTCTGACAAAATGCTACGGCAACTATTTCCAGTACATAAAAATAGAAATTTCATATTCAAATTACTCACAATAACTTTTTAGAGATAAAGACGATAAATCCTGACTAGTTGATGATGAACCGTTGACTAAAAGAGCCAAAATATCATGGCACCATATCGGCAGTTCTGGATTGATGCTGTAATACACCCACTGACTTTGTCTTCGATCTTGTAGTAAGCCAGATGACCTTAATAAGGCTAAATGTCTCGAAATTTTTGGTTGGCTCAAGTTTAATTTTTCAGTCAAATCACAAACACATAGTTCTTTATTTTCCGCCACCAAAGTGACAATACTGAGACGTGTTTCATCAGACAAACACTTAAAGAAATTCACTCGATCCATTTCCAACCTCAAATACTGAATTAATATTTAATTAACACGCTGACCATTTTCATCAATCACCTGTTCACCATCCTCTTTGGAAAAAGCACCTTGTTGTGCAACTGGTAAAATATCCAGTACCAACTCCGATGGTCTGCATAAACGAGTACCCTGACTCGTCACAACAAAAGGACGATTAATTAAAATAGGATGTTCAAGCATGAATTCGATTAATTCATGATCTGTCCAAGTTTCACGATCCAAATCAAGTTCACGATAAGGATCAACATTCGTACGGATCGCAGCCCTTACAGACAAACCAGCATCACTAATCAATTGAATAAGTTCAGATTTTGAAGGAGGATTCAGTAAATATTCAATCACGATAGGTTCAATACCTGTATTGCGAATTAATCCGAGTGTATTTCGAGATGTCCCACATGCAGGGTTGTGATAAATCGTAATTTGTTGTTGAGTAGACATAATGAGTACAAACATTTTGAATTAATGATAATGACTTTATATATGAATATTCATATATACGCAATACCACATATTAAGCTTGATAAGCTCACTTACGTATACGCCCCAACTGCCTAAATAAGTATTTTTGAGCAATTTACGACCATGCAATATTCGAAATTGATCATTTTCAAAAATAAGTTAAGCAGATGAGTCAGTGAGCAAATGCTTTTTTTCTTCTAATATGCCGCTACACAGTTGCAACCGTAGAGTTCTTGCACGATGACTCAATTGCCTAAAGTTAAAGATACCTTTGTTAACTCTAAAACAGCCCAATCCATCTTAAAAACGCGTGCGGGTAAACAAGCTGCACAAGTTTTTTCAAATGCGGCGGATCGTTTCTTGAGAGGACATCAACTGGCATTGTCAGGAAAGACACCTTTTGAAGTCGTTTATGAACGTGAAATTATTAGTTTACGGTTTTACAAGGCAGATGTAGAAACAGGTGAAAATAAACACCGTGTCCCTCTCGTCATTATTCCCCCATTAGCAGCCAATACCTTAGTGTTCGATTTGTTTCCTGATCGTAGTCTAATTCGTTATCTTCAAAGCCAAGGTTTTGATGTGTATATGATTGACTGGGGCACACCAAGCCGTAGACAAGCCAAATACAATTTCGGCACCTATATCAAAATCTTTATGCCCGACTTTATCAACAAAATTCGTGAACATAGCGGACAACAACAACTATCATTATATGGCTGGAGCCTAGGTGGAGCGATCTCTCTTTGCTACACGTCATTATTTAAAGATAAAAATATTAAGAATTTAATGATTTTGGCATCACCGATTAATACCCATCAATCAGGTTATATTGGTAAGCTCTATCAAAAGTTAAACACACCAGCGCAATGGGTGCGAACGAATACCAATTTCCGAATCCGTCAAATTCCTAGCCGCTATTTTCATATTCACGGTTGGCAAAATACGCTCGGATTTAAGCTCACAGATCCCGTGGGTAATTTTAAAAATTATTGGCAATTACTGAAAAATTTGAATGATCGACAGTTTGTCATTAATCACGCAACTTCAAGTTCGTTTGTTGACAATATGCTCGCCTATCCTGGGGGTGTAATGCGCGATATCATTTTGCGCTTTTGGATCGATAACGAACTTTCGACTGGTGTGGTTCAATTTGGTGAGCAAACCGCTTATTTTAAAGATATCGATTGTTCAGTTTTAGCGATTGGCGGTGATACTGATATTATCGTCACAGCTGAAGCGGTCAAACCATTAATGGATTTAATCAGCAGTCAAGATAAGCAATTCGAGATTGTTTCAGTAGGACATATGGGGTTGGTTTCAGGAAGCCAAGCACCTCTACATGTTTGGCCTGTCATTACCAACTGGCTCATTCCACGCTCTGAATAAAGCAAATAAGATTGTCAAATATTGAGTCTATGCTCAATGTTTGTCAACTCATCAAATCTGCTTAACGCAGTCGTTTAAGCAAAGTTATGAGTTCGGTTTAATACTAGATTCTCAACATTCACAGGACGACCTAACAGATATCCCTGCAATTGATTGCATCCAAGATGTGTCAAAATATCCGCTTGCTCCTGCGTTTCAACCCCTTCTGCAGTCACTACCAATTCCAGTTTCGCAGCCAAGTGAATAATACTTTCTAAGATTGCTTCTTCTTTCGAATTAGGCTGTAAATCAATTAAAAAACCGCGGTCAATTTTAAGCTCATCGATTGGTAAATCTTTTAAATAAAGAAAACTCGAATAACCTGTACCAAAATCATCAATTGCAATTCGAATCCCTAACTTTCTCAATCGCTCTAAGGTACGAATACTCGATTCGATATGATGTATCGCAGTTGATTCTGTGATTTCTAAAATGAGATGTTCAGGTTGAATTTGATATTTATCTAAGAGCTTTTCTAATACACAAAACAGTTTTTTATTTTCAAATTGCAAAGCCGAAAGATTGACTGCGATCGGATAAAAAGGACTATTACTCTGTTCCCATTTTTGGATCTGTTGGCAAGCTTGCTCAAGTGCCCAATATCCCATTGGAATGATCAAACCTGTCTTCTCAGCTCCCTCTATAAACATTTGCGGAGTTAACAATCCCAAAGTTGGATGCTTCCAACGAATCAGAGCCTCTACTCCACAAATTTCATAATTGACCGTAAATTTCGGTTGATAAAATAAGATAAACTGTTGTTCATCAACAGCTTTATAAAGATCATTAATTAATTTGGATTGACTACGCACATCTTGTTGATCACTTGCAGAATGGAAAATAGTAAAGGTATTACGTCCTTGATCTTTAGATGCCAACATCGCAACATCTGCATTGATCAAAAGATCTTGAACATTCGTACCGTGCTCAGGATAAATCGCAATGCCCAAACTGGCTGAAATATTTATCTCTTTATTTGCAATTGAATAACTTTCTTGAATGGCATGTAGAACTTTCTCTGCTAACTCTATCGCCTCATTTGCATCAGTATGCTCTGAGATTAAAACAAACTCATCACCACCAATTCTAAACAGCTTTTGATTTTGGCCGAGTTTCTGATGTAATCGATTAGCCATTTGGATTAATAACTGATCACCAATATGGTGTCCAAAAGCATCATTAACAGACTTAAAGCGATCTAAATCAATATATAAAAATGCAGCTTTTTGTTCTTTTAAACGATGATGACTAAAAATTACTTCAGCATAATCTGTTAAAGATAAGCGATTTGGCAGTTTAGTTAAGGAATCATGTGAAGATTGGTTGGCTAACTCGCGATTGATTTTTGTTAATTGTTGGTTGCGCTCCTCTAGTCTCGCTTCTAAAACTGCAACGGCGAAACCAGCAACAAAGACTAAACTCGTAATAAAAATAATCGTAAATAACAGCACACTTTGGTCAGTTTGAGCAGCACTTAAGATCATCGCTACCCGTTCATCAAATAAGGTAGCAGCCATTCCAGTATAATGCATTCCCACAATACTAAATGCCATCAATAAAGCGATAGTCAGTTTCAAAACTGTACGATGGGTAGTCGCTGTCTTATATTTAAAAATAAACCAAAAACTTAATGCAGAACCCAAAATTGCAATCAAGATCGAACTAATGACCAAAAGTGGATCATAGTGTAGTTGATGATCGGTAAATGAGAGTGCAAGCATTCCCGTGTAGTGCATTCCTGAAATGCCTAAGCCCATAAACACAGCACCTAAAACCAATCGCGGTAAAGGTAATGTAGGTCGAGTTGTTAACCACACAGCAAATATAGAAGCCACTGCACCAACTAAATAAGACAATGCAGTCAAACTAAGATCAAAGTGATAACCTTCTGGCAAATGGCTAGCCAGCATTCCCACAAAATGCATTGCCCATATCGCTAATCCTAAGATTAGACCACTTGCAATCAAAATACTTTTTTCAAATTTTTTATAAGCAGGTTTGAAAACAAGTTCTTCCATCGAAACTGCTGCGTAGCAAGTTGCTATAGCAACCAGAATGGAAACGATGACCAATGTACTATCGTAATCAACGTGTACCATAAAGGACTTCCATGCTTATTCAGTACTTTTTTTTATTTTCTGAGCAAATTGCTCAAAATCCGAACGATCCTTCACACTCAAAAAAGATATAAATTTCGCATTCATAATCTTTCCTTAACAATAACATCATCTGGCATAAGTTCAAGTCTTTTTCGCTTTTAAAATCAATAGAATAAAAACACATATTCATTTCAAACCAATGAAAATTCTTGCTTTTTTACTGCAATTTTCAAACCATATTTCAGATTAAATTTGAACTAAATATTTTGATGTTAATTTTTTGATTATAAGATACTAAAAGCTGAACCGTCGTTCATTCAATTTAAAAAACAATCAACAATTATAAAAGACTCACTCACCTTTAATAAATGCTTTAAACATATATATAGTATGCCTTTTTATCATGCTGTTTGTTATAACTCTGTTATTAAAAAAGACTAAGAATATGAATTTTTTTATATTGAAAGCAAATAAGTGACTACACTCCTTATCAGGTAATTTATTTTTTATACTCCCAGTAACATCTTAAAAACTCTGCTTACTTCTATACGAGCCACGAGAATTAACTTAACGACCTAAACTGCAAGATTAGGCTATCATCACAAGATACAGCACTTAAGTGATGCAATAAAAAAGCCCTTGTATAAACAAGGGCTCTTCAAAGATTAAACTAAAAAATTAGTTTTTCTCTTTATCAACGATTTTGTTCGCTTGAATCCAAGGCATCATCGCACGTAATTTAGCACCCGTTACTTCGATACCATGTGCTGCATTTTGACGACGACGAGCAGTCATAGATGGGTAGTTCAACGCACCTTCTTGGATGAACATTTTCGCATATTCACCAGATTGGATACGTTTCAATGCATTACGCATTGCTTCACGTGACTGTTCGTTGATTACTTCAACACCAGTTACGTATTCACCGTATTCAGCATTGTTAGATACTGAATAGTTCATGTCAGCGATACCGCCTTCGAACATCAAATCAACGATCAATTTAAGCTCATGCAAGCATTCAAAGTAAGCCATTTCTGGTGCATAACCAGCTTCAACTAAAGTTTCGAAGCCCATTTTAACCAATTCAACAGCACCACCACAAAGAACTGCTTGTTCACCGAATAAATCAGTTTCAGTTTCTTCACGGAAAGAAGTTTCGATGATACCTGTACGACCACCACCTACGCCTGAAGCATAAGAAAGTGCAACGTTACGAGCATTACCAGAAGCATCTTGGTGAATCGCGATAAGATCAGGAACACCTGAACCACGTTGGAATTCTGAACGTACAGTGTGACCAGGTGCTTTTGGAGCAACCATGATTACGTCTAAATCTTTACGTGGAACAACTTGGTTATAAAGAACAGAGAAACCATGAGCAAATGCTAAAGTTGCACCTTCTTTGATGTTTGGTTCAATTACATCACGATAAAGTTGAGCTTGGAACTCATCTGGAGTCAAGATCATAACTAAGTCAGCTTGAGCAACAGCTGCTGGCACTTCAGAAACTTTAAGACCTGAATTTTCAGCTTTTTTCCAAGATGCTGAACCAGCACGTAAACCAACAGTTACGTCTACGCCAGAGTCTTTCAAGTTAAGTGCGTGAGCATGACCTTGTGAACCATAACCAATAATTGCAACTTTCTTGCCTTGGATGATTGATAAGTCACAGTCTTTATCGTAAAAAATTTGCATCTGTTTTCTCCGCTAAAATTTTTGTCATTTCCCTTGTTATACAAGGATAGATCCTTTGAAACTTCCCAATTCTTCCATTTCTATATGCAGAACTGGGGAAGCGTTAAATACTTAAAACTTTTTCACCACGTGCGATGCCTGACACACCAGAACGTACAACTTCTAAAATTGTATTCTCAGCAAGTGCATCAATAAAACCATCGATCTTGTCAGTCGTGCCAGCAATTTGAATCGTATAAGTCGTCGGTGTCACATCAACGATTTGAGCACGGAAAATATCAGCTGTACGCTTAATTTCCGCACGAGCTGCACCTAAAGCTTTCACTTTAATCAACATAAGCTCGCGCTCAATATGTGCGCCTTCTGACAAATCAACTACCTTAACCACTTCAACTAATTTATTCAGTTGTTTTGTGATCTGCTCGATTTTGTGATCATCACCATAAGTTGTCAGCGTCAAACGAGATAAAGTTTCATCTTCAGTTGGAGCAACGTTTAAAGTCTCAATGTTGTAACCACGTTGAGAGAATAAGCCGACCAAACGAGAAAGCGCGCCTGCTTCATTTTCTACAAGTACAGAGATAATGTGTCTCATGCCGTGCGCTCCCCTTTACCTAACCACATATCTTTCATCGACTGGCCTGCAATAAGCATTGGATACACATGCTCAGTACGGTCAACCATGACATTAATGAACACGCATTTATCATTAATCGCCATTGCTTCTGCAAGCTTAGATTCAAGCTCATCTGCGTGGTCAATTTGAATACCAACGTGACCGTAAGCTTCCATTAACTTGGCAAAGTCAGGTAATGAGTCAACATATGAACTTGAATGACGTCCTTCGTAGTTCATATCTTGCCATTGTTTAACCATGCCTAGAGCTTGGTTATTTAAGCAAAGAATTTTCACATTTAAGCCATACTGCTTACATGTTGATAACTCTTGGATACACATCTGAATCGATGCTTCACCAGTAATACAAACCACTTGCTGATCTGGGAAAGCAAGTTTAGCTGCCATCGCATATGGTAAACCAACACCCATGGTACCTAGACCACCAGAGTTGATCCATTGACGTGGACGCTTATATGTATAATACAAAGCACCAAACATTTGATGTTGACCCACGTCAGACGTGATAATCGCTTCACCATTTGTAACTTTGCACAAAGCTTTAACCACTTGCTGTGGTTTCATTGAACCATCAGTTGGTGTTTCATATTTCAAACCGTGGACTTTGCGCCACTCATTGATTTGTGACCACCATTCAGCAATAGCTTCTGGGTTTGGCTTTGACACATTCATTTGTTTCAACTGAGCCAACATTTCTTGAAGGACAGGCTCAACAGCACCCACAATCGGGATATGCGCCATAATCGTCTTCGAAATTGTTGCTGGGTCAATATCAATATGAATGACTTTCGCATTTTGACAGAACTTAGCTGGGTTATTGGTTACACGGTCATCAAAACGCGCACCAATTGCCAAAATGACATCTGCATTGTGCATCGTCATATTCGCTTCATAAGTTCCATGCATACCCAACATACCCACAAATTGTGGATCATCGCCAGGGAAAGCACCTAAACCCATTAAAGTATTTGTTACAGGGTAGCCAAGTAAATGCGCAAGTTCTGTTAATAATTCAGAAGCATTACCTTGAACAACACCACCACCAGTATAAATAACTGGGCGTTTAGCAGTAATTAATTCATCAATTGCTTTACGAATCTGACCCGAATGTCCACGTGAAGGCGGTTGATAAGAACGCATTTTCACTTTTTCTGGATATTCGTAAGCAAATTTCTCTGCTGGGTTGGTCGCATCTTTAGGAATATCAACTACTACTGGACCTGGACGACCAGATGAAGCGATATAGAATGCTTTTTTGATAATTGCTGGAATTTCACTAGCATGACGCACTTGGAAACTATGTTTTACGATTGGACGAGAAATACCAACCATATCTGTTTCTTGGAATGCATCTTCTCCAATTAAATGAGTCGCAACTTGCCCAGACAAAATCACCATTGGGATTGAGTCCATATATGCCGTTGCAATTGGAGTAACTGTGTTTGTTGCACCAGGTCCTGAAGTGACGAGCACTACACCTGTTTTACCCGTTACGCGTGAGTATGCATCTGCCATATGACCAGCAGCTTGCTCATGACGTACAAGGTAATGATTAATTTTGTCTTGTTGAAATAGCGCGTCATAGATATGTAAAACTGCGCCGCCTGGATAACCAAAAACATGCTCTACGCCTTCGTCCGCAAGCGCACGAACGAGCATTTCACCACCAGATAAAAGTTCCAACGTGATTCACCCTAGTGTTTGCACAATTTATGGGAGACATAAACTGTGTTTCATTCATTAACTTTATGCACTTTTTGTAAGTGTGCGTATTCTACTCGTTTTTGCTGCAATAGGAAAAATTTTCTGACTCATCAGCCGTATAAGCTGTTATTACATCTCGAATCAAAATATGTTGGGATAAACATATTTCAAAAAATCATTCTCTCGGCTAGAAAGAATGTCCATTGCAAGCCATGACATTTATCCGAAGGGTGATCAAATAAACGCATATAAAACTAAAGCATGCATTTTTGTTGCTTTCATATACAAAGTCAATAACAAAGAAAAGGTTTTTTAAGAATATTTTTTAGCTGTTGCTTTTTTAAGCACTATTCACGCATTTTTTGAATGCAGCACCACCCCATTTATCAAATAACTATTTTCTTTTTCAGTAAAAATAGGCATTGTTATTCACGCATAAAAGCACTTTGATCGAATGTAGACAAAATTCTCTTGGGGAGATCAAATATGACATCAAATCATTTAAAAACAAGCTTATATACTTTAGCAGCGACAGTTATGCTTCTAAGTTCTAGTCAAAACCATGCACAGCAATATTACAAATGGGTCGACGCTAGTGGCTCTACTCATTACACAGCTACTCCACCTCCTAAAGGTGCAAAACGTTTAGATAAAGTCACAACTTATGGTAGCCATAACTACAGTTCCAGCAATGCAACTAGTACAACGACACAACCTACTCAAATGCCACAAAGCGATATAAATCAACAAAACAATTCATCAACTACGAATATGCCTACCGATAATTCTAAGCCTGTTCCAACAGTAGAAGCACCAAGTGTATCTTCGAATTCAGGTGTAAAAGTTCAGCCAAAACTTTAAAAAATAAAATTCGATTAAGGTGATGAAATAAGACATCACCTTAATTCGTCTATAAAACGACTAATCTTATTTCCCTATGAAAAACATCTTTCATCTATTCATAGTAATATTTAGCTCACCAAACGAAAAAGTGAAGTAGCTGATCAACAGAACACGGAGAAATTAACCAACTCAAGAACATCAAATCGATAAAAGCACTGAAATAGAACCACTGATACTCAATATCCAGAAGATAAAATCTTGCTCTAAAAACTGACATTCGCCCCTATTTTGCGCTATGCTGTGCGGCAATCTTAACTTTAATTTTTGTTGTATCGCATATCCCTATGACGACTTCTCACATTGACTCCGAATATCAAGCAAGTGCCATTGAGCCTCAAGTTCAACAAGACTGGGACAATCGCAAAGTTTTTAAAGTTGCAGACACTGTAGAGGGCAAACATCGCTATATCCTGTCGATGTTCCCTTATCCAAGTGGCAAGCTGCATATGGGGCATGTGCGTAACTACACCATTGGTGACGTGATCAGCCGTTTTTACCGTCTAAAAGGCGAAACGGTATTACAACCAATGGGTTGGGATGCGTTTGGTTTACCTGCTGAAAATGCAGCGATCGCTCATCAAGTTGCACCAGCAAAATGGACATTTGAAAATATCGCATATATGCGTGACCAATTAAAAAAATTGGGTTTGTCTGTGGACTGGGATCGTGAATTTGCAACCTGTACACCAGAATACTATCACTGGGAACAATGGTTATTTGTTCAGCTTTATAAAAAAGGTTTGATTTATCGTAAGCTCTCAACAGTAAACTGGGACCCAGTTGACCAAACTGTTTTAGCAAACGAACAAGTTGAAAATGGTCGTGGCTGGCGTTCTGGTGCATTGGTAGAAAAACGCGATATTCCAATGTATTACTTCCGCATCACAGACTATGCACAAGAATTATTAGATGATTTAGACACCTTGCAAGATGGTTGGCCACAACAAGTGTTGACCATGCAACGCAATTGGATCGGCCGCTCTACGGGTATGGAAATCACTTTCCCTTCTGCAAATACAGAAATTTATGCAGATGGCTTAACCGTTTACACAACACGTGCTGATACCTTAATGGGTGTGACTTATGTTGCTGTTGCAGCAGAGCACCCTCTTGCGCTTAGAGCAGCGGAAAACAATCCTGAATTGGCTGCATTTATCGAAGAATGTCGTATGGGATCAGTGGCTGAAGCTGATTTAGCGACTGCCGAAAAGAAAGGCATGGCAACAGGTTTGTTCGTAAAACATCCTGTAACTGGTGATGAACTTCCTGTTTGGATCGCAAACTACGTATTAATGTCATACGGTTCAGGTGCCGTGATGGCTGTGCCAGCACATGACGAACGTGATTTTGAATTTGCCAACAAGTTTAATTTGCCAATCAAACAAGTGATCGATGCCAAAGGTGCTGATGATGCAGACTACTCTGCAACTGAATGGCAAGAATGGTATGGCTCTAAAGAAGGTAAACTCGTAAATTCAGGTGAGTTCGACGGTTTAGATTTCCAAGCCGCGTTTGATGCTTTCCTTGCAAAATTAGAACCACAGAATTTAGCAAATGCTAAGGTTCAATTCCGTTTACGTGACTGGGGGGTATCTCGTCAACGTTACTGGGGTTGTCCAATTCCAATGATTAACTGTAACACTTGTGGTCAAGTCCCAGTGCCAGAAGATCAATTGCCAGTGGTATTACCAACTGATGTGGTTCCAGATGGTTCTGGTAACCCATTAAATAAAATGCCTGAATTCTATGAAACCAAATGTCCTTGCTGTGGTGGCGATGCACGCCGTGAAACAGATACCTTGGATACTTTCGTAGAATCATCTTGGTACTATGCGCGCTATGCATCTCCTGACTTTACAGGTGGTATGGTAAAACCAGAAGCTGCTCAAAACTGGCTTCCTGTAAACCAATACATCGGTGGTGTTGAGCATGCAATTCTGCATTTACTTTATGCACGATTCTTCCACAAATTAATGCGTGATGAAGGTGTAGTACAAGGTAACGAACCATTTACCAACTTGCTTACTCAGGGCATGGTGTTAGCTGATACCTTCTATCGTGAAGCTGAAAATGGTAAGAAGACTTGGTTTAATCCTGCTGACATCGAATTAGAACGTGATGAGAAAGGTCGTATTCTTTCTGCGAAATACTCAGGTGATGGTCAAGAAGTTATCATCGGCGGACAAGAGAAAATGTCTAAGTCGAAAAACAACGGGATCGACCCACAAGCAATTATTGATCAGTACGGTGCAGATACAGCACGTGTATTCATGATGTTTGCTGCACCACCAGATCAATCTTTAGAATGGTCAGATGCAGGTGTCGAAGGTGCGAACCGCTTCTTAAAACGCGTATGGCGTTTAGCTGCTGGTTTCTTGGAAACAGGCAACCAAACAACGACGATTGATACTGCGAACTTGTCTAAAGATGCACAAGATTTACGTCGCAAAACGCATGAAACCATCCAAAAAGTGGGTGATGACATCGAGCGTCGCCATGCATTCAATACTGCGATTGCAGCATTGATGGAGTTGCTGAATGCAACTAACAAGTTTGAAGCAAAAGATGATAATGATGCTGCTGTAGCACGCGAAGCAATTACTACATTGTTAACCTTGCTTGCTCCATTTGCACCACATCTCAGTCAAACTTTATTGACTCAGTTTGGTATCGACTTAACAGCTGCTGCCTTCCCGCAAGTGGATGAATCAGCATTAACACGTAATACACAAACGATTGTTGTACAAGTGAATGGTAAGCTCCGTGGTAAGTTAGATGTCGCTGTCGATATTTCAAAAGATGATTTATTGGCTTTAGCAAAAGCTTTACCAGAAGTTCAACAATTCTTAACTGGACCGACCAAGAAAGAAATTGTTGTACCAAATAAACTTGTGAATTTAGTGGTTTAATTTTCTGTTTAAACTCCCTCTCCTAGTGAGAGAGTGAACTTTATCGAAACAAAACCTCATCAAAGCCCGCTGTCATTCAACGGGCTTTGATTCTAAAATGTGGTCAAATTATCAAGATTAAATCTTCCATATTTGCTGGAAGATTATAAGGACAAAGCATGCATATAGCTCAACGTTTCGCTGCGATTGTTTTAACATTAGGCCTAAGTGCAGGCTTAGCCAGTTGCGGTTTCCATTTGAAAGGAAGTAATCCAACGGCAACGCCTTTGGTATATAACAAATTAAATCTTGTTTTACCTGACAATACCGATGAGCTTGAAAATCGTCTGAGCATTTACTTGAGTGCAACAGGTGTACAACTGAGTAATGCGAATGATGCTTATGTACTGCGCATTTTAGACTACACGCCTCGCCGTCAATTATTGAATGGAAAATTAACTGAGGTCTTGCTTCGTCTAACAGTGACTTTCCAAATTGAAGATCGTCAAGGCAATAAAATTACTGAACCTCGCACATTAACTGCATCACGTAGTTATCAATATGATGTCGCAACGGTCAATACAGACAATCAACAAGAAGCTTATTTAAATAAGATTGTAATTGATGATGTGGCTCAACAGATTACACGTCAAATTGCAGCAAATCGTTTACCGAAAGCACAGTCGTAATCGCAGTTTATGAAATTAGATTATGTTCAAGCTTTAAAACGTGTAAATGAAGCCCGTGGTGCATGGATCATCCATGGGCAAGAGCCTTTGCTAGAACAAAATCTACTCGATACATTTCGTAAAGCGTGGCAACAACAAGAAGTTGAACGTCAACGCTATGATATTAGCAGTGTGAATGACTGGAAAAATGTCTTTAATGCATTGAATAGCCTGTCATTATTTTCTCAACAACTCGCAATTGAAGTCCATGGCAACATCAAACCTGATGCCAATGGGCTAAAACAGCTCAAAAGTTATATTCAGCACAATGAACATAACTTATTGCTTATCGTATTACCGAAACAAGATAGCAGTAGTTTAAAGTCCGCTTTCTTTCAGGTGGTTGAAGCAAATGGTGTTGTAGTTCCCTTAACGGCAACCTATCCGCAAGACCGACAAAGAATATTAAGTATTGAAGCCGACAAGCTCGGAATCCAATTGAATAATGATGCATGGCAATGGCTGATGCAGCATCATGAACATAACCTACTGGCAGCCAAAAACAGTTTGATGCGTGTTGCAGATACCTTTCCCGATATCAAACAAATCCAGATTGAACAACTCTATGCGTGTTTACAAGATCAATCACGCTATACCACCTATGATTTAAGTGATGCATTATTAACAGGAAATTTAGCTCAATCCGTTAAAATCTATCAGTATCTTCTTGCTGCTGGCGAACCAGATAGTTTGATCTTATGGACACTCAGCAAAGAAATGCGTCTACTTATGCAACTTTTTGAGCAGCCACAGAATGCATTGCAATTAGGGATTTGGAAAACTAAAGTTTCGCTTTATCAGCAAGCATTACGCCGCTTAAACCCTCGTCAGTTTTTAAAATGGCCTGAACTTTTATTAGCAATAGATGCTGCAATTAAAGGAATGTCTAAAGAAAACTCAGAACATCTGATGCTTCAAGCAATCAGTGAACTGTGTGGTACAACTTTATTTCCAAGCTTTTCTTAAAAATAAATAAAAAAGGATGACTTTATGTCATTGGATTTAACCACAATCCAGAAAGAACAAATCAAAGATATACTTTCGCGTGCTGATGCTCTCATTATCAGCGCAGGTGCTGGCATGGGTGTTGACTCTGGGCTACCTGATTTTCGTGGTAATCACGGTATGTGGCAAGCCTATCCTGAACTAGGCAAACAACGAATTGATTTTACAGAAATCGCCAATCCAGCCGCTTTTCATCGCCATCCACGTTTAGCTTGGGGCTTTTACGGACATCGTTTAGCACTCTATCGTAAGACTCAACCCCATATAGGTTTTGAATTACTCAATCAATTGGCAGAGAAATTAGCACTACCTTATTTTATATTTACTTCTAACGTCGACGGGCAATTTCAAAAGGCAGGCTTTAGTCCAAAGCAGATTTATGAATGTCATGGTTCAATTCATCATTTGCAATGCTTAGCTAGTTGTACTTCAGAAATTTGGTCAGCAGATGACATCTCGCCTGAAATCGACCATCTGAACTGCCAATGGTTAGATGACCTTCCTCACTGCAAACATTGTGGCGGTTTGGCACGTCCTAATATCTTAATGTTTGATGACTACGAGTGGATTGCTCAGCGACAAACACAGCAACGAAATCTTTTAGAATCCTTTATAAATCAATATAAACAACCACTTGTTATAGAGATTGGTGCAGGTACAGCTATTCCAACAGTACGCTATTTCAGTGAACGATTTGCGCCCTCTCTGATTCGTATTAATCCTCGTGATTATGCTTTACCCAAAACAGGTGGAATCGCTCTTGCCATGAGTGCTACACATGGTATTCAAATAATATATGACATTTCCACGACATAGCATCACAGCCAAATAGTAAATAATTCTCATTCTAAATTAAAAATATCCACGCTTTATCCTTATTTCACTTTTATACTAAGTTTATTTTCTTCATTTTGACCTCGTGACCATGCCAAAAACAAGCTCTAAAAAAATTCAACCTCGCAAAATAATATTGATCGCTCTCGGTGTATTGATCATAGCAGCACTAGGTTGGATGTTCTTTAAACCTAAAGCTGAAGTTCCACAATATATTAGTGCTGAAGTTTCGCGTGGTGATATTGAAGATTCTGTTTTAGCCACAGGTGTATTGGAAGCCACCAAAATGGTGAGTGTCGGTGCACAGGTTTCAGGTCAAGTGAAAAAAATGTACGTGCAATTGGGTGATCAAGTTAAACAAGGTCAGTTGATTGCTCAGATTGATTCGATTCGTCAAGAAAATGATTTAAAAACGGCTGAAGCAAGTATTAAAAATCAACAAGCCCAGCTTGCCGTTCAACAAGCAAATTTGGCAAAAGTTGAAGCTGAATACAAACGCCAACAAGCGATGTATAGCCAAGATGCAACATCACGTGCAGAGCTTGAAACAGCACTAGCAAATTACAAAACAGCTCAGGCACAAATAGCTGCGATTAATGCTCAAATTGAACAATCTCGCTTAACTCTGGCAACAGCGAAAGAAGACCTCGGATATACCCGTATTGTTGCACCTATGAATGGAACTATCGTGGCAATCGTGACTGAAGAAGGTCAAACGGTAAATGCGAATCAAACGGCTCCAACCATTGTAAAACTTGCAACTCTCGACACGATGACCATTAAAGCTCAGATTTCAGAAGCAGATGTGATGAAAGTTGAGAAAGGTCAAACCGTTTATTTCACCACCTTAGGAAATAGCGAGAAAAAACATTATGCGACTTTGCGTCAAGTAGAGCCCGCTCCAGATTCAATCAATACTGAAACTACGAGCACGAACTCTTCTTCATCAAGCTCTGCGGTCTATTACAACGCACTTTTTGACATACCTAATGAAGATGGCAAACTGCGCATTGATATGACTGCTCAAGTCTATATTGTGTTAGCAGAAGCAAAAAATACATTAACAATCCCAGCAGCTGCGATTCAAGCAAAACGATCTAATACAAAAAATACTGCTAAAACCTCAACCGATAAAACCGAGGGTAATACCAATAAAGAAGTTCAGCGTCCAAAACGTTTGGAGTTAACAGCTGAAGAACAGAATCTAATTGCTCAAGGAAAAGCATCAACAGGAATGGTTCGTGTTTTACAGGCTGATGGTAGCGCTCAACCACAGCAAGTGTTGATCGGACTCAATAACCGTGTAACGGCGCAAGTATTGAAAGGACTCAAACAAGGTGACCAAGTTGTGATTGCAGATGCTTCCGACAACTCAAATGAAGCAGCAAAACGCAGTAACCAACGTGCAATGAGAATGTAATATGACTCAAAATCAAACGCATTCGTCACAGCCGCTACTTGAAGTCAGCAACCTGACTCGGGAATTCCCTGCAGGTGAAGGTACAGTCCAAATCCTCAAAGGCATTGATTTAAAAATTTATGCGGGTGAATTGGTTGCCATTGTTGGGCAATCTGGATCAGGTAAATCCACACTCATGAATATTTTAGGGTGCTTAGACAAACCTAGTTCAGGCAGTTATTTGGTCAACGGACGTGAAACACGTCAACTTGAACCTGATGAACTTGCCCAATTACGCCGAGAATATTTTGGTTTTATTTTCCAGCGTTATCACTTACTCGGTGATTTGAGTGCATCTGGTAACGTTGAAGTCCCTGCAATTTATGCAGGTGTCGATAGTCATCTTCGTCAGGAACGTTCGGCTGAATTGCTCTCTGAACTTGGCTTAGAGGAGCGTCTACATCATCGTCCAAGTCAACTTTCAGGTGGTCAACAGCAACGCGTTTCGATCGCACGTGCATTAATGAACGGCGGTGACGTGATTCTTGCCGATGAGCCAACAGGAGCATTGGATAAGAATAGCGGTATTGAAGTCATGCGTATTTTGCGTGAACTCAATGCTAAAGGTCATACCATCATCTTAGTTACACATGATCTCAATGTAGCAAAAAACGCGACCCGTATTATTGAAATCAGTGATGGCAATATTATTTCAGATCGCGCTAATACACCTGAAAATGATGATCCTGATGTAGAACGTCAGACACTACAACGCTCACCGCAAAAGAAAACCTCAGCTTGGCGATCTTTCTTTGATCGCTTAGGTGAAGCGTTCCGTATGGCATTGCTAGCGATGAATGCCCATCGAATGCGTACCTTTTTGACCATGCTCGGGATTATTATCGGAATTGCATCTGTAGTTTCAGTGGTTGCATTGGGTAATGGGTCTCAGAAGCAAATTCTTGAAAATATTAGTAGTCTCGGTACGAATACCATTACTGTGTACCAAGGACGAGGATTTGGTGACAACTCACGAGCCTCACAAACCAAAACACTTGTACCTGCGGACGCAGATGCACTTTCAGAACAACCTTATGTTGATGGAGTCAGTCCTTCTGTTAATACAAGTGTGACCTTACGTTTTAAAGAAACTGAAGCATCTGCAACCGTCAATGGTGTAAGTTCGGATTTCTTCTATGTGCGCGGTATGACTTTTAAATCGGGACAACCTTTTGATAAAGGTAGTGTGACCCAACGCGCACAGGATGTGGTCATTGATACGAATACCGAGAAAACCTTTTTCTCAGATGGTACTAATCCAGTTGGTCAAGTGATTTTATTGGGCAGTGTACCGAGTCGAGTGATTGGTGTCATAGATGCGCAACAAGGTTTCATGGGTAGTTCCGACAGCTTGAATGTATATCTTCCCTATTCAACGGTAATGAGCCGAATGCTTGGACAATCGAACGTTCGCAGCATCATCGTGCGAATCAAGGATGAATACCCAAGTAGTGCTGCTGAAAATGCAATCCTGACCTTACTTGAACAACGTCATGGTGCTCAAGATGTGTTTACCCAAAACTCCGATAGTATTCGTGAAACGATCGAGCAAACCACAGCGACAATGACGTTGTTAATTTCAGCAATTGCTGTCATTTCACTGGTCGTGGGTGGTATTGGGGTCATGAATATTATGTTGGTTTCAGTCACCGAACGTACCCAAGAAATTGGTGTCCGAATGGCGGTGGGTGCTCGACAAAGTGATATTTTGCAGCAGTTCTTGATCGAAGCGATTTTGGTCTGCTTACTGGGGGGCGTGCTAGGTGTATTGCTTTCACTTGGGATTGGACAAATTATCGGACACTTTGCCAAAGGCATTATTGAGATGAGCTATTCAACGACATCTATTGTTGCAGCATTTGTATGTTCTAGTCTGATTGGTATCGTTTTTGGTTTCTTACCAGCACGAAATGCGGCGCAACTCGATCCAGTTGCAGCACTAGCAAGAGAATAAGGAATTTGAGTATGTCTTTTCATTTTAAAAAATTAGGATTAGCACTGGCACTCACAGGTTCTTTAGCTGGCTGTTCTGCTGTTGTTAAAACACCATACAACTCGCCATCGGTACAGGTTCCTCAACAGTTCCAATATGATGTGCAAAAGAACAAAAATGTAAATCTGAGCGATCAATGGTGGACACTCTTTAATGATGCTCAGCTCAATCAGTTGGTTGAACAAGTTCTCGCTAAAAACAGTGATCTTATAGTTGCTGGTATCACACTGAAACAAGCTCGCTTACAAGCTGGCTTAGCTGAAAACCAACAAGGCATCCGTACCAGTTCAAGTGTGTCAACAGGTCATAACTATGATCTAAGCTCAGGAAATGGTACTGATCGTGGTTTATCGACCAGTGTGGGTGTCAGTTATGAGTTAGATTTATTTGGTAAACTTGCCAATCAAACAGAAGCGAGTCGTTGGGAAGTTCTTGCAAGTGCACAAGACTTACAAGCAACCGCGCAAAGTTTAGTTGCCACCACAGCCAAACTATATTGGCAATTGGGTTATTTAAATGAGCGATATAACACCATCCAACAGAATTTAGCTTCTACACAGAAAATTTATGAATTAGTGCAATCACAATACAAAGCAGGTGCGGTTTCAGGTTTAGATTTAACTCAAGCAGAACAATCGGTTCAAAGCCAAAAAGCCAGTTTGAGTCAGATTGAACAACAACGTGTAGAAACACGTACAGCCATTGCAGTATTGCTACATATGCCTGTACAGCAACTGAATATTCAAGAACCGAAACAGCTCCCAAGAAATGCTCTGCCGAATATCGCTGTGGGGCTACCTGCGGATATTTTGTCGCGTCGCCCAGATTTACAAGCTTCAGAATTACGTCTACGTAAAACACTATCGAATAAGGATGCAACCAAAGCCAGTTACTACCCTTCGATTAATCTCACAGGTAATTTAGGTGCTTCGAGTACATCACTGACACAACTTTTGAAAAATCCTGCACTCACTTTAGGTGCGAGTTTAAGCCTACCCTTTCTTCAATATAATGATATGAAGAAAGATATTGCGATTAGTGATCTTGAATATGAGAAAGCGATTACTCAATATCGCCAAACGCTATACCAAGCTTTCGCTGATGTAGAAAATGCCTTGTCGAATCGAACTCAACTGAATCAGCAAGTACAACTGCAACAACGCAATGTCGAGTTAGCTAATAAAACTGAGCGACTTACCGAAGTGCGTTATCGCAATGGTGCAATTGCCTTAAAGAACTTACTAGATGCGCAAGAAACTACACGTAATGCACGACTCAGCTTAGTTGAAACCAAGCAAAGTCAATACAATGCTTATGTGACGCTAATGCAAGCACTTGGCGGAAGCCCTGTGAAAGAACTACCTGAGCAATAACACACGATTTGTTATTGTTTACTCACTTACAGTTCTTAGCTCATTTTGAATGGGCTGAGAATTTTTGATTTTATTTTCATCAAATCTATGCATTGACGCAAATATTACTGTTTTATATGCTGATCAAAATAAGATAAAAATCCAATTATTTATACAACACTTCCATTTTCTTCATCCACCATAGGGGGAAATATGCCAGATAAAAAACCGTATAGGAAACTAAATACCTTACTGGCAAAAGCGGAATATGGGATGAGTAATTTCAAAGAATTCCTATGCTCTGATGCAGATGTCTTACAGTTAAAGATTCTAGAGCAACATAACTTTGAAGGTGCACTGTATATAAAAAAAACTAAAGAAAAACGACCACAATGGGCACTCTTGGCAGATGCACTCGTCGGTAAAGAAATAGACCAAATTTCTAATAAGTCTAGTTCTGCCGTTCTAATCATTAGAGTTGATGGTAGAGTTCTCGCATTTACCTTTGGATATGGTCGCTTTCTACTTAATCTAGGATATTTCGAACAAGATTTTGGACTAAAAACAGCATTGAATACGCTTAATCATAAGAGCTTACGAAGTGTTGACCTTCATACTCTTGAAGATCAACCAATTCAAAAGAAGTCCCAAGCACCACGAGGGTCAGAAGCAAGCGTGTTTGGCATTGACATATTTCGGGATGTTCTTCGTTCTGTCACAGGTTCTCCTAGAATAAATGTAGGGTACAAGAACATTTCTGGTGGTGATGCTATTTATTCCTTTGACGTAGAGATGTTAGTCGAAGACATTCCTCAAATTGCAGCAGACCTTCTTGGATATTACGAGCTAGAACTTTATAAAAACTCATTCGGTTGGGTCGATAATATCAGGCGTGTCAAAGATTCAGCATCAATTTCAACTTTAAATGCCTCACTAATTGAAGCGATAAAAACTCAAGATACAGCTATAGTTATTACTTTACCTGAGATTATTGAATGGGATTCGGTGCTTGGTTTCAGTTTCACTAGGTCTAAGAGTGAACTATCTCCAACAATTGACACCAATAAGTATCTTGATAATATTAATCTCGATTCCGTTTCTGTCGAGTCTCTTTACAGAGACCGTCTCTACGTCACAGATATACACAATAATGAATTTAATTATTCAATATACAACTGCCTATACTTCGAGCTAGATAGTGGTAACACAAAAAATATAATTTTCGGCGGAAATTGGTACGAAATAGATAAATCTTTCATGAGTGGTATTGATACTGTATTAGCCTCGATAGGTATCAGTGATATTGTATTTCCTGGCGTTGAAGTTTGGGAGGAAAATAAAGAGAGTAAAATCGAGACTGAAGGCTCTTACAACGAGCGAGTGGCTAATCAATTAGGCTATCATTTATTGGATAAAAAGCTGGTAAAATGTTCTAAGACTACGTCACCTATCGAACTATGCGATCTTTTAACGAACGATAAGCAACTGATACATGTTAAGCACCGAAAAGGCGGTTCTGCTGGTTTAAGTCATTTATTCGCGCAAGGTAGCGTATCAGCAGAAGTCATGCTTGGTGATAAAGCTTTCAGGAAACAAGCGCGGAAGGTATTACGTGGTATTGCTCCTGATTCAACTGAACTCGTTCCAATAGATGGCTTAAAAAGTACAGATTATGAAATTGTATTTTTGATTCTTGGTGATGATAGTGTCAACATCAAACAGCACCTTCCTTTTTTTAGTAAAGTTAATTTAACTCTAGTATTCGACAATCTTTCACAGAGAGGCTATAAAGTCAAAATTGCTGGAGCTGAGAAAATTCGACGCAATATTATCTAACTGTAATATAATGATTTTTAAAAACCCACTACTTTATAAAAAAACAAAGCCGCTATAAAAGCGGCTTTATTCAATAATTTAGATTAATCTAATTATTCATCATCCATCATTGACTGGCTCATACCTACAGTATTGAAACCACCATCAACATAAAGGATTTCACCCGTAATACCTGAAGCCCACGGTGAACAAAGGAATAATGCTGCATTCCCCACTTCTTCAATGGTTACATTACGTTGTAATGGAGCAATTTTTTCATTGGCATCCAACATTTTACGGAATGATTTGATACCAGATGCAGCCAATGTACGGATTGGACCCGCAGAGATCGCATTCACACGAATCCCCTCTTTACCCAAGCTTAGCGCTAAATAACGAACACCCGCTTCTAAAGATGCTTTAGCCATCCCCATCACGTTATAGTTTGGCATCACACGCTCAGAACCTTGATAAGTCAAAGTCAATAAACAACCCTGACGTGCTTGTAATAAAGGCTTTGCAGCACGTGCCATCGCAACAAAGCTATACGCGCTAATGTCATGTGCGATTTTGAAACCATCACGATCTGTCACGTCTGTGAAGTCACCATCTAATGTATGTGCTGGTGCGAAACCGATTGAATGCACAACACCATCTAAACCGTCCCAATGTTTTGCTAACTCAGCAAATGCACCATCAATTTCTGCATCAACAGCTACATCACAAGGGAAAACTAAGCTCGAACCAAACTGTGCTGCAAAATCATCAACACGTTTTTTCAACTTTTCATTTGGATAAGTAAACGCAAGCTCCGCACCTTCACGATGTAATGCAGCAGCGATACCGTATGCAATTGATAATTTGCTTGCAATACCAGCGATTAAAAAACGTTTACCAGCTAAAAGTCCTTGTGACATCTTATTCTCACTCGAAAAATTTTCACCACATCATGCCAACATTCCTTATTTTTCGGAATTGCATAATCCATCTTTTTTACAAACTTGCATAAAAAAATCGCCCTCAGATGAAGGCGATTTTCTTTTTAAGATAATAATTCGTTAGTCATCACCTTGGATCAGACTCAACAAACGCATAAATGAGTAATACATCCATACCAAAGTTGCTAACAGTGCAATTGCACATAACCATTCAAATGCTTTCGGAGCACGTTGTGCTGAGGCACTTTCAATTAAATCAAAATCTAAAATTAAGTTCAGTGAGGCAATTACCGCAACAAAAGCTGCAAAACCGATACCTAACCAGTTACTTTCAAAGATATAAGGAATACTTGAACTAAATGCCAAACTCATGATGATCTGAACGACAAATACCAAAGCTATTGCAATAGATGCTGAGATCACCACTGCTTTGAATTTCTCAGTTGCACGAATGATTTGGAATTTATATAAACCAAATAGAACTAATGTGGTCACAAATGTTGCAAGTAAAGCTTGTAACGGAACACCTGGAAATTTCAGTTGGAAAATAAAAGAAATACCACCTAAAAATGCACCTTCAAATAAAGCATAAGGAATTGCTAAAGCAGGTGCTGTATTGGATTTAAATGTTGTAATCAAAGCTAGAACAAAACTGCCAATTGCCCCGACGATTGCCGCTGCATATGCAATCGAAAGATTTGCTGTGAATGCACAATAGAAAAATAGAGCCATTCCGAGAACCGCTGCGATCACAGTCAAAAGAACCGATTTTTGAATCGCTCCTTGAATGGTCATGGGCTCAGCCAAGTCACTATAGGTTTCAACACGAGTTAAAATTGGATTATTACTTTGCATGTATACGCTCTTTTTATAGTTAGCAATAAAAGCACAAGTTTAAGCGATTTCTTTATTCTGCCCAATATTTTTTTACATTCATTAAAAAAAGGAGCCGAAGCCACTACTGTCCCATAGTTTGCTTTAAATAAAAAAACCTGAGTCTAAATAGTTAAAATATGAGTGCAAACAAACACTTTAACTATAAAGGACTCAGGTTTTGTCACATCAGAATACCGTATTTCATCAATTACTCAAACCCATTCTAAGACAAGATTTTGAACGTCTGGCTAAACTGCACCACTCTGGGCAAAAATTAAGATCAGCTACCCGCTGGGATCAGTTTGTTGCCATATTGATGTCCCAACTTTCTTGTCGGCAAAGCTTAAGAGACATTCAATCCAATCTCGAATCCCAGCAGGAAAAGCTCTATCATCTTGGCGC
>NZ_KB849654.1:844500-869820 GCF_000368765.1 Acinetobacter junii CIP 64.5
AACGCAAATATGGATTGCATTAATTGCCTATTTGCTGGTGAACTTCGCTAAACACATGGCACAAGAAGGATGGAGTGTTCAGCGTTTACTGAGAATTATTCAGGTCAATTTATTTGAAAGGAAACTTTTAAGGTCACTCTTTGTGCCTGATAAAAAATGGCGAAAACAAGAAGAACCTCAATTGAGGTTCTTCTTGTGATATTTGTGGGACAGCAGTGAGCCGAAGCTCCTTTTATATTTCAATGGCATCCTTATAAAAGATAAGCCATGAGTTATTTATTCATAATAAAAAAATATTCACGGTAATATTTTAATTCAGCAATTGAGTCACGAATATCGTCCATCGCCAAATGTGAGGCATTTTTCTTTAAGCCACTCATAATTTCAGGTCTCCAGCGTTTCGCCAACTCTTTGACTGAAGATACGTCTAAATTACGATAATGGAAGAATTGTTCAAGTTCAGGCATCAGGCGGTGTAAGAAACGGCGATCTTGGCAAATTGAGTTACCACACATTGGTGATGATTTTGGATTCACCCATTTTTTTAAGAACTCAAGTGTTTGCTGTTCTGCATCTTGCGCAGACAATTTGCTACGGCGTACACGTTCAATTAAACCTGATTGACCATGTTGCTTGGTATTCCATTCATCCATTGCGTTTAGAATCAAATCTGATTGATGAACCGCTAAAACAGGACCTTCAGCAAGAATATTAAGATTATCATCAGTAATAATTGTTGCGATTTCAATAATCTTATCGTTATCCGTATCCAGACCTGTCATTTCTAGGTCGATCCAAATTAATCGTGTATCTGGGGTACTGCTCATAGATCGTGATTCTAAAGTGCTTAAAAACATCAATAGTAGCAAATTAATTACTTCTTGGCTGTAATTCTATAGTGGCTTCATGCTATTTTTGCGGTCTTAAATGTATGGATTTTTTGGGACATGAATGGCTTTAATTCGTAAACGTCGCTTAACCGAACAACAGCAACGTCGTATTGAGAAACAGCACAAATCTCGTCAAGACGACATTGACACATCACAAGATTTGGATGGGCTAGTTGTTCAGCATTATGGTCGTCAACTCGAAGTACAAGCGCTCTCTGTACCTGATCAACATCCAGAAAAACCAGAAGTTCAAGATGGTGAGCCTGAGCCTTTCTGGAAACCAATTGAATTGGGTAGTGTTTGGCGTTGCCATACTCGTACCAATCTCGAATTATTGGTCACTGGTGATCGCGTCAAATGGCAAGCAGATCCAAATACAGGTTTAGGAATCATTACTGCGATCTATCCTAGACAATCTCTACTGACTCGCCCTGACCGCTATCATAAGGTTAAGCCTGTGGCAGCAAACATTAGTCTGATTGTGATTGTATTTGCACCATTGCCAGAACCTGCACCAACATTGATTGATCGTTATTTGGTTGCCTGTGCTGATGCCAATATTCCTGCATTATTGGTACTCAACAAATCAGACTTACTCACTGAAAATGATCCTATTCTAAATTTACTCAGTGAATATGAAGCATTGGGTTATGAAACCATGATCTGCCAATCACAAGGTGATTTGACTGAACTTGCTCAACGCTTGGACAAGGAAACTGTGGCTTTTGTAGGGCAATCAGGTGTAGGTAAAAGCTCATTGATCAATACCATCGTCCCAAATGCAGCACAGAAAACCAATGTAATCTCAGAAAACTCAGCCCTTGGTCAACACACCACGACTTCAACACGTCTGATTAAATTTGGATCAAACGGCGCATTGATTGATTCTCCTGGGATTCGTGAGTTTGGACTATGGCATCTAAATTTAGAAAAAGTTCGCACAGGTTTTCCTGAAATTGAATCATATCTTGGTCTCTGCCAATTCCGTAATTGCACCCATACGCATGAGAAAAATTGTGCATTGAAACAAGCAGTTGATCAAGGCGAAATCTTACAGCGCCGTCTTGACAGTTATTTACGCCTCATTGATGAAATTCAAGAAGCACAACAAAAAAGTTAACTTTTCTCGATCATTCCCCCTTGAACTAAGGATTTTGATCACCATAGAGATACGTTATACTCAGGATCAATTTTGATTTTAACTTTAGGTGACTTGTGGAACGCTGGTTAGAGTTTATGGGGAATCACCCCTTCTTATTTGGTGCGCTCGGCGTATTGATCGTGTTGTTCTTTGTTTTAGAAGGACAACGTAATGGTCGTAAAATTTCACCGCAATCACTCGGTATTTTGGTTAAAGCAAAAAATGCCATGCTGATTGACCTTCGTGATGCGAAAGATTTCCGTGATGGTCACATCAGCGGTAGCCGTAACATTCCATATAGCCAAATCACAAGTCATGTAGATGAATTAAAAGCAAGTGATCGTCCATTGGTATTTATCTGTAACTTAGGTCAAGTTGCGGGTGCAGCATTGCAAAAAGTTGCGCATGCAGATAGCTATCGTCTAGATGGTGGTATCAGCAACTGGAAAGCTCAAGGCTTACCCTTAGTTAAAAGTAAAACCAAAGCTTAAGGAGCAATAAGATGACAACTCCAAACGTCACAATTTACTCAACGCTGTCTTGCCCATACTGTGTACGTGCAAAACAATTACTTGAGCGTAAAGGCGTTGCTTTTAAAGAAATTAATCTTTCAAATGAAGCACCTGAAGTTCGTATTGAGTTAATGCAACGTACTAACCACCGTACAGTGCCTCAAATTTTTATCAAAGACCAATTCATTGGCGGTTTTGATCAACTTTATGCTTTAGAGCGTGAAGGTAAACTCGACCAATTATTAGCTTAACTTTAAGGAAAAACAATGAGCGAAGAACAAGTTCAACCACAACTTGCATTAGAACGTATTTATACTAAAGATATTTCTTTTGAGGTTCCTGGCGCGCAAGTATTTACAAAACAATGGCAACCAGAACTCAATATCAATTTATCTTCGGCTGCAGAAAAAATTGACCCAAATCATTACGAAGTATCATTAAAAGTTGTAGTTCAAGCAACAAATGAAAATGAAACGGCGTTTATCGTTGATGTAACTCAATCAGGTATCTTCTTGGTTGATAACGTTGAAGAAGACCGTCTTCCATATATCTTAGGTGCTTACTGCCCAAATATCTTGTTCCCGTTCTTACGTGAATCGGTAAATGATTTAGTAACGAAGGGTAGCTTCCCACAATTGTTACTTACACCAATTAACTTTGATGCAGAATTTGAAGCAAATATGCAACGCTTACAAGCGGATGCAGATGCTCAAGGTCAAGCATAATCGTTATTGCGATAGCTGTAAAAAAGGACTGAATATCAGTCCTTTTTTTATTACTCAACAATCGTTCTAAAGGTAAGATTAATCCGTGGTGTAAATATTTTTTTGGTTGGCGGTAAACGATGTAACCAATATGTCTGTGTCGTATCTTTCATAACTAATAAACTGCCATGTTCTAAAAATACATCAACTTTTTCTTTGGTTTGTTTATGTTTAAACGCAAATTTACGTTCTGCTCCAAAACTTAAAGAAGCAATTGCACCATTTTTGATAAGATCGATTTCATCATCACTGTGCCAAGCCATCCCTTCTTCTCCAGAATGGTAAAGATTGAGCAAGCAAGAATTGAATGTTTCACCTGTTAATTTTTCGACTAAGGCTTTTAACTCAATCAGTTCTATAGTCCAAGGCAAAGCATATTTATTAATGTTGGAATACGTATATTCGAAGCCTCGATCACCATACCAAGCGACTTTTCTTTTAGTTATAATTTTTCGACCAAAAATAATCGCCTGATCGTTTTCCCATGCAATATTCTTCATAAGCATTTCGAAATAGTGATCTGCTTCTAAACTACTTAAAACTTTACCATAATAATGAACAGTCCCCTCGTAGGGTAAATAGTTCACTGTTGGATCTGCTTCAATATCAAATAATTGCATGAGTCTGCGAACCCTCCCAACCAATAATAGCTGTTTTACGAACTGTTCCCCACTCATATCCACCGATAGCGCCAGTCGACTGAATCACCCGATGGCAAGGGATTAAAAATGCAATCGGGTTATGACCAATTGCTGTTCCAACAGCACGAGCTGCTTTGGGATGATCAATCATCTGGGCAAGTTGTCCATAAGTCGAAAGTTGCCCCATTGGAATTTTGAGTAAGCTCTGCCAAACTTTTAATTGAAAGGATGTGCCCTTGAGATGTAATTTAATCATCGAAAGTTGTTCCCAATCCTGACGAAAAAACTTCAGTGCAGCTTCTTGAAAAGCGTCAACTTGTTCAATATACATTGCATGAGGAAATTGCTCTTTTAAATGTGCTAATGCTTCAGCTTTATTTTCTACAAATCGAAGTGTACAAATGCCTTTCTGAGTGGATGCAATCAACACCTGACCAAATGGTGTTTCAGAAAACTGATAATGAATCGTTAAATGCTGCCCACCATATTTATACTCAGCAGGTGTCATACCTTCTATTTGAATAAAAAGATCATGTAGTCGACTGGTACTTGATAATCCTGTAGCAAATGTTGCATCAAATACGCTGCCCTGCTGTTGCTTCAGAATCTTCTTTGCATGTTCAATACTAATATATTGTAAAAATTTCTTCGGACTAGTACCCGCCCATTCAGTAAATAAGCGCTGAAAATGTGCTGAACTAAGATGAATATGTGCTGCTATTTCATCAAGCTGCGGCTGTCTTTGAAAATTGTTCTGTATATAAGCAATCGCTTCTGCAATTCGCTGATAATGTTGTTGTGAGGACATAGGATTAGCTCTCATCATTCATCGTTTCACTGTATCAATTTAGAAATTTAATGAAAATCCGAATCATGCTCAGTTTATGTTCTCATTCAATATAAATGAATGCGCATAAAAAAACTGCACGCTTAATACGTACAGTTTTATCACTAAACTACTGGCTCGACTTAACAATACACGCTTAGATTTATTGATCTAAATCCCAATAAATTAATGCATATAATGCTTATGACCTTGATCACGTAAATCTGCAATTTTCTTCGCTTGTTTTTTTGCTTCGTCTAACTTACCAGCTTGAACAAGTGCTTTTGCCTTATCAATTTCAACAATAATTTGCTCAAATAATGCTGTTGATGTCGGAACTTTTTCAGCTGAATGTGAGGCCAACTTATACTGTTTTGAATGGACTGCTGCTGCACGCATATTATTTAAAGCAGCTGTTGCCGCCTGTGGATTTTCAGCCTGATTGAATGCTTTATAGTTTTTACCGAGTACTTTCATATCATCAGATAAACCACCAGCAAAAACTGGGCTACTCAAACTAAAATATGACAACATAAGTGCAGTGGCTAAAGTTTTTTTAATCATCAGGATGTCCTATCAAAACTGTGGCTATAATTGAGTTCACGTACAGACTGACATCACACACAGTTGTGCTTGTAGGTCAGATGACGACGTAAGTTTAGAATACATAAAAAATGCAACGATTTCGTTGCATTTTAATTAAAAGTAAAACTGTTTTATTTACGACTTCTGTAGTAAAGCATCATGGATTGCTTCTACCAACTGTTGCGAAATCTCTTGCTTTGACGCTTTCTCTAACTCACGCTTTTCCATATGGTATGACTGAGCAAAAAATACTGTCATCGCATTTTCATCAGAAGCGAAACCAATATCAGGTCGAGACACATCATTACATGCGATCATGTCTAGTTTTTTAGCAACCAATTTACCTGCTGCATATTCTTCGACATTTTGCGTCTCAGCGGCAAAGCCCACCATAAATGGACGCTGTTGTTGATGTGCAATGGTCGCTACAATATCTGGATTCTTAACCAATGAAACTGCAAGTTCATCTCCAGACTTCTTAATTTTATGTTCCGCAACTTCAGCAACTCGATAATCAGCAACAGCGGCAGTTGCAATAAAAATATCACAACCTTCTTTGAGCTGATTCATACTAACATCAAGCATTTGCATAGCAGATTTCACATTAATTCTATCAACACCATTTGGTGTATCTAAACTGACAGGACCTGCAACTAAAGTGACTTTTGCACCAGCCGCATAACATGCTGCTGCCAAAGAAAAGCCCATTTTTCCTGTGCTGTGATTAGAAATATAACGGACAGGATCAATTGCTTCGCGCGTTGGACCCGCAGTGATAGTGACACGCTTGCCAGCGAGTAAACCAAATTTCTCAGCAATTGCACGCTGCGCTTTATGAAAATAGGCTGCAACTTGTTTGGCTAAATCTTCAGGTTCAGGCATACGACCTAGACCAACATCTCCACAAGCTTGTTCACCAGCATCAGGCATAATGACATGCACACCATCTTCAACCAGAGTTTGTAGATTGCGTTGCGTTGCTTTTGCTGCCCACATTTGCTGGTTCATAGCAGGTGCAACCCAAACAGGGGCTTTCGTCGCTAAATATAATGTACTGAGCAAATCATCTGCCAAACCATTGGCAAATTTCGCAATCGTGTCACAACTTGCTGGAGCGACTAACACTAAATCAGCCCATCGCGCCAACTCGATGTGTCCCATACCTGCTTCTGCTTCAGGGTTGAGTAGCTCAGTATGTACAGGATTCCCTGACAAGGCTTGAAATGTTAAAGGTGTGATAAATGCTTGTGCGCCATGTGTCATGACCACGCGGACATCGAAACCAAAATCTTTTAAACGGCGTACTAAAATGGCACTTTTATAGGCAGCAATACCACCCGTAACCGCTAATATAATGTTTTTATGTGGAATTACACTTAGATCGAAGCTCACAAACAGGGTACCTTTCTGTTGCAGTGGCGCTCACAATATCATTAAATATCGCCATACCCAAGTGATGCACTTGGAAAAATTATCATCATAAAAAAATTATGTGAATAAAAATGAATCAATCTATAAAACAATCCATTAAAGCATGGCCAGAACAAGAACGACCAAGAGAACGTTTACTCTCGCAAGGACCTCAAAGTTTATCGGATGCTGAACTACTAGCGATTTTTCTCCGCTCTGGCTCGAAACAACACTCAGCTGTTGAACTTTCTCGTATCCTGATTCAGCATTTTGGAGGATTGAACCCAATTTTTGATGCTTCGTTAGAAGACTTGTCCCAATTTAATGGCATCGCGTCAACCAAATATGCGCAACTCATGGCAGTCAAAGAATTAGGACGACGTTATTTGAATAACTATTTTCATCAACAACGACTATGTTTAGATCATTCTTCTTTGGTTTTGGATTATTTACGTTATGAACTTCTAGGTGAAAAACAAGAAGTATTTGCTGTTCTGTGTTTAGATGCAGAACTGAGGAAGCTTCATTTCAAAAAACTATTTTACGGTTCGCAGCATTCATGTAGCGTTTCATTGAATCAGACCCTACGCTACGCAATTCAACAACAGGCCTGTCAAATCGTCGTTGCACACAACCATCCCTACGGAATAGCCCAACCTTCAAATGAAGACATCTACTTTACTCAACAACTCAAACAAGCTTGTAAATTAGTTGAAATTCATTTGATTGATCACTTTATTATTTCACCTGACGGCTATTTTTCTTTTACTGAACAACAACTACTCAACCCTATTAAAATCAAGCAATCTGATCTTGACAAAGCGCCCATCTAACATGAACATCAACAGATAAAATTAATGATTCAAATAACATGATTGTCCGCGACCAGCCTAGCATTTTTAAAGTTTTATTCTCATGGCGCGGGACGATTTTACCCAAAATTTTACCCTCTTTAGGTTTTGTGATGTTGATCTCTGCAATTATTGGCGGAGTTGAATATATTGACCTGTATCGTTTTCCTGAAATTCCATTGGTTGGTTTTACATTGATCGGCGTTGTACTGTCGATTTTCTTAGGTTTCAAAAATACGGCATGTTATGACCGTTGGTGGGAAGCACGTAAACTTTGGGGTGTTTTAATTGCGACTTCACGTCATTTTGATCGAGATTGTCGAGTGTTGGCACAAGCCAGACGTGAAAGAATCATTCAAAATGTGATTGTTTTTGCGAATGTGCTGCGTGATCGATTACGCCACCAAACAGCCAACCCAACTGAACTGACCGAAACCAGCGGTTTGAGTCAGCAAGCTTTGAATCAGCTTTACCAACAACATAATGCTCCGCAATACACACTAAGCCTTATTCAATGGGAATTACTGCAAGCGCTGAAAGACGGTGAAATTTCTGATGTGATTTATACACAAATGAACCGTCATGTCGCAGCTTTAAGTGAGATGCAAACGGGTTGTGATCGTATTGCCAATACCCCTATTCCTTTTGCTTATTCGGTCTTATTAAACCGAACTGTTTATTTTTTCTGTTTTATGCTGCCATTTAGCTTAGGTTCTTTACTTGGTTTAGTCACACCACTCTTAGTCGGAATTTTGGCTTATACCTTTTTGGGACTCGATGCGCTGAGCACAGAAATTGAAGAACCTTTTGGAACGCAAAGCAACGACTTACCTTTAGATGCGATGGTGCGTTCAATTGAAATTGAACTGTTAAGCACGCTGGGCAGACCTACTCCACCGCCCATACAGGCACATGATCACAACTTATTGTAAGGTAGAATTATTGGAAATGATCCCAAATTCCAATTTGCCCCTCTTTTACTCGTGGTGTATTACCCAGTTTAATCCATGGCATATTTTCACCATGAAAATCACTGCCAATTGAAACGGCTAAATCAAACTGCTGAATCATTCGATCAACCATTTGACGTGTCGAAGCGGGTTCTATACTTGGAGGTAATTCAACTGCATCTCCTCCCGCCTCAGCAAATAATTCAATTAAATAGCGGATATTCGTCGCAGATAAATCATAGCGCGTTGGGTGAGCTAATACAGCAAAACCCTGACTCGCATGTATCACATCGATGGTATCTTTTAAGCCTAATCCTTCAAATTTTACGAAAGCCTTTTTTCCTTCTTTTAGGAAACGGTCAAATGCCTGCTGTGGACGACTAACGATATTTTTCTCTACCAATGTTTTAGCGATATGCGTTCGGGTTACACGATCTGATTGCCCATCAACCTTCGCAATTACATCTGGATAAATATCAAAATCAATACATTTCTCTAATAAGTCACAGATGACCTTAGCTCGTTCCGCACGGACTTTTTTCTGATTTTCAAGCATAGCTTGGATCGGTGTTTCATCTTGCATATTCAGCGCCACGATATGCACACCATAGCTTTTTTTCGTGTTTGGTCTTGACCACTGACTCGATATTTCAACACCAGAAATAATCTGAATATCATGATCTTGAGCATACTTTCGTGCAGAGCTTAAACCATCCATAGTGTCATGGTCAGTTACAGCCAACATATGGATTTTCAAATCGACAGCAGCCTGTACCAGTTGCTCAGGAGAGAACGTACCATCAGAAATGTGAGTATGTGTATGTAAATCGACACCGAACATGGTTTGTATTATGCTATCTGACCTATTTCATCATCGTACTGTAACATGAAAGCGTTGCTCGACTACCTTCCGCTGATTATCTTCTTCTACTTTTATAAAACGACCGATCCTAAAGATAGTCAACATCCCCTTCTCCAATTGGTGGGTAGCGCAGGAAATACTGATCAAAATCATATTCTTGTTGCAACATGCGCGCTTCTTATTTCAACCTTAGTGGTTTATGGCTGTTTGTTCTTTTTCCAAAAATTCAAACTGGAAAAAATGCAATGGTTTATTGTGGTGATGTCCATTATTTTTGGAGGAATCACTTTAATTTTCAGTGATGTAACTTACATTAAAATGAAAGCTGTCATCATCAATATTGGAATAGGTATCGGGTTCTTAGTCACGCCTTTATTCAATAAAGAACGGATGCCAATTATCCAAAAATTATTAGGTTCGTTACTTGAGTTAAGTCCTCAAGGGTGGATGCGTTTAAACTGGGCTTGGTGTGGGCAATTCTTCTTATTAGCCTCACTACATTTTTTCTTCGGTTTTATCTTTATGCAAGGCAAATATTGGGGCGAGTTCACCGCATTTGGCGATATTATCGTTTCTATCAGTTACCTTGCTGTTATACTGTTTTGCTTAAGAAAGCATTTTAAAACCACAGACTAAATTTAAAGTTATTGAGCTACATCTATGCCCTATTTTGTGCTGACTTGTACTGATCGTGAAGGTACTCTAGAAAAACGTTTAGCAACACGACCTCAACATTTAGAACGCTTACAAAAATTAGATGATGAAGGTCGTCTGATCGCAGCGGGCGCTCATCCTAAAGACCCAAACAATCCTCAAGCAGGATTCTTAGGTAGCACGATTATTGTCGAATTTGATAGTCGTGAAGCTCTCGATGCATGGATCCAAGATGAACCGTTCTTAAAAGAAGGGATATATGCTGATATCGAAGTGAAATTGTTCAACAAAGCTTTTCCAAAAGGGTAAATCATGCAAGTTTCAGTGAGAAGCTTTTTCGCTTTATGTTTACTCAGTTCAACGACTTGGGCTGTTGAACCAACAACGCCATCAGCACCAACAGCGGCTGCGCCTACAACACCCGTTACTACACCTGCAACTGTACAACCTAAACCTGCAACAGCAACAACAGGTGGCTCCACAAACAATACAACAACGGCTTCAGCACCAAAGCCATTGACTGCGGAACAAATTGCAAAAGCCAAACAACAACAAGATGCAAAAGTCAAAGCCATGATTCAAGATCAAGCAACACGCTTGAAACAACTTGAACATGCAAATCTGCAAGCTCTGTCTCAAAATCAAGAATTACAATTAAAAAATGATAACTTGACTGTACAAGTCCAAGTTCTGCAAAGTGAACGCAGTGCTCAGATGTTTTTATATGGCGCTATGACGATTGCTGTCGGGGTAATTTTAGGTTTCTTTATCGCAAGTTATGTCTACACCAAACGTCGTCGTCAGTGGTAAATATAAATCTTCATGTCACAAACATTAAAACTTCAAACAGCTGAATTAGATTGGGAACTTGTTGATGGTATCGAAGTTCCCATATCTAAACAATTTGGCGATGTCTACTTTTCTAAAGATAACGGTTTACTCGAAACACGTCATGTGTTTTTAAATGGAAATGATCTTAGTACACGTTTATCAGAACTCAGTGACTATCAGTATTTCTGTGTAGGTGAAACGGGTTTTGGTACAGGACTCAATATTCTTACCCTTTGGCAACTTTGGCAAAGTGTTCGCCCTGATAATCACAGTCATTTACATGTCATCAGTGTTGAAAAATTCCCTCTCAGTAAAGCTGATCTCATACGTGCGCTTAGTGTTTGGGATGAGCTTAAACCTCTTGCAGGAAAATTAGTACAACAATACCCATTACCAATTGCAGGTTGTCATCGCCTGAGTTTTCACGAAGAGCGATTTAGCATCGATCTATGGCTCGGTGATGCGCAGGACATTTTCCCAAGTATCCCAAAAACACAATCAGTCAATGCTTGGTTTCTCGATGGGTTTGCGCCTTCATGTAACCCTGATATGTGGCAAGAAAATGTATTAAATCATATTGTGCGCTTATCCGAGTACGGAACGACCTTTGCATCCTTCAGCGTTGCAGGTGTTCTTAAACGCGGACTAAAACAACACGGGATCCAAATCAGCCGACCTAGAGGCTTTGGTCACAAACGAGAAATGTTAAAAGCCATTTGGCTAGACTGCCCAGATCAGGAAAATCCAGAGGCTGAGCTACTCCAAGAGCTTCCAGCAGCATTACCTGAAACAACGCAACTAAAGCAGCGACAAATCGCCATTATCGGTGCTGGAATAGCAGGTTTGACCACCGCATGGGCATTTGCTCAGCGTGGACATCAAGTAATGATTTACGAGCAAAATGAACCACTTTCAGGTGCTTCTGGTAATCCTCTTGCGTTACTCAATCCTAAGCTGTGTCCAATTGATCAAGCTCATGAACATTTAATGACTCTAAGCTGGCAGCATGCTTTAAACTTTTATTCACGATTTAAAGCATTCCGTTCAATCCGAGTAGAACAGATCGCAATAAAAAATGCCGATGAGCTACTTGGACTAGAACAACAATATCCTGAATCAGTTTTCGGGACAGCTCATTCTTCTCCCAATCAAACACTCGAAACCCACTATCAAAGTTTGATATTGCAGCAAGCTGGCGCAGTTTCTCCTCATGTGTTGCGTGATGAGATTTTAAAACATTCAAATATCAGCATAAAAAAAGCCAAAGTTTCTCGTCTTAGACCAAAAGCAACGCAAACAGAAATTTGGCAAGATCAGGACTTAATTTCGGTAGCAGATCACGTCATCGTATGTTGTGCAAAACAAAGTGCTGCCTTATTTGAAAACTATCCTGTATTGAAGCCTATTCGAGGGCAGGTCAGTTGGGTAAATAACGCCATACAGCCTTTGGCCTTGGATAAAGCTTATAGCTATGGTGGTTATTGTATGCAGTTAGATGACTCTCAATTGATTTTAGGTGCATCCTTCTACCCTAACCGTGACGATAGTGATGTTCTTGCTGAAGACCATGTGCATAATTACGAACTTATCCACAGTGTCTTCCCACAATATGCGGAACAACTTCCATCTATCGACATATGGCATGGTCGTGCTTCTATTCGGGCGCAGAGTTCAGACTATTTTCCTTTAGTTGGGAAAATGGAATCAAACAGTGAAATTTATACTTTTGCAGGTTTAGGTTCTAAAGGATTTTTATTTGCACCATTATGCAGTGAGATTTTAGCTGCATTAGTATTGGGTGAGCTTTGTCCAGCTCCACAATCTTTACTAAGTAAATTGAATCCATTACGTTTCCCAAAAAAAGTAAAAGTAAAGAAACCGTATTATTCTAAGCAAATGTAGTTTTTATCTTTCAAATAGAAACTTTGATTTATTTTTATGAGTTTGCCAAAACACAAATGTATTTTGGCAAACTTTTTTCATTTACACACCTTCTACAAGAGGTAAGCCAGCATCACGTGCTGCACGAGTACCTCCCATCAAAATGACGTATTCACGTGAACTGTCTAGACCTTCTAAAAGCTCAGCTGCTCGCGGTGCTTTACTGCCACCACCACATAAAATGTAAATCGGCTGATCCGCTGCAACTTGAGTCAAACTATCCGCAGTTAATTCAGCAATAGGACGATTTACTGCCCCTTTGACATGAGCCTCTGAATACGCTTTGGTATCTCGGACATCCCAGATGATCGCGTCCTCTGGGAACTCAAATGTTGTAATTTCTTGTTTACGGATCATTGCGCACTCCTTTGATGTAAACAACACTTGGCAAATGAAGAAAACACCCTTAGCATCTCAAATATTCTTTCCCTTTGTAAAGGTCTAACCATGCCTTCTTTTGATATTGTTTCTGAATTAGAGTTATTTGAAGTCAATCATGCGGTACAAAACACGCAAAAAGAGATTGGTACACGTTTCGACTTTCGCGGACAAGACGTTTCGATCGAGTTAAATGAGAAAAATAAAGAGATTAAAATCTCGACTGAAAGTGATTTCCAATGTGAACAAGTCTATACCATGCTTGAAAATCATTTCTATAAACGTAAGGTCGATGTACAAGCACTTGATCCACAAAAAGCCACTGCATCAGGTAAACATGTAGTACAAGTGGTCAAACTCAAAGATGGACTTGACTCAGATACTGCAAAAAAAATTAATAAAGCCATTAAAGAAAGTGGTATCAAAGCGCAATCTTCTATCCAAGGGGACAAAATCCGCGTCACTGATAAAAAACGTGATACGTTGCAACAAGTCATGAATTTTTTACGTGAACAACAATTTGGTCTGCCACTGCAATTTAATAATTTCAAAGACTAAGCAATAGGCTCGCTATGGCAAAAGATAACCGTCTTTATACGTTAGTTAAAACCACTTCTAAATTCCCTAAAGGTATCCGTAGTACCTTATGGAGCAAAGCATTTGGTCATGTTGTTCCGATGGTAGGAACAGCGAACATACGCTATTTAGAAGTAGATAAAGATCATGTGACTGTTCGCATTGAAAACCAACGTAATATGCAAAATCATATTAAGGGTGTACACGCCGCAGCTATGGCTTTATTAGCTGAGACAGCAACTGGATTTTTAACAGGTTTACATGTACCTGATGATCGTATTTTATTGATCAAATCTTTACATGTAGATTATTTAAAAGTCGCACAAGGCGGTTTAACTGCAACTGCAACATTATCGGCTGATCAACAAAAGTTCATTGCAAATAATGAAAAAGGCGAGCTACTGATTCCTGTTACAGTCATTGATGATTCAGCAAATGAACCGATCCAATGCCAAATGCTTTGGGCTTGGTTACCCAAACGTAAAAAATAATAACTGATCTAAACTTCTTTTAGATAGTTACTCAGCCCAAGATACAAATACCGTTTTGTTTCTTGGGCTTGATATTATGAAAAAATTTACTTTATTCCCATCATATTTTTGACGACTATCATTACTGCTTCTTCTTCTATTCCATCGAATACAACTCATCTTAACAGCTCGAACCAAACTCTCTCCGATGAGCTATCAGAACAAAATAAGAAAATTGTCGTGGACTTTTATGAAGGTGTTTTTTTGAAACACCAAGTTAAAGCACATGCTGATCGCTATATTGGCGACCAATATATTCAACATAATCCGAATGTTCCCGATGGCAAAGCACCTTTTGTAAACTTCTTTACGGAGAAATTTAGCAATAATCCAGCAGCAAAAAATGTAATTAAAAAAGCGATTGCTGAAAAAAACCTAGTTGTTCTACATATTCATTCAACTGAAAATGATACAGATCGGGGACGAGCGATTATTGATATTTTCCGTGTTGAAAATGGGAAAATTATCGAGCATTGGGATGTGATTCAAAACATCCCAGAGCAAAGTAAAAACAGTAATACCATGTTCTAACTATAGAGGTATAGCTCAAATCTATTTGGGTTATACCTTTATGAATGAGTAATTGATGTTTCAATAATAGAAATAAGTTGCTGCAGATATTTGGCATCGACTTCATCAAACTGATTGAGTTCATCACTATCAATATCCAGTACACCAACACATTCCGTATTTTGCATAATCGGCAATACGATTTCTGATTTAGACGCTGAGCTACATGCAATATGTCCTGGAAACAACTCAACATCAGGAACGATAATAACTTGTAGTTGTTGCCATGCTGTACCACATACACCACGACCTTTCGCTATACGAGTACAGGCAATTGGTCCCTGAAATGGACCTAATACCAATTCATTTTGCTTAACCAAATAAAAACCAACCCATAACCAACCAAATTGCTGATTCAGTGCAGCACAAATATTTGCAAGATTAGCGATCAGGTCAGGCTCACCCTCAACAATTGCTTTAATCTGAGGGATAATACTTTGATATTGTTCGGCTTTATCGCCTTGTTGCAAAATGAGCTCTTCAGCCATGCTTAAATCCTAACGAGATAACTCCCTAATCGTATCAAGCAAATACGCTTAAACCGATAGCGTTGCTGTAAATTTCTGTCTAACTTCTTCTGAAATTTGACGTTTATTACCCTTTACATCGACCGCAACAAAGGTAAACACCCCTTCAGTAATTCGCACTGGTTCACGCGAATCATCATGACTGTTCCATACTTCAATTTGTACTTGAACCGAAGTATTACCAACTTTCAAGATTTTTGTATAGCAACTAATCACATTTCCGACTTTCACAGGGACTAAAAAAGCCATCTGATTAATTGCAATCGTTGCACAACGACCTTTACTGAAGCGCTCGACGTGAATTGCACCAGCCAAATCCATTTGAGATACAATCCATCCACCAAAAACATCACCACTCCAATTAGTATCAGCAGGCATTGCAATCGTTTGCAAAGAAAGCGTGCCTTCAGGATGGTTCAAACGCTCAGTCATATCAAATATCTCTTGATGTTACTTCAAATGTTGCTCTAGCCATTGCTGAAGTTCAGGTGCACGTAATGCTCCGCTCACTCGAGCAATTTCAGTTGTTTTGTTCATCAGCACTAGAGTTGGAATACTACGTACGTTAAATGCTGCACTCAATCTTGGATTTGCTTCTGTATCAATCTTTGCAAAAATCACATATGGATTTTGGGTTGCAACTTGAGCAAAATGTGGAGCCATCATTTTGCATGGGCCACACCATTCTGCCCACAAATCAATCAATACAGGTAAATCAGTATTAGAAATAAAATTACTGAAATTTTGTTCATTCAATTCAATAGGTTGTTGTGGTAATAATGGCTGATGGCATTTACCACAACTTGGATGCGTACTTAATTTCTCTTCTGGCACACGATTTTTTGCACCACATGAACTACAGACTATAATCATTTACATCACTCCAATATGTTGATGCAAAAATTCTAATTGGGTTGTGACTGCTTTTTCAAACCATGAACCATGATAAATATCAAAATGTTTAATATCCCACTCATGATACGTTACAAATGGCGCAATATTGGTTGCTGCTTCACGACTAGACTGAATTGGAATTAAAGTGTCATTCTTAGCAGCAATGAATAAAACAGGAATATTAATTTTTCTTACAAATTGGATTGGGCGATAACGCATTAAATTAAAAAATACACGTGCTGGAACTTCACCACTCCAATAATAATCAGGATTCACTATTGAATGATATCCAAAGTAGCTATCAGATGTAGGTAAAAAACAAAGCTTGTATTGATCAACAACAGGCAGTGTTTTAGGTGCAAGCCCCATTTTTGAGCCCATATAATCCTGACTTGATCGCTTTAATGCTTCAGGATAGCGTTGCAAAGGATAAAGTTTCGCTGTTTCAGCACCATCAACATACGGAACTTGAACCATGATTGCCTGAATGTTTTTTAGGTCTGTCGCTAAACTTAAAGCATAACCGCCGCTTAATGAGGTTCCCCACAAGATAATACGTCTACTATCAATATATTTACAATTTGATGCATACTGAACTATGGTTTTCCAATCATCTAATTGAGCACTTAAAGAGATCAACTCTCGAGGTTTCCCAGTACTCCCGCCCCAATAACGATAATCAAATAAAATAACAGCATAACCCGCTTGTGCAAAACGCTGCGCATACTGAATTAATTTAAACTGACGTAATCCAGCAAAACCATGCGCCATAATAATAACGGCTGGTTTTATGTTGGATTTCGGTAGATAAAAATCAGCAGCAATCGTTTCATCACCACTAGGAACATACAACGGCTCAACTGTATAGGTGTGCATGCGCGCTCCATTGCGTTATCTTTTGCTTATCATCATGTATTTACTATAGACATTTAAACTCAAGATCAAGCTTAATGCTATGATAGAGCATAAAATGTTTTGTTTATTTTTGGAGTGACAAGATGTCAGAAAATGTTGGTTTTGCAGGTCAAATTTGTCCTGAACATGTTGAGCAAGTCGTCGAAAAAGGCTTCAAATCAATCATCAATAACCGTCCTGATATGGAAGGTGGACCAGAACAACCTACTAGCGCTCAAATAGAAGAGGCGGCACGTTCAGCAGGTCTTGATTATGTATATCAACCAGTCGTATCAGGTCAAATGACTGAGTTAGATGTTCGCACTTTTGCCAATCATTTTAATGAATTACCAAAACCAGTTTTAATGTTCTGCCGCACAGGTAATCGTTCAAATAATTTATACCAATTAGCTAAACAAATGGATTTATTGTATGATTAAATCTTAAATTATCGGCAAATAAAAAACGGCTCGAAAGCCGTTTTTTATTTAACTATAAATTATTGACCATCTAAACAATTTGAAGAGACACCATATGGACTTGTCAAGTTTGGTGCTATTCCATTCGCTATATCAACATCACTTGCTAAATAGCTGAGAGAAAAACTTGTTGAGCCACTAATCGATTTACCACTTACAATTGAATCCGCTAACAACTGTACAGTTAAATATCCTGCATATATTTTAGGATACTGGATTTTTAGATCAAAACGACCATTTGCATCAGTTGTGTATTTATTATCTGTAGCAGGTGTACCTTCAGAATTAATAAACGATACAACTTGTACAGTTTGCCCTTCTTTTACAGGTTTTAACTGATTAACTTGCTTACCATCGCTGTTAACAATAATTGATGGTGTAACACATTGAGTAATCACAGCAGGTAAATATTCATCAGCTTTACCATCAGGTGGAGTATCCGTATCAAAAAATGCATAATAACCTTTATTATAGGTTAAAGCATTAACACCCATAACGACATCTTGATTCGCTAATGGCTTACCATCTATATCAGTCACTTGTACCGAAACATTTTGGTAATAGTAGACGCCATTTTCCGAATCTTGTATCTTAGTTGGGTTATACGCTACAGAGATTGCCCCCACAGGTTTTGGTACCACTGAATTTACGATATCTAGTTTATAAGTATAGACTTTTGTTGACTGACCAAAATTCGCTTCAAATACTAAATCATCAGCTATGAACTGTTCTGCAGTATAGCTTGAAGATCTTTGTGCTTCTGTAAACGATAATGTATAAGTAATTTTACCATTTTCATCAGTTTGAGAAGCATTAGGCGTGAATTTAACACCATTTAAGGCAGAGTTCTTTACTTTTAAAGAAATAGCTTGGTTTGCTAAAGTAGCACCATTTGCATCAACCGCAGTCAATGTTACTGTGGTCTGATCTCCACGGACATTCAAAGATGTTTTAGTTGCATCAAATAATACAATACTCGTAGTATCTGAACCAGTAGTTGTATCTGCACCCGTAACAGCGATTGTTTGTTCTTGACTTAATTTGCTATCGTTTGTTGAAACAACAATTTTAAAACCATTCTTAATTAAATCAGACAAGGTTGTAGATGTAGCAGGTGTTTTTAAAACAAAAACAGCATTTCCTGATTCATCCGTTTGTTGCTTAGAAAGCCCTGTATTGATCACATTATCAGTTGGGTCTATGATTGATAAAGTAACTGGAGCATCAGCAACACCACCTTTATTAGTATCTAAAGCACGAACCGTTACTATTAACTGTCCGTTTGTCGCTGCAATTGCTAATTTATCTAATTCAATCTTCAAACCAGTTGCCGTAACTGTAGGGGTAACGACTTCACCACCTGTATCTCCGCCACCAGACTCGCCACTTGAATCGTTATCATTTGAACCATAATATCCCCCACCGCCACCACAACTTGCTAATAAAACAGATATCGTAATCGCAGATAATTTTAACTTTAGTTGCTTTTTATTCATTAACATTCCATTTCCCCTATGTTCATTTTGAATGTAATTTTCTTCATTATTAAAAAATATGGGTAATGAAACCATATTCTAGATTTGGTGTAAATAAAATTTAATTTTGAACCAAGCTTTAGATGAACTAGGTCACATTTTAATTAAGGAAATTTTAGCAAAAGATAATAATTGTCACTTTTATTTAATTTCTGACCAAATTTTTAAAATCTATTTTTTAAATCGGAGAATTTGTAAATCTAACTAACCATTGTCGTAGAGCTTCGCCAGCGATTGCTTTTAAGCTATCCGTCATCAGAGACATGCCTAAAAGGAATAGGCCTATACCACCTAGCAACTGGATAATTACATTCAATGCTGAATTCCTTTTTTATAATTATGAATTTAACTCGATTATAAATTGAAGTAGAGATAAAACAATTGAGATTAGTTTTAAGTTTTCTTTTTCGCTTCCCAATAAAAAACACCCCCTCTGCTTACGCGGAGGGGGTGTTTTAGATTTAAAAGCTGGCGATGACTTACTCTCACATGGCAAACGCCACACTACCATCAGCGCGAAGAGGTTTCACTTCTGAGTTCGGGAAGGGATCAGGTGGTTCACTCTTGCTATTGTCGCCAGCAAACTGTTGTGGTGTTTTCGGGTCTTATTCACATTAATTAATAATGTTTGCCTTACTTACGATCCAAAGAGTTATTAACGGATTAGATATTGAGTCTAACTTTGTGTTCAGCATTTTAACTAGTTTATACACTAAATCAAGTTGTGTATTGAATTTATCTTGAATACAACAACTGTTTGGGTGTTGTATAGTCAAGCCTCACGAGCAATTAGTATTGGTCAGCTTCACACGTCACCGTGCTTCCACACCCAACCTATCAACGTCCTAGTCTCGAACGGCTCTTTAGAGGAATAAATTCCTAGGGAAATCTTATCTTGAGGTAGGCTTCCCGCTTAGATGCTTTCAGCGGTTATCCCTTCCGAACATAGCTACCCGGCGATGCCACTGGCGTGACAACCGGTACACCAGAGGTTCGTCCACTCTGGTCCTCTCGTACTAGGAGCAGATCCTCTCAAATTTCCAGCGCCCACGGTAGATAGGGACCGAACTGTCTCACGACGTTCTAAACCCAGCTCGCGTACCTCTTTAAATGGCGAACAGCCATACCCTTGGGACCTGCTTCAGCCCCAGGATGAGATGAGCCGACATCGAGGTGCCAAACACCGCCGTCGATATGAACTCTTGGGCGGTATCAGCCTGTTATCCCCAGAGTACCTTTTATCCGTTGAGCGATGGCCCTTCCATACAGAACCACCGGATCACTAAGACCTACTTTCGTACCTGCTCGACTTGTGGGTCTCGCAGTTAAGCGCGCTTTTGCCTTTATACTCTACGCGTGATTTCCGACCACGCTGAGCGCACCTTCGTACTCCTCCGTTACTCTTTAGGAGGAGACCGCCCCAGTCAAACTACCCACCAGACATGGTCCTCGTCCCGGATTACGGGACAGAGTTAGAACCTCAACATTACCAGGGTGGTATTTCAAGGACGGCTCCATTGGAACTAGCGTTCCAACTTCAAAGCCTCCCACCTATCCTACACAAGTAAGGTCAAAGTTCAATGTCAAGCTGCAGTAAAGGTTCACGGGGTCTTTCCGTCTAGCCGCGGGTACACTGCATCTTCACAGCGATTTCGATTTCACTGAGCCTCTGCTGGAGACAGCGCCGCCATCATTATGCCATTCGTGCAGGTCGGAACTTACCCGACAAGGAATTTCGCTACCTTAGGACCGTTATAGTTACGGCCGCCGTTTACTGGGGCTTCGATCAAGAGCTTCGCTTACGCTAACCCCATCAATTAACCTTCCAGCACCGGGCAGGCATCACACCCTATACGTCCACTTTCGTGTTTGCAGAGTGCTATGTTTTTAATAAACAGTTGCAGCGGCCTGGTTTCTGCGGCTGCCAACCGCTCAGGGAGCAAGTCCCATCACCGTCAGCAGCGTACCTTCTCCCGAAGTTACGGTACCATTTTGCCTAGTTCCTTCAGCAGAGTTCTCTCAAGCGCTTTGGTCTACTCGACCTGACCACCTGTGTCGGTTTCGGGTACGATTCCTGTGTAACTGAAGCTTAGAGACTTTTCCTGGAAGCATGGTATCAGCCACTTCACTGTACAAGTACAGCTTGCTATCGACTCTCAGCATAGAGCACCCCGGATTTGCCTAAGATGCATGCCTACGGTCTTCCACCTGGACAACCAACGCCAGGCTGACTTAACCTTCTCCGTCCTCTCATCGCATTACACAGAAGTATTGGAATATTAACCAATTTCCCATCGACTACGCCTCTCGGCCTCGCCTTAGGGGTCGACTCACCCAGCCCCGATTAACGTTGGACTGGAACCCTTGGTCTTTCAGCGAACGGGTTTTTCACCCGTTTTGTCGTTACTCACGTCAGCATTCGCACTTCTGATACCTCCAGCATACTTCTCAATACACCTTCATCGGCTTACAGAACGCTCCCCTACCACTTGACTAATGTCAAATCCGCAGCTTCGGCACATAGTTTTAGCCCCGTTACATCTTCCGCGCAGGCCGACTCGACTAGTGAGCTATTACGCTTTCTTTAAAGGGTGGCTGCTTCTAAGCCAACCTCCTAGCTGTCTATGCCTTCCCACATCGTTTCCCACTTAACTATAATTTTGGGGCCTTAGCTGGCGGTCTGGATTGTTTTCCTCTTGACTACGGACGTTAGCACCCGCAGTCTGTCTCCCGGATAGTACTCATTGGTATTCGGAGTTTGCATCGGTTTGGTAAGTCGGGATGACCCCCTAGCCGAAACAGTGCTCTACCCCCAATGGTATTCGTCCGAGGCGCTACCTAAATAGCTTTCGGGGAGAACCAGCTATCACCAGGCTTGATTAGCCTTTCACCCCTATCCACAAGTCATCCCCTGGCTTTTCAACGACAGTGGGTTCGGTCCTCCAGTTAGTGTTACCCAACCTTCAACCTGCTCATGGATAGATCGCCTGGTTTCGGGTCTATACCCAGCAACTAAACGCCCTATTAAGACTCGATTTCTCTACGGCTCCCCTATTCGGTTAACCTCGCTACTGAATATAAGTCGCTGACCCATTATACAAAAGGTACGCAGTCACCGAACAAGTCGGCTCCCACTGCTTGTATGCATGCGGTTTCAGGATCTATTTCACTCCCCTCACAGGGGTTCTTTTCGCCTTTCCCTCACGGTACTGGTTCACTATCGGTCAGTCAGGAGTATTTAGCCTTGGAGGATGGTCCCCCCATATTCAGACAAGGTTTCACGTGCCTCGCCCTACTCGTCATCATTATGTGTGCCCTTTCGTGTACGGGAATATCACCCTCTACGTTCGCACTTCCCAGAGCGTTCCACTAAAACACACATAACTTAATGGGCTGCTCCCCGTTCGCTCGCCGCTACTAAGGGAATCTCAATTGATTTCTTTTCCTAAGGGTACTGAGATGTTTCACTTCCCCTCGTTCGCTTCATAAACCTATGTATTCAGTTTATGATACCCGCCTTATAGCGGGTGGGTTCCCCCATTCAGAAATCTCCGGATCAAAGGATATTTGCCGCCTCCCCGGAGCTTTTCGCAGGCTATCACGTCTTTCATCGCCTCTGACTGCCAAGGCATCCACCACATGCACTTAATTACTTGACTATACAACCCCAAACAGTCGTTAACACATACAAGTGAGTGTTATCGTTGCAAACTTAATTGCTACTGGTTTGTTGTCTGTGAATTTAATCACCATACAGCTTCAATCTAAATTCATATACCAAAACGCTTGATTCAGTGTTTTTGCTAGTTCTCAGATTAAATATTAATTTAACAATTACTTGTTATCTTCCTATTTAATCGAGTTTGAACAATTTATTTCAGACTCAATTTTCTAATCTGTTAATGATTAACTACCACCTCGTCGGTGCGTAGTAAACTGTGATAAATCACAGAAGTTAAGAAGCTATTTGCTTACTAAGTTCTGTAATCTTTAGCTCCAAGCTTCGTTCTATGTGTGCCTGCGCACAGCATAGCTGTTTGCTTAAATTCTCGGACAAAGCGTTGCTTTGTTTACCCTCGAATTTGGTGGAGACTAGGAGAGTCGAACTCCTGACCTCCTGCGTGCAAAGCAGGCGCTCTACCAACTAAGCTAAGTCCCCAGCTTTAATCATAATGAACGACATATCTTTTTATCTAGCAGCTTGTGATTATTCATCACTTCGTCAGTAGTGGTGGGTCTGACAAGACTTGAACTTGTGACCCCACGCTTATCAAGCGTGTGCTCTAACCAACTGAGCTACAGACCCTCAGATACATCTTCGAAGAACAACTTGTTGTGGATTCTTACCGGTCACCAATCTTTCGTTAAGGAGGTGATCCAGCCGCAGGTTCCCCTACGGCTACCTTGTTACGACTTCACCCCAGTCATCGGCCACACCGTGGTAAGCGTCCTCCTTGCGGTTAGACTACCTACTTCTGGTGCAACAAACTCCCATGGTGTGACGGGCGGTGTGTACAAGGCCCGGGAACGTATTCACCGCGGCATTCTGATCCGCGATTACTAGCGATTCCGACTTCATGGAGTCGAGTTGCAGACTCCAATCCGGACTACGATCGGCTTTTTGAGATTAGCATCACATCGCTGTGTAGCAACCCTTTGTACCGACCATTGTAGCACGTGTGTAGCCCTGGCCGTAAGGGCCATGATGACTTGACGTCGTCCCCGCCTTCCTCCAGTTTGTCACTGGCAGTATCCTTAAAGTTCCCATCCGAAATGCTGGCAAGTAAGGAAAAGGGTTGCGCTCGTTGCGGGACTTAACCCAACATCTCACGACACGAGCTGACGACAGCCATGCAGCACCTGTATCTAGATTCCCGAAGGCACCAATCCATCTCTGGAAAGTTTCTAGTATGTCAAGGCCAGGTAAGGTTCTTCGCGTTGCATCGAATTAAACCACATGCTCCACCGCTTGTGCGGGCCCCCGTCAATTCATTTGAGTTTTAGTCTTGCGACCGTACTCCCCAGGCGGTCTACTTATCGCGTTAGCTGCGCCACTAAAGCCTCAAAGGCCCCAACGGCTAGTAGACATCGTTTACGGCATGGACTACCAGGGTATCTAATCCTGTTTGCTCCCCATGCTTTCGTACCTCAGCGTCAGTATTAGGCCAGATGGCTGCCTTCGCCATCGGTATTCCTCCAGATCTCTACGCATTTCACCGCTACACCTGGAATTCTACCATCCTCTCCCATACTCTAGCTTCCCAGTATCGAATGCAATTCCCAAGTTAAGCTCGGGGATTTCACATCCGACTTAAAAAGCCGCCTACGCACGCTTTACGCCCAGTAAATCCGATTAACGCTCGCACCCTCTGTATTACCGCGGCTGCTGGCACAGAGTTAGCCGGTGCTTATTCTGCGAGTAACGTCCACTATCCAAGAGTATTAATCTCAGTAGCCTCCTCCTCGCTTAAAGTGCTTTACAACCATAAGGCCTTCTTCACACACGCGGCATGGCTGGATCAGGGTTCCCCCCATTGTCCAATATTCCCCACTGCTGCCTCCCGTAGGAGTCTGGGCCGTGTCTCAGTCCCAGTGTGGCGGATCATCCTCTCAGACCCGCTACAGATCGTCGCCTTGGTAGGCCTTTACCCCACCAACTAGCTAATCCGACTTAGGCTCATCTATTAGCGCAAGGTCCGAAGATCCCCTGCTTTCTCCCGTAGGACGTATGCGGTATTAGCATTCCTTTCGGAATGTTGTCCCCCACTAATAGGCAGATTCCTAAGCATTACTCACCCGTCCGCCGCTAAGATAAGGTGCAAGCACCTCATCTCCGCTCGACTTGCATGTGTTAAGCCTGCCGCCAGCGTTCAATCTGAGCCATGATCAAACTCTTCAGTTAAAATCATTTTGCACCTTAGTTAAGACAAGGTGCTAATTCTGGCTCATCAATTTTCTGACTAAAAATTCGCTCAAATAAACTTCGAGAAATTTCTACCATTCAATCAATGAAAATTATTTCGATCGATCAACCAGTAAAAATCCACACAAGTTGTTCTTCTATTCTCTTAATGATCTT
>NZ_KB849655.1:0-838 GCF_000368765.1 Acinetobacter junii CIP 64.5
GGCGTCATTCGCATCTCGATGGGATGAGCCCAGAAGCATTTGAGACAGCTTCAAAATGAGGCGGTCTCATGTCTAGGATACTGGGAGCAGTCCAAGTTCAAGATTCATCAAAAGACGTGACGTGCGACCATTGCCATCAATGAATGGATGAATGCCAACAAAATCAGCATGTACTTTGGCTGCACGTTCAATTGGATGTAGCTTATGTGCTTCACTATTATACCAGTCTACTAATTGAGCCATCTTGTCATTTAATAACGTGTAATCAGGCGGGGTAGATGTAGCACCAGAGATCAATACGTTTTGCTGGCGATAGCGGCCAGCATTATCATCATCAATATTCTTTAAGATAAGCTGATGGATATTACGAATTTGCCATTCAGAAAAAGGCTCCTCTTTCCGAATGATATCTTCAACATAGTAAATTGCATTTCTATGGTTGATCGCTTCGAAGTGTTCTCTTAATGCCTTTCCACCAACAGTAATACCTTCGAGTACTACTTTTGTTTCTAGCAGGGTGAGGGTATTACCTTCAATTGCATTGGAATGATAGGTCCAGCGGACAATAAGATCTTCTTGTAAATTTTTGACAATTGACGGAGAGAGAGGGCGATGTTGATCTAATTTTTTCTTTAAATCATCAATAGTTTCAAACATAACCTTATCCCTGAATTTGTCTTAGTCGATCATACATGAAAAAAGAAATATCAGAAATGTAGTGATATATCATTACATTTTGTATTGACTTAGGACTTACGCACTATTATTTATAGATTCTCTGTGGTAGCAGATGATTTTTATCGAGAATAAAGTCATCAATGAAGTTTTTGATCATTGG
>NZ_KB849655.1:1483-256637 GCF_000368765.1 Acinetobacter junii CIP 64.5
CTAACTAAGTCCATATGTTGACTATATGGTTTATCTAAAACAGTATCATCAATACTGACTATAAGTTTGTTATTATTAATATGTTGAATTGATTCTTGATATAGGTCGTGAGGTGTGTAATCTTCACGCTCTAGAAAGCGATTTACACTATCATGCGAGATATTATAAGTCTCGGCAAGTTGTGTGCAGCTAATAGAGTTCGGTTCTGTCATGAGAAAGCCCATATAAATGGGTAGAGTACAAGTTGCTGTAGAAGCATGTTTAATTCGTCTGATCACAGATACTTTATAAAGTATTTTAGTACTTTTTTGAATCCGTCAATGCGTAAGTCCTATGACTGTAAGAGTAGTAGGTTAGCCTTTCGTTGTCCGGTAGATTTTAGGTATAGGCTTATTCATTTGGGAATTATATTGCTGAATAAGCTTTCAAGAATAGGTTTGTGCAACAAAACCATGTATTACTTAAGTTTTTAATAATGTATAAGATTTTAATAGATTCTAAAATTGGTCACACCAAAAAATAAATTAAAGCTTGTCTATTGCGTTTTTCGGCTAATATTTCTAATATAAAATGTACATTTTATCTCTTAATTACTAAATTGGTCATACCAGTTTAGTATATAAGTGTAATAAACTATTCAATCTAGTAGTTAAGCATTTCAAGGAGTAGACAATGCTTCAACAGTGGCAACAAATTTATGATCCCATGGGCAATATTTGGATTTCGAGTGTAATAGCGCTAGTTCCTATTGTTTTCTTTTTTTTGGCATTGGCTATTTTTCGTATGAAGGGGAGTGTAGCCGCGACAATTACCGTTTTTTTAGCCTTTCTGGTCTCATTATTTTTATACAAAATGCCAATCGGAATGGCATTGGCATCAATGGTCTATGGATTCTTCTACGGACTGTGGCCAATTGCATGGATTATTATCGGTGCAGTTTTTATATATAAGATTTCAGTAAAAACAGGACAGTTCGATATTATTCGCTCCTCTATTCTGTCAATTACAGAAGATCAGCGTCTGCAAATGCTATTAGTTGGGTTTGCTTTTGGTACGTTTTTAGAAGGTGCGGCAGGTTTTGGTGCGCCAGTCGCAATTACTGCGGCATTGTTGGTGGGACTCGGTTTTAAGCCTTTATATGCGGCTGGGCTATGCCTGATAGTTAACACTGCACCTGTTGCTTTTGGTGCAATGGGAATTCCGATCATTGTCGCTGGGCAGGTTTCAGGTGTTGACACTATGGAAATCAGTCAAATGGTGGGTCGTCAGTTACCCTTTATGGTGCCAATTGTATTGATCTGGATCATGGCAATTATGGATGGCTGGCGTGGGGTTAAAGAAACTTGGCCTGCTATTTTAGTCGCCAGCTTATCTTTTTCTTTAGCGCAATATTTAACATCAAATTTTGTTGGTCCTGAATTACCCGATATTACTGCTGCAATTGCAGCATTGGTCAGTTTGACAATCTTACTTAAGTACTGGAAGCCAAAACATATTTTTCGTTTTCAGGATAAAGATTTACAAGTAGATGAAACTATTATTGAGCAAGTTCGTAAGCAATACAGTGTGGGGCAGATAGCTAAAGCTTGGTCTCCATTTTTGATACTTACAGCAATGGTGACGGTCTGGAGCATCAAACCTTTTAAAGATTTATTTGTTAAGGACGGTGCACTAAGTGATTTAGTAGTTTCAATTAAAGTGCCGTATTTGCATCAATTGATTCAAAAGCTACCGCCTGTCGTGTCTGAAATTAAAGATTATGATGCGATTTATAAGTTTGATTGGTTATCGGCAACGGGTACGGCGATTATGTTGGCGGCATTGATCACGATCATTTATTTAAAAATGAAACCTAAAGAGGCAGTTTCGACATTCTTTGAAACCGTGAATGAACTAAAAACACCAATTTATTCGATTGGTATGGTGCTCGCTTTTGCCTTCATTGCAAACTATTCAGGTCTGTCAGCAACGCTTGCTTTAGCACTGGCACATACGGGTCAGGCTTTTACCTTCTTCTCACCATTCTTGGGTTGGGTTGGGGTGTTTCTTACAGGTTCAGATACTTCAGCTAACGCATTGTTTTCAGCGTTACAAGCCACTACAGCACAGCAAATCGGTGTGCCTGAAGTCTTGTTAGTTGCTGCCAATACCAGTGGTGGGGTAACAGGTAAGATGATTTCCCCTCAATCAATTGCGATTGCTTGTGCGGCAGTGGGTTTAGTTGGTAAAGAATCTGATTTATTTAGATTTACAGTAAAACACAGCATTATCTTTACGGTGATGATTGGTATTATTGTGGCCTTACAAGCTTATGTTTTCCCGTGGATGATTCCATAAACGGGTCAAGGAAAAAAATGAAAGTCTCCGACAAAGTGGTACAGCGTTTACGTCTATTGATTGAAAAAAATAATGTGCAAGTCGGAGAGCGATTGCCTGCTGAACGGCAACTCTGTGAACAGTTGGGTGTGTCTCGTAGCTCTTTACGTGAGGCGATTCAACAGCTGATTACCGCAGGGATTATTCAGAGCAAAGCGGGTGCAGGCACCTATTTAAAGCAGTTGCCTGCACATTGGTCACAGCATCAAATCGTTGAGCCATTATTCGGTTTGATAGATCAGGATCCTGAATATCGTTTTGATGTACAAGAAGCTCGTATGGTGCTTGAAGGTGGTACAGCATGGTATGCCGCACAACGTGCCACACCCAGTGATTTGATCAATATTCGTCAGTGTTTTGAGCAGATTAGCCATTTTCAGGCTTTAGGTGATGATGCCCACGCAGCAATAGCAGATGCGAAGTTTCATCTAGCGATTGCAGAAGCATCCCACAATTTAGTACTGATCCAAATGATGCGTAGTTTGTTTGATTTATTGCAAGACAACGTGATGTTAGGGCGACGTAAAGTCTACACTACACCACAACATTTTGAACAATTGCATGACCAGCACTTTGAGGTGATGGACGCAATTGAACGTCAAGACTCAGAGACTGCACGTAAAGCAGCTTGTGGGCATATTGAATTTGTTGTTCAACGCGTACGTATGATCGATGAAGAAGAAGCTCGTCGTCAACGTTCGAGTCGATTAAATAGGACATAAGTTATGATTATTTCTTCTGCAAATGACTATCGTGAAGCTGCGAAACGTCGTTTACCGCCATTTTTATTTGAATACATCGATGGTGGCGCCTATGCGGAATATACCTTAAAGCGTAATGTAGAAGATTTATCAAAAATCGCTTTACGTCAACGTGTGTTAAATGACATGTCTGAGCTGAGCTTAGAAACGCAATTGTTTGGTGAAAATTTGGCGTTGCCAGTGGCATTGTCACCTGTAGGTCTAACGGGTATGTATGCGCGTCGTGGTGAAGTTCAAGCCGCAGTTGCCGCAGATAAAAAGGGCATTCCATTTACCTTATCAACAGTTTCAGTTTGTCCGATTGAAGAAGTGGCACCTGCGATTCAACGTCCAATGTGGTTTCAACTGTATGTACTACGTGACCGTGGATTTATGAAAAATGCCTTGGAACGTGCTAAAGCCGCAGGCTGTTCTACCTTAGTATTCACAGTCGATATGCCTGTTCCAGGTGCGCGTTACCGTGATGCACATTCAGGAATGAGTGGTAAAAATGCTGCAATGCGTCGTTATATGCAATCGTGTATGCACCCACACTGGGCTTGGAATGTCGGTTTATTGGGTCGTCCGCATGATTTAGGTAACATTTCGAAATATTTAGGTAAGCCGACAGGTCTGGAAGATTATATCGGTTGGCTGGGCAATAACTTTGACCCTTCAATTTCTTGGAAAGATCTTGAGTGGATTCGTGATTATTGGGAGGGTCCCATGGTTATTAAGGGGATTTTAGATCCTGAAGATGCCAAGGATGCAGTACGTTTTGGCGCAGATGGAATTGTGGTCTCCAATCACGGTGGTCGCCAGCTTGATGGTGTTTTGTCTTCTGCTCGTGCGCTTCCTTCAATTGCAAGTGCGGTCAAAGGTGACATCAAAATTTTAGCAGATTCAGGGATTCGTAACGGTCTTGATGTAGTACGTATGTTGGCTATGGGTGCAGATATTTGCATGCTTGGTCGTGCATTTGTATACGCACTTGGTGCTGCCGGCGGTGCTGGGGTAAGTAATTTACTAGATTTGATTGAGAAAGAAATGCGTGTGGCAATGACATTGACTGGTGCAAGAACCATTGCAGATATTACATCGGATTGCTTGGTCAAGTTAGAGAAAGAGTAAGCGATTTAATTACTCACATTAGTAAATTTCTGCCAACTTTCCTTTGAAAAAAGAGATTCTTATCCGAATAATTTAGGTAAACAAAGCTTTCTTTTGAAAAAGGGGCTTCGATAGTTTAGAAAGAATCTCTTCTAATCTTCACTTGTGCTGAATTTTAAAGCCGTGTTTTAAAAGATACCTAGGAGAGAGAATTATATTATTTGGGCATTTATACAATAGAAGACTTAAAAATGATAAACACTCAATCCTCTTCTCGACAGACTATTCAAAAACTAATAGATATTGTTGGTAAAAACAATGTGCTGACTGATGAGAAAGATACTCGTTTGTATCGCCAAGGCCGCCGTTACGGTACAGGAAACGTCTTAGCTGTCGTTGTTCCTGGGACATTGGTCGAACAATGGAAAGTGCTTGAAATAGCGGTAGATGCTGGTTGTATCGTAATCATGCAAGCCGCTAATACAGGACTCACAGGTGGCTCAACTCCATTTGGCGATGATTATGATCGTCCAGTATTATTAATGAGTACCCGTCGTCTAAGGGGCATTCAAGTAATCAATGAAGGTAAGCAAGTCATTTGTTTACCAGGTGCGACTTTGGATCGTTTAGAAAAAGAATTAGCAGTTTTTAATCGTGAACCTCATTCAGTCATTGGTTCATCTTGTATCGGTGCTTCAGTTTTAGGCGGCGTATGTAATAATTCTGGTGGAGCATTGGTGCGTCGTGGGCCTGCGTACACAGAGCTTGCATTATATGCGAGAGTGAATGATCAAGGCTCGCTTGAATTAGTCAATCATTTAGGTGTGAATTTGGGTCATTCTTCTGAGGAAATCTTATCGAATTTGGAACAACAAAAATATCAAATTGCCGACATCGAAAATGAGAGTCAGTGCTGTGCATCAGACCATCGTTATATTAAAGATGTGGCGAAAGTTGATGAAAACACGCCGGCACGTTTTAATGCTGATCCATCCCGTTTATTCGAAGCATCGGGCTCAGCGGGTAAAGTCTGTGTGTTTGCAGTGCGTTTAGATACGTTTGAGAGAATTTCAAGCCAAGTGTTTTATGTGGGGAGTAATCACCAAGAAGATTTAACCAAAATCCGTCGTTTTTTACTGAAAGATTTGCCGCGTATTCCTATTGCTGGTGAGTATATTCATCGTGTTGCTTATGACATTGGTGCTGAATATGGTAAGGATACTTTTATGTTTATCGAGAAGTTCGGTACAGCCAAAGTGCCTGCTGCGTTTGCGATGAAAGATAAAATAGATGGTTATCTTGAAAAAATGAAAATGCGAGGTCTTTCTGATAAATTTCTGCAATTGCTGACAAAATTTCTACCGTCACACTTGCCGAAGCGTATGAATGCATTTCGAAATTTATATGAGCATCATTTGGTACTACGTATTGAAGATCAAGATGTTGCTGCGGTAGAGGCATTTTTAGAAAGCTACTTTGATCATCACGAAACTGGTGATTATTTCCTTTGTGATGAAGATGAAGGGCGAAAAGCATTTTTACATCGTTTTGCGGTCGCAGGTGCTGCAATTCGTTATCGAGATACGCACCGATCAGAAGTTGAAGATATTGTTGCATTGGATATCGCACTTCGCCGTAATGATCGTGAATGGGTAGAAACTTTACCTAAAGAAATGGATGAGCAGATTTTACATAAATTGTATTATGGACATTTTTTATGTCATGTATTCCACCAAGATTACATTGTTAAAAAAGATGTTGATCCTTTAGCTATGGAACATGCAATGTGGCGTTTGTTAGATAGCCGTGGCGCTGAGTATCCAGCAGAGCATAATGTTGGACATTTATATGTGGCTAAACCTGCGCTGAAAAATCATTATGAAAAACTTGATCCAACCAACAGTTTTAATGTCGGTATTGGACAGACATCTAAGCTTAAAAATTGGAAGTAACAGAAAATATTTTTAATGCATCGTATATTGGTAATAAACAGCCTAAAATAACGATATCTAGGATCTATAACCCTAAACCCATTTAAGCCAATGATTTCTTAATCTGAATGGTTGGCTTATTGTGAGAGCATATAGAGATGCACAGATACCGCTTAAAAAGCCCTTCATACTACGGACTCTACTCGTCATTAAATTGTATTACCCTTTTAATAAACTGAATGATATTGATCTAATTTATTTTTTAAATCTTCAATGATTTCAAACATTGCCTTGTCCCTGTATATGTCTAGGATCACCGACAAACCCGGTACGGTTCATCCATCGCATCTCTTGAGAAAAAACGAAGAACATACAGTGCTGAATTTAAACAGCAGATCGTTCAGGCTTGTAATGCACCGGACCTTTCAATTGCTTCGGTTGTCAACGGCATTCTAAAATTGCCCCCTTTGACCTCGTATTAAGTTTCAACCTGTGGCTGAATCCCTATTCTTTTTTTACCCTTCAAGCGATAACTCTCACCCGATATTTGTACCACATGACAGTGATGCAATAACCGATCTAACATCACAGCGGTCAACGTGACATCATCCGCAAAGGATTTGGACCATTGGCTAAATGGTAAGTTACTCGTCAATATAGTACTATAGCCAAGTTCTAAATGGGATATTCAAAAGATTTTAAAGACAAAGTCATTGAGATTTTGACTAGAAATAAAATGTCTGTGTGAAAAACAGCAAAGCATTTCAATGTTTCTACACGTACGATCCAACTGTGGCAAAAGTCCACAGAGCGAAAACCTCTTCTTAGACCCTATTATTTTTAGGGGGGGATTACCCAATGTACTATGATAAGATTAACCCGTTAGGTCAGGTGGCTTAACTTAAATAAAAAAAGTCTCAGACAAACCCGGTACGGTTCACTCAAAAAAAATAGGAGCTTAGAGCCACTGCTGTCCCATAGTTTGCTTTAAATAAAAAAACCTGAGTCTAAATAGTTAAAATATGAGTGCAAACAAACACTTTAACTATAAAGAACTCAGGTTTTGTCACATCAGAATACCGTATTTCATCAATTACTCAAACCCATTCTAAGACAAGATTTTGAACGTCTGGCTAAACTGCACCACTCTGGGCATGGGATCAGTTTGTTGCCATATTGATGTCCCAACTTTCTTGTCGGCAAAGCTTAAGAGACATTCAATCCAATCTCGAATCCCAGCAGGAAAAGCTCTATCATCTTGGCGCAAAGAGAATTGCGCGAAGCACCTTAGCAAGACTCAACGAAGAACAGCCCGCCAGCCTGTATCAGCAATTGTTCACACAGCTGCTTCAGCGCTGTGAAAACTCTAAAACTGCACATAAATTTAGATTCAAGAATCCGCTGTATTCACTAGATGCCAGTCATATTGATCTTTCACTGTCATTGTGCGCATGGGCAAAAGTACATGAATCCAAAGCCAGTATTAAACTCAGTGTTGGCTTAAATCACAGCAATACCATTCCTGAATTTGTAGCACTTGGGGATGGTATTGAAAATGATATGGTGCAAGGCAGAGCATTTAAATTTCCTGCTGGCAGCATTATCGTCTTTGATAAAGGATATGTTGATTATCAATGGTTTGCTCAGTTGACACTTCAGAACGTCAGCTTTGTAACCCGGCTACGCCCAAAGACAGTTTATCAAGTTAAATCAAGCCGCAGCGTATTAGAGACTAAAGGGATTATTGCGGATGAATGTATTGAATTGAGCAGTGCGCATGCCAAGAAAAGAGGCGCACCTGAATTATTAAGACGTATAGAGTTTTATGATACAGATAAGAAAAGAACATTCGAATTTCTGAGCAACAACTTTCATCTGGCAGCATCCACCATTGCTGCAATTTATAAAGACCGCTGGAAGATTGAGTTATTCTTTAAAGCCATCAAGCAGAATTTAAAACTGAAGTCATTTCTAGGTCGAAGCCGCAATGCGATACAAACGCAAATATGGATTGCATTAATTGCCTATTTGCTGGTGAACTTCGCTAAACACATGGCACAAGAAGGATGGAGTGTTCAGCGTTTACTGAGAATTATTCAGGTCAATTTATTTGAAAGGAAACTTTTAAGGTCACTCTTTGTGCCTGATAAAAAATGGCGAAAACAAGAAGAACCTCAATTGAGGTTCTTCTTGTGATATTTGTGGGACAGCAGTGGCTTAGAGCTCCCATTTTTATATTAACTTTCTAAGTCTCTATGTTAATTTGAAGAATACTTCATCATAACGTCCGAATACAGCTATATTTTTTTGATTTCTACAATATCACTTGATTCAATGAGCGATTGGATATTACCAAATAAACTTTGAATATAATCAGACGCTATATGGATATCTAAATCCTCTCTGCTACGCCATTCTTCTAAGAAGAAATATCTACTCGAGTCATTTTCGCTAATATAAAGCTCATATTTCAAGCATCCTTCTTCTTGAAGCGTAGGCTCTATTACACTTTTTAAAAGCGCTTCTAACGTTTCTTTTTGATCTGACTTTGCCTTAAAGTTCGCAATTATTGAAATAGTCATTATTTCACCTTGAATTTGTTTTAGAAGTTTTCTAGTACAATTTTGCCTTTTGACTTGCCTGATTCAAGCAACTTATGCGCCGTCTCCAAGTTTGCAGCGTTAATTTTGCCTAGATTTTGGTTGAGGGTACTTCTAATTTTTTGCTGGTCAACTAATTGTGCAACCTGTTGCAACAGTTCACCTTGCTTTTCAATATCATCGGTTTCATACATTGAACGAGTGAACATCAACTCCCAATGGATAGAAATAGATTTAGTCTTAAACGGCATAATATCAAATGTTTGTGGATCATCGATCAATCCAAGCTTGCCTTGTGGTGCAATCAGAGAAACTATTTGCTTGGTATATGTTTCTGTATGATTGGTAGAGAAGACGTATTTTGGTTTTTCAATACCTAGTGCTTCGATTTGTTCGTTTAAATCTTTGCTATGATCAATGACATGGTCGGCACCCAGTGATTCCACCCAAGATTTCGTTTCTTCACGTGAAGCTGTTGCTATAACGGTCAGATTTGTTTTTGCTTTTAGGAGTTGGATAGCGATTGATCCTACACCACCTGCACCACCAATAATTAAAATACTGCCAACTTCTGTTTCTGAAATTTGAAACCGATCAAACAGCATTTCCCATGCCGTTATTGCAGTTAATGGCAATGCTGCTGCTTCTGCATTAGATACTTTAATTGGTTTAAGACTGATAATTCGTTCATCGACTGCTTGAAACTCAGCATTACTACCATCTCGGGTTAAATCGCCAGCATACCAAACAGAATCTCCTACTTTAAACGAGGTAACTTTTGAGCCAACTTCAATAATTTCCCCAACGGCATCCCAACCTAAAATACGATTATTTGCTTCAGACGAATTTTTTCTCACTTTGGTATCAACTGGATTCACAGAGATTGCCTGAACTTTTACCAGTACATCACGCTCCTTAAGCGTAGGCTTCGCTTTTTCAATATCTACCAATGAATTTTTAAAATCATCATGGTTATTGATAACATACGATACGGCTTTCATAGATTTGTCCTTAACTTTAAAAATATAGTAAAAATGGGAGCGAGGTGCTCCCATTTTTTGTTATTCAATTATTAAAACTCTTGGCTCGTTGGGCGCAAAACAATTTCATTAATATCTACATCTGCAGGCTGTTCAATTGCATAAGCAATTGCTCGAGCGACTGAGTCAGCTGGTATGGCTTGTTTGTAGAAATCAGTAACAAACTCTGAACTTTCTTTATGAGAAGAACCAAATTTTAGTTCTGACTCAACTGCACCAGGCTCAATAGTCGTCGTTCTAATTGTTCCCCCAACCTCATGACGAAGTCCTTCAGAGATGGCTCTTACAGCAAACTTAGTACCGCTATAAACAGTACCTCCTGGACTAAATACTTTTATCCCTGCAACAGATGCGAGATTAATAAAGTGTCCAAAGTTTTGTTTTTGGAAAACAGGTAGGGTAGCTGCTATACCATAAAGAACACCTTTAATATTGATGTCGATCATACGATCCCATTCATCAACTTTTAGCTCACTTAATGGTGCAATAGACATTAATCCAGCATTGTTTACCAATACATCGATTTGACCAAATGCGCTTAATGCCTTTTCAATAAGTGCTTGTACTTCCTGTGGTTTGGTTATATCCATACCAATAAATTCAGCTTGACCACCTTCAGCACGAATGTCGTGAACAATAGCCTCTAATTTTTCAGTACGTCTAGCACCAAGTACAACCTTTGCACCTTTTTTAGCAAGGAAGCGAGCAGTAGCTTCACCTAAACCACTACTTGCACCAGTGATCACAACAACTTTATTTTCGATATTATTCATACAAGTAACCTTCAACCTATCTGTCAATCATATTTGATGGGTTAAGTATTACAGCCTTGTTGGGTATAATAAATGAATAATATTATCTTTCAGAATTCCTATTTACGGAATAATTACCATAACACAGGATTGGACATGCAGAACAAATTGGAAATGATGCGTATCTTTTGTGTCGCAGCAGAGTCTCGAAATTTTAAAGAGGCAGCAACTCAGCTGGGTATTTCCCCACAGGTAGTGACACGGGCAATAAAAGAGCTAGAAGAGCAGCGCGGAGAGATTCTGTTTTACAGGAGTACTCGACAAATTAAAATTACCGCTGATGGAGAGCGTCTGGCAAAGCAAGCACGTTTTGCGGTGGGATCGATCGATGCTTTGTTTGTAAAAGACACCAAGGAAAAACGAGATGAAATGCGTGGGACTGTCCGTCTTACTGTGTCGTCTGTGTTAGGGCGTAAATTGGTCGTACCCGCACTAGCAGAATTTGCCACACGTTATCCAGATATTGTCGTGGATTGTGTGCTCACAGATTCACACTCGGATGTGATCGATGAGCGGATAGATATCGGGATCAGATTTGGATTTTTGCCGGACAATCGATATGTAGCAAGGGAATTGGCGAAAGTGAACTTTTATTCTGTGGGTACGCCAGAGTTAATTGATAAGGTTGGAATGCCTAAAAAAATTATTGACCTTGATAAATACCCTCTAACAGCACTAGTCGATCATAAAACAGGGCGTTACTGGCCATGGACATTCACCGAAAGTCGAAGCTTTACGCCATCAAAGCCCCGTTTTATTACAGATGATCTAGAAGCTGAATTTCAAGCGATTCTCGCTGGAGTCGGATTCGGACACATGCCTGGATTTCTAGTTTTGCCGTGGCTTAGGAGTGGTAAGCTCATTCAGATACTTCATGAGGAAACCTCTCCCGTTTGGCGCCTGTATTTATATCGTCCACAGCGGGGCCCGACACCTTTGCGAATCCGAGCATTGTTTGATTACTTAGCGGAAGTGTTGGGCCATATAGAAAACTGAATCAGATAGAACTAACCTTTTTTCTAGGAAGTAGAAATCAGATAAGACCATCATGTATTTAGAGTAACTACAATTTTTCCTATTTGCTGATTTGATTCAAGATAGCGCTGAGCGTCATGCATGTCCTCAAAGTTAAAGCAACAGTCGATCACTGGATGAAGATATCCTGCACCTATACTGCTAAGAATAAATCGTCTGGCTTGCTCTCTTAGAACAGGGTCATGCAGAACCTCAAGGAACAAAAAACCTCGCATGGTTAAGCTCTTGCGTAATGCAACTTTAAGGGGAAATGGTGTGATCTCCGGGCTAAGTGCACCATGCATAACCATAGTTCCTCCCACAGACATCGCTTTTGCAATCTGTTCAATATGTGGCCCTCCTACAGCATCGAAGGCGACATCAAGATATTCTCCACCCAAACGTGAAACAAGCGCCTCATACAAATCTGGTTCATCTTCACTGGCTATAACATTTTTAACACCGAGATCCAGTAAACGTTGCTTTTTCTCTACCGTCTGTGTACTTGCAATGACCTTAGCACCCGCTGCTTCAGCTATCTGTATCGCAGCTAGTCCTACGCTACTTGAAGCTGCTGTGATCAAGATCGTTTTTCCTTTCGAAACTCCACCAGCATGGATTACACCACCCCAAGCCGTCAAATACTGCATCCAGATTGAAGAAGCTTCTTCCCAGCTTAAACTATCGGGTTTGTGAACTAAAAAAGTTTCTGGAATCAGAAGCTTGTCCGCATATGTCCCATATTTGGCTAGATTGTCAGTCGGAAGAATCGATACTGCATCTCCTGGAGAAAATTGGCGTACACCTTCACCTATTGCCAGAACTATGCCTGCTCCCTCATATCCCAGACGAGAAGGGAATACTGCTTTTTGAATATAAGTACCACGCCGAAACATTACATCAGCCCGGTTGAGTCCGATCGTTTTCATCTGGATTAGAACTTCTCCTGCTGCTGGTAAAGCAACAGGAAGTGTTTCTAATGTCAGAACGTCTGTATCTCCAATAGAATTGAAGCGCCAAGTCTTGGCCTGAAGTGCGTTAAATGACATCAATCACGACCTTAATATTGGCAGAGCGATCTTGAACAGCATCATGAGCCTCAATCGCCTGGTCTAGAGTAAAATGACGAGGATCAACAATAGGACGCAGTTTACCTTCCTCAACGAGACGAGTCGCGATCTTAAGGATATCACCATGATGAGAACGGCGATTGCCTGTTAACATCGGCATTAGGACGAATACGCCAGACACTGTGGCACACCGTAGAGATGAACTCGCTAAATTATGATGACCAAATGCAGCACAGCTGGTAATGTGGCCATAGTGAGTTGTCATTGAAAGTGAAGCTTCGAGTACTGGACCACCCACAGTGTCGTAAACAATGTTAAAACCTTGACCCTCAGGGCTTGCAGCAATAATGTCATCGGAAGATGCTGTTGTGTAATCGAGAGGTGTTGCACCGAGTTCTGAAATCAGTGATTGATCAGCTGTACGACCAGTCGCCCAAACATTTGCATCAAGTGCTTTTGCAAGCTGAACCACCATATAACCAACGCCACCAGCACCACCCTGAACCAGTACAGTTTGACCTGGTTGGACCTTCGCATGATCCACTAAACCTTCCCAAGCAGTGAGGAACGTCAATGGTAGTACTGCTGCCTCGCGCATAGAGATATTCCGTGGCTTTAATGCGATCAGATCGGCATCTGCTACAACATATTCTGCTAAAGATCCTTGAAGACCACGAACGCCACCAATCAGACCGTAAACTTCATCTCCGACGTTGAAGTCGGTGACACCTTCACCAACAGCAGTTACAACCCCAGCCATATCTGTTCCCAACACGGCAGGAAGCTCTGGCATAGCATATGGTGCTTCACCAAGACGAATTTTATAATCAATAGGGTTTACACCACTAGCATGAATACGTACTAGAACTTGCCCAGCCTCTGGTTGAGGTATAGGGAGTTCTACACGTTTAAATTCATGATCACCAAAATTTTCTAGGATAAGAGCATTCATCATCTTATTCATAGTTGTTCCTTATTCTTAACTGAGGGGATGATGTGCACAGTATCAAAGTAAAATAATCCAATAAATGATATTTATAGGATTTAATAATTCCTAAATAATGAATAATAAATATCATTCGCTCACTAAAGAAGTGGGGTTAAGCGGATGCTTACCGAAAAAGAGATCTACCCAGACCTCTTTTTTTGGGGGTTTAATATGTGAAATTATTGCTGAGTGTCATCTTCATTCAGAATTTGCCCTGTCTGCTTTGGTTTAATTAAAGGTGCAGTCGGACGCGGTCCTGTGTATTGCAAACCGATACCCGCATAGACATCATCTGCTGCAACTTCGGTTTCAAAACGTTCTTTGTCTCGTTCTCGGATTTCTTGGCTAATTTCTTCAACATCACTCTGGTCAACACCCAATTCTTCTAAAATCGCACCGCCAAATAGCATTGCCGACTCGAAGGTTTCTCGAATCATATAATCCACATTTTGTTTTGCTAAATGCAGCGCATGCTCACGGTCATAAGAGCGAACCAGTAACTTGGTTAAAGGAAATTCATGTTGCACCAACTCTACAATCTTATTCGTCGTTTCTTTGTGGTCTACGCAAACAACAATTGCTTCAGCCGTATCTGCTCCAGAGGCATGTAAAATATCTAAACGAGAACCATCGCCATAGTAAATTTTAAATCCAAATCTTTCAGCGTTTTGAATCATGTCGATATCATTATCAATGATGGTCACATCAATGCCTTGAGCAAGCAGTAATTGACTGGAGACTTGTCCAAAACGACCGAAACCAATCATCAATACTTTTCCGGAAAGTCCTTCGGCAATACGGATATTTTCTAAAGAAGTTTGTTCTGTAGTTTGGGTAAAACGTTTAAATAAAATGCCTATAATCGGGGTCAAAATCATCGACAAAACTACAATTGCAGTCAGGTTTGAACTTTCAGTAGCACTAATGATTTGAGCACTCATGGCGGCAGCAAAGAGTACAAAAGCAAACTCGCCCCCTTGAGCCATTAGTAATGCGCGATCGAGTGCTTCAGAGTGTGAACTTTTGGTCATGCGTGCAGTCAGATAAATTATGGATGCTTTGACAAACATCAGCGCAAGAACAGCACTTAAGATTAACCCCCAGTTATTTTTTACGACGTTAAGGTCTAATGACATGCCTACGGCTAGAAAAAATAATCCGAGCAATATGCCACGAAACGGTTCAATATCTGCTTCAATCTGATGGCGAAAAGTGGATTCGGAGAGTAATACCCCTGCAAGGAATGCCCCCATAGCCATCGATAAGCCAGTGACTTGCATCAGTAATGCTGCGCCGAGTACCACTAAGAGTGCTGCTGCAGTCATGACTTCACGGGCTTTGGCTAGGGCTAATAAGCGAAATAAAGGATTAAGCAACCAATAGCCTGCAGCGATTAAACCTGCAATCGAAATTAAACCAATTCCGATGCTCTGCAAACGCGTAGAAGTACTTTCAACAACATGATTCGGTGCGATAAAAGCGACAATTGCCAATAAAGGTACAATCAATAAATCTTCAAACAGCAGGATTGAGATAATTTTTTGTCCTCGTGGTTGAGCAATGTCTCCACGATCTCCCAAAAGTTGCATAACAATTGCAGTTGAGGTGAGTACAAAGCCTGCAGCACATACAAAACTCACTTGCCAAGAATAGCCATAGACCAGGCCTACCGCCGTTAACCCCAATGAACAGGCAATAATCTGTAATGCGCCTAATCCAAATATTTCTTTTCTTAAACTCCATAAATATGATGGACGCATTTCTAGTCCAATCACAAACAGATACATCACAATACCAAGCTCAGCAATATGCAGAATAGACGCAGAATCGTAGAAAAATGCTAGTCCAAATGGACCAATAATTAATCCTGCAATTAAATATCCCAATACCGAGCTTAATCCTAGGCGCTTGATTAAGGGGACTGAAATCACTGCCGCTGTGAGCAGTATGACAGGGGATAGAAGGCTGATAGATGTGGCTTCTGCACTCATATATTTCTCAGGTTTGTATAGAGTATGTTGACATTTCAAGTATAGAAAGTAGATTCAAAACACAAGTGCAACACGTTTGTAGTGAGTTGAAAATTGAGGTGTATTTGTAGAATCATTAGACTTTTCAAGGCTCAATTGGAAAGTACCCAATTAAGCAGTGCCCCCAACTTTAACAAGATGAAAGATAGGAAATTTATGCTACTTTGAAAAGTGATGTGTGCTGAAAAAACACGAGAAATTGTTACTCATGTTTGGGCTAAAAGAGATATAACTATAGTCCAATGACTGAAGGAAAAGTTGAAACAATTAAGTATTCACTATACCCGAATTTCAAGTAATCAATGGGATAGTTTTATCACTGCATTTAAAGCCTGTCAGCAAAGTATTGGTAAGTTTTTAACTGTAGGTATTGAGGGAAATAATTGCAAAAATAAGGCATCGGATTAGATGTATTAGTTCAGTATTGGGTGTGGCTTTAGCAAGAATAAGGATATTAATGCTTCTCGCAATATTCTAGCGGTAGGACACACCACTTTGTCTATGAAGGAAAGATGCGGTAAAGGTCGCTCTGTGAAGCAGAAAGCATGCCTAAATTCGTGAGTAAGTCGCCTAAGAGCTTTTTCTTTAAAATCCCTGAGAAACATGTTTCGTAAAGAGTTAGTCGAAAGTGGGGGGAGTATGTCAGAAGTTTATTTTTTTAAGTTATTGTAAAGATTTGGAAAATTAATTATGGCATCTAGTTGTAGAGCCAATAGTGATTTCATTTAATCTCAGCATACTTTTTGAAACACTACCTAAATTTTTAAGGTTTATAAAAAATATTGTTTTTTTTATACTATGGGGTAGTATAGTATTAATGCTAGCAAATAAGGAGGTCTGATGCCTAATCAGGTTGAAGACAAAAAAAAGATTCTTCTACGCGTCAGAAAGATCAAAGGTCAGACGCAAGCGATTGAAAAAGCGTTAGAAGACAATGTTGAATGTGTTGCAATTCTGCAACAAATTTGTTCTGTGCGTGGTGCTATTAATGGTTTGATGAATGAAATGTTGGAGGTTCATTTAAAGGACACTTTAGTATCAGGTGAAACCACAGAACAACAACGAAAAGAAGAATTGGCTGAAATCGCCAAGATTCTAAAATCATATTTAAAATAGATCTATATAAGGAATTATTCCATGAAGTCACGTGCTGCCGTTGCGTTTGGTCCTGGTCAACCTCTTCAAATTGTTGAAGTTGATGTTGCACCACCGAAGAAAGGTGAAGTATTAATCAAGATCTCCCATACTGGTGTGTGTCATACAGACGCATTTACTTTATCTGGCGATGATCCTGAAGGTGTTTTTCCGGCTATTCTCGGGCATGAAGGTGCTGGTGTTGTCGTTGAGGTGGGTGAAGGCGTGACTAGCGTCAAACCAGGTGATCATGTAATTCCACTTTACACCGCTGAATGTGGCGAGTGCTTATTCTGTAAATCTGGAAAATCGAACTTGTGTATTGCCGTTCGCGAAACTCAAGGTAGAGGCGTAATGCCAGATGGTACCACTCGTTTTTCCTACAATGGTCAACCGATTTACCACTATATGGGCTGCTCAACGTTCAGTGAATACACGGTAGTGGCAGAAGTATCATTGGCTAAAATCAATCCTGAAGCCAATCACGAACATGTCTGCTTACTGGGTTGTGGGGTAACAACGGGTATTGGTGCAGTACATAACACGGCTAAAGTACAAGAAGGTGATAGTGTTGCGGTCTTTGGTTTAGGTGGTATTGGTCTAGCAGTCGTACAAGCCGCACGTCAAGCTAAAGCAGGGCGTATTATTGTGGTTGACATGAATCCAGATAAATTTGCGCTGGCAAAAGAGTTTGGTGCAACGGACTTCTTGAACCCTAAAGATTACGATAAACCAATCCAGCAAGTCATTGTCGAAATGACTGGTTGGGGTGTAGATCATTCATTTGAATGTATTGGTAACGTGAATGTGATGCGTGCAGCCCTTGAAAGTGCACACCGTGGCTGGGGACAATCCGTAATTATTGGTGTAGCTGGCGCAGGTCAGGAAATCTCTACCCGTCCATTCCAACTGGTTACTGGTCGTAAATGGCTAGGTTCTGCCTTTGGTGGCGTAAAAGGTCGTACGCAACTTCCAGGAATGGTTGAAGATGCCATGAAAGGTAAAATTCAATTAGAACCATTTGTGACACATACGATGGGCTTGGATCAGATCAATGAAGCCTTTGATCTAATGCATGAAGGTAAGTCAATTCGTACTGTAATTCATTACGAATAATTCCGTCAGGCCTTATAGTTTTCCATGCATGTGCATCATGAATGACATGCATGGAATCCTCTAAAACGGCACATTATCTGTAAAACCGATTTCTCATGAAGTCTTGCTCAACATAGGTAATTGATTATGGAAATAATTGAGAAACATGCTTCTTTTGGTGGATCGCAAGAAGTGTATCGCCATCAGTCAACAGCATTAAACTGTTCAATGAAATTCTCAATATATCTGCCACCTCATGACAAAGATGAGCGCTTGCCAGTTTTATATTGGTTATCAGGACTGACTTGCAACGAACAGAACTTTATTACTAAAGCCGGAGCACAAAAGTATGCGGCTGAACATAAAGTCATTATTGTTGCACCAGATACCAGCCCACGTGGAGAGGATGTACCAGATCATGCAGATTATGATTTAGGCCAAGGCGCAGGATTCTATGTGAATGCAACACAAGCACCCTGGTCACAGCATTTCAAAATGTATGATTATATTGTGGAGGAGCTCAGAAATCTGATTGACCTGAATTTTCCGACCAATCAAGTCCAAAGCATTATGGGGCATAGCATGGGTGGTCATGGTGCATTAGTCATTGGGTTAAAAAACCCTGAGCTGTATAAAAGTATTTCTGCTTTTGCACCAATTGTTGCACCTAGCCAAGTACCTTGGGGGAAAAAGGCTTTTACACACTACCTAGGTGAAAATGAAACTTTATGGAAAAGCTATGATGCGATTGAATTAATCAAAAACGCTGAAGTTCATTTACCTATTTTAGTCGATCAGGGAACAGCTGATGATTTTCTTGAAGAACAGTTAAGGCCTAAGCTTCTTAGTGATATTTGTTTGGAACAAGAATATCCTCTTACACTTAACCTAAGAGAAGGGTATGACCATAGCTATTACTTCATTGCGAGCTTTATAGAGAAACATATAGAGTTTCACAGCAAATTCCTAGCTAAATAACTTTCATAGTTATAAGGATGTACATGTTGTTCTTGAATGCTTCTTGAGCAATATTTTTTGATTCAAATGTTAATGATATTAACTTGAATAAATTCATAGCATTATGCCGAAATAAACATCCAAATTTTGACTCTGCTATGGAAAATTGTTTTTAACCTTTGTACAACAAAACTTTCTGACATACATACATTAGTAATGTCAGAATGAGTTTGAATTTTAATCAATTGTGGAGTTTTAGTCATGCTTAAAACAGCTTTATATGTCCGTCTTGAAGCTAAACCAGGTAAAGAAGACGAAGTGGAAGCTTTCCTTAAAGGCGGTTTACCTATTGTAATGGAAGAACCTGCGACAGTTGCGTGGTTTGGCCTACGCCTTGGACCTACAACATTTGGTATTTTTGATGCATTTCCTGATGAGGCGGGTCGCCAAGCACATTTATCTGGTAAGGTTGCAGCTGCTTTGATGGCTCAGGCCGATGATCTATTTTCAGAGCCACCGTCTATTGAAAAAGTAGATGTTTTGGCGAGTAAACTACCAGGTTAAACCGACGCTTAAATGTATGAGTGTGCTGCCTGAAATTTTGAATGAAAGGCAGCACTTCAACCCTGTGAGGTTTGTCAGGGGCTTTTTATTCAAGTTGGGCTACTTTATTTAGTGGCTTAATCTCATCATTTAAATGGGTCAATATCCCAAACAGGGTAAATAAACGAATACAACTATTTACGTGCTTTATATTGAACCAATCTATCTAATTTACTGTCGCATTTGTACATCTGCTAAACCGTGCCAATCTGCTTTTAAAATATTTAATCATCGTTATTTTGTATGAGTCATTCACTGTTTTAGCCAATGCGTTCACGACCATGTCAGTAGTCATACATGTTGATACCTTCCATACAACAATCGCTCGTGAAAATACATCAATAATAAAAGTGTTATAGAACAAGCCTGAATGTGTTTAACCATCACTCAATTTGGCAAGCTGAAATAATTTTTTTAAAAAAATAGACGACTGGTCTATTTTTATGTATAGTTAGCACATGGTGCAGTCAAAAGCCGCAGTATTGTCCAATTTTTTAAAGTTTATTTGATGAATAACGGTGGTTTTTCAAATCAATTAGCTGATCATCCTAGGATAAAAATATGCTGAATTTTAACTTTTATAATCCGACCCGCATTATTTTTGGTGGCGATACAATAGCTAAAATCAATGACTATGTGCCTACAGATGCAAAAGTATTAATGTTATTTGGTGGTGAAAGTGCACGTAAGAATGGTACTTTAGCTGAAGTGCGTGAAGCATTAGGTGCAAGAGAAATTCATGAATTTGGCGGAATTGAGCCGAATCCGAGTTATGAAACCCTCATGAAAGCTGTAGAGCTGATTCGAGAACAAAAGATAGATTTCTTGATGGCTGTCGGTGGTGGATCGGTAATTGATGGTACTAAATTTATTGCAGCAGCAGTCAATTATACAGGGGATACATGGGAAATTTTAGAAACCCATGGTACTAAGATTACTCAAGCTTTGCCTTTTGCGAGTGTACTCACCCTTCCGGCAACTGGTTCAGAAATGAATAGCGGTGCGGTAGTCACCAGAAAATCGACCCAAGCCAAATTGTCATTTAGCAGCCCCTATGTTTTTCCGCAATTTTCCGTACTGGATCCGAATAAAACTTTTAGCTTGCCGAAGCGCCAGTTAGCAAATGGCGTGGTCGATACATTTGTTCATGTCATGGAACAGTACATAACTTACCCTGTCAATGCACAAGTACAAGATCGTTTTGCCGAAGGTCTATTGCAAACGCTGATTGAGATTGGACCGAAAATCTTGGACGATTCAGCAGATTATGACACGCGTGCGAATTTGATGTGGGCTGCTAGCATGGCACTGAATGGGCTAATTGGAGCTGGTGTACCACAAGATTGGTCAACCCATTTGATTGGACATGAGCTCACGGCTTTACATGGTATTGATCATGCTCGTACCTTGGCCATTGTGTTGCCCGCCAATCTACAAGTGCGTCGTCAAGAGAAGCGAGAAAAATTACTACAGTATGCAGCTCGTGTCTGGCAGATTGTCGAAGGTGATGAAGAACAACGTATTGATACTGTTATTGCTCGTACTCGAGCCTTCTTTGAGCAACTTGGATTGCCGACTCGTCTTAGCGATGATGGACTGGGGGAGACAGATATTGAGATCATCATTACGCAACTTAAATCACACAATCTTACACAGCTAGGCGAACATAAAAATGTTTCATTAGAGATCAGTCGTGAAATTCTCGAGACGAGTATCTAAGCTAAATGCGCGTATCTGGCATGATCACGCTACACGACAAGTGATCATGCAACAATGCTCCTCAATCCTGAAAATTATCGGAGAAATAACATGAAAATTTTAATCGTTTTAACCTCACATGATCAACTCGGCAATACTGGTAAGAAAACAGGTTTTTGGTTAGAAGAACTTGCGGCGCCGTATTACACCTTTATTGATGCGGGTGTTGAAGTTACCCTAGCATCACCTCAAGGTGGGCAGCCACCACTAGATCCGAAAAGTAATTTAGCAGAAGCACAAACTGAAACCACTCATCGTTTTGAAGCAGATCCAACTGCAATGCAAGCATTGGCACAGACGCATAAACTTAGCGAAATTTCTGTAGCTGATTATGATGCCGTGTTTTACCCAGGCGGGCATGGTCCATTGTGGGATTTGGCAGAAGATCCGATTTCAATTGCTCTGATTGAACAAGCGATTGAGTCAGGAAAACCTGTTGCGACAGTTTGTCACGCCCCAGGTGTTCTTCGTCATGTAAAAACCAGTGATGGCAAGCCTTTGGTCAGCGGTAAATCTGTGACAGGTTTTAGCAATACTGAAGAAGAAGCGGTAGGATTGACCGAAGTTGTACCGTTTTTAGTCGAAGATATGCTCAAAGAAAAAGGTGGTCATTATTCTAAAGCGGGTGACTGGCAAGTGTATGTCCAAGTAGATGGCTTACTCATTACTGGACAAAATCCTGCTTCTTCTGCTGCAACCGCCAGTGCACTCCTTGAATTGTTAAATAAGGAGTAGCCCATGTCTGCGTATGTGGTATTTACCCGTGAGCAAACTACGGACGCTGAGGAACTGGCGCAATATGCACAAAAGGCGCCGCTTGCTCGTGAAGGTCGTGAGCTAACACCCTTGGCTTTTTATGGTCAATTAGAAGTGCTTGAAGGCAATGAAATTGAAGGCGCTGTTATTCTACGCTTTCCTGATATGGCAGCCGCGCGAGACTGGTATCACAGTCCCATCTATCAAGAAGCATTACAACATCGCCTAAAAGGGGCAAATTATCGTGCCTTTATCATTGAAGGTGTTGAAGACGCTATTTAAAAAAAGCACTTTAAGAAAAAGCCTCGCTATCAGATGGGCCAACCTACAAGTTAGTACATGAGTGATACGCATTTTTATCAAATTAATGTAATAGCAGCCCAGTCATACATCATGATTGGGCTGCTATGACAATTTTTGCGGCCATCATTGTCGTGAAGCCAAGATAGTGAAGCTAAGTTACTAAGGTTAAGTTAGTGAGATTAAGCCAGCAAAGCTAACTTTTAAGACTTTCCACTTTTTAATAAAAACGCTGTCGCTTTTAGCGCTTGATGTAATGGTGTTTTATCTTTTTGCAACTTACTCAGTAATGCTGCACCTAACCACATTTGGTAAAGTACTTGTGCTAACGTCGAGGCCTCAGTATCTGCTTGGATAGATTGATCCTGTTTACCCAAATCAATTAAACCAGCAATACGTTGGATTACATCATCGACGCCAGCGGACATAATGGAGCGCATATCTTCAGATAGATCGGCAACTTCTGCGGCAAGTTTCACAATTAAACAGCTATCCGCCCAACCACACTGTGTTTCAGGATCTTCTATCCATAAATTAAAATACTCAATCAGCTTTTGATAAGGGGATTTATCGCTCCGCCATACATTATTTAAACGGACTTGATAATTATCCACATAATGCTGTACCAATTCACAGCCGAAAGCTTCCTTAGATTGGAAATAATGATAAAACGAGCCTTTAGGGATCTCACAGCTCTGTAAAATTTCCTGTAATCCTACACCGGTAAAACCTTTATGCAAAATCAGGTCTGAACTGGTGTTAAGAATGTGTAAACGCTTCGCTTCAGACTTCTTAATAGGGGTAGGCTTCATATTAATTATTTACTCTATTGTAAAAAATAGACCAGTCGTATTGTTTTATATTATAACTCATCTACAATTGATGTAAAGACGTTTTAATCAACAGTTTCAATTATCAATAGAAATACTTCTAAATAAAACATGGAGTTATGCGAGTGTAAACAGTTATTAACCAACGCATCGTTTTAGCTAAACGGCCAGTAGGTGAGCCAAAACACAGCGATTTTCGTATTGAGCAAGTTGAGCTCACTGAACTTAAACAAGGCGAGATATTGTTGAAAACCACTTACTTGTCACTCGATCCTTATATGCGTGGTCGCATGAGTGATGCTCCTTCATATGCAGCACCGGTTGAAATTGGCGAAGTGATGGTCGGTGGAACAGTCAGTCAAGTGGTGGCCTCTAAAAACCCAAAATTCAAAGAAGGCGAGTGGGTTCTTTCAGGAAATGGCTGGCAGAGCTACGCAATTTCTAATGGGACAGCATGTCAAAGCTTAGGTATGCAACCTGAACATCCATCTTGGGCATTGGGTATTTTGGGAATGCCAGGATTTACTACTTATATGGGGTTGTTGGACATTGGTCAGCCTAAAGCCGGTGAAACTTTAGTCGTTGCAGCTGCAACGGGACCTGTTGGTGCTACGGTTGGACAGATTGGTAAACTTAAAGGTTGTCGCGTGGTTGGCGTCGCAGGTGGGGCTGAAAAATGCCGTTATGCAGTAGAAGAACTCGGCTTCGATGCTTGTATCAATCATCATGATGAAAATTTTGCAGAACAATTACAACAAGCAGCTCCCAACGGTATTGATATTTATTATGAGAATGTGGGGGGTAAAGTGTTTGATGCGGTATGGCCATTGCTTAACTCTGCGGCACGTGTACCGGTGTGTGGTGTGGTTTCCCAGTATAACTCTACCGAGCAAGCACAAGGGCTAGACCGTTTACCGGGCTTTATTTCCACCCTTTTAAGAAAGCGTATTCGCATGCAAGGCTTTATTATTTTTGATGATTATGGCAGTCAGTATCCGCAATTTAATCAGCAAATGTCTGAATGGTTGAAAGAAGGAAAAATCAAATATAAAGAGCATATGGTGCAAGGTTTAGATAACACGATCAATGCTTTCAATGGTATGTTGAAAGGCGAAAACTTTGGCAAAGTGGTTGTAAAAATTTAAAAATTAGGAATTATCATGATTACACTACATCATTTAGATCAATCACGTTCTTTTCGCATTTTATGGTTACTTGAAGAAATCAAGCAGCCCTATGAGCTAAAACGCTATTATCGTGACTCAAGCACGCATTTGGCCCCTGACTCTTTAAAAACCATCCATCCTTTAGGGAAATCTCCAGTATTGGAATGGGATGGCAAAGTTATTGCAGAGTCAGGCGCAATCGTTGAGTTATTAATTCAGAAACTTGCGCCGCATTTAGCACCAGATATGGATGAATCTACCTATGTCGATTATCTACAGTGGATTCATTTCTCAGAAAGCTCTGCCATGCTGCCATTTTTATTAAAAACGTTTAATGCGATAGAAACCAAGCAGGGCACGAAGTTGGTATTTCTAGAAAATTATACTCAAGTTGAGTTCGATAAAGTATTTAGCTATTTAAATGAATATTTAAAAGATAAAGAATTTCTAGTGGCAGACCGTTTAACCGGTGCTGACTTTATGATGGGCTTTGGACTACATGCTTTAGTTTATCATATGGGACAAGGTGAAAATTATCCGCATATCCAACGTTATGTAGCAGGTTTAAGCCAACTACCTAGCTGGCAAGCCGCAGTACAAATTGAACAAAATGGTGTGAAAAGTCAAAAATAGCAAGATTGTTTTTTTAAGGCAATTGAGAAAAAGAATCGTGATTGACAAGTACATCTAGTTATAAAATAAGCTGACACTTATTTAAAGTAAACGCCTAATGAATTTCATCGGGCGTTCTCTATTTTAAAGATAAGGAATTACCATTGTTTAAGACAAGTTTCGCCTATTCTTTCACTGCAAATTCCTATCAGAAGAGTTTGAATATTACGATGGTTAGGTTGAAATATATAATCAACTTTTGAAAGAAAGAAACTTGACTAACGCACAGCAAGATTAAATTATTCCTCGGGGTATTAAACAAGTAAACTACATCATTTTACTAACATAAACACATACACGTAAAAAATCACGCCCCAGTTTAACTGACAATAGTTTTTGAACTTTGTATTAAAACTTAAACGAATCTTGCAATTCTTTATTTGATGTTAATACTCATCCAGTATTGAGGTTTTTTATCTTTTCTTGCTTGTGATCTAGGTTGAAATACTCTAATTTCATACTCACCTGAAGCAGGTAAAATATAAATACCATTATCATCAAGCTCTGGAGAATATTCTCCAAGATTGATGGAGTCTTTTAATTGATTACCCCATAAGTAAGTTTCAACATTTCCTCCAGTCAACTTAACTTTTAACTTTTGCCCTTTTTTAGCATAAAATTTGTAGGAATCATACTTGTATCCATCTAGCCTTCCGTAATAATTTGCAGAGTCAGCTTTTTTAGCAAACTTAACTACAACAGTCTTTCGTATATCATTGTTTGAATAGCCACCGATTTTGTAGACACCTTTTAGTTAGATATGGACTGCCACCACTCTCCTAGACAAATTTCGTCTATTCTTTTTGCATAGGAGAGAACATTATGAGTGGACAACGATACACCCCAGAATTTAAAGATGAAGCTGTTAAATTGATTACCGAACGTGGATATTCTGTCACTGATGTGGCTGAACGTTTAGGTGTATCACAGCACAGCATTTATAAATGGCTAAAGGCCGTACAGCCTTTACGCAACAACCCTGATGAACATGAACTACTCGAAGCAAAGAAAGAGATCCTTCGTCTTAAAAGTCAGCTTAAGCAAACTGAAGAAGAGCGAGATATCTTAAAAAAGGCCGCAAGGTACTTTGCAAGCCTGCCCGAGTAAAGTATCAGTTTATCCTTGAGTACAGCCATCAATTTAAGATTAAAACGATGTGTCGGGTTCTTAAGATTGCTCGTGCTGGCTATTACGCCTGGCTACATGAACCCGAATCAGGCAGAACAATTGAAGACAAACGGTTATTACAACTGATCCGCTCTTCTTATGATGCCAGTTATGGCATCTATGGTTATCGTCGCATCACGCTGGATCTTAAAGAGCTAGGTGAAAGCTGTGGCCCCAATCGTGTGCTGAAGATCATGAAGAACAATGGCATTGCCGCTGTTCGAGGATATAAAAAGCATAAAAGTTATGGTTGTGGCCGTCCTCCGATTGTGCCACCAAATCACTTAAATCGAGAGTTCGCTGTGAGCACCCCTGATACTTCCTGGGTGACTGATATTACCTACATCCGTACTTGGCAAGGCTGGTTATATCTGGCTGTGGTTCTCGATTTATATTCAAGGAAAGTCATCGGTTGGTCAATGAAACCTACGCTTGCCAAGGATATCGTTTTGGATGCACTTTTAATGGCGGTATGGCGACGCAGACCCAATGAACCTGTGATCATACACTCAGACCAAGGCTCACAATACAGTAGCGGAGACTGGCAGAAATTCTGTCAAAAGCATAATTTAGTTCCGAGTATGAGTCGTCGTGGAAACTGTTGGGACAATGCTGTTGCTGAATCCTTTTTTAGTAGTTTAAAGAAGGAAAGAATTAAAAAGAGGATCTATAAAACACGAGAAATGGCCCGTGCGGATGTGTTTGATTATATCGAGATGTTTTACAATCGAATCAGGCGTCATTCGCATCTCGATGGGATGAGCCCAGAAGCATTTGAGACAGCTTCAAAATGAGGCGGTCTCATGTCTAGGATACTGGGAGCAGTCCATACTAATAATTCAAAAAAACTCATCGTTCTAATTTCAATAACAACGCTTATGTATTAAATTAGCTACAAAATGTAAATTTATTTTTGGATGGTGTAATGCTAATACATAAAAGGATATGGCTAGGTGTGCTTCTTGCAACTGTTACAAGTTCAAGTTTTGCAGAGGTGTCTGGTACTCTCGAGAAAGATGGAGAGGATTTATTTTTCATAACAGAAGAAAGAATTGCTTATATCAAGTCTCCAGAGTGTCAGAAATTTGTGTCTGATAATAGTGCTATTTACAAAGTCAAATTTTTAGGTGTTGATCAAGAAATCAAGAAAACAAAGCTTAGTGGTCAAACTGAAATCGAATTTGAGTCTGGTGGTAGATGTAAAGTCAATTCTATCGAAAAAGTTCATACTGTTACTAGCCATGCAACTCATCCTGTTTCAGCACCAGCCCCGCCACCAGCAATGGTAATCACACCTATTAGTTCTACTGATTACATGTCTCGTCAGTTCACCACAACTTTAGCGGATTTACCTCCAGTTGCGAATAGTATTCGTCCTTCAGCAGCTATTTTCTTTAGAAATAGTGTAAATGCCAAAAAGTTGAACATGGCATTGTGTAAAGGCTTTGTACAGCTAGAGACAACCGAGGACGTATCTAACTATTATAATGCGACAATTGAGGAGCAAGTCGTTACCAAAGTACCAGTATCTCAAGAGATTCCTCAGGATACGACAGATTGTAATCAGATTTTAAAGGTCTATGATTATGCACTTGCCGCAAGTGAGTTAAGCAAGCTACATCCTAGTATTGCGTATTCAAATGGACCATTTATTGTTATTTACAGTCCTAACTCTACTCGTGTTGATCAAGTAATTGATCTCAGAGGGTACTCGGAAGCGCAACTTGAGGGATTTGGCCAAAAATGGAGTAGCATTTTCACGAATGCAGCGAACCAATATGCTCAAACTCAACGTAGTAGTTCACAGCAAGATACTCAATTTAATATTTGGATATTTGTGAGAGACTTATTCCAAGCATCAGTATGTGTTACAGATCCAAATCTAATTTATATTTTTAATGAATCTGCTGGAAAAATAGCGGATATTGTATGTAAGGGAACAAAGACCTAAATACTAAAAAAGCTCATCGCGTGATGAGCTTTTTTTTATTGAATAAAATAAATTAATAATAACTCACCATTAATACAGCTTTGTTTTGGTCATTTTCCTTCACTAAATTAATTTCAATAGTTTCGTTTTTTTGTGATTCACTTATCAGAGTTGATAAATTATGAGTATTTACTTTGATATTATCTTTAATATTGCTTAATCTTTCACAATCTTTTGTTTTTTGTGAAATTGAACAGGTTTCCTCTACAATATTTCCTTTGAATTGAATCATATTTGCTGCATTTGTAATTGAACCTAACCCTAAGTAAGCTATTATAAAACTGAGTTTATATATTATTTTATACATCTTTTATGCCTTTATTTAATGTATTCATTATTAAATATCATAAAAAACATATTTTAGGCAATATTAATTTAACTGTTTGATTAAATTGATTTTAAAAGTGTGTTGTATTTAGCATTTTTAATACGAAACTGTTTTTTAATTCAAATTTTAATTTATTGTGAGTTGTTTTTCTTATTTTAATTAATCTGTGATGTAGTAATTAAAAAATAAAAAAACCTCAAATTAAATTTACATAATTTGAGGTGAATGGAAACTTTAGATCAATCTAAATTAATCATACTCAATGGTCACAGTCGCCATTGCTCGTACAGTCCCAGCAGTGACGTTAGTGGCAGTTTGATAATATTGTGCAGTCATAGGAACATTGTATTGCAATGTTTGATTTGAGTTCACCGTGCCCAATTCAAGTTTGTCGCCTTTCTTAATGATTTGATTTTTATTGTTATAGTTCCAAAGTAACTGCACACCTACACCATTTGCTTTTGTAGATGCGGGTGCAGTATTTTGCATAACTTGATTGTTCGTACCATCTTGAACGTAATCAAAACTTAAACTAATGAGATTTTTTTCTTCATAACCCGTCGGATTGTCTCCACCATTACATAAGATATTCATATCAAATGTTTGTGCGCCTTGTGTAGAGCCTACACCTGTGAAACTAGATTTTGTTACGGTTGGAAGAGTAACAACTTTATTGATATTACCTTGTATCTCGCAAGAAGATGATGCAATTGTAATAGCATCACCATAAACATGACTAGTTAAAATCGGTTGATTGGGGTGTGAGGTTAGGTAATATCGACTGTATTGACCAGGGACTAATGCACCAGAACCAGTTTGTGAAGCTGTCTTAACGATTTCAACAACAAAATATCCAGTATCTAATGAATAATTAGTGCCTCCCCAAGAAGAACCACCACTGATATTTCTCGAATAAGGATAATATCCAGAAAAATTTGAGTTATTTTGTGCTTCACGATATAAACGAATTCCAATACCAGGAATATTTGTACTATAAATATTATTGCCAAGAGGACCGACTGGATAACTTTGAGTTAAATCTGCTCGAACAGTTCCACTTGAATATCGGGTGCAATTAATTGTCGAATTATTTGGATCAATTGCAAAAGTTGCTTTACGTAGGATCTTGCCAACTTCATCGCTAGGACGAACAACAACACGTCCCACAGCCATACTGATTATTTTTGTTGTGAAGCCAGCTGTAGGTGCACAAGCTGCATTTGCTAAACTTGTAAAACCAAGACCTGTTGTCAACAAAGCACCAGTGATTAGTATTTTCTTCATTTACAAACCGCCTCAGTCATAATTAAGTTGTTTTGATCTTTCTCTAATTGAGATGAAACATCGTAAGTTATTTCACATTGTTCAGTACTATCGTCACCCCATTTTACAACGAGACGATCAGTTGCTTTTTGTGTGCGAAGATAAACCATACTACCTTGTGCAACTATTCCAACAGACTCATTATTTTGATCAAAAACTTGAGCTGCAAATGGTAGGTTTCCACCTTTAGCTGTTTTAGTCGCAATATAAATTGCATATCCCGTTTTGGTTGCGAAATCAACCTTTGAAATAGCTCCTGCAAATGGTGCTATTCGTTGGCTAGACTCTTCTAACTCAACATTGGTCGACATTTCTTGAGGATCTAAAGTGATGTCATTTAAGCGGTAAGGTATCACATAAGGTATTACGGCATAACCTTTCTTGTTAATACTTAATCCAGTCGTATTATTAACCTTAGCACCTGTTGCATCAGGGGCATAGACAAGAACCATCGTTTGACCCTGTTCTGACCCAAATAATACGCCATCTTTGTGTGCAAGAATATTACCTGAAACGCTAACCATGGCTTGTTCATATGAATCTGCAACACTATAAGATCCACCCACTGTTGCGTAGTTGGTTTTATACCGGCCATTTACATTAAGCGTTGGATTGCTACGATCTTGATGTGTGACTGATGATCCATAACTGAAACGATCACCTACAGTTCCACTCACGCCTACAGTTCTGGAATCTTCTGATGCATTTGCATTCACATTCATTGAATGTTTTTTGAAACTTAATGGGAAGGACAGTGTCATCAAGTATTCTGTATCAGTTGTTTGATTACTAGGTCCATAATCTACTTGGCGGTTTATCGCTGAGATACCATAGGTTAATCCTTGGTAATTATTACTATAACCAATTTGGTATTGCTTACTACTTTCGTTGCGATTCCAATAATCCACCCATGAGCCGACCATATAGACATTACCCCAACCATCAGGTAAGCCTTGGTTTAAGGTGATTTGAAATTCACTACGCTGTTTGCCCACAGCGTAACTATTCAAACCGCGATCTTCCAAATCACGAATTAAAATTGCATCACGTAATTTGTAGTAATTCTCTGTCGAATAACGATAGGCCGCAAGTGTGAGGTTTGTATTCGTTGATGTAATCAACTTGCTGTAGCTCAGTCGATAACTTTGCCCAGTTTGTGATTTTTTTCTTTCAAAATCAGCATCAGAGTGGGTGACGTCTAATGAAATTGCTCCGATTGGCGTTGCAAATGCGGCACCAGCCAATACTGAAGCATATTTTTCAGTTGCTTGAAAACCTGTATAACCAGTGAGGTAATTATTTATACCTCTTTGGTATTTACCTTGTACAACCCATGGGTCGAGATGAATATCATTATCTCTAAATTCACCTGCAGTAACAGAGTAGCGACTCATACCAGGGCGCAACATTTGCACTACAGATGCATAAGGAATAGCGAATTTTTGTATTTCACCATTTGATTCAATAATCGATACTTCTAACTCACCGCCAAAACCTGTTGGGTAGAGGTCATTAATTTCGAAACTTCCTGGTGAAACTGTGGTTTGGTAAATCAGTTGACCTTGTTGACGTACTTCAACTTTAGCATTGGTTTTTGCATTTCCGCGAATACGAGGGGCATAGCCGAGCATGCTATTCGGCAACATTCGGTCATCACTTGAAAAATCTACACCTCGATATCCGAAAGAGTCAAAGATTTCACCATTTGTGAAACTATCACCTAAGGTAAGTACGCCACGATATTTAGGAAAAGCACGTTGTAAGTAGGTGCTTGTCGCTTGATAGTCTGATTTACTTTCATTATCGGGCGGGCGATCTTGCCAGCGCCATTGACCATTATGGCGTAATTGCCAGCCAGCAATGTTTATACCAGCTGTTAAAGCCATAAATGCATTAGTTGTTTCTTTATTATCACTATTGTTGTTGAATGTTTTATAAGCACTACCACTATATGATAGAAAACCAGCATTAATCCCACGATCCCAAATACTTGGATCTACATAGCCTTGAGCATTTTTTTGTAATGCAACTTGTGGGATTGAAATATCTACACGTAATTTTGAAGTATCAAATTCATAAAATGCATCGTCAACCCATTCTTGAATTTTCATACAGCTATTAGCTGATTGAATAGATTGAGTCTGTTTCAAAATTTCTTGTTTAACACCGTATTCGAGTAACGTACTTGTATTGAAGCATGTTGTTGCATTTTGCTTAGGATCAATCGCCTTGAACATCATACGGCGTTTACCGAACCATTGACCGTTCACGTAGACATCAACGTTGTATTCACCTGGTAGAACAGGGTTACCATATTTAAAGCGTGAAATATCAATTTTCTGAGCATCACCAATCAAGAAGGATGAGTCAAACTCAGCCTCCATAGCATTATTAGGAGCAGATTCATCTGCGTAAACCATGATTGGCATAGTCATGCTGATTATGCCGGATGTAAGGTAAAAACAAATATGACGCTTTAATAATCTGTATGGTGCGTGCCGTTTTGACATAATAAAATTCGCCTATATGGTATAGGTACTTAAAATTATTGGTTATAAGAAAGAATGATTATTGGAGCTTAATTGGTCTTTCGAAGCGTCCACCGTAATCATTAACATTGATAAAACTCATTTTTTCAGTAGATGACGTTTTTAATTGAACACGATCTTCTGAAAAAGGTTTTAACATTAGGCCTTGAGGCAATAAATCGACTTTTTTATCGCCATTCACTTGGAAAATAGAAGTCATCGTAATGTGGAATGGGGTCGGATTTTTAATCACAAGACTTTGCCCAGACTTTTGCCATTGCAATTTATCTATTGCTAAATTGGCATCTTCTTTGATCGTTGAAGGGCGATAAAAGAATTTAATTCGAGAACGAATTGCGAGCTGTAAAAAATTATCAGGTACTGTTTCTCCGCCTTTAGCCGTTGGCTTTGGTGGGATGTCTAGTACGTTTAACCAGAGTACAGATTCTTGTTGTTGATTTAACTTAGAGGCATTTGGCAGAGCTGTAATTCTGAGCGTCTGACTTTTTGTCGCTTCAACACGTGAAATAGGTGGTGTAATCATGAAAGGTACTTTTGATTGATCAGGCGTACTTTTAGGATCACCTTCATCAATCCAAGCTTGGACCAGAGCAGGTTTAGAGCCATTGTTACTAAGTTGTAATGTTACTTCACGGGCATCAGAAGGATAAATGACACGTGTACCATGAATAACAATTTCTGCGTGCGAAGCTGTGGCAATCATCGAACAGAGTGCTAAGCCAGACAAAAAATTACAACCGTGAAATGACATGTTTTACATTCTCTGAAAAAGCGGAAGATTATAAAAATTAAAGAGTTTCTATGTTCTGAAACATAGAAACTCAGCGATCAATAATTATTGATAAATAATTGTATATTGAACGTTTGTCGTTACTTCACCAGCTGTAGATGCACCAGTTGCGTAGTATTCAGCATAGTAGTTCAAGTCGGCAGTACCGCCATCAACAACATCAACCCATTGAGAGTTAGCTTGAGCACCGCTAGCGCCAGCAGCTAAAACTGGAATCACTTGGTTGTTACTACCTAATAATTGGACATCAACATTTTGAGCACCAGCAGTAGCTTGGTTGATTAAGCGACCAGTGTTGAAGTCAACAGTTGCACCTGGTTCGAAGTAAGTTGCAACTTTACCTTCTGAACAATCTTTTAAGTTGATTTGGAATGGAGTACGACCTGCAACATCGCCAGCATTTGCTAAAGTTTGTCTAGAAACTGTTGGAAGTGTAACAGTAAAGTCTTTACCAGCAGGAGTATTGATAGTACAAGTTTTGTCAGTTACTAGACCATTGATTGTAATTGTGCCGTCAGCAGCTTGAGCGTTTGCGATGCCTACAACTGAAAGTGCAGCGATCAAAGCAAGTTTTTTCATAATGATTTCTCTAATACATCAGCTAAAAGTTTGAATTAGATTACTTTTCCAGTTAAATTCTTGCGCTGAACAAGTAATGCGCGAAATATACCATTCATTATAAAAAATGCAAACTTCGTCACATAAATTTAATACTTAAATTTATCAATTGTTATAATTTGAATAACCTATTGTTTATTTATTAGTTTTTATTAATAAACTTTCGTTATTAAGTGAATTTTATTTAAATAATCTCAGGGTGACTGTTAAGTTTTGTGATTAAAATCAAATCATTTAGTTGTTTTTTGATCAAGGTGTTCATTTTTTCTTATCAATAACTATAAAAAATCAGTTCAGCTTATTTTTAAAAAATCTAAATATAGGTGGGGAAAATTACATAGATTACAAAAACACCTAACTTGTTTTAAGAATTTTTTAAGATTCAATTCTTAGTGTTTTAGTCATGATTAGATGAAAAAATCAGCTAAGGAGTTTTCAATGAATATGCTTTATACTCATAAACCGAACTACTATTTTTTTGCTCATAAATTTGTTTTATTTCTTGAAAGTTATATTAAAAATCATCCTCAAGAATTGATCACAAGCTTTAACTTGCAAACGATCTACGACTTGTTCAGTCATGACCGAGCTTCGAGTACAACAAATCTTGAAGGTATTTTAAATATCGCCGATGAATACATGCTTGAGACAGATGAAGGGCAGCAGCCATTAATTCACGCATATCATGTTCATCTTGATAACCATGTTTTAACCTTAGAGTTTAATGCTAAAGCGATGATCAGCTTGAAGTCAGGACAAAGTCTTATTAGTCCTCAAGCTGCATAATCTAGAAATTCCTCTTGATACACTTAACCACGAATCTCCTTTGGTTAAGTGTTTTTTTTATATAGCTGTTTTAAGTAAATTTATTCGTTATGATATTTTTAATTTAGTTGAAAATATTGAATCTCATGAATAAAGACTTCAATTCTGACACTTATACGGTTGATGAAAATATTGCCAATACTATTTTTTGGCTTATGCAACATCAAGATATTTTTGATTCATTTCATTTTGATGTACATACACAGGAATTATCCGTAACACATGCTGCTGGCGTAGACATTATTCGTCAAGGCATGTTTCTAAATGCAAAATATGGAATTTTAGTTACTTCGATCTAATCTCAACAGTACAGAAAAAAACCTTGTCGATTGACAAGGTTTTTATATTTTATGCACTCATTGCATCTATAGATAGTTCTGCCACCGTTGGTTTAGGTTTTTCAGCAGTTAAACCTAATTTAGCAAATAAGACTTGATCTTTACCTTCACCAGCGTTTGGTGTTGTTAGTAATTTATCACCAGAGAACAAAGAGTTTGCTCCAGCCATAAATGCTAAGGCTTGATCAGAATCACTGAGGGATTCACGTCCAGCAGATAAACGGATATAACTGTGAGGCATAATAATACGTGCAACAGCAATAGTACGAATCCATTCAGTAACATCTAACTTTTCTACATCTGCAAGCGGAGTACCTTCAATTGGAACAAGCATGTTAATTGGTACGGATTCAGGGTGAACGGGCATAGTAGAAAGCTCATGTAATAAACCAATACGGTCATTACGAGTTTCACCTAGACCAACAATCCCACCACTACAAACTTTCATCCCAGCCTGACGCACGTGATCAAGTGTATTTAAACGGTCATCAAAACTACGTGTACTGATGATGTGTGAATAATATTCACGAGAAGTATCAAGGTTGTGGTTGTAGTAATCTAAACCAGCATCTTTTAAGCGTTCTGCTTGAGATTGGTTTAGCATCCCCAAAGTCATGCAAGTTTCTAAACCTAATGCTTTTACTTCACGAACCATTTCGAGAACATAAGGCATATCACGTTCATGTGGATTACGCCAAGCAGCACCCATACAAAAACGTGAAGAACCAGATTCTTTTGCTGAAATAGCTTCACGAATAACTTTATCAACAGCAATGCGTTTTTCCGCTTCTAATTTAGAATCGTAATGAGCAGATTGAGAGCAATACTTACAGTCTTCAGGACATTTACCTGTTTTGATTGAAAGTAGTGTGCTTACTTGAATGGTATTTGCTTGGAAATGTTGACGATGAACGCGTTGTGCTTCAAATACTAAATCTAAAAAAGGTTGGTCATATAAGGCTTGGATTTCATCACGAGTCCAGTCATTACGTAGGGTCATTGTTATATCCATGATGATTGATTACAAAGATTGAGATTAATCATACAGAAATCATGCCAAAGCCAAAGGGCAAAAAACATCATTTTTCTATTTGATGGACAATTGGTTGTCGCAATTGTTGTTGAATTGCCCAATCAATATGTATGTTTACAATCTCATCGTGCCAAGGTTTTGCTTCTTGCAACTTAGCAACGATTTCATTCGAGTATGGCGCATTTCCAAGTCCGATTGCAATATTACGTTTAAATGATTGATACCCTGTGCGACGTATCGGGCTGCCTTCAGTGTTGGCTAAAAATGTAGCTTCATCCCACTGCCAAATATCGAGTAAGCTAATATTGTCTAAACTATGTCTTGGATCAAAATCAGGAATTGTGGCTGTTTTAGCAAAGCCATTCCAAGGGCAAATTAACTGACAATCATCACAACCAAAAATTCGATTACCAATTCCAGCGCGGTATTCTTCTGGGATTATGCCTTTATATTCAATGGTTAGATATGCAATACATTTTCGAGCATCTAACATATAAGGTTCAACAATCGCTTGTGTAGGGCAGATATCAATACACGCTGTACATGAGCCACAATGTGCTGTCGCAGGTTGATCAAAAGGTAGATCGAGTGAAGTAAATAACTCACCTAAAACAAAAAAGGAACCTGATTTTTTATGAATGAGTAAAGTATGTTTCCCTGTCCAACCCATACCTGCACTTTCAGCAAGCGATTTTTCAAAAATTGGTGCTGAATCAGCAAATGGACGTGATTCGAAATCTCCAACTTTTTCTTTGATGCGAGTAGCTAAAGTTTTAAGTCGACCACGCATAACTTTGTGATAATCGCGACCACGTGCATAACGTGCGATAATGGCTGAATTTGGTTCAAATGGTACATAACGGGGCTTTGGCGATGCTACAAGATAGTTCATACGCACACAGATAATACTTTTTGTGCCTGGCACGAGCAAAGTTGGGTCGGCTCGTTTATCCAAGTTTTCCTCTAAATAGTGCATGTCAGCATGATAGCCGCGTTTTAAATATTCTTTAAATCTCGGCATTTGATCTTGAGCATCTGGTTTGGCAATGACACAATCAGAAAAACCCAATTCCAAAGCTTGTGCTTTTATCCATGTTTTAAGTTCTTGAGGATCAAGCTGCTGAATCTCAATCTTTTGAGAAGTGTTGTGAGATGAGGAAGTGGAAGCCATAAACCAATAATAAGGAGAAAATCATGCAACGATCAGTTTACCATAGCCAAGTTTATGATAGTCAAAGTATACAAGCATGGGAGCGTCGATGGTTTGCTCAACGGAATTCCTCTTTAGGTTTAATGCAGCAAGCAGCTTGGGCAATAGCGCAAAACTTAAATAAACAATTTCTAGCTAAAAAAATTAAACATATCGCGGTCTGGAGTGGTCAGGGCAATAATGCAGGTGATGGCTATTATATAGCTGCATTTTTAAAGCAGCAGGGATTTAAAGTAACCGTGTTTGCTACAGAGCTAGGTCATTCTAAGGATTTACAACAGGCATTTCATTACGCACAAAGCCAACAAGTTGATACACAAACAATTGACTATTTATTGTCTGAACATGAGATAAACCAAGACTTACCCATATTCGATTGTCATATAGATGCTTTATTTGGGATCGGATTAAATCGAATGCTGGATCAAAAATGGCAAAATATTATTCACCTCTATAATTTGCAAACAGGTTTCAAAGTGTCGGTTGATATTCCTAGTGGAATTCATGCTGATACTGGTCAGGCTTTACCTTGTGCAATTGAAGCAGATCAAACTTTTACCCTATTGGGATACAAAGCTGGATTGTTTACAGGTCAAGGCAAGGAGTATGTGGGAAAACTGCATTTAGTCAGCTTGATCCCAATTGATGCAGAATTAAAACCACTTGCTTATTTATCTCCTGAACGAATTGCTTTACCGAAGCGCAAAGCCTTTGGTCATAAAGGAAGTTATGGACATGTGCTAGTCGTCGGTGGACACGCCGATATGGGGGGGGGCAGTCATTATGTCTGCTGAAGCTGCTTTTCATGCTGGTGCAGGCAAAGTTACAGTGGTTTGCCATTCTAAACATCATCAAGCAATTCTAGCGCGTTCACCTAATATTATGGTGAGAGATATTAATGGGCTTGATCAAGGGCTTATTCAACATTTATTAGCACAAGTCGACGCAGTCTGTTTTGGAATGGGTTTAGGACGAGATGAATGGGCTGAAAATATCTATCAATTATGGTTTGATTTACTTAATAAAAATTCACATTTAGAAGTTGTATTGGATGCTGATGGATTATGGTTTTTGGCACGATATCCGCAGCAATTAAGTGCACATGTTTATGCAACTCCACATTCAGGTGAGGCAGCAACTTTGTTGGGTTGTAAAGCAGCAGATATTGAACAAGATCGAATTGCCGCGATTTATCAGCTACAACAAAAATATGCAGGACAATGGGTGCTTAAAGGTGCAGGGAGTCTGACATTAGATGATCAATTATGGATTTGCACTCAAGGTAATGCGGGGATGGGAACGGGTGGAATGGGGGATGTACTGGCAGGCATGATTGCGAGTCTAAAAGCGCAATTTCATGAGCAAGTCTCATTACATGAAATTGTCAGCTTACATGCACAGGCAGGGGATTTACTCGCTGAACAAGGAATCAGAGGTTTGCAAGCACATGAAATGGGGAAGGTAATTTATCAAGTTGTAAATCAGTAAATCTTAACGCCGTCTACTACTCGAACGACTGCGTCCACGAGCCATCCCGCCTAATGCATTTAAAACAGCCATTTTGCTCATACTTCCCGAAGCGTGGGCATGGCAAATAGCAGCAGCTAGGGCATCGGCTGCATCGGCTTGCGGTTGAATAGTAAGGTTAAGTAATTTCATCACCATCATTTGCACTTGTTCTTTTTCGGCTGCACCATAACCAACTACAGACTGTTTAATCTGACGTGCTGTGTATTCAGCTACTTGTAAGTCTAAATTCACCAAGGCAGCAATCGCAGCACCGCGTGCCTGACCGAGTTTCAAAGCTGAATCAGGATTTTGAGCCATAAATACTTGTTCAACAGCAGCTTCGGTAGGACCGTGAAATTTAACAATACGCTCAATACCTGCGAAAATTCTTTTTAAACGCTCAGGCATTTCTTGTGTTTCTGTACGAATGGTACCCGCATCGACAAAGCGTAGCTTATTACCATCCTTTTCGATAATCCCGTAACCTGTTAAGCGTGAACCAGGATCAATACCAATTATGAGTGACATGCAGCACTATAAAAATAAAAGAATGTTGATATTGTTACATATAGCCTTTTGCCTTGTACAATTTTTTGTTGGATAAAAATTTCAGTCATTTAAAGAGTCGATTTAAAAGATTTTGACTAGTAGGAGTGTGATTTAAAAAATTTGTTTGAATTATTTGAATGACGTAAAGAATTTCCTTTTTTGTATTAAATATGAGCAAGTATTTTAGTTTTTAAAGATTTATGGAGAAAAAGTTTGCATTAAATTAGCTAAGGGCGTATAAAGCTAACTCGCTGATGCGGGGTGGAGCAGTCTGGTAGCTCGTCGGGCTCATAACCCGAAGGTCGTTGGTTCAAATCCAACCCCCGCATCCAATTTATTTTGCTCTGTGATCTATAAAAACGTTGTTGTTTTCTTAAACAGTAACGAGTTAGCTGAAATAAACCTAAAAAGCTAAAATTATTATTAAATCCTAGTTATGCTCTGTTTCCTTACCTAGTGTTGTAGTAAATCCAAGTTGTCACTTGAGCTCAGTCATGAGTATTTAAGTTTTGAAAATTATCAATGAATGGCATATTGCCACAGCCACAAATGGCAATGAAATTAATGTACAAATTATTCCCCTCAAACGTCAGCAAAGCACGCTTAATGGCTTTAAATGGGTTGAGGTAGGAAAAAAAATCCTTTTACAATCTGGTCAAGAAATTGAATTTAATCTTGATGGTAGAAGTTTTTATACATCACCAAACCAGTTGTATCGACTAAATTAGTCATATTTGAGCCTAACATAGAAATATTGTTACATTTTTAGGTTGGGCTTTATTTGATTATTCTCTTAGTTATAATTGTTTTTTTAGCTTTTTTATGAATATAAAATCCTTACAATTCAATAATTAAATATAAAAAATCTAATTTTTTAAATAATAATTGAAAATTATCTATATAAATAAGCAGATATTTATTGCTTGTAAAAAGCAAACTCGTGTATAGTGGTTCTTAACTAGAAGAATAACACTGTTGATTCAGCAAATCTTTAATTTCGTAGTTTAGTTAAACCTCTCGTTTTATCAGATTTTAGTCTCAAAGTTTTATTACTCCAAGTTATTTGCTGCTAAGCATCCCGAATTTTTTAAATAGGTTAAAGATATGTCTAACACTGCGACTGGTACAGTTAAATGGTTCAACGAAACTAAAGGTTTTGGTTTCATCCATGCTGATTCTGGACAAGATGTTTTTGCTCATTTTAGCGAAATCCAAAGCAATGGTTTCAAAGTTCTTCATGAAGGACAACGCGTGTCATTTACTGTTGCTCAAGGCAAAAAAGGCCCACAAGCAACTGGTATTACTGTAGTTGCTCAAAACTAATAGTATACCGCAGAAAAAAGCTCACTTTGGTGGGCTTTTTTTATGGTAAAAAAACCATAAATCTATCAAATTTCTTCTTCTGCTAAATTAGGGTCTGTTGACATTTACTGTTCATAATTAAACCTATAAAGGTAGCCATAAAAATATACAGGCTAAGGCAACAGCACTTTGATAATTTCTTTTGAGCTTGTCATATCGAGTAGCTATCCCTCTAAATTGTTTTAATCTACAAAACATATTTTCAACTAAATGCCTGATTTTATATAAATACCAATCCATATGATCATTGTTCGATTGGCTATTTATTTTCTTTGGTATATTCGCTTTTGTTCCTGTTTTTCTGATCTGCTCACGCAGTGGTTCTGAATCATAGCCTTTATCTGCGCATACCACTTCTGTCTCTTTTAAATCTAATGTTGCTATTAAATCAGATGCAACTTTGATGTCATGTGTAGTGCCATCGGTAATCATGAAATCAATAGGATTGCCATGTGAATCAACAATCAAATGTATTTTTGAGGAGTTTCCTCCTACACTTTTAGAAATGGATTGATTCGCTATACCGGCAGAATGTTGATGAGCACGTACGTGAGAGCCATCAATAAAAATCCACTCCATATCGGGGCATGATGCTAATAATTTGAATAATCTAAGCAACTTACCGCTGCTTGACCAACGATTAAAACGTTTGAAAATAGAGTTTGATTGACCGAAATAGGAAGGAATATCTCGCCACGGACAGCCTGTTCTAATTCTATAGAGAATAGCTTCAATAAAATTACGTAAATTTGAGTTGTGATGAATAGATAAATTACGCAAAATAGTTTTCAACTTTTGCCAGTGTTGATCTGTCAGCATGGTACGAGGCATAGCGAATAGTAAAATTAGGTTTGGCGATTTGATTTTACTACTTCGCTATTTTTTTAAGCTAAAAGTGTCAACACACCCTAATTGTTTAAACCCAATGTTAAAAAAGTATTGCATGCTCTACGACTTTTTGCTAATTTCAATTCGACGATTATTTCGGCAGATTAAAGATTAGCGTACATTTGATGAGCATGCGGTTATGGATAACATAGAGCAATACACTCAAGGGTTTGAACATGAAGTTCACGTGCAGTGTAAAAGATCATTAGGGACATTGTTATTTAGCTTTGTTGTCTTGCTAGTAACAAGTTTGTAATTAAAAAGCACCTAAGGGTGCTTTTTTATGCGTTATGAAAGTGACTGTTGAGGAAAAATTTTATCTTCCTGACCGTGTTTGCTATGTGATAGGCTTTATAAAAAAGGATAAGCCTATGGATGCCATAGAAACAAAAGATTTTTCTGCTATTGCTGGTTACACGCTTGCACTTCTAGAGATGGATGAGTGGATTAATACTCGGCCTTTTTTTTATCAAATAAAGACGCATTATTTGGTTGATCAAGCGATTAGGCTTGAATACATCATTATCCAGTAGAGATAATTTAGAAACTTTAGCCTGGTAAGAATGAACTTTGAATGGCATAGATCATAAATACATCTAAAGTATATTTTTTTTAATAAGTTGTATTGCTGAGCTAAAATCCTACAAATATTCAAACTATTTTTCTGTTTCAAATCATCGACATAATTTGTAAATTTTTTTGATATCTTTAATTTTTTACACATAAGAATTTATTTTCATGAAAAAGTTATTCATCATCAGTACGGTATTCCTTTCAATATCAGCATGCTCATCTACTCCAAATAAAGATGTGTCACCTCCTAAAATTGGTATGCCTAATCCAGCCAGCCAATATTGTATAGAGCAAGGTGGGCAATTAGAAATTAGAAATGAAGCGAATGGTCAGGTCGGATACTGTAAATTTCCGAATGGTAAAGTTGTAGAAGAGTGGGAGCTTTTTAGAGCAAATCAACCTAAATGCGATGCGGAAGAGGCTCAAAAATTAATTGGTCAGTCTAGGTTAAGTGATCAACAAATTAAACAAAAAACTCAATCAGAAATTGTTCGCACAGTTGCACCAAATCAGCCCGTAACAATGGATTATCGTGAAAATCGAGTTACTGTTACGATAGACCCAAGCTCTAAGAAAATCTTAAATGCGAGCTGTGGCTAACATTTATAAAAATTATAAGCTCTCATCTTGAATGTCTTCAGATGAGAGTGTTTCTGAAAATAGGGTAAGCCGTAAAACTTGATAAATTCGAAATTGTACCCATATCTTAATTTATTGAGTTCGTATTGATTAATATGTAAGAATGATCAATTGAACTGACACAAGTTTTTATTTTTTGAGATTTGAGATGAATCTACTTCTTATCGTGGTTTTAGGTACTATTGCTGAGGTTTTAGTATGGATTGGCGTGGGTGACCTCGTTGGAAGTATGTGGTATGTCTTCTTCTGGTTTGTGCTTGCTTTCTTTATTGGTTTAAACCTTTTTCGATATAGTACTGCTAATATCATGCCTCAATTGCAGCAGATGCAAATGACAGGGCAATTAGGTGCAGATCCTGCTGTTACTAAGAAACTTGCATTAGCAATGTCTGGTTTCTTTTTAATGATTCCAGGATTAATTTCTGATGTACTTGCTTTATTGGTGTTGATTCCTTCTGTACAAACAGCTTTTCGTAATGCTTTGATGAAAACAATGGCCAAACGTCAGCAAGCGATGATGGATCAAATGATGGGTGGTATGGGAGGCGGCGGAGCTGCTGGACAAAATCCTTTTGCTGATTTGATGCGCCAAATGCAAGAAATGCAAAATCAACAGGGCGGTGGTCAATACCGCGATTCAACCATTATTGATGGTGAAGCGAGAGAAGTGAAACCAGATCAAAAGAAAATCGAATTTAAAGATGTAAACTAAGTTGTAATTTTTTAAAAAAGCACGCTCTTCTAAAGCGTGCTTTTTTATTTTTGTTTGCTTGTATCTGTATCTGTATCTGTGCTTTGTTCTAAATTTTCAGATAGATTTTGTGTTTCAGCAGTTTTTTTATATTGTGTCGGAGCTAATGTCGTAACTTGATTTTCTGATTGTTTGTATTTTCTACTGCGATTTGCTCGTTCGCGAAATCCACCTTTAGTAATTAATTGAGTCATGATATTTACTCTTTGATCCTAGCCCAATATTTTAGCAAAATTATGTGAAAGATCAAAATAATGACTAATTACTGAATTTACCTCGATTGTAATGATTTCATAAAAATGACATATTTTTTTTGTTAAATGAGCTGGTACGGTCATAAATCAAGATTGAAATCTTGATTTATTTCTCATAGGATAAAAGTGCGACGGTAAAAATTGTTGTAAAAAGAAAATAAAAAATAACAATCGGGAGGAAAAAATGATGTTATATCAATATCATTGTGCATGCTGTGACAAGGTTGTTGCTTCAACTGATAAAGAGTGTCCACATTGCGGTTCGCAACACATTAGGAGTCCTTATGGGCTTTGGATGTTTTGTGTGGCAGCATGTTTGGCTGTAGTTGTTATTGTGAAGCTTGCGCATATGTATTCGCAACATCATCAAGAAGAACAGCCTGTTCAAAATACGTCTATTTTTGAAGTTCTAAAGCAAGACAATATGAATTCGGGAAATTAAAAATTGGGGAATAAAAAAGCTCGCATGATGCAAGCTTTTTTATATGTGGGTTTAAAGTCCAGCAGCATCCTTAAGGATCTGAACTTTATCTGTCTTTTCCCATGTAAATGCAGTGTCAGAACCTTCGCGACCGAAGTGACCATATGCTGCAGTTTGCTTATACATCGGTTGAATTAGATTCAACATACGCGTAATACCATACGGACGTAAGTCAAAATGTTCACGTACTAGCTGAACAATAAGCTCATCTGATACTTTGCCTGTATTAAATGTATTAATTGAAATAGAAGTAGGTTCTGCAACACCAATTGCATAACTGACTTGGATTTCACATTTGTCAGCAAGACCTGCAGCAACGATATTTTTCGCAACATAACGTCCAGCATAAGCTGCAGAGCGGTCTACTTTTGATGGGTCTTTACCAGAGAAAGCACCACCACCATGACGAGCCATACCACCGTATGTATCAACAATAATTTTACGACCAGTTAAACCACAGTCACCTACAGGACCACCAATCACAAACATACCTGTAGGATTGATGTGGAACTTGGTTTCAGCATGAAACATTTCAGCAGGAATAATTGGTTTAATAATTTCTTCGATAATTGCTTCTTTTAACTGAGCTTGGCTGATTTCAGGATCGTGCTGAGTTGATAATACAACTGCATCTAAACGAACTGGCATACCATTTTCATAAGCAAATGTAACTTGGCTTTTTGCATCTGGACGTAACCAAGGTAAAGCACCTGAACGACGTAATTCTGCTTGACGTTCCATGAGGCGATGAGCGTATGAAATAGGCGCAGGCATAAGAACATCAGTCTCACGGCTTGCGTAACCGAACATTAAGCCTTGGTCACCAGCACCTTGATCTTCTGGTTTTTGACGGTCTACACCTTGAGCAATCTCAGGAGACTGCTTACCAATCATATTGATGACAGCGCATGTAGAGCCATCAAAACCTAAATCAGAATGATGGTAACCGATTCCGTTAACTGTTTGACGTACAATCGCTTCAAAGTCCACGTTTGCTGTAGTCGTAATTTCACCAGCAAGAACAACAGCGCCTGTTTTTACTAATGTTTCACAAGCGACACGCGCATACGGGTCTTCTTTTAGGATTGCATCTAAAATAGCATCACTAATTTGGTCAGCCATTTTGTCTGGATGACCTTCGCTTACAGATTCTGAAGTAAAAACAGCATACTCGCGCATGAACGTCCTATCATGGTTATTTTCAAAAAGACAGAGTATGTTACATCGACTTGGCGTATAGGACTAGCACAAGCTGACTAAAAAGCATGAAATTATTTCATTTTCATCATGTTTTTATTGATATGTGTATAAGTAAAACTAATATTAATGCTTTAATTAATAAAGTTTTTCTGAATTGTAAATTTTCATATTTGACTGATTGTATTTTACATGTTGTTTACACGGTGAACATTTACATAAAGAATTGTATTTGAATGATCAAAATATAAGAAATATCGTGTATTGCACTTTACCCCATCTTGTTTTTTTAAGACAATAGTCGCAGTTTTTGAAAGATGATTTCTCATCTTCTCTCATCTTATTGATTTAATCGGATTCTGACTTATGACAACCCCTTTAAATGAACGTCGTATTGCAAATGCAATTCGTGTCTTGGCTATGGATGCTGTGCAACAAGCAAACTCAGGGCATCCTGGTGCTCCAATGGGGATGGCAGATATCGCTGACGTAGTTTGGCGCGAATTTTTAAATCATAACCCAACAAACCCACAATGGGCGAACCGTGACCGTTTTGTATTGTCTAATGGTCATGGCTCAATGTTGCAATATGCATTATTGCATTTGACTGGTTATGATTTGTCTATTGAAGATTTAAAACAATTCCGCCAATTACACTCTAAAACTCCTGGTCATCCTGAATATGGCTATGCACCAGGTATTGAAACAACAACTGGCCCATTAGGTCAGGGTATTGCGAATGCAGTAGGTTTTGCTTTAGCTGAAAAAACGTTAGCTGCTCAGTTCAACAAAGACGGTTTAGATGTTGTTGATCACTTCACGTACTGTTTCCTTGGTGATGGCTGCTTGATGGAAGGTATTTCGCACGAAGTATGTTCACTTGCAGGTACTTTAGGTCTTGGTAAGTTGATTGCTTACTACGATGACAACGGGATTTCAATTGATGGTGAAGTAGAAGGTTGGTTTAGTGATGATACTGAGCAACGTTTCAAAGCTTATGGCTGGCAAGTGCTTCGTGTAGACGGGCATGACGCTGATGCGATTCGTCAAGCAACTGTTGAAGCGAAAGCTGAAAGCAATAAACCAACGATCATTATCTGTAAAACGATTATTGGTTTAGGTTCTCCAAATAAGCAAGGTAAAGAAGATTGCCACGGCGCTCCACTTGGTAAAGACGAAATCGCTTTAACACGTGAAGCATTAGGTTGGAAAGAAGAAGCGTTTGTTATTCCAGAAGATGTGTATGCAGCTTGGGATGCAAAAGCTAAGGGTCAAACTTCTGAAGCCGCTTGGAATGAATTGTTTGCACAATACCAAGCAAAATATCCAACTGAAGCAGCTGAATTGTTACGTCGCATCAACGGTGACTTACCTGCAGAATTTGCTGCACAAGCCGATGCATTCATCGCTGAAACAAATGCAAAAGCTGAAACAATTGCAACTCGTAAAGCAAGCCAAAATACGTTACAAGCGTTTGGTCCATTACTGCCTGAATTATTAGGTGGTTCGGCTGACTTGGCTGGTTCTAACTTAACACTTTGGAAAGGTTGCCAAGGCGTACAAGATAATCCTGCGGGTAACTACGTTTATTACGGCGTTCGTGAATTCGGTATGACCGCAATTGCAAACGGTGTAGCTTTACACGGTGGTTTTGTTCCTTACGTTGCAACATTCTTAATGTTTATGGAGTATGCGCGTAATGCGGTACGTATGTCTGCATTAATGAAGCAACGCGTGATTCATGTATATACACATGATTCAATCGGTTTAGGTGAAGATGGTCCAACACATCAGCCAATTGAGCAAATTGCATCATTACGTGGTACGCCTAATTTAAATACATGGCGTCCATGTGATACGGTTGAAGCGGCTGTTTCTTGGAAATCTGCTCTTCAGCGTAAAGAAGGTCCAACAGCATTAATCTTCTCTCGTCAAAACTTGCCATTCCAAGCACGTAATGAAGCTCAAATTCAAAACGTTGCAAAAGGTGGTTATGTACTTGCTGAAGAAAAAGGCGAGTTGAAAGCAATCATCATTGCGACTGGTTCAGAAGTTTCATTGGCGATGGAAGCATATGCGCAGCTTGAAGGTGTGCGTGTTGTGTCTATGCCATGTGCTGAAGAATTCATGAAGCAAGATGCTGCTTACCGTGAAGAGGTATTACCAGCACATATCCGTGGACGTGTAGCAGTTGAAGCTGCCCATGTGGATTACTGGTGGAAATTTGTTGGTTTAGATGGCAAAGTGATTGGTATGACCACTTATGGCGAATCTGCACCAGCGAAAGATTTGTTCCAATTCTTTGGTATCACGACGGAAGCAGTTGTCGCTGCTGTTAAAGAATTGACTGCTTAATTGAATTAAGAGTTAAAAAGCGTCCTGAATAGGGCGCTTTTTTTGTGAATGAAATTAAATGCTAAGTTCAGTTTGAATTGAAATATTCGACGTCAAAAATTTATGAACAGGGCAGCTTTCTGCTACCTTTAACAGACGTTTGTGCTGATCTTCGGTAAATTCACCTTTAAGCATGATCTTACGCTCAATGTTATTTTGACCAGACTCTGGTTGACCATTTGGATTCAATGAAAGATCTACTTGAACGTGTTCAAGTTTAATTCCTTTGTGATTGGCGTACATTTCTAAGGTGATCGTCGTACACGCGCCCAGAGCAGATAATAATTGTATTGGATTTGGTGCAGTATCTTGACCGCCTTTATCTGCAGGTTCATCAGAATACCAAGTGTGCCCAGAAGTGTTCGTCAGTGTAACGCGATAGGGAGTTGATGTGCTGAGTGCTTGGGTAGAATAAGTCATGATTTACCTTGTTGTGAATCTTTTAAAATAAAAAAAATCATAGATCAATCGAGAATACGAATGAACTATCCAATTGTCTAGTATCGAATCTGTATAATCATATTGAGTTTAATACGCGCTGTAACCCTTTTATTGTTGCACTGATGAAACATATCGTTTTATAAAGAATAATGAATAAAAATACTTGATGTATACACTAATCACTATATCAAACAAGGATACGAAAAATGCAATTTAAAACATTAAGCTTAGGTTTAGCGGTTGCCATCGCAAGTTCTGTAACTTTAGCTGCGCCAGTAGACTATAAAATTGATCCAACACATACAGCAACAGTATTTAGCTGGAATCACTTTGGTTTTTCAACTCCGAGCGCGAATTTCACTGATATTCAAGGCGTGATTAAAGTTGATAATGCTAAACCATCAAACTCTTCTGTAGATGTGATTATTCCAATCAGCAGTGTGAATACAAATGTTCCTGCTTTGGATAAAGAGTTCCAAGAAGAAGCTTGGTTTAACGCAGCTAAATATCCGAATATCACTTTTAAAAGTACTAAAGTAGAAACTAAAGACAAGAAACATTTCAAAATTACGGGTGACTTAACCGTTAAAGGTGTGACAAAGCCTGTGGTTTTAGATGCTGTGCTGAATAAACAAGGTGAGCATCCAATGGCAAAAGTACCTGCAATTGGATTTAATGCAACGACTTCATTTGATCGTTCTGCATTTGGTATCGGAAACTATGTTCCGAATGTAGGGGATAAGATCACTGTAAATATTACAACTGAAGCAACTGCTGCTAAGTAATACCGAAGTACTCAAACTTCAAAAAAGCTCACGCTCAATAGCCGTGAGCTTTTTTATTTGCTCATTATCTAGAGAAAATGACTATGTGGTAGCATTAAATGCTTCTGAATAAGTGACATAACCACTTGGTATGTGGTCGGTAAAAGCAAGAATTTGAAAATAGTCTGCTGGAACATCTTCTAGGATCAATCTAGCATCAGCCTTAAAGCCAAATTTACCATAATAATTAGGATCACCGAGTAATACGCATCCTTTTGCATTTAGTGCCTTGATCTTATTCAAACCTTCTTTGATAAGTTGAGAGCCTATACCATTTGCTTGATATTCTGGTAGAACTGAAATAGGACCTAAACCATACCAATCTGTCGCACCATCTGAAATAGAGACGGGTGAAAAGGCAATATGCCCAACAACTTGATTGTTAATTTCAGCGATTAAAGAAAGGGTTAACTGATTGTTTTCTCTCAGCGCATTTACAATGAATTGTTCGGTGTGGCTTGAATATTCGACTTGTGAGAATGCTGATTGTGTTAAATCAAAAATGGCTTGGATGTCAGTGTTCTGTTCATTACGGATTCGAATGTTCATTTTAGTTACCTAGTATTTTTTTAAATCACTGATGAAGCAAAATCATGTTATTGCTTCATCAGATGATGATTAAGGATGTTTATTGATTATCGAGTTGAGGTCGTACGTTTCTAAGCCCATTCAAATTGATTTGATAGGGTTGACCTTCCTGTGATTTGATCAATCTTTTCTTTTTAAGTTTTCGAAAAACATCGAGTGTGCAATCAGATAATACAAAACCTTCACGGCTATAACATTCTACAGCAATGATTTGTCCTGATTCATTTTTGAGTTTTACGATTTTTCCGCCTTTTGCTAAGACGTGTAAAGTCCTTTGTTCAGACTTGGATAGGTTCATGTTGGAATCCAGATATTAAGTAATCAAAAGCAAAGATAGGCATGAAGCCTGAAAATTCGCGTTGATAACCCATTTCAAATTTTCATTGAAATATGGTTATCAGATTACTGCTATCTCCAACATAAAATCCTCGATGTAGATTGGATATGAAATTTGCTAATCAATATATAGCTTGTGATATAAAAAGTAAAATATTATGTGAAATATACTGTGTTTTGGGTGCGAGAGTTAAGGTGTATAGCCTTATTTTTATGATTAACTTAAGATGCAAGTATCGATGTATTTCCAATATTTGAATGCACAGCACAAATATTCTTTTCAAGGTAGGATAGGATGGATAATCAGAAATTCATACAGCAGGCCGTCGATTTAGCACTAGAAAATGTAAAACGAGGCGGTCGACCATTTGCTGCTTTGGTTGTAAAAAATAATGAGATCATTTCAACAGGTGTAAATCAGATTAAGTTGACGAATGATCCGACAGCACATGCTGAACTGCTCGCATTACGAGAAGCAGGTCGTTTATTATCTACTCCAAATTTAGAAGATTGTACGGTTTATGCAAGTGGGCAACCTTGTCCAATGTGTCTAGCTGCAATAAGAATGGCTGGAATTTCAAAAGTATTTTTTGCATTTTCCAATACAGATGCTGAACCATTTGGTTTATCAACTGCGAAAATTGCCGAATTATTGAGAGTTGAACCTCAATTTCAAGAGGGTTTAGAGTTTACTCAATTAAAATCGAATCACTGCTCAGATTTGTATGCAATTTGGCAAAGACAACAGTAGATTGGATTGCGAAGAGTTACTTTTAGATTAGTAACTTATTGAAAATCTATATTACTTTTTTGCATGCTTTTCTTTTAAAAGTAAGTATGCGGGAAGAGATTTTTTCGCTTGACGGCGAATCATGATTTTTATGTATAAAACGATCGCAAAGCAGGCTGTAGCAATTGTAAGCATCAGGCTATTCATATAACTCATTAAAGAGCTAACATAACCAATCGTAGCAATACGCCGTTGCATCCTTTCAACTTGCGTACTGGATTCAATACCTGTAATCGCCCATGTGCAAAGGTGTTCACAATTATTGATAATCAAATGGTAGTGATTTTCATGCATACGTGATCGCATGCGACGTACAACTGCCTTAGCTTTATATTTCGGTGATTCATAATAACGAATATGAATAGGCTTATCACGAGCAAAACGTTCTAGTGTTGTTATTTCAATAGGATGTTTTTTGAAAATATGTGCAAAGCCTGAGTAGTGAATAACTCTTCCACGACCTGCATAGATGCCATGATGGCTATAACCAAAGTGTTTGACGATGAGATGAGCGCCAAGATAAAAACGTTGATGTTTTTGCTGCATGCCTATTCAAGAATATTGCATTTTACCTAGCTATTTTAGTGAAAAAAGATGAATCTATCGAGCATAATTCATCAATCAATTATGTGAATATGTGTTGAGTTTGTATCTGTCATCTAAATCGAGGTTATATTCTAGCGTAGGTACTTTTGTGATGGTGAGGAATTTGAAATTGTTGTTGAATCGATGTCTATTACTATCATGTATGGTATTTCAAGCTACCACAGTTTTTGCATTTGAATATCAGAGTATAAAATTCGAGGATGTTCAATTTGAAGTGATAAAGGTCGACGACTTAAAGGATTTGCAATTATTTTTAAAAAATCCTCGAACAGGTGATTTCTATCAAAAGTTTTCGAATATTCAAAGCGACTTAGCTGCATGTAAAGAATTACGTTTTGCGATGAATGCTGGGATGTATCATCCCAACTTTGAGCCTGTGGGGTTGTATATAGAAAAAAAGAAAAAGCTTTCTGAATTAAATGAATCAACTGGTTTTGGTAATTTTTTTATGCAACCAAATGGTGTAGTAGCGTGGAATGATCATGGTGCTGTCATTCATTCAACAGCAGACTATAAGAGAGCAAACTTTACAGCAAATTTCGCGACACAATCAGGACCAATGTTGGTGCATAAAGGACTAATAAATTCTCAATTTATAAAGGATTCAAATTCTTTAAAAATTCGTAATGGTGTTGGGGTACGGGATGATCATTTATATTTCGTGATTTCAGAACAGCGTATAAATTTTTATCAGTTTGCAAAGTTCTTTAAACATCAGTTGAGAGTAGATGAAGCTTTGTATTTAGATGGATCGATTTCTAGCTTGTATTTAAAAGACATTCAACGTAATGATAGAAAATATAATTTAGGACCAATCGTTGGATTAACACATCAAATGAATTGTAAGTTATAGAACCCTAATCCTCTCGTTCAGAAAAGATTAGGGTATTATTTTTATTGGATTGGTGGGTTGATCATCGCAAGTAATTCTTTACGACTATAACCACGAGAAATCAGGACTTTTTTGATGCCTTTAATCACATCTTCATCTGTAGCTTTTACTAAAGCCTCAAGAAGTTGTTCATTTGATTTGCAAGAGCAATCATTTTCAACACAAGAGGTTTGATTCTTGTGTTCGTTATATTGTTGATCAGCATTCAACAATTTTTGCCAAAAACTCATAGAGCCTTCATATACAACCTAACATAGATCGAAATATAGTCACTTTAAAATAAAATACAAGTCAGCATAAGTGATAAAAGCAGCAGTTGAACTTCAATTTTTTCGATGATTTTTAATGTTATTAACGAAATTATGACAACTTAATGACTTGACCGTTGATATTTCAAAGTTTTTTTATAAAAAACTCAAATAAAAAATAGAGAGTTATAAAAACTCTCTATTAAAAATGCTTACATTGAAATAGTTTGTTTAAATTTTTTCAAGTAATACACCAGACTCAACATGATGCGTAAAAGGGAATTGATCAAACATAGCAAACTTCTGAATGCGGTGTGTTTGTGTCAATATTTTTAAGTTATCGTGTAGCGTGTCTGGGTTGCAAGATATGTAGATAATACGTTCAAAACCTTGTAACAGCTTGAGCGTTTCGTCATCAATGCCTGCGCGTGGTGGATCAACAAATACAGTGTCAAAGTCATAGCTTTGAATATCAATTTCAGCTTCTAATAAACGTCTAAATGTACGTTCACCTTGATAGGCTTGGGTAAATTCTTCAGCTGATAAACGTGCTACTTGAATATTATCAATTTGATTCTGCTCAATATTCCATTGCGCTGCATGAACTGATGATTTAGCAAGTTCAGTTGCAAGAACGCGTTTAAATTTCAGAGACAGTGGTAGAGTAAAGTTACCATTACCGCAATACAGTTCTAGTAAATCTTTTTGAGCACCTTCCGCAGCATCACAAGCCCATTCAAGCATATGTTGGCAGACTTGAGCATTAGGCTGGGTAAAGCTGCTTTCAATTTGTTTGTATTTGAAAGTACGTCCATGAACATTAAGTTGCTCAACAACGTAATCATCTCCAATAATGACCTTTTGACCGCGGCTACGTCCCATAATTTTAATATTTAATTTATCAGCAAGTGCTTTTGCTGCACTTTCCCATTCTGCATCCAAACGGCGATGGTAAATCAGCGTTACCAACATTTCGCCACTTAAAGTGGATAGGAAATCTGCTTCAAAAATACGTTGCGAAAGAATCGGAGTTGCTTTTAATTCTTCTAGTAGTAGTGGCATTAAATTATTGATACTGCTATCAGCAATCGGGAAATCATCGATACGAATAACAGCTTTTTGCTTACCATCTTCAGCACGTTCAAACATGGCATAAAACAAATCATCTTCAGTGTGCCAAATACGGAATTCTGCACGCATACGAAAATGTTGCTCAGGTGATTGAAATACTTCTAAAGCAGGGGGATTGAACGGTGCAAATTGTGCGGTGATTCGTTCAACTTTCTCTTGAAGTTGCTGTTGGTAAGATACGGTCATAAAAAAGAAAACTGTAGGTAAAAACTAAAGGGGAATGGTATCAAAAAAAGCAGTAAAAGGTGCAGGGAAATTATGATTATCCCTGATTTAAACGAATTGGTTTCATTACATGATGGTGTGGAAATTTTTGTAAAAACCATTTGTCTTAAAAGTAGAAAATAAAAACCCGAACCATGTAGAACATGGTTCGGGCTGGGATGAGGAACGACTGAAGTTCCGCAAGAGACTTAAATTAGTCTTCAGATAAAGTCATTAAACTCGCATTACCGCCGGCAGCAGCGGTATTTACACTAATAGCTCGCTCAATGACTAGACGTTCTAGAGGAATCTGCTCATCTGTCTTGAGATGAGTAATGCTCACGATTGCTCCAGAACGGTTCGCAATTTTCGTTTGCAGTTCAGTTAATTGTTCAACTGAACCATGATGTAAAACAGCATCAAAAGCATCTTTTTCGATGTCTGAAATCACTTTAATTGCTGCTAACACATCTTTGGGTAAAGATTTCTGATGCTTAGCCAAGAAAGCATTATCTTTAGTAACAGCAGCAGTACTGCTTACTGCGAAAATCGCTAGTAACTGCTGTAACTGGCTCACTTCATCATTTGCGATAGAAAGCACACGATGACGAGGTAAGATAATGTATTGGTTACTTTCACCAGTAGGACCTTGCAACTCATAGAATTTACCAACGCCAAATGCAGGAATCGTTGGAATTGCTTGAGGCATATTTTGCTTAGCCCAATTTAATAAGTTTTGGTAAGCAACATTTGAAACTGCTTCAAATGTTGAAACTTCTGATTTAACAGCAAATGGTGTTGCTAAGACTTTTTCAGAACAATGTTCCATCAAACGATACATATATAATGGACCGCCTGCTTTAGGACCTGTACCAGATAAGCCTTCACCACCAAATGGTTGCACGCCAACAACTGCACCAACGATATTACGGTTGATATATAAGTTGCCTACTTCTGCGCGTTGAATGACAGTATTAATCGTTTCATCAATACGTGTGTGTAGACCCATCGTTAAGCCGTAACCTTTTGCATTGATGCGATCGATCAATTGCTCAAGTTCACCATACTTATATGTGATGATATGCAATACAGGACCAAATACTTCACGCTCTAAATCATCAAGGTTTGGTAATTCGATCGCAGTTGGTGGAACAAATGTGCCTTGAGCAAGTGCTTGTTGGCTTACAGCATCGTTAAACATCAATTGATGAACAGGGTAGCCCTTTGATTTCATCTTTTGAATGTGATTATCAATGGTTTGTTTTGCTTCAGTATCAATTACTGGTCCAATATCAGTTTTTAAGATAGCAGGATTACCTACGATCAACTGTTTCATTGCACCTTTCAACATTTTCACAACTGTTGCAGCACTATCTTCTTGAACACATAAGATACGAAGAGCAGAACAACGTTGACCTGCACTATCAAATGCAGAACTTACCACATCCAATACGACTTGTTCGGTTAATGCAGATGAATCAACGATCATGGCATTTTGACCACCTGTTTCCGCGATTAACGGAATTGGTTGACCATTCGGAGATAAGCGTTTTGCCACAGTTTTTTGCAAGATTTTTGCAACTTCTGTAGAACCTGTAAACATGATGCCTTGGATACGATCATCTTGGCTCAATTGCGCGCCAACTGTTTCACCGCGACCAGGTAAAAGTTGAACCGCACCACGTGGTACACCAGCTTCCCAAAGCATTTGAACTGCTTGAGCTGCAATCAATGGAGTTTGCTCAGCTGGTTTTGCAATCACACAGTTGCCGCTTACTAACGCAGCTGCAATCTGACCCGAGAAAATCGCAAGAGGGAAGTTCCATGGGCTGATACATAAAACTGTACCTAATGGCTTCACTTGTGCATTTGCAGGTAAGTTTTCAATTTGAGTTGCGTAGTAACGTAAGAAGTCTACTGCTTCACGCACTTCTGCAATCGCATTGGCATAGGTTTTACCACTTTCACGGCAAAGTAATACCATCAATTCTTTGATGCGAGCTTCCATCAAATCCGCAGCGCGTTTTAAGCAAGCTGCTCGTTCAGTTTTGTTTGTCGCAGCCCAACTTTGCTCTGCTTGTACAGCTGCTTCTAGTGCAATTTGTACATCAGCGCTAGTTGCCTCGTTTACATAGCCTACGATTTCACTATTTTGTGCAGGGTTTGTAATTGCAAGAGCATTACTTTGATCATGGACTGTTGATTCAAATCCAAGTAATGGCGCACTTTTCCAGACGTGATTACGAAGTTTTTGGGCTGTAGCATCTAAGTCTGCAAGCGGTGTATCGTTGTTTAAATCGAAACCATTTGAGTTTGGACGCAACGGATATAAATCATGCGGAAGTGGAATCGCAGGATGTTTTAAACCAAGCTGACCTTCTTCTTTTGCAGCAGTTTGAATATCTTTGATAGGTGATTGAATTAAATCATCTACTTTTAATGTTTTGTCTGCAATGCGGTTTACAAATGAAGTGTTTGCACCATTTTCAAGTAAACGACGAACTAAGTAAGCCAATAGAGTTTCATGATTACCAACTGGCGCATACACGCGACATGGAATACCAAGTTTACCGTCTTCTTTTGAACCCACAACTTGTTCATACAGTGGTTCACCCATGCCATGCAAGCATTGGAATTCATATTGACCAGGATAGTATTTGCTTGGATCAGCTAGATTGTAGATGGTTGCAAGTGACTGTGCATTGTGTGTTGCAAATTGCGGATACACTTGATCAGGTGCAGCTAGAAGTTTCTTCGCACAAGCAATGTATGACAAATCTGTATGTACTTTACGTGTGAACACAGGGTAGTCAGTCATACCTTCAATTTGAGCTTTTTTGATTTCGCTATCCCAATACGCACCTTTCACTAGACGAATCATAAGACGTTTGTTGCTGCGTTTTGCGAGATCAATGATGTAATCGACAACGAAGAAACAACGTTTTTGGTAGGCTTGGATAACAAAGCCAATGCCTTTCCAGTTTGCAAGTTTAGGTTCGAAGCATAGACGCTCTAACATTTCCAAAGAAATTTCTAAACGTTCCGATTCTTCAGCATCGATGTTTAAACCAATATCATAATGCTTAGCTAAACATGCGAGTTCGAAAACTTTGTTATAAAGTTCATGATGAACACGACTGATTTGCGAGCGTTGGTAACGAGGATGCAATGCTGAAAGCTTGATAGAAATACCAGGACCATCATATACGCCACGACCATTAGATGCTTTACCAATCGCATGAATCGCTTGGGTATAGTCGTTGTAATAGCGTTCAGCATCGTGATCTGTGAGTGCAGCTTCACCTAACATGTCATAAGAGTAACGGAAACCTTTATGTTCAAGTGGCTTAGCATGTTCAAGTGCTTCTTCAATAGTTTCACCAGTAACAAACTGTTCACCCATCATACGCATAGCGACGTCAACCGCTTTACGAATAATACCGCGACCACTACGTGCCAATAAGCCCGTTAATACACTCGATAAACTTGTTTGTTTTGGAGTTTCCATTAACTTTCCAGTTAACATCAAACCCCAAGCAGCAGCGTTTACGAACATGAGGCTACTTTGACCTACGTGCTCTTTCCAGTTGCCTTGGTTGATTTTGTCACGAATCAAAAGATCACGTGTCGCAGTATCTGGAATACGAAGCAATGCTTCTGCTAAACACATGAGTGCCACACCTTCTTGAGAAGAAAGTGAGAACTCCTGAAGTAAACCTTGCACGATACCTGCTTTACCAGCAGAACTTTTGCGTTCACGTAGATTATTCGCTAGATCAAATGCAAGTTCATAAATTTTTTGATCGAGATCTGGAGAGATATTTGCAGCTTCAGCAAGTTCAGTGACAGCTTTAGGTTCAGCACGTCGCCAAGCTGTATTAATGCGTTGCTCAAACTCACTTTTTTCTTTAAATTCGGTGATATAACCACCATCGTTGTGAGCTGTGTCCATTTGTGCGGGAGTATCCAAAGTATTCATACTAAATTCCAATAACAATCTCTAGAACATATTGAGTAGAGAGGTTTAGATAATTTATGATTACAGAATAAAACCCGAGTAACTCACTATATTTAGTCCATTTTTTAGAGGAAAATTCAGTTGAATGGCCCTATTTCTACATTAGATCGAACAGATCTAAAAATTCTGGATATTCTTCAAACAGATGGAAGAATTTCTAACAGCAAATTAGCTGAATTAGTGAACCTATCTCCTACAGCCGTCATGGCTCGTGTGCAGAAGCTTACAAAGGATGAATTTATTCTAGGCTATGAAGCAAAGCTTAATCCAGCGAAGCTTAATGCGAATTTTTTAGTGTTTGTTGAGGTACTGTTGGATAAAACGACTCCAAACGTACTTGATGATTTTATTGATGCAGTAACGCAATACCCTGAAATCGTGGAATGCCATATGGTGAGTGGAGGCTTTGATTTTCTAATCAAATTGCGCAGTGCCGGGATGGAGGAGTTTCGTCGCATTGCAGGGCAGATTTTGTGGCAGTTACCTGGTGTCAAAGAAACACGGAGTTATCCCGTGATGCAGGTTGTGAAGGATAGCTCGAAGATAAAAATCAAATCGAGGACAAAATTTTGAATCAAAAAAAGGGGCTTTAAAGCCCCTTAAATTTTTGAAGAATTATTTCATGTCTCTAGCATAGATTTCTTCAGCTTGTTCAAAGCGGCTAGTAACATTTGCATTTGGTGCTTTACCAAGCAAACTTACAACCACGATGCTGACAAATGCGAATGCGAAACCTGGAATAATCTCGTAGATGCCTGTTTCACCAAAGAAGTTTTTCCAAACAATCACGGTAACTGCACCGACAACCATACCCACAAGTGCACCGTTCAATGTCATACGCTTCCAGAACAATGAAAGAATAATCAAAGGACCGAATGCTGCACCGAAACCAGCCCAAGCATAAGCAACCAAACCTAAAACTTTACTGTCAGGGTTTTGAGCTAACACCAGCGCAAGTAATGCAACTGCAAGTACCATTGCACGACCAATCCAAACGAGTTCTTTTTGAGACGCATTTTTACGGATAAAGCCTTTGTATAAATCTTCAGTCAAAGCACTTGAACATACCAGTAACTGACAACTTAGCGTACTCATAATTGCAGATAGAATTGCAGCTAAGATGACACCTACAACCCAAGGGTTGAATAAGATTTTTGTGAGTTCCATGAATACTGTTTCATGGTTACCTGCTACCGCGGCAGCAAGTTCTGGGTGTTGCTGGAAGTAAGCGATACCAACGAAACCTGAACCAACAGCACCAGCTAAACATAGAATCATCCAAGTCATGCCGATGCGACGAGCTGCTGGAATAGATTTTACTGAGTCAGCTGCCATGAAGCGTACAAGAATGTGAGGTTGACCAAAATAGCCTAAGCCCCATGCTGCTGCTGAGAGGATCGCAACAAAACTTAGATTCGAGACAAAGTCGTAAGCATGTGGGCGAGCAGTTTCTACCAAAGCAGTAAATTCTTCTGCGCCAATTCCTAATGACATGTATGTCACAATTGGAAGAAGCAATAAAGCGAAGATCATTAAACCTGCTTGGAAAGTATCCGTCCAGCTGATTGCTAAGAAGCCACCAACACACACATAGCCAATTGTTGCAAAAGCACCTAACCATAAGGCAGTTTCATAAGGCATATGGAATAGTGTTTCAAACAATCGAGCACCAGCAACCATGCCTGAAGCACAGTAAATTGCAAAGAAAACCAGAATGATCAACGCAGATGTGACACGCAAAATTTTCTTCTGATCATCAAAACGACCAGTGAAATAATCTGGTAATGTCAGTGCATTATTCTGTACTTCGGTATGAACGCGTAGACGTCCAGCAACCAAATACCAATTAAGCCATGCACCGATGATTAGCCCGATCGCAATCCATGATTCTGATAATCCAGTCAAGTAAATGGCACCAGGTAAACCCATGAGTAACCAACCACTCATATCCGATGCACCAGCAGATAAAGCGGTGACAAAACTACCTAGACTACGTCCTCCGAGAATATAATCATCTAGGTTTTTGGTGGAGAAATAGGCGTATAAACCTATACCGAGCATGGCAAGAATATATACCACGAACACAACAACGGTGGGATTAGAAAAATTCATAATGGATGCCTGTCCTTACATATCCATAATTTTGCAATCACATCTGAATAGCCAAAAATGATTTACTATTCTAATAAGACTGATAAGGTCACAGATTCAATCACGAATGATTTTTAAAAAACTGTTATAATTATGTATCTAAATTGTATTGTTTGTGTAATTTAAATTAAGTGTATGAATCTTAATTTCTTTATTAAATAAATTAGACTTTTTTATCATAACAAATGTATTTTATTTGGGTGAAAAATATTCAAAATATTCATATCTGTTACAAATCTGAAACATTTACTTTTAAAATTAAAAAAATATACGAGAAGCATCGGCTTTAGTGGCTAATTTGAGTCCAAGTTTCGTAGTTTATTATCTCAAAATGCTTATATTTTGAACTGAAAATTAAGGTTTATGACTAATATTCTGAGTTTTTAAGATAATCAAAATGCTTATGCATAAGTTTTTATAAAGTTTTAGATGCTAAACATCATGGTTTTGCTTGCGATAGCTTAGCTATTTATAGTTGTTTTAGAACAATACTTGTTCACCAGTTGTTAGCTTTAGTAAATGGGCTTAACCTCATCAAACTTTTTATAACTATCTAATAAAAAACCCAGTGATCAAACACTGGGTTTTTTTAAATAGAATCGAAAATTACAAACCTGATTCATACTCTGTATTTGAAAGTAATTTTTCAACATCAGCCATATTGTCTGGTTTGATTTTGTAAATCCAACCTTTTCCATATGGCTCTTCATTGACAAAGTCAGGATCATCTTCAAGTGCAGTATTTACTTCAACCACAGTTCCTGAAATAGGAGCATGGATGTCAGAAGCTGTTTTTACAGATTCAACAATTCCAGCTTGTTCAGTAGCCGTAACTTGGCTGCCAACTTCTGGAGTTTCTACATATACTAAATCACCTAACTCATCTTGAGCGTGATCAGTAATACCTGTAACAACAAGGTCACCCTCGATTCTTACCCATTCATGCGTGCGCGCATATTTCAAATCTTCTGGATGATTCATGACAACTCCTTAAAAATCTGTCTCATCATTTTTGTTTGGCTTTATACAGGTTTTTCAATAAAAACAAAAGCATCAATAAATGATGCACTGAAAATATTACAAATATGGGTCTTTACGCCAGTTACTCGGACTACGACCACTCCAACGTTTGAATGCACGACTGAAGTTGGCGACATCAGAATAACCTAATTCATCTGCAATTTGTTCCAAACTATAATCTGTTCGGGAGAGTAGTGAAGTTGCATGACGATATCGAACTTCATCGACTAGTGTTGAAAAAGATGTTCCTTCAGCAGCTAATTGTCGTTTGAGGGTACGGTCAGACATATGAAGGCGTTCTGCAACACTCTCAATACTTAAATAGTGTTGCTCAGAATTGGTTAAAATATCACGAACACGCATCGCTAGACGACGACGCTCACCCAATGCTGATAATTCAGATTCACATTGGTTAATTGCGATTTGGCTTGCGATTGGATCAGCATTCACCATTTTTAAACCAAGATATTTTTTATCAAAACTCGATATTAAATGTGGCTGGTTAAAACGGATCGTACTATTCAACTTGTCTTTATATTTATCAAAACCTTCGGGTTCTGGAAAATCTAGATCCACTTCACTTTGAAGATCTTCAATACCAGTTAATGCCTTTGCCATGGTCATGATGCCAATCGTCAGCCCTAGAATAATCTCCGTTCTGAGTGGCTCTACATCAATATCACATTGCAGTTGTAGGGTGGCTTTGGGACCAAAAGTCGAGAAATAAAGTTGTAAAAAAGGTAAGCGTAATTGGATGAAACGACTCGCAAGGGCTATCGCATCAGTAATTTCATGTGCGGTCATAATGGCATAGCCAATAAAACCGTGAATTGAAATACGCATCTGTGTGCCTAAGTGAAAGCCAAGTGTACTTTCACCTGTCAGGCGTAATGCATGTTTTACTAATTCGTTTGCTACAGGTGTTGGAATTCTATAGTTAGGATCTGCTAGAAGTTCGCTAGTCAAATGAAATGGAGCAAATAAAGTTTCATCGTTGTATCCCCAACGTGAAATGACATCTAATAGCAATAAGCCGTAAACGCCTGGTATTCCTTGATCTTGACGAGTTGAGGTTGTTTTCATGTGCTTTCCGTGGCGCTCATCAATTTTTGCCCATATCTTTTAAACATCTAGGTCTCGAACATATTTGCATGAAATAAAAGATTGAATCATAAAAATTGTTGGACAAGAGAGTCACCAAATGTTCAAAAATCAAGAAGGTTTTCTAAAAACCATAATTTTGGTATTAGATATTAATAACACATCACCGTGTTGGTTCAAAGCCTGTGTTACGTAGCTGACGATACCACGATCATTTTTAGTTTTTGATGGCACAATTGCAGTAATTTCAACTTCCACATGGATTTTATCGCCAACCCGTGTTGGCCTTGGCCAACGTAAACTTGACTCTGAACCCAGTAAACCGCCTGCAATAGGGAAACACTCAGTCCAAAGACGCATCGTTACGGCTGATGTATGCCAACCACTTGCAGCTAAGCCTTGAAAAATTGGATGTTGAGCTGCTGCTTGTTCATTGAGATGAAAGGGTTGAGGGTCGTATTGACTTGCAAACTGTTTAACTTCTTCAAGTGTCATTTCATACTCACGACTGATGAAACGATCTCCAATTTTCAAATCTTCTAAATACAACATTATTCTTTATCCTGCTGAGTTACTCGTTGCTCAACAAGAAAACCGCCTGTTTGACGTTTCCATAGTTGGGCATACAAGCCATCATTTGCAATGAGTTGCTCATGTGTGCCTTGCTCGACAATTTTGCCTTGATCAAGAACAATGAGACGATCCATTTGTGCAATAGTAGATAATCGGTGTGCAATTGCAATAACCGTTTTGCCTACCATCAAGTCATTTAAACTGCTTTGAATTGCGGCTTCAACTTCAGAATCTAACGCGCTGGTTGCTTCATCAAGTATCAAAATAGGGGCATCTTTGAGGAAAACTCTCGATATTGCAATACGTTGGCGTTGTCCACCTGATAGTTTGACACCACGTTCACCCACATATGCATCGAAGCCTACACGACCTTTTTGATCACTTAGTTGAGGAATAAACTCATCAGCCTTTGCTTTTTTAACTGCTTGATATACTTCATCAAGGGTAGCGTTTGGTCGACCATATTTAATATTTTCCGCAACAGTGCGATGTAGTAGAGAGGTGTCTTGGGTGACCAGTGCGATATTTGCACGGAGACTATCTTGAGTCACTTGATGGATATCTTGACCATCGATAAGAATACGACCCTGATGAATCGAATAAAAATGTAGAAGCAGTTGGATTAACGTTGATTTTCCTGCTCCTGATCGACCTACAATGCCAATTTTCTCACCAGGTTTGATGGTTAGATTAAAGTGATCAATAACGTTTTTGTCGTTATAAGCAAAACTGACATTTTCAAAACTAATTTCACCATGAGGGACTTTGAGTTCAGTGGCATCAGGTTTGTCTTGAATCTCGATTGGCTTACCTAAGGTTTTCATACCATCTTGAATCGTACCTACATTCTCAAAAAGCATGGTGACATGCCACATGATAAACTCAGCTAAGCTATCAAGTTTAAGTACCATTGCGGTTGTGGCCGCGATTACGCCTAGTGCAGCTTGACCTTCAGTCCAAAGCCAAACTGATGTACCAATAACACTAATAAAGAGAAATGCGCTAAGAAGACGAATACAGATTTGATATTTGACAGCCAATCGCATTTGCTTATAAACAGTCACCATGAATTCTTTCATGGATTCTTTTGCATATTGGCTTTCACGACCAGCATGTGCAAATAATTTCACTGTTTGAATATTGGTGTATGCATCAGTAACACGTCCTGTCATCACAGCTCGTGCATCGGCTTGCTCTTGAGAGACGCGACCTAGTCGAGGAATAAAGTAGCTCGCGATACCGATAAACAATGCCAACCATAAAAGTAATGGAACAATAAGTACAGGCGAAATTGAGCCAAGTACAAGACTAATCGTAATGAAATAGATAAGTACATAGACCAACATGTCGCCTAAAATCATCCAAAATTCACGCACAGCTAAAGCTGTTTGCATAACTTTGGCAGAGAGTCGACCTGCAAAATCCGTATGGAAGAAATCTAAACTTTGTTGTAAGAGTAAATTGTGAAAGCGCCAACGCATACGCATTGGGAAATTACTAAATAACACCTGATGTTTAATAATTGATTGAATACTTACAAAAAATATATTCGCAAATAAAATGCTAATAAGGATAGTCAGATTCTGTTGATTCGTTGCTATAAAGGTATCAGGTTGACTTTTACTGAGCCAATCAACTAGTTTTCCGATATATGAAAAAAATAAAGCTTCAAAACAAGCAGCAGCTGCAGCACATAAAATCAGTATAAATAAAAAAGGTCGAACGCCCTCAGTGGCTTGCCAAACAAAAGCAAAAAAAGTGGTTGGTAATGGTTTGTTTAAGTCTTTTGTTGGATAAGGATCAACTAATTTCTCAAACCATTGCAACATCTAAACTTTCCCCTTGGCCCAAAGTACTAACTTAACTTCAACCTGTAGCATATCAGAAAAAATGTATAGAAAATCACAAAAGGTAAAAATGATAACCAATGGTAAAAATTGATAAAATTATAGCCCGTAATTAAGTGAAACTAAATTTACCATTGCAAGTGAGGAAAGATAATTTAAAGTCTACTTTAAATTATCTTTTTTGTTTTGATCTAAACTTAAATCTTAACTGACTTTTGAGCGATGGTCTTGTTGCTCAAAGAACTTGACGGCAGGAGATTGAGCCATATATGCCAATGCTTGTTCCGTATTGCCTTCATCGACAGGATTAAACTTTGGCGAAACCCAGCGTAGCGTTGCTTTCCACAAATATTTAATTGTAGGAAGATGGTCTGTCTGAGTTGCAGTTTTTTCAAACTCGCGAATGAAATTAAAGAAACTTTGGCGAACGATCTTTTGCATTTTCTCATACTCTAAATCTTGAGTTGCTAAACCACGGGCAAAATCAGCAAGTAGATAAATGAACAGAGGAAAGATCACCATCATGATCGCTTGACGAGATAGATAGAAGCCAAATTTATTTTTTACAAGATGCTCAAATAAATCATAGGCTACACAACGATGTTCTACTTCTTCAGCTAGATGCCAACGAAACAAATCAGCCATAGCTGGGTCTGCTGAATCCCAAGACTTACTTTCTAGTGTCCAATGACCAATAGTTCCAGTGAAATGTTCAATCGCAGCGATAATACCAACACGGAATAATAACCAATATTCTTCAAGCGCTTTATTTCTAAGTATTGGAAGTCCCAAAGGCTTATCACCTAAAAGTATATTAAATAAGAAGTGGGCGCGATTTAGTTGATCTTGAACGTCGTAGCCATTCTCCCGTAAAAAATCTTGTACATTTTCATGAGCGCGAGCATGGGTAGTTTCTTGGCGAATAAATCCAATAACATCTTCTTTTAATTTTTCATCTGTTATCAGAGGGAGGGTTTTATTAAATACGCGACAAAACCAAAATTCACCAGCAGGTAAAAGCATGTTGATTCCATTTGCCACATGAGAACAAAGTGGATCGTTTTTCATCCAGCACACTGAAGATTCTGAGAAGTCGAAATGCACTTTTCTAGCTTTGATTTGGTGGCTTTCTAAAATCATATATGTCACCCAAATGAAATTACGAATTATTTTGATGCATCATTTTTAGCATTGCATCAAGTTGCATTCCATGTGCTTTGAGGACGAATAAGCATCATTTTCTAGTGTCTAATAATAAAAATAGGCAGCCAAGGAGATGGATCAACTCAAAATCAAGATTTTATTGAATCTAACTTTTGTTTTATTAAAACTATGCGATAAAAACCAAAATTTATTCATCAGAGGGGTATATACTGAGAGTGAAATACAAAAACTGAATAGGATAAAGAATATGTTGTTAAAGTTTACGCTTCGATTTGTCGCTGTTTTATTTTCAGTCTTAATTATTACAGCACTTTCAATTCACTTTTTCTTTTCCGAGAAAATCGTTACGGATTTATGGATTATTGTCGTTCCTGTAATTTTAGGTATACCTATGCTCACAGCAATTACGCTTACTAAAGATGAAGAGTTAAATTTGTCTTAGTTTAAAAGAGCTTAAACTGACTTTAAAATACTTAATAGCCCGAGAGATATAGTTACTACACCTTTCAGGCTATTTTTATATGGGCACCTTAAATTATTTGCTCAACGTTATTAGTATTTTGATGATTCAAAGCTTGAAAATCATGTCCTGATGGAGCTTGATAAATTCTCAGTCCAAACTCTGGGATAATTGCAATTAAGTGATCAAAAATATCAGATTGGATTGCCTCATAAGAAGCCCATGCAATTGTATTGGTGAATGCATAAATTTCTAAAGGTAGTCCTTCGCTTGTAGGTTGTAACTGACGCACCAGAATAGTTTGATGCTGTGCGATACCTTGATGTTGACGTAAGTAAAATTCAACATATGCTCTAAATGTACCAACATTTGTCAAACGTCGCTTGTTGTATTGCGATTGATTGCTGAGTTGTTTGTTAAACTCATCAATTTCAGACTGTTTTGCATCTAAATATTGATCTAATAATAAAAACTCTTTTAACTTCTGTTGTTCTGTATCTGTCATAAAGTGAACAGTGCTTTGATCAAGAAAAATCGAACGCTTTATGCGACGACAACCAGAGTTACTCATTCCGCGCCAGTTTCTAAATGTATCAGTCACAAGTTTGTTGGTTGGGATGGTTGTAAATGTCTTATCAAAGTTTTGTACCGTCACAGTATGTAATGACATATCAATTACGTCACCATCCGCGTTTAGCGATGGCATTTCTATCCAGTCACCAATGCGCACCATGTCATAAGAAGATATTTGAATACTTGCAACTAACGACAGAATCGTGTTTTGGAAAACTAACATTAACACCGCTGCCATCGCACCAAATCCAGCCAATAAAGTAAATACATCTTTTTTAAGGAAGGTGCCTAGGATCATCAGACCACAAACGACAAATAGGATTAACTTGATGAGTTGAAGATAACCTTTGATGGGTTTGTTTCTGGATTTTGGGTTACGTTGATAAAGTAAGTTAAAAATATTGAGTGCTTCACTAACCGTTAAGGCTAGAGTCAGGAAAATAAATGCCTGAGCACCCATTTGTACAAATGTAATCACTTTGGCTGGGAGATGCGGAATGGTCGTAATACCATTCATAATCACAATAGCAGGGACGATATTTGCAAAGCGACGAGTAATACTGTGTTGCGCAAAGATTGATTGATTTGGTGATTTTAATTTGGTGATTAAATGTCTAATACCACGAACGATAATTCTTTTAGCAATAAAGTTTGCCAAAGCGGCAAAGAAAATCAGAATTGATAAAGCGACTAACATTTCTAGCCAAGGGTATTGGCTCAATTCAGTTCGAATATCGCTAATAAAATTAAAATAATTCAAAATAAAAACACCTTAAAATTCTTTAATGCGAGAATTGTAAGGTGTTGAATTGAATTCTGATAATTTGCTGACAGTTTATATACGAACTGTAAGGTGTTATTACATTCAATTACCACATCAGATCATCAGGGATCACATATGCTGCGTAAGGATCTTCTTCATCTGTAGTTTGGTCATTTTTCTCATCTTTATTATTAACCAAAATGAAGCCTTGCATTTTTTGATCAATTTTCTCGGCTAAAGCCTTTGGTAGATATGCGTATTGTTCCTGATCTTTTGCGACAACAAGAGAACCTGATACCAGCGCATTATAAATTTGTTGATTGATGTAAACTTTTTTGATCTTGTTCTCATCAATAAATTGATAAGCAATATCACCCTCTGTATTTTCAACTTTATGTTGTTTGATCATTTGAATGATCGAGGCTTTCAACGCTTTTTCTTCAAGAATTTTTTGCTTTTCTAAATTTAATGCCTGATCTTTTGCTAATTTCTCTTGTTTTGCACGATCAATTTCAGCTTTTAATTCAGCATCATCATTTTGTCCAGTGCGCTGTTCGTGCTGAGCTTGTTTGGTTAGTTTCTTCGCTTTTTTATTATCAACTAAGCCCGCTTTAAGCAATTGAGCTTGTAATGCATTTTTTACCATAATTCAATCCAAATCTGAGTGTGATGAAGAGCGAAAATAAACGATCCAATAAGTCATACTTAATACAAGACTCAGTCCTGCAGGTATGAGAAAAGTTTGTAATTTTAAATAAGGATAAAGCAAACTGCCAATCAATCCACCCACTAAAAAACCCGTAAAAATTAGAAAATGTAAAAAAATACGCCTATTTTCAATTTTTAAACCTCGAACTTTGTAGCCAATTGTCAAACCAATATCTGTCAAAACTCCAGACAGATGTGTGGTGCGAATGATTGCTCCTTTGTAATGGCTAACCATTGCATTTTGAACACCCATTGCAACGCAAGCCCAAAGAAGACCATAACGAGGGAAGTAAGGGAGGAGCAGCCATGTGAGGAATAAAAATATAGCAACAAGGCTGAGCGGAAATCCATAATGGTGACCAAAAGTCACATTACTATTTCCTAAAATCAGTCCACTATAAAAGGAACCAATAACGAAACAAATAACAACTAAAGCTAAGTAAATAAAGTGGTCAGGTTGCCAGTCCAGTAAGCTCATTGCAAGCATACTGACATTTCCAGTCATATGAGAAACAGATTGATGAAGAACGGTAAATAAGCCTAAAACGTTTACCATTCCTGCATTCAATGCCAATAAAAAAGCACCGATTTGAATCCAGTTTGGTAAACGTTGTAAAGGCATAATAACCTACGATTATTGACGGTTACGAAAATCTACTGCAGCAGTGAATAAAACATCAGTTGATGAGTTTAATGCAGTTTCAGTTGAGTCCTGCAAAACACTAATAATCATACCAATAGCAACCACTTGCATTGCGACTTCTGATGATATACCAAATAGGCTACATGCAACAGGGATTAGCAATAAAGAACCACCAGCAACACCAGATGCACCACAAGCGGATACTGTGGCAACAACTGATAAAATAAGCATTGTGCTTAAATCAACGTGAATACCCAACGTATGTACTGCAGCTAATGTTAATACAGTGATGGTTACAGCTGCACCCGCCATATTTACTGTTGCGCCTAGAGGAATCGAAACACTCGCAGTTGCTTCATTGACACCTAAACGATGAGCTAAATCTAAATTCACAGGAATATTCGCTGCTGAGCTGCGCGTGAAAAAAGCAGTAATACCACTTTCTTTCAAACATTTGAAAACTAATGGATAAGGATTCGAGCGCATTGTAACTCCAACAAGAATTGGATTAATTACAAGAGCAACGAAGAACATCGTACCAAGAAGTACCGCAAGTAAATGGGCATAACTTGAAAGAGTAGCCAAACCTGCATCAGCAAAAGTAACAGCGACTAAACCGAAAATACCGATTGGAGCGAATCCAATAACAACATGAATGATTTTATTGACCGCATCTGCAACATCTGTAAGTACTTTTTTGGTTGTATCAGAACTATGACGCAATGCGATGCCTAAACCAATTGCCCAAGCTAAAATTCCAATGAAGTTTGCTTCACTAATTGCTTGTACTGGGTTTGCAATAAAGCTTAAAAGAAGATTTTTTAAGATTTCAGCTAAACTACCAGGTGCTTGTAGTTCTGATTGTGTAGTTAGATGAAGAAACAACTGACTCGGGAAAACAATACTTGCAATCACTGCACTAAATGCAGCGAGTAGCATACCGACTACATAGAGGGTCATGACAGGTTTTAAGTTTGAATGCTGTCCAACTTTAAAATTCGCAATTGAAGATAACACAAGCACGAAAACTAAAATGGGTGCAACAGACTTCAAAGCTTTAATAAACAATTCACCCAATAAACTTAAATAAGGTGTAAAGTTAGGAAACAGCATTGCCACGCCAATTCCTAAAAAAATAGCGATAATAATTTTGGTAACTAAACTTAAGCGAGACAGTACACTAAACATATAAAGGCCTTACAAACCCATGTGCGGTTTAAGGTTAAACAAGCGCCGTATTCTATACCTAACCACCCTGAATAATAAAATTTTTTTTGATGATGAATTAATTAAAAAATTGCGTAAAAATTAACATAATGTTTTTGCAAATGTTTTATCAGAAAGCATTTTATCTTTTTGCATAAAAAAACAGCATTTATTACTGTCCTCTTAATTTTTTTCAATAGGAGATATGCTTTGAACTGCCTGATAATGCGAAAGAAAAATTTCACCTGTTAATTCATCCACGAGCTTTGATTTTCTTAAACGATCCATCACAGGACTCTTCACTTCAGACAGGTGTAGTTTAATATTAAGACGCGCGAGTTCCTTATTTAACTCTTCCAACATTTCTAATGCACTAAGATCGATATTGCTGATGCTTGAACAATTTATAATCACATGTCGGATTTCTGCATTTTGACTAAGTTCAGTAATCACATAGCCTTTTAATACATGTGCATTTAAGAAGCTTAGATTTTCATCAATACGAAAAGAGGCAATAGTCGGAACAGTAATGACATCATAGCGTGATACATTTCTAAAGTGTTGAGTTCCTTCTATCAGACCGATCACAGCTATATGTGGACGGCTGACACGCCATAGCAACATGATAAAAGTAAGACCAATACCAATAATCAGACCTGTAGAAATATCAATAAATGTTACACCGAGGAAGGTTATTAACATCGCAAAACCATCTGCCTTTGAATATTTCCATGTTTCGATAAAGGGAGCGATAGTGATGAGTTTCCAAATGGAGACTAAAATTGTAGCGGCTAATACAGTTAGGGGAAGAGTTTCAAAGATACCTGTAAAATACAAGCAGACTAAAATCATAGTGAGAGAGGAGAGGATGCCTGAAATCGGTGTTTTTGCACCTGCATCACTATTTACCACAGTGCGTGACAAGCTACCTGAAACCGCAAAGCCATTATTAATACTTGCTGCGATGTTTGCGAATCCTAAAGCAATGAGTTCTTGACTACTATTTAAGTCATCACGTTTCTGTAGAGCAGTGGCTTGAGCGATTGCAAGAGATTCTACAAAGCTAATCATGGCAATCATAAACGCGCTAGGTAAGAGCTTAAAAGCAAGCTCAGAATCCCATGACGGAAAATAAAAATGTGGTAAACCACTCGGGATAGTGCCGACGGTTTTTAAACTATTTTGTTCCAGATCAAATATTGCTACGATAATGATTGATGAGATAACAACGATTAATGGGATAATTCGAGCCAGGAAAACTGAGTGCACAAATTTTGGTAAAAGCACTAAAATTAATATGGCGGCACAACTGAAAATTAAACTGATTAAGCTAAGTTCTTGTATATGTTTGACTAAGCTAGAAATAAATTCAGGAATATTATTTGACTGAAGAGGTATATCTAATAAAAACTTAAGTTGCCCGAGAGCAATCAGTAATGCAGAAGCAATGATAAAACTTTGAATAACTGGATGGCTAATCAATTGTATTAAAAAACCAAAGCGCAATAATCCTAGAACTAGCGAGATTACTCCTACCATCATGCTCAATAGATAAGCCGCTTCGATGTATTGCTGACTACCGACAGGGAATAATGGATTTAGTGTTGCAAAGACCATCATCGAAATGATTGCAACAGGACCAATCGATAGCGTAGTGCTGCTGCCAGTGAAAGCATAAACAATCATCGGCAATATGCTTGCATAAATACCCATAACAGGTGGCAAACCAGCAAGCATCGCATAAGCCATACCTTGAGGTACTAACATTGCGAGAACGATAAAAGCAGCAATCAAATCGGATTTAAAGCTCGATATTTGATACGTTTTTAGCCATTTAAAAGCTGGAAAAAGAGTGCTTATACTCAAATCTATTTTTTTCATGCATATCAAAGTTTATATCGTTATAACGATATTATGCAGGAAAAGCCAATAGCTTAAAATTTAAATCTAACTTTATGAACGTTAAATATTTGGACAGTAGTTCTCATACAATGTTGTTAACACAACTTGTAACTTAGGATCACTAATGGAGTAGAAAATTTGCTTTCCTTCACGACGTGTTGAGACAACTTTGCTTTTTCTTAGCATCATCAGCTGCTGAGATAAGGTCGGCTGGAAAATCTGAGTTTGTTCTTCAATCTGAGATACATTTAACTCTTGTTTAGCTAAATGGCACAAAATAATTAGACGATCTGTGTTTGCTAGAGATTTAAGCACATTTACTATTGAACTTGCTGATTCTCTCATTGCTTCAATCTCAAGACTTGTTTGCATATTCACCTCATCTAACTGTACTAAAGTTTAGTATAAAATGACTAAAAGGTAAAAATGTAGTAAAAGTGGATAAATGCAATGGTTTTTAGTGAAGATGCATATAAGAAAAAATGATAAGTTAACTCAATTTTAATCGTGAGTTGGCAATTTTGGATTAAAAGGAGATTTGGTTTGCTTTTCTTGTTTTTGATTCTGATTCTAAAAACTGATTTTCTTTTAAATAAACTAAACAATAAAAATATGTAATTAATTTAAATAAAGAATATAAAAAAATTTAAAAAAAGATTGCGAAAGTTACTTATAGGTGTATACTTTTAAACAAGACAGAATGATCTGTCTGCATAAAAAGGATCGGGATGTGCAATTTGTACGACCGCCAGAGGGTAATAATATTTATTATTCTTTCCGACTCAGACGCAAGCGTGAGATATTCTAATAACTATAAATCACGCTTTACTTTTTTCTTCTCTTTTACTCATTTTTTATGAAAAACGCTGACTTAAGGCAACGCTTTTTCGAAAGCAATTAAATGCTCAACTCGCATCCAATATTCATCCATATCAACAGAATGTCTATTAATATGTGCTTGAATGGTCATCCCATCCAAGATACTTACGATTAATGTCGCAAGATGAGATGGGTTTCGGATACCAATATTGGTCAGCAAACCTTGAATAAGTGTGGTTAACCAAATTTTGTATTTTGTTGCCGGTTCTAATGTTGATGGGTAAATCTTAATCACTTCTTCCAAAGCTTTCTGAAACATACAGCCATTAAAATCTTCACTGTTGAACCAAGCTTCATACCATTTAAAAATAGTTTTGAGTTGACTCATGTAATCATTTGGAACACAAGCGGATAGTGAGGCATTTAATGATGTTTGCAAATTGATATTACGTTGCTGTAGGCATTCTTCGATTAATTTTTCCTTTGATGGGAAGTATTTATAGAATGTCATTTTGGCTACGCCAGATTCACTAATAATACGATCAACCCCAATCGAATTATAGCTATGCGAATTAAAGAGTTTTAAAGCAGTGTTAATAATATCTTCTTTTTTTGACATACATAGCCTCAAGTTTGCTCATTGCCACACAGAGCATTGTTTTTGCATCCTGTTATGCAATTTTGGCAGGAATTTTACATGGTATTGGTCAATTATCATAGGGAAAAATGGCTTTATTTATTTAACTGTTTTTTTAATTAACAACTGTAAATATATGATAAAAATAAGGAGTTGAAAATATGGAAATATTTATAATAATCAAATTATTACATATATTTCTTTTTTTAATTTTTATATATTAGACTTCTTGCAAAAATCAAAAAACGATCAACGTTTTGTTTGTTTTTTATCCACATTAAAAAGTCATGTTCTACTATCATGAGTACATGAAATATGAAAAAGTAAAGATGCTATCAAATAGTCAGTTTAAACGACTGATTGGAATACAACCCTCAACCTTTTTAGAAATGCTTGAAGTATTAGAGTCAAGCCAAGTCAATACTCAACGAGGTAGACCTTCGAGTCTTTCACTTGAAGACCAACTGTTAATGACGCTAAGTTATTGGCGTGAATATCGCACGCTCTTTCATGTTGCTATGAGTTATGGAATCCACGAATTAACTGCGTCCAGAATTATTCATAAAATAGAAAATATTTTAATAAAATCTGATAAATTTCATTTGCCTAAGAAACTACCGCATGGTGCAGGGATAGATTGGAATGTTGTTATTGTCGATGCAACTGAAATGACAATTGAGCGTCCAAAAAAAACAGAAAAGATTCTACAGCGGTAAGAAAAAACGACATACGATCAAAGCTCAACTCATCATTCATTATGAAACGATGCAGATTATTTCATTAGGTCTTACACATGGGAGTACACATGATTTCCAGTTGTTTAAGGCTCAACGTAAAAAGCAGAGATATCAAGCCTTTATGCTGATTGATAAAGGTTATTTAGGTTTAAATCGTTTGGGGATAAAATACCTGATGCCATTCAAGGCAAGTAAAAAGAAGCCGTTAACTTTATTACAGAAGCAAATAAATCGGGAAATTAGTAAACGTCGTATTCGAATTGAACACGTCAATGGAAAATTAAAGACCTTTAGAATTCTGGCTACACGTTATCGAAATAGGCGTAAACGCATGGGTTTACGTCTGAATTTAATTGCTGCAATTTACAACATGGAGTTGGTTAAAAAATGATTTTGCAAGAGGTCTAATAATTTTTACCTTCTAGAAGAAATTATATGATCGTAATCAAGTGTTTAAACTTTTGGAATTTTTCCGATCAATATAATCTCATCTAGAGGCGCTGATAGATTAATTTGGAGGGAGCAACATCACAACAGCATTATTTAAAAGTTCAGCAATATCTTCTAAATATTCTGGTTGATTTAGATTTTCATCAAATGCAATGCTTTGCCCATCAGCAATTTGTTTTAGCTGGTTTTCAAATGACTTGGAAATACAAACATTTTCACCATTTGCCCAAAAATCTAAACCATCCGCTTGAGTTCTGTAGAGTAGCTTTGAAGCTGGTTCAAGCATGAGTTGATAACCTGTACCGATAATTTCAATTAAATCTTCTGCTGCGATTTCATCAGGCTCAGGAATGCTATTTGGATAATTTGATTGACTCATATACGACATAATCGCCGCATCAAACTCAGGTGCTTGAGAGAGGAAGTTCAATAATTCAGCTTTTAAATAAGAAAATTCAGTCGAATTTATTTCACCGATATTCGCGGTTTGTTGGCGAGCTATATCCTCTAAAGGATTTTTTAATAGTGCATTTTCAGCAAATTTATCACTCACCTGATCAATCATTTCTGAAAGATTTGGCATGCGAAAGCCAAAAGAATACGTTAAACAGTCATCTTCTGCGACACCGTAGTGTGCGAGACCAGGTGGAACGTAAAGTAAGTCACCAGGAGATAGGATTTCATCAAACTGAACATCCATGTCAGCCAACAACTTTAAAGGTTGATCAGGAATAAATTGAGTTGATTCATCACACATTTGACCAAGCTGCCAACGACGATGTCCATAACCTTGAACGAGAAAAACATCATAAAAATCGAAATGTTTACCGACAGATCCACCTTTGGGTGCATAAGACACCATGATGTCATCGCGGCGCCATTGTGGAATAAATGGAAATTTTTTCCATAATTCAGCAACATCAAAAGAATAGTGATCTACAGCTTGCACTAAGATCGTCCAAAGATTAGGTAGCTTTTGAAAATCACCTTTGGTTAGGGGAGATGATTTGACATGCCATTCATTTGGATCTTTATTTTTTTGTCGAATGAGTCGAGCACTTACATCTTCTTCAAGCGCTAACTCTTTAACATCATCTGGTTCTAATAATCCTATGATTTCTGGTAAGGCATTACGTACCAATAACGGTTTTTTTTGCCAATATTCAGTTAAAAATTGTTCTGCGGTGATACCACCTAAAACATCTAAAGCGTGTGACATAGGATTAAAAGCCAAATCTACAAAAGATGTATATTGTCCTTTGAGTTGATTTTGGTTGCAAGCTTTGATGCGCAAGATTGTTTTAACTCTGTAAGAAGTAGTGCATGATCAAACTATTTAATCTTGATCAAACAGTTTTGTATTCATTCACAGCGTTTCAAAAACAAAGTATGCTAAAGACGCAATAAGGAGCATACATGTATCAAGTACTGGCAAGAAAATACCGTCCACGTAATTTCAATGAGTTAGTGGGACAAAACCATGTTTCTCGCGCTTTAACAAGTGCATTAGAACGTGGACGTTTGCATCATGCTTATTTATTTACAGGTACTCGTGGTGTCGGTAAAACCACGATTGCACGTATTTTAGCCAAGTGTTTGAATTGTGAGACAGGTGTGACTTCAACCCCTTGTGAAGTTTGCGCAACATGTCGAGCTGTGAACGAGGGCCGTTTTATTGATTTAATTGAAATTGATGCGGCATCAAGAACGAAAGTTGAAGATACACGTGAGTTGCTTGATAACGTTCCTTATGCACCAACACAAGGTCGTTTTAAAGTTTATCTTATCGATGAAGTGCATATGCTTTCGACGCATTCGTTTAATGCATTGTTAAAAACATTAGAAGAGCCGCCAGAACATGTAAAATTTCTTTTTGCGACAACTGATCCGCAAAAATTACCAATTACCGTTATTTCTCGTTGTCTTCAGTTTACGCTCAGACCTTTGGCTGTTGATGAGATCACAACGCATTTAACAACAATTTTAGATAAAGAAAGCATCAATGCTGATCGTGATGCAATTTGGCAAATTGCTGAGTCTGCTCAAGGTTCTTTACGTGACGCATTATCTTTGACAGATCAAGCGATTGCGTATGGTCAGGGTGCTGTCCATCATCAAGATGTTAAAGAAATGCTTGGTCTAATTGATCGTACGATTATCTATGATCTGATTTTAGCCATTCATCAGAATCAACAAGCTCGTGTTAGTCAGCTATTATTGCAATTTAGACAGCAAGCTTTAGATGTATCATTGGTCTTAGATCAATTGGTTTCTACCTTGCATGAGTTGGCTTTATTACAATATCTGCCTGATTTGGCTCTGAAATATAGTGAAGAAATCAATCGAAAGATTTTGCAACTTTCAAAATTAATTTCGGCGCAAGATTTACAACTTTATTATCAAATTGCATGTAAAGGTCGTTCAGATATTCAACTTGCTGTTACACAAGAGCAAGGTTTCGAAATGATTGTTCTACGGTTGCTCGCATTTAGACCGATGCAGTTAAACGAAGTGACAGTCAAGACAACCTCTGTCACGCCAATTTCGATAAATGAAACTCAACAGTTCTCAGAAAATGTAAAAGTAGAGAACCTGCTTGCTGTTCGGTCAGAAGTGGTTAATGTTGAACCTGAACCTGAACCTGAACCTGAACCTGAACCTGAACCTGAACCTGAACCTGAACCTGAACCTGAACCTGAATCTGAACCAGTTGCAGAGAGTGGTGTCATGGTATTTGATGCTGCTGAAGGTCAGTTGATAGGGTTAGAAACGACATCGCCTTTAGAAAAACCTGTATCAAATTCAGGCTTAAGTGAAGCTGAAGATTTTCTTGTATTTCCAGTATCACCAGATGAAGCAGCACAAGATTCTTCAGTTTCAGATTTGGATATAAATACTCAAATAACTCATGATTTAGAATTGTTTGAAAATACACCGGTTGTTGAAGATGTTGAGCCTTACAACACAGTAATTGCCACAACAAAGCAGTCCCATGAAAATGAGCCAATATCTAATTTATCTCCTCAAGACATTTTAAAACTTAAAGAACAATCTCTAGAGGGAGAATGGAATTTAGAAAAGTGGGAATATTGGTTTAGAAATAGTGAATTGTCACCTGCTGTCCAAGAACTTGCACAGCATGGATTAATGACTGGTGAGATTAATGGCAAGTCTGTATTTCATATTCCTCAAGAATACGAGGGAATGCTAACTCAGCTTCAACATGCACTAGAAGATGCTTTGAAATCGCAATGGATCAATACGCAATTTTCTGTGCAATATAGGAAGATGGATTCCGTGACACCTTTCGTTATGCAAGCGACACGGAAACAAAAAGCATTTGATCGGGCCGTGGAACTACTTAATCAAGAGCCTACAATTAAAAGTTTGATAGAAACTTTTGATGCAGAGTTGGCCAATGTTCAGCTCAAGCCCTAATTCAGAAAGTAATAACTAAAGTAAAAATCGCTTTAGTTATTAACTAATAAGTTGATATTGTTCAAGTACATTTCTCATTTCTACTGAAATAGCCGTACTTTTTCTGCTTTTACGGTCAACGAATACATGCATAAAATGTCCTTGGGCTGCTGCTTCATCCTGATTTTGTTTAAAAATTGCGAGTTCATATCTGAGCGATGAATTACCGATTTTGCCAATCGCAACACCGACTTCAATCATTTCTGGGAAAGAAAGTTCCTGTTGAAAGCTACAGGCTGAATCCACCACTAAACCTATGATTTCACTGTTATGGATATCGAAACCTGTTTTTTGAATCAGTAATGAATTAGCAGCGGTGTCAAAATAACTGTAATAAGTCACGTTATTGACGTGTCCATAAATATCATTGTCCGCCCAACGGGTTTGTATTGGGAAAAAGAACTTGAATTGGTCACGTCGTTTTAAAGTCGGTTTGCTCATGCATAAATCGCCTGATAAATATTGAGTGCATCTTGTTCGGTCATTTCTCTTGGATTGTTCTGCAAGAGTCTTGTTTGAAGCATCGCATCCTTGGCAAGTTGTGGAAGTTTAGCTTCTGGAATGTTCAATTCATTAAGTTTTAAAGTTAAACCGCTTTGGTCAAGATGGTTTTGCATATGATCGATAAACAGATCACATAGGCCATCCGTACAACCTGTACTGCGAGGGTCGAGCAATTGCATTAATTCAGCATAGTGTTGCTTCGCATTAGGTGCATTGAATTTAAGTACTTCAACTAAAACTAAAGCATTTGTATGCCCATGTGATAAATGAAAATGTCCACCCAATGGGTAGGCAAGTGCATGAACTGCACCGACTGGTGCGTTTGCAAATGCTTGTCCAGCAAGCATTGAGCCAACCAACATGTTTTGGCGTGCTTCCATATCTGAACCATCTTTTAGAACTTTGGCTAAATTTTGATTGAGGAGTTTTAATGCGTTCTTTGCCAGCATATCTGCGTAGAAGTTTTTCTTGATATTTGATGTATAAGCCTCTATCGCATGTACCATTGCATCGATACCCGTCGCCGCTGTGATGTGTGCAGGTAGACCTTGAGTGAATGTTGCATCCAGGATAGCAACATCTGCGTATAGGATTGGGGAAACAACGCCCATTTTTGTAGTAGCGCCAGTGGTCACAATAGAAATAGGTGTGACTTCAGAACCTGTTCCAGCAGTGGTAGGTACAAGAATAAGTGATAAACGTGGTGATTTTGCTTGGTTAATACCATATATCTCACCTAAATTTTGTTGTTGATTCGGATGTGCAAGTAAAGCGATGATTTTTGCGACATCCATGGAGCTACCGCCACCAAATCCGATTACAACATCTACTTTTTCTTGTCGAGCAAAATCCACAGCTTCTAACACGATATGTTCAGGGGGATCTGCTTGAATATCTGAATAGATGACAAAGTCCAGACCAAGTTGATCTAAAATGGTTAATATCGGTAAATGAAGTTTATGCTGTAACATGCCAGCATCAGTAACCAATAAAACTTTATGGTACTGATGTTGAGATAGAACATTTTTTAGCTCTTGTATTGAACCTAGCCCTGCAATGATGTTTGGGACAGTTTGAAATTGGAAATGGTTCATACATATATCCTTATTTTTTCATAATAAATACAACATTTTTATATGTGGTGGCTATAGGTTTCAGGACTTAAATAAATTAACATAAGACGCTTGTTAAAGTGTACAAATGAGGTGATTATGCCATCCAAAACGCCATATAAGGTGTTGTGTGTCTGTTTAGGAAATATTTGCCGTTCTCCAACAGCAGAAGCGATTCTCAGACATTATTGTGATGTGCATGGTTTAGATGTGATTGTCGATTCTGCTGGAACTAGCAATTACCATCCAAATAAAGCGCCAGATTTACGCAGCCAACAGCATGCAAGTAAACGCGGTTACGATCTATCGACTATACGTGCTAGACAAATTACATTGAATGATTTTCTTGATTTCGATTTGATCTTGGTAATGGATCATGAGAATTTCAAAGATGTGCAACATTTGAAGACTCAGGCAATTTATCAGTTTGGTTCTAATCAAGTACGTTCAAAAATTGCATTAATGAGTGAGCATGATCCTGAATTTACACGGCAAGCTATACCTGATCCTTATTATGGGGGAGCGGAAGGCTTTGATCGCGTACTTAATCAGTGCGAATCAAGTAGTTTGGCTTGGGTCAATATTTTAAAAAATCAAATCAGTGCAGGGTAATAGGATTCAACACAATATGCATATACAAGAGCACATACAGCTTAAATCATTGAATACCCTGAACTTAGATTCTACAGCATCACACTATGTGCAAATCAATCATGCCAACGAAGTCGTTGAAGCTTTAGATTTTGCTAAACAGAATAATCTCAATGTTTTAGTGTTATCTGGAGGGAGCAACATGTTGTTACCTCAGTATATTCAGGCTCTTGTACTGCACTTAAATATTCAAGGTGTTGAGGTTGTTCGTGAAGATAATCACACAGTTACTGTAAATGTTGGTGCAGGGCAGTCTTGGCATGATTTCGTTTTATATACAACAAAGCAGCAATGGTTTGGTTTACAAAATCTTGCGTTAATTCCTGGGTTAGTTGGGGCCTCACCTGTACAAAATATTGGTGCTTATGGTGTTGAAGTTGGTGAATTTATTGAGTCTGTTCAAGTCTATGATCGTGAGTTAGAGCAATTCACCTCTATTTCCTCTGAAGATTGTAAATTCGCATATCGACATAGTATTTTTAAAGATTTTCCGAATCGTTATATCATCGTTGCTGTCACCTTTAAGCTATTGAAGCAAGCTGATTTAAAACTAAATTATGGTGATCTAAAACAAGCTGTTGGTGATAAACAAAGCGCTGAAAACTTGCAAAAGCAAGTTATTTTGATTCGACAAAGTAAGTTGCCTGATCCTAAAGAGTATCCAAATGTTGGGAGCTTTTTTAAGAATCCTGTTCTCAGTCAAATGAGCTTTGACAAAATTGCACAACAATTTCCAAACATTCCTCATTATCCACAAGCAAATGGTAGTGTTAAAGTTGCCGCTGGATGGTTGATCGATCAAACAGGTTGGAAAGGTAAACAATTAGGTTCTGTAGGAATGTTTCACAAACAAGCCTTAGTTTTAGTCAATTATGCTGATGCAACTTTGACTGATGTGAAAAATACATATAAAGCCGTGCAACATGACGTAAAGCAAAAATTCAGTATCAGTTTAGAACCTGAACCAGTGCTGTATGACGAGCAAGGTTTGATCCAACCACACGGTGAATGAGGAGAATATGGCGAAAGTACATTGGATGGTGAGTTTAGTACGAGTATTTACAATACTTTTTGTACTATTAGGCTGTTTTGTACTTTTTTTATATTCACCATTTTATTCTCAGTTAATTGTCAAAGGATTAAATTACTTTGTTCCTGTAGAAGTTAATCAAGTTGCAGCACAAAGCCAAAAATCTGCTGCGTTGAGTGAGCATGAAACTTTAGAGCCTGGTTCAGATCTATGGATTGCAAGACAAGCTTATTTAAAGCTTATGGAAAAGACCTTTCAATCAGAAAAACCTGAGGATTTGGGTCTAATTCAAGCGCGTTATAAAGTGTTGCAACAGTTAATATTAGAAGAGCAAGAAAAAGAAAATGCTGAAGAACCCAAGCAGGAAATTCCTCTGTTAGCTCAGGCAGCATCATCGGTTCAAGAACAAGAAAGTTCTGCAAGTGCAGCAAGTACACCTTTCGATTTTTTGCAATCGGATACAGCCAATACCAAAATACAAATGGAAAAGTATTTAGACTTTTTACAAAGCTATCCTATTGATTTATCTGCTTCTGAGGATTCAGCTGAGCAAACAAATACAGATTTTCTCGAGTTGAAAAAAAATAAGGTTGAGACAAAGACTTCAAGAAATAGCTCTGAGCCTTATGCGATTGTTGTATTGGGTGGTGGATTGACACTAGGCGCAAATGGTAAAGATATTGTGGTAAATAATTACACACGTTTGCGCTTGGAAAAGACATTAGAAATAGAGAAAAAATATGATTTGCCGATTGTGCTGAGTGGTGTTGAAGCACCGTATATGCAAGCTTGGTTAAATGAACGAGGCATTGAAGCAAAATTACTTGAAAAAAGAAGTATGAATACCTGCGAAAACTCTCGGTTTAGTTCTTTGTTATTACAAAAAAAAGGCGGGGCACCAACGGTACTTTTGATCACGGATGAATACCACATGCCTCGCACACGTCGTTTATTTGCATTAAATGGTATTGAGACTGTTCCAGTGATTGCGCCTATGCCGACGCAATTAACGAAATGGCGTCCTAGTGAGCAAAATTATGATCATAGTCGACGAGCAAACTATGAGATGTTAGCTACAATTCGTGATATGTTGTTTGGCTCTAGTGATTGTCGGGAGATACCATAATGTCAAATATTCCATTTCTAAATCCCACGATCTTAAAGCAACTTGATTTACCTATTCCAAATCGAGAAACCACTCCTCAAGTTCTTGAACCACTAGATTTGACAGTAAGTTTTGAACCAACTAAGCCATTACAAGCATATCGTAAGCTGTATGGTTTGCATTTGTTGGAATGTGAGCATTGGCAAGGTTATGTAGAAATGCCATTGTTTCGTTTACATGTACAGGTCTTTCAACCCAAAATAGAAAAAATTCAGGGTACTGTGTGTTTATTACATGGTTATCTGGAACATAGCGGGATTTACCAACCGATTATCAAAGAAATCTTGGATCAAGGATTTAGTGTAATTACCTATGATCTTCCTGGTCACGGTTTAAGTAATGGTTCACCTGCTAGTATTCAGAACTTTGATCATTACCAACAGGTTCTTAATGCTGTTTATGATGCTGTTCATCATGCAAAACAATTGCCACGTCCGTGGTTGGGAATCGGGCAAAGTACTGGCGGTGCAATATGGATGCATCATCTATTAGAATTTGCCGAGCGACGTGAAGATCCAATAGTTGATCGTGTATTGTTATTATCACCATTAATACGTCCAGCGAAAACGGCCTGGTGGCATAACTCTGTCGGGTTAGGGATTATACGCCGTATAAAAAGCCAAGTCCCTCGACACTTCCGTCGCAATAATCATAATCCTGAATTTTTGCGATTTGTGCGTTTAAAAGATCCATTGCAACCAAGAATGATGGGAATGGATTGGATTCTTGCGATGTCGAAATGGATGTTGGAAATGGAACAACGTCCAGCTTGTCGTATTCCTGTTTGGTTAGCACAGGGTGCGCTCGATCAAACTGTAGATTGGCGCTATAACATTGAATATATACGTCGTAAATTTAGACTACAAACCTTGTTGATGCTAGAAGAAGGTTCACATCAATTAATCAATGAACGTGCAGATATTCGTGCTGCACTAACAGGTTTAATTCCAGCTTTTTTACATGCTAAGCCAAATCATTATTATTACTAATATTTCTTTTTTACCAATGATTTAGATGATACAATTTTTAACAATATAAAAAAATGAAAATTTAAATCATAGGGGTATGCATGATAAGGGGTGCATCTTGGAGCTTCTTTAGCTCTATTCTTTTATGTTTTTCTACATCTGTTTTTGCTCAAGATCTATACAAGTGTGTTTCTCCACAGGGCACAACTTATCAAAATCATCCTTGTGCTGCGAAAACTGCTCAAAAAACTGCGTGTATGGGCACTGCTGTCCCACAAATATCACAAGAAGAACCTCAATTGAGGTTCTTCTTGTTTTCGCCATTTTTTATCAGGCACAAAGAGTGACCTTAAAAGTTTCCTTTCAAATAAATTGACCTGAATAATTCTCAGTAAACGCTGAACACTCCATCCTTCTTGTGCCATGTGTTTAGCGAAGTTCACCAGCAAATAGGCAATTAATGCAATCCATATTTGCGTTTGTATCGCATTGCGGCTTCGACCTAGAAATGACTTCAGTTTTAAATTCTGCTTGATGGCTTTAAAGAATAACTCAATCTTCCAGCGGTCTTTATAAATTGCAGCAATGGTGGATGCTGCCAGATGAAAGTTGTTGCTCAGAAATTCGAATGTTCTTTTCTTATCTGTATCATAAAACTCTATACGTCTTAATAATTCAGGTGCGCCTCTTTTCTTGGCATACGCACTGCTCAATTCAATACATTCATCCGCAATAATCCCTTTAGTCGCTAATACGCTGCGGCTTGATTTAACTTGATAAACCATCTTTGGGCGTAGCCGGGTTACAAAGCTGACGTTCTGAAGTGTCAACTGAGCAAACCATTGATAATCAACATATCCTTTATCAAAGACGATAATGCTGCCAGCAGGAAATTTAAATGCTCTGCCTTGCACCATATCATTTTCAATACCATCCCCAAGCGCTACAAATTCAGGAATGGTATTGCTGTGATTTAAGCCAACACTGAGTTTAATACTGGCTTTGGATTCATGCACTTTTGCCCATGCGCACAATGACAGTGAAAGATCAATATGACTGGCATCTAGTGAATACAGCGGATTCTTGAATCTAAATTTATGTGCAGTTTTAGAGTTTTCACAGCGCTGAAGCAGCTGTGTGAACAATTGCTGATACAAGCTGGCGGGCTGTTCTTCGTTGAGTCTTGCTAAGGTGCTTCGCGCAATTCTCTTCGCGCCAAGATGATAGAGCTTTTCCTGCTGGGATTCGAGATTGGATTGAATGTCTCTTAAGCTTTGCCGACAAGAAAGTTGGGACATCAATATGGCAACAAACTGATCCCAGCGGGTGGCTGATCTTAATTTTTGCCCAGAGTGGTGCAGTTTAGCCAGACGTTCAAAATCTTGTCTTAAAATGGGTTTGAGTAATTGATGAAATACGGTATTCTGATGTGACAAAACCTGAGTCCTTTATAGTTAAAGTGTTTGTTTGCACTCATATTTTAACTATTTAGACTCAGTTTTTTTATTTAGAGCAAACTATGGGACAGTAGTGCGTGTATGGGCTCTATTTCAAATGGCTTTGAGCATGATTGTAGGAAGAGCGAGCTTCAGCGGCAACGCACAACTGAGAATGAAAGAAATGCCTACACTCAAGATTCTGCACTAAATAAAACTAAGGTAGCTATAGATCAGTCTTCTGAGTTTCAACGAGGCATTGTGCAATTTCCTGAATGTAAACAGCGAATAGATACCTTACGTTTAGCGCGTTATGCTGGTAGACAGATGCAGATCATCGAGAATAGTCGGCAGATGTATGCAGCAAGAATATGTACGGCTGAAGGTAGTATCTATATGAGTTGTAATGCAATCACAGACACATTACTCACCCAAAAAAGTTCAACGTGTCCATTCAAGCGAACTTAAATATTTAGCAACAAATTTTTTGATACTAAGAATATGGGGATATGCAATGAAAGTTGTTTTTATTGTTATAGGGTTTATTTTTATAATTTTTTTTATGCTTAATCGTTGCTCTCATCAGGAGCTACCTGCAAATACTCAAGATGCAAATAATCCAATTGCGCAACGACAGAATATTCTAGACCAAATCGTTTTGTTGCAACCACTCAAACAATATGCCAGCAAAGATTATGAATCTATACAACAAACGGCAAATGGTGTCGTAAATGTAAATGAGATTGAAACAAGCGTGAGCAGTACATTGTGGTGGAAGCTTAGAGAAATAATAGAGAAAAAAGCAGATGATGAGGGGCAACGTTTATGGGCGAATGCTTATCTTCAACAACTGTATGATGCCAAACGGAAAGGTGATTGTTTCCCAATTTCATTCCCTTTATATAGTAAAACTTCACCGCAACAACGCAGAGCTTTATTAAGTCAGAACACTCAGCAGCAGTCTAGTGAAGCATTAACTTATATATTGACTCATAATGGAAAGCGTTCAGTTGTTGATCGTATGCAAGCGCCAGAGGCATGGTCTCAGGTTGCTGATAAACTTAGACAAGACTACGGTGCTGAAGCAGATTTAATCAATTCAGGTGAAACTGCTGAGGATAAGAATAAACAATGTGAAGTTGTGGTGAGGACTTTTGAATACATTCTTTCACTACCGCAAGAACAACAAGGTCCTGTGATACGCTGGTTTTTAGATAAGCATATTTCTGTAGGCATTTTTTAATAAGATTGTAGATAAAAATGATTAAAAATTTATTTCTTAAACAGACAAGTTTAAAGTTTCTAGTTGTTGTATTTATTCTTGTAGGATTGGTGGCATGTGGTAAAACAACGCATGAACCAAAGGTTGGGGAATATGGAGAAGCATTGGTCAATTCAGTGCGTCTGACATCTAGTGAACTAGAGCAACTGAATCAAGCTGTTATTAATAAACCCAAAGATACGTTTGATCGTCCAAGTGTTGCTATTGGTTTTCTTGGGGAATCGAATAAGAATCCTTATCGGTTTGTGATAGTTGCTAAAGGTATTGCACCAAATGAAGGTAAGGTCAATTTAAAGTGGATAGGAGGAGTCCAGAGTGAAGCCTCCAATGGATATCAACCCCAAATCTTTCAATCAGATGATAAACATAAGTATGAGATGAATGAACCTGTACTGTTAATTGCCAGTTCAGATCCATTTTCCATCAGTGAACAGAGTAATGGTGTTCACTACGATGTTCATGCTGAATTGATGGAGGCATCGAATATTCAGTTTCAATCTGTAGAAGTTCAAATTTGGCAGGGTAAGGGTAGTCTTTATAGTTGGACGTATTATTTAAAATTCCTTGTAATTTTGATGATTCCAATTTTTGCCATATATCGATTAGTTAGCCGCTAAACCATATTTTTTAAACTTGGGCCACTCGAAGAGTGGCTCAATTTCGTTAGAAACTTTTTGCATTAGCCAATTTCCACATACGATAATAGAAATTCTCATCATCGTTTAAATCAGCTTGTAGTAATTCATTTTCTTTTAAGAAAAAATGAATCTGGGCATAATTTTTGATTTCACGATCATTCATACGCTGAGCGAGATGATGTGTTTTGATATCTGATGGATGTTTGAGTCCTGCCGCAGCGATCATTTCTGATAATGCATGCAATGTATTTTTGTGGAAGTTAAACACTCGTTCAGCTTTACTTGGAACATCAATTGCCTTCTGGCGATCTTTATCTTGCGTTGCAACTCCGACTGGACATTGGTTGGTATGGCAACTTTGAGCTTGAATACAACCAACAGCGAACATAAAACCGCGTGCAGAATTGACCCAGTCTGCACCTAAAGCAAATGTACTTGCAATGTCAAAAGCACTAATGATTTTTCCACTCGCACCAACTTTAACTTGGCTGCGTAGACCTACGCCTACAAGTGTATTATGAACAAATCGCAATCCTTCTCTTAAGGGGGTGCCAATATAATCACTAAATTCAATCGGTGCTGCACCTGTTCCGCCTTCTGAACCATCAACTACTATAAAATCAGGAACAATTTTAGTTTCCAACATGGCCTTAACAATACCCATGAACTGCCATGGTTGACCGATACAAAGTTTAAAACCGACAGGTTTACCACCTGATAAATCTCTTAACTTTTGTATGAAATGCATCATCTCAATAGGCGTATTAAAACTAGGATGCTTTGCAGGCGAGATACAATCATGTTCTCTTGAAACTCCACGTATTTGTGCAATTTCTTCTGTAATTTTATGTTTGGGTAATATCCCACCATGCCCAGGCTTAGCACCTTGAGATAGTTTCAACTTGATCATTTTGATTTTAGGATTTTTAGCTTGTTGAGCAAATTTTTCAGGATCGAAAAGTCCTTCCGCTGTTCTACAACCGAAATAACCGCTAGCAATTTGCCAAACGATATCACCACCATGTTCTAGATGATAAGGGCTGAGACTGCCTTCACCTGTATCATGATAAAAGTTACCCAATTTGGCACCTTTGTTTAAAGCTCTAATGGCATTTGCGCTTAAGCTACCAAAACTCATGGCGGAAATATTCATGATGGAAGCACTATATGGCTGTTTACATTGGTGGTTTCCAATCAGTACACGAAATGTTTTTGTATCTGCAGGTGGGCACGGCGCAATCGAATGCACAATAAATCTATAGTTTGGCTCATATACATCGATAATTGAACCAAATGGCTTATCAGCATTTTCATTTTTTGCACGTTGATAAACCAAACTTCGCTGCATACGAGAAAAAGGTAAGGCATCCTGATCCGCTTCTATAAAATATTGGCGAATTTCAGGACGGACATCTTCGAAAAAGAAACGGAAATGACCAATGATTGGGTAGTTTCTTAAAATAGCATGTTTTTTTTGAAGTAAATCATACAATCCAACCATACTTAACAGGCTCGTAAGCAGCCATAAGCCATTTAATAAAGTGTCAGAAATGAAGTAGTAAATACTATGTGGCGTGTAGATTGTTTTAAACCACGTAATGCTAAGTGCAATAAATATGCAAAGAAACCAAATTGAATGTCTAGAGAAGAATGTATTGAGTAATTTATGTCTTATCGCTTGGGCTGGGCTAGCCATAAACAATCATGCCTTTTAATCATTTTTGATAATAGCACCATGCCAAGAACTGATTATGACCTCAAGTAATGAATTGTTAGATATGAGAATTGTTCTCTAGAATGTTTTAATATTCCATCAACTTTTACGCTTTGAAACTTCTTAAGGATGTTTTGATGTGAAAAAAAGTATCACTACATTGTCGCGTTTTAATAGGATTAATAATGGTTTTAATCACTAATTAGAGGTGAAAAAAGCAATTTAATTACACATAACATAATTTAATTATGTATTGCATAAATTTTAGCTTTCTTGTAGCATTAATTCATCGTAGAAAACCAAAACAATTTTGTGTTGTTCTGGCTAGTTTTAGGACCGTGAAAAGAACATGGATGATTGAAAAGAATTCTATCTATCCAACTCTTTGATCGATAGTTCACATGATTTGTTAAAGGTAGTTATTGCAACCGAAAATTAACAAAACATGTTGTACAGTATTAAAAACGGATGAATTTATCTAAATAAGGGAAACTAGATGGACATTTTAGATAACCCATTAGAGCTATGTGGATTTGCTTTTATTGAGTTTGTTTCGACGGAAAATGGATTAGATCAAATCTTTGAAACAATAGGCTTTTCCAAAGTCGCAAAGCATAAATCTAAAAAAGTTTATTTATGGCGCCAAGGTAATATCAATATTATTTTGAATTATCAGCCTGAATCTTATGCTTCGTTCTTTTATAAAGAGCATGGACCATCAGCATGTGCGATGGGTTTCAGAACTCGTGATGCAGCGAAAGCTTTCAAGAAAGCAATCGAACTTGGTGCAGAACCGATGTATTCACAAGCTGGTCCAATGGAACTCAATATTCCTGCGATTAAAGGAATTGGTGGTATGCCAATCTTTCTTGTAGATCGTGATATTTACGAAAACGATTTTGTATTCTTTGATGATGTTGAGAAAAATCCAAAGGGTGCGGGTCTAAATGAAATCGACCATTTAACTCATAATGTTTATAAAGGACGTATGGAGTATTGGGCGAATTTCTATGAAAAGATTTTCAACTTCCAAGAGATTCGTTATTTTGATATTAAAGGCGAATACACAGGTCTTACTTCTAAAGCATTGACAGCACCAGATGGTATGATTCGTATCCCTTTAAATGAAGATTCAGATAAAGGTAATGGTCAAATCGCTGAATTCCTCGCTGATTTTAATGGTGAAGGCATTCAACACATCGCATTTATTACAGATGATTTACTTTCTACGTGGGATAAGTTGAAAGGGCTTGGTCTTGAGTTCATGACTCCTCCACCTGAAACGTATTACGAGATGTTGAAAGAGCGTTTACCAGAGCATGGTGAGCCAACTGAAGAGTTGAAAAAGCGTGGTATTTTGCTCGATGGCAATACCAAAGACGGTCAGAAGAAACTACTTCTTCAGATTTTCTCGCAAAATATGCTTGGGCCAGTATTCTTTGAATTTATTCAACGTAAAGATGATGATGGCTTTGGTGAGGGTAACTTCAAGGCTTTATTTGAATCGATTGAGCGTGATCAAATTCGCCGTGGTGTATTAGAAGCGAAGTAATTTGCTGCTATGAACAAAAAAGCCAAGAATCAAATTCTTGGCTTTTTTTTTACTATCTAGTTTGAATGAATTGATTAATTGCTGCGACTTCATTCTTAAACAGTTCAAGTTTTTCACTGCCTTCGTGTAGCGGTAGAAACATTTCACTGTCTAGTGCCACAATACAAAATTCCATCGCTCGTTGAGCATTGAAAATAGGTAAGCCAACGGCATTAATCCCAACAAGTAGATCTCCTTGAGCGATCGCCATTCCATGATGTAAAATCTTGTCTTTCAAAACTAAAAAATCATCCCATGTTTGTGGTTTGATTGCATAGTGGTTGAGTGCAGCTTTAGTCCACTCTGCATCCATTAATGGTTTCACCACGGCTTCAGGTAAATAAGAAGCAAAAACTCGACCCGCTGCCGAATTGACTAATGGCATGATTGAACCGACTTTGGTTACGATTGAAATGGGATGATTAGATTCAATTGACTGTACTACCAGTGGTCCTTGAGGCGACCATTTGCTGATTTGGATACCACAACCAATTTTACTTTGAAGGTTATAGATCAAGTGCTGAACTAATTGCAAAACATCAGTATGTTGAATGCAACTCAAACCTAAACGCCATGCTTGATCGCCTAGAGCGTATTGACCATCTTCAAGCTGTTTCGCATAATTCATACGAATTAAGCTTACTAAATAGCGGTGAACTTTAGCAGGATGCATATCAAGCTTAGTTGATAAATCCTTTAAAATAATCGGTTTATTATGTTCTAACAGCGCGTTTAATACGGATAAACCGACTTCAAGCGATTGAACCCCACCAGATAATTTTTCTTCAATCATTCAACAACCCTTCATTTAAATTTTATCTAGCAGTAATGGTCAAATCTGTATAAATACATCAGAATTTCGATTAAATAATGCCTGAGCATGATGCAAAATTGAAATCATCTTTTTAAATGACTCAAATTAAAGAATTGTATAAGCATACAATGGTTTGAGCGTAGATCATATTTGATTTTCAAGATGATAGCATGACATTAAATGAATTAAGTTTACTCATTTTTTTGCATTAAAAATCGGTATTGAGCTCTTCTCTCAATACCGATTAGATGTCTATTTAAGTCATTCAGAGTTTGATCAGAATATACCTATCAAATTTTTATGCGCCTAATTCTTCCTCATGTAAGAAATGTGTATGGTGTGGCGCACGTTTGGTACGACTCCATTCCTCAAGCATCTCGACTTTCATTTCTTCTGTGATACGGGCAATTTTTGCATCGGCGTGTACATCGTTATAAGTTAACTCTAAACGATGTCCGTTTGGATCAAAGAAATAAATCGAATGGAAAATACCATGATTCGTTACGCCTAAAACTTTGACACCATTTGCTTCTAAATGCTCTTTTGCACGTAATAGAGTTGCTTGGTCCTCAACTTCGAATGCGATATGTTGAACCCATTGTGGCGTGTTTTCATCACGTCCCATTTCAGGTTGAGTAGGCAATTCAAAAAATGCTAATACATTGCCTTGTCCTGCATCCAAAAATAAATGCATATAAGGATCAAAAGCTTTAGTCGAAGGGACGTGGTCTTCTGCGAATGCTAGGATAAAGTCCATATTGAGCATCTGTTTATACCAATTCACGGTTTCTTTTGCGTCTTTACAACGATAAGCAACGTGATGAATTTTTTTAATTTGGAATGTCATCATTAAACTCCTTTTATCCTTATTCCCAATCTGCTTGTTGTTCTGGCGCAGCATGAAGAAAAGCTGGTAGTGTCAGGCAATATTGATAAATTGATTCGATTTTTGGAAATGCCGTAAGATCAACTTTAAAACGCTTGGCATTGTAAACTTGTGGTATTAAGCAGCAATCTGCAAAGCTAGGACGCTCACCAAAGCAGAACTTTCCATTGGAAGCTTGCAACTGTGCTTCGAGACTATGGAAGCCTTCTAAAATCCAGTGCTTATACCAATGACTTTTTTGTTCATCGTTTAAATCAAGCTCATTTTGTAAATATTTCAAAACCTTTAAGTTATTCAATGGGTGAATATCCGATGCAATGGCTTGTGAAAAAGCACGAACTTTTGCGCGTTCAATTAATTTTTTTGGAAGTAAGCTAGTATCTGGATAGCGCTCTTCCAAATATTCCAAAATACTCAAAGATTGTAAAAATGCTTGGTCTTCGTCTATGAGTGTGGGTACAAGACAGCTTGGATTTAAAGCTTGATATTCAGCACTGCGTTGTTCATTTTTAACTAAATGAATCGCTTCAGTCTCGTAGCTCAAACCTTTTAGGTTCAACGCAATACGAACTCTGAATGCTGCTGAACTACGAAAATAACTATACAGTTTCATACTGTTCAGCCTCATGCTCAGCGAACGCAAATGTATGTGCGGCTAATATTGTATTTTCAACTTGACCAAAACCAACGCGAATGCCGTCTTTCTCACAGTAACCTTTCATGATGACGCGATCACCATCTTCAAGGAATCCGCGTTTTTCTCCGTTTGAAAGCGTTAGAGGTTTAGTTGTATTCCATGTTAATTCGAGCAAACTGCCATATGAATTTTCAGTCGGTCCAGAGATTGTGCCAGAACCCATCAAATCACCAACTTGGACATTACATCCTGCAATAGTGTGATGTGTAAGTTGTTGAGCCATCGACCAATACATGTATTTAAAGTTAGTCTCACAGATGAGGTCTGTTTCTTTTGAGCGGGGACTTTGAACTTCTACACTGAGTTTGATGTCAAAACTATTTGCAACATTCTCTTGTAAATAGCAAAGCGGTTTTGGTTCTTGAACAGGTCCTTTGACTTTAAACGGTTCAAGTGCTTCCATCGTCACAACCCATGGTGAAATCGCACTTGCAAAGGTCTTTGCATTAAAAGGTCCTAATGGCACATATTCCCATTGTTGGATATCTCGTGCAGACCAGTCATTGAGTAAAACCATACCAAAGATATGATCCCAAGCATTTTCAATTGCAATCGGTTGACCGAGCTGTGTAGGTTTTCCGACGATAAATGCCGTTTCTAATTCGAAATCAAGTTTACGAGTCGCAGAAAAAATAGGGCGTTCGTCATTAGGTAACTTGATTTGTCCTGAAGGGCGAACGATATCCGTACCACTCACAATCACTGAGCTTGCACGGCCATTGTAACCGACTGGAAGCTCGCTCCAATTAGGTAGTAGTGCATTTTTAGGATCACGGAACATGGTACCTACATTGGTTGCATGTTCTTTAGATGAGTAGAAATCTGTATAACCTGGTACATGAATAGGTAAATGTAAAATAACGTTATCTTGTTTGATTAAGACACGTTCTTTAAGTTCAGCATTATCTCGTAATAATGGATTCGCAGCAGATAAAAGAGCTTGTAAAGCTTTACGTACGGATTGCCACGAACTTTTACCTGATTCGATAAACTTATTCAAAGTTGGTTGATTAAAATAATTTTCTTTTCCATTAATTTCTAATAGCCCTTGTTCAGCAAGCTCTGCCAAATCAAGTACCCAATCACCGATTGCTACACCGACATGCTTTTCACCCTCAGGTGTTTTACTAAAAATACCGTAAGGTAAATTATGAATTGTGAAATCTGATTGAGGGTCAATTTCAATAAATGAAGTAAGTTTTTGAGCCATCATCTACTTTCCTTGTCTTTAATTTTGCTATGTCGTCGCTAAAAAATGCATTTGAGTTTGATTAATATTATTAAAAACATAGGTATAGAAGTGTTTTTAATGAATTTTGAGTCTTAATCAAACCACTAAAGTTTGCTGAATATCTTCCATCATACTCAAAAAATATAATTACGCAATACATAATTTAATTACATATAGCATAATTATTGTTATTTCTTTGATTTTCTGCTTAGATGCGCACTTACGAGAAAAGTGGATTAAATATTTTTCGATTTCATATAGGCAATAGTGAGTAATTTATGATATACGTAATTTAACACAAGAAAATTACGTTACAAGGATGAGAATAATCATATGTCAAAACTTGAGCAAGGAAACCTGAAACACGGTTTAAGCAATCGGCATATCCAACTTATTGCACTTGGTGGTGCAATTGGTACAGGATTGTTTCTTGGGATCTCACAATCAATCAAGCTAGCAGGACCATCAGTCATCCTGGGGTATGCAATTGCTGGATTTATCGCTTTTTTGATGATGCGACAATTAGGTGAAATGGTTGTACAAGAACCTGTAAGTGGTTCATTCAGTCATTTTGCTTATAAGTACTGGGGGGCATTTGCTGGCTTTATGTCAGGATGGAACTATTGGGTACTCAATATTTTAGTTTGTATGGCTGAATTAAGTGCGATTGGACTTTATATCCAATATTGGTGGCCAGAAATTCCGACATGGGCATCCGCACTGGTGTTTTTCCTTTTAATTAACGGTATCAATTTATTGCATGTTAAGCTTTTTGGTGAAATGGAGTTCTGGTTCTCTATCGTCAAAATTCTAGCTATTTTAGCAATGATTGGCTTTGGATCTTATTTATTAGCCACAGGTACAGCAGGACCTCAAGCTAGCATTAGTAACCTTTGGGCTCTGGGTGGATTTTTCCCATTTGGTGTTGAAGGTTTAGTAATGGCAATGGCTGTGATTATCTTCGCTTTCGGTGGAATTGAATTGTTTGGTATTACAGCTGCTGAAGCTCGTGATCCAGATAAAACATTGCCAAAAGCAGTGAATCAAATTATCTATCGAATTCTGATTTTCTATATTGCGACGCTTTTTGTACTTTTTGCATTATTCCCTTGGAACCAAATGGCAGAAGGCGGTAGCCCATTCGTCATGGTATTTGCGTCATTGGATAGTCAAGGCGTAGCTACGATGCTCAATTTCGTTATTTTGACTGCAGCAGTGTCTGTTTATAACGGTACAAGCTATTGCAGCAGCCGTATGTTATTGGGTTTGGCTCAGCAAGGTAATGCACCGAAGTTCTTAAAGAAAATCAATAAAAATGGTATTCCAACAAATGCCGTATTGGTTTCAGCATTCGTAACAGTATTATGCGTGATCTTGAATTATATTTTCCCTGAAAAAGCATTTGGTTTATTGATGATGCTTGTGGTTGCAGCGATTGTGATCAACTGGATTGTTATTTCATGGACACATTTAAAATTCCGTAAAGCTATGCTGGCGCAAGGTGAAACAACTAAATTCCCAAGTATTGCATATCCATTCAGTAACTATTTGTGCATCGTATTTATGTTGGGTATCTTGGTGGTCATGTCACTGACAGCAGATATGCGTATTGCAGTGATGATGATACCTGCATGGATTTTATGTCTAATGCTTGCGTATGCAGTGAAGTTGCGTAAATTGCGCAATGCTGAACCAAATGTGGTTTTGAATCCAGATGTTTAAATAGCACATTTCATAATGCATCTAAAAGGACTGAATGAATTTTCGGTCCTTTTTTATTTGTGTATTTTTCAGTTGGAGTTGTTATATCTATTGAGCAGAAATACGTTAAAATTTGAGCATTATAAAATGAACATGCTAGTTGTTCATTTCAATCGTTAAATAGCAAAAGGCATTTGCATTGTTCCAGTCTTTAAACATCCAAACCCGACTGGGTGGTTTCTATCTGTTTTACTATTCGATAGTTGGAACATTCATGCCGTATTGGAACTTGTATTTACAAGACCAAGGCTTTAATTATCAAGAAATTGGGATTTTGTCTTCTATCGCAATTATTACGCGTTTTTTTGCGCCATTAATCTGGGGATGGATTGCTGATAAGTCTGGTAAGCGAATGCTATTGGTTCGCATTGCAACTTGGATGGAAGCTTGTATTTGGTTTGCAATTTTTGTGATTCCAAACAGTTTTCAATCCGTTGCTTTGCTGATGTTGATCTTTAGTTTTTTTCAAAATGCGATCTTGGCTCAATTTGAGGGTGTCACTTTATTTTGGTTGGGTGAAAAAAGAGCGGAACTATATGGAAAAGTAAGGAAGTGGGGCTCTGTCGGTTTTATTGTAGGTGTTTTTGTGATTGGTGCGTTGTTGGAAATTATTCCAATTTCTATGTTGCCGATTTTACTTTTAGCTGTTTCATTTCTTGCATTTTTATGGTCTTTTAGTATTAAAGAGCCTATACATGCGCCGAGCTCACAAAAGAAATTAGAGTCACTCATTCCTGTATTAAAAAAGCCGACTGTTGCAGCATTTTTTACGATTGAGTTTATATTACTGTTTTCTCAAGCACCTTTTTATAGCTTTTACAGTAATTTCTTAAAGGAAATAGGATTTAGCACGACTCAAATTGGCAGTTTATGGGCAGCAGGTGTGATCGCTGAGATTGTGATGTTTGCTGTAGCGCAAAAGTTGTTTTTCACACGGTTTTCATGGCGTTCATTAGTGGCACTGTGTCTAATTTTGACTAGTTTGCGCTGGTTTTTGGTTGGAATTCTCACAACCAATTATTTCGGGCAGTTTCTAGCTCAATGTCTTCATGCATTTAGTTTTGGTTTATTCCATTTAATTGCTATGAAAGTGATTTTCCAAAACTTTTCACCTGAGCAACAAGGTCGCGGGCAGGCACTATACAGTACGATGTGGGGACTTGGAGTAGCTTCAGGAAGTTTACTGGCAGGGCATTATTGGCAACAATTAACTGGCGCAACAATTTTTTTATATGCAAGTGTAGTGGTGTTATTCGGATTATTGCTGATCTATTGGCTGCCGAATCGGGTGGAAACAGCAGCCAAAAGTTAATTTAAATTTTAATATTTTGATACTGAGGCATCCAAGGCTGTGCTTGTTCTAATTGTGCTGCAAGTTGCAGTAATTGATCTTCACGTCCGAAAGGCGCAATAAATTGACTCCCTAAAGGCAAACCATTTTTATTCCAATATAGCGGTACGGACATAGCAGGTAAGCCCGTGACATTTGCTAATTGAGTAAATGGAACCCAGCTCAAATTATCCTGAACCATTTTATCGACGAGTTTTCCTTGAGCTAAATAATGTGCTTTCCCGACTTTGAGCAAAGCTTTTAAAATCGGCTTCTGCCAAGCAGGAGTAACAATTTCTCCATTTTTAGGAGCAACAGATGCTGTTGAGGGGGTTAGATACAGATCATATTGCTCAAAGAACAAGTTCATCTGTGTACTGTAGCTTCCCCAATTATTTAAAGTATGAATATATTCGGTTGCACTCGTTTTTGCTCCAAACGCTGCCAAAGCCACCGAATCAAGTTCGAAATCATCATCGGTCGTATCTGACATTAATTTGATCTGTGCCTGCATATATGAGAACTGGCTGAACCAAGTCGTTACAAAGTCTTTTCCTAATGCTAAACCATCTATTTTTGGACGATCTTCTACAACAATATGCCCTAAAGATTCCAGTAATTGAGCGGTTTGTTGAACAGCTTGAATCGCGTCTTTAGAAACTTTTGTTCCAATCGGTGATTGAGTATTAAAAGCTATTTTGAGTTTTCTTGGAGCCTGTTGAATGACATCTAAATATTTATTTTCAGGTGCTTCTATTCTAAAAAGTGAAGTTTGTTCTGGACCTTGAACTGCATCGAGCATGGCAGCACTATCGCGAACTGTTTTGCAGAGAACATGTTGCATGGCAGCACCATGCATTGCTTCACTGTATTGTGGCCCCCAAGGTGTACGACCACGACTCGGTTTTAATCCAAATAAACCACAATAAGAAGCGGGGATACGAATTGATCCGCCACCGTCACCTGCGCCTGCAACCGGGACGATTCCACCTGCAACTGCAGAGCCTGATCCACCAGAAGAACCACCACTATTGTGTTTTAAGTTCCATGGATTTCGGCATGCACCCCAAGCTTCAGGTTCAGTAATTCCTTTGATTCCGAACTCTGGGGTATTCGTGCGACCAAAAGTGATAATCCCCGCATTTTCCCAACGATTCACAATTTCTGCATTAAAGTCAGGCGTATAGTTGAACTTCTTTAGTGAATTGCTTCCATATGACGTTGGAACACCTTGGTATTCTTGAAATAAGTCTTTAACTAAAAAGGGAACACCAGCAAACGCCCCATGACGCTCTTGCTGAGCGCGTTGTTTGGCTTGTTCATACATTGGAATGATGATGGCATTAAGTTTAGGATTTACCTTTTCATTACGCTCTAATGCAATCTTCAAAAGTTCAGAAGCATGGATCTCTTTATTTTTAACTAATGCGGCTAGTCCGAGACCATCATATTGTACATATTCAGAAAAATTCATGGCTTTTATCCCTAAAGCTAACTCTTTATAAAGCAAACAATATCTATTTTTTAAATATCTAGAATACCCGAAATAAATCGGATAACAATCAAATAAAATCCATATAAAAAATATTGTGTTTATATGGTTATGATTGGGTGATTTTAAATAAAAATATGCTAAGTTAAGCCTATGCGACGTTAAGATGACGACTTTATTAAATCTATGAAAAATATTTATATTATTGGATTATTATTGGCTTGCTCGACATGGACTATGGCGGATACAGTCGTAACTGATAAAGCAACAACGGTACAACAAGCAGCGAAAGCAAATGCGATCCGTGTAACTACACGCCCTGAAATTATGGGGTTGTGGGGAATGGAAATTCCAAATAATAAGAAGTGTACCGAATACTACAATTTTCGAGGAATGAGCGATGTTGTGATTAAAAGCGGTAATGAGTGGTCATATGGCTTATATGATTATCAACCTTCAGAAGATCACAAAGAACGATTACCTGCTTTAATTTTGCAAATTAAATATGACAATAACGAAACTGATTGCTCAGGACAAAAACAGGATCAGACAGGTGAGGTTTCTCAATACTTCGTGAAATGGTCAAACGAACATACGATTGATTTCTGTGCTAATGAGAAAGGTGAGAAGTGTTTTGCGACCTTGCGTCGTGTGTTGCCATAATTTGTAGTTGATATAAAAAAGCCTCTTAATTTCCTAAGAGGCTTTTTTATTATGCTTTCTCAGCTTGCGGTTCAAGCTGCTTTAACAAATGTTTTTCTAAATAGTGAATATCCATTGCTTGTTCACAAAAGTTTTTATCTTTTAAGATTAAATCTTTGTGTAATGGAATATTGGTTTTGATGCCTGTCAAAATCATTTCATCAAGTGCTTGACGCATACGAGCTAAAGATGTTTCACGGTCTTTGCCATATGAAATTAGTTTTGCAATCATCGAGTCATAGTATGGTGGAATGCTATAACCCTGATAAATATGAGAATCTAAGCGAATTCCTGCGCCGCCTGGTGCATAAAAACTTTCAATTTTACCTGGTGATGGTAAGAATGTCGTTGGATCCTCTGCATTGATACGGCATTCGATCGCATGACCTTTCACTTCAACTTCATGCTGTTCGATATCTAGGCCAAGACCTGCAGCAATTCGAAGTTGTTGTTCAATGATATCAATTCCAGTCACCATTTCAGTAACAGGATGTTCCACTTGAACACGTGTATTCATCTCGATAAAGAAGAACTCACCATCTTCAAACAAGAACTCAAATGTCCCAGCACCACGATATTGCATTAACTTACAAGCATTTACGCAAGCTTCAAGAATATCCGCACGCGCTTGTTCAGGTAAGTTTGGAGCAGGTGCTTCTTCTAGAACCTTCTGATGGCGACGTTGCAATGAACAGTCACGATCATATAGATGAATCGCATGACCATTACCATCACCTAGTACTTGTACTTCAACATGACGAGGCTTTTGCAGGAAACGTTCCATATAAACTGTATCGTCGCCAAACCACATCTCAGCATCACGTTGAGCGGCTTGAACAGACTCAAGTAATGTGTCTACACGTTCAACAATACGCATACCACGACCACCACCGCCAGCTGCCGCTTTCACGATCAATGGGAAACCGATCTCGCGTGCTTCAGCCAATGCATTGTGAATGGTAACAGCGTGATCACAGCCAGGAACAGTGGGTACGCCAGCTTTTTTCATTGCAATAATCGCGGAGACTTTATTCCCCATCAAACGAATATGCTCAGGTCGAGGACCAATGAAAATGAAGCCTGAGTTTTCAACAATTTCTGCGAATTCAGCATTTTCTGATAAGAAGCCATAACCAGGGTGAATCGCATCAGCACCTGTAATTTCTGCGGCAGTAATAATTGCAGGAATATTCAGATAGCTTTCGCTACTTGTACCTGGTCCAATACATACCGCTTCATCGACAAAGCGTAAATGCATTAAATCTTTATCTGCGTCTGAATAGATACCGACAGTTTTAATACCAAGTGTTTTACAAGCCCGAGTTATTCGTAAGGCGATTTCACCACGGTTTGCAATTAATACTTTCTGCAACATAGAAATCCCCAACTTATTAAGCGCGGTAGCGGAAAAGCGGTTGGCCGAATTGGATGACTTCACCATTTTTTACAAGAATTTCTTCAATCACACCGCTCTTGGTTGCTTCGATCGGGTTCATGATTTTCATTGCTTCGATGATTCCGAGTGTTTCACCAGCAGAAACGGTTTGACCGACATTAACAAATGGTGCCTCACCAGGGCTTGCAGCGGCATAGAACACACCAACCATTGGTGATGTTTCAACAGCACCACGAGGAGTTTTTGCTGCTGGAGCCGCTGGAGCTGCCGTTGTAGGCGCAGCCGCCACAGGTGCAGCAGCATACACTGGAGTAGGGCGAGTCAATGAAATAGATTGATCTCCTTCCTTAACTTCAATGGCTTGTAAGTCAGATTCAATCATCAAATCGATGAGTTTCTTGATTTTACGGATATCCATGAGTGCATGTTCCTACAATGTCTAAATTAGTTAGAAGATTGAATTTTTTCAATAGCGTAATCGAGTGCGAAGGAATAACCCTTAGCACCTAGGCCACAAATTACACCAATGGCTTTATCGGATAGAAAAGAGTGATGTCTGAATGCTTCACGAGCGTGAACATTGGACAAATGAACTTCAACAAAAGGGATTGCAACACCCAATAATGCATCTCGCAAAGCGACAGAAGTGTGGGTGAGTGCAGCTGGGTTAATGATGATAAACTTTACACCTTCAGTTTGTGCTTGATGAATACGATCAACAATTGCACCTTCCCAGTTGCTTTGGAATGTTTCTAATGTAAGAGATGAATCTTTGGCTTGAGCAATTAATTGTTGGTTAATATCGTCTAGCGTGAGATAACCATATACTTCTGGTTCTCGCTTACCTAGCAAGTTCAAATTCGGTCCGTGAATCACCAAAATGGTTGAGCTCATTTAGCCTGCTCCAATTTTAAAATTGCAAATTTAATTTGCAAGATGTCTGCAAAGTTTGCTTATTATGGCACAAAATTCCGCAATTTTTTTATAATTTCTTTTACTGAGTGAAGAAAGTTGCATGCCAAGCATGGTGCATATAATGAAAACTTTGCAAGGAAATCGCAATGTTAAAATATGACAAAAAAATAGGTTTATTTATTTTTAAAACATTTTAAACCGAACTCACCCGAATCGTTCATGAGATTTGTGTAACTGATGAGTCAATCACTTATAAGTCTTATTTTGATCATAACTTAAGTGAGTGTAAGTGTTGGTTTTTTAAACATGATTGAGGCAAGAGTTAAACATCTCTTAAGATTAAAGCATTGTTTTAATGGGATTTGTATTGTGCTTTTGTCTACTGCAATCGAGTATGAGAAAAATGCTTTTTGATATTAGAAAATTATGAAAGTTTATAAAGTGTTCACTTTGAAAATAGTATTTCTCTTAGACAATTAAGCAGATTCGTATAAATTGTAAGTTGGCAAAAATGATGAATTTTCACATTTGTTATGGCAGTTAATGACATGAAAATGTCCGAAAAAGATATCTATTGCTTCGATAATATACTTCGTACTTAAGAGACAACTTTCGATTGGCGTAGTATCTCTTATGGGTCTTTCAAAGCTGTCTTTCAATTGAAGACAGCTTTTTTTTTTGTCTTTAATTTACTGATGCTGTTTTATAAATCTGAGGCAGTAGACAATTTTGAGCGAGTTCAGTAGATATTTCGGATGATGATTCTAAGGCATTCCATTGCTGCATTTGCTCAAACAACCATTCAAAGTCAGTCACTTTGGGTTGTGCATCATTTTCAATCAGATGGCGAACTATATTTTGTATAGCATGGTATTTCTCCACATGCACTTCTTCAGAACATTCAAACTGAATAATATCGAATTCGACTAAAAGGTCCCAAACTGGCGCAAAGTCTTCAATCGATTTAAGTTCTTGCTGTGCTTTGATTAAAGCTCGAGTGAGTGAGATTAATGTATTCGGATGCTGTTCTGCCCAATCATGTGTCACAGCAAGCACTTTATCTGCGACATTTGGGATAATTTGCTGACTTGAACATACAATTTGTCCTAATCCTGCTAGTTCAGCTTGAGTATTCCAAGGCTCACCCACACAGAAACCATCGACTAAATGAGTGCTTAGTGCTTCTACCATATACGATGGCGGTAAGGTTTTTACTTGAATGTTTTTTGCAAGTTCCCTATCTGCCAAAGCAAGCCATTCTTTTAAACAATAATGATGGATAGAATGTTGAAACACATGCGCGAGTGAAACAGGATGATTTTGTTTAAGATAATCTACTAACTTTTGAGCAGATTGTTCAGCAGTATCGTCATTTTGAATTTGTAATTGATAACATAGTTTCTGACTCAGGCTAATAAAAGCACGACTCTCGCTTAAGACCAATGGTGTTTGTAAGGGAATACCAATCTGATCATTGCCAATTGCAGCAGCAGGTAACATAGCAGATAAGCAATGTGCAGCATCGAGTAAACCAAATGCCAGTCGATCGCGTAAACTTGCCCAAGAAGCCTCTTTGATTAGGCGAACATTTAATCCTTCTTCATCAAAAAAACCGCGTTGTTTAGCCCAAAGTAGTGCTACGCAATCAAGTAAAGGAATATAACCAAGTTGCAATTCTGTTTTTTCTAAACTGCTCATTTATTCATCCTTTAGTTGATTGTTTAAAAGCTCTTGTGCATCGAGTAGACGACGTGCCATTTCACCGATGGTCATACGATGACTCATCGCATTTTTTCTTAATAATTGGAATGCTGTATCTTCAGTGAGACCGTGAAGTTGCATAAGCAAAACTTTCGCTTTTTCAATATCTTTTCGATCTGCGAGTTTTGTTTTTGCATCTTTTAGATCACATTCAAGTTTTTTATGCTTTTTATATTGCTCAATCGAAATATCCAGAATGGTATGTAAACGACTTGGATCGATACCATCAACAATATAGGCAGTGATGCCTGCATCAATTGCTTGTTTGATGGTGTCTTTGTCAGTGTTTTTAGTAAAGAGTACAGTGGGTAGGTCAAAGTTACTTACACAGCTTTCAATAACGTCACGATGTGGATGATCCATATCGAGCAAAATGACATCTGCTTGAAGGTGTTCCAATTTGAAAATATTCAGGTGATCAAGAGTAAAGCAAGCAACAACATCAAAATCATGTTCAATTAAACAAGTTTTGATGTATTCAGCTCGGGCTTGATCATCATCAATAAGTGCGATTCTGAGTTTCGGCATAAGTATAAAGATCAAACGATAAGTGTGTGTGCATTTAAGACGATGCACGATGAATGTTGTTTTAAAAGCAAAATTGGTGCCATTGGAGTTATTCTTATTCGGTGCAATCGCTCCTTTAGCATCTACATTATGCGCTTTATTGTATCGTTCATTGATTTCAGAACCAAAGAAAATTTAGAACTACGTTTTAAAACTATAAAATGTATTGTTTTGGTGCGTAAAAAGAGTTCTTTTGAAGCAGAAAGAATTGTGCTTTAAAACAGGTCATTCTCATAAAGCCCTATTTTGTATAGGGGTAAAATGTAGTGCTTAAGCTATTTTTATTCATAAAAATCATTAAAAAACAATTATTAATATAATATCTTGCTTTGATTTATTAAAGTTGGCATAGCATTTGCTAAATATTTATTGAGTCAAAGACGACTTTCCAAAAAATTGTAAGACGGCCAACGATGTCCGATCTGATCTGTTTGTTCACACAGAGTGCTGTGTCAACAAAGCAATATACGTTCAGTATGGGAGATGGCAATGTCTTTAGATTTATCGGCAAAAAAAGCCACATCAATAAAGTTATTTAACTTTTCTGCACCAGCGATGCGGGCATTCCACATGAGTTGGCTTGCTTTCTTCGTTTGTTTCTTTGCTTGGTTTGCATGTGCACCTTTAATGCCAGTCATTGCAGGTGAATTTCATCTGACTAAAGATCAAATTGCAAATATCAATATCGCAGCAGTCGCAATCACCATCTTAGTCCGTTTGATCGTTGGTCCTTTATGTGACAAGTACGGACCACGTAAAACATATACCGCTTTGTTGATTATCGGCAGTATCCCCGTTTTTGGTGTCGCTTCTGCAAATAGTTATGAATCATTTCTGTTCTTTCGCTTATTAATTGGTGCAATTGGTGCGAGTTTTGTGATTACGCAATACCACACTAGCATCATGTTTGCTCCAAATGTCGTGGGAACTGCAAACGCAGCCTCAGCTGGTTGGGGTAATGCTGGTGGTGGGGCAACACAAGCACTCATGCCGTTATTACTATCTGCATTGGTGATGTTTGGTGTTGAGCAAGCATTGGGTTGGAGACTCGCACTAATCGTTCCGGGTGTCATGATGGTGATCGTAGGTTTCCTTTACTGGAAGTTTACTCAAGATTGTCCTCAAGGTGATTTCAAAGAGTTACGTGCTCAAGGTGTGGTTGTTGGTAGCGATAAAAAAGGTGGTCTAGCAATCTTAATGCATGCTGCACGTAACTACCGCGTATGGATTCTCTTCTTCTCATATGCAGCTTGTTTCGGTATCGAAATCTTTATCCATAACATCATTGCGATGTACTACGTCGAACACTTTAGTTTCGGATTAAAAGAAGCTGGTTTAGCAGCAGGTATCTTTGGTTTGCTCGCATTATTTGCCCGTGCATTGGGTGGGATTCTTTCAGACAAAGTTGCACTCAAAAAAGGCTTGGATGGTCGTACTAAAGTACTGTTTGGATTGATCCTTGGCGAAGGGCTTTTCTTAATGTTGTTTTCGCAAATGAATGGACCTGTACTCGCTATTCTCGTAATGACGGTATTTGCATTATTCACACACATGGCATGTGGTGCGACTTATGCGCTTGTTCCATTTATTGATCGTGAAGCGCTAGGTGGTGTTGCAGGCATCATCGGTGCAGGTGGAAACGTTGGTGCAGTGGCAGCAGGTTTCTTACTGAAAGGTATGTTGGATATTCAAACTTGTTTAATGGTTTTAGGTGGCTTAGTGGTCATTGCTGCGAGTTCGGTCATGCTTATCCGATTTTCGGTAGAGCATAAAGAAAAAGAACAACGTTTATTTGAACAAGCAATTTTAGAACGTGGCTCAGAACAAAACAGCGCAGCTTAATCTCAGATTAGATTTTAGGAGAAACACAATGAAATTAGTGATGATTGGTCACGGTATGGTGGGTCATAAATTCATCGAAGCCATCTTAGAGAAAGCTGATGATGAATTAGAGATAACAATTCTTGCTGAAGAACCACGTATTGCATATGATCGCGTACATTTGACTGAATATTTTTCAGGTAAATCAGCGAAAGATTTATCACTTGCTCGTTTTGATTTTGCCGATGCTCATGGTATCGATTTAAGACTAAATACCAAAGCCATTGCAATTGATACAAAACAACAAACTGTGACTACTAGTATGGGTGATGTCATCAGTTACGACAAACTTGTACTGGCAACTGGTTCATATGCTTTCGTTCCGCCAATTGCAGGTAATGATCGTGAAAATTGCTTTGTATATCGTACCATCGAAGATTTAGATGCGATCCGTGCTGCAAGCCTAAACGCGACATCAGGGGTGGTGATCGGTGGTGGTTTACTCGGTTTGGAAGCGGCTAAAGCTTTACGTGATTTAAATCTTGAAACACATGTAGTTGAGTTTGCACCACGTTTGATGGCGGTTCAAATTGATGATTTAGGCGGTAAAGTATTACGCCGTAAAATTGAAAACTTAGGTGTAAAAGTTCACACGCAAAAAGCGACACAATGTATCGAAGCTGGCAATAATGCTAAGCATGTAATGAAATTTGCTGATGGTAGTGAGCTTGAAACGGATGTGATTTTGTTCTCTGCGGGGATTCGTCCACGTGATGAGTTAGCACGTTCAAGCGGTTTAGCACTTGGGGAGCGTGGTGGTATCAAGATCAATGATTACTGCCAAACATCTGATGAAAACATTTACGCAATTGGTGAATGTGCGCTTTGGGACAATAAAATCTATGGTCTCGTTGCGCCGGGCTATGATATGGCGCGTATTGCAGCCAAGCATATCTTAGCTGAAGAAACACATTGTTTCGCTGGTGCTGATATGAGCACTAAGTTGAAATTGATGGGTGTAGATGTGGCATCGGTTGGTGATGCTCATGGCATGACACCGAATTCGCTTAGCTATTTCTATGCTGATGAAGATGCATTGGTATATAAGAAAATCGTCGTAGATGCAGATAAAACCAAATTACTGGGCGCAGTACTTGTTGGTGATGCAAAAGAATATAACGATCTTTTACAAATGATGTTGAATGGTATCGCATTGCCAGAAACACCTGAAAGCTTAATCATGCCAGGATTTGCTGATTCTGGTGCGAAAGCGGGTGGTAGTGGTGTTGATTTACTTCCAGACAGCGCAACGATTTGTTCATGTAACAACGTATCGAAAGCAGATATCTGCCAAGCCATTTGCGATGGTTCCACCTCTTTAGGTGCTTTAAAGAAATGTACTAAAGCAGCAACAGCATGTGGTGGTTGTGCGCCATTAGTTACTCAAGTTTTAAAGTCTGAGTTACAACGTCAAGGTGTAACGGTTAATAACCATGTATGCGAACACTTCCCATACTCACGTCAAGAGATCTATCACTTGGTGCGTGTCAATGAAATCAAAACATTTGATGATTTGATTCAACAACATGGTCATGGTTTAGGTTGTGATATCTGTAAACCAATGACAGCAAACATTTTGGCATCGTGCTGGAATGACTTTGTATTGGAACCAACGCACGCAGGTCTACAAGACAGTAATGACTACTACTTAGGAAATATCCAAAAGGATGGTTCATACTCAGTTGTACCACGAATGGCAGGTGGTGAAGTCACACCAGATGGTTTGATTGCGGTAGGTCAAATTGCTAAAAAATATAACCTGTATACCAAAATTACAGGTGGTCAACGCGTTGATTTATTTGGTGCACAACTGCACGAGCTACCATTTATTTGGGAAGAGTTGAATGCAGCAGGCTTCGAGTCAGGTCATGCTTACGGTAAATCATTGCGTACAGTGAAATCATGCGTAGGTAGCACGTGGTGCCGTTATGGCGTAGATGATTCTGTTGGTTTAGCGATTGAATTAGAAAATCGCTACAAAGGCTTACGCTCACCGCACAAACTAAAAATGGCTGTCTCGGGTTGTACGCGTGAGTGTGCTGAAGCACAAGGTAAAGATGTTGGTGTCATTGCGACAGAAAAAGGCTGGAACTTGTATGTGTGTGGTAATGGTGGAATGAAACCACGCCATGCAGAGCTTTTAGCTTCTGATCTAGATACTGAAACTTTGATTCGTTATATCGATCGCTTCTTTATGTTCTATATCCAAACTGCTGATCGTTTACAACGTACCAGTGTATGGCGTGACAACATGGAAGGTGGTTTAGATTATCTCAAAGCTGTGATTGTCGATGATTCGCTTGGTCTTGCAGAAGAACTTGAAAATCGCATGGCGCATGTCATTGGAACGTATCAAGACGAATGGCGTACTGCGGTAGAGAATCCTGAGATTCGTAAACGCTTCCAAACTTACATTAATGCAAGCGCTGAAGAGCAAGCTGATCCATATATTCAATTTACTGAAGTGCGTGATCAGATCCGTCCATTAAATGAAGCTGAGCGTTCAGTTGATCGTATCCCGATGGTAGAAGCATAAGGAGAATCAAAATGACAAATCTAAAAGACATGAATATGCTTCCAGAAAATCAATGGATTGATGTGTGTCATCTTGATGACATCACGCCAAATACAGGTGTAGGTGCACTTATTGCGGGTCAATCCGTTGCTTTATTCCGCGTAGGGAACGAAAAACGTATTTATGCATTAAGTAATAAAGATCCGTTTAGCCAAGCAAATGTAATGGCGCGCGGTATTATTGGTGATTTGCAAGGTGAGCGTGTTATTGCCTCACCGATTTACAAACAACACTTCAGTTTAGCAACAGGTCGATGCCTAGAAGATAAAGATCAAAAGCTTTCTGTTTTTCCAACCAAAATCGAAAATGGTCGAGTTTGGGTAGGTACTGTTCCGCAAAAAACTTATATTACCAATAATGGTGTTTCTCAAGAAAAACTGAAGCTCGTTTTGATCGGTAATGGTTTGGCTGGAATGCGCTGTCTAGAGGATTTACTCGACATGGCACCTGATCGTTATGATGTGACGGTGATTGGTGAAGAGCCTTGGGGTAACTATAACCGTATCATGCTTTCACCCGTGCTTTCTGGTGAGAAAACTATTGATGACATTATGTTGCATCCACATGCATGGTACAGCGATAAGGGCATCAAATTTATTGCTGACGATCCTGCTATTAAAATCGATCGTACTCGTAAAGTAGTGCATACACAAAAAGGCGAAAGTGTCGATTACGATCGTTTGATTATTGCAACAGGTTCATCTCCATTTATCCCACCTGTACAAGGTGTAGATTTGAAAGGTGTGATCAGCTTCCGTGATATTTATGATGTCAATACCATGATTAAATATTGCGAAACGAAGAAAAATGCTGTGGTGATTGGTGGTGGTTTGCTTGGCTTAGAAGCAGCTTACGGTCTCAAGCAACGTGGCATGAATGTCACTGTTCTTCATTTGATGGATCGCATTATGGAGCGTCAGCTTGATGGACGTGCGAGTCGTATGTTGCGTCAAAGTATTGAAGAAAAAGGGATTAATATTATCACTGAGGCAAATACTGAAGCATTGATTGGTAAAGATGGTCATGTTAACCAAGTACGTCTGAAAGATGGCACAGTGTTGGATGCTGATCTTGTCGTATTTGCTGTAGGTATTCGTCCAAATATCACTTTGGCGCAAAGCGCTGGATTACGTTGTAATCGCGGCATTTTAGTGAATGACACCATGCAAACCTTTGATCCAAGTATTTATGCTGTGGGTGAATGTATTGAACATCGTAACCAAACCTTTGGATTGGTGGAGCCACTTTGGGGGCAAGCATTTATTTGTGCAACCCATTTGGCTGAACATGGTAGCTTAACGTTCAAGTCTCCAACGGTACCAACTCAGCTTAAAGTGAGTGGTGTTGATGTATTCTCGGCTGGAAATTTTGAACCGAAAGAAGATTACGAAGACATTATCCTGAATGATGAAAAACGACAAATTTACAAGCGTATCATTATTCAGAAAGATAAAGTCATTGGTGCGGTACTGTTCGGTGATACTGAAGATGGCATGTGGTATGCGGAATTGATTGCAGATCAAACACCAATTTCAACATTTAGAAATAAATTGTTATTTGGTAAGGATTTTGCAATGAAGAAAGCAGGATGAAAGCTAATCCTTTCGTAAAGATTAGGTTAAGCGTTAAAGGCATTGCCACATATGTTGTGTAGGAGCAGATGTTTTTTGCAAATGCATTGCCTTACTTTTCAGGGATGAAAAGTAACAAAAATCCTTTGTTGAGCTGACGGTACGTCCTTGCTACCGCAGCCCAACAAGGCGGCATCCATGCCGCCTGTCACGGTAGTGTTTGAGGAGAAAATTCCAGTATTAGAATTGTGGTCTAAGCTAAAACTGGGGAAGAACTCAGAATGATTTTTTAGTTAAGTGTAGAGTTCAGCGGATTAACTAGGTAAAAGGGGCAGTCATGAACAGTATTCAAAATTTAGAACACAGTCGCTCCGATCAAGCAGAAACAATCATTACAAAAACAACGTGTCCCTATTGTGGGGTTGGATGTGGTGTTGATGTCACGGTAAATCATAAAGCACAAGGAACAACGGTTCAGGTTGCTGGTGATTTTGAACATCCATCTAATTTTGGACGCCTTTGTATTAAAGGCAGTAATTTGGGGGATACTCTAGGATTAGAGACTCGCGTTTTGCATCCGATGTTTGGTCGTAAGAACCATCGTAAGGTAACGACATGGGATGCAGCCATAGAAAAAATCGCAGATCAATTCCAAGCTTGTATCGATCAACACGGTCGTGACAGTGTGGCATTTTATGTATCAGGGCAGCTATTGACTGAGGATTATTACGTCGTCAATAAGTTTGTGAAAGGCTATCTAGGTACAGCCAATATCGACACCAATTCACGTCTGTGCATGTCTTCAGCAGTTGCAGCGCATAAGCGTGCTTTTGGTGAGGATATCGTGCCAGCAAGTTACGAAGACTTTGAATTTACCGATATGGTGGTGTTGGTGGGTTCAAATACTGCATGGTGTCATCCTGTACTTTACCAACGCATCATGCAGGCTAAAAATAAAAATCCAGATTTATTCGTTGTTGTGGTTGATCCCCGTTTTACCAGTACATGTGAACAAGCAGATTTGCACCTTCCAATTTTACCTGGACAAGATGTCGCTTTGTTCAATGGTTTATTACAGTATTTATATAAGAATAACTTTATTGATCAACATTTTGTCGATACACATACAGAAGGTTTAGACACTTTACTAGAATCTAGTCAGACTGAAGCTAATTTTGACTCAGTCGTGAAACGTACGGGAATTTCAGCAGAAAAGCTAAAATTCTTCTTCGAAAAATTTGCAACCACTGAAAAAGTTGTGAGCTTATTTTCAATGGGGGTGAATCAATCTTCTCAAGGGGTGAATAAAGCCAACAGCATTATCAATTGCCATCTTTTGACAGGGAAAATTGGTAAGTTAGGTGCTGCGCCATTCTCAATGACAGGTCAGCCGAATGCCATGGGTGGTCGTGAAGTGGGTGGCTTAGCCAATATGTTGGCAGCACATATGGATATTGATAATCCATCACACCAAACACTTGTACAAAGCTTTTGGAACAGTCCTGTGATTGCCAATCAAGCGGGACTGAAAGCCGTTGATTTATTCCAAGCCGTCGAATCGGGGAAAATCAAAGCCATATGGATTATGGCAACCAATCCAGTGGTGAGTTTACCTGATGCCGATCAAGTAAAACGTGCATTGAGTAAATGTGAATTTGTCGTGGTTTCAGATATTTGTGCTGATACAGATACCACCGCTTATGCGGATGTGTTGCTTCCTGCGTTAGGTTGGGGTGAAAAAGATGGAACGGTGACCAACTCAGAGCGCCGTATTTCACGTCAAAGAGCTTTTTTACCTGCTCCAAAGCAAGCAAAAGCTGACTGGTGGGCCGTTGCTGAAGTTGCGAAAAAATTAGGTTTTTCTGGTTTTGATTTTAACAATGCATGTGACATCTTTAATGAACATGCAGCCTTATCTGCGTATCAAAATGCAAGTTTGGATCAACGTGATCAAGTTGAAAACTTTCGTTATTTCAACCTAAAAGGACTAATGAATTTGTCTTTGGATGAATATGATCGTTTACGTCCGATCCAATGGCCCGTTTGGGAAAAAGGTCAAAGTACTGCGGTTGAGCAGTTATTTGATCAAGGCTTGTTTAGCCATAAAAGCAAAAAAGCAAAACTGATCCCGACAGTGGCAATTGATCCTGTGCATGCAATTTCTGAAGATTATCCATTGGTGTTGAATACAGGACGTATTCGTGATCAATGGCACACTATGACGCGAACAGGTTTATCAGCAAATCTGACCACTCACCGAGCTGAACCTTTCTGTGAAATTCACCCGAATGATGCTTTAAAATTTGGTATTCGTGATAAAGCATTGGTTGAAGTGAAGTCGCAATGGGGCAGTTGTGTTCTGCGTGTCACTTTGGCTCAAGGTGTTCGCCGTGGTCAAATTTTTGCACCGATTCATTGGACTGAGCAAGTTGCCTCTGATGCTCGTGTCGGAAAAGTAGTTAATCCAGTTGTAGATGCAATATCAGGCGAACCTGAGTTTAAACATACACCTGTTGCAATTCAGCCATTCCATACGACATGGCAAGGTGTTTTGTATGTCCGAGATGGGTTTGAACAACAAATCAAAACCTCATTGCAAACATGTGCATGGTGGGCAAAAGTTAAAATAGCCAAAGCTGTTCGTTTCGAAATTGCAGATCGTCACAACTTTGATCAAACGCAGAAGAATTTAAAAAGTTTCTTGCCTTTTGTAGATGAAACTTATGAATGGTTGAGTATTGAAGATGTTTCAGCGCAAATGAGTCATAGCATCATTCTGAAAGATGGGATTTTGATTGCCAGTCTTTATATTGCACCATCGGATATGTTGCCTGACCGTGATTGGGTTGCGAGTTTATTCAAACGTGAGCGTTTAAGTGCATTACATCGTAAAGCACTGCTTGCTGGTATGCCGATGTCAGCCGCAAATAATGATGGACCATTGGTTTGTAGCTGCTTTAAAGTAGGTAAAAATAAGATCATTGAAGCGATTAAGACGCAGAATATTACTCATGAAAAACAAGTGACAGCTTGTCTAAAAGCGGGTGGTAATTGTGGTTCTTGTTTACCTGAGATCAGAGGTTTGATTAAAACCTGCCAGTTGGAGGCGGAAGCATGAATACAGATTTTCCCGCTACAGATCTCGTGATCTTGGCGGGAGGACAGGCACGACGAATGAATGGGATGAACAAACTATTGCAACAGTTTGATGATCAGATTCAATTGTCAAAAATTTTTCAACGCTTTAAATCGGAAGTTCAGCAGATATGGGTCAATAGTCATCGTGATAGCTCGATCTATAAAAGTATAGAGCCGACTGTTGAATGTTTTTCTGATGATCAAAACGGCTTTTTAGGGCCGTTGATGGGAATGAAAAGTGCATGGTCGCGTGTAGAAGCAGAATATGCATTATTTATTCCTTGTGATGTGACTTATATCCCAAATCAAGTGCTTGCAAAGCTGCATAGAGCTTTAGAGAAAAATCCGCAAGCATCCGTGGCGTATGTAAATATCAATGGTGATGCGTTGTATCCATTTTGCTTGTTAAAAAGAGCCAGTTTGTCGATATTAGAACACCAGCTCGCTGCAAATAAATTAAGTTTAAGAGAAACTTTTAGGCAACTACACGCTCAACACGTTGTCTTTCAAAAGCAAAGCCTGTTTTGTCATAGCATCAATTCATTGGATGAGCTTCAACAATACAAGCAGATGAAAGCTTTTAAACAGATGTTTGTTTCAAACTGATCGGTTAAAAAGCTTTCTTATTTAGATGTTGATATGGATGTTTAGATTATGGATTTTTGCAGATAAATTTCCATTTCTTCAACTGGAACCATACCACCACCAGTTGCCCAAACAATGTGATTAGCATTATTCATTTGTTGTGCAGTCAGTTGATGCATAGCAGCATATTCTTGGTGCTGACTGATTAAGATTGGACCTAACATTCCAGCTAAGGCAGATGGTTCCAGTTTTAAATCTTCTGATTGATTGAGTAGCCCCAATAATTTATACATGCTTTGATCATCCAGTGTGTAGAAAGCATCGAGTAGTCTCTGCATCGCTCGACCCACAAATCCTGATGCACGTCCTACTGCTAAGCCATCTGCTGCGGTAATGTTATCAATGCCTAGGTCTTGTACTGAGATTTGATCATGTAAGCCTGTTGCTACACCTAGCAACATGCATGGTGAATGAGTTGGCTCTGCAAAAATGCAATGTACGTGATCACCCAAAGCCATTTTTAGTCCAAATGCAACGCCACCAGGGCCACCACCAACCCCAGAAGGTAAATAAACAAATAAAGGATGGTCTTGACCAACCGTAATATTTTGAGATTCTAATTGTGCTTTTAAGCGTTCACCTGCAACGGCATATCCTAAAAATAAAGTTTTTGAATTTTCGTCATCAATAAAAAAGCAATTTGGATTTCTTAATGCTGCTTTACGACCTTCTTCAACTGCAACACCATAATCCTGTGCGTATTCAATAACGGTAACACCATGTGATCTTAATTTATCTTTTTTCCATTGGCGTGCATCTGCCGACATATGCACAGTGACATCAAAGCCAAGTTTTGCACTGATGATACCAATCGAAAGTCCTAAATTTCCTGTAGAGCCAACGGAAATACTGTATTGACTAAAAAAATCTCTAAATTCTGCACTATCTAATTTTGAATAATCATCTTCAACTGTTAATAAGCCTGCTTGAATGGCAAGTTTTTCAGCCTGATAGAGCACCTCGTAAATACCGCCACGTGCTTTGATCGATCCTGAGATTGGCAAATGACTGTCTTTTTTGAGCCATAATTTTCCAGTGATATCTTGTTTGAAATGAGCTTCAAGCGTTTGCTGCATCTTTGGAATAGAAACGAGTTCAGACTCAATAATTCCTTTGCTTATCTTAGTCTCAGGAAATACAGACATCAGATAAGGAGCGAAGCGAGTTAAACGATCACGGGCATCATCAATATCATTTTGATAAAGACCAACAAAAGGTAGCGCCATTTCAAGGGTCGTAAAATTTGGATTCAACCAAATTGTTTCTTTAAGCTGAATGAGATTATCAACAACAGGATGTTGTGCAACAAGGGCTTCAATTTGTTTCGAGTTCATTGGATTATTCATAAGATCTTTCTATTATGGTGAGGAATCGTTAAAGAAATTCCATTCTTTTTAGATATTCATGTATTAAAGGGATTGGATCAATAAAAATTATATTTTTATGGCAATAATCTTATTCATTTATCAGAACTCTGCTAAGTCAAGTCTTAGCTTTATTTCGATTGATTGTACTTGATCTTTTATCAAATAAGTTCTATTTTAGAACTTATAAGATTTTAAGTAGTTGTCCAAATAATTTATTGGGATTTAAGATCATGTTTGGGCAATTAAAATTCAGAAAAATAATCGAGACAACTGCTTGTCTTGCTTATTTCATCATTTGTAATTTGAGCCTTATTCGCTTTTAAAAATCAAAAGACCTTTAGTGAATGAGACTGCAAATCATAGGGAGAATAAAATGCCAATGTCGACTAGCGCTGCAAGACAGGATGTGACTGCTTGTATTTTATATTCGAGAAACTGTGGTTTAAGTGTTGAAGTTGAAAACAACCAATTTAAGAAAATTAAAGGTGATGATCAGCATCCATTTTCACAAGGTTATATTTGTCAAAAAGCAGCGCGTTTACAGCATTATCAACAACATGCAGATCGTTTAACTCATCCCTTGAAGCGACAATCTGATGGTTCATTTCAAGAAATTTCTTGGGATCAAGCGATCCAAGAAATCGCAGATCAATTGGTTGAAATTCGTGATGCACATGGCGGAACAGCATTTGCGTCGGTTGGTGGTGGTGGACAAGGCAATCATCTAGGAGCGGCTTATGGTCGTCAACTATTGTATGCAATGAAAAGCTTTTATGCCTATAACTCACTTGCTCAAGAGAAAACTGGTGATTTCTGGGTGAATGGTCGTTTGTTTGGCAGTCAAGCATGTCATACCACTGAAGATGTGGAAAATGCGGATTATGTTTTATTTATTGGAACCAATCCGTTTCAAGCACATGGTATTCCAAATGCTCGTGATACTTTAAAACATATCAAGAAAGATCCAAACCGAACAATGGTGGTTTTTAATCCGCGTGTTACTGAAACGGCTAAGCAAGCTGATATCCATGTGCAATTAAAACCAGGTACAGATTCCTATTTGATGTCTGCAATGATTGCAATCATGTTGCGCGAAGATTTGTATGATCAAGCATTTATTCAAAAGCATACGCATGGGTTTGAGCAAGTTAAACAAGCATTTTCAGCCGTCCCAATTGAGTAATATATTGAGAAGGCAGATGTTTCAGTTGAATTGATCTATCAAATTGTCCGTGATTTTGCCAAAGCTAAGCGTGGTTGTGTTCGTATTGATTTAGGGATTCAGCATACTTTAAACACAACCTTAAACGGATATTTGGAAAAACTACTTTATTTACTCGTAAGGCATTTTGGTAAACAGGGAACGAATAACTTACATACTATGTTTATTCCGATCTTGACCAATACTGATGAGCGTAATCCTAAATATCGTCGTACGGTTCATCATAAGATGTTTCCAATATCAGGTTTTTTCCCACCAAATATTTTACCTGACGAAATTTTAAAAGCAGGTGATAAGCGAGTACGTGCAGTCTTTGTAGATAGTTGCAATCCATTGCTCACCTATCCAGACACCGCAGCTTATGAACAGGCATTCCAGTCATTGGAGTTGCTAGTTGTGGTTGATGTTGCGATGACAGAAACAGCGCGATTAGCCCATTATGTATTGCCAGCGCATAGTCAATTTGAAAAGTGGGAATTTACGGGCTTTAATTTGGAATTCCCACAAAATGGTTTCCATTTACGTCATCCGCTTTTTAAAGCTCAAGGCAATACGCTGCCTGAATCGGAAATCTATACTCGCCTACTTGAAGCAATGGGTGCTATTCCAAAACAGTTTCCTTTACTGAATAAGATCGCGCAAAAGGATTCCGCTAAAACAGCATATCTAGGTTATTTTGCTGCACTTGCTGCCAGTTTTGTGAAAAATAAAAAGTTAGTCCCATTTGCGGCATCTATTGTATATCGAACACTTGGGCAGACATTACCAAATGACGCCGCATCAACGGCTTTATTTTTGCCTTTGTGTATGCAGTATTCGGCTCAACACTATAAAGCAGTCAAACAAGCAGGTTATAAAGGGAATCGTTTAACACTAGGCGTAAACTTATTCCAAGCGATATTGCAAAAACGTTCAGGCGTAATTCTCTCTAAACACAACTATGATGATGTCTGGGATTTGGTTGCTTATAAAGATAAAAAGATTCATTTAGCAATCCCTGAAATGTTGATTGAGTTAGCACAACTAAATCAACAAACTCAAGGTACAACTGATCAGTTTCCATTTATCTTATTGGCGGGTGAGCGCCGTAGCTATAACGCAAACCAAATCTACCGTGATCCAGCATGGCGTAAGGTTGATGCAGAAGGTCGCTTGAGAATGAATCCTGAAGATGCAATTTATTTTGGCGTAGAGACTGGTCACTCATTGCAGTGTATTTCGGAACATGGGCAGATTGATGTGGTTGTGGAGATCGATGAGGGAATGCGAAAAGGGGTCGTTTCGCTGCCGCATGGCTATGGTTTACGTTATAACGGAGGTCAGGCGATTGGACCTGAATTGAATCGATTAACTTCGTTAATGCATTGCGATCCTTTATCGAAAACGCCATATCATAAATATGTGCCTGTACGACTTGAGAAGCCTGCGGCATAGTTGATAGATTGAGTTGATTTGCACTGTTTTATTGCGTTTAAATTTATATATGTTTTGAAATGGTGCAATTTCATTTAACCATAATCTGCTATAAATCATCAGATTTTGCTCTAGTATTAAAAAGATAAGTTCATTCAACTAAACACAGACTATATGATTGATGAATTTTAGAAATTGGAATAATAATTGCTTAAGTAAAATTCTCATATGTTCAGGAAAATAGATACGCACACAACTTGTGCTGAACAAGATGAGAAAATTCACAATATGAGTGCATATGATGAAGCATGAAATACCTGAAACGAGTTTACCGATCTTACAAGATCAGTATGGTCGTATTAAGCGTAAGTTACGTATTTCGGTGACGGATCGTTGCAATTTTAAATGTGTGTATTGTATGCCTGAACATCCTGAATGGATGAAAAAGCAAGACTTATTAAGTTTCGAATCCCTTTTGGTTTTTTGTACTTATATGGTGAAAAAAGGCATTGAGAATATTCGTATTACAGGTGGGGAACCTTTAATGCGACAAGGAGTTGTTCATTTCATCCGTGATTTGCAACAACTAAAAAAAATTGGTTTAAAACGTATTTCAATGACGACTAATGGTCATTACCTAGCGAAGTACGCTGATCAATTAAAAGCTGCTGGTTTGGATGATTTAAATATCAGCCTCGATAGTCTCGATGCAAAACAATTCAAAGCACTAACCAAGAAAGAACTTAATCCTGTATTAGAAGGAATAAAAGCCGCTCAAAAAGCTGAAATTCCTTTTAAAATTAATTGTGTTTTGATGAAAGATCACAATGATGATCAAATTCTACCGATGGTGAGATGGGCTAAAGATCAAAATATCCCATTACGTTTTATTGAGTTTATGCCGCTAGACGGTGATCAACATTGGACAAAAGATGCTGTTGTGAGCGAAGCAGAAATATTAGCGCGATTAAAGCCTCATTATGCTATTGAGCTACTTCAACAAAATCATGAACCAGCACGCCAATATCGATTAGATGATGATTATCGAATTGGCATCATTTCGACGATTACTCACTCATTTTGTGGTGAGTGCGATCGTATTCGTCTAACTGCACAAGGTGAACTATTCAATTGTTTATTTGCTCAACAAGGTTTGAATATCAAAAACGATTTGTTGAACACCATTAAACAACATATTGGTTTATCTGAACTGTCATATCAAATGTTAGATCAAAAAATTAAACCTTATATCTGGCATAAGGCCAAAGGTTATCACGCGATACAAAACCAACAAGTACGTAAAATTAGTATGCACATGCTTGGAGGTTAGATTGAAAAATATGGAGAGGGTATGCAAACCATAGAAATTAAGATAGAAGCTTTTGGCGAGATAGAAAGATTACTACCCAAACCACTTCAATTTGAGTTTGCTAAAGAAAGTTTAATTTTAGATGTTTTAAATCATATTGTAGATCGTTATCCAGATGCTACAAAGGCGATGGATAAATGTGCTTGCGCGATAGGTGAAGATATTGTGACACGTCAGACCGTACTCAATTCATCATGCACAGTGGTGCTTTTGTCACCTGTTGCTGGAGGTTAGAAATGCGTGAGTTCTCAAGAGTTCAAGATCAAGCATTAAGTTTAGATATTTTTGATCCTATTCAGTCATTTCCTGAATGTGGTGGGATTGATGTTTTCATAGGAACTGTGCGAAACCATCATGAAGGAAAATCTGTAAAAGCTCTTAAATATACCTCTTACACGCCCGTTGCAGAAAAGATGATTCGTGACATAGAACAGGAAATTAAAGATAAATATCAAGTTTCTTATGTTCGAGTGATTCATCGTATTGGTTATTTGGATGTGAGTGACACCGCAATTATTGCAATTGCGTATGCTGCGCATCGCCGTGAAGCATTTCAAGCTTGTGAAGAGGCTGTGGAACGAGTCAAGCATGAAGTTCCAATTTGGAAAGAGGAATTTTTCACAGATGGAACAAGCCATTACGTTGAAGGCTGTTGTATTCGAAAAGATACTACTGATAATCTTCAATCGAAAAAGCACTTGAGTTCTCCTTTATCAAAAGCAGAATCAACAACGCATCAGCACCATGAACATTGTGCACATGACCATACACACGATTAAATTTAGGAAGTAGAGATGAAAAATGTTGGGATGAAACCCGAAAGTTATCGTGTAGCTGAAGCACAAGCTGTTTTACATGCACCTGCACATTGTATTCAACTCCTACGTGACGGAAATACCGAAAAGGGCGATGCACTGAAAACTGCGCGTATTGCAGGTATATTGGCAGCGAAACGAACGGATGAGCTGATTCCGCTTTGCCATCCATTACCGATTTATCGTGCCGATGTTGAATATGAATTAAATGATGATCATGTCGTAATTTTAACCACGGTAGAAACGATTGGTCCTACAGGTGTTGAGATGGAGGCACTCACAGCTGCCAGTCTTGCAGGTTTAACGTTATATGACATGTTAAAACCGCATTGTGAGCCAGAAGAGCTTTGTTTAGATCAATGTAAATTGCTCAAGAAAAAAGGCGGAAAATCACATTTCAAACGTACCTTACGTCAACCTGTTTCTGCTGCAGTGATTGTTCTCTCAGATACTGTGGCAGCTGGTCGAAAACCTGATACGGCAGGAAAGTCAGTTGTTGATACTTTGACAGAAGCTGGTTTTGATCCAATTCATTATCAAATTCTGCCTGATGAATCTGATCAGTTAAAGGATCTAGTGTTAGAGCTAAGCAAATCTTATGCATGCATTATGACTGTTGGTGGTACAGGAATCGGGAAGCGTGACATAACGGTAGATACGCTTGAGCCATTGTTAGAAAGAAAATTAGATGGTTTGATGGAAGCGGCGCGTTCTTTTGGACAGAAGCGTACGCCATATGCGGCTATGTCGCGTGGGGTGGCTGGTTTTATTGATCGTTCGTTAGTAGTGACTTTACCTGGTAGTCGTGGCGGCGCAAGTGAATCAATGGCTGCAATTTTGCCAGCCTTGGTGCATATTTTTGATGTTTGCAGTGATTTGCCACATCCAGGGGGATATGAGTAATGTCAGGATGTGGTGCTGAGAAAGGGTTGATCAGTATTGATGATGCTTTGGCGTTGATTCAGTCAACGCCTAGCGCATTGACGGTTGAGCAACTGCCATTAACCGAATGTCTGAATCGTTATTTGGCTCAAGATGTGTATTCAGAGGTCGATTTACCCACTTTTTCACAAAGTGCTGTGGATGGGTATGCAATATGTTCATCCTCTGAAAATCTTCAAGATTCAGTATTTGAAGTTATTGGAGAGATAAAAGCAGGAAGTGAACTTGATCATCAACTTCTGCAGGGACAAGCCATACGTATTTTTACTGGGGGTAAGGTTCCAACTGGAACGACACATGTCGCTAGACAAGAAATTGTAAAGATCGAATCAAATAATAAAATCCGATTAGTCGAACATATTCAGCAACAAGCAGATATTCGTTTTGCAGGCGAGGAAATTCAATTAGGTCAGAAGATTGCTGAATGTGGTCAGAAAATTAATATTGGTGCGCTTGCAGCATTGAGTATGATCGGTGTACGAAGTATTGCTGTATATAGACTACCTAAAGTAGCTGTACTCGTCACTGGTGATGAAGTTGCTGAAACACCAGAAGATTTAAAAGCTGGCAAAGTTTTTGATGCAAATGGACCTTTATTAAAAGCATGGTTTGAAGATTACGGCATAGAGGTAAATATTCTGCACATTGCAGATGAGTCTCAACGTGTTACTCAATGTTTTAACCAATTAAAACAACAATATGATGTGATCATCACCACAGGTGGTGTATCTGTTGGGGACTATGATTTTGTCCGTCCTTGTTCATTTGACGCAGGTTTCGAACAAATATTTTGGAAAGTTAAACAAAAACCAGGTAAACCACTTTTCTTCGCCCAATATATTGAAGATGAGCATCGCTGTTTTTTACTTGGATTGCCTGGAAATCCAGCTGCAGTTTATGTTTGCATGCAAATCTATGGCAAGGTTTTATTAGATGCATTGCAAAATCAAGATCAATCAATCAATTGGTTTAGTGGAACATTAACACACGAACTTAAATCTGATGCACGTGAGCGTTTTTTAAGAATGCAGGCTTATTACGAACATGGACAATTAAAATTAAAAAGTCTAGCTAAGCAACAATCACATATGCTCAGTAATTTAATGCAAGCAAATTGTTTGGTTCGAGTTCCTGCAAATACTAAACTTGAGATTGGACAAGAATTAACAGGTGTATTTATAACGATTTAATTTTTGATTACATTATGTAACTAGCATTGTTTTTAGATGTTGTTGACGAGTTCTGATATTGCATCTAAACAATAAACTGGTTTAGTGTAATATCAGTATTGTTTTTCTTATAAATAATACGGTTCAAGACATGGATGGTGTCTTTTAATACTTTAAAAATAATTAGGTGATAATAATGAAATGGGAAGAAATCGGTGAGCAACCATGTTCTGTTGCTAGAACACTTTCGGTTCTAGGTGATCGTTGGACAATGTTGATTCTACGAAATGCTTTTATGGGTATACGCCGTTTTGATGATTTCCAGCGCAGCTTAGGGCTAACACGTCATGTGTTATCAGAACGTTTAAAACGACTTGTAGAACATGAAATTTTAGTTAAAGTTCCTTATGTCGAGCGTCAAGAACGGTTTGAATATCAACTTACAGAAAAAGGACTAGACATGTATCCAATCATTCTTTCGATGGTACAGTGGGCTGATAAGTGGATGGATAAAGGGTTAGGTAAGCCGATAGAATTTACACATAAAAGTTGTGGCAAGAAAATAAGCCCCAAAGTAGTTTGTTCTGAATGCGAAGAGCCTATTCGTGTAAAAGATGTAAGAGTTGCAGCTGGACCAGGGTATTTCGCTTTCGTAGAGCAAAAGAAGAAGACAGCTTAATTCAAGTTTCTTCTTGTTCTATCTCATGTTTTATTACGTGAGATAGAACTTCAAAAAATTTAGGGTTTAATCTGTTATCTATGCTAAAAAAAATCTTTAATCATAAGTGTTTACAAACAATTTGCAGGTTTGGGAACGCCCGCCAATCGGCTTAAGTGGCGTGCAACTAAACCTGTATTGAACTTCTGCTGTAGTTCAGCATTGTTAATCTCAGGGCTTACCGTTTTCATTAAAAATTTTATTAGTGGTCGGGTAGCTGGAGAATGTCCAAACTGTTGATAAAACTGACGTACAGCATTTAAAACCTCAAAATGCCATTCTGTAAGCTCCAAATCTAATGATTTAGCAAGCTCCTTAGCAACTTCATGGTTCCAAACGGTATAGTCAACTAAATGTCCGTCTTGATCTAGCTCTAATTGCATAAAATAGCCTAAGCAAAATTAAAAATATCTTATTTAAGTGTAATACAATGATGAAATTCTAAAACTAAATCAGCAAAATCAGAGTATTGCAAAATGTTGATTTGCGTGTGATTAGTCTGATTTAGTAAATTAACATCTGAATCTAAACAATATATGCTCCGATAATTATTAAAAATTTCATCAGGTACAGCTAACAAAGCTTCACCCATGATCACGATCGGGTCGTCAACTAATGCAAATTGATATAGCTCGCTCCAAACTTTCGCCAGATTGCTATATGGTGCCTGAATGATAATTAATTTTTTTTTGTTCATGGGGAAATCTCAATCACCAATATAAGACATGATCAAATGATCGAACGAATTCTGGAAGCAAGTTAACCAGTTCTATATCTTGATCAGAATTTTGAACCTCATGACGATCTTTATTTTTTTCTTCAATCAGAATAGGTGTCAAATCATAAAATTCAAAACTTTCCACCATATTGGATGCAATTTTAAAAGCATCACGGAATTGATTAAATTGTAGCTTATTGTTTAGTAGGCTAATTGCAGCGTCTTTGAATAATACTTTGACAGATATACCAAAGGTTGCTAAAACCATAATAGCAGATAAACTTTCGTTGATTTGCAAACTGGTCAAATTGGGCTGCGTTAGGATGACGAGTACAGTTTTCACACAATTTACCTTTTAAAAGCAACACTCTAATTAAGAACTTAGAATTAAAATTGAATTAACCGCGAACAGCTTTGCACAGCATCAGCTAATTCACCGAGACCGACTAACTCAAATCCTTGAGCTAAGTTGTGATGTTGTAGCGAATGACGTTGCGCATTGTCCGCATCAGTGATTCCTCTAGCGAGAGCAGCACTGACACAGACAGGGAGTCGAATACCAAGTTTTTGCCATTCATGTTTCAAATTACGTTGATCATCAGGAAACCACTGAAAATCATTCGCGACTTGAACACCATCTTGGTAAAAGAAAACACGAAACTCTTCATGCTTGTCTTGCAATGCTTGAGCTAAACCAAAAGCATGCCAAGCGATGATAGACGTTGGTGCTGAGGTAATTAATAGTAGTGTACTCATTGAACATTCACTATAGCTATAGTCGGCAAATGATGGACATATTAAAAAGAAGGCAAGTATACAATGATTTTGGTGACAGGTGGTTTAGGCTTTATTGGTTCCCACATTGCCTTGAGTTTATTGGCTCGAGGTCATGAGATCGTCATTGTTGATAACTTAGCTAATTCTACATTGCAAACTTTGGAACGCCTAGAGTATATCTCAGGTATGTATATACCATTTGCCAAGCTCGATGTCCGAAATACACCTGCATTAAATAAAGTCTTTGAACAATACTCAATAGACACTGTTATTCACACGGCAAGTTTTAAATCTTTAGAAGAATCCGTGTTAAAACCACTTGAATATTATAACGATAATGTCAGTAGTATTATGAGTTTACTCCGTGCGATGCAACGGATGGGTGTTCGGCAACTAGTTAATATTTCCAGTTTAGCCGTTTATGGTAAATCAGATGATCAATTGATTGAGGATACGGAATTTAATTATACCTATTCAAATCCTTATATCCGTTCGCAACAAATGGTTGAAGACATCATCGCTGATACTTACAAAGTCGACCATGATTGGAAAATGGTAAATCTAAGATTGTCTAATATTGTTGGTGCATTTGAACATGGGGTTTTAGGGGAATACGTTCCGCAATTGCCCAAAAATATCGTACCACTCGCTTTGCAGGTTGCCGCGATGCAAAGAGAGTGCATTGAACTCCAAAATCAGGCAAATACTACTGATGGTACTGTTGAGCGAAGCTTTTTACATGTATTGGATGCTTGTGATGCTGTATTAGCATCTTTACATTGGTTATCAACTCAACAAGGATGTTTAGAGAGTTTTAATATCGCCCATAATGATTTAACTTCAATAAGCAAATTAATTGAAGAAATTAGTAAAGTAACCAAAATGGAGATACGCGTGCAGCCGGCTGTTTATCAACATGAGGAGCTTAGTCAGCTTGGGGCGAATATCGATAAGGCTGCGAAAATATTGAATTGGACTCCTAAGCGTTCTTTAACCCAGATGATTGAGGATGAATGGAGATTTTATCTCAATATTTTGAAGGGTAACTAATAAATAATGATTCTTATTTACATTTATAGCTACTTTCATTAGGATAGAAATATAAGCCAAAGCACCATCCGCTCTAGCCCATTTATAAAAGTTTATTGATTGAATTTGAGGTGTTTTATGCAAATGCGAATTGAACATGACACGATGGGTGAGGTTGCAGTTCCAAACAATGCTTTATGGGGGGCGCAAACTCAAAGAAGTTTGCAAAACTTCAAAATAGGACATGAAAGATTACCAAGAGCAATGATTCGTGCAATGGGGCTTGTAAAGAAAGCCGCAGCAATAACTAATGCTGAGTTAAAACAACTGCCTCAAGAGTTAAGCCAATATATCGTAGATGCTGCTGAAGAGGTGATTGAAGGCAAGTGGGATGATCAATTTCCACTTGTAGTGTGGCAAACGGGCTCGGGTACGCAAAGTAATATGAATTGCAATGAAGTGATTGCAAATATTGCGAATCAGAAGCTTGGTCATGCTTTAGGTGCCCAAAATCCTGTACATCCAAATGATCATGTAAATCGAGCTCAATCTACAAATGATTCTTTTCCTACAGCAATTCATGTTGCTGCCGCACTTCAAATTAATGAATTATTAATCCCTGCCGTTGAGAAGTTAAAAGATACTCTGCACGCTAAATCACAAGAGTTTAATGACATCGTGAAGATTGGACGTACACATCTACAAGATGCAACGCCGCTTACATTGGGTCAAGAATTTAGTGGGTATGTCTCACAGCTTGAACATGGACTTAAGCGTTTAAACCAAGCATTAGCTGGTTTGTATGAATTGCCACTTGGTGGAACGGCTGTTGGCACTGGACTGAATGCTCATCCAGATTATGCAGTTAAAGCAGCTGAACAATTAAGTGGTTTGACGGGACTACCTTTTATAACAGCACCTAATAAGTTTGAAGCATTGGCAGGAAGAGATGCTGCCGTATTTGCCTCAGGTGCTCTAAAAACGCTTGCTGTCAGCCTAAATAAGATCGCGAATGATATTCGATGGTTAGCCAGTGGACCACGCTGTGGTTTTGGGGAGTTGCGGATTCCTGAAAATGAACCTGGCTCTAGCATTATGCCTGGTAAAGTCAATCCAACTCAAAGTGAAGCTATGACGATGGTTGTTGCTCAAGTGTTAGGGAATGATACGACGATCAATGTCGCAGGTGCATCGGGTAATTTTGAGCTAAATGTTTTTATGCCTGTGATTGCCTATAATCTTTTACAATCTATTCAATTGCTTGGCGATGCTTGTAATAGTTTTAACGATCATTGTGCAATAGGAATTGAACCAAATCGAGAAAAAATTGATTATTTCTTGCATAATTCATTAATGTTAGTCACAGCACTTAATCCTGTGATTGGTTATGAAAATTCAGCCAAAGTAGCTAAAACAGCATATAAAGAAAATAAAACCCTTAAGCAGGTGGCTGTAGAACTTGGTTTAATCTCCGAAGCGCAATTTGATGAGGTGGTTAAGCCAGAAAATATGGTCTCTCCAAACACTAAATAAAGTGCTTTAAATATATCAATAAAAAAACCTTTACCTTTGCTGAGGGTTTTTTTATGAGTAGTTTTTATAAAGTGAACTGCGTACAATACGCTTTTGATTTATTTGACTGTTGCTTTGTTATGCTCAAAATATATTTAACAGATACTCAAACCCATATCCAATTTTCAGATATTCCAAATGAAAATCCTGTTAAGTTTCTGTTAAATTTAAAAAAAATATTTCCTAGTACAGCCGATTTATTATTGCCTGTACTACCTGAAGACAACAATTTAGAAAACGTAACATGGGAAGCTACATCGAGTGATTTTGATGTATTTAAAAAGCTTGTTGAAGGTTGGGGGATTATTGAGCTACGCCTAAGTGCAATCACAACATATAAAGATAAGAATTTTGCGAATGATTTAGTGAAGAAAGCGCAGATCAGACGTAAGCAAATTTCCCAAAAGCATCCTCAGTTATCATTGATTGAGCTTGATTATATTTTAATGCACGAAATCCATGCTTTGATTGATGCTGAATTAGTAATGATTGGAGAAAAATTTTATTTATCTAAGTTAAGAGAACTTTGGAAAGGAAATTTCTCTGAACAAATTTTGCAATGCAAATTCTAAAAATCTAAAGCAGACAAATCGTCTGCTTTTTTTATTCTTGAGCAAATTTAGAGTAGAATAAAGAACGACCTACAAAGAATTACAACATATTCATGTCTGTATTTCACTACGGCATATATATTGCTTATAGGGATATAAATATTATTGCGGGAGAGAAGTTCTTCAATGAACTCGCCGAAGGAGCAACGACCCCGGAAACTCTCAGGCAAAAGGACTGTAATAATATAAATACAATCTGGAGAGCAGTGCTCTTAATGTAGAAACAACACAATTTATTTTCTACACAAAACACTCACCGAAGGGGAAGGCTTAATGATTAATTGGTAATCATCTGCCGAAACTCTCAGGTACCATGACAGATGGGGCTATACAAAAAAGGAATGCTTTGCATTTCTAGGAGTTAGCTATGCCTCATGTTGTTGTTATTGGTGCGGGGATTACGGGTGTAACGTCTGCATATGAATTAATAAAATTAGGTTATCAAGTGACGGTAATTGATCGTCATCTATTTCCAGCGATGGAAACCTCTTTTGCGAATGGGGGGCAATTATCCGCTTGTAATGCTGAAGTCTGGAATCAAAAAGCAACCGTGCTAAAGGGCATTAAATGGATGAGTAAAAAAGATGCACCATTGTTGCTCAATCCTTCTTTCAGTGTGCATAAATATCGTTGGTTGGTCGAATTCTTAACACATATTAAAAACTACAAAGCAAATACCATTGAAACAGTGGGTTTAGCACTTATGGCTAGACAACGTCTTTTTGAGGTGGCTGAAAAAGAGAATCTGTCATTTGATCTTGAAAAGCGTGGCATTTTGCACATGTACCATACAAAAGAAGATTTCGAAATTGCAAAAAAAGTGAATGATATCTTAGTAGAAGGAAAACTTGAGCGTAATGCAATCACTCCAGAGGAAATGAGAGCAATAGAGCCTACGTTGACTGGAGATTATTATGGTGGATATTACACAGCTGGAGATGCGACTGGAGATATCCATAAATATTCAGTAGGCTTAGCACAAAAAACTGAAGAATATGGTGTTAATTATCGCTTTGGATTAGATGTTGTAGACGTAAAATGTTTACAAGACAAAGTGATTATTCAATGTAAAAAAAGCTCTGAAAATATGGATGCTGAATCTGAAGCGCGTACTGAAATTGAAGCGGATTTGATTGTTGTGTGTGGTGGTGTGGGAAGTTATCAGTTAGCAGATATGCTTGGAGATAGCGTTAATGTATACCCAGTGAAAGGATACTCGATCACAGTGCAACTCAAAGATGAACGTAGTGTCAAGAATGCACCTTGGGTCAGTCTGTTAGATGAAAGTGCAAAAATTGTGACATCACGCTTGGGTGCAGATCGGTTCCGTGTTGCTGGTACAGCTGAATTTAATGGCTATAATCGTGATATACGTGCTGATCGGATTCAACCATTAATCAATTGGGTTAACCAAAATTTTGATATTTCTACAGAGCATTCAGTACCTTGGGCTGGGTTGCGTCCAATGATGCCTAATATGCTGCCTGTCGTTAAGCAAGGTCGACAATCACGTGTTTTCTACAATACGGGACATGGACATTTAGGATGGACATTATCAGCAGCTACTGCTGTGATTATTAGTCAAGAAATCTCACAAAAATTTCCAAACTAAATTAAAAAATGCCGATGTTTATACATCGGCATTTTTTCATAATTCTTCTTAATCGTATAAACGATATATTCCTGTAAAACGCTCACATCCTTTTTGGTCACTTTTAATAACAAGTAGAGCTTTTTGAAAATCAAACTGATATTGGCATTTCTTTTCATTATCAATAATTTGATTCTTTTTTTCGGGTGTGCTGTATGCGAGAAGAGATATAGTTTGGGTTTCAATGCGATTGTTTGGATTACGGTAGGCTATACCTTCAATTTTTAGCTTATCTTTATCAAGTTGATGAATCTTTAAGTGCACAGGAAGCTCAGACAATCTACCATTCTCAAATTTTAAATAATGTTGCGTGAGCGTTTGATTCATCGATGTATAAAAGTTCAAATCATCAAAACGCAAATCAAATTGTTGCTGAAAACATGTCTTTGATTTGCATTGTTGAATTTGATTGAGCCAGAGTTTTTGAGTGTCGTGTAAAAGTTGCAAAGGTGCATCTGTAACAAGATAAGCTGTTAAAAACTTATTATTTAGCTTTTGAACATTATCCGAATGTTGCTGTAAGCAAATTTTCTTTCCTTGAAATTTGCTATTAGTGCAATCGATAGATTTCGCGTACACAAATGTTGAGCAAAAACAACTCAATGTAATAATGTAACCCGTTTTCTTTAATTGATTTCTTACAGTGTTAAACAGCATAATCACTTATACTTTCAGTCTAATTTGCTCAACGTACTATAGCGAAATAGAAAGCCTGAATACAAGATTTGTTCGGTATATTGTAAAAGGAAAATCATATGGTTGCTCAAATTCGTATTGGACAAGGGATCGATGTACATGCGTTTGAAGAAGGTGACTTTGTAACTCTAGCAGGTATTAAAATTCCACATACTCAGGGTTTAAAAGCACATTCAGATGGTGACGTTGTATTGCATGCGCTTTGCGATGCGTTATTAGGTGCATTAGCATTAGGCGATATAGGCCAGCATTTCCCAGATACTGATCCACGATACAAAGGTGCTGATAGTCGAGTTTTGCTCAAGCATGTGTATCAGTTAATCTTAGATCGAGGTTATCATCTAAATAATGCAGATATTACAGTTGCATGTGAGCGTCCAAAGCTTGCTAAGCATAATTTAGAAATGCGCCAATCTATCGCGGATGTATTAGATGTGGATGTGACGCAAATTAGTATTAAGGCAACAACAACAGAACAGCTTGGATTTACTGGTCGTCAAGAGGGTATCTTAGCGACAGCAACAGTTTTAATTTCTCATCAAGTAAAATGATTTGTGTTAATCAGTGACTGTTCTAATTCTAATGTTGATTTTCTTCCTTGTAGCTGTAATGAAACACTGTGAATTAGACCAGTCCAAGTTTCATTAGGTTCCCATACCTGATGAAGTAACTCTTGGGCAGTTGGCATATCCATATTCATATAATACTGACGGTATAAATAGATCAAACAACTCGCACGCATATTTTCCGTGCAGTGTAGCCAGACAATTTCATTTTTAACAAGATGGTCGATTAAATCTAAAACAAGTAAGCATTGATCAGAGCTTGGAATTTCCCAGTCAATTGGAATGTGTATGTAATTTAGCCCGATATCTAAGCAAATTTGATCTTGGTGATTGAGATGATCTGCAGATTTACTAGTAGATAAATTAATAACAGTACTGCACCCATATTCTTTAATATGATGAAGTTGATCTATGGTGGGTTGCGCCGAGTTAAATAAGTGCTCATGGACAAAGGAAAAGTGTGGTACTTGTGATAAAGCTTGTTCTAAGGAAGTCATAATATCTACTATTTAATTAGTTTGCTTCTCAAAATATGAGAAATTTACACTAAAGTATTTAATCTAATATACGTCTTTTACTTCAAGTCTTCAATTTTTATCAAAAAAAACAGCATCAATTGATGCTGTTTTTTTAGTTAGTCTTTCTTTAAATTTTCATTAAGCAAGAATTCCATTAATGCTTTTTGTGCGTGCAAACGGTTTTCTGCTTCAGACCAAACCACAGAGTTTTTGTGATCAAGCATATTTTCTGAAATCTCTTCGCCACGATGAGCAGGTAAGCAATGCATAAACAAACAGTCTGGATGTGCTAAATCCATGAGTTTTTCATTTACTTGGAAGTCAGCAAATGCTTTTTCTCTTAATTTTTGTTCTTCTTCTTGCCCCATGCTTGCCCAAACGTCTGTCACGATCAGATCAGCATTCACCGCGGCATCTTCAGCTTTATTGAAAACTTCAACACAGTCAGCAAATTCAGCTAAAAATTCAGGTTTCGGTTCGTAACCTTCTGGAGATGCAATTTTGAGTTTGAAACCCATCATGTGAGCAGCTTCGATATACGAATTACACATGTTATTGCCATCACCAATCCATGCAACTGTTCGACCTTTGATACTACCTCGATGCTCTTCATAAGTTTGCAGATCTGCAAGAAGTTGGCAAGGGTGATGATCGTCAGTGAGACCGTTGATTACAGGTACAGTAGAATAAGACGCAAAGCGCTCTACGATGTCATGACCGAATGTACGAATCATAACGATATCTAGCATGCTTGAAATTACACGAGCTGAATCTTCAATTGGTTCGCCACGACCAAGCTGAGTATCGCGCGGAGATAGGAAAATGGCACTACCACCGAATTGGCAAATTCCAGCTTCGAATGAAATACGAGTACGTGTACTTGATTTTTCGAAGATCATTCCCAAAACTTTACCAACAAAAGGCTGGAATACCGTATTGCTATGTTGCATGCGTTTAAGTTCATGAGCACGATCTAAAATGCGTTGCAATTCTAAAGAAGACAGGTCTCTTAAAGTCAGGAAATGCCGAAGCGCCATAATTACTCCCACAATAATTATTGAATAAAAACAATAATTAATTGTTGTTTAATGGGTGGTGAACAAAAAACGAATTGACTACTATACTATACGCTCAAGAAAAAGCAAAAGAATTAGACTTTTTGATGAGCTTTTAGAAACAAATCAACAGAAAAATCAATATAATCAAATATTTCTTTGTCTTCAGCGGGTACATCTAGACCCATCAAAATACGCCATTCAACATCCCGAAGAATTCCAAAATACATCGTGGCTGAAAATTGTGGCTTTTCGCAAAAAATTTCACCTGAATGATGAGCTTGTTCTAGCGCAAGTGATACACTATTTTGAATGTTCATCGGACATTTATTATAAAGATAGTGGGCAAGGTCGGTATTGTTCTGTGATTGCTCAAGAAACATACGCATGAATGCAATATTTTTAGGCTGTATGATGTGCTGATAAAATCTTTGCAGCGTTTGTACAAGGTAATTTCTTAAGTTTGTAACATTACAAATGTATGGTAAGCATATATCTTTGAAGAAGACTTCGCGGCGGTAATCGCAGATCGCAGTGAAAAGCCCTTCTTTATTGCCAAAATACTTATAAATTGATGTTTTTGAACCGCCGGCATGATGAACAATATCATCTAAAGAAACAGCGTCATAACCGCGTTCTAAGAACAGATCAGTTGCACAAATCAGCAGTGCAAGTCGACGCTCTTGCCCACGACGAGTTTGAGGTTGTTCACAACTTGGATAACAAAGATCAGTCATTACTCTGGCTTAGATATAGCGGGATTTTTAATAGTATATCAAAAACCCTATGTAAAGTATGGTTATGAGCTAGATCAATGTTTCAAAACGTCTCAAATAAAAAGCGAGTCACATTGACTCGCTTTTTATGGTTTATGCACTGCGCACTTCGTCATCATCCTCGTCATCAGCAGAGTCCATACCAAGCTCCTTTAACTTTCTGGTCAAGGTATTACGTCCCCAACCTAAAAGTTCAGCCGCATGACGTTTACGACCACGAGTTTGTTGAAGTGCTGCATTAATCAATGTTTTCTCAAACATTGGAGTGGCGATGTCTAAAAGTTTCATTTCGCCATTTTTAAGTTTTTGAATTGCCCATTGACCCAATAACTCATCCCAGTGATGAACAGCAATTCGATCTACGATTGCAGGACTAGTCGTTGCAACAGGTGCAGTTGGATCATTGTTCAATTTTTGGAGAGGAACTTGCTTCAATTCAGCAGGCAGATCTTCAGGATAGACTTCACGGCCTGTGATCATCACAGTTAACCAACGGCAGGTATTTTCTAATTGACGGACGTTGCCCGGCCAAGGTAACTGCTGCATGTAATCTGTGGTTTCAGATCTAAGAATTTTAGGGCTTACACCAAGTTCTTTGCCTGCACGAGCAAGGAAGTGTTGAGCAAGCATCGGAATATCTTCGCTGCGATGAGCAAGCTTTGGAATATGAATGCGAATAACATTGAGACGATGATATAAGTCTTCACGGAAGCGACCTTCATTCACTAATTTTTCAAGGTCTTGGTGCGTTGCAGCAACAATACGCACATCGACTTTTACTGGAACATGCCCGCCTACACGATAGAACTCACCATCAGCGAGTACGCGAAGTAACCTAGTTTGAGTCTCAAATGGCATATCACCAATTTCATCTAAGAATAGTGTACCGCCATTTGCTTGTTCAAAACGTCCTTGATGTTGAGTGTTAGCGCCTGTGAAAGCACCTTTCTCATGTCCAAATAACTCAGTTTCAATCAAGTCTTTTGGAATAGCAGCCATGTTTAATGCAATGAAAGGTTTTGCACGACGTGGTGAGTGTTTGTGCAGAGCATGTGCAACTAACTCTTTACCTGTACCTGATTCACCGTTAATTAATACGGTAATATGAGATTGTGATAAGCGACCAATTGCACGGAAAACCTCTTGCATTGCAGGAGATTCGCCAATGATTTCTGTAGATTGCAGAGGTGCTGCTGCTTTGGTTGCTTCTTGTTGCTGCAGCTTATTGAGATGTAGAATCGCACGATTAACTAAAGCGAGTGCTTCATCAATATCAAATGGTTTTGGTAAATACTCAAAAGCACCCGTCTGATAACTTGAGACAGCAGACTCCAAATCTGAGTGTGCAGTCATAATGATGACTGGAAGTTCTGGATGAGTATTTTTAACTTTAGATAAGAAAGTTAAACCATCAATTCCTGGCATCCTGATATCAGTTAGAATGACATCAGGGGCTTCATCGTGTAAACGTTCAAGCGCTGTTTGTGCTTCTTCAAAATTGGTAACGTCAAAACCTTCTTCTTTGAATGTTTTTTCAAGTACCCAACGCATGGCACGATCGTCATCAATTACCCAAATTTTATTTCGTGACACGGTCTGACTCCCAAGGTAGATATAAGCTAAATATGGTTTTTCCAGGAATGGATTGACATTCAATCATTCCGTTATGTTGATGCATAATATTTTGCGCGATACTGAGGCCTAAACCTGTACCTTTTGCTCGCCCAGTGACTAAAGGGTAAAATACTGATTCTAAAATACTTTCTGGTACACCTGGTCCATTGTCCTCAATATCTACTCTTACCGTTGAACGGTTTAAAACACCATTTATGGTGACGAGACGTTGGATACGAGTGCGAAGGGTAAGCTCTGGTTCAGAATCTACGAAAAATTCTTTATTTTCAGTCATCGCTTGCACAGCATTTACACTGATATTCAGCATGACTTGAATAAGTTGATCTCGGTCGGCCATAACATCTGGCAGAGATAAGTCATAATCACGTGTGATCTTAATTTTTTTCTTGGTCTGGTTCGCGATTAATGATCTAACTCTTTCTAATGGCTCATGGACATTAACATGTTCATAACTTGGTAATTGGCGTGAACCTAACATGGTATCAGCGAGATTAGTTAATCGATCAACTTCATTAATAATGATATCTGTAAATTCTCGATAACTATCATCACTTAAGCTTCGTGCAAGTAATTGTGTTGCTCCACGAATGCCTGCTAAAGGATTCTTAATTTCGTGAGCAACACCACGAACAAGTTGACGAGCAACTTGATGTTGTTGCACTAAATTTTCCTCTTTCGAAATTTTAAGCATTCGATCGATAGGGTTGAGTTCAATTAATAATAATGGGTGATAGCTTTTACCTGAATTTAATTGGGAAACGGTATAGTCAACATGAATTGGTTTGAAGTTGACATTAATTACAGCTTCACGTCGGGTGTAATGCTGACCACTGTTTAAAGTATTAAGCAAGGCTTCGTAAGTATTAAAAGTATCATCATGTGCATGGAGCAAATTTAAGACAGGTTGACCTGATGCGCGCAATAAACTGATATCAAACAATGCTTCACAAGCTGAATTCAGATAAAAAATATTTAGCTTACTATCGACCAATAAGATGGCAGTCGTCAGATTATCTACTAGAAGTCGATAGTCGATAGTGGTGTGTTGATCCATTTGTGAATCGTCCTGTATTAAAATGGCGCAATTAATATCAATATAAAAGAATAGCCATTAACGTAATGAATCTTAATAATGCAAAATACAAGCCAACTTTGTATTAGCGGAATTTCAATAACTTATTTCGTTAATGTTCTATTTATACGTTATTTTTCACATACATTAAGTTATTTTGAAATTTTATAGTGTTCTAAATTGGTGCAATGTTGGTTTTTGTTAAAAATACTGGTTGTATTTTGGTGCATTACACAAAGAGATGGCTTTGCGGCTATGCGGAAGGCGAGAAAAGACATACAATACGCCGATTCAAGTGGAGCGCAGATTCATGAAGACCCCCAAAGTCGGTTTTGTATCTTTAGGTTGTCCTAAGGCATTGGTAGATTCTGAACGAATTTTAACTCAGTTAAAGACTGAAGGTTATCAAGTTGCATCAGATTATGACGGTGCAGATTTGGTTGTTGTTAACACCTGTGGTTTTATTGAATCTGCAGTACAAGAGTCTTTAGACGCGATTGGCGAAGCCATGAGCGAAAACGGTCGAGTTATCGTAACAGGTTGTTTAGGTAAAGACGAAGACAAAATTCGCCAAATGCACCCAAATGTACTTAAAGTAACAGGTGCGGCAGCATATCAGGATGTAATGGAAGCTGTACATGAGTATGTACCTGCACCGCCAAAACACAATCCTTTTATTGATTTAGTCCCTGAACAAGGTGTGCGGTTGACACCTAAACACTACGCTTATTTGAAAATATCAGAAGGGTGTAATCACCGTTGTACATTCTGCATTATTCCAAGTATGCGAGGTGATCTAGTATCACGTCCAGTAGGCAGTGTATTAGACGAAGCAGCAGCATTAAAGCGCGCTGGCGTCAAAGAAGTTCTCGTAATTTCTCAAGACACTTCAGCTTATGGCGTGGACACAAAATACAAATTAGATTTTTGGAATGGTCAGCCTGTTAAAACTAAGTTTTACGACATGTGCGAAGCGTTAGGGCAACTTGGTATTTGGGTACGCCTACATTATGTCTACCCATATCCACATGTTGATGCAGTAATCGATCTAATGGCTCAAGGGAAAATCCTGCCATATTTAGATATTCCTTTTCAGCATGCCAGTCCGCGCATCTTAAAATTGATGAAGCGACCAGCTCATAGTGAAAATACGTTAGAGCGTTTGAAGTTGTGGCGTGAAAAATGCCCTGAATTGGTGATTCGTTCTACCTTCGTGGTTGGTTTCCCTGGCGAAACAGAAGAAGACTTCCAAATATTACTTGATTGGTTAAAAGAAGCTCAGTTGGATCGCGTAGGTTGCTTTACTTATTCACCTGTAGAGGGTGCAACGGCAAATGATCTTCCTGATCACGTACCTGAAGAAATTAAGCAAGAACGTTATGAACGTTTTATGGAAGTCCAACAGGAAATTTCTGCTGCAAAATTACAAAAGCGTATCGGTCAAAAGATGACTGTGCTTGTAGATAGCTTGGAAGATGAATTTCCAGTAGCGGTAGCGCGTTCTTACGCGGATGCACCTGAAATTGACGGTAATGTTTTTGTAGAAGATATTGATAAAAGTGTGATCAAAGCAGGTGATCTGCTTGAAGTCGAAATTACTGATGCGGATGAATATGATTTATTTGCAAAGTTAATTCAGATTAAGTCTGCTTAATATTAAATGCGAAAAAAGAATTTATGAGATTGGTCGATTTGGAGTAAAAGTATGTCAGCTTCTAAAAATCCACGTTATGCACGTATTTTGTTAAAGCTTTCTGGTGAAGCTTTAGCGGGTAATAAAGATATGGGTATTGATGCCCAAGTCCTTGATCAAATGTCGCTTTCGATTGCTCACTTGGTTGGTTTAGGAGTACAAGTCGGAATTGTAGTTGGTGGCGGTAACTTATATCGTGGAAGTCAGTTACAAAAAGACGGTTTGGTTGGGCGTGTAACTGGTGACCAAATGGGGATGCTGGCTACAGTTATGAATGGTTTAGCAATGCGTGATGCATTAGTGCGTCGCAACATTAAAACACGTTTAATGTCTGCTCTTCCGATCGGAACAGTTGTTGAATCTTATTCAAGTCGTGATGCGATTCGTCATTTAAGCCAAGGTGAAGTTTGTGTGTTTGTAGCAGGAACGGGAAATCCGTTCTTTACAACTGATACAGCAGCTTGTTTGCGTGGTATCGAGATTGAAGCAAACCTTATTTTGAAAGCAACTAAAGTTGATGGTGTTTATAATAAAGATCCAAGTAAATATGATGATGCGGTTAAGTATGATAATTTAACTTTCGATCAAGTGCTTGATGAAAAGCTTGGCGTGATGGATTTAACCGCAATTTGCTTATGCCGTGATCATAACGTCCCATTACAAGTATTCGATATGAATAAATCGGGTGCTTTACTTTCTGTTGTTATGGGTGAAAAAGAGGGTACTCACGTTACGAATTAATGTACGTGAGACCGAAAGCTCTTTATACTAATGTTTAAATATTTTGTAATACCTAATGAATAAGTAAGGAAGATCATATGATTAACGATCTCAAAAAAGATAGCGAACAGCGCATGCAGAAAACACTTGATTCTTTAGAACAAGGTTTTGCTAAAGTTCGTACTGGACGTGCTCACCCATCAATTTTAAATGGTGTGATGGTTCCTTACTATGGTTCTGACGTTCCTTTGAATCAAGTTGCTAACGTAGGTGTTGAAGATTCTCGTACGCTTATTGTTCAGCCATTTGAACGTACAATGGTTTCTGCAATTGATAAAGCAATTCGTGAAAGTGATTTGGGTTTAAACCCAATTACAGCTGATTCAATTCGTGTGCCTTTACCTGCGTTGACTGAAGAAACTCGTCGTGACATGCAAAAAGTTGCTCGTAATGAAGCTGAAAATGCAAAAGTTGCTATTCGAAACATTCGTCGTGATGTTTTAGGTGATATCAAAGCATTATTGAAAGAAAAAGAAATTTCTGAAGATGATGAACGCCGTGCTGGTGAGGATATTCAAAAGATCACAGATAAATATGTTGCAGAAGTAGATAAACGTCTAGCTGCAAAAGAAGCAGAATTAATGAAGGTCTAATTTTTATGACCTTACAAGAAGAACCGCTTCTTCCAAAACATGTTGCCATCATTATGGATGGCAACAATCGTTTTGCAAAAAAAAATAAATTGCAAAAAGGTGATGGGCATCGTGAAGGTAAGAATGTCCTTGATCCGATCGTTGAACATTGTAAAAGAGTTGGTGTTCAAGCTTTAACTGTTTTTGCATTTTCAAGTGAAAATTGGAATAGACCTCAGTTCGAAGTTGATTTGTTAATGAAATTGTTAGAAGACACAATTCATGAACAACTACCTCGAATGGAAAAATTCAATATAGCATTACGTTTCATTGGTGATCGTTCTAAATTATCAAATGAATTAAAAGATTTAATGTTATATGCAGAACAAAAAACGGCATCTTTCAATTCTATGACTTTAACGATTGCAATTAGTTATGGCGGAATGTGGGATATGGCGCATGCAGCCAAGTGTATCGCTCAAGATGTTGTAGATGGAAAAGTTCAAGTAGATCAGATAAATGTTGATTTATTCGATAAATATGTCAGTCTAAATGACTTACCTGCCGTAGATTTATTAATACGTACAGGTGGAGATTATCGTTTATCTAACTTCTTACTTTGGCAAGCGGCATATGCAGAATTGTATTTTACAGATACATTATGGCCTGAGTTTACAGTAAAAGAATTAGACCACGCTTTTGATGTATTTTCAGGGCGAGAAAGACGTTTTGGTAAAACATCTGAACAGATTCAACAAGCGAAAATAGAGAATTAATAATGTTAGAGCGGATTATAACCGCATTGGTATTAGTTGCTGTTGTTTTAAGTTGCATGTTTGCAACGCAATCACATTATCCAATGTTTATTCTTATGATATTAGCTGCGGGGGTGGCTGGATATGAGTGGTTTAAACTTATGCCTCATGGCGAAGCACTGGTTTCAAAGCCTAAAGCTTGGATTTATGGTGGATGCGTAGCAGCAGTTTCAACTCTTGCGTTGTTTTTTGATGATGTTGCTTTATTGCTGTGGGCTGCGTCTATTTTATCTTGGCTAGGTAGTATTTACTGGGTCAAAAACTTCCCAGAATCAGATAACTGGTATAACGTATCTTTGTATGCCATAGGTTTTATCCTAATTTCTGCTGCGGTCACTGCATTATATTCAGTTTGGCATAGTTCACCATGGTGGTTAATGTATTTGTTCCTCCTTGTTTGGGGGGCGGATAGTGGTGCATATTTTGTCGGTCGTAAGTTTGGTAAGAAAAAACTTGCTCCAACAGTTAGCCCGAATAAATCAGTTGAAGGATTATATGGTGGTATTGCGACGACAGTAATTATTATGTTGGTTGTACAATATTCATATTTAAATTTAACTGCTATTCAACTTATCTTATTTCTAGTTCTATCAATCATCACAGTCTTTGCATCTGTTCTAGGTGACTTGTTTGAGTCAATGATTAAACGCCGTGCTGGAATCAAAGATTCTGGTCGCGTTTTGCCTGGACATGGTGGTGTACTTGACCGAATTGATTCTTTGCTTGCGGCAGCACCAATTTTTGCTGCAGGTATGTATATTTTGAAACTCATTGGTGTAGATCTTTAAATGACGCAAGCTGTTTGTATATTGGGTGTCACTGGTTCAATTGGTCAAAGTACATTAAAAGTATTGGAGCAGCATCCAGACCAATACAATGTGTTTGCAGTCTCTGCATATAGTCGTTTAGATGAACTTTTAAAAATATGTAAGCAACATCGTCCAAAAGTTGTTGTTGTGCCTAATGAAAAAGCACTTGAGTTAAAACAACTTTTTAATCAAGAAAATTTAATAAATATAGAGATACTCACTGATCAATCTGGCTTGATTGCAATCGCTGAACATAACGATGTTGATATTGTCATGGCAGCAATTGTGGGTGCTGCAGGATTACTTCCTACTTTGGCGGCTGTAAAAGCTGGCAAAAGAGTACTCCTAGCAAACAAAGAAGCATTAGTGATGTCAGGTGATATTATGATGCAGGCTGCACGTCAGCATGGTGCATTATTATTACCTGTTGATTCTGAGCATAATGCGATTTTCCAGTCTTTACCGCATGATTATCTGGATGCAGAAAGAACAGGACAGCCTCAGTTAGGTGTTTCTCAAATCTTATTAACGGCTTCAGGTGGACCTTTTTTAAATCATACCCTTGATCAATTAAAAGATGTGACACCTCAACAAGCTTGTAAACATCCGAATTGGTCAATGGGACAAAAAATCTCAGTCGATTCTGCCACTTTAATGAATAAAGGTCTTGAGCTTATCGAGGCTTGTCATTTGTTTTCAATTTCAGAACATTTTGTTACAGTCGTAGTTCATCCACAAAGTATCATTCATTCAATGGTGCAATATGTGGATGGTTCAACTTTGGCACAAATGGGAAATCCTGACATGTGTACTCCAATTGCACATGCGTTGGCTTGGCCAAAACGTTTAAAAACAGATGTTCCTGCATTAAACCTATTTGATGTAGCTCACTTAAATTTCCAATCTCCTGACACTATTCGTTTTCCAGCATTAGATCTTGCTCGTCAAGCAATGCGTGCTGGTGGGTTGGCACCAACTGTGCTCAATGCTGCAAATGAAGTTGCAGTTGCAGCATTTTTAAAACAGCAGATAGGTTTCACACAAATACCACAAGTTGTCGATTATGCTTTGCAAAATGTACAAAATGCTAAAGCAGAAAATATAGACATCATTTTGCATACTGATATGATCGCAAGACAAATTGCTGAAAAACACATTGTGGATATAGGAGGCTAAATCGTATGAATGCACTGTTTATGATTGTTGCAGCGATTTTGTTGCTTGGTCCATTAATTGCGATTCATGAATTTGGTCATTATTGGGTGGCACGTAAACTCGGCGTAAAAGTTCTAGTATATTCAATTGGTTTTGGTCCTACTTTATTAAAATGGCAGTCTAAAAAATCAGGTATTCAATATCAATTGTCAGCATTACCACTTGGTGGCTACGTAAAAATGCTAGATGAACGAGAGGGAAATGTTGCTGCTGAAGATTTGCCGTATGCTTTTAATCATCAGTCTCCTTGGAAGCGTATAGCCATTGTTGCAGCAGGTCCTTTAATCAATTTGATCTTTGCTATTTTCCTATTTTGGATTCTATTTTTACCTGCTCAAGAACAGCTTAACACGCGTATTGGGAAAATTATGCCAAACACACCAGCTGCTCAAGTTGATTTAAAAGTTGGTGATAAAATCATAGAGGTGGATGGGCAAACAACGCCGACATGGGAAAAATTAAACTATACGCTTGTTGATAGAGTTGGCGAAACTGGACAAGTTTCAGTTGTTGTTGATCGGAATGGTACTGAGAAGCAATTTAGTTTACCGATTAAAGATTTTTTAAAGGATCAGAGCCAATCACCATTGGATGTTTTAGGCTTTCTTCCATACCGTCCAGTGATTCCTGCAACTGTTAAAGAGCTAAGTGAAGATGGTGCAGCGATTCGTCAAGGCATGAAAGTTGGTGATCGTATAGTTTCGATCAATGGTGTCGCCATGAAAGATTGGTTCGATGTCGTTGATGTAGTGCAAAAATCTCCTGAAAAATTACTCAATATTGCTGTTGATCGTAAAGGTCAAATTGTTAACTTACAGGTTATGCCTCAAGGTCAGCGAGATAATATGGGTAATGTATCGGGCGTGCTTGGTGTGAAAAGTGATGTAGGAAAGATCACTATCCCGAATGAATACAAGCAGACAATCCAATATTCACCACTAGAAGCTTTAGGTGTTGCAGTTGATAAAACTGTTCAGCTCTCTAACATGATTTTTAACTCAATTGTTAAAATGGTGCGTGGTTTAATTGGTTTGGATAATTTATCTGGTCCAATTACGATTGCAAAAGTTGCGGGTCAAAGTGCTGAAATGGGATGGCAAACATTCATATCCTTTATGGCATTGATGAGTGTAAGTTTGGGTATTTTAAATTTATTGCCTATTCCTATGCTCGATGGTGGTCATTTAGTTTATTACTTTATCGAAGCAATTCGTGGTAAACCTGTTTCTGAACAAATACAGATATTTGGTCTAAAAGTTGGTATGGTACTGCTCGGTAGCATGATGCTTTTGGCTTTATTTAACGACTTCATGCGCTTATAAGCGCAAATGGAATTTAACTTACTGGAAAATATATGGGCATGCGTCACACACATTTATTAATGCCTTTGGCACTGGTTAGTGCGATGGCAGCGGTACAACAAGTATACGCAGCAGATGAGTTTATTGCACAAGATATACGAATTGATGGCCTTGTGCGTTTAACACCTGCGAGTATCTATTCGATGTTACCAGTAAATAGTGGCGACAGAGTCAGCGATCCAATGATTGCCGAATCGATTCGTACTCTTTATGCTTCGGGTCTTTTTGATGATATTAAGGCATTTAAAGAAAATAATGTCCTTGTTTTCAAAGTGATTGAACGCCCTGTAATTTCAAAATTGGAATTTAAAGGCAATAAACTTATTCCGAAAGAAGCCTTGGAACAAGGTTTAAAAAAGATGGGAATTGCTGAGGGCGAAGTTTTCAAAAAATCTGCTTTGCAAATTATTGAAACAGAACTTGAGCAGCAATACACACAACAAGGTCGTTATGATGCTGATGTAACGGTAGAAACTGTTGCTCGACCGAATAACCGCGTTGAATTAAAATTGAATTTCAACGAAGGTACTCCAGCAAAAGTTTTTGATATCAATATTATTGGTAATACGGTATTTAGTGACAGTGATATTAAACAGGCTTTCGCTGTTAAAGAAAGTGGTTGGGCATCTGTCGTTACACGTAATGACCGTTATGCACGTGAGAAAATGGCTGCGAGCTTAGAGGCTTTACGTGCTTTATATTTAAATAAAGGTTATATCAACTTTAATATTATTAACTCTCAATTGAATATTAGTGAAGATAAAAAGAATATCTTTATTGAAGTATCAGTTGATGAGGGTAGCCAGTTTAAATTTGGTGAAACAAAATTCTTAGGTGATGCTCTATATAAGCCAGAAGAATTACAAGCTCTAAAACTTTATAAAGATGGTGAAACTTATTCACAAGAAAAAGTGAATGCTGTAAAACAGTTATTGCTTCGCAAGTATGGTAATGCTGGTTATTACTATGCTGAAGTAAACGTAGTTCCTGAGATTAATAATCAGACTGGTATCGTTAATTTAAATTACTATATCAATCCAGGTCAGCAAGTTACAGTTCGTCGTATCAATTTTACTGGTAATAGTAAAACAGCTGATGAAGTTTTACGTCGTGAAATGCGCCAAATGGAAGGTGCATTGGCAAGTAACGAGAAAATTGATCTCTCTAAAGTTCGTTTAGAACGTACAGGTTTCTTCAAAACTGTAGATGTCAAACCAGTTCGTGTTCCAAATTCTCCTGACCAAGTTGATTTAAATGTGAATGTTGAAGAACAACATTCAGGTACAACAACTCTTGCTGTGGGTTATTCTCAGAATGGTGGTATTACATTCCAAGCGGGTCTGAGCCAAACTAACTTTATGGGTACAGGAAATCGTGTATCTGTTGATTTATCTCGTTCTGAAACTCAAGATTACTACAACCTCAGCGTAACTGACCCATACTTTACAATTGATGGTGTAAGCCGTGGTTACAACGTTTACTATCGTAAAACCAAATTAAATAAAGACTATAACGTTAATAACTATGTAACTGATAGTTATGGCGGTAGTTTAAGCTTTGGTTATCCTATCGATGAAAATCAAAGTCTAAGTGCTTCTTTGGGTATTGATAAGACCAAAGTGAGAACGGGTCCAAGTGTTTCAACTTATATTCGTGACTATTTATTAGCGAATGGTGGTAAAGCTACGGGCAAGTCTACTTGGTGTCCTAGTGGCGAGTTTGAAGAAGATGCAGATGGTAATGTTGAAATTGATCCTATAACTGGCTTACCAAAATGTAAGGGTGGTTATGAAGACTACGAAAGTGCATTTGAAGGCGAATTCTTAACCTATATGCTTAATTTGGGTTGGTCTTATAATACATTAAACCGTCCAATTTTCCCTACTTCGGGTATGTCACATCGAGTTGGTTTAGAAGTTGGTTTACCAGGCAGTGATGTTGAATACCAAAAAGTGACTTATGATGCGCAAGCATTTATGCCATTAGGTAATAATTTTGTACTACGTGGCTATGGTAAGTTGGGCTATGGTAATGACTTGCCGTTCTACAAAAACTTCTATGCAGGTGGTTATGGCTCTGTACGTGGTTATGAAAACAGTACTTTAGGTCCAAAATATCCGAGTGTCATTTTCCAAGAAACAGGAAAAAATGACCCGAATCCAGAAGAAGTTGGTGGTAACGCCTTAGTACAATTTGGTACTGAGCTTGCGATACCTTTGCCATTCAAAGGTGATTGGACTCGTCAAGTAAGACCTGTAGTGTTTGCTGAAGGTGCACAAGTCTTCGATACACAATGTGATGTGCCTAAAGGCGATCTTTTAGTTGATGGTAATAGTGTTGATATCAAACAATATTGTAAAGATAACTATAAGTTTGATTTTGGCAACATGCGTTACAGTGTTGGTGTTGGTTTTACTTGGATTACGATGATCGGTCCTTTATCTCTAAGCTATGCATATCCGCTTAATGATAAGAAAGGCGATGATACAAAATCTATTCAATTTGAAATCGGTCGTACTTTCTAAGTACGACTTTTCCCTAAAAATATAGAAAAGGAAGTAAGAAATAATGAAAAAATTATCAATATTGATGGTTGCTTTAGGTTTAACGGTTACAGCAAATGCCGGTGGTATTGCGGTTGTAGACTTAGCTAAAGTTGTTGAAAGTAGTACATATCTAAAGCAGCAAAATGCTAGTTTAGGTCAATCGGTAAAACCTACTTCGACTAAACTAGAGCAGTTAGGTAAGGAAATTGAAGGTCTTCAACAGAAAGCTCAATCAGCGAATCAAGCTGATTTACAAAAACTTTCTGCTCAATACCAAGCCAAAGTTAATGAGTTCAATACAACTCAACAAAGTTTACAAACTAAAGTACAGTCATCTCTACAAACGATGAATACAACTTTTGAAAATCGTGTAAAGCAAGCTGCTGAACAATTGAGAAAAGAGAATAACTTAGACTTTATTTTAAATAAAAATTCTACGATTGCCTCTGACGCTCAGTATGATTTAACTGATAAAATGATCCAAAAGGTCAATGCAATGAAATAATCAATGAATAGACGTAGTTATCGTTTAGAAGAGATTGCTCACCTTGTACAAGGTGAGTATATCGGTCAAAAAGATTTTCAGATTCATAATTTAGCAAGTTTAGAACACGCACAGAATTATCACATTTGCTTTGTAAATGGTGAAAAATACTTAGCACAAGCTCAGGCTAGTCAGGCGGGTGCATACATTGTCACTGAAGCATTAAAAGAACAATTAAGCTCAAAACACAACTTTATCATTGTTTCAAATCCTTATTTAGCTTTCGCTATGCTCACACATGTATTTGATAAAAAAAATGTGCAAAGAGGAATCGAAAGTACTGCTCAAATTCATCCTTCTGCGATCATTGCTGATGATGCCTATATTGGTCATTATGTTGTGATTGGAGAAAATTGTGTTGTCGGAAGTAATACCGTTATTCAATCCCAAGTCCATCTAGATGATGATGTGGAAATAGGAAAGGATTGCTTCATTGACTCTCATGTGACCATCACTGGTGAAGCTAAACTCAAAGATCGTGTACGCATTCATGCTAATACGACGATTGGTTCAGAGGGATTCGGTTTTGCACCATATCAAGGTAAATGGCATCGTATCGCTCAATTAGGTTCGGTATTAATCGGTAATGATGTTCGAATCGGTTCAAATTGTTGTATTGATCGTGGTGCATTAGATAATACTATTCTTGATGATGGTGTCATTATTGATAATCTTGTGCAAATCGCCCATAACGTACAAATTGGTCAAAACACAGCGATAGCTGCGAATTGTGCGATTGCAGGAAGTGTGCGAGTTGGCAAAAACTGTATCATAGGTGGTGGAAGTGCGGTTGCGGGACATTTAAATATTGCGGATAATGTGACGTTGACTGGAATGTCAATGGTCACAAAAAATATTTCTGAAGCTGGAACGTTTTCTTCTGGAATTGGTCTTTTTGAAAATAACCATTGGAAAAGGACGGTTGTACGCCTAAGACAATTAGCAGATGTGCCATTGACCCAAATCACTAAAAGGCTTGATCATATGCAAGCTCAATTAGAGTCCCTTGAATCAACCCTTAAGTTACGTAAATAATTTATTATGACTGAGTCAACATCTCCAGCATTTACTATGCCTGAATTACCGATGGATATTCTTACAATTCGTGAATATTTACCTCATCGTTACCCATTTTTATTAGTTGATCGAGTTACGGAAGTTACTGAGAATAGTATCGTTGGCTATAAGAACGTATCTATTAATGAAGAGTTTCTCCAAGGGCATTTCCCGACATACCCAATTATGCCTGGTGTTTTGATCATTGAGGCTCTTGCTCAAGTGTCTGGAATTTTAGGTTTTGTCTTAACCAATCAGAAGCCAAAAGCAGGTTCATTGTTCCTTTTTGCAGGTGCGGAGAAAATAAGATTTAAGAAACAAGTTGTCGCGGGTGATCAGCTTATCTTAAAATCTGAGCTAGTTATGCAAAAACGTGGCATTTACAAGTACAATTGTAGTGCCAGTGTTGACGGTAAGATTGCCGCGACGGCTGAGATTATTATTTCCCATCAGAAAATTGAGCAGACATGAGTAGTCAAAATTTAATTCATCCAACCGCAATTATTGACGCATCTGCAGAAATTGCATCTGATGTACAAATTGGACCGTATTGTATTATTGGTCCAAATGTAACTATTGATGCAGGCACAAAATTACGTTCGCATGTTGTGGTCGGGGGATTTACTAAGATTGGAAAAAATAACGATATTTTCCAATTTTCGAGTATCGGGGAAATTTGCCAAGATTTGAAATATCAAGGCGAAGAGACATGGTTAGAGATAGGCGATCACAACGCTATTCGTGAACATTGTACCTTACACAGAGGTACTGTTCAGGATCAAAGTATTACCAAAATTGGTAGCCACAATTTATTAATGGTAAATACCCATATTGCCCACGATTGTGTTATTGGTAATCATAATATTTTTGCTAATAATGTTGGCGTAGCGGGTCACGTACATGTAGGTGATCATGTGATCGTAGGTGGAAATGCTGGTATTCATCAGTTCTGCCGAATCGATTCCTATAGCATGATTGGTGGTGCGGCGCTTATTCTTAAAGATGTGCCTGCTTATGTGATGGCTTCAGGTAATCCTGCACATGCATACGGAATGAATATTGAAGGTATGCGTCGTAAAGGATGGTCAAGAAATACGATACAAGGTTTAAGAGAAGCGTATAAGTTGATCTATAAATCAGGTTTGACGACTGAACAAGCGATTGCGCAAATTCGAGATGAAATTCTTGAAAATACGCCTGAAGCACAACTCTTTATTGATTCATTAGAAAAATCAACTCGCGGCATTGTTCGTTGATTTATATCTGATTGAATTCGAAAAAGACACTTAGGTGTCTTTTTTGTTTTTTATATCTTAACTTTCTAAAAATTTTTGGCGATATGGTTTGGGTGATAATTCATATGTACGTTTAAAAGCTTGGCTAAATGCTGTTTCAGACGTGTATCCCACCATATTGGCAATTTGTTGAATAGAGTAGTTACTTTTACGTAAATACTTGCTTGCGAGTCTCATACGGTGTTGCTGTAGATAAGCAAGGGGTGATTCTCCAATCACCTCATGAAACAGGCTTGCAAACTTTGAGCGAGACATACAGCATTGTTCTGCAAGGCTCTCAACAGTCCATGCTAACTCAGGTTGATTGTGAATTGATGCTAAAGCATAGCTCAGTTCTGGATGATTAAGCGCACTCAGCCAGCCATGTTTAGTTGAAATATTTTGAATATGGTCTCTAATACATTTGATCAGTAAAATACTTACAAGATGATCGATAATGATATCTCGACCTGCTTGAATATTTTGTGTTTCAAGGGCTAGAAAATGCAAACCGATTTGTAGCCATTCAGGCGCAGTTGTTTCGCCATGTTGTACATGAATGACTTCTGGCAAGGCTTGCATGAACGGACGAGCCATGATGGTATCCATTTCACAACGGACGGTTAGAATCAGATTTTTTTCTACTGATTCTGTACCAAACTCGATAGCTTCATTTTTATGTCCATCAAACAAATTAGAAATATCTAAAGCATTAACTAACTTTCTGACCGCATTATTAGCTCCAGTATGTTGCTTTCCAGAGGTTATAATGACAATTTCACCTGCGTTCGCAGTTAAACTATTTTGTGAATTTAATTGAATATAAACAGATCCAACCAAAACGATGTGGACGATAAGAGCAGGTTGCTCATGACATAAAAATGACCATTCTCCTTGTGTTTTCAAGTAGATATATTCGGTACGATTGAGATGTATATCATCAAAAATTTTACTTAAAGCATCCATAAGAACAATAATTTTATATTTCAGTTAGATTATAGGAAGTAGGGTTAATAATTCAATATGTGTTTAAGGGACAAAAACAGGGTGGATTATGCCAAAGACGCTGACATAGGTTTTTTGGACGTTTGCTACTGTCATGTCAATCATTTTCAATCAAAATATGTATATATACAAAGACATGGATATGATTATGAATGCGCCAGTAAATGTAGAGCAGCCACTTGCGCCTCTAGTAAAATCAAAGTTAGAGTTGGATCGTAAACGTTATTTATGGGCAATTAGTCCTGCATTACCAGTGATTGGTATTGGGATATTAGGTGGTTACCAACTTGCACCACGTCCACTAAAAAAGATCTTTGCCTTAGGTGGTCCTATCTTACTTCATATTGTGATTCCTGCAATTGATACTATCGTAGGGAAAGATGCAAATAACCCAACATCAGAGCAAGTGAAGTTACTAGAACAAGATCCATACTATGCGCGTCTTGTTAAAACTTTCATTCCTTTACAGTATGCTGCAAACATTTATGCGTGTTATTTAACTAGTCGTAAAGATACTTCTTTCCTAGATAAAATTTTACTTGGTATCTCAATGGGTGCGATCAACGGTATTGCAATCAATACTGCGCATGAGCTTAGCCATAAGCATGATCGTCTTGATCATATTTTATCGCACTTAGCGCTTGTACCAACTGGCTATAACCATTTCCGCGTTGAACATCCTTATGGTCACCATAAACGTGCTGCTACACCAGAAGATCCAGCATCTTCTCAAATGGGCGAAACGTTCTATGAGTTTTGGCCACGTACAGTTTTCGGTTCTTTGAAATCTGCGATTGAGATCGAAACGACTCGTCTAAAACGTAAAGGCAAAGAGTTCTGGTCATTAGACAATGAGTTGCTTCAAGGTTGGGGAATGAGCGCAGCTTTCCATGGTTCTATGGTTGGTATATTCGGCAAAGGCGTGATTCCTTATTTAGCGACTCAAGCATTCTACGGAATTAGTTTGTTTGAAGTGATTAACTATATCGAACACTATGGTTTGAAACGTCAAAAAGATGCAAATGGTAAGTATCAACGTACTATGCCAGAGCATAGCTGGAACAACAATAATATCGTAACGAACTTATTCTTGTATCAATTACAGCGTCATTCAGACCATCACGCGTATCCAACACGTCCATTCCAAGCATTGCGTCATTTCGACGAAGCGCCAGAATTGCCAAGTGGTTATGCAAGTATGCTATTACCAGCACTCATTCCACCTCTATGGTTTAAAATGATGGATAAACGAGTTGTTGAACACTACAAAGGTGATTTAAACAAAGCGAACATTTATCCTAAACGTCGTGCGAAGATCTTCAAGAAGTTTGGTGTCGTTGATCAATCGCTTGAACAAACATCTTTAGAGACTGTAACTACGGAATAAGCTGAAAAGCTGCTCCCAAAGCAGAAGCACCAATCAGAGATGATTGGTGCTTTTTTATTTTCTTGTATTAAAACCATTAATAACAAATGCTTTATATTTTTTATACTGTATATCTATTTAGATATTTAACTTTAAAAAGAATTTCTGATTATTTAAGAGGCAAATATGACAAAACATTATGATTATATTGCTATAGGTGGTGGGAGTGGTGGTATTGCATCAGTCAATCGAGCGGCAATGTATGGAATGAAATGTGCCTTGATTGAAAGGTCTGAAATTGGTGGAACATGTGTAAATGTCGGTTGTGTACCCAAGAAAGTAATGTGGTATGCAGCACATATCGCTGAATCAATCCAAAAATATGCTGAAGATTATGGATTTAATACCCAAATTGAATCTTTTAATTGGCAAACTTTAGTTAAAAACAGACAAGCCTATATAGATCGAATTCATCAGTCATATCAAAATAGCCTAAGTAAAAATAATGTTGATTTGATACAAGGTGCTGCCCAATTTGTAAATCAAAATACAATTGAAGTGAACGGTGAAATTTTCACTGCTGATCATATATTGATTGCAACAGGCACACAGCCATCATTGCCTAAGATTGAAGGTGTTGAATATGGAATTGATTCCAATGGCTTTTTTGAACTGAGTGCTTTACCAAAAACAACAGCAGTTATTGGTTCTGGATATATTGCTGTTGAGCTTGCAGGGGTATTAAATGCATTAGGCTCACAAGTTGGATTGTTCATTAGAAAAGATTTTCCTGTCAGAAGATTTGATCAGTTCTTAAGTGAAACTTTGGTTGAGGTAATGCAAGCTGATGGCGTGAAAATTCATACACAAGCTATCCCTCAAAAAGTGACTAAAAATATCGATGGTTCAGTTAATTTACATTTAGAAAATGGTGAGGTGCATAAAGTCGATTGCCTAATTTGGGCGACTGGACGCGAGCCACATACAGCAAATCTAAATTTAGATAAAGCCAATGTTCAGTTGAACGATCGTGGTTATATTGAAGTTGATAAATTCCAAAATACAACTCAGAAAGGGATTTATGCTGTTGGTGATATTACTGGGAAAATGGAACTCACACCTGTTGCTGTTGCTGCAGGTCGGAGACTATCTGAACGATTATTTAACAATAAACCAAATGAATATCTAGATTATGTAAATATCCCAACAGTGGTGTTTAGCCATCCACCGATAGGAACTGTTGGTATTACAGAACAAGAAGCGATTGAGCAGTACGGAGAGCAGTCAGTAAAAGTCTATAATTCTTCTTTTACCGCTATGTATAGTGCAATTACACAGCATCGCCAGCCAACCAAAATGAAATTGGTTTGTGTTGGTGAAGAGGAAAAAATTGTGGGTATCCATGGTATAGGTTTTGGCATGGATGAAATACTACAAGGTTTTGCAGTCGCTTTGAAAATGGGGGCAACAAAAAGAGATTTTGATAATACCGTTGCAATTCATCCGACTTCTGCGGAAGAGTTTGTGACGATGAGATAAACGAGAATTATATTTCAAAAAAGGACGTTAATTTAACGTCCTTTTTATTAGTTTTCGAATTAAGCCAAATTATTTCAATTCGCTCGATGATTTACCCAATTCTCGACGCGCGATGATCAATTGCTGAATCTGTTGAGTACCTTCAAAAATATCTAGAATTTTTGAGTCACGTGCCCATTTTTCCAGTAATTCATCTTCACCATAACCTACACTTGCAGCAAGTTCTACACATTTGAGCGTGATTTCATTACCAACACGACCAGCTTTAGCTTTGGCAATAGAAGCTTCTTTTGAGTTTGGTTTTTTGTTGTCTGCCATCCATGTGGATTTAACCATAAGCAGGCGAGCAGCTTCCCATTCAGCTTCCATCCGATAGATTTGCGCAGCTAAGTTTGAGGTTTGTAAATAAGGTGTTTTATAGTCTGGATCAAGCTGATCTTTGAAGATTTCTTTGATACGTTCGAGTGATGCTTTGGCACAACCAATCGCCATTGCTGCAACGAGAGGTCGGGTATTATCAAAAGTTTCCATAACTCCAGCAAACCCTTTTGCGACATCTATCTCAGGATTACCTAATAGATTGGCAGCAGGAACACGACAGTCTATGAAACTAATGACAGCAGTATCTGATGCTTTAATTCCTAGTTTATGCTCCAAACGTTCAACTTCCATTCCTGGCGTACCTTTGGGTACAACAAAGGATTTTATAGCTGCACGACCAAGCTTTTTATCTAGTGTTGCCCAAACTACAACTGAATCGGCACGATCACCTGAAGTGACAAAGATTTTTTCGCCATTTAAGATGTATTCATCACCATCTTGAGTTGCAGTTGTACGAATAGCAGCTGAGTCCGAACCACAACCTGGTTCAGTAATTGCCATGGCTGCCCAAGTCCCTTTAAAACGTTCAAGTTGCTCGTCATTTGCTACTGCCGCAATAGCAGAGTTACCCAAGCCTTGGCGAGGCATACTTAACAATAAACCCGTATCGCCATAGCACATTTCGATAATACCGAGTGCAGTCGACATATTATTGCCGTTTTTGTTACCTGACTCAGTTTCTCCACGTTTGCCAACAGCGGCACCTGCATTTATTCCTTCGCCACCTTCATTCATGCCATCAATTAATGATGCCAACATATCCAATTCTTTTGGATAGGCATGTTCGGCTTTGTCATATTTTCTTGAAATTGGGCGCAGTACATTCAAAGCAACTTCATGTGCCTGATCAACCATCATTTTGAATTTTTTAGGATTTTGTAAATTCATTGTAATATCCTCGAATGATCAATTAAGCGTGTAAGCCAGAATGTAAGATTGCGGTAGCACGCAAATCACGATACCAACGTTCAACAGGGTGTTCTTTGGTAAAACCATGACCACCTAGGATCTGTACACCATCCGTACCGATTTTCATGGATTTTTCAGCGCACAAAAGTCTTGCAAGGTAAGCTTCACGATGAAATGGTTGACCCGCTTCAGCTAAACTCGCTGCATTAAGTACCAACATGCGCATAGCATCAATTTCAATAGCCATATCAGCAATCATGAAAGCAACACTTTGGCGGTGAGAAATAGGCTCACCGAAAGCTGTACGTTCATTTGCATATTTGATGCAGTATGCTTTTATCGCCTCGCATGTACCTACAGCCATCGCACACCACATCAAGTTACCAAGATCTACAAATGCTGTGTAATCGAAATCAGCATCACATAAGCGTAAAGCTGGAGTTCGATTGAACTGTAAGATAGCAGTTTCAGCAGCTTTTAGACCCATCGCTGGATTTGATTTGATGGCAATGCTTTCATCACATTGCACGACAAAAATATCAGGTTGACCGTTATATTCTGCACTGACAAGGAAGACATCAGCAGTATCACCTAAAACGACTAAAGTCTTTTCACCTGTGATATAGAACTGACCATTTTGTTCAGTGGCTTTCGTTTTTAATTGGTATGGATTAAATGCAGGGGTCGCTTCTTGAAATGCAAATGTCGCTGTAATATCTGTGTCTTCAGCAAAGCAAGACAAATACATACTTTGTACTTGTGTTGATCCCCAACGAGTGATGGCATTGATCACGCTGAATGTGCTTAATAATCCAGCTGTAAGACTGAAATCACCTTTAGCTAGGTTTTCAGCAATTAGGATATTACTGACAATATTTTGTTCTGCGGCAACACCACCTAAAGCCTCAGGTAATGCATAGTAGTTCAAGCCTAAATCAACCAAATGCTGCCAAAGTTCTTCTGGGAATTGTGCATGGTGATCTGCATCATGCGCTAAATTGTAAAGCACTTCCTGAGCAAATTGTGACATCGCATCTGATGTCATTTGTTGCTCTTCAGTCAATCCTAAATCAAATAGATTTTTATTAACTTGATTTGGTAAACGTTGTTTGTCAATTGATTGCGGCTTAAAAGCTTTCTGAGTTTTTGTTAGAACTTTAAAACCAGTTTTTGAACCTTGGTATAGAGACTTTTCTACAAACTTTCTTAATTTGAGTTGATCGAGCACTTCGCTTCCTGCGATTTTAGTGATCAATGATTGCCCGAGACCTTGAGCCTTATTCATCATATTTGACATGATTTTATCCTAGAGGATGATTGTGAATTTATGCTCGCATGCTAAAGCTAAAAAAACTATGTCTTCTTTGACGTGTCAATATTAGAAGGATAAAGGGTTAATTAAGTGAATAAAGATAAATAAGTTTATGTTTTTAAATAATTTAAAAAAATTAAAAAAAATTATAGCAAAAAAAAATTGACCAAACTGACAGAGCAGATTGGTCAATATGACTGAATTGATTTGGTTTATGCAAATTGACGAATCATTTTGCGAACATTTGTCTTAGCCTCGATCACTGTCATGAAGGTATAAGCACCAATGAACTTACGGCTAATAAACATAAATTCTTTAGGAGGGACTGAGAAATAACGAGAAGCCATAGACTGAGCAGCTTGCTGCATTACGCGACTATGTAGTTGGCTTTTTTTCCAATCATAACGATCTTGTTCATCCATCACACCAGCAGGCATATCAGGATTATTGCTTGGGTTACTAAAAGCTTCGGTCGCAATTAAAAACACATCCGCCATACCTGGTTTTACACTTTCAGGCATCGAATCAAAAAATTCATAACCTGTCATCGCTTTAACCATAGCAGTTTTGTCATGATCATATCCTGCATGGATAAGATTACGTGCGACAGAAAGTAGATTGTCATCAAATTGGCGAATTGCACCAAAGTCGAGCAATACAATCTTATCCTTTACATCATCACCATTGCCTAAGCGGACAAGGTAATTACCAAAATTAGGATCAGTTTGCATCTCACCCCATTCGAACAGCTCACGTACTGCAATTTCTAGTGAAGCTTCACCAAGTTGATTACGGCGCTCTTGAGGTAAAGAAAGCATAACAGGGCTGTTGATAGGTACTCCACGCTCAAATGTCATACACAGAACTTTGTCAGCACAGAACTCATCAACAATTTGTGGAACAATATAACGCGGGTCATCTTTCAAGCGTTCTGCGAAACGTCGAGTTGTCGCTGCCTCAATGTCATAATTCACTTCACGGTGCATCATTTCACGAACTTCATCAAACCACTGGTCGAACTCACGTGTTTGAGGAACCATTCGTGTGAGTTTCAGCATGTTTTTGAAAAGATTCATGTCAGAATCAATCGCTTCTGCAACACCAGGGTATTGAATCTTCAATACAACTTCTAAACCATCAGATTTACGAATTGCACGGTGAACTTGTGCCAATGATGCAGTACCGATTGGCTCATGATCAATCGTTAGATCATTGAGTTTCGAACCTAGTTGCTCATGCAAGTGAGCTTTGATTGCAGGCCATGCTAAAGCAACAGTTTGATTATTCAGCGTATTGAGTGCTTGAGTGATTTCTTCTGGTAAGAAATGTTCACCATATAAAGCCATCATTTGTCCAATTTTAACAATTGAACCTTTTAATTTTCCAATTTCAGAGACCAAATAATGGGCTTGATCAGCCATCGCTTTTTTACGTTTCTTCTCTTTTTCTTCCTCACTAGAAAACATAGAGGTAGCACTTGCAGTTGCCCAACGAGTTCCAGCAAGTAAAGAAGCTTTTGCAATAGATAAGCGACGATCCACAGACGAGGTTTTTAGATTCTTGAGCTTATCGTTCTGATCTGACATGAAAGAAAAATCCTATGCTGAAATCGGAGGGGGAGGAAAGCCGAGAGTTAAATTGTAGTGGATATTACAGCGTTTGAACGTATTAAAATAGTTCAATCGCTTGAATTATCAGTCTAAATTTGTGATTTAAGTCAACAATATCTAAATAGCCTAAGCAAATTGGAGATCGCTTAAGTCAGCTATTTATACATATGTACTAAATTTTAAACTGAATTTTAAGGGCTGATTTACGCATTAGAGCTGCTCGGTTTGTATGTATATGCTTAATCAACATACGTTTGACAATACTATGATGAAAACCTAAAGCATGAGCTTTCACGATAATAATACTGGGTAATGTGAAGAAAAAGTACTTGGTGTCGTCTAAAGTCGCATTCTCGAAAATACCTTCTTCAACCAAAGTATCACGGAGAAATTGCTTTTCAGCTTGAACGGTAGAAGAAGATTCATCATCCCAGTAGCTTTGACGCATCGCCATCAGATTATTATGTTTATAACTCATGAAGTTTTTGCGCCTTTCTCAATTACATTCAGTCTTTATATAAGGTTTGAAAAATAATTATCAAGAACACTATTCAAAATAGCCTAAGCAGATTGAAAATATTTTTTTTAAAATGCTACACTCATCAAACTTAAGAATCATCGAAATAACCCAGATATCAAATGACACCAGCTTGTAAGTTATTGGAAAAAAATAAAATAGCATTCTCGATTCATGAATATGAACATGATGCTAACGCGAAGAGTTTTGGTTTAGAAGCTGCTGAAAAACTCAATTTACGTGTAGAAGAAGTCTTCAAAACATTAATGGTCACAGATGAAAAAAACTATTTTATTGCGATCTTACCTGTAAACCATCAACTCAATTTAAAAAAAGTTGCAGCAGCGGTGGGATGTAAGAAATTACAAATGGCAAATCCTAAAGATGCTGAACGTTTGACTGGTTATTTAGTTGGTGGAATTAGTCCATTAGGGCAGAAGAAACGTCTAAAAACCGTCATTGATGCGACGGCGCAGACATTTAATAAAATATATGTCAGTGGTGGGAAAAGAGGGCTGGATATTGGTTTAGATCCTGATGATCTAGCAAAGTTATTAAATGCAACTTTCTCTGATATATTGGATAGTTAGGAGCTTTATTTGACATTTATAGCTTATGCTTTAATACTTCAATCTACTAAAACAATAAAGTTTAAGATTTTCATTAGAATATACAATAATGAGAATTATTATCTTTTGTATCTATAATCTTCTATTTCTTTATTTTATCTATATTAATCAATGTTTTGAATAATAAACTGCTAGGAAAATATTGTAATTGCTATTATAAATGATAATTATTATCATTACTTTAATCTTATATGCAGTCGTTGCTGTATTTGAGAAGTGTTTTGAGCTCAAACATTCGAAAAAAAACTAACTCTCTCTTTATAGAGGATACCGACAGATGCAATCACTTGCCAATCGGTTGGCGATACAACATTTCGTCAACGCATATACGCAAGAAACTGGCAAAGGTCACTTGCTTAATAAAACACAGCAAAGTCCGCAACAACAAGCGTTTAGCCAAGGTTTGACGCTATTATCTATTCCGATTAATTCAATTCATGCTCAATGTGATTTCCCATTATCTTATGTCAGCCGAGTTGGTAGACATCGGTTAGCTAATCTTCCTCAAATCGTAATTTCAGGTCAGCCAAAATCATTTAGTCCAGTTGCAATCGTTGGCTTATTACTTGAAGAACTAGTTTCTGAATCGTCTTTACCTTTGGATGCTGCTTCTTTACTAGAAAAGTGGATTCAAAGCCGTGATGCACTGCAACAGTTTTTAATACAACGTGAAGCTGATTTTGATGACTTGGTTAAAGCTGGTCAAAGCTTTATTGAAACTGAACAGGCATTGATTTTGGGGCATAGCATGCACCCAGCGCCGAAAAGTAGAACAGGTTTTGTGCATGAGGATTGGCTAAAGTTTTCACCTGAACACAAAGGCAAGACACAACTTCATTATTGGCTAGTGCACCAAGATTTCATTGCGGAAGGTAGTGCGACTGATGAACCTATTTCAGCGCAATTAAAAACGGCATTACAGTGGTATTTATCTGAAAATGATCTCAATCTAGTTAAAACCCATAGCGAATATAAATTACTCCCATTGCATCCTTGGCAAGCTCGTTATTTACAGGGTAAAGCTTGGTTTGAACGATTGAAGCAAACAGGGCAATTGATTGATTTAGGTTTACGTGGCTGGCAATTCTCTCCAACAACATCCATTCGTACATTGGCAAGCTTCAACGCTCCGTGGATGGTGAAGCCATCTCTTTCTGTGATGATTACCAATTCTATTCGAGTGAATTTAGCCAAAGAATGTCATCGTGGTGAATTAACACATCGTCTGTGGCACAGTGAGTTTGGTCAGAATATTCTAAAAAAATGTCCAAGTTTAAGGGCAGTCAATGACCCAGCTTGGATCGCCTTGAAAATTGATGATGAAGTGATTAATGAAAGTATCTGCATTTTTAGAGATCAGCCTTTCCATCCTCAACAGCAAGTCACTTGTATTGCATCCTTGTGTCAGGATCATCCAAGCAAATCTTTAAATCGTTTTAACGCGTTATTTGCCAAGATTTCAAAAGCTCATCCTGAGATGGATTTTTCAGAGATTGCTTTAGATTGGTTTACTCGTTTCCTCGAAGTCAGTTTGCAACCCTTGATGTATGTATACCATCGTTTCGGAATGGCATTTGAATCACATCAGCAAAATGTGTTGTTAGAACTGGAAAATCATTTTCCTAAAACTTTATGGCTGCGTGATAACCAAGGTTTTTATTATATTGAAGAGTTTGCGACTGAAATTCTACAAGCGCTGCCTGAGCTGAAAGAAAAAGCCTTTGCGGTAGGTCCGAAAGATTTTGTGGATGAGCGTTTTAGTTATTATTTCTTCGGCAATACCTTGTTTGGGATTATTAATGCCATCGGTGCGACAGGCTATATCACTGAAGATGAATTGTTAGCGAATTTAACTGAATTTTTAGAAGAACAATTACAACAATACCCTGAGAGCACCTTAGTGCAAGGATTACTGTTCAATTCAACTCTGCCTTATAAGGGTAACTTGCTGACACGTTTGCATGAGTTAGACGAATTGATCGCGCCTGTCGAAAATCAGTCTGTTTACGTGCAACTGCCAAATCCGCTGCGTATTTCACAGAAGGATGTCAGTTATGCTTGATTTTATTGGAATTGGTCTAGGACCTTTTAATTTAAGTCTTGCTAGTTTGCTACAAAACAAAAGCTCACTCAACTACGTGTTTTTTGAGCAAAAGGCACAATTCGATTGGCATGCAGGTATGCAACTACCTAATACGGTATTGCAAGTACCGTTTATGGCTGATTTGGTCTCAATGGTTGATCCAACCAGTCCATTTAGCTTTTTAAATTATCTGCGTCATCATCAACGTTTGTATAAGTTTTATTTTCTAGAGCAGCCACATATTCCGCGTTGTGAATACAACCATTATTGCCAATGGGTTGCAGAACAACTTGATTGTATCGAATACCAATCTCGTGTCTTGAGGATTGAACCCCAAACGATAGGTTTTAAAGTAGTCGTTGAATCAAATGGTGTTCAGCAAAGTTATTTATGCCGTCATTTAGTGATTGGAAGTGGTAATGTGCCTTATTTGCCTGAATGTTTGGCAAAGATTCAGAAAGTCCGTCCGCAACAATGTCTGCATTCAGCACAGTATATGACGCATGCAGATACAGATTTACATGGCGATGTTGTTGTACTAGGTTCGGGGCAATCCGCAGCTGAAGTGTTTATCGACTTGTTTGACGAACAGCAAGATACCGACAATCATCAGTTTGATTTGCATTGGTTTACCCGTTCTCAAGGTTTCTTCCCAATGGAGTATGCGCCATTAGGTTTGGAACATTTTAGTCCAGATTATGCTCAACATTTTTATGATTTGACTGCGCAGCAGAAGGAACAGCAGTTAAAACAACAAGCCTTGTTATACAAGGGGATTAGTGCAAAAACCATTCGGGAAATTTATCAAAGGCTTTATCACCGTAGCATTGCAGGTCAAAGCATACAGACACATTTACATAGTCAATGTGATTTGAAAGATGCGGAAGTATTGGATACACAAAAAATCCGACTGCATTTCGAACATCGTGCTACAGCTCAGTCTTTTCATCTCGACTGTGATTTTCTTGTAGCCGCGACGGGTTATTTCACGCCTGATTTTGGTTTTATGCAGTTGCTCAAGCCATACATCGAGTTTGATCATAAACAGCGTTGGCAGATTACAGACGACTATCGTGTTGTACATCGGCTGAATGGTCATATTTTTGTTCAAAATCAGGAAATGCATAGTCATGGTGTCGGCACACCTGATTTAGGTCTTGGTGCTTATCGTGCAGCAAAGATCATTAATCAATTGCTTGCTGAGCCTCTTTATGAATTAGGCAATCAAGCGCAGACATTCCAACACTTTAATCTCTCTCAAAATCCAAAAATTTGTATGGCAGATGACAAAGCACAATCAAACGAGTGCCTTTGCGAAAATTCTGCCAATAAAAACCATTCAATTTTCAAGAAAACAGAACAGAACGTGATGACGGCGCATCCTAATCGTCGTGGTGCAAACACACGGACACAAACTGCTTCTGTACATTCAACTTATGAGAAACTGATATGAACTTTGCAACTTTAAAAATTAATCAGCAGCAATGGCGTGCCGCAGGGCAACGTCTTATTGAAATGGCGATTGCAGAGTTTCTATATGAAGAAATTATTGAAGTTAAAGCATTGTCAGCAGGGCATTATCGCTTAGATTTAGGCAATCGTCAGTATGAGTTTCAAGGAAATCAATATCTACTCGGACACTGGAATATTCAGGAAGCTTCGGTACGTGATGTGACTCATAGTCAGGAAAATGATCAACCTGCTTGGAACTTACATGAGTTCATTGTCGCAATGTCTGACAGTTCTAATGTTAAGCCATTTACCAAAGCATATTTGATCAAAGAAATGAACAATACTTGGTTGGCAGAAGCACATTTATTCAATGAAACGCGTTTGCCAAGCACAGCGGTTTTGACTGAGCCTCATTACAAAGTTGAAGGCATGCTACGAGGTCATCCTTGGCTCATCATGAGTAAGGGGCGTATGGGTTTTGGTTATGATGATTATCTTAGCTCAGCGCCAGAACTTTCTCCTGAAGTTAAAGTGTTGTGGTTAGCTGTACATCGTGATTTAGCAGAGTATCGAAGTACTGAAGATTGGATTGCATGTGGTTTATATCAACATGAATTTGATGCCAATGAACTACAGCAATTCATCAATATTCTTCAAGAAAAAAATCTAGACCCACAAAATTATTTTTTGATTCCCGTACATGCATGGCAATGGCACCAATGGCTCGTGCCAACTTATGCCAATGAAATTGTTGATCAGAAAATTATTGAACTGAATATCAGTCAAGATAGTTATGTGCCAATGCAGTCCATTCGCACATTATGCAATACATCAAATCTACAACGTCATTACATTAAACTGCCAGTCAGTATTTTTAATACTGCTGTTTATCGTGGATTACCCTCAAAACGTAATCTTGCTGCTCCAGCAGTGACCGCATGGTTAAAACAGATTCATCAACAAGATCAAGACTTACAAAATACAGGTGTGATTTTCTTGGGTGAGGTTGCAACTTTAACCATTCACCAGCCATGTTTTGACCGCATTGACGGCGCACCATACCAATTTAAAGAACTATTTGGTTGTTTGTGGCGTGAAAGTGTTGATCGCTATGTTGATTCATCACAACAAGTTCTCTCTCAAGCAGCTCTATTACATCGTGATATTTCTGGTCAATCGATCCTGAGCGTGCTGATCAAAGCATCAGGATTAAGTCCTTTAGCTTGGTTAGCTCAATTTGCTCAAGTGTGCATGAGTCCATTGTTACTTTGCTTGTATCGCTATGGTTTGGCATTTTCACCACACGGCGAAAACACGATGTTGGTACATGAAAATGGTGTGCCGAAAGCAATGGTATTAAAAGACTTCATTGATGATATCAATTTAGTGGATGAGGATTTTCCTGAGTTAGCTCAGTTACCATCTGAAGCAGACTTATTACTCCGTCACGAAGCGATCGATCTAAGCCATTTTATTTTCACTGGTCTGTTCATGGTGCATTACCGTTATATCTGTAATGTGTTCTTGCAAGACTATCCTGAATATTCTGAGTTTGATTTTTGGCAGACCATTTCCAACACGATTGTTGAGTTTAACCAAAAACATCCAGAACTGGCTGAACGTGCTGATAAATTCGCCATACTGCGTCCAACTTACACCAAAATTTGTCTAAACCGTGTACGTCTATTTACCACAAGTTATAACGATGAAGCAGAACGTCCTGTTCCTGTCTTCCTTGATCCTATTGCAAATCCAGTTAGCCCAGAAACATTGAAAACATGGGCAGAACAACCACGCCAAGCGAAAGCGGGCTAATTTTATTCGTCATTTTATAGGTTCGATATGAAAACAATCTCTCAGCAATTGCCAGATTATTTTGAATACTTTGAAGATGGTACACAGTACTACTTACGCCAAGTGCAATATCCTCAGGATATTCCTTTATTACATCAATGGATGCATGAGCCACATGTAATTCCTCAGTGGCAGTTAAATAAATCGGAACTAGAGTTACAAGTTTACTTCGACAAGATGCTGGCGGATGACCATCAACGTTTATTGATTGTGGGTGTGGATGGCAAAGATGTGGGCTATACCGAGATCTATGAAGGTAAGCGTGATCGTTTAGGTCGTTATTACGAAGGTGATGACAATGATCTCGGTTGGCATTTGCTATTTGGTGATAAATCTGTGTTTGGTAAGGGCTTTTTACGCCCAACCATTCGTCTACTCAGCTTTTACATTTTTGAACATTCGAAAGCTAAAAAAATTGTGGGTGAGCCTGATCATACGGTTAAACCTTATGCCGCTGTGGTTGCAGAACTCTGCTACGAGACTCAACGTCTCATTCCTATGCCAGAAAAAACGGCAATGTTGTATTACTGCTTTAGAGAAACTTTTTATAACAAGTTTGGGGATTATTACCAAACCTCACAACAACAGCTAGCAGATCAGCCAGCCAAACTCCTGAGTGTTACATGAGCTTATATATCAATGAAATGCATATCTTAGACATGCGCTTTGCGGCGAATGTCTCTGTTGCAGAATTTGAACAATGGTTAGCACGGATTCAGCACTATTTCGAACATAAGCAAAATTTCGTGTTGATCATGCAAACCGATGTAAATACTGAATTTCCTGAAGAATATAGAGCAATCCAAGGCAAATGGTATAAACAATATAAACAAGATTTTTACCAATATTGCTTGGGTTTTGCTCGTATTGCTCAAGATGAAGAAGATCGTATTCGATTGGATACACCAGCTCTGCACAAAGCTTGGCATGTTCCATATTTTGTGAGCGTAGATAAAGCTGAAGCCACACAATGGGCTTTGCAGAGGTATTTATGAATCAAAATTCATTAAATATTCAGAAAGTCTCAGCCTTGAGCCTGAGTGTCGTGGTGGTTTTATATCTCGCGCATGCCTTACCACTATATTTTTATAATGTGGCCTTACCTGCGATTCTGCGTCATCAAGGCGTAGATTTACGTTGGATTGGCATGTTGTCGCTGCTCTATATTCCTTGGGCATTCAAGTTTTTTTGGGCACCACTAATTGATCGTTTTTATTTCAAAAAACTCGGTAAACGTAAAACTTGGCTTTTGTTTACGCAAATAGCTTTGGTGTTGGGGGTCGTTGCTTTGGCACTTACCCAATTCGATTACGGTCTTGGTGTATTTGTTATTATCGGTTTATGGATTTCAACTTTTGCTGCAACTCAAGATATCGCAATTGATGGCTATACGGTCGAAACCTTTACAGAATCTGAGTATCGATTAGGCAGTATGGCACAAAGTATAGGTGTTGCGCTTGGCAGTATGGTTGGTGGAGCAGCAACTTTATGGCTGTATCAGCTTTATGGTTGGCAAACTGCACTGATTTCCTTAGCCGCTATGACAGCATTGACGATGTTGGCTATTTTCCAAATTAAAGAAAAATCACATGTAGAGAAAATCTCAAAACAGCCGCCAAGTCTGATCCGTGCATTTAAACGTCCAGAAATGTTATGGGCATTAGCTTTGATTGTATGTTATCGAATTGTCGAAGCACCAGCTATGGCGATGCTGAATCCGATGCTGATTGATCAGAAATGGTCGTTGGCACAGATCGGCGTACTGATGTCAGTAATAGGTGCAGGGATTGGATTATTAGCCGCTGTTTCAGCTGCATTTTTATTAAAAAAAATAGCCGCAACACAATTGCTGATCTGGGCTGGTTGGGCACGTAGTTTGGTTTACGCCTTGTTGGGTGTAGCCGTTTTGCTCAGTTGGTTGAATCAATGGCATTTACTTCTTGGTGGCTTTGTAATTGTCATTCTTGCCATCCGCTATATCGCAATGACAGCCTTATATGCACATTTCATGCAGACCAGCTCCAAAGAACAAGCTGGTACTGATTTTACGATTTTAGTTTGCTTCGAACTATTGGTTTATTTCATTGGCGGTGCAGTCTCAGGTTTCTTGGCCAAAGCATTTGGTTATGGAAACTTCTATCTCATTCTCGCAGTTTCATCTGTTTTAAGCGTGTTGCTTAGTCAACTGCTTATTCGCAAAGCAAAACAAACGCAACAACTCATCTAGGGGTCATTTATGAAAGTTCGTTCACTTTCGACATCATTAACACTGCTCAGCTTGGCGATCAGTACGCAACTTTATGCTCAAAATGTCGAGCAGACTTCAACCGTAAATCAAAGTGCAACGGTTGAGGCTGAGAAGCCAACTCAACTGGCACCGATTGTTATGACAGCAACTCGCTCAGCTCAAAGTATCGCTGAGATTGCGGGAACTGTTTACAGTATTAGCCAAGAAGACATTGCAAAACAAGCTGCTGCTGGTAAAAGTACCGCAGATATTTTAGGACTGTTGGTTCCATCTTTAACACCAAGTTCAGGTACGACTAGTAACTATGGGATGACCATGCGTGGTCGTACAGTGCAATATATGATTGATGGTGTTCCGCAAACGGGATCACGCGATAGTTCACGCCAATTAAATAGCATTAGCCCAGACATGATCGAACGTGTTGAAGTCGTGTCAGGTGCAAGTAGTATTTATGGTGCAGGTGCTACTGGTGGGATCATCAATATCATCACCAAAAGAGGTTCGGGTGATGGTGTAAATTTTGAAACCAAACTCGGCGTTACTTCAGGTGATAATTTCAAAAGTGATGCTTTAGCTTATGAAGCGTTTCAGTCTGCATCATTTAACCAAGGGGATTGGAGTGGTTTTATAGGTGCTAGCTATACACAACGCGGTGAAATTCAAGATAGTCGAGGTGATCGTGTAGGTCCAGAAGTTGCACAAACAGATCGTCAAGATACTGAAACTGTAGATGTGAATGGTCGTTTAAGCTGGCAGTTGGCAGATAAGCAAAAATTAAGTATCGGTGCGCAATACTATAATGATGAGCAGGACAGTGAATATGGCGCTGATTATGGTCTAGGTTTAGCTGTTTTACTTCGAGGCGCAAAACCTAGTCAAAAAGCTGTAAAAGGTTTAGAGCTTGATACTCAACCACGTACTAAGCGTAGTGCAGTAAATGCACAATATGAAAATCAGGATTTTCTTGGTCAGACTTTAAATGCAGAGGCCTATTATCGTACTGAAAAAGGGCGATTCTTCCCAAGTGCAAATGCTTTAGCACATGCATCCATTCCAGGTGGAAGAACATTTATTGTTACTCAATCAGAAACAGATATTGATGTTTTTGGTGCTCGTTTAGCACTTCAAAGTAAGCTCAATCTGGCAGAACGTGCATTAAATCTAACTTATGGTGTGGATTATGATAAGGAAAATGGCAGACAAACAGCACAACTTTATGATCTAAATACTTTTATCAGTAGTAATGGTCTAAAGTTTAAGCCTTTAAATAATTATGCTTTTGGTCCTGAGGTAGATACTGAAAAGCTTGGTTTCTTCTTACAAAGTCAATTTGAAGCAACTGATCGCTTAAATCTACAAGCAGGTATTCGTCATGAGCGCATCGATAGTGATGTTAAAGACTCAGTTCCATATTCTGAAGCAATGGTTGCCGATTTCGTTCCAACATACCAAGCTAAAACTTTAAAAGGTGGTTCAGTTAAGCATGATGCAACACTCTTTAATGTAGGCGCACTTTATCATTTAACTGATGCACAACAGGTGTTTGCAAATTTCTCGCAAGGTGCAAATTTACCTGATGTACAACGTATGCTAAGAGATGTTCCTGCAAACTTTGTCGTAAGTAACCAAACAATTGATCCAATCAAAGTAAATAGTTTTGAGTTGGGCTGGCGTCTACAAGATGATGCATTAAGCACTGGGATCACTGCGTTTTATAACAAATCTGATAAATCATTGAAATTTGGTCCTCCAAGTTTTGCAATTGAAGTTATTGATACAGATGAACGTGTGTATGGTGTTGAAGGTAATGTTAAATACACCGTTTCAGATGATTGGAATGTAGGTGGGACTTTAGCTTATACACGTGGTCAGTTCAAAAACTCAAATGGTAAATGGCAAGAGTTAGATGCAATTCGTGTAGCACCTTTGAAAGCAACGGTTTATTCAGACTGGCAATTCAATGATGGTTTAGGTTTACGAGTACAAGCTTTGGCTATTGATGGTACGGATGAAGCACGTAAAGATGCGATTGCGAATGGTAGTACTCGTCCACCAGCAGAAATCAAAGGTTTTGCAGTGATGGATGTGATTGCCAATGCAAAAGCAGGTCCAGGGACTTTAGGTTTTGGTGTATATAACGTGTGGAATACTGACTATAAGTCTGTTTATAGCCAAGCAGTTTCAACGGTTTACGGCGATATTTCGAGCTTGGCTGCTCAAGGTCGTACCTATGGTTTGAGCTATACTCTCAAGTACTAATCTTATCCAAAAGGCATCTTTTAGATGCCTTTTCTTTTGATGAATTCCATGATGAACAATCATTTAAAATTTTTAGCTTTGGCTGCGTTAATCAATGGAACGTGTTTTTCCATGATACTTCCTTTACTGGCACCTTTGACTCGACAGCTACATTTATCCGAATTCCAAGGTGGAGTGATCGTTTCAGCAGGAGCGATCTGTATGGCGATCGCTTCAATATGGGTTGCTAAAAATAAAAGTAATAAATCTCCAGAAAATCTAGTGAATTATGGTTTTATGGGAATGACCATAACATGGGCGCTTTTTACTTTCATACTGGCTTTGGGCTTTGAGGCGATTTTGCCTTCAGTGTTGATTTTCATTTTGTTGGTTTTAAGTCGTGCTTCGACTGGCATTTTTATGGCAATGCCACAAATCGGTCTACAAAGTTATGTCATGACAGAATCAGCTGAAACAACGACTCGTAGCAAGAATATGGCATTGTTTGGTGCGATGAACAGCTTTGGTATGATTGTCGGACCTTTGGCGACTTCGTTGTTATTGTATGGTGGACTATTATTTCCGATGTGGTTCGCGGTTGCTTTACTGGCATTAGTCAGTTTGGCACTCAGTATGTTTTTTAAGAAAAAGAGTGATATACGGTCAGATGCAGATAAGCCATCAGAACAAAGTTCAAATATAGTTTTGAATCAACAAAATATTATCAAGCAAAGTTTAATTTGGTTGGCTTTAGGTTTTTCTACTTATGTTGCAATCGTGACATTAAACATGACTGCTGGATTTTATATCCAAGATAAATTCTTTCTGAGTAGTCAGCAAAGCGCAGTGTATTTCTCTCAATGTATGGTTGTTGTTGGTATCTGTCTGGTGGTGACACAGTTGCTGATCGTAAAAGTGATTAAGCTACAACTACATAGTCTTGTATTAATCGGCATTTTGACCATGTGCTTTGGGTTGCTACTATCTCTTTATGCACAAAGTATTGTGGTATTTCAAGCCAGTTATATTTTCTATGGTATTTCAGTCGCTTGCTTATTACCTGCATTTACAACAGGGGCAGCACAAGCAGTTACACAAGATTCACAAGTTAAAATGGCAGGATATTGCACTGCAACTCAAGCTTTTGGCTTGATTTTTGGTCCTCTAGTTAGCACTTATTTATATCAATTTGATCAAAATCTACCTTTCTATTTTTTATTCGCTTTAATGATATTGGTTGGGATATGTATAGGGTGGGTTTTAGTCAAAAAGGGAGAAGAAGTGAGTTCTTTTGTCGAAGATTAAACGCTTAATATGATCAAAAATCACTCATATATTCTTTTAAAAAGCAAGGAAACTTACATAACTACATCTTAGGACGTAAACATAGATGGTTATTTGGTTATTTATTAATCAAATTTATTTCATTTATTTAACGGTCGAAATTTAAGCTCATTTCTGAGTTAGCCTATTAGAAGTAAAACAATATAAGAGGAGTAAAGATGTTGATTTTTCATGATTTTCCTGTTCAAGGGGCACTTTTTGATATGGATGGAACAATGTTTGATACAGAGCGATTACGCTTTGAAACATTGAAACAAGCATCAGAAGAGCTTATTGGACAGGAATTTTCAGATGAATACTTAATGCAGTGCTTAGGTCTGAGCGCAAAAACTGCAGAGCAACTTGCAAAGAAATTTTATGGGGAAGATGTTCCATATCAAGCGATTAGAAAACGTGCTGATGAGCTTGAGTTGGAATCTGTGCGTCACAATGGTGTTCCAATCAAAAAAGGTTTAATTCAAGTTTTAGAACGATTACGTAAATCAGGTTTAAGAATGGCAGTTGCGACATCTAGTCGACGTGCGATAGCAGAAGAATACTTAATTAATGCCAATGTTTATAAATTTTTTGATCTGTTAGTGTGTGGGGATGAAGTCGAAAAGGGTAAACCTCATCCAGAAATTTTTATTACGGCTGCACAAAAATTAAATTTACAGCCAAGTCAGTGTTTGATGTTTGAAGATTCAGAAAATGGAATCTGTTCAGCTCATGATGCGGGTGGTATTACGATTTTATTTAAAGATATTAAAGAACCAAATGATCGAATGTTAGCGAAAGCAAATTTTTATTATCAGGATCTGTATGAATATTTAAATGCTTTAGATCAGTACATTCCTGAAATGGATATGCCACAACTACAAGAACCATTTCCGCAAAGTTTGAATCAATTAACCGTAGGGATTCATGGTTTTGGCGCAATTGGCGGTGGTTATATTGCTCAAATTCTTTCACATTGGGATGGATATACGCGTCCAAGACGTATTTTGGCTTCCACGCGAAATAAATTGTATTTGGAATCAGTGAACAGTTTTGGTAGCTACAGTATTCGATATGGGCAATCATCTTTTGACGAGCGAATTGATAACTTGACCGTTATTGATGCTGATAATGACAAACAGATGCTTGAAATGTACACGCAATCTAGTCTTATAGCGTTATGTTTGCCTGAGCATGCGATAGCATCTGAATCAAAAATAATTGCTAAAGGTTTATTGGCACGTTTCATGTCACAAGATTTGAATAATCATGAACCAATCACTTTCCTAATTATTTTAAACAAGGTCTGTGCAAAATATTTGGTGCTCAAACATATTCGTGAAGCTTTGCTTGAGATCACGGATGAAGATATTGCTGAGCATATTTTAAGTGAGCATTATTTTTGTGATACGGTGGTCAATCGCATGGTCTCAAAATTGAGTGATCAATCTTTGTATCGCCAACTCAATATTAAGCATCGTTTATTTAAACAGTATCAAGCTGATTTAAATGAAGAAACGATTGAGTTATCAGATGAAACAGCATTAACTGAAAAACAGGAACGTCAGCTCAGCCAATCATTAGTGGAAATGCGCGAACAGTTCCAAGCGGGGCAGTTTTTACAAAATATGGATTTAATTTTATTCCATAGCGAAACAGATATGCCGATCTATGTTGAAAATCGAAGTCCGCTGTTAAATAAAATGCGCCAAATGATCTTAGTTGATCAAATCTCAGATATTCAAATCATTAAAAATCGCCTCTGGAATGGCTGCCATGCCATGATCGCTTGGCAGGCGCGTCTTATTGATCATGAAATGATTGGAATTGCTTTAGCAGATCACAAGATCAAGAAATTTGCTGAGCAATTGGTGAGTGAGGTGAAAGCTGGATTGGTAAATATCGTTCCGAATCAAGCCAAACAACTTGATCGCATGGCTGAAAGTTTTATGAGCTCATGCCGTTCTGCTTATAAAGATCCATGTGAGCGTGTTGCTCGTGATCCATTGAGAAAACTGGGTTACAACGAACGCGTACTCGGCAGTATTGAAAATCATATCGTGCAACAATTGCCATATAAGTACTTATTACAAGGTGCTGTTTCGGGTTATGTGTACTCGGTTAAGCTTTTAGAAATTCCTGTTGATGATGTGATTATGCATTTACAAAACTCTATTGAGCAAATGGACATTACTGAGCATGAAAAGAAAGATTTGTTTGACTCGATTTATACAGCAATGTCTGCTGAATTAAAGATTTCAGAGCTAGGGCAATCTTTTCGTGTTAAAAATGCAGAGTTTGAAACAGCCTAAATGATTTTTAAAATTATTTAATCTTGCCAGTAAATTATGTTTGAATAACACAACTGTCAGAACGTTATCGTCGTTGTGTTATTACAAACATTTACTCAACTCGTAAAAACTGAAATTCGCGACTATCCAGAATGGCATCATGGTCGGACAGATTATGCTTTGTGGTATATCGAAATTGATCAACCAGAGTTAGTTGAATATTTAGATTCGATCAAAATACATTTCTCAGATTTCCTTATTACGTCGAATCAACGTCAGTATCACATTACGTTATTCGTGTGCGGTTTTCTAAATACCCATCTTTCTCCATACAATGATGATTTTTCACATGAACAATTCTTACAACATCTAAAATCTATCAATCAATTACAACTTGAACCCTTTGAATTAGAACTCACAACGATCGATAGTTTTAGTAGTGCTTTATTTATTCAAATCATCGATCGAGAAAAAATTTTAGAAAAAATCCGTTCTCAGCTTGCACTTGTCTCGAATGAAATAGCGGCATTGCAATATTGTCCACATATTACGATTGGACTTTATAACGATGCATGGAGTAGTGATCTTGTTTTGGAGCGAATAAAAAGCTTTGAAGCCAAAAGAATTAAAATTCAAGTGAATCAATTGACTTTCGGTTATTATAAGGCTCAGATTTTACAAGGATTACTTTATCCTTATCATCAAATGGTATTAGGTTAATATGTTGCAATTAATTTTGGGTGGTGCACGTTCGGGTAAGAGCCGATTGGCTGAAAATATAGCTCAGCAGCGTGGAATCCCTGTGATTTATGTCGCCACGGCGCAAGCTTTAGATGATGAAATGCAGCAAAGAATTCAACATCATCAGCAGCAAAGACCTAAGCAATGGAAACTTTGTGAAGAGCCTATTTTTCTGGCGGATCAATTATTAAAACTAGATCAAGAACATCAAATCATTTTGGTTGATTGCCTTACTTTATGGTTGACCAATCTTTTGTTAGTTGAAGATCAAGATTTGCAGCAACAACAGACAGACAAGTTATTAGAAATATTACCCAAACTTAAATCTGAAATTATTTTAGTCAGTAATGAAACAGGGCTAGGCGTCGTGCCAATGGGTGAAATTAGCCGTCGATTTGTGGATGAAGCTGGTCGATTGCACCAAGCATTAGGACAGCTTGCTCATAAAGTGATGTTTTGTGTTGCAGGCTTTCCAATGATTTTAAAAGATGAGAATTAACATGACTGAACAAAATGCTTGGTACACAGAATCGGCAAAACAAATTGATTTGGAAGCTAAACATCTAGCCGAACAACGACAACAACAACTCACTAAACCAACAGGGGCTTTAGGAGAGTTAGAACAGCTTGCGATTCAGTTAGCAAGTTTACAGGGTACAGTTCATCCCCAAATTCAAAAACCTTGGATCACGATTTTCGCAGGTGACCATGGTGTAGTTGAAGAAAATATCTCAGCTTATCCTCAAGCCGTGACACGTCAAATGCTTCAAAATTTCGCGTCTGGCGGTGCAGCAATCAGTGTTATTGCTAAACATCATCAGGCACAGTTACAAGTGATTGACTGTGGAACGGTAGGCGATCCCTATGATTATGTCGGTGTAGTGCGACATTGTATTCGTGCAGGAACAGCCAACTTTGCTCAACACGTTGCAATGACTGAACAAGAATGTTTTGCTGCATTAGCATTAGGTAAAGCCAGTGTGGAGCTAGCTCAGTCAGAACAGGCTGATATCTTTATCGCTGGTGAAATGGGGATTGGCAATACTTGTTCTGCTTCAGCCATCGCATGTTTGTTGTTGAATGAAGATGCAGCACAACTGACAGGTGTCGGAACAGGAATTAATAATCAACAATTACAACATAAAATTGCAGTCATCAATCAGGCAATTGAACTCCATCAATCCAGTGTTGAGAATGATGCTTTGAAAATTCTAGCTGCCGTGGGTGGTTTAGAGATTGCTGCCATGACAGGAGCATATTTACGTTGTGCTCAAATTGGTTTGCCTATTGTGGTGGATGGTTTTATTAGTTCCGTTGCAGCTTTATGTGCTGTTCGCATACAGCCGAGTTGTCGTGACTGGATGCTATTTGGACATCAATCAGCAGAATATGGTCATGTTCGTATTCTTAAAGAATTAAAAGCGCAACCAATTTTAAAAATGAATCTAAGATTGGGTGAAGGAAGTGGTGCAGGCGCGGCATTGTCGATGCTGCAATTGGCATGTGTTTTACATAATCAAATGGCAACCTTTGCCGAAGCTGCAGTGACAGGAGATAAAGTTGCGCCTTGATTTACTGCGACATGGTGAAACAACTTTAAGCCATACTTTACGTGGGCATACTGATGATGAACTAACAGAAAATGGTTGGTTGCAGATGCAATCAACCATACAGCAATATGTCGCTGGAGGTACTAATTGGGATGTTATTTTTAGTTCACCTTTACAGCGTTGTCATGTCTTTGCGATCAATTTAGCAGAGCAACTTGAAATACCTTTGCAATTAAATATGCATATCAAAGAAATGTATTTTGGTGATTGGGAAGGTATTTCGACTCAAAGCATTTATGAAAATGAGCCCGAGTTATTGGCAAATTTTTGGCAATTTCCAATAAAATACCATGCACCAAATGGTGAGTCTTTAGAGCAATTTTTACAGCGTGTTGAAGTTGGCTTTGATGAAATCCACACTCAAATGAAAATACACCAATGGAATAGAGCATTAGTTGTTACGCATGGTGGTGTGATTAAATTACTCACTTGTTTAGCACGACATAAACATCTCAATGATTTATTAAAAATGTCTGCTGAGCTTGGGCAATTGTATTCAGTAAAAATGTATAAAAACGATAGTCTCAGTTTTGAGGAAATCAAAGAATGACACCATTTTGGATCGCTTTGCAATTCTTGACTGTTTTACCCATCGAACTAAAACAGATACCAACTGCAAAGCAAAATGGTCAATCTTTACTTTTTTATCCACTTGTAGGGTTGCTAATAGGATTAATTCTATTTGGACTTTCAATCCTTCTTGTAAAAGTACCGATTATTCTTGTTGCAACCATTATTTTAGTGATTTGGATTTGGCTTACAGGTGGACTTCATTTAGATGGTCTAGCGGATACAGCAGATGCTTGGGTAGGTGGTTTTGGTGATCGGGAACGGACCTTAAAAATCATGAAAGACCCAAGTTGTGGTCCTATCGGTGTTCTAAGTTTAGTTATTGTTTGCTTGATGAAGTTTTCAGCTTTATATGTCTTGCTAGAACAACGGCTCTCTGCATTTTTAATCTTAATACCCATGCTGGGTCGCAGTGTTCCTTTATTTTTATTTCTCACAACACGATATGTTCGAGCGAATGGATTAGGGCGGTCAATAACGGATTCTATTCCTAAAACACTAGCATGGATGGTTTTTGTCATTACATTAGCATTACTTTGTGCATTTAAATGGATGGGGTTAGTTGCTTTAATCAGCTTTTTATTGATATTGGTTTACTTAAGAATTTTGTTTATTAAGAGAATCGATGGTATCACTGGCGATACGGTAGGTGCTGCCATAGAGTTGAGTGAGACAGGTTTAATATTAACTTTTGTGATCGCTTCCTTTTATATCTAAGTGAATTTTTATAGGCTTGATCCTTCTCAAATAAGAAGGATCAATTCCATTTTAACGTTTTCGAATTGCCAATACACTTCCCAAGATTACCAATACTGTAATCAGTCCCGCAATTGTTGCCAACAGAATGTTTCTAAGCGTTTTATCGATTGGTAACCATGTCCACTTATGCAAATATGCAAAACTAAAGCCCTCTATAGCATCTTGCTGATTTACTTGCGCTGCAATGACACCGCTACTTGGCTCTATATAAAGTTCAAGCTGATCATTTAAGTTGGTTTCAACCTTGATCACAGGTAAACGTTTATTGATAAAACCATATTCACCGCCAAAACGAGTTACCCACGAACTTTGAGTAAAATGCTCTAAAGGTAAGTTTAAATAATACGCTGCCAAATATTTGCTCTGCTCAAGAGGATTCAAATTTTTAGCATGTTTTGCATCGATTAACTCAATCGTTGGTGCAGCATCTTTTGCATGATGATGGTGATCATGTTCTTTTGCTGCGGTCATGCTCCCTTGTAACTGAGGTTTTCCAGTCAATTGAATCATCCAGCCTGCATGAGCTTGATTCTGATCAAAAGCGATCGGTACTAAATTGAGTCGCTGAATCGGACGTTGAACTGCCAATTGCCATGCTTCAGGATTTAAATCTTGCGTATGGAAGATGGGCTGAATATTTACAAGTTCAGGTTTTTTATGCCAAACATGATAAAAACCACTAAACACCCATAACAAGATAAAAACACTTAAACTGATGGCCAGATAACGATGAAAAAATCGAATTGGTTTTTTACCTAAACGGTGATTTTTACGATTGTGAATTTTGAAGAACAACCCGATTCCCATCAAGGTCAAAGCTAAAATGCCAATTAAAGCAATTTGCATCAAGAGACTTTGTCCTGTCCAAGGCTGATCTCCCCAAGTCCATGTATGACCTAAGCGAAATATTCGTGCCATCCACATTTTTTGATTATTGGAAATCGTTGCTAATCGAGATTGTGCTGGATCGACATAAGCTCTTAAACCAGTATCAAAATCTACACGCCAAACAGGTAATAAACGATTGACGCTTGGATAATCATCGCTAAATTGAGTGACCAGTTCAGCAGAAATAATCTGTTGTTGGCTTAAGCCGGTGTACCAAACTGCAAGACGTTTTGCATCTTGCAATTCTGCATCTTTAATAAGTTGCCCAGTATGAAGATCAAAATATTCAGCAATATTTTGATTGGGTTTTAAAACTCGATAAGCGATAAGATCTTTATTAAGTTCAATCACTTGTATTGCAGAAAATTCGGTAATTTTCTGCATTTCTAAGATTTGAGGAACGGACAATCCATCCCTCAAATCAAGCTGTTGGGATGGAGGCATACGTTTTGCAGGTTGTGGTTGGGTTGCACTCATAATTGGATGCAACACACCAGTTAAAGACCACATCAAAACGAGAATGCCAAGTACCATTCCAAAGCCACGATGAAACTTTAGTAGCTTTTTCAATTGGTTGGCATTCATGACTTATTTCCCAAAATGATAACGTAAACCTAATAAATAAGTACGTGGTGCAGCAGGTGTATAACTGGCTTGGTTATTACTAAAAGAGATACTTTCTGCATAATGCACATCAGCAGCATTGAGAATTTGCCCATAAACCTCATAGGAATTTTTACGATAATTTGCACGTAGGTTTAAAATCGAATGTCCATCATACTTTTCTGTATTGGCATCATTTATCCAATATGAACCGACATAAACACCTTCTGCTGAGAGTAATAATTCAGGCATAGGTTTTATCTGGTACTCGATTGTGCCAAAGCTTTTTGGTGAGCTAGGCATCGTATTGCTGCTATAGTCGATTGTTAGTGAGGGTTGAAATTGCTTATATTCATGTTTTGCGATACTGCCTGACAGTTTTAAACGCTGGTCATATTGTTCGCTGATTTTCCATGTTCCACCAACTTCGATGCCTTGATGTAAAGTTTTTCCAGCATTACGAGGTTCACGTGTGTTGTCAGGTTTAGTAAAGCTAAGCACTTCATCTTTACCTTCTAGGCGATACAAGGTAATTTCGCCATCTAAGCGATCATCTAATAACTTGAAACGCAAACCTAGATCAATGTTATCAAAGGTTGCTTCTTTCAGGTCAGGTGTGACTAAATTTGCTCCATAAAGGCTACTCACTTCAGGTGGAACAAAGCCTTGTGACCAATTACTGTAAAGATCTAATTCAGGCGTAATATTCCAAACAAAACCGAGTTGTGGACTGGCTTTATGAAAATGACGTTTTTCATCTGAAGCACCTGTCACTTTAGAAGGCGTAAGCTTATTGTCAAAGTCATAACTGATCCAGTCATAGCGAGCGCCACCGACTAAGTTTAAGTTTGGTAAAGCTTGCCAATTTGCTTGTGTGTAAATCGCTTGGTTATTCACATCGACATTAAAATCACGCAGTAATTGTCGTTGTTTAAACCCTGTATATATTCGTGTTTTAGGATCGCGAAACACTTCAATATCATTGGTTCTTGCTTGGTTAGGCGAATATTCCGCCATAGCACCGACAATTAATTTCACAGGGTTTAAGTTAATTGAATGTTGGAAATTTAAACCATAAAATTGAAAGGCATTATATGTGGTTTGTCCACTATACGTTCCTGTAGGCGTACCATTTTTGGCATCTGTACGAATATTATAACTTGGGTTCTGTTAAGTCGTGTTATCACGATAATACAGTGTAGCTTGGCTTTGGTTTTGATCATTCCAACTGTGGCTTAATTGAGATGAAAGTCTTGTTGCATCAACTTCACGATAGGTAAAGGTTTGATAACTGTAACCAGATCGTTTACTGAAATCCTCTGCATTTAAACTACCCGTCATATCTGCTTTGAGATGATTATAACTGACGATATTTTTAACTTGGGTGGCATCAGATATGCGCCAATCATGCCTCAAAGTGATACTTTGCTTATTACTTTCTGCGTGATCTTGCCAACTATCACCGCGATCACTGGCATACCCTGAAACTCTAAAGCCATGCTCTCCAAATTCGGTATCAAAGGTATTCGATGCACCTAGATCAATACGACGATAACCTTCAGAGCTTGCTCTCACGCCTAAATCAGCTGTGGGAGTTAAACTGGGTGCTTTGGTCAAGAAGTTGATTGTTCCACCAATCGCATTACTGCCATATAAGCTACTGGCTGGACCACGCAGAATTTCAATACTATCAATCCCAGCCAAATTCACTTCATATAATGCATTATGGTTAAACACACCTACAGGACGCACAGATATACCGTCTTCTAAATACTGATAAACAGCCGCAGTCGTGATTGGTTGGCGTATAGACATCATGTGCTGCTCATTACCCAAGTCATTCATCAAAACACCTGGTGTTTGATTCACTAACTGACCAATGAATGTTGCATGTTTATCTTCAATATCTTGGTTGCTGATTTTGCTAATCGCAGCAGGAGTATTGCTAATCGATTCTCCCTCACGGCTTGCAGTGACGACAATCGTCGCTAAGGTTTTGGTTTCATCTTTTGATGAAGTTTCAGCTAAAGCAATTGAACTATAAGTAACAGAAAGGCACGCAGCAGCTAATACTGACAAACGAAATTGAGTATTCATATCAAACTCTATAAAAAAAGCAATAAACAAGGCGGTACCGCAGTTCTCACTGGATACGATATTTACGGAATTGCGTTTTATAGAGCGAGTGGAGGTGCTTGTTTAATTGGGAAAATATAGTAGATACGTGGTATATGCAGATCTTCTGTCCACGCATAGCATAGGCATCGTACACCAGTAAACCAAGCCAATAAAAATACAAAAATAATTGCAATAAAAGGAACAATTGCAGCAGCGTCAACACCATAAGTACATAAAGGACAATGCTTCATGATCTTGCTTGCAAGCGCAAAAACTTCTTTAGCATGATCACTAAGTTGATTGTGTTCTATATGTTGAAGATGTTGTTCATGCTGAGTTTTATCGTGCATAGCATGATGGTGATGACTTGAATGGCTATCTGAATCTATTAAGCTATTTTGAATATTTGTAACTTGGCAGTGACTCGGCATTGCATACAGTGCAGGTACAACGCCACTATGAACCATCGTGGGTAAGAAAATATGCCAGAGTAAACAAAGCAAAGTTATCGCGCTAAGACAGGCACGCCACTTTAGCAAATGTTGACGGAAACTGGACTTCATATCAATGATACGACACAGTGGAAATGTGGCAGCAGTATAGTTAAAAAAACTTTGCACTACAAAACATATCTTAAACAGATGAATCAGTATTCAAGATCACCTTATTTGGGATTTATCGAGCTTTTTACGTAAAAAAAAACAGACTCATAAGAGTCTGTTTTTATATCAACTATTTATTAACGATTTGGTAAAACGTCTTTTAACGCTTCATGCATCTCTAGTAGTGCTTTTTCTGTTGTTTCCCAATCGATGCAGCCATCAGTTACTGATTGACCATAAACAAGATCACATAAGTTTTCAGGAATATCTTGACGACCACCTTTCAAATGACTTTCAACCATGATCCCTACGATTGACTTATTACCATCAAGAATTTGCTCTGTGATGTTTTTAAGAACCAAAGGTTGTAAGTACGGATCTTTGTTTGAGTTAGCATGACTGGTATCGATCATAATCTTATTGCTTACTTTAGCTTTTGCTAAAGCAGCTTCAGCTTCAGCAACAGAAGTTGCATCATAATTTGGCTTACCGTTACCACCACGTAAAACTACGTGTGCATAAGGATTGCCCTTAGTATTAATAATTGCAACTTGACCGTTTTCATTTAAGCCTAAGAAGCTATGACCGTGTTTTACTGATTGCATTGCATTCGTTGCAACTGTTAAACCGCCATCTGTACCATTTTTAAAGCCAACAGGTGAAGATAATCCAGAAGACATTTCACGGTGTGTTTGACTTTCTGTTGTACGAGCACCAATCGCTGACCAAGAAATTAAATCTTGGTAGTACTGAGGTGAGTTCGGATCAAGTGCTTCAGTTGCACAAGGCAAACCTTTTTCATTTAATTCTAGTAAAAGACCACGACCAATATGTAACCCTTTTTCAATATTGAAAGAGTCATTCATATCAGGGTCATTAATTAAACCTTTCCAACCTACTGTTGTACGTGGTTTTTCAAAATAAACACGCATAACTAAATAAAGCGTATCTTTTACTTTTTCACTTAGCTCTTTCAAGCGATCAGCATACTCATTTGCAGCTTTAGGATCGTGGATCGAACAAGGGCCAATAACGACAAACAAGCGCTTGTCTTTACCATCTAAAATATTACGTACAGTTGCACGTCCTTGTAATACAGTTTGCGACGCAGCCTCAGATAAAGGAAGATCAGCTTTCAGTTCCGCAGGGGTAATTAAAGTTTGAATGCTTTTAATGTTAACGTCGTCGATATCTGGCTGAGAAACTGGATTTGACTGTAGAGTATTCATTGCTGTCACAAATTTAATCAAAAGAAGAGGTTATTTTGTCTACGAATATAGCACGAAATGCCGACTGATTAACTAGTTATAATCATATTTTGTGTAGAAACAATCGGCATTTTGCTATTTAAACTGCGCTTGTAGAAGTTGTTGTTTGCTGAATCACGACAGCTTGTTGAGTTTCTACTGGCTTTGGTTTCGCTTTGATCGGGTTAACCATAAAGTTAATCCCTAGCGCAAATAATGTGATACCTAGAATTTTACGAATCAAACGTTCTGGCATATGTGAGCTGATCAATGTGCCTGCAATAATTGCTGGAATAGACCCAACCAATAACCACATCAATAATGTAAAATCGACGTTGCCTGAAGACATATGGCTTAGGCCAGCAACTGCTGTCAATAATACTGCGTGTACAACATCAGAACCAATAATACGAATCATAGGTAGATTTGGGAACATAATTACTAAAGCCATGATGCCAAAAGCACCAGCACCTACAGATGATAGTGTAACGAACACACCTAAGATGATCCCCATGATGACGATATAATGGCGTTTATGTTGTAAAGCATGTTGCTCGCTTTCCATATTTGCTTGTTCACGATTACGGAAACGATCAAAGAACTTTTCAATTTGCGCACGAAAGACAATCGAGATACCTGTCAAAGTCAGCATAAAACCAAGTACCATCGTTAATACAGCTTTGTAGTGCGTTGATTGACTTAAATAATGTTCTAAAACCCATGAGGTTGCGAATGATGCAGGAATACTACCGATTGCTAGCCAAATAACGATTGGCCAAACGATATTGAGTTTCTTTGCATGAACAACTGAGCCACAGAATTTAGAGATTGATGCATAGAGCAAATCAGTACCAATTGCGATATGTGGTTCAATTTTGAAAAGGCTAATAAGAATAGGAGTCATCAAAGAACCACCGCCAACACCTGTGATACCTACACAGAAGCCAACCAAAACCCCAGCCATGATAAATTCAATAGGACCAAACATTACCAATATGCCTAATTATGCAAAAACAGGCATATCTTATGCTTTTTTGAGATAACTCGTTGTGATGAATAATGATTTACTTATGCAAAAAAAAGCTAAAGGAAGATTTTTTAACGTCATTTGTGTTTGACTCTAGGAGTTAAGACATGATTGATTTTTAAAACCAATAGGAAGGTGATGGGTGTTGCAAATATCCACCAACTGACGAATCCGATCGATATTCCCTCAATCCAACATAATAAACTTCCTGAAATTAGGAATAAAAGAAAAGCAAAGATTCGAAATTGCACTTGATAGGTCGTCATTATTTTTTGATATTTCAAATGAACTTTAGACTGTTGTTTAGAACTACAACGATACAAGATGACCATACCGATTAAAGTCAGTAATAAACTAAAGAAAATCACACATTCACTCCATTTTTAATCAGTTTGCTTTTAATTTTCTGAGTTGACTTGATTTGTATTGGCTGAATGTTTTTATATATGAATGCTGCAAAACAAGCACAAGCAACAAAGAATAGATCAACACGTAGAAATAACCAGTAACTTTCCAAGTTTGCTATAAGGTCATGATTAAGCAAATAGAACAGGTTATATAAGGGTAAACTAAAAGCGACTAGAGCAAAGATCACAATCTGAGATTTCCATAAATATTGCTTAGGTGTGAATAAAGCCAATACAAAACTAAGCATCCAAACGCTAAAAAATGTATAAATTTCATAATTAAGATCAGCGCTAGGACTTGAAATCAACCGATTCACTAAAAAATAGCTCAACATAGCAATCGGAAGACCAATAAAACTTGCAATATTTAAGCGATCAACAAGGTAGTAACCAAAATGGAATTTTGGGGACTTATACTGAATTTGTCGTTTAAGACTCCACAGCAATAGCCCTGACGCAATCATCAGACAGCCAAGAACTCCTGAGCAAAAAAAAGCAAATCTTAGAAAAGATTGGGCAAAAGTTGCCATGTGAAGTCCATAAACTCCAGCATTTAGGGTAGCTATAGCACTATTATTTCTAGTATTACTTAATATCTTTCCCGTTCCATCAAATACGATTTGCGGTTGATTTAGCGTGATTGAACGATCTTCAAGTTGTTTGATCGTTATTACGGCTTGATCCGTATTTGGATTTTTAACCTCAAAAGTAGCAAGTGATCGATCTCCCCATTGTTGTTTGATTCGAGTCAAAAGATCCTCTGTCGATATCATGTTGCTTATTTGAGGGGATGTTATCGTATTTGAATTCGTAGCTACGGTTCGTATTTCAGTGAAATATTGATAAGGATTTTCTGGATAGAGTTTTTTCATTCCCCAAGGGAGATATAAATAAAAGAAAATGGCTAAGCCTGTAAACGTTATCGTCAGAAAAAAAGGAAGAGCTAAAACTGATGTCACATTATGAAAATCAAGCCAAGACCGTTGTGATTTAAATGTTCTGAGTGTAAAGAAGTCGGTAAATATCTTTTTGTGGGTAATAATGCCAGATACCAGTGCAATTAACATGATGAATGCTGCAAGGCTTGCGATGAGCCTGCCAATAAACACAGGCATACCGTATAGCTGAAAATGAAAATTGTAAAAAAAGTCACCGCCTTGAGTATGAGATAATTGAAGTTCTTTGCCAGTATTAGCGTCTAAGCTTTTACTTTCGTAACCACCACTAGCTTTTTCCCAATAAATTTTATTTACAGGTTCTTCAGAATTAGCAACTTTTAAATACCACGTTTTAGCATCACTAGCATTTTGGGATAGGTAATGAGTTGCAGTTAGGATTGCCGTATCCTGATTGATTTGATATTGCGCAAGTTGTGGCTGCATCCATAAAGTGATTTGATGCCGATAGTAGGAGCTTGTACCCATCAAGAAAATAGCAAATAGCAGCCATCCGAAAATTAAGCCCGTCCAAGCATGTAGCCAAGCCATTGACTGGCGAACACTTTTATTCTGCATTTTTTAATTCAAACCTGCTGATAAGCCAAATAGAAATATGGTGAGTGCGAAACTTGTTAGGGCGAGCTTAGATAAAGAAGTAAAACAAAATCCAACAATGATAAAGCTGAGATAAAAAAATATGGAAATGAATGCTGCTAGATAAATTGCTTCAGCCTTGGCTAAAAAAGCCTGAAAAACTTGAGTAAGACTCATACATAAAAATGCTGTACATACATACCCGATCACAAACGTTAAAAAGAAGCGAAATAAAACATTTAATTTATCGCTATATGTATTTAAAGAAGTCTTAGGCATGAAGTTCACAACGATGTTAAATAGAATTAATTACATATGAAAATGATTCTTGTTTATATTATTATGTAAGTCAATTCTATTCAATTTTACTTTAATCGTAAATACAAATGGATATAAGAATAATTAATGCTAATACAGATGATTCATAATGTTCACTAATCAAGAACAAATTGTCATCTTTGATGCGATTCAATGTAAAATCATTTTGTTAAAATATTTCAAACATTTGAATGGGGCAGTTGTCTTGTTAAAGCAAAAACTAAAAATTGGGATCGTCGTGGGTGAAGTTTCTGGTGATACGCTAGGAGTTAAACTCATGCGTAGTTTTCGCGAACAAGGCATAGATGTTGAATTTGAGGGTATTGGTGGCCCGCAAATGATCGCTGAAGGTTTTCATAGTTATTATCCTATGGAAATACTATCTGTGATGGGAATTGTGGAAGTCTTAAAAGACCTAAAAAAATTATTTGCTGTACGTGATGGTCTAGTTGAACGATGGACTGAACGTCCCGTAGATATTTTTATAGGAATAGATGCGCCAGATTTCAATCTACGTCTATCTAAAACGATTAAAGAAAACAATTTACCAATCAAAACAGTTCAATATGTGAGTCCTTCAGTTTGGGCTTGGCGTCAAGGACGAGTTCATGGCATTAAACGAAGTATAGATTTAGTCCTTTGTTTGTTTCCATTTGAAAAAACGTTCTATGAAAATTATGAGGTGCCAGCAGCATTTGTAGGACACCCTTTAGCAAAACAATTACCTCTCAAGAATCCGATTATTGAAGCGAAACATCAATTAGGTTTAGCCGCAAATAAAACTCATATTGCATTACTTCCTGGCAGTCGTCGCGGTGAAATCGAACGATTATTGCCATTATTGACGGATGCTGCCGAGATTTTACATCGAAAATATCCAGAGCTTGAGTTTCTGATACCTACAATCAATGATGCTCGTAAGCAACAGATAGAGCAGGGTTTACAAAATGTAGGGACTAGTTTAAAGGCTAAAATTCATGTTTTAGAAAATTCAGATGCTGAATCAAAAATTGGACGTATGGTGATGAATGCGAGTGACATAGTTGCTTTAGCATCTGGCACAGCGACACTTGAAGCGATGTTATTGCACCGTCCGATGGTGACATTCTATAAATTAAACTGGTTAACCTATCTAATTGCGAAATTTTTAGTCAAAATACCATATTATTCTTTGCCCAATATTATTGCTGGCAAAAAGGTAATTGAAGAGTTAATACAAGCAGATGCAACGCCACAGCATTTAGCAACTTCAATTGAGAAATTGATGGATCACGAAACTGCACATATTCAAATGATGCAACATCTTAGTATGCATAAGCAGCTCATCTCAGGGAATACTGATGATCCAGTCCAAGCGATATTGAACTGTTTGAGCTCTTGATAAATAAAAAGGTGGCAACGTAGCCACCTTATTCAAGTCATTCAAGCTCTAAGAATTAGTTCATAGCCTGTATATTTTCGAATATTGATTACTCCAATATCAAGTATCAGGTATTGACCTTTAATACCTTGTAATACACTGCGTATTTTTGGAGTCTTATCCAAATTTAGTGATTTTATTTTTTCAGGATATTGTTCCACAGGGTATATAAACTCATGTGGTATTTCATTTTCTAGTAATTCTAGATTTTCATTGAACTCTAGATTTTGACTGAACTCATCACGAATACTTTGAATCTTAGGTGCAAATTCCTCAATGATCTGATCCCGCTGTTCAATTAAATTTAGTGGCTCAGCTTCGCCTTTAAGCAATTTACGCCAATCAGTTTTATCAGCGATTTGAGTGCCAAATAATGTTTCTAAATGTCCTGATAAACGGCGTGAACCCACTTTCATGATTGGGAGAGCTTGTGTCGCACCTTGATCTAACCAACGTGTTGGCATATTCACGATACGGGTGATTCCGATTTTTAAGGCACTAGAGTTCGCTAAATAAACAATATGTGGTTGGAAGCAGACATTGTGTGCAAAATCATTTTCACGGCATGTACCTAAATGATAATGACAGGTTTCAGGCTTCATAATACACAAGTCACATTCAGCTTTTGTTTTAAAGCATTTAAAGCAATGTCCTTGCGAATATGATTTAGGTGTTTTTGCACCACAAGATGTACAAAAAATATTTCCAGTCCATTCAATCTCTAATTCTTGACCCAACACAAACGGTAGATCAGTTTCTGAACGATCTAGGATAAATTTATATTCAACATTTGCCTTGCGTGTTGATTGATCAGTTACACTATGCGTTTTGAGTGCTGCATGCATTTTATGGCAAATGCCCTGTAGTTCCATTAATAAACTCTCATCTTTCTCAATCAAGGGTTGCAGTATGGCTGAACAAAATGTCATCACTTCTATGCTAGACGATTTATTTAAAGAACAGCCGATTCATACTGCACTTTGTATAGGTCAGAAAATTGACCAAAATGCTTCTATTCAATGGAATTATTTTAGCGTAACTGACTTTTTAAATCTGCCTTTTACGCAGCGATATGATTTAGGTTTTGTATTATTTGATACAGAAGAAATGCAAACTATCAGTGATTCTCAAAAATCTCAACTATTAGTCAAGCTTCGAGATTTGATGGCAAAACGTATCGTTGTCGTGAGTAAATTAACTGATGAGAAGTTACTGCGTTCACTTGGTTTTACTCAATTGATTGATAAAACCACGCATGAAAGCGATTTTGCTTTATGGCAGTTTAATATTTTAACTTATAAACATGTTCCTGACTGGTTTAATTCTAAGTTCTGGGCAAATCCTGAAAACTGGGATAAGTTCCGCTGGTGATCAGGCCGGATTTAGCTAAGCTAAATCCTTGCTTTTGATTGCAAGTTCTTGCAAAAATTAACAAATCATCTTTGTTTTGTTTTTTCAAAGCAGCGTATTCTTTTGGAATAAATAATTCCAAAGGATAAGTCATGACGGATTTAGCAAACATTGTTGAAATACTGGCGAAACAAGCTTTAGGTGGACAACAACAAACGACTGGGCAAAGTGGTTTGGGCGGAATTTTAGGTTCAGTTTTAGGTCAACTTGGTGGACAACAACAAAATAATCAAAACCAACAACAAGGCGGTTTAGGCGGAATTCTTGGTTCAGTATTAGGTCAGTTAGGTGCGGGAAATAGTAGTAATTCTACTCAGACCAATAGTAACAGCAGTGGTACAGCACAAACGTTATTGATAGCAGTTTTACCTTTAATTCTTGCATGGATTCAAAAACAAGGCGGTTTGCAAGGTGCTTTAGATAAACTAAAAAATGCAGGTTTAGCAAATCAGGTCCAAAGCTGGGTCGATCCACAACAGCAAAATGCGCAAGATGTACCAGATCAAAACATTCAAAGTTTATTTGATGATCAAGATATCGAACAGGTTGCTCAACAAGCACAAGCGCCAAAGCAAGAAATTTACAGTGCGATTGCGTCTGTACTACCTCAAGTGATTGATTCTTTGACTCCGCAAGGAAGTAATACCAATCCCCAAGAAGCAAATCAAGATATTCAACAAGTATTGAATTTGGTGAGTGGTTTTTTAAAAAGATAAGCATATAAAAATAAAAGGGCGAAACGCCCTTTTATTTAACACTTGAAATAAACTTCTGATTAGAAGTTATATTCCATACCTAAACCAATAACAGTTTTCTTGTTATTGTCTTTCTGCCAGTCAATTTTTTGTTGAGCAACAACACCGTAGAAACGAGCTTGTTTATTGATATTGTAATCAGCACCTACACCGTATAAATCATTTTTACGATCTTCAAGACCATCAACTTCTGTTTTTGCAGAGATATATTCTGCTTTTAACTTCACTGGTGTAGAAGGAATGATATATGCAGCAGTTACACCGAAAGCGTTTTCTTTTAAGCCTTTGTATCCTACAAGTGTATCATCTGTAGGTTTCGCAGTTTGCCATAAACCACCGAATACTAAACCTTCAGCACCTACTTGAGATAAATCAAGTGAGCCAGTTACACGCACTGCATCTGTATATACACCAGATAAGCCATAAGCATTATACTTTGATGCAACTGCAAAGTTACCTGCAACAGCTGCATTTAAACCAATATCTTTATTTTCGTAAGTTAGAGATGTTGAAACACCATCACCAAATCCATTACGACTACCTTTTTGACCACTTGCAGAGTTATCTAGAGGTATTGTTTGACCGTTTTTATCCTTAGTATTTTCATTTTGTTCACCTTGTTGGAACATGATGTTAAACGCTAAACCGCCAAGCAATTTTTTATCAGTTTCAAAACCAATTACGTTAGTTAAGCGATCTTCACCAACAAGAACTTTAGTCATATCCAGTTCATTGTTATCGTTAAAAATATCTTGGTTATTATTAGCTGCAGTTTTGAAGTAAGAATCGTGTTGACCAACTTTTAATGTTGCAACACCAGCAGATTTAACACCTACAAAACGGTTACGGTTTTTAAAAGCATCACCATCGCCATCTGCCCAAATTTCCCATTCGGCTAAATAAACTGCTGATAAGTTATCAGTCAATTTTTCTTCGCCCTTAACACCAATACGTGAAGCATTTGAATTTACTTTTGTTACGCTTTCATCTTTAAAGCCGTTGTTGTCAATATTGTCCAAAGTCACACTGAGCTTACCATACAATGTTGGTGCTGCTTGCGCTGCATTCATGGCTAAAGTTGCTACTGATGCAGCAAGAAGCAATTTTTTCATTGAGATTTCTCCAAAACACTTTTTTGTAAATGGCTAATGCCTTAGTTACTGTTATAAGCTTGCTTGTGTACAAAAAGTTACACAGCTCACTGACTTGTATGCAGTATCGGAAAACTTTGTGACAGAGAAGTGAAAGAAAGATGACAGTTTGATGACGATTTATATTTAGTAATAATTATATTTATTATTGATTTTTATAGTAATAATAAAAAACGAAGTTATAACTTCGCTTTTTATTATGTGAAAAATTACAGCGCAGCTTTAATTTTTTCTGCTAATTCTTTAATTTTTTCTTGATCACCCATCTTGGCAGCATGACGCCCTAATTCATGTACTGAACTTGGAATTAAGTGAAAATGCACATGAGGAACAGTTTGCCCAGCAGAAGCACCAGACAATTGCATTAAAACAATACCTTTTGCATCTAATGCAGTTTCAATCGCTCGAGCAATTTTTTGCACAATTTGAATGGTGTATGCAGCAGCATCCGCAGGTAAATCGAGTAGAGTTACTGCAGGTGTTTTTGGGATAACAAGCGTATGACCTTCCGCTTGGGGCATGATATCCATAAATGCGAGTACTTGATCATCTTCATAGACTTTAATCGCAGGTAATTCGCCACGTAAAATTCTCGCGAAAATATTTTGGTCATCGTATGCCATGATTAATCCTTTATATGATGTACTAAGTTAAAAAATTGCTCCCTTATTGATTTCAATAAGAGAGCTATAAATGAACTATTTAAGTAGTTTTATTTGCAATTAAGCTCTTTTTGCCTAGCTTTGATTTGATCGAGACGTTGTTGCTCTTTATCTGAAAATTTTGGCTTAGTCGTATGGCAGTTTTCATTACCATATTTAGCTTTCGCATCAGCGTCTTTAAAACAGAATCCTTTTGATGCATAGATGAGGTTGTAGTCATCTTGCAACTTTTTACATTCTTGTTCTGGTGTGGCAGCTTGGAGATTAAAACCAGTAAAAGAGATTAATCCTGCAATAACTGCAACCGTAAACTTATTCATGAGGTGTTCCTCTATTCAAAAAGGTATAAATCAAGGCTTTATGAAACGATATTCATATGGCATTTGATCCCTACGTACTTACCAATATAAGGCTTATTCATGAAATTTCAATCAATCTGTATTGTTTGAGTGTAATTTTTACTTCATGATTTATTCATATTCAAAAATAAAAAATATATTTTTCATTGACTTAAAGTAAGTTAATTAGCTTTAGATGTAATTTAATAATCTCAAGTTATAAGCATTGAAATAAATGTAATATTTAAAGCACCACATATTTATGCAATGCTATCTCATAAATTTCAGATATCAAAAGTGTCGATGAATAGAATATTGCATAAATAAAGGGTCTTATTTAAGCGTGATTTTAGTCCAAGATTCATACATTTTAACTGCAGCTGAGAAGTCACTATTGGATTCAGCAGATAAGCTTGCAGCTTGAATGAGACTTTGTGCCAAAGATAGTATAGGTGCAGGTAATTTTGCATCGTGTACCAAATCTAGGGCAATTCCCGTATCTTTTGCTAATAAAGGCAGGGCAAAAGTAACAGGAAACTCTCGACTTAAAACACGTTGCGGGAAAATATTCTCAGTGACTAGGCTTTTACCACTAGAAGCATTAATACAATTCAAGGCGGCATCTAGATTTACGCCATGTGCTTTTAATGTTGTAAAACCTTCAGCTACTGACCATAAATTTACAGCGAGCAGCATGTTATTAATGGCTTTTACTGCAAAGCCTGCGCCAGACTCGCCTACATGTTGAATAAGTTTTCCTAAAGCTGACATAGCAGGATAGGCACGTTCAAATGCATCAATATCACCACCCACCATAAATGTTAAGGTTGCATTTTCTGCACCTATAGTTTGACCACTGACGGGTGCATCCAAAAATGCTACATTTTGAGCTTTGAGCTGTTCAGCTAGACGACGCGCTGCATCAGGGACACCACTGGTACAGTCAATCCAAATTGCACCTGATTTGATTTTGATACTGCTTATTAGGTTTTCAACATCTTGGCTGGTCGGTAAGCAAGAAAAAATCACATCGGCTTGCGCTGCTTGTTCGAGTTCAGAAGCGATTGTTCCAAATTCTGTTGCATGTTGTTCGGCTTTACTAAAATTTCGATTCCAAACATAAACGGTGTCGAAATATTTTGGTAAATGAGCAGCCATGCGATATCCCATGGCACCTAAACCGATAAATGCAACAGATTGAGTCATAGTTTACCTTTTTAAATGTGTTGAACGTTCTTCTAGCCATTTTGTAAGTGTCGGCCAAAACTCGATTGAGCTATTTTGACTAGACATTAAACCTAAGTGTCCGCCAGGTATAAGAGTAAACGTGACATCTTGGCTATTTGTCAACTGAGTTAATGGAAAAGCAGCATCAACCGTTACCAGTTGATCACTTTTCCCAGCGCCAACTAATAGAGAGCAGTTGATACCTTTTAATTCAATGGTTTTGTTTTTTAGTGTGATTGCACCATTTTTTAATGGGTTCTGCATCCAAACATTAAACAGCATGTCTTGATTAATGCCACCAGGATAATCAATCATATTGTTAAGAAAATGACTTAAAGTTGCATCTTCCTGAACCAGTTTTAGATTATCCAGATTTTTAAGCAGTTGGATATTGCCGTAGATCCAACCTTTAGGATCGAGTAACTTAAAGCCCAAAGAATTTAAAAAACCTGGTGAATGAATCATGAGTTTTGGGAGACGATTGTAAATATAGTCTTTAATCGTCGCATTACGTGTTGTCACATAGGCGAGCGTTTTATATAGCTTACCAATATAACCTGATGCATAACTATCAATTGGACTACCCAATACGATTAGATTTTTTACTGCATCTGGTTGATGGCGTGCTGTATATAGTGTGACAAAGATGCCAGCCATACTCCAACCATGTAACGAGATTTCTTTAGATTTCGAATGCTTTTGAATTGCTTCAATGCAACGTGGAATGAACTTATCGATGAATGATAAGAAATCAATATGATAATTTTTATAAGTTAATTTACCCCAATCAATCAGGTAAACGTCAAAACCGCTTTCTTGAAAGTGTTTAACTAAAGAACGGTATGGATATAAATCGTATATATCCATATTAATCGCAAGTGGTGCTACGAAGACAAGAGGCTCCTTATAACGCTTGTTTTCAGAAGCATAGAATCTGACACGTGTTTGTTTAAATTCGGCAATAACTTGATAAGGTGTAGATTGAGATAAGACTAATTTGTCTGCTTCAAATACACGCATAGCGAGATGTTTAAAATTTATTTTTTGCTGTTCCACAAGCGATTTCATCTTTTTAAGTCTCATCATGAGTCAAGATTGCACGAAGTCTAAGCGATTATTGTATCTTTCGCCTTGACCTTAAATACCTTAGGCGCTCAAAATGTTGGCACATTTAGGCGGAATTTAATAACACTTTGTAATATGAATTTAATTTTTGTGCGTAAATTAATCAGATAGGATTCTAGAAGAGAGCAATAGTGATCTTATTGCTTGGTTTTATATTCAAATGTGAGAAAATTTTAGCCAAAGTTAAAATGGGCAGAAACCTATAGGTTCATTCTTTGCAATTTGCAAAACTGTCCAGAGTATAGAATAGAGTGTTCCTGAACCCATTAATCATAAGGCATACAAAACGATGAATCCAAATGATGATTTAGAATATCAACTAGATACGCTTGCAATTCGTACTGGTCATAACCGTACTTTTGAAGGTGAGCATAGTGAACCTATTTTTTTAACCTCATCGTTTGTATGTGAAAGCGCTGCTGATGCTGCTGCGAAATTTTCAGGTCAAGTAGCAGGCAATACTTATTCTCGATATACCAATCCAACAGTACAAGCCTTTGAGAAACGATTGGCTACGCTTGATGGTGCTGAGCGTGCAGTTGCAACAAGTTCTGGTATGGCTGCTGTACATGCAATTTGTATGGCGTATTTGAAAGCGGGTGACCACGTCATTTGTTCACGTGCTGTATTCGGTTCAATTATTGCCTTATTTGAAAAATATGTAGCTAAATTCGCGGTTGAAGTCACTTTTGTCGATTTAGACGATCTTGAGGGTTGGAAAAATGCCTTACAGCCAAATACTCGTTTGTTATTTATAGAAACACCATCAAACCCTCTAGCGCAAGTTGGTGATATGCAGGCGATTGCAGATATTGCACATGCACATGGTGCTCTTTTCGCTGTAGATAACTGTTTCTGTACCCCAGCATTACAGCAACCCATCAAATTCGGGGCAGATTTAGTTCTATATTCTGCAACTAAATATATTGATGGTCAGGGGCGTGCACTGGGTGGTGCCGTTGTTGGTAAAAATGATTTACTCGAAGAAGTGAATGGTGTGATCCGTACACTAGGCAATTCAATGAGTCCTTTTAATGCGTGGATATTCTTAAAAGGCTTAGAAACATTGAGCTTACGTATGAAGGCGCATTGTGCGAGTGCTCAGATATTAGCTGAATGGCTCAAGCAGCATGATAAAGTTGAAAAGGTATATTATGCTGGATTGCCAGATCACCCAGGTCATGAATTGGCTAAGAAACAGCAAAAAGGTTTTGGTGGGGTTGTCTCATTTGTTGTGAGGGGAGAGCGTCAAGGTGCTTGGACTGTAATTGATAATACAAGATTCTTATCCATTACAAGTAATCTTGGTGATGTCAAATCAACAATTACACATCCTGCGACGACCTCACATGGTAGAATGTCGGCTGAAGCCAAACAAGCAGCAGGTATTGAGGAAGGTTTAATCCGTGTATCTGTTGGTTTAGAAGATATCAATGATATTATTCGTGATCTGTCACGTGGTTTAGATTTAATTTAACGAGAGAAAGATATGAACATTAATATGCTCATGCAGCAAGCTCAGCGCATGCAAAAAGACATGGAAACAAATCTTAAAAAAGCCAAAGAAGAGCTTGCGAAAACTGAAGTTCATGCTGAAGCAGGTGGTGGATTAGTTAAAGTAACCATGACTTGTCGCCATGTTGTAAAACGCATCGAGATCAGTCCTGATTTATTGCAAGATGAAGCGGACATGATTGAAGACTTGATCGCAGCTGCGATGAATGATGCTGCTCGTCAAGCTGAAGCGATTTCAGAAGAGAAATTGCAAGGTGCAAATTCTGGTATGGGTTTACCACCGGGCTTATCTGGCTTGTTCTAATTGATTACTCCCTAAGTTTGAAAAATAAGCTTAGGGGGATTCTTTCTACAAATATTCGAGTTAATTTGTGTTTAGTGAACGATTTGAACAATTGGTTCAAGCATTGCGTATTTTGCCGAGTGTAGGTCCTAAGTCTGCACAGCGTATGGCATTACATTTATTGATGAAGAACCGTGAAGGTGCTTTTGCACTCTCGTATGCATTGCATGAGGCCTCGAGTCATATTCACGAATGCAGAATTTGTCATTCACTCACTGAAAATGAAATTTGTGATATTTGTGCGTCGACAGAGCGTGATTCAAATTTACTGTGTGTGGTTGAGTCACCCGCTGATGTTATGGCAATTGAACAAAGTGGAAGCTTTAGAGGTAAATATCATGTTTTAGGTGGGCATCTATCACCACTTGATGGTATTGGACCTGAGGAAATAGGCATCCCATATTTAGTGCAGCGTTTAAGTGAAGGTCAAATTGAAGAAGTGATCCTAGCAACTAATGCAACAGTTGAGGGGCAAGCAACGGCACATTATTTGGTTGAAGCGACAAAACACTTGCCAATACATATGACTCGAATTGCACAAGGCGTACCTCAGGGTGGTGAATTGGAATATGTAGACAGTCACACTTTGAGTCAGGCTGTACATAATCGAATGCGTATGAAATAAGACTAAGGTCGATATAATTTATATATTTATTTTAAATTCATGCTGTTAATTTAAACAAATAATTAAATTTTACATTTTGTCTTACATTATCATAGCTATAATTATTTAAATTTGTGGCACTATTGGCTGGCGAAATGGACTTTCGCTGATTTACAAATGGAATAGGGAGTAATTTCATGTTTTGCATGTGGAATACTAAGTAAATTTTTGCATCTGATCTCGCTTGAGCAATAACTGCAATGAAATCGTTGCATCGCTATGTTTTTAATTTTTTTACTTGAGCAATTATGTTTCAGTTTATCCAACAGCAAAAAGATCTAGCTGTTCTCCTCAATCAAATGGAACATTGTTCCACATACGCACTTGATACTGAGTTTATTAAGGTTGATACCTTATATCCGAAATTAGGCGTTTGCCAAATCAATGTAAATGATCAGGTTTCGTTGTTAGATGGCGCTGCGCTAGATTTATCTGATTTTTGGCGTAAGCTTTTTGAAGCTCAGCAGAATATCTTTCATGCATGCGGTGAGGATATTGATCTGATTTATCATTACGCAGATCAAAAGCCATTAAAAAATGTATTTGATACGCAAGTCGCGATGGCTTTTCTTGGTCATGGTTTGCAGGTCAGCTATCAAAATGCATTAAAAACTTGTTTAAATATTGATATCGATAAAGACCAAACACGTTCGGACTGGTTAGCACGTCCACTTAGTCAAGAGCAAATGAGTTACGCTGCAAATGACGTACTATATTTAAATAAGCTGGCAGAAAGGCTGAAGTTTGATCTTCAAACAAAGGGTCTATATTCCTATGTTTTAGAGGATTGCCAAAATCTAACTAAAGAAATCGCATTAGAGACACCATTATCTGAACTTTATACGGATATTGGTAATTATCGTCACTCTAGGCGTGAGTTGATGCAATTACAACAATTAAGCATCTGGCGTGAACAAATTACCAAAGCGATGAATCAACCACGTAGTTTCATACTTAAAAATGCCACAATGATTGATCTAGTCGAAAAGAATCCGCGAAATACTTTCCAGTTGGCACAAGTTAAAGACATGCGACCAAATATTGTGCGTGAGCATGGTAAAACAATTTTAGATCTACTGAAGTTTTTACCCCCAGAAGATGAATGGCCATTGCGTTTGGCGCGTCCTGTCAAAAACAACTCCAAAGAAATTGCACCTCGTGTTGATCTATTGATCGAAATGGTGGTCAATAAAACAGGTATTCCAAAGGAAGTGTTGTTACGTAAGAAGTGGCTAAATGCGATTTATGAGCATGTGGTCTTTCATCTCGATGAGCAAGATTTACCCAGCTATTTATTAGGTTGGCGCTATGATCTTTTGACAGAGCCGTTAATTGCACTTTTCAAAGAAGATATTGAGTTTTTAACAACTCAAATGAAGATTTCTAGGTAAATAAGAACAGTATAAAATACGACTGTAGCGTTAACATTCCTTAATGTACCTACAGTTTTTTTCATGTATGCTGTTTTTGATTGATAATGGTTGTGAGTAAACATGCACTGCGATATTTATAGATCGAGTAAAAAAGACGAAATGTATATTTATATTGCTCGTCCAAACTATCCTGAGGATAAAGATCAAGAGAATCCTCTAGAAGTCGTTCCTGAAAATGTCTTGCAAGCTTTTGGTAAAGCAACATTTGTAATGCACTTAGAGTTGCATGCTGAGCGTAAGCTTGCACGTGTAAATGTCTTGCATGTATTAGACTCTTTGCAAACCAAAGGCTTTTTTATTCAAATGCCACCAGAAGGTCTTATCAACCCGAATGCTGTAGAACCTGAGGGATTACGCGGTGCTTGAGACTCTAACGGCAATATGGTCACAAATTCTTTCGGTCTTTGATCAATTTCCAGAAGAAAATGTAGCCATTATTGTTTATGTTACTGGAACATTGATTGCCTTATGGTGCTGGTATCGTTTGATGTCGCGTTTACCGAATCCAGTAGGTGGAATACTGTGGATTATTGTTTTTGCAATTTTAGTCACACCAACCATCTCCGAGGGGCCTAATTCTGCATTAGCCCCAGCAATCTTTGGACTGATCTTCGGTGTACTTACCAAAGAGCATGTTCTTATTTGGTCAAATTTATCCTTAATTTTATTTGTAATTGGATTAGGATTACTGGTTGGGTTTTGCTGGTCTAAATACACTGCAAATAAAACAGGACACACGGTTTAAATCTACACACAGTTAAATATAGAAAAATAAGGTTTTAAAATGTCTGCTGATACACAACACTTTACTGGTACAGATCAATATATCGCAACCGATAGCCTCAAACTTGCAGTCAAAGCTGCACGAGCTTTACAAAAGCCTTTATTAGTTAAAGGTGAGCCAGGGACTGGTAAAACTTTACTTGCTGAGCAGGTTGCTGAAAGCTTAGGTTTGAAATTGATTACTTGGCATATCAAGTCAACGACTAAAGCACAACAAGGTCTGTATGAGTATGATGCTGTATCTCGCTTACGTGATAGCCAGTTAGGCGACGATCGTGTATATGACATTAAAAACTATATTAAACCAGGTAAGTTGTGGGAAGCATTTACCAGCGAAGAACGTTGTGTATTGTTAATTGATGAAATTGACAAGGCAGATATTGAGTTCCCAAATGATTTGTTGCATGAACTCGATAAAATGTCGTTCTATGTTTATGAGACAGGGGAAACAATTACCGCAACTCAACGACCTATCGTTATCATCACTTCAAATAATGAAAAAGAACTTCCAGATGCATTCTTACGTCGTTGCTTCTTCCATTATATTGAATTCCCTGATGAAGCAACCATGCGCGACATTATTGCTGTTCATTTCCCAAGTATTTCTAATACATTGGTGAGCGAAGCATTACAAATATTCTTCAAGTTACGCCAAGTGCCAAACCTGAAAAAACCACCATCAACATCTGAATTGATTGATTGGTTAAGCTTACTTATGGCTGATGATATGCCTGAAGATGTGTTGCGCAATCATGACAAATCAAAAGCAATTCCGCCACTTTATGGTGCTTTGATTAAAAATGAACAAGATGTGCAGTTACTTGAGCGTTTAGCTTTTATGTCACGCCGTTAAGAGTGTCTACCAATGTTTGTGAGACTGTTTTACACCTTACGTAAATATGGCGTTCCTGTTACCACCCGTGAATTGATTGATCTTAATCAGGCTGTGGCTTCAGGTCTTGTTTTCGCAGATCAAGACGAGTTCTATCAATTGGCTAAAACTGTCTTAGTCAAAGATGAACGATATTTTGATAAGTTTGATCGTGCTATGAAAGATTATTTTGATGGCATTGAAACTTTCGATTTAGATGAATTGCTTAAACAGGTTCATAAACTACCTAAAGATTGGTTTGATCTTGAGCTTTTAGAGAAACATCTAACACCAGAGCAACGTGAAGAACTACAAAAGGCCGGTTCCCTCGAAGAATTGATGAAAATGTTGGAAGAGCGTTTACGCGAACAACATAAAAAGCATCAAGGTGGCAATCGCATGATTGGTACGGGTGGAACTTCACCTTTTGGCGCCTTTGGTGATCATCCAGAAGGTGTGCGTATTGGTGGGCCAGGACGCAAACGTTCGGCTGTAAAAGTATGGGAGCAACGTAAATACCAAAATCTTGATGATGATCAGGTTTTAGGTACACGCCAAATGCAAATTGCTTTACGTCGCTTACGTAAATTTGCACGACAAGGTGCTGCAGAAGAGTTAGATGTAGATGGTACGATCCGTGAGACTGCAAAACAGGGTATCTTAGACGTACAACTGGTTCCAGAGCGCCGTAACCGTATTAAGGTTTTGATGCTATTTGATGTTGGTGGCTCCATGGATGCTTATATTGCTGAATGTGAGAAGTTGTTTAGCGCTGCCAAGTCAGAATTTAAGACACTAGAGTATTTCTATTTCCATAACTGTCTCTATGACTATGTTTGGAAAGATAATCATCGTCGTAGTTCAACGCGTATGAATACATGGGATTTATTCCATACATATGGACGTGACTACCGTGTCATCATCGTAGGTGACGCGAGTATGGCACCTTATGAGCTAAAGTCAGCGGGTGGTTCAGTTGAATATATGAATGATGAAGCTGGTGAGGTTTGGTTAAGGCGATTACGCCAACATTTTGATAAAACAGCTTGGTTAAATCCTGAAGTAGAAGGCTATTGGCATTACACACAGACTATTGGCTGGATTAAAGAGATTTTTGAAAATCATATGTATCCGATGACCCTCAAGGGGATTGAGGATATGACACGATATTTATCACGCTAAAAATTGACATTAATACTTTATAAGAACAGGAAAAGACATGGAACATCAAATTAACGGCATTGCTTTGCCTAATGAATTAGGCTTTTTTGGTAATTTTGGCGGTCAATTTATTCCTCCTCATTTAAAAGAGGCAATGGACGAAATTAACAATGCTTATGAAGAAATTCGTCATACAGCTGAATTTCAAGATGAACTTAATGATTTGTTTAAAAATTACGTTGGTCGCCCAAGCCCTTTATTTCATGCAAAACGTCTATCCGATCAACTAGGTGGAGCACAGATTTATTTAAAACGAGAAGATCTTAACCATACTGGTGCTCATAAAATTAATCACTGTTTAGGAGAGGCTTTGCTTGCTAAATATATGGGCAAAAGCAAGGTCATAGCTGAAACTGGTGCAGGACAGCATGGTGTTGCTCTAGCAACTGCTTGTGCATTAGTCGGTATTCCGTGTGAAATTCATATGGGACAAGTAGATATCGAAAAAGAACATCCAAACGTCGTTAAAATGAAAATTTTGGGTGCAAAGTTGGTTTCAGTTACTCAGGGGACTGCAACTTTAAAAGATGCAGTTGATAGTGCTTTTGAAGAATATTTAAAAGATCCTAAAAATTATATTTACGCGATTGGTTCTGTAGTTGGTCCGCATCCATTTCCCAAAATGGTACGTGACTTTCAGTCGATTATTGGAAATGAAATTAAAACTCAAGCAAACGAACGTTTTGGACAAAACCCTGATTATGTAGTTGCATGTGTAGGTGGTGGGTCAAATGCAATTGGTGCTTTCACTGCATTCTTAAATATCCCTGAAGTAAAACTTGTTGGGGTTGAACCAGCAGGTCACGGCTTAGATACGGATAAACACTCAGCTACACTTACATTGGGTAAGCCAGGTCAAATTCATGGTATGGCGTGTTATGTGCTTGAGGATGATCAAGGAGAACCCCTACCTGTACATTCGATTGCATCAGGTTTGGATTATCCTGGTGTAGGACCACAACATAGTTTTCTTAAAGAGTTGGGACGTGTTCAATATGAAACAGCAACAGATCAAGAGTGTTTAGATGCATTTATGACGCTTTCGCGCGTCGAAGGTATTGTGCCTGCTCTAGAAAGCTCCCATGCGGTGGCTTGGGCATTACGTGAAGCACCTAAAATGGATAAAAATACGAAGATCGTCGTGAATCTTTCTGGTCGTGGAGATAAGGATTCAGACTATGTTGCTCAAAAGTTGGGTTTGTAATTTTCTACCTTGATTTAAATTTCATAAACCGTTTCTAGTCTGTAGAAGCGGTTTTTTACTGTTAAATAGGCTTGAATCCCGTTAGAATAAAGCGTTTTTGCTATTTGCATTTTGGAGACGCCTAAGTGGAGCGACCTACAATCAGCCCTGAACATTTACAAGAAGCGGCTGAAAATTTAGTAAGCATTCGAGATTTTATTCGTTTTGGTGTAACCGCACTTCGTCAATATGACGCACACTTAGGACAAGGTACTGAAGATTATTTTGCAGAAAGTTCAGCTTTAGTTTTACAAACTTTATCACTAGAGTGGAATGCAGATTCAGAAATTCTAGATGCGAAACTTTTGCCGAGTGAAAAGGCTGAATTCCTTAGTTTGTTAGAACGTCGAATCAACGAACGAGTTCCAACCTCATACTTATTGAATTTGGCATATTTCTTTAATAAGCCATTCTATGTCGATGAGCGTGTTTTGATTCCGCGTTCACCAATTGCTGAATTAATTGAACAGCGTTTTGCACCATACTGCTTAGATGAAAATGGACAAATGCTTGAAGCTTTAAATAGCTTACCTGTTAATCCAAATCCAAAAACACCGCAACGTATTTTAGATATGTGTACAGGTTCTGGTTGTATTGCAGTTGCATTAGCCTATGCATTTCCTGATTCTGAAGTAGATGCTACTGATATTTCTAAAGAAGCTTTAGAAGTTGCTTCCATTAATACAGAACATCACAACAAACAATATCAAGTTGCATTACTGGAATCTGATTTGTTTGCAAAAATTCCAGCTGAAAATCAATATGACCTTATTGTCAGCAATCCACCATATGTGGATGCAGAAGATATGGCCGATTTACCAGAAGAATTTTTGCATGAACCTGAATTGGCACTTGCTGCGGGTCAGGATGGTTTGGATTTAGTGCGCAAAATGTTAGCTCAAGCTGCTGATTATTTGACTGAAGATGGTCTAATCGTCATCGAAGTGGGTAACTCAGAATGGGCAATGCGCCAAAACTTCAATACAGTTGACTTCCATTGGCTCACTTTCCAAAAAGGCGGTTCTGGTATTTTTGCATTAACTGCTGAACAATGCCGCCGTTATAAAGAAATATTTCAGCAATCTGTTCAAAGTTAAGGGGCTAAAACATGGCAGGGAATAGTATTGGGCAACTCTTTAAGGTAACAACATGTGGTGAATCACATGGTGCTGGCTTAATGGCAATTGTCGATGGAGTGCCACCGGGTCTTGAACTGTGTGAAGCTGATTTACAACGTGATTTAGATCGCCGTAAACCAGGTACCTCTAAGTTCGCAACACAACGTAAAGAGCCTGATGAAGTTGAAATCATATCAGGTGTTTTCGAAGGAAAAACAACCGGAACTTCGATCGGTTTACTAATTCGTAATACAGATCAAAAATCAAAAGATTACGGTAATATTGCTCAAACTTTCCGCCCTGGTCATGCTGACTATACTTACACGCAAAAATACGGTTTCCGTGATTATCGTGGTGGTGGTCGTTCAAGCGCTCGAGAAACAGCTATGCGTGTTGCTGCAGGTGCTATTGCAAAGAAATACTTAGCTGAGAAATTTGGAATCGATATTCGTGGTCATGTCACTCAAATCGGTAATGAGGTTGCTGAGAAATTAGATTGGAATGAAGTTCCAAATAATCCATTCTTTTGTGGTGATGTTGATGCTGTCCCTCGTTTTGAACAACTTGTGACTTCATTACGTGAGCAAGGAACAAGTTGTGGGGCTAAACTGGAAATCCTCGCTGAGAAGGTTCCTGTGGGTTGGGGTGAACCTGTTTTTGATCGATTAGATGCTGATATTGCACATGCGATGATGAGCATTAATGCTGTAAAAGGCGTTGAGATCGGGGATGGTTTCGCTGTTGCGGGTCAATTTGGTCACGAAACTCGTGATGAACTCACTACAGATGGTTTTCTTGCAAATCATGCTGGTGGAATTCTAGGTGGTATTTCAAGTGGACAAACAATCCGTGTTGCAATCGCTCTAAAACCGACTGCTAGTATTACAACACCGGGTAAAACAATCACGATTGATCGGGAAAATACAGATGTATTAACGAAAGGGCGACATGACCCATGTGTAGGTGTACGTGCTACACCTATTGCAGAAGCAATGTTGGCAATTGTATTGATGGACCATTTTTTAAGACATCGTGCTCAGAATGCAGATGTAGTTCCGCCATTTAAACCTATAGAACCATAAAATATAAAGACACCTATTATTAAATTAATAGGTGTCTTTTTTTATCAATGTTTAAAATAATATAAAATTATTTAAATAAATTTAAATTACATTTTAGTGGTTATAATAACTCTGAAACTTTATTATTTGACGTTGCAATATGATATTGGTTCCGACCATTACTCTTAGCAATATATAATGCATGATCTGCTTGAGATACGAATTCTGAAAGACTGTCATTTAGTGTTGGTGTAATGGTTGCCACACCAACACTGATCGTAACGTGCTTAGAAATATTGCTTCGAGGATGCACAATACCAATATTTCTGACTAGTTCCATTAAGCGCTGAACTTGAATAATAGCCTGATCTCGATCAGTCATAGAGAACAATAGCAAAAACTCTTCACCGCCATACCGAGCAGCTAAATCTCCACTTCTTGATGCAATCGAACCCAACATAATTGCGATACGTCTAAGGCATTGATCGCCTTGAATATGACCTAGTGTATCGTTATAGAGTTTGAAGAAATCAATATCAATCATCATGATGGTAAGTGGCATCTCATGTCGAGTGGCTCTTTTCCATTCGTTCTCAAGTACTTCATCTAGATAGCGACGATTTGCTAAGCCCGTTAAAGCATCTTGTTGAGATAAAATTGATAATTGCTGTGCTTGACGCATCAACTCAAGACGATTCAGTTCAATCATGCAATTTTGTAGATAGTTTTCTCGATGTTGTCGATCAGTTGCATAAGCTAAAGCCATGCCTAAAAAACTACTGAAGGTATATGTGCGATGTAAATAAGTCCAATCAATAGAACCATTTAGCCAAGTACTTGCAGCTACGCCAATCAATCCACCAGCCCAGCCAGCAATAATGGCTGTGTAAAAACGCATTCCAACGAAGCCATAAATAATTACGACGGCATACATCATTGCTGCGTGGAATAAAACGTTATTTTGACCTTGTTCAAGTACGTTGATAAGGGTAAATGTGATTGCAACGGCACCCATGGAACCTAAACAAACGTAATGATCAAACCATTTATTAAGATTTGGCACAAAAGAAAGTAGCCAAGCAAACATAATGATAATGCCGACCCAGCCATAATAAGCAAACCATTCAAAACGCATGCCAGAAGGAAGAACTTGATAGATACCAAAGCTTAGAAATGCATATAATCCTAAAATAATAGGAGCTCTATAACGAAACTCATAAGCTGCTTCATTTCTATACTGATCTTTGTAGATCGATTCTAATTCTTTAGGAAACCAAACTAAATTTAGCCCGCGAGAAATTAACAAGTCGATTTGTTCTTGTCCCAAAATATTGGAAGCCTTCAACTTCATCTTATCTCTCACCACTCCCAAATATTTTTATACATGTAAAATAGGGATTATTTAAAAAACTATGTTACATCGAATTAAATTAAAATTTTTTATTCGATAATAAAAAAATAATTAGTGCAAAATTCAACTTTAATTAATCCCCACTCATCATCCATTGATCGAATTTATTAAAATCTATTAAATAATATAATGATTCAGACAAATAAAATATCAAACCCTTAAAAACTGTTACAAATTTACCAAGAATGATTGTATATTTGGAGCAATAAGATACAATTTAGAAAAAAGCATCAATCACATACAGAGTGATTGAATTAAGTCATACGAAATAGGATGCATCGCAATGACTGCTATGAATCAATACAGCACAAAATTAGAAATCACGCCTCATTCTGATTGGGCGCAAAAGTTCTGGGATGAGCTTGTACCTGCTAAAGAAAGAGTGAGTAAACATCCATTATTTGTGGACATGGCAAATGGGGATTTAAGCCTCGAGTGTTTCCGTTCTGCATTATTAAATTTTTATCCATTGGTTGCTCATTTTCCATCATACATGGCAGGTGCATTAGCTAAAGCGACTAACTTTGCTCTAGATGGTGTAACCGAAACCCGAGACTGGTTAATCCAAAATATCAAAGTTGAAGAAAGACATTTAAATTGGTATCAAGATTGGGCAGGTGGATTCGGTTTGACTGTTGAGATGTTAAATAACGTTAGGCCTCCTGCGGCGATGAATGCTGTGAATCATTATTTGTGGGATGTAAATTTTAGAGGTGGCTTGGCTGAAAGTATTGCTGCAACAAATTTAGCCATTGAGTGGGCGACAGGTGATTGGACAATCCAAGTCTACAAAGGGATTCAAACTTATACTTCACATCCTGAAGTCAATATCAATAAAAGATCATTGGCTTGGTTGAGAGCTCATGCGCATTATGATGATTTACATCCATATGAAGCGATGGAATTAATCAAAAGATTATGTCACAAAGATCCTGTTTTACAGAAAAAAGCTTTTCAGGCAGCTCAAGATGGTTTGGCTTATTATGAGTTGGCTTTGGATGAGTGCTATAAAATTCAACATAAAAACTAAGTTCTAATGATAGAAACAGTCACATTTTTATAAAAGTGTGACTGTTTTTTTATAAGTTTGATTTTGTTAAAGCGGATAAAGTTTCTCATCAAAGTTTTCTAATTTTGGAAACTCTAAAGGCGTTAATTGATCTATATTGTTTAAATAATCTTCAAAATTTTCAATGATATTCATTCTATTTTCATCTTTAATATAAGGAACATGATAAGCAATAAATGGCGGAAGTACCTCAAAACCTACATAAGCCAAACTCCCTCGTTGGATTGAAGATAGGTAAGTCTCTATATAGCCGTGAATTGATTTATCACCAAACATATGCTCACGACCGCCCAGAGTCAGACACAGTATCGCTTTTTTTCCAGTCATTCCGCCATGATTGTAAAAGCGTTTTCCACCATAAAAGAGACCAGCAACAAATACTCGATCAATCCATCCTTTTAAGATTGCAGGAACAGAAGTCCAATATAGTGGAAAGCTGAATATAACGAGATCTGCACGTTTAACTTTATCGATTTCTATCTGAATATCTTGCGCAAGTGTTTGATTCTTTTGTGCATGACGTTGTTCAAGTGCATAATTAAAGTAATCAGTTTGGTTGAGTGATTCAAAATCTAATTGTGAAGCAACTGGATTGAAATTCATCTCATATAAATCAGAGATTTCTACATAATGTCCTTGTTTTTCAAGATTTTCTTTAGCAGTATTTTTTAAAGATGATGTGAATGACTTGGGTTCAGGATGTGCATGAACAATCAAAATATGCATTTAATATTTGCCTTGATGAAGAATTTCATCTTTTTACTATGCCGTAAATAAAAAAGCTGTCATAGTTCATGACCCGACAATATTTACCATTTCACGCCAATGTAAATGATTAATGGAGTGTCAATGTTACTTTCTAAGTTACCAGGTACGTATGTAAATCTATTGATTGAAACTATAGAAGAATGGGGGATTTCATCAGAGGAAGTTCTTGTTGACACACATATTACATTTGAAGATTTACAAAAAACGTATTGGTATGTTGATTCGGAAGTTTTTATTCAATTACTTGAAAAATCAGTACGTTTAACTGGTAATGCTGCATTTCCAATCCTTATGGCAAACAAAATGAAAGTATCTCATTATGGAAATGTTGGTATTGCTGCAATGTCCTCAAAAAACCTTGAGCAGGCATTGAGAGTGTTAGAAGAATTTATTGGTCTATTTTATATCTTACTCACATACTAGTTGAATCTGAGAGTACAAATAAATTTATAGCATTTCTTGTGGCAAGTTTTGCGAATATCATAAGTAAGTTGATAAAAACCGAATCAGATATTCTTATTTTTCTTAAACAAAAACAATCATTTATTAATAATAATTTTGCTTATAAATTTGAGCAAGTAACTGATGCTGTTTGCTTTGACAGAGAGCTATTAAATATACATTTAAAGACTGCAGACGAGATTGTTTTTAAACTTGCAAAGAAACAGTGTATTCGTGATACGGAGAAACATATAAAAAGTAGACAAACAAAATCTATTATGCGATCGCAAATCATTGAGCTCATAGAAACAAGTCTGATCCAAAAGAATATTGGTCAATTGAACTTATCTGAGGTTGCCAAGCAGTTAAATATGTCTTCAAGAACGTTGCAGCGTTATTTGGAAATTGAAGACACAACATTCAAGGCTTTGATTGCTGAAGTTAGAAAACAATATGCAGAAGCCATGCTAATTCAAAACGAACTATCTATACAAGAAATATCTGAGTCTTTAGGTTATGCAGACGTTTCTCATTTCTCAAGAGCTTTTAAAAATTGGACTAGGGTTACGCCAAAAGCATTTAGGAAGTAAGTATGAATAGATATGTAGTGTAGATTTTTCAAACGTATTAATGTTATTCCCAAGTAGAAATGTCCTACCTAATAACCAAATAGAAATGTCCTATATGGACATTTCCAAGTCAAGCACAGGATTTAGATTTCGTTGTTCAATCGCTGTTTTCTGTGCTTGTCTACGTGGCATCTTTTGAGAACGATTGCGTTTGTTTTGGTGTTCCAGTTGTTCATGCTGTTGTTGAATATGTGCCAGCACAGAACCCAAACGTTTATTCTCAACGATCTCTCGCTGGTTGAGCTGACTTAATTTATCAAAGATGCTGTAATTGATTTTTCTTCCCTGATATTCAATGGCTACAGTACCATCCGGATATTCCAGGAACTCAAGATACTTGCCGCCCAATCTTTGATTTTCTTCGCTGTTTTCCAAGATATATACGCATTTATCATAAGTAATCGTCAAGCTGTTCGTGACCCTGCGGGGTTCACGCCAGGTAAAAACATCATCTAATTCTTCGGCTGTTTCAGCGATAGGCCGATGTAGATCCTTGGAATTAAAAGCCATCTTGGCGAATTTACGATTAAATTGCTCAATAAAGCACGGCAGCCACTTATTGGCATCTGCAATTGAACTGATGCCTTCTAGACGCATCTCCTTAATCAGACGATCCTGAAGTGTTCTATTCGCTCGTTCTACACGACCTTTGGCTTGAGGGGAGTTAGCGAAAATGATATCGATATTGAGAGTGCTCAGAACACGTCCAAACTGGGTAATCTTGGTGTCTTTCTTGCTACTTTGATTCACCCTAAAAACTGAATGTTTGTCACTGTAAAATGCCAATGGCTTACCATGCTGTTCGATATATAAACGTGTCGAAATCATATAGTCAAAGGCTGACTCTGACGCACAGAAGCGTAAATGCTGCAATTTTCCTGTGGCATCATCGATGAATACTAGCAGACAGCATTTAGGTGCTCGACCTTCAAACCAATCATGGTGTGAGCCATCAATTTGGATCAATTCACCATAACAATCTCGGTTATAACGAGGCTGATATGGTCGTTTCAGGCGCTTGCAGCGAGGGATCCATAAATCGGCTGCAATCATCCAGGAACGCAGGGTTTCTACTGAAAGATCGAATCCATGCACGGTGGTGAGCTTTTCATGCGCTAAAGTGGGTCCGAAACCATAAAGTTGATCTGAAACAATATTGAGACACTTAAGTCTGAGTTCTTCAGGAAGTTTAGAATTGCTGATTTGGCCACGACCGGCATGGGCTAATGCAGCGGGACCTTGAGCTTTGTATTTCTGCAGTAAGCGTCTGATGTGACGTTCTGAGATATGAAGTAGCTGAGCAGCCTGGGATTGAGTTATACGTTGATCACAGATTTCTTGCAAGACCGACAATCGTTTAAGTTCTTTATCCGACATAGACACCAACATATCAAACCGTCCGCTAAGGAAATTGCAAAAGCGCATATTCTAAAAGCGGACATTTTTACTTTGGAGAAACCGGACATTTCTATTTTGGGCTTACATACGATACTTCGTATAATGTATATTATGTTAAATGACTTACACCTGGCAATAACTTCATCTTTTCTATTCCATAACCACTATTCAATAACTTAAGTGATTTCTGTTTTAATTACGTTCAAATTCCAACCCTCTCATTTTTAACTAGCCTAGGTTATAATGATGGTCTTCCAAAATATTGTTGCTCTATTATGAACGCCTCCAATGACCCTCTACACGGCAAAAAACTTGCTGACATTTTGGATGAATTATTGGATTACTACGGTGGCTTTGAAGGCTTAAGTCGTAAAATTGAAATTAGATGTTTTTGCATAGATCCAAGTGTTAAATCATCATTGCGATTCTTGCGTACCACACCATGGGCACGTGAAAAAGTAGAAAACTTATATTTGTATGTTTTACGCCAGAAAGCCAAACAGAAATCGTAGCCATCAAAACACTAGTCTCAGCATTTTAATTGGTGGTGGACTATCACCTCGTTGTTGAGTATTCAAAAGTTACATAATTCGCTACTCTACTTGCGTATCTGTCGATTCTACACAAGATTGAATCAGGATGAATGATTCAGTAAAAATCTCTCTATGTCATCAATCATTCGTTCTACATCTTCTTTCGTGAATTGCTCATAATTTCCATGAGCTGCGCTATTCCTTATATCAGCTAAGGCTGTAATTTGTTTTTGCTGAAGCTTGTTATAAACTCCAGCTTTGGCTAGATCGTCATTTAACTGAGTTAATTTTTTTCTTTCGATTTCAATATTATTGTTCAAACATACCTCTTTTATAGCGGTTTCTAAGACTACGCCTGCAATTACAGCCGCAGCATTCTTGTAACCATTTTCTAAAAGAGATCTTGATTGTTCAAGTTCACTATCAAAAACTTCAGCTTGAATTATCTGTTTAAAAGAAACTAAAAAACCATTTTTAAAATCATCGTAAGTAGCTACCAAAATAGGAAATAACCGTATAAGGACTCTAGCATTTGTATCAAAACTTTGAACCTCTTCTGCTAAAGAAAACTCTTTGCAATGAACAGAATTTTCACCACAAGATAAATTAAGTAAATTTTTCACCTTTACTTTCCATTGTAAATATTGAGCATTCTTATCTTCGTCAAGGTCATAATATTCTCCAGAATATTCAGAATATTTTTTCTTTATGAAAGATTTTATAATTTCTGCTTCATCAATTAATTGTTCAAATCGATTTAGTATTTTTTGGCTCATAATATTCCTCTAATTTTTATTGATTTTTGAACAAATACTGGAACAAACTTTTCTTTAGGTATTTGGTTCATTTCACTCTGATGGTTTAATGATCTTTCTCACAATATGCTCATGAGTCGGTACAAGTCCTGCTTTCAATCCAAGTGGTTTAAATACCTTGTCTAAAACAGATTGCGTAAGTTTTCCTTTATCTTGTTCAATATCAGTTAACGTCCTACGACTTACACCGACTAAATTTGCATATTGTTCCTGAGACATACCAAGAATATTTTTTCGCAAATACGCCAATAATTGCCCTAATGTGATTTCATTCAATAAGTACTGCATATATAGATCAATAAGAACTTGTTGACGATCTTGAGTCTGATTTTTTGTATTCATAATAGTTCCCATCTTTCTAATTTAGCTTCAACATAGTCAAATGAAAGCGCTGGCATCTCCATAATTTGTTTTGGTACACCTTTATCTATTAATCTTTGTTTTAGCCCAACAAGATGACTTGCTAAAGATTTCAATGTAGTTAGAGATAAATTCGGATCGCATAAATGTGCAAGCTTTTGTGTAATTTGCTCCCATCGATATTCTCCTCCTTCCTCATAAGGACTTCCCCAAGTTATTGATCTTGTAACAACTTCTGGATCAGCTTTCATTGGAGCAAAATCATAAATTGGAGCAAGCGAAATTTTTCCAGATTGTTTTAGAAATGAAGTATTTCGCCCATGATTATCAGAATTACCAAAAATAATATTGAGTAAATCTCGCTGTAACCACTCACAAACGAATTGTTCTGAATCAAACTCTGAATCAATAGATTTCAGTAAATTGCATAGATTTTCAATCACTTCAAAGTGATTGAGATGGCTACCCGAAGCTTTATTTAATACGGAATAGACAGATTCAAGCCCATGACGATGCCATTTTTGGTTGTGCCATTCAACATCAAATCTTGGTAGCCATAATGATGGATATTTTTCACCTTCGATCAGCTTCATTTCTGTAGTTTCAATGGTATTGAAACCCAACTCTTTTAGCTCTTGATAGTAATAGTATTCTGCTCTGAGAATATTACAGTCGATCTCACTACGATTATTTCTAGGGAATTTAACTAGATAGTGTTGATCAGGTTGATCAAAGTTTTGTTGATAAGTATCAATCCAAATATTTTGATCTTTTGTAGCACGAATCAATAATTTAGGAGCTTCACCACCCGCTCCTGTTGCACCACCACTAATTGCACCCATTTGCTGTGCATATTCAAGAAAATCTACATTTCGGTCAGCAACATCACTTTGACTAAAATAACGTAAATGCAGAGTTGATTCAGGATTGATTGGTGGAAGAGCTTCTTTTATTCTCAAATTGCCTACGGGTGCGATGCCACCTTTTTCTAATAAAATACTATCTTGCTCAGCATGCGTTAGTCTTTGTAGACCTAGAAAATTCACCCAATAACGGCGTGCAGCACCTGATGGAACAATATCATCTAAAAAACCAAACCATGAACTAGATTCATGTTTTATTAGTAGTTGTACAGGTAGCGACAAACTACAGGCATGCTCATCTCGCTTGTCCAAATTGTGGATTGCGTATTCTAAATCGTAAGCTAATTCACTGGCACTTGCTGAGCCTAGTTTAGGTTCTAATAATGTTAGTTCAGCAATATCAAACCAACTTTGATCAAGTAACGCCTGTATTGTTAATTTTTTCATTGATGTAAATGAGCAATTATTTTCTCAAAAATACTCTTTTTTTTTATATTTGTGAATATATTTGCGCATAATTATTTTTTATGTAAGTTTTTGAGCATAAATTTGCTCATAACGATCTGTGGAAAATAACTTACTCAGTGTTTATTTAAAACCCTTTATTTCATTGTTATAAGGTATGAAAAATTAAATGTTTGAAAAATACTATTCCATCTATCGTTGTTAACGTGATCGAACTGTGTATCATTAAACATATTTTCTTTTTGATAAACTTCTTTTTATGAAGAATGCATTTTCTAACCACAAGCAAATTAGCGTGGTTTCTAGTTTCTCCGAACTTGTCAGTTCTAATTTTCAAGGAGATAGAAATGCGATTTGTTGGTATAGAAATCTTAATGGGGATTTTCAAGAAATCGTCAAAAAACTTCAGCTAAAGGAAAATATCACTGAGATTTCAGTTGATGATTTATTGGCTTTACAACTTTCTGAATATGGTCGTTTAGCAAGAGAAATCATAATTGCGGATATTCAGCAATTAACAGAGCTTGGCGCATCACCTACGCTTAACTTAATTCAAAACTACGAACGTGATGATGAGTTAGATTTTATTTCGACAGATGTTTATTCATTTCATGTTGATCGCTCGCCTATTCCAACAGATACTTTTTTATGTACCTATCACGGTGCGGCAAGTGAGATTCTGCCAAACGATCAAGTTGAGCAAAAGATTCTAGTTCCTGAAATTAGAGAAAAACTAAAAAATCTACATGATGGACCAGAAGCCGAATTTGAGAATTTTTTAGAAGAATATTTCTTTGATTTGCACTACCGAGCAAAACCTGAGAGTAAACCTGTTAATTTAGGTTTAGGTCATCTTTGGCGTTTGGCAGTCGACCATCCAACACAACAAGTTTTACCCTGTGTGCATAGAGCACCGATAGAGATAGATGGAGAATATAGATTGCTGTTGATTTGTTAAATACTAGAAAAAGATTTTAAAAGCTCACAGAAAAGTGAGCTATACGGAGAAGATTTTTATCACATGCCTTTGTAAAGAAAGAAACATCCAACGATCAATAACATTAAAGCAAAGCATTTTTTAAGTACGATTGGCGATAAAATATGTGCTGTTTTAGCTCCAAGCTTAGCCGTCATAAAACTCATAATGCTAATACATAAAAATGCATAGATATGTACAAAACCAATAGTGTTAGGCACATTTATATGCTGTTTCATACCAAAAAAAATAAATCCTAAAGCACCTGCGATGGCAATTGGTAAGCCACATGCTGCCGAGGTTCCGACGGCTTTTTGCATGACTACACCATAATGATTTAGATAAGGAACGGTTAAACTCCCTCCCCCAATACCAAAAATTGCGGAAGCAACTCCGATGCCTGTACCTGCAAATATTTGTCGAGTTGTTGATGGTAATACCTTACCCTGATCGATTACATTTTTCGCCCCAAAGAACATTTTGTAAGCAACCCAGATCACAAATATCCCGATGATCAATTGTAAATTTGCCCCAGAAAGTAATCCCGCAATACCAGCTCCTAAAAATGAACCAAGGATTAGTCCTGGTGTTAGATTTTTAAATACAGGCCAAATCACGGCGCTGTTTTTATTGTGGGCGATCAATGAACTAATAGAAGTCACAATGATTGTTGCCAATGAGGTTCCCAAAGCCATATGCATGATGACATCTGGTTGGTATCCCATTTGAGTGAATACGATGTATAAAAGTGGAACGATAATGAGCCCACCACCGACACCAAAGAGTCCAGCAGCGAAACCAGCTAAAGCCCCGATGGCTAAAAAAATGATTAATTCCACGAGATATTTTCTTAAAATAAAGGGATGAATAGATAGTTGGCTCAGGCAATTTCTGCAATCTGCCCAACTTGATGATAAGTACGGTTAAAATAGACTAACCCTTGATCATGCTGACCTTGTTGGATAGCTACGATACGACAAATAAAAATGGTATGTGTTCCAACTTCCTGAATCTGCTCAATTTGACAATCAAAACTAACCAAAGCATCTTTTAACACAGGTGCGCCAGTTTCTAATTCTGTCCAACTGCCATATTTAAAACGTTCTTCAGGACTCATCTTTGATGAAAACACTTTAGACATATGCTGATGATGTGCTGCCAAGACATTCACAGTGAGAATTTTATTTTCAACAAAGTGTGTATGTGAGCTAGAAGCGATATTCATACATACCAAAAGTGTTGGTGGTGAATCTGTCACGCTGCACACAGCTGATGCCGTAAATCCATATCGACCTGTAGAGCCAATCGTTGTTACAACACTCACTGCACTTGTTAGTAAAGACATTGCATTTCTAAAGTCTATTGCTTCAATCATTAACTTGTTCCTCAATTGAACCGTACCTTTTAGATTTAGCAATATCATGCTATTCCATTTCTTAGGCACACCATCTGCATGTGTTTTTAAATAGATGCGATCTTTGATCAAGATTGACGCTAAAAGAGACTCATGGCTTGATCATCATTTTGATTGCAAACCATAAATCCTATTTAGCTCAAAATATTAGTTAGATAGTTCTTTTCGAACGATTTCTGCACCTGCGCTTAAGGCATTAAGTTTGCCTCTCGCTACATGGCGAGACAATGGCGCCATGCCACAATTGGTTGATGGATAAAGTTTGTCAGCATCAACAAATTGCAAAGCTTTTCTTAAGGTATCGGCAACTTCTTCAGGTGTTTCGATATTATTAGTAGCAACATCGATCGCGCCTACCATCACTTTTTTACCGCGAATTAGTTCAATTAGATCCATTGGTACACGAGAGTTTTGGCATTCTAGCGAAACGATATCAATTTTAGATTGTTGAAGCTTAGGAAAGGCTTCTTCATATTGACGCCATTCTGAACCTAATGTCTTTTTCCAATCTGTATTGGCTTTAATACCGTAGCCATAGCAAATATGTACGGCTGTTTCACATTTCAGACCCTCTAGCGCTCTTTCTAAAGTTGCAACCCCCCAATCATTGACCTCATCAAAAAATACATTAAATGCAGGTTCATCAAACTGGATAATATCAACACCAGCCGCTTCGAGTTCTCTCGCCTCCTGATTTAAAATTTTTGCGAATTCCCATGCTAGTTTTTCACGGCTTTTATAATGTCCGTCATATAAGGTATCAATCATGGTCATAGGACCTGGTAATGCCCATTTGATCGGTTGATTGGTTTGTTGACGTAAAAATTTAGCATCTTCAACGAATACAGGTTTTTGACGACTGACAGCACCCACAACGGATGGAACACTTGCATCGTAACGATTTCGAATTCGAACCGTTTCACGCTTCTGGAAATCAACGCCATCTAAGTGTTCAATAAACGTTGTGACGAAATGTTGGCGTGTTTGTTCACCATCACTTACGATATCGATGCCGGAGTGTAATTGCTCGTGCAGTGACAGTCTTAAAGCATCTTGCTTAGCCTCATAAAGTTGTTCATCTTGGAGTTTCCATGGCGACCAAAGCTTTTCAGGTTCAGCTAACCAAGAAGGTTTTGGTAAGCTGCCAGCAGTTGATGTCGGTAATAATCGTTTCATAATCAGTAATCTTCTATATCGGTTTACACAGCAGCATAATTTTGTTCGGTGTAGTTCTCAGCCCACTGTTCGAGAATCTCTCGATAAGGTTTGATAAATTGCTCTTCAGTGAATTTGCCTTGTTTTACAGCTAACTGACTACGCTCTTCACGGTCGTATACGATTTGCGTTAAAGAGTAATCTTGGTATTTCAAACTTGGTTGATAACATTTGCCCGCTACAGAGTTAGCATTGTAAATTTCAGGTCGGTAAATCTTTTGGAATGTTTCCATTGTGCTGATTGCACTAATGAGTTCTAGGTTGCTGTAATCACTTAGCAAATCACCTGAAAAATAAAAAGCTAATGGCGCTACACTGTTAGCAGGCATGAAATAACGTACTTTTAACCCCATTTTCTTGAAGTATTCATCAGTTAGAGAATATTCATCTTGTTGATATTCAACGCCTAATACAGGATGAACATTTGCAGTTTGATAATATGTTTTTGTGCTCGACACACTCAGGCATATCACAGGTGCTTTATCAAAATTCGCTTTATATGCCGCTGAGTTGATTAAGTGTTTAAAAAGCTTGCCGTGTAATACACCAAAGTTATCTGGCGCACTAAATTTTGCTTGATTTTTACTGTGTTCTAGTAATAAGACACTAAAATCATAATCACGCACATAAGATGAAAAACTATTACCTACCATGCCATCAATACGCTTATTTGTCTGATGATCAACAATTGTTGTTTTTAGCATTTCAATAACTGGAAATGCATGACCATTACCTTCGATATCCATATTTGCTGAAATAATATCGATTTCAACTGAATAACGATCCGCTTTTGGATTATCCCAATGTGCTAAGTCATTGAAACGATTATTGATCATTTGTAAGGTTTTACGTAGATTTTCTTGACGGCTCTCACCTCTTGCTAAATTTGCAAAGTTAGTTGTAAGACGTGTGCTTTCTGAAGGATGATAATTTTCATCAAAACGAATACTTTTAATAGAACATGTAAATTTTTTACTCATTGTACTACTACCCTAATCTCTAAGATAAAACCTGAATTTCTGTATGAAATAATTTATACATGAATGTTCACATGAGTAAAAATGATTTAATCTAACCAAAAGATGAATAAAATTCATGGTTGTGTGTTTTTATGGGTTTCAGTGCTCTAACCTGAATGAACTTCATCATGAGCTGAAAAACTATCAGGATATTGATTGAATTATTGCTATAAGGGTGTGTTTGTAATTTGGAGTTATTCTTTAGATGATGACATACAATCTTTCTTTTCTATTTTTTCGTTTACAACGATATAAAACTTGAATTTTATTAATCGAATAACAGAATCCCATATAAAAAAGACGATCCAATTTTTAAGTCAGATCGTCTTTATTCATATCAGTGAATTGGATTTAGAAATTCACCGACCAAGAAAATTGTGCGGTGCGTGGAGCGCCTAGGAACAAATAATCATCCCCAAAGAAGCTTCCCGCATCTCTCCAATATTTTTTATTAAATAGATTGTCAACATTGAATCTTAACGTGTTTTCATAGCCATTAGCTTTAAAGTTATAAGCTGCACCAGCATTAAAAACTGTGTAGCTTGGAACTTTTACACTGCCTATTTTATTGGCATATTTACTTGAACTGTATTGTGTACCAGCCAGTAGTCTTAAGCCTTCTACTTGTGGCAATTGATACGATAAATAAGTTGCAAAACGTACTTTAGGAACATTCTGAGTTTGATGGCCTTGATATTCAGCGACATCAATCTCTTTTAAGCGTGAACGAGTCAGCGCCAAAGTCGAGACCATATCTAAATTCTGTGTCAAACGTCCTTGCAAACCAAGTTCTAAACCTAAGTTATGTTGTTTACCATCAGTTAAGTAATAGTTATCAGCATTCGTATATTGATGATCTTGTTCTAGATCAAATATTGCTGCTGTAAATAACATAGATGGTAATTGATGCCTCAATCCCAGTTCATATTGGGTGGATTTGATTGGAGCAAGTGTTTCAAATGCATTACCGACAATCCCTTTTTCTTCATTACCGAAGGCATACCACGGCGCTTGTCCGCCATCACTTAGACCTTTGCTAAATGATGTGTAAACTTGCGTATTTTCCCAAGGTTGGTACATCACTGCAAATTGTGGCAAGAATCGGTTTAAATCTGTATCACGAATCATATTCGCTGCCGCATCATAAGCTTTCTCATCTAAAGAAAGGATTTTTCCACCTATATGAACTGACCATGCGTCATTGAAACGGATTTGGTCTAGTAGATTTAATGCGGTTTGCTGACTATCAAGGGACTTATAGCGATTGCCTAGAGCTACATCTGTAGGCTTATAGTCCACAGTATTGTTATAGATGTTGCCCGTACCAACGAGTTGATTGATTGCATCATATTGAGCACGTCGTTTATAGGTATGAGATAACTCGACATTTAAGCTATGCTGCCATGTCCCTGTTGCGAACTTGCCGTTTAATCCTGTTTTAAATTGATTTGTTAAATAACTATCATCTGGACTACGGAAATCATAAATATCGTAGTTACCTTTTTGATCAAAGGTATTGCCTAAACCTGTAAATTCACAAATCTCACTATAACAACCCCACGGGAATGCTGAATAGTCATCAACGACTACACGGCTTTGCGAAGCGGATAAGCTTGCTGTCCAATCATCATTGAGACGATGCGTATATTTTAAACTCGTATTCAGACTTTCATTAGTAACGGGTTTACTCCAACTTTGATAACCCAGTAAACGATCCCATTCCACATTAGTCGGTACAATTTTTCCATCTAATAATTGATAGCCTGGTACCGAGCGCTGACGTTGGCGTTGTGATTCAATATCAAACTCAAGTTTTGAATCATCAGAAATCTTCCAGTCCAAAGCAACTGAACCAAAAAGTCGCTTCCCATTTGTATGCTCTACATACGGATGAATCTCTTCGTGAGCTAAATTGATTCGATAGCCAAATTGTTGATTTTCACCCACGATATCGCCTATATCTGTTGCGATACGATAACCACCCTGACTATCTGTTTCTAAGGTAACTGAACGAATATCCTTTGGACGTTTAGTCACGTAGTTAACTATTCCACCTGGCGTAGACATACCACTTTGGATTGCGCTGATACCCTTTAAGATCTCGACTTGCTCTTTATTTTCTAACGCAACATTTTGCTCGCCTCTAAGTAAGTTGCCATTGAGTAGATAACTTGAACCTAGATTGAGCGCGAAACCACGCATAATAAAGTTTGAGTAATAGCCAATAGGCGCATAACCATCCCCTACAGAAGCATCATTTTTCACAACGTCAGCCAGTGTTTTTGCATGCTGATCAGCAATGCGTTCGGCAGTAATCGTGCTCACTGAAGCAGGAATTTTAGCAACGGTTTGTTGATTAAAACCTGATAAATTGATTTGAGGTTGGTAGTACACACTTTGAATGGATTGTGCTGCTAAAGTGATAGTTGGAAGTTGCGAAACAGTGTTTTCATCTTCTGCATTTGCGACGACTGAGCTTAGTCCCATACACGAAAATGAACCAACGGTTAGAAGCGCTTTTTGTAAACGAGAAAATGAAAATGGATAAGTTTTCACAGTAGTTGCCTAACCCCAAAAAAGATAATGGTATAACCTGAATTTTCGAGGCTGAGTATTCACAATTTTTGATGCTTGAACAAGCGCCTTTGCTTACATATATCTGAATTTTTAGCTACTCCGATAATCCGACAAACAAAATGACCAGTTCAGCCAAACCGTGTTAGTATTTGAAAATGACAATTCATCATGTCAAATTAAAAAAGAAAGGAATTGCTATGCTAAAAATGCAACAAATCAACATCACTCAAGAGTTCAATGCCCCTGTCGAAAAGGTATTTGCGATCCTCAGCGAACATGAAAATTTGAATAAGCTCTTCGCTCCAGCAAAAGTGACTCGTTTGAGTGATGGTCAAGATGTACGTAATGGGGTTGGTTCAGCGCGTAAGTTATCTATACCACTCACACCTTCATTTGTTGAAACAAATTTAGTCTATAGAGAAAATGAATTGATTGAATACGCGATTACCAGTGGTATTGCACCAATTAAAGCGCATCGCGGCGTAATGAAGTTTACTGATTTGGGAAACAATCGTAGTCGTTTGGACTATACGATTAGCTTTAAGGGTCGTGTGCCTTTTATTGGGCCAATTATCAAATTGGCATTACAAAATGGTGTGAGCCGTGGACTTAAAAAACTAAAAGTATAAGTTTTAGAGAAACTTCGTATTCTCTAATTTGAATCTTAACTCCCATAATCTATGATTGTGGGAGTTTTTATTTGCTGTATAGATCAACTTTTCTTTGAAAATTAATTTCTAAAATAACATTCAGTTCATTTTTAAGATAAATTAGATCTATTCAATAATTTACTTAGGAAAAGCGATGACTCTTAAGCAGCTAAAGGCATTTTTAGCACTTGCGCGTACTTTAAATTATGCCAATGCTTCGCTGGAACTGCACTTAAGTCAGTCTGCTTTAAGTCTAAGTATAAAAAGTTTAGAAGATGAACTCGGCGGTAAGTTATTTAATCGAAATACACGTCGTGTTGAACTGACTCAAGAAGGTAAATCTCTCATTCCCTACGCAAAAAAACTATTGGCAAATTGGGATGAAATGGAAAATGACGTTAAACAACGCTTTAAATTAAATCGCGGCACACTTAGTATCGCCTCGATGCCCTTTTTTACCCATGCGATCTTGCCTGATGTGATTCATTCTTTTTTATCTGAGCATCCAAACCTTAATTTTTCGATCCATGATATTCCAAATGAAACCATTATTGAAAAAGTTCAAGATGGTATCTTTGAGTTAGGCATTTGTTTTGAACCAGAACTGACCGAAGGCTTAGAGTTTGTGCCTTTGTTTGATGAAGACTTTCTCGCCTTACTTCCTAAAAATCATGCTTTAGCAGACAAAGCACGTATTACTTGGCAACAATTGTTTGCTAATCCTTTTATTACACTACAAAAGCCATCGATTGTTCGTCACTTGGTTGAGCAAAACTGTTTGCGCAACAATATGACTTTGGATTTGAAAATAGAGTGTCATCAGATTTCTTCACTATCTAGTTTTGTTGCACATGGTATTGGGGTAAGCGCGATTCCTCGACATTTTGCTAAGCATATTGATTTAACAGAGAATGTATTACTCGAACTGGAAGATGGAACCATCCACAAAACGGTTGGTATCGTCTATAAAAAGAATTTTGAAATATCACATATTTCGGCACAATTTATTCAGTCATTGAAAAGGTATAAATTTTAAATAACTCATTATTGTAATTGGTTATATATTTTTTACTTTTAAATAAATATATTTATTATTAATATTTTCAATTGTTTATGAATTTTAATCTATTATTTTTTAAGATTAAAATCCATCCAAATGAATCAATTTATTAATTAAACTCATTAATCCTTGAGAAAAATCAACTTCTATCTACCTAGTCCTAATGCTAAAACTAAATCACTAAGGGACGATAGGACAATAATAGAATGAATAAGGTATATGCCAGTGCTGAGGCAGCAATCAAAGATGTGGTTGCTAATAACCAAACCCTTGCCGTGGGCGGTTTTGGGTTATGTGGAATTCCTGAGCAGCTCATTGTCGCGGTTAAAGAAAGTGGTGTAACAGGTCTTACTTGTATTTCAAATAATGCAGGTGTTGATGATTTTGGCCTAGGTATTTTATTGCATACCAAACAGATCAAAAAAATGATCTCATCTTATGTGGGTGAAAATAAAGAATTTGAACGTCAATATCTAAATGGCGAGCTTGAAGTTGAATTAACTCCACAAGGAACATTAGCTGAAAAATTACGCGCTGGCGGTGCTGGTATTCCAGCTTTTTATACGAAAACTGGTGTAGGAACTCTGATTGCTGAAGGCAAAGAAGAACGTAATTTTCATGGTAAAAAATACATTTTAGAAGAATCTCTTACTGCTGATGTTTCTCTTATTAAAGCTTACAAGACAGATAAAGCTGGAAATTTAATATTCCGTAAGACGGCTCAGAATTTTAATCCTGAATGTGCAATGGCTGGGAAAATTACCATTGCTGAAGTGGAACAAATCGTTGAGATTGGTGAATTAGATCCAGATGAAATCCATTTACCAGGGATTTATGTGAATCGCATTATTTTAAATGCATCACCAGAAAAACGTATCGAACAAAAAACTTTAAGCATGGAGGCAGTTTAAAATGGCTTGGTCACGTAATGAAATGGCACAGCGTGCTGCACAAGAACTCGAAGATGGCTTCTATGTGAACTTAGGTATTGGCTTACCTACCCTTGTTGCCAACTATATTCCAAAAAACATGAATGTATGGTTGCAGTCTGAAAATGGGCTGCTTGGTATCGGCGCATTTCCTACTGAAGAAACCTTAAGTGACCATCAATAAACTATGTGGTTCTGCGATGAAAGCAGTATTGATGGCATCAGATGCTTTGAAAGCTGGTAGTGCAAATATTGTGGTTGCGGGCGGTATGGAATCAATGACCAATGCACCATATATCTTACCTAAAGCACGTGGTGGCTATCGTATGGGACATGGTGAAATCAAAGATCATATGTTTCTGGATGGTTTGGAAGATGCTGAAACTGGTCGTTTAATGGGTTCATTTGCTCAGGATATGGCAAATACTAAAGGCTTCACCCGTGAGCAAATGGATAACTTTGCGATTTCTTCACTCAAAAAAGCTCAAACAGCGATTACAGAAGGATATTTCAAAGATGAAATCGTCGCTGTAGAAGTTAAAACACGTAAGGGTGTTGAGGTGATTGACCAAGATGAGCAACCTCTGAAAGCAAATCTTGATAAGATTCCGACACTACGCTCTGCTTTTAGCAAAGACGGTACGATTACGGCAGCCAATTCGAGTTCGATTTCGGATGGTGCTGCGGCTTTGGTACTTTCTACAGAAGATTATGCACAAGCAAATGATTTAAATGTCTTGGCTAAGATTGTAGCTACTTCGAGTCATTCGCAACATCCAAGTGAGTTTACGATTGCTCCAATTAGTGCGATTCAAAAAGTACTTGATCGTGCTGGCTGGTCAGTTGAGGATGTCGATGCATGGGAAATCAATGAAGCTTTCTCGATGGTGGCTATGGCTCCGATTCATGAGTTAGGTATTGATGAAGCTAAAGTCAATATTCACGGTGGCGCATGTGCTTTAGGTCATCCGATTGGTGCGACAGGTTCACGTATTATTCTTTCATTGATCTATGCATTAAAACGTCTAGGCAAGAAGAAAGGCGTCGCTGCATTATGTATTGGTGGTGGTGAAGCAACAGCTGTTGCGATTGAAATCTAAATTATCAAGTATCAATAAAGCATCTCAATCGAGATGCTTTTTTTGCATAAAAATGATGTGTGGAAAAGGTTTGATCTGATTTATATTCATTTTTCTTTCTAGATTGAATGAAAAAATAGATACCAGTCTCATGTAAATCCAAGTGTTTTAAAGAATTAAGGGTTGTCAGGAATTGAGCCAACTCACTTCTATTCTTACCTTTTTGATTTTAAGTTCTGTCTGAAATAAAAAAAGCACATCAGCCTATCTGATGTGCTTTTCATGTTTTATAGAAGAATCAAATCATATTAAGTTAAGCATTACTTGATTCGGTCAAGCTAGTTTTTACTTCTTCTACTTGTTGTTGCTCATCATCAAATTTATGACGTTTCAAACTCAATATCGCGCAAATTGCTAACATTGCAGGGATAGAAATCATCACAAAATTCATGGTATGCGGTAAGTTTAAGGTTAATAACAAGCCTGTTAAAATCGGACCGACAATCGCACCAATTCGACCTACACCAGAAGCACAACCAATTCCAGTCGAGCGAACACTTAATGGATAGTATTGCGCAACATAGCTATAAAGAAGGATTGAAGTACCTATAGTCGCTGCGCCAGCAACAGTTACTAAACCATATAAAACATAAGCTGGAGAGTTAAATCCTAAGCCGATCAGTGCCACTACACCTGCCATCAGCATTCCCATGATCACAGGTTTCAAATGGAATTTGTCTGAGAGAATGCCACCACCAATTGAACCAATCATTGCACCAACATTCAAAGCAAACAAGAATAAGATACTCTTGCCGAGTGAATAACCTGCTGCAAGCATAAGTTTTGGTAACCAACTGCTTAGTGCGTAAACCATTAATAAGCACATAAAGAACAATACCCAAAACATAAGCGTATTGAATGCACGTCCTTGTTGAAATAAGCCTTTTACAGAACTACCTGTTGGAACATTATCTTCATTCAACACTAAACGCGTATTAATACCGATGCTTTGTTCAGGTGAGATTTTTTGAATGATGCTATGTGCTTGATCAGTTTTGCCAGTTTTAACCAAAAAGGTTAAAGATTCAGGTAGGAATTTCCAGATAACAGGTAATAAAATTAAAGGAATACCAGCAATCAAGAACATGATCTGCCAACCTTGACTCTCAACTAAATAACTTCCGATAAGCGCAGATAGAATTCCACCGATCGCATAACCACTAAACATCGTGCCAACTAAGGTACTGCGAATACGTTTAGGTGCGTACTCTGATGTGAGTGCGACGAGATTTGGCATAACCCCACCTATCCCTAAACCTGCTAAAAACCGTAAAATACCAAATTCAAAAGGATTTGATGCAAACGCACCTAAAAAAGTAAAACCGCTAAAGAAGGTCACACAGATTAAAATTACATTTTTACGTCCGATTTTATCTGCCAAAGCACCGAATAACATGGCTCCAAACATCATTCCGCACAAAGCCGTACTGGCGAGCATGCCTGCTTGTACAGAAGTGAGAGACCACTCCTGCATAAGTAAAGGTAGAACAACGCCATAAATGACGAGATCGTAACCATCAAAAATAATAATCAATAAGCACCAAAGTAAAATACTCCAGTGAAAAGGTGTAAATTTTGCTTGATCAATTACTGCATTTACATTAACCGTAGATGTTGTCATTCTGCATCTCCTCAATGAGATAAATTCCTAATCATTATTTAAAACGACATAATGCACCTTAAAGAAAAATATTATTATTCAAGGCTTTATTAGTATTAAAAGTCATAACTCGCCATCATGTTGATGCGGTTATCCGTCCCTGTGCGACCATCGAAGGTTTCACGTTCACCGTAGACATATTCCATCCCTAAGGTAATTGGCTTGTAAGGGTTGTACATGCCATTGATCCAGCCTTGCCATAGTTCTTTATTTTGAGCTGTGTTGTCTTTATTGATTCGTGCAAATGCATTGTTGTCTTTGGCTTTCATATAGCCATAACCCAATGTTGAACGAAATTGAGTGTTAAATTGATGGGTAATCCCTGTTGAAATCGAATCAAACTCATTGCTTTGAATATGCTTTTGATCATCAATTGCATAACTGCTATTGGTCCACATCAGGAAGCGTCCGTCGCCTTTGATATGGTTATAGTCTGCTTTGAGAAAAGTTTTTGGTGTTAAATGATATTTTCCACCGATGCCGACACCCCAAGCCCATTCTTCATCTTGACTAGTTTTCTTTTCAGCGACAAAACTACGTCCTGAAAGCATAGAGCCATTGGCAAACTTATGATTTACACGTCCAACAAAGGCAGGTAAACGCATTTCATTATCAGGATCAGAGCTTGCTGTATATTTAGGATCTTCTACTGCTAAAGCAAAGCTGGTATTTGCCGTAATATTGTCACTATAACGAACCAATGGTGAGCGTTGTAATGCTCCGCCTACATAGGTCGCAGCATCAATCGTTTCTGGATAATATTCAGGTGCGATAAATGTAGACCATGTCTGACCTAATAACCATTTATCAAAGGTTAAATAGGCATGACGGATACGGAATTGATCGCGTGATGCGCTACCAAAGAAGTCCATTTCTAATTTTCCACCGACATCGCCCATAGCAGTCGGTGTTTTAAAATTTAGACCTATCCGAGAAACACTTGCAGTGCTATGCAAACGATCTTTTTGTTGCGCTTCTTCAGCTGTCCCTTCTAATGGTACACCGCTAATGTTGTTGTACATCGTAGATGCGCCTTTGGCTTGATAAGATGCATCCGCACGCAAATAACCATATAAATTAACCTCTGCACCAGATTTGGTGAGTGATAATTTCGGCGTTGTTGTTTGAACAGGTTCAGATGTCTGTGCAACCATGACCTGAGTAGTGGGCTGAGCAGGCGGAGTTTGCTGGACATAATTTTGCAGCATTGCACGCAACTCTTTTACTTCTTGACGAAGTTGTTCTATTTCTGCATTTTCTGAGCCTGCATAACTTCCAGACATGGCAGTGAGTACAGATAGTGCTAAAACACTTTGTTGAACCGTTAAGATGAATCTTTTCATTAAAATCAATTTCCTTGTTTCATGAACTTTACTTTTCAAGTTCATTTTTTGTTTGCGTTGTATCCTTTGCAGTACTTGATGACTGCATCGCATTTCTTGTTTTAAAACCTAATGTTCTGATTTTATTTGGTTTTACCTCCTTTCATTGTTTTGTTTAACGCTTTATTTAGACAAAAAGAACCTCACAATAACTATAAAAGTCACTGTTAATTGAACATTTGGTAAAAATAAAAGCTAAATTATTCTTCTAATCATTTATTCCATTATGAATGAGTCCCTTGGGTTATGAGGCTTGAGCAAACTCGGCAATTTCTGCCTTTTTCGCAATCAAACCCTGATAAATTAAGATTTGACTATATGAGTGCACGTCTTCAAAACCAATGCCTTGAAGTCGTTGCTGATATTCACTGAATGAAATAGTGAAAAAGTCATTTTCCATGCGATCTAACATTTTTTGGCATTGCAATTCAGTTAAACCTTGAGCCATACATAAATAACGTAAAGCTTGTAGATGCTGAGGATTGCTGCAAGGCATCAAATCATAGGTCAATAGCAGTCCACTATTTTTCAAACAACGATGAATACTGCTGTAGAAGTCAGTTTTTTGTTCATCTGCTATAAAGTGCGCGACTAAAATAGAAAGTGCAGCATCAAAACCAGCACCTTCAGTTAAAGCAAAGTGATCACCATGTACAAATTGTACCTGTGCAGACTTCCCCATTTGTTTGACACGTATTTCTGCTTTTTCAAGCATAGCTAAGGAAGGATCAAGGGCAGTAAATTTCCAATTAGGATGTCTATTTAGCAGATATTCCAACTCATAACCTGTTCCACATCCAACAATAAGTATGTGTGCAATTGGTTGAAGTACAGACTGTAAAATGGCATCCACTTGTTGATGAATGATTTCATATCCAGGAATTAACTTACGGATATGCTGATCATATTCTTCAACGATCTTTGGACTATTAAAATCTTTTGCCATTCACTGTGATCCTTTTCCTTATGACTTTAAAATGCTGTTTTTTTCTATGCGATGTAAGACATCATTTAGTCGAATACGTTTCCAGTTAAATTCAGTTCAGCACGCATAATTTCCTGTAACTTAAACTTCTGCGCTTTGCCTGATGCAGTCATAGGAAATTCATTAAAGAATTTTACGTAACGAGGCACTTTATTATGTGAAATGTGTTCCTTACAGAAACTACGGATGTTGTCTTCATTGGTCTGATGATGTTCATGCAAAATAATACAAGCACATAGTTCTTCACCGTAACGCGTATCAGGTAGACCAATCACTTGCACATCACAGATCGCAGGATGGGTATATAAGAAGTCTTCGATTTCTTTAGGAAAGAGATTTTCTCCACCACGAATGACGACATCTTTGATGCGACCTTTGATTTTGACAAAGCCTTCAGCATCCATCTCCGCAATGTCACCTGTATGCATCCAACCTGCGGCATCAATTACTTCACGGGTTTTTTCTTCTTCACCCCAATAGCCTGCCATTACCGAGTAACCTCTGACGCATAGCTCGCCTAAGGTTCCTTGTGGTACGAGTTGCCCTTCAGGATCGACAATTTTGATTTCGACATGTGGATGAACATGTCCAACCGTACTGACGCGTTTATCAATGGTGTCACTCACTGAGCTTTGTACGCTGACAGGTGAAGTCTCAGTCATGCCATAACAAATCGTGATTTCTGACATATGCATACGATCAATCACACGCTGCATAATTTCACGTGGGCATGGGCTTCCCGCCATGATCCCTGTACGTAAACTAGATAAGTCAAATTCATTAAATTGTTCATGCTCTAAAGTGGCGATGAACATGGTTGGTACGCCGTATGCTGCCGTACAACGTTCGTTGTGAATTGTCTTTAGTGTTTCTAATGGATTAAATACAGCTGATGGATACACCATAGTAGAACCATGTGTGATACAAGCTAGATTTCCCATGACCATACCGAAACAGTGGAATAAAGGCACAGAGATGCATACTTTATCTTGTGGCGTTAAACGAATACCCTCTCCTACAAAATAACCATTATTCAGAATGTTATGATGGGTGAGCATTGTGCCTTTCGGATTACCAGTCGTTCCTGACGTAAATTGAATATTAATGGTTTCATCAAATTGCAATTGCTGCGTAGCCAATTGTAATTGATCGAGTTGTTCTTGAGTTGGAGGAACGACTAGATCACTGAAACGATGAATACCTGTATGCTGTTTTTCATCAATTTTGATCACAAACTTTAAGAAAGGCAGACGTTCTGAATGAATAATTTTGTCTGTACAGAAAACAATTTCTGGTGCAATTCGTGTCAAAAGCTCTTGATAATCAGTCGTTTTGAATTGTGAGGCGATGATCAATCCTTTGCAGGAAACTTTATTCAATACATACTCTAACTCATGGCTTTTGTAGGCAGGATTTAAGTTCACTAGGATAATCCCTGCTTTAAAAGCAGCAAATTGAGTGATCGTCCATTCCACGCAGTTTGGTGACCAGATGCCTAGTCGATCGCCTTTCTTTAAACCGAGTTTGAGCAAACTACAGGCAAAAGTATTCACTTCATCTTGTAGTTGTTTATAGGTCAACCGTCTGTTCTGATGTGAACTTACAATCGCTTCTTGATCAGCATATTGCTGACAAGCTTGATCAAATTTTTCTCCAATCGTCATCCCCAATAAGGGTTGTGCACTTGGTCCAGAGGCATAGCTTAACCGTTGTTGTTGCATTGAATCATTCTCCTTGATTCTTTCTAATTCTGTTCTGATTTCATCTCATTGTTATTACTGCAACTATTCTTCAAACTGCCTTGTTTTGATTTTTATTGTTGTTTATGCCTATTTTTTCCTCACGGCATCCACACAAAAATCAGCAATCTGCTTTGAAAAATAGTCTTTGTGTTGCTGATCAAACTTTGTATTTTGAGCTGGGTCTAGAGGTTCTACGACTACAAAAGTCATCGCGCCAACCACACAAAGTGCAGTGGTATTTAAATTCTCTAACATAAACTCGCCACTTGCATTTCCATCTGCGAGTATTTTAATAATACTTTGTTTAATCAACTGCTTAACACGAAAACGCTCATGCTCTACCAATGAATCAACAGGTTCAAACATGAGTGAATATGCAAGCTGAGGGCTGTTTAGTGCCCTTTTTACAAAGGTTGTTACCGCTTTATGTAACTTCTGTTCCGCCGTTAGATCACTTTCCGTAATCGCATCAATCACTAAAAGTTCGGTATTGATCGCTTCTGACAGAACTTCAATAAGTACCTGACTTTTATTGTCAAAGTAGCGATAAACCAACCCACTTGAAACACCTGCTTGCTCAGCAATTGTTTGTATCTGTGCGTCTTTAAACCCTCCTTCTGAAATTAATTTTCTGGCTGAACTCAAAATCGACTTACGATTTTGTTCCATCCGTTCTTGCATTAAAGATGATCGTTTATAACTCATGAAATTTATTCTCTAACAAATAAAGTGAATTGTAAATCATTTTATGAATCTATATTCACTTTTTCAAAAATTCATTGTATGGTACTTCCTAAGCACAAACAAGAATGCTTATGGAACAACAAATATAACCAATAGGATGAACACAATGAACCTACGTAGCTTGAATTTTGGTCTGGATGAAACATTGATTGCCCTTCAAGATTCAGTTGCCGCATTTTGTGCAAAAGAAATTGCACCAATTGCTCAGCAAGTAGATCAAGACAATAAATTCCCGAGCCATCTATGGAAAAAGTTCGGTGATATGGGCTTATTAGGCCTAACGGTTTCTGAAGAATACGGCGGCACCAACCTTGGTTATCTTGCTCATATTATTGTTATGCAAGAAATTTCTCGTGCTTCTGCAGCAATTGCACTTTCATACGGCGCACACTCAAACCTATGTATTAACCAAATTAATCGCAACGGTAATGAGCAACAAAAGCAGAAATATCTGCCTAAATTAATTTCTGGAGAATATGTCGGTGCCCTAGCGATGTCTGAACCGAATGCGGGTTCTGATGTAGTCAGTATGAAATTACGTGCTGAACAAAAAGGTGATCATTTCGTTTTGAATGGTTCCAAGATGTGGATTACCAATGGCGGTGATGCTGATGTCCTAGTGGTATACGCAAAAACTGATCCACATGCAGGCGCAAAAGGCATGACCGCTTTTTTAATTGAAAAGGACATGAAAGGTTTTAGTCATGGTCATCACTTAGACAAACTTGGTATGCGTGGCTCAAATACCTATCCATTGTTTTTTGACAATGTAGAAGTACCTGTTGAAAACGTGTTGGGTGGTGTCGGTAACGGCGCTAAAGTCCTGATGAGTGGCTTGGACTATGAGCGTGCAGTTCTTAGCGCAGGTCCACTTGGCATTATGGATGCCTGCATGGATGTCGTGATTCCGTATTTACATCAACGTGAACAATTTGGACAAGCTTTAGGTGAATTCCAATTAATGCAAGGCAAACTTGCTGATATGTATTCAACTTGGCTGGCTTGTAAAGCGCTTGTATATGCCGTTGGTACAGCGTGTGATAAAGGAGATCATGACCGTAGCTTACGTAAAGATGCAGCCAGTGCCATTTTATATGCAGCAGAAAAAGCGACATGGATGGCGGGTGAAGCGATTCAAACTTTAGGTGGCAATGGCTATATCAATGAATTCCCTACGGGGCGTTTATGGCGTGATGCAAAACTTTATGAAATTGGTGCAGGCACATCTGAAATTCGTCGTATGTTGATCGGACGTGAATTGTTTAATGAAACCAAATAATAACGATAAATCAGGATGCATCATATGAATCAATTACAAAGCAAAATTAATGTGCGAAGTGAAGACTTCAAAACAAACCAACAAGCTATGCAGACGTTGGTTAATGATTTAACACAAGTTGCCCAAAATATTGCATTAGGCGGCGGAGAAAACGCACGTCAAAAGCATTTAGCACGTGGAAAATTGCTTCCACGTGAACGTATAGATCAATTGATTGACGTTGGCACAGCTTTTTTAGAAATCGGACAACTTGCTGCGTATAAGGTTTATGAGGATGATATTCCTGCTGCGGGTGTGATTGCGGGTATTGGACAGGTTAATGGTGTGACATGCATGATCGTTGCCAATGATGCAACGGTTAAAGGTGGTACCTATTATCCACTTACGGTTAAAAAGCATTTACGTGCTCAAGAAATTGCAGAACAAAATCACTTACCTTGTATTTATCTTGTAGATTCAGGTGGTGCGTATTTACCTATGCAGGATCAGGTATTCCCTGATCGTGATCACTTCGGACGTATCTTCTACAATCAAGCACGTATGTCGAGCCAAGGTATAGCCCAAATTGCGGTCGTGATGGGTAGCTGTACCGCTGGTGGTGCTTATGTTCCTGCGATGTCAGATGAAACCATCATCGTGCGTAATCAAGGGACTATTTTCTTAGGTGGTCCTCCTTTGGTTAAAGCTGCAACAGGTGAAGTTGTAAGTAGCGAAGATTTGGGTGGTGGTGATGTACATACGCGTCTTTCAGGTGTTGCCGATCACCTCGCTGAAAATGATGAACATGCGATTGCGATTGCACGTAATATCGTTGCCAATTTGAATAAAAAACCAAATGAACTCAATAAACAGATTGATGAACCATTGTTTGATGCGAAAGAGTTGTATGGTGTAGTCCCAACCGATGCGCGCAAGCCATTTGATGTACGAGAAGTGATTGCACGTATCGTCGATGGTTCTCGTTTTGATGAATTTAAAGCTCGTTTTGGTTCAACCTTGATCACAGGGTTTGCATCACTTTATGGGATGCCAGTCGGAATTATTGCCAATAATGGCATTCTATTTTCTGAGTCAGCTCAAAAAGGCGCACACTTTATTGAGCTATGTACCCAACGCAATATTCCGTTGTTATTTATTCAAAATATCACGGGCTTTATGGTCGGTCGCCAATACGAAAATGAAGGCATTGCCAAGCACGGTGCTAAACTGGTGATGGCGGTTGCAACTGCAAATGTACCAAAACTTACACTCATCATTGGCGGTTCTTTTGGTGCAGGTAACTACGGTATGTGTGGACGTGCTTATTCTCCACGTTTCTTATGGACTTGGCCAAACTCGCGTATTTCAGTCATGGGTGGTGAGCAAGCAGCCAGCGTACTTTCGACTTTGAAGCATGATCAGATCGAGCAAAAAGGCGTAGAATGGTCAGCACAAGAAGAAGATGAATTTAAACAACCGATTCGTGATCAGTATGAACGTCAAGGTCATCCTTACTATGCTTCTGCCCGTTTGTGGGATGACGGTGTGATTGATCCAGCGCAAACGCGTCAAGTATTAGGATTGAGTCTTGCTGCAGCTTTAAATGCACCGATTCAACCAACTAAATTTGGCGTGTTCCGCATGTAAGAGGTGTTTATGAGCTATCAATTTTTACAACTGGAACAGCATGATCAGGTGGCATATGTGTGGCTGAATCGCCCTGAGCTACACAATGCCTTCAATACAACGGTGATTGAAGAATTGCATACTTGCTTTAAGCAAATTGCTATCCGTGACGATATTCGAGTTGTAGTTTTAGCAGGTCGTGGTAAAAGCTTTTCAGCAGGTGCAGATCTGAATTGGATGAAACAAGCGGGGCAAGCTTCTGCAGAAGAAAATGAAGCCGATGCTTTAAAACTCGCACAGATGCTTGAAGCACTCGCAACCTTAAAACAGCCGACGATTGCACGTGTTCATGGCATTGCTTTTGGTGGTGGTATGGGTTTGGCATCTGCATGTGATATTTGCATTGCCAGTACCGATGCAAAGTTTGCAACCTCTGAAGTTCGACTAGGTCTTGCCCCTTCTACGATTAGTCCATATGTGATTCGTGCGATTGGCGCTAGACAAGCTTCACGCTATTTTTTAACTGCTGAATGTATCTCAGCGCACGAAGCAAAACAAATCGGCTTGGCACATGAAATTGCGGATGCAGAAGATTTAGATAAAAAAGTTCAAGAGATTATTGATGCTTTACTGCTGGGTGGACCACATGCCCAAGCAGCATCTAAGCAACTGATTCAAATGGTTAGCAATCAAAGTATGAACGATGAGTTACTTCGACAAACTGCTCAACACATAGCACAAGTCCGTCAAGGCAGTGAGGCAAAAGAAGGTTTAACCGCTTTCTTAAATAAGCAAGCCCCTGCGTGGACTTCAAATTCTAATAACAACAATTAAGGATGATTAAGATGTTTGAAAAGATTTTAATTGCGAACCGTGGTGAGATCGCTTGCCGTGTGATTCGTACCGCCAAAAAATTAGGTATTGCGACGGTTGCGGTTTACTCAGATGCAGATGCACATGCACAACACGTTAAACTTGCTGATGAAGCGATTTATATTGGTCAATCTCCTGCAACACAAAGTTATTTACAAGTTGATCGTATTATTCAAGCGGCGATTGATACAGGAAGCCAAGCGATTCATCCTGGTTATGGTTTTCTTTCGGAAAACGATCAATTTGCCTTAGCTTGCCAGCAGCATAATATTTGCTTCATTGGACCTCCAGTCGATGCCATTTTAGCGATGGGCTTGAAAGCAACCTCTAAAGCGTTGATGGAAAAAGCCGGTGTACCTCTAACACCGGGCTATCACGGAACAAATCAAGATGCTGAATTTTTAAAACAACAAGCAGATCGGATTGGCTATCCTGTATTGATTAAAGCAAGTGCTGGTGGTGGCGGTAAAGGCATGAGTCTAGTGGAACGTAGCGAAGATTTCCTACATTCTCTTGCGTCGTGTAAGCGTGAAGCCAAATCGAGTTTTGGTAATGATGACGTACTGATTGAACGTTATGTGATTCAACCACGTCATATCGAAGTACAGGTATTTGGCGACACACATGGCAACTATGTACATTTATTTGAACGGGATTGTTCTGTTCAACGTCGTCATCAAAAAGTATTAGAGGAAGCCCCTGCTCCGCAAATGCCAAGCGAAAAGCTCGATGCTATGCGTCAAGCTGCAATCGATGCTGCGCGTGCGGTAAATTATGTCGGTGCAGGTACGGTTGAGTTTATCGTTGAACAAGATGGTACGGCGTATTTCATGGAAATGAACACACGCTTACAAGTCGAACATCCTGTGACTGAAATGATTACTGGAGAGGACTTAGTAGAATGGCAATTACGAGTTGCGTATGGTGAGCCATTACCAAAACTCCAACATGAATTACAAATTCATGGGCATGCGCTCGAAGCACGTATTTATGCCGAAGAACCAGAAAAAGGCTTTTTACCTGCAATCGGTAAAATTGACTATTTACGCTACCCAGCGCAAAACCAATATGTTCGTGTAGATAGTGGCATCGTTGAAGGTGATGAAATTACCACTTTCTATGACCCAATGATTGCCAAATTGATCGTATGGGGGAAAAACCGTGAAGCTGCTTTGATTCAAATGCAACACGCGCTTAGTCAATTCCATGTCGATGGTTTAGGCAATAACATTGCCTTTTTGGAAAAGATTGTACGTTGTGATTCATTCAAACAAGCAAAGTTGGATACGAATCTAATCCAACGTGAAGAGCAGTTCTTGTTTAGCCCAGCGAATACAAAACCTGAGTTTGTTGTTGCGACTGCATTTATTGAATTTCTAAGCCAAATGCAAAGCAATCAATCAACTCAAAAACAACTGTGGCTAGCACAACCCTTATGGCGTAGTAATGTGTCTTATCAGCACAGCATTAAATTGAATTATTTAAATCAAAATATTCAAATTAAGTTTTCTGCTGCTGAACAAGGGTTTAATGCAGAATTTAATGGTCAGCAGTATCACATCACAGGTCAATTGACTGATCAACACAGTGCAAATATTCAAATTGGTGGAATCCAGCAAAAACTTGCCTTTAATCGAGGTGTGCAAGGTATTACCCTGTTCAAGGCTGGACAAAGCTATAAGTTTAGCTATTTACGTCAGGATTATAATCAAACTGATGGTCAATCTGAGCAAGGACATCTCAAAGCCCCAATGCCAGGCGTGGTGACACAATTACTTGTGGGCGCAAATCACACCGTGAAGAAAGATGATGTGCTTTTGACGCTTGAAGCGATGAAAATGGAATATACCATTCGCGCTCCAAAAGATGGTGTGATTTTGGATGCCTATTTCCAAGTGGGAGATCAAGTCAAAGCTGGTGATGAGCTTGTGGACTTCCAAGCTGCTGAGGAGGAAGTTGCATGAGTGACTATGTAAAGATTGTAGAAGTTGGGCCTCGTGATGGTTTGCAAAACGAGAAACAAGCTTTAAGCATTGAGCAGCGATTGCGTTTTATCAATGATTTAATTAATGCAGGTTTAAAGTCAATTGAAGTGGGTTCATGTGTATCAGCCAAATGGGTACCACAAATGGCGCAGAGCGATGAGTTATTTAAATTGTTGCCACAACGCAATGATTTAAATTTGAGCTTGCTCACGCCTAATCTTAAAGGCTTCGAAGCCGCTCTAGCAGTTGGATGTAAAGAGGTTGCTGTCTTTACCGCAGCTTCTGAGAGTTTTACTCGAAAGAATATCAATTGCTCGATCGATGAAAGCTTAGAACGATTCTCTGAAATTTTCAAAGCGGCGCAGGCAAACAATGTTCGTGTACGTGGTTATGTCTCTTGTATGGTGGACTGTCCTTACGAAGGTGCAATTGATCCCAAACAAGTCGTGAATGTCGTGAAACAGCTGCATGACATGGGATGTTATGAGATTTCATTGGGTGAAACTATTGGGACAGCGACACCAGATCGAGTGCAAAAAGTTTGGCAAGCATGCTTAGCAGAATTGGATAGCAAGATTTTGGCTGGACACTTTCATAATACCTATGGTATGGCAATCGCCAATATCTATCAATCCTTACAGCAAGGTATTCGAGTTTTTGATTCCTCACTTGCTGGACTGGGTGGTTGTCCTTATGCCAAAGGTTCATCAGGGAATGTTGCAACAGAGGATTTATATTATTTACTGTCTCACATTGGTTATGAAACAGGCATTAATCTAGAAAAACTGATGTTGGCTAGTCAAAATATCAATCAAACATTGAACCGAAAAAACTTATCAAATTATGCAAATACTTATCTTCAACAGTCATGTGCATAAATAAATCTCAGCGATCATTGATAAATGCTCCACTAAAAATAAATTTGAAGGAGCATTCATGTTTTTTGTTTTAATCACTTATTTTTGACTTAAATATAGATCATTCAGTATGTGTTAATTGATAAAAATAAGAAGTATCTGATTTAATTTTCGGTGAAATATATTGTTCTACCCAATCCAACCAAGCACGAGTTTTTGCATCAATATAATCTCTTGACGGTAATAAGGTATAAACACCAATATCAGGTGAACGCCAATCGGGTAAGACATGACACAATCGACCTGCCCGAACAGCTTCAATCACTGAAAACATCGGTAATAATGCGATTCCCATATCTTGTTGTACGACATCTAATAATAACTCAGGAGTATCAGCCACAATTTGACCGCTCGTACTGATCTCATGAAAACCCCCCTTTTCATTAATCAAATGCCATTCAGGTGTAATTGATGGATTGACCAAACGTAGACATGCATGGTTGTACAAATCTTCAGGTGAGTTTGGTATGCCATGCTTTTCTAAATATGCAGGAGATGCGCACAACACTGAAAATATTGTGCCGATACGACGCGATACGAATCTGGAGTCAGTCAGTGATTCAGTTAAATATAAGCTGACATCAATTCCCTTACCTAAAAGATCTGGTGTGTTCTGCGAAGTTCGATATTCAACCGTCAAATCTGGATAACTTTGGCAGAATTTAGCCATTACAGGCGATATATAATAATGCCCAAAGCTTGCCATACTCAAAATACGCAACCGTCCTTTTGGCTTTGTTGCCGTTCCTGTCGCTTCAGACTCTGCTTCATCTATGATCGATAGAACTTGTCGACAACGCTCAGCATAAAGCGCACCAATATCTGTCAATGCATGCTGCCGTGTAGAGCGTTGCATCAGTTTAACACCAAGCCGTGACTCTAACTCGCTGATCAGACGTGATACCTGAGCTGTGGTCAAATCCATCTGTTCAGCAGCTGCTGTAAAACTTCCACTGTCAATCACTTTCAGGAAAGCATGCATTGCATGCAACAGTCCACCATCGAGATTTTTGCGCATAACGTAAATATCTTTTCCTAAATTACGCATTGTTGCACCAGTTTAGATCAACCACAATGGTAAATATGTACATACATCCATGCGTATTTTTTTGACGGTTCAGCGCATGATTTGATCGTTGTATGTCTATAACTCCAAAAGTCAACTCGGATGTTGAGAAAAGAAAGTAGCTCGAACTACATAATACAAAGGAGACATAAATGAATATCGCTACGACATTTACACCTAAAAAGATACCGACTAAAGATGTATCCCTTGATGATAAATACATAAGCGATAACGGCACGGCTTATATGACAGGTATTCAAGCTTTGGTGCGTTTACCACTCGCTCAAACCCGCCGTGATAGTAAAAATGGTTACCATACCGCTGGATTTATTTCAGGTTATCGCGGATCACCTGTTGGTAATTATGATAATTTTCTTTGGCAAATTGAAGGAATTTTGAAAGATCATGATGTGGTCTTTCAACCTGGTGTTAATGAAGATTTAGCTGCTACCGCGATTTGGGGTACCCAACAAGCCAATTTAGCAGGTCAAGGTAAATTTGATGGTGTTACTTCTTGGTGGTATGGCAAAGGTCCAGGTGTAGATCGCTCAGGTGATGTACTACGTCATGCTAACCTCGCAGGCACAGCCGAACACGGTGGTGTTGTTGCTCTATTTGGTGATGATCATTCTTGTAAGTCTTCTACTGTTCCGCACCAGTCTGAACATGTGATGATGGGTTGCGGCATTCCTATTTTTTATCCAACCTCAGTACAACACATTCTTGATCTTGGTATCCATGCGGTCGCAATGTCACGATTCGCGGGTGTATGGACTTCCATAAAACTCGTGAGTGAAATCGTAGAGACATCAGCATCTGTGCATGTTGATGAGGATCGTGTCATTCCAGTCTTGCCTAAAGATGTTAAATTTCCTGATGATGGCGTTAATATTCGCTGGCCAGATCATGGTATCCAACAAGAAGAACGACTTTACAAATACCGCTTACCTGCTGTCTTAGCATATGCACGTGCTAACCAACTCAATAAAGTCACTTGGTCATCTGAAAATGCCCGTATCGGTATCGTTGCGAGTGGCAAAGGTTATCTCGATACGATTGAAGCTTTGCGTATATTAGGGATTGATAACGATATTGCTGAACAAATTGGCTTAAAAGTTTATCAAGTCGGTCTTATTTGGCCTTTGGAACCACAAGGATTACATGAGTTTGCAGAAGGTTTAAAAGAGCTGATCGTTGTTGAAGAAAAACGCCCGATTCTTGAATCTCAAATTAAAGATGAGTTGTATTCACTACCTGATCATCAACGCCCTCATATTATTGGTAAAGCTTGTGATGGTAAGGGCGAATGGAGTACATCTACTGAGGAAGCTCCCTTAATCGGATATTACGAGTTTCAGCCTGAACCGATTGCAAAAATGTTGGCAGCTCGTTTTCTTGACTTGGATATTCCAGTACATATAAAAGAACAAATTCAAAACCGAGTTGGCTTATTAAAAACAGCTGAACAAGAATCTCAACGTATTTTAGATATTGCTGATCGCAAGCCTTTTTTCTGTAGCGGATGTCCTCATAATACTTCGACTAAATTACCCGAAGGCAGTCGTGCATTAGGTGGCATTGGATGTCATTACATTGCAGTTTCACTTGATCGTGGTACAGAAACCTATTCACAAATGGGTGGTGAAGGTGTGAGTTGGGCTGGTGCATCGCATTTTAATAATGAAAAACACATTTTCGCTAATCTAGGCGATGGAACTTATTTCCATTCAGGTTATCTTGCTATTCGCCAAGCCATCGCTGCAAAAATTAATATTACTTACAAAATCCTCTACAACGATGCTGTTGCAATGACGGGCGGACAACATGTGGATGGACATTTGAGTGTTGCTCAACTAACGCGTCAGTTAGCCGCTGAAGGGATAAAAAAACAGGTTATTGTCACAGATGAACCTGAGCTGATACATGCCGAAGAAGGTATAGCACCTGATGTAGAAATTCATCACCGTAATGAATTAGATGCAATCCAACGTCAATTACGTGATATTTCGGGAGTAACAGCCCTAATTTATGTTCAAACTTGTGCCAGTGAAAAACGTCGTCGTCGTAAACGTAATGCCTACCCTGACCCTGCTGAACGTTTACTTATTAATACTGATATTTGTGAAGGCTGTGGTGACTGTTCAAAACAATCGAACTGTTTATCTGTCGAACCTGTAGAAACAGAATTAGGTACTAAGCGTCAAATTAACCAGAGTACCTGTAATAAAGACTTTACTTGCGTCGAAGGCTTTTGCCCAAGTTTTGTCACTGTACATACACGTGATATGAAACGCCTTGAAAAATTTGAAGGATTTCCTGCTGGCTGGCCAGAAAAACCAATCATTCCTAGCTTGGAAAATACACCGAGCCGAATCATGGTGGGTGGTGTTGGTGGTACAGGTGTGGTTACTTTAGGTGCATTGTTAGGAATGGCTGCGCATCTAGAAGGTAAAGCAACACGTGTTATGGATATGGCAGGATTAGCACAGAAAGGAGGAACAGTATATTCCTATGTACAACTTGCTTCAGACGACGAGCAAATTTCAGCAACAAAAATTCCTGCTGGTCAATGTGATATTTTAATCGGCGCTGATGCAATCGTAGCAGGTAGCAAAGCTGCGTTATCACGCCTAAGAGATGAAGCAGTGGTGATCGTGAATGAAGATGCCTCTCCAACGTTAAGTTTTATTGAATCTCGGGACTGGTATGCTCCGATTACAGACTTAATTACTCGTTTGAAAGGACGTGTACATCACGGAAAACTAGTTACATTACCAGCAGCTAGTATTGCCACTCAAGTACTCGGAGATTCGATCTATACCAACCAGATTCTTTTAGGTATGGCTTGGCAATCAGGAAAAATACCGCTACTAAGAGAAAGTATAGAGAAAGCAATTCAATTAAATGGTACGGCGGTTGATAAGAATATCGAGGCTTTCCGCATCGGTTGTCATCTGAGCAGTGATCCTAGTTTAATTCAGCGTTTAGTCGCAGCGATGCCAAAACTTAATAAACCTCAGACCATGTCGGAACTAATTGAAGATCGTACTACTCGTCTGCGTGAATATTGGAATGAAGCTTACGCCTTGAAGTATAAAAACTTAGTAGAGAGCGCTGCGGAAAAATTACCTGAATCATTAGCTGGAACAATTGCAACTCAACTTTATCGAGTGATGGCTTATAAAGATGAGTATGAAGTTGCACGTTTACTTACAGCTAAAAAATTCAAACAGTCTATAGCCTCACAGTTTGGAGAAGGCTTACGTCTAACCTATCACCTAGCTCCACCTGTACTGGGCGCACATCAAAATATTCGTAAACGTGCTTTTGGATATTGGATCCGTTTCCCTTTGATGCTATTGGTACGTTTACAATGGCTACGTGAAACTTTCCTAGACCCGTTTTCTCGTCAAACAGAACGTCAGCACGAACAAGCGTGGCGTGACCGTTATATCAGCTTTGTCGAGGCTTTAATTGAATCACCTGAAAAATACAATCTGGTCGTTGCGGAGGAAATTGCCAAACTTCCTGTTGAGGTGCGAGGTTTTGGGCATGTGAAAGCGCAAGCGATGAACAGTGCGATACAGCGTTGGGATGAGCTTACAACATCACTCAAGAAATCCTAAAATTTTATTCAACTTGTAAGGCTGGCATTTTAATGTTCAGCCTTTTTTATTTAAAATCTGATATGAACTGATCATCTTCCTTTTATTTCATCAAATTTTATTTTGTTTTTCTCTATGTTCTCTAGGTGTGTAGCCCATTACACTCTTGAAGGCTCTGGAAAAATTAGATTCATTACTAAATCCTGATTTTTGTGCCACTTGGGCGATGGTTTTTGTGGAATTTATTAATAACCATCCTGCATATTCAACTGCAACCTCACGATGTAGTTGAGCGAGATTATTCCCCTCATTTGCCAAACGCCTTGTTAGAGTTCGGCTTGATAGATGCAAATGATTGGCTATGACTTCCGCATTTATTAATCGATTCTCATCCAATAAGAGTTCAATCAGACGTTTCACTTGCATAGAAACAGGTTTTAACTGCTGAGACATCTGCATTCTTTGTCTTAAGTTGTCTTGTAAAAGCTGAAACATGGTTGGGCTTTGGGTAATCAAAGGAATATCTAAATTTTCTTGCGGAAAATAAAGTACATTTCTATGGCTTGAATCATGAATAATGAATTCAGCGTTGATTTCTTTAATAAATGCTTGATAAGCATCACTAATTGGATGTTCAAACTCAATCACAATGTTCTTTAAAGGATGTAAAGTAAATGGTTCTATTTTATAAAGAACCATCATCACTAACTCTGTGAAGAATCTATTTTGCTCACCAAAATCACATACTCGTTCAAAAGACAAATAAACATGCTCGTTTTGGTTTGATTTATGAACTTTAAATGCAGGCATCATCAATGGGAAAAACTCCAAAGCAGCTTGTAAAGCTTCGCCTATTGAGCGTGCTGCCAAAGCTAACATGCCTAACATCCCATGTGACGTGAGTGGGAAATGTTCAAGAACTTGTAATGATTCTGGACGATCATCAGTACAATACTCTTGAACTAGACTATACGCTCGAAGTAATTGCTCACCATTGATCATCAATAATGGGTCAAGTAAGTCAGATGTATTTAATCCACATTGTGTATGAAACAAGGCTAAATCACCTCCTTTAGCCCTGATTAGGTTGTCGCAAACTTCAATATATTGGATTGGAAAATGTAAGTTGCTAAGAGGTGTATAAGCCATTGTTCCCTACTCTTTATCCAAATGATTAACGAGCAAACTTACTTAATGTCGCTTGACTATAAGCAGCGTAAAACAATCCAAAAACTAGCAAAATAGGACCTGCATCTGCGGCTAAACGATAGACATGCCCTTGCTGAATAAATATCTCAGGAATTGGAAGCAACATTAAAAAGTGTAGGATGAGATATGACATTGGCAGACTGACACTACACAATATGAGGAATAATCCCCATTCACGTATCAAATAAGGCTTATTCTGAATCACAGCATACGCCAATAGTGCTACAAATAAAAAGTTTAGGACAGCAAATAACCCCATATGCGTACCACCACTAAGCGTCGTGATACTTGGTGCTCCCATATACTTAGCCCAGATCATTAAGATAGTTCCAAGAATTAGTCCAAATAGTATTAGCCAAACTGCAAGTAATCTTACACGACTATGATTTACTTCAATTTTCAAGAAACTCGCATTGATAAAGCAAATACCAACGCCAATTAAGCCGATAGATGCGGCTATAAACCAATAACGTAATCCTTGGTGTTGCAAAACAGCTTGATTGTAGACCTCGATAAGACCTAAAGGTATGTATCGTTCAGCATTTGAAAATAATGAAAGATCTGTTGTGATAGACAAATAATAGATATTGGTTAATAAACACAGGAGCATTATGCCAATTAGTCCACTCACAATAAGATATTGAGTTTTTGAAATGATTTGTTGAGCTGCTACCAAACTAAATGGTCGATCTTTTTGAAAGCTACGAGATAAACACAACAATAAGTACCCCATAACAAAACACTGCGGTAATAAAATCCCCGCGCCCCAATAATTTGAAGTATTAAAGCTTACATCAGGAAATAATATACCTCCTAAAACCCAGTTATAGCGCAGGATTGGTGCAGTTAACAAAGCGCCGAAATTAATCGCCATGTAAGCTTGATGTTGCGCGTATTCTTTGCGTTTTAAATGATAAATAGATAACCATAAACTAATAGTTACAATGATTACTAAAATCCATAGACCTACATAAAATGAAAACGAATCGTAAATGGTCTGAACAGGTGTAATCGTGAGATAAATTGCAGCTGCAATCATCGCAAGCTGTGCAGTCACCATGTATAAAGCACCAAAGCCTCGATGCCAACGTGGATATCTATGTCGAAAGGCTGGCCAAAACTGTAAGGCACCAAACAGCATACAGATTCCTCCCATTACATTATGAAATGACAGTAAGACCATGTTCTTTATTGGCATTTCTGCATAATGGTACATCGAATAGGTAAAATAACTATCTGTACCATACGAGTGTTGATCAGATGTAACTTTACTCATTGCATATAACTATACCCCAGAGTGTTGCCAAGCTTGATTCAATGCAGGATCATCAGAATGATCAGTATTAGCAGCTTTGTTGGTTTGGTGACGTTGCTCTAAAATTTGTTCTGAACCAAAGATTGCTGGTGCAATATTTACCCGTCCCATATCAATTGCAAAAATAGCGTATAGACTTAATAAAGATGCAACAAAAAATACGAGGAACTTTAATATCCAATTACGCCAAACAGTTTTATTTTTCATTGGAAATAATGGATTTGAACTATCCGTCATCGTTTCAGTCCGCGCAAAAAGTGATAATGGGCATTCAAACAAGTTTTTTGTTTTATTTTCAGCCAATACTTATCAAAATCAGCCATTTTTTATTATAAAACAGATTTATTCTGCTCTAACTTCAGTCTCAAACTGAAAATAAGCCTGCTTGGCATCTATTTTGCTTAAACAGTATTACGTTTTATAAAAATTGTAATATTAAGAGGCAGTAGATATGAGTTACGTTGCACGCGAGCTCAGCCAAAAAAGCAAAATGTTATTTGGTTTCGGGTCATTTCTAATACCGATTTTACTGTGGTGTGCTGTGAGTTACTTTCCATTTATTTGGCATCCACAAGTAAAGATTACAGATTCTGGCAGCGTGACCTATTTACAGGTCGATAGTCGAATTGCTAAAGATATTTTCTATACCGAAGCACAAAGTGCTTTAGACCAAGGCAACACACCGCCACAAGGTGTTCTTGTTAATCCTATCTATTTGCCAGCACCGCATGAAGTTGCTATTGCATTAGTAACCGCTTTTACAACACCACCCGCGCAAGCTAATGATCCGTGGTTTCATGAAAGTCTTTGGCAGAGTATTAAACTCGTATTTACCGCCTTTTTTATTTCTTCTTTGGTCGGGGTGCCCTTAGGTATTTTGTGTGGTTTTTCTAGAACAATTTCTCAACTTACCGAACCCTTTGTTGAGTTTTTTCGTTATCTACCAGCCCCTGCTTTTGGTGCTTTGGCAGTTGCCATATTAGGTATCAACGATGCACCAAAAATAGCCATTATTATCATAGGTACGTTATTTCAACAGATTTTAATTATTGCCAATACAACTCGATTAGTTGATCGCAGTTTAATTGAAGCGGGTTTTACACTTGGAACGAACAAAACCAAAAGCTTAATTCATGTGGTGATTCCTGCTGCTTTGCCTGAGATTTATCGAGATTTGAGAGTTTTATTAGGCTGGGCGTGGACTTACTTGATCGTTGCTGAATTGATTGGGAGCACATCAGGTATTACGTGGTTTATTACCCAACAAGCACGTTACCAAAATTTTGACAATGTTTATGCAGCCATTCTCATCATTGGTGTGATTGGTCTGATTTGTGATGTCATTTTAATGAAACTTGGGCAGCAGCTTTTTAAATGGAAATCAGGAGCACACTAATGACAAATACCCATTTCAATGCTCGTGAATATTTTGATCATATTTATGAGCGTGCTGTCATCTTAGAAGCAAAACAACTCACGCAAAGCTTCAAACACGGTAAAACTGAACGAACTGTTTTAAACCAAATTGATTTAAAGATTCATAAACGTGAGTTTATTTGTGTGATCGGTCCTTCTGGCTGTGGAAAGTCAACATTCAGTCGGATTGTCGCTGGACTTGATTCTTATTCGGGTGGAGAGATTTTGATTGATGGACAACCGATCATGGGTCCTAGTCCTGAGCGCGGTATGGTGTTTCAAGGATATACACTGTTTCCGTGGAAAACAGTCAAAGAAAACGTGATGTTCGGCCCAAAAATGAAGGGACAAAGTGATAGTACGGCCGAGGCTCAAGCACGGGAATGGATTAATATTATCGGCTTAGAAAAATATGAAAATCAGTATCCTCATCAACTCTCTGGTGGAATGAAACAGCGTGTTGCGATTGCTAGAGCATTGGTGAATGAACCCAAAATTTTATTGATGGATGAACCATTTGGTGCACTTGATCCACATACCCGTCAGAAGATGCAACGGCACTTGATGGATTTATGGCAAAATATTGATATCACCATTATTTTTGTCACTCATGATATGGATGAAGCGATCTTACTTGCTGACCGTATCGTCGCACTGAAAGCCAATCCTGGTGAAATAAAAGAAATTATCGAAGTAGATTTACCTCGCCCACGTCATCCAGATCAAATGCTTTGCCCTGAATTTAAAGCATTGCGTCAACGTGTGGATCAACTCGTTCATGCCGATGAAGATCAACTCGATCCAGCACTTGAGGATTTGCCGTTGATTCCTCGTATGACTAAGGTAAGCGAAGATTGAAACGCCGATACGTCAATAAAGTAAAAAATTTACAGCCCACTTATAAGAGTGGGTTTTTTATATTGAAGTATTCATTGATATATCTGATAGATAAAAAAACTCCCTCATGAAAGGGAGATTTTTAAGAGCTAATGATTAAATTTAAAAGTATTATTACTCAATATATTAAAACTATTTCACCTCTTCAATAAGCGTTGGGAATATCACGCCATCAACATCCACTTTAGTGGTGTAGACTCCATTTTTAAAATTAAATTCGTTGACGTGATAACTTGAGCCATAGATAGAGTCAAAGCTGTTGGACTTGGTAAATACCTTCTTATTTGCTTGCAGATCAAGTAAATGAGTTCCGTCAATAAATTGAGCATACTGAGCAGAATCTAAACCGACTCGTTTTGCCATGATTGCTACAGCATCGTCTCGTGTTGCTGGATCATTGATATATTTAACAGTTTTATCCCATACCTGAATGATTTTTTTCCAATCTTCCTTATTTGCAGCAAGGTGTGTCATATTGACGGTCAAAGTATCATAAATCAGTCCCGGCTTATCTTTGGATGAGTAGATGATTTTAGAACCAGCAACCGCTTTTAATGCTTGATTGGCTACAGGTTGCCAAACTGCAATTGCTGACACATCAGGACTTGCAAACACTTGAGGTAATTCATTGGTGACTGCATTCACTAATGTCACTTCAGAGTTTGCTACTTTGGCATCATCTAAAGCTGTATTGAGTAAATGATGATCAACCAATCCTTTCTCAACTGCAATTTTTTTACCTTTCAAATCAGCAATATTATTAATTCCACTTTTGGCAATAATGACATCATTTCCTGCGGAATAATCAGTTGCCAAAATCATGATGCCTTTGGTGCCTCCTGAAGCGATCACCAAGTTATCACCATTGGATACAGAAACAGCATCGAGCTGATTGGCAGAAAATGCATTGATTGATGCAGAATAATCGAACCATTTGAATTCGACATTTACCCCCGCTTCTTTAAACCATCCCTTTTCAATAGCAACTTGCCATGCCACCCAACCTGGCCAATCACTATAGCCAATTGTAATTGGCTTACTATTAGTACTGCCTTCAGTTTTTGCCTTTGATTCTGGTAGTTTTGCTGTGTTGTCACAGCCCCCTAAAAAAATCGCTGTCAGCACAGATGCTGAAATCAGAGTTTTTTTGATCATCTTATGCTTGCTCCTATTATGCTTTGATATTTAGAACTTTTTGTCACTATGAATGCTTATGTGTCTAAGTGTTTTGTGCAATTGGCGGCATGACGGCATCCATCAATTCCAAATGCCCTTTAATTACCCCTTTTAATGCAATGAACTGCTGAGTAATGGCTTTCAAATCACTACTGACACCTTGCATCAACATGACTTGTAGAACCTTGTCATCATCCAATTGAATATGTAATGAACTAATTACCTGAGCTAAGTGTTGTTGCTGAAGGTCAACAAGTTGTGTTCGAAGTGGTTTTAAACTCACGTCATACAACAATGTCAAAGTGCCAACCATAACCTCATCGTTTTTAGCTAGATCATCGATTAAGTGCCGATTGATCATGTCCAAGATTGCTTGTGAACGACTTTCGTAATGTTGATCTACAATTTTTTGATCAAGTGCATTCAATGTGGTTTCGGGCACAGTAATACTGATTCGAGCTAACTTTTGCTTGGCCACAGTCTCATACCTTTATTTTGCGTTCTTGGTGATTTTGTTTGATATACAAACCTGCCCTAGCACTAAATAATTCGACTAGAAATTTCTTAATAGGATGTCTTTCTACAGCGTTAGTTTTGACTTCACTCATATCGCAGCTCCTACAAGGGTATTACTAAAATTAGTTTTTGTATTACTTGTTTAGAATGCAGGATATGTGCCAATTTTTAGTGATTGAGATTTGTTGAATAAAGTTAAATTAAATAATAAAAAAAGCCCCACTACGCTGAGGTGGGGCTTGTTTAAAGTACTGTATGGCATCAGTTTATTCCGTTGTTATTACTCATGTTCTGGTTATTCTTTTTATACATGTTGGAATGAACCGATGTTTGTGATTTAGTGATCAAGTTGGTTGCTCTCCTCTATTTATGCTGTATATAAATAAAAGCAGAAAGCATGCCAAAATATTAGATAGTTTGCATTCGATCAAAACGTAAGATAAATAAGCTACATAAGTATTGAAAGCAAGTATGAAGCTGATTTCCCAATCTTAAAAATGCCTAAAAAATGTATCAACTCGCACCATTTAGTTACGCTGAATGCATCAAAGTGTGGCTATATTTTACTCAGGTTGGGTCAACTCTTATTTTGTGTGGAACAAGAGCATTTAAGAAAAAAAGCCGTCGAATATAAACACATTCAAAAATGTAATTCTTAAATTTAAAAAGACCGCTTAAGCGGTCTTTTTTATTTCAATCTCATTAAGCCACTGGCGCTAGTGTAAATAACACCTGCCCTGTTTTAACAGTTTGTCCTTTTTCGATCGTAATGCTTTCAACTTTCATGCGTTCGGGCGCAACAATCGGGATTTCAATTTTCATGGCTTCAATGACTGCTAGCGTTGCTCCTTCCTCGACAATATCGCCAGATTGACATTCAATTTTCCAAATCGAACCCGGCATATGTGATTCAACTGCACAACCACCATCAGGAATGATGACGGTTTCACCCTCATCAACAGCATCCAAACTCTCTGAGACATATTCTGCAAGACCTGCCTCATGCCAACGACGACGTTCAGCATCAAAGTTAGCTTGTTGAGTTGCTTTAAAACTTGAAATGGTTTCAGCATTGTCTGATAAGAATTGATTATATTCTTTGAGGTTTAAAACACCTTCCTCAATTCTGAGTTTGAGTCGTCCTGCCTTAAAATCCTCACGCATCTGCATGAGTTCTGTTTCAGAAACTTCATAGAATTTAATCTGATCAAAGAAGCGCAATAACCACGGTTTACCTTGCTCAAAGTCTGCATTTCTACGATAGCGAGACCACATTTGAGTCGTTCTACCCACAAATTGATAGCCACCCGGTCCTTCCATTCCATAGACACACATATAAGCACCGCCGATTCCAACAGCATTTTCAGGTGTCCAAGTTCGTGCAGGATTATATTTAGTCGTTACGAGTCGTTGACGTGGATCAAGCGGTGTTGCAACTGGTGCACCTAGATATACATCACCTAAGCCCATCACCAAATAATTTGCGTTATATACCACGTCTTTTACGGCTTGCTTATCTTTTAGACCATTAATGCGACGGATAAATTCGATATTGTCTGGACACCACGGTGCATCAGGACGCACCGTTTGCATATAACGATCAGTTGCCAACTGCGTTTGTGAATCTTCCCAAGCCAAAGGTAAATAGACAGTACGTGAAGGAACTTGCATTTCAGTCACATCAGGCAATTCTGTTTCTGCTTGTTTGAGTAGGTTCAATAAATTCTGTTGATCCAGTTTGAGTGAGTCATAATGAATTTGAAGTGAACGTATTCCCGGTGTTAGATCAATGATACCTATGATGTTTTGATCTTTAACCCACTGCATTAATGCATGTATGCGGAATCTCAAATTCAGGTCTAAAACCAATTCACCATACTCAACCAACATGTAGTTATTACCAGCGGGGCGATACACTACATTTGGAGTATGATCTTGACCATCTAAACGATCTAATACAGCATCATTTAAGCTATCAAACTCAGCATAAAAGCTTTGACCAAATTGCACATCATTAAGATGCTCAGTACTAAGCATATGATGATAGGTTTGATTTAATTCGGCTGCTTGTTCATATCGAATAGGAACAAATTTGACTTTGTCTCCTGCTTTTAATTGACCTAATTTCCAAAGTTCAGAATGAACAACGACCGCTGGGCAAACAAAACCACCAAGACTCGGACCATCAGGACCTAAAATGATTGGCATGTCTCCAGTAAAGTCGATTGCTCCAATAGCGTAGGCATTGTCATGAATATTGGAAGGATGTAAACCTGCTTCACCACCATCTTCACGCGCCCATTCTGGCTTTGGTCCGATCAATCGAATTCCTGTACGGCTTGAATTGAAATGTACTTCGAAGGAATGTTCAAAGAAGGCATCAATATCTTGTTTGGTGAAAAAATCAGGCGCACCATGCGGACCATACATCACTGCAATTTCCCAACTGTTTGAGAATGTCGGGACTAGTTCTGCATTTAAACTTGTTTGTTGGTCTGAACTAAAAGAAGTGATTGGCAACATATCACCAATTAGCAAATTACGTCCTGCGTGACCACCAAATTGACCTAAGGTAAAAGTCGCTTGTGAACCCAAGTATTCAGGAACATTCAAACCACCTTTGATGCCAATATAAGTTCTACATCCTGTGATGATTTTACCGCATTTAAGGATTTGCCCTTTCTTGACATTCACCGTTTGCCACATTGGAATGTGCACACCATCTAAGGTTGACGGCATGTCACCACCTGCAAGCACGATTTGGCTATCACAGTGAAACTTTAAAGTAGGTCCATGCAATGTACATTCTAAACCTGCACTATTGGATGCATTGCCAAGTAGTTGGTTTGCCACGTTTAAAGATAAAGGGTCAATCGCTCCAGACGGTGGTACACCCACATCCCAGTAACCTAAACGCCCAGTAACATCTTGTATGGAAGTTTGAATGCCAGCTTGCAATACTTCGATTTTTTGAGTTTTCCACTCAAAAGTATTGAGGAAACGAGTGGTTTGAGTACCTGCTTTAAACACTTCACAATCAATAATATTCTGTAAATATTCAAGATTGGTTTCGATACCTGCCACCTGAGTTTTGGCTAAGCTATGATTCATTGCTTGAATAGCCGCATCGCGATCATTTGCCGTGACGATAATTTTAGCAATCATAGGATCGTAAAATGAGGAAACAGTCGAGCCAGTTTCTACCCATGTTTCATTACGTGCTTGATCATCAAATTCAACAAAGGTCAGTAAACCTGCACTCGGTTGGAAGTTTTTGATCGGGTCTTCTGCATACAAACGAACTTGTATCGAATGCCCTACTGATTTCAAAGATTGTGTTGGTGCTGTCCAGTCGCCACTCGCAAGTGTGACCATCCATTCTACCAAATCCACGCTGTATACTTGTTCTGTGACACCATGTTCAACTTGTAGGCGGGTATTTACTTCCAAAAAGTAAAAGTCTTGCGTGTCCGTATCCATCACAAATTCAACAGTACCCGCTGAACGATAATTCACGGATTGCATGAGTTGAATTGCAACAGTCTGAATATATGAACGTTGTTGATCATTTAAATGTGGTGCTGGGGTTTCCTCAATAACTTTTTGATTGCGACGTTGAACAGAACAATCTCGCTCACCTAACGCTAAAACTTGTCCTTGACCATCACCAAATATTTGCACCTCGATATGGCGAGCATTCTGTACAAATTTTTCTAAATACAGTCCTGCATCTTTAAAGTTTGCCTGCGCAAGATAAGAAACTGTTGCGAAAGCATCTTTTAGTTCATCAGCATTCCATACCAAGCGCATGCCGATACCACCACCGCCTGCGGTACTTTTTAGCATCACAGGATAACCAATGCGCTCTGCTTCAACCAATGCCTCTGCTTCATCAGCCAAAAGTTGGCTACCCGGCAATAGTGGCACATTTGCTTCGATTGCAAGCTCTCTAGCGGTATGTTTCAAGCCAAATGCACGCATTTGAGCTGAGTTTGGGCCGATAAATGCAATTCCTTGTGATTCACACAAATCACAAAAATCAGCATTTTCAGATAGAAAACCGTAACCCGGATGAATGGCATTCGCACCTGTTTGTTTGGCGACTTCTAAAATTTTATCAACATTGAGGTAACTCTGACTCGCGGGTGCATCACCGATATAAATCGCTTCATCTGCTAAAGTCACATGCAATGAATCTCGGTCTGCCTCAGAGTAGACAGCAATGGATTGGACACCTAATTTTTTTAGTGTTCGAATAACACGACATGCAATCGCCCCACGATTGGCAATTAAAACTTTATTAAACATAGACTAAGCCTCCTCTCCATCACGAATCACTAATTGGATCGGTGTCGGGTTATAGGCATTACATGGATTATTCAGTTGCGGGCAATTAGAGATCAGTACGATTAAATCCATTTCTGCTTTAATCTCGACAAATTTACCCGGTGCAGAAATACCATCATCAAATTTCAAATGTCCATCAGATGTAACAGGAACATTCATAAAGAAATTGATATTTGGACCAATGTGACGCACATTCAAATTGTGCTTTTTCGCGATGGGATGTTTAGCTAAGGCATACATGAAGTTGTTACGGCAACTATGCATAGGATAAGTTTCATGTGCATAGCGCACAGTATTACTTTCGCAAGAACATGCGCCACCTAACGTATCATGACGACCACAGTTATCATCATGAATGACTGCAATTAACCGTCCAAAGTTACTGTATAAAGGTGTGCCTTTTTCTAAATAGATATATTGATTCATGGCAAGCGTATCTGTAGCGCTATAACGCTCTTCAGGATTTTCTGCTGAGATAAACAACGTATCAACAGCTTGGTTGCCCTCTAAATCGATAATCCGAAAGTATTGACCTTTTTTGACTTCGCACATCCATGCTTCACCCGCAGGACAAACTTCACTTAATGTAGCTTTTTCAAAAGTATGTAAAACCGTCATGATGCTTCTCCTATAGCTTAATATGCTGAACTCAATGCGTAGTAACGTGCGTTGTTTTGAAAAGCACGTTGATTTTGTGAACAGGCATCACGACAAATATCATGGTCGGCTAAAGAGTTGGCTTTATACAAAGACAATTGAATATCGCTTGGTTGATAGAGCGATCTGTTATCTAAACCATGTGGAGCAGCAGAAAGGAAAACCAGACAATCCATTTCAAAACGTAATTCAATGATTTGGCTGGTATTGTCTGATTGGGTATAGCTTAGAGCACCTTGATCATTGGGACTCACTTTTGAGAAAAGGTTTACGGTTGCACTTAAATCAGTTTGTGACAGTGAAAATTTCGCCATCTCTACCAATAAGCCATCGACACCGTTTTGGTACATTTCATTTCGTGCATCTTGAAAACGACGTTGACCAAATTGTTTGCTGATTTGCTCAGGACGACTCGCCCCACAGAAAGTATCATTCCAACCATGGTCATCTTTAACTATAGATGCCATGACACGCCCTAAATCTGAATATAAAACATTGCCCGTCGTTAAAAATGCAGTATGTTGTCCTTTTAAGGTGTCTGGCATGTTGTAACGTTCGAGTTTATCTTCAGCATTCACACAAAACAGTGAAACATTGGCGTTTGAAGCCAGAGCTTTAAACTGAAGAACGCTCCCTTTCTGAACTCGTCCAGACCAATGATGGCCACCTGGTAGTTTTTCAGTCCAAAGACTCTGATTATTATGATATTCGCCCATTCGCATGACCTCTTATAAGGTTTAAGTCCAACCTCCCGGGCTTTTATCCCTCCGTGTAGTTCTTGCGAACCGTGAACTCTCGGTCTCAGTCATAGTCAACTTTTATCCGTTGGCTATCGGAACCCTAGATCACTTTATGATGGAACTAATAAAGCAAATGGCATGCCAGTTTAGTAATACGTTTTTTTGATTTCGTCATACTTTTTTGACTCAAAACAAGGCATTTTTATTTTTATGCACTGTGATCAATCAAAATCAGTGCACTAGTGTTTATTTCTGAGGCTTTACTGGAAAACATAAAAAGGGCTTTATTTCCTTCAGCACAAACATACTTTGCATTTCTTTGATTCCGGGCAATCTTCGAATGGTCGTCATTGAAAATTCAGCATAGGTATCGAGATCTGGTGATACGACTTGCAACAAAAAGTCTGCATCGCCTCCAATGCTATAACATGCAACGACATAATCTAAAGCAGTGACTTCTTCCTCAAATTTCTTTGCCTCTCTTTCACTATGACTATCAATCGATACACGGACAAACACCATCACACCTAAGCCAAGTTTTTTGCGATCAAGTAAAACGCCGTATCCTTTGATGACTTTGGTGTCTTCTAAATGTTTGACTCTTCGCCAACAGGGCGAGGTTGAAAGACCTAACTGTTCTGATAAGTCAGCATTTGTGGTTCTTGAGTCTTTTTGCAACAACTCTAAAATTCTTGCATCAGTTTTATCAATTTTTAATTTAGGCATAAAATTTCTATTAAATTTAAATATAGGGTTATTTATATCCTATTTTTTATATTTGCTAGAACATATAGATCAAATTTACCTATGTATTTATTAAAAAATAGAGATCCGATTTCATTGGGTTTTAATTGACATGGAACATCTCACACAGACAATGACCTATGTTTTAACTTTAGGATTAGCCGCAATCCTCCCTGGACCAGGCATGACTGGTCTTATGTTTAAGACTTTAGTACAGGGATATAAAAATGGACTGATGATGCTATGTGGTCTCATCACGGGAGATATCACTTTTTTATTGATTTCAATTTTTCTTTTTTCTTCTCTTCATCATTTCAGTCCACATTTGGTTTTTTATTTGATACTACTATCAAGTTCGTATCTGCTTTACTTAGCTTATAAGTTTTGGTTTTTTAAAGGTAATCTTTTGGAAAATGAAGCACCTGAAAATCTCAAAAACACGCTTTTTTCCTATAAAGATGGGCTGTTAATTACTTTGAGTAATCCTAAAACCATTTCATTTTATCTTGCGATTGTACCTGCTATCTTCGGCGCGCAGTCATTGCAAAAGCAAAGCTGGTTTTTAGTGTCTATTACCATCTTCACGCTTGCCATCATTGGTGGTCTTTATGTCTTTTTTTTGTTGAATCTAAAGAAAGTACTCAGTGATATAAAAGTACAAACCATTTTATTAACAACGCTGTCTGTCATGATGGGTATATTGGCTTTGGGAATGTTTTATAGAGAATTTAACATTCAATATTTAGCATAAACTATTGATTCACAAAGCCCTAAATTACATTTTACTTTAGAGCTTTGTGAATCAAATAGAGGATGAACTCAAATCTTACTTTTTCTTTTTGGTGAACAAATTCAATGCTTGCGCATAATGTGATGGTGCTACACGCTGAATTAGATCTAAAATTTTGGCATCATTGCCAATTAAAACTCGGCGCTGATCTTTTTTAACCGCATTTAAAATTACTTTTGCAGCTTCTTCAGGTGGGGTTTTAAGTACCTTGTTAAAAGCTTTACTGGCTTTTGCAGGATTCAATCCTAAGGCACGAATACTATCACTCATGCGTGCGCTATTCGCAATGTTGGTGCGAATCCCCCCTGGATGGACACAAGTTGCACTTACACCGTTGGCTTGTAAGTCAAGCTCTTGACGAAGTGATTCGGTAAAACCACGTACTGCAAATTTAGTCGCATTGTATGCACTTTGCGTAGGTTGTGCTGTTAAGCCAAATAGACTGGAAATATTGATAATATGCCCTTCACCACTTTGTTTTAAATAGGGTAAAAATGCTTTGGTACCATGTACAACACCCCAAAAATTAATATCAAATACCCATTCCATTTCCTCATAACTCATTCCTTCAACCGTGCTTGCCAATGCCACGCCTGCATTATTAAAAATGAGGTTAATTTTTCCATGTTCTTGGGCGGTATTCGCAGCCCATTCCTCTACAGCAGTGCGATCAACCACATTTAAGGTGCTAAGCGTGACTTTAACTGGATAGGATTTAACAAGTTCCAATGTTTCAGCTAAGCCTTGCTCGTTGACATCACTTAGGGCTAAATGTGCACCTTGTTGTGCCAATAAGATAGCGAGTTGTTGGCCGATTCCAGAACCCGCACCTGTAATCGCGGCAACTTTTTGATTAAAATTTTTCATAGCATAGCTCTTTGTTTAGTTGATGTCTAATTGATAAAAATGGATTGCGTTTTGTCTAAAAATCGCTTGCAAAGCTTCAGAACCATAAGGCTCAATCATTTTGATATAAGCCTGTATTAAGTCGGTTAAACGCGCATTAGGTTTATCCATTGGATAGTTTGAAGCGAACATGATTCGATCTGTACCAAAAACACGAATCGCATGCTGTATCAATGGGGTTAATAATTGAATAATTTCATCTACAGTCGCCGTCCGATTTTCTTTGTAAAATGTGTGTCCCAATACTGGCATCATAAGCCCTGATATTTTTGCATGCACATTCTGCTGCTTCGCTAAAGCACTTAGGTCGTTTTGCCATTGCTGAAATATTGCATCACGTTGCGCAGCGTTTTCCCTGTCTTCTTCCCTACTGCACCAAACAAACTAACAGGTGTTGCAAGATGATCTACCACGATCCTTGTTTCTGGAAACTGCTTGGCCAAGGCAGTGATCTCATTTAATTGAGTTGAATAGCCCCAAGCATCAAAAGACAGATTCATTTTGGCGAGTTGCTCAAATCCCTTTAAGAATTTTTTAGACTGATATAAATGAGGTGTTTTAGACCAGCGATAGATGCCGTCATCTTCATGCCAAGAAGACATCTTTCGAATTCCTCTAAACAAAGGACTTGCATCTCGATGAGCTTTTAAAATATCGACGAATTTGCGGTGACTTGGATCTGCCGTAGCAACAATTGCAGCAAGCTTTAAATCATATTTTGAAAAATCTAACTGGCTTAGCCATCTCGTTTCTTCAACAACGCCAAACCCTTTATGATGATGCCAATCGGCTTCGACATGAACAACGCTTTTAACCTGTATCTCATCTAAATCTTGATGATAATGTATCGGTAAATAAGAGCTTAATACATGTTGCGTATGCCCTAGAGTGTCCAACAACGCTTTTGGTTTTACTATGCGAAGAATCTTATCCATAAGCAATGGATATTTCCCCAATGTCTTAACCAATAAAGTAGCTGAATGCGGAGTATGGTAAGGAGCCCATTGGTGTATGTGCGGATCAATAATAGAAAAATCGAGCTGTTTCATTGTTCTACTCTTTAGCGTTGTAATATCTTTTTTTTGAAAATTAATTTTTTCATAACAGTTCAGAAACTCTGTTGAAATCTTATAGAACCGATAAGCTATTTATATAGGTTCTCATTGGTCGCTCCGTACCTAATTCTATTCCCTTGATTTCAATAGCCTACAAAAAATCTAAATATGCATGAAATGATTTTTTATAATCTTAAATTATGAGTTCTATTCATAATAAAATAGGACTTACGCATTGACGGATTCAAAAAAGTACTAAAATACTTTATAAAGTATCTGTGATCAGACGAATTAAACATGCTTCTACAGCAACTTGTACTCTACCCATTTATATGGGCTTTCTCATGACAGAACCGAACTCTATTAGCTGCACACAACTTGCCGAGACTTATAATATCTCGCATGATAGTGTAAATCGCTTTCTAGAG
>NZ_KB849655.1:257047-339961 GCF_000368765.1 Acinetobacter junii CIP 64.5
TTCAAGTAAGACGATCTAAACTGATTTTGAATCATATTTTTTCAGCCTTGATGGCCTACGTTGAGATACAAAAGAACCAGTTTGAGCGGATCTTTGAAAATATATATCGTTGGCAGAAGAAATTATTTAGACCAATGATCAAAAACTTCATTGATGACTTTATTCTTGATAAAAATCATCTGCTACCACAGAGAATCTATAAATAATAGTGCGTAAGTCCTAATAAAATATAATTTTAATTTATTTTTCTGATTTTAATAAAAAAATACACTTGACTAAAAACGCCTATATCGTGGATAGTCAAGTGTATTCAGTATGAATTTAAAAACTCATGCTGTTAATTATTTATTTAAACCGACTGCTTTTGCACGAGCCGCATGCAATTTTTTGTAGCTTTCAATCAAACGTAAATGACGATCCAAACCTTCTAGTTTCATACTAGTTGGCGTTAAACCATAAAAACGAACACTACCTTCTACTGAACCAATAACAGCGTCCATTCGTTCATCACCAAACATACGACGGAAGTTCTTTTCGTAATCTTGCAATTCCATCTCGTCATCAAGAATAACTTCTAGCACGACGTTCATACATTGATAAAACAAACCACGTTCTACAGTGTTGGTGTTGTATTGGAGGAATTGCTCAACTAAATCTTTAGCTTCTTCAAATTGCTTCAGAGCAATATAAATAAGAAGTTTTAATTCCAGTAGTGTCAATTGTCCCCAAACCGTATTGTCATCAAACTCTATGCCGATTAAGGTTGTGATTTCAGTATAGTCATCAAGTTCGCATTCTTCTAAACGTTCAACCAGTGCTTCAAGACGTGTGTCATCTAAACGATGAATATTTAGAATATCTTCACGGAATGCCAATGCTTTATTGGTATTGTCCCAAATCAAATCTTCAACTAAATAAATCTCAGAATAATCTGGCACGAGGATACGACAAGCTGTAGCACCTAAATGTTCATAGACAGCCATGTAGACTTCTTTGCCCATTTCTTCAAGAATGCCAAATAATTCAGCAGCCTCATCTGCATTCGAGTTTTCACCCTCATTGGTGAAATCCCATTCTACAAAATCATAATCAGATTTTGAGCTGAAGAAACGCCAAGATACCAAACCACTTGAATCAATAAAGTGTTCCACAAAATTATTCGGTTCAGTCACGGCTTCACTTTGGAAGGTTGGCTGAGGTAAGTCATTGAGACCTTCAAAACTACGACCCTGCAATAACTCAGTCAAACTACGCTCTAAAGCGACTTCAAAACTTGGATGCGCACCAAATGAAGCAAACACACCACCTGTGCGTGGGTTCATCAAAGTGACACACATCACAGGGAATTGACCGCCCAGAGAGGCGTCTTTAACCAATACTGGAAAACCTTGTTCTTCTAAGCCTTGGATACCTGCAACAATACTTGGATACTTAGCCAAAACTTCTTCAGGAACATCAGGTAGTGCAATTTCACCTTCGATAATTTCACGTTTTACTGCACGTTCGAAAATTTCAGATAAGCACTGAACTTGAGCTTCTTCTAATGTATTCCCTGCACTCATACCATTACTCAGATACAAGTTTTCGATCAAGTTTGATGGGAAGTAAACTGTTTCGCCATCAGATTGGCGCACAAAAGGCAGTGAACAAATACCACGTTCAATATTCCCAGAGTTAGTATCGTATAAATGCGTACCTAGTAACTCTTTTTCAGGATCGTAAATCTCAAGACAGTATTCATCTAAGATTTCTTTTGGTAGCTCACCATTTGGTCCTGGTTTAAACCATTTCTCATCTGGGTAATGCACAAACTCTGCGTTTGCAATTTCTTCGCCCCAAAATTGATCGTTATAGAAGAAATTACAATTAAGACGCTCAATAAACTCGCCTAATGCAGATGCTAATGCGCTTTCTTTGGTTGAGCCTTTACCATTGGTAAAACACATAGGCGACTGTGCATCACGAATATGCAGTGACCAAACATTTGGTACGATATTACGCCATGATGCAATTTCAATTTTCATGCCTAGACCAGCCAAGATTGCTGACATATTGGCAATGGTTTCTTCTAAAGGTAAATCTTTGCCTTGAATATAAGTAGTACTTTCAGATGCAAGATTTGGCATCAATAAAGCTTGAGCATCTGCATCGATACTTTCTACTTCTTCGATGACAAATTCAGGGCCCGTTTGAATAACTTTCTTTACGGTACAACGGTCAATTGAACGTAAAATCCCCTGACGATCTTTTTCAGAAATATCAGCTGGAAGTTCAACCTGAATTTTAAAAATCTGTTTATAGCGGTTTTCTGGATCAACAATATTGTTTTGAGATAATCGAATGTTGTCCGTTGGGATATCACGTGCAGCGCAATAGACTTTCACAAAATATGCTGCACAAAGTGCTGATGATGCCAAGAAATAGTCAAATGGACCAGGTGCAGAACCATCCCCTTTATATCGGATCGGTTGATCTGCAATTACTGTGAAGTCATCGAATTTGGCTTCTTGTCGAAGGTTGTCGAGGTAATTTACCTTGATTTCCATGCTGGCACCTAAAATATGCTTATAGTTCTATTGCAAGAAATATAAGTTTAAAAATGAATAAATAAGCCAAATCGAAGATAAGAGACTGACTTAGAAAGGATTAATTAGCATTACTTCATTTAAAATCACTTTTAAATCAGGAATGCTAATAAGGACGGCTAATTTTACAGAATTATGCGCTGAAATTGAGTAATTTTATTGAACTTTGCAAATTATTTATTGGATTTGGTCAAAACAAATACATTGGAATTCCAATGACAACTAATGTTTATTTATTTGATAAAAGGTTTCCGCATTACTTCTAAAAATTGCTCGCTGCGCCTCTTCACCTAGTGGTGCTGTCATTTCAATATACGCTTGAATGAGATCTTTTAAGGTGGTGTTGGGTTTATCCATTGGAAAGTTGGATGCAAATACAATGCGTTGGGTACCAAAACTCTGAATCGCATGTTCAATGAGTGGTGAAAGTAAATCTTGTATTTGCAGTACATTCGCCGTTATTTGTTGTTTATAAAATTGATGTCCCAGTACTGGCATCATTAATCCTGAAATTTTGGTATAAACATTTTTTTGTTCAGCTAGTTCTGAAATATCCTCTTTCCATTTTGCAAATATAAGCTCACGCTCAGTTGGTGTTCGCCCCGTTCTTTTTCCGACTTTTCCAAATAATCCGACTGGTGTTGCAAGATGATCTACCATGATCTTTGTATCAGGGAAATTTTGTGCGAGTGATTTGATTTCTTTAATTTGAGTGGAATATCCCCAAGCATCGAATGACAAATTCATCTTTGCTAGATGCTCAAAGCCCTTCAGGAATTTTTTCTGGGTGTATAAATGTGGCTGATCACACCAGCGATGAATACCATCATCTGGATACCATGCTGCCATTTTACGAATACCACAAAAATGTGGACTGGCATCTTGATGAGCTTTGAGAATATCCAAAAATCTTTTATTTCTTGGATCTGCTGTAGCCACGATACCCGCAAGTTTTAGTTGTTGCTGATTAAAAGGTAAATGATGAATCCATTTTGTTTCTTCAACCACACCAAAGTTTTTTTGGTGATGCCAATTCGCCTCAACATGAATAACACTATCAATCGAACATCCTGCACTATCAACTCGATAATCAAAAGGTAGATATGGTGATAAAGCATATTGAGTGATGCCTAAAGTTTCGATTAAGTCTTTAGGTTTAACAACGCGTACAATTTTGTCCATCAATTTAGGATATTTACCAAATGCCTTGACCAATCTCGCTGCTGAGTGTGGCGTAGTGTATGGATTCCACTGATGAATATGGGCATCAAGAATTGGGAAGTTTAATTGGTTCATTTTTATAATCTCTCTAAAATCCTTTTCTCAAGTTTTATTTAACTTGAAGTGGCCTATCATATTTATAATTATTTTGAAGTTACTAGATCGTTTGATTACAACCAAATGATTTATATGAATCTATCCATATGAAATAGATTCATTATTTATAACTCAAATAAAGACACTTTACCACAAGTAAGTATCTTTAAATATACGGCTATACTGTTTGACCCCATTGAAAAGTCGTTCTCTTGTATTCTATCCCTTCTAAATCATAAACCTGATAAATCGTATCGTATAAAGACTGGATATCTTCACTGTTATCCATGGCTCTTGCTGTAATAAAAATCGGACTGACTGCACCACTATCTAGGATTGGAATATAAAGTAAATGTGGGAATCGAATGGTATCGGCACTAGCAGGAATGACACATAAGCCTTCTCCTGCAGCCACCAAACCTAAAGCCAATTGAATTTCTCGTAATTCACGGACATTTTTCGGCACCAAACTATGCTCAGCAAAAATATTTAAAAGTTGGCTTGAAAAATTAGGTTTTGGTGTATTGGGATAAACAAATAATTTTTCATCAACCAAATCTGCTAAATGCACTCCCTCGACGCGTTGAGCAATTGGATGACTTGAATGGGCTGCAACAACTAGTCTTTCTTTGCGCAAAAGTACTCTTTTTTACAGCAGGATCGCTGATTCTCAACCGACCAAAACCAACATCTATTCGCCCTTCTTTGAGTGATTGAAGTTGTTCATTGGTACTGAGTTCTATCAACTGAATATTTAAATGTGGGTGTTGTTGGCGGTAGAGATAAATAATTCTAGGTAATAAACCAAATAATAATGAACCTACAAAACCAATGGTTAAGGTTCGCTCAATCAAACCAATTCGCTTCGTCATACTCTTAACCTCTTCCGCATTAGACAAAAGTTTTAAGGCATGTTGGTACAAAAATTGACCTGCGGTTGTGGTTTGAAGTGGTCTACTTCCTCGTTCAAAAAGCTGCACACCTAGTTCATTTTCAAGGTTTTGAATTTGCCGACTTAAAGGTGGCTGTGCGATGAACAGCCGTTCTGCTGCTTTGGTAAAGCTTTGCTCTTCCACCACTGCGACAAAATAACGTAAATATCTGAGTTCCATTCCTTATCTCCATACCTAATAGGTATAAAAAAATACATATTCAGTCTTAGACACAGTTTAATCATTCTTTTAAGGTATAGGAAGAGCATAAAGAACCAGTGATGGTGTGAAATGTACAAAACAATCGAAACCATATTAGTCGATATCCCAACGATACGTCCACATAAGCTATCTGTGACGACCATGCAAACCCAAACCTTGGTATTGGTCAAAATCACAACAACGGATGGTCTTGTGGGTTGGGGTGAAGCGACCACGATTGGTGGACTTAATTATGGTGAAGAAAGCCCTGAAAGTGTCAAAGCAAATATCGATACTTATTTTGCCCCGCTCTTATTGTCGATCAAATCTTCAATAAATGTGGCTCAAACACTCAAATTGATTCGTAAAAGTATCAATGGCAATCGCTTTGCAAAATGTGCCATTCAAACTGCGCTCTTGGATATTCAAGCGAAACAACTCAATTTGCCACTAAGCGAAGTATTGGGTGGTCGTCTACGTGATCGTCTCCCTGTGCTTTGGACTTTGGCTTCAGGTGATACTGAAAAAGACATCGCTGAAGCAAAAAAAATGATTGAACTCAAACGCCACAATATTTTCAAGTTAAAAATCGGTTCCAATCCTGTGCAACATGATGTTGATCATGTGATTGCCATCAAAAAAGCTTTAGGACCTGAAATCAGTATTCGTGTTGATGTAAATCGTGCTTGGTCAGAATTGGAATGTATCCAAGGTATTCAACAGTTGCAGGATGGCGGCATTGATTTGATCGAACAGCCTTGTGCGATTGAACAAACTCAAGTGTTGGCTCGCCTAACGCAGCGTTTTGATGTGGCCATCATGGCAGATGAAGCTTTGACAGGTCCTGACAGTGCTTATCGTTTAGCGAAACAGCATGCGGCAGATGTTTTTGCTGTGAAAGTTGAGCAATCAGGTGGTCTGATTGAGGCTTGTGAAGTAGCCAAAATCGCTAAGTTGGCGGGAATTGATCTGTATGGCGGCACTATGTTGGAAGGTCCGATCGGCAGCATCGCTTCGGCACATGCCTTTAGTACTTTTGACAGCCTTGCCTTTGGTACAGAGTTATTTGGTCCTCTCTTACTGACTCAAGACATTTTAAAAACACCATTGCGTTATGAAAATTTTGAATTGGTGGTGCCAAATACTGCAGGTCTAGGCATCGATATTGACGAAGACAAAATCGAGCAGTTGCGTCGTAAGGCTTAAGGGAGAAAGCACATGTTATTTCAGGTTCGTATGGATGTGCATCTTCCTGTGGAGATGCCTGCTGAACAAGCCAATCAGATTAAAGCGGTTGAGAAAGCTTATTCGCAAGATCTACAGCGTCAAGGTAAGTGGCGTCATATTTGGCGGATTACAGGACAGTATTCAAACATCAGTATTTTTGATGTCGAAAGCAACGAAGAGCTACACAACATTTTACAGGGCTTGCCCTTGTACCCCTACATGGACATTGAAGTGATGGCATTGAATCGTCATCCCTCTTCGATCCGTGAGGATGATCGTTAATTCACAACACCCCATCGTCACTCGACAGCGTCATCACATGCTCAGAGTGTCGTAGAGATAAGGACAGTGGTACGGCATAACGGATTGAATGACTCTCCGTTTCCCCACCACCTACGCGAGATGCATAGTTAAGGAGAAATCATATGAATCGTCAGGATATTGATGCATTAGTGAAAAAAATGAATGTTGATACTGCTACAGGTGCAGTCGATCAACGTGTTCAAAGCATCGTGGTACGTTTATTGGGAGATTTATTCCAAGCAATTGAGGATTTGGATATCCAAGCTTCAGAAGTGTGGAAAGGTCTAGAATATTTTACAGATGCAGCTCAAGCCAATGAATTGGGCTTACTCGCTGCGGGCTTAGGTCTAGAGCATTATTTAGATTTGCGTGCTGATGAAGCCGATGCCAAAGCAGGTGTTTCTGGTGGTACGCCACGTACGATTGAAGGCCCACTGTATGTTGCGGGTGCACCTGAGTCTGTAGGTTTTGCGCGTATGGATGATGGTTCTGAATCAGACAAAATCGATACTTTAATTATCGAAGGTACAGTGACGGATACAGACGGCAATATCATCGAAGGTGCCAAAGTTGAAATGTGGCATGCGAATAGTTTGGGGAACTATTCTTTCTTTGATAAGTCTCAATCTGATTTCAATTTACGTCGCACCATTCTTTCTGATGTGAACGGTAAATATGTGGCTTTGACCACCATGCCTGTAGGTTATGGTTGCCCACCTGAAGGAACGACTCAGTTTGTTCTGAATAAGTTAGGTCGTCATGGTAACCGCCCTTCGCATGTTCATTATTTTGTTTCTGCACCGGGTTTCCGTAAGTTAACCACACAGTTCAATATCGAAGGCGACAAGTACCTGTGGGATGACTTTGCTTTTGCAACACGTGATGGTCTTGTAGCGACTGCTGTCGATGTCACTGATGAGGCTGAAATTCAACGTCGTGGTTTAGATAAACCATTCAAACACATCACTTTCAACATCGAATTAGTTAAAGAAGCGGCTTCTGCACCTTCTACTGAAGTTGATCGTCGTCGTGCATCTGCATAAGCAAGCGTAATTTAGGAACCGAGTTATTGAAATTTAATCAAATAACTCGGGGCTTCCTCCTTAGGAAAGTCGGAGAACGGACATGCCAAAAATTCCAGTAATCAACACGACGCATCTTGATCGAATTGATGAATTGCTTGTTGATAATGAAGAAACAGGTGAATACAAACTTCATCGTTCAGTATTCACAGATCAAGCGATGTTTGATCTTGAAATGAAATATATTTTTGAAGGCAATTGGGTCTACCTAGCTCACGAAAGTCAAATTCCAAAAAATAATGACTTTTATACGACTTATATTGGTCGTCAACCAATCATTATTGCTCGCAATCGTAATGGCGAATTAAATGCCATGATTAATGCTTGTTCACATCGTGGTGCACAACTCTGTCGTCATAAACGCGGCAATAAAGCGACTTATACATGCCCTTTCCATGGTTGGACATTTAACAACTCAGGTAAATTGCTCAAAGTTAAAGATCCTACCGATGCGGGTTATTCTGACTGTTTTAACCAAGATGGCTCACACGATTTAAAGAAAGTTGCGAAGTTTGAAAGTTATAAAGGTTTCTTATTCGGTAGTTTGAATCCTGATGTTCCCTCTTTGAAAGAGTTTCTTGGGGAAACAACCAAGATTATTGACATGATCGTTGGTCAGTCAGAACAAGGTTTAGAAGTATTACGCGGCTCTTCAACCTATACCTATGAAGGTAACTGGAAGCTCACCGCTGAAAATGGTGCTGATGGTTATCACGTATCTGCCGTGCATTGGAACTATGCAGCTACTACACAACATCGTAAAGAAACTGAAGCTGGAGACAACATCCGTGCAATGAGCGCTGGTTCTTGGGGTAAACAAGGCGGTGGATCATATGGTTTCGAACATGGTCATATGTTGTTGTGGACTCAGTGGGCAAATCCAGAAGATCGTCCAAACTATCCAAAAGCAGATGAATACACCGAGAAATTTGGTGCTGCAATGTCTAAATGGATGATTGAGCGTTCGCGCAATTTATGTCTTTACCCAAATGTTTATTTGATGGATCAGTTCGGTTCACAGATTCGTGTGCTTCGGCCACTGAGTGTAAATAAGACCGAAGTGACCATTTACTGTATCGCACCAGTTGGTGAAGAGCCTGAAGCGCGTGCTCGTCGTATTCGTCAATATGAAGATTTTTTTAATGCTTCTGGAATGGCGACACCTGATGATTTGGAAGAGTTCCGCGCATGCCAAGCAGGTTATGCAGGCTTAGAGCTGGAATGGAATGATATGTGCCGTGGTTCAAAACATTGGATACATGGACCCGATGATGCAGCAAATGAAATTGGTTTAAAACCTAAATTAAGTGGCATCAAAACTGAAGATGAAGGCTTATATCTAGCTCAACATCAGTATTGGTTAAAGTCGATGAAGAATGCTATCGCAACTGAGAAAAAGTTAGCTGAAAGCCAAATTTAGGAAGATGCCAAATGAACACAACAACTCAAGCAACTTTAGAAAATATTGCTCAGTTTCTATATCGTGAAGCACGTTTTCTAGACGATGAACAATGGGATGAATGGTTAAGTTGTTATTCACCAGAGGCTTCTTTTTGGATGCCTGCATGGGATGACGACGATAAGTTAACGGAAGATCCACAGTCTGAAATATCACTGATTTATTACCCAAACCGTCAAGGTTTAGAAGATCGTGTATTTCGTATCAAAACAGAACGTTCATCAGCAACGATGCCAGATACACGGACCAGCCACAATATTAGCAATATTGAGGTGCTCGGACGTGATGGAGACAAAGTCACTGTTCGGTTTAATTGGAACACATTGAGTTTTCGCTACAAAACCAACTACAGCTATTTTGGTATGTCTCGTTATGTGATCGATTTTTCTAACGAACAACCAAAAATCATCAGCAAATATGTGGTGTTAAAGAACGATTATATCAATCAAGTGATTGATATCTATCATCTCTAACCAGCAAGCCCAGCCAAATGGAATTTTGGTTGGGTAAGCGAGATCAAAATTTTTAAATAGGATGATTGCCATGTCTAACCATAATGTAGCACTTCAATTTGAAGATGGTGTGACCCGTTTTATTACAGTTGCACAAGGTGAAACTTTATCTGACGCAGCCTATCGTCAGAAGATCAATATCCCTTTGGATTGCCGAGATGGTGCATGTGGTACGTGTCGTGCATTCTGTGAATCTGGTAGTTATAACATGCCAGAAGAAACTTATATCGAAGATGCTTTAACACCAGAAGAGGCTGAACAAGGCTACATACTTGCTTGCCAGTGTCGTCCTACTTCGGATGCAGTTTTCCAAATTCAAGCATCATCTGATGTTTGTAAGACAGAAATTCATAGCTTTCAAGGCACTTTATCACGTGTCGAAAACCTATCTGACTCAACAATTACATTTGATATTCAACTAGATGATGGTCAACCTGAAATTCACTTCTTAGCTGGTCAATATGTAAATGTTGGTATTCCAGGAACATCTGAAACACGTTCATATTCATTTAGTTCAAAACCAGGCAATCGTTTAACGGGTTTTGTGGTGCGTAATGTTCCAAATGGTCAGATGAGCGAATTTTTGAGTAAGAATGCAAAAGCTGGTGACAAAATGCACTTCACAGGTCCATTTGGAAGCTTCTACTTACGTCATGTCACTAGACCCGTTTTGATGCTCGCAGGTGGAACTGGTATTGCCCCATTTATGTCAATGCTTCAAGTACTTGAAGAAAAGGGTTCAGATCACCCTATTCGTTTAGTTTTCGGTGTGACAAATGACTTTGATCTTGTCGCAATAGAAAAGTTAGATGAATTGCAAAGTAAGTATCCTTGGTTTGAATATCGAACGGTTGTTGCACATCCTGAAAGTCAACATGAGCGCAAAGGCTATGTAACAGGTCATATTGAAAATGATTGGCTTAACAATGGGGATGTTGACGTATACCTCTGTGGGCCAGTACCAATGGTTGAAGCTGTTCGTAGTTGGTTAGATCAAGAAGGAATTAAACCTGCCAATTTCTTATTTGAAAAATTTTCTGCAAATTAATCAAATCGGAGATCAGCATGATATTTCAAGATAGATTTAAGAACAAAATCGTCATCGTAACGGGTGCTGCTCAAGGGATTGGACGTAGCGTTGCAATTCGGGTAGCCGCTGAAAATGGATATGTGGTTTTAGCCGATCGTTCAGAGTTGGTCGATGAAGTTGCTTCAGAAATCCGTAGCACAGGTGGTCATGCAATCACAGTACAAGCTGATTTAGAGCGCTATGATGGTGCCCAAGCTGTTGTACACAAAGCGATTCAGGAGTTTGGACGTGTAGATGTACTCATCAATAATGTTGGCGGTGCGATCTGGATGAAACCCTTTGATGAATTTAGCGAAGAGCAAATTATCAAGGAAATCAATCGTTCTCTGTTTCCAACTTTATGGTGTTGTCGTGCAGCTCTACCTGAAATGTTGAAGCATCAATATGGGGTCATCGTCAACGTATCGTCTATCGCTACCCGTGGTATCAATCGCATTCCATATTCGGCAGCTAAAGGTGGTGTAAATGCACTTACCGCATCGTTGGCTTTTGAGCATGCCAAAAATGGCATCAGAGTGAATGCGATTGCTACGGGTGGAACAGACGCTCCACCACGTAAAGTACCTCGTAATTCAACTCCACTTAGCGAAGATGAAAAAGTTTGGATGCAACAGGTTGTAGATCAAACCAAAGAAAGAAGTCTGATGGGACGATATGGAACTATCGGTGAACAGGTAAATGCCATTCTTTTTCTAGCATCTGAAGAGTCGTCTTATATGACTGGCAGTGTAATTGCAGTTGGTGGTGGTGATCAGGGTTAATTCTGATCTAAACAGCAGGAAATCTTGCAAGGAGGCGCTATGACTAACCTGTTGACGAGTTTAAAAAATGATTGGTCTATTTCAGCAACTATTGCAGGATTTTTAGCGGTTCTGATTTCATATTCTGGTCCGCTTATTATCTTTTTCCAAGCAGCACAAAAAGCCAATATCTCAACAGAAATGATGATTTCATGGATTTGGGGCATATCAATTGGTGCTGCTGTTGCTGGAATCTATCTTTCAATTCGTTATAAAACCCCTGTCATCACAGCATGGTCAGCTCCTGGTACGGCATTATTGGTTTCACTGTTTCCAAATATCTCTTTGAATGAAGTTATTGCAGCTTATATCACTTCAGCGATTGTCATTTTTATAGTTGTAGCGACAGGATATTTTGACAAATTGCTGAAATGGATTCCTCAAGGAATCGCAGCAGGCATGATGGCAGGGATTTTATTTCAATTTGGGCTCGGATTATTTGTAGCAACGGATTCCATGCCTTTGATCGTTTTCAGCATGTTGTTTTGTTATTTATTAGCAAAACGATATTCACCTCGTTACACCATGCTGTGGGTTTTGTTGTGTGGTGTTTCACTCAGCTTAGTTTTAGGAAAAATGAATCCTGTAGAAATGCAGTTTAGTTTTGCTATTCCTCATTTGATTTATCCAGAATGGACTTGGCACTCTACATTAAACTTGGCTTTACCTTTAATTCTTGTGAGTCTGACAGGACAGTTTTTGCCAGGTATGGCAATTATGAAACTGAGTGGCTATGACACCCCTGCTAAACCGATTATTACAGCATCAAGCATCGCTTCACTCGCAGTCGCATGTGTAGGTGGAATTACGATTGTACTTGCTGCAATTACTGCTGCTCTATGTATGGGTAAAGATGCTCATGAACTCAAAGAGAAGCGTTATATCGCAGGTATTGCGAACGGTATTTTCTATATTTTAGGTGGCTTATTTGCTGGCAGTATTGTCATGCTCTTCAGCCTTCTTCCCAAAGAACTCATCGCAGCTTTAGCAGGATTAGCTCTGCTTGGGGCGATTGGGACAAATGTCATGATTGCGATGAAAGATGATCATCAGCGCGATGCAGCATTAATCACATTTCTTGCAACGGTTTCAGGAATGCACTTTCTTGGACTTAGCTCAGTTTTTTGGGGCATCTGTATCGGTGTTATTGCCCAGATTCTTTTAAATCCTAACACCCACCCAAATACTGTGATGACCCAGTCATCTTCTGAAAAACAGATCAGCAAGACTTGATTGTAGGATGAATTTATTATGATCGACAAATCACAAGCTTCACTGGTTGAAGCACTCTCCCAAATCCAAGATGGCTCAACCATCATGATTGGTGGTTTTGGAACCGCAGGACAACCTGCTGAACTCATCGATGCTCTGATTGAACTCGGGGTTAAAGACCTTGTCATCGTCAATAACAATGCAGGCAATGGCGATTATGGTCTTGCCAAACTCCTAAAAACAGACGCAGTCCGTAAAATCATCTGCTCTTTCCCACGTCAGTCTGATTCATGGGTGTTCGATGAACTCTACCATGCAGGCAAGATCGAATTAGAACTCGTCCCACAAGGCAATCTCGCTTGCCGTATCCAAGCTGCTGGGATGGGATTAGGGGCGGTATTTACACCCACTGGCTTCGGAACATTATTGGCAGAAGGCAAAGAAACCCGTCATATCGATGGCAAAGACTACGTTCTTGAATATCCCATTAAAGCTGACTTTGCCTTAATCAAAGCTCACAAAGGCGATCGTTGGGGCAATTTAGTTTTTAATAAGTCGGCACGTAACTTTGGACCAATCATGGCCATGGCTGCAGATGTCACCATCGCTCAAGTCTCTGAAGTAGTAGAACTCGGTCAGCTTGATCCTGAACACATTATTACCCCAGGGATTTTTGTCCAGCATGTGGTTGCTGTTAAAGCAACATCACCTGTTGCGCAATAAGGAGAATAACATGAGCTATCAAAAACTCAGCCGTGATCAAATTGCAGAACGTGTTGCACAAGATATTCCTGATGGTGCTTATGTCAATTTAGGTATTGGCTTACCGACCAAGATTTCAAATTACTTACCAGCCGATAAAGATGTCTTTCTACATTCTGAAAATGGTTTATTGGCATTTGGCCCACCACCAGCCAAAGGTGAAGAAGATCCTGAGCTGATTAATGCAGGCAAAGAATATGTGACCATGCTCACTGGGGGATGCTTTTTCCATCATGGTGATTCCTTTGCCATGATGCGTGGTGGTCATCTGGATATTGCGGTACTCGGTGCATTTCAAGTTGCAGCCAACGGTGACCTTGCCAATTGGCATACAGGTGCTGCCGATGCGATTCCTGCTGTGGGTGGTGCAATGGATTTAGCTGTAGGTGCAAAGAAAGTGTTTATCACCACCGATCATATCACCAAACAAGGTGAACCTAAGATTGTGGAAGAGCTGTCTTATCCTGCAACAGGTCTGAAATGTGTTGATCGTATCTATACCGATCTGTGTGTGATTGATGTGACCACAGAAGGTTTAAAAGTGATTGAGAAAGTAGATGGTCTGAGTTTTGAGGAACTACAGGTGTTGACGGGTGCTCAATTGATTGATGCAACGCAGGAATAATGTTTACCAGCCACTAATTACGGGTTAAACCGAAAGCTTTTTGTATAAGCAGCACCTTACTTTTCAAGGATAAAAAGTAAAAAAATCCTTTGTTACTCAGACACAACATCCGTGTTGTGCTGAGTAACGAAGCGACATCAATGTCGCCACCGTGAAATACTGATTGGTATGATTTATATGCAGTTTTTTACTCACTTATATTTAGATTTTTTCTCGTACTTAACTATCGTGACAGGCGACATTGATGTCGCCCGTTGGACAGGGGGGCAAGGAAGCCTCCTCTGTTCAACAATGGGTTTTGTCACTTTTGCCCTGTCAAAAGTGAGGCATTGCCTACGCAAAGGAAGTATGACTGAACCCATAATTTGTGGCAGTGGTCACAACAGATTGATATATGGAAGTGTAAGACTATGAAAAACGCTTATATCATTGATGCGATTCGCACCCCATTCGGTCGTTATGCAGGTGGTTTAGCCCCTGTACGTGCTGATGACCTTGGTGCAGTTCCGATTCAAGCCTTAATGCAACGTAATCCAACGGTCGATTGGCAACAGGTGGATGATGTGATCTATGGCTGTGCCAATCAAGCGGGTGAAGACAACCGTAATGTGGGGCGTATGTCTGCGCTGTTAGCAGGCTTGCCTTATCAAGTCCCTGCAACCACAGTAAACCGTTTATGTGGTTCATCTTTAGATGCGATTGCCATGGCTGCACGTGCGATTAAAGCAGGTGAAGCAAATCTCATCATTGCGGGTGGTGTCGAGAGCATGAGCCGTGCACCCTATGTGATGGGTAAATCGGACAGTGCTTTTGGTCGTAGTCAAAAGATTGAAGACACCACGATGGGTTGGCGTTTTATTAATCCAAAGCTCAAAGAAATGTATGGTGTAGACACCATGCCACAAACTGCAGAAAACGTGGCAGAGCAATTTAAGATTAATCGTATTGATCAAGACCAGTTTGCCCTAAACAGCCAACAACGGACTACAGCAGCGCAAGCCAAAGGCTTTTTTAAACAAGAAATCATTCCAGTCACGATCCCACAACGTAAAGGTGATGTGGTCGTGATTGATACCGATGAACACCCACGTGCATCCACCACGATTGAAGCATTAACGAAACTTAAAGGTGTGGTGAAAGCAGATGGCACAGTGACTGCGGGTAACGCTTCAGGTATTAACGATGGTGCAGCAGCACTATTGATCGCTTCAGATGATGCGGTTGCTCAATACCAACTTAAGCCACGTGCCAAAATCATTGCCGCCACTACGGTGGGTGTTGAACCACGCATTATGGGTTTTGCCCCTGCGCCTGCAATCAAAAAGTTACTCAACCAAGCCAATCTTACTTTAGAACAAATGGATGTGATTGAGTTAAACGAAGCCTTTGCAGCTCAAGCTCTAGCGGTGACTCGTGATTTAGGTTTGGCAGATGATGATGCGCGTATCAATCCGAATGGTGGTGCGATCGCTTTAGGTCATCCACTCGGTGCATCGGGTGCGAGATTAGTGACCACAGCGCTGAACCAACTTGAACAGATCAAGGGGCAATATGCTTTGTGTTCGATGTGTATCGGTGTGGGTCAAGGTATTGCTTTGATTATTCAGCGTGTTGATCTAGATACAGGAGAACAGTAATGCCGATGTTTCAATCCGCAGATGTCATGATTCATTATCAGACCTTTGGTGATGCAAATGCCCCTGCTCTGGTGTTCTCCAACTCCCTAGGTACGAATTTTGGGATGTGGCAACAGCAGTTTAATTTTTTTAAAGATCGCTTTTTTGTGATTTGTTATGACACTCGTGGTCATGGTTCATCTTCTACTCCAACTGGTCCTTACACTTTGCAGCAGTTAGGTGAAGATGTGATTGCTTTACTAGATCATTTGAAGATTGAAAAAGCCGCCTTTTGTGGAATTTCAATGGGTGGACTAACTGGACAATGGTTAGCGATTCATTATCCATCGCGTTTTAGTCATGTGATTGTTGCCAATACAGCAGCGAAGATTGGACAGGAACAAGCATGGCAAGATCGTGCCGAACTGGTACGAAAGCAAGGTTTAGAACCAATTGCTGCAACCGCAGCATCTCGTTGGTTTACCGATCCCTTTCTCCAAAGTCATCCTTCAGTTGTTAGCCACCTATGTAACGACTTAAGTGCTGGCAGTGCACTGGGCTATGCCAATTGTTGTGAGGCTTTGGCTAAAGCGGATCTTCGTGATGAACTAAAACAAATCACGATACCTATTTTAATTATTGCAGGAACTCATGATCCTGTGACCACAGTTACAGATGCTGAATGGATGTTGCAACACATACCAAAGGCTCAGTTGGTTGAAATTAATGCTTCGCATATTTCAAACGTTGAAGCGCCTGTTGTGTTTAATCAGTATATAAATCAATTTATTTAATATACCTATTGTTATAAAAAAGCAGAGTATAAAAATACTCTGCTTTTTGTCGTCAAAAATTTAGATAGAAAATAATAAATTCAATACCTTAAAGACATAAAGATATATCAATTTAGTTTTTGACTGAATCTCCATAACAAAATAGTTTAAACATTAATAAAACAAAGCTTCACAAATTGGAGGTGAAGGATGTATATGGAAAAAGTAAATATCAATGAAACAATTGATAATGCCAAATTTAGTTTATTTCATTGGAAGGTTTTAGTTTGGTGTTTACTAATTATTATTTTCGACGGCTATGATTTGGTTATTTACGGTGTTGCATTACCATTATTAATGCAGCAATGGTCATTAACGGCTGTTCAAGCAGGATTATTAGCAAGTGCTGCCCTATTTGGAATGATGTTTGGTGCAATGATATTCGGTACATTATCAGATCGTTTAGGAAGAAAGAAAACCATCATGATCTGTGTCACTTTATTTAGTGGTTTTACATTTCTAGGGGCTTTTGCAACCAATCCCGTTGAATTTGCAATTTTAAGATTCATAGCAGGATTAGGTATAGGCGGCGTAATGCCAAACGTTGTTGCATTAATGACGGAATATGCACCTAAAAAAATTCGAAGTACTTTAGTCGCAATTATGTTTAGTGGCTATGCTATTGGCGGTATGACTTCAGCATTATTAGGTGCTTGGTTAGTCAAAGATATGGGATGGCAAATCATGTTCCTGATTGCAGGGATTCCATTGTTAATGTTGCCTATCATTTGGAAATTCCTACCTGAGTCATTGGCATTTCTGATCAAATCTGGAAAGGAAGAACAAGCTAAACAGATCATCAATAAGCTGTTACCTACACGAGACATTCATCAAAATACTCAATTGGTTTTCAATGAAAATATTCATCATGAAGCACCAGTAAAAGCCCTTTTCCAAGATGGTCGTGCATTTAGTACATTCATGTTTTGGATCGCTTTCTTTATGTGCCTATTAATGGTGTACGCATTGGGAAGTTGGTTACCTAAATTGATGTTGCAAGCAGGATATTCTTTAGGCGCAAGTATGCTGTTCTTATTTGCATTGAACATTGGTGGTATGGTTGGTGCAATTGGAGGCGGTGCTTTAGCAGATCGATTCCATTTAAAACCAGTCATTACCTCAATGTTTGTAATCGGAGCTGCTGCCTTAATACTATTGGGATTCAACAGTCCTCAAATTGTTCTCTATAGCTTAATTGCTTTAGCAGGTGCAGCAACGATTGGTTCACAAATTCTTCTATATACTTTCGTCGCACAATTTTATCCAACTACTGTTCGCTCAACAGGTATGGGCTGGGCATCAGGTATCGGTCGTATAGGTGCAATCATTGGGCCTGTACTTACAGGTGCATTACTCACTTTTGAACTACCTCATCAAATGAACTTCTTAGCAATCGCAATTCCAGGTGTGATTGCTGCATTTGCGATCTTCCTTGTCAATCTAAAAGTCTCGGTCAATGTACCTGAAAGTTCAAAATCAACTCTTCAAACACAAGCTTCAGTCAACCAACAATAAGTAATGTTGCGCCGAGGATTGGCGCAACTCAACTCAAAATGGAAATTAAAAAATGCATACATTTAAATGTAATAAGCTTATTTTGTCTTCTATTTCACTCCTAGGTGGATTAGTTTCAACTTCACTTTGGGCTGATAATGTAAGCGCTAAAGAAGAATGGAAATTTACCTTAAAAAATGCCTACATCAATCGTAATTTTGAGAATGAAGCACTGAAGGATACTGGAAGTTGGTCTCAAGCTGCCTCTTTGTTTTATAACTCACGAATGCTTGAGACACCATTAAGTATTGCCGAAAAACCTTTTACAATCGGTGTGGATGCTTCCGTTCAATATGCTGTTAGATTAAGTTCAGATAAACATGTGGCTGATACGGTATTACCATTTGATAAAGCGACTCAATCACAAGCTTCCGATTATTTAAAACATGGCGCCACTTTAAAATTAGGTTATGACCAAACCTTGTTGAGTGTTGGTGAGCTTTGGTTAGACTTACCTGTTACTGCCGTAGATACCAGTCGTCAGCTCTTAACATCTTATTGGGGTGCAAACCTTAAGTCACAATTAACTGATCAACTTTACGCAGAAATAGGTCATGTTGAAAAAGTATCCCCTCGTAATGAAGAAGATTTTCGTAAATTCTCTTTTACTTCAAATGGAAAGACAGAATACTCGGATGGCTTAAATTATATTGATTTACGTTATCAGTTCTCCCCTGATTTAAAGGGAGAATATTATTATGGCAATATGGAGGATTTATACAATAAACATTATTTGGGTTTAGAGCATAATTTGAAAGGAAAAAATTATGTACTTAATTCAAAATTTAAATATTTTAATGCTCAAGAAGATGGAAATAATTTTAATATTGATGCACAAAATATTGGTTTATTAGAAACATTGAAAGTAAATAATCATACTTTCGGTTTAGGCTATCAGCAAATTATTGGTGAATCTGCCTACCCATTACCAGATGGTTTTCTTCCTGAAACATATTTCATTAATTGGAATGCTACAGGTTTTTTTAAAAAAAATGAGAAATCATATCATTTTATTTATGGTTATAATTTTAAAGATTATATCCCCGGTTTTAATGCAGCCGTAAAATATGTTTATGGTGAGGATTTTGAAATGGCTGATGGTAAAAAAAATCATGAAAGTGAGTCTAATATTATCTTGAACTATGCTTTTCAACAGCCCTATCTCAAAGGTTTGGCATTGCAATATATTCGAATTGATTATGATGTGAAGCATGGAAATGATTTTGGTGAGGATCGCATGTTTGTAAACTACACTCATAAATTCTAAAGACTTAAACTTTGTATAGGGATACTCAACTTTATGTAGCGTATCCCTTTTATTTTTAAAACAATATTTTGGTAGGTATTTGGTAGGTAGGAAATTTTTTTAAGCACTCCATACTAAGTTCTAGGTGTAAATCACCTGAATAACAAACAATGGAAAATGGAAGAAGGAATCACTCCATGGCTTTTAAAAATATTGCAGATCAAACAAACGGTTTTTATATCCCTTGCGTTTCTCTCTTTGGTCCAGGCTGTGCAAAAGAGATTGGGACGAAAGCACAAAATCTCGGTGCAAAAAAAGCATTAATCGTTACAGACGAAGGTCTATTTAAATTTGGTGTAGCAGATACTATTTCAGGATATTTGAAAGAAGCTGGTGTAGATAGCCACATCTTTCCAGGTGCAGAGCCTAACCCAACAGATATTAATGTTCACAACGGTGTTAAAGCCTACAACGACAATGGATGTGATTTTATCGTTTCATTAGGTGGTGGTTCATCACACGATTGTGCAAAAGGGATTGGTCTTGTAACTGCTGGCGGCGGACATATTCGTGATTATGAAGGAATTGATAAAAGTACAGTTCCGATGACTCCCTTGATTGCAATCAATACTACAGCAGGTACAGCCTCAGAAATGACGCGTTTCTGCATCATTACCAACACGGATACTCATGTCAAAATGGCAATAGTAGACTGGCGTTGTACACCTCTGATTGCAATTGATGACCCTAAGCTTATGGTTGCAAAACCTGCAGGTTTAACGGCAGCTACAGGAATGGATGCATTAACTCATGCCGTCGAAGCTTATGTCTCTACTGCTGCAAATCCAATTACAGATGCCTGTGCTGAGAAAGCCATTACTATGATCAGTCAATGGTTACGCCCTGCTGTAGCCAATGGTGAAAATATCGAAGCACGCGATGCAATGAGCTATGCACAATATCTAGCGGGTATGGCATTTAATAATGCATCTCTAGGTTATGTCCATGCAATGGCACATCAGCTTGGTGGGTTCTACAATCTTCCTCATGGCGTATGTAATGCGGTGCTTTTACCACATGTTTGCGAATTTAATTTAATCGCTTGCCAAGATCGTTATGCAAAAATTGCAGAATTAATGGGCGTTAATGTTGAAGGTTTCACTGAAACAGAAGCTGCATTTGCCGCAATTGATGCAATTCGTGAACTCTCATCATCAATTGGCATCCCATCAGGATTAACCGAACTTGGTGTAAAAACTGAGGACTTGGCAATAATGGCTGAAAATGCTCAAAAAGATGCATGTATGCTGACCAACCCACGTAAAGCAACACATGCTCAAGTTGTAGAAATTTTTAAAGCTGCTTTATAAAGCTTTCCTCTCAAAAGTAAGCCAGAACTCCGAGACTTGGCTTACTTTTTTGTGGGAATATTAAAATGGTTATATTCCCACTTTTTTTATATAAATTAAAATTCAAAGTAAACAATGATTTATTTAATTTTTTGATCTTTCTACAGAATATCGAGTTCTTTTTCAGGCAAAGCAAATTTCATTTTTTAATTAACGCTAGATAATTCTAATCTCAAATATTCAATCAATATACGTCTTTAAACTTACTCAAAGATAAACGTGCAGGATGTTCGCTCGGGAACAATTCCATTAGACGTTCTACAGCATCGATTGCTTCTGGGAAATGGGCCACATGTTTAAGGAGTAGGTCTGTTTCTTTAGTTTTGAAAATCGCATCACTTAAACGAGACTCAAGACAATCACGCCATGCACATAAAAATGGACTTTCAGTTTTAGCGAGGAAAACACCTTTATATAATTGAAGTGCAGACGCGACATAACCTGCATCTAAAGCCTGCTCTGCTGACAGAAAATCAGCTTCAACATCAGCCAGTAGACGATATGGGCGAGAACCCAACATACCACCTAAAATATCCCGTAGTTGAGACATTTCTGCTTTGAGCGTACCGATACTCACCTTACGCTCACCATATAATGCTTGATGTAAATTTTCTAAATTCAAGCCATTTGGACATAAGGCTAAAATGACTAATATCTCGACCTGTCTTGGAGTTAATACCAATGATTTATGGTTAAAAATAATTTGAGGCGTGGCAAAGGCACGAATATATAAACGTTGGCGCTGTTGTTCGATTAAAGCAGTTTGAATAATAGATGCACATCGTTCAGCAGCTAATACACCGAGTGTATTGTGTTTTTTCCATGTCGTAGATAAATCAACGACACCTAATACCTGTTTTGAATACGGGTCTAAAATTGGTGCTGCATAGCACACCCAATCATGAATAGACTCCATGTAATGTTCATTTGAGAACACACAACTTGATTGTTGAGTTTTTAAAGAAAGTGCTAGAGCATTGGTTCCGACCATATCTTCAGCCCACTGCCCACCTGCAATAAAATGCACTTTTTCAGCTGCACTTTGCATTTGATTACTAGAAGCAGTCCAAATAATCGTACTTCCAACGTCACCTACCGCGATAACCATTGAGGATTGTTCTGCAATATGACTTAGTTCATCGGAACAGGTTTCAAGTGCTAGGTCCAAACTGCTTTTGTTCTTTTTATTTTGACTTAATAGTGGTGCAGCTAAGCGTTCTTTAGGAATCGAGGACGAAACAGATCGCTGCCATGAACTCGCAATACTTTGACCAAGTTTTTCAGCATTTTGTGGCGACAGACTACTTTGTTTTTTTAGCTGATCAACGGACGAACGATGTTGCAATAACTCTTGTTTTGTAAACATTTGTGTATCCCTCACACTTGATCATGGTTTCCAACCTTTCTCCAACCTTCGCACTTATATCCTAAAGAAATAACGTACAAAAGTACCTTATACCAAAGCTGTAGATCGTTAAATCAATTATAAGCAAAGGAATTTATATATGCGTTACATCGATCCTAACCAACCTGGTTCAAAAGTCCAATTTAAATCTCAATATGAGAACTTTATTGGCGGTCAATGGGTAGCTCCTGTAAGAGGAGAATACTTCGATAATGTTTCACCTGTCGATGGCAAAGTGTTTACAAAGATCCCTCGTTCTTCAGTTGAAGACATTGAACTTGCTCTCGATGCAGCACATAAAGCAAAAGCTGAATGGAATAAAAGCTCTGCTACAACGCGTTCAAATATTTTATTAAAAATAGCGGATCGTATGGAACAAAACCTTGAGTTTCTTGCAGTTGCAGAAACTTGGGACAATGGTAAACCAGTACGTGAAACTTTAGCCGCGGACATCCCGTTAGCGATAGATCACTTCCGCTATTTTGCTGGATGTATTCGTGCACAAGAAGGCGGAATTTCAGAGATTGATGAAGATACGATTGCCTACCACTTTCACGAGCCTTTAGGCGTTGTAGGTCAAATCATTCCTTGGAACTTTCCGATTTTGATGGCGGCTTGGAAACTCGCACCAGCACTCGCGGCGGGTAACTGTATTGTTTTAAAACCAGCAGAACAGACACCTGTGGGTATTTTACTGGTCTTAGAACTTATCCAAGACATACTTCCACCAGGTGTTCTCAACGTTGTTAATGGTTTTGGTGCTGAAGTGGGTCGACCATTAGCAACTAGTCCCCGTATTGCGAAGATTGCATTTACTGGTTCTACTCAAGTCGGTCAGCTCATCATGCAATATGCAACTGAGAATATTATTCCAGTCACCTTGGAGCTTGGGGGTAAATCACCAAATGTCTTCTTTGAAGATGTGATGGACAAAGATGATGATTATCTTGATAAAGCGCTAGAAGGCTTTGCAATGTTTGCATTGAATCAAGGTGAAGTATGTACTTGTCCTTCTCGTGCCTTAATTCAAGAAAGTATCGCAGATAAGTTTTTAGAAAAAGCAATCGAGCGAGTTAAACGAATTAAGTTGGGTCATCCATTAGATACTGAAACCATGGTTGGCGCTCAGGCTTCCTTAGAACAGCAAGAGAAAATCCTACGTTGTATCAGCACAGGTCGCGAGGAAGGTGCTGAAGTACTTGTAGGTGGTGGTGCTCGTCAAGAAGTTGATGAAGGTTTCTATATTGAACCGACGGTGTTCAAAGGACACAACAGTATGCAAATTTTCCAAGAAGAAATTTTTGGACCTGTATTGTCAGTGACCACTTTCAAAGATTTTGATGAAGCAATCAAAATTGCCAATGAAACCATTTATGGCCTAGGAGCTGGAGTTTGGTCACGTTCTGCACACACTTCATACCGTGCAGGTCGTGCAATAGAAGCAGGTCGTGTATGGACAAATTGTTATCACATTTACCCTGCTCATGCAGCGTTTGGTGGTTACAAAAAATCAGGTATTGGTCGCGAAAACCATCGCATGATGTTAGACCATTACCAACAAACCAAGAACCTATTGGTGAGCTACTCAACTAAACCAGCGGGTTTCTTTTAAAATTTAAAAAAGCTTATTTATCTCGATAAGTCAGTTTAAAGTAAAGGCAAGTACACGAATTGTACTTGCCTTTTTAGTTATTAGAAATTCACATAAAAATATCAGTTGTCGTGTAGTTGACAGATTTTCAAATAAATATATGTTTAAAGTGCTAGATCGAAACTTAGATCATCTTTGATTTGTACACGATGATGGTCACTTTTAAAAACGATATCAATTATTTATCAAAATAAAATTCATTTAGGAAAGCACGGTTTATGGATTCAGGATTGATCACAATATTTTTACCTATCGCCTTAGCCATCGTTATGGCAGGTATGGGGCTAGAACTAACACTTAAAGACTTTGCGCGAGTCAGCAAACACCCTAAAGCTGTTTTAATAGCATTGTTCTGCCAACTCATTTTATTAGTAGGGATAGCGTTTTTAATTTGTAAAATACTTGCTTTACCACCGCTTTTAGCGGTCGGTTTGATGCTATTGGCTGCATCACCTGGTGGTACGACAGCCAATTTATTTAGCTATCTATATAAGGGTGACATCGCACTTAATATTACTTTAACTGCAATTAACGCTATTATCGCAGCGGTGTTCCTACCCTTAATTGTAAATTTCTCGATTCTGTATTTTATGAATGAAGGGCAGCAAGTCGGTCTGCAATTTACTAAGGTTTTACAAGTTTTTCTGATTATTTTAGTGCCTGTATGCATCGGAATGATCATTCGTCATTATGCACCGCATGTTGCTGAAAAACTGAATCGTCCTGTACGAATCTTTGCCGTGGTTTTTCTGCTGATTATCATTCTAGGCGCAATTATCAAAGAGCGAAGCAACTTGGTAGATTATTTGGGACAGATTGGCTTAGCAACCGCACTATTCTGCGCAATTAGTTTAATGGTTGGATATTTCGTGCCACGAATGTTAGGCATTAGTTCATATCAAGCACGTGCATGTGCATTTGAGATCGGGATTCATAACAGTACTTTAGCCATGACAATTGCACTCACGATTATGGCAAGTACCACCATCGCAATGCCTGCCGCGGTATACTCCATTTTCATGTATATCTTCGCGACTATATTCGGCATATTAATTACGAAATTTGCCCCTCAAGATGCTGTAAAAACAGTCTAATCTAAGATTTTTATCAAAAAAGCGTATAGGTGCTATACGCTTTTTTTATGCATAATCGAATCACAATTGCGTTAACTGTGCTTTAAGTTTTGATCCAGACCATACTTTCGGTTCTGATTCTGCCTGTTTTACTAGCTCAATTAATTTTTGGTTAATTGGTGCTGTAAGATTCAACTGTCTTGCTAAATTAACAACCTCACCATTAATCCAATCGATTTCAGTTTTTCTTCCAACCATTAAATCATCAGCCATCGAAGAACGCGCAAGTGGATCAATCGCGAGCATTTTTTTACTGATAATCTTAAATATAGGATTGGGTAGTTTTAAAATTTTAGGAATAAATTGTGCTGGAATTGGAGTCAATTTAGCTGGTTTGATTTTGACTATTTTTAATAGATTCAATGTTTCTAATTGAGCAAGTGCCAAACACTGACGATATTCTCGAATAGATAATTCTTGTTTCAGTGGAAGTCGGGATAGCGCATTGATTGAATTATTTAAGTTCAATAATAATTTTGCCCATTGCACAGCTTGCATATCTTGTTCTAACTGAATCTCTAACTGCGCTTTTTGAAACGCAAGTACGAGTTCAGCTAATTGCTCATGGTTTTTTACATACAAAGCCCCATCAGTTCCTTGGTGGAAACGACCATTCCCCAGAGCTGCGACATTAAAAGGTACCATTCCTTCGAGTATAATGTGGTCTGTTAAAATTCTTTTTAGAATTCCCACATTACTTAAGCCATTTTGAAAACTAATAATAATGGTCTTTTTCTTTAGAATATCTTTTAATTCAAGGGCTACTTGTTCAGTAGATGTTGATTTTACGCAAACAAAGACAATATCAGCATGAGCTGCTACATTGTGATCAATGCTCATTTGTAATTGATTTACAGAAATAGTTTGCTTAAATCCTGTGTAATCTGAAACAGTTAAACCATAAGTTTGAAGTGCTTGCTGAATTTTAGGACGAACAATAAAATTTATGTCATAGCCAGCAGCAATGAGTCTACCGCCAAGATAGCATCCAATACTACCTGCACCATAAATACATATTTTCATTGATCAACTCTAACTACTGTTTTTCTATTGCTACTTTCCTAACATAATCAATATTACGGAGTAGATTTGTCAGCTAGCTTACAAATTTTAAATTTTGCTCAAGAAAAAGCCCAATATTGAATTGGGCTTTGAACTTATAAAATAGCTTATGCGTTAAGGCTTGGATCAGCTAATAAAGTTTCAGCAGCAAGTTTCCCCAAATTATTAGAGGCTAAGGGACTATCACCCGTTAACAGTTTTCGATCTTGATGAACTTGCCCTGTGATTCCCTTATTTAGAATTTCCACACCAAGCTTTTCAAGATTTTCGCCGACGAGCCACGGCAATTGTCCAGGCATATATCCAATATCGATATTGGCACCTTTATCTAATGAATCAGGGAAAACACAGACTTGATAGCCTTTAAAAATATAATCATTTGGGCTTTCATCAACTGCGGCTGCCAATAATGAAGCTGGACCATGACATAATGTAATAACATATTTGTCATTATCCACTGCCCATTTTAATAAAGCCTTAACTTCTTTACTCTCAGGAATTTTAGCTAAAACCCCATGCCCACCTGGTATAAAAATACCAGCATAAGGTGAGTCACTGCTTAAAGCCTGATCTAAAATATCTGCCAATTTTAGTGGTGATTTAAGTTGTTTTTCGTACTTGTGATAGGTATCCAAAACCACTTTCTCTTCTTTTGGCATTGCCCACATTTCAAGTTTTACTGGATTACCTGAAAGTGTTGCAACATCAAAGGCAAAACCAGCATTGTCTAAATGGAACATCGGTAACAACATTTCTACTGGATGATTTCCTGTAGAAAAGAATTTCTCATTTTGCATCAGAATATAGCGTTCATCCGTTGCAATCATGAGGATCTTTTTATCACCTTGATATGGATTTGGGTATGTAGTTCCGTCATAGTCAGTTTTAGGAGCCGTATACTGACTTAGAGAATAAGGTGATGGAAAAAAAGTATTATCTTCAGCTAGATCTGGAGTTGGGTTACGATCATCTGTATTTGTTGTCATGTTTAAATTCCTCGTAGGATATGTTTGATTTACATATTGCTTTTCCAAGTGATCATTCTCAAGCTTGATGTATAAATAGGCATAGATTGAATACGATTAGGCAAAATTACGATTTAATTTCGAGTACCACTTTTCCAATATGTTCACTGCTTTCCAAACATTGGTGTGCTGCTGCAACCTCTTCAAAAGTAAAAGTCTTATAAATAATCGGTTTACATTGACCTGTTTCGATTAGTGGCCAAACAAACTGCTCCAATTCTTGGGTAATTTTTGCTTTTTCATCATTGGTTCGAGCACGCATCGTAGAACCAGTCACCACAGCGCGTTTGAGCATGAGTTCTTGAATATCAAAGCCATCTACTTTTCGACCGCCCATAAATCCGATAATTACCAGTCGCCCATCTCTTTTTAGCAATCTCAGATTCTGATTAAAGTAAGCAGCACCGATAATATCTAAGATCACATCTACACCTTGCTGATCTGTGAGTGATAAGATTTCTTGTTCAAAATTTTGTGTCTTGTAATTAATAACCGTCGAAATTGAGCTTAATTTTTCTACTTTTTCTTCACTTCCCACTGTGGAAAAAGTTTGAATACCCATCGCATGACATAAGCTCAACGCTGTAGAACCAATTCCACTAGCTCCTCCATGAATTAACACGGTTTCATTCTTTTTTAACTGTCCGATCTGAAATAGATTTGCCCATACTGTGAAATAAGTTTCTGGAATAGCTGCCGCCTCAACAAAGCTCAGATTTTTTGGAATCGCTAAAGTTTGATTTGCTGGAACAGCACAGTATTCTGCATACCCTCCACCGTTGGTCAGCGCACAGACCTTATCACCGACTTTAAATTTTTCTACTTTTGAACCAATTTGTGAAATGATCCCAGCAACTTCCAATCCTGGAATCTGCGTTACACCTTTCGGCATCGGATACAACCCTTGTCGTTGCAAAATATCAGGGCGATTGATGCCTGTGGCATAGACTTCAATTAATACTTCATCTTCTTTAATCTCAGGTTTCTTACCTTGTACAACTTTTAGAACTTCAGGACCGCCAGCTTGAGTAATTTCGATATATTTCATTTGTTCGCTACTATTTTGATTCATGATTTACTCATTCCTTATGTATATTTACTTCAGTTTGATTAGGAGAAAAACCAAACTGCTTTTTAAACTCTCGACTAAATTGAGATGAGCTTTGATAACCAACAGCATAAGCTGCTTGAGCAACGCTTTGGTTTTCGTTTTGCAACATTTGTTTTGCCTTATGCAACCGCGTAACTTTGAGATACTGCAAAGGTGAATGTAATGTGACTTGTTTGAATGCTTTATGAAACGCAGAAATACTCATATTGGCTTGCTCAGCAAGCATTTCCACTGTTAATTTCTCTGTGAAATGATGTTGAATATATTCACAAATCTTATAAATCTGTCGTAAATTGCCTTGAACTACTAATCCTGTTAAAGCATCAGCACCCGAATGTTGAATCACTCGATACAATAACTATCGTTTAATTTGTTCACCTAAAATCAAGCAGTCTTGTTCTGAACCTAAAGTTTTTAATAGTCGTATCAATACATTCGAAATGGTTTGATCATATTGAATTACACTCATGCCTGTGGTGAGGGGTTTAAATTGCTCATCTTCAAAATATGTTTTTGCCAACAACTCATTTACCGTATCCGCCTCTAGTTTCATGCTGACTGCAATCATAGGCAATTCAGGACTCGCTACCGTATCACAATCAAATGGCATAGACACGGAGACGATAAGGCATTCGCCTTGCTGAAATGCATAGGTTTCAGTTCCGATATAACCACGTTTACTGCCTTGTAAAACAAAAAACTAAGGTCGGTTCTTGCAATACGGCTAATGGTGGTGTGTTGTGATCTACACGCATCAAAGTGATGCCATCTATTGCCGTAGCAAAGAAGCCTTCTTTAGCAACAAGTTTTAAAAACAGTGAGCTAAGTATTTGGTTATTCATCATGTGTCATCTGATGATTCTAAATTTGATCTTTATTATTAAATAGAAAATTCAGGAAAGATGTTAGTTTTATGCAGGATTAGGCATAGAAAATAGAGTTTTGTGAAGTTCATTTAAACATGTGATATAGATTTATAAAAAAGAGCTAGCAAAAACTAAATATTATTTATTATCAGAAAAAACAATAGCTAAGAAAAATAATAGTGTTATGAAAGCACCCACACCTAAACTAACCATAATTATTTCTAGATTCATAAACTCCATCAATATACCATGTTTTCCCCACGCACCATCAAAGCCATGATTTTCAGATTTCCTACCTAATCCTCCAATGATACAAAACCCTATACTAGAAATAAAAAAAATACTTAAGGAAGCCTTCCATAGTTTAAAAAGTTTGAGAAATAAAATTAAACTCATTCCAAGTATAGTCACAATTGAAGCTACAACGGCATAATGCCAGTTATCCATAAAAATCCTTATTGCTCATCATACTCTAATCTTAATAAAACTGACTTGAATCCAACATCTGTAAAGTAATTTTTTTCACTTCATCACGACTTTGCATAATATGTGCTTCAATCGCTTGAATGGCTTCATCTACTTTACGATTAAAAATATAACCCAGTATTTTCTGATGCTCCTGATAAGTCGCTTCAACGCGATAATCTTTAGAGAAGTCTAAACGACGAATAATACGGATTCGCTCGCTCAAATCACGATGAATTCTCGCCATTTCATTATTTCCAGAGGCACGAACTAAAGCGCAATGGAAATCCTCATCTTGTTGTGACAATTGTTTAATGTCTTTTAGATATTGATGAGGTTCAATCAACCATAAATCTTTTAGAACGGATAATTCAACCGAGTTTTGATGATCCATCTGGCAAAGTTTACGAATGGAATCTTTTTCTAATACGATCCGCACATCATAAAGTTCTTCATAATAACGAAAATTGAGCGGTCGGATTTGCCAACCGCTACGAAAACTCACATCAACATATCCCTCTTGTTGCAAACGATATAGCGCTTGTCGGATTGGGGTACGACTTACATCATAAGCTTTTGCAACTTCGGATTCAGTGAAACGTTCACCTGGCATCAGTTTGAAATCAAAGATATCATTCTTGATGCGTTGGTAAACCAGCTCAGACAAATTGTCTGAGCTTTTTGTTGTTTTTATTTTGGTTTCTTTCATGCAACATTGCCTTATTCCATATAAACCAGTGGTTCACCACTATGTACGGTTTGCCCTGCTCTACAAATAATAGCTTTTACAATGCCATCTTCTTCTGCATAAACCGGAAGTTCCATTTTCATTGCTTCAATAATAGCAACAGTTTCACCTTTTTTAACCTCTTGACCATGTTCAACAAAGATTTTCCAGATATTACCTGTCATCGATGCATTTAATGATGCTAAATGACTGTAATCAGCATGGTTATTTTCTTGAATCTGTTCTTCAGGTTGAGCTGCAAACTCCTCTTTCCAGCGATCCACTTCAGTTGCGAATGCTTGTTGTTGCTTAGCTTTAAACTCGGCAATACTTTCAGCTTCATTCTCTAAGAATTTTACATAATCTGCATAATCGAATTCTGTTTCTTCAATCTTGATCTCAGCACGACCATTTTCAAAGTCAGCACGCCATCGATTGAGTTCTTCTTCTGTAACCTCAAAATATTTAATTTGATCGAAGAATTGTAAGAACCATTGTTTATCACCAAATTGTTTGTTTTTCTTAAACTTGTTCCAAATTGGTAAAGTACGCCCAATCAATTGATAGCCGCCCGGTGAATCCATACCGTAGATACACATGTACATACCACCAATCCCAACCGTTCCTTCTGCGGTAAAGGTACGTGCTGGATTATATTTAGAACTGAGTAAACGATGGCGTGGGTCAATCGGTACGGCACAAGGTGCTGTTAAATACACATCACCCAAGCCAAGAATTAAATAGTTCGCATCAAAAATAATATCTTTAACTTCATTTCGATCTGCCAAGCCATTAATGCGTTGGATAAAATCAACGTTATTTGGCAACCACGCTGCTTTAGAGCAAACACTTTCTTGATAACGTTCTACAGCTCCTAAAGTCGCACTGTCTTCAAATGCCATCGGCAAATGTACGATACGAGATGGGATTTTTAATTGGCTCAAATCACCCATCTCTTTTTCGAGTTGAAGTAATTGAGCAATCAATTGTGATTGTGGAATTACTAAGCCATCGTATTTAATCTGTAGTGAACGAACACCCGGTGACAGTTCCAATACGCCTGCAATTTTTGCATCACGAATCATTTGAATAAGTTGATGCACTCGTAAACGTAAAGCTAAATCTAAAACATTTTCGCCGTATTCTAAGAGAATATAACTATCACCTGCTTGGCGATACACTGTTTTTGGCGACAATTCCGTTGGTTCACGTTGTGCCAGAATCGTACTGACAACTTCTTGAATTGGCTCAATCGTTTCTACAACTTTACTTGCTTCCGCAAAGTTTTGGATATTTTCAATTTGCTGACGTTCAAGTTCATTGGCTTGTTCTACACTAATAGGATAAAAGCGAATTTTATCATCGGCTTTGAGTTGTCCCACTTTCCAAAGTTCTGCTTTGGCAATCGTCACAGGACAAACGAAACCGCCTAAACTTGGACCATCTTTTGCCAGAATCACAGGGAAATCACCTGTGAAGTTAATTGCGCCAATCGCATATTCACAGTCATGTACATTTGATGGATGTAAACCAGCTTCACCACCATTTTCTCGTGCCCAGCTTGGTGTTGGTCCTGATAAACGAACACCTAAACGATTTGAGTTAAAGTGTACGGTCCACTCTGAGGCAAAAAACTCTTCTACATATTCAGGTTTAAAGAAATCTGGTGCGCCGTGCGGGCCATATAACACCGCAATTTCCCATTCATTACTATATTCAGGAATCAATTCAACCGACAATGCTTGAGGTTCATCATGAGCAAGTGGCAACTCTGTGCTCGCAAATGCTGGATCAACCATTTTAATCATATCGCCGACACGCAAGGTACGACCTGCATAACCACCAAAATTACCCAGCGCAAAAGTAGAACGACTGCCTAAATATACAGGGACATCCAAACCATTTCGAACCGCTAAATATGTACGGCAACCTGATTCAACTTGACCGATTTTTAGAATTTGTCCTGCTTTAACTTCTACAGGCTTCCAAAAATCAATTTCCTGATCATCTAACAACGCAGTACAGCTTGCTCCCGCCAAAGCAATAATCGTATTTGTGTGAAACTTTAATGTTGGTCCAACTAAGGTAAACTCGAAACCTGCGGCTTTAGCATCATTTCCAACAATACGATTGGCAAGCTGAAATGCATAGTCATCCATTGGACCTGATGGCGGTACACCTATATCCCAATAGCCCGTACGACCCGGATAATCTTGAATTGAACTCAACGTTCCTGCTTGAATCACTTCAATTACGTTTGGCGTGTAGTTGAAATCATCCAACATTCTTGTCCAGATTTGCATATCATCAAAACGCTGATCGGAAATAATCGCACGGGCATAATCCAAGTTTGTACTAATACCGTTCAAGCGTGTTTCAGCCAATACATGTTTTAATTTTTCAATAGCACTAGCACGGTCATCAGCATGCACAATAATCTTGGCAATCATTGGATCGAAGTATTGAGAAATCTCTGTGCCCGTTTTTACCCAAGTATCAACCCGAATCCCCTCTGGAAATGCAACCTCTGTCAGTACACCTGGACTTGGTTGGAAATTTTTCACAGGATCTTCAGCATAAACACGAACCTCAATCGCTGCACCTTGTGGTTGAATATTGTTGAGATATGTCCAATCAAGTTCATCACCAGCAGCCACTTTGAGCATGCATTCAATTAAATCCAAGCCAGTGACCATTTCCGTCACTGGATGCTCCACTTGTAGGCGAGTATTCACTTCAAGGAAATAGAACTCGTCACGGTTGGCATCGTAAATAAACTCCACTGTTCCAGCGCTGCGGTAATTCACCGATTTCCCGAGTTCTATCGCTGCTTGATGTAGTTTTTTACGTGTCGCTTCAGGTAAATTTGCCGCAGGCGTTTCCTCTACCACTTTCTGGTTACGACGTTGCAAAGAGCAATCACGCTCACCGAATGCAACAACTTGCCCTTTTCCATCACCAAAAATTTGTACTTCAACATGACGCGCTTTATCAATAAAGCATTCAATAAATACGCCAGCGTCTTTAAAGAATTGTTCTCCCAAGCGTTTGACACTTTCGTAAGCATCGGTCAAGGCTTGTGGTGTATCACAACGGGTCAAACCAATACCACCACCGCCAGCAGTACTTTTCAGCATAATTGGATAGCCAATACGATCTGCCGCCGTAAGAGCTTCTTCTAAGCTATCCAACAATCCAGTTCCTGGTGTCATTGGTACATTGGCAGCAGCAGCCAATTCACGAGCACGGTGTTTTAAACCAAATTCTAGAATTTGCTCTGCCGTTGGTCCCATGAAAGCAATATTATTTTCTTCGCAAGCACGAGCAAAATCAGCACTTTCAGAAAGAAAGCCATAACCAGGAAAGATTGCCTCAGCACCAGTTTGTTTAGCTGCCTGAATTAATTTTTCAATACTCAAATAAGTATCGGCTGGTTTTAAACCATCTAATCCAATCGCAATATCAGCATCTTCGACATGTTGCGCATAACGATCACTATCCGAATACACAGCAACACTGGTTATACCTAATTTTTTAAGTGTGCGAATCGCTCGAACAGCAATTTCACCACGGTTTGCAATAAGTACAGTTTTAAACATGATGATTTCCCCCCAATTAATTCGCTGTGTTTGCTGCTTGGCTGTTACGATGCTGGATATAGGCTCTCCATCCACCAAAATGACTAATATTCTCTGCATCATCTATGCCATAAGGCTCACAGATAAATCCTTTCACCCAACGTCCATCTTCTAACTCGACATTACCCATGCCTAAAGGTGTCGGAATTTCAGCCACAAATTCACCAAATCGAGCAGTTGGGACATCCCACAATTCAACAATTATGCTTTGACCATCTTGCTGACGTGCTAAGCCGGGTTTCGGTGGAACGGTGCCATTCAAAGCATAAAGCGCATAGTTTTTAGAGGTCGTTGTGGTTTCGATATGTACGGCATCACGTGTGGTGAGCTGAAAATTTAGCGGCATACCTGTCAAATGAGCACCGACGACTGCAACGCGAATATGATGTTGTGAAATAGGTGTAGAAGAACTTAAAGGCAGAGCTTTATCCAATGCCCCTAATTTCAGTGCAAGATAGTTTTGCCAAGCTTTGCCAAAATGAACTAATGCTGCATCATGCCAAGCTGGTGCAATTAGAGTGATCCCAAATGGTAAATGGTCAGCCCTAAATCCTGCTGGTAAAGCTAAAGCACTCAAATCTGCCAAGTTGGTAAAGTTAGTGTAGGTTCCTAAATGAGCGTTATATTCAATCGGATTTTGTTCAAGCTGCTCAATGGAATAAATTGTAGGTGCGGTTGGAACAATTAAGGCATCAAAATCAGCTAATCTTTGTTGGATTTTACGAGCTAAATCTTGTTTTAAATATTCTGCATTGTAGGCATCCACCGCTGAATATTTTTCGCCGTTTTTAATAATTTCTAATACCGTTGGATCAAATGCATCAGGATTGGTTTTCAGTAAATATTCAACGGCTGCGGTACGCTCTGCCACCCATGAACCTTGATATAGTTGCACCGCCAGTTGCTCAAAATCTGCAAAATCAATTTTAGTGATTTCAGCATTTAATGATTCAAGGAGTTGGACAGTATGCTGAAATGCTTTTTCTGATTGCTCATCCCCAAAGAAATTTAGTTTTTCTGGAATGGCAAATTTTAATTTGCTAGAGAAATGTGCTGGAACATTCTTTGGATGCTTACGTGAATAGCTGTCCAATGGATCATATGCTTCTAAAACATTTGCAACCAAGTCTGCATCTACAACGGTTAAGGCAAAGATCGAAATACAATCTAGACTTTTACAAGCAGGCAATAAACCACGATTTGAAAACCGCCCTTTGGTTGGTTTTAGCCCAACAATATTATTAAATGCCGCTGGCACTCGACCAGAACCTGCGGTATCAGTGCCTAATGCAAATGGGACAAATCCACGAGCAACCACACTTGCTGAACCAGAACTTGAGCCACCACTGACATATTCAGGTTTAAAACTGTTTGGTACTGCACCAAAAGGTGAACGCGTTCCCACCAAACCCGTTGCAAACTGATCAAGGTTGGTTTTACCAATTACAATCGCTCCCGCTTGTTTTAACAAACGCACTGTTTCAGCATCTTGTACTGCAATTGTATTTAATGCCTTACAAGCTGCGGTAGTTACAAACCCTGCAACATCAATATTATCTTTAACTGCAAACGGAACGCCGTAGAGTGGAAATTGTTTTGCTAAACTCTCAGCTTCTTTAGTTAATTCATTGAGAAATTGAATTTGCTGTTCAATCTGTTCTACGGTCGCAATTGAAATCCACGCATTATCTTGAGGATCAATTGATGCAACTAAATATTTTAAAGTATCAAGTTGGATTTCATTTTTTGAATAAGCTGTTTGCCACTCTGAAATTGTCCAACCTAAAGTTTTTATCTCATGCATTTTATGAATCCCATCTTGTATACAAGTTTGGATAAATAGATGCAGAAAGTGTGCCAGTTTATTTTTACATAAAATTCAATTAATTACCTTATTCACCATGAAATTTTAAACTTGTAGATTAACTAATGGTGCTAAAAAGGCTTTGTTTTAATGCACTTGCGCCACAATTCAGCAAGATGCGATTTTATTTAAGAGCTTAAGCTTAGTTTTAGAGCAAAGTTTTTCTTGGATTTTGCAATTTGAGAAATTGAAGCTATGAATTTGATTATTGTCAGCAATTAGCTTTGAGCAGAACAAAAGTCCTGATCGTTAGAGCATCTATATTAGGTTTTTTTGAAATTTTGAGAGGCTTCATTATGTAGCATTGATTGGACTGCTCCCAGTATCCTAGACATGAGACCGCCTCATTTTGAAGCTGTCTCAAATGCTTCTGGGCTCATCCCATCGAGATGCGAATGACGCCTGATTCGATTGTAAAACATCTCGATATAATCAAACACATCCGCACGGGCCATTTCTCGTGTTTTATAGATCCTCTTTTTAATTCTTTCCTTCTTTAAACTACTAAAAAAGGATTCAGCAACAGCATTGTCCCAACAGTTTCCACGACGACTCATACTCGGAACTAAATTATGCTTTTGACAGAATTTCTGCCAGTCTCCGCTACTGTATTGTGAACCTTGGTCTGAGTGTATGATCACAGGTTCATTGGGTCTGCGTCGCCATACCGCCATTAAAAGTGCATCCAAAACGATATCCTTGGCAAGCGTAGGTTTCATTGACCAACCGATGACTTTCCTTGAATATAAATCGAGAACCACAGCCAGATATAACCAGCCTTGCCAAGTACGGATGTAGGTAATATCAGTCACCCAGGAAGTATCAGGGGTGCTCACAGCGAACTCTCGATTTAAGTGATTTGGTGGCACAATCGGAGGACGGTCACAACCATAACTTTTATGCTTTTTATATCCTCGAACAGCGGCAATGCCATTGTTCTTCATGATCTTCAGCACACGATTGGGGCCACAGCTTTCACCTAGCTCTTTAAGATCCAGCGTGATGCGACGATAACCATAGATGCCATAACTGGCATCATAAGAAGAGCGGATCAGTTGTAATAACCGTTTGTCTTCAATTGTTCTGCCTGATTCGGGTTCATGTAGCCAGGCGTAATAGCCAGCACGAGCAATCTTAAGAACCCGACACATCGTTTTAATCTTAAATTGATGGCTGTACTCAAGGATAAACTGATACTTTACTCGGGCAGGCTTGCAAAGTACCTTGCGGCCTTTTTTAAGATATCTCGCTCTTCTTCAGTTTGCTTAAGCTGACTTTTAAGACGAAGGATCTCTTTCTTTGCTTCGAGTAGTTCATGTTCATCAGGGTTGTTGCGTAAAGGCTGTACGGCCTTTAGCCATTTATAAATGCTGTGCTGTGATACACCTAAACGTTCAGCCACATCAGTGACAGAATATCCACGTTCGGTAATCAATTTAACAGCTTCATCTTTAAATTCTGGGGTGTATCGTTGTCCACTCATAATGTTCTCTCCTATGCAAAAAGAATAGACGAAATTTGTCTAGGAGAGTGGTGGCAGTCCACTCTGTATTTAACTAAACCAAGCCAATTTCTTCAAAAAATAGCTTATATGCTTCTGCCTTCTTATCTAGAGCTAAAGGATAAGCACGTGACGATGAAGGTAAACGATATAAACTTAACTCTCGCTCCATATAGTTTACTTGCACAGATTGTCCAATCATCGGTTAATGGGGTTCTCAGGAAAATGCTGCATCAGTGTATCTGTCGCTTTATCACCAGTCGTCATAATGGTGTGACATGCAGGAATTTGGATGAGTAATTCTGACAAATCTGTAGGCGTGACTATTTCTAGAAATTTATCAGATGCATTACCATGTAATCTTTTAATTCGAAATGCGGTATCGAATATTCCTACACCAATTTCTATCAAAAATTCATGAATTTTTTGTTCTTTAAAGTTTTTGTTTGATAAATCAAGAAAATAGTTTTTATCTTTGAAAAATATCAATCCGAATATTCGCCACATGTCATTTTGATAATTTGGATAGTAAAAATTCATCTTCCATCTGTTTTGAGGAGGAGGAAAACTTCCCAACATTAGCAACTTAGCATTATATGGTAAGAATGGCTTCAGTGGATGTGTTTCAATTTCAAAAATAGTCATTAAAATCTAAAAACATGAAAAATTTAAAACAGTTTAATCAATTATTCTGTATCAAAATAGCTTTCACATTTCTAATAGAAAATAAAAAAAGAAGATAACGTGTATCTTCCTTTTTTATCAGTTTTTAATCAGCGTTTAAAAAAATTGAATGGTAACTTTAAATACCGCACACCATTACTTTCTGGTTCTGGAAAACGACCTGCATCCATATTGATTTGTATAGATGGCAGAATCAACTTTGGCATCGCCAAAGTCGCATCACGTGCCTGACGCATCTTTACAAAATCTTGTCGATCGGTATCAGATTTCAAATGAATATTACTTTGTTTCTGTGCAGCAATTGTTGTCTCATAGAAATACTCATTTCTACCTTCAGGCTTATAATCATGGCATAGATAAACACGCGTATCATCAGGTAGTTCATATAACTTTTGAACAGAATCAAAAAGTATATCCGCACTTCCTTTAGGAAAATCACATCTCGCCGTACCATAATCTGGCATGAATAAAGTATCACCAACAAAGACAGAATCACCAATGACATAACTCAAGCACGCTGGCGTGTGTCCAGGCGTTGGAATATTATAAGCATCTAGATGACCAATCTTAAAATGCTCATCATCTTTAAAGAGATAATCAAAGGTTTGGTGTGAATTAAACATTTTCACATCAAGATTGTATATTGAGCTAAATGTTTCTTGCACAATACCGATCTTTTCACTCATCGCAGTCTTTCCACCCAAATGTTCTTTGAGATACTGAGATGCAGTTAAATGATCTGCATGGACATGTGTTTCTAGTATCCACTCAACCTTTAACTGATGAGTCTTTACGAAATCAATAATTTGATCTGCACTATGAGTTGATGTAGTAGCAGATGCAGCATCATAATCTAGAACACTGTCAATTACGGCACATACTTTAGTTTCTGGATCAGTCACCACATAACTAAATGTATTTGTATTTTCATCAAAAAATGCTTTGACTTTAGGATGTTGCATCTAATCTCTCCTACTTATCGTTCTGCCCATATGCGATGAATAAAGATACCGAGGAACATTGCTCCGATAAAATACCATGCTTCAGCATAGCCTAACCCAATCAGAGTAATTGCAGGTGCAGGACATACACCAGCTATCCCCCAACCTATACCGAACAGCATCGAACCAACGATCAATTTTTTATCGATCTGCTTATTAGTGGGTAATGAAATTACTTCACCGAATAATGTTTTTGGATTTCGGATCGCTTTTTGGAATGGAATGATGGCAATCGCAATAGCCCCAATCATCACAAACATTAGGCTAATATCCCACTCACCAAAAATGTCTAAAAATCCTAAAACTTTTTCAGGATTTGACATACCTGAGACCATTAGTCCTAGTGCAAATAATCCGCCAAATATGAACGCAAATACATTTTTCATATCGCAACTCCTAAAATATGGCGAATAACGAATACAGTCACGATTCCAGCTAGCATAAATGTGACCGTTGCAACGATCGAACGCACTGATAAGCGACTCATACCACAGATACCATGACCACTAGTACATCCCGAACCTAATCGCGTGCCAAAACCTACCAAGATTCCAGCAATGATTAATCCAATTGGTGAGGATTTAATCACAATCTCAGGTTCAACAAATAATTGGTATATGAAAGGAATGATGAATAAGCCAGACAAGAACCAAAATGCAGGATTATTCAAAAGTGATTTAGGTTGTAAAACCTGCGCAAGCAAGCCACTAATCCCCGCAATACGACCATTTACATACAAATAGCCCACTACTGCAATTCCAAGGATAGCACCGCCAATCAAAGCTAAAATAATGCTAGACATTGTTTTACTCTTTAAAACATTATATGTTTTTATAATATATTATTTTGTATATTTAATGAAGTAATTATTCAAAAACTATACAAATCTTTTTGTACCTTTTTTCAAGCATTTTCTATGTGCTTTAAATTAAACATCTGATTTAATTGGATAATTTATCTCATTTAATTTTTAACAAAAAATATTTTTTGACCATTGGAAAAAACTTCAATGCTCTGCTCTATTTTACACTTTAAAACCTCGTCCTTTTAATTTAAACAACCGTTAGAGCCAAGTTAATGTTATCTAAAGTTAAAAAACTAAGTAATAATGCTCAGAAAATTTGATATCGTATTTTCTAGTTCAACTATTATTAGCATAAATAATGGCTAGGTTGTTAACTAAAACATAAAGTTTTTAATCAAGCGATTCTCAAGTTTGAGCTAATTTTAATTTATTAATTTTATATGGTGTTTACAGACTAATTCTCTATAGTTTTCTATCTAAGCTGCCGTATACAGTTATACGACAGCTAGTTTTTTACAATCTAAGAAATTTCTACAAGCGGTATGCGCTTGTTATCAGACAACACTTATACCAGTTTTTCAATTCCTATTAATGTAGGTAACTTATCAATTAATTTGTTTAATTCATCGTTTGCAGGTGAAATACAACCAGTGTAATGACTCAAACGTGTTGTAGTACCATCTGCTTGTTTCCACCAAAAATAAGAACTAGGTTTATCTGTTGCAGTTTGCACACAACCTGTTGTTTTTACATTAGAACCAGTTTCTGGACGATAAGTTTTTAATTCACTTTGTAATTTCTTATACACAGAAGGATCTACTTGAAGATCGCGTGTACCCGTCACTTTAGTGTACTGTTTACCCTCGAAATGAACTGTTCCATTAGGTGAAACTTCAAATGAATAAATTGGACATGCACCAAAACATGGGCTTGTTGAATAACGGATCGTTTCTTGAGCTACATTTTGAGATTGCTCAGGTGTTGAAGCACAACCAACTAATGCCAATGTAAAAAAACCTGAAAGTAATAATTTTTTCATTTGTTAATCCGTTGTAAAGTTTAGTTAATAAATTTATCAAATAGTGAAATAGTTGTCATTTATATTGGTGTTACAATCATTAAATTTTCAATTTTGCTTAGGCTATTTTTATAAAAAATTAATTTATGGCTTGTGATTGCAATATTAAACGAGCGAGTTCTAAATCATCTGGATAAGTGATTTTGATATTATCTGAACGACCTTGTACAACTTGTACGGGTTCATTTACATATTCAAGTGCACTTGCCTCATCAGTAATTACAATTTGATCTTTCAGTGCTGTCTCTATTGCATTTTTTAATATGCTTATCTTTGCCACTTGTGGTGTTTGAGCTTGCCACAATAGATCACGACTCACTGTTTTCTCTATTTGATGGTCCTCAACTACTTGTTTTAATGTATCTCGAACAGGTATAGCTAAGATAGAACTCTGATCTGACTCTATAGCAGTAATTATCAATTTTTCGAGACAATCCGTTGTAACGCAAGGGCGTGCTGCGTCATGTACGAGAACCCAATCATTTTCATCTGCAATATTTGATAAATACATCAAGGCATTTAATACCGAATGAACCCGCTCAGCTCCCCCCTTACAAAAGTGAAGTCTATCTAAGTGCTCAAAAGCTAATGTCTGTGCAAAGTTATCGCTCTCACCTATAGCGAGAACACATCCAGCTAACTGCAAAGTATTGAGTCTGTTTACAGTATGCTCAATCACAGTACGCTGAGCAATATATTGATATTGTTTTAATTCGGATTTTGAAAAACGACTACCTGAGCCTGCTGCTGGTACAACAGCCCATAATTTAGTCTGGATTTTCATTGGTTGGGGCATCTAATTTTGCATTTGGATCGATATAGATCGGTTTGTAATGGGTACTAATCGTACTCATTTGCACAAAGGTCTCATTTGGTTTGATTAAACCAAGATCGAGACGTGCATGTTCTTCAATCGCTTCAGTTCCATTTTTTAAGTCAAAAACTTCAGCCGCTAAAATGCGATTACGCTCTTTTAGCTCTTCATTGATTTCAGCTTGTTGCGTAATTTGTTGAGCTAAAGCTTGATGAGGGAAATATCCTCCCTCACCTAACCAAAATTGGTACTGTAAGCTTGCAATCAGAACGATTGCAAGCAACAGAATCAATTTACTCGAAGTTGATCGAAAGACTTCTAGCATAATTCAGAGATTATTTTAAACCTTTGAATTCAGCTTTACCGCGGTAAGCTGCTTTAGTCAATTCTTCAATACGAAGTAATTGGTTATATTTTGCAACGCGGTCAGAACGGCATAGAGAACCAGTCTTAATTTGACCAGCTGCTGTACCTACTGCCAAGTCAGCAATAGTCGAATCTTCTGTTTCACCAGAACGATGTGAAATAACAGTTGAATAGCCATTTGCTTTAGCTAGATAGATAGCATCTAATGTTTCAGTCAAAGTACCGATTTGGTTATATTTGATCAGAATAGAGTTACCTACTTTCTCCTCAATACCACGTTGTAAAATCTTAGGGTTTGTTACGAATAAATCGTCACCAACCAATTGGATTTTGTCACCAAGAATTGATGTTAAGTAGCTCCAACCTTCCCAATCAGATTCATCCAAACCATCTTCGATCGAGATGATAGGATATTGATTCGCAAGACCAGCTAAATAATCAGCAAATTGATGGCTTGTGAAAGCACGGTTACCTTCGCCTTCTAAAACGTATTGACCGTTTTTGTAGAACTCAGAAGATGCGCAGTCTAAAGCAAGCATCATGTCAGAACCAGCTTTATAACCAGTTAACTCAATTGCTTGTAAAATAACTTGGATCGCTTCTTCATTAGAGCGCAAGTTAGGTGCAAAACCACCTTCATCACCAACTGCAGTATTTAAACCTTGTTTCTTTAAAACTGATTTTAAAGAATGGAATACTTCAGCACCAGCACGTAACGCTTCAGCAAATGAAGTGAAACCAACTGGCTCAATCATGAACTCTTGAATATCAACAGTGTTATCTGCATGCTCACCACCGTTGAGGATGTTCATCATCGGTACAGGCATAGTCAAAATAGTTTGACCACGAAGGTCCGCGATATATTGAAAAAGAGGAAGTTTCTTTTCTTCAGCAGCAGCACGCGCAGCAGCTAAAGAAACTGCTAAAGTTGCGTTTGCACCTAATTTTTCTTTGTTTTCAGTGCCATCAAGCGCGATCATTGTATTATCAATGTCTTTTTGCTCAAAAACTGATTTACCCAACAAAGCGTCACGAATCAATGTGTTAACATTGTTAACTGCTGTACGAACACCTTTACCTAAGTAACGAGTTTTATCTCCGTCACGAAGTTCTAAAGCTTCACGAGAACCAGTTGAAGCACCAGATGGTGCACATGCACGACCAACAACCCCAGATTCTAAAATTACGTCTGCTTCGATGGTTGGGTTACCACGAGAGTCCAAAATTTCGCGTGCACGGATGTCAACGATTTGGCTCATGAACAATTCCTCTGTTTAATGAATAAAAAGATGTATTTTCATACATCAATGGGTATCTAACTTTTTGAATCCTTTAACTAAAGTATCCAATTCTTTTAACTGTGCCAAGAATGGCTCTAACTGAGATAAGCGTAATGCACATGGTCCATCACATTTTGCTACTTCAGGCTCTGGATGTGCTTCTAAGAACAACCCAGCTAAACCAGTCGCCATGCCTGCACGTGCTAGCGTCGTAATTTGAGCACGACGGCCACCAGCTGAATCAGCACGTCCACCAGGTGTTTGCAATGAGTGCGTCACATCAAAAAACACAGGGACATTCATTTCTTTCATGATGTCAAAACCAAGCATATCAACAACTAAGTTGTTATAACCGAATGCTGAGCCACGTTCACAAAGAATTAGTTTGTCATTTCCAGCTTCAAGACATTTATGCAAAATATGGCGCATTTCGTGAGGAGCTAGGAACTGTGCTTTTTTAATATTGATAATAGCTTGAGTCTTAGCTATCGCCTCAACCAAATCAGTTTGACGACTTAAAAAAGCAGGTAATTGGATAATGTCAGCAACTTCTGCAACTGGAGCTGCTTGATATGGTTCATGTACATCAGTAATGATAGGGACATTAAATTGTTTCTTAATGTCGGCAAGCCATTCAATCCCTTTTTCTAAACCGGGACCGCGAAAAGAATTCAAACTTGAACGATTCGCTTTGTCAAAGCTCGCTTTGAACACGTAAGGAATATCTAAGCGTTTGCAGATGTCAATATAAGTTTCAGCAATTTCAAAAGCTAAATCTTTTGATTCTAATACGTTCATTCCGCCAAATAATACAAATGGCAAATGATTTGCCATTTGTATATCGCCTAAACGTACAACTTCTTGTGGTTTTAATTGTGACATTTAAACTTTCCCAGTTTATTTAAAGAACTGCATTATTTACCTTGTTGGTGCTGTTTTTTCGCAGCATCAATAAAACCAGCAAATAATGGATGTCCATCACGTGGTGAACTTGTAAATTCTGGGTGGAATTGTACAGCAATAAACCAAGGATGTTCAGGAATTTCTACAGTTTCAACTAAATGTTGTACAGAAGAATAACCTGAAATTTTCATACCAGCTTCTTCAAGCGTAGGAATGAAACGATCATTCATTTCATAACGATGGCGATGACGCTCAGTAATTTCAGCTTTACCATAGACTTCGCGAGTTTTAGTACCTTCAACCAATTCTGACTTTTGAGCACCAAGACGCATTGTTCCGCCTAAGTCTGATTCAAGACTGCGCTGTTGTAATTCGCCACGCTCGTCTAACCATTCAGTAATTAAGCCAATTAATGGATATTTAGTTGAACGATTAAACTCTGTAGAGCTTGCTTCTGGAATACCTGCTACATTGCGAGCATATTCAATTACAGCAAGTTGCATACCTAAACAAATACCCAAGAAAGGTATTTTATTTTCACGTGCATACTGGATCGCACGCATTTTACCTTCAGTACCGCGCTCACCAAAACCACCTGGCACAAGGATCGCATCAGCAGTATTTAAAACACTAATATCTTGTTGTTCAAGATCTTCAGCATTTACATAATCAATCTGAACTTTTACGCGATTTTGGATACCAGCATGTAAAAGTGCTTCATTGACAGATTTATATGCATCTGGCAATTCAACATATTTACCAACCATAGCTACACGTACCGTGTACTCTGGATTGAGTAATGCTTCAACAACATTATCCCAATCTTCAAGATTTGCTTCAGGAAGATCATTAAAACCAAAACGTTCACAAATTAAATCGTCAACATTCTGTTCATAAAAATTACGTGGGATTTGGTAAATTGTTTTCGCATCTTTACAAACAACAACTGCACGCGCTTCTACGTTAGTGAAAAGAGCAATTTTACGTTTAGTATCAGCATCAACATCATATTCAGTACGACAGATTAAAATGTCTGGTTGAATACCAATTGAAAGTAATTCTTTAACTGAGTGTTGAGTAGGCTTTGTTTTTAACTCAGCAGCTGATTTGATATACGGCAACAAAGTCAAATGCATGAGCATTGTACGTTTATGACCCAACTCAACCATAAGTTGACGAACCGACTCCATAAATGGAAGTGATTCGATATCACCAACAGTCCCGCCAATTTCTACAATAGCAACGTCGTAACCTTCACCTGCACGAAGAACACGCTCTTTAATATTGTCAGTAATATGCGGAATTACTTGAACTGTACCGCCTAAGTAATCACCACGACGTTCTTTATTCAAAACATCTTGATAAACACGACCACTTGTAAAGTTGTTTAATTTGGTCATTTTCGCACGACGTAAGAAACGTTCGTAATAGCCCAAATCTAAGTCAGTTTCAGCACCATCCTCTGTGACGAAAACCTCACCGTGCTGGAATGGACTCATGGTACCTGGATCGACATTAATGTATGGATCCATTTTCACCATAGTGACTTTTAAGCCACGGGCTTCCAAAAGTGCAGCAACAGAAGCAGCAGAAATACCTTTACCTAGTGATGAAACTACACCACCAGTGACAAAAATAAAATGGGTCATTGAGTTTCTCGTACAATCGAGCCGAAATCGGCCTACAATGTTGTGCAATTTTACTGTACTCTGCCCTAATAAAGCAAAGTCAAACCGCATCAATTTAAAGAACTATAAACAACTGGCTATTCTATCAGCATTTTCGATAAAAATTTATCGGAATTGTGGATATTTCATACATAAATTCTTTTTGCATGGCTGACAGCAATCATTTTCAAGTTTAGATTATGATTTTTTAGTTTTATCACTTTAAAAATTAGTATGAATGGTGCAAGCAACTATAAAATATCAACAAAGCTGTTTGATGTAAGTGATTTATTCTTTTAATTTGCTGATATAATTCCCTCTGTCCTTTTTTAATATGTTGTTTTAACAATGGCGAATAAAAAACTTTTACTTTGTGCAGCGATTGCTACTGGTCTTTTATTAACTGCGTGCGTCAAAAAAGAAGAGCCTAAAAACGAAGATCAGCAAGAACAAACTGCTGAAACTGAAACGAGTCAAGCACAAACTGAGCCTAAGAACAGTGAGTTTGAAACGCTTGAAAGCGTAGATAATCAAGAAACTACAGCTCCTGTTACCGAAACTATTCGTGAAGAAACTCCAAATACAACAACTGAAGTTCGTCGTGAGATTCGCCCTGCTGAAACAACTACTAGCAGCCAAACTCAAACTTCTACAACAGAACAACCTAAACCGACTCAAACTGAACCAAAACCAGTAAAGACGGAACCACAAAAGCCAGCTACTCCAGCTCAATCTGAAGAAGATGCTGTTGCAGCAGCAATTGCGGCTGCTACACCTGCGCTTAATAATTAAGTTATCTTATGAATACCCAAATCAAAATTATGGTTTGGGTATTTAATTCATAAAAAATTTTATCTTCTTTTATCCTTTTACTCTAAAGCACATGTCAGAAACGATTCTCTATCTATCAGTTAGGGACAATATTATCTATCTTCTTCAAAATTAATTGACAGGAAAAGAATATAGAACTAGCTTCTACCCCATAAGTTCTATTTTAGAACTAATAATGAATGGAGTAAATAATGAAAACTAACTCAACCCGTTTACCTGCCTCATTTCCTGTACGTCGCATGGATTACAATTTCGAAAATACACCTAAATACTGGTGTGCTAATGATCCAGCAATGACACATTATTTCACCGGACTCTCAACCTTATTTCCAGAAGGTGAATCTTATTTCGTGCGATCAGTAAGAGCATTACGAGAACATGCAAAACTGAATGAAGCATTAGATAGAGAAATTAGTGCTTTCATCGGCCAAGAGGCTATGCATTCAAAAGAACATCATGCTTTTCATATTAGCGCTCAACAACATGGCTTAAATCCTGAATCTTTGGAAAAAATTACTGGTATTGTTCTCAAAGGTCTTGAAAAAGTATTTAGTAAAAAGTGGAATTTACTTGTTACTGTAGGTTTAGAGCATTACACAGCTGTACTAGTCGTAAGTATGATGGAAACTGTAAATGAGTATATGACGGATAAAACTATACGAGATTTATGGTTATGGCATAGTGTTGAAGAAACTGAGCATAAAGCAGTAGCTTTTGATTTATATGAATATTTATATGGAAATGGATTAAATGCTTACCTTCCTCGGGTCACAATTTTCACTTTAAGCCTGATTCTTATTACTGGACTTTCAACAATCTACCAAATAGTTTTAATGAAACGAGATAAACAATTATCAAATCTTAAAAGGTAATCCTCCCATAAATAACCGAAGTTAAAAGTAGAGGTTAAGCAGCCATTAGAGGTGGCTTTCCTTTGTTAGCTTGATGTGGTCTTTCATGGTTGTAATGCCACAACCAGTTTGTTGCATAATCTTGTACTTCATCCAAAGTATCAAATAAATGCTTGCTCAGCCAACTATAACGTATGGTCCGATTATAGCGTTCAATATACGCATTCTGCTGTGGCTTACCCGGTTGAATATATTCAATACGAATACCGTGCTCAGTAGCCCAGCGCACAAATTCGTGACTGATAAATTCGGGACCATTATCGCATCGGATCACTAACGGTTTTTCTCTCCACTCCAGCAATTGATTCAACGTACGAATAACCCTGATTGTGGGCAATGAGAACCCTGCTTCAATGGCTAGGCCTTCGCGGCGGTAATCATCAATCACATTCAATAATCGAAACTTGCGACCATCGGAAAGCTGATCATGCATAAAATCTAATGACCAAACCTGATTTTCTCGGATTGGTTCTTTCAATGGTTCAGGCGCATGCCGTTTTAGTCTTCTTCTCGGTTTAATACGCAGATTCAGTGCCAACTCACAGTAAATGCGGTAAACCCGCTTGTGATTCCAGCAGCAACTCCCAACATGCCGTAAATACGAGAAGCACAAACCAAAGCCCCAATCGGAATTTTCCTCAGTGAGTTCAATGAGCTGTTCAGCAATGAGTGCATTGTCATCGCTGAGATTGGCTTGATAGCGGTAGTAGGTTTCACTAATGCCAAATGCTTTACAAGCCAAACGAATACTAATGGCATGCTGGGCAACTGCCTGTTGTGCCATCTTACGCCGGCAAGATGGCTTTACCACTTTTTTGCCATCGCTTCCTGGATGATTTCGGCCTTTAATCGCTCTTCCGCATACATCTTTTTAAGTCTGGTATTTTCGGCTTCTAGCTCTTTCAGTCGAGCCATTAATGATGTATCCATACCACCATATTTGGCACGCCATTTATAAAAGGTAGCATTACTCATGCCATGTTCACGGCAAAGGGTCGCTACAGGTGTGCCAGATTCTGCCTGTTTCAAGATGGACATGATCTGACTGTCAGTAAATTTAGATGTTTTCATGCAGAATCTCCTGCTCGTATCTTAAGAGAAAATTCTACTTTTAGATCCTATTATTTTTAGGGGGGATTACCAAAACATGGCAAAACTTCTTTAATTTTGCAGCTAAGCAATATAAAACATTTATTCCCAAATTCTTTGAATACTATAGATATGACTTTCACCCTAACCAGACTAATGAAAAAAATTTAGTTGCAACCACGAAAATAAAACTTGGAATAAAAGATACACCTGCTTTGGTATCTTAAAATAAAAAAAGCCCATTCACACATGGGCTTTATTCCTTAAATTACTTAGCTTGAACGCTGAATAAGAAAATAATCTGAAATAAGTCGTGCTGACCAAGATGAAGTTTGCCAGCCTTCATAAAATCCACAGTGGCTTCCTTTTTTCGTTGTAATCACAGCAATATTATCCATTTGCTCTATAGCAGATTTATATGGATGAAAGTTTTTGATCGAGCACACAGGATCATCTTCAGAGTTTAGAATCATCAATGGAATTTTTATATTTTGAAAAACATATATCGGATTAATCGCTTTACAGTAGCTCTCATAATCTCTAAAACCTGCCATTTCAAAATAGACTTTTTCAAACTCTTCAAGAGTTGTTGATGCTAAAACCTTTTCTAATGAATCAAGCTGTTTCCATGTAGATTGGTAAGGATAAATAAAATGTTTAAACAATTTTTTCGTCATTAACTTTGTGTAAAACGGATGAACATTTTTGAATCCAATTTCGGTGTTATAACCAGGACACATCGCAAATGCAGCTTTAAAAGGTGTGTCTAGACCTTGTTCACCCAAATAACGCACTAATAGTCCAGTTCCAGCAGAAGAACCAACAGCATACAAATCAGACTCAGGAAATATATGTTGAATATGCGTAAGTTGTTCTTTCAAATCATCTGTCGATCCAAAAAGTGAAATGCGAGGTACAGGCATTGGTAAACCAGCGTGCCCACGACGTAAACATAGCGCGATTCTCCATCCTGTGTATTGATGCAAATCTTTTACTAGTTCTCGCATACTTTCAGGTGAACCCGTAATGGTATGCATAATAACAATCGTCGGTGTTTGCTTAGGCAAGTCGTATCCATACCATGCTATTCCTGTAACACCACCATCCTGCATAGTGAGTTGTTCAATACGATCATATTGAAGCTTTATCGTTTTTTTTCTAATAACATCAAAATACAACAGATGCATGTGATTGTTAGACAACCAAGGTGTTGGGCGGTACTTTTGTTTTAGCTGAGGCAATTTCTCTAAGATATTTTTAATCTTTCCATTTGGTGAATAATATGTCTTTGGTTTCTCTGCACCAACCACAAGATCAAATAACTCTAAGCCCAAAACTTTAATTTTATTTAAATTAGAAATACCCATAGATGACAATAGCCTTAAATTATGAGGTGAAGAATTCTCGCACTAACGACGCGACCTGTTTCCCCCAGATCTCGTAAATTTCTTTACTTGGATGAAACCCATCTATAGCCATGGGTAGATTCATCTCTTGAAAATGTTCAAGATCAAATTCAATAAACTTAAATATTGGTTCAGTTGATAAATAGCCTTGTAATTTTTTATTCATTTGTTGAGCATGTTTTCCAAATATCCAAGCAAGTGGATGAGGTAAAGCTGGAAAATGCTGCATAGGTGGAACACCAGTTACAATAATCAATTTTGGATCAAATTTCTTTCGTAATTCGGTAAACAATTGTTTTTGCTGCTTTATCCACAAGCGAGTTGAGGTAAGTTTAGTCACGTCATTTACCCCAATTGAAGTGACGATCACATCATAAACTTGCGGCTTTAAAGCATTAATTGCATCAATGACTTGTCTAGTATTATTACCAGTTTTAGCATGTAAAGCCCATGTCAGTTTATATTCATTCATAAGCTGTGAAAGTAATACGCCTGAAAGAGCTTGATGCTGATATTCAACACCAACTCCTGCAGCAGCAGAATCACCTAAAATAAGCAATGATAATGGTCGACCAAGACCTACAATTCCTTGACGTTCTCCAATTGGCTCTATAAATTTTGGTGTACGTTGTTTAACAACAATTCCTTGAGCAACTATGACTGGTAGTAGAAATAATGTCGATATTTTTAACCACATCTTAATTCAAATTTACTTAGGCTATTTTTAATATTAAGTAGCTTGATATTGGGAGATTCTTTGACCCATTTGCTCTGCTAAGGCAGCCAAACCACTCATTGGCCGAATCATCACTTCAAAATCAATAATTTGCCCTCGATCATTGAAGCGAATCATATCGATACCTTTTAATGATTTACCACTCACATTCGCACTAAATTCTAGCACTACATTTTCACCATCTTCCGTAAAGAACTCACGATGATAAGTAAAGTCCTGAAAAACTTGGATAACATTGGTCAAAATAAAGAAAACAACCTGTTTCCCTTCATACGGTTTATAAGCGACAGGTGATCTAAATACCACTTCATCTGCTAATAAATCATTTAAGATGGACATATCATTGGTTTCTAACATTTGATGCCATTTTTTGATTGATATTTGAGTTGTTGCAAGTGTCATTTTTATTGTCCTATTAAATTTATATGGTCTTGAAAAGGGCATTTTCTTAAAATAGAAAACACCCTTTTATTTATTATAGAATTGCCGCTAGTTCAGCACCTTGACGAATTGCACGCTTCGCATCTAACTCGCCTGCTTCTTTTGCACCACCGATAAGATGAACATTTTTACCATCAGCTTTGAGTTGATCATACATCGCTGTATATGATTCTTGGCCCGCACAAATTACAACGTTATCAACTTCTAATACTGTTGTTTTTCCATCAACAGTAATATGTAAACCTAGATCATCTACTTTGTCATAACTTGCACCTGCGATCATTTTTACATTGCGGTGTTTTAAGCCTGTGCGGTGAATCCAGCCAGTTGTTTTACCCAGACCTGCACCTACTGCCGAAGCTTTACGTTGTAATAAATAAATTTCTCGTTCAGATTTTTCAAGTTCAGGTTGTTTCAGACCACCAACATGCTCGTACGCTGTATCAATACCCCATTCTGCATAGAATTTTTCAGGGTTTAAGCTACCGCTTTCACCTTCGTGACTTAAATACTCAGCAGTATCAAAACCAATACCACCAGCACCAATAATCGCTACACGTTTTCCTACTGGTACACGCTCTTTAAGTACTTGGATATAACTTAGAACTTTTGGATGATGAATGCCTTCAAATTGTAATTGACGTGGTGTTACACCAGTAGCTACAACAATTTCATCATAGTTTGCTTTGCTTAACTCTTCATAAGTTACTGTATGGTTCAGCACCAACTCAATATTTGGTTGTAATTCGATTTGACGCTTGAAGTAGCGCAGTGTCTCGTAAAACTCTTCTTTACCGGGAATCGTTTTAGCGATATTAAACTGTCCACCAATCTGATTACTTGAATCAAAGATTTTAACTTTATGACCACGGCTAGCTGCATAAGTTGCAAAACTCAACCCTGCAGGCCCTGCACCAATTACTGCAATATTTTTTACGGCATTTGTTTCCTTGAAAATTAGTTCAGTTTCATAACATGCACGCGGATTGACTAAACATGTCGCAATCTTCATAGAGAAAATATGGTCTAAACATGCTTGGTTACAACCAATACAGGTATTGATTTCATCACTGCGATTTTCTTTAGCTTTTAATACAAATTCTGCATCCGCCAACATAGGACGAGCCATTGAAATCATATCAGCATGACCTGATGCTAAAACATGCTCAGCCATTTCAGGTGTGTTAATACGATTCGAAGTGATTAATGGAATAGATACACTTCCTTTAAGTTTTTCCGTTACCCAAGTGAATGCAGCACGAGGTACTTTTGTAGCAATCGTTGGAATACGTGCTTCATGCCAGCCGATCCCTGTATTAATAATTGTTGCACCCGCTTTTTCAATTTCTTTAGCAAGGTGAATCACTTCTTCTAAGCTAGAACCACCTTCTACCAAATCGAGCATAGATAAACGATAAATAATAATAAAGTTCTCGCCCACTAAATCACGCGTACGTTTAACAATTTCGATTGGAAAACGGATACGATTTTCGTAGCTACCACCCCACTCATCATCACGATGGTTGGTACGTGCGGCAATAAACTCATTAATCAGGTAGCCTTCTGAGCCCATGATTTCTACGCCATCATAACCTGCATATTGTGCTAATTTTGCACAATTCGCAAAGTCATCAATGGTTTGTTGAACTTCTGCAGAACTTAATGCTTTTGGCTTAATTGGGTTGATTGGAGCCTGAATTGCAGAAGGTGCAACGTTATTTGCTTGATAAGAATAGCGACCAGTATGAAGAATTTGCATAGCAATCTTACCACCTGCATCATGTACAGCTTGGGTAATCACTTTATGTTTTTCTGCTTCTTCGATTGAATCTAATTTTGTTCCATGCGCAAAAACAACACCATCATCGTTTGGAGATACACCACCTGTAACAATTAATCCAACCTCACCTTTCGCACGTTCAGCATAGAATGCTGCCATGCGTTCATAGCCTTGTGGCGCTTCTTCTAAACCAATATGCATAGACCCCATAAGCACGCGGTTTTTTAAAGTCGTAAAGCCTAAATCAAGTGGCTGAAGTAAATGTGGATAAGCTGACATAAATTCTCCTATGGCTAGCAATCTGCTTGCTAATGCAACTTGTTGCATAAAGTTATAAACAATATTTGATTTTTATGCAACATTTTGCATAATCTTCATAGTCACATTTTATTTTTGGATGTTTATGTCTCTTGCCCATGTTTTATTGACGAGTTTATTAGAAAAACCAAGCACTGGTTTCGAACTTGCTCGTCGTTTTGATCGCTCTATGGGCTTCTTTTGGAACGCGACACATCAACAAATTTATCGTGAACTCAATGGAATGCTCAAAAAAGGTTGGATATCAACCATTGAAGAAGAAACAACAAACAGTCGTAAAAAAACATATCAAGTCGAACAATTAGGTCGCATACAATTAGCTGCATGGATCGAGCAACAAAGTGAACCTGCGCAACTAAGAGATGATTTGATGGTTAGGTTGAGGGCTGAAGCACAATTAGGTGGCAATACGATATTACCTGAATTGATTCGCCACTTAGAGTTACACAAAGAGAAGTTAAAATTGTACCAAGCCATTCATGACAAAGACTTTAAAAATAACGAGCCAACAAATCGTATTTTATTTATTCATAAAATGATTCTTGAACTCGGTATTATTAAAGAAAATGAATGGATAAAATGGTTACAGAAAATGATCCCTCAGCTCAAAAAGTTTGAGGAAGCGGACAAGATTGGAGAAAAATAATGCCGTTTTACACCATGCCTGATAAAGAAAAATTATTTGTACGACGTGTTGGCGAAGGAGAACCTGTACTCGTCTTATCAGGACTTGGTATGCAAAGCTGGCAATGGCTACCTTTTTTATTTTCCAATCGCAATCAATATGAATTTATTATCCCAGATTGGAGAGGATTCGGCGGCTCTAAAAATTGTGGAATTCCATCAATGGATGCTATCTCAAGCCATTGAAATGATGTAGATGCACTCATCAAACTGCTTAATTTAGACCAGTTTATCCTGATGGGATATTCTATGGGTGCAACAACCGCTATGCATGGAATGAAACATGGTGATTTAGCTAAAAAAATTAAAGCCTACCTTCATATTGATCAAACACCAAAAATTGCTGTTGATGATACTTGGCAATATGGTCTATTTGGAACAAAGTATTCTCAATTCAAAAGTTTACTTCTCGATATTCAAACACTTTTATTGGATTATAAGTCTGCAAAAAGGCTTGAAAATTTACCTAAAGACATTCGATATCAACTTGTAAGTCTTTGGGGTGCATTTATTGAGTTACAAAGCAATAATGCTTATAGTCCAAAAATCTTTAAACTGGCATTAAATCGACCAGTTTTACAAAAGTATTTACTACCTATTCAACGACTAGACTATTTACTTTGGTATGTTGAAAATTATCTGAATCATGATGAAGATTACCGTGATGCCATCAGTCAATTAGAGTGTCCAACAACGTTCTTTATTGGCCGAGACTCTACGCTTTATCCAGAAACTGGACAAACTTTAGTTGCTAATAGTCTAGCAAATGCTCAAACAATCTATTTTGAACGTTCAGGGCATACTCCCTTAATTACCGAACCAAGAAAATTCTCTCAAGAAATTGGGCGTTTTCTTAGTAGTAATTCATTGGATGCTGCATAAAAAATACAATAAAAAAGCCAATCAACAAGATTTGCTTTTTATGATCAATCAGGATCTCATTTGCTCAGCGATTTCCAAGAGAACTTGTTCAGTTTTATCCCAACCTAAACAACCATCCGTTACCGACTGACCGTAAGTCATATTACATGAAATCTTTTGATTTCCATCAACCAAGTGGCTTTCGATCATCACACCACGTACTTTGGATTCTGCACGTTCTGCAATAATTTGTTTTAGTACATTTGGTTGCTGTAATGGGTCTTTACCACTATTGCCATGACTACAATCAATTACTAATGCAGGTAAATGTTTATGTTTGAAGTGCATCGCTTGAATTGAAGCCAAATCATAATTTGTACCATGGTTTGAACCACGCAAAATTAAATGCGGTAAAGGGTTACCATTGCTATGCAAAATAGCAGGTAAACCTTGCTGAGTCATTCCAAGGAATTGATGACCATTTAAAGCAGATTGAATTGCATCCAAAGCAATCTGAATCGAACCATCAGTACCATTTTTAAAACCAATACTATATGGCATATGGCTTGCGATCTCACGATGAATCTGAGATTCACTTGTACGTGCCCCAATAGCTCCCCAAGCCAACAAGTCATCAAAATAACCTGTTGCCATCGGACTTAAAATTTCACTCGCGATCGGCAAACCTTTTTCAATAAGCTGAATATATAGCTCACGAGATTTTTCTAATCCCAATTGTAAATCTGATGATCCATCTAGGTTTGGATCATATAAAAAACCCTTCCAGCCAACTGTTGTACGTGGTTTTTCAATATAAGCGCGCATTACAAGAAATATTTGATCTTTAACTTTTTCTTGGAGTTTTTGTAGGCGATCAGCATATTCAAGTACTGCGATAGGATCATGAATCGAGCATGGACCTGTAATCACCATAAGTCGAGGATCATGACCAGATAAAATATTCTGAATCGTTTGACGATGTTTTGAAATTTGCTGCGCTAAATTTGCAGACAATGGATACTGCGCTTTGAGTTGTGATGGCAAGCTAAGCATTGATTCTTTTATTTGCGTTTGTGATGATTGTTTCAAAGCCGTATTTAAAGCATTCATTTTCATTTCCTTTGGACTGAAATCAGCCCGAGTATTTATTTGAGCAAGAGTGATCTAAGTGATGTTGATTTTTTTGCAAAGTAAAACCAAGAAATCTTGCTAAAATATGAAATGTTTGATGTATACATAATATTTCTCCTAAATTAATGAATCTTAAAGCATAAAAAAACCTGATCGGTGTTGCCGATCAGGTATTAACTGGTTGGGCAACCCTTTCGCTGCCCGAAACGCATCAGGCAACTAGATATATTGCCAAAAGTAAAAGTATGCGTTCGTGTTTACAGTATGCTTTAACATGTTTATTTCAAATATCTTAAAAACTGTTGCTTAGTTCTAAGTTACGCACTATTTCTGTATTTGACAAGCACTTTTTATGTTTTTTTGATTTTACCTAAAAAATAGACAGTAATTGATCTTTTAGCCAAGCTTCAATAAAATAGCACAAAAATCCATCACCACGAGTATACGCCAATGAAGTAAGTCCTATTTTACATCATCAAATTCAATTTCTTTTTTGATGTGCAAAATAGACTTATCTATGGTTGAACCACTCATATTCTAAAACTGATTTCGATCTATTTTTGCATATCCTGTTTATGAGGTTTCTTATGACTCAACAGGCATGTGTCGTTTCAAATTTATCGCTAGAACTAGCACAAAGCAAACTATTTACTAATTTATCTTTCCAACTTCCAATTGGACAATTCACTGGTTTAATTGGAAGAAATGGACAAGGCAAATCTCTTCTGATGTCTATTCTTGATGGAGAAAAAACAACTCTACCCTATTCAGGTAAAATATCTTGGTTACACCCACATCAACATCTTCACCAGTTTCAACGTATCCAATCAGCGACTATTGCTGAGACACTGGAAATAGAAGACTTATATTTTTGTTTTGAACGCATTAATAATGGGACTGCAACATTGACTGATTTTGATCAAGTTGAACATCTTTGGCATTTACCTTCTGAATGGCAACAACTATTAGAAAGTGCAGACTTACCCACTGATCTAGGTAAAAGTACAAATCAATTAAGTGAAGGACAAAAGACTAAACTTGCACTATGTCGTTTATTCTTACTTAAAGATCATTATTTATTACTAGATGAACCGAGTAATCATTTGGATACGCAAGGAAGAAAATGGCTCGCTCAGCAAATGGAACTACATCCAACAGGCGGACTCATTATTAGTCATGACCGCCTACTACTCGCTCATGTAGAAGGTATTTTCAATTTAAACCACTTAGGTTTGCACTACTATGGAGGAAATTATGATCTTTATCACCGACAGCATCAGTTGCAAATACAAGCATTATCTCATTCAGTTCTACAAGAAAAGCGTGATTTGAAACAACTCAAAGAGCAACAACATCAAAGCCAAAAGAAAGCACAAAAAAGAAAGAAAACAGGTGAGAAATTAAGAGCTTCAGGATCTCAAGCGACAATCTTACTTGATGCAAAAAAGGAGCAATCTGAACAATCACTCTCTCAACTAAAAAAACAACAGATCAAACAGCTTACTCAAGCAAAAGATGAATTACAGCATAAACAACATCAACTGGAATATTACAAATCACAATCATTTGAGTTTACACATCCTACAAAAATATCAGGAGAAATATTACGCTGTTATGAATTAAAAATAGCTTACGCCAGTACAAATCCAATTCAGCTTGCGATTAAAGCAGGAGAAAAAATACATTTGAAGGGTGTAAATGGTTGCGGTAAATCGACTTTTTTTAAAACTATTCAAGGTTTAATCAAACCTATAGCTGGAGAAATCTATTCAAATGCGAAATTATTATATTTAGATCAGAATTTTTGTTTACTCAATCAAAATATATCCGCTTATGAGTTTCTTAAAAGTATTGACTCAAATCTATCTGAGCAACAAATACGAACAGCTTTAGGAAATCTACAAATTCGTAGAGATAAATCGCTTGCTCCGATAAGTACTCTGAGTGGTGGAGAGCGTTTAAAGGTCGCTTTAGTTGCTTTGAAATTCCAAACAGTTGAACTATTACTCTTAGATGAGCCAGACAACCATTTAGATATAGAATCACGAGAACTTTTAGCTCATGCTATCCGTTCATTTCATGGTTCCGTCATCTTAGTTTCTCATGATGAGCTCTTTGTAAAAGAATGCAGCATAGAAGAAAGTTATTTATTGAATTAATCTTAAATCAGCATGGCAAATGAATTTGTCATGCTGATGATTAGCGAACTAAACCTTGTGGTTGTAAAATAATAATTGCCGCACCACATAACACGATAAGTACACCTAAAATATCCCAACGGGATAACATCACTTGATCGATGTAACGTAACCACAACAGTGCTGTAAAAATATATATCCCGCCATATGCCGCATAAATACGACCTGAAGCTACTGGATGTAATGTAAGCAGCCATACAAAAATAGCTAAACTTAATGCTGTGGGTATCCACAACCAATGTGACTTCCCTTGATTCAAAATCAAGTATGGAAAATAGCAACCTAAAATTTCAGCAATAGCTGTAATGAAAAATAACCCAAACACTTTGAGTATTTGGGTTATAGAAGATGACAATTCAAACATTAAGCAGGTTCAGCACTCGGATTAATATGATCTTCAAATACCTCTAGTTTCAGACCAACATCTTTACCATCTTCAGTTTTCACAGAAACGGCAACATTTCCACCATGCTCAGCAAGCTCTCCGAACAAGATCATCTCAGCAAGCGGCTTTTTCAGATGCTCTTGAATTAAACGTTGCATTGGGCGAGCACCCATCAGACGGTCATAACCATTGGTTGACAACCAATCTCGTGCACTTTGATCAACTTCAAGAACAACTTGCTTTTCATCCAACTGTGCTTGTAACTCAGTTAAGAATTTATCAACTACTGATTCAATCACAGTCGTAGGAAGTGCTTTAAACTGAATCACACCATCTAAACGATTACGGAACTCAGGAGAAAATGCTCGTTTCATTGCGTCTTGGTTGTCTGCACTGTGATCTTGCTCTGTAAAGCCGATACTTGCGCGAGAAATACTTTCTGCACCGATATTAGTTGTGAGTACAATAATTACGTTTCTAAAATCAGACTTACGACCATTGTTATCGGTTAAAGCCCCATGATCCATCACCTGTAATAACAAGTTAAATACATCTGGATGTGCTTTCTCAATTTCGTCAAGCAACAGTACACAATGTGGATTTTTATGAATCGCATCAGTCAGTAAACCACCTTGATCATAACCAACATAACCTGGAGGCGCGCCGATCAAACGCGACACAGCATGACGCTCCATATATTCAGACATATCAAAGCGTACTAACTCAACACCTAGTAATTTAGCAAGTTGTTTAGTGACCTCTGTTTTACCTACACCTGTAGGGCCAGCAAATACAAAACTACCCACAGGCTTATCAGGTGCTTTTAACCCTGCGCGCGACAATTTAATTGCTGAAGCAAGTGCTGTAATCGCCTCATCTTGACCAAATACAACGCGTTTTAAATCTCGCTCTAAGTTCTCTAAAACAGTCTTATCATCTTTAGAAACAGTCTTAGGTGGGATACGCGCAATCTTAGAAACAATATCTTCAATGTTTTCTACTGAAATCATTGATCCATCAGCTTCAGCTTTAAGACGACGTTGGGCACCAGCTTCATCAATTACGTCAATTGCTTTATCTGGTAAGAAACGATCATGAATAAACTTAGCTGATAACTCTACTGCTGCAACAAGTGCTTTGTCTTCGTATTCAACGTGATGGAAATCCTCAAACTTACTTTTTAAGCCACGAAGTATTTCGATTGTTTCACCCACACTCGGCTCATTCACATCAATTTTTTGGAATCGACGTGATAATGCATGATCTTTTTCAAATACTTGACGGTATTCTTGGAATGTAGTCGAACCAATACAACGTAAACTACCATTTGCCAAAGCTGGTTTGATTAAGTTCGATGCATCCATAGTGCTACCCATACTTGAGCCTGCACCAATAATCATATGAATTTCATCAATGAATAAAATCGCGTTCGGATTCTTTTTCAAAGCATTTAACAATTGTTTTAAACGTTTTTCAAAGTCACCACGATACTTCGTGCCTGCAACCAAAGCACCGATGTCTAAGCTATAAACTTCAGCATTAGCAAGTGGTTTTGGTGCTTTACCATTCACAATCAACCATGCCAAACCTTCTGCAATAGATGTTTTACCAACACCTGGATCACCAACTAACAGCGGATTGTTTTTACGGCGACGGCATAAAATTTGTGCAGCGCGCTCAATTTCTTTCTCACGCCCAATTAATGGATCTGTTTTACCCTTTTGTGCTTCAATATTAAGATTAAGCGTATATTGTTCTAAAGGGCCAGCATTCGCAGAGGCTGCATTTTCACCTTCAATATCTTCCACTTCTTCTTCAACTTGAATCTCATCTTTGCGAGTTCCATGAGACAAGTACTGAGTTAAAGTAAGACGATTGATTTGATGGCGTTTTAATAAATAAACCGCAAAAGAGTCTCGTTCAGAATACATCGCAACGAGTACATCAGCGCCCTCTACAGTACGATCACCGCCACTCGATTGCACGTGGAAAATCGCTCTTTGTAGAATACGATCAAAGCTCTCTGTTGGATGAGGAGCTTGTTCGTTATTATCACCAAGTTTTGGGGTATGTTGCTCTACATATTCCTCTAATTCTTTACGCAAAGTAACGATATCTGCACCGCATGCTTTTAAAGCATTTACGGCAGAGTCATTATCTAGCAAGGCAAGCAACAAATGTTCAACTGTCAAAAACTCATGTCTCTTTTGACGAGCCATGCTAACAGCCAAACGTAACGATACTTCTAATTGACGACTGAGCATGTAACCCCCTTATCTCTTGGGCTCTTTCATTCCGAAATATATGAATTTTCATGAAAGAGCTAATTATGGATTTAATCCGCTTGAGCTGCTGTAATCGCAATGAAATTTGGCGGCTACTATACTCTTTGCTTCATAATCTACTGTTAGCATTAGTTGAGCATCTTGGTCAAGATTCAAAACAACATATTGTTGTAAAAATTCAATTACAAACAGCATAAAAGTCAATCAACTGTTTAAATTGACAGCAAATCTATTTTTTAATTCTAAATTTATAGAAAATTATGCTTTTGGCTCAATTTGACAAAGTAATGGATGACCCTGCGATCGAGCATAATTATTTACCTGATTCGCCTTGGTTTCAGCAATATCTCTTGGGTATACACCCGCAGTGCCTTTACCTTCGTAATGAACGGTCAACATCACTTGACTCGCTTGATCAAAATCCATCCCAAAATAACTTTGTAAAATCTCAATGACAAAGTCCATTGGCGTGTAATCATCATTCAATAAAACAACTGCGTATAAAGGTGGGCGTTTTAATTCAGGAGGAGCTGTTTGCACAACAACCTCTCCTTCATGATCCTCATGCGAGTCACTCAAACGTGGACCTAAGTGCCAATCAATTAATCCTGACTGCTGAAAAGAACTTTTCACTTCACTTAAACTCATCTGACGTTTATATCTTCGCATATTGGTTACTTGATCTACTAAATTATTGGGCATTTGCTTCGGCTTGTGGAATTTCAGAAACAAATGCAGAGCTTACATCTACTGGTTGACCACGCTGCCAACTAAATCTCTTAATCACAGGTGTAGCACCACTTGATAATCTTACTTCAATAAACTGAGGGACAAAACCTTTTGGCATTGTCCAACGGCCAGTCAATCGTTCAAAATCATCAAAATTAAAGTTCTTGTCTTCTAATGGCACTACAAGTATTTCTGTATCTTTAATCAATCGCAACTCAACTGTACCTACAGCACGACGCTTGCTTGGACTTACTTGGATTAAATCAATTTGATACTCATAAGCATTTTCAGGAAGTGATTTAACTGCTAGATTCTGAATTGTTAAACTAACGCCGCCACGCTGTCTCAATGTCTCACGATAAATTGCATTCATTGTTTCAAATTGAGTTTTATCAGCATTTGCTTGATTTATCGCTTTAAACAGCTCATCAGCATTTCCTACAGCCATATCTCTTTCTTGAACAGCTGCATTTAAGCTTTTGCTAACAGAATCTAAAGCAGTCTTTTGCTTTTGTACAACTTCAACTAACTGCTCTGCATCTGCATCATAACCAACAACTGTTAATCCTTGACGATGACCTACGGTATAACCAAGCATAAAACTGCCACCGATTAATACTGTAGCAGCAATCACTAAAGGTAAATTCGTTTTGAGAAAGTTATTTTTGTTAGCGGAACTATCTGGTGAAATAGTCGGATCAACGTTATCCATCATCATCTCTATCGTTATGACTTACATCAAAACACACATTTAAATCGAAATTTAAATGTGTGTGAAGTACAAAACCGTTTTTTATGGTAATAAACCAATACCTTCTAAGCCAGCAGCTTCATCAAAATTAAACATTAAGTTCATATTTTGAATCGCTTGACCAGCGGCACCTTTAACCAAGTTATCTTGAGCGACAAGTATAATCAGCTTATTTTCTTGCAAACGATATAAAGCGATACGTAATTCGTTCGCTCCGCGTACGCTACGAGTTTCAGGTGAACTATTAGCAGGCATAACATCAACAAATCTTTCATTTTTATAAAAATCTTCATACAGAGCTTGAATATCCAACTTCTGACCTTGCGCTGTTAAATCTACATATATAGTGCTTAGCATGCCACGAATCATCGGCACTAAATGTGGCACAAATAAAATTTGATTGAATTGCCCTTTTTGCCCAGAAATATTTTCAAGCGCCTCAACTATCTCTGGATGATGTCGGTGACCTGCAACTCCGTATGCTTTGAAGTTATCTGCATTTTCACTATAAATCATGCCAAGATTTGCTTTTCGTCCAGCACCCGATACACCTGATTTCGCATCAATAATGATATTTTGAGTATTGATAAGGGTTGTATCATTTTTTAGAAGCGGAGCCAAACCCAATTGAACTGTTGTCGGGTAGCATCCTGGATTACCAATTACTCTCGCATTTTTGATTTTTTCACGATTAAGCTCTGTCAAACCATAAACCGATTCAGTTAAAACAGTTGGACAGCTGTGTTGCATGCCATACCATTTTTCAAATTCAGCAAGATTTTGCAAACGAAAGTCAGCTGCTAGATCAATAACTTTAGTATCGGAATCAATCAATTCTTGAGCATGTTGCATTGCTACACCGTGTGGCGTTGCAAAAAAAACAACATCACATTGTTTGAGACGATCTAGATCAAGATCAGAAAACTCTAATTCAGTGTGTCCACGAAGACTTGGAAACATATCAGCTACACGTTTTCCTGCTTCTGTACGTGATGTTAAAACATCAACTCGGGCTTGCGGATGTCTTAATAAAAGACGTAATAATTCAACGCCTGTATATCCAGTTCCCCCAACAATACCAACAGAAATCACGTGCAGCACCTCAATACTTGAATTTGTTGGCTAGTATGGCAGTTTGACTCATATTTCTCAATCTATAAGTCTGCACCACGTATGAAGATTTCTATAAGAAAACTAAATTCAAGTATCATTAAATAATTGTCATGGGATGGCTTAATTGCACAGAACAAGTCAGACTTAAGCATCTAATTTATAAAAAATGATACCAAACGACCATTGATCATGAATTTCTATTGAATGAATAGGATATTCGCATAGAATAAAACCCAAGCGGAAATAATAATTTTCATGGATGCAGAATTTTGGAGAGCTGGAATGCCTTCTTTGAGAACAAAACAAAGATTAAATCAATTTTTATGTCTTGGTGTTAGCACTTTACTAATCAGTACAGCCTTGGTTGGTTGTGGTAGTGGTGAAAGTGAAGCAAAAAATGACCCAGCACCTATAGTAACTGTTCCTAAACCAAAGAATTTCGATATCAAAGTTCCTGTTGAGATGCGTGATGTAGTCGTTAAGTTATATGATAACTTTGACAACACACTTGTCTTAGAGCAACAAGCGAGCACGACATCTAATCTTACAGTTACACTTCCTTCAGTTTTAAACACGAAACGTCTTTATAGAATCGAATTATCAACAAAACCTAGTTCTTTAGTTTTTGATTTTCTAAGTGGTCTATACAAACCGTTGAATATTACACAACATGCATTGATCGAAGTAGATACTAGCAATTTAACACAACCAATCTTCATCAATCCAAGTTCTGAGGCTATCTACCAGCGTGCGTTAATCCGGTCTGGTCATTTACCAAATGAGACAGTAGATCCAACTCAAATTAGTGAGCTACATTTATCTTTAGCCACTCAAGATGTAAACACAGCACTTCTAAGAGCATTTCACCGCAATGACTTTCCTAATTTAAATACTTCTAACCAACTTAATGTGTTCACACAACAGGATATTGTTTCTCGACTTGCACTATATATAAACACTTACTTTAGTTTTGGTTATATTCAACAATGGGCAAATGTATATCCAACAAATTCATATGATGAATTTACCAAGAACATTGCACTGGATTTAAAAGATGGCTATTTAGATGCAAAACTTATTCGCGGGGACAATAGTGTCTTAAAAACATTAGTGGTAACCCCACCCGATAATGTTGATCCTGCAAAAAACAATCTTATTGATATTGCCAAGAATCAAGAGAACACCAGAAATTTATTCGCATCTTCTTTAAAACAAGCGGTTTTGAAACTTGCAAACAATTACCAACAAGCGACTGTTAATCCTGATGGCTATCGTCAATTAGAGGATAAATTGTATGCTGGTGAGGAACCTAGATTTAACTCCTCACAAGTATTCAGAGTGTCTGGTGCTGGAGACTATCGCCGAGCTGTTGGTTTCATAGATAGTACTGAGACTTGTAATGGGTCATTATTTGCCTGCAAACAAGGAATAACTGGCATTAACAATCTAAACCCCAACTTGCCATCTATTGAATATTTAATTGGTAGTTATAAAGACAATACGAATAACTGCACACTCAATATACGTGCTAATGGTGCGGTTGAACTTATCAAAGGAACTCAAATTTATCGTTCAGTACTTGATGCAGACAGTACAGATAATCTTTTACAAGTCAACAAAACGACAAGAGAATATATTCTAAATAGTAGCTCAACTGAACCAAATAATGTTTCATTAGAATATGCTTTCCTTCAAGTAAAAATTAAGGAAAATCAAGTTCAAAGTGCTAGTTATGGTTTAGATGTGCGAAAGGCACCTGATCAATTATCAAAAACACAACTTGAATGTAAGTTTATTTAACATACCACCACGCAGGTAATTGATTATTTTTCAGTTGCCTGCGGTTCTCCAAATAATTTGGGTCATGTTTTTCAACTTCAGCCCAAAAAACTGCACTATGGTCAAAGTGAACCGTATGAACCAATTCATGTATACATACAGATCGAACTAAATATTCAGGCATAAGTACTAGACCCGCATTTAGCATGATGTCATGCTGCGAACTACAACTACCCCATCGTGTTTTTGGTTTTCGAATTGAACAGTCCCTAAAACTCAACCCAATTTCTCTACTGATCTCATTTAGGAATATGGGTAAAAATTCTTTACTGTAAGATAAAACAGCAGATTGTAGTGCTCTTTCAATCTGATCATTTTTAACATGCAATATGTTATTTTCCCAATCAAATTTAAAAATCATACGTTGAGATTGTTGAATTACAGAAAATGGTTTTGAATGATAAAACAATTGTAAGTGCTCAGGAAATTCTGAATACTTGGGATTTTGCTTTTGTTGTTTTTCCCATGTCTCAATCAACCATTGTTCTGATTGATTGAGAAACATCTGAATTTGTCGCTGTGAACAAAATAAAGGCACGGTCAGACGAATTCCAGTTGGATCCACACGCAGGCGTAAATTCTTAGCTCTTGCGTGTCGAACCATTTTAATTTCTGGTAGTTTCTCGTCTGATTTTACAGATTGCATTATTGAGCAGTACGTTCTTCGATACCATTATTGGTAGCTACGATTGCAATAGAAGCTGCATTTAAAGCAAAAATTCCATTTGTCACAACACCAGGAATATTATTGAGTGTTTTCTCTAACTCAATCGCATTTAAAATATTTAAGTTATAAACATCCAAAATTACATTTCCATTATCTGTCACAACACCTTCACGATAAACAGGATCACCGCCTAAAGCTACAATTTTACGTGCAACAGCTGATCGCGCCATCGGAATGACTTCAACAGGTAAAGGAAATTCACGACCTAATTGCTCAACCCACTTTGAGTCATCAACAATACATACAAATTTTTTCGCAATTGAAGCAACAATTTTCTCACGAGTTAAAGCAGCACCACCACCTTTGATCATGTGCATATGACGATCAATTTCATCTGCACCATCAACATAAGCATCTAGACCACCTACTGAATTCATATCTACAACTTCGATGCCAAGTTTTTTTAAGCGTTCTGCTGTCGCATTTGAACTCGCAACTGCAGCTTCTAATTGCAATTCAGGTAATAAATCAATTAAAAAATTAACGGTACTTCCTGTTCCTACGCCCAAAATGCCGCCTTTAGGCAAATGCTTTAAAGCTGCTTTTGCCGCAGCTTGTTTTTTTTCATCTTGGGTTGCATATAGACTCATGACTTCACTCAACTATTTTGACATTTGCTGCAAGAAAACAGCGCAAATGCACAGGGGTTTGCTACAATGACTGACTATTTTAAACTGTTATAGGGAAGATGAACATGCTGTCTCGTGTGGTACGACAAATTTTACAAGCAACGGTTTATGATGTTGCGATTGAAACACCGCTTGAAGCAGCTCCACGAATTAGTCAAAAAATTAATAATAATATTCGATTTAAACGTGAAGATTTACAACCTGTATTCTCTTTCAAATTACGCGGTGCTTATAACAGAATTAGTCAATTACCAAAAGATCAATTGGATCGTGGTGTTATCTGCGCATCTGCGGGCAATCATGCTCAAGGTGTTGCACTGTCAGGAAAAAAACTAGGGATTCATGCGATCATTGTTATGCCTAGTACAACACCTGATATTAAAGTTCAGGCTGTAAAAAATCTTGGTGGTCAGGTCGTTTTACACGGCGATAGCTTTGATGTCGCGAACAAATATGCCAAACAACGCGCAGAAAATGAAGGTTTAGTTTTCATTCCACCTTACGATGATGAATTGGTCATTGCAGGTCAAGGAACCATAGCAAATGAAATATTGCGTCAATGGCGTGATGTTGAATATGTTTTTGTTGCTGTTGGTGGTGGTGGCTTGATTGCTGGAGTTGCAGCATATCTAGGTGAAGTTGCACCACATGTTAAAGTTGTTGGTGTTGAATACGAAGAATCAGCTTGTTTAAAAGCAGCACTAGAATCAAATGAACGTGTAATTCTACCTCATGTTGGCTTATTTGCGGATGGTACAGCAGTAGCACAAATAGGCGAATTACCTTTCGAAATGGTTCGTCTACGCAAATCTGATAATTCAGGACCTATCGTAGAACCTGATATCGTGACAGTAAATACAGATGAAATTTGCGCTGCCATTAAAGATACTTTTGATGAAAACCGTAGTATTGTTGAACCATCTGGTGCAATGGCATTAGCAGGTATCAAAAAATATGTAGCTGAACACCAATTAAACAATAAGAACATGGTTTCAATTGTGTGTGGCGCGAACATGAACTTTGATCGCTTACGCTATATTGCTGAGCGCACCGAACTCGGTGAACGTCGTGAAGCAATTTACGCTGTTACGATTCCAGAACAGAAAGGTGCTTTTTTGAATTTCTGCCGTTCATTGCAAGGACGCAACATTACTGAGTTCAACTATCGTGCAAGTGATAGCAATCAAGCTCAAGTGTTTGTCGGAATTAGCTTGAAAGGTGGTGAAACTGAACGCCATGAAATTCATGAAATGCTCAAACAGCAATATGAAGTAGATGATTTATCTGATGATGAAGTAGCTAAACTTCACATCCGTTATTTGATCGGTGGACACGCTAACATTGAAAATGAACGTCTATTCCGTGTTGAATTCCCTGAGCGACCTGGAGCACTATTAACCTTCCTTGAGCGTCTCGGCCCAACCCACAACATCACTTTATTCCATTATCGTAATCATGGTGCAGCTGAAGGTCGTGTTTTGGTTGGTTTAGAGGCAACTGATGCGAAGCAAAATCCAGATGGTCTGATTGAAACTTTAGAGCAAATCACATATCCATATGCTGAAATTAGCGATAATATTGGATATAAACGTTTCCTCAAATAAGTAAATCTGATCTGATTTAAAACCGACAAATATGTCGGTTTTATTTTGAATATTGTCTTTTTATAAGTTGATTTTCTTTGCACACAAATGATTACACACGCTCAAATTATTCCGTCTTAAAATAGTTAAAAAGATATTTTTTTCATTTAGTTAAGGATTGTTATGGCACAGTTTGCAGTCATTGGTTTAGGAAGTTTTGGGGCGACTGTTGCATTAGAACTCACTAAACTGAATCATGATGTTATTGGAATTGATACGATCAAGCGCAATGTGGAAAATTTGGCTGATCAAATCACTCATGCCGTTATTGCTGACGCTACAGATGAGCACGTACTAGAAGAATTGAATATTCAAAATTGTGATGCCGTTGTTGTTGCAATTGGTGAAGATATTGAAGCAAGTATTTTGTGTGTTTTAAACCTCAAAAATTTGGGTGTAGAAAAAATTTTAGTAAAAGCTAAAACCAAAGCTCATCACACAATTCTTTCTCACTTAAATATTACTAAAATTATTCATCCTGAAGAAGACATGGGTGTTCGAGTTGCGCAAGCGCTTAACTATCCTATGGTTAGCCGTTACATGGCACTTGATCATGATCATTACATCATTAAAGTGCCTGTGCATGAGAAACTAAACAAGGTAAATCTATCAGGCATTCTCAAACAAGAACCTCATATCAAACTTTTACTACTTAAACGTGATGAACAAATTATTTATGAAATCGACTCTAGTTTTACCTTACAAACAGGTGACGTACTCATATTAGAAGGATTACTCACCCATCTAAAAAAATTATCGGGATGCTTCCTCTAAATGACCATAAAAATAAATTCGCAAAAGATATTTAATCTTAGCCCACCGACATTGCTCGCGATTGGCTTCTTAAGCTTTATCATTATTGGAACATTACTGCTTAAACTTCCGATTGCAAACAAAGGAAACTTAAGCTGGATGGATGCTTTGTTTACTGCAACTTCAGCGGTCACGATTACTGGTCTATCTGTAGTGAATTTAAATGAATCATTTAACCATCTCGGACAAGTTATAATTTTATTATTGATTCAATCTGGTGGTTTAGGTTTTATGACCTTCGCGATTTTGGCTGCTCTCAGTTTGGCACCCAAATTAGGTCTTAAACAACAAATGATGGCTCAAGACAGCCTAGGGCAAACAAGCTTATCTAAAGTTACATTCGTAGCAAAAGGCGTTGTACTTTATACCTTATTATTTGAATTGATTGGTGTAATCATCCTGAGTACATCATTTATTCCAATGTATGGTGTAGGGCGAGGATTGTATTATTCGATTTTCTACAGTATTTCCGCTTTTAACAATGCAGGCTTTTCTTTATTTGACAATAGTTTAATCAACTTTCAAAGTCATTATTTGATCTGCTTAACGATTAGTATGCTTTATACGCTGGGTGGTATCGGTTTTCTAGTACTAATTGATATAAAACAGAATAAGAAATGGAGTAAATTAACACCGAATAGCAAACTTATACTAAGCACTATTCTTGTTTTAAATCTTATCGCTTTTATTCTTATTTGGCTTTTAGAATCAAATAACCCATTAACACTTGGTCCAATGACATTAGGTGAACAAGCGATGAACTCTTGGTTTCAGGCTACTGTTCCTCGTTCATCAGGTTTTAATACCATCAATACCAGTGCAATGGAGCATAGTACCGCGCTACTTACTATGCTATTGATGTTTATTGGTGGTGGTTCTTTAAGTACTGCAGGCGGTATAAAAGTTGGAACATTTGTGATCTTATTACTTACTGTTGTTTCATTTTTACGACGTAACGAAGAAATTCGTATTTTTAATCACTCTGTTTCTCATGAAACGACCTATAAAGCTTTAGCCGTAGCTGCGATTACAGGCATGTTAGTATTTATTGGGTGTTTTACGCTTTTTCTGCTTGAACCAAAATTAGATGTTTTAGATTTGATGTTTGAAGTCGTCTCAGCTGCTTGTACGGTTGGACTTTCTCGTGGTGTGACAGGCGAATTACATGACGGTAGTTTATTTGTATTAAGCTTGCTTATGTATACAGGACGACTAGGTCCACTCACCCTTGCATATCTCATAGCAACCCCTAAAAAGAGCCGCTTGAAACATGCAAATGCGAATATTCAGATTGGATAAAAGTTTAAAGGCTGCTCGACCACGATAGCTTGCTGACAAATTTCATCAGCTTGGTATTGTTGCTCGAATACAGCCTTTGACATAACCTCAAAATGATCACAAAAACTAATTTCTTGCTCATCAATAGAATAGATCAACGACTGATTTCCCGCCCCATCTAATGTGTCATAAAACACAATAACGAATTTGCCATCTTCATAGGCTTGCTGAATCTTCTCATACGTCAAAGCAGGTCTAATTGGGATCTGAAGTTGCTTCGCCTCTAAGTAAATTTTCTTTTCAATTTCATCAATATCAGGGTCAGGAGCGGTATAGAATGAGACTTCAAATCCTAACTTTTTCAATGCCACAGCCAAAGCAATTGTAAAGGTTCCTTCGTTGTAATCATGCCGACATAATTGAATAAGCTCAGCAATATCAATATTTGATTGATATTGCTTTAGAATCAACCATACTGCAAAAACCCCACAATTTGCCTCAAGCTGCAATAATGGATCAGGAATGTCTAAACTCATTTAGTACCAGTTCATCAAAGAAACGCCAAGTCCGACATATGTTGCTCGATGATTATAGTCGATCAAGCTCTCACCATAGCCTTCAAACAGTTGTAGATGACCACGTAACTTACCTTTGATTGGAAATGCCCAATCAAACTGCACAGCCCCATGTGACTTATCACCACCTTTCAGTGAATGGCGCAACATAAGTGAAAAATCATTTTCCTTGTGTCGGTAGAAAGCTGTCAAATCTCCGCGCCCAATATAATCTTTAATATCAGGGTTGTTATCATCTTTCACATCTTCTTCAATTCGATACCAAGGACGCAGCATCAAAGCAAAATTATCTTTCTCAAAACCAAGATTGAAGATAACTCGATTCCAACTTCTTGATAATGGATCTGAACGACCATTTGATTGGTGATTCAGCGTCACACCTAATAAGCGTGCATTTAACCCTAGAAGTTCATAATTTGTTCTAAACATTAAACTCGCTTCTGGCTCATAGTTGGTTTCTCGAAATGGACGAGACTCCTCTGAGTTATAAACTTGCCAGCGTGATGATTGCGTATAACCCAACCATAGATCACCATTATTTCCGAAAATATTTTCCCAAGCTTTGGTTTTTAAGGAAATCTGGAATTTAGCTTCAGAAGAAGTCAAATTTTGCTTATCTGTTACTGTGTTATTTGGATTCGGACTCTCTGGATATTCGTTTTTATCACTTGTCCAAAAAACTGGCAGTAAATAAACAGGCTGATACGCACGAATATTCCAAACACCCAGTTTACTCTCTTCAGACAACTCCCAACGTCGATCTAGTAAAGATACATTTGGATCAAATTTCGGAGCAGCGCCAATCAGATTCAAATCGCTGACCTTTTGAACCACTTTATCTTTTAAACTTTCAGGCGGGCTTTTTTCTAACTCTTTTGATTTAACGGGAGGTGCAGCCGCTACCATTGGTTCTGCAACCTGTGGCTCAGTGACGGTTGGAGCTTTAAACATGCTGTCATAGCAAGCCAAGCGGTCTGCACTCGAACTTAATGCAACACATGCTTCGACAGTAGCTGGAGTGGCAGGTTCTGCGACTTGTGCAAAGGTGTTTGATGCAGCAAAAGAACTAAGTATAGCGAGTATACTTAGCTCCAATTGAGCACGTTCAATTTTTTTGAACGTCATAGCGGTCTCCAATTTTTCTTTTAATTGACTTGCTGAATTTCAAAACCTAAGTTTTGTAACTCCTCACGTTTAGCAAATGGAGCCACTACTGCTCTCACAGGTTTTTGCTCCAATAGATATTCTTTTGCAACTCTTTGTAAATCAGCTAAAGTAACATTCAATAATCGTTCACGTAGAAGTTTACGGAACTTTGGTGTGCGTGCATGTAGTAATGCATAACATGCCGTTATTGCCTCTCCAGCAGGTGACCCAGGCTTATCCATACCAGACACCAGTCCAAGAATTGCTTCTTCAAGTTGATGTTCTTTTTGTTCAGCATTTAATAGCCACTGGATACTCGCTTCAAAATCATTAAAGGTTTCTGCTAAACGAGGATCACGATAGCTATAGAAACGGAAAGCACAGGCATTACCATCATAGCTTGCTCCACCACCATACGCCCCACCTTTTTCACGAATAGCACTATGCAAATAACCATTACGCAAATATGCCGCTAATACCATAAGTGGAGCCGCATCAACATGTGCAACATCTACAGCTTGATAAGCGGATGCACAGAACTGAACATTTGACTGAATTAACCAAGCTTCATCATAATTTGTATCTACGTGGTCCACAGTAGTTAATGTTACGGGTTCTTTGCTGACATCTAACTTATCCCAGACATTTTGGATTTCTTCCACTAAACGGTCTGAATGATGTTCTTCACAAACCAATAAGAACTGTTTTGGTGCTTGTAAAAGCTTTCGGTGAATTGTCTTAAGCTCATCGATTAATGCCTGATAAGCTGCTTCATCATTATCGATTTTAGCCACTAAATCACTTAACCAGTTTAATGCACCTAAACCCGTATTGTGATAATCACGGCGTGCCAATGCGCTCATTTGACGTGAAGCGGTCTGCATAGCATAACTATGCCCAGAACCTGATAAACGAGATTGCCAGCGTGTTTTACGTTGTTGTAACAGCTCTATGATTCGATCTTTTTCATCAAATCTTAGTTTCTCAAATGCTAACTTCAACAATTGAATCGCATCTAATTTTTGTGTAAGTGATTTGGTCGTTAAAGTTAACCATGCGCTGATACGATCTTTATCATCAACTTTGCTTCGTAATGAAGCTCCCATACCCAAACCTCCACTGACGGCTGTTTGAATTTGTTGAAGTTCTAAATAATCATATTCTCCTGCACCAACCTCGCCCATCAAAATTGAAAGCAGATTAAAATATGGCGATTGCACAATTTCATTTGGGATTTGGATTAAAACTTGTTGATAGTAAATACCATTAGTTCCAGCGTGATAGAGATTCAATGGAGTGTCTAATCCATTTGAAATGATCTCACGTAATTGACCTTGTACAATTTGCAACTCTGCTGGAATATCTTCCAAACCAACTTTTGGTAATAAATCTAAATCATCAGGTGTATCCTGACGCTGCTTTAAAGCTTCAGTCTGCTTTTGTATCTCAATCTTCTGTTCATCATTTAGATTTGCAGTGATTTCAGCTAAACGTGCTTGTTCAGCTTGTTGTTCTTTGATTGATTTAGTGGCATCTGGTACCAGCGTCATTTGTACACGATGTGGATTATCTAACAAATGCGTTTGAATTAGATTAGATAGCCACATTGGATCTTTGAGTTCTTCTTTGACTTGTTCTATCGCAGAATCAACATCCCAAACGTGAACAGGATCATTATGGTGAATAACGCTACCTAAACCATTTAAGATCAAGCTAAGTCCGTATGGTGTTCCATCGCCATTAATTTCACGTTGATGCAATTCGATTTGATGCAATATCGCGTCGACTAAATCCGTATCAACTGGTTTAGCAGCAACATCATTCAAAACTTTTAACACACCATCACGGAATTCATTTGCGTGTTCTGGATTTGAGCCTTGAACACCACAATAGAAAGTCATTTCAAAATTACTATCATCAACCCCCATTAACGGACCAGTTGATTGTGCATATCCGCAAGTTTCCAAATAGTGGCGTAATGGTGAAGCAGAGTTTTCAAGAAGAATACCTTCAACCAAACGCATACCTAAACGTAATTTAATATCACTTGTTTCAGGCAGTAACCAAGATAAAACATGATAAGTTTTATCTTTCAAATCTTCACTATCAACCGCGTAATTCTCAATCACCTCAAGTGGAGCTGTGAGTCGCTTTTCTGGTTTTGAATATAAAGTAGTACCTTTAGAAAATTTATGAAGCGCTAAAGTTTCAAATTGCTCTTGTAAATCATAAGCACTTTGATTACCAAAGGTCATAAATACGGCATTACTTGGGTGATAATGAGTTTTGTAGAAATCAACTAACTGATCATACGTCAGATCAGGAATATCCTTTGGATCACCACCAGAGTTGTAATGATAGGTAGTTTCAGGGAATAAATGATGAGCAAGTTGATGGTAAAGTTGATCTATAGGTGAGCTCATTGCACCTTTCATTTCATTAAAAACTACACCTTTGTAAACTGCCTGATCATTTTCCAACTCAATACGAATACCCTCTTGCGCAAAATCTAAAGGATTTAAATTTGCAGCAAATGTAGCATCCAAATAAACAGACAATAAGTTTTGGAAGTCCTTTTTATTCTGAGTGGCGAATGGATATGCTGTCCAATCTGCGGCTGTAAATGCATTCATAAATGTATTTAATGAGCGACGGATCATTAAAAAGAATGGGTCACGTACAGGAAATTTTTCTGAGCCACATAATGCAGTATGTTCAAGAATATGTGCAGCGCCTTTGGAATCCATTGGCTGAGTTCTAAACGCAACTAAAAAGACATTTTCGTCGTGAGAAGTCGCCAAATGGTAATGAATTGCGCCTGTCACTTTGTGTTTATATTCAGATACTTGAATATCAAGTGCTTCTACATGGTGTTGACGTAATAGCTGAAACGCAGGATGAATAGTTTGTTTAATGCTTTCAGAAACATCGACAGTCATGAGTTCTCCAATTATCTAATAAAATGATTACAATTTATGATACTGAGTCTACCGAACAATCCCTACAGATATCCATGTAAATTACTATGTTTTTGTAGAAAAATGCAGCGAGTGACACAAAATTGATGTTTGATATTTTTTAATTCCAGTCCTTGAACATTCAAAATAATAAGCATAGAAAGCTCACCGTAAATGAAGTGAATTTTCTTCAACAAACTACTGTAATCTTGAGCATTCGTGTAAACTTTATGTTTTGATTTTTAACTGTGATGACAAACATGGCAACTGTTGATCTTTTTTCAATTGGTAATGCACTCATTGACCAAGAATTTAAAGTTTCGTATGAGTTCTTAACAGAACATGCTTTGCAAAAAGGTACGATGCAGTTGACCGATGGTGAAACACAAACAGCTCTTTTTCAACAGCTACAAAAAACGCAAACTTATAAAGGTCAGGCAAGTGGTGGTTCTGCAGCAAATACAACTGTAGCCTTCAGTGCATTGGGTGGTTCAGCTTTTTATGGCTGCCGTGTAGGTAACGATGAATTAGGTTCCATTTATTTAAATGGACTAAATGAAGCTGGGATTACAACAACAAGTAAGTCAATCAGCAATGGTGTTACAGGTACCTGCATGGTACTGATTAGCCCTGATTCTGAACGTACAATGCACACTTTTCTCGGCATCACAGCAGAATTGACTGCTGAGCAAATAGATTTCGAACCATTAAAAACTGCTAAATGGCTATATATCGAAGGTTATTTATCTACGAGCGACACAGCAAGAGCTGCTGTCAAACAAGCTCGTGCTCTTGCTAAAGAACATGGTGTTAAAATCGCCCTTTCTCTTTCAGATCCTGCGATGGTGCAATATGCACGTCAAGGTCTCGAAGAGTTAATGGATGATGGTGTAGATTTATTATTCTGTAATGAACAAGAAGCACTTATGTTCACGAATACTGAAACGCTCGATGCAGCAATTGAGGTTTTAAAATCTAACAACCAACATATCGTGATTACTCAAGGGGCAAATGGCGCAGTCATTATTGATCCTGCAAAGCAATTTCATGTTGCAGGTCGCCATGTGAATGCTGTAGACACAAATGGTGCTGGTGATGCCTTTGCGGGTGCGTTTTTATATGCAATTAACGCTGGACTTTCACTGGATGCAGCAGCACAGCTCGCAATCTTGATATCAAGTGAAGTTGTCGCTCAATTTGGTCCTCGTTTAAGTGTAGAAAATTACGCTAAACTTTTTGAACAATTTAAAAATGCTCAACAGGAATGTGCTTAAGATGGAAAAAATTTGCATGACTGAGGAAGTCCCAGAACGTGAGTCACGTGCATTTGACACCATGAAGGGAACAACCATTTTTATTACACAAAAAGATGGAAGTTTTTATGCATATCAAAACATTTGTCCACATTTACAAACTGAACTGGAATACTTAGAAAATCAATTCTTGGATCAAGATCGTGAATACATTCAATGCTCAACTCATGGGGCTTTGTTTTCAGTCGAAACTGGCGAATGTATTTCAGGTCCATGCCTAGGTGAACATCTTCAGAAGGTAAATTTGGAAGTCCACTCTGATGGTGGTATTTATATTGATTAATACGCAATAAGACTTCTGCTATGACTGAGTTTTTTCTTAATTATTATCTTATGCCATTTCACATGAGTGTTGTGGCTCTGATTTTTCTCAGCATAGCGGAAACTATTGGGATTTTTATAGGTTTACGTCCAAGTTCTTTAGTTAAGAAATTAACACCAGAATGGTTACTGAACTCACCCCTTTTAGATGTTAAATTCTCAAAATATTTAATCGTAGTGTTCCTACTGATTAACTTTAGTTTTGCCGGCTACTTTCTTGAACTATCCTTTTTTGCACTTCAACACTATTTTATTTCACCTTACTATTTATTCATTCCAGCTTTAGTCATCGACATATTCTTTACCGTTTTTATGATTCACTGTCTGGATCAGGTCATTAAACCCAAGGTTACCCACACTCATTCAAATCTTGTTGGTCGCTTAGCAACCATTTCAACAGGGAACGCGCGTCCTGGTTTTTCAGCACAAGCGCGTGTAAGAGATGAATTTGGACAACTTTATTATGTTCAGGTTGAGCCAGAATACGGTGAACTGGAGTTACAGTCTCAGGTTCTACTCATTAGCCGAAGATCCAACTCTCATTATTTGGCAAAAAAAATATCTATTTCGAACAAACTTTTTACGCCTGATTAATTTTTCATTCTTATCAAAAGCAAAACGCTCACCAAACGATCAAAAATTACAAACAGTTACAAAAAGAGCAACAATATTTGTCATTTAGATCAGCCCTCCTATCACTCTACTTTAGCTAAAAGCTCATATAGCGAATTGCATCACAATTTCAACAATAAACTCTACAATTACACTAGGTTTTAGTACTGCTTCATCATTAATTTTATTTATTTATGTAAGTAACTCTATAAGCATATGTAAATACTAGATATTTTATTATCATACTATTTTACTTGGTTTTAGATTAAATTAATTAACATTAAATCAAACCTTTTTAATCGGAAAAATATTATTAAATCACAACTGTTTTAATCAAGTTTAAAATGATAAAAACCAATTAATTTAGTTGGATAATAATTAGAATTAAAATTAATCAACAATACTCATAAATAGTTGTTTTTGATAATTTTTATTGCTTATATTTATTTAAACTATTCTAAAGGTTTATTTTTAATAAATTTTATTTAATAATGTTTTATATCTTTTAATATGAGGCTAAGTTCTATGAACACGAGTTCTCAAGATCCTAATCGGAAATTAATCCGTGAAATCACAATCATTCTTATTATTAAAGTTGTGATTTTACTTGTGATTAAAAACATCTGGTTTGATGCCCCAACAATTCCCAAAGATTTTAACAATGAAGTCGCTGAGCGTATTGCTGGCGACATGTCCAACAATCAGGAGACACGTTGATGATTTCTGAAAGCGTGGTCGATCTTTCGCGGTTCCAATTCGCAATGACCGCAATGTATCACTTTCTTTTCGTCCCTCTAACTTTAGGTCTTGCGTTTATTCTTGCCATCATGGAAACCACATATGTGATTTCAGGCAAAGAGATTTATAAAGATATGACCAAATTCTGGGGAAAACTCTTCGGGATTAACTTTGCCTTAGGTGTTACCACTGGTTTAACAATGGAGTTTCAGTTTGGTACAAACTGGGCATATTACTCTCACTATGTAGGTGACATCTTTGGTGCACCACTTGCCATCGAAGGCTTAATGGCTTTCTTCCTCGAATCCACTTTTATCGGTCTGTTTTTCTTTGGATGGGATCGTTTATCTAAAGTCCAGCATTTAGGTGTAACTTGGTTAGTGGCAATCGGTTCGAATATGTCTGCGCTATGGATTCTGATCGCAAACGGTTGGATGCAAAACCCTGTTGGTGCAGCGTTTAACTACGAAACCATGCGTATGGAGTTGGTTGATTTCGGCGCTTTGATTTTCAACCCAGTTGCTCAAGTAAAATTTGTACATACTGTTTCTGCTGGTTATGTCACTGGCGCAATCTTTGTATTGGCAATCTCAAGCTATTACCTGTTAAAGAAACGTGATTTACCATTTGCACGTCGTTCATTCGCTATTGCTGCGATCTTCGGTCTAGCATCTACACTTTCAGTCATCTTACTTGGTGATGAGTCAGGCTATGAGTTAGGTGACGTCCAAAAAACTAAACTCGCTGCGATTGAGGCTGAATGGCATACAGAACCTGCACCTGCTGCTTTCACTCTATTTGGTATCCCGAACCAAGCAGAGATGCGTACAGACTATGCGATTAAAATCCCTTATGTGATGGGTATCATCGCTACTCGTTCTACGGATAAACAGGTTACAGGCTTACATGACCTCATGAAAGAACATGAAGTCCGTATCCGTAATGGTATGATTGCTTACAGCGAGTTGGAAAAGTTACGTGCTGGTGATCGCTCTCCAGAATTGCTAGCATCTTTTGAGCAAAATCAAAAAGATCTTGGCTACGGTCTATTATTGAAAAAATATACACCAAACGTTGTTGATGCAACTGAAGCTCATATTCAGGCAGCAACAAAAGACACTATTCCAAACGTAGCAGCACTGTTCTTCTCATTCCGTGCAATGGTTGCTTCAGGCTTCCTAATGCTCTTGCTCTTCATTCTTGCAACTTGGGCTGTGGCTAAACGTAATGCAGAGAATAAACCTTGGTTACTTAAATTTGCATTATTTGCTTTACCACTACCTTGGATTGCAGCACAAACGGGTTGGTATGTCGCAGAAGGTGGTCGTCAACCGTGGTCAATTGGTGAAATCTTACCTACACATCTTTCTGCTTCTAGTGTGAGTGCTGGTGATGTATGGGGTTCAATTATCGCCCTAGCTGCTTTCTATACAGTATTGCTCATTATCGAGATGTACTTAATGATCAAATTTGCACGTTTAGGTCCAAGTTCTTTGCATACTGGTAAATATCACTTTGAGAAACTAGCTGCAAACACTAAGGAGGCTCAATCATGATCGAATATGAACTCCTAAAAATTATTTGGTGGGTTTTAGTTGGTGTACTACTCATTGGCTTTGCCCTCACCGATGGTTTCGATATGGGCTCTATGGCATTGATGCCATTTGTAGGAAAAACTGATTCAGAACGTCGTGCTGCGATCAATACGATTGCGCCACACTGGGATGGCAATCAGGTTTGGTTTATTACTGCTGGTGGTGCACTCTTTGCAGCATGGCCGATGGTATATGCAGTTGCATTCTCAGGAATGTATTGGGCTCTATTATTGGTACTTTTTGCCTTGTTCCTCAGACCAGTTGGATTTGATTATCGCTCTAAGCTAGAAAATACCCAATGGCGTAACTCTTGGGACTGGGGGCTTTGTATTGGTGGCGCTGTTCCTGCTCTAGTATTTGGCGTTGCATTTGGTAATTTATTCTTAGGTGTACCATTCACACTAGATGAAACTCTACGCTCTCAATATACAGGTAGTTTCTTTGCATTATTGAATCCATTTGCACTTATTTGTGGTTTGGTGAGTTTAAGTATGCTGTCTGCACATGGTGGCGCATGGTTAATGTTGCGCACAGATGGTGATCTCCATAATCGCTCAGCCAAAGCAACTCAAATCATGGCAATTGTATTCCTAGTATGCTTTTTGGCTGCAGGTGCATGGTTATTCTTTGGAAATATCTCAGGCTATAGTTATGCAGTGGCAGTTGATACAAATGCGGCATTAAACCCACTTGCAAAAAATGTAGTTACAAATGCAAATCATGGTTGGTTAAATAATTATTCAACTTACCCAATCACGATGGCAGCACCTATTGCCGCAATTCTTGGAGCCTTACTGGTCATTATTAGCGCAGCAAAACATAAAGCAGCAGCTAGTTTTACAGGTACAAGCCTCATGATTGTTGGTGCAATTTTAACAGCAGGTTTTTCATTGTTCCCATTCTTATTACCGTCAAGTATTGATCCAACATCAAGCTTAACCATGTGGGATGCTGTTTCTAGTCATAAAACACTGGGTGTGATGACAGTAGCTGCTTGTATTTTCGTACCTATCATTTTGATCTATACCTCTTGGTCTTACTACAAAATGTGGGGTGTCATCACCAACAAACATATTGAAGAAAACTCTCATAGTTTGTATTAATCAGGAGATGTGAAATGTGGTATTTTGCATGGATTCTAGGCGTTCTGATGGCATGTTTTGCTGGGGTACTTAGTGCACTCTATATTGAACATCACCAAGACTTAGATGAGGAATAATAAAATGGCTCAAGTCATGTCAACACCAAAGAATAGTAAAGCGCAAATTGTTGCAATGACCGTTTCCTTTTTGTTGGCATTGCCTCTTGCTGCAATTTTATTAGTTCATCCTGCACTCATGCTAGATGAAAATGGTCACTATAATCACAGCATACTCATGTTAGTCATGATTGGGATTTCAGGTGGTTTTATTCATGGTGTAGGATTTGTACCTAGATTTTGGTTATGGAAGTGGTTATTTAGCCCTTTTATCGCATGGCCTTTAATGCTTTTGGGATATTTTATTTGGTTAGGTAATTAACTAATCAATAATAAAAGAGGAAGTTAATACTTCCTCTTTTTCCACATAATGTAATTACAATTAAATTACTTTACACACACAAAACAATCACCTAATTTTTTTAGTCATTTCAACTAGACTTACTGGGATTAATGATATTCCCACCTCCGCAGTTATTGGATAATCATCAACAACACCAGTGCGATTAAATCCTCTACGTTCATAATATTCAATAAGTTCTTTACGTACACTAAGTACATATAGATTAATATTCAAAACATCGGTATAAGTGTCACGTATATATTTTTCAGCAAAACTCAACATTCGATGCCCTATGCCTAAATTTTGTAGATCGGGATCAATTGCAAATGTCCCTATTTCTACAAATTCACGCATGAGGGTCAGCCCAATGCAAGCAATTATTTTTTCTTCAAATTGGGCTATATACAACTCAAAATTTTTATTATTAAGATCAGAAATTAATTGCTGCTTAGATATACGTGCACCCTTTACGTAGTCTTTTTCTGTTGTCCAACTTCGACCAAATTGATTTCGATAAGCTGCATTAATGACTTCAACCAAACGATTTATATCTTCAATTCTTGCTTTTCTTATATCTAAGTACATTTTAATAATCATTAGCCCATAAAAAACCGATGATAACATCGGTTTTTTAAGCAGATACTAAAAAATTAATTAGTTTGACCTGCTAACCAAGCCATAAACTTTTGTCGTTCAGCTTTAGATGCTTTCTGCCATAAATCCACTAATTGCTGATCTGTAGATTTGATCGAATTTGTACTCGCAACAGTTGCAATCGGTGCTTCGATAACTTGATTTGTTGCTGCTGCACCATAAACTGGTGCTGGTTGATTTACTGCATTATTTTTATTCTTACTAGTTAAATCTAGAGTACGACTGATTAAATTACTACCAGTAAACCATGGTTGAGCTTCATTATTCGCACCTGTTTGCTGTACAACTAATTTTTTGTTTTGATCATACAAAGCAACTGTTGGTTGTTCAGCGTATTTCTTTGCAGCTTCAAAACTTTTAGGCGCATTCACTAATCCAAGTACGTAAGACTGGTTATCCTTAAGTTCTGTAGCTTGTAAAGTTACAACGCCAGATTTAACGATGTCATGCTCACCATTTAAATGCTCAAAATATTCACGATAGCGTACATTGACCGTCAAATTACCAGGATCAACTTGATAGTTATTCTTTTTTGATGCGAGAAGACCATTATTCACTTCTTGACCGTTTACAGCAAGAATGACAATTTCTTCTGGTGCAGTGATTGTAACTGCTGAAAAAACTGAACTACTTAAAAATAAACCTAAAGCAGCAACACCAACTCTTAAAGACATTAGACTCTTCTCGATATAAACTATTTATGAAACCGTATGCACTATGCTACGAGATTGTGACTATTTTATGACAATAAACCAAACCGACAGTGCTTACAATTCGGCTTTTATTAGATATACATCTTTTTTAGTGATATAAAAAATAGAACTTTAGACGAACCCATTACTTCAAAACAAAAAAGAGCACTTGAAAGCACTACTGTCCCATAGTTTGCTTTAAATAAAAAAACCTGAGTCTAAATAGTTAAAATATGAGTGCAAACAAACACTTTAACTATAAAGGACTCAGGTTTTGTCACATCAGAATACCGTATTTCATCAATTACTCAAACCCATTTTAAGACAAGATTTTGAACGTCTGGCTAAACTGCACCACTCTGGGCAAAAATTAAGATCAGC
>NZ_KB849655.1:340976-482843 GCF_000368765.1 Acinetobacter junii CIP 64.5
ATGGATTGCATTAATTGCCTATTTGCTGGTGAACTTCGCTAAACACATGGCACAAGAAGGATGGAGTGTTCAGCGTTTACTGAGAATTATTCAGGTCAATTTATTTGAAAGGAAACTTTTAAGGTCACTCTTTGTGCCTGATAAAAAATGGCGAAAACAAGAAGAACCTCAATTGAGGTTCTTCTTGTGATATTTGTGGGACAGCAGTGAATTGAAAGTGCCCTTTTTTAATAATCTTGAAAAACTTAGTTAAAAGTTTTGAAACGTGCAGCGTCATCCATAAATGGTTTATCGCCTGCTGGCGCTTCAATTGAACCAAATACTAACTGAGCACGTAATTTCCAATTTGCAGGAATATCATAAGTCTCAGCAACTTCCGCATCTACAATCGGATTATAGTGCTGTAATGATGCACCGATACCAATTTCAGAAAGCGCCGTCCAAGTTGCAAACTGAGCAATCGCACTTGAATGTTCAGACCATACTGGGAAATTATCAGCATATAAAGCAAACTGTTCTTGTAAACCTTTTACAACATCTTGATCTTCATAAAATAATACAGTCCCGAAACCTGCTGCGAAGCTATCAATTTTTTGATTTGTGCCTTCAAATGCTTCAGCTGGTACGATTTTACGTAAAGTCTCACGAACGATGTTCCAGAAATTTGTATGTGATTCACCATAAAGCGTCACAACTCGAGATGTTTGTGAGTTAAATGCTGAAGGGCTTTGTTTTACTGCTTCGCGAATCGTTTCTTCAATTTTCGCTTGATCTACTGTCACGTTTTTGCCAATTGCATAAATCGTACGACGAGCTTTGATGCTGTTTAAAAAGTTACTCATGTTGTTATTCCTCTTTTACCCTTTGGGTGTTATCTTGGATTGAATGTAGTGTATAACGGCTTATTTTTTATTAGTAGACCAAAAAATATAACAGATCGTTTTATTTTTGAAACGACCGTAAATGGTTGCCTATTTTTAGATCACAATAAAACTGTAGATTTACCTTAATTTCCTTTGATTGCTTTGAATATAAAAAAGAGGCTCTAAGAACCTCTTTTTAAAAGAATGAGCTAAATAATTAAAAATTATTTCTCAGTCTCGAACAAAGCAGCAACAAATGATTTAGCAGAGAAAGGACGCAAATCGTCAATCTTTTCCCCAACACCGATATAACGAATCGGCACATGAGTACGACTTGCGATATTGAATAAGACACCACCTTTAGCAGTACCATCTAACTTAGTAATTGTAATACCAGTCAAGCCAACAGCCTCATCAAAAAGCTGTACTTGATTGATCGCATTCTGCCCTGTACCAGCATCCACAATAAGCATAATTTCATGTGGTGCAGTCGCATCTATCTTTTGCATTACGCGCTTAACTTTTTTTAACTCTTCCATTAAGTTAGATTTGTTTTGCAAACGCCCTGCCGTGTCGGCAATGAGAACATCGATGCCTTTTGCACGGGCACTTTCGAATGCATCAAAAATCACAGAAGCACTGTCTGCACCATGACCCTGTGCAACAACTGGGATATCGTTACGCTCGCCCCAGATCTGCAGTTGTTCAGTCGCTGCGGCACGGAAAGTATCACCAGCGGCAAGCATGACCTTCTTTCCTTCAGCCTGTAAACGTTTTGCAAGCTTACCAATGGTTGTTGTCTTACCAACACCATTTACACCTACCATTAAAATGACATAAGGAGACTTGTTAGGATCAATATGTAGTGGCTTCACACGAGGAGCCAATAATGCTACCAACTCCTCTTGCAATGCTTTATACAAAGCATGCGAATAGATCAAATCTCCACGTGCTGTACGCTCTGTCAGATTTGCGATAATTGTTTTTGTTGCCTCAACACCGATATCTGCAATCAAAAGTTGTTCTTCAACTTCTTCTAATAGCTCATCATCGATTTCTTTACCACCGATCAAAATATTGACCATACCATCGGTAAAACTACGACGAGTTTTGATTAATCCATCCTTCATACGTCCAAAGAAACCTGTTGATTTGGTTTCTTCTTCCTCTTCTGAAGATACTGATTGATGTTGCTCAGTTATTTCGACGTTAGTAGCTGGCGCAGGTGTTGTTTCAACTGTTGTTTTTACAGCTGGCTCAATAATGGGAACATCGACAGCAGGTAAACTCGGTAATGTGACATCATCATCGCCGATATCAGCATCTATCAAGAATTTATTTTGCATATTCGATTGCTGTTGCATGTCAATTCCTTGAGAATAAAGCAGCTTTTTAAAAAGATGGTCAGTCTAGCATAAATAGATTTTATTTTCCCGACTGCTACAAATCCCTCATTTATAAATAAATTACTTTGATTAAAACTCATTCATCATCGAGCGAAAGTGCAGGATATTCTTGGATACGTGTAGATTCAAATTGAAACGCATTTAATAGTTTTAAATATTCGACCCGACGAATTTTTTGAGCTTGTAAAACATTCAAAGCCATAGCCTGCGTTTTGGGATGACTAGCTTGTTCAGCCAATTGCATAACCTTCAGATATTGATCCTGATTCACTGGTCGTAGTAGAGCATTAAATGCAAGAATAAAAATGGCTATTAGAATAAATATCACTAAATAGACATTAAACTGATCTAATTTATGCCCTAATTTTAGCTCTAAGATTTTATGTTTTAAATGTTTAGACAGCATGACTAACCTCAATATTAGAAGTAGTGTATGTGCCTACGTAACTCAGTACAAGACTCACGTTCAATAAGCCGCCAAAATATCGTTTATTGAACGTGATGGTTATAGGTCAACTCACTAATGTACGTACAAAGGCGAAGTAAAGGATAAATGCAATAATCACTAAACTAACAAATACAGCAAACATTCCCACACCACTTTCTGCATCTGCTGGATGTAAATCATCATCATCTGCTATACGGCGCAGCTCTCCGTTATAAATTTCATAAAAACGATCTTTTTGCTCTGGGCTAAGCGTACTCGCAAAATCATAAACCCTTTTACGCTGAGCTAAACAATAATCACCCAAATGAATTTCTTGATGGAAAATAGCCTCATCAAGTAATTTTCGATGATGATGTGCCAATTCAATAATTTGATTTTCAGATGGTGGAACATCAAAGGTTAAACCATCGATTACGTTTGACATGTTATTCTCCTTTTCTATTATTTTCACTTTGATTTTACTTAAAATTATTTGCTAGAAATGTTTAATCGTGTAAGCTTTTATTTACAGAAAGACACTCGATATATTTGACAATTCCATTATTTTTGTCATAATAATTTAACAATTCAAAGTTAAATTAGCTTATATTCAAAGTAAAGTGTCTTTGGATAGAATTTGCGGTAATCATAATTAAAATAAGGAGTTATATATGATTCAACATTTCACACAACACGAACTAGAGCATGTGTATGCAAATGCGGTTAATACCATTCAATCGCAAAAAAACTTTCAAGATGCAGTGAAAGAACTTGAAGAAGTAGCAAAAGCAGGTCATGGTAAAGCAGCATTATTTCTAGCAGAATTGTATTATCAAGGTTTCCGAGTAGAGCGTGATTCACTTAAAGCTCAATACTGGCAAAAGATGGCAACCTTACAAGCATAAAGAGACGTCACCTAGGTGGCGTTTTTTTATGCCTGCAACAAAGATAAAAAGTTATCTTTATCTGAGTTAAAAAATGTAATTTCTTTAGCATCTAAAATTTAATTAGAGCTTACTTTTTTCAATAAATGTGATGCAGATTACGATTTATTGAAATAATTAGAATATTTGCTTACCATTTTGATGAATTGATTAAACATAAATGCAAAGTATATTTCTTATAATAAAACATGAGTTTATAACTATATAAGTTTAAGAATATGTATCGGTTTAACCATTTTCAACCTGTTTCTCGTGAGTTGATGATTAAAATTTCAATCCTAAAAACAATGATGTATTGCGGTGTACTTTGGGGTCTTTATCATCAAGGTTGGGCAATCAAATCTGATCAAGATGGTCACGTATTCCCTTTTTGGCTAAATGGCGTCCAAGCACACCGTTATGCAAAATCACATTGGAAACATTACCAACCACGTAAAATCACACCCAAAGACTTTCACGAATCGTTGCTTCCTACTTTGACCCGATTACAAGTTGAACCTGCTTTATTTAATTCTTCGCACAGAAAATTCAAACTTTCTACTCAACAAATGCAGCACTTTTTCTTTATGCCAAAAGACACTGTAATGCCAGCAGTATAAAGCATCTAATCAATGATGACTTTTTAAGCACTTACATTAAAAAGTCATCATCGAAGATAAATTAGGGCTTTGCATTTAAAAAAAATACCGTTAAGTTAAATGAAAATGACAATACAACACAGGTGGATAAATAATGACAATCGTTGCTCAAGTCATCAAGAATAAAGCTGTACAATCTATTTTTACGATTTCACCAAATGCGACTGTACTTGAAGCAATTAAAATCATGGCAGATAAAGGTGTTGGTGCTTTAGTCGTTGCAGAAGATGAAAAAGTGGTTGGAATTTTCTCTGAGCGTGACTATACACGTAAAATCGCCTTGATGGAGCGCTCTTCAAATAATACGCTTGTTTCGGACATTATGACTTCAAAAGTGATTTCTGTAAGCTTAAACAATACAGTTGAAGAATGCTTAAACTTAATGACAGATCGTCATTTACGCCATTTACCTGTTCTTGAGAATGAAAAATTAGTTGGTTTTATTTCAATTGGTGATTTAGTCAAAGCTGCCATGGAAGATCAGCGTGTTTTAATTGAACAGTTACAACAGTATATTTCTGGCTAATTGATTAATATAAAAAAGGGCAATTTAATTGCCCTTTTTTTATTTACAAAGATCAACCTTTCAAGAAACTCTGAATGGTTGGTACAAGACGCTTAAGAAGATCGTCTGCTTGTTCTTGTGTCATGTTTAATGGAGGAAGTAAACGAACCACTGAACCTGCGGTTACGTTAACAATTAATTTGTATTCATCACGAGCGATTGCAACAATTTCAGCACAATCTTCAGGTAATTGAATACCAATCATCATACCAAAACCACGAACTTGAACATTCAAATCATTTAAATGCACTTTGAGCTGCTCAACTATGTATGCGCCTACTTTAGCCGCATTTTCTACTGCATTTTCATTTTGAAGTGTGTCAATCACTGTGTAAACAACACGTGAACCTAAAACAGTTCCACCATAAGTAGAACCATGACTACCAGCACCCAATAGTCCAACTGCTTTACCTTGAGTCATAACCGCACCAACAGGAAAACCATTTCCTAAACCTTTTGCAGTTGTCATCACATCAGGAACTATATTGGTGTGTTGGTATGCAAAATATTTACCTGTACGACCATTACCAGTTTGGATTTCATCAAGCATCATCAACCAATTGTGCTGATTACAAAGTGCGCGAACTTCTTCTAAATAGCTGAAGCCTTGTGGAGCGGTATTGACACCACCTTCACCTTGAATTGGCTCAATCAAGATAGCAACAATGTCTGGATGATTGATCGCAGCTTCTTGGATTGCCTCAACATCACCAAATGGAACTCGAATAAACCCTTCAACTAATGGCGCAAAACCTTCCTGAACTTTTTTATTCCCTGTTGCAGACAAGGTTGCCAAAGTACGACCATGAAAAGATTGTTCAGCAACGATAATTTTAGGATTACTCACACCTTGCTGCGCACCAAATTTACGAGCAATTTTAATTGCACCTTCATTTGACTCAGCACCGCTATTTGAAAAAAAGATTTCTTCCATTCCTGAAACTTCAGCAAGTTTCTGCGCAGCAGCTGTCTGCCAAGGAATTTCAAATAAGTTACTGGTGTGTACTAATGTTGCAGCTTGCTCTGCAATTGCTTCTGCAATCACAGGATGAGCATGACCTAAACCACATACAGCAATACCTGTCAAAGCATCCAAATATTCAGTACCATCTGCTGTATACAGATACGCCCCTCGTCCTCGAACAAAACTGATCGCTTGGCGACCATAAGTAGCCATAAGATGTGAAGGTTGATCAGGTTGCACAGGAGCAAGAGTGATATTAGTCATAACAAACTCAATCTATCGTTAGTTGTGTTGAAAAGGGTTATATAAGCAAAAACCTGTGTAGATTGAAAGCTTAAACTCACATTTATACAAGAAAAATCTTTAGCAATAGCCCGCAACTAATTTTTCGGTATATAATTTGGGAAGATTAGTTGAGGATCTATCTATGACGGAACAAGCGCGTGATACAGTAGCGTTAATTCGTGATCAAATTGCGAAACACCCTGTTTTACTTTACATGAAAGGCACTCCACAATTCCCGCAATGTGGTTTTTCAGCTCGTGCAGTTGAAGCACTTAGTCAAATTGGTCGTCCATTTGCCTATGTAAATATCTTAGAAAACCAAGATATTCGTGCAACATTACCTCAAATTGCAAACTGGCCTACTTTCCCACAGTTATGGGTAAATGGTGAGCTTATTGGTGGTAGCGATATCATGCTTGAGATGTTCCAAAATGGTGAATTAAAACCATTAGTTGAGCAATATAGCCCAGCACCTGAAGCATAAGTTTAAAAAGCCAATCTCTTGATTGGCTTTTTTATTACTTACAACTTAAACCGATATAACGAAACATCCCTTCGACGCCCAAATCTGATTTTAAAATAATTACATCTTCATATGTTGACTTTGAAATACTAGAAAAGATATTCATATTGGCATCTTCATGAATTTCATCAACAGATTGTGACAAAGTTTCTTCAAAACGATCTGCTATATATTCAAATCCCAAGTCCATAGCGATAAATAACGTATGATCACATGGTTGGATATATTGCTCTTGTTCCCAATCTAGTACAGCTTGTTGACAATATGGGCAGACAATATTTTGAGTTGAATCGGCAATATTAATAAGTTGATAAGACATGATGATAAAGCTTAAGAAATTAAAAACAGTTTAAAAGAATATCGTAATCAAAGCTATTCCGCTCAGGAGTATTTAGCACATGGTCTCTATAGAACAAGCTATCGCTTTTGCCGCTACAAAGCATATGGGACAAGTCGATAAGGCGAATGCCCCTTATATATTACATCCTTTACGCGTCATGATGAACGTCTCAACGATTCAGCAAAAAATTGTAGCCGTGTTGCATGATGTTCTCGAAGATACTAATACTACTGTAGATGAACTATATGAATTAGGATGTGATAACGATATTGTTGAAGCAATTCTGGCATTGACTAAACTAAAGGGTGAATCTAGAACTGAGGCTGCAAAACGCACCCTTCAAAACCCTATAGCACGTGTTGTGAAAATTGCAGATATCACTGACAATATGGACTTATCGAGGATTCACTCACCTACAGATAAAGATTTTGAACGAATTAAAGAATATCAACTGGTTCGCGATATTTTGACACAAAGTATTTAATCAACCGGTTTATACTAACCTAGAACTTGTAAAAGTTGGAGTTTATGGCGGAATGCTAACGGATTTAGATGATTTTTACTGCTTTGCACTGGTTGTAGAACATGGTGGTTTTAGCGCAGCCGAACGTGCAACTGACATCCCAAAATCTAAGCTTAGCCGTAGGGTCTATAATTTAGAAGAACAACTAGGCGTTCGCCTCATTCAACGCAGTTCACGACATTTTGCTGTCACTGATATCGGTATGGATGTCTATAGACACGCACAAGTCATGATGAATGCCGCGCAAGCAGCACATGATGTGGTTAATCACTTAAGTAGCGAACCTCGTGGCGTGATCAAAGTGAGCGTTCCTGTCGACATCGCCCAAAACCAAATGGCCAAAATACTACCCGCTTTTTTGAAGAAATATCCCGAAGTACGCGTACAAATGATGGTCAGTAACCGTCGTGTTGATGTTATTAATGAAGGTATTGATCTAGCTTTAAGGGTTCGTTCTAAATTAGATGATGACCCCAATCTCGTATTAAGAGAGTTTGAAGCAATAGAACAACGTCTTTTTGCCAGTCAAGCATATCTTAATGAATTTGGACACCTAAATACACCTGAAGAACTGAGCAAACACCGTATTATTAGTATGTCAGAAGATCATCTCGATCAACAATTCTTATTAAGTGGCCCAAATAATCAACAACAAAAAATTAAAGTTAACCCAGTGATTATGGCTTCCAATCTTTTAATGTTGGCACAACTTGCAAGCCAAAATTGCGGTATCGCTTTATTACCAGATAGTATTGCTCAAGATTTTGTAAAATCAGGACAATTAGTAAAAGTATTACCAGAGTGGACTGCACCTCATGGTATTTTTCACGCTGTATATCCATCGAGAAGAGGTTTGCTACCTGCCGTACGTGTATTTATTGATTATCTGGTTGAACAACTAACGATGTGCTCTACAAGAAAAAGGCCTGATTTTTAATCAAGCCTTGATGATTCGAAACCCTTTAAATTGAAGGATAATGTCCAGTTCCATTTGGCCATGGCGTCAATAGCTCAAATCCATCATCAGTCACAGCAACCATGTGCTCCCATTGCGCTGACCAAGATTTGTCCTGAGTAACAACCGTCCAACCATCACTCAACTCTTTAACAAATGGTTTCCCAGCATTAACCATGGGTTCAATCGTAAATACCATGCCTTTTTTCAGCACCATACCCTGACCTTTTTGCCCGTAGTGCAAAATGTTTGGCTGTTCATGATATACGCGCCCAATTCCATGACCGCAATACTCTCGGACAATACTATAGCCTTCACGCTGTGCTACAGATTGAATTGCATGACCAATATCACCTAAAGTCGCACCAGGCCTCACAGTATGAATACCAGCAAGCATCGCTTCGTAGGTAGTTTCTACTAATTTTTTTGCTTCAGGAGTAGGTTCACCCACAAAGTACATTCTACTGGTATCACCAAAGTAACCATCTTTGATGACAGCTACATCAATGTTTAAAATATCACCGTCTTTTAAAATCTTCTTTGCAGAAGGAATTGCATGACAAACCTCTTCATTGACGGAGATACACGTAGTCTTCGTAAAACCATGGTAGCCAACATTGGCAGGTATCACTTGCAGCGTATTTACAATGTAATCATTACAGATATCATCTAGGTATTCTGTACTTACGCCAGGCTTAATATACTCGCCTATCATTTCTAAAACTTGTGCCGCTAAACGTCCTGAGATTCTTAACTTCTCAATATCTTGTTCCGTTTTGATGGTCACAGTAGAAGCTCTCATTCGAGATATTCCTTATTAAAAAATAATAAAATCAAAAAATAATGCATAGGCGTTGCATTCATCATTTCTATAGTTTTACGCCTTAGCTTTCAAATGTTCAATCCTTTTATGGACTAACACCAATTAATTGTACATTTAATTTAGATTTTTATCATAATATCATCATGTTTAACCCATTTTTTCACTTTTAAAATCATTTCAAACAATTATGTTTACCAATCCTAATTATATGATTTACAAGCTTTCTTTTTAGTCAAAAATCAATCAATTTTCACATAAAATTAGTTTCAAAAGAGAACATTTTTGGTCTAGAATTCGCACTTTTATTTTAAACCTCCCATTTTATGAATCATCTTCGTACAGGAGATATTATTGCCTTAGGTTTTATGACCTTCGCACTGTTTATTGGTGCAGGTAATATTATTTTCCCACCTATTGTCGCACAACAAGCAGGTGAACATGTTTGGCTTGCTGCTTTTGGTTTTTTAATCACTGCAGTTGGTTTACCAGTGCTTACCATTATGGCTTTATCGCGAATGCAAGGCTCAATCGAGATTATTAGTTCTCCTTTAGGTCGATTTGCTAGCCTTTTATTAACAATTGTTTGTTATCTCTCTGTTGGTCCATTATTCGCTACTCCACGGACTGCGACAGTTTCATATGAAATTGGTTTTGCTCCTTATTTTGGAACTTCGAGTAGTAGTTTATTTATATATAGTGTGATTTATTTTGCTCTAGTGACTGCTGTATCACTCTACCCAAATAAGCTGTTAGACACTGTAGGGCATGTTCTTGCGCCTTTAAAAATTATTGCACTGGCAATTTTAGGTATTGCAGCAATTGTTATTCCGACTGGTTATATCTCACCGCCGATCAACAACTATGTGAGTAGTCCAGTATCTGAAGGCTTTGTTAATGGTTATCTCACCATGGACACGCTTGGTGCATTGGTCTTTGGTATCGTAATTATTCAAGCAATACAATCACGTGGTGTGACAGACTCAAAACTGATAACTAAATATGCAATTATTGCAAGTTTAATTGCAGGTGTTGGACTTACACTCGTATATATCAGCCTATTCAAACTTGGTTTGGGTAGTCATGAAGTTGCTGCAAATGCTGACAATGGTGCTATTATTTTGCATGCATATGTTCAACACGCATTTGGCGACTTGGGTTCTATCTTTCTGACTGGATTAATTTTTTTAGCATGTATGGTGACTGCTATTGGGCTAACCTGTGCTTGTGCTGAATACTTTACAGAATTGACTGGCCTACCATATAAATTACTTGTTTTTATCTTGATCGGTTTTTCATTGGTCATTTCGAATCTAGGCTTAACAAAACTTATTGCATTTTCAGTACCAGTGCTTAGTGCTATTTATCCACCAGCTATAGTGGTTATTATGTTGAGTTTTTTCTGGAAATTTTGGAATAAACCATCATTAGTTGTTGGATCAGTTACTACGGTTGCTTTTATTTTCGGAATTATAGAAGCGGTAAAAGCTGCGGGATTCAACGAATATTTACCAGTTTTCATTCAACATCTACCTTTGAATCAACAAAATTTGGCATGGCTACTTCCGTCTCTTATTGTACTGGTGGTAACTACTGCTATTGATCAAATGCGTAAAGAAAAAATTTAAAATGATTTGTCGTTAAAATGATGTTTTACCCAGACATGATTTTAGCTATACAGAAAATGTTCTTTTATCCAACGTTCATTTTTTGTTTACGACAAATCTTTTTAGCTGTTAAATTAATAATTTATGGTTTTATTATTTTCTATTTCTAAATGTAAAAAAACCAACAATATCATAATTAAAAATACCAACAATCACCAAATAAAATAATATTTTCATATATAATTCAATACATTCTAAAATTTATTTTCAAAATAGTCTTTTTACCTATTGAAATCCCTAAAAATAAGCAGTACAACTTTAAATTCAATTCTGACAAAAACGATTAGGTTTCTGTCATCACGACTCAAGGAGGGATGGAGATGTTATCATTACATTTCAACAAGCAAGTCTTCATTAACACTCTGAAGGCAAACGATTCGATCGTATATGCAATCACAACACTCGCACTTATGGCTACGTTGTTATTACAAGGCACAATTAAAGGTAATTTGAAACCTGAATATTTCGCCTATGCACTGATCGTTTCACTAGCCTTTTGTACGTGGGGTATTGTGGACCGAAAGTTTCGACAAATGAGTGCTGAGCGTCAAAAAAATTAATTTACTAAAATGGATGAGTCATCATCCATTTTTTATTGGAAATAAATTATTGTTCCGTAAAGCAATATAGCTGTTGCACCCAGCTCAACCACTATCAAACTAAACATTATAAAACTCATACACCAACTTGGTAGTGTCCAATGTCCCAATTGATGAGGTTGTTTAAATTGGTTGGTTGTGTCTTTTAAAAAACCATGGATTATGTAAGTTAGGATCGACATCGAGAAAAAGAACAGATTCGCAACAACGCAAAATAATTTTGTAGTTTCACTTAACATACTGAAATAACTTAAACATGCCAAAATTAAACTGGCACTCGCATATAACAAACTACTACGATGCGCAATATCTACATAATAATGAGCTCTTGATTGTTGAGATCTTCGAATTTGATAATATTTCCAAACGCCTGTTAACATTCCTACCCAAAGAAAAATTCCACTAAAAATTATTGCTAATTCCATTGCTTGGTTAAATTCCACAACTATATCCATTTGATTTGTTTAATTAATAATCTTGATTCTACCTTTATTTGACTTTTTAGTCATTTTTTATATAAGTTTCTTTTTGGAACTTATGTAAAGTAATTAGAGATAGTATTGAGTTCTCCGTTATGAATACCTATAAATCTTTTTGGATCAGCTGTAAAGATGGTTATCAACTTTCAGCTCGATACTACGCTTCTGAAAATAATACAAAACAGTTTCCAATTCTGGTTTGTTCAGCAACTGGCATTACTCAGAACTTTTACAATTCATTTGCACAATGGCTGAATCAACAAGGTTATCAAGTTCTCACCTTTGATTTCAGAGGAATTGGTGAGTCATTACATGGCAAATTAAAAGATTCTACAGCAAGTATTGATGATTGGGGTTTATTGGATATACCAGCTGCAATTGACTCACTAATCAACAAAACCCACGCACAACAGGTGATTATTATTGGTCATAGTGCTGGCGGGCAGTTGCTTGGTATCAACCCTTCTTATGAAAAAGTTGCCAAGGTATTAGCTATTGCGGGTTCTACAGGTCACATCAAAGGTCTAAAGGGAAAAACTAAGTTATTAGCTCCTGTTATGTTCAACATTATTTTCCCTGTTTCAAGTTTATTTAAAGGATACGGTGCGACACAATTCATCGGCATGGGTGAAAACCTACCGAAAAATGTTGCAAGACAATGGGCTGAGTTTTGTAGTAAACCTGGTTATGTAATGAATACGATTGGTAAAACTATTTTTAATGACTATCATCAGCAAATTAAGTGCCCTATCGTTTCGTTTTGGGCTACAGACGATGAAATCGCCACAGAAGCGAATGTCAAAGATTTATTACGACTGTATCCAAACGCTGAAACCAAACTAGTTCAACTTGATCCACAGAAACATGGTTTTAATGAGATCGGGCATATGTCGATGTTTAAAAAGAGCCATAAGCAACTATGGTCAATCATTGAAAAAGAAATCAACGTCTAATAAATAAGTACCCTCTTCACTTTACGCATCTAAATATGTAATCCTGTTTAGATGCGTCTTTTTAATAACATCAAATTCCACCTTTCATCATTCCAAAATTAATTAATCAAACTAAATCGACCGCCAAATTTATTAAATTTTCTACATCTGTATATTTTATTGATCAAAAAACAGCATAAAAATGTGATAAAGAATGTATTAATTCATCTTTTTAGATTATTTATTCTAGTTATTTTTTAACCATATGTTTAACCCAATTATCTGTATTTGATAGTATTTATTATATAAATATATTGATTTCTATATTTTATGACATTTGAGTCAGAAGTTTTTGCCTTTAAAGTCACGTCAAATATTGTATTTATTTTCTACAATAGCAATGTTCTTGAGATAGACTGATTTATAGAAAAACTGTCTATCTGAAAGAGTGTGTAGAATAGATAAAACCATCATAAATAACATTTTTATATGTTTTTTCGATGATTTTTTATTCAAAATAAAGATAGCTGTAGAGCTTCTTTAAGGAAGATTTGTTATAAATGAAATGGTGGAAAATTCAATCAATCTTGGATTTTTCAGCAAGTCGTGAAGACACTTCATGGAATTCAAGAGTTGGTTAACCAATTCACAGTAACAAGCATAGGAAATAAGTAAATGCCTAAAAAATATGCGCGTTTTTTACCTACAGCCGAATCATTTAACTTAGAAGACTTTCCATATTACTGGATTTCTCAAGTAAATGCTCAGTACGTTCAAAACATCGACAACGTACTTAAAAAGTATGGTTTAGACAATTCTCGCCGTCGTATTTTACTTGCATTGAATGTAAAACCTCATGCCAGCGTATCAGAACTATCAGATATGGTCATTTCAAAGATGTCTACGACCACTAAAATCGTTTATCGCCTGAAAGATGAAGGCTATATCGAAACTTACTCTTGCAAAGAAGATGGTCGTATTACGCGAGTTTTTCTGACAGACAAAGGTAAAGAAATGATTGTTAAAATTAATGACCTGACTTCAGTCATTTTAGAACAATCTTTCGATGGTTTAACTCCATTGCAAATAGAAAAAACAATGGAAATCTTAAAACATATGTTTAAGAATTTATCACGTTGATTTAATCAAATTTAAAAAAGCTTCCTATAAAAGAAGCTTTTTTATTTTCGAATCTAAAATAAATCAAACATATTGAGCTGGGGTGTGATTTTCTCAATTTTGAGTTTTGGTACATGTAAACATTCAAACTCCTCTACAGGAAAACCATTCATAAAATTAATTAATTGATATGGCTGTTTTAATGTTAACCACTCATCTAATTGTTCATGAGGAATAACTACAACTGATCTTTTAACATCACCAGGTTCATGGAAATCCTTCATCATCGGATGATCTATAGCGTCCATGGTTAACATCGCTGATGAACGAATTATTTTGTCATTTAACTTTCTAATCTCATAAAGTGCAGCAATATAAAATGCCCGTCCATCTTTACGCTTTACAGCCCAGCGTTGTGGTTTGTTATTTGTATATTTGCTTTCATAAAACTCAGTTACAGGGATTACGCCAAACTTACATTTGTTGGCAGATTCTTGAAAACTTGGTTTCTGAAAAATAGTTTCGTGACGTGCATTATAAGTATGTTTTGAAATATTAAGATCTTCTGCCCATTTAGGTACTAAACCAAACAGTACTTCCCTCCACTCCAAACCTTGTTCAGATTTAAACAATAATGGAGTTTTATAACTTGGATAAACCTCTTCTTCATAGGCAAAAGATACAAGCGGCAATTCAAGTTGCTTTACTTGCTCCAGTGTGATGGGTTTAAAGTTAGCACACATAAAAAATGATCTTCAAAATAATAAAAGCCTCCGAAGAGGCTTTTATTTTAGATGAAATTAATCACCTGTATAACCTTTAAGTTTTAAACGTGCAGCATGTAACAATGGCTCTGTATAACCCGATGGTTGCTCAGCGCCTTTGAAAATTAAATCAGAGGCTGCTTGGAAAGCGATACCATCAAAGTTTGGTGCCATTGGCGTATAAAGTGGATCATTCGCATTTTGTTGATCTACAATTACAGCCATACGTTTCAATACCTCTTCAACTTGTTCACGCGTTACGATACCGTGACGTAACCAGTTTGCAACATGTTGAGAAGAAATACGTAAAGTTGCACGATCTTCCATTAAACCAACGTTGTTGATGTCTGGAACTTTAGAACAACCTACGCCTAGGTCAACCCAACGAACGACATAACCCAGAATACCTTGACAGTTATTTTCAAGTTCGTTGTTAATTTCTTCAGCAGTCCAGTTGGTTTCTGGAGCAAAAGGAGGTGTTAACAAGTCATCCAGAGACAACATATCTTCATTAGCCAACTCATCCTGACGTGCTTTCACGTTGATTTGATGGTAATGCAATGCATGAAGTACCGCACCTGTTGGAGATGGAACCCATGCACAAGATGCACCTGCATTTGGATGTGCAGTTTTAGTCGCCAACATATCTTTCATGCTGTCTGGTTTTGGCCACATGCCTTTACCAATTTGTGCCTTACCTTGTAGGCCACATGCCAAACCAATCGCAACGTTACGATTTTCGTAAGCAGCAATCCATTTCTGAGCTTTAATAGCTTCTTTACGGACCATTGGCGCTGCTTCCATAGAGGTATGGATTTCATCACCCGTACGATCCATAAAACCAGTGTTAATGAAAATCGTACGGTCTTTTGCAGCAGCAATACAGTTTTTCAAATTAACTGAAGTACGACGTTCTTCATCCATGATACCGATTTTGAGTGTTTTCGCAGGTAAGCCAAGTGCCTGTTCCGCACGCTCAAACAATTCAACTGCGAATGCAACTTCTTCTGGGCCATGCATTTTTGGCTTAACGATATACATAGAACCTTTACGAGAGTTCTTATTTTCGTTTTCGCCACGAATATCTGAAATTGTAAGTAATGGAGTAACTAATGCATCCATAATACCTTCAAACACTTCTTCACCTTCAACAAGGATGGCTGGGTTTGTCATCAAGTGACCAACGTTACGAAGAAGCATCAATGAACGACCATGTAAAGTTGTCGTTCCACCGATCAAGTTTTTAACAGTACGATCTTTATTAAGAGCACGAGTAACTGTTTTACCGTTCTTCTCGATTGATTCTTGTAAATCACCCTTCATTAAGCCTAACCAGTTACGGTAGCCTTCTACTTTTTCTTCAGCATCTACAGCTGCTACAGAATCTTCCAAATCTTGAATAGTTGTAATTGCTGCTTCAAGTGTTAAATCTTTAACGCCTGCTGCATCAGTTTTACCAATTGGGCTATTCGCATCGATATCGATAATTACATGCAAGCCATTGTTTAATAAAACAACCTCTGTAGGGTTTTCTGCTTCACCATTAAAGCCAACGAATTGTGACTCATGAGCTAAAGAAGTAGTAGAACCATCTTTCAACGTAACAACTAAACGGTTATGTTCGATTGCGTATTTAGTCGCATCAGCATGTGAACCTTGTGCCAATGGGAAAGTTTGATTTAAGAAATCTTTAGCAAAAGCAATAACTTTGTCGCCACGAACAGGGTTATAACCCTTGCCTTTTTCAGCGCCGTTTTCTTCAGAAATTACATCAGTACCATAAAGTGCATCGTATAATGAACCCCAACGTGCATTTGCAGCATTTAAGCAATAACGTGCATTACGTACAGGTACAACAAGCTGTGGACCAGCTAATAATGCGATTTCTTCATCAACATTTTCAGTTGTAACTTTGAAGTCTTCAACTTCAGGAACAAGATAACCAATTTCAGTTAAGAATGCCTTATAAGCATTTAACTCAAATTTATTATTGCGGTGCCATTCATCAATTTTAGCTTGTAGCTCTTCACGCTTCGCTAATAATGCTTTGTTCTTAGGGCTAAGATCGACAACGACTTGCTCGAAATTTTTCCAGTAAGTTTCACTATCTAAACCAGAACCTGGTAAAGCTTCATTTTCGATGAAATCGTAAAGTTCTTTAGCAATCGCTAGCTTGCCTTTTTGAATACGTACAGTCATTGTCTTTCCTGATGGTGCTAACTTTTTATAACAAGAATCCTAGTATACTGATTTATACTAGCCTGAATAGTAATATCACATTCCTAAATAGTAAGCATTTTCTCAATTAGAAGTATTGACAACTACGAGATTTAGTAAATCAAAACTTTAAATTAAAATTTTACTTATTCTATGAGGATGTAATGATCTCACAGTCTTAAAAACACATTTAGTTATAACAAAAATCAACCAAGAATAAAGCTTTCTCAGTATCAAAATATAAAAAAAAGCATTCCGAAGAATGCCTTTATAAATTATGAAGTTTTAGCCATATCAATTTGGCGATGTTCAGAGTGCAGATATGCATCTGATTGCATTTCTAACAATCTGGAACGTGTACGTTCAATTTCAAATGCTAATTTAGATCCTTCATATAACTCAATAATCGAATCTTCTGAATTAATCAATAATTTAACGCCTCTGTCATAGAATTCATCGACCAAATAAATAAAGCGACGAGTTCCTTCCGAAAGGAAATCTGTTAAATGTGGAACATTACTAACTAACACAGTGTTGTAGATATTTGCGATTTCAATAAAATCAGCGGGGCTTCTCGGTTTAAAACATAATTCTGAGAATTCACACCATAAAACATCTTCTGTATGCCCGAGTGTTTCAACTACACGATTATTAATCATAATCGGTGAGTTTGACTTCACTTGAGTCTGAGTTAATGCATTGAAACGCTCTAACATCCATACTTGAGCATCAGCACTCAATGGATATTTAAACAATTGAGCTTGCTTCAATACACGTAGTCTGTAATCAATTCCTGCATCAACATTTAATACTGTGCAATTTTTTTGTACACATTCAATCGTTGGCATGAAACGGTCACGATGGATACCATTTTTATATAAGCCTTCGGGTGCAATGTTTGAAGTTGCAACCAGTGTGATACCACGTTCAAATAGTTTTTGAAACAAATCACTCAGGATCATGGCATCCGTAACATTCGATACAAAAAACTCATCAAAACAAATTACAACAGCATCTTTATAAATCTGATCTGCAACCATATCCAAAGGATTGCGCTGACCAGAAAGTTTATTTAACTCTTTATGCACGTGCTGCATAAAGTGATGAAAATGCAGACGTATCTTGCGGCGGAAAGGCACAGATTCATAGAATTGATCCATCAACCATGTCTTACCACGACCAACACCTCCCCACATATAAACACCTTTTGGGTATGTTTGTCTGCGGAAACGTCGAAATGCTTTTTTTGAAGCTTTATAGCGAGTGAGTAACTCTTTCCATACTCGATCTAACTCTTGCACTGCCTGCGCTTGAGCTTCATCAGGCATAAATTGCCCTGACTCAAGAGCTTGAGCATAGCGCTCAGCAGGCGATGTTGGTGTATATGCAGTGCTATGTGAGTCTGGTTTAGAATTTAACATAAGGCGTTATTGCAATTTTAATTGGTGAAAATTATATCGAACATTGAGTTCAAAGACATTAGATTTTAGGCTTAATTATCATAGAGTTTAAACATCATAATGTACCATTTTTAAGCATTTAGTTTTTTCGATGATATTGTCGAGGACTTCGTCCAAACCAACGTTTAAATGCATGGTTAAAGGCTGCTGGCTCTGAATATCCCAAAATTTCTGCAACCTGCTCGATCGAATAGGCACTATTTTCGATATATTTAATGGCTTTTTGTTTAATTAAGCGCTCTCTAATTTCTTTATAACTGGTTTGTAGTTGTTGCAGTTGATGCCTTAATGTTCGTTCAGGAATATTGAGTGCGCATGCTGTTTCTGACATCGTGGGAATTACCCCATTTTGCATTTCAAGATACCCTTCTACGTACTCTACGATTGTTAAAATACTATCAGAGCTTTTTTCGAATTTCTCGATATCTTGTAAGCACTTTTCCTCATAAATTCGATAAGTTAATACATCTGCTGAAGGTACTTTTATGTCTAGAATTTCTACGCCATGCATAATAAATGCCGCTTGATGACATCCAAACTTAACATCATGTCCATAATAAGCTTGGTAAGCCTCAGTCCATCGCAGATCTTTAGGATGTTCAAAAGGTAATTCAATCTGGATTTTAGGGATGTCTAATCGCATCATTTTAAAAATATCTTGCAGGAATTTATATGTACCAGAAATCTCACATTGAGCACGCAACTGCCCCAAATGAGTATTCAAATCTATTGGAGTGTAAAACAAATAAATTTTATTATCGGTAATATTTAGCTGTAGTGAACCAAACAAATGTGTAAGTTTCTGAAAACGTATACCGTTCAAAAGTGCTTTATGTAAGCTTTCAGTGGTGACTAGTAACATCAAAAAAGGACCGTAACCAGCTAATGCATAGTGCTGACCTATTTCGAGACCTTGTTCTGGATATATATCCTCGCTAATATGTTTTAAGATATCCCATTCGATTTCGTCTGGAATTATGGTACTTGGATCTAAAGCGTCAGCATGTATCCCCATATTTGCCAAACGTGCGTCTACATCTATCCCAACATGTCGCATGCCTTGAATTAAATACATCAATCCGAGGATAGATCGCTTCATAATCCCAATTACTATTCACTAAACTTTAATGTTTTACTCGAAATATACAAATAAGTGTATTGCCGAAATGATCAAGTTTTGCGTCTGTACAATCATATTTAATCTCACCAAAACCTTTAAACTTGCACAAAATTTAGATGTGTAGGGCGTGGACTATGCGTGATCAAGCCAAAGATGCCATTCAAAAAACAAAAGTTGCAATTATCGGTGCAGGTTTTGGTGGTTTAGCAATGAGTATTCGATTATTACAAAGCCAAATCAATGATTTTGTAATCTTAGAAAAAACCAACGATGTTGGTGGTACATGGAGAGAGAACCAATATCCAGGGGCAGCTTGTGATGTTCAATCACACATGTATTCTCTATCGTTTGCGCCTAAAACAGATTGGTCAAAGCGTTATGCTGAGGCTGATGAGATTTTTGATTATATTCAAGAAATCACAACTCAATACAAGCTAAGAGACTATTGTAAGTTCAATCATGAAGTTACCAATGCTACATTTGATGAAAATCGTAATGTTTGGACTTTAAAATTTAAAGACCAACCTACACTTGAAGCTCAATTTGTAATTTTCGCATCTGGCCCATTACATGTTCCACAAATTCCACATTTAAAAGGAATTGAAAACTTCAAAGGTAAAGTTTTCCACTCTTCTCAGTGGGATCACAATTATGATTTGAATGGTAAATCTGTAGCTTCAATTGGTACTGGTGGAAGTGCGATTCAGTATATTCCTGAAATTGCAAAAGATGTTAAACAACTTTATGTGTTCCAACGTACAGCAGCTTGGGTGATTCCACGTGATGAACGTAAATACTCTCAACTAAGCAAATCTTTATTCAAAGCATCAAATATCTATCGTCAAATTCATCGTAGTCGTTTGTATTGGACAAATGAGTCACGAGTTGTGCCAATTGTACAACCACAAATCATGAAATATGGTCAAAAGCTTGCTGAAGCCTTTATCCGCTTCCAAGTAAAAGATAAAGAACTCGCTAAAAAACTTACTCCAGATTTCGTAATGGGCTGTAAGCGAATTCTAATCTCAAATAAATATTTCCCTACATTCAATCGTAAAAATGTTGAACTAGTCACTGATGGCGTTCAAGAAATTACAGCGAATGGAATCGTGACTAAAGATGGCAAAGAACGTCAAATCGACTGTCTGATTTATGGTACTGGATTTATTACTGATCCACGTATCTATCTCAAACACTTTGATTGCTTTGGTCGTAACGGTATTGAGCTGAAACAAGCTTGGAAAGATGGTGCAGAAAGCTATTATGGTATTGCAACCAAGAATTTCCCTAATTTATTCCAATTATTAGGTCCGAATACGATCCTTGGTCACAACTCTGTAATTTTTATGATTGAGTCACAAGTAAATTATATTTTACAGTTAATTCAAACTGTTGATAGCACTAAAACTCAAGCTGTTGAAGTTAAGCATGCTGTTCAAGATCAATTTAACGATCGCGTACAAGAGCAGTTAAAAGGCACTGTTTGGCAAGCCGGCGGATGCAGTAGTTGGTATCAAGCTGCTGATGGAAAGAATTTCTCATTATGGCCGACGTACACTTGGAAATATTGGTTAGAGACTCGCAAAGTAAATGTTGCTGACTATAATTTCCTTAATAACTCAGCAATTACGAAAACAAATGCAGCGTAGTCAATAATTCTTCATAATAAGCAGGTTATTCGTAACCTGCTTTTTTTATGCAATCTGTCATTTTAATTTTTCAAATTTTTATTGCAATTAGCTTAGGCTATTTTATTGCACCAAGACTTTCTAAAAATTTGAACAATCTCATTTTTAAAATTCTTCCATATTTTTCATATGTGTTATTGGTCAGTGTTGCTTTTGAATTGACACAAGCACTCAACCATATTGACAACCCGACCACAATCCTCCCTCCTGCACTTTTAATAGCTTTTACCACCTCTATTTTCGCATTTGGTATTTGTTTAATTACATATAAACTTATTGATCGGCAAAGCGTACAAGGCAAAATTTCATTTAATCTTTTTTTTAACGCCTTAAAAAATATAGCGAAAGCTTTTTTAGCATTAGGAATTGGTATTCTTTTAGGGCTAATAATTAACCATAGCAATATACAGTTTACATTTAATAGCTGGTATCTACTTTTAGTTTTTATCTTTTTAATCGGCATCGAACTCGCACATACACAGTTTGATCGTAGTTGGTTAAGTTGGAAAATACTCTTAGTACCATTTGCTGCATTTGTAGGTTCATGCTTGGCGTCTATATTAAATTATTATCTTTTACCTAAAGCCTTTAAGTTAAATGAAGTTTTAGCTTTATCACAGGGTTATGGCTGGTATTCAATGTCTAGCATTCTATTTACTGAATTGCATTCTGCAAAGTATGGAGGGATTGCCTTACTCACTGATTTATTCCGTGAAATTTTTGCAATTTTATTAATGTATTGCTTAGGTTGGCGTTTTCCTCGTTCCGCGATATCGAGTGCAGGTGCAACATCTATGGATGTCACTTTGGCTATGGTCAAGCAATCATGCGGAACTCATTACGTACCGCATGCAATGATGAGCGGGCTAATATTATCTTTATTAGCTCCACTCTTGATCAGCTTATTTCTGAATCTAAAAATCTAATTTATTGAATTAGATGGAAGCTAAAATAGATTTTAACATTTCAGTTGGTTGAGCCGCCTTGGTAATTGGGCGGCCAATTACTAAATGAGTAGATCCATCAAGCATCGCTTGCTTAGGTGTTACGATTCGTTTTTGATCATCTGCATTTGTACCTTCAGGTCGAATACCAGGTGTAACTAAAGCAAAATCTTGACCCAGCATTTCACGAAGAATTTTAGCTTCTTGAGCTGAACAAACCACTCCATCCAAACCACTATCTTTAGTAAGCTTTGCTAGACGTTTTACATGATCAACAGGTTCGACATCTAAACCGATATCAAACAAATCTTCTCTACCCATAGATGTAAGAACAGTCACAGCGATTAATTGTGTTTGGTACTGACCTGCTTTAAGACGTTCTACACAAGTTTCCATCATCTTGCGACCACCTGAAGCATGAACATTTACCATCCATACTCCAAGATCAGCAGCAGCACAAACAGCTTGCGCTGTCGTATTTGGAATATCGTGAAACTTAAGATCGAGAAAAACTTCAAAACCTGTATCTTGTAATTTTTTTACAATCGATGGACCTTCATGCGTGAAAAGCTCTTTGCCCACTTTTACTCGACAAAGTGTTGGATCAAGTTGTTCAACAATAGTCATAGCTTCGTATTGGCTTTTTGCATCTAATGCAACAATGATACTCAAGAGCTTTTCTTCCAAGTCAGTTAAAAGCGCTATTATAAATAGGTTTTTGCAGAAGTGTAAAATATGATTAGCAGGTCTTTGCTTGATGTATGTGCATAACCGCTACAATTTAAAAATAAAACAAATGGTAAAATAAGTTATATTTTAATCCTAAAATAACGACAATAAGGAATAATAATGCAAGCTATCAAATCGACAGTACAGCACAAAAAAATACAGTTTAGCAATCATCACTTCTTTCATATTCTTAAAAATGAAGATCTGACAATTGATCAAAGGTTAAAATTTTTACCAGATTTAGCTCACTTTATTATGAGTTTTTCAGATCTTAATAAATATGTCTTACCTTATGCAAACCCACAGAATAAATACGAAGAGGCAATAAACCTACATTGCAAGGAAGATGCAAACCATTGGCCTTGGTATCTATATGATCTAAAAAAACTAAATTTAGATCAGTCTCAATTATTGAGCGATACATTAAAATATTTATGGGGAGATAAAATGTCCCCTAGTAGAAAATTATCGTATGAGTTAGTTTCACTAACCTCAAATCAATGTCCTTTTATTCGATATGTTGCTATTGAAGTGATGGAGGCTACAGGAAATGTTGTATTCAATGTTCTTAATGAGATAACTAAAGAGACACATCTAAATCTAAAATTTTGTAGTGAAATACATTTATCACATTAGACTGGGCATACTATTGGTGCTGGAACAGATGTTTTTGATGATTATCCAACGTCTACAGATATAAAATTAAAATCGATTATCGTGATTGAAAAAAGCTTTAATGCTTTTGCCAAATTTATGGATCAGCTAGAAAATAAATTAAAAGAATAGGTCTTTGGTTGAAGATTTAAAATTAAAAGCGTCTAAAAATACAAAAAGGCTATTTCACTTATGAAATAGCCTTTCGAATATTAAAAATATTAAAACGTTGTCGTTTTATCATTGGCGTGAACATCTAAAACAGTTTTCTCATGCCGAACACTCGAAGCAGCTTCAGCTGCAGCTTGCTGAGCAAGTTGAATCTGTTCTTTTCTCAAATGATCAATATCTTTACGCAAGCGCTTAATTTCCCAACTATTTTGAAAAACTCGGAAAACTTGTACACCCAGTAATAATCCAACCACGACACCTAAAGCAAGTGTTAACAAAAGCAATAAACCTAATCGCATCGCTGGAACTTGAGTAAATAATAAATCTACTTGCAATTCAGCTGGATTCTGTAAAACTAATGCTAATGCGTAACCAAATATAGCAACAAGTAATGCAATTAATACATAGCGCATAATTGGCACCTCACTTATTTAATTTATTTTTTATTTAATTGACTCGTTTACTGCATCACGAAGAGCTTTACCTGGTTTGAAGTGTGGTACTGCTTTTGCTGCAACATCAACTGCCTTACCAGTTTTAGGATTACGGCCTAGACGTGGTTCACGATGATGTAATGCAAAGCTACCAAAACCACGAATCTCAATACGATCACCACTCGAGAGCGCTTCAATCATTTGATCAATCATGATCTTAACTGCATCCTCAACCAAAGGCTCAGCTAAGTGTGGGTTTTTAAGTGCAATCCGTTCAATTAAATCAGATTTATTAAGTGCTTCAGTCGTCATTGATGACCTCTTTAATTATCGCTACTTTTCAATGTTTTTAATAATAACCTGTTTAAATACAAAACGGTAGCGCAGTACATAAATACTACGCTACCGTTTACAGTATTTTTGTATAAAAAAGTACATCTCTGTTACAAGAAATGTACTTTTTAACAAATTACTTCATTTGAGCTTTAATTAAGTCACCAATAGTCTTAGGACCATTGCTTTCTGCAGCTTGAGTTGCAGCAGCTTGGCGAGCGTTGTTTACAGCTTCTTTCTCTTCAGCTTCGTCTTTCGCTTTGATAGACAAGTTGATAGAACGAGACTTACGATCAACGTTGATGATCTTCGCTTCAACTTCTTGACCAACTTCTAAGAACTTAGTTGCATCTTCAACGCGGTCACGATTGATTTCAGAAGCTTTAAGAGTTGCTTCGATGTCATCAGCTAATTTAACTGTAGCACCTTTAGCATCAACAGCTGTAACAGTACCTTTAACTAAAGCACCACGTTCATTCGCAGCTAAGAAATCATTGAATGGATCGCTGTTTAATTGCTTGATACCAAGGCTGATACGGTTACCTTCAGCATCTACAGATAAGATAACTGCTTCAACTGTGTCACCTTTCTTGTAACGACGGATAGCTTCTTCACCTTGTTCGTTCCAAGAAATATCAGACAAGTGAACTAAACCGTCGATACCACCAGATAAACCGATGAAGATACCGAAGTCAGTAATAGACTTGATCGTACCAGAAACTTTTTCGCCTTTCTCATGAGATTTAGCAAACTCTTCCCATGGGTTAGCACGAGTTTGTTTGATACCTAAAGAAATACGACGACGTTCTTCGTCAACTTCAAGAACCATAACATCAACTTCATCACCAATCTGAACTACTTTAGATGGGTGGATGTTTTTGTTTGTGTGGTCCATTTCAGAAACGTGTACTAAACCTTCAACGCCTTCTGCGATTTCAGCAAAGCAACCGTAGTCAGTTAAGTTAGTAACGCGCGCTTTAACGATAGAACCTTTAGGGTAACGGCTCATGATCGCTAACCATGGATCTTCGCCTAATTGCTTAAGACCTAAAGATACACGATTACGCTCGCGGTCAAATTTAAGTACTTTAACTGTAACTTCTTGACCAACTTCAACAACTTCTGAAGGGTGTTTGATGCGTTTCCAAGCCATATCTGTGATATGAAGAAGACCATCAATACCACCAAGATCAACGAATGCACCGTAGTCAGTAAGGTTCTTAATAGTACCAGTAACTGTTTGACCTTCTTCAAGTTGAGCAAGTAATGCTTCACGGTCAGCAGAAGATTCAGCTTCCATAACAGCACGACGAGATACAACAACGTTGTTACGTTTAGCATCAAGCTTGATTACTTTGAACTCTAACTCTTTACCTTCAAGGTGAGTTGTGTCACGAATAGGACGAGTGTCAACTAAAGAACCTGGTAAGAATGCACGTACAGGACCGATGTCAACAGTGAAACCGCCTTTAACCTTACCAGAGATAACACCAGTAACGATTTCGCCGTCTTCAAAGATTTTCTCAAGTTTAGTCCAAGTTTCAGCACGTTTCGCTTTTTCACGTGACAAAACAGTTTGACCCATACCGTTGTCAAGCGCTTCAACAACTACGTCAACAGTATCGCCAACTTGAACTTCAAGTTCACGTTGTTCATTTAAAAATTCAGCACGATCAACAACGCCTTCAGATTTAAGGCCAGTGTCGACAGTAACCCAGTCAGAATCGATACTAACAACAGTACCTTGGATGACTGCACCCTTTTCAACGTTGAGGTTTAATTCACTTTCTTCAAAGAGGGCTGCAAAAGATTCGGTCATGATATACCTGATAAAGTCAGCGGTCTTGGATCAGACAAGGCCGGTTAAGTTAAGTTGTTACATTGTCCAAAAGATCTGATCAAGCAATGCTTCAACTGAAAGTTAAATCAATATCTATTTTATACGACTGTCGATATAGTCAACCATGAGCTTAAATACTTCATCGATACCTATCTCAGAGCTATCAACGATATAAGCATCTTCGGCCGGCTTGAGTGGAGCAACAGTACGCTCCATATCTCGCTTATCTCTAGCCTGTATGTTAGATAAAATGTCGCTTATTTTAGCATCAAGCCCCATACCCTGCAACTGTTTTACACGTCGCTCCGCTCGTGATTGTGCTGATGCGGTGAGATAAATTTTTGCCTGAGCTTCGGGAAAAATAGAAGTTGCCATATCACGACCATCAGCAACCAATCCTGGAGACTGGATAAAAGCTCTTTGACGATCAAATAACGCTTTACGTAATGCTGGAATTGCTGCAACTTTAGAAGCATATTCCCCCACTTCCTCTGTGCGTATCACATTCGTCACATCAGCACCATCGAGTAGAATAATCGTGGAAGATTCTGTTGATTTAAATTCGATATTTAAATAAGTTGCAATTTCGACACATTCATCCAACTTAGTTTCAAGTTGCTCTAATAAGTTTTTTTGAGCCAAAGACAGTCCAAGTAAACGATATAACGCACCAGAATCCAATAAATTATATTGGTAATGTGCAGCAATCTTAGCAGCTAACGTACCTTTTCCAGATCCGCTTGGACCATCAATCGTAATAATATGAACTGTCATTATCTTCTCTTTATGGAGCAACTGATTTCGCTAGTTTTGAGAAACCTAGTGTAATTGCTGCTTTAAGTTGTGCAAGAATTAATTTACTCACAAAAGGTGCTTTTGCTGTAAATTCAATCTTGTAAGTTACCAATGTTACGTAAGGTGTAATTTCTTTGAAATCAATTTGACCCAAATGATGCTTTACAAGTGGATTGTTAATCAACTTATACTCAATACGTTTATTTTCTTCCAATAATGTAATTTCTTCTTGCAATGGTTTTACAGGACCAAATCCCATTCGACGAACCGACCCAATTCCATCTAGACGTTTTGGATCAGCCGAATCTTTAACTCGTACCACTTGTAATGGAGCAAAAGCTTTATTATAAGTTGCGTGTTTTGACAATAAATCAAACACTTCTGAAAGAGGTGCATGAAACTCTTTTTTTACAGTGATTGCATTACGCATAGCTTTGCCTTTTTTAATTTGACCAAAATCATCGCGGCTTAGTTTGCCACAACTCAAAAGACATGTTTAATCATTTAAGGACGTTTTAGATAAATAGGCTTGCTTCTTTTCTTTTCTTCTTTGCTTAAAAAAATCACTTAGTTGAGCTGAACATTGTTGTTGTAAACAACCTTGTTCAAATACAAATTTATGGTTGTAATAGCCATTATCTAACAATTGACGAGCACTAACAACAGAACCAGCTTTTGGCTCAGTCGTTGCAAAAATTACTTTTTGAATTCTTGCATGAATCAACGCACCAACACACATGGTACAAGGTTCAAGCGTGACATATAAAACAGCATCATCTGGTAATCGATAATTTTCAATAGCTCGGCAAGCTGAGCGCAGCGCTTGAATCTCTGCATGTGCAGTAGGATCAGACAATTGGATAGGTGCATTGTAACCTGAGCCAATGATTTTATCTTGACTCACGATTACAGCGCCAACAGGTATTTCACCTTGTGATGCTGCGATTGCAGCCTGCTCGTAGGCAAACTGCATCCAATATTCATCTTTATTAACAGTCATATCTACTTAAGAAATTACACCATATTGTCTTAATAACGCATTCCAACTATCAATTGTTGTAATTGGTGGACAATCAGACAATATATCTTTCAAAGTGATTTTTTCAGCAGACTTCCATTCAGGTGAAAGATCCTTATCAACCAAACGTGCTCGCACACCCTCAACGAAATCAGGATGACGAATCTTCCAATCAGAAATTTGTGACTCTAAAGCAAAAACCTCATCCCATGCATGACCTTGTTTACCCCATTGCCAAAGCAACCAAGTAATCGCAGCAGTGCTCGGAGAACCCTTCTGTAAATTCTCACTAGCTTGACGCAACCAGTCACTACTTGCATCACTCAAACCTATAATAGCTTGGTAATCATACTCAAAGCTTTGTCCACGACAAACACTATGGATAACATCAATAGAATTTTGTAATGGTCCAGAAGCAACTGGACGATGCAGGCTATTCAGGGTGTCATCGATTGCTCTAAACGCGCCAGCTGGATAATGATTCCAATCAACATTCAATACTTTTTGAAGCACATTATCACGCTGAGCTTCACAAATATGTGTCGCCCAACCAATACTGAATGCTCCAGCAGCTGTCATGATTGAACCCGTTAAACCAGTAAATAGACCAATTTGACCACGATCAGCAAGGAAGCGACTACCACCAACATCAGGATACAATCCAATATTAATCTCAGGCATAGCTAAACGAGAATATGGTGTGACCAAACGAAATGGTGCAGCCATAAATAAGCCTAGTCCGCCACCCATAACATAACCTTCACCCCAAACCACAATAGGCTTAGCATAGTTATGCAGCAGTAAATCTAGTGCATATTCTTGCTCAAAGAATTTATTAGCCGTATCAACTTCATTGTTAATAACCAATTGGCGCAATTTACGAACATCACCACCCGCACAAAATGCTTTTGGTGTAGTCGAATCAAACCAAATCGCTTTTACACTTTCATCATCATGGAAATGTTCGAACACTTTGAGTAAAGCACTTACGATCGATTCATCCAATGCGTGTAATGATTTAGGTCGGTTCAAACGAACAATACGCCAACCATTTTTAGCGTGCTCGACAATCAAATCAGGATGATAGCTATTTAAATCGGGAGAATTCATTATGCGTCCAATTGCCAGTCTATAGGCTCAATGCCATGTTGTTTCAAATATTGATTTGTTTTAGAAAACACTTTACAGCCAAAAAAACCACCTCGGTTTGCTGATAAAGGTGACGGGTGGGCTGCACTTAAAACTAAATGTTTGTTACGGTCTATGCGCTGTCCTTTACGTTGAGCATAAGCTCCCCATAATATAAATACGATACGTTCACGATGTTCATTCAACACATCAATCACATTATCAGTAAAATCTTCCCAACCTTGTTTCTGATGTGAGGTGGGTTGACCAGCTTCAACCGTCAGCACACTGTTCAGCAATAAAACACCTTGCTCAGCCCATTTACTCAAATCACCATGTCGAGAAACAGGTATGCCTAAATCAGTATTCAATTCATGAAAAATATTACGTAAAGATGGAGGTAATGCAACCCCTCTTTGTACCGAAAAACTTAAACCATTCGCCTGATTCGGTCCATGATAAGGATCCTGACCAAGTATGACGACTTTCACATGGTTAAGTGGAGTGGTGTTAAATGCATTAAAAATTTGTTTGCTTGGCGGATAAATCGTTTTTTGGGCAAGTTTCTCTTGTTGCAAAAACTCGCGTAAATTATCCATTTTTTGCCCAAGTAAAAATTCAGAAAGTGAATATTTCCAAGATTCATCAATCTGAATTTTATTTAATTTATTGAGCTGTTGTTCCGTAAATTGCATCAACTTTCCTTTATTTGAGTTCACTTAATCAAGTAAACTCAAAGTGTTACTTGTAATTCTACTTCTGGATTTTCGAACTTAATTCCTTTTTTCAAGTTCTCATATATCTGTGGATCACTCCACTCTGATACGACTTGCTCTGAAAAAACTATTTGATCCAAGCTCAATATACCCATTTGCTCATTTTCAATGTCTTCCTGAAAACTTTGGGCGTACCCCGTATCAGTCTCATGAACAATCACAGAATATACTTGAACATCACCCTCACCGTTTTGTGTTGTAGTTGAGCGAAGGACTTGTTGAGCTAAATAGAAAAAAATACGTGAAAATTGTTCGGCAGAAGGCGAAACAGGCAATGAAATCCATCTTGCACTAAATGTCTTACATGCATCGATATAAGCAGCATCATCTTTTTGCCAAAAACAAATGGCATGATCAAAACTGTCAAAAAGTTCTTTTATAACACCTTTGAGCAAACCAAAATCGTAAACCATCTGACCATGATCTAACTTTGACGCTTTGAGTAATAATTCAACTTTATAACTATGCCCATGAATCGAACGCTTACAGCGATCCGATGTACAATTGCGTACAATATGAGCATTTTCAAACTTAAATAATTTACGAATTAACATGCACCAAGCTAATCTTTATCTGCGAACGAGTTTTATTATAAAGCAAAAAAACAAGCATTGGGATTGATTTTAAACCTTGTCGATATTTGATAATTCAATTATCAAATCAATTGAAAGGTGCAAGACTTCTTGAGTAAACAATTACATGATTATCTTTTCTAGCCATAGAACTTGTGAATTGACGCTTACGCTCACTTAAAAGCACATCAATCTGTGCAGTAAAATAATTCGATTTCACATCCATTAAGCTACCTGCATCAGTTTTACTCTGCTCATCAATGCCAGAAAATGCATTCAATTTCCATAAGTCATCTAGATTATTAAAATAAGTCAAGTTTGCCTCTTTTGCTTTGATCTCCTGCTCTACCGCTTTCATATCCACCTTTGGATCCATGCTTGCTAACAATAAAGCAGGTGCAGTATTTATATTTATTTTTGTCGGTTCAGGTAAGGCCGAAACATAGGGACGAATCAAATCAAATTTTTTACCTTCGAATCCTCTAACCAATTTTAATTCTTCAACATTATGGAACTTTGTATTTGATGCTAAATATGCAGGATCCACTCCTTGATAAATACTACTTTCAGCTCCCATTGCACCTGAAGTTTCATCATCCGCATCTTGCCAATCAATGACAGCTTGACTCAACTCCGCTGGCAATCCAACTCTGACTAATAGTTTTTCAAACCACCGACGAGCGGAATCATCCACTTTTCCGTCTGGCTTAACTAAATTATTTAAATTAAATTTCCCCGAATCATCAATTAAACGTCCAGAAACTGCACCATCTTCAACTGGGAACGAAGGTATTGGTTTCGCCCAACTTTCCTGTAAATGATCAAGATTACCTGCATTTTCACTATCTTGAATCAATAATTCAGAAAAAAATGCCTCTGCGCTTTTTGCATAAAGTAAAGACTGATTTTGGCGCATCAAATAGCCCGTATTTTCAGCAGTATTGCTTTGACGTTTTGCAATTGTTGCAGCCAAAATAGTAGCCAATGCGACCATGATCAATATTGTAAGAAGTGCTATACCTTGTTCAGAAGATTTAATCTTGATCATGGTGGAGTTTCCAGATTGACCAATAACTGATTGGCATTTAATAAACTATAAATCCACTCATAATCTGAACCAGCAATCGTCAATTGAACTTTAAAACCTAATGGTAACTTCTTTAATTCATTTACATTATTTGGATCATTAATATTTTCAGGCCATTGGCTAATTTCTTGTGGATTTAAAATCAAAATTCTAAATTGATCTACATTTTCAAGTAAAGTGCTTGATACTGGTTGCACACGATTTGGAATATTTAAATTTGTATATTTCAAACGGTAAACTTTTTTTTGTTGCGCATCATATCTGTATTCTATTCGCTCATATGGTGAAAGATCTTGCTTCAATGGATCAGATACCCAAGCCTTACTAAAACTAAAACTTCGATCATTCAAAACCATAGCTGCTTGTAATTGTCGCCCATCATTTGCAGTCAATGGAATTATCTGCATGCTATCTTTTAAAAATTGCTGATAAGCATCCTGTAATTCAAATAAGTGTGTTTCATGTTCTGCATTTCTATCTTTCACTTTGATGAGATAATCAAAAACTTTCCACCCCAACATTGAAAGCACTGCAAATATCGCAATCGCAACAAGCAACTCAACTAAAGTAAAACCTAAATTACTCTTAATTTTTTTAGGTAAATAAGACTTAGTTGAACTTTGCTGACATTCTGAGACAACATTAAATTTGAAACCCAAACTCATTACAACATTCTTGATTTTCATGATGTTTTGACTTTAGCAGGATAATTAAAGAATACAAGATTGGTAATTCCTGCCTCAACTTTGCCTTGTTCAGTGTTATATAAACTTACTTGTAACTCGATACGTTGGATTTTTGGGCTTAATGTTGATTGTGCTTTTTTATCAATTTGCCAAGTTTCTCCCTGCGCAGTCACTTGTTTAGATTGTGTTCCCTCAAGCCACTCTTGATTTATTTCCATGGTTGCAATTTCATTCATTGCAATAAATTGGGCTTTAGTACGTAAAATTGCATTTGAAGTTGATTGGGTATACTGCATAGCTATTTTAGTTAACGCGATTGCAGCGACCGCAAAAATAGCTAAAGCAACCATCACCTCTAACAGCGTAAAACCTTTCTGTATTTTGAGAGAATCTAGTTTAACCTCAGCAATTGTTTGAAAATTAAGACTATCTGATTTTTTATCAAGCAAACTGAATTGTCGATTAGTCATCTTATTTGAGGTGTTAATTTTCATGTATTTTCCCCAAGTAATCTAATTCCAATTCATTACCAATCGGTTGCTGCTGATAATAAAATTGAATTCTCACAGGTTTAACTTCACCATTGCCAAACCAAACTAGTTGAGGAGATTTACCCCCCAGTAGATCCTCGTTATTTGCTTTAGAGTACCGCTCAGCATCAACAACTTGTAAGCTAAAGGACACGTTATCTGGTAATTGGCGAGGCTTAAATTCCTTATATGCCTGCCATGTTTTATCAGCTTGCTGAACGAGCTGTAGACTCTGGTCGTGATATTCAAATAAATTATAGGTAAATGGAGAAACATCCGTTGCGTTTTGAAAATTCAATGCAAATACTTTTGATTGATCAGCAGATTCTTTATTTATTCTTTTCAGATCAAGTATAAATAGCTCTCTGGCTTGCATTGCTTCACGCTGATCTATACCACCAATATTCAGAACAACAAGTGATGCCATAACCGTCATGATTACAATCACCACCATGATCTCAATTAGGGTAAAACCTTGCTGTAATCGAAGTGATGATTTCATGATCATAATCAACTATGTTAATGCGTGTTCAAGCTGTTTTGGCATCGCCAAAGCCTGTTCTATATAAGCTACACGTAGTGTATCTCTTGAGCCCAAGTAACGCTGATAGAAACTTGAATTTAGTATAACCGCAGCACCATAGGTTAAAGACCATATCGAGGCTAAATAATCTCGTGTCGTCATCTTACTATTGATATCAATCAGGTAACCCTCAGTCATACGAATAATAATGCGCAATCTTTGACGTCGAATTTTATATAATTCACTGAATAGTAACTGTATACCTTGTCCAGTTGTTGAAAGACGTTCTTCTATTTGATGAAATAATGCGGTACGTTCAGGATGATGTAAATGATGTAGCATAAAAAAAGCTAAATGCTCCGGAAATGATTTTTCAGTATCCTGAATCATTTCCAACAGCATTTTTTCATTGCGAATGATCAGCAACATATACAGCTCATCTTTGCTTTGAAAATGCTTATATAAAGTGCCCTTAGCTAAGTCCAATTCTGCTGCAAGGGCATCAAGCGTCATGCCCGCTTCACCATTTTCTAATAAGAGTTGTTCAGCGATTTGAAAAATTAATGCTTCTCGTGCTCTAAACTGAGCTTGACGATCCATCTTCACGTGATAACTCTCTTTTCAAGTACTACAAACCGTTATTTAAAATTTAAGAGATTTTCAAAATTTTGCATGGTAATCATGCCAATCTCTTCAAACGATTTATCATATACTTCACTTAGAGCTTTTGCTACATAGGGCACATATTTTGGTTCATTTGTTTTACCACGATATGGCACAGGTGCTAGATACGGACTATCTGTTTCAATTAATACACGATCAAGTGGAACTTGCTTAGCAACATCTCTAAGGGATTGAGCATTTTTGAAAGAAATGATTCCTGAAAAAGAAATATAGTAACCACAATCTAAGACCGCTTTTGCTGTTTCCCAATCTTCTGTGAAACAATGTAATATGCCGTGTGTTGATTGTTCAGCTCGAATAATATCTACAGTGTCATGTTTTGCCGAGCGCGTATGTACAACCACAGGTTTTTTTACAATTTTTGATGCTTGTATATGCCTAGCAAAGCATTGCTTCTGATCTTCAACAAAATCAGTACTGTGATAATAATCCAAACCCGTTTCACCTAAAGCCCACACTTTCTCTGATTGAGCTAACTCGACCAAATAATCTGTTGTAGCTCGGGCCATGACATGTTGATCTTCACATGGATGAACCCCTACTGTGTAACCAACATCATCATGTCGTGATGCAATTTCTGCCAATTTTATATGATCTTCTAAATCCACAGATATCCCCATGAATTTAGTTACGCCTGCCTGACGTGCAGCATCGAGCGCTTGATCTAGATCTCCACCGTATGGCGTAAGATCTAACATGGTTAAATGGCAATGGGTATCAACAAACACGCTTTGTTCCTAAAAAATTTAATTACATAGTATAACTTGGACGATCAAGGCTTTTAGCACCTGTTAAAATTCTTTCTGCCTCTGTTCGGTAATAAACACCTTTATCACCTGCAAGCTGAATTGCAAAACCTTGTGGTTTAAAATGGGTTTGCTTATGCGAAATCCAAATCACCTTACCAGTTAAAGGAATTTTCTGTGATTGATCAGGCAAAGTGGCAAGGATAAAAACTTCTTGTCCCATTTTTACCGCTTGCTTAGTCGGAACAAATAGGCCACCACCTTGTACAAAAGGCATATAACTCGCTTGTAAGGTAGCCTTGTCAGGAATATTGACTTGTATAATCCCACCCATCATTTGTGGTTGCATTACATTCCCCTGTTATTAATTTACTTAAAGTTTCTTATATGATGCTGATTAACCGTAATAAAGCATGAACGCTCATGGTTTCAAATACAAGTGCGATAAACACCGTCAACCTACTTAGTTGAACCCAATCAAGTTTCATTTTTTTGAATTATAAGAAACATTAATAGAAACAACAAATAATGTTTCAAATAACTTACCTATTTATAAGTATTTAAGAAATAGCGTCACTGATTGACATTCATTAGCTGAATAAATAGCTCATCCATAACTAATTGCGACTGAACATTTTGCTCCAACATTAGTTTTTTCTGCTGGAAATCCGAATAAATTGAGAACAGAGTTTCTAAGTTATATATTTGAGCTAAATCATCAAAAACTAAATCTTGATTTTTTAATTGCTGATTTAGCTTTAGACGAATAACATCCGCAAACAAGTATTCAAACATAACCATAAAATCTACAAAACTTAGCTCTTTCGACCATTTATTAGCATAATGCAAAGGCATACTCTTTTCAGAACAAAGCTTAGACCAATCTTTTAAAAATGATGCTCGTTTATCTAACCACTCACTGTTTTGTATTTCGATTGCAGTTAATGGCATTCCATTAGCAAGATTGAGTAACAAGGATAGTTGTTGCGGTTTCAGGTCAGAAATTCTTTCTTGCAGAAAACTCTGAGCATCCTCATCTTTTAAACGATCTAATGCAAAGTGTTGCAATCGACTCCGAATAGTTGCAGGTAATTTCAAATAATGATCTGCAACCAAGATCAAAACAACTTTCTCACCAGGTTCTTCTAAAGTTTTTAATAAAGCATTTGATGAAGCCATATTTAAAGCTTCAGCAGGTTCAATGACTACAACACGCCAGCCTTCACCAGTTTGCTGAACAAAAGGTAAAAGATCTCGAATTTTCTCAATCTTAATTTTTGCATTTTGCTTTTTATTATCTTCATCTGTTGTGATGTGAACATAGTTAGGATGTGTATCCGACTTTAACCATTGACAGCTACTACATTCGCCACAGGCATTTTCAGATTGTTTATTTAAACATAACACCCATGCTACAAATCTATCGGTAAACTCTTGTTTAGCACATCCTTTCTTTCCATAAAACAATAAACCATGCCCAACATCAGGAAAACGCGAGGTTAAAAGATCCCACGTTTGCTGATGCCAAGGATAATGTTCATAGATTTGAACTTCTTTTGTCATATTATTCAAAGAAACTGATAGACATTGAGTTTAATCGATCTAAATCTTCCTGAGTATCAACTCCGGGCGGAAGGTTTGCTTCAGCAATAGCTATGGCAATGCGATGACCGTTTTCAAGCACCCTGAGTTGCTCAAGACTTTCTAATTTTTCAAGCACACCTTGATCCCAAGTTACATATTCTTGTAATAGTTTAACTCGATAGGCATACAAACCTAGATGGCGGTAAGCACTGCTATGCATTGATTGCTGTTTTTGTTTCGCCCCATCACGATCATAAGGGATAGTTGCGCGGCTAAAATACAATGCTTCATTATGTTTTGACATGACAACTTTGACGATACTATCTCGCTGAAATTCATCCAAAACGCTGATTGGCTCGCACAACGTAGACATTGAGCAGTTTGGATTATCAACTAGAAGCTGTGAAACCTGTTTAACTAATTTTGCAGGTAATAAAGGTTCATCACCCTGAACATTCACAATAATGTCATCTTCAGCCCATCCTTTTAAACGAGCTACTTCACTTAAACGATCCGTACCAGATAGATGATCAGGGCTTGTCAATACCACATCAACGCCTTCTGCACGGCAGATCTCGGCAATTCGCTCATCATCTGTCGCAACACATAAATCATCAAAGCCCTCAACTTTTTTTGCCTGATCAACCACTCGTAAAATCATTGGACGACCATGTATCAGCAATAATGGTTTAGCTGGTAATCTCGAACTTGCAAAACGTGCAGGAATGACAATGTGTTTCATGGTATATCTCTAAGACAAATGAATACCAACTTGTTGTAATTGTTGCTCCAACAAGTCATAACAATCGGATGATAAAACGGCTTCTACGGGTACAACCCAAATAGGGATATTGAATTCTGGATGTTGAATTAAAATTTCTTTTAATTTAACAGCATCTTTTTCTGTTGTGATAATCGCATTCTGATTCTGAAAACTTAGATCACTCAGTTTATATTCATGATGATCCGGAAACTCATGCGCTTGAAATTGCTCAATTCCTAAATTTTGCAAAGTCTGATAAAAACGCTGAGGAAAACCAATACCAACCACAGCATGATAGCTTTGCTTCGAATCAAATTGATTAGATAAATTATCAGATCTGAGTAAATAAGGCTTACCCACTTGCAAATGCATATTGAGCAATGATTGAGGCTGTTTGCTATGTACAATCACACTACTATTTTGTAGACGTGATTTTGGCTCTCGCAAATACCCTTCAGGCAACAGCTTTTCATTCCCTAAACCACGATTTTGATCTAAAACAATCCATTCAATTTGACGATCTAAAGCCCAGTGCTGAAGACCATCATCACTAATAATCAAATCCAATGAATAGTTCTGCAATAATAACTCTATAGAAGATTGTCTATTTGGACCAACTGCCATTGCAACACCAGTCGATTGAACAATTAAAGCGGGTTCATCACCAATAATCTCAGGCGATGACTCTTTATGTACCAGCGCTGGAAATGGACCAACCCCTCCATAACCACGACTAATTACACCTACCGACAACCCTTTGCTTTGCAAATATTTTACTAGTTGAATTAGCAAAGGAGTTTTTCCACTTCCGCCAACTGTAATATTTCCAATCACCATAACTGGGATTGGTGCCGTATAGATTTTCTTCAGCTTGTGTGTGTACATCGCTTTATTCATCAAAAATGCAAAGCGATAAAGCCATGACAATGGTCTTAAAACGATCAGCCATTTCTTTTGGTTATTCCAAGCAGTCTGAATCGTCTGTGCCAGTGACATGATTAATTTTCCTCAAAATTGCGCTGATGTAACTGATAATACATTCCTTGTTTAGCGATCAATTCTAAGTGAGTTCCTTGCTCGATAATTTGTCCTTTATCCATCACAACAATCAAATCGGCATTTTCAACTGTAGATAATCGATGAGCAATTACAATCGTGGTACGACCTTGCATCGCTTCATCAAAGGCTTGTTGGATAAAGTATTCTGATTCGTTATCAAGCGCGCTTGTTGCCTCATCTAAAATTAGAATTGGCGAATCTTTCAGAATTGCTCTCGCAATCGCAATACGTTGACGTTGTCCACCAGATAAATTCAGACCTTGGGCACCAAGTATAGTGTCATAACCTTGAGGCAAACTCATGATGAAATCATGTGCATAGGCAGCTTTAGCAGCAGCAATCACTTGCTCATCACTAGCATTTTGTAATTGTCCGTAGGCGATATTGTCACGCACTGAACGATTAAACAGAACGACTTGTTGGTTCACCATTGCAATTTGCGATCTTAAACACAGCAACTCGATTTCTTGAACAGGAATATCATCAAAATATATACCGCCACTACTTAACTCTTGGAAACGCGGCAACATGTTTACCAATGAGGTTTTACCAGCCCCTGACCGCCCAACGAGTGCAATAGTTTGACCAGCTTGAATATTTAAAGAGAAATCTTTAATGGCTTTGGTACCATCAGAATATTCCAAGCAAGCTTGATCAAATCGAATATTACCTTTCAATTGAGGCTTCAATTGCCCTTTATTTTCTTCTTCAGGTAAATCCAATAATTCAAAAACCGAATGTGCTGCAGCTAAACCGCGCTGAAGCTTTTCATTGATATCAGTTAAGTTTTTTACAGGCTTAGATATTAAACCAGCAGCAGTGATATAAGAGACGAATTCGCCAGCAGATGTGTCACCAAAAACCTGCGGGCGCAAAGCTAACCATAAAATGATTGCCATTGCACAAGACAAAATCAGTTGCACCAATGGACTATTGATATTCTGAACAACCACCATCTTCAAACCACGACGAAGGTTTTCTTCAGATGACTTATAGAAGCGTTGTTGCTCAAAAGCTTCACCAGTGAAACTTTTAACTACAGAGTTACCATTGATGGTTTCCTGAACCACATGATTGACATCCCCCATGGTATTTTGTACTTGTATCGAAAGCTTTCTCATGCGCTTTGCAGCTACACGAACTAAAATACCAATCACTGGCATAAATACGATAATACACATCGTTAAGCGCCAGTTGGTATAAAACAAATAACTTAATAAACCTATGACAATCAGGCCATCTTTGACTAATGTCTGTAAAGAATCAGAGGATGCAGCTGTTAATTGCTGCACGTTATACATTAATTTTGCACTAATATGACCAGAGGTATTATCTAAATAATATTGTGCAGGCAGTCTAAGCAGCTTCGCATAAACCTCTTGGCGAATACTAAAAACCAAACGTCTTGAGATTACAGCGGTAAAATATCCGCCTAAGAATAATCCAACACCTCTAAAGAACATTAACAACACGATCAATGCAGGAAATAGATTTAGGTTTTCTCTGCTTCCATTTTGAATTGCATCAATAATAAACTTCAGCAATTTGGCTACCGAGACTTCCGTAGCCGCATTGATACCAAAACCAAGTAATACAAATAAGGCAATACCCCAATAAGATTTTAGATAAGCTAAAAGGCGTAAATAAACCTTAAAATCTTGATTCACTCGGTGAAACCTCTAGTTGGAACTTTAGTGCTAATGTTAACGTTTACAAACCCAAGCTGACCTGCAACATCCATCACACGTATTACATCCTGATGGGCGGCTTTAGCATCAGCAGCGATAATAAACATAAAGTCGCGACGTTCTTGTGCAACTTGCTTAATGGCTGTACTGAGATCAGCTGTATCTTTTGTCGATAATGCTTGACCATTCACGGAATAATGGCCAGTGGAGTCTACCATGATTTCAATTTTTTGATCGAATTGTTTAGGCGGTACACCTTGAGCATCGGGCAAAGTTAGATTTATACGACTTTGCTGACTAAATGTCGTCGAAAGTAATAAAAACACCAAAATAAATAACATACAGTCAATCATTGGTGTCAAATTGATATGAATATCTTCAACTTGAGAGCGTTTAAATTTCATTGGATCACCTATGCTTAGCTTGCAAGGCGATGTTCTTGTACATGTGGTACTTTTTTGTAGAAAAGTGCAGCATGGAACAAAGTAGATTGTTGTTCTAACTCAGCGGTATATTCGTGTACAACACGTTGAAAGTATCGATAAGCAATCATCGCTGGAATAGCAATTAACATACCAACAGCCGTTGTGATCAAGGCTTTAGAAATACCAGGCATCATCATACTTGCATTTCCTGCTGATCCCACATCAATCACCAAGAAAGATTCAATAATACCTAAAACCGTACCAAGCAAACCCAATAAAGGGGCTATTGCGCTTAATGTGCCCAAGAAATTGATGTTCTTCTCTAAGAAGGAAATTTCTTGTGAAGCTGCCGCCTCCATTTGCGCACGCGCAAATTGTTCACCCTGTTCTTTGTGTTCGTACCCAGCAAGTAGAATACGTCCTAAAGGTGATTTCTTTGCTTGCTCTTGCTGTAAATTTGAAATTACAGTCTCAGCATTAGAACCATTTACAAATAAATCCCCAGGTAATACTTGAGAACGTTTCAAACGAATGTAGCGTTCAATTGTGATTGCAACCGTAAAAATTGATGAGAGAATAAGCGGCAGCATTAACCAACCGCCCGCTTTTACCAGTTCCCACATATTATTCCCCAATAATATTTAAAATAATTAGGACGAATCCTAAATATTAGTTAGGCAAACAAATATTTAGAATCCCATCCAACTCATCCAATGAGTGATAGTGAATGACCATTTTCCCTTTTCCTTGTTGGTTATGGTCAATTTTGACATTCGCACCAAAGCGTTCAGATAGCTTTTGAGTTAAATGTTCAATATCTGGAGAAATTTTTACTTTCTCCTTTTCTGGTTTTGGTTCACTCCACTCACGAACCAATTGTTCAGTTTGACGCACTGACAAACCTTTTTCAATCACGATTTTTGCAACTTCAATTTGTTCTTTAGTCTTTAAAGTCAAAATTGCGCGGGCATGTCCCATATCAATCTGACCTTGTTGCATATAATCTTTAATTGGGTCTGCTAAACTTAATAAGCGCAACAAATTACTAACTGTAGTACGTGCTTTACCAACAGTATCTGCAATTTCTTGGTGACTTAAACCAAATTCATCATGAAAACGTTGCAATGCAAGTGCTTGATCAATAGGATTTAAATCCTGACGTTGAATATTTTCAATTAAGGCTAATGCTATCGCGACCTGATCATTCAACTCTCTTACAATTGCAGGAATTTCAGTTAATCCCGCCATAATTGCAGCACGCCAACGTCTCTCACCTGCAATAATCTCATAAGGGTGTTGCTCATCATCCACAGGACGAATCACGATAGGCTGCATTACACCATGTTTTTCAATCGATGATGCAAGCTCTTGTAAATCCTGTTCTTGAATAAAACGACGTGGTTGATATTCTCCACGCTTTAACGAGTTAACATCAATTTGCTTGAGTTGACCATGATCCAAGGCTTGTGCTTCTAGTTGCAGTTTTTCTTTTTGAATCGAACCTAGCAACGCATCTAAACCACGACCTTTAGCCAATCCGCGTTTTTTGATGCTCATACAGCACTTCCTTTTTTAACTTTACTTTTTTTAAGCATTTCCGCAGCCAAATTTAAATACGCAACAGCACCTTTAGAACTCTTTTCAAAATAGATCACAGGTAAACCATGTGCTGGCGCTTCAGCCAAACGAATATTACGAGGGATAACTGTATCATAGAGCTTTTTACCAAAATATTGCTCAAGCTCAGAGGATACATCACGTGTTAACGCATTTCTTGCATCATACATGGTACGTAACACACCAATGATTTCCAAGTTTGGATTGAGTGCTTTTTGTATACGGTCGATGGTTTGCGTTAAGTCAGCAAGGCCTTCTAAAGCATAGTACTCACATTGCATCGGAATGATCACACCATTCACTGCTGCAAGGGCATTTACAGTAATCAAGCTTAGACTTGGAGCACAATCCACAATAATGTAATCAAAAGCTGAATCCACCTCTTCTAATGCTTTTTTGAGGATAAATTCACGACCTTCTTGCTCAGCGATTGCTAGCTCTACTCCTGCAAGCTCACGGTTTGCACCCAAAACTTTATATCCTACTTCTGCTTTTTGAATTGCAGTTTCGATCGGCACTTCACCTAATAAGACATCAGTAACAGAATACAAAAGGTCATTCTTTTGTACGCCAGACCCCATTGTTGCATTACCTTGTGAGTCCATATCAACTAACAAGACACGCTTCTTTAAAATCGCCAAAGAAGCAGCAAGATTAACAGCGGTTGTTGTTTTCCCTACGCCACCTTTTTGGTTAGCAATTGCAATAATATGTGCCATGATTACCCTTAATATTTTTTATTAAATTCGTTGAAGCAAAAGCAAATGACGTTGTTCATCTAATCTTGGTACTTTCAATTCGACAATCTGAGACTGATATTGACCTTTTAATTGATCAAGTTCATCAGTTGGAATCAAACCTTTCATTGCCGCAATAATACTTTTTTCATGCATATATGGCTGTGCAGCATCCACAAAGTCAGTTAGTGAAGCAAATGCTCGACTTGTAATTACATCGAACTGACCAAGTTCATTGATACTGTCTTCATTTTCAACACGTGTTTGCACTGCAATTACATTTTTCAGTTTTAAATCAGCAATAAACTGTTTCAGAAAACGAATTTTCTTGCCATTTGAATCAAGCAAAACACAATCACGTTCTGGTTGACATAACGCAATAATCATTCCAGGCATTCCACCACCTGTACCTACATCTAATAAACGCCCTTTTGGTAGATCATTCAAGATACTTAAACTATCTAATAAATGTTTAACCAGCATTTCTTTAGGGTCGCGTATTGCTGTTAGGTTATATGCCTTATTCCACAATACTAGCGCATCTTGATATTTTAATAAGAGTATTAAAGCCTCTTCGCTGAGGTTTAATCCTAAAGCTTGACTACCTTGCTTTAATTCTTGAAAAAAATGATGCATGACAGTGTAACATCTCGATAAATTTGCTGTGCAGTATACCGATTTCTGATACAAGACACAGTAGGACTTGTTGAACGATTATGCAGTTAATCATCTATGTTCATGATAAACTGCACAATCCATCAAATTTTCTGCCTTGGTTCAACAACATCAAAGCACGACAAATATCTTCTTAGGCAAATTCACCTTGTTTAATTTTATTATCAAGCTCTTCTAACCGCTCAGGCGTACCAACATCAACCCAAATACCCTGCATTTTCTCAGCTGAAACTAATTCTTGTGACATTGCCTGTTTAAGTAAAGGTGCTAATGGTCTCTTACCATTCTCCAGACCTTTAAACATATTCGGTGATAATACCGCAATACCACTATAGGTTAATGCTTCACCCAATTGCTCCTGCTCGAATGTATAAGCCAAATCATTCGATAAAATGAAATCACCTTTCAAATGCTGAGGAGGATTATCAACCAATACTAAATGCGCTTGCTTGTCACCTAAATGAACATTCAGCAATGCAGAGAAATCCATAGTTGTCCAGACGTCACCATTTACTAGAATGAAAGGCTTATCGCCCAATAAAGGCAATGCATTGATAATACCACCAGCCGTCTCAAGTCCCTCACCCTCATGCGACCATAAAATAGTTACACCAAATTGAGAACCATCTCCAAGAGCAGCCGCAAGTTTGTCTCCCAACCAAGCAGTATTGATCACAATTTCAAAGACACCTATCTTTTGCAATTTTTCGATGTGCCAAACAATTAAAGGCTTTCCACCAACTTCAAGCAAAGGTTTTGGTGTATGCAACGTGAGCGGTCGCATACGATTTCCAAGACCTGCGGCAAGAATCATAGCTCTCATTATGCAGCAACCTCATAATCACCATATTTTGCAATGAACTTTGGCATAACGATTTCACGCATAAATTGCATAAAGTCATTCAATTCATCATAACCTTGACTTTCTTCAAGCAGATACCACATCACTCTTGGCAGATCTTTTAGATAACCTGATTTTCCATCACGCTCGAATAAACGAACAAAAATACCTAAAATTTTAAGATGACGCTGAATCGCCATAAGATCAGCATCACGCTTAAACTGCTCAAAACTCCGATTTTCTTTCGCTTTTGCTGGCAACAAGTTATAAAAGACTTCAAACCATTCATAAACGCGCTCAGCATTCCACTGTACATAAGCATCTCGTGTAATCGAGATTAAATCATAAGTATCAGCACCAATTACCGCATCTTGGAAGTCAATAACACCGAGTTCTTGCTCATTTTCAATTTTCATCAGATTACGACTGTGAAAATCACGATGAACGATTACTTGAGGTTGATTAGTTGCTTCAATCGCAAGAAAATCGAAAGCGTGCTCAATTGTTTCTAATTGCTGTTCTGTTGGTTGAATATTTAATGAAGGTAGCATCCATTCTGTTAACAAACGCATCTCAGTCATTAATTTCTCATATGAATATGCAGGCAAATGAGATTTCCCGTCAATTTGCTGCAATTCAATAAGTTGTTTAAAGCTCTGGGCATAATATTGATCAACTGTTTTATCATTTAACAATGTTGATAACACTACATCACCAAAATCTTCCAACAATAATAATCCTTGCTCCAAATCTTTAGCTACGATATGAGGAACTCGCACCCCATTCGCATCAAAGAACTCATCAATCGTCACAAACGGAACGCAATCTTCTTTTTCAGGAGGCGCATCCATGAGCATATATGTTTTGTTTTGTAACCCAACTCGTGCATAGCGGCGGAAACTCGCATCTCCAGCAAGAAAGTTGATTTCAAACTGATCAGATTTGAGAACGGCTTCAAGCCAAGTTTGTATCAATTGTTCACGTTGTGTATTCATTTGCAATAAAATCTAAAACTAGCTGAGATTTTGAAAGCTTAAGTGTAGCCACTTATCAACTTTTTCTCTATGATGCGACAATAATTAATTGTGAATTAGCATACTGGTTAATGAGACAATGAAACATCAGTTTAAATTTAATCCTTTAGCAACTGCTATTTTGACACTCTTGTGTGGCGGCTCGATTCAATCAGGTTTCGCAGCAACCAACACGTCTCATGTCTCTACACTAGACAATGCTCAACTCAAAGCCAAAATTCAGAAAGACCAAGAAACCTACCCTGGCGAAAGTTTTTTTCAGCAATACTATGTAGACAAATCAGCACCAGAAGCTCAATTGCGTGACAATCGCTATTTAAGCTCATCTTTTTGCCAAGGTACATGGATTACGCCTATCAACCCTGAAAGCAGACCCAAAGATGCGAATAGCACCACCTCTGTTATTACGGCAGACTATGGTCACTACAATCCAAATGGTGATTCGGTTTTACGAGGTGACGTAATTATCGACCAAGAAGGTCGCAATATTCGCGCAGATGAGGTTACTTTAGATTCATCTCAAACATATGCAAATGCGAAAGGTCGAGTTCAACTCGCTCAATCAGGTTTACTCACCCAAAGCGATCAAATCAATTACAACTTAAAAACCCAAACTGGCGACTTAAATAACAGTTTTTATATTTCTGAACAACAACATGCTCATGGTTATGCAAGCCAAATCAAACGCCAAAATGAAAATTTGGTTATTCTTAAAGATACTAGCTATACAGCTTGCCCACCTGAACAAAAACCTGCATGGAAAATTCAGGCGAAACAAATTGAACTGAATCAAGAAACTGGTCGTGGTGTGACTAGAGGAACTAAACTATATGTAAAAGATGTTCCCGTCTTAGCTGTTCCTTATTTTAATTTCCCAATTGATGATAGGCGCTCCACTGGTCTTTTAAGTCCAAATTTTGGTTATAGCAATGATGGTGGTGCTCAACTTACCGTTCCTGTTTATCTTAATCTTGCACCTAACTATGATCTAACACTCGCACCAAGCTTTATGAGCAAACGTGGAGCAAAGTTGGATGCAGAATTTAGATATATGACTGAGAATTTTGGTTCAGGACGTATTTGGGGTGGCTATCTACCAAATGACAACGAATACGACAACAAAGATCGTGATGACTTACATTTTGAACACAATTGGAACATCACAGATCAATGGTCTACGAACCTAGAATTTAACCATGCATCAGATAAAGATTATTTCTCTGATTTTAACTCAAGCCCAAATTCAAAAACTGATTTAAACCTACGCCGTGCATGGGAATTGAATTACAAAAATGGCATTCCTGGCTTAAAAGCTCAGTTAAAAGTCGAAGATTTCCAAACCTTAGATGAAACGATTGAGGATAAAGACAAACCCTATGCTCGCTTACCTCAGTTCCTTCTCAATTATGTAACAGGTAATCCTCAAGGTTTACAATACGAGTTTAATAATGATACAGCTTATTTTAAAAAGTCTATAAATGATGGCTCAGCTTTAGAATCAAGTGGTACTCGTATCTATAACCAATTTGCTGTTCGTTATAACTACATAACACCATCATGGTTCTACGCTATTCCAGAATTATCCGTACGTACAATTAATACATTCTACGATCAAGATACTAAAGAAGGTTTAGGCTTATCGGCTTCCGATGATTTAGAGAAGTCTGTCGTTGTGCCGCAATTTACGTTCGCAACTGGTGTCACTTTTGAGAAAGATGGCAAATATCTTCAAAGCATCTCACCAAGAGCGTTCTATGCTTACTCACCTTATAAAAAGCAAGATGATCATCCAAACTTTGACTCTACAACTGCATCTATTAGTTATGATCAATTATTTAACCCTTACCGCTTTTATGGGCACGACCGCTTAGAGGATAATAATTTCTTATCTTTGGGTGTTACATACAGCTTACTAGATACAGAAGGCTTAGAGCGTATTAGAGCGAGTCTAGGTCAAAGTTATTATTTTAATGACAGACGTGTAACCCTGAACGAAGAGCCTGATGAGTTCGACACGCAAAAAAGAACAGGTCCGATTATTAGCCTAGCGAGTCAATTGAATCAGAACTTCACCTTAGCTGCCAATTCTGCATGGATGTCTAATGGTGAAAACGCACAACGTGATTTTCAAGCATATTACGTCGGCGATAAAGGTAATCTCTACAATGTAGGCTATTTTTATCGTAAAGATATTCCAGACCGTCAAGATTCTTATGATCAAGCTGTTGCATCCTTTATACAACCTGTAAAAGATAATTGGCGTATTATGGGGCATGCTCAATATGACTTAGACAATAATTTGATGCGCGAGTATTTACTTGGCGTCAATTATGAGTCTTGTTGTTGGGCTGTCTCTGTATATGGACGCTCGTACTACAACGATTTAGATGATCCTAATTCTCCTGATGTACGTAGAAAGCGTGCTGTAATGGCTGAGTTTACACTTAAAGGTTTAGGCGCCTTAAATAATAAGCTTGCCTCACTTTTAGAAAGCAGAGTTTTAGGTTTCAACAAAATTAATCAATCTTGGACACAACGTTAATGAAGATAAATTCTATTCAACATATCTTTAGAGCTACTGTTCTAGCCGCCCTAATTTCTTCATCAATGCATAGCTTTGCTCAACCTACGGATGAGGTTGTCGCAATTGTGGATAATAGTGTCATTCTTAAAAGTGATTTAGAACAAGGAATTGCTGAAACTGAGCATCAACTTAAAGCACAAAATAAAACTGTGCCACCACAACAATACTTACAGATGCAAGTTTTAGATCAGTTGATCATCCGACAAGCTCAATTAGAACAAGTTAAACGTTACGGTATTAAAGCCGACGAAAAAAGTTTAAATGCTGCTGTTTTGAAAGTGGCAAATCAATCTGGCGCTACTACCTTAGAAGCGTTCCAACAAAAACTAGACGCAATTGCGCCAGGTACATATGAAAACTTAAGAAACCGTATTGCTGAAGATTTAGCAATCGGACGCTTACGTCAACAACAAGTAATGTCGCGAATTAAAATCAGCGACTTAGATGTTGAAAATTTCCTAAATTCACCTGAAGGTCAAGCCGCATTAGGCACTCAAGCTCATGTGATTCATATGCGTATCTCAGGAGATAATGCAGCAGAAGCACAAAAAGTTGCCTTAGAAGTAAAAAATGCGCTTACGAATAGTGATGATCCAAAAGCAATCAGCTCTAAATTATCAACTTCTTCTGTGAAAGTTGATGGCGCAGACATGGGATTTAGATCACTTTCTGAAATTCCAACTGAACTCGCAGCGCGAATCACCCCATTGAAAATAGGTCAAACAACTGAACTTATTAATGTTCGTGATGGTATCCACGTTCTTAAATTACTTGAACGTAAACAAAATGATCAAAAAGCTTTAGTGGATCAATACCAAACACGTCATATTTTAATCCAACCTTCTGAAGTTGTATCTTTAGACCGTGCTAAACAAATGATTGATAGTCTATACAATCGTGCTAAAGCTGGCGAAGATTTTGCAACACTTGCTGCAACATATTCAAATGATACAGGTTCAGCTCGTGATGGAGGTAGCTTGGGTTGGGTTAGCCCGGGCGTTATGGTTGCTGAATTTGAACAGACAATGAAGAATACTCCTGTAGGTCAAATTAGCAAACCATTCCAAACACAATTTGGATGGCACATCCTGCAAGTGATGGATACTCGCCAACAAGACATGACCAAAGAAGTACAAGAACGTATGGCACGTCAGATTCTCGGTGAACGTCAATTTGATTCCGAAGTAGATACTTGGATGCGTGAGCTTCGCGCCAATGCATATGTTGAAATTAAAGATGTCAATTTAGACTCAAAAGCGCAGCAAAAATAAATTCTGCCTCAAAAAATGCCAGCTATATGCTGGCATTTTTTCATACAAATAAAAAAATAGCGGCAAAGGCCGCTATTTTTTTAAGTTACAAGTTAATCACTTATAACGATCAACCATCTTCTCTAAAGAAATTGGGCGAATCTTATCTGCATTACCAGCTGTACCAAATGCTTCATAACGTGCAATACAAATGTCTTTCATTGCTTCAACTGTTTCACCAAAGAATTTACGTGGATCAAATTCACTTGGCTTCTCAGCCATCATACGACGCATCGCGCCAGTAGATGCCAAACGTAAATCAGTATCAATATTAATTTTACGAACACCATGTTTAATCGCTTCTACAAGCTGATCTACCGGTACACCATAAGTTTCTTTAATATCACCACCATATTGGTTAATAATCGCCAACCACTCTTGTGGTACAGAGCTTGAACCATGCATTACAAGATGCGTGTTTGGTAGTGCAGCATGAATTTCTTTAATTCGATCAATTGCCAAGATATCGCCTGTAGGTGGACGAGTAAACTTGTATGCACCATGAGAAGTACCCACAGCAATCGCTAAAGCGTCAACATCAGTATCAGCAACGAATTGTGTTGCTTCTTCTACAGAAGTTAGCAATTGAGAATGGTCTAGTACGCCCTCAGCGCCAACACCATCTTCTTCACCAGCCATACCAGTTTCAAGGCTACCTAAGCAACCAATCTCACCTTCAACAGAAACGCCACATGCGTGAGCCATAGCTACAACACGACGAGTAACATCAACATTGTAATCATATGAAGTTGGTGTCTTACCATCAGCTCCCAAAGAACCATCCATCATCACTGAGCTAAAGCCCAACTGGATAGAGCGTTGGCAGACATCAGGGCTTGTACCGTGATCTTGATGCATTACCACTGGAATATGTGGCCATTCTTCAATCGCAGCTAAAATAAGATGACGTAAGAAAGGTGCACCTGCATATTTACGCGCACCAGCGGAAGCTTGTACGATTACAGGTGAATTCGTTGCATCAGCTGCGAGCATAATTGCACGCATTTGTTCTAAGTTGTTTACGTTAAACGCTGGTACGCCGTAGTTATGTTCTGCAGCGTGATCCAAGAGCTGGCGCATTGAGATTAGAGCCATAATATCCTCCCAGGTAATGCGCCATATTCTACATGTTGATTTGTTTCAATTCAGCAACTAATCACAGGATTTCAAAAAAATTCTTAATCTTTTGTATCATTTGGGTAGCAAAACATACTAAAAAATAAAAAAAGCTAAATCGTCGCATGATTTAGCTTTTTAAATGATTCAACAAACAAATTCTAATTTGAAATTGCTTCAATCAAATCAACAATATCCTTCGATTCGTGTAAGGGGTAATTTCTTCCCAATCGCCTTTTCAATCTCAGGCAAATAGAACGCATCATCTTCTGATAAGAAGCTAATACTTACACCTTGAGCACCTGCACGTCCAGTACGACCAATACGATGAACATAATCATCTGATTGCTCAGGCAAGGTAAAGTTAATGACGTGCGATACACCATCAACATGAATACCACGACCAGCAACATCAGTCGCAATCATAATATTGTTTTTGCCTTGTTTAAACTGATCGAGCATCTTCAATCGTTTGTCTTGTGCAATCTCACCAGACAACATTCCTACTTTATAACCATCACGTTTTAAATGATCATATAAACGACGAACTTGATCTCTACGGTTTGCAAAGATCATGACTTTATCAATAGGTTCTTCACGAAGAATTTCTTGAAGCAATTTATATTTATCTTTGTTTTCTACAACGTAAACTCGTTGCTCGACATCATTATTGGTTTTCTGTTCAGGTTCAATTTCTACCGTAACAGGTTCAAATAACCATTGTCTTGCCAAATTCAATACATCGTAGCTAAATGTTGCTGAAAACATCAAAGTTTGGCGTTGCTCTTTGAATGGAGAAAAACGAACAATTCGTTTTACGGATGGGATAAATCCCATATCAAGCAGGCGATCAGCTTCATCAATCACTAAAAATTCAATTTTATCTAACCAAACTTCTTTTTGTTCAACAAAATCAATTAAACGCCCTGGCGTTGCAACAATAATATCAACAAAGTTGCGATCCAACATTTTCTTTTGTTTTTCAAAGTCTACACCTCCTAATAGAGTGACAAGATGTAGATCAGTGAACTTTGTCAAATGCTGGGCATCACTTTCAATCTGTAATGCAAGCTCACGAGTAGGAGCTAAGATTAATGCTCGTGGTTCACCACGAAAACGTTGCTCTTGTACTGGATTGGTTAATAAATCATTAATCACACTGATTAGAAAGGCAGCTGTTTTACCCGTCCCTGTCTGTGCTCGACCAATGGCATCATGCCCTGCTAATGTATATTTTAAAACCTTTTGTTGAATAGGAGTCATTTGTGTGAACCCCAAAGCATCAATGGCTTTTTTCAACTGCGGATGTAAATTTAAGGTTTCAAAACCAGACGTCATATATGCTCTCGAACCATCAATGACTAAAGAAAGTGGCTATTATAAACAAAAACGCCCCAAATAACATTGGAGCGCCTTTTATTGCGTTAAAGCAACAAATTAGTCTAAAGGCTGAACGTTTTCAGCTTGGAAACCTTTTTGTCCTTGAACTACGCTGAATTCTACGCGTTGGCCGTCACGTAATGAACGGTGACCTTCGCCTACAATTGCGCGGAAATGAACAAATACGTCATCACCACCATTACGCTGAATAAAACCAAAGCCTTTAGTGTCGTTAAACCACTTTACTACGCCTTGTTCACGAGCTGTCATAAGTCAATCCTCAGATATTGAAAGATAAGGACCTTCCGGTGTTGCAAACAGCAGAGCCAACAAGGTTTTAAAATATTTATAATTTTAAAGCTTGTAATCATTCTGTAAAACTATCAACAATTTCCGGTTACATCCATTTGTTATAGGGTTTAATACAAGAAATTTATATTAAACACTTTCTAAAACGCATCGAGCTTAACACGGGTTTATTCCAATTAATAGATTTATTTTTAGTAATTTCCTAGCACTCTATCTGTTTTATTCAACCATTTAGCGCTTTTTTTGCTAAAAATTTTCCGTGTAAAATAGTGAAAGTTTGTTAAGATAATTTTCAATTAAGCTTTGTTTATTACTATGTCTAAAATTGAAGGCTCGCCCGAAATAATTGATGCGCTAGGACAACCTTGCCCTATGCCACTTTTGATGTTGAAACGCGCTATTAAGAAATCGTCAGGATCAAAGCAATATCTTTTAAAATCATCAGACCCGCATAGTGAAATTGATGTAACACGATATTGCCAAATTCAACAACTTCAATGTCAAACACAGAAAATTTCAGACCGAGAATTTCACTATTTAATTGAATCTATTTGATTCTTTGCTAAACTCTCGGTAAAGATAAAATTGAAATATTTACATTTCTATACTCAAATTTCCTTAGTGATGAAGAACATTCGCATTAAGATGAAATTATTGACTTTAATACCATCCTATAAGGAGACTCCATGACTACTGACAGCAGCAATCAATTGATGCCCCTGTCATTGTCTGCGCCAGGCGTTAACCTTGGTGCATATATCAGTACTGTCAATCAAATTCCTATTTTAACGGCAGAGCAAGAGAAAGAACTTGCTGAACGTTATTATTATGATCAAGATCTGGATGCTGCCAAACTTTTGGTAATGTCACACTTACGATTTGTCGTACATATTGCACGCAGCTATGCAGGTTACGGATTACCACAAGGTGATCTCATCCAAGAAGGTAACCTAGGACTGATGAAAGCTGTTAAGCGCTTCGATCCTAATATGGGTGTGCGCTTAGTTTCTTTTGCTGTGCATTGGATTAAAGCAGAAATTCATGAATATGTTATTCGTAACTGGCGAATTGTTAAAATTGCCACTACGAAAGCTCAACGTAAATTATTTTTCAATTTGCGTAGTCTTAAAAAATCAAGTAAACGTTTGACTTTAGAAGAAGCTCAATCAATTGCAAATGATTTGAATGTGACTCCTGAGCAAGTGCTCGAAATGGAAGGTCGTTTAACCGCTTACGATGCTGCTTTTGAAGCGCAAGGTGATGATGACGATGATACACCACACACCGCGCCTGCACTTTATCTAGAAGATAATCGTTACGACCCTGCACGCCTAATTGAAGAAGAAGATTACGAAGAACAAAGTACTTCTGCATTACATGAGGCCATGGATCAACTTGATGATCGTTCTCGTAATATTTTACAGCGTCGTTGGTTAGACGATGACAAATCAACTTTGCATGAATTGGCTGCTGAATATAATGTTTCTGCTGAACGTATTCGCCAGCTTGAAAAGAATGCAATGGAAAAAATTAAAATTGCGATGTCAGCAAGTTAAATTCAGAACAAACACAAGGGCGACAATGCCCTTTTGTTTTATCCAGCTTTGTTAAAAGCTTCGAATATGTTAACTTTGTTCATCAATTTTCCAGTTCCATTTTCATTATGTGGATAGCAATTTCTGCGCTTAATCTTGCACTTGCAGTTATGTTAGGTGCTTTTGGTGCTCATGGGCTTAAATCTATTGCTACAGTAGAGCAACTCGCTTGGTGGAGCACTGCAACGCAATATTTTTTCTACCATGCTATAGGTTTACTCATTTTAGCTGTACTCAAAAAAACCACACCAACATTCCCAATAAAAATTCCTTTTATTTTGATTCAAATTGGCATCATATTTTTCTGCGGTTCATTATACATTATGTCGCTTGGTTTACCTCGAATATTAGGTGCAATCACTCCGATTGGTGGTGCATTTATGATTGCAGGTTGGCTGTTACTCGCATGGTATGCGATCAAACATGCGAAATAAGGATTTATCATGCATATCTATTTAAACGGCGAGTCAACAGACACGTCATGTGAAAATCTACAGCAATTGGTTCAAAGCTTGGCACTTGAAGGCAAACGCTTTGCTGTAGAGAAGAACCAACAGATTATTCCGAAAAGTAGACTTGAGCAAACAACAATTGCTCCAGAAGATCGTATTGAAATTATTCAAGCTGTTGGTGGCGGCTAATCGGCTAAAAATGGAGTAAGCCTATGCAAGATTCCCCTTTAATTATTGGTTCACGTACTTTCCAATCTCGTTTACTTGTCGGAACTGGTAAATATAAAGATCTCAATGAAACCGATTTAGCAATTCAAGCAAGTGGCGCTGAAATTGTGACCGTTGCAATTCGTCGCGTAAACATTGGTCAACATGCCGATCAACCAAATTTACTCTCAGTCATTCCACCTGAGAAATATACAATTTTACCAAATACAGCCGGTTGTTTTGATGCTGATAGCGCAATTCGCACCTGTATGCTGGCTCGTGAACTGCTTGATGGTCACAATCTGGTAAAGCTAGAAGTACTCGGCGATGAAAAAACCTTATACCCAAATGTCACTGCAACACTGAAAGCAGCGCAGACCCTGATTGATGATGGTTTTGAAATCATGGTCTACACCTCGGATGACCCAATTGTTGCCCAAGAACTGGAAAGTATGGGCTGTGTTGCAATCATGCCTTTAGGTAGTTTAATTGGTTCTGGTCTCGGTATTTTGAATCCACATACCATTTCTATCATCAAAGAAAACGCCAAAGTTCCTGTGCTGGTGGATGCTGGTGTGGGTACTGCCAGTGATGCTGCGATTGCGATGGAACTCGGTTGTGACGGCGTACTGATGAACACGGCAATTGCTGCTGCTCAAAATCCAATTTTGATGGCTTCTGCTATGAAAAAAGCAGTTGAAGCAGGTCGTGAAGCATTCTTAGCGGGTCGTATGCCACGTAAACGTATGGCAAATGCGAGCTCGCCTGAGACGGGGTATTTCTTTAAATAGCATGTTCTGAAGGGATATACCTTATCCCTTCAATACTCACCTTATGAACCACACTATTAAGTAAGGCACTCTTATGTGCTTCTTTATCACAAGCCGATTATACTGTATGATATATTAGCTAAAAAATACTAATCAGCACTTATCAAATCCTTTCTTATTGTAGAAGATAGATATTTCAAGAAGATCAAATGAGGTTCAATATAAAAAAAGGTTCTAACCTTTTTGGCTTTAGCTATCTCCTTAGCATATTTTTCAAATTATATGGTAAATAAAGATTATAAAAAAAATGAGAAATACATTAGACTTTTTGCAAAAATCAAAAAACGATCAACGTTTTGTTTGTTTTTTATCCAGATTAAAAAGTCATGTTCTACTATCATGAGTACATGAAATATGAAAAAGTAAAGATGCTATCAAATAGTCAGTTTAAACGACTGATTGGAATACAACCCTCAACCTTTTTAGAAATGCTTGAAGTATTAGAGTCAAGCCAAGTCAATACTCAACGAGGTAGGCCTTCGAGTCTTTCACTTGAAGACCAACTGTTAATGACGCTAAGTTATTGGCGTGAATATCGCACGCTCTTTCATGTTGCTATGAGTTATGGAATCCACGAATTAACTGCGTCCAGAATTATTCATAAAATAGAAAATATTTTAATAAAATCTGATAAATTTCATTTACCTAAGAAACTACCGCATGGTGCAGGGATAGATTGGAATGTTGTTATTGTCGATGCAACTGAAATGACAATTGAGCGTCCAAAAAAAACAGAAAAGATTCTACAGCGGTAAGAAAAAACGACATACGATCAAAGCTCAACTCATCATTCATTATGAAACGATGCAGATTATTTCATTAGGTCTTACACATGGGAGTACACATGATTTCCAGTTGTTTAAGGCTCAACGTAAAAAGCAGAGATATCAAGCCTTTATGCTGATTGATAAAGGTTATTTAGGTTTAAATCGTTTGGGGGTAAAATGCCTGATGCCATTCAAGGCAAGTAAAAAGAAGCCGTTAACTTTATTACAGAAGCAAATAAATCGGGAAATTAGTAAACGTCGTATTCGAATTGAACACGTCAATGGAAAATTAAAGACCTTTAGAATTCTGGCTACACGTTATCGAAATAGGCGTAAACGCATGGGTTTACGTCTGAATTTAATTGCTGCAATTTACAACATGGAGTTGGTTAAAAAATGATTTTTGCAAGAGGTCTATTGTAAAAATATTCCAGCAAGATACAGGACTACATGAAAAATATGGAAATATAGAAAACTTTAAATTAAGAAAATCAGGTTGGTATTCTGGGGATAGTCAAGAACCTACTCCATATTATTACTATCATTTCTATATCACAGGAAGTCTTAAAGATGGAGTAATTGAGTTGATAATTTACCAGAACCAAGAAAAATATGTAGTAAAATACATAAAATAAAGAAAATTTAATTCACAAAATCAACAACTTAAAAAAATAACCTAAAATAACCCCCTTAAATTTTCTTTCGCTTTTTGCTCAAAATTCTGTTGAAAATATTCCGTTTGATACAGCGGTTCAGTCTGATAAAAATGCGCTAGAACTTGTTTTCTTTTAATCAAATAAATATCTGGATCTATCCAAGCATATTCCTGTTGAATCTGCTGCTCATACTCCGCAAAACGCTCTGGCGAAGCCGCTAGAATCGCTAAGTCAATATCCAGTAAGAACTGTAAATCAAGCTCATCCGTTGCTTTATGCATTTGGGTTGCGAGAATCCATCGCTTAATCTTTTGAACGATATCTATTGATAAATCTTGAGACAAATACTGCTCGAATAGCTCTGCACTTTTCAATTCATTATCTTTTGCTTGTGGATCATAAAGTGCATCGTGGAACCAAAGTGCTAAAGCAACCGCATACGCATCATTTAAATCAGCTCGAATCAAATCAAGAAAGACCAGACATTCATACAAATGCTGGAGCGTATGATAAGCACGTTGCTTTTCACTATAGGCAGCAATCAACTTGTTAAAAATTTTCTGCGGTTCAGAAAAATGATAATGCCGATGCAGCTCAAACCATGATTTTTCTAATACAGTTAAATATTGCTGCATTACTCATCCTTATTGGATTTCCTTATTAAGCCACTTTGCTAATGACTCTGCATCCTTACGCTCAAGAAAGAGCTGATACAAAGTGCAAGAACCAAACTCATGTTTTAGTTCCTGCTGACGTACAGGGTGATTACCAAATCGAAAGCGCCGAGTACCATCACGATCTAAAGGCAGTGCATACACCCCATAACTACGAGGTTCTGTCAGATGCCCTTTGATTCGGACTTGATCAAGCGATATAGCATTTTTCAACAAATGTTCTTTGGTTAACATCCCATCCCGCCCAAGGCAAATCTAAGCTGCGTGCTGTTCATCTCGCTTAAAGACCAACTCTTTATCCGATGAACTTTCAGCATCAAAGTAATACCCTTCACTATCAAATGCTTTTAATTGTTCTACTTGGCTTAATTTATTTTCAATCAAGTATCTTGCCATTAGACCACGCGCTTTTTTCGCATAGAAACTAATGACTTTATATTTCCCGTTCTTCTGATCCAAGAATACAGGCTTGATAATTTCTGCCTGAATTTTCTTTTCATTCACAGATTTATAATATTCGTCAGAGGCCAAATTTACCAATAATTTTGCATCAATTTCAGCTAAATCTTGGTTAATTTGATCTGTGATAATACTACCCCAAAATTCATATAGATTATTACCACGTGTATTTTTTAATTTAGTACCCATTTCTAAACGATACGGCATCATCAAATCCAATGGGCGTAACAAACCATAAAGACCAGACAACATGCGCAAATGCTGTTGGGCAAAATCAATATCTTGATCTTTTAAATGATAAGCATATAGACCTGTATACACGTCACCTTTAAATGCAAATAAAGCTTGGCGTGCATTGGAAAAATTAAATTCTGCATTCCAATCACGAAAACGCTCTACATTTAAATTGGCGATTTTTTCACTCACGGTCATTAACGATGCAATTTCTGTTGCCGAAAGTTTGCGACATACATCTATCAATTGTTGTGATTGCTCTAATAAACGAGGCTGTGTATATGTGTCAGTCGGTAAAGCAGTTTCATAATCTAGTGTTTTCGCTGGAGAAATTAAAGCAAGCATAATCAATCAGAATAAATTTATCTTGGTGAAACTATATCAGTTGATAATTTTTAATGCCAATTCGTGTTCTCGTTCAGTTTTATCGGTAAAATAGTGGATTCTTCCATTATCCATTGCGTATCTTATGTCTGAGCAAGTATTCATCCAAGGTCCTGTTGGTCAAATTGAAATGTTTGTAGATCAACCCCAAGGTGAAATTACAGGTTTTGCTGTCGTCTGCCATCCACATCCTTTGCAAGGTGGTACACCACATCATAAAGTCCCTGTTTTACTGGCTCAGATTTTTAATGAAATGGGTTGTGTCGTTTATCGCCCTAGCTTCCGTGGTTTGGCTGGTAGTGAAGGTGTTCATGATCAAGGTCATGGCGAAACTGATGATATTATGGCTGTGATTGAATATGCCCGTGCAAAACATGCTGGTTTAACTTTTTATGCCGGTGGTTTTAGTTTCGGTTCTCATGTATTAGCTAAATGCCAAGCACAACTCAGTGAAGAGTTACGTCCAAAACAATTAGTGCTCTGCGGTTTACCAACAGGCTCAGTGGTGGATTTACGTCATTATAAAACCCCTGCAATTGACGGCGATATTTTATTCGTACACGGCGAGCAAGATGACATCACCCTGCTCTCTGATATGATCGCATGGGCAAAACCACAAAAACATCCAATCACGATTCTGCCAGGTGCCAATCATTTCTTTACAGGTTATCTAAAACAGTTGCGTCAAATTATCACTCGTTTTTTAAAAATCTAGACTTAACAACAAATTACTAAGAAAAATATACGCCTTTTGAATCCAATGTCTATTATATCAGTTTAGATGTACAGGCATTTAGGTTCTTAAATAATGAAATTAAATAAAAAACAGGGACTTTTTTTAAAGCAAACCATTGAGCATTGGCAACTACAAGGTACGATTACACCTGATGTTGCCAATGAATTAAATCAGAGTTTTTCGATTCGGCCTTTTGACTGGGAACGACTCGCAAAATATTCATTCTGGATCTCGATGATTTGTACAGTGATCGCAATAGCCGCTATCACACTTGATGATTATTTGATGAAGTTGATTGAAAGAATCTTTATAGATTCCAAAATTATTCCTTGTCTGGTTTTTGCTGCTGTTGCTATAGTTTTTTATGGCTTTGCCTATCGTCGACGTAAAACCAAACCCTTACATCAATTTAGCAATGAAGCGATTATTTTTGCAGGCGTGCTTTCTACCGCAGCATCTGTCGCCTATTTCGGTCAAGTGATTGATACAGGCAGTGGGCATTTCTCTTTGCTATTCCTGCTGTCTACAATTATTTATGCCGCCCTTGCCTTTTCGTTTCCATCTAAACTGATTTGGGTGTTCTCGCTACTTTCACTCGGTTCATGGTTTGGGACGGAAACTGGCTATATGTCAGGTTGGGGAGCCTATTACCTAGGCATGAACTTCCCTTTACGATTTGTCTTTTTTGGCGGTGCCTTGATTGGCTTAAGCCAGATATTTAAACGCTATGCGCATTTTAGAGACTTCGCCCATTCAACTTATGTCATGGGACTGCTTTATCTATTTATTGCCTTATGGATTCTCTCAATCTTTGGCAATTATGGTGATTTGAATAGCTGGTATAACGTTAAACAATATGAACTCTTGCATTGGGGTGTGCTTTTCGCATTTATTGCCATCATCGCGATTGTTTATGGTTTAAAACATGATGATGCTACCTCACGCGGTTTTGGTATCACCTTCTTATTTATTAATCTCTACACCAAGTATTTTGAGTTCTTTTGGAATGGCATGCACAAAGCCATTTTCTTTATCTTGCTCGCTGCATCTTTCTGGTGGATTGGCCGACACGCCGAAAAACTTTGGAATTTAGAGTTTCTACCAGCTCAGTCACAAATAAAGAAAGACCATCCCGTTGAATAATTACTGAAAATCACTCCAACTCAAGCCAAACCGAGCCAAATACTTTTTGACTCGGTCGCTATCATTTGTGGTGTTGCGTTGCTGGCGTGAAGCAGCAAATAGCTGCCGTCCAGCATCAGCCATCGACTTGGCATTTTCACAAACTTGGAGTACGCCACGCAGCTGAATCTGATCAAACTCATCAATCTCACTCAATTGTGTTTGATCTAAATATTTGAGCAAAATATCTACGTCTTTAGATTGGTTTTGTATGGTTTGAATCGACCATAACTGCTTTAAACGCTGAATCTCTTTTTCTACCGTTTCCGAACGAATCAACTCACCACTGGATAATGTCGCTAACCGCGTCACACTGGCGGTTAAATCTCGAAAATTCCCCTGCCAAGATGCTTGTTTAGACTTGGCAAATTTCAAATATGCATCAAGGGCATCACGTTGAAATCGTAATTGACGCTGATGATTTACAGCAAAACGTTGCAACTCAAATTCAATATTCGGGGCAATATCTTCTATTCGATCTTTAAGATTGGGTAAAAAGAATGTCCATGTATTCAACCTCGCCCATAAATCCTCACGAAAACGACCTTCTTGTACCTCTGTTCTCAGGTCTTTATTTGTCCCTGCAATCAACTGAAAATCTGCCTGAACCTCTTTATCACTTCCGACTGGAAAAAAAGATTTATCTTCGAGTGCCTTGAGGAGCATCGCTTGTTCATCTAACCCAAGCTCGCCAATTTCATCCAGAAATAAAATACCTTGATCAGCACTTTTTAATAAGCCTGTTCTTGAAGCCGCTGCCCCTGTAAAAGCTCCTTTAATATGTCCAAATAAACTCGACATAGCACTATCACCACGAAGCGTCGCACAGTTCACATCAACAAAACGCCCACTTAAATGAAAGTTGTCTTTCTTTAACTGAAAAATTTGTTTGGCTAAATGCGATTTACCCACACCTGTTGAGCCCATAATCAAAATCGGCGCACTTGAACGTGTTGCTACCAACTCAACTTCTGTAATCAGTTGATTGAATTCAGGGTTATAGGTTGAAATATTGGCTTTCAACTGTTGCCAGTTTTGTTGTTGCTCATCTTCAAAGCGTTGCTTTAAAACATCATATCGGGATAAATCTAGATCAATAATGCGATATTCACCTTCTGGCGTTTTCTGTTGATTGGGTGCACTTTGAATCAGCTTTGCAGGTAAATAATTGGCATCGACCAGTAGATACCAACAGATTTGTGCAACGTGTGTACCTGTGGTGATATGTAAAAGATAGTTGTTCTTTTCAGTATCAAAGGGATAACTTTTAACAAAGTCATATAGCGCACCATAAACCTCAGCAAAATCCCAAGGATCACGGATACTCACGCGCTGACCCGACACCGTAGTCGATGGCGACACATCCTGAGCATCTTCAGCAATAAATTTGACTAAATTATGATGTTGGCGATCATGTAATAGCACCAATTCATCTACAATAAGATCTTCATGCATCAGAAGGCTTAGCGTCGGACGCCAGCGTTGCCATCGGTCAGGACGCTTTCCTTGATCCAAGGTAGAACCCACAAAGCCAATTACGACAGTTTTCTTTGCATTCAGCATAATTTCTATAATATTTTATAAATGTCTATCATATACAATACGTATTTAAGTGAAAAAATCCAACAATATGCTTCATTTTACTTTTTTAGGCACATCTTCTGGTGTGCCCACTCTAACACGCAACGTTTCTGCGCTAGCCATCCGCAACAGCAAGAATAAAGACTGGATATTGGTCGATGCTGGTGAAGGCACACAGCATCGCATTCAACAGGCTAAACTTTCATTACAGAACTTAGTTGCGATCTGCATTACCCATGTTCATGGTGATCACTGTTATGGATTAGTTGGTTTATTGGCCAGTGCAGGTATGAATGCCCGTACTGCACCTTTAACCATTATTGCCCCAAAAGAAATTCAACAATGGATTGAAGTTACGGCCCAATTAACGGATTTACATTTGCCCTATCCACTCAATTTTATCAATGTGAATGAAGCCGTTCAAATACTACAGATAACAGATGAACTTTCAATTCAAGCCCATCCACTCAGTCATCGTGTACCCAGTTTTGCATTTAGTATTATTGCGCAATACACCCAAAAGAAATTAGATACTCAGGCTTTAATTCAACTCGGCGTAGCAAAAGGCAAAGTTTGGGGCGATTTACAGCAAGGCTTAGACGTCCAGTTAAATGAGCAAACCTTAAAAGCAGCTGATTTTTATTCAAACCCAAACGCAATGTGTACATGCGATTGTCGGTGGAGATAATGATAGCCCTGAGTTGTTGGCACAAGCTTGCCAAGATGCTCAACTCCTAATTCACGAAAGCACTTACACTCAAGCTATTTTAGATAAAGTGGGTTCAGGCCCAATGCATAGTTCCGCCAAAATGGTGGCTGAATTTGCACAAAAACATAATTTAGGCAATCTCATTCTGACGCATTTCAGTCCACGTCATCAGGACCAAATTGGACAAAGAGCAATTGCAGATGAAGTCCACCAATATTATCAAGGCAACTTTTATTTAGCTGATGATTTCGATCAATTTAGCTTAGATATGATAGGTCAACTTACAAAAATTGATAAATCTTAATAGATCACCTTATATTTGATCTATCAATAACATCCAAGGATAGACAATCTATCCTTTAAGATAATTAAATATCTTTTTAGATATACAAATATCGACAAAATCATCTACAAACATATTTTTTAAAAAATTAAAAATTTATTTTAATTAATTATCAATCACTTAAATTGGATTTAAATTAAATTTAAAAAGTTGGCATAGTCACTGCAATAGCATAAGTACACAACATCACTGGGATATTGTGAATATCACCTGCCTGCAAACGCTTGGCAGGCAGGCTTTGAAAGGAAAAATGAAAATGTCTGTCGTTGAACAAATTAACCAACAAGCTCAATTTGAACAAGAACAACAAAAACGTACTTATCAAGTTCTACAGAATGAAAAAGGCATGCCTGTAAAAATGTGGACCAATGGCGTAATTGTTGATGACAACTCAAAACAGCAGTTATTACAAACGGCTCAAATGCCTTTTATTTATAAATGGATGGCTGTGATGCCAGACGTTCACTTTGGTTTAGGTGCAACGATTGGAAGCGTAATACCAACCAAAGGTGCGATTATCCCTGCTGCCGTCGGTGTGGATATTGGGTGTGGAATGATGGCGACTCGTACCAGCTTAACAGCATCGGATTTACCAGATAATTTACATGCTTTACGAACCGAACTTGAACGCTTGATTCCACATGGAATGACCAAACGTGGACGAGATAAAGGTTCTTGGGAAACACCACCTGAAATGGTAGATCAAGCTTGGGGAGGTTTGGTTGCAGACTTTGAGTTGATTTGTGCTAAACACCCTCGCCTAAAAAATACCAACAACCGCAAGCAGTTGGGAACTTTAGGTACAGGAAATCACTTTGTAGAAATCTGTTTAGATGAACATGATCATGTCTGGATTATGTTGCACTCAGGTTCTCGTGGTGTCGGTAATGCCATAGGTAACCATTTTATTGAGCTCGCACGCAAAGATATGCAGAAGCACTTTATTAACTTACCCAATAAAGATTTGGCATATTTAGTTGAAGGAACTGAACATTTTGATGATTACTGGTTTGCTGTGGGTTGGGCACAACGCTTTGCCATGAAAAACCGTGAAATCATGATGCAATCAGCGATTAAAGCTTTAGCAACGATTATTCCAAAACCTTTTAATGCCAAATTGGAAGCGGTGAACTGTCACCATAATTATGTGGAAAAGGAAGAACATTATGGCGAAGAAGTGATGGTCACTCGTAAAGGTGCTGTCAGCGCCAAACTTGGACAATATGGAATTATCCCAGGTTCAATGGGCGCCAAGTCCTTTATTGTTCGTGGTCTTGGAAATCAGGAGTCATTTTGTTCATGTTCACATGGTGCAGGACGAGTGATGAGCCGTGCTGAAGCAAAACGTCGATTCACTGTTGAAGATCAGATTACCCAGACTGAAGGTGTGGAATGCCGTAAAGATGCGGCTGTGATTGATGAAATTCCATCGGCGTATAAACCGATTGAAGATGTAATGAATGCACAAAAGGATTTGGTTGAAGTGGTTTATACATTACGGCAAGTGGTTTGTGTTAAGGGATAGATACCTGAGCACAACCAGAAGGTGAGCATATGTTTGTCCAATTAGATCATTTGAAAACCAAAGATTTACAATCTAATCTTGATGCCATACAAGCCGTATTTGAAGTTTTATTGTTTGATTTCACACATCAAACAGAATCTTCCAATACGCTGACTATTCATCAACAGATGCTATTGAATTGTGAAAGTTTAGCCTTAGAAAGAACGTCAGACTTGAACTCACTAGCCATAGAGGAATTAGATCGCAGCCTAGTAAATCTTAATTGTTTGGACAAACCTAATCTATTTTCTGGACACAATTGGTTTTTAAGCTTGTTAGAGGCAATCATTGATCCACCCTATGGAACAACCCTTGCCCAGTCTAATCGAGTAGCATTCTTCAAAACATTCACGCAATTATGTCTTTTAACTGAAAAAGACTGTGAAATATATGATTGGGTTGGCTACCCAGGTAGTGGTCGAGATAACGATTCCGAATGGAATGATTATTTTGAACCCGGCCGAGAATGGTGGGGGAATTGGTGCCTAACTGTCTACTCACCACAGCTAAAGAAAGGCTGTTTACTACTTGCCAGCTCAACAGATTAAAGAATAAATTTTTTAGGAAAATAAAAGATGAAACTCGCAGAAGCATTGTTACTTCGAAGCGATCAACAAAAAAAGCTCGCTTCATTAAAACAGCGGATCAACGCCAATGTATTGGTACAAGATGGTGATGAACCGAGTGAAGATCCAAATCAACTGATCAAACAGGTATTTGCTTTAACCCAAGAAAGCAATCAGTTGATTTGCCGTATTCATTTAACCAATGCGCAAGCAAAATTAGAGGATGACAAAATATTGCTATCCCTATTAAGCTTGCGTGATAGTTATGCTGAACAGCATAAGATTCTCGTTGATGCGATTGCCAATACCCATCGTGAACCAGATCGTTATAGCTCACGTGAGATTAAATGGAAGAAAGTTATCCCTGTTTCTAGCTTGCAAAAACAGGCCGATGATATCAGCGCGAAACTACGTGATTTAAATATCAAGATACAGGCAGCCAATTGGCAGATTGATTTAGTCGAATAGACAACAGATTTTGTGAATTTAGTTCACAAGCACAGTTTGGACATACTGGGCGAGTACAAGATCCTGCATTACTCCGATCTGAGGGATTGAAAATAATTCAGGCGGCTATGGCAGCATGTGAGCCGTGCATCAATCTTCACTGATTAGGCTCAGCATCATGTACCTAGCAAACCTTTGCCGAAAGCAAAGTCACGCGTTACTTTGCATTACCATGTACTGACAGTATGTTCATTAAATTACAAAATAAGGAAAATAGAAGTGAATAAAGCTTTGGCAAATATGCCAGCAACCATCCAGATTGATGGCTCACAAGGTGAAGGTGGTGGACAAATTTTAAGAACTGCCCTTGCCCTTTCGATGATTACAGGTCAGGCATTTGAATTAATCAACATTCGTGCTGGGCGTAAAAAGCCAGGCTTAATGCGTCAGCATTTAGTCTGTGTACAGGCATCTCAACACATCAGCCAAGCTTATGTAGAAGGTGCTGAACTGCATAGCCAGCGTTTGTACTTTTCTCCACAGCATGTACAGAGTGGAAAATACCAATTCCAGATTGGTTCGGCAGGGAGTACAACACTGGTTTTGCAAACTCTTTTACCTGCTTTGTTATTGCAAAATGAAAGCAGTGAACTCACAATTTCCGGAGGTACACATAACCCGCTTGCGCCAACGGCAGATTTTATCGAGCATTGCTTTTTACCAGCATTAGAAAAACTTGGAATAGGGGTCGAGTTTAAATTAAATAAAGCAGGTTTCTTCCCGATTGGTGCTGGTGAAATTCAAATCAAGATTCAGCCTTGGCAACATAGAAACAAACTAAATTTATTAGATCGTGGTACTTTGCAAAGCACTGAGGCTTTTGCAGCTGTACTCAACCTTTCCGAAGAAGCACAAATTGCACAACGAGAACTGGCAACGTTAAATAAAAGATTGAAATTAGATACTCAGCAGCAATTCCATTTAAATGGCATCAGTCAAGGCAATACAGCGTATGTCAAAGTTGCACATCAACATCACGTTCAGCTATTTACTACTTTAGGTGAAATGCGCAAAAGTGCAGAACAAATAGCCAATCATTTGGCGGAACAGGTGAAGCAATATATGGAGTCTAATGCTGCTGTCGATGAATATTTAGCGGATCAGTTGCTATTACCTTTGGCATTGGTGCAAGGTGGTGAATTTACCGCACAATGTATTAGCGAACATACCCGCACACAAGCCGTGATGATTGAAAAATTTATTGATTGTGAAATTGAATTTATTGAACTAGACAAAAATCTATTTCAAGTGACAGTCAAAGTTTAAGAAGCTCAATAAAGAGCTTCTTTTCTATAAAAATTTATCTTACAGATTCCAAAGCCGTGACCAGTAACTTCCAGCACTTCTCTACCGTATCTACCTTAACTCGTTCACCTGGTGCATGCGCACCTTGAATATCAGGACCAAACGATACCATCTGTAAATCTGGATAGTGTTCAGCAATAATTCCACACTCCAAACCTGCATGTATAACTTTTAAATTCGGCTCAATTTCAAATGCAGATTGATAAGCTTGTTGCAGACATTTCAACGCAGCTGAATCGGGATTTGGTGTCCAACCTGAAACTAAAGGTGTTAACTCGGATTGAATACTAAACTTTGCAAAGTGCAGTTGGATATTCTGGGCAAATGTTAGTGCTTCTTGGTTCACCATCGAACGAACCATAATTAAAGTTTTCGCCTCATCTTTAGTGAGTTTGACCACACCAATATTATTCGAGGTTTCAACCACATCAGGTAAAGCACGACTCCACTGTGAAATACCATATGGACACGTTGCCAATGCCTGCAACCAAGCTTGTTGCTGTTGTAAGATAATAACTTCATTTATCTGATTAGCATTCTGCTGCACGATGATTTGCAACTGATCATCAATGCCTTGTAACTTTTTTTGCCATTCAGCTTGTATCCCAGCAACTGCTTTTTCTAGCTCAGGTAATTGTCCCGATTTAATTGCAATTGTTGCTACAGCTTCACGTGGGATAGCATTACGAGCTGTTCCACCGATAAACTCAACCAATCGTCCATTTGTTTGCGATAAATAATCATTCAGGAAATTGGCTAAAATCACATTGGCATTTCCACGCCCCAAATGAATATCAACACCTGAGTGACCACCTTTCAATCCAGATACCAACAGATCAACAAAAATCAAATTTTCAGGTGCTGCTTCATATTCAAGTTGATTTACTACCTCTAGATCAATACTGCCTGCGCAGCCAAGATAGAGCTCACCCCATTCTTCGGTATCAATATTAAATAACCATTGCCCTGTTAAAACACCCGACTCAAGCAAACGAGCACCGCTCATTCCTGCTTCTTCATCAATAGTGAGTAGGACTTCAATCGGACCATGCGCAACATCATTTGATTCTAATACAGCAAGTGCAAGTGCTACTCCGATACCATTATCAGCACCCAATGTCGTGTTTTCAGCAATAAGCCAGCCATCTTTTAATACAGGTTGAATGGGATCTTTAAAGAAATCATGTTGAGTACCACGATTTGCCTGAGTCACCATATCTAAGTGTCCCTGTAAAATCACACCTGCAACTTGCTCTCTACCCGCTGTAGCAGCTTTTCGAATAATTAAATTACCAATGTCATCAACATAGGTTTCTAGGTTGCGCTGTTCCGCCCAATCTTTTAGATGTTGTCTTAACTGTTGTTCGTGTTTTGATGGTCGTGGAATCGTACACAAAGTCTCAAAATGTCGCCAAACCACTTGGGGAGATAGTTTAGAAAAATCAAACTGTATCATACAGTTATACTCACAAAAATAATGTATATGATGGATTTAAATATACTTAAATCATTAAAAAGTAAATATTCAATCAACGTAAATTTAGTTTATTTCTTAGCTTAAAACTTACGTCGATTTTTAATAAAAGTGATCAATCATTTCTTAGTAAACTAAAAAATGATAACTAAATTTCACGAACCAAGCGGAATCCCCACATGATCGAACGTGCTTGAGAAGTTACATAAGCATTTCGATAGGCTGTTCGAGCATTATAAGTGTTGTATATCCATGCACCTCCACGTAACACAGGGAAATTACATTGTCCGTTATTCTCCTCACCCCAAATACGATTAGCTACAGATGCATTCTCATAATTTGGGTGCCAACAATCATCTACCCACTCCCGTGCATTTGCTGTCATATCGTATAAACCAAAGTTGTTTGGTATAAACTTCCCAACAGGTGAGGTATAATCATAGCTATCAGTACAATTAAATAAGTTCCACGAGCTTGTTTGTGGCAATGCAGAAACTGTGGTTGGATCTAACACATTTACATATTTACAAGCTTGATCTCGATTCAAATCATCACCCCAGTAAAATGCAGTCGAAGTTCCTGCACGAGCAGCATATTCCCATTCGACCTCTGTAGGTAAACGGTAGGTTTGCCCTGTTTTTTTGGATAACCACTCTGCAAATGCTCTCCCATCTTCTCGGCGTACACATACAACTGGATCTTGCGGCGTTTGGTTCATACCTGAGTTAGTTGGGTTTAAATCATCTCGATACCACATATTAAAAACCCCATCACGTGCTTCCCAATTACGACAGCCTTGTACCTGCCAGCCAGTCTCCTTTTGAAATGCTTGAAACTCTGCAAGGGTTGTTTCATATGTAGACATAGCAAATGGCTTTTCGATTCTCACCATGTGTTGAGGCAATTCATACGGTCGCGACTGAGCAGGAACATTTTGTTGTTGTTGCTCTTGCAGATTTTCACCCATCAAAAAACTACCAGATGGAATAACCGTCATTTCTGGACAAAAACTATCCGAACAATCTTTAAACTTTGATTTTTCTGGTGTTGCTTCATTAATATTTGTATGTGTTAAAGCTGCTAATTTAATTTTAGGATTCATATTAGGGGGATTATTTATTTGACGAATCAATAAATTTATAGTCCCTTGCCATTCGCTTAACATCTCTCTTAACATCGCTGGTCTTTCAATACTTACCCCTGTGCCGTCATAATCTGGAGCATAACATATAGCTCTTAATGTAGTGGACTCTTCAGTAAGCTGGATAAGTTTTGGAATAATTTGCTGTTCCAATAACAAACTTAAGTTATTTGTACTATTAAGCTTTGTTCTTAATTCTAAAGCTGATTTCTCAGCAATCTCTGCATCATTTATCACCTTGAATAAACACTATCACATTGATTTTCTTGCCATACTAAATTTTGACTAAGTGTTTGTAGTGACGAAATTGTTCCATCGACTAGTTTTTGGTTAGAAGCATTGTTAGTAGTATTTTTATCATCGCTATTACATGCCGCAAGTAAAGAAACGAACAATACACTAAAGCCTTTAAGATAATTACTAGATATAGTGGTCATATTAATTCTCTGGAAAAGTATTATGAATTAAAGAAGGAGATTGAGTAATTCTTTGTTAAAAATCATTTTTAAATTAATAGAAAAGTAGCTCAAAATTCAAACACTATTATTTTTTTCCTTTGTTAATTTTTATTAAATAATGTCACTATAAAAATAAATATTTCTAATTAATATTAATAAAAAAGTGGATCAACAGATTTGTTATCCACTTTAGATATATAGAGCTAAAAAATATGTAATTAAGATTTCCAAACAAAATCAGAAAAACTATGTTCAGCTTTTAAACTATTTACAACAGCTTGAGCTAATTGACGAATAATGCTTTGTGTCTCTATACGTTCAAACCATGCTTGTTCTTGCTGTGGATTGGCTGAAATTTGACACAAGATATGTCCTTCCACATCTTGCTGAGAACATAAAATAGAGAGTGGCAAATGATGGTTATCTATACGAACTTCAATCTTTTGATGTTCATGTCGAATGTGTTGAGCATCAAAACCATATTGTTCTAATTGCTTATACAATAACGCTGCTACATACTCTTGAGTAATGTAACATTCATTCGGTGGATGATCGATCAATCCATGTTTTGGGCAATCTGCTATTAATTGCAACGTTCTCATGGCATTCCCTCTATTTTTATGTTTTTTAACTCTGGATCGCAGAGTAAAGCCTACTGCAGCGGTATGAATTATTATATATACAATTGTCTTTAATTGATTAGCCGATTGTCTTACTTCTTGTTCAAATTTTAGGAATTTCGACCCGATTAGATATGTACAAAGCAAAACTTAATTATTTTTCAATCGAGATGAGAGATTTGAAACTTTATTGTTATAAATCAGCTTGAGATAGCAGCATTTATTGAATTAAATGCTGCTATCCTACACATTATTGGTTCACAACTTGTAAATCCAAACCAGCAGCATTTGCTAGTTCAGTAAAAGTTGGGAAACTAGTCGCAACCGTCTCTGTACCATGAATTGTAATCGCACCAGCGGTTCTTAAACCAGCAATACTGAAACTCATTGCTATGCGATGGTCATGGTGTGATTCAATCTCGCCACCATTAAAGATTGCAGACCAATCACCTGATTTTCCTTTACCTTCGATAATGATACCGTCTTCTGTTGGCGTACAATCGATGCCCATGATTTTCAAACCATCTGCCATCACTTGGATACGATCAGATTCTTTGACACGTAATTCAGCAGCACCAGTTAATACTGTTTGACCTTCCGCACATGCTGCAGCAATGAATAATGCTGGGAACTCATCAATTGCCAAAGGTACTTGATCTTCAGGCATGTGAATACCCTTGAGTGTACGAGAACCTTTGATATGAATATCTGCGATAGGTTCACCACCTGCAATACGCTCATTTTCTACCGTCAAATCAGCACCCATCTGTTTAAGAATTTCAATCACACCAATACGTGTTGGATTGATTCCAACAGCTTCAAGAATTACATCAGCACCTTCTGTGATTGCGGCACCCACCATGAAGAATGCAGCCGATGAGATATCAGAAGGAACTTGAATATCAGTACCAACTAACTTACCACCACCCACAAGTGAGATTTTATTACCTTCGGTTTTCACATCATAACCAAAAGCACGCAACATACGTTCTGTGTGATCACGCGTTGGCTCTGGCTCTGTCACCGAAGTTTCACCTTCTGCCCATAAACCCGCCAATAAAATACCTGATTTGACTTGAGCCGAAGCCATTGGCAAGTCGTAATCAATACCCTTTAAAACTTGGCTACCCGTAATGCTAACTGGCGGTGTACCTTTCTCACCTGTGGTTTGAATTTGCGCACCCATCAAACGCAATGGTTTTGCAATACGTTCCATTGGACGCTTAGACAGCGATGCATCACCAGTCATGACAGAATCAAATTTTTGAGCAGAAAGCATTCCAGACAACAAGCGCATACTTGTGCCTGAATTACCCATGTATAAAGCACCAGCAGGGGCTTTTAGACCTTGCATTCCAACGCCATGAATCGTCACTTCACCATTCTTTGGACCTTCGATGCTCACTCCCATATCACGAAAAGCTTGGAGAGTTGCTAAAGCATCTTCGCCTTCCAAGAAACCTGTTACATGAGTTGTGCCTTCTGCAATCGCACCAAACATGATAGAGCGATGTGACACAGACTTATCACCTGGTACGGTGAATTTACCTGTAAATGTTTTCTTTCCGGGCAAAATGGTAAATTGCTGTGTCACCTTGTTTTTCTCCATCAAAGGTTTTTTGGCTAACATATGATTAAAGTGTTGGCGTGCAGCTTGCGCATGGCCAAGCAAACCCATCAATGCTTGTGAATCTTCTTGTTCAATCAGTTTCTTTAAAACTGATAACTGCTGTTCAAAACCCTCTACAGCATTCAAGATTGCAGTTTTATTGGCAAAGAAAATGTCATGCCACATCTGAGGATCACTTGCTGCGATACGTGAGAAATCACGAAAACCACCTGCAGCATAGCGAAAAATATCTAAATTATCTTCACGGTTTGCAAGTTGCTCAACCAAATTAAATGCCATTAAATGTGGTAAGTGGCTTGTATGTGCAAGCACTTCATCATGCTTCTTCACATCCATGCATATAACTTCTGCTTTTGCAGCAGACCATAGTTGAATCAACTTCTCAACAGCCCAATCTGCACTAGTCGGTAGTGGCGTCAAAATCACTTTATGATTGGCAAATAAATCAACTTTACCCGCATGCACACCTGTATGTTCTGCACCTGCAATTGGATGTCCTGGTACAAAACCTATAGGTAAATTTTCACCAAAGACCGCTTTAGCAGCTTCAACCACATTACCTTTAGTACTACCAACATCTGTGATAATGACATTTTCAGTTAGGTAAGGTTTGATCTGTTCAAGTACTTTTTGCGTCGCTCTGACAGGTAAGGCTAAAACAATTAAATCTGCATCTTGAACAGCTTCTTCAGGTGTTGCATAACCGTATTGAATAAGCCCTAGTGTTTTGGCATCTTCTAATGTTTTTTTTGAGCGTGTTGACGCAACAATTTGACCAGCAAGCTGTTCTGCCACAATCACACGAGCAAGACTCGACCCTATCAGCCCAAGCCCAATAAATGCAACTTTCTTAAATAATGGTTGAGACATAAAACATTTTTGCCTATCTGAAAATCTCTCTAACCTCTCTTTAAAAAAAGATCGGAAAGTATCTCCCTTTAAAAAGGGAGACTGGAACGGATTTAAAATAAATTGAACTATAAAACAGCGATAGGATATGAACCCAATACTCGCAATTCTTTTACATTAGGTCGAATTTCATCTAATGCTGCAGCTACATTTTCTTGATCAATATGCCCTTCCAAATCAATGAAGAAAACATAAGCCCATTTCTCAGGAAGCGCTGGACGAGTTTCAATACTAGTCAAACTAATTTTATGTTTGGCAAATGGCGCCAGGATTTCCAATAAAGCACCCGCACGATCATGTGCAGAGATCAGTAAAGACGTTTTATCATTACCACTTTGTGGAATTTTCTCGCGACCAATCACAAGGAAACGAGTCGTATTTTCAGGGTTATCTTCAATGTTGCTATGTAATATCTCTAAGTTATACATACTTGCAGCAATATCTGAAGCAATAGCGGCAGAATGCCACTCATTACGAATACGGCGAGCAGCTTCCGCATTTGAATTAAGCGCTACACGCTCTACACCTGGATAATGCGCATCTAACCATTTGCGACATTGAGCAAGGGTTTGTTGATGTGCATAAATCTGTTTAATGCTGTCTTTACGAGTATTTTCAGATACGAGAAATTGATGATGAATGCGAAGTTCTACTTCACCAATCACATTTAAAGTAGATGATTTAAAGCAATCTAAAGTGTGGTTTACGATACCTTCTGATGAATTCTCAACTGGAACAACACCATAATGCGCACCACCAGCTTCAACTTCACGGAACACTTCATCAATCGTTGGCAATGGGCGCACAACTGCATCTTTACCAAAATGTTTTATCACAGCTGAATGCGTATATGTACCTTCAGGACCTAAAAATGCAATGCTTTGAGGTGCTTCAAGTGCTAAACAAGCGGACATGATTTCACGAAATAAACGTGCCATCGTCGCATCAGACAATGGACCTTGATTACGTTCCATCACCTTACGGAGAACTTGAGCCTCACGTTCAGGACGATAAAATAATGGGTTTTCTTCAGCTGCAAATTTCGCTTTTGCTACAGCTTCAGCCAGCGTAGCTCGACGGTTAAGTAATTCTTGGATTTGTTGATCAACACTATCTATATCATTACGAATTTGTTCTAAATTAAGTGACGTCGATGTGTTTTGTCCATCGTTTACCATTGAATGCAGCCTCAGCAAAATCATCTATATAAATGGGTTACAATTCATCTATGAACTGTTATGCGAAGCTAGTATAACAAGACTTTAACGCTTTAAACACGTGAAGATTTAACTCTTTTTGCTTAGGTCAAAGCCCTTGCGCATTTTTATAAATGGTTTTTCGCAAATCATTACAATCCCGACCTTTGTTTTTAAAATTATTTATCAAGCATCAGATTCCGCTTTATTCAATCACTACAGACAAAATTCAATCAAGTTTGATAAAATCTGTAAAAAATAAAAATTGATGCCATCCATGATAATGAATATAAAAACACCTTTACTGATTAGCGTAATCGCCACAAGTCTAACAGGATGCATAGGCTGCTATAATCCAACAGGATGTAATAAAGATTCTTCACCCTATTATGTTACAACGACAACAACTCAAATCAGAGGAATAACTGTTCCTAAGGCAACCAAACTCAAATACAAATCAAAAAATTCATTTCAAAAAGACCAACAGCAACATCCATTAAATGAAAAAGATTTAACAAGCATTGAACTTCCACCAAATACGGCGATCAATTGGGGAGGAATGCCCTCTTATTTATTTATCAAATTTTTTAATTCAGAAATGAAAGGATATTCTATTTATCCTGTTAAAGAGCTGAAACCTCAAATAGAAAATTCATTCGTAAAGCTCTGGAAAAGTTGTGATAGTGCATTGGACGTTACTTTGAAAAATCCAAATGATTGGTCATTTAATCCAGAAAATATGGAAGTTACAGGATGTAGTGTGAATATTCAAAAAAGAAGTCAATATAATAATCATTGGCCAAACCAAGATGAAGCAGATAAATTTCTGCTTGATATCAATCGTGCTTTACAAAAGCTCCCTAAACAGAAAACTTATCCAGTGATTCAATATTCAACAGAAGAACAATAAAAAAGCCTGCTAAAAGCAGGCTTAGGATATCAAAGTTGGCTTATGATTTACCAATCAATCCACGAGCTACTATTTCTTTCATAATCTCATTGGTACCACCATAAATACGTTGAATACGAGCATCAACAAAGAAACGTGAGATTGGATATTCAGTCATATAACCATAACCACCAAATAACTGAAGTAAGTTATCAGATACCTTCATTTGCATATCTGTACTGAAACTCTTCAGTGCAGCAGCCGTTTCAACATCTAACTTACCTTCCATATAAAGCTCTACGTTCTGATTGTAGAAAGCTGCTGTTGCCAACTCATCAATCTTCGCTTGAGCCAATACAAAACGCGTATTTTGAAACTGCGAAATTGCCTGACCAAATGCTTGACGCTCTTTTACATAAGCAGTAGCTAAATCAATTGCACCACGAATTGCACCTAAAGCTGTAGATGCAATTGCTGTACGTTCACGAGGCAATTCTTGCATCAAATAAGCAAAACCAGAACCAGCATTACCAAGCAATTGATCTTTAGGTACTTTTACATTATCAAAGAACAATTCAGATGTATCTTGCGAGTGCAAGCCAATTTTATCGAGGTTAGTGCCTTTCTTGAAACCTTCGAGATGAGTATCGACCAGTAGTAACGATACACCCTTAGCACGTGCTTGTGGATCAGTTTTTACCGCAAGAACAACAACATCCGCGTGTTGACCATTTGAAATAAATGTTTTTGATCCATTCAAAATGTAGTGGTCACCTTGTAGGATTGCACTAGTACGCATAGCCTGTAAATCAGAACCCGCACCTGGCTCGGTCATACCAATTGCACCAACCGCCTCGCCTGATACCATTTTTGGTAACCAATATTGTTTTTGCTCTTCTGTACCAATATGTTGAATATAAGGAGCAGCAATTTCAGAGTGACATGAAATTGCTGTCGATAAAGCACAATATCCCGCACGAGCAGACTCTTCAACCAACATCAATGAATAATGTGTTGGCACACCATAGCCACCGTACTCTTCAGGTACATCTACACATAAAAAACCATTTTCACCCAGTAAATTCCAAACTGAGCGCGGCATAATGCCTTCACGTTCCCATTGATCGTAATGTGGAGCAACATGCTCACTCATAAAACGTTTGAAATTATCACGGAAGAGTTCCAAATCTGCATCGTAAGCTAACATCGCTATTTCCTTTCGCTTTCTTTGTTCTTAAAAGTTTGTTTCGCAGTCATGCTAATGATTTTTCAAGTTGATGTCATGGTCCGTTTGCATCAATTCACTAGACTGATTCGGTCAATAATTTCGCTTGTAATGTTTAATATTTCGCCAAAACAAATTAAACCGAATTTATCTCAGCGTTTATTACTCAACATAGCCAACTTTATGTCATATTATTTTCTAGTTATCGATCACATCAGAATTATCATGAATACCAAACGAAATATTTATAAAACCGCAGAACATCCGTTTGCTCAATATGTTCGTATTTTAGGTAAAGGTAAAACAGGATCGCGCTCTTTAAGCTATGAAGAAGCATATCAAGCATTTAGCATGATTTTGAAAGATGAAGTGCTAGATGTTCAACTTGGCGCATTTTTAATGCTTTTGCGTGTCAAAGAGGAATCTGTTGATGAACTTGCTGGTTTTGTTCAAGCAACACGAGATCAACTCAACTTTGAATCTTTAGATGTTGATCTAGATTGGTCTTCATATGCTGGAAAACGTAAGCATTATCCATGGTTCATTCTTGCAGCTTTAACATTAGCTCATCATGGTTATAAAATTGTAATGCATGGAGCATCAGGTCACACAATTAACCGTGTTTATACTGAACAGGTATTAGAATATTTAGGCTACCCAATTTGCCATAATCAACAAGAAGTAAAACAGCAACTTGAACAACATCATTTTGCTTACTTACCACTTGAAACAATATCACCGATTTTGAGTGATCTAATATCACTCAGAAATGTAATGGGTCTTCGCTCACCAATTCATACACTGGCACGTTTAATTAATCCATTTAATGCAAAGGCAACTTTACAGGCAATTTTCCATCCTGCTTACAGATCATCACATCAACAAACAGCTTTTCGATTAGGCTATAAAAATAGCGCTGTGATAAAAGGTGAAGGTGGTGAATTTGAGCGTAATCCTGATGCCAAGACTTTAATTTGTGGGATTAAAAACGGTGAGTTGTATGAGCATGAATTACCTAAACTGACACCTGATCGTAGCCCTATTGAAGAAGAACTTGATTTAGCAGTGTTTAAAGCGGTGTGGCTGGGTGAGCAAACACATGAATATGGTGAAATGGCTGTGATTGAAACAATGGGAATTGCTTTATATACGATGGATGCTGTAAATAGTTATGGTGAAGCGATGACTAAAGCGAAAGAACTTTGGGAATCTCGTTTGAGTTAAATGAGACTTATTATAAAATAAAATAGAAATGTATTAGCTCAAACCTGATCTGACAGTTACCGATATTTGCTTAAGACTGTCAGGCTAAATTTAAGCTAGTACAATTTACATATTCCTGTGATTTTTTAGCCATATATTTGCTAAAATCTCCAACTTATTTTTAGAAGTATTAAAAACCTAAATATATTAAAAAATCAGCAATAGACTCATAGAAAAAAAATGCGATTCCAAAAATAAAAGTGAACAAAGATAAAACCTCATTTATAATAATTTGTTTTTTAAATTTTTCACATAAATAAATAACATTATCCTGATACAGATTTGGATATAACCTTGGACTCTTTTCTCCACGTTTTGCAAAATACGGCATCTTTTTATTACGTTTGTATGATATAAAATATGAAAACCACATCGTGGAGAATATAAAATTAAGTTGTAATACTTTTTCAAAAGAGATACCTACCTCATCTAAATATTCTTCAATACCATATATTTTTTCAGAAAGTTCTTTACTATTTTTTTTGATAAATAATAGATTATATATATATATACATAATAGTAACATTAACCCAATAACAAGTAAGCCAATTAAAATGCTACCATGAAAATCAACTAATTGACTTTCCATTAGCATACTCCTGTCCTTTTTTTGAGTTCATCTTCAGCCAAATCTGCACCATATTTACCCCCTCCAATCACACCTGCACCAATAACTACAGCTGTAATAGTCAAGGAAACAGGTAACGAAATTGTATATCCAGCTGCCCCAGCCACAAGACCAATAATATAAATTACCCCTCTTGCTACAACTTTTCCGCCAAAGTTACCAACAGTTCCTCCGATAATACCACCAGCAATCTTACTACCTTCTATCACAGCTACCTTCTTTGTAAGCTCCATATCACCCGTGTTGTAGGCATCCATTGTATTTTTTAAAAATATTGCAGCGCCTAAACCCACAACCAATTGTTTACCCATTCTTAAGCCAACACTGATTTTCCCCAAATCTACAATCATTTTATCGTAATGCTTCAAACCACCTCTTACAGCATCAGATCGAATAAGAGAATCCGTTTTCATATACTTTCTCATTAGAGGGATTTGAGTCTGAGGCTCAACAATATGCATATCCTTGAGTGCTGTACCCAACTGGCTATAAAGTGAGGCATGTTTTTTCTTAAAATCTGAAAAATGCTTTGGATTTGCATATTTAGATTTCATTAGCTGTTCACTTTGATAAGCAGCCATAATCGCATCATTACTTTTTATCACTTTTTCTAGTGATGTTTCTTTCATAACTAGAAGCTGATTCTTTTTAAGCTTTCTATCTCGCTCGCTTTTTTGGTCAGCGCTATCTACAATTTGTCCCGCTCTTTCTTCAACTTGATCCAGTAAATCATCATCACCTCGACAATATTCCTTCCTAAACTCATCAACTGTAATGACTTTCTTTTGACCACTTACATTGGCTAATGCCATTTCAGTAGCATGTGACCAATAGTCGTACAAAAGTTCATAATTTGCAGCAAAAAATGCCGCATCAAAGTTTGAGGACTTTCTCAGTAGATTCAATTTTTCTTCGATACTTCTTGCTAACTGCTTATATTCACTCAGCTTAGAATCATTTCCATTTTTATTCGACAAAATGACCACCTGACACGGTTTAAGCACAGTCATTGGTCCATTAGTTGATAATTCTGGTAAATGGGCATTGTTATTTTTAAAAATCGAAAATTCCTTTACCGTAGGATGGTATGCATAGATACGTTTTAATAATGCATCGACAGTCTCATCTTCTCGAATCAATAACCAACCAACTTCCATACCTTCTTTTATATAAACTTTTTGGATTTTATTTTCTTCTATCGGGGAACTTTTCGAGTGATGGTATTTAAACTTGATCTCGGTAAACTTTCCGCTTTCAGATTGTGCTAAATGTGGAAGAATTGCCCCCTGATACCATTTATCATCTAAGAAAATATCAACTTGAACAACCGCAGTATCATAGTTCACCTCAATTTTATGGGTTTTCATAAACTTATTAAAAGGTGTCAGTTTAGATACATAGGTAGATTTAGCTTCGGATGTTTTTGCTGTAATAACATATTTCAAACGTGACAAAGCAATATGTTTTGGCAAATTCTTTAATACAGCTTGTGCCAACTTAGGTTGAGAATACTTTGCCATCTTAGTTATCCAATTTCTTTATTTTGTCATTGATTGCATGTAGATAATAATTCTCCTGTTTATCGGTGACAAATGCCTGAGTCAAACCATTCGCATCTGTTTTTCCATAGCTTACATGCCCTTGATCGTTCATTAACATGTAAGAAGTGAAAGGCATTAAGTCTTGCGTTTCTTTATCACGTAGTTCGAATTGGATATTATATTGACCTAAGGTCGGTATTAAAGGAATTTCAGCCTGAGCATTTGCCCCCCCATAAACAAATGTTGCCCTGCCTTAACTTCAAACTTGCCTCCAGTAACAGGAAAAATACCGGAGCTGTTAATTTTAATTTGTGAACCGCCCGCCGTAATCACAATCTCGCTGGGGCTAGTGATCTCAATTCGATCTTCAGTAGAGATAATCTTGATACCTTGCTTAGCAAGTAAATCCATACCATCGCCTTGAGCATGCATGTCAAACTTACCTTTAGCAGCTACTTGTTTGATTCCATTCTGAGCCGCGAATAAACTAACCTTGCCACTCACATGTGCAACCAAATTTCTCTGCGTACTCAAATTGATACTATCACCCGCAAACTGATTAATCTGTCCATCAGCAGATAAATGAATATCATCACTGCTACTCAAACCAATTCCTGCAGGCGAGCTCAGTAGCAATAAAGCTTTATTAAATTTGGCAATTTTTTCTTCAATCTGACTAGCAAACGCTTTCAATTGTTCAACTGATTCTATTTCATCGGTTTGTTGATTCTTTGCGACTTCACTTAAAGCTTTTGCATTATTTTGATTAACTTCAAATTGTTGTTTAGCTGATTGAGCATCAAGGTGTTCACCTTCTGCTTGGTCTTGAGAATGAGTTGTGATGAGCAGACCCTCGCCAGCTCTAAGCGCACCACATTGATCAGTACGTAATTCAAAACCTTCACCACGCTCTTCACTTTCTGCCTGATTTTTCGGATGACTCAACTTACCTAGGTTAAGTTGACTTATGCCGTGACTACTTTGTAACTGAGCACTGATCTGTCCTGTAGTATCATCAAAACGTAGTTGGTTAAAACCTTCACCTTGATATTCTTTGGATTTAATCCCTGATAATTTCTTGGTATCAGGTAACTGACCTGCATTATCAAATTTTGTTGGATAGCGTTGTGCTTCGTGGATTCTTCCCACTACAAAAGGGCGATCAATATTGCCATCAAAAAAATCAATAACTACGATTTCATCAATACGTGGTAAGAACCGAGCTCCATAACCTTCACCAGCCCAAGGGGTTAGTACATCTACCCATGCTGAATCGGTGTCATTATGATTGGCACCAGCACCACCATCATGATTATGGTCTTCTTGTCTAGTAAATAGAAAACGAACTTTTATACGTCCCCATTCATCAACATGGATTTCATCTCCACTCGGCCCTACTACTTGAGCACGTTGTGGTGATACTGCTGGGCGATGTTGTAGTGGATGATATTCGGGCACAGTTTTAATACTTCGTCGTTGTAAAGACAGTGTATTTCCTTGCCGCTCTTCTGTATTTATCTTAGTAATAGAGCTTTTCCAACGACTTTGTTCAAGTAATTGCTCGATTTGTTGATTTAGTTCTTTGGGTAAATTGTTTTGGTTATAAAAGTTTTTACCTGTAATTAGAAATTCTTTGTCTGAACTGATATGTTGGTCGATTTCAGGGTGATCAACTAATGCAAACCAGTATCCAATTTGTGTATCGCGTACAGTCGTCTTTGCCGTAAAGTATTTAGATTTTAGGTTATGGTACTGTCCTAAGTTTTGGTTGAATTTCTCTATTTGTGAATTACCTGAGGTTGTAGCTCCATCTTCACCATTCAAATCTTGAATCCATGCAGGACTGAAATGCCATGCATCTTCTAATTGTAGGCTGGCATTATTATATTGATTACTGTGTTGATGTGTACTTTGAACACTACCTGCACCTTGTTCTTGTTCAAGAGCATCGGCTTGCCAGCGTTGAATATGTACCGCTGTCGGTTGTAGAGAACGTTCAGCGATAAGGCTGGTCATGCTATCGTATTGTTCTGTTGCACTACTACGATGGTAACGAATTGACCCTCTATCTAAGGCTTGGTAATGACTATTATCATCAATTAATCGTAACTTTTGGGCTTGGATTGGGCTCAAGTTATTTGTAACAATAAGTTCTACTTCATCAACAAGCCAATTGATACCTTCACTACGTAACAACCGAGTTAGAAAGTCATAATCCGTTTCATTGTGTTGCATAACAAACGGACGGACATCATATTCTTGATTTAACCCATTGAGATCAAGCACTAGTGTTGATGCAAACAAAGGACTTTTTTGTTGCCATTCTTTAAATAAGATTTCCACTACATCAATCGCAGTTTTATTCATAAATACACGGCTATTGCGGCGTTTTTTCCACAATGCAGTTGGGTCTTCTAGGGTGAGTTTATAGAGTGTGAGACTTCCATCAGATTGCCCTTGAAGTGCTTGGGTAATTATCCCTGTAGTACGAAATAATTTTCCTGCATCAGTCACCTGATCAATCGCAACAAGACAACCAATAAATTGTTTTAATGGAATCATTACATTAGTTGACAAGCATAGTAGCTCAGCGATTAGCCCATCATTGATTCGATGTTCACCATCAATGCGTTGTAAAAAGACTTGGGAATTTAAATATTGATTAGAAAATTGAATATGTAAGGCACGTTTTTGTGAAGTTATACCTAGGCTTTCTAAGACATGAAATATATGATCTAACATCTCTTGTTATTAAAAATCACTCAAATTTCGGCGATCATAAACAAAACAGAACGGTTTGTCTAATTTGTATAGCTATCGTTATTCTTTGTTGAAATATAGTTTCTAATAAGTCTTTTGGTATCTATAACCACAATTTAGCAGACTAAATTCTGATAATTGAATTTTAAACTAGTAATAACAATAAAAAAGCCCTAGCAATCTAGGGCATTTTTAATTCAATTTTTCTTAAACGAAACGAATAGGTTTAAATTCAGGCTCATTCTTAGGATGATCATCATCACATTCCTCACCTTCTTCTTTTGTACCACGATCGATATAACCGCTACGCTGTTCTTCAGGTAAATTTTCCATTTCCCAAGCGTATACAGCTTGCATACAAATCTCGCGCTGCTCTTTAGTCAATGCAATACCATTTGGCCATTTACCAATTTCAACAGCTGTTTTAAGACGCTCAACGATTTCAGGATTTAAAATAGCGAGCATTTGTTCAATATTCATGATTCATCCTGTTGAAAAGATTCAAAATCTTGATTCCAACCCAGTTTAGTACGGCAAGCCATATAAAAATCATAACCAGGTGGATGTAATAAGCTTAGTTTAAACGGATGTTTACGAATATGCACTGTGTCGCCAACATTTAATGCCACACTGTGTTGTCCATCTGCGCTCACCATCGGTAATACGCGATTTTCTCGTATCGTAATTTTAACTTCACTGTGCCCACCAACGACGATTGGTCTTGATGAAAGCGTATGTGGGTGCATCGGAACTAAAGCGATCGCATCCATGCTCGGATGTAAAATAGGTCCACCACCAGATAAAGCATATGCTGTTGAACCTGTTGGCGTTGAAACAATTAAACCATCACTATGTTGTCGATAAACATACTGACCATCGATGCTCAGCTCAAAATCAATCATATGAACTGATTTTCCTGAGTGCAAAACTACATCATTTAATGCAATTGCATCATAAATCGTTTCATTGTTAGTTCTTACCTCCATTTCTAATAAGAAACGGCGATCTAACTGAAAATGTCCTTGCAAAACTTGATCAAGTTTAAAAATTGCTTCAGCAGGTTTGATATCGGTTAAAAATCCTAATCGACCTCGGTTAATCCCAATCACTGGTGTGTTGTAACGAACTAAAGCACGTGCTGCATGGAGTAAAGAACCATCCCCTCCTACAACAATCACAAGATCTACAACTTCACCAAGTAAATTTCGGCTAACCGTTTGTCCATGACTATACGGAACGAGTTGTGCAGTTTCTTGGTCGAATACAGGGTTTAAACCTAAAGTGATCAAATGATCATGGATTAAACATAACGTTTCTACAACAGAATACTTGTCTGGTCGCCCAATTAGACCAATATTTCGAAAGGATTTATGTGAAATTTGCACGAATAATTCAGCTCCGTCGCGATTCCTGCCTATCATATCATTAACAGTGCAAATTTCGTTGATGATTGATTAAAAAGTATAAAAATGTATATCCGTTGTTTTTTTATACGAATAATGTCAACACTTTCTTAAAGTTTTTATTTCATGTTGCTATTTATTGACAGTTTTATGATTGCAAATTGCTTATAAGCTATCGCATCATTACCCTCATTGTTTTGGTTTTATCGCAAATCTATGAAGTGTGAACGTGGTATCGGTTTTCTAGCACTAATTTTTTCAATTTTAGTGATCGGTGTATTTATTGCTTTTAGTATCTATTTGATCCGTTTAGATAATATTATCCGCAATAAGTTTGAGGGGCAGCGTTGGGATATTCCTGCCAAAGTATTTGCTCGTCCTTTAGAAATCTATGCGAACGCGCCGATTACTCAAGAGAATTTTACTCAAGAGTTGAAACTCTTGGGCTATAAAAACACTTCTAATTACGATAAATCTGGAAGCTATGTTATTCAAGGTAATCAAATGTATGTCCACACTCGTGGTTTTGATTACGGTGATACAACTGAACCAGAGCAAGTGCTTGAAGTTGCATTTATCGACGGTCAAGTGAGTGAAATTAGATCAACTAAACCATCAAATACGGGTGTTGCTCGTTTAGAGCCTTTATTGATTGGTGGTATTTACCCTCAGCATAATGAAGATCGCGTACTCATAAAATTGAATAAAGTACCGAAACCGTTGATCGAAGCACTCATTTCAACAGAGGATCGAAATTTTTATCAACATCATGGTGTCTCGATTCGTGGTACAGCTCGTGCTTTAGTGAGTAACGCAACTGGCGGAAAACGACAAGGTGGTTCAACACTAACACAACAATTGGTCAAGAACTTCTACCTTTCTCCTGAAAAAACGCTCAAAAGGAAAGTAAATGAAGCGTTAATGGCTTTATTGATTGAACTTCATTACAGCAAAGATGAAATTCTTGAAGCGTATCTAAATGAAGTTAATCTTGGACAAAATGGCAACTACTCAATTAATGGTTACGGTTTAGCTTCACAATTTTATTTTGGTTTACCATTACGTGAACTTAATATTTCTCAGCAAGCATTCCTAGTAGGCTTGGTTCAAGGTCCATCATTATACAATCCTTGGCGCAATCCAGAATCAGCTAAAAAACGTCGTGACATCGTATTAAATAACATGTTGGTCATGGGCTATTTAACAGAAGCTGAATATCAAGATGAAATTGCACGTCCTTTAAATGTTGTAAGTAAACCAACTTTAGGCCCTGCTAAATTCCCAGATTTTCTTGATATTGTTCGTCGCCAACTACGCACAGAATATCAAGAAAATGATATTACCAATCAAGGCTTAAAAATCTTTACGACACTTGATCCAATAGCTCAAACTCAAGTTCAAAGTGCTTTTAAAAGCTCTGTAGAACGCTTAGCAGGTAGCAACCCTTCTCGTTTAAAGAACCTTCAAGGTGCTGTTCTTGTTGCCCATCCTGAAAATGGTGAGTTAATCGCAGCTGTTGGTTCTACTCAAGATTTTACTGGATTTAACCGCGCACTTGATGCTAAACGTCAGGTTGGGTCATTACTCAAACCAATTATCTATTTGAATGCAATAGAATCTGGTCGCTACACATGGGCTACCCCTATTGAAGATACTGCTGTCAATATCCCTATTGATGGAGATAAAAGTTGGACGCCTAAAAACTATAGTGGTGGCGAACATGGCGTAGTACCAATGCAACAGGCATTAGCAAATTCATACAACTTATCTACAGTACGTCTTGCCAATGAGTTTGGCTTATCAACCTTTAGTAATAAATTAAAGCAATTTGGAGTAACTTCAGACATTCCAGCTTATCCTTCAATCTATCTAGGTGCAGTCAATATGTCACCGATGGAGGTATTAAGTATTTATGGAAACTTCGCTACTGGTGGTTTCAAATATCCACCTCGCACAATACGCACTGTTGTTGATGCTAAAGGTCGTTTATTAGAACGATATGGTCTAAACGTACAACAAACGATTGACCCTGCTGCGGCATATATTTTGAATTATGGTTTACAACAAGTAATGCGTTCAGGTACAGGTCGTTCAGCATATAGCAGTTTACCTGAGTCTCTAAATTTAGCTGGTAAGTCAGGCACAACAAATGATACGCGTGACTCTTGGTTCGCAGGATATTCTGGTAATCATGTTGCGGTAGTTTGGTTAGGTTTAGACGACAACAAAATAACAGGTTTAACAGGTTCATCAGGCGCTTTACCTGTTTGGACGAATGTCATGAAGCAACTTCGCCAAGAACCCGTGAATTTACGTCAAACAGATAATGTTCAATGGCAATGGATTGATAGTGCTAGCGGTGATTTATCTGCTCAAGGTTGTGATGGTGCAATGTATATTCCTTTGCTTCGCCAAACAGTTCCCCGTCGAGCTACTACTTGTGGTTTATCGCACTATGAAGTTGAACCGACTTACAACCCATCGACTGAAGACAATCAAGGCAATGAAAGCGATGGTATTAGTAACTACATTCGAGAAAGTGAAACAGAAATGGACAATGATTTATCAAATCACTCCTCTACAAGAATTATTTCTAGCGGTAGCTACAACGGCGAGAATTAAACTCAAAGGAATGATTTGAAATGATGAAAAAAGTAACATTACTTACTGCTATGTTAGTTATGGGTGGCTGTACCCTAACACCTGAAAAGAGCACTTCAAAACCGACGAATCAGCCACCAACCACCACAACTCAAAAGAAGAAGGTTACACCACCTTCTTCGGGTGTAAAAATTACACCTTATGAGCAAAAAGAAATAAAACGTAAAAATGTGGAGGTTGTTGTACCACAACAAAAAGTACAGCAGAAATTTAATGACGGGAGTCAGTTACCTGCATTTAGAACATTAATGCAGAAGACTCAAGCGGCATATAAACAGAAGCAACTCGCTGAAGCTGAACGATATGCTTTGCAGGCTCAGCGTATTGCACCTCAAGCGTCTGAAACTTACCTTTATCTAGCCTTAATTGCAGATCAACGCAAACAGTATGCAAATGCTGAAGCTTTAGCACGTCGTGGGTTAAGTTATGCACAAAGCAACTCAATGAAAAAACAACTCTGGATGATCGTACTTAAAGCCAGCGAAGCACGAAATCATCCTGTCAAAGCTCAAGAAGCACGTCGAGCAATTCAAGCTCTTTAATTGGTTAAATTGAACTGAATTGTCGTATTCCAGCAAGCCCATAAGCATTGTGTTTTTGGGCTTGTTCTAAATCTGCTGGCGCAACGCCTCCTAGAGCAAAAACTGGAATATCACTATTTTGAGCTAATGCTGCAAATCCGTCCCAACCAAGTACTTTGCTATTTGGATGAGTTGCTGTCGGATTTACAGGGCTTAAAAAAATCGCATCACACCCAATCTGATGCGCATGTTGTACTGAAACAGCATCATGGCAAGCAGCGATATAACGTTTAGCTACAACCAAATCACCCTTTTTCAGTTGCATTAACTGAGATTGTTTAAGGTGGACTGTTTTAATTTTTTCTTGCAACACTGTATTTAATTGTTGCCAAACATCCACATTAACAATCAGCTTCAATAATTGCTGTTCAGACAATTTAATTAATTGCTGTTGAAGTTTTTCAATGTCTTTAGTTTCTATACGTAAATACATTTGTGAATTAGTTTTCGGTAATTCATCAACTTGATCACTAATTTTGATCAAGTGAGACCAGATCAATCGCTCTATAATCGTTGAATTTGCTTTTGGAAAGTTTAAGTCCGCAAGTTGATCTCTACTAAACCAAGACCATGGTTGATGGATTAAACTTAAAAGCTCATCAGGAACATACGTATGGAATAGATGTAAAGTAACAATAATATCTTCATATTCATGTCGAATAACATCGAACTGATGCCACTCCTTTAATCCGATTCCTACCTCCTCATAGACCTCTCTGCGGCAAGCTTGCTCAGGTGTTTCACCTTCCTCAATTTTCCCACCAGGAAATTCATGCTTATTACCTTGATGTTGGTTTGCTTGTCGCCATCCAACTAGCACTTTAGATTTATGTAATAGAATTGCGATTGCAACATCAACAGTAGCTTTTGCCATAACCATCTAAAATCCTTGATATTTTAAAATTCATTCTAATGAGTTTGTAACCCAATTCACATGTCAAAGAATAAATAATTTGATCATTTTGTAAAATAATGAAATTTGCATTGACAGGCCTATTCGATAATGATTATCATTTAAAACATTAAAAAACACACCACGGAGCATAACAAATGAACGCACCTTTTAATCTTTTTACTCGCAGTACAGATTCAGCTCAATCTTTGCCAATGTTACATTCAAACAACTTGTTTGCCTTAGGACGTGAAATTCGTATCATGCATGCAGGTGAAGAGTATCGCCTACGCCTTACTCGTAACAATCGATTAATTTTAACTAAATAAGATTAATAGAAGAATAAACGTATAAGAACAATAAACGTGGGAATAGCAGTATGTCAGCGCGTACTGCTCTTTTTGTTCGTTAAATAGTTTTAGGCAATTGTATTTGTACCTTTAATCCACCAATTGATGATTGTGCAAAAGTGATCCTACCACGATGAAGTTCTATTATTTTTTTACAAATTGATAACCCTAAACCTGAACCTTGTGTTTTCGTTCCCAACACCCTAAAGAATCGCTCACCTAAACGTTCTAACACTTCTGTATCGAGTCCAGCACCTTGATTTTCGATTGTTAAATTAATGTAATCTGAATCATCATCGAGTTTTATATGAATTAGATGATTCACTTCTGAATATCGAATTGCATTATCTAAAATATTTCGCAGGCAGGTATAAATTAATTGTTCATTAGCAAAAATATCTAACTTCTTATCACTTAAGATATTTTGATAAACAATTTCCAAATTTTTTGTTTCGATCGCAGTTGAAAAGTCAGATAAAAGAAGTTTCACCATCTCATTTAAATCAAAATATGTCTTTGGCAAATGTTCTGGATGTTCAGGATCTAAACGCGCGAGTAAAAGTAAATTTTCCAGTGTTTGAATTCCACGAGAGACATCTAATTGCATGCTATCTAGCTCTTTTGCACGTTCTGGATATTTTCGTTGTAATAATTGTAGGCGCAACTGAATCGCAGAGAGCGGTGATCTTAGCTCATGGGAAGCATCAGCAGTAAAGCGTTGTTCTGCTTTTAATGAATTATCTAAACGTTTAAGCAAATAATTCAATTGAGCTAAGATTGGTTGTAATTCTTTCACCTCAAATTCAGCAAACTTAATGGGACTTAAGTCTTCTGCATTTTTTGCTGAAATTTGCTTAGAAAGTTGATGTACTACTTTAAACTGTCGCTTAATTAAAAAATATAAGATCATCCATTGTAATGACCACACCATAAGCAGAATCAAAAAGTAAGCTGCAAAACTATGCAATAACTCCTCGAATCTTTCCTCTAACGGTTGTATCACCAATACATTCATATTTGCTTGATGATCTTTCGCAACATAACTCCGCCACAATTGATGATTCTGCCAAAAGAATCCGTACTGATGATGATCATTAGGAAAAATGTGAGGTTCTTGATCTAATGGAAAACCTTCTGATTGTGTTAAAACAAGTTGTGAATTTTTCAATCTGTATTGAATATCAAATTGTTCACTTAACTCATCAATTTGCTTCCCTGAGCTGGTGGTTAGGTCAGAAAGAAGCAGCATATCTGATATCTCATCCATGATTTCATCTTGCACATGCATGGTTTGGTAAACAGAGACAATTACAAATATGAGTAGCGCTAAGCTGCCTACCATGACTGAGCTGATTAAAGAGGTCTTAATTAATTGATTTTGCAATGAGACGGTTTTCATTGGTTCAACCCAAGTTCATTCTGTAACCTAAACCACGAATAGTTTTGATTAGTTGGCTACCAATTTTTTTTCGAATTTGATATATGAAGACCTCTATCGCATTACTCTCAATCTCCTCTCCCCAAGCATATAATGATTCTTCGAGTTGCTCACGGGTGACAATATGATTTGGATTTTGCATTAACTTATATAAAATTTGAAACTCTTTAGCAGTTAAATTTACCGTTTCACCTGCTTTCAAAACGGTCTTCGCATTAGGATCGAGTTTTAAATCAGCAAAACAAAGATATGCTCCTTTCTGCTTCTGAGATTGTCTTAGTTGTGCGCGGATTCTTGCAGAAAGTTCCTCTAAGTTAAAAGGCTTAACTAAATAGTCGTTTGCTCCTAAATCTAATCCCTCCACACGATCATGAATATGGTCCTTTGCAGTGATAAAAATCACTGGAATCAACAAATGTTGTTCACGAATACGCTTCAGAATGTCATCACCTGATGCATTAGGTAAACCTCTGTCCAGCAAAATACAATCATAGTGATGCTGTTTTACTGCCAAGATAGCGTGGTCGCCTCGTTCAACCCAATCAACACTATAACCATCCATTTCCAGCCAGTCTTTAATACTTTCAGCCTGAGAAGCATCATCTTCTGCTAATAAAATTCGCATAATAAGGTTCTCATAATGAATGATTACAATCTATGATGCCTTGAAAAGATCAAACTAGCAAAAAGCCACATGATTTCTCATATGGCTTGTTTAATTCAATCAGTTAAAACTGCACTTGATCGACATCAACTTCAACACGTTTCATAGGCTTATAATCGATATCAATCTCACCGATCAAAGTCACAGGAGTTTTAGCAGATACTGGTTTACCTTTCCATAAATCATCATCAATATCGACAGTCATAGAACCTGTTTGGTCACTAAACTGGTATTTTTCATCACCGGTTGCTTTCACAATATAACCTTTAAGCATAACAGGTGAATCATCTTTAAGTGTCAAAGCTTGTTTAACTGATGTCGTTTGTGTTGGTGCTAAAGCCTGTTGATTAACTGCACCCGTGTTCGCTAAAGCAAATGTTGTTGTAGCAACTAAGCCTGAAATTACAGCAGTTTTAGAGAACATATTCATCTATTTACCCTTGTTTATGTATTCACTTTTGATAAAGCTATTTAAACAAAGCTAGATGAGGTGAATCTTAAGATTTCTATTTTGCTTAACTCAATGGTACGACACGGAGTACTTCTTCCAAAGTTGTTACGCCTTCAATCACTTTACGTGCACCTGCAATTCTCAAAGGTTCAACACCCTCTTTTTTTGCCTGTACTTTTAAATCATTCAAAGTTCCATGTGCACTAATCAAAGATTTGAGTTCTAGACTCACTGGCATAAACTCATAAATTCCTACACGACCTTTGTAACCTGTATGACGACAGGTTTCACATCCAACCGCCTTATACATCGTTTCAGGCATTTCCATAATGTAATCAAAAGTCAGGTGTTCCCACTCTTGTTCATTCATTGAGGTTTCTTGTTTACATTGCGGACATAAACGACGGACCAAGCGTTGCGCCAACACACCAAGAATGGTTGCAGCTGTTAAAAATGGTTGAACACCCAAATCATGCAGACGAGTTAAACTTGAAGGTGCATCATTGGTATGTAAAGTTGATAATACCAAATGTCCTGTGAGTGCGGCTTGAATTGCCATATTTGCAGTATCGTGATCACGAATCTCACCCACCATGATGATATCAGGATCTTGACGCATCAAAGCTCGTACACCATCTGCGAATCCCAATTCAATCGTTGGATTAACCTGCATTTGGTTAAAACTTGGCTCCAACATTTCGATTGGATCTTCAATCGTACATACATTCACTTGTTCAGTAGCTAACTGCTTCAATGAGGAATATAAAGTTGTGGTTTTACCAGAGCCTGTTGGACCTGTTACTAAAATAATCCCATGACTATGTTGCGTTAATTGCTGCCAACTATGTAACAAATGTCCTTCGAATCCCAGTTGTTGAAAACTTCTAACCAAGACCTCAGGATCAAAAATACGCATTACCAACTTTTCACCAAATGCTGTAGGCAAAGTTGATAAACGTAACTCTGTTTCTTGTCCTTTAGGTGTTCGTGTTTTCAAACGACCATCTTGTGGTTTACGTTTTTCAGCGACATTCATTCGACCAAGAATTTTAATCCGTGAAATCACGGCTGTGAGAGTATTTGCAGGCATATTATAAATTGTATGTAATACACCATCGATACGAAAACGTACCTTACCCTTTTCCTTGCGAGGTTCTAGATGGATATCGCTAGCACCTTGCTCGAAAGCAAATTGCAACACCCAATCCACCAATTTAACAATGTGCTGATCATTAGCATCAGGATTTTGGGTATCACCAAGCTGTAATAGAGCTTCAACACCCTTATTATCTCGATCGAAAGGACTAGAGTTTTGAGAGGAATTTACAGCTCGACTGACTTGATAATACTCAACCAAATAGCGACGAAGCTGTTCAGGATTGAGGAGAACGGGTTCAACTTTTTTAGGGCTGAGGCTCCTCTCTAAATTATTTTTCCACTCCAAAGAAAATGGTTGATCCGTACCAATCAGAATACGATCTGCGTGTACTTCAACGGCAAGAATATGGTTCCGTACAGCAAACTCCTGCGACATAACCCCAGTTAAAACTGCTACATCAGCTTTTAATGGATCAATAACAAATAAAGGAACTTGAGACTTTTCAGCCAACCATAGACATAAGCGATTTAGTGTTAAGGTTTGCCCAGCATTTAGCTGGTCTTTTAAATTAAAGTTTGCTATCCATTGAAGAGGATGCCATTTCAATTGTTCTTTTTGGCGATGTGTAGTTTGTACCAATAATTTATCACGCTCATTAATTCTTCCGTCTTTTTGTAATTGTTCTAAACACCAAAAAATATCGATTTCAAAGTTAAACGTCATTGTTATACCCCAACTAATATCTATAATATAACAGAGAACCAGCAGAATCTGTCAGATCATTTTGTAGATTCCAACTCAGTAAATACGCCTTGAAAACATAGACATAAGTTCAATAATTTGACTATAAACTTTGTAAAATTGTGATATAAGTTTTAGAAACTATTAAATATTTGAAATGTTTCATCCTTCCATATCAATGCTGCATGATGAACATATAACAACAGAGATAAACTATGGCTGAACTCATGAATTATTCGATACAAAATACATCATTCAGCCAACTTATGATGATTTTTGCAGTGTCTTTGGGCTGTGGATTATTGATTGGTTTAGAACGTGAACGCAGTAAAAGTAGACATAAAACTAAAACATTTGCAGGTTTTCGAACTTTTGCAATCACCTCACTTTTAGGTACGTTGTGTTTTTTATTTAACTTAGAAATTGGAATCACGGGGGCAATTCTAGTCGGTGCAATTAGTATTGCGTCGCTACGTAATCAACAAGATGATCCAGGGGTTACAACAGAACTTGCCTTTATCATGACCTATTTTATAGGTGCAGTATGTATTTGGAATATCAATTTAGCGGCAGGTCTTGCTGTCACTTTGACCATACTGCTCTTTGCCAAAGAAACATTACATGGATTGGCTAATCAATGGATTAGCGAGACTGAATTAAGGGATGGTGTTTTATTACTGGCACTTATTCTTATTGGATTACCTTTAGCACCTGATAAAGCGTATTGGGGACCCGTTTTAAATCCTTATACGATTCTCAAGTTACTCAGCTTGATTTTATTGGTTCAAGCGTTAGCTCATTTTGCCAAACGCTTGTTATCTTCTAGAAATGCGATCGTTTTTTCCTCCTTAGCTTCAGGCTTTGTATCAAGTACTGCAACTGTCGCAAACTTAGGTATGGAAGTTCGTAATAATCATGCCGACCCTAAAATCAATGCAGGTGCTGCGCTGATGTCTTGCGTTGCAACTTTAGTTCAAATGCTGATTATCGTCGCTAGTATCAGCATGGCATGGTTAGAGCTTCTTTTAATACCTAGTTTAATTTCGACCTTATTACTATTTGCATGGTCTATTTATCTGTTGCGTAAATCTACTAAAAATGAGCTAAGTCAAAAAACTGATGAAAGTCGTATGTTTAGTTTTAAAAATGCGATTGTCATTACAGTAGCATTATCCACCATACAAGCAGCCGTCTATGGCTTAAATTTATGGTTAGGTAATAGCGGACTTATTATTGGAACATTCATCGCCTCTTTATTTGAAATTCATGCGGCAATTGCCGCAATAGTCGTCCAAGGCGATCCAAATACGGCTCAGGCAACACCATTGCTAATTGCTTTAATGGTTGGTCTATGTGCCCACGCGATGTCAAAAAGTATTAATGCTGGGCTTACAGGCGGTTATAAATACGCACTTGCATTCGTTCCAGCACAGATTCTTCATATGGCTATTTTAGTTATTTTAGTTTGGGTATCCCGCTGATAAATATAATAGTAAAAGCTGACATTAAAGTTTGACAATTTCGATGGTATTCGCTATAACTTTGAAATTTACATCGAATTGGGAAAACTTCATTTTATAAATCCGTTCAGCATCCTCATGATATGCAGGTCTTGGGTCTAAAGCCAATACTTGCTCCATTTCATTAAATATGCGAATAGGTATTTGGTCTTTTTGGATAAATTGTTGTCGTTGATGCAATGCCATCTCACTCCAAATAACTTGCTTACGCTGAGGCTCTTCTTGAGCATATCCACTTAATGCATTTGCAATAGAATCCGAATATTGAATATAAGGTTTAATGTCTACAATCGGCGTACCATCTAGCAAATCAGCACCTGTAACATAAATTCGAACACGATTTGATAACTTTTCAATACGCAAGAATTGCACTACAGATAGTCCAATCGGAGATGGTCTGTACATACTTCTTGTGGCAAAAACACCAATTTTTTGATTACCACCTAATCTAGGTGGTCGAACTTGTGCTCGAAATTTATGTCCAGCATCAGTGTTGTTTGCTTGATGCTTATTGTCATGGAACTGCCAAAGTAGCCATAAATGACTAAATTCATCTATCCCTTCAAAAGCCAATATATCGTTATAAGGCTCGATCATTTCGAGATATGACTCCACCTGAACCAAATTTGGTTGTCGTGGAATGCCAAATTTTTCACAATAAGGTGAATGCATATAACCAATGATCGGAATTGTAACAACGGGATTCATCACTTTTTCTTATAAAGACAATTAAATATATTCAGTTTATAGAGAATGATTTTAGATTAGAATAGCAATCTGTTTCTTTTAACTGTGATCGAGACCTTTAATGGCTGCTTTTAACGTTGAACGCATTACTCATGTTCACCACTGGAATGACACGCTTTTCAGTTTTAAAACTACACGCGACACAAGCTTACGTTTTAAAAATGGTCAGTTTGTGATGATCGGACTTGAAGTGAATGGTAAGCCTTTAATGCGTGCTTATTCGATTGCGAGTGCGAATTATGAAGAAGAATTAGAATTCTTCTCGATTAAAGTACCTGATGGTCCTTTAACTTCTATTTTACAAAAAGTTCAGGTTGGTGACGAAATCCTTATTTCAAAAAAACCAACAGGTACTTTAGTACATGATGATTTATTGCCTGGTAAAAATTTATACCTTTTATCTTCTGGTACTGGTTTAGCACCTTTCCTTTCACTTATTCGTGATCCTGAAACTTATGAAAAGTTTGAGAAAGTGATCGTTGTACACGGTACACGTTATATTTCTGAACTTGCATATCAAGATTTGATTCTTAATGAGCTTCCAAATCATGAATTTTTCGAAGAGCTAGGAATCAAAGATAAACTCGTATATTACCCTACAGTTACACGTGAACCATTCCATACACAAGGTCGTGTGACTACTGCTATTGAAACAGGTCAATTATTTGAAAAAATTGGTTTGCCACGTTTCAATCGTGAAACTGACCGTGCAATGTTATGTGGTAGCCCTGCTTTCTTGAAAGATGTAGCTGCACTTTTAGATGAACATGGTCTCGTTGAATCACCACGTATGGGTGTAATGGGTGATTATGTAATCGAACGTGCTTTCGTAGAAAAATAATACCTATGCATTAATAAAAAAGCCGAGGAAGATATCCCCGGCTTTTTTATTATTAAATCTTATTAATAGCTTATTTAGTGATCTTTAATAATATTATTTAGAGCAATAAAACTATTTATTAAGCAGCTTCTAAAGAAATTAATCGCTCAATATAATACCAACACTCTTCAATTTGAACATGATCTTGATTTACCTTTGCAAGTGTCGTCATCCCATCAAGAATATTGATATACATCGTAGTTAACACATGAGGTTGAAATACTTTTGCCTTTTCAAATAGATCTTCAACTAAATTCATTAACCAATTTCTATAGTCGACAATTGGACCAATAATAGATGGGTATTGTTGTAAAATTTCCAATGAAGCCTTTTGAAACATACAACCATGGAAATCATCCGAGTTAAACCATGACACATGCCAAAAATATACTGCTTTAATTTTTCCTAAATAATTACCCTCATCAATCTGATTTAATTGTTGCTCAATCGCTTGCTGAATGCTTTTATTTCTTCTAGATAAACACTCTTCGATTAGACTCTCTTTAGATGGGAAATACTTGTAGAAAGTCATCTTAGCGACGCCTGACTCACTGATAATTCGATCAATCCCTATAGAACTATAGTTATGACGGTTAAATAAATTCAGTGCCGTTGTAATAATATCTTCTTTTTTTGACATTTTATTATCCTTTAGAATTTTATCAAAAAACTTAATGTATTATTTAGACATAGTAAATGCTGGATAATTCTGGCTACTATGCTTATTCATATTATTTTAAGAGCATTATCGAAAATATGGAAACTTTTCTTAAACAACTCATGATTAAGTTAAGCAAAAAAGTAGGAATACACAAGATAATTTGTAAAAAAATTTTTCTTATAAATAAAACAGTCATTATTGTGTGCATTAAATCACTTTTTTACAATAATAAATTAGCTATTTAAGTACATCTCTTAATTTTCAAAAACGAGAATCAATTGCTTTCAAAAAAAAATCGTCTTATATTTTATTAATCCAATAAAAAGATTTTTGGTTGAACTAAAAGATATATTTATAAGCGACCAAAAGAAATCGGCAATATATAATTGGAAAAAGCAATAATATTAATTCATTGAGTAGAAGACTATGCCAAAAAAATTTGAAGATTTTGATAACCCAAGACAGAAAGCTATAGACGGAATGAAAAATAGTATTTCTGAGGATTTATGGAGTAAAAACGTACAGTTTCTCAAAACTTTGCGCGAAGAGATTTCACAACATCCTGTGTCTAAACACCCTGCAATTCAGCTATTAAATGATGGCTCAATTGATAAAGAAACCTTAAAGCATATTCATCTAGAATACCGACATGCCATAGTGCAAGTATTTACAGATGCTTTATTGATGGCTCAATTCCAAACCAAACAACTCGAACCTCGCCTGAAATCAGGTTCAAAGATGTATGCCCGCTTCTTACTCAACCTCAATGTCTTAGATGAGTATGGCTATCGTCCGGCCTTAGATATCAATGGATACTATGCTGGTAATCCTGATTATGCACATTATCCTTTATTTGAAGATGTACTCGATGATTTCGAATTAACACAAGCAGAGCGCAACAATTATCAGCCCTCGATTATTGCTCAACAAGTGAAGAACTATCTTGAATATGCTTTCGATCGTTATGAAGCCGTAACAGCGTTATTGGCTGTTGCAGAAGAAGAAGTTATTCTTTTTAGTCCTGCCTTGCGTCAAGCAACTAAAGCTGTAGGCTTTAATGTAGATAGTGGTTACTACTATGTACATGGTGTTTCACAAGATGAAACTGCTGAAGCTGCTGACGATGACCATGAAGATGATCTCTGGTTTGTTCTAGCTCAAGCCTGTGTAGAATCTGACTATCCTTATATCCGACAAATTTGTTTAGAATATTGTGATTTATGGCAACAATTCTGGGATGAACAAATTGCAACTTATCAATTTGAATCGTTTAGAAAACTTGCATAATTTTCTTCTTAATAATAAGGTCATCTCCAAATCAAGGATTAAGATGACCTTAAAATTTTCGTTCGATTAATCAATACTGATGTAAATAAGATCAACTGCTAAAAACTTTCGCCAATCATAGTGAGCTTGAAGCGAATCTTTTTAGTGTTTCTGAATGATTCTGCCTTTTAACAGCGAAGTTTACATAAGCTGTCAAACTTGTAGCCAATTGCGTTACAATTCAAGTTTTATTACCTTTCAATCCAATGTTTGCACACTTCGATTTCAATCTTCTAGTTTTGCTGATCTTATTAGGATTTGGTGTTTTCAGTCAAAATACGGCTGTTATGATTGCAACAGCTGTACTAATCATAGTGAAAATCACTCCGCTCAATCAGCTTTTTCCTTACATTCAGCAACATGGTTTAAACATCGGAATTATCGTATTAACCATTGGTGTTCTTTCCCCAATCGCAAGTGGAAAACTCAGTGGTGAAAGTATTTTAAAATCATTCCTAAGTTACAAATCTCTTTTGGCTATTGCTGTTGGCATATTCGTGGCGTGGTTAGGTGGGCGAGGTGTGAAATTGATGAGTCACCAACCAGACGTTGTAGCAGGATTATTGATTGGAACAGTCGCGGGTGTTGCATTATTACGTGGAGTACCTGTTGGTCCCCTAATTGCAGCAGGCATATTATCGATATTGATTGGTAAGAGCTAATATCTCAAACCAATCAGATAACCTGCCGTTATAAATGTACCAAATCTATAACACAGACTTTAAAACGATCAAATTAACGTTCGTAATACATCACACGCTTTTGTGAGAATTTTTCTAATTGCTTTAAAAAGCCTTCAAAATAGCTTTTCTCTTTTTCGTCAGTACGATAACCCGCATAGAGCGTTCTTCTCAAACCTTTTGGTGAAACACAATCTAAGCGACGACTCACCACCCATCCTTTTTGCTCATATTCATTCACAACCCAATCAGGCAAAGCTGCAATACCGCGCCCACTCGCTACCAGTTGAATTAACATCTGAGTCAAATCAGTAGTCCGAATGTGTTTTGGCAAAATATTCGCGGGTAAAAACAGATGAGCCATAATATCCAAACGATGCTTATCGACTGGATAGGTAATCAAAGTCTCTTCTGCCAGATCTTGAACGGTAATATGTTCTGCTCTCACCAAATGATGTGTATTTGATAAAACTAGACGTGATTCATACTCAAAGATTGGAAAGTATTCTATACCCTTTAGCGCAATTGGATCTGCCGTGATCAGTAAGTCAAATTCAGCGTTTTGAAGAAGTTCATGCGGGTTTGACTCAAAACCTGCAGCAAAGTCTAAATCTACGTCAGGATATTGTTGACGATATTGATTTAACAAAGGCATGAGCCAATCAAAACAGCTATGACATTCAGAAGAAAAAATTATGCGACCTGTTTGCCCATGTACGATTCGAGTGATATCCGTCTGTGCAATTTGAACTTGTGGTAACACATCATCAGCCAATTTGAGGAGACGCTCACCCACATTAGAAAAACTCACAGGACGGCTACGTCGATTGACAACTTCTACACCATACCAATGGTCTAATTCTTTTAACTGATGAGAAATAGCAGATGGAGTGAGACATAAATCTGCCGCTGCGGCAACTAAAGAGCCATGCTCTCTTAAAGCGAGTAGTGTTTTTAAATGTCTAAGCTCTAACACAGCACCAACCATTATTGAATTTATTTCATCTTAGCACAAAATTAATGAGTTAACCTCACTATATATTTCTGCTATTCCAAATGTCTAAAAAACGACTTACATCATATACATCATGTGTCAAATTCATGTGAACACACGACACTATTTCTTTGAATCAACAAATGCCTTGAGTTCATTTACGTTCCTTTTCACATTTTTGCAACTATCTTGAATATAATAGTAGCGTCACTTTTTCCTTAACATGTTATGTTATCTCCCTCAGAATTGAATCAAACAAAACAATATTCCTTATTTCTTGTAATTTTCTCCTTGGCTATTGGTAGTTTCTGTATTGGTACTACTGAATTTGTCGTAATGGGTCTTATTCAAGAAATTGCAACTGATCTTCATGTCAGTGTCCCACATGCAGGTTATTTCATCAGTGCTTATGCATTAGGTGTTATGGTTGGTGCTCCTATCATTGCGATCTTAGGTGCTAAAGTGCCTAGAAAAACTTTATTATTATCACTAATGCTGTTTTATGGTCTCGCAAATGCTGCCACTGCATTTGCCACGTCTTCAGATACAATGCTTATTTCTCGATTTATTGCAGGATTTCCTCACGGCGCATACTTTGGTGTAGCAGCATTAGTCGCGGCTGAGTTAGCAGGTAAATATCGTCGTGCAACAGCGATTGCACAAGTTATGATGGGCTTAACCATTGCGAATGTGATCGGTGTTCCTAGCGCCACTTGGTTAGGACAACAGTTTGGTTGGAAGGCAGGATTTGAATTTTCTGCGACAATCGCTTTCATTACACTGATAGGCGTAAGTTTATTTGTACCCAATATTCCTTTGCAAAAAACAGCTAGCATTAAAGCTGAATTAGCTGGGCTAAAAAACATTAATATGTGGCTGACTTTGGCAGTTGGAGCAATTGGTTTTGGTGGCATGTTCTCTGTATATAGCTATGTGTCTCCTATACTGACTGAATATACACATGCAGATATCAGCATTGTGCCAATCGCTTTAGCAATATGGGGAACAGGCATGGTCATCGGAGGCTTAGTAGCTGGTTGGTTGGCTGACAAAAGCCTATTCAAAACCATGATTGGTATTCTTATAAGTTCAGCATTGGCCTTTGTATTTGCAAGCTTTATGATGACAAATCTTTATACTGCCATCCTTGCTTTATTTTTAATTGGATTCACCGTAATTGGTTTAGGCGGTGCCTTACAAACACATTTGATGGATATTGCGGGTGATGCACAAACTTTAGCAGCATCTTTGAATCATTCAGCATTCAATTTGGCAAATGCCTTAGGTGCATTTCTAGGTGGATGGGTATTGAGTCACAATATGGGCTGGCTAGCACCAATATGGGTTGGCTTTGTTCTGAGTTTAGGCGGTTTGATTATTTTATTAATTGCCCTTGCCTACGCTAAATATTCAGCAAATAAACAGTCTGTTATTCTTCAATGACAGACTGACGAATTTTTTCGTTAGTGTACTAACTTATAAAACTGTCGGTCATGCCATTTAGACAATAAGAACAAAGCACTGACCGATCCTATCAAGGCGAAAAACATATCTGACTGGGTATCCCACTCATAACCTTGTGTTCCTAAAAACTCTTCTGCACCTTCACCAAGCGCAAGTGCTGCAGCCCATTCTATTAACTCATAACTAGCACTTATCGCAAGCACAATAGAAATGACAATAAAAATCAGCATTTTTCCATGCTTTAAGATGTCATTTCTCAGCAAAATTTCACGTGCTGCAATTGCTGGAACAAAACCTTGCATAAAATGCCCAATTTTATCGTAAGGATTTCGATCTAAACCAAACCATTCTGCCATTTCAAATCCCAATGGCACACGTGCATAGGTATACGTTCCACCAACAATCAATACCATGCAATGAATAAAAATTAATACATAGAGAAGATTAGTCAGAGGAAATCTTTTATAAGTGTGAATCAATAGTGGAACGACAATTAATACAGGTAATACTTCCATGAACCATGTACCACGGTCAAAAGGATCAATTCCCGAAATAATTAAACTCAAAACTAAAAAGAGCATCGCAAACAACAACACTAATTTTTGATTCATCGTCGCCTCTCAATTCTTTAATTTTTATAAGGACATTCTTCATGTCCATATTAATCTGTATTTAGATCGAAAAGAAAAATTTAAATGATTCAACAATCGGCGATACCACAGAGATAACCAATAATAATGCCATAGCTGTATTAAAATACTGAACCTTCTTCTGATCATTCACAATGCTTTGCAAGCGTTGTCCCATATAGGCCCAGATTCCAACACAAGGAATGCTAACCAATCCGAAAATCGCACCAATAAAAACAAACTCAGCTAAATGGCTATTTACAGAGCTATAGGTTGCAATCGCACCCAATGCCATAATCCAAGCCTTAGGATTAACCCACTGAAATAAGGCAGCCCCCATAAAACTTAATGGCTTTTCAGGCTTTTCTTCTCCATCTACTCGTCCTGCACCATAAATTTTATAAGCTAGATAAAGTAAATATACGATCCCAACTATTTTCAATATTTCATATATCAAAGGAGATTGTCCAAGTGTGGCTCCTATGCCGAACCCAACAAGCATAACCATCACACCAAAGCCAAATCCGATGCCTAAAATATGCGGAATACTTCGCTTAAATCCAAAATTCAAACCTGATGCTGCCAACATAATTTTATTGGGTCCAGGTGTTATAGACGTGACAATCGAATAAACAACAAAAGAAAAAAAGGTCAGTAAACTCATATACAAAATCAAAACAATTGTTCAAATTTACACTTACTATAACAGCCAATTAAGTCAGTTTATTTCAAACAATAAAACTTTTTATTCTGGTAGCTTTTCGCCGCAATAAGGACAATAGTGTTTCTTTGAGTTTTGTTGCTCTTGTTCTTCTAAAACATGCTCTCGCAAAAGTTGGATAATAATTTCATGCATTTGCTCTTTGGGTAATCCTACTCGCTGTCTTAACTTTTCTAATTCGATCGTATTGTGAACTACCTCAAAACCATGCGCTTGAACAAGCTCACGGAACTCTTGTTCCAGACGCTGATTTCGTTGATTGAGTTCATTAGCCAAACCAGAAGCCAAAATACCCGCAGGTAAAGCTGCAATCCCCACACCTAAAATCGTAATAATTGCACCTAAAAACTTACCCATATTTGTGATAGGCGTAACATCACCATACCCTACTGTTGTAAGCGTAACGACTGCCCACCACATCGCGTGAGGAATTGAACTAAATGCTTCAGGCTGTGCTTTGTTTTCGACTACATAAATACCAGAGGCAGCCATCACGATAAGAATCACTAAGATAAAAATGACAGCTTGGAATGATCCTTTTTCACGCTTGATGACCCTGAGTAAAATCTGTAATGACACAAAATAGCGGGTTAATTTAAGTAATCTCAACAAGCGTAAGATTCGCAGCACGCGTAAATCAATTGGCACGAAGAAATTAAGATAAGCAGGTAAGATTGCAACCAAGTCGATAATAGCTCCCCCGCTACGCATCCATTTCAAACGCTGTTGGCTTGCTGGAAGACTAGGTTCCTTTTCAACAATACTCCAAAGTCTTAGTACGTACTCGATGGAAAATAGTGCGATTGATATATTTTCAAACATATCAAAATAGACTTGGTACGCCAAATACAGTTCAGTGATTGACTCCAAAATAACTGCCGCAACGTTTCCAACGATTAAAAAAATCAAAAAATAGTTTACGCACAAACTAAAGGTGCTTTGATGATCATCATTTTGTAAATTGTTATAAACAAAAAGTCTTAACCGTTTTATTGAAAGCTTTGCCATACCATACTTATAGTTATCTCAACCAAGACAAAAATGTATCATGTTGATCAAGCACTGGATACGTTATTTGAGCATTTCCTGAATTATTTCGGTAAATCACATTGCTAAGAATAAAAAAATAACTTTGCAGCAACAGTAGTTTGCTTGCTTATAAATTATCATTTAATCAAGTTCATATCTCAAAAATGATTTGAACCTATCACTTTTATAAAAACAAATTCCATCTTACACATGAACAGAACGAGAAATTTATATGGGCTTTAAACCTATTCCCACTTTGATTTCAATTGGTATCGCTTTAATCATATGGTTCATTATTCCTGTGCCGTCAGGTGTTAGCCCTCAGGCATGGCATCTGCTCGCTATGTTTATCGGTGTAATTGCCGCTATTATCGGTAAAGCTATGCCGATCGGGGCTATTGCAATACTTGCTATCAGTTTGGTTGCCGTTACAGGTGTCACTAGCAACAATCCCAGTGATGCTATAAAAGACGCTTTGAGTAGTTTTGCTAATCCGCTCATTTGGCTGATCGGTATTTCTATCATGATCTCCAAAGGATTGCAGAAAACTGGATTAGGTGTTCGCTTAGGCTATTTATTTATCGCTGTTTGGGGCAAAAAGACCATCGGTATCGGATACAGTATGGTACTGTCTGAATTGATCCTTGCTCCTGTAACGCCAAGTAATACAGCACGCGGTGGAGGAATTATCCATCCGATTGTACGTGCAATTTCTACCAGTTATGACTCTGATCCAGCCAAAGGCACTGAGGGTCGTATGGGGAAATTTTTATCTCTCGTCAATTATCAAGCCAATCCGATTACCTCAGCAATGTTTATAACAGCAACCGCCCCAAACCCATTGGTGGTTGATCTTGTTGCTAAAGCGACAAATAGTGAAATTTCATTGAGCTGGAGCACTTGGGCAATTGCAATGTTACTCCCTGGTTTAGTTGCATTGATCGTCATGCCATTGATCATGTACTGGATGTACCCCCCCCCTGAAGTGAAGGAAACTCCTAATGCAGCTCAATTTGCAAAAACAAAACTCAAAGAAATGGGTGCAGTGAGTAAAGATGAAATCATTATGCTTGGTGTTTTCGGAATATTATTGCTGTTGTGGGCAGGTATTCCTGCCGTGATCTTGGGTTCAGCTTGGGCTGTTGATCCAACTACCACAGCATTTATTGGTTTGACTTTGTTATTGCTCACTGGTGTTTTAACTTGGGAAGATATCCTGACACAAAAAAGTGCGTGGGATACCATCACTTGGTTCGCAGCTTTAGTGATGATGGCGAGTTATTTAAATAAGCTCGGGTTAATCACTTGGTTTTCAGGTGTCTTGGAAAATAGTATCGGTTCATTAGGTCTAGGCTGGATGCCTGCGTGTCTATTGTTAATGCTCGCCTATTTGTATGCGCACTATATGTTTGCAAGCACCACAGCTCATATCACAGCCATGTTTGCAGCATTTTATACAGCTGGACTCGCATTGGGTGCGCCACCGATGCTATTTGCCTTAATGATGGCAGCCGCTTCCAGTATCATGATGACCTTAACCCATTATGCAACAGGTACATCGCCTGTGGTATTTGGTTCGGGTTACACCACACTGGGTGAATGGTGGAAAGCTGGTTTTGTAATGAGTGTCGTCAATATCATCATCTTTGTGGTGATTGGCGGACTTTGGTGGAAAGTGTTGGGTTATTGGTGATTTAAAATTGAAGAGCATTCTATACAAATAGGAATGTTCCTCTAAACTTAAATGCCCAAATGTAGAACATATAAACTATTATTAGAATCAATGACCTTCTGTATAAGCTCTGACAATATTTCAAATTGTTGTATTACTACACGCTTTTGCATAATGATTTTTTCATAACCAGCTGTTTCTCGTAAAATACGATCAACATTCTCATTTGGATCAATCACATCATCATATACTTGAACAAAAGTATATATGCCTGTTAACGTTAAAACATTCGGCGATAACTTTAAAATATTGACTAGACTAGAAAATAAAATTAAAGCTTCTGTAGCTCCCTCAACATCCATAATAGTCATCGCATGATAATCAAGTCCATATATTCTTTTTTTTAATAAAGGACTATAGGTTGGTAACCATTTTAGATAATCCATAAAATATAGAATTAAATCATCATGGATTGAAACATCGAAAGAAATACCCCCAATAAGATCACAACAGTCATCGTAAGAGAATTCATTTTTATTCAATAAAACAAAATCATGTGTAAGTGTCACTTTATCTACCTAATATTTGCTATATAATTATATGGGTCTTTTTTCCATTTTACTTGATATAAAATAAATTAAAAAATTCAATTTTTTGGAAATTGACTTCTTGAAAATTTTTGCATCCACACAAACAACTCTTTGGTTCATTTTGGTATTAAAGATCGATCTCTCTTTTAGCATCTTCTCATATTCAAAATATTTTAAATAATAAAAGTGATATCTTAATATTTCCATCATGAATCTTCATCTAGTTGCTTAAATTCTTCAATAACAAAATTAAAATTAGCAATGATTTCACAAATCCAACTATCAAATATTTCATTATCTTGAGTAACCAATAAATCAAGCGTTATTGAATCAAAATTACGTATATTACATACTGATTTACTCATCCAAGACATCTCTAGTTTATTTTTATTGCTCTGAGATAACCATAAAGAATCATCAATAACATCTTTTAAATTTATAGTACTATCTTCACAAACCACACCATAATGCAATCCTTCTGTGACAACAATAATCATAAATTTTAACAAAGGTACTGACTCGTGCTCAAAAATACATCCGATAAAATCTCGACTCATTCGCTTTGATTTTTGTACATTTTTAAACCACATTTTGCATTTTGATAAATCATGCCGAACACTATTATATTTACTATCAAGTGAAATTGAGTATCCTTGATGTTGATTAAAATTTGTATCAATCACACTAAAAAATCTTTCTAACAACTCACCACGAAACTCTTGGCTCTGAAATATATGATTAATATCCGAAATAGCTTTAAACTGTTTTGCATCAACAGAAAGTAATAATTCCTTAATTGTGTTCTTATTGGACATAATATTTCCCGTCATCTGTAGAATTAAATTTTTATATTGCTGTATAGCAGCCAAGATATTCATCTTATTATTTAAATATTGCTCTATCTCATTTAACCACTCTAATAAATCATTTTGATAATTTAGTACCGAAAGACTGACTGGTTGTGCAAGATCACCATTTAAATAGTAACCATCATCATTCTTGATAATATGACCTAATGATTTTTGACTTGGTTGAGCATCAGACAGAGATAAGTAAATCAGTATTGGTTGTTTATTTTTTGCTATGCAATATGAATAATAACGATTTAATTGCCTACTTTGATCTGAGGCATAAATCTTATTTTCAATAATCATGATTTGATGATCATTTCTGATTAAAATATCAAATTGATCTTTTCCTTCCCGCTTTTCCCTTTCAACAACTACTTTTGTATTTATATCAAAATTCGGTGAGAAACGTTCAACAAATATTTTAAGAAAGATGTCTCCTTGACCATGACTCCCTTTAGGATTGAGTAAGTCAGCAATAATTGGAGTATGTGTATGTACTTCACTTGTTGCCATTCCCATTATTTTGATCAGGTTAAAATATTCGCCTTTCGTTTTATTTTTTACAATATTTTCTTCATTTCTCTCTACCACATGATCTATTAAATTTAATAATTGAGTTTTTATATCCACAATTTATCCAAAAAATAAGGGCTGATTACTCAGCCCTTATTTTTAACTCATTAAAACTTAATTATCAATAAATTAAGTTAACTGAGCAGCTTGGATTTTCTTAGTATCAACTTGATCAGCTTCTTTTGTATATTCGCTCATCTTGTCGAAGTTTAAGTATTTGTAGATGTCAGCAGAAGCGCTGTCGATTTGCGACGCGTACTGTTGATATTCTTCTGGACTTGGTAATTTACCAAGTACCGCAGCTACAGATGCAAGCTCAGCAGAAGCTAAGTAAACGTTTGCACCTTGACCTAAACGGTTCGGGAAGTTACGAGTAGAAGTTGATACACATGTTGTGTTCGGTGCTACGCGTGCTTGGTTACCCATACAGAGTGAACAACCTGGCATTTCAGTACGTGCGCCTGATTTACCATAGATGTTATAGAAGCCTTCTTCCATCAACTGATGCTCATCCATACGCGTTGGTGGCGCAATCCAAAGACGAGTTGATAAAGAACCACCTGGTACTTGCTCAAGCAATTTACCTGCAGCACGGAAGTGACCGATGTTTGTCATACAAGAACCGATGAATACTTCATCAATTTTGTCGCCTTGAACTTCAGAAAGAAGTTTAGCGTCATCTGGATCGTTCGGGCAGCAAAGAATTGGTTCTTTGATGTCAGCAAGATCGATTTCGTAAACTTTTAAGTATTCTGCATCAGCATCAGCTTTTAACAGGCTTGGGTTATCTAACCACTTCTGCATGTTTTCAGCACGGCGCGCTATTGTACGAGCATCGCCATAACCTTCTGCGATCATCCACTTCAACATCGTGATGTTAGAACGTAGGTATTCAGCAACTTTCTCTTCAGAAAGCGTGATTGAACAGCCAGCAGCAGAACGCTCAGCAGATGCGTCAGAAAGTTCAAATGCTTGCTCAACAGTCAAGTCATTTTCCATTTCTGATAAGTCGATTTCCAAGATACGACCAGAGAAGATGTTTTTCTTACCTTTCTTCTCTACAGTTAAGTCACCAGCTTTGATCGCATAGTAAGGAATCGCATGTACAAGGTCACGTAAAGTAATACCAGGCTGCATTTTACCTTTGAACTTAACAAGTACAGACTCAGGCATGTCAAGTGGCATAACACCAGTTGCAGCTGCGAACGCAACCAGACCAGAACCCGCTGGGAATGAAATACCGATTGGGAAACGAGTATGTGAGTCACCACCAGTACCAACTGTATCTGGAAGTAACATACGGTTTAACCAAGAGTGGATAATACCATCACCTGGACGTAAAGATACACCGCCACGGTTCATGATGAAGTCTGGTAATGTATGGTGAGTTGTTACGTCAACTGGTTTTGGATACGCAGCAGTGTGACAGAAAGACTGCATCACTAAGTCAGCTGAGAAGCCCAAGCACGCCAAGTCTTTTAACTCGTCACGCGTCATAGGACCAGTTGTATCTTGAGAACCAACAGTGGTCATCTTAGGTTCACAGTAAGTTCCAGGACGGATACCTTGACCTTCAGGAAGACCACATGCGCGACCTACCATCTTCTGAGCTTGTGTAAAACCTTTACCAGTGTCAGCAGGTTGTACTGGAGTACGGAATAAAGTAGAAGGCTCAAGACCTAACTCTTCACGCGCTTTAGCTGTTAAACCACGACCAATAATCAGGTTAATACGACCACCAGCGCGTACTTCGTCTAAAAGTACAGGCGTTTTAAGCTCAGCTTCTGCAATTTGTGCACCGTCTTTGTATGCAGTAACTTTTGCAGCAGCATGATCAATTTTCAATACAACTTCGTCGCCCATGTTCATGTTCGCAACGTCGATTTCAACAGGTAATGCACCTGCATCTTCCATTGTATTGAAGAAAATTGGAGCGATCTTAGAACCTAAGCACACACCACCATCTTTTTTATTTGGAATGTGTGGAAGTTCGTTACCGAAGAACCAAAGTACAGAGTTAGTTGCAGATTTACGGCTTGAACCCGTACCAACAACGTCACCCACGTAAGCAACTTGATTGCCTTTCGCGATCAATTCTTTGATTTGGCTTAATGGACCAACTTCACCTGGTTTTTCAGGGTAGATACCGTCACGCTCGTTTTTCAACATTGCATTTGCGTGTAATGGGATATCTGGACGGCTCCAAGCGTCTTGAGCTGGAGACAAGTCATCAGTATTCGTCTCACCTGTTACTTTGAACACAGTGATTTTGATTTCTTCTGGAACGTCAGGACGGCTTGTGAACCATTCTGCTTCAGCCCAAGATTGCAATACAGCTTTAGCAGCAACATTACCTGCTTTAGCTTTGTCTGCTACATCATGGAATGCATCAAATACAAGAAGTGTTTTTTTCAATGCTTCAGCTGCTAATTCAGCAAGCTCAGCATTATCTAAAAGATCAACAAGAGGAGCTACGTTGTAACCACCAAGCATCGTGCCTAGTAAGTAAACTGCGCGTTCTTTAGTTACAAGTGGAGAAGTCGCTTCACCTTTCGCAACCGCAGATAAGAAAGCAGCTTTAACGTATGCAGCTTGGTCAACACCCGCTGGAACACGATTTTCAAGCAAATCTACTAAATATGCTTCTTCGCCTGCTGGTGGATTTTTTAATAAAGTTACAAGTTCAGCAGTTTGAGCATCATCAAGCGGCTTCGGTGGGACTCCGAGTGCGGCACGTTCTTCAACGTGTTGGCGGTAAGCTTCTAGCACAGTGTTATTCCTCTTTTTTAAAAAATTACTTGTAAGTTCCAGCTTTTTTCAAGCTCTACAAGTAATATGGACAGCAAAATTTTACTAGACTTCGACTTAAAAGTTAATGGAACTACCGTATTTCTACGTGATGCCCATTATTTTATAGCGAAATGTTTGTCACTTTTGAATACCGCTTTGGTCTTAGATCAAAGCCTAATAAAACAACGAATTAGGTACATAAAAAAAGACAACTCTTGTTGTCTTTTCAATGGTCAAATTAAAATGATTTATAGTTCGGTAACTTATCATGTGGTGTTACCAAACATTGATCCGTAAATTTCTTCTTTAAATCTTCACGGATCGTATCAGGATCAGACTTCAACTGATCTGCTGGAAGTCTGTAAACCGTTTCAATAATTTCGAAAATAAATTTACTCGTCATCTCATCTTCAATCTTGCTCGCATGTTCTTTTGCTTGCTTTTCTTCAATTCCATTCTGACGATCTAGTGCAATAGAACGAGCTGCATTGCCAATACTTACGCAATAGCCATGCCACTGTTGTTCTGGTGTTAAAGGCTCTTTCTTACCACAACCCATCAAAATCAAACCGAGTGCAATCAATACAACCTTTTTCATCTTCATACTGCAGCTAATTAGATGTAGACATCATACTCAAACTCTAGCATTTTGCAAAAAAGATGCATTTAAAAACATTAGCTATCGCTAAAAAATTACATATCATTTTGTACACGACATGTTGTTTGCTGTTTTGAGACATTTGCCACCAGTCGAAGAGAGATATGTATTGCCTTGTACTAGATTGTAAGCCTTACCTTTAGTATCCCAACAACGAACCCCGTTACAATTCTTGATCGGATTCAAAACATCTGTTTTTGCTGCAAGTGCTACATTTTTAGTTTGTGGTGTTGTTGCAACTGCGGCTGTTTTTGTTTCTTTAACCAATTGAGCCTGAACTTGGGTTGGTACAGCATGATTGGCTGTGTTTCCAACCATCATATTTTGTTTGGATGTATCAAGTTGAGGCTCTTGTTTCTTAGTGGGTGGCGGTGTCGCTGAATATGTAGTTACACCCTTTGCATCTACCCATTTGTAGTATTCTTTCGCATTAAGTTGAAATGAACTACTCATCAAACCAATACTAACGATTGCCAAAAGCTGACTAAAAGTGACACATTTCATTCCCTTTCTCCAAAAAATGTCATTTATCTATATTTTTCAATTACTTATATATAATAATATCACATTTATATTGTAAAAGTACTATAAAAAAAGCTGCCTTATCTAAACAAGGCAGGTTTTATAAAGTTTATCTAGAAGCGCCAGTTGTAGAATAAATCGATAGCTCGTTCTAAGGACTGACTTGCTTCCAAATAAAGTCGACGATTCATTTGATATCGCAAAGTCAATTTATTGACAGGTGTAAATACACCAATACCATAACGGATAAATAAGTCTGGCGTAATATAACCCGTTAAACTCACTTGGGTATCGTCGCCAGTTCCTTGAGCATCTAATGCCAATCCACTTAAGCCAAAAGTTCGCCCAATTTGATTGGTTAAAGCCCTAGTTCCACCTAAGCCCATGCTGATCCCAGCGGCAGCGATTGTATTATTAACATCAGATTTAAAGCCTTCAGTGTTACTTAAACCGCTACCACCTTCATTAATACGTCCTGTTAATAATGCATTGAGTGCTTCTTGCTCAGACAGACCAGCATCATTGTACACTTGAACATTAGGCACGGTCGCTGTACCCGTAACACGCACACCAACCATGCTTCCTTGTACAGGTTTATTTGCATCAATATCTAAGGTTGGGTTTGCTAGAGGTCCATTAAAACGAGCAATTGCACGATTCAAGTCGAGACTCTGACCATAAGCTTCGATCTTCACTTTCTGGCTTACACCAATTGCACCATTTGCTCGCATGGCTGTTTCTAAACCACGTTGTGACAGATGTAGACGTCCGACCAATGGGATATTACTTTCAAAGCCTTGGAAAATAACTTGATTACCGAGATTTACCGTCATATCAGCACGGATATCCCATGGTTTCGCTGCTTTTAAAGTAGCGAGTAGATCTTGTCCTTGATGCACCACACGTACATCAGGTGAAACATTCACCACCGTTGCTGAACTTTCTGGCATGGAAATACGAGCACGAGGAACATCAATCGTACCTTTCAAACTTAAACGTTGAGCAAATGGATAAACATCCAAGCTTAAATCGGGTTTAACAATCGCTGTAATCATTGGTGCTTGGCGAACTAATAGATTATCGCCTTTAAGTGTTAATGCTAAATGAGGATCATTTTTCCAGTCAAAGCTCCCTTTTAAACGACCTACACCTTGTCCACTATTAAATGCACCATCTATGCTTGCTGAATCTTGTCGAATCGAAGAGTAAAGCTGAATATTATTTAAATTCACAGGTAATGAAATCATACTAATAGCGCCATTTTTCAATCGCATTTCACCTGTAAATTGTGGTTGTGTTAAAGTTCCGTCCACTTTTCCAGCAAGTGATAAGGTGCCAGCCATAGAACGTACATCTTTAATAAATGGCTTAAATACTTTGAGCTGAACTTCATCAAAAGCAATTTCACCGCGCATTGGCATATTTGTTTGGAATGGATTAATAATCACATTGGCATAACCTGTTCCAATATCAGGTGTTTTCATATCCACTCTGAATAACAATCCTTCACCAACGCTTTTTGCGATCAAACTAAGTTCATCATAAGTAACCGTTGTTGCAGGATCTTGGGGATCAGCAGCAGCAAGACCAATTTCACCTTTACGGGTTACTAATGTCGCATCTAATTTTGGTCGCGTACCATTTGCCCATGATGCACGTGCATAACCATTTAACTGTCCTGTAACAGCTAAACCTTCTGGCATAAATGCAGCAAAATCATTTAAATCAAGATTTTTAGTGAGAAAAGAAACATTTCCTTTGGTTTTACTTATACGTGCAGCCTGATCAAGACATAACTGGCTATGAGAGCTTGACCAACAATGCTGTCCTACAAACAATTCAGTAGCAGATGAGGTATATATAATCGGCGCACTTTGATTCTGTACTAGACTAATTCTACGCGAAGTGAAATTACCTTTTTGCAACTGACCTAACCAATCGTTGTTTTGATTAAAGCCACCTGCGAGTTGAACATAAAAATTAGACTGCTTATTTTTACTTTCGACTTTTAACAAATGCGCTTTGCGAGTACCAGCGAGATTCACAACTGCATTTTCAATTTCACGATTTCCATTGCGTACTTGATTTACCTTCGCAGTCAAAATCGTTGGTGTCGTCTCTGAAGTTGGTAGTTCGCCTTGCACACGTAATGACTTAATACTAACTAGGTTGTTAAATGCAAAATTATCTACAGCGATGTTTGCTGTTGCTTTCAGTTTCGGTTGAGATTGTATATTTAAATTACCATACGCTCGACCTTGCAATCCCGGATAGATTTCATACAAAGCTGGTGCGTTTAATTTAACTTTTAAGCTTTGTGCATTACCTGTTGCTTGTAATTGGTTTTGTGCATATGCAAAAAATAAATCATTTGCTTCAAACTGTTGTGGTAAGAACCCTTTTTGATTTGAATCAAGCAAAAGTGTTAAATTACCTCGTCCTCGAACAGGTTTATTGTTAATAAAACCTGCGGCATTGAGTTGACGTATATCAACTCGTTTTAGATCATCAGACCACACTCCCTGTGATTTGACATGTCCTGAAATTTCACCTTTGACACTAGAAACAAAATATTGGGGCTTGAAACGAACTAATGAAGTTTCGATATTCCAACCTAATTTATCTTTTAAATTGACTGAACCTGTTGCAAATAATTTACCAGCCACACCATCATGCTTTAACTCATTAATTTTGACGTAATCTGGTGTGCCAGCAACATCAATTTTTAATAATCCATTTGCCTGATTTAAAGCATTTAATGAACCATCATACTGAACCGCATAACTCTTAAATCCACCACCATTTTTTTGATCATGGAAAATTAAAGCTACTGTACTTTTCCCTTTAAGTGCAATTTTTTCAGATGTATTTGATTGGGCTAACTGACCATTTAAATCAATATTATCAAATTGAATAATCTGCTGATTTGGTTTAGCAAAACCTTTAGCAACAATTTGTCCATTTAATAAATTTACTGGTGCAGCTGTAGCTACAGTTTGTGGATTGAAATTATCTGCTTTAAGCGTTGCACTCCATGAAAGTTGCTGTTTTTCAGTTGGAAGTTTAATTTTTGCTAGACCCGATAAGCTTCCATTTTCTGCTTGATAACGAAAATTTTCGATATCTAACAAACTACCTTTAACATCTAAGCGAGCATCATATTTACCCGTTGGCAATACTGTTTTTTCATGTGGCTTTACAGTAGTCGAAACAAAGATATCTTGCTGACCTTCTTTAAGTGTAATGTTGGTTTGACCATTATCACTACTTAACCATCCGATATATGGCACTGCTCGATCAATTCCTTGCCAAGCAATATCAAGTAGCATCGGTTGAGGTTTATTGGATATCGCTTTTGCTTGATTGAGTTTTACATTCCAAGTCTCGTATTGATCAAAAGCCAGTTGTGCATTCAATGCCAACCCTTTTTCCATAGAACCAATTGAACTCAGATTTGCGTCCAACGTTGGTGGCAAAAAGTCCTGAGCTACCTGAGGGATGATTTTATTTTTAGGATTAAGTCGATCAAGTCGACCTTTAATGTCCCATGCAACATGATCTTTCCAACTTACAATCCCTTTTAGTGAAACGCTGCCATTCATCACCTGACCGTTAAAATCCTGAATATTTAACTGGTTTCTAAGGTCCGTTTCCATCAAAGCATTATATTTTCCTTCAGGAATTTGCTCACCTTTAAGATCGGTATCTAAACTTAAAATAAGTTTTTTGATGTTACCGTTAAAACGTGCAACACCATCTTTAGCAAATAATTTTTGTTCTTTTAATAAAGGCAAATGATAGTTTTTGAATAAAAGCTCGCCCTGCATTGGCACACCATCACGTACTGGATGTAAAACAGTCCAGCCTGTGACCAAATCTGGTGTTTGCGTTGCTACACCTGCTTTTAGCGTATCTAATGTACCTGAAGCAACTACCTTTATGACATTGATATCTAAACTTTTAAGAGATGGAATAATAAGATCAGCTTTTGCATCAATCGGATATTTACCACTAAAATCCATCTGACCTGTCGCATTCTTTACAGCCAAATATCCCATGTCCATATGTGAGTCTTCAAACTCTAATTTGGTACCTGACCATAGGGCATCTTTCAAATAAATATCATTAAACTTCACTTCAGATGTTGTTGTCTTAATGACCAAATGATCTAAATTCGCCTCATCAACTCTTAATACAAAAGGAAGCTTGATTGCATCAAATGCAAATGGTTTTCCTGATGGTGGCTTTTTATTAATAACTTTGAAATTTTGAACATCAGCATGGCTTAAATGTATTTCTTTTTTGAATACTGCACGCCAACCCAAAGATACATCAGCACGATCAAGCGAAACATCTACAGCTTTCAGTTGGACAAGAACATTTTTTAAAATGATTCCTGAAAGTAAATTACCACTTTCATATTCATAACGAATCATCTTTTGACTTTGCAAAACACGATCAAGTAGAAAACGGCTGCCTTTATCCGTAGACATCATGACAAGTAATGAACTGATAAGTACTACAAGCGCCATTAACAGGACTAAAACAATAGTTCTTATCGTATGACGCTGTTTTTTCGGTCCATTTGAAGGCGTTAATTGCTGTTCTACTTCCGACATAATCAACCTGATTTTTTAACCTTTGAATAGGTTTTGTTTAAGATTATTAAAGTTGTGGACCAATAAAAAAGTGTAAACGAATTGGATTATTGTCGTTGGATATACCAGAAGCGACATCCAGTCGAATTGGACCAATTGGTGAGCGCCAACGTATACCAACACCTATACTATATTCTGTAGGGTTGCTAAATTGTTTATCATAAGCATTACCAAAATCGGAAAATATGGCTGCTCGCCAACCATCTTTAAATTGATAATTATATTCAAATGAGCCAACAGCTAGGGCTTGACCACCAATTTTATAGCCATCTTCTTCAGGTGATAAGCTTTTATAGTCAAAACCACGTAATGATTGATCACCACCTGTAAAGAATCTTAAATTATAAGGAACTTTATTGAAATCATCGGTAAAAATATAACTAGCATCGCCACGACCTACAAACTGATGGTCTTCATTTTCACCTAATGAATAAATAAATCGCCATCCAGCAGTTAAAATAGCCATGTTAGCATCAGATAATAAGGATTCTGATCCCAATTCGACTTTATAAGTTTGCTTAAATCCTTTTGTCGGATTTAACCGAGAGTTTGCATTCGTTTTCGATGCCTCATAACCGAATAACAATGACTCTTGTTCTGAATCAATACCTGAAACTTTAAATGCATCAGGTAATTCGTCAACATTGACATCACCTTTTTTTGTTAATCGATCTAGACGATAACGAAAACCCATCGTATGTTGCCAATCACCAAGAGGATTCTTAATGATTCGCTCTCCACCTATAACTGCTGATTCAACCAATAGATTTATATCAGGACCAATATCATCACGTTCTTCACGCTCATAACCACCAACTAAGTTAATGTAATCGTTGAGTGGATGTTTATATGGAATACTATAACGACCATCGATTGATTGACGAATTTGTGAAAGTTCAATATTGGCATCAAATGCATGGCCATATTTATTTACGATTGCACGTCTGTATTGACTACGAATACGGGCACCCGTATCAGTTCCGTAACCAATACCTGTCTCTAAGCTATTCAATCGATCTGCATTTAAAGTCACGACTACAGGAATTTTTTTCTCAATACGAGTTTGTTGTTCTAATTTTTGACGTTCTTCCTCTTCATCATCATGGTCATGAGCAAGTGGCATCGCTCTAGCCAAAGCATATGGCTGAGCAGCTTGCCCCCCAGAGAACTGGGATTCATCAACTACATCTTGTGTAACCTCTTGAGAGGATGTGACTTTCTGCCTAGCTAAATCTGCTTTTTGTTGACTATTTAATAACTGAGATTCTTGAATACGTTGCTGATCGACTAAAGCTTGCAAATCAGGAGGAAGCTCTAAAGGTGGTTGAATTGGATCAGGCTTAATTGTGTCAACCAAGGTATAGTTAAAATATCGTGTATTCGTTAAGTTATTTGCTAATAGATTCACACGCCAAAAAGCATAATCATCACCCTCTTTCCAAGGTGCCAAACTGTCTAAAACTTTTTGAGTGAGTGGTAAAGGCTTACTTGGATCACTCATGCGATATTCAACTTTCTTCAGTTTATATCGCTCGCCTGTTTCATATTTTAAATTAATATCTGCAATTTTTTTTGGTTGACTAATCTTCACATCATGGAGTCGCCAGTATGCATCGAAGAAGCCATTATCTGTAGCAGTATTAACAATTTTGCTTTTTGTCTCTTCATATTTTCCATGATTAAAAATATCTTTTTCATCTTGGATCGGAACTAAGCGAATAACTTGAAACTGAGGTAAATTTTCACCTGCTCCAGTAAAGTCTATATTTTGCTTGTTGATAATTACAGGTTCATTTGGTGTAACATTGACTTTAACTTTACTTTCACTGACTTTTTCAAACTTAAACTCTGCATTGTAATATCCTACAGCTTGAGCTGCTTGATTTGATAATGCACGTAATTGAGGTAAAGCTGCTGCAAAATCATCAAATGATTCTTGCGTAAAACTCGAAAGTTTCGCTTTGATATTTGCTGCTAATTCAGGTGGCGCACCAGATACATCTGCACTAATACGAGGAACTTTGTCCGTATTTAAAATATTTTCTGGTTTGAATCGATTAATAATTTTCTTAAAAAATCCAACTTTTTCAGGTGCTGGTTCAGATTTAGCTTGGAAGTCAGCTAATGTTCTCCCAGTTTCATTTGCTTCTACAACAATCTTACTATCAGCCTGAATTTCCTGCATTAATTGATTGATGTTTACAGGTGCTTTTGTTATTTCTGTCAGTTCTGCTTGAGAAACATCATTGACTGTGGTTTGTGTGGCATTTGCTCGATAGTTTTTAGCTTCATTTTTAGCTTCTTCTGCAACACGATAGATTTCGTTTGCCATGTTCTGATCAACTGAAACTACTGGCAAATCCTCTAGATTTTCATCGAACTGTATAGGTTTTAATTCTTCAATTTGATTGATTGTTTGTTCTTGTTGTTTTAATGCAGCGAGACTATCTAATTCTGAAACAGTTACAGTCGATGGCTCTACTTTTGCCGACACATTCACATCAGCCGATGCTAGAGTTTGTAATGTTTGATCAGAAGATGATGGTGTCTCTATTGAATTAATTTTAGACATATCAGCAATTTGCTCTTGAGCACAAGCAACTGATATAAAAGAACTAATTATAAAACTACTACAAATAAGTTTAGGAAATCCCTGCATTTTAAATATTAAATGCATAGAATGAACCAGTGTTGACTGTTTAAACTTATCTTTAGATGGCATGTGAAACTCTAAACTTATTTTTAATTTATCTTTTTTTGATGGGTGAAAATTTCTTCAAATCTTTGATTTTCATCCAATCAAACATTGAAAGTATCATACATGCATTTTCTAGTATTTTTACAGTAAGTCACATTTTTTTATAAAACACAATGAAGTGAACACATGATGAAACAAGATGACCACTTAATGACATCACGTCGGTTTGTCCCGATGTTTTTCACTCAATTTTTTGGGGCACTGAATGATAATGTATATAAACAAGCACTTCTTTTGGTCATAACTTATGGGTGGATCCAACAACAAAGCGCACCGATTAGCACTTTAAATAATTTAGCTGCCTTGCTATTCATCTTACCCTATTTCTTCTTCTCTGCTACAGCAGGACAAATCGCGGATAAATACGAACGTTCACAACTAATTCGTTTTATTAAAATCCTTGAAATCGTGATCATGTTGATTGGTACAGCAGGTTTCTTACTCGGAAACTTATGGCTTTTGCTTTTTGCTTTATTTTTAATGGGCACACATTCGACCTGTTTCGGTCCCATCAAATATGCGATTTTGCCTGAAATATTAAAACCAAATGAGTTAATGTCAGGAAACGCACTGTTTCAATCTGGAACCTCTATCGCAATTTTACTTGGCATGATCTTAGGTGGTGCTGTTATTGCATCTTCAGAAGGTAATTTATTGTGGATTAGTGTCACAGTTGTTACGATTGCCTGCTTAGGCTATTTAAGCAGTCGCTTTATTCTTCCGCAAAAGATTGCATCTCCTGATTTAAAAATTGATTGGAATTTTATTAGAACCAGCTTTCAGACATTGAGTTATGTAAAAAAAATTCCTGTTGTATTCATGATTCTACTTGGAAACTCTTGGTATTGGTTTTATGGTGCGACGTACCTCACTCAAATCCCCCAACTCACTCAACAAAATCTTCATGCATCTGAAAATGTCGTAAGCTTATTACTCACTTTCTTTTCGGTCGGGATCGGTGTCGGCTCATTACTATGCCGTAAGATCGGTGGCAGTGACATCAATATCAAGATGGTTCCTTATGGCGCAATTGGTTTGACTGTATTTGCACTTTACTTAGCTGCAAGTCTTGCATTTGTACCTGAACGCACTGGTGAACTTCTTAATTTAAAAGATATGTTTACGCAAGGTTTGGTTTACTACCATGTCATGATCGCTGTAACGCTACTTGGAATTAGTGGTGGATTTTATATCGTTCCTCTATATGCCATGATGCAAGCATATTCACCACGTTCACATCGTGCTCGTGTCGTTGCTGCAAACAATATTCTAAACGCTGTTTTCATGGTCAGTTCAGCAATTTTTTCAATTTTAATCTTAAGCATTTTAAAAATTGATATTAAAATCTTATTTATCATCACAGCCGTTTTAAGTGCTTTTTTCTCAATTTGGTTATTGAAGCGCTTACAACCTCTGTTAGCAAAAGCTCCCCATACTCTAGAGGATTAATATATGCGTCATTACACAGGTCTCGATAAGATGATCAATTCATTTGACCAAGCATTACGCAGCTTAGTTCCTGGTGCTACGACATCACAACGCAACAATCCTGCAGAAGAAACCCCTTCACAGTTATGTGTTAGCGATGCTCGTCATGTTGCGGGATTAATGCGTGTTAATCATAGCGGAGAAGTCTGCGCTCAAGCGCTTTATCATGGACAAGCACTGACAGCAAAGCTTCCACATGTTAAACAAGAAATGCAACAAGCAGCACTAGAAGAACAAGACCACTTAGCATGGTGTGAAGATCGTTTAAAAGAATTAGACAGTCATACCAGTATTTTAAATCCGATTTGGTATGGTTTATCTTATGGTATGGGTGCAATTGCAGGCATTGCAGGTGATAAATATAGCTTGGGGTTTGTTGCTGAAACAGAACGGCAAGTCAGCCAGCACTTACAAGAGCATATACAGCAGCTTCCAGCTCATGATGAACGTTCACGTAAAATTTTAGAACAAATGAATGAAGATGAATTGCATCATCGCGAAACAGCATTAAATGCTGGCGGCGTAGAACTTCCTGTGCCTGTTAAAATCACGATGACGGCCATCTCAAAATTGATGACTAAAACAAGTTATTACCTTTAAAATTTGAGTAATACAGGGAGTTGCGATGATGTAACTCCCTGCACTTCATTAAAATAGTACTAATTATTGCAAAACAATTTTTCCATTATCTTTTGAGTAACGGTCATACCAGAAACTTTCAGATCCTTTTTTCTGATCCGTGAAAATCGTGTAATTAATTTTTCCCTGCCTAAAAGTTATTTGACCTTTTTTCTTAATTGCAATGACTCGATAATCATTCACCCATACTCGCTCTTTATCATCAATTTTGATACGAGCAAGTATCTTCCCATCCGTTCTTTCAGCAATCCACTGTGGTTCAATACTTCTTTTACCTTCCAGTGCATCCTGTGTATTATTTTCTACAAATCCTGCTTTTATATTCTCTTGTTTAGATTTTCTTATATCACAACCTTGCAATTCACTCAGCTGAGTACAACCTGATTGTTCTAATTGGTGTCTATATTTTTCATCAATTGCAAAAGCTTGATTGGCGATCAAGATACTCGGAAGAATTGACAAAACAAGAAGTATATTTCTCATATTATTACCGTTTAAAAGCTTATAAGAGTTATTCAAACACTGATAAACTCAACATGTATGTATCACAATTGTTAAATCAAAAAATAAAACCCATTTATTCAATGGGTTCTATTTATATATACCAAGTTTTCTCGAATGAATTACTGTAATCCGCGCTCTGCTTTGAATCGATCGAGATTTCTTACAGCATCTTGATAACGATACTAGACTCTACTGCTATTTAAACGCAAATCATATAAACGCTTTTTGTAATCATCCCGATCTTTTACGGATAAATCTTTACGCTCTAATTCTTTTAAATAATAACTAATATCTGTCTGTGAACGTTCAAACTCAGAATTAGCTTGGTAGTATTCATGCGCGACTTGATAATATGTACGTAATGAATCACGTTTTTCAATCGGACAAACACGATAATCACCACGTCCTTCCAAAGCTTCATCAAAGATTGTCTCTGGACGACAATAAAAATTTAATCCTTTCTGATAACCCTTTTCATATAAGTTCTGATTAGGAGTAATGTTTGCTTTTTGGCACGAAGAATAATATTGATCAAGTCTAGATTCACGACCTGCCGAACCGTCTTTCTCACCAATATTAAACCAATTTGCAGTTTTACATTGCTCAACACTCATTGCTGCGCAGCCAGAAAGCAAAAATGACAATGTTGTAAGCAGGAAAATGACTTTCATAAATGAGTCCTTTTATTATCGTAATCTTTAAAATTATATTTTGATGACTGGATATTGTAGCTTGTCATCATAATTTAATGCTTCATGCTGCCACAATTCAAGCAATGGAATTTTAACATCATTTGCTAATGGTAATTTTTTAGGATTGAATTGCATATGCTCTAAATCTTTCCCCCAAGCAATAACGTCTATATCCAAACTAATATAATGAGATGGACGAACACGACCTGATTGAGTTTCAAGATTCTTTAGAATATCCAAGACTTCATCCACGGTCAGCTCACTTTTTAATAAGCATGCTGAATTCCAGTAGTCTGCACCTACGGCATCTCTACAAGGAATTTGATAAATCGCTGAAAATTCCACTTTTCCTAATTGCGCAAGCTGAGCATATGCAAAAGTGAAATTCTGCTGCTGTTGAACATTACTCGCCAGTGCGAGCGCAAAAATCGTTTCTGTTGCGTTCAAGGCGAATTCCTACTGCATTGGCTTGTGCAATAATTGCGGGTTTACGAATTGTTATAATAATTGACTCAATCGAGGGAAATACTAAAAATAATTTTTCAAGAACCAACTGTGCTGCATGCTCTATTAACTTAGGTTTTGCTTGTTGAATCACTTGAGCAGCTAGTTCACATATTTGTGCATAGTTTAATGTATCGTCTAGCTCATCAGATTGTGCAGCCTGATTAAGATCATTATGAATGGTTAGATCTAACATTAAAGGTTGAATGATTTGGCGCTCCCAATTGAAACACCCTATCACCGTATCAACTTTTAATCCTTCTATAATAATGGCATCCATAATGACCCAATAAATTGATAATTTAATTAATGCTTTAGAAATGAAGCAGGTTCAATATTGTGAACCATTTTCAAACGTTGGTCAGCATAAATATCAGTATAAGGCGCTAAAACTCGCATGAAACGATCAAAATATAACATTTGTTTGAATAACAAAGCGAAGTCACGCGGGAATTTGATGCCATGACGCTCACCAACCCCAATCATATCCATCATGATGTCATTCAAATCAGCAGGGTTAGAACTTAAAATTTCTTGAGGGTCTGCTAGTAGCACACCACTAAATAGACGTTCTAAATCATCAGCTAAGACTTGAGTATCGATCTTATGATGCGTCATCCCCATCTTAAGCATATTTTCAGCCATCGCAGCGTAATTGGTATGCTGTAAAGCATCCATAAATGCCATGCAAGCCGTCCATACTTCAGGCTTTAGTTGACCTACAATCCCAAAATCAATGAAACCAACACGACCATCTTCAAGCAGCATTAAATTTCCAGCATGTAAATCAGCATGGAAACTCTTACATAGCATTAGACTACCAAACCACGTATTCATCGCTGTAATTAATACTTGAGTTGGATCTTTAGCGTATTTTTTTACCACATCAAAATCAGTCAAAGATACGCCATATAAACGTTGCATCGTTAAAACACGGCGCGTTGAAAACTGATGATAAACTTTTGGCGCTGTTGCAGCTTGATTGCCCGAAACATTGAGATACTGTACAAAGTCATCTAAGTTTTGCGCTTCTTCAATAAAATCTACTTCACGAACCATGCGTGTTTTGATTTCATCTACTATTTCAGATAATGACGCAAATTTAATTTTTGGAACTGCATGCTCTAATAGCTTAGTCGCCCAATGTACGACGTTTAAGTCAGTATAAAGAATGGTTTCAACACCTGGTTTTTGTACTTTTAGTACGACATCTTCACCTGTCACAAGTTTTGCAGCATGCACCTGTGCAATAGAAGCTGAAGCTAATGGTTTTTCATCAATGAAACTAAAAATTTCATTCAAGTTTTTACCTTCAAACTCTTGTGCAAGTACTTCTTGGATATAGCTAAACGGTAAAGTTGGTGTTTGGTCTAAGCACCCTTGGAATTCCTCGACATATTCACGAGGAAATAGTGATGGTGTACTTGCAATAAACTGACCCAATTTAATATATGTAGAACCTAGCGACTCAAATGTCTCACGCATTAGTTTTGCATTGCTTGGCTTCTCAGTTGCATATTTCACACCTGCCTGTGCAGCAACAATCACTGTTTCACCTATCCGTGCAACAGAACGCAATCCATCAAATAAGATATTTCTTTTCATAATCTTTCATTGCCTCATAGATGGCATTAGTTTAGCAAATTTCAGAAACTTTACTGTTTAAGTTGCCCGACAAACTGGACAATTTGCATCTTTTTCAAATTTAAGAATACGTTGCGATAAATTTAAACCATTCCAGAGTAATAGCTTTTGCTTCAGTGGTGTTAATCCCAAGCCTAGAAATAGCAATGTGTGATGTGCTTGTAATGACGCTATCATTACAGGAGTTGTTGCTAACACGCCTGACTCTGCACAACGCATACCCTCATTTGCGTGATCTTCTTTAGGAAATAGACATTCATAACAAGCAGAATCTGACTCCACCATGAACATTTGTCCTTCAAATCCGATTGCAGAAGCGCTAATTAGAGGGACTTGATATTTCTTACAGATCGCATTGGCTAAATAACGTGTCGTAAAGTTATCACACCCATCCAACACTACATCTTGATGCTGTATTAAATCATCAGCATTCGTTTCATCAAATCGTATGTTTTTATAGCTAACATGTATGTGCGGATTAATCACTTGTAAGTGTTTTGCAAGTATTTCGGCTTTGTAGCGACCGATATCATTTGGAGTGAATGCAATTTGACGTTGTAAATTACTCATTTCAATTGTATCAGCATCTACAATCGTAATTTTTCCAACGCCTGCTCGTGCGAGTAGCTCCGCACTAGTACACCCTATTCCACCAGCTCCAATAATCAGTACATTTGCTAATTTTAATTTTTCTTGAGCTTCAATATCCCAACCATCAAGTAAGATTTGACGACTATAAAGATGCATTTCATCATTAGTTAATTCAAATTCGTTTTCTGGATGAATTGACACACTGATTCTCTTGCTAGCACTAAAGACTTTAGATTTTAAGTATATGAATGTGCTAATGGAAGATAATTTTTTCCATACATACATTTTAACTTTGACTATATCTAGGTTTTAACCCAATATTGTAGGCACTCTTTAACAGCATAATAAAATCAATTACTTATGAATTAAGATTAAAACTTTGGTTATTTTATTTTTTTAGAAATAACTCTATGTTTTATTTTGAAATTTTAACTGGACTGCTCCCAGTATCCTAGACATGAGACCGCCTCATTTTGAAGCTGTCTCAAATGCTTCTGGGCTCATCCCATCGAGATGCGAATGACGCCTGATTCGATTGTAAAACATCTCGATATAATCAAACACATCCGCACGGGCCATTTCTCGTGTTTTATAGATCCTCTTTTTAATTCTTTCCTTCTTTAAACTACTAAAAAAGGATTCAGCAACAGCATTGTCCCAACAGTTTCCACGACGACTCATACTCGGAACTAAATTATGCTTTTGACAGAATTTCTGCCAGTCTCCGCTACTGTATTGTGAGCCTTGGTCTGAGTGTATGATCACAGGTTCATTGGGTCTGCGTCGCCATACCGCCATTAAAAGTGCATCCAAAACGATATCCTTGGCAAGCGTAGGTTTCATTGACCAACCGATGACTTTCCTTGAATATAAATCGAGAACCACAGCCAGATATAACCAGCCTTGCCAAGTACGGATGTAGGTAATATCAGTCACCCAGGAAGTATCAGGGGTGCTCACAGCGAACTCTCGATTTAAGTGATTTGGTGGCACAATCGGAGGACGGCCACAACCATAACTTTTATGCTTTTTATATCCTCGAACAGCGGCAATGCCATTGTTCTTCATGATCTTCAGCACACGATTGGGGCCACAGCTTTCACCTAGCTCTTTAAGATCCAGCGTGATGCGACGATAACCATAGATGCCATAACTGGCATCATAAGAAGAGCGGATCAGTTGTAATAACCGTTTGTCTTCAATTGTTCTGCCTGATTCGGGTTCATGTAGCCAGGCGTAATAGCCAGCACGAGCAATCTTAAGAACCCGACACATCGTTTTAATCTTAAATTGATGGCTGTACTCAAGGATAAACTGATACTTTACTCGGGCAGGCTTGCAAAGTACCTTGCGGCCTTTTTTAAGATATCTCGCTCTTCTTCAGTTTGCTTAAGCTGACTTTTAAGACGAAGGATCTCTTTCTTTGCTTCGAGTAGTTCATGTTCATCAGGGTTGTTGCGTAAAGGCTGTACGGCCTTTAGCCATTTATAAATGCTGTGCTGTGATACACCTAAACGTTCAGCCACATCAGTGACAGAATATCCACGTTCGGTAATCAATTTAACAGCTTCATCTTTAAATTCTGGGGTGTATCGTTGTCCACTCATAATGTTCTCTCCTATGCAAAAAGAATAGACGAAATTTGTCTAGGAGAGTGGTGGCAGTCCATCCTGCCTATTTTTCAAGGTTTAAAGACATTTTAGACTCAACTTTTGAAGTCATTACTTTTGAAGAATCTTGTACTCGATTAATTGCTTCAGCTGAATTTCTAGAAATGCCATTGAGTCTTTCGGACCCTTTAACTTCAGAAAAGTTTAAACAACTTTGTCAAAAAGAACTCGATGAATTAGTTGCCACACAGGATATTTTATATCGCGTTAAACAGCTAATCGATGATCCAATAGAGGGCTTGCTTGGAATTGATCAAGTTGCTCAAAAATTAAACCTTACCAAAAGAACTTTACAACGAATGCTTCAAGAAAAATCTGTAAGTTTTCAGAGCTTATACGATGATGTACGCAAAACAAAGGCACAAAAATTGATGTTAAGTCCCTTCGCCTCAAAAGATCAAATCGCAAAACAGTTAGGTTATGCTTCAACTTCAAGTTTTAATCGCGCAGTAAAACGCTGGGCGCTTGAATAAGCCTTCACTTAAAATCAAATATAGATACATTTGAATTGCTGTTTTAGGACATGAAGTAATGAATCAACACATTGCACCCGTCGAGTTATCTAAATCTTATCGCTTACTTAATCATGGTCCAACTGTACTTGTTTCTGCTCAGCATAATGATGAAGTCAATGTTATGGCGGCAGCATGGGCATGTGCTTTAGAATTTTCTCCAGCAAAAGTTACTGTGGTTTTAGACAAAACTACGAAGACGAGAGAACTCGTGGAGAAAAGTGGCTATTTTGCATTACAGGTTCCGTGTTATGAACAACTCAACATGGTTCATCAGCTTGGAAACATCAGTCAATTTGATGATCCTGAGAAATTACAAACCTGTAAAACTGAAGTCTTTTATCAAGAAAACCATTCTGTACCATTAGTCACTGGAAGTATTGGTTGGCTAATATGCAAGCTGATACCAGAAGCACACAATCAGCAAACCCATGATTTATTTATCGGCTCTGTTATTGCTGCTTGGGCTGATACGCGTGTTTTCCACGATGGTCACTGGCATTTTTCGGAAGAGCATAAAAACCTTAAAAGCCTACACTACATTGCTGGTGGTACGTTTTATTTAATTGGCGAAGAAGTGAAAGCAGAGTAAATCAAACACAGAAGCGATGCACTTAGCAGCGCTTCTCACATGAATAATATAAAGACTATTTAATTGCAGCATCATAACGCTGATTTACAGTATTCCAGTTCACTACAGACCAAAAAGCTTTGGTGTAGACTGCTCTGCGATTTTGATATTTAAGATAATAAGCATGTTCCCAAACATCCAAACCTAAAAGTGGCTGTCCTTTCTTCTCCACAATATCCATCAAAGGATTATCTTGATTTGGCGTTGAAACAATCTCCAATTGACCTGCATCATTCAAGATTAACCATGCCCAACCCGAGCCAAAACGACCTGTTGCAGCCTGATTGAATTTATCTTGGAAGGCTTCAAATGAGCCGAAATCTTGATTGATTTGTTTTAGTAGCTTTGCACTAACCTTACCAGTTTTATTGGTCGGTGCTAAACTCTCCCAAAAGAAAGCATGGTTAAAATGCCCACCACCATTGTTTCGTACTGCTAAATTATATTTCGAAATTTGTGCTTGAACTTGTTCAATACTTAATTTATCTAGCTCTGGATAGGATTTAATTTGAGCATTTAAATTATCAACATAGGCTTTGTGGTGCTTTGCGTAATGTATTTCCATCGTTTTTTGATCAATCGCGGGTTCTAGTGCATCACTTTTGTAAGGCAATGGTGCTTGCTTAAATTCCGCATAGGCAGGCGAACTTAATCCTGCACATAACATCAATGAAAATAGGCTTTTATTTAACATCCGCATCATTAGATCCCATAAATTGATAATCATTTTCATTATCAAAAATATAAGCAAATCCAAAGCAGGTCAAATAACTATATACCAATGATACATTTTACCACTTATTAAAAACATAAAAGCGATGAACCAATCATCGCTTTTATTTATGTAAAGATATTTTTATTTTGCAGCCATACGAATCGAGCCGTCTAAGCGAATTACTTCACCATTTAAATATGAGTTTTCAGCAATATGTGCAACCAAGCGCGCAAATTCTTCAGGACGACCTAAACGCGATGGATACGGAACCATTTGACCTAATGCATCTTGTACATTTTGTGGTAGACCTTTAAGCATCGGTGTTTCCATGATACCTGGTGCAATCACCATAATACGAATTGCATGACGTGCTAACTCTCTTGCAATCGGCAAAGTCATGGCAACTACTGCCCCTTTTGAAGCAGAATATGCAGCTTGACCAATTTGACCATCAAACGCAGCAACCGAAGCTGTATTGACGATTACTCCACGATCTTCATCACCTTCTGCAACTTCATTTTTACTCATGGCTTCCGCTGCTAAACGCAGCATATTAAATGTACCAGTGACATTAATCTGAAGCGTTTTAGAGAACATACCTAAATCGTGCACACCATCTTTACCAACAACTTTCGCTGATGGTCCGATCCCAGCACAGTTAACTAAACCATGCACTGCACCATGCTTGACTAATACATCTTTAAAAAATTGCTCAGCAGCTTGCTCATCCGTAACATCGAGTTGGACAAATTCAGCTTTTTCACCCAATGCTTGTGCCTGCTGAGTTCCAACTTCAGCATTCATATCAACTAAAGTGACGGATGCACCTTTCTGAACCAAATATTCAGCTGTCGCTGCGCCTAAACCAGAACCACCGCCAGTAATAACAAAGTGTTTTCCCTGAATTTTCATTTACGTTTCCTATCAAATTAAAGTGATAAATTTTTATAACAAAGAGTAAAGGCAACTTTTTTCCGATACAATTCCAAAAAGTAGCAAATTTAATGCGATTTTTGAGCATTTATTTCATTCACTCTCCTGTATTTCATCTTTTATGAGCAAACTTCCAAATCAAGATATCAATTCTGCAAAGGATACGATTTCAAATGCACTTATTCGTGAAGCATTGAGTGTTGCAGCTAGCCGCGGCTTAAATATCGTCAATATCGCTAACAAAGCGGGTATTTCAGCTGAATTATTAACTTCAACCAAAGCACGAGTCCCTGTTAACCAATCTGCACAGCTTTGGGTTGAACTGGCAAAAAGTATGAATGATGAATTTCTCGGCATGGATACTCATCCAATGCGCCGAGGAAGTTATAAAGTATTGGCGAAACTTGCTTTTGGTGCGAATACATTAGAACAGGCTATACAAGATATCTTAAAATTTTTAGCTTTGATTTTAGATGACATTCATGGGGAATTAGTTCAGGAAGGTTCGAAAGCATTTCTTATCCTGCATGACCGTGATCAACCCAAACGAATGTTTACCTATTCGACTTTTTTAATGCTCGTACATAGTTTGATGTGTTGGTTGAGCGATCAGCGTATCAGTTTTCACCGAATGTCATTTAGATGCCACCAACCTGTTGAGATACAAGATTATCGAGTACGCTTTTGTGAAAATATAGAATTTAATGCTGAACAGAATAAAATTGAATTCGATGCTCACTATCTCAAGCACAAGATTAAAAAAGATAAACAGGCATTAAATGAGTTTCTAAAACATGCCCCATATAATTTAATTGTGCGCTTTAAAAATGAAAACTCATTAAGCCTACAAATCCGCAGACAATTGATTCTCCAACCACCTTCTGAATGGGCTGAGTTAAAAGATATTGCACAACAAATGAATATGTCCACAGCAACTATTCAACGTCGACTAAAACAAGAAGGTGTAAGCTATCAACAGCTTAAAAATGATATTCGATGTGATATTGCAATTGAACGTCTGAACAAAACGAATGATTCAATTCAAAGTATTAGTGATGATCTAAATTTTCACGATCCAAGTGCTTTCCATCGTGCTTTTAAAAAATGGAGTGGTGTAAGCCCTGGTAGCTATCGAAAAATATCCCCAAGCAAAAAACTACTTGTTAACCAATTTGAAGACTGAATGGTTTAAAAAATGTATTTACCTGAAATTTTTGAAGAAAAAAATACTGAGAAATTATATCAACTCGTTGAAAAATATCCGTTAGGTACATTAGTCACTCACAGCTCCAATGGTATCGAAGCAAATCACTTACCCTTTAAACTTTTACATGAGTCTAAATCTAATCACGCAATTCTTATCGCTCATATTGCACGAAATAATGAATTGCATACTTTGATTGAGAGTGGTACTGATGTTTTAGTTATTTTCCAAGGTGAACAAGGCTATATTTCCCCCAACTGGTATCCAAGCAAACAATTGCATCACCGTCATGTACCAACATGGAATTATCAAGTCGTACACGTAAAAGGAAAAATTAAATTTTTAGAAGATGAAAAATCCTTACGGGGCATACTCGCCAAACTTACTCGGACACATGAAGCCAAGCAAGAAAAACCATGGAAAATGTCTGATGCACCTAGCGATTACATCGCAGCAGAACTCAAAGAAATAATTGGTATAGAGATTGAAATCCAGCACATGATTGGAAAATTCAAACTGAGCCAAAATAGAGACCAATCTGATGCTGTAAACGTGGTAAATAATTTAAAAAAACAAGGTCAGATTCAATTAGCTAAAGCAGTCAAACAATATATTGAAGATTAATTCAACTTCTGTCCAAGGCTAACACGATCATTGCCACCATAATCTTTGATGGTTTGAATTTGGCTAAAACCCTCTTTCTCAAACATAGTACGGACTGCTTCACCTTGATCATAGCCATGTTCAAGCACAATCCACCCATTTGGATTTAACCAACTTTTACCTTGAACAATAATAGTTTCTAGATCCGCCAATCCTTGCTTATCAGCAATAAGTGCTCGTTCAGGTTCTGATTTAAGCATTTGCATATGCACATCTTCTGGATCGATATACGGCGGATTTGAAACAATAAGATCAAAAAATTGTTTTTCTAATGCATCAAACCAAGCACCACAAGCAAACTTAACCTGCGTTAAACCATGACGAATGGCATTTTCCTGTGCGACTTCGAGCGTAGGTTGATAAATATCTGTTGCCGTAACTTTCCACTGAGGACGCTCACTTGCTAGAGCCAATGCAATAGCACCCGTTCCAGTACCTAAATCAACGACATTAGATGTTGAATCAAGTTCAAGCTTTAACACAGTTTCAATCAATATTTCTGTATCTGGACGTGGCACCAATGTGTCATGTGTGACTTTTAAGTCCAGAGTCCAAAACGGTTGTGAACCTGTTACATAAGCTAGTGGTTCACCATGATCAATACGAGCAAGCCCATTCAAATAAGCTTGCTCTTGAATTTCAGTTAACTCTTGCTCAAGTCTTAGTTTTAACTCTAATGAATTGATACCCAGTATATGTTCAAGCAGCCACGCAGCTTCTTGACGTTCATAGCTATCAATTTCACCTTTAATTTCTAATGCCTGAGCAATATTCATTAGCCGCCATTTTCCTGAGCAAGCATCGCTAATTGATCCGCTTGATATTCACGATGCAAACTATCCAGCAATTCGGTTAAATCACCCTCCATGATCGCGTCTAATTTATATAACGTTAAATTGATACGATGATCCGTCATACGACCTTGAGGATAGTTATACGTACGAATACGCTCAGAACGGTCACCAGAACCAACTAAGTCACGGCGCATTTCAGAAGTAGCTGCGTCAGCTGCTGCACGTTTTGCATTTTCTAAACGAGATACAAGTAACGCCATCGCTTTGGCTTTGTTTTTGTGCTGCGAACGTTCTTCCTGACATTCCACGACTACACCCGATGGAATATGAGTAATACGAACAGCAGAATCGGTTTTGTTAATGTGCTGACCACCCGCACCTGATGCTCGGTAAGTGTCAATTCGGAGATCAGCTGGATTGATTTCGACTGTTGTATCTACATCAACTTCAGGCAAAATAGCGACTGTACATGCAGAGGTATGAACACGACCTTGTGATTCAGTGGCAGGTACGCGCTGTACGCGGTGCGCACCACTTTCAAACTTTAAGCGACCATATACACCTTCGCCATCAACACGACAGATTACTTCTTTGTAACCACCGTGTTCACCTTCATTTTCAGACAGGACTTCAATTCGCCAACCCTGAGTTTCAGCATATTTACTATACATACGGAATAAATCGCCAGAGAAAATAGCAGCTTCATCACCACCCGTCCCTGCACGAATTTCTAAATAAGCAGCATTCGCATCATTAGGATCTTTAGGGATCATTAACACATTGAGTTGTTCTTCAAGCTCAACTAAAAGTGCCTTGTTTTCTTTAATCTCTTCTTCTGCCATATCTTTGAAATCTGGATCAGATTTCATCATTTCAGCTGTTTCAATATCCTCTTCAGCTTGACGATATTTACCCCAAACTTCTGTAATTTCAGTTAAATCATTATGTTCTCGTGACAATTTACGAAAACGTTTGTTGTCAGAAATAACTTCTACATCAGCAAGTAATGCCGTCAGCTCTTCATGACGATCACAGAGTTGATCTAGTCTTAAGCGGAGTGATGCTTTCATGGGCGGAATATCTCGAAATCCAAAGACTCAATGCCATTACAAAGTTGAAGCATGAGTAAAATCAAAAAATTGCGCATAGTTTACAGATTCTACCGCTTAAATGACATAGTGAAACTTCACTACTGCGTGATCAAGTTTCGTTTCATCATAAATTGTTCATTTTTAGTTGTAGGCTCTTGTTCTCTTTTTTGCCGTTCTATATAAATATGAGAGACAAATAAAATGATAAAACAACAGGATAATCAATATGAGTAATTTAATTAACCGCCCAACATTGGCATTTATTGGGGCAAGTTGGCTTGCAGTCGTGATCGGTGCTGTTGGTTTTATGATTGGCTTATGGAATGCTTCAATGCCTTTACATGAAAAAGGTTTTTATCTCGTTATTTTACTTTACGGTCTTTTCTCTGCTGTATCCCTACAAAAAACATTGCGTGATAAGTTAGAAGATATACCTGTGACTGCAATCTACGTTGCACTTTGTTGGACCTCAGTCGGTATTTGTATTGGGTTACTATTATTTAGTTTATCGAATGCGACACTTAGCCTGAGCGAAAAAGGTTATTACATTATGTCCTTTTTATTGAGCTTATTTGCTGTTACGGCTACCCAGAAAAATATTCGTGATCTCGAACATTTACGTTTACAGAAGCGAGAGTCTACAAATCAATTAAAACTTGAAGATTCTTCTCATCAAGATTCATAAATGACATCAGCACTATAATTTCATATTGGCTTAATCATTAATGAAAATTGAATTTATTTGATTAATCTTAATACTGATTTAAACAAAACCATACAATCAACTTACCAAATCACAATAATAACAGGATGCATCTCCACAATTTCACTCCACAAGCTTTGTTACATTTGCTTCCATTACAAAAGATGCCTGAACAGCGGGCACATGGAGTCAAAATGAAAGCGCATTTTATGTTACTGAGTGCAATCCTTGCAGGTTCTACTATTGCAAGCACTGCATATGCAGATAATGCAACACGTGTTGCAGCCACTTCAGCTTTAGGTAGTGTTGTTGGTACAGCAATAGGTAAAGAGATTGGTGGTCATAGTGGTGCCATGATTGGTTCAGCTGTTGGTGGTGCTGGTGGTGCAGCTGCTGCTAGCAGTAAACGTACGCGTACCGAAGCTGCAATTGGTGGTGGTTTAGGTGGTGTAGGTGGTTATACTGTTGGTCGCAATATTGCTGGTACAACTGGTGGTTATATTGGCGCAGCTGCGGGTGCAGCAGGTGGTGCCGCTTTGGGTCGTAAAGTAGGTCAAGACCGAGACTACGACAACTATCAGTCAAAAAAATATAAGAAAAAACGCAAACATCGTCATCATTGATAAAAAGCACCTTCGGGTGCTTTTTTATTGACACTTAAATTGGGTCTAACACATTAAAAATCCTGAGTAAATTACTTGGTTGAATCTATAGTTTGAACTTCTTAAAATAATCCCTTATTTTAAATATGCCTTTATTGCATCATGAATACTGAATTACTCTCTCCTGCTGGTTCACTAAAAAATATGCGTTATGCTTTTGCTTACGGAGCAGATGCTGTCTATGCAGGGCAACCACGTTATAGTTTACGTGTCAGAAATAATGAGTTTGATCATGACAATCTTAAAATTGGCATAGAAGAAGCTCACTCTCTTGGTAAAAAATTTTATGTCGTCGTCAATATCCAGCCACATAATAGTAAATTAAAAAATTTCATACGTGATCTATCCCCAATTATTGAAATGAAACCAGATGCATTAATCATGTCCGACCCAGGGTTAATCATGATGGTTCGTGAGCATTTTCCTGATATGCCAATTCACCTATCAGTACAAGCAAATGCCATCAATTGGGCTACAGTTAAGTTTTGGAAAGACTATGGCTTAAGCCGTGTAATTCTTTCACGTGAGTTATCTTTAGACGAAATTGAAGAAATTAAAAATAACGTGCCAGATATTGAGTTAGAAGTATTTGTACATGGCGCCTTATGTATGGCCTATTCTGGTCGATGTCTACTATCGGGTTACATGAATAAACGTGATGCCAATCAAGGAGCATGTACCAATGCTTGTCGTTGGGAATATAAAATCCATGACGCACAAGAAGATTCAAATGGAGATGTTATCCCTGTTCAACATTTCGAAAATTCAAAATCATGTTGTTCTAAATCATCACATGAGCGTAATACTATCAATCCAGTATTAGTACAACGCAACGATGAGGATATGTTTGCTGCCGAAGAAGATGAGCATGGTACTTATTTCATGAATTCTAAAGATCTTCGCGCGGTGCAACATGTCGAGAGGCTGAGCCAAATGGGCGTCGCTTCACTAAAAATTGAAGGTCGAACCAAATCTTACTTTTATTGTGCCCGCACCGCACAAATTTATCGAAAAGCAATTGATGATGCATTATCGGGTAAATCTTTTGATCAAAGTCTAATGACACAACTTGAAGGTTTAGCTAACCGTGGCTACACAGAAGGTTTTTTACGTCGCCATACTCATAGTGAATATCAAAATTATGAAGATGGCTCATCACATTTTGACTTTCAACAATTCTGCGGTGAAGTACTAGAAAGGAATGGTGACTTCATCAGAGTTGAAGTCAAAAATAAATTTATTGTTGGGGACTCACTTGAATTAATGACACCGAAAGGCAACGTCCATTTTGTGCTCGAACAAATGCGTGATCTCAAAGGTAATCTTATCGATAATGCAAAAGGTTCAGGTCATACGGTTGAAATACTATTTCCACAAGAAATTGATATTCGTTATGCATTGCTGATTCGGAACTTACCTCAAGCAAAACAGCAATTATCATCAGCCTCTTTAGCATACTCAGCACATTAATTCATGGCTCTTATGATTACTACCGCATGTATCAACTGTGATATGTGCTTACCAGAATGTCCAAACGAAGCAATATATGAAGGTGCTAAAATTTATGAAATCGATACCGAACGTTGCACAGAATGTGTCGGTTTTTATGATGCACCGACCTGTATTGCAGTTTGCCCGATAGATTGCGTTAAACCTGATCCACAACTTAATGAATCACATTCAGAACTTTTAGAAAAGTTTCGAAGATTAAAATCACAGTAAGTTACAAATAAAAAAGCGCCTTACGGCGCTTTTTTTAGATATACAAATTAGTTTGCATATACTGGGAATTTTGCACAAACAGCTTCTACTTTAGCTTTCACTTCAGCGATAACTTTTTCATCACCTTTACTGTCGATGATGTCAGCAATCCAACCTGCAAGTTCACGAACTTCAGATTCACCAAAACCACGAGTTGTAACAGCTGGAGTACCGATACGGATACCAGAAGTAACGAATGGAGAACGTGGATCATTTGGAACTGCATTTTTGTTTACAGTAATGTGTGCTGCACCTAACCATGCATCAGCATCTTTACCCGTTACGTCTTGTTTGATTAAAGACAATAAGAATAAATGATTTTCTGTACCACCTGAAACAACATCATAACCACGTGAAATTAATACTTCAGCCATAGCTTGAGCATTTTTCACGACTTGTTGTTGGTAAGTTTTAAACTCATCAGACATCGCTTCTTTGAAACAAATTGCTTTAGCAGCAATTGCGTGCATCAAAGGACCACCTTGGTTACCAGGGAATACTGCAGATTGAAGTTTCTTCTCGATTTCTTCATTTGCTTTTGCAAGGATTAAGCCAGAACGTGGACCGCGAAGCGTTTTATGAGTAGTAGTCGTTGTTACATCAGCAATTTGAACTGGGTTCGGGTAAACACCAGCAGCAACTAAACCTGCAACGTGAGCCATATCAACAAAAAGATAAGCACCAACTTTATCAGCGATTTCACGGAAACGCTGCCAATCAACAACTTGGCTATACGCAGAGAAACCAGCAACGATCATACGCGGCTTGTGTTCCAAAGCTAAACGTTCAACTTCTTCATAATCGATCTCACCCGTTTCAGGGTTTAAACCGTATTGAACAGCGTTGTATGTTTTACCAGAAAAACTTACTTTAGCACCGTGAGTCAAGTGACCACCGTGAGCTAAGCTCATACCAAGTACTGTATCACCTGGGTTGAGAAGCGCTAAATACACAGCCGAGTTTGCTTGTGAACCTGCATGTGGTTGAACGTTTGCATAATCAGCACCGAACAATGCTTTCGCACGGTCGATTGCAAGTTGTTCAATTACGTCAACATATTCACAACCGCCATAATAGCGTTTGCCAGGATAACCTTCTGCATATTTGTTCGTAAGTTTTGATCCTTGAGCTTCCATAACTGCTGGAGAGCAATAGTTTTCTGATGCAATTAACTCAATGTGAGCTTCTTGGCGTTCGCCTTCAGAAGCAATCGCTTGAGCTAATTCTGGATCAAATTGAGCAATAGAAATATTGGCAAACATTAGCGGGGGTCCTATAAATTAGGGCTTTTAAGCCGTGCTAAAGATTGGTGCGTATTGTAGCATGAAGTTTGCCTTTTCACAGATTGATATTTATTTAATTATTCGTGAATTTTATTCATTCTGAATGTTCCGATATCAATGAAAATGATGAAGAATCTAACAAGCTTTTAAATAATTAAAATTTGGTATAAAAAATGGACTTCGAAAATACTCTGAACAATCATGAATTCCAACTTCCAGAAAACTGGAATTACTACATGTGTCAAATTGATGAGATGCCTGCAAGCTATTTTGTTAATTTAGCCTTAGCTGAAATCGCACCTATATCACAAAGATTACAATTAATTTGGCTAGAAATTAAAATGAATCAACCTCGAGAAGATGGCTTATCTTCAAGTGAAGAATTTGACCATTTAATGGTTTTTGAGGATGAAATCATACCTAGCCTAACAGATGGAAGTCAGAGCATATATGTAGGGAGATTGACACATAATAAAGTGAGAGAGTTCTATTTTTATTGTAAGGATGCGACTGTCTTAGAACATAAAATTCAACTTATCATGCAAAAATTCTCTCAATATTCCTATCAAACTGGTCACCGCGATGAACCAGATTGGTCTTCATATTTTAAATGCATGTACCCTACTCCAGAAATATTACAGACTATATCTAATCGAGCTGTTGTTGAGAATCTTCTTCATCATGGTGATCTTCTACAGATAGCTCGACCTGTATATCATTGGCTTTTCTTCCAAAATGAAACAGACTTAGCTGAATGTGTACACAAGACTCAAGCTTTAGGTTTTGAAGTTGTACAAATCGATCAACTTGATGATGAACATATGAAGTTTTCTCTACAAATTTCTCGGATAGATCACGTTGATCAATATTCAATAGATCGTTGTACTTTAGAATTATTCGAGTTATGCAAGCTTTACAATGCTGAATATGATGGTTGGGAAACGGAAGTAGTTATTAATTAACAGCAAGCCCAGTATTTCATTTAGCTGAAATACTGGGCGAATAAACGCGATTTTTAAATTAATTGCTCGCAGGCATCAATGTTTTCACATCGTTAACAATATTTGAGATATTTAGCACATAAGCAGTGCCATGATCCCATTCCGCATCAGTAAAATATTGAATTTTCGATCCTTTACTTCGTGCTAACAAGACAAGACCGTCCGTTGCTTCACGAGGAACCGTTGTATCTTTACCGCCCTGATAAATTAGCGCAGGTTGGCTCAGTTTAACTTGTGCAGGCTGTGAATCATTCTCCAAGAAAGTCTTAACCAATGGAATTGCCATAAAATTAATTTGAGTTCTTGGATAGTTAGCTAGGCTACCATTTGTGAATGCATACGTTTGCATTGCCGCACCGAACTTCTGACCAACCTGATCGTAACAATCTAATTCTGCTCGACTTGCAATCTCATCCGTTGGTGATTTAAAGACATTAATATAATTAAAAGTAGGTTGCAGATTTCTTATCCCTGCTGTGATTAATGCAGTAAAAGTATCAAGTTGAGCATACATTTGAATTTGCTGAGCGATAGGTGCATTTTCAACAGATTGCTCACCTTTAACTAGAATTGCTCCTAAGTTCGATGCTGGAGCTACTGCGACCGTGCCTCTATAATCCAATTTAGCGCGACTCGCATATTGCGCTGCACCCAGTGCTGCCTGCCCACCTTGAGAATGCCCTACAGTCACCCATTGACGTGAAAGCACTTTCCCCTGACTCGCCAAATAAGATCTTGCTGCAACAACAGCATCCGTAATTGAGTATGCTTCACTCTTAACATTTAAAAATGGATGTAATTCTCTCCCACTTGGTTCACCTAAACCTTCGTAATCTGGAGCTACAACAACATAGCCAGCTGCAAGAAATTTATTAATCATGTCTTGTATATAGATATTCGTTGCATTTCGACTAGGCGCACATTGATCAGCAACTCCCGTTGTTCCATGTGCCCAAACGACAACTTTCCAACCACCTGATGGCATCGTTCCCTTTGGAACGAATATCAAACTAGTCGCTAATGTTTCTTTGCCATTTTGTCCCAACATTTTATATGTCATGACAGAGCTTTCAGAAGCAAATGCCGAGAAATCAGTTTTTGTGTAAGCAACGGGCATTCCAACTACTGGATTTTTAAAGTTGTTTTCAGGAATGCTTGGTTTCGATGTATAGCTTGAATCGTCACTTCCACCACAAGCCGTTAGAACAAGGCTTGAACTCAGCATAACAACCGTTAATAATTTCATTTTCATATATAGTTTTTCCTTAACTATTTTATTTTTGATGCATCTTTAGATCTTTTCTAAAGCATTTCACTGTCAACAATTACGCTTATTCGAAATGCGTTTCAAGTCTTTTCATCAGCAAAATAAGATTTATTTTTAATCAAAAAATCGAATTACCAGAGGAATATAGCGATTGCGAATCGAACACATCTTGGTTGAGGCATAATTTCGAGTAAGATATCAAATCCACTCTACTTCACTTAGGTCATGACCCAATGCAAGCTATCATTTTAGATACTGAAACCCATACATTGAATGGCTTACCGATAGAAATTGCATATGCACCAATCGAGATAGAGAGTGGTAAATTAAGTTTAGATAAAACCAAAATTTTTGATCAACTCTATCAAGTCGGTCAACCGATCTCATACGCCGCTATGGCAGTTCATCATATTCTTGAATCGGATTTGATCGATCAACCTTTTTATAATGAATTCGAATTACCAGAACAAACTGCGTATATCATTGGTCACAATGTTGATTACGATATTTCAGCAATTGCGAAATGTGGTGTTGATGTTTCCAAATTAAAGCCTATTTGTACGCTAGCGCTTGCTCGTCGCGTATGGGAAAATGCAGAAGCGCATAATATTTCTGCATTAATTTATTTAATTTCGAAAGGAAGTGATAAAGCTCGTGAAATGCTGAAAGGCGCACATAGAGCTGATGCAGATATTATTTTAACAGCCAATATTTTGATGCATATCATCCATCATTTAAATATCCAAACAATTGAACAACTCTATGTAGCTTCAGAAGAGGCACGCATTCCAAAATCAATTAGCTTCGGTAAACACAAAGGCACTTCGATCTCTGATTTACCAACAGATTATGTGCAATGGTTAATGCGACAAGATGATCTCGATCCGTACTTAAGAAAGGCACTAGAAAATAATATCGTCTAAAAAAGCACGTTAATTTTCAATAAGTTCAATTATTTTCTATTTACTTTATGCAAATAGATGATATTTAATAATTTGTTAACATTTCTGTCACTTTTCAACTATATCTTAATCTCCATCTAGATCTTGACTGGGGGAGATTAAGAGATGTCACATTTTTTTAAAACGGAACTTGGACAAAATGCATTGCAACAACGCAATATCGCTTTGACTGCAAAACAACGACGACTACTATTACTTATTGATCACGAAGACTTTCAAGAACTAGACCATAACTACAAAGAAAAAATTGCACCATCTGAGCTTGTTCAACAACTGATTGACATGGGTTTACTCGCCCAACAGGCAGAGCCAACAAATATAAAAGAAATACCTTTGGAACAAACTGCTCCTATCATTCAATCAGCAATTACAGAACCGCTTGAAAATAATCATTCAACAACACCAAGCTCTGATGAAGAAACATTTGAAAATATTGAACTTGAAAAATTACCTTTTGTAGAGATTCAGCAAGTGATGATCCAAACATTAACAACCTATTGCGGTTTGATGGCTCGTCCTTTAATCCAAAAGATTCAAACAATAAAAACCGTGCAACAATTAAAAGCATGTCAAATGCAGTGGATTACCTCCTTACAAGAGAGCCGCATTCCACCGACTCAACTGAATCAAACACTTAAGCTAATTAATTATTCAGTTCAACATTTATAAATTTGACCTTATAAATAAGATCATAATTTGAATAATTGCTCTTTTAATAAGCAAGAAATCACTTGGTGGTCATGTTTATATTTACCTATATGATTTTTTTGCCTATCATGTGGCTCGCATGCGCTCATAGCTCAACAGGATAGAGTACAGGTCTCCGAAGCCTGTGGCGTGGGTTCGAGTCCCGCTGAGCGCACCACAATCTTTTCTCAAATCATTTCAAAACTATTTCAATATAACAATTTTTTGATTGAGCTTATTATTACCTCTTCTGATGCATTCTCAATAATTACCGTATAGATTACGGTAAGTGATAAGTCTTTCTCATATTTCATTCTGACCAATTAGTTATCTAACTTATATAAAAGTTTACTGTATTAAATCGCTATCATAATTTCTTTAATATAAATATTTTACGACTAAGCAAAGAAAGGGTAATCCCCCCTAAAAAAAATAGGATCTAAAAGTAGAATTTTCTCTTAAGATACGAGCAGGAGATTCTGCATGAAAACATCTAAATTTACTGACAGTTAGATCATGTCCATCTTGAAACAGGCAGAATCTGGCACACCTGTAGCGACCCTTTGCCGTGAACACGGCATGAGTAATGCTACCTTTTATAAATGGCGTGCCAAATATGGTGGTATGGATACATCATTAATGGCTCGACTGAAAGAGCTAGAAGCCGAAAATACCAGACTTAAAAAGATGTATGCGGAAGAGCGATTA
>NZ_KB849655.1:483348-497424 GCF_000368765.1 Acinetobacter junii CIP 64.5
CTCAGCGATGACAATGCACTCATTGCTGAACAGCTCATTGAACTCACTGAGGAAAATTCCGATTGGGGCTTTGGTTTGTGCTTCTCGTATTTACGGCATGTTGGGAGTTGCTGCTGGAATCACAAGCGGGTTTACCGCATTTACTGTGAGTTGGCACTGAATCTGCGTATTAAACCGAGAAGAAGACTAAAACGGCATGCGCCTGAACCATTGAAAGAACCAATCCGAGAAAATCAGGTTTGGTCATTAGATTTTATGCATGATCAGCTTTCCGATGGTCGCAAGTTTCGATTATTGAATGTGATTGATGATTACCGCCGCGAAGGCCTAGCCATTGAAGCAGGGTTCTCATTGCCCACAATCAGGGTTATTCGTACGTTGAATCAATTGCTGGAGTGGAGAGAAAAACCGTTAGTGATCCGATGCGATAATGGTCCCGAATTTATCAGTCACAAATTTGTGCGCTGGGCTACTGAGCACGGTATTCGTATTGAATATATTCAACCGGGTAAGCCGCAGCAGAATGCGTATATTGAACGCTATAATCGGACCATACGTTATAGTTGGCTGAGCAAGCATTTATTTGATACTTTGGATGAAGTACAAGATTATGCAACAAACTGGTTGTGGCATTACAACCATGAAAGACCACATCAAGCTAACAAAGGAAAGCCACCTCTAATGGCTGCTTAACCTCTACTTTTAAATTCAGTTATTTATGGGAGGATTACCCTTCCTATGCCATTCTACAATTTTTTGATAATAAAACAGCCACGAGTTTTAAAAGATGATCCAGATTCAGAGGATTAGGAATAGTATCGACCACGGCGTTCACTCAAAACTCTTTTCAGAATAGTTATCTTTACCTAGCGGTATCGTTGCCCAAATTGCGGGACACAAACCTAGCGGTACCGAAGAGAAGCATTACACTGTTCGGCTAATTGATCTACTAAGAAAATGGCATACAGAATATGAGAATTGGATGCTTGAGCAGGCCAATATCACTTTTGACGTGAATTAAACCCTATTTTTTCTAGGCCTCACTGTTTATATCAATAGAATGCATTTTTTATAAATGCATTCTATTTAGGACGAATACATCAATAATTTACTGTAATACAGCCCTGCGCATCTTCACTGTACTCTTATCAATTTTATTCATCTGCATGTGTCCTGAAGCAGGTACAGCCCTTTCTCTTCCCCAATTACGTATAGCTTCTATCTGTTCAGGACTTGTTTGAGAGAGAGGCACCACATTTTCAAAACTTTGTCTGAATAAATCCGTATTAATGACATCATCCCCATTAAGATATGCTTCTTTAACTACTTCTCTTACAGCTGCTTCCAAATCAGATCCAGCGAAACCTTCCGACAATTGAACTAATTCATCCATGAGTGTAGGATCAATATCTCTCTTCAAACCACGTCTGATATAAATTTCAATAATTTCTTTACGCTCTATCGGTGTAGGCAAATCAACAAAAAATAATTCATCAAATCGGCCACGGCGTAATAACTCTGGAGGGAGCATCGAAACATCATTCGCCGTAGCTACAACAAATACTCTCGATGTTGCTTCCTGCAACCAATATAAAAACTGTCCTACTAGACGCGTTGCGGTTCCGCCATCACTGGATTGACCGGCACCAGCCAATCCTTTTTCAATTTCATCAATCCACAGCACACAAGGAGCAACATGATCTGCTGTGGTTAATGCATCTTTTAACCTGCCTTCACTTTGACCTAAGTATTGTCCATGGATAGTCGATAAATCCAAGCGGTACAATGGGAGTCCCCAGCTGGCCGCAATTGCTTTCGCTGATAAGGATTTTCCACACCCTGGTACTCCAACTAGCAGAACCCCTCGTGGCGGTCTGATACCACGTTCACGCAAATCTGCTGTTAATAAAGGTCTTTCTTTATCCAGCCAAGCTTGTAGTCCAGCTAAACCGCCTACACTAAGACTGTCCTCTCGGACTACCACTCGCTCTACGCCTGAGATATCAGCAAAAATACGATCCTTAACATGCATTAACTCCTTAAGGTCTGCTTTTGTAACTCTCCCATTTGCTAAAAAAGTTGCAATAATATTTTCAGCTTCAATACGGGAAATACCAGTTAAAATTGCTGCTGCTTGTTTCTCATCGTTGAGATCCCATTCAATTGGGAAATGCTCGCGATATGCCGTAATTTGTTCATGAATAAGCTCAGCCATTTCATCTTCTGTCGGCATTGACAACGTTAAGGACATACCTAAACGCTGAAGCTGACTCCAGACTGGTTTTGAAGTAATGACTATTACACTTCCACCATTTTCAGCCGCCAACATCACAACGTCCTGCATTTGACGAGCAAAATTAGTATCATCTTCTAAATCAGTTACTTCCGTTAACAAAAAAGATAACTGCTGACGCTGCATCATTTGACTACTTGCAAAGTCCAAAGCTCCAATAACTGAACGATCATCATTTACACCTCGATTGCTTATAATCTCTCGAGTACCTTGAGATAAGGTATGTACATAGAAGCTAGCATTAAGCTCAGAAATAATTTCTTTGCAAATATCAAGAACACGAGCTCGCTCTGCGCTACGTATAGAGATAAACGGTATACGTGCTTTTAAATATCGAGTTAGAGTTTGTTTAAATTCCTTTGTATCACTCATGATTTTGATTTCTCATTCATTCGAATAAATTATTGAAATTAATTACAGAAAATTACGTCTTTTAAATTTTGTAGAAGTCTCAGAAATAGCAGTGTCAGTTAGTGGCTGGTTCTTTTGAGATATATACGGCATATCCTTAGATGGCACACTTACTTTCGTAAAATTCAATATCGAATTATGCTTAATAATACTAAGTAAACGGCCTGTTCTATCTCGGGATGCACTATTTTCCAAACTGCTTTGCGTCCTTTTAGCATAATGTTCAAGCTCAGTAGTCAAGTGTTTTTGCAATAGTTCTGGAAAACACTCTAAGGTTGCAATTTCATGAAGAAAGCTTAATGTTCTTCGTGCACTAAGCAATCCCGTGATCAGCCCCGACTCGTCATTACTGTATGAGATATTACGATCTAGGCGCTGAGCACACTCTTGCAGACGCATGTTAAAAACCAGTGCCAAACGCTCTGAAAAACGCTCAGCGACACCGGAAGTCCAGCTTAAGCTACCTTTTGACATGAGCACTTTAATATCTTTGTCATATTGGCTGTCTTTCAAATAGCCCAAACAATCACACCACTCTGAATATGTATGTGGCACCTGCACAGGTACATCAGGGTTGTGTTTCTCCGATGTACCGGCCCAAGTCAATTTTCGACTCATATTTTGCTCTTTTTAAATCGACGTACAAATCCAGTTTGAGGCAACAAATCCCATTCAGGAAACTCTCCCACAAAGAATTGAGTATTGCCTGTATTCAGCTGTGATTGCGCAATATTCACAGTTGCTTCCTTCACTTGTGCTTGAGGTGCGTCATTCTGAGTTGCCTCATGTAGAAACACTCTAGTTTTGGAAGAAATATTTGTATCTGTTGCATTCTCATGATTTTCCATGTTTTATTCCCTCTATCTTAATTAGTATTTGTGTTAGCCAGCCATTAAATTTCGGCCTTTATCATGAGCAGACATCAGATATTCTTTCGATGAGAGTTCATTAAAGAAATCTGAAACTAGACTTGATTCACTGTCTTGGTGCATTAACTGTTTCCGCATATCTACAACTTCAGCTAAGATAGCTTTAAGCTCATTGGCACTCTGTTCTTTAAGATATTCATAATGCTGAGCAACATTTTTCTTCTGGTTATCTAAATTCTTATAATCCATGAACGCCCACCATAATAAAGCAGCACCTATTACAATTGCCCAAACAGCAAAACCGGTGAGTAAAATTAATGCACCACCAATAACCGCTTTAATATAAGTTGGCATTTGAAGTTTGACATTTGCAATTGCCTGTTGTTTTTGCGCTTCGATATGTCTTTCTAAATCTTGCAGCAATAATGCTTCATTACTTCCATTGTTAGTTTCACCGGTCCAATTACACTCGGCTAAGTTCAAGGTCAACTTTTGCGGAAATTCTGCTCTGATACTAGCTGTCAAATCTTGATGGGCATCTACAATCCATTGTTTAGAAAGTGCAATAGCATAACGCTGTGTCGCTACAGAGGCATGTGAAAGTTGCGGATGCATAGCAGCGTTGGTAAGTAACTGCGTAAAGCTTACCATGTCGCTTAATGTTTTCTCTTCTAAGCGATATTTCTCTTCAGCGACAGAACGATCGCCCATTTCATCAATAATCAGCTGGCATAGATGTTCTTGCTGTCTAAGAGGCAATTCTTCATCATCAAAGTTTTGCACAAGCTTATCTAAGAGCAAATCCACTTCATCATTCAAACTAGGGGATGGTTTAATTTCCCCCTCAAATATATCGCTAAAATATTTATGAAGAATTGAATGAATTTGTGTGTGATTCAATGACTCACTGATTTGTTGCCAATCACTACTTGGAACTGCTTTATACAATCTAGGATAATTTTTAGAAAAATCCTGATTTGGATATTTTGTTTTAATTGCATCTTCCCATTGGGAACGCTGTTCTTCGACAAAACCTGCTTGAGCTTCTAACTCAGTTACCCATTGTTCAATTCTAGATGAACATTGCATTCTTACACTGGCACCAAAAACTCCATTTACCAATGCATCCACTAATACTACAGTTTGACGATCTAAATTAAATGGATCTTGTTGTCCTAAATAACGATCTAACCATGTCTGGCATGCAGCTAATCGCTGTGCACGACGTGACACCAATGCAAAAAAGAGTGTCGTTTTTTCATCATCACGCTTTAACGCTTCGCTCAATGCTTTTTGTGCAAGGTCCTTATTATCGTTTAACCAAGCACCTAAAGCGACTAATGCTGGTGCTAACCAATATTTAGGCGTCAATAACATTAATTCTTCAGTAGCATTTTGCATTGTTTCTTGACGAACAATCTTAATATCAGCCGCCTGCAAGATACCTGTTGCAATACGTCTTACTTGCCCATAGTGACCATAACTTGTATCAAGCTCTTGTCTGATTTTAACTTGACGAGTTTCAGCCAAGCTAATTTCTTTAGCCCTAACATCAGCCGCTACAAAATCACGGAACTCTTGCCAAAGATTAACTAAGTCCTGCTGTGTAGCATTTAAATTTTGATCAACTACGTCAATTTGACCTGAGATCTGATCTAGGCTGTTTCCTAATGCTGATAGACTTCTATTAATATTTGACAAATCCGCCGTCTGTATAATACGTTCAGCCATATTTCACCCCTTTTATATTGAGTTATTGCTAAGTTAAAAAATTTATTTATTTATTATTGCCGCCGTACCATCATCTGAAATCGCCACCATTCTGTCAGAATAAACTTCAATGCACATATAGTTGTGATGTTTGGCTAAAGTACGAGCTCTTTCTAATTCTGATTTCATACTTTCCCCTACTTTATAGTGTTCAATGATCTGACCAAAAAAGTCTAAGGTATGAACTTCGTAAGGAGCTCCTAAATAACACTTAGAAACGATCCCTATAAGTAAGCCTATTGCCGCTTCAGGCAATTCTTTTTGTATATTCTCCTTCAGTTCTTGCAATGAAGTTTTGTTACTATGGTGAGTTCCAGTATCCAATATTTTTATATATTCAAGATACTTTTTACTTCTTGGCATTCTTAAAGCCCTCTCCAACTCAACAGGTGAGCTTACCTTTGTACCTGTTAAGATAGAGTTAGATGAAAGCCGCAAATCTGTATCTTGTTTTTTAGCAGACTCTGCAGTTAACAGTTTCCTCATATACTTTTCCTTGTGAACCTTCAATTCTTAAATAGAATACTAAAAAACTATATAAATCTATTTGATATACTCTATTGTTAATACATTCTTAATAATAAAAAACTTGTATAATTAGTAATTTACACAATAATTATGAGCATGAATAGATGAATCAAAAAATTTATAATTCTTTAATTTTATAGTTTTTACGGCTTTGTTGCACAAATATTTCATAACTATATGATTTTAAAAGTTTTGATTATTTTTTGATCCAAAATTAAATTTATTTAAATCAGATGCTTACATATTTATGCAACAAAGCCAGTTTTTACTATAAGGGGAAATACATGGAAGGCTACAATATTTATAACATTATTTTATTAGTATATTTCAGTATTGTTATTACCGGGATTTTCTTAGGTGCTGGCAAAAATCGTACTATCATTGTGTTTAGAGACTACGATGATCTTGGATTGACTTTTCTTATTCCGACTTCACTTTTTGGCATTATTTTCATTTTTCATATGTTGGGCGGCAGCCCTAACTTCAGTGTACCACTTGCGATCATTGTGGCATTTATTCTGTTCTGTATCATGGTTAAAAATACTTTCATCGACAATGATCGTGTGATATGGAAAGTTCTCATGGCACTGATGACAAAACTGCCTCTTGCCTTTCTTTGGGTAATTAATCTTATTTCTCTCATCAAGCCAAGTGGGCAAACAGCAAGGCAACGGCGTGAAAGTCGGGCAAACGCCCTACTTATATTGGCTATTATTACTCCCATTATTGGACTTCTAGTAGCTGATAAATCTGGCGCATTATTTAATCCAAAGCAGTGGATTAAAGGCAAACGTATTGGCAGTATTCGCAATCATATGTAATCAAAAATCCCTGCTTATTTAGGTTCATCGTTGAAAAGTTAAAATAACCCTGAACTAAAGATTACTACTGTAATCTTTAGTTAGGACACAATTTATAAAACTATCTCAATTCAAGTTGCTTTTTATGCCACTCCACAATTTCCTGGTAATCAAAATAAATAGCAGCTAGACGTGCTGTTCCTGATTTTAAAGTAAGCATCCGCTGAACCCAACTTTTCTTATCTGCTCAACATCCCGATAGTGTCCACTTAAATTTAAGTGGACACCTATTTATGGATTTAAAGACAGTTATAGACAGCACGCCCACGCTAAAAAAGCCCCGTCGAACCTTCACAGCTGAATTTAAACATCCACTTATTCAGCAATGTCAGCAGCCAGACACATCGGTGGCTAAGGTAGCAATGCAACATCAGGTCAATGCGAATCTGTTGCATAAATGGATTCGTCAATCAAGATCAATGGTCTCATCATTAATAACCCCATCCAGTCTGTTAGCGGCAGTGTAAAAATGTCCCCCTAATGGCATTTAAAAAATGCCCCCTTGGTTAATATGGTTGTCATTTTGGTGAACCCTACCGGGTTTGTCGGAGACTTTTTTATTTAAGTTAGGCCACCTGACCTAACGGGTTAATCTTATCATAGTACATTGCTTGAAACTCAAAAGGCGATACATAACCCAGTGCACTGTGTACACGCTTTTTATTGAACCAATCTACCCAGTTTAGTGTCGCAAGTTGTACATCCGCTGATGCCAGGCACGAAGTGTTTCAGGAGTACAACCAATCTTAGGCGCAATTGCTGTGATTGCAGCCCAAGTAGAAGGATAATCTTTTTCAGATTCAATCAATAATTGAAACGCTCTTTCTCTGATTTCAGGGGTATATTTTAATTTTGTCATCGGGACACTACGCTTCGCTACGTCTTGCGAAGCAAAGCTTCTCATCTCAGAATATTGACTCTCTGACAAACCCGGTACGGTTCACCTTCTTTTATTGGGTAATCCCCCCTAAAAAAAATAGGATCTAAAAGTAGAATTTTCTCTTAAGATCAAAGCAGGAGATTCTGCATGAAAACATCTAAATTTACTGACAGTCAGATTATGTCTATTTTGAAACAAGCGGAGTCTGGCACGCCTGTTGCCACCCTTTGCCGTGAACATGGTATGAGTAATGCGACTTTTTACAAATGGCGGGCTAAATATGGCGGCATGGATGCCTCATTAATTACTCGATTGAAAGAACTAGAAGCCGAAAATGCCAAGCTAAAAAAGATGTATGCTGAAGAGCGGCTTAAAGCTGAAATCATTCAGGAAGCCATGTCAAAAAAGTGGTAAAGCCATCTTGTCGTCGTCAGATGGCACAACAAGCCGTTGGTGATCATGCCGTCAGTATTCGTTTGGCCTGCCGTGCATTTAGTATCAGTGAAACCTGCTACCGTTATCAGTCCAAATTGAACGATGACAATGCACTGATTGCAGAACAATTGATTGAACTCACCGAAGAAAAACAGATTGGGGCTTCGGGCTATGCTTCTCTTATCTACGCCATGTTGAGAAGTGTGGTTGGAATCATAAGCGTGTTTACCGTATTTACTGTGAGCTGGCATTGAATCTGCGGATCAAACCAAGAAGACGATTAAAACGACATGTACCTGAACCATTGAAGGAACCAACTCATCCAAATCAAGTATGGTCATTGGATTTTATGCATGATCAGTTAAGTGATGGACGAAGTTACCGTTTGCTTAACGTAATTGACGACTATCGACGTGAGGGTTTAGTGATTGAAGCAGGTTTTTCACTGCCTGCACTGCGCGTCATTCGTACACTTAACCAATTGCTCGAATGGAGAGACAAACCGCTTGTGATTCGCTGCGACAATGGACCTGAATTTATCAGCCACGAATTCGTACGTTGGGCAGCTGAGCATGGTATCCGTATTGAATATATTCAACCAGGCAAGCCACAACAAAATGCTTATATCGAACGATACAATCGTACAATGCGTTATAGTTGGGTGAGCAAACATTTGTTCGACACATTGGAGCAAGTACAAGATTATGCAACACAGTGGTTGTGGCACTACAATCATGAACGACCACATCAAGCTAACGGAGGCAAACCACCTTTGATGGCTGCTTAACCTCTACTTTTAAATTCAGTTATTTATGGGAGGATTACCCTTGGACTTTAACAATACATAGCTTCTTAGTAAAATATGAGCCTACATCAATATAGTGACAATTGTCGATTTGTGTCTGCTCTTTGACAATTGTATGACCAATATAAATTTCGTCAATATTTTCGACAATATCATATTTATCTGAGTAATTACGTATTCTCCTCCGCCCCCACAAAGCATTTGTATAAGCCGATGTGATTCCAGAAATTTTATAATCGCCTTAACAAGATCTTCCTTAAAAGCATTCCAATCGTGAATATCAATGTCGGCATGAACAATACCTATCTTTTTATCTTTCAGCTCAACTTCAATCACCAATGGTAACTTTGCTAAACGACCAATAATTCTCTGCCGTGTCTTTTGAAATTGTCTATAAAACCATGCTCCCCCATTCCTTGCATGCATGTCTTTCATTTTAGGATCATGCTGTCCTCGAATACACATTTCTTCATGATTACCGCGCACAGTCAAAAACCATTTTTGATCGAGTAATGAAATACATTCTAAATTTTCAGTACCTCTGTCAATGATATCTCCTGTGCATACAAGCAAGTCATTGTCAAAATCAAAATTCTTTAGATGAAGCTCTTGCATTAGAAGACTATAAGACCCGTGAAGATCTCCAACGATATAAACTGAATTATAATTTTGGTTTACAAGTATCTTTATTACATCATTCATGCTATGAATAAAACCTTCTACGAATTTTGAATCACATTATAGAACATGACCACGACAGCCTCCGATTCATTACAAAATATTGTTATTTATACAAATAATAAAATTTCACTTGATTTTTATAAGCCATTTGAAGATGGACTAAACCCTATATTATTTACAGTTAAAACTTTAGAACAGATCCCTAGAAAGACTGAAAATAAAATCCATATTGTCATCTTGGAGTCCTGTGATGAACTTAGCAATCTACAAATAAATTGTAATAAAATTCATCTTATCATGCCTACATGTTCAAAGAATAAATTAGAAAATGATCTACATGCCCTAATCTTTAAGTACGAGCAGTCGATGAATTCTCAACAAGCTTTAGAAAATCTTTACCATAGTTTTATTAAGTTCTATTGCTCGGCTGAATATTATCTTGATCCTCAGGATTTTTTTAATTCTGACTCATATAAAGATGGATATCGATGCATCAATATCCATGAAATATTGCAAGATAATGTTAGTTATGAACAACAACTCCATACCTACCTTAATACGATATCGAATACTGAAACAGTATCCTTCAATTTTTCAATAGGCTATGAATTCTCTTCTGAATCTGGCTATTTACAGCTGATAGAAAATACTGTTGATCATTTAACATATGCAAAAGATAGAGATGTGTTCTTTAGCGTTGTGCTTTCAAAGCACCCCCTATCAGATAATAGGTTAGCTATCGTACATTTGAGTCAATAGTCTCTAATGGCTTAGGGTGTGTTGACACTTTTAGCTTAAAAAATAGCGAAGTAGTAAAATCAAATCGCCAAACCCAATTTTACTATTCGCTATGCCTCGTACCATGCTGACAGATCAACACTGGCAAAAGTTGAAAACTATTTTGCGTAATTTATCTATTCATCACAACTCAAATTTACGTAATTTTATTGAAGCTATTCTCTATAGAATTAGAACAGGCTGTCCGTGGCGAGATATTCCTTCCTATTTCGGTCAATCAAACTCTATTTTCAAACGTTTTAATCGTTGGTCAAGCAGCGGTAAGTTGCTTAGATTATTCAAATTATTAGCATCATGCCCCGATATGGAGTGGATTTTTATTGATGGCTCTCACGTACGTGCTCATCAACATTCTGCCGGTATAGCGAATCAATCCATTTCTAAAAGTGTAGGAGGAAACTCCTCAAAAATACATTTGATTGTTGATTCACATGGCAATCCTATTGATTTCATGATTACCGATGGCACTACACATGACATCAAAGTTGCACCTGATTTAATAGCAACATTAGATTTAAAAGAGACAGAAGTGGTATGCGCAGATAAAGGCTATGATTCAGAACCACTGCGTGAGCAGATCAGAAAAACAGGAACAAAAGCGAATATACCAAAGAAAATAAATAGCCAATCGAACAATGATCATATGGACTGGTATTTATATAAAATCAGGCATTTAGTTGAAAATATGTTTTGTAGATTAAAACAATTTAGAGGGATAGCTACTCGATATGACAAGCTCAAAAGAAATTATCAAAGTGCTGTTGCCTTAGCCTGTATATTTTTATGGCTACCTTTATAGGTTTAATTATGAACAGTAAATGTCAACAGACCCTAATTTTTTCATATCAAAACCGATTAATTCATCATTATCTAGATCAAAAGGAAGAACCAATATCTCTGGATTTTTCCCTTGATCTCTTTCATGCTTATTTAACTGAAACTCTGGTAAAGCTTTATTAAATTTGGAACTTTTTGGATAAATCAAAACTATTGGACCATCGTGTTCAAGGTACATATAACTATAAGCAAACATTTGCTGCATATCACCATCGCTGATTCCATAACGCTGATCTTCACTATTCTGATCCAATAATTTCCATTTTGTATCTAGAATCATATTGCTATGTGTATCTTTTTTAGCTTTAAAATAAATGTCTGGTCGAAGATTAAATCTATCTTTTCCATTATGATGGCACAAATATTTATTACTCTTCTGCCTTTGGATTTGGTAATGCTCTGAGTATTGTTCTTCTAGCTTACTCAGAACATAAGCTTCAAATAACTTTTCCATCGGAAACAGCAAACTCATTCCATGCCATTCACCATGTAATGCAGATGGTGTCTGCTCTCCTAGGACTATTTCACACCAGACTTTGATTGGTTCATATTGAGCATATAAACGGCCTGATTTCCATTGGGGAAAGTCTAAACGCGGCAATGTACTTGTTGGCACCTCATTTAATTTAAGACGAATTTCATTTGCCAATCGCCAATTATCATTATCTTGTGTGAGTTTACATATTCTTTCTAATGCAGTTTTAATAAGACGATTTGGCGCCGTATTTAAAGAAAAAATATCATGTTCAATCGGAAAACGATGTTGCTCGGTCACTGGTTGAGTCAGATATCTTTGGATATTCAATTTACCTTTTAAATAGGCACTTTGCTCTGCGATACGTTGATATTCAGACCGTACACCTCGCTGAAGCAATAGGTTGCATGCCTGCAAAAAAAGACTCATGATCCATTCACTTAAAGGCAAATTCAACTTATCTAGTGAAGCCTCTCCCACTTCACGAGCAGGTGGGAGCTTCCACAAGGCTTCTAGCATCTTTCGAAGTAACTGACGTTCATTCGCAAGTACTTCTTCCTTTTGATCTTGTGTTTGTATATCGACGTGTTTGGGTAATATCTCAATTGTGTGCCCACACGGCGTAGAAATAATTCCCACAAAATTATCAACTTTGAGTGTTCTTCTCCCTTCTATTTCAAATATAGGAACCCCATTTTTTTTATATTGACCAGCCAACTCGCATAGATAATCAAATACCGAACTTGGTACTTTAATACGATCTAATTGTGTTGGCACCATCATTTCGGTATTGGTGCCATTATCTTCAATGACACCATATTCTCTAATCGTGAAAAGCACTATGAAGCAACCTTTTCCATAATGCTTTCTTTATTTTTTCCCTCAATGATTTTCATCAGTGCTTCTTTCTTTTTATCAACATCACCCTCAAATAGTGCTGTATTGATGTCCCAATTTCTACTTGCTAAATGTTCCCGTTCATGTGGTTGCATGTTAGAAAATAAATACTCTTCTACTTTTTCCATCTTCACCATCCCATTTTTATTAAGTACTAAATTAATTTTTCCCCAATCATCAAAGAAATATTCTTGTAATAATGGGATAATTTTTTTCTCAAATATTTTCATTAACTTTTCTAAGCTGGCATCGTTTTTCAATGAAATAAAATATGCATGCCCAATACAATGATCGCGATCCAGTAGCACCTGAATCCGTTTATTCATAGTCTCCAAAATGGCTTTGACATTTATATCTTTATAATCAGTGATTTGAATATCCTTTAAAACATTAGGCTCGGGCATCATTTCAATAAATTCAAAACGTCGTCTTAAAGCAATATCTACTGAAGTTAATGAACGGTCAGAACTGTTCATCGTACCTATAATATAAAGATTGTTTGGTACACTAAATTGCTCATTTGAATAAGGAAGAGTTACAGACAACTCTTCAAGTTGATCTGCACGTTTGGATTCCTCAATTAAAGTAATAAGTTCACCAAAAATTTTGGAAATATTACCTCGGTTAATTTCATCAATAATCAGCACATAGTTTTCTGTCGGATTATCTTTCGCGGACTTACAAAAACGTTTAAACACTCCTGCTTCTACTGGATATTTTAATTGTCCATTAACTTCTTTAACTTTAATGCCTTCTACAAAATCTTCATAACCATAGCTTTGGTGAAAGGTAACAAAACCAATTTGAACTATTTGTTTATCAGTACTTTTTAGATATTCATTGAACCTTTGATTCATTTCCTCTCTAATTTTTTCATTTGAAATAGGTATCTTTCTTGATTCCAGTTCTTTCTGAATAATTTCTTTTAAAGTATCTTTTTGAATCTTATAAACAATTGATAACGCTTCATTAATTGTATTATATGTTTTGCCTGTCCCTGCAGGACCATACAAAATTTGATTTCGTGTGAATAATACATCGTTTAACTTATCTTGCTCTACAATCCTTGAATAACTATCTAGTATATTTCTGCTCTCTTGTTTTCGCTTTTTCAGAGCTTTTAAAGTTTCAATATAATCACCCCAAACCTTTTTATTAACTTTTTCAGTATTGCCTGAATTCACATTAAATTTAATCTCATTCTTCGTAAGATGTCTTTGACCAACCGCATTGAGTGGAAAATAGACTTCAGGTTTACAACGATACAGTGCTGTAGATAATTTATTAATGCCAACAGAACTAATCTTCAAAATCTCCTTGACATCATCGAAATTTAAATATTCCTGGTTATCTTTAGCATTGATTTCTTTAAATACCCCCCACAGTTTCGGAATCGTGTCATGATCTCGCTCGACAATGGAGCCATTTTTATTTTTAAAAACTAGACCTCTTGCAAAAATCATTTTTTAACCAACTCCATGTTGTAAATTGCAGCAATTAAATTCAGACGTAAACCCATGCGTTTACGCCTATTTCG
>NZ_KB849655.1:497954-505362 GCF_000368765.1 Acinetobacter junii CIP 64.5
ACCTCGTTGAGTATTGACTTGGCTTGACTCTAATACTTCAAGCATTTCTAAAAAGGTTGAGGGTTGTATTCCAATCAGTCGTTTAAACTGACTATTTGATAGCATCTTTACTTTTTCATATTTCATGTACTCATGATAGTAGAACATGACTTTTTAATCTGGATAAAAAACAAACAAAACGTTGATCGTTTTTTGATTTTTGCAAGAAGTCTACTTTATAGGGGTAATACCAAGCCCGTTGTCCATCAGAACTAGGGATATTTTTTATATCTTCCAGCCCAAAGCCTTCCTCTTCGCTGAGTTCTAAAAAAGCATTATGCATCTGCAAACGATTAGCATGAGTCCCTACATTAAGTAGACTAAGAACCGTAAAAGGATCTATTTCCTTATGATGATATTTTTCATCATTAACAATGCTCTTATTTTCATCAAAAATAAGATCAGATTTAAAATCTTGTCCCACACTTTTTTTTATATCCCTAATTCTAATTGCAAGTTCGCTTTGTTTATTTTCATATTCTTTAATTTTAGGGAATAACTTTTCAGTATATAAACGTATCCATTTTGGTTTTGTTAAATTAACTTGATTCATTTATAAATATCCTGATATTAACCTTTACTATTTTGTGCATATGCCATTAACTGACAAAATACATTTACTAACTTCTGCTGTTTAATATTGCTTGTATTACTATTCATTAAGTTTGGATTCCCTACCACGATTGCTAAAGACTGTGCTCTCGAATTCGCTACATTTAAACGGTTTTTATCAAACAAAAAATCCATTCCTCGTGGAGAATCATTCGCATCACTTGCACATAGGCTGAAAAATACAATAGGTGCTTCTTGGCCTTGAAACTTATCTACACTTCCCAGCTTTGCATTTTCACCTAAAGCAGATTTAAGCTTAGTCACTTGAAAATTATATGGTGCTACAAATAAAATATCATCTAAAATAATAGGCTTTTTATTACCTTCCTTATCGGTATAAATTCGCCCAATGAGCTCATTCACAGCATGTTGAATCGCTTGAACCTCTTCATCACTCGCTTGAGTATTTCCTTCATGTACAACGGGGATGAATACAATACCTGCTTCCTTGTTTAATACCCCCTTATAACCATCAGGGACTTGAATAACTTGCAGATCGTTAGACTTGTGTGAATTTAACTCACCCTCATAAATGGCCTGACTGATAAACTCATTTACTTTTGAATGCATTCTGTAGGTAGTGTCGAGAAAGATGCCTCGATTAGGCTCAATTGTTGGATGATCTTTTAGCAAATAATCTAAAATAGACAAACCACTATCGCCAGGGTGCGTACCTTGAGCGGGTTGTCCTAGTTGCATTTGGTCACCCATTAAAACCAAATTATGAGCTGATTGACTCATTGCAATTAAGTTTGCTACCGATACTTGCCCTGCTTCATCAATAAACAAATAATCAAATTGCTTATTTAATTCCTCACGAGAAAACCCCCACGCTGTGGTACCAACGACACATGCTCCATCAAGATATTCAACTATTTTGTCATTCTTAATTTCTGAAATTCCAAAGTTTTCAATTTCAGTATCTGTATTTTTTGTACAGCAGAAATGAGCTGGAATATTTTCATTTTGGCAATACTGTGCCACACCAATCAAAAGATTATTAATCGCCTTATGGGAGTTTGAGCTAATGCCTACTTTTTTTCCTTGCTTAAGTAGTTCTGCAATAACATGCTTACCTGTAAAGGTTTTTCCTGCTCCAGGAGGTCCTTGAATCACAATATATGAGTTATCCAAATTACAAATTGCCGATTTTATTTGATCCAACTTTTCTAAGTTTTTATGGCTCGAAACAATTATTTCTCCCTTTTCTATACCCTTGATGCGTGGATAATCCCGTCTTAAAAAATGGAGAATAGCATCATCATTGAGCTGGTTTTCATAATAGCTTCGGACTACTGTTTCTATTGCTTTTGGAATAGGCTTTGGATTTACATAATCATCCGGGATTAAATGCACAACAGACAGCGGTTCTTTAAGCTGTAAGCAAATTCTGCCTTTTGAAACTGATGAATGCTCTTTTAATAATGTCGCTTTAAGATTGTTTCCCTTTTCATCTTCCTCCCCAAGAATATAAAAGCTAGTGGTATTTGCCATTTTAAATTCTTGATGAGGATCAAATGAATACTCATATGCTAAGCTTCTTGCTTTAGGAGTCGGTTTAAATGGCTCTTTGTCTGTACGAATACAGTTTACTAGACAATCAAGATCATCATAAAGCTCTTCCACTGTTAAGCCCATTCTTTCAAAAAGTCGCCAAAAAACTGGCTTAGCTTCTCTACGATGAAACTCCAGAGCCCAAGCCATGTTTTCACAAATTTGTGACTCAATTATATCGTGAGACTTAAGAGATTCTGCTTTACTCAATAATTGATCTCTTAAGTTTGTTATTGCCGTTATTTCCTCACTTAGCTCTTTTTCTACAATGTCTTTTTTTCCTACATACTGGATGCCAAATTCTTGCTGTTTCTGATGCAACCAAGCCACTAACTCTTGCGTACTATTACAATCATCAATATTGTAGTCTCGAATACTTTTCAGGACTTTTGATGTTTGCCAGATTAATCCATCTGGATTAACTCGCCAATTTTCATACACGACAACAGAATCGCCACCGGAACCCACTTCTGTTTCACGTTTACCACGATATAAGTGTTCTACATTTTTAATAGAATATTTTGGTTCACCAATCAGTAATCCATTTTTAACGATCTTGTATAAATCAACAAAAACTCCATTTCTTAGCAATTGATCTACTTCTAATTCACAAACACCATAACGGCACATGAGCTTCTTACATGCAGCAATTTCATAGTTTGCATAATGGTAAATATGCATTGTAGGATCTTGCTGCCAACGTGCATAAACCCATTCGATAAATGATTTAAATGCCATTTTTTCTTCGACTTCATTGTGAGCCCAAAAATCTATAAACTTACGCTCACCTTTTTCATCGAAATATGTACATCCCCACAAGTACTCAAGTCCCCCTTCAATTAAAGGAAACCCCTCGATATCAAAGTACACATCATTTTCAGAGTGCTGAGGTAATAGTGCCAATCCTAATTTTTCATGAGTGTTAATGATTTCAAATAAAGGCGTTGCAAGCCCTTCACTTTTTCTCTGAATTTGGGCCTGAGCTTTTAATCTTTTATATACATCAGTATTCAAGCTCTTAATGCTTGGCTTATCACTATTAATCAAGTCTTGCATCGTCTGAATACCATCAGCATTCAGCTTCTTGATTTGCGAGCGTGTAATTGTGGCGACTTGAGAAAGATGATCTGCCTCTTTGAGTAATTGCTTCGCATAATTACTCCAACAACCCCATGACTTGGAGTCAGAAGGATTAGGGTACTTTTCTAAATCGAATTCTTCGTGCAATTGCAAAAAGGCATTTTTTACTGATTGGTAGTAATAGTAAAATTCTTGTGTACTCAATCGCTGTTGAGTTTGATCGCCTAAAATAATGACAAAATCATTCGAATAACGGCCTTGAAAAGCTGCAATCATTTCCTGATAGCAACACAATTGAATGGTGTAATATGGTTGTAATGATTTTGAAAGTTTGGTGTCCCAAATTTCATAATGATAGTCCCCAAGTTGACTAGAACCTGGAACCTTGACTAAAAAATCAGCAAATCCTGTAAACTGATCTTGACTTAAACAAGCCTGGAAAACAACATCTGCACCTTCTTTCATGGCCTGTATCGTTGCAGCTTTCTTATCTGAACTTAATCCTATATTCGCAATCGTTAAGCCTTGTTGCTTCAATCCTTCCAATACAGATGATTCGTGCTCTGCACCTTTATCCTGAAGCATGAGCATCATTGCATCATCCTGATCTTTTAAATCTAAAGCTTCAGGAGAAATAAGACTGAAATGTTCCATCCAGGAAGCAAAAGGACTTTCTAAAAACAAAATTAAATCAGAGGGTGAAAAAATTAAATTATCATTGTGTAGTTTCATATTAAACCCAAATATTTTTATAAAGTACTAAAAAAACAAATACTACTATAGACTTCTTTCATAAATCAAAAAACGATCTTCTTCTTGGTTAATATTTGCATCCCAGATTTTTTAGCATTCGTGCATAATCTGCGGTTGAAATACAATGATTAGCCATCCTTTAACAAAAAATAGATTTTTGCATCAGTCGCCTTAAAAAATATATTAGACCTTGCATTAGTCAAAATTTAAACAGCCACAAACTATATTTTATAAGGTTTTAACCAATTCAAAATTAGGTAAAAGCATACTCCGCAAGGTCTATTGTTAAACATTCTATTCATGAAAAAAATCTGGGGAATCATAATGTGAATTTTGCATAGCTACATCTAATGGACAATAAAAAAATTGCACCCCTGGAATTTTTGGACTTCCATCTCGATTTTCCAAATGTTTTTCTAGTTTAATATATAAAGGATCATTTTTATCAAAACTGACATCTAAGAATAAATTACCTAGATATGGTTGCTGTATAACATTATCACTAGCCATACCGTAACAAAACTCAAATGAAATATTATTATAATTTAGCCATTGCATTAATTCATTTCGCTCAGTTAACTCTTTATAATTGTGATTTCACTAAAACTAACAAAAAGTACATCACTTCCTTTTTTTCTCGCAATTGCGTCTATATGTTGGATTATCATTGGCATCTTATTTACCCCTTCATTATATAATTTTTACTTCATGTAGTATATCTATTACATTAGAACTTGTTGACATTGACTGCTCAAAAAATGCGAGAAAGTAGAATTTAATTTACAGTCTCAATTTAATCGCTGTGTTAGGTCAGGCAGCCTATCTTAATAAACTCCTCCAACAAACCCGGTACGATTCAAAAACGGAAAAATGAAATTTACATTAAATTATCCGCTATATTAGCGGTATAAATCATTAAAATTGTTCTCTACATATACATAAAAATCATTTTCCACTCGATCATATTTAAAGACCATGGTGTTACGACTCATCCATCGCTTTAAAAGTTTTTCGTAGACATTCGCTTTTTTCGTAGAGGTCGCACTAAAAGACCAATAATGAATATCATGCTTATAAATAAGCTCCTCAACTCTCTTACTAATCGCATTAAAAACTTTCATGGCAGGTAACTTTAAGTTGATATCTTCATATATGGGATCATCTCTAAATAGGGCTAATTCAGGATGTTTACGGTAATTGATCTGGACTCTGGCACGGGGTGGTCTATTTAAAGAAAAGGAAAAACTATAATGATCAAATTTGAGTATGTAGTGCAATCCATCAATCATTAAGTCCTCTTTCAAAATCATACGATATCCTTCTTAAAATGATGACCAAGAACATTATTGTAGATTTCCATCAAGATATCTTGATCTTCCGGTGTTTGGAATGAACTGCCAAAAAAATCACGATCAGTCGAATTAAATAATTGAATAAAATGTTTTAGAAAAGGTTTTAATTTTTTACGCTTACAGTAGGCAAAATACTCACTTGCATCTTCGAATATAATCCACCATTCCTGAGGACTACCAATTTGGTTTCCACCCATTGGATGTAATTGATCAAATAGAGCATTCAGTAGATATTGAAAATTAAACTGCATACTGCCGTATTCAAACTCTGGATATTCAGAATCCAGATCTAAAGTATTTATATGCTGATGAATTGCATAAGCCCCTTTTAGTATTTTCTGAACCTTTTGATATTGTTTATAGCGAATCAAATCTTTGGCAGATATTTTGGGCAGGCGCGATAAATCCATATTGTCACGTAAATCTGCAAGTTTAACTTCGCAAGCAATCGGATTTTTTACTGTTCTTTGCACTGCCTGAAAACGACTTTCACCATCTTGTTTTGTGACAGCTAAAACTGCATGAATAATATTTTCATCAAACCCTAGTGATCTTAAATCAGTTACCGATGTTGCTGTATCTTCCAAAATATCATGCAGAACAGCGACAATTTTGGCATCAGGATGTTGTGCATTTTGCATGACACGCAAGGGGTGATGGATGTAGGGTTGCCCTGCTTTATCTATTTGCCCCAAATGCCGTTCAGTTGCGAAGGAAATTGCTTTTTCTAAAGTACCGATATGATATTCCCTTTATATTTAATCAAATTTTATTCAATTATATTAATCAATTACAGCAAATAAATAAAGTTCAATCATAGCTATTACGTCAATTTATGTCGTCTCATTAGGCAAATTTATCTGGGTTAAATCTAATTCTTTTACAAGCTGATCAGCTTTCAATTTCCTTGCCATTCTGCCCATATTGGTTTGTGGTTCAGCTACGGCTACATATTCATTTGCCGGAGTGACAACAAATGTTCCTAGAGATTCATTTTGGAATTTATCCAAGAATAAAGTCATTAACCATTCTGCAGCCTCTTTCACTTTAACGATTGTTTGTGAAGGTTCTTTGTTGACGTAAAGTCTAATATTGGCGCCCTCATCCTGAATGCTGAGTAAACATTTCGATGTGATTTGAAAGTAGTGACAAATTTTTAGAATATTTTGATTAAATAGGACTTACGCACTATTATTTATAGATTCTCTGTGGTAGCAGATGATTTTTATCAAGAATAAAGTCATCAATGAAGTTTTTGATCATTGGTCTAAATAATTTCTTCTGCCAACGATATATATTTTCAAAGATCCGCTCAAACTGGTTCTTTTGTATCTCAACGTAGGCCATCAAGGCTGAAAAAATATGATTCAAAATCAGTTTAGATCGTCTTACTTGAAACTTTTCAATATGACAAACCTGTTTAATCACCCGGTGATATTGCTCTATTTTCCAATGACTTGAATGTAATTCATGAAATCCCTCAAAGGACAATAAATCATCTTCATCTTGATGCACAATATAAAACCTCTGCTGTTCTTTTAACTGAGTCTTAAATAATTGTACAAAGCCAAAATCTTTGAGCCAGACTACTTGACCCTGATGGAAATCTGGCAATAAACGCAGTTGAAACCATTGTCCTTTTTCTGGGGAAACCTTACGGTTACAGTCGATACCAAACATAAATCGAATACCATATTTTCTTATGGTTTTTAGATTTCCAGTCGATGAATACCAACTATCACCTGTAATAAATTGAATCTTTGCACCCCAACTGAGTACTTCACTTAACATATCCATAAAGTAATCATTCTTGGTTTTACTTTCAGATTTGTCATAAATTCGGAAATTAATTGGAATATTTTGACCATTTTGATCTGTCGCATACAAGGTAATGAGATTAATACCCTTGACGGATCGGTGGTGTTTGCCTGACCAAAAATAGCTAACTAAGTCCATATGTTGACTATATGGTTTATCTAAAACAGTATCATCAATACTGACTATAAGTTTGTTATTAT
>NZ_KB849655.1:505572-516849 GCF_000368765.1 Acinetobacter junii CIP 64.5
TGTAATCTTCACGCTCTAGAAAGCGATTTACACTATCATGCGAGATATTATAAGTCTCGGCAAGTTGTGTGCAGCTAATAGAGTTCGGTTCTGTCATGAGAAAGCCCATATAAATGGGTAGAGTACAAGTTGCTGTAGAAGCATGTTTAATTCGTCTGATCACAGATACTTTATAAAGTATTTTAGTACTTTTTTGAATCCGTCAATGCGTAAGTCCTATTAAAGACTGAATCTTCACAATCCTTAGGTTGTTTCACCCAAAAAAACAATTGTCCATTTTCTTTTTCATTAGCATTTGAATAATGCAGACTCAGCTGTTCAAACGTATATTGTAAGCCAAATAAAGCAGCTGCGATTTCGACTTTACGGGTGAAGACTGGAAGGATATAGATTCCTGATTTTTCATTAGAAGTATCACCCAATATCAGTTGATTGATAATATCTAAATCCTGAACTGTTTTTTTAGTTTGATGTACACCCATATTTTTTCCTCACGATAAGCGAATTATAGTTGTTTGGTTTATAAGGATTAATTTCATAACTTACTCTACGATTTAGATATTGAATTAGCAAACCTATCGAGCATCTTTGCGACATTAGTTGTCGTCCAACTATTGTTTATTGAACCTACCGCACTTCAGTTGAAGTTATTCTGTGTTAACATTTAATGGAAAATTAAACAAATCTTTTAAATACTTTACTTCATTTATTCGCTAGATAGTTATGTACTTTTCAGATCTGGATTGGATTTGACTCATACATAGATATGCATTCTTCAACGAAACGTTTTTCAAGTAGGCATTTTATGATTTATCAGTATTATCAAGAAATTAAAGACTATAACTTTTCCGAAGATCAAATCTTAGTATTTGGCTGTCATGAGTTAGGTAAGCATTACTCTGGATATGCACAAACCGCTCTACATCATTTTGGTGCAAAACTAGGTCAAGGTGAAGGAAGACAAGGCCAGTCTTATGGCATTCCAACCATTGCTAAAAATGGGGAAGTCTTAGATTTAAATCTTATCCAAAACTATATCAATAACTTTAAGCAATATGCCAAAAGCAATCCTCATCTTGAGTTCTATCTCACTGAGATTGGCTGTGGGTTTGCCAATTTCAGCCTAAATCAAATTGGTCCTTTATTTAAAGACTCACCGACCAATATTTATTTTCCACGCAGCTTTGTTCCATTCTTAGAAGATTTAACGGTATTTTCTGTAGAAGATATTGAACACGTGTGGAAAGCGGATGATACACATATTGAATTGCCTTTAAACACTGGAACAACTGTACGTTTGAAGCTAGATCACCAGCATCGCTTAAACATGCAGCCAAATGTTTGGGAAAGAATTAATACCAATCAAAATATTCAATATCTCACACTCAATGAACAGCAGTTTAATCAACTCGATCAAGCGATTGAAAATTTTAGAAAGGAAGAGGCTTTATTATTTTCTGAACTGATGTGACCAACAGAATTTTTTAAACCTTATTTTCTTTTTATAGATCATCATTATTTGTGAACGATGATCTATAAGCTAATTAAAGGGTAAATTAATTACACATAATTAAGCAGCGGGAGTCATTAGAATAATGAAATGGGCAATTGTTTTGATCGCTAGCCAAATCATATTACCCTTGAGTTACAACTTTTCCATGCCTTAGCCAATTTAACCCAAGCTTTATTTTCTTTTGACCAGATACGTCTACATAATTCGGTAAGATCATCAAATTGCCGATCTACAGCACTTGAAACCCCATATTCCCAATGTCCTTCATAAACCTGTGCTTTGGCTAACTCGAATATTCGATCTGCCAAAGCAACATGTTCTTCCACAAATTGTTGTTCTATGATTTCATCATGTGCAAATTTTTGCAAACACGCTTCAGATTGTATGATTAAATCTTCTGTTTCCCCAATCCATAAGGCAAAGCATCGATCTGCGCTTAAACAATCAATAAGTTGTTTAAAGTTTTCAAGTTTCGTCTTAAATGCAAGATTCGCTTTTATTAATGATTCGAGGTATATGAATCGCTCTTCAAATGCATAAGGGTCAATATTTAATGTATCTAAGTAATCTTTAGATTTACGGTGTAGGCCAATTGGTCTCATTTTCCCTCTCATTTTCTGTATATACGACACAGTTAATTGAAATTATTTATTTCACATCTATGGAAATGCTATTCAATTTAAATAGCCAATCTAAAGTAATAAACCATCACTTGTATTTTTAATCGTAAACTTTTCAACAAGTTCAATAAATTCATCTTTAGGTGGAATTGTGTCACCCACCAACAGATTACGTTTGCTCAAAGCAACAAAGAGCGCTATTGAATACGCCTGGCAGTTAATCGACTTTTGCGGGTTAAACTCAATATCAGTAAATGCATCATATGCAAGTGCTTGTTGCTTTAGGTCATCATTCAGATTGAGTGCATTCAAATAAATCCAGTCGTAAAAGGCTGTTTTAGGTTCAAGTTGCCAACGTTTATCTCGATATTCAAAAGCAATCAAGTTGCCTGAATTTTTTAGGCGCTCATCCTTTTTTGCATCTCGTGAGCTCATATCCATAATGTCCTTATACGGACCGCCGTCAGAGAATACTTTGGATGATTGAAAGATGCTCTCAACACTGATGTTTTTACCGCTCTTGGTTTTAAACATCAGATTGAAAGCGCTGAGTTGCGTTCCTAATTCAATTTCAGACTTGCTCGAAATCTCTAGAAGCTTGGCTTCTGGATTCTGCGTACGATATGCTTCATGCAAGGATCGAATCGACTTTTGTTTTTGTGTGAAGTGCATTCCAGCAAACCATTCAAATTCAACATCGACAATATCTACAAGCGTAGCGCCGTCCAGTTTAGGTACAAATACTGGTCTTTTTGCCATGAAGACTTCCTTATCTTTTCTCAAATACTGTTTTGTTAATACTGACCTTAAAGCCTAAACCATGTACCCATAATAGCTCAGGGTCTTGTTCAATTACATGAATCTCTTGAATAAATTCTTTAGGAATATTCCCTTGATAAAGAATTTCCGATTCATTTAAGTAAGGGTAAGTAAGCAATTCAATATCAATTGTCGATTCAAATATATCCAAAAATACTTTGTGGGATTTTCTTTCTTCGCTAGTCTTAGTTCTTTCGGTAAAATGCGCCGCATTCTTCTTACAGAAAATTGCTTTATCTAGATAATCAAAATCATTCAATAAACTTAAATCTGGATTGGTATTACCCGACAACAATTCAGGAGAAATTTTTAATACAACCCAATCTTCTAACCCTCTCATAGCCCTATATTTATAAAACATTTTCCAGTTTGGATGACTAAATGACAGGGAAATAGAGTCTTTTATACCATCTAGACGCTTTTCATCATTATATTTATATTCAATATTTTGCTCTTCCAAGGTTTTCTTCGTGAGTAAACCTTTTGATAAAATAGAAGGTAAATTACCTTTGTTTGTAAAGTGATATAATGCATCAATTTTTTTACATTTTATTGGATTAAATGACATTTTTTCAATGATCTTCGCCCACTGCGCTTCATTGAGTATTGAATCAGCATAGATACTTTTTTCCCAACTGTCGTGTATACATTTCAGTTTTGGTAGCGATTTTTCACCTGTCAAATAATAACGAATATAGATAAATTCAACCAATCCTTTCGGCAGGGCATCTAGCTTAATGTCTAGTATTTGGCTAGATGTAGCCGGTATAGATGGACAATTTTGGGGTGCTAATTGAGGAGTTTTACTCTCATTATCAACTCTTATAGACTGGCTTTTCTTTAAACTTTCTTCGGAAGCAAGGTTTGCTTTTAATCCTTTATTTTTAGATTCAATTTCAAGTTTATTATGCTCTTCTATAAGTAAAGCTAGACGTTCTGCACGTTTTTTTGCCTCTAAAACTTCAAGTTCTTTACGCGCTCGCTCCTGATAATCTTTATTGTATTCAAAAAAATCTATCAGAGAAACTTCTTCTAAACCCGCATCTTTTCTATTTTTATTTATTTCAATCACTTTGGCTTTAGTGCGATGATAATCTTTTTCATATTCTTCTTTCCGATATTTTTCAGCTCTATTAGCCAGCTCCTCTGTAGCTTTCTCAAGTTGAGCAGTTCCTTCACTAATTGCCTGCAGCCCTTTTGAAAATAAGTCCTTGCTTGTATCATAATTTTTTTTAATATCTTTTAAAGCTAGCTCTTTTTTTTCAGCTTGAGATTTGTCTTTATGAGGACTATTTGAACCAAATGCATTAATTAGAGGCGCTATTAAAATAAATAGTAAGAAGAATCCTCCTATTAAAAAAAGAATTTCCATTACACCCCTCACATAAATTTAATATAGCTCAGGCACTCTTTCGAGCACCTCTAAAACCTTTCTTATAAACCATAAAAGCTAAAAAAGCTTATTTTACTTTTTTAGCCTTTTTCACAGGCTTACTCGCTTCCCGCTCTGCTTGAATTTTAGCAAGCAAACTTTTAGCACTGTTTATACCTGTAATCAGCTCTTGATGCTGTTCACGCCATTCGGCAGTTAGTTCACCGCTAAAGGCTTTAGCAAGAATAGACTGTGTAAGTAAATTAACTCGCTTTTCGGCTAATTGAAGTGTTTCTTCAATCCTATTCGCTAACGTGGTCAATTTGACAATTTCTTTAACTATGTTTTGTTGCTCTTCTATTGACGGCAACAAAATAGGATAAGCTTCAAGATGCTTTTTATTTACACCTGATTGACCTGCTGTTCTATCGGAACCAGCTTCAATGTAATTATAAATTTTATAATTTTGCAGATACCAATAAAGATATTCTTGGTCTATCAAATTATCTTTCGGCTCTGCCTTCATTAAAGCCACGTTATAAGCATCTTCCAAACCTCTTAAAATTTGAAATATCGGAGGTCCATATCGACCAATCATGACATCTGTAGCGCTCACAAACCTTCTAGCTTTTTCTTTTGGAATATAAACAATATGTGAATCACTTTTATAATCACGAATTTGAATAAGTCGAATATAGCCTTCTTGATATTCCGACCTAAATTCTGACTTTGGAGGCTGACTCCCACCTATAATATCTACAACATCTGAAAATTTATATTCTTTCCAATGTGGTAGGCCATATATAGAATGCTTCCAAGTATTTTCAACAATGATTTCCTTAAAGCTCTCATCAGCACGACATAATTTCCCACTCACCGCATCCGCCAAAACCGACTGACGGAATTTTTTAAGAATGGTAGGAATTGCATCTAAACGCGCTTTAATTTGCTCGACTTGCGCGAGCATGATATCAAGCTGACGAACGATTTCTTGTTGTTCGGCTAAAGAAGCTATAGGTATTTCTAATTTTAAATAATCTTTGAATTGAAGATTTCTTAAATTATTACTACCTGATTGATAATTTACAATGGTAGGTGTTTTATAGAAAAAACTTAAGTAAAAATTTAGATATTTAGCATTTATAATAGATGTTGGGCGGAATAGTCTAAGAAAATTCGTACAAACAATGTCTTCAGAACCTAGATTTTTAAATACTAACTCCTCAATATATACTGTGCGACCAACAGGCTGATCGGGTCCACCTCCTGAAATTTCTACAAGAATATCACCTACATTTAATCTCCTTGTATCTAAGCTAGAAGTTTTTAACTTTCTTGGTACAGCTGTCTTACTTTTATCTGTTTTCCAATTTTTAAACTCAGCACCTCTTATACAAAATGCTTCAATATAATTTTCTTCAGCAAGTGAAGTATCCTTACCCCAATCACCACCAATTATAAATTCAGATAAGCTTTCTAAATCAATTACAGACCACTCAACAGCCAAATTATCTAAACTCATGCCTGTTCCTCAGCGTTTAAACCTAAAGCATCTGCTAATAGCTGTTTTTGAGTATTCGCTTCATCGGTTTGACCTAAGGCTTTCATTAACGCATCCAACTCAACCAATGCTTGCGTTAGTTCAGACATTGCTTCACTTGCCAACACATGCGGTTCTGGTAAGTTTGCAGCATCCACGGCGTCATTGTCTTTTAACCATGAAATATCTAAAGAATCGCCTTTTTGTTCTTTAATCCATTCACGACTAAACTTACGCCAACGGCTGTTCTCAAGGGTTTGCTCCTGACTTTCTTCAATTAAAGACCATTCACCCTCTGCACGTACTGATAAACCTTTCGGGTCAGCGCCGTAGACCGTTTCAAAACCTTTTAAATGTGCTTCGGTAAATGGCGTACGCTTACCAAAACTTGGCATATTGGTACGTAGGTCATATACCCATGTCTCAGTCGTACAGTTTTCATCTTGTAGCGGATTGACTTCTGTTCCTTTGGTAAAGAACAACACATTGGTTTTTACGCCTTGCGCGTAGAAAATCCCTGTCGGCAAACGCAAAATCGTATGCACATTACATTTGTTCATCAGGTCCTGACGAATTGCTGTACCCTGTCCAGCTTCAAACAGCACGTTATCAGGTAATACCACGGCGGCACGACCACCTGGTTTTAAGTTCTTATAAATATGCTGCAAGAATGCTAATTGCTTATTTGAAGTGTTAAATGGCAAATCATCACGGGTAATACTCGCTTCACCACCTTTAGATGTACCAAATGGCGGATTGGCTAAAATTACATCCGCTTTTGCCAACGCCTGCCCCACAGGACCCAATGAGTTACCCAGTTTAATTGCACCTTGCTCACCTCCAATATCATGCAGCAAACAGTTCATTTGAGCGAGACGGCGCGTATTCGGTACAAGCTCAACACCAACAAAAGCATCTAAAGTATAGAACTGAGTTTCTTGTTCAGTCAGTGCATATAAATCATGGTGCTGTCGTATATACGCATCCGCAGCAATTAGGAAGCCTGCCGTACCGCATGCAGGATCTTGAATCACTTCACTTGGCTTTGGTTGCATACAACGCACAATAGAGTTAATCAATGGGCGTGGCGTAAAGTACTGACCTGCACCTGATTTAGTTTCAGTTGCGTTCTTTTCTAATAAGCCTTCGTATAGGTCGCCTAAACCATCCGCTTTAATACTAAACCAGTCTAGTTTGTCAAATTCATTAGAGCTACTACTTAAAAAAAATCCTCACCTCCATCGTTCACATGTCTTGTTATTTGATGAATTATTCAATCAAATTTTTATTATGGAATTAAATGGTTATAATCGACCAATCAAAATTAAATTAAATTGGAGACAATATAGAAATAGTAATTGGTCTAATGAAATTAAAAATATATCTATAAAAGCTGAAGTAGATCTTCATGCTCATTCTAAACTTAATCATTTAATTCCTTGCATAGATGAGAGCATTTTAAATCCGCGTCTATATAAACAGATTCTAGAATAGAGTGCTTTATCGCAAAAAAACATTTTGGTTTACTTACTAAAGAAAACTATATGGGGATGTTGCGCGGATAAAAAAGTGGATTTCAGTGGGTGCTTAATTGTCTGCGGAGAAGCATTTGGAAGAATGGTTAAGATATCCATGGCGATAAGTTGGTCGAAACAAGAAAGCATTACAGCAAATTATTAGGCGATAAACTCAGTGCTAGGTATTTTGACAGTCAAGTCAAAGAGATTCATGCACGTGTGGCAGTCTTAAAAAAGTTTACGATATTAGACCGACTTCATACCCACGTTGTCACTTGAATTTTAATAACTACAGACAACTCTATCTTTAAAATCTTTATGCCATAAAGCCAATTAAAAATAATGTTGATTTAAGCTGCTTACCATTTGCTTACCAGAATCTAAAAACAAAAAAACCACTTACGATTAGTGCACGTAAGTGGTTGTTTTATATGGTGGGCCCAGACAGACTTGAACTGTCGACCAACGGATTATGAGTCCGCTGCTCTAACCAACTGAGCTATAGGCCCTAAAACGTTAAAATTATTGAATACAATAATTTAACTTGTGGCAGATTCTACATAATTCAGTTTTGCAATGCAATAATTTTTGTGCAGACGTTTAGCTCTATTGTACATTAATACATCATTTTACTTGATCAGGATCATTCACAATGATACTGGCAAGAACAAAGCCTAGAAAATCCTTAGATTATTATTCAACCAAAATATCTTCATGGAGAATCGTAAAACCAAATCTGCTTCTCTTCAATACATAGTAAAAGTATACATTAATATTTTTTATTTAAATGGTTCAAAACTCATAAGCATTAAAATCAACAAATTATATAATCCATTGCTCTAATAAATTGGAAGACTTTAAAACATGAAGCTTTTAATTTTATTTATAATTTAAAGATCGTAAAATAAATAAGCTAAAGTATGTATTGAATACTTTAGCTTGAATAAGTCAGCAGCCAATAATTATAAATTACTTAGCAACCGTATTCTTATAAATCACACCATCTTTCATGATTACCACAAAGTTAGTTTCGGGATTGGAAACTAAGTTTATATTTTCAAGTGGATTCCCATTTACTAACAGTAAATCAGCTAAAGCTCCTTCTTCTACTACTCCTAGTTTACCTGGGTATGGATTACGAGGACCAGAGAGCGCAAGTAACTCTGCATTGGTTGAAGTAGCCATTTTTAAAACCTCTGGAGCTGTATACCAGTGTGTCATCGTCGCAAGGATTGCCCCTTGATTCTTAGTCATCTTTGGGTTGAATAAAATATCTGTGCCCCAAGCTACTTTAAGCTTGTATTTCTTAGCTAACTTAAATGCATCATCAGTACCTTTTTGTACTTCAATTTGCTTAACCCTTGCCTCACCTTGTTGGGGATTCGAATATTCATTATCAAGAAATGCTTGACTACTTAACCAAGCATTTTTTTGTGCCATCATTTTGATCGTTGGTTCATCTATCAGTTGTGCATGTTCAATGACTTTAACACCACCTTTAAGAGCCGCTTGAATTGCTCTAGGCGTGTAAGCATGCACTGCAACATATGTTCCCCAATTTTCAGCTGCATTCACCGCCGCTCTAAATTCTTCCTCTGAATATTGAGCTACATCAATTGAATCATATTGAGAAGAAACACCGCCTCCAGCAGCGAGTTTGATCTAGTGCACCTTATCTAATACAGTCCCAAAATTTATTTATGATTCTTATCAAGCCATTTCTTAATAGAAGCAATATCTTTAAATTTAAAGTGCATATAGTCATCTGAAACACCTTCTAGCCCTGAATTATCCCTCCCTAAAATATTCGTTATTGAGTTTAAAACCACATGGTTTCTTTCTTTTTTAATTTCATATAGATCAACGGTATACAGCTTTCCACTCGGCTGCGGATAACAACAATATGTTTCTGAATACAAAGTTATTAAAACTGGTGGCTTGCTATTTTTTTTATATAAACTAACTGCAATTAATTCAACTCCCCCACCATTCCCAACTCGCCCTTCAATTTTATTAATATAATTTTTTTCATTTTTTATAATTAAAAAACTTTCAATATACTGATTTTCAGGAGATAACTCACAATTTTTTGATATAAATTTAGCATCACTCTTACTAAAGATACTTAATTTATATGTTTGATCTACCTTACAAAAATTCTCGCTTGCTATTTCGGCATATGTTGCTTGTATAGTGAATAGTAAAAAAAAAACTATGTAAAATCTAGGGTGTGTTGACACTTTTAGCTTAAAAAAATAGCGAAGTAGTAAAATCAAATCGCCAAACCTAATTTTACTATTCGCTATGCCTCGTACCATGCTGACAGATCAACACTGGCAAAAGTTGAAAACTATTTTGCGTAATTTATCTATTCATCACAACTCAAATTTACGTAATTTTATTGAAGCTATTCTCTATAGAATTAGAACAGGCTGTCCGTGGCGAGATATTCCTTCCTATTTCGGTCAATCAAACTCTATTTTCAAACGTTTTAATCGTTGGTCAAGCAGCGGTAAGTTGCTTAGATTATTCAAATTATTAGCATCATGCCCCGATATGGAGTGGATTTTTATTGATGGCTCTCACGTACGTGCTCATCAACATTCTGCCGGTATAGCGAATCAATCCATTTCTAAAAGTGTAGGAGGAAACTCCTCAAAAATACATTTGATTGTTGATTCACATGGCAATCCTATTGATTTCATGATTACCGATGGCACTACACATGACATCAAAGTTGCACCTGATTTAATAGCAACATTAGATTTAAAAGAGACAGAAGTGGTATGCGCAGATAAAGGCTATGATTCAGAACCACTGCGTGAGCAGATCAGAAAAACAGGAACAAAAGCGAATATACCAAAGAAAATAAATAGCCAATCGAACAATGATCATATGGACTGGTATTTATATAAAATCAGGCATTTAGTTGAAAATATGTTTTGTAGATTAAAACAATTTAGAGGGATAGCTACTCGATACGACAAGCTCAAAAGAAATTATCAAAGTGCTGTTGCCTTAGCCTGTATATTTTTATGGCTACCTTTATAGGTTTAATTATGAACAGTAAATGTCAACAGACCCTACTCAATTTAATTCACCTCAAAAATTATTTTCAAATAAAAATGTTTCTGGCTTTCTTAAAATACGCTTTCCTTTCTTTTTTATTTGGGGCATATTGATTAATTACTTTAGTGATTTTGTCAACTACTGTATCCGTTGCCCCACTATCTGCCACAGTATACAAACTTTTATCTAGCCAAAAACTATTGCCGACCTTGAAGCATATTTAGGCTGCTCTAATAATTCTGGTGTCTCCGTAAAATCTATCTTGCCATCATCAGACCAAATTTTAGGATACATTGTCGTCAGAACTGAGTAGTTATACCGACCTGTGGTCTGCTTTAATCCTCTACCAAGAAATTCATAGCCGTCTCCATCTTTAATATTACCTAAAGCTAAATGCTTAGGTCTATTTTTATCCATATACCACTTATTAGTAATAGATTTTACCTTCTGCTCCCGAGGAGAAACCTTGGCATCTATTTTAGCTTCCTCAGGTCGTGCTTTATAATATGATGAAAGTGCTATTAAATTGTTTGCCGTATAATTAGAAATATCTTCTCTAAGGCTGAACTTTGCTCCAATTTCACCAAAAACTTGAGCAAAAAAATGAGACTGTCTTAATCTAGTATTTAATTGATATGCCTCTATATTTGCATTTAACTCATCCATAATTGGTTGCATCTTAGCTAAAGTAACACGAGGCCACATTTTTTGCATTTGTTCCATCGTAATTAATAGACCTCTTGCAAAAATCATTTTTTAACCAACTCCATGTTGTAAATTGCAGCAATTAAATTCAGACGTAAACCCATGCGTTTACGCCTATTTCG
>NZ_KB849655.1:519079-666568 GCF_000368765.1 Acinetobacter junii CIP 64.5
ATACATCTTTTTAAGTCTGGTATTTTCGGCTTCTAGCTCTTTCAGTCGAGCCATTAATGATGTATCCATACCACCATATTTGGCACGCCATTTATAAAAGGTAGCATTACTCATGCCGTGTTCACGGCAAAGGGTCGCTACAGGTGTGCCAGATTCTGCCTGTTTCAAGATGGACATGATCTAACTGTCAGTAAATTTAGATGTTTTCATGCAGAATCTCCTGTTCGTATCTTAAGAGAAAATTCTACTTTTAGATCCTATTTTTTTTAGGGGGGATTACCAAAATTAGCACTACGAGACGCTCATCCTAAAGCCCATGGTTGTATGAAAGCAGAATTCAAAGTTTTACCAAATTTAGTCGAAAAATTTGCACATGGCATTTTCATACCTAGTAAAAATTATGATGCTTGGATCCGTTTTTCAAATGCATCTAGCGATGCTTCAAAAGCAGACTATGAAAAAGATGCTCGTGGCATGGCGATTAAAATTTTAGGCGTTACAGGCAATAAAATTCTAGAAAATGAAAAAAATGCCACGACTCAAGATTTTATTATGATTAATCATCCTGTTTTCTTTGCAGATAATGCAAGTCGATATCTTAAATTTGTGGATGCAACCAGCAGTGATAGTATCTTAAAAAAACTAAAACTCCCTTTTACACTTGGTTTTAAAGGTACAAAAAATGCTTTTAGTGCCGCGAACTCAAAAATAACTAATCCAATAAATAGTCGTTATTGGTCGATGGTTCCCTATCAACTTGGATCAGGAGCTGATAGAAAAGCAGTAAAATACTCGGTTAAACCATGCACACAGACTTCCGAGTTTATAACTAAACAAACAAACCCTGATTATTTAAGAACAGCGCTTAGAAGCACCTTACAGGAAAAAAATGTTTGTATGGAATTTATGGTTCAACCAAGAACGTCATCTAACATGTCTGTCGAAGATTCAATGACCGAGTGGAAAGAGTCAATCGCCCCATTTTATACTGTTGCAATCATAAACATTCCTAAACAAGAGTTTGACACCCCAGAACAAAATCAGTTCTGTGAGAATCTTTCATTTACACCTTGGCATTCCTTGCCTGAACACAAACCTTTAGGCGCTATCAATCGTATGCGTAAAATCATTTACGAAAATATAAGTACTGTTCGCCATCAGATGAACGTTACCCAAAGAATTGAGCCGTGAATAACATCTCAATTCTAGATACATTAATCTAATGTAAAATAATAACTTAAGAATATAGTGAATATGCTTTTCTAGAAGTAAAGATTTCTCTAAAACAAATAAATCTAAAATATGCTAGGCTGGTGAGTTTTTTAAACGAAACAGACTGCTATGAAAACCAACAAACATTATGAGGCAGGAAAGTTTCAGTGGGCTTTTTTACTGCCCAAATACTGGGGTATTTGGATTGCAATATCCCTACTTATGATTGGTGCAATTTTACCTTGGTTTATTCAGCACAGAGTTGCAAATTGTTTAGCAAAATTTGCATGGAAATATCTTCATTCAAGAAGAAAAACTACACTTAAAAACTTAATGATATGTTTTCCCGAAAAAGATGCTGAATCATTATACAAAGATGGTCAAGAGGTCTTTTTCAATACCATGCTTGGAGTATTTGAAGCATTAAATGCATGGTATTGCCCTAAATGGTATGAAAATAGAATTCATATCCATGGTATCGAACACATTAACTCAGCAAAAGGACATGGAATATTACTATTAGGAAGTCATACCACGCTACTGGATGCTGGAGGATTTATCAGTAGTCGCTTCTTTGATCTAGATGTAGTTTATCGCCCTCAAAACAATCCTGTACTTGATATGATGATTACAAGATGCAGAGCATCTAGCTATAAACATCAAATCTCAAAAGATGATATGAAAGGGTTAATTAGCAGTCTAAAAGCTGGGCGAGCTATCTGGTATAGTCCCGATCAAGATTTTGGACTGAAACAAGGTGTGATGGCCCCCTTTTTCGGTGTACAGGCAGCAACATTAACCGCACATAGACGTCTAATAAAAATTGCAAATGCTGTAGCGATTCCTTTATTTTTCTATCGAACTGGAGATATTAAAAATCCTCAGTATCATATTTTATTAGAGAAGCAGCTTGAGAATTTTCCTACAAATGATGAAATTAATGATGCGACTCGTGTAAATTTAATATTAGAAAATCAAATTCGTACTCAACCAACACAATATATGTGGTTCCATCGCCGCTTTAAAACACGATTAGTAGGTCAAGATAAGATATATTAATTATAGATAAAATCATGTTAAAACCTCAATAAAGGTTAAAAATACTTCAGATAGCATTATTTATTGAAGATTTATTTGACCTTATCAATTATACCGCGTATAACGTCAACTCACTGGTGCGGGGTGGAGCAGTCTGGTAGCTCGTCGGGCTCATAACCCGAAGGTCGTTGGTTCAAATCCAACCCCCGCATCCAATTATTTAAGTTTTTTTAGAAAAATATTCTGTATTAATCTTATGTAATTCATAACATTAATATTGGTTCATTTTTTAATCTAAAAATAAAGATTGCTAATTCACATATAAAGCGTATAGTGAATATACACGATAAGAAAATATATTTTTGTCTCATTAAAATTCTCATTTTGCATGAATACTTCCCGCTTATTTGATATTTTAGTTTCAAGTTTATTATTTTAAAATCAGTCTTTTATAAATTTATTCTCATCAAGAGAAAGGATATTATTATTATGTCAAATGGTATGAATGGTACAGTTAAATGGTTTAACGAAACTAAAGGTTTTGGTTTTATTCAGTCAGATAATGGTCAAGATGTTTTCGCTCACTACAGCGAAATTGCAAACAACGGATTTAAAACACTTTTTGAAGGTCAACGCGTTAAATTTGACGTAATGCAAGGTAAAAAAGGTTTACAAGCAAGTAATATTTCTGTTCTTGCATTGAACTCTTAACTCCATTTGCTAATTTAGTTAATTCCAGTCAAAAATATCAAAACTTATAGCTGAAAATACCATAAACTTTTCATCTTACGGTCTTAGAATATTACTAAATTTGCTCAGTAAGCCTACTTATAGAAGTGGGCTTATTTCTTATTAGATAAACCATTAAATAGAATATAAAATTAAAATCTCTCGAATAAAATTTTCATAGAATTTAAATATTGCATTTACATTACAAAGCTTAATTTTTATGTTAGGATAAGATCGAATCTAAGATCATCTTATAAATATGTGCAATATTAGTATATTAGAAGAATTAAACCAATCTATTGAGTACTATTTAAATAGAAATGGACAATATCCAAGTCGAATTATTTTAGGTTATAAAACCTATACTGAACTTATGCATCAAAAGAAATTTTCAGACGAATTAAAACATTCTGCTATAGAACCTAATAAGCGTAAGTACAGAAAAATTAAAATTAAGCTAACTCAAGATGATCACCAGTTAGAGTTACGATAGCTCTATTCGTTATTAGAAAGTCCCCCTTAACGTATTTACTGTTTCAATCTTAATTTATTGAATAGAATTCCAATAATTATTTTAGAAATAGTTCTTTTTCAGCATGTCGACGTCTCACCAATCCACGCATCACATTCCCTCCAGCCTTATTCCAAACCCCAAATTGTTCGGCTGCTGCTGAATATTCACCCATATTTAGATACTTTAATAATGTTGATGTTCTAAATGCATTTTCACCAATGTTATAAGTCAATGATACAAGGGCATCGAACTGATTTTGCTTTAATGAAACATTAACAAGCTGATTTACTGTACGCTGAAACCTTAATAAATCATGTTGAAAATAAGCTTTTGCTTCACTTTCAGTGCAGGTTTCACCTCTTTTAACTATCACTCCATTTGGATAAATCGTTGTTCCATATCCAATAGTCCAAGTGCCTGCTCCATCATCATAAGATTTTAATCTCAGATCTTCAAACTCCATGATGAAGCGCATTCCAGCATGGCTTATTTGCATAGGCACTATGGCTTCAACTTCAGTTTCATCATATGCAGTTGCTATATTAGAGTTCGATGTCTCTGATCTAGAACTCACTTGGTATTGATTGATCATTTGTTTTAGCCACTTCTTAAAGCTTTTCACCAAGTTTTTCTCGAATCTAAATTAAGTGAGTTCAGCATATTCATGCTGTGATTACGAGTTTGTTATGGTAACAACCTTACATATCACTGAATCAACAGATCAGAATTATTTGCTATTCCTTGAAAAATATTCAATTTGCCGAAATCATGAAGTTGTGGTTGTTAAGGATATATATTTTCACAATAAGTCATATTAAACTGCTGTGATTCTTTTGAACGATGAATGACTGCTATGAAAAAAATTATTGGAAAATCAATCTTTAAGGCAGCAGGCTGGACATATCAAGTTGATCCCGCAATTTTGGAACAAAAACAAGTGATTATTGGATTTGAACATACATCAAATCTAGATACTATTCTTTCACTCGCTTTGTTTGAAATTTTACAACTCAAAGTTCATACATTGATTAAAAAGGAACTCTTCAAAGGTCCTCTTAAACCTATTTTAGAAAAGCTAGGTGGCATTCCTGTTGATCGTAAAGCAAATAAAGACATAGTGACGCAAATGGTCGACTTATTTAAGCGTAATGAGCGCTTTAATTTAGTCATAGCTCCAGAGGCAACACGCGCAAAAAATGGTGAAGATCGCAAACCAATTCGTACAGGATTTTGGCATATTGCTAAAGCAGCCAACGTACCTATTATTTTGATGTATGCCAATGCACGTACAAAACAAGGTGGTATTTTAGGAAAAATTTATCCTACAGATTTACAAAAAGATTTGGAACAAATCAAAGCTCTTTATGCTGAATACGATATTGACGTAAAGATTAACTAATTTTTGCATTCTTTCTGATCAATCTTTAATACATGATCAGGAATTTAAATTTTGAATGCTTAATGCAGTGGTTTTCAACAAAACTATCGCTATGCTAATATTCACGCACTTTTTTGAGTTTTAATTTTTTGGAGTTACTTCCATGGCGGGTCATTCTAAATGGGCCAATATTAAGCATCGTAAAGCTAAACAAGATGCAAGTCGCGGTAAAGTTTTTACTAAATACATCCGTGAAATCGTAACAGCTTCACGTTTAGGCGGGCCAGATGCAGCGAGTAACCCTCGTTTACGTGCCGTTGTTGAAAAAGCACTTTCTGTGAATATGACACGTGACACCATCAACCGTGCGATCCAACGTGGTGCTGGTGGCGAAGATAATGATGATTTAAAAGAAGTAACCTATGAAGGTTATGGTGTTGGTGGTGTTGCAGTTATCGTTGAAACCATGACTGATAACTTAAACCGTACTGTTCCAGATGTTCGTCATTGCTTTAGTAAAACCAATGGCAACTTGGGTACCAACGGTTCAGTAGCGTACCTATTCACTAAGCGCGGCGAAATTTCTTTTGATGATGTTTCATTAGAAGACAAAGTGATGGAAGTTGCCTTAGAAGCTGGTGCTGATGACATCGAGATCGATGAAGACAGTATCTTAGTTATCACTAGTCCAGAAAGTTTTGGTGATGTTCAAGATGCGCTTACAGCAGCAGGATTAAAATCTGACAATGCCGAAGTGGTCATGAGCCCATCGACTAAAGCTGAAATCAACGATATCGATCAAGCTAAACAGATCATGAAAATGATTGATATGCTTGAAGATCTTGATGATGTTCAAAACGTTTATACAAACGTGGAATTTACAGAAGAAGTTTTAGCTCAACTCGATGCTTAACTGATTCAAATGAGTAAAAAATGCATCTTTTTAGATGCATTTTTTATAGCTTATTTAAAAGCTTATAACAGTTGAAAACATTATATTCTTTGATCACAAAACTCGAATGAAGTGCGACTACACTGTCGATCTTACCAATACGGCGTAATAAAATTTCACTGTAGTCATCCATATTTCTCGCTACCAGTTCTAAAATAAAATCTGCACTCTGCCCTGTTACCAGAAATGCATTGGTCACTTCTGGAATATCTTCAATCTCTTCTAAAAACTTATCAAAAGTTTCACTGTCATGCTTACTAAGCGACACTTGCAAAAGAATGTGCAGACTAAAACCAAGCTTATTAAAGTTAATTTCTCGTTTAAGTTGCCCCATTACTTGGGATTCAATTAAATTTTTAATACGGCGATGCACTGAACTTACAGATAGATTAATACGCTCTGACAATTCATTCAGATTTACGTCTTCATGAGTCAAAATTTCAAGAATTTGCTTATCAAATCGATCTAATTCCATAGTACAGTCCATATGATTTCTAACTTATTTTATCGGAACTGCTTAAAACAAATTTTTAAGGGTCAAGGGAAAACATACGTTTAACTTTTGACAATGTTGTATGGATAACACGAACATTATTCCGATAAACTTTTGGTTTATCTTTGTCTCAAAGCCGAAACAAGACCTTTTGAGTAAATGTTCGACTCATCTCCCAATAGTCAAACAACTCGTTTCGATCCCCATCACACCCTGAAACATAAGATAACAAAGCCTTCTTACAATTATTTCCCTCTTTTAACTTTTTTTAAAGTAAATTTGGAAAATATTTCTAATATTTTTAGCTCAAAACGAATTTTCTTTTAATAATTAATTTTATTCACCGATAATTTTTTACTTTATTGACTATTTTGCTCTTTTCTTTCTCATAAAAAAGCCCCGATTATTTTCAATCAGGGCTTTATTCACCAACAAATCTTATAAACCCCGCCAATCAACCCGTGCATTACGTTCAGTCGCATAAATACGCTGTGCATATTGTCCAAGCGGTAAATCTAATAAATAGTCATGATATTCCTTCAATTCACCCGTGAATTGTTCAATATCATCATTTTCCAATTCCCACGGCGTACCTTTAATCACGAGTAAAGGCGCAAGAATTGAACAAACTGCTATATCTGCTAAACCTAGACGATCGCCAACCAAATAACGCCCTTGATTATCAATCAAGCGTTGATTGAGGTCGGTAATCAGCTCAGTCATTCTCACTTTAGATTTTGCGACTTTCTGAGGATTTAACTTATAGTTTGAAGAAACTAAACTCTTTAAAATTGGTTTAGAAATTTTTTCAAACTGGCGTAAATAGCCTTGCTCACCCATCATAATTTCGAGTGGATGATCGCCAACAGATAACGCTTGCGCCAATGACCAACGTCGGACATGCACACCCAGCTCACCCGATAATTTATCAATTTCTAAAGCTTGCTCACGTAACTGTTCATCACGTCTCAATAATGCATGTTCGGGATAAGTCGCATCAAGATAGAGGGCGATCTTGGTTGAATCTGCAACCCAGCGTTTGTCATCTTTCAACATTGGCAAAAAATATTGCCCTGATTTGAGATAGGTAAACGCTCGGTGAAAACCAGGAATTAAATTATGTGCAACATAGTCCAATTCCTTATGATCTAACAACCAGCGAGCTTTTTCACAATAGTGAGATAAAGGAAATTGGTATAAAACCCGCATAGACACTCCAAATTTATTTTTCTATTCGATCAAACATAAAGTTTTCCCTACTTTAGAAGTAAAAGTGAATGATTACAATGTCGTTTTTGCTCTATCTTTTTTAATTTTGGCTAAAGCTTGCTATACATTTTTTAGATGAAGTTATTCTATTTAGTCATAAAAAACTATTTTTGTAGCTTTAGGTTTACACCAAAAGTGATAAATAATTGTTTTCACTAAAATTTAAATATCATTTTTTATTTCATTTTTCTCATAAAAAATGCTTAACAATTATTGTGATATACAAGCCAAAACTGATGGTTTAGTGGAAAAGTAAAACTTTTGTAAATTTCCTCTTATCTATTAGAGGTGTCTACATGTCCAGTAATCAATCAGTGATCCAAGCTCCAGTACAACTGATTTTAAATGATCAGCAGGCCATTAATGCTGCCTATCAAGTTGCTGACTTTGCATTAGAAGAACGAAATAAACGAGACCAAAATCGTATTTTGCCAACGGAACAAATCAATCAGTTTAGTCAAAAGGGTTTAGGCGGTATCCGTATTCCAAAACAATATGGTGGTGCTTTTGTCTCCAATAAAACTTTGGCCCATGTGTTTCGTATTTTAAGTAAAGCAGACGCCAATGTTGGGCAAATTCCACAAAACCAATTCGGTCTTTTAAATTTTATTAATATCACGGGTTCAGATGCACAAAAACAGTTTATCTACACTGAAATTCTTGCAGGTAAACGCATTGCAAATGGTGGACCTGAAAAAAATTCCAAAGATACCAAATCCATTCAAACCACGTTAACGTTGGAAAATGGGCAATACTTTTTAAATGGAGAAAAGTTTTACTCGACTGGAACCAGCTTTGCAGACTGGATAGCGATTCGTGCCTTACACCCAGATGGTTATACCGTATTGGCGATCGTTGATCGACATGCTGTTGGTGTTGAAGTGATTAATGACTGGAATGGCTTTGGTCAACGCACTACAGCCAGCGGAACGGTAAAACTACGTAATGTTGTCGTTGATCCTGCACTATTTTTTAATGAGCGCATTATTGCTGATACTCCAAATGTTCGCGGTGCCTATTCTCAACTTCTACAAGTTGCCATTGATGTTGGCATCGCCGAAGCAGCTTTTGATGACACTTTAACCAGCATTCGTAAAGCACGCCCCATTATTGATGCAGGTGTAGAAAAAGCCAGTGAAGAACATTACACCTTACAAGAAGTTGGTAAACTCAATATCCTGCTCGATGCAGCCATTTTATTACTAGATGAGGCAGCAGAATTTCTAGATGAACTTGATCAACTTACTGAGATTTCTACCGAACAAGCCGCACGCGCTTCTATTTTAGTAGCAGAAGCAAAGATCTATGCCAATGATGCTGCCCTGCATATCTCAGAAAAATTACTCGAATTTGGTGGTAGTCGTGCCAGCCTAAGCCAACATAATCTTGATCAGCATTGGCGCAATGCTCGCGTACATACCTTACACGATCCTGTGCGTTGGAAATTCCATGTGATTGGTGACTATTACCTGAATGGTACTCACCCTGCCCGCCATGCTTGGATTTAAGGAGTAAATCATCATGACCTCATATCAAGAATTAGAAGGTTTTGCCAAAACCCATATTAAAGCAGCGCGTATTATTCAGAGCGATAGCGAAGCCCTAGAAATTGCAACTCAACTCAGTCAACAGTTTAAACAAAATGCGGTGGAACGCGATGCCAATCGAAACTTGCCGTTTACTGAAATCGAAGCCTATAGTCAGTCAGGTTTATGGGCAATTACGGTACCTAAGCAGTACGGTGGTGCAGAAGTTTCCAGCCTAACTGTAGCTAAAGTGATTGCGCTGTTTAGTGGTGCGGATGGTTCAATCGGTCAGATTCCACAAAACCATTTTTATGCATTGGAGGTATTGCGCAATACTGGTACGGAAGCGCAAAAGAAACACCTCTATCAAGAAGTGTTACAAGGTGCGCGTTTTGGTAATGCACTGGCTGAATTTAAAACACGTACCTCTGCACATAAGCAAACCACATTGATTCCAAGCGAAAACGGTTATCTGATCCAAGGGGAAAAATTCTATTGCACTGGTAGCCTATTCGCCCATCGTATTCCAACCTTAGTGGTGAATGAATCTGGACGCGAATTTTTGGCTTTTGTACAAAGAGACAGTCAAGGATTAGAACTGATTGATGACTGGTCTGGCTTTGGGCAACGGACTACCGGCAGCGGTACAGTCAAATTTCATCAGGTCTTTGTTGCCAAAGAGGATGTGATTCCTTTTGATACCGCCTTTAAGCAGCTATCTTTGGTAGGACCATTTGCTCAAATCATGCATGCCGCGATTGAAGTCGGGATTGCTCGTGCTGCTTTTGAAGAAACCCTAGAACGTGTACGTGTTGCCCGCCCTTGGATTGATGCCAATATTGATTCCGCCACTCAAGACCCCCTAACCCTATTTGAGCTGGGTCGTGTGGCAACCGATGTCAAAGCCAGCGAACTTTTACTAAAACAAGCAGCTCGCTCTGTAGATATTGCCAAACAAGATTTGAATGCGGAGACCTTAGCCAAAGCCTCAATTGATGTGGCAAAAGTACGTGCGCATAGTACTGAAACTGCATTAAAGGCATCATCGAAACTGATTGAATTAGCAGGTAGTCGCGGCAGTCAACGTGCTGATGGTCTTGATCGTCATTGGCGTAATGCACGTGTACACACCTTGCATGATGCTGCACGCTGGAAATATTACTTCATCGGTAATTATGTGTTGAATGGCATTCTGCCTCCACGTCGGGGGACTTTGTAATGAGCCAAACGACTGCTAAAAAAATCTTGTTAAATGCCTTTGATATGAACTGTGTCGGTCATATCAATCATGGCTTATGGACGCATCCGCGTGATCAATCACATCGCTTTAATGAACTGAGTTATTGGACTGAATTGGCACAAACTTTAGAACAAGGTTTGTTTGATGGTTTATTTTTAGCTGATATTACAGGTATTTATGATGTCTATCAGAATGGCATCGATCTCACTCTGAAAGAATCGATTCAGTTACCAAGTCATGACCCTTCCACCCTGATTTCAGCAATGGCTTTGGTCACGCAGAATTTGGGTTTTGGCGTCACGGTCAATCTCAGCTATGAACAGCCTTATCAATTTGCACGGCGATTTGCCAGTCTTGATCATTTAACCCAAGGTCGTTTGGGCTGGAATATTGTTACTGGCTATTTGGATAGTGCCGAACGGCTTATTGGGCAAAAAGGTTTAAAAGATCATGATGCGCGTTATGATCAAGCCGAGGAGTTTTTACAGCTTTGCTATCAATATTGGGAAGGTTCTTGGGAAAATGATGCCTTAAAAAAAGATAAGCAACAGCGCGTTTTTACTGATCCCAATAAAGTCCACTCGATCAATCATCAAGGTCAATATTACCAAAGCCAAGGGGTATTTCAAGTTGCACCTTCGGTTCAACGTACCCCAACACTTTTCCAAGCTGGTGCTTCACCAAAAGGACTAAAGTTTGCTACGCGCCATGCCGAATGTATTTTTATTGGTGGTGATCAGCCAGAAAAGATTCGTCAACAGGTCAATAAAATACGATTACAAGCACAACAACAAGGTCGTGATGAAAATGCGATTAAAGTCTTTGTCGGTATGACCGTTGTCGTCGCGGAAACACATGAACTCGCCCAGCAAAAACTGGCTGAATATCGTCAATATGCCAGCCCTGAAGCGGGTTTAGCGCATTATGCCAGTTCAGTCGGGATTGATCTTGCCAAGTTTGCAGATGATGAAGCGATTCCATATCAAAAGAGCAATAGCATTGCTTCCGTCAATGAGAAGTTTAAAGAACAGCGCATCAGCAAAAATGACTTAAAAGCCCAACATGTTTTGGGTGGACGTTATCCCCTGATTGTAGGGAGTGGCGCTGAAGTTGCTGAATACCTGATTGAACTACTCGATCAAACTGGCATTGATGGTTTTAACCTGACCCGTACAGTTGCACCTGAATCACACCATGATTTCATTCGACTGGTAATTCCTGAGTTACAGCAACGTGGACGCTATAAAACTGAATATGCTACAGGCTCATTACGCAATAAGCTATTTGCCCAAGGCGATCATTTAGCTACAAGCCATCCTGCTGATCAGTTCCGATGTAGAACACATAACAACGCAGATGAACTAAAAATAATTGAAGAAATTAGCGCTTAACATTTAAGAAAAGAATTGGAGAAATATATGGCTCAAACAGCCTCTAAAAAATGGTTGGGTATTGGCCTTGTCGTTGTTGTCGCAATTATTGCCTTATTGATTTGGAATAAACAAAGACAGCACCATAGCACTGAACTGGTGATTGGGATTAGTCCCTCTTTTGCCCATCCATTGCAAGTTGCAGCGGATGAAGCCAAACAGCAAGGTTTGAATGTCAAATTGGTCGAGTTTTCCGACTGGAATACCCCAAACATCACTTTGAATCATGGCGATATTGATGCGAACTTTTTCCAGCATCAACCTTTTTTGGATAATGCCATTAAAGAAACTGGCTTTAAATTAAAGTCATTTGCTGCTGGTGCGGCTTCACATGTTGGACTGTATTCAAAAAAATATAAAAGTTTTGATGAACTTCCGAATGGTGCAACTGTTGCGATTCCGAATGATCCTGTCAATCAAGGGCGTGCTTTATTGCTATTGCAACAAGCCAAGTTGATTGAGCTGAAAGACAGCAATAATCACCTTTCTGCACTGAAGGACATTACAGCGAATCCGAAGAACCTGAAATTTACCGAAGTTGAAGGCCCTCAAACTGCACGTGCCATTGATGATGTTGATCTCGCTTTTGGCTATCCACATTATTTACGTTTAGCCAAAACGGCTGATCCTGAAATTGCCTTGTTGTTTGATGACAATACCAATAAACGTTATGCGATTTTATTTGTGGTGCGTGATGATTATCAGGACAAAGACAACAAACTACAGAAATTTGTCGAGATTTATCAAAACTCAGCAAAAGTTAAAGCAGCCTTGGATAGCGATTTCGGTCCAACGTTGTGGTTCCCAGGTTGGAAATAAGGAGAACAATCATGGTGAGTTTTGGTTCACAGGTCGATTTTTCAGTCCAGCATCTGAAAATACGTGGTTTAAATAAGTTTTATAATGTACAGGGCCAACGCTTACATACCTTAAAAGACATTCATCTCGATATTCCCAAAGGACAGATTGTTGGGATTATTGGAAAAAGCGGTGCGGGTAAATCCTCCCTACTCCGTACCTTAAACGGCTTAGAGTCGATTGATACAGGCAGTATTTTGATTCATCAACAAAATATCGCGGAATTGAGCCATGCCGAGTTGATCAAAACTCGGCAGAAAATTGGCATGATTTTTCAGCATTTTAATTTAATGTCTGCCAAAACGGTGTGGGAAAACGTAGCCTTACCGCTGCGTATTGCAGGTTATGACAAGGCTGAGATTGAACAACGGGTCAGCGATGTACTGACGCTGGTGGGATTAGAAGCGAAGCGACATGATTACCCTGCTCAACTGTCTGGTGGACAGAAACAACGTGTTGGTATCGCACGTGCTTTGGTTTCTCAGCCTGAAATCCTGCTCTGTGATGAAGCCACCTCAGCACTGGACCCTGAAAGTACCGCCAACATTCTGTCCTTATTAAAACAGATCAATCGAGACCTCGGTTTAACCATTGTCTTGATCACCCATGAAATGCAAGTTATCCAAGAGATTTGCGATCAAGTGATCGTAATTGATCAGGGTGAAATTGTTGAAGCCGGGCAAGTCTGGTCGGTATTTTCCAATCCACAACAACAGATCACGCAGGAATTACTCAACTTTGAACAGGTGAATTTACCCTTTGAGTTGAGCCAAACCATTCTGCCTCAGAGTACGCATCAGATTTTAAAATTGAAATATGTCAGTGAGTCGAAATCGGTGCCTGATTTATATGAACTATTGGATGGCTTTAATAGCCCCGTTCAGGTGTATTACAGTCAGATAGATACCATTCAGCAACGTACCATTGGCTCATTGATCATCGGGATTCGCAATCTCAACTTTGATCTCAACCACTCACAATCTGAAAAACATCCTGCTATAACACAACTTGAGGTGATCGGTTATGTACAATCAACTCATTGATCTATTACTGACAGGCACTACCGATACTTTAATCATGGTGGGTGTCTCTGCAATTCTTGCTTTTCTGATTGGGCTACCCATTGCCTTAATTTTGGTGAGTACTGCTGATTTTGGGATTTACCCTTCCAAGAAAATCAATCAATCCTTAGGCTGGATCATTAACATCACTCGATCAGTCCCCTTCCTGATTTTAATGGTGGCATTGATTCCATTTACCCGCTGGATCGTTGGCACCAGTTATGGTGTTTTAGCCGCGATTGTACCCTTAACCATTGCGGCTATTCCGTTCTTTGCCCGCATTGCAGAGGTCAGTCTACGTGAAGTAGATCAAGGGTTGATTGAAGCAGCACAAGCAATGGGCTGTAACCGCAAGCAGATTCTTTGGCATGTATTGCTTCCTGAAGCTTTGCCGGGAATTGTTGCAGGTTTTACCGTGACTATTGTCACCATGATCAGCTCTTCTGCCATTGCAGGTGCGATTGGTGCAGGTGGGCTCGGTGATATTGCCTATCGTTATGGCTATCAGCGTTTTGATATGCAAGTCATGCTGGCGGTGATTTTGGTCCTAATTGTTTTGGTCATGTTGGTACAAACGACAGGTGATAATATTGCCAAACAACTCGATAAACGAAAAGTTTGATCCTGAATTATGAATCCTCACTAGCCATGACCTGACTTTGTCATGGCTTTCATGTAAAATCAGCAACAATTTTTAAATAACACATTTGTGAGTGGTTTCATGGGTTTTAATTGCGGTATTGTTGGTCTGCCAAACGTAGGTAAATCTACATTATTTAATGCATTAACAAAGGCAGCGATTGCTGCTGAAAACTTTCCTTTCTGTACCATTGAACCAAATACAGGCATTGTTCCTGTTCCAGATCCACGTTTAGACAAACTTACAGCAATTGTTAAACCACAACGTGTTATTCCAACTACGATGGAATTCGTTGATATCGCAGGTTTGGTTGCTGGTGCTTCAAAAGGTGAAGGTCTGGGTAACCAATTCCTTGCAAACATCCGTGAAACTGATGCAATCGCACACGTAGTACGTTGTTTTGAAGATGAAAACGTGATTCACGTAAATGGTAAAATTGACCCATTAGATGACATCGCAACCATCAATACTGAACTTGCACTTGCTGACCTTGATACTGTTGCAAAAGCATTACTACGCTTAACTAAAGCAGCTAAAGGTGGCGATAAAGATGCAATTGCCACTAAAGCAGCATTAGAAAAAATCCAACCTTTACTCGATGAAGGTAAACCAGCACGTGCCGCTGACCTATCAGATGATGAGCGTAAAGCTGTTCGTGGTTTTGGTTTAATGACACTTAAACCAACCATGTATATTGCCAACGTTGCAGAAGATGGTTTTGAAAACAACCCACATCTTGACGCAGTTAAAAAACTTGCTGCTGAAGAAAATGCAATCGTTGTACCACTTTGCAATCAGATCGAAGCCGAAATTTCATTACTTGAAGATGAAGACCGTGCTGAATTCTTAGAAGCAATGGGTATGGAAGAGCCAGGTCTAAACGTAGTGATTCGTGCAGGCTATAGCTTACTTGGCTTACAAACATACTTTACTGCAGGCGTACAAGAAGTTCGTGCTTGGACAGTTAAAGTGGGTGCGACTGCGCCACAAGCGGCTGGTGTGATTCACACTGATTTTGAAAAAGGTTTTATTCGTGCAGAATGTATTTCTTACGATGACTTTATTCAATACAACGGTGAAAACGGCGCGAAAGAAGCAGGAAAATGGCGTCTAGAAGGTAAAACTTATGTCGTTCAAGACGGTGATGTCCTTCACTTCCGTTTCAACGTATAAATCAAAGTTTTGATTTCCAAACCGCCAATTTGACCTGATTGGCGGTTTTTTTTATTTTTTATTACCACTTAAATTTAAAAACAACTTATAACAATAACTTTTTCAATTGTTGCGTGACATGCAATCTCGCTTTTTTCTGCTTAAAGATAGTTGGGATATGTAATAAAAAGAAAGAATGTCGAAAATTTTTGTGGTCTCTTAGGTTTTCATTTAGATAATGATACAGATCCAAAGCAGCCTCACGATGAAACGCCCATAAAACTTGCTGTTTATACATCACAGTGTAATAAGCATCATTCGGCCAGTTTAAATGATGCTTTTGTTGACAATTACATGATTCGCAAACGACTCCTCCATGACTTAGTCTGGAATAACGTGCATGCCAAACTGTTGCATCATAGCCTTTAGGTAAGTCTTGAATTTGTTCAATCGGAATTGATAAATTTGGATAATAAAATGCAGCATGCCAATAAGCTCCGCAACTATCCTGAAAGCGCTCATATTCAAAAGCAGCATGTTGTTGGAAATACTCGACATCTTTCTTGAGTGTTATCTTGGCTATTCTGGCAAATTCGAAATTAGCTTTACCGACACAACAACATGGACATTTAATTTCTAATTTTTCAGGTAAGGACCAATATTCATAAATTCCTGTCATTTGCTCTTTAATAATAAATCATCAACCTAAACCGAAAATAAGCTTAGCAATTAGATCAAGCTTTTAGAATCAGTAAATGAAAAAGCCAAGTCGTTATGAGCTTGGCTTTTTAACTTGCAATAGATCAATTAAGACGCTGTTTGCGGTTTCATATCCATTTCTGCACGTTTCATTTGTGCTTCTTTTAAAATACGTTGATGTAATGGCTTACGGAATCCAAGTAGAAAAACGAACTCTGCCAATACAAATAGAGGTCCTATTGCTAAACCAATCAAATCATCAACAAATGCAGGTTTTTTCTTCTCGAAATAATGCCCTACAAATTGAAATACCCAACCTACTACAAAAATACCGATACTCGCTCCTAACCAGCTCCACATCGGTAATACGGCTATTTTTACTGCAAGTGGATATGCTGCGATGAATATAATCAACATTAGAATGCCAAATAACTTATCTAGTGATATATAGTAAATCGCACTCAATACAATCAGTATCGATGCCAAAGTCACTGAAACTCCTGATATTTCTACTCCCACACGCGCAGTTAAGCATAAAATTGAAAAAACAATCAGTGGAATACCCACAAAATGGGTCACAATATTTTTCTGATCCAAATGATATGCAGCATACTGACTGAGTAGACGCTCCAAATTTGTCATTTTTAATTCCTCATATTATTTCTGTATGTTATTAATCTATTACAAATCAGCAAATAAAATTGTCATGTAGCTGACAAATGGATTTATATTTTTAAAAGGAAATAGAGTGTTAGATCCCATTCATATTCACCATTTACAGCAAAATTCGTGGTTTAGTCATCTTGCAGAGCCTTTCAAGCAGTTCATTTTGGATCATGGTAAGAAACTTATAATTGAAAAAAATGCCGCTGTGTTTAATGCTCAAGATCAATTCGATGGTGTGTATGGTGTTCTCGATGGCTCAATTAGTTTGGGTTACATAGACGTTAACGGTAATGAAGCAATTGCTGCTATCGCTGAACCAATCATGTGGTTTGGCGAGATTTCTCTCATAGACAAACAACCACGCTCTCATGATGCTATTGCATTGAAAAAAAGTGTTGTGCTTCAAATCCCAGCTCAACCTCTGAACGAGTTTTTATCTAAAAATCCCTATTATTGGTATTTCTTTGCCCTACTGACCAGTCAAAAACTTCGCTATGTCTTTTTAGAGCAAATTGCAATTCAAACTCAAACGATCAGTCAGCGTCTTGCTCAACGCTTGTTATTTATATTAGAAGGTTACGGTAACCGCTCATCCATTCAAGATTTAAATATTCAAATCTCACAAGATCAACTTGCCAATATGCTGACAGTCTCTAGGCAAACTGTAAATCAAGAATTGAATGCTTTCGAAAAACAAGGAATCATTCAATTAGGCTTTAAAAAAATCATCGTTATAAATTTAGATGGGTTGAGACATTTAGCTGCGGTGAATAATCTGAATGATTAAAAGTAAAATGTTTGTTTGATATCCCAGATTTATTTTTCTAATAATTAGCAATCTAAGAACCTGAAAATAAAAAATTTGAAAAATAGAAGCTACATAAAACCTAAAGCGAAAATCGTATTCTCGCTTTAGGAGCAAATTTGAATTTACTTCGGTGAAGTATTACCTAATGCTGGATTGTCAATTGCATCCTTGCACTGGGCTTTATCGCGCTCATAATCTGATTGCTTCTGACCTGAGTTATTTGCATTGTCTTTAACATCTCTAGCCCAACTATCTAGGCTTGTGAGCGCTTTACGACATAAAGCATATTTCCCTTCCGTCACAGAATCAGTCATTTTGACATTAATACGCCAATCTGTACTCAACTGACGGATAGGCTTTCTCACCTTCTCTTCGATATCAGTAACTTGCTTGTTATATACAAGTACATCTATCTCATTAATTAACTTCCAAGCAGCATTTGCATATGTTGTAGCGTCATTCGTTAATTTTGGAGCTGGTTTGATTTCAACCTTTTTCTCGCTTTCTCTGTTTGAGTTACCACATGCAGCTAAAAAAGGACAAATCATCAGTGCTGCTAAAAGATGAACTCTTGCATTTAACATATCAATTCGCCGATGAAAAATTTGGTCTTTATGCTAGTCAATTTAGTCATAATTCTCAACGGCTGTTGACACATTATCATGCAGCTATGACATTAATCGTTTTAGACTCAATAAAATCATTTAATTTATATAAATAGTTGTCTTTCCATCTTGGATAAAGAAACTTAAAGCCATTATTTGTCTAACAAAAACCTATTATTTTTGTTCCTAGCGAGCTTAATTCAACAAAAAGTTCTGCTATGCTTAAACACAAATTACTCAGGATAGGATTATGCGCATGAGCGTCACTCTTGGAACTCCACTTCAATCTTCTGCATTTAAGGTTTTACTGTTAGGTTCTGGAGAGCTAGGTAAAGAAGTTGTTATATCTTTACAACGTTTAGGTGTCGAAGTTCATGCTGCTGATCGTTACGACGATGCACCTGCTATGCAAGTTGCTCATTATTCATATACTTTGAATATGGCTGATCCTACCGAATTAAAACAACTGATTGAAACAATCAAACCTAATCTAATCGTCCCAGAAATTGAAGCAATTGCGACTGAAGTTCTCGTCGAAATCGAACAGTCTCAAACGGCAACGGTGATCCCATCAGCAAAAGCTGTAAACCTTACGATGAATCGTGAAGGTATTCGCCGTTTAGCTGCTGAAGAACTTGGTTTACCAACTTCTGCATATCGTTTCGCGAGTACTTTGGAAAGCTTCCGTGCTGCATGCGATGATATTGGTTATCCAAACTTTGTAAAACCTGTAATGTCATCTTCTGGCAAAGGTCAATCTCGAGTAAAAAACTTTGATGAAGTTGATGCAGCTTGGGATTATGCAATGCAAGGTGGTCGAGTTAATCAAGGCACGGTGATCATTGAGTCACAAATTGATTTTGATTTCGAAATTACCCTACTTACAGTTCGTGCTAAAAATCCTCAAACTGGTGAGATTGAAACACATTACTGTGATCCAATTGGGCATCGCCAAGACGCTGGTGATTACGTAGAAAGCTGGCAACCTCAAGCAATGACTGCTGCAGCTTTACAAGAAGCAAAACGAATTGCTAATAAAGTTACGACTGCTTTGGGTGGTTGTGGTATTTTCGGTGTAGAGTTATTTATTAAAGGCGATAAAGTTTGGTTTAGTGAGGTATCGCCTCGTCCTCATGATACTGGATTAGTTACCCTCGCTTCTCAGTTCCAAAGTGAATTTGAACTTCATGCACGTGCGATTCTAGGATTACCAGTCAATACTGAACGCCATAGTGTTGCTGCGAGTGCAGTGATTTATGCGGGTGTAGATGCAAAAAATCTTAGCTTTACTGGCTTGAATTTTGCTTTAGCAAACCCGAACACTGACTTGCGTTTGTTTGGTAAGCCTGAAGGTTTCAAACGCCGCCGTATGGGTGTTGCTACGGCACGTGCTGAAAATACAGACTTGGCTCGTGAACTGGCAAAACAAGCCGCAGATCAAGTGAATGTTCAAACCAACCTTTAACCTAAATTGAGTAGACCCATTTTCATGATCAATACATCTCCATTGCTGAACTATGTCACCAGTCATCATGATATTAAAGCTATTAACCAATGGCGAACCGATGTAGAAAAGCAATTACAAGAGAGTTATGAAAATGGGCAATCTATTCGTGAAGTTATTAAAGCTCGATCAAACTCTATTGATGAAGCATTGATTTTTTTATGGAATCATGCAGGTTTAGATCAAACGAATTTAGGTTTGTTCGCTGTAGGTGGATATGGTCGCCGCGAAATGCTGCCATATTCAGATACAGATATTATGATCTTGTCTGAGGATGAGATCAGTGAAGAACATGAAAAGCTTATTTCTTCTTTCATTTCCTCTTTATGGGATGTTGGTAATTTTAAACCAGGTACCAGTGTACGCACGATTCAAAACTGTGTTGATCAAGCATCAAATGATTTAACAGTCGCTACTACCTTGATTGAAGCACGCTTGATCACAGGCAATGAAAACTTAGCAAAATGGCCACGTCGAATTGTCGCACAGACATGGACGGATAAAACCTTCTATGATGCGAAAATGGAAGAGCAAGCTAAGCGTTATGCTCAACACAATAATACTGAAAGCAATCTCGAACCAGATATTAAAAATGCGCCTGGCGGTATCCGTGACATCAATCAAATTGGTTGGATTGCTAAACGCCATTTTCGTGTAAATCGTATTTATGATCTTGTGCATTTAGGCTTTATTACAGAATTTGAACTTGCAGTTTTAGAAGAAGCAGAGAGCTTCTTATGGGAAATTCGTAGCCATTTACATCGTTTAGCTAAACGTGATGAAAACAGACTTTTATTCGATCATCAAAGAGAAATAGCTGCTAAATTCGGCTATGTTCGTGAAGAAGGTCAACCTGCCAACTATGGCGTTGAACAATTCATGAAACGTTACTATCGAACAGCACAGCAAGTTTCAACACTGAACGAAATGCTTTTAGCATATTTTAACGAGTCAGTGATTACCCCTCGATTACCAGACTATGAACGTCAAATCGAAGACATCAATGAACGTTTCAAAATCGTAGATGGCAAACTTGCAGTACAGCACCACAAAGTTTTCTCTGAAGAGCCAAGTGCAATATTAGAGTTATTTTATTTACTCGCCAATCGTCCTGAAATAAAAGGGATTCGTGCGCGTACATTACGACTACTTGTGCTCGCAGCTAAACGAATCGATCAACGCTTCCGCGATAATCCTGATCATCAAGCACTCTTTATGTCGATTATTCGTTCACCCGATTTATATGACACTATGGTCGCGATGAAACGTTATGGCGTATTAGGTAATTACATCCCAGCTTTCGGTCAAATTACTGGGCTGATGCAATATGATCTTTTCCATATTTATACAGTCGATGCTCACACTTTATTACTGCTGCGTAACCTAAGTCGTTTTAAAGAGCCTGAATTTGCGAAAGAGTTTCCTGTAGTGAGTTCAGTGTTCCAACGTATTTCACGTCACGACATCGTTTATCTTGCTGCAATCTTCCATGATATTGCCAAGGGTCGTGGCGGTGATCACAGTGAACTCGGTGCTTTGGATGCCATTGAATTCTGTCGAACACACGGATTTACTGAACGTGAATGTAAACTTGTGGCATGGTTAATCAACAATCACTTACTGATGTCACTCACTGCTCAGAAAAAAGATATTTCTGACCCTGATGAAGTGAAGGAATTCGCTGAAAAAGTTGGTGATATGGAGCATCTTGATTATCTATACACCCTTACGGTTGCAGATATCAATGCGACAAATCCAAAACTGTGGAATACATGGCGCGCTTCATTAATGCGCCAGTTATATACCTATGCACGTGATGTGATTCGTTCAGGTCTAGGTCGACCAGTTGATTATCAAATGCTGATTGAAGATACCAAGTTCGCTGCAAGTGAATTGTTAGTGAATGATTTTTCACTCGCTGAAGTAGAAAAGGTTTGGCAAGAACTTGGCGATGAATACTTTGTAAAAGAATCTGCAAATGAAATCGCTTGGCATACTCAAGCTATATTACAGCACGGCGATAACCCTGCTCCGTTGGTATTGTTACGTGCTCACCGCAATGCTGCACAAGATGCAGTACAAATTTTTATTTATACCCGTGATCAACCAAACCTATTTGCCACAACCGTAGCCGTACTAGATCGTATGAACCTTGATGTTCAAGACGCCCGAATTATTACGGCAAGTACTGCTTTTAGTCTAGACACATATTTAGTCTTAGATCGTTTTGGCACCTTACTGACTGACCCAGAACGGGAACGAAAAGTGAAATTGGCATTGGTTGAAGCACTTAGCCATCCTGACCAATACCCTGGTATCATGCAACGTCGTATACCAAGACATTTGCGCCATTTCGATGTTCAGAACACTGTCGATATCGCACTAAACCCTGCTTTACAACAGCATATGGTTGAAATATCGACACTTGACCAACCCGGTTTACTTGCACGTATTGGCGCTCTCTTCATGCTACAAGGTTTAGATATCCACTCAGCGAGGATTGCTACCCTAGGTGAACGTGCTGAAGATATTTTCTTTGTGACCAAAAAAAATGGTGTGTTGTTAACTGATGAAGAGGTCAAACTCTTTGCTGAGACACTGAAAGCGGCTCTTGATGAAGCATCAAACCAAATTTGTAATCCACCCTCTTAATTTTTATTGTTCGGTAACTGTTTAAATGAACTCTAGCTTGTCTTTATTGCATCCGTATCCTTTTGAAAAGTTAAATCAACTTTTTAAAAATGTGCAACCAGCCAATTTACCTTTGATTCCATTGTCTATTGGTGAACCGAAACATCCTGCACCTGAGTTCGTTAAACAAGCAATTATTGAAAACTTTGCACATTTATCAACCTACCCAAACAGTAAGGGCTTACCTGAGCTGCGCCAAAGTATTGCACAATGGCTTACAAATCGCTTTTCACTGAATCAAATCAGTGCAGAAGAACATATTTTGCCTGTTTCTGGCACACGTGAAGGAATCTTTTCTTTTGTACAAGCTTTAATTAAAAGAGAAGATGCACCTTATATTGTGATGCCAAACCCTTTTTATCAGATTTATGAGGGTGCTGCGTTACTTGCTGGTGCAAAACCATATTTCATCAACTGTACAGAAGAAAATGGTTATTTAGGCGATTTTGATGCTGTACCTGCAGAAGTTTGGGAAAAAACAGCTTTATTGTTTGTATGTACACCAGGAAATCCAACTGGAACCGTACTCTCAAAAGAACAATTTAAGAAGCTAATCGCACTGTCTGATCAATATGGTTTTGTTATTGCTTCTGATGAATGTTATTCAGAACTTTGGTTTGACCAAGCACCAATTGGCCTTTTAGAAGTCTGCGCTGAAATTGGACGTGATGACTATAAGAATTGCATCGTATTTCATTCACTTTCAAAACGTTCAAACCTTCCAGGTATGCGTTCTGGTTTCGTTGCAGGCGACGCAGCATTATTAAAACCTTATTTACAGTATCGTACCTATCATGGCGCAGCAATGCCTGTTCAACATCAGCTTGCATCAATTTCAGCATGGAATGATGAAGCACATGTGGAAGAAAACCGCCAACAATATCGTGCGAAATTTGAATTATTCCAAAGCGAATTTGGTCATTTATTACCACTACAAAAGCCAGATGCTGGATTCTACTATTGGTTAAAAGTTGACAATGATGAAACTTTTGCTCAAATGCTTATGGAAAAAGCACATATCAAAGTTCTTCCAGGTCGCTATTTATCTCGTGATACTGAACAAGGCAATCCAGGCGAAGGTCACGTACGCATGGCTTTAGTTGCTGATCTCGCTCAATGTGAAGAAGTGGTTAAACGCTTAAAAGCAATTCTTTAAATACAATGAGTTCGGAATCTGTAAGTGATTTTTATTACAGATTCCGAAATAAAACTTAAACCTGACCAATAATTAGAATTGTGGCTATCAAAACCATCAACGTACCTGAAATTCGACTTACCACCCTAACCGCATAGGGTCTAGTACTTAATAGTTTCTTTGCTGCCAATCCAACCAATACATAAACAATCGCGCAACTAATTAAATGAATAATACCTAAAGAAAGGATCTGAGCTGTAGCTGAAAACTGCAAGTTTGGGTGAATAAATGGCGGCAATAATGCAAAAAAGAGCAATAAAACTTTTGGATTTAAACCACTAATTCCCACACCTTTAACGAACCAAGACTTTGCTGAATCAAACGTAGATGTCTGCTGTTCAGTACTTGAGATAGTAGCTGGTCGGATCAACAAGCTTATACCCATCCACAGTAAATAACATGCGCCAACAATCGTTAAAGATGTCAATAAAATTGGATAATGACTAACTAAAGCACCTACTCCAGCCGCAACACACAAAATCGCTAAAAAATGCCCCAGTACAAGCCCTGAAACAGCTGTAACAATAAACTTCCCTTTTATTCCCGCCAATATTGCATACGCCCAGTCAGCACCAGGTGTTAAAACAAACAAGATTGAAACACACCAAAAGGCAATAATTACATTTAAATCCATATCCATAACTCTATTTATTTCAATACACTACGATTGAAATGAATTTTTATTTCAACCATGTGTTGAAAAATCTATTGGAGAGAATATGCTTAAATGGTTAAAATGTTTTCCTAATTAATTTCTTTTATTTCTATTTATTCAGGAGATTCTTCTAAATGGATCGCACAGATAAGAAAATTCTTGCTGAATTACAAAAAAATGGGCGACTATCTATCACAGAACTCGCTGAAAAAGTAGGTCTAAGCTTATCTCCTTGCCATCGTAGAGTAAAGGCTCTGGAAGAATCAGGTGTAATCAAAGGCTATCATGCGGATTTGGAAGCATCTCAAATTGGATTTAATTTCTCAGCTATCATTTTTGTGACACTTAAAGATGGAGATAAAAGCGCACTATCTCAATTTGAAGAAAAAGTCAGTGAAATAGCCAACGTTATTCAAGCACAACGTCTGTTTGGTAATCCTGATTATCTTCTCCATGTGGTTGCCAAAGATCTAGCAAGTTTTCAGAAACTCTATGATGATAGTTTATCGGCATTACCAAATGTGCAACGACTCACCTCAACGATTGTGATGAAAAATGTGGTGATCAACCGCTTATTACCTCTTTAAATATTCATAATATGTAGCCGCTTTCAATTCATTAGTCTCCCAACATATAGTGTATTTAAAAGCTATTCATCTATCTATTAACTATTGACCATCTGTTGAAATGTTCGTCTATACTTAGGCATCAAAATTTGGTGACTATGGAAAGATGGCTCCTCAAACTTCACAAAATACAAAGAAAAAGGTTTGGTTGATTGCTGCAATCATTATTGTACTTATGACTGTTGCATTTTTTATGTGGAAAACGAGTTCAAGTAAAAACTCAGATACAGATGATAAGCAAAAAAATGCTCAAACAAACACTCAAAAAGCTGCACTGACCGTAACAGTAGTTTCACCTGAACAACAAAACTGGAAACAAGTTTTTACTGCGAATGGAAATATTGCAGCTTGGCAAGAAGTTGTAATTAGCAGTGAGCTATCTGGACAGCGATTAACACGTGTGAATGTAAATGTCGGTGATGAAGTAAAACGTGGTCAAATTTTAGCTGAAATTAATAGTGAAACTATTCGTGCTGATTTAGCGGCAGCAAAAGCAAGCTATGCAGAAGCTCAAGCTGTCTTGGCTGATGCAATTACCAATAATAAGCGCATTCAGCAGTTAAAAAATACTGGTGCTATTTCAGCTCAAGAATCAACACAATATCAAACATCACAAGCAACAGCTCAAGCACGTTTAGATGCAGCAAAAGCACAAATTGAAAGTAATCAACTGCGCTTAGCCCAAACACAAGTCGTTTCTCCTGACAACGGTGTCATTTCTGCTAGAACTGCAACCGTTGGCTCTTTAGCACAAACAGGTCAAGAATTATTCCGCTTGATTAGAGATCATCGCTTGGAGTGGAGAGCTGAAGTTACAACAACAGATTTATACAAACTTCAACAAGGCATGACTGCTCACGTTATTTCACCTGATCCTTCACAACCCAAAGTGACAGGTCAAGTTAGAATGATTGCACCAGTAATTGATCCTCAAACACGTTATGGTTTGGTATATGTTGATTTACCAACAACTCAAGCAATTCGTATGGGAATGTTTGTAAAGGGAGAGTTTGATCTAGGTGAAAAAACAGCAATCACCATTCCTCAGACCGCTCTACTGCTCCGTGATGGATTTTCCTATGTTTTTGTACTTGATCAAAACAACCGTGTAACACAGAAAAAAGTAACAACAGGACGTCGACAAAATGATCGAGTTGAAATCTTAGACCTCCCGTTAAATGTAAAAGTGGTTTCTTCTGGTACAGGTTTCTTGACCGATGGTGATTTAGTGAATGTTGCGCAAGCAATTCCTGAAACGCCACTTACTCAAAAGCTTGTAAAATCGCAGGAGAAATAAAATGAATTTCTCAGCGTGGTCAATCCGAAATCCAATTCCAGGAATTCTTTTATTCATCATGCTTGGATTGGCAGGTCTGTTATGTTTTCACTGGATGAAAATACAACAATTTCCCGATATTGAATTACCGATGGTGACTGTTTCCGCCGCATTACCAGGTGCAGCTCCACCACAGTTAGAAACAGAAGTTGCTCGAAAAATTGAAAACTCAATTGCAACGCTACAAGGTCTAAGAAATCAGTACACCAACATTCAAGATGGTGTTGTGACTGTCACCGCAGAATTTCAGCTAGAAAAGCCACTACAAGAAGCTGTTGATGACGTGCGTAATGCTGTTTCACAAGTACGTTCAGACCTACCTGCTGATTTAAGAGACCCGATTGTTAGTAAAATTAATCTATCTGGTTCACCTATCCTCACCTATACCATCCAATCCCCTAAAATGGATGAAGAAGCTCTTTCGTGGTTCGTGGATTACGATATTGCTCGTGCTATGTTACAGGTTAAAGGTGTGGGTGCTGTTGCACGTGTTGGTGGTGTCACCCGCCAAGTTGAAGTCGAACTCGATCCTGAAAAATTATTGGCACTCAATGCGACTGCAACGGATATCACTCGCCAGCTTCGTTTGGTTCAACAAGATGCTTCAGGTGGACAAACCAAGATTGGTGGCAGTGAACAATCCATTCGTACGATTGCAACTGTAAAAACAGCTGCTGAAATTGGCGCCATGGATATCGCTTTAAGTGATGGTCGACATATCAGACTTGATCAAGTGGCTACAATTCGAGATGGAATAGCGGAACGACGTTCAGCAGCATTACTGAATGGACAGCCAGTAATCGGTTTTGAGATCACACGAAGTAAAGGTGCAAGTGAAGTTGATGTTGAAAAAGGCGTTATTGAAGCATTAGATAAGCTTAAGGCATCTCATCCTGATATCAAAATCACAGAAGCCTTTAACTTCGTTAAGCCTGTTGCTGACAACTATAAAGGTTCAATGTCATTACTTTATGAAGGTGCAATTCTTGCAATTTTAGTGGTTTGGCTGTTTCTACGCGATTGGCGAGCTACGATTATTGCAGCTACAGCTTTACCTCTTTCTATTTTGCCTGCCTTAATCGGCATGTACTATTTTGGATTTACCTTAAACACAGTAACACTACTCGCTATGTCACTCGTCGTGGGTATCTTGGTGGATGATGCAATTGTTGAAATTGAAAATATCATTCGGCATCTACGGATGGGTAAAACACCATATGAAGCTGCTATGGAAGCAGCCGATGAGATTGGACTAGCTGTTATTGCAACCACATTTACATTGATTGCTGTATTCCTTCCCACCGCATTCATGAGCGGCATCGCAGGAAAATTCTTTGTTCAATTTGGATGGACAGCAGCGCTAGCGATATTTGCCTCGCTTTTAGTCGCTCGATTATTAACACCAATGATGTCAGCTTATATTCTGAAGCCTTGGATTGGTAAAGTTGAAAACACAGCAGAAAACTCAGATGCAGATAGATTAAATGATCAAGGGACATCCAAGCTTGCACGTGACCGAGAAAAAGATGGTCGTGTTATGCGTGGTTATATGCATCTAGTCACGTGGTGTCTACATCACCGTTGGGTTACGCTTGGTGGTGCTATTCTGTTTTTCATCGGCTCCATTATGCTGATTCCACTTCTGCCTACAGGTTTTGTTCCACCACCTGACACAGGACAAACTCAAGTAAGATTAGAACTCACCCCAGGCTCACAATTCGCAGACACCTTAAAAACTGCCGAATACGCACGAAATCTTATTAAAGATCATCCAGAAATCAAAAGCATCTATACAACCATCGGCGGTGGTGCAGCAGGTTCAGATCCCTTTTCTGGTGGTGCATCCAGTGAGCCTCGAAAAGCAACTCTGACAATCCAAACCTCAGAGCGCTCAGATCGTAGTTTAAGTTTGCAAGAAATCGAAAGTGAAATACGTCAACGACTCGCTCCTTTACCCGGTGCTCGTATTCAAGTCGGTATCGCAGGGAACAATAGCCAATATCAACTCGCCTTATCAGGTGATGACCCTGAAGCTCTTATTTCAACAGCACGTAAGCTGGAACGCGAATTACGCACAATTCCAAACATCGGCAGTATTACTTCCAGTGCAGCACTCATTCGTCCAGAGTTGGTTATCCGCCCAGATTTTGCTAAAGCAGCTGATCTTGGGGTTACAACTTTTGATATCGCAGAAACACTGAGAATTGCCACTGCAGGTGATTTCGACCAAAACCTTGCAAAATTAAATTTATCGCAACGACAAGTTCCTGTCGTGATCAAACTTCCGCTTTCTGCACGTCAAGATCAGGAATTGATTAAACGCTTAATGATTAAAGGAAGTCATGGTCCAGTGATGTTAGGCACAATTGCTGATGTCAATATTGAAAGCGGTCCATCACAAATCGATCGTTTCAATCGCCTGCGCAATATTAATTTTAATATTGAGTTGAATAACCAACCGCTTGGTGATGTAGCAGCAAAAGTTGATCAATTACCAACGATGAAAAACTTACCACCTACTGTGAAACGTACCAATATTGGTGATGCTGAGGTGATGCAGGAGCTTTTCTCAAGCTTTGGATTGGCAATGCTCACAGGGGTGCTATGTATCTATGTCGTTTTAGTGCTCTTATTCAAAGACTTCTTACAACCTATTACCATTTTGGTCGCATTACCATTGTCTTTGGGCGGTGCATTTGTATTGTTGCTTTTGGCAAAAAGCAGCTTTTCAATGCCAAGTTTGATTGGACTAATTATGCTGATGGGGATTGCAAGTAAGAACTCTATTCTTTTAGTCGATTACGCGATCATCGCAAGAAAAGAGAAAGATTATTCACGATTTAATGCTTTGCTTGATGCCTGTCATAAACGTGCGCGCCCGATTATTATGACAACCCTTGCTATGGGTGCAGGTATGCTACCTATCGCTTTGGGTATCGGAACAGATCCAAGCTTCCGTGCACCAATGGCAATTTCAGTAATTGGTGGTTTAATCACTAGCACTTTCTTATCTTTATTGGTTATTCCAGTGGTGTATACCTTTATTGATGATATTAATCGCAAGCTGCATAGCTTTAGAAAAACCAAAGATCAAGCGGTTGAACAGCTTTGATCTGTATGTGAAAAAGACGGTCTTATGACCGTCTTTTTTTAATACTTATATTATTGTTACTTTTTCGCCAAAGCTTTCTCAATATCAGCTTCTAAAGCTTCAGGTTTAGTAGTCGGTGCATAACGCCCCAGAACTTCACCATTACGACCAACCAAGAACTTTGTGAAGTTCCATTTGATATTTTGACTACCCAAAATACCTTTTGCCTCACGTGTCAAAAATCTAAAAATAACGTGTGCTTCCGGCCCTTTCACATCAACCTTTGCAAACATTGGAAAAGTTACACCATAGTTCCTTTGACAAAAATTTCCAATTTCCTTATTTGTCCCTGGATCTTGCCCTCCAAATTGATTGCAAGGAAACCCTAAAATTTCTAATCCTTGAGATTTATATTTTTCGTAAAGCTTCTCAAGTCCTGCAAATTGCGGAGTGAAACCGCATTTACTTGCGGTGTTCACAATCAGCATGACCTTGCCTTTATAATCAGCGAGCGCCTTTGTTTCTCCCTCTAACAATTCAGCTTCAAACTGATAAATGTTACTCATGGATACGTTTCCTCGTCATTCTTTTCTTCTGTTTTAAGTTGTAATGATGCCGAATTCACGCAATAACGCAGTCCTGTCGGCTGTGGACCATCCTCAAACACATGGCCCAAATGTGCATCGCAATCATGGCAGACAATTTCTGTTCTGACCATACCATGTGATATGTCTTCGTGCTCTTCTATTGCACTATTATCAATCGGTCGATAGAAACTTGGCCAGCCCGAACCACTGTCGTATTTCGTTTCTGAAGAAAACAACTCAGCACCACAGCAACGACATACATAAATGCCATGTTGTTTGCTATTCCAATATTGACCTGTAAATGCGGGTTCTGTGCCTTTTTTACGAGTGATACGATATTCTTCTGGTGACAACTCTCTTTGCCATTCTCGATCTGTTTTATTCACTTTTCCCATAGCCAGCACCTATTATTTTGTTGTAAAAAATATCTTGATGATCATGCTTTATATTTACGCCATTCAAAAAAAAAACTCTAGTCTTTCAATGTGTAATTTATCGTAATTTAAGCACTTATATTAAAATAGCAAATAGTAAGCAAAATATTTTTACACAAGTAAGCAATTTTCATTTAAAACACCTTTCAAGTAAGCAGTCATAGTGGTATTCTTGTTCAGCGCGGTTGTATTGGACAAAAAATGTCACAGAAAAAAAGTGTGGTTTTTAAAAATCTATTACCAACCATCAGACAGTATCAACAATCTGGTTTTACGCATGAAAAAATTGTTGAATTACTGAGAGATCAACATGATCTTGATCTGGTTACAGTTGAAACATTTAAAAGTTATCTATATCGATATGCAAAAGTGAATCCCGCTATGCCTAAAAATACTGCTACACCCCACTCAGCTCAAACGCCTCGACAAATCAAAAAGTCTTCAAAGCTTGAGCATGTATGCTATGACATTCGTGGACCAGTATTACGCGCCGCCAATGAAATGGAGGAGCAAGGGCATAAAATTATTAAGCTAAATATTGGTAACCCTGCACCTTTTGGTTTTGAAGCACCACAAGAAATTATTAATGACGTAGCATTAAACCTACCGAATGCAATTGGATATACAGACTCAAAGGGGATTTTCCCTGCTCGTAAAGCCATTTGTCAGTACTATCAGCAAAAAGGCGTCTTTGACATGCATGTCAATGATGTCTATGTAGGTAATGGTGTTTCAGAATTAATCGTAATGGCAATGCAAGGTTTGCTAGATGATGGCGATGAAATGCTTGTTCCAATGCCAGACTATCCTTTATGGACAGCTGCGGTAAATCTGTCAGGCGGCACAGCAATCCACTATAAGTGTGATGAAGAAAATTATTGGTATCCAGATCTCGCAGATATGGAAAGCAAAATTACCCCAAATACTCGTGGTATTGTTGTAATTAACCCAAACAACCCAACTGGTTCTGTTTACCCTAGACACGTTTTAGAACAGATCGTTGCTTTAGCGAAGAAATACGATCTCATTTTATTTGCCGATGAAATCTACGACAAAATCGTTTATGACGGAATTGAACACGTTGCTCTAGCAGCATTAGCTGGTGATCAATTGTGTATTTCATTTAACGGTTTGTCTAAAGCATATCGAATTGCAGGTTATCGTGCTGGGTGGATGGCGATTACAGGTGACAAGGCACGAGCTGCTGATTATATCGAAGGTTTAGATATGCTAGCGTCAATGCGCTTGTGTTCAAACCATCAAGCTCAGTATGCGATTCAAACAGCATTAGGCGGCTATCAATCAATTAATGACTTGATTCGTCCTGGTGGTCGTTTATATGAACAACGCAATATTGCATGGGAAATGTTAAATGAAATTCCAGGTGTAAGTTGTGTGAAACCTGATGGGGCGATGTATTGTTTCCCTAAACTTGATCCCGAGATTTATCCAGTTGAAGATGATGAAAAGCTCATGCTTGATTTACTGAAAGCTGAAAAGGTACTTTTAGTACAAGGCACAGGATTTAACTGGCCAACACCAGACCACTTCCGTGTTGTATTTTTACCAGCTGAAAATGAATTACGTGAAGCAATCAATCGTTTAAGCCGTTTCTTGGCAAAAATGCGCTAAGCATCTAAAAAAATCCCCCTATCTAAAGGGGGATTTTTTATCAGTATTCTGAACTTTGAATTTCATCCCACTGAGCTTCGTATTCTTTTGATTTTTTTAGATCTTGTTTCAGACCAAAACCACCTTTTTCATAGATACGAGCTAAATCCAACAAACACTCATTCTCACCCTGATCAACTGCAAGCTCGTAATATTCAGCCGCTTTTTTATAGTTTTTTACGACGCCTTTGCCTTCTTCATATATATAAGCAATATTTGATGACCCCAAACCGTTATCTGCCTCAGAAGCAAGGGTAAATAATCTTAGCGCTTCTTTATAATCCTGCTTTATACCACCCTTACCTTCTAGATAGAAAATCCCAAGATTATTGATCGCTGTTGGCTCATCTTGTTTTACCGCTAGCTGATAATAATGGAGAGCCTTTTTGAAATCCTGAGTGACTCCATCACTTCCATCATTATATAAGTGACCTAATTCAGCCTGAGCTAAATCTAATCCTCCATCAGCAGATTTAGTCATCCACTCCAAGCCTTTTTTACTATTCACTCCAACTCCTTCATCTCCATACAAATAGAGAAAACCAAGGTAGTATTGAGCATACAGTTGCCCCTTTTGTGCAGCTTGGGTGTACCACTTTAATGCAGTTGGATTATCTTCTTCTGTGCCCTCACCATAGTCATACATGTAACCGACTGAAAAAAGTGCATCTGCATTTCCTTTCGCAGCTGACTTTTTGAACCACTCTAAAGCCTTACCAAAATCTTGATCAACATCATTTCCGTAGTAATAAGCATCACCTAAATTATTTTGTGCTTCAGCATTACCTGATTTTGCCTGCTCTACGAGTTCTTGGCTAAACGGAACATCTTCGGCATAAACAGTACTCGAAATAGTGACACTGCTACTTAATAGTATTGAAAGAACAATATTCTTTAATTTCATTATAAATTTCTCATGGATAAATTTTTTATTGGTCTCTATTTTAACGTCAAAAACATCCAAGTAAACTTAAATTTAAATTTACCAATTAGATGAAATAAACCCATCTTTTAAAAGCTCACTATAACCATATCACTTTGAGGTGAATGATTCAGAACAAATTTTTTCATCACCTAATATCACATGAAAAATAAAATAATGGGAAATGGATAAATGTGTTAAAAAATATCAATGTTTGCTTTTTGCCATGGCACAAGTATTGAAAATTATGGTTCTTACAATACGACTAAAGCATAAAGTCCTCATATGAAAAATAAAAAATTGACCATTTGATCATAAATACCTTATGAAATTCATGATTTTCACACCTTAAAATAGCAATTAAATATTATAAATTTAAAACCCAACTTCTCATTGTTTCGACATAAATTAGATGTAGTCGAAAAAAATATAATGCCAATGATTTTGATCCATAAAAATTTGAATAATATTCCAGTGTCATATCGTGTGTAGACATAGCACATCTATGGAAAATTAAAATACAGGATTGTGATTAATGATTACTAAAACGGTTAAATCATTTGGATTAGCTTTAACACTGATTGCTTCATCAGTTGCGTTACATGCCAAAAACAATGTCGTAGTTGTAGCAACAGGCGGAACAATTGCTGGTGCGGGTGCAAGTTCAACGAACAGTGCGACATATACCGCAGCCAAAGTTCCAGTCGATGGTTTAATTAATGCTGTTCCTCAAATCAAAGATCTGGCAAATGTAAGTGGTATTCAAGCCCTTCAAATCGCTTCTGAAAATATCACTGACAAAGAGTTACTCTCCCTTGCTCGCCAAGTCAATGATTTAGTTAAAAAACCATCTGTAAATGGCGTTGTAATTACTCACGGTTCCGATACGCTAGAAGAAACGGCATTCTTTCTAAATCTAGTTATTCACACTGAAAAACCTATCGTTCTTGTTGGTTCTATGCGTCCATCAACTGCTCTTTCAGCAGATGGTCCACTCAATCTTTATAGTGCCGTTGCAATCGCTGCATCTGAAGAAGCCAAAAATAAAGGTGTTTTCATCGTGATGAATGATTCAATTTTTGCTGCGCGTGATGCAACCAAAGGGATTAACATTCATACCAATGCATTTATAAGCCAATGTGGCGCATTAGGTACAATCGTTGAGGGGAAACCTTATTGGTTCAGAAATAGTATCAAACGTCATACTAACAACTCTGAATTTAATATTGAAAACATCAAAGGTGATCAACTTCCGTTGGTTCAAATCGCATATGGTTCAGGTTCAATGACACCAGAAGCTTATCTTGCTTATGCAAAAGCTGGAACGAAAGCGATTATTCATGCAGGAACAGGGAATGGTTCGGTAGCAAAATATCTTGTTCCGACATTGAAACAACTACATGATGAACAAGGCATTCAAATTGTCCGTTCATCTCGCGCAGGTCAAGGTTTTGTATTACGAAATGCAGAGCAACCTGATGATCAATACGGTTGGGTGGCTGGACATAATCTAAACCCACAAAAAGCTCTTATTTTGACTGCTTTAGCACTGACTAAAACTAATGATGCAAAAGAAATTCAGCGAATCTTTTGGCAATACTAATTGCTAAGCTGAGATCCAAATCGATGTTAATCAGTTGATCTGATTAGCATCGTTTTTTTATTTATTCTTGGTTAGATCATTCCGAACAGCATTCTATTGCAAAAATATTAGACAACTGTCCTAAACAGAGCGTGTTAGAATATTCTTCAATCGCGTTTAGGATAGATTTATGCAGTTTGTTCATCTTGGTATTCACACAGAGTTTTCGATTACAGAATCGATAGTTCGCATACCTGATTTGGTCAAAGCTGCTGTTGCTGAAGAAATGCCAGCTTTAGCAATTACTGATCTTTCTAACCTACATGCTGCTGTTAAATTCTATGGTGCATGCTTAGGTAAAGGGATTAAGCCTATTATGGGCAGTGTTATTCGATTGAATGATGCTGAACATCGTGCAACTTTACTTGCGATGAGCAATACAGGTTGGCGAAATTTAACGGAAATAGTATCTAGAGGATTCATCGAAGGTCAGCAACTTAGTGTTCCTTGTGTTCAAAAAGAATGGGTATTAGAACAAGCAGAAGATTTAATCATTCTATTGGGGCAACACAGTGATGTAGGCAAAATGCTCTGCTCTTCCAACCCTCAGAAAGCAGAACCTCTTCTTGAAGACTGGATTAGTAAATTTGGAAATCGTGTCTACCTTAGTTTGACGCGCACAGATCGTTTTGGGGAAGAAGATTTTATTATTGAGGCGCTAAAACTTGCTGCTAAGTACCAAATCGGTGTAGTGGCTCATAACGATATCCACTTTATCGAGCAAGACGATTTTTATGCTCATGAAGCGCGTGTTTGTATCGCAGATGGATACGTATTAGGTGATGATAAGCGTCCTAAACCTTATAGTCCTGAACAATACTTTAAAACAGCAGAACAAATGTCTGAGTTATTCTCTGACATTCCTAGTGCGATTGAAAATACTTACCAAATTGCTAAACGTTGCAACGTTGCCTTGCAGCTTGGTACCTATTTCTTGCCTGATTTCCCTATTCCTGATGGTTATACCATTGATACCTATTTCGAACATTTATCTCGAGAAGGTTTAGAAGAACGTTTAAATCATCTTTATCCAATTGATGAACGCGATGAAGATTGGCCTGATATTCGAAAGCCATATGATGAACGAATCAAATATGAAGTCGATATCATCCTCAAGATGGGATTCCCAGGTTACTTCCTTATCGTCATGGACTTTATCCAATGGGCAAAAAACAATGGTGTACCTGTGGGACCAGGGCGTGGTTCGGGTGCAGGTTCATTAGTTGCATATAGTTTAAAAATTACTGACCTTGATCCTTTACGGTACGACCTATTATTTGAGCGCTTTCTAAATCCTGAACGTGTCTCAATGCCTGACTTTGATGTCGATTTCTGTATCGCAGGTCGTGACCGTGTTATTGAATATGTTGCACAAAATTACGGACGTGAAGCAGTTTCACAGATTGCAACCTTTGGAACAATGGCTGCAAAAGGTGCAATTCGTGACGTAGCACGTGTCTTAGGTAAATCTTATGGTTTAGCTGATCGTATCTCCAAAATGGTTCCAACAAAACCATTGGGTGTAGACTTAAAACAGGCCATAGAGCTTGAACCACAACTAAAAGATATCGTCACCAACCCTGCAAACCCTGATCATGATGATGCTGCTGAAATTTGGGAAATGGCGCTCAAATTAGAAGGCATTACACGTAACACAGGTAAGCATGCGGGTGGTGTTGTCATCGCACCTGGAAAAATTACAGATTACTCAGCCGTTATCTGTGATCCTGATGGCACAAACCGTGTAGCTCAATATGATAAAGATGATGTTGAAGCAGCAGGTTTGGTTAAATTCGACTTCTTAGGACTGCGAAATTTAACAGTAATTGAAGATGCTGTTCAAAATATTAATAAAAGAATTCAATCAGATGTCCCACTAAATATCGCTAATGTACCATTAGATGATAAAGATGCTTATCTCGTATTTGCTGAGGCAAATACGACTGCGGTTTTCCAGTTTGAATCCGTCGGCATGAAAAAGATGTTAAAGGAAGCTAGACCAAGCAAATTCGAAGAGATTATTGCTTTCGTTTCCTTGTATCGTCCTGGTCCGATGGACCTCATTCCAGACTTTATCCATCGTATGCACGGTGGAGAATTCGAATATTTGCATCCTTTGCTTGAAAGTGTCTTAGAACCTACCTATGGGATTATGGTTTATCAAGAACAAGTAATGCAGGCAGCACAGTTCTGCGCTGGCTATACGCTTGGTGGAGCCGACTTATTGCGCCGTGCAATGGGTAAGAAAAAACCTGAAGAAATGGTAAAACAACGCCAAATCTTTATTAAAGGTGCGGCAGAAAAAGATATTGATGAAGCAACAGCGAATCATATCTTCGATTACATGGAAAAATTTGCGGGTTACGGTTTTAACAAATCACATGCGGCCGCTTATGCTTTAGTTGCTTACCATACTGCATGGTTAAAGGCGCATTATCCAGCTGAATTTATGGCAGCGGTAATGTCATCGGAAATGCAGAATACGGATAGTGTCGTATTCTTAATTGATGACTGTCGTAATAACAAACTCGAAGTTCTTCCCCCTTCTGTAAATATGTCCTTGTATCATTTCCATGCCATTGATGAGCGTACAATCGTCTATGGTTTAGGTGCAATCAAAGGTGTTGGTGAGCAGGCAATGCAGTCTGTGATCGATTCACGTATTAAAGATGGACCATATAAAGATTTGTTTGATTTTTGCCATCGTATTGATCTGAAAAAAATTAACAAACGTACACTCGAAGCGCTTATTCGTGCTGGTGCACTCGACTGTTTAGGAATAGAACGTTCTAGTCTTATGGCTCAGCTTCCTGAAGCCGTTCAAGCTGCGGAACAAGCACGAAGCAATCGTGAAACAGGAATTATGGATTTATTTGGTGAAGTTGAAGAAGTTCAGCGTAAACCAGCTAAACCTGTTAAACCATGGTCAGATGAAGTTCGTTTAAAAGGTGAAAAAGATACACTTGGACTTTACTTAACAGGACATCCAATCGATGTCTATCGTTCAGAATTAAAAGCATTCATTCCTGCAAAACTGAATGAAGTTACCCCGACACGTCGTGGTGTAACCACCGTATTTGCTGGTTTGGTACTCGATGTAGCAAACTTTCCAAACCGTATCATGATCACTTTAGACGATGGCACTGCACGAATTGAAGTTAGTTGCAATCATGAACGTTTTCAACGATATAAAGATATTGTGCGCTTAGAACAAGTCGTCGTGATCGAAGGCGAGATTTATGAGCGTGAAGGCTTTGACCGCCCAATGGCACGTTTAAGTAAAGCATTTAGTTTGAATGAAATTCGTCAAAAACGTGCTCAATCCATTCAAATACGTATGCCACACGATCTCATGACTAAATCTTTAGCAAAAGATATGCAAAACATTCTCTTACCATATTGCAATATAGATATGTGTCAGCATATCGGTATACAACTTCTTATCGATCAAAGTTTTGCGACAGCTGAGTTACATTTAGGTGCTCAGTGGAAAGTTGCTCCTTTAGATGAACTGCTCGGTAAATTACGTGACTACTTTGGCAAAGATGCGATATATATTGAATATCAAGTAAAATCCAAAGCAGCAAAAGTCATTGAAACACCCAAAGTAAGTGTGGTTCCTCCTCCACCTGCAAATATGTCTATAGATGATGCTTTAGATCTGTATCAAGCCGAAGTTTCTCAATATTCTTAAAAATTGGATCATTTATGAACCTGTTTGACCAAAATGACGTGTCCAAACAATTGGATCATGTTCGTATTGTTATGGTAAATACGACTCTCCCTGCCAATATAGGTAGTGCACTTCGTGCCATGAAAACGATGGGATTGTCTAAATTAATATTGGTAGCACCTAAAACCTATCCTCATCCTGATATTGATGCTTTAGCCGCTGGCGCCCAAGATTTAATCGAAAAAATACAAATCGTTGATACTTTGGAACAAGCAATTGAAGACTGCCATCTGGTGTTTGGAACCAGTGCTCGCAGCCGTACTATTCCTTGGCCTCTGCTTGATGTTCGCCCTGCAGCTCAAGAAAGTTTAAAAGCAGCCAATTTAGATCAAAATATTGCAATCGTCTTTGGTCGCGAAGATCGTGGTCTGACCAATGAAGAGTTAGCATTAGCAAACTACCATTTAACTATTCCAGTCAATCCAAGTTATGGCGTTTTAAATGTAGCTCAAGCAATTCAAGTGGTATGCTATGAATTAAGGATGGCAGCACTTGAGCTCAATCAGCAAAACACTGATCAGACTGACCCGCAAGAACATATGCAGCTAAAGCAAAATCAAAGTATGCAATGGGATGAGCCATTGGTGACACAGAAACAAATGGAAGAGTTCTATCCTCATTTAGAAAAAATGCTAACTGAAATTGAATTCTTAGATCCAAATAATCCACGTTTATTGCCTTTGCGTTTGCGTCGTTTATTTGGAAGAATACAATTAGATCGTATGGAATATCATTTATTGCGCGGTATTTTCAGTCGAGTACAAGCTTTAGCCAATGGTTCATGGAAAAAAACACAGACGGAGGATCACTCTCATGATTAAACAGCTAAAAGAAGACATTGAAGCTGTATTTGCACGTGACCCTGCGGCTCGAAATACACTTGAGGTTTTAACCACTTATCCCGGTATTCATGCATTAATTATGCATCGTGTAGCACATGAACTCTGGAAAAAAGATCACAAAGGCACAGCTCGCCTGCTCTCGTCATTTAGTCGATTTGCAACTGGGATCGAAATCCATCCAGGTGCAAAAATTGGAAAACGTTTTTTTATTGATCACGGCATGGGCGTTGTGATTGGGGAAACAGCTGAAATTGGTGATGATGTCACCCTATACCATGGTGTTACGCTTGGTGGTACGACTTGGAATAAAGGTAAACGTCACCCAACTCTAGAAGATGGTGTTGTTGTTGGCGCTGGAGCTAAGATATTAGGACCATTTACTGTCCATAAAGGGGCGAAAGTTGGTTCAAATGCTGTAGTGACCAAAGAAGTTCCTGAAGGAGTTACAGCTGTAGGTAACCCAGCACGTTATATCTTTAAAGATAAAAATCAAGTTGAGCAAGATGAAGCAAACCGTCGCGACTATGCAGAAAGCATCGGTTTCCAACCTTATGCAACAACTCAAGATCAATCAGATCCTATTTTAGAAGGCATACGCGTGTTATTAGATCGTATGCAGAAAAATGAAAAGCGTATGAATATTCTATGTCAGCGTCTATCTGAGCTTGACCCAACATTCAAACCTCAAGGTGGTAAAAATCAACCATTGAGTAAAGAAGAACTTAAGATTATTGAAGAAGTTAGAAGAGAGTGTGAAGCACAAAGCAAAACATCAACAACATAATATAATTTATAAGAAATGTAACAAGCTTTTGATTGCAAGTTGGTTTTGCTTTTCCTAGACTGGTAAAACCAACGAACTACTTCTCATTTTACTAAAATTAATGGATGTAAAGCATGAATTTTAAGCCTTTGGCATTACTTGTAATTTCAACCACATTTTTAACCGCATGTGGTATTGCGCCGACCAAAAAAGAGAAGATTGTTGAACCGTTTGTGTTCAAAGAACCAGATCCGACACCACCATTCTATGCTTTAAATCCGATCAAATATGATGCACCACCGAGCTTTGAAGTTGCCATCAAAGATGCCTCTACACAACCTGTGACAAAAATGGTTGTTTCTTTGCAAAATGACCCAACAAAATCTGCAACTTTAGATATTAATAAATTGATTGTCCCAACAATTGATAGTTCTGAAAGACGTATGAAATATGCGGTTCTTGCAGGCGAAAATGAAATTGATGTAACGGAAATTGATGACTTCTTACAACTAGTTGAAGGAAAAGCACGTCATTACCCTCCTCGATTTACTGAACGCCAAGAACGCAAAGGATATGAAGTAAAGTTAAAAGAAATCACACACAAACTAGATGCTCTCGCTGAGAAACCAAATGCATCTATGGATATTTTGACCCGTGCATTTAAAGCCAGTGTAATGGCTCGCAACCTTGACTTGGGTACAGCTTACACATCTAAGTCTTTAACTTATGCTCAACGAATTTTAGCGATTAACCCTAACGATCCTGAAACCAATTTTTGGTTCGGTTTTGGATTATCAGAAGGTGGTGGACAACGTGAAGCGATTCCATACCTAGATAAAGCGATCAAAGGTGGAGTGCAAGAGGCATATCTTTCTGCTGCAAACAATTTCTTATGGCTTGAACAGAAAAAAAATGCGCTTCAAACGCTCAAAAATTACAAAATTAATTATCCTGACGAAGCAGAAGTAGTTGACCGTCTGATTCAAGAAGTTGAATCAGGAAAACGTTGGAACATGTGGCAAGTTCTTAACTAAATTACTCTCTTTTTTGTAAAAATAGGCCGTTTTATACGGTCTATTTTTTTATGTTGATTGAAAATGCATCCTTTTTTCGTATTATAGCGGTAATCCTGCTCTCAATTTACTGAAACCCTAATGCGTGCATTTAATTCTTCACATCGCCTATTTGCAATAACGCTACTCAGTACAGTCGTCATGAGTGGTTGCCAAGTTGTAAGCCTAAAACAGCAAGCCATTGATGTCACAATTGCTAATGAGAGAAATAGTATCCTGACACAAAAAAGACTCAGCGAAGCAAGTCTCAATGTTTTATCGATGTCAGGTAAAGAAGCAAAGTATTGCATGCAATCTGCTGATGAGTGCATTGCAGATTTACATAAGATTCCTCAAATCTTAGATGAACAGCTCTTATCGACTAGCAGTGAATTATTTCTAGCGAAATCCAAAGCCCTAGCGGACTCATCAGAATGCAAAATAAGTAAACTAAGCAAACACAAATCCGAGGAAGAACAAAAGAATATTCAGAAAAATTATGAGCAGTGCTTAGATCAACAATTAGAAGCTTTAGATAAAAGTATTCGCTATAGCTATGCTTATCTATTTAAAACTAGTCGTGCACCACAAGAGCGACTTTTTGATAACCGCCAAGTACAAATTCGTGACTTTTACAACCAAGCATTAACTCAACTGGTCAATATTCATAGTCTAAGAAATCCATCCAAAGATCTCGCACCGACTATTAAAATTGGGAAAAGTACGTATACGATTGATATCCAAGCTTATCAACGTTTACAGAATATGAAGCTAGAAAAATTTGTTTCTAGCTATAACATGAACTTCTCAGGATTAAGAGCAATTAACCGACGCGATGGTTTTGGTTCTGATTTTGTAGCAGTATTCCCTGCAGACAATACCAATAAGTTTGAGAATAAATATATTTTAGATCCTCTCAACTACAACTACCCTAAAGGTACAAATCCGAATATTCATAAAGCTCGTTATTTAGCTGCGACTATTATTGCTCAACCTAAACGCGCCGCAGCAACAGCCGATGAAGTGTTAAATAGCCCAGAATTTGAGATTAAAGTTTACGATCCATATAGCGTTGAAAAAGTTAATATCGCTGGAAAACCTTATTCATTGGCTGCAAATTTCTCTGCACCATATGGTTTATGGTTGTCTGAAAATAATTTAGGAGCAGCAGCTTACTTAACTTTAATTGATCGTGATCAACACCTAACCATGCCGCATTTATATATGCTGGAACCTTACAATCCTAATAAAAAAGTCATCGTATTGGTCCATGGTTTAGCTAGTAGTCCTGAAGCATGGATTGCGGTAACAAACGATATTATGGGTGATCCTGTACTTCGTGAACATTATCAAGTCTGGCAAGTTTTTTATTCAACCAATATGCCAATCTTAGAAAGTCGTTTTCAAATATATGCTCTACTTAAACAAGCATTTGGCTCGGTGAATATGCAAGATGCTGCAGCCAAAGATGCTGTTCTCATTGGACATAGTATGGGTGGTATTATCAGTCGTCTTTTAGTGAGCAATGCTGATATATCAAAAGAAGCATTAGTGATGATGAGTAGTCGTCAGCAAACTCGTTTACGCAAGCATCCCGTAATTGGTGAGCGACTAAAAATGCAACCTGTATCTAATTTTGATCGTGCGATTTTTCTTGCAGCACCGCATAAAGGTACAGATTACGCTGATCGTTGGTTTACTCTCGCAGCACGAAAAATCATTAAACTACCGACCACATTTCTCACAACACTGGCAGATACTTTAACAAGTAATGATGTTGAGCTAAAAGATTTTGTAAAAACACTTACTAATGATGTTATTCAGAATGGTCCAAGTGATCTAAGTAAAAAATCCAAATTTATGGAGTTAACGGCTGATATTCCTCCACAGAAAGGTCTGCTGTTTCATTCCATCATGGGAAATATCACAAAGAGCCAAGACCCTAACGTCATGACAGATGGAATAGTTCCCTATAAAAGTGCTCACCTAGATGGAGCTGTTTCTGAAAAAATTATTACAGGTGGTCATTCAATTCAAGAAACGCCCGAAGCAGTCCTCGAATTAAGACGAATTTTAAGACAACATCTTGTGGAACACGGTTTATATAAACCTCAAAACTAAACAAAAAGCCCAAAGTTAACTTTGGGCTTTTTTATTACTAGTTCTAATTAATTCGTAGAACGAATCATGTAATCAAAGGCAGATAATGCAGCTTTCGCACCTTCGCCTGTTGCGATGATGATTTGCTTGTATGGTACTGTCGTACAGTCACCTGCTGCAAATACACCCTGTACATTGGTCTCATTACGATCATTAATCACAATCTCACCACGATTGCTGAGTTCGACTGCACTGTTCTTTAGGAAATCCGTATTTGGCAATAAACCAATTTGTACAAAGATTCCCGCAAGTTCAACTGTGTGTTCTACATCAGTCGCACGATCTTTATACTTCAATGCTGTCACTTGTGAACCATCACCAACCACTTCAGTACTTAAAGCATTGGTAATAACTGTGGTATTCGGCAAGCTATTCAACTTATCCTGTAAGACTTGGTCAGCACGAAGTTTGGTATCAAACTCAACCAAAGTCACATGCTCAACAATCCCTGCTAGATCAATCGCAGCTTCTACACCCGAGTTACCTCCACCAATCACTGCAACTCGTTTACCTTTAAATAATGGGCCATCACAGTGTGGGCAGTACGCAACACCACGTGTACGGTATTCAGCTTCACCTGGAACATTCATTTCTCTCCAACGAGCACCTGTTGAAAGAATAATGGTTTTCGATTCAAGCTTAGCACCATTTTCTAGTTCAACTTCAACCAAACCATTGGCTGTTTGGTCTGCACCTGTGATTTTGCTGACTCTTTGTAAGTTCATGATGTCCACGCCGTATTCACGAACATGCGCTTCCATATCTTGAGCAAACTTAGGACCAACTGTTTTTTGAATCGTAGTAAAGTTTTCAATATCCATGGTATCCATGACTTGACCGCCAAAACGTTCAGCCACAATCCCTGTTTTGATCCCTTTACGCGCTGCATAGATCGCTGCTGTACCGCCTGCAGGACCACCACCAATCACCAATACATCAAAAGCATCTTTTGCATTGAGAAGAGCTGCATCTTTCTCTGCTGAGTTGCTATCTAACTTCGCGATGATTTCTTCCAAAGTCATACGACCCTGACCAATATGTTGATTATCTTGGAACAACATTGGGACTGCTAAGATTTTGCGTTCTTCAACTTCTTCTTGGAAGAAACCACCATCAATCATGGTCGCAGTTGCATCGGGGTTATAGATCGCAATCAAGTTCAACGCTTGAACTACATCTGGACAGTTGTGACAACTCAAAGATACAAACACATCAAAGTTTGATTTTAAGTTCAAACCTTTAATCTGATTTAACACCTCATCAGATACCTTCGGTGCATAACCTGAAACTTGTAACAATGCCAAGATCAAAGAGGTGAACTCATGTCCCATTGGTAGACCAGCGAAGAACACACGAGGTTGCTCACCTGCTTTAGCCACACCGAAACTAGGACGGCGAGCGTTTGAACCGTCAAAACGCGCCGTAACTTGATCAGAAAGTTCTGCAATTTCAGTCACGAGTTCTTTGATTTTTGCAGCTTTATCGGATTCATCTAAAGCAGCCACCAACTCGATTGGACTTTCTAAACGTTCTAAGTAAGCTTTTAATTGAGTTTTAATATTTTGATCTAACATGTCTTTCTCCAAATTCTCAGCAATTCAATCAGCTAAATTCTTTCAATGGGGCTATAGTACGCAAATTATTTAAATAGGTAAAACAGGTTGTTTTCATAATATCAATCGAACAAACCGAACATAACAAACTTATAGATCAAGTTTCTGCGTAATTCGATATCGACGGTTTTTAAAATGCTTAGCTAGCATGTACAAAACCACACTCATTGCGAGATTGATAATTAGAAAGACCAACAAAAAGAAATTCACGTACTTTGAAATTTTTTCTGCTTGCTGCGCTTGGATATCTAGCGGTTGAGTAATCAAAGTAATACTTTTCCCATACAGCTGTTGTTGCATCACCCACAATTGTTCAGGCTTAAAATCATATTTACGAAATTCAGTGGGAACCTTTTTCTCAGCTTCGATCAATTGATTGACATAAATATTCGCAGTTTTGCGATCAATCGGATCATGTAACAAAGCAACCTGAGCTAAGACATAAGCTTTTTCTGTTTGAGAAATATTTATATCTTGTAAATCTTGAGCAATTTGGCTTTCGACAATATTTGTTTGATAGCTCATCCAACGCTGATAAGCTTCTTCTGTTTCGTTTTTCCAGTCATATTGAATATAGCTTAATCCCGACCATAGCAATATAAACGAAATGATCCATGCCAAAAATCGCTGCGTCCAAGCTTGAAATCGTTGTTGGAAGAACTTAAATTTCTTCACCCAACGCACAATTAGAAATGCACCAACAAAGGAAACAAGGACTTTCAGAAACAGCCAACCAAACCAAGAAAGAAGATTAAAAAAATAATCCACAGGTTGTTTAAAAGGTACCAAATCTTGTACTTGATATGGTAAATCTAAACTCTGAACATGCAATGAAAGATCAAAAAACCGATAAATAAATTCTTTTTGTAGAAAGAATGCCGCAATAGTTAAAACCATCAAGACTATACTTACAGCAAGCCCAATGACTATATTGCGTTGGCGTTTTTTCAACACCTGCAAACGCTGATCAATAGGTTCCACACTTAAATCATTTATGGGTGACAATGATCTTTCCTTTCATAATAAATTTTAAGATTTAGGCGTTTGCCCACTATTTTCCAGAACGAGATGATTAAGACTTTCTTGCAATGCACGCAAACGCGTTGTTGCTTCAGCTCTTTTTTGCATTCCCTCTTTCTGGATTTGAATTACATCATTTACTGTTTTAATGAGGGTGTTTTGAACATGTTCAAGTGTTTCAACATCAATCACTGAACGTTGATTCGCTTTTGCAGTATCAACTGAGTTTTGATGCAATAATTCCGCATTTCGACGAAGTAAATCATTGGTCGTGTCATCAATCGCTTTCGCTAATTGCACACTATTTTTCTGTTCTTGTAGTGAAATCGCTAAACTAATCTGATTCTTCCAAGCTGGTAATGTAATATTTTTTATTGCATAGAACTTATCAACCAACATCAAATTATTAGATTGAATAATACGAATCATAGGTAGGGTTTGCATTGCAGATTGTTGAAGTACTTGTAAATCACTCACCCTTTTTTCAAGATTATTCGCTAAATGATTGAGATCATAAATTTGTTGCGTGGTCTGCTGATCTTGCTCTTGATTAGTTAAGGCCACAATTTGCTGTTGAATATCTTGTTGCTTCAATTGTCCTGCTGCGATATATACACCCAATTGTTTATACTCTTCCTGCACAGCATCAAACATTTTGTCTAGAGTTCCAACACGTGCTTTCAAACCAGATTGTGAACTCTCAATTTCTTTAACTAAAGCATCAATCTGTTCTTTGGTTGTATTAAAATGCTGATCAAAACTATGCTTTGCGCTTTTAAATTTACTAAGTAAACCACCAAAAAATCCTGAACTTTTAGACTTATTCAAAATACTCGAAGTATTTAATTGCTGAGCAACCTGAACGACCTGATTTAATTTTTGCCCTGTTGCATCTAAATCTTTATTTTGAACGAGATCAAGTAACTCATCTGTATAAGTCGATGTTTTATTGGCAATATTTTTCCCATATTCAGCTACAACAGTTGTGCTTATCTCAGCGAGTTCCTTATGTGCATCCATCACCTCCGCAAAATCATGCGGTTGCAATCCTAGCTCTTTTAAATTCAATTGTTCAAAGCGTTCCTCTTGTTTTAATTCGACTTGAGTTGACGCTTGAGTCAATTCTGAACCAGACATACTTTTCCCCTCTTATTTCTCTAATGATTTTTTAAGATTTTGAATCAAATCTTCTCGACTTTTATCCAATTTTTCAAGAGTGATGCTTGAATTTGAGTGACGACTTTGCTGTAAATGATATTGCCATGCTGGAATCAAAACTTGCTGAGCTTCTTTAAATCGATCTAATAAACTAAAAGATAAATGCTGAGATAACTGCATTTGTTTGATCGCAATATCATTACTCGTTTGTAAAGTTTGTAAGGTATTCACTTTTTTAGACAATCGCTCAAGAAAATGATCTAAAGTTTTTTGGCGACTAAACTCAGGATATTCATTCAAAAACTCTTGAGCTGCGCCAATATAGGCTGCCATTTGTTCTCGTAAGCCCAATACCTGCTGTATTCGTGATTGTGACTTCTGTATTTCTATTTGCAGTTTTTGACTTAAATGATTTGCTTCATCAATTAAGCGATCAAGGTCTTTTAAATATTTTACCTGACCTGCATCATACTCCACATCAATGCCGAGCCATTTTTGCAATGCATTGAATCGACGACCACGTAGATACTTTTTTGAGAGTGACAGCTGTTGAATAATCTGTGAGATAACCGCACTTAACTGTTGATTTAATTTTGGGTCAATACCATTCAGTAAAACACTTTGAGCTTGAACTAAATGATCGGCATAGGCATTCAAACGATGCGGATCATCCATCAAAGGCAATAGATCATTTCGCTTAATCGCTAAAAGTTGCTCGTGATCAAGCGAAATCTGAGATAGAGGTATTAAGTCGAGTTCTATGGGCATATAAGTAAAAATGGTAAGAACAAATAAATTTGAACAAACTTAGTTTTAGCATGTTCTTACCAATTCTCATACTGAATTGTTGTTATGTTTTGCTGCTCTATTCGTTGTTATTTCTAAAATTTTTTATTGCTTTGGAATTGCATATGTACCGATAACATGAGCAACAGGTTCATCGTCTCCAACTGAATACAACCATACCTCACCAGTCACCAAGGTTTTACCGACTTTAATCAATTTACAAACAGCTTTAATATTTTGCATTCCGTTTGGTTTGCGGAAAAAGTTAATCGTCATATTGGTTGTGACTGCCATGGCCACCAATCCCAAGTCACCTAAAATCGCAACATACAATGCAAAATCAGCTACAAGCATTAATGTTGGCCCAGACACAGTTTGTCCGGGACGTAAGTCACTTTGATCGACACGATATAATAGCTCTGCACCTTTTGGGGTAATCTCAACAATTGATGTTTTTTCCAGTGCTTGTGGAAACTCTTGAGCTAAAAAACTAATGATCTGTTCTTTTGCTAATAGCATATCTATTCCTCTATTCTTGAATTAATCAGCTTGGTTAGATAGTTCATGTAAAACTTGCCAATACGTTGGCGGTTCTTCTACATGTCCGCGCTCACGTAACATCTGATGCATTTTCGGTAATTTGAAATATGGAACAGCAGCCATAAGATGATGTTCTTTATGATAATTAACATGTATTGGCGCGACTAATGCACGTGCTAAATATCCTGCTTTAGTTGTACGAGTATTTGTTAAAGCACTATTACTTGTTGGCATTCCTGCATGTTCAGCCATTGAACGGACACGGAGAAACAAAGGAAATGGGGTGAGATATGCCAAGATCCACAATGCATACAACTTAGGATGACCTGAAGCCCACAATGCTCCGAAAATAGCTGCATTAGTGGCTATCGCTCCGCCACTATTTTTTATAAATGTTTTTGCATAATCGCTCCAATGACGTCCATCTTGAGGAATCCAACGGCGATCATTTGAAACTGTCCATTCCATCTTCTCAATATCCATCAACACTCGCCCAATCGCAAATTTAATTCCCGTTAAACCAGATAAATCCCGAATAAATTTGCGCATTAATGATTTTTTGGAAGTTGGAAAGCCCGAAACCAATATTAGATCAGGGTCATCAACAGTAGAGGTTTTACTGTGATGACGGATATGATGAGCTCGATATTTATTTAAATCATTCCAAATCGGACGAGCGCATAACCAATCAGTTAATGTGTCATTCAACCACTTAGTTTTAAATAAACTTTGATGGGAAGCATCATGCATAAGAATAGCCAGCGCTAATTGCCTACCAGCAAGAATGATTAGCGCTACGATACACAATAATAATTTACCCCAAGCTGGTACATAGTCCCAAAAGCTAGCAACTGCAGCAAAGGTACCGCCAATCACAGCCCAAGTTGAGAAAACAGCCCAGCCCCCATGTAAATCTGATTTACTAGTTAGCTCACTGATTTCGTCTCTTGTGAATAGATCACTAATAGCAACACGCGTATTCATATCCTTATCCCATATTTTTTTAATTTTAAAACTACTCAACTTATATTTTTATTTTAAAACATGTAATATTTCTGTCAACAAAATATAATTAAATTATTAGTAATATTTTAAATTAACTATTCATCTTGCTGTTCATAAAATCTTCGCCATAGTTCTAAACCAATTTGATCTAACCTCTGAACACTTTGAGCAAATTGATCGCGTAATTTTACGTCAACAAAATCTTCTGGTAACAATGGATCATTCATTAATTGTGAAATTGTTTGCCGACCAAGTAATAAAGATTCTTTCGTTGCGATATCTAAATCCAACTCATTCGCTGTTTCTAACCATTGTTCAATCATTTGAGCGTATTTTTGATAATTTTGATTTAATGTCTTGGTGGACCATAGTTCAGTTATTATTTTTATAGTTTGAGCATCGAAAAACTGGATCAAACAGACTTTTGCAGTTTGCTCCAGACCCGTAGCATGTAGTTCGTTAACAAGCTGCTCGAAAGAAATTGCTAAATTGTCTGGGCGAATATAAATGCCTTGCTCTAACTCTTTGAATCCCAAATGTTTCAAAGCGCGTTCTCTTCTATGCAAAGCCGTTCGATCGACTCTTCCCAAAGCCCCTGTAAATACACCGATAAATTGCTGATTCCATGGTTTGGTTTGTTTAATACCATTTTTTCGATTTAACATCACATCAGCCCACTCACGTGACTGATTGGTAAACTGATAGACGCCGCGCTCAATCGCCTCAATGACTCCTTCACTCGATAATCGAGTCACAGCAACCCTGATGCTATTTTCACTAATCTCAAAAAGTCGAGCTGCAATGATGATCTGCTTGATTGAAATTTCTCGTCCTTGTAACCCCAAAAGGAGATCAACAATCAAATCACGGGCATTCAGTTTTGCTATTGTCATAGTATGTTTTAACCAATACATAACTAGTGAATATAAAAAAAATAAGATCCAAAAATTAGTAAAAAAGCCTCTTTTCTAATCAAAAAAAAGAGGCTGATTTATATTTATAAGAATACGAAAAGTAAAATTACACCCAAAACAATGCGGTACCAAGCAAATACACGCAAAGTATGACGTTCAACAAATTTAACTAAAGCACTAACTACCAACAATGCAGAAATAAACGCAGCCACAAAACCAACACCAATATTCAGCATATTGTCTTGTGTGAGAACATCAGCATTACGAATTAAATCAAATGTCGCAGCACCTAACATCGTTGGCATCGCCAAGAAGAAAGAAAACTCTGTTGCTGCTTTACGCGATAGGCCTGCAAACATACCACCAACAATGGTTGCACCTGAACGAGATGTTCCTGGAATCATCGCCACACATTGCGCACAACCCACTAATAACGCCTGTTTATAGGTGATTTTTGTCGCTTCAGTTGTTTTATGATCAAAATTCTTTGCTTCAACCCAGAAAATAATAAGACCACCAACGATTAGGGCAATCGCGACCACTAAAGGACTAAAAAGCACACTCTTAATGAAATCAACAGCGAAAACCCCAATAATCACAGCAGGGAAAAATGCAATCAAAACACTAAATGCAAAGTGTCGAGCCTCTGCATCACCACTAAAAAAACCTTTGAGTAAATTAAAGATTTTTTGGCGATATAACCAACATACCGCCAAAATTGCACCTAGCTGAATAACGACTTCAAATACTCGACCATCATCTGAATGGAAATCAATTAAATGACCGAACAGGATTAAATGTCCTGTACTTGAAATCGGTAGAAATTCGGTGAGACCCTCAATAAAACCTAGAAACAAAGCTTTTAAAATTTCAATATGTTCCATAACTTACTCAAAAACACACAATACAAAATAAAAATAAATGGCAAGCTTACTCTGAAATCAGACCAAATTATGTGTTTGTCACGTAACCTTTGATCAAATAAATAGTCAATTTTTGATAGCAGCATCAAATAATCATCAAACTATTTTTCTTCAGCATTTGTTCAACAACATCCTGAGTATCAAAACCCAAGCGCCAATATAAAAGTTCCAAAACATCTAATTCATCTTGAGTGATGATGCGATCACTCCATAAGCATCTTTCTGCAATTGCCAAGATATTGAGTCGATCTCGTAATAGCAAACCTGAAACATCATTTAGAATTTCCGCTAGATCTAAAGGTTCATCAGAAATATCCGCATAAACTTGCATTTCTTCAACTGTCAAAATTTGCTGTAAAATTCGTTCACGAACTTCTAATTGGTTTGGACTATTGATTTGCTGGACGTGCAACAGCGCATCAATTAAATGAACAATTTGTGATTTTACATCTTCAAATGCTGTAGGCAGATGGGCTGGCATCAAATTCAATTCATGCTTCACTTTCTCTAAAAGCAACGCATCTAATAAACCAACCTCTCCATCTTCTTGAATAATACAAGCAAGCTTAGTGAGAAACTGACGTGCAATACTTGTCGGCATGTGCCCAATGTTTTTACAAGCATCATGAAAAATCTGAACATGGATACGACCATCTAAATTGAGTAACGCATCTACGATTGCATGACTCACTGCCGCTTCTTGTGGAATAAATTCACGATATTGACGAATCATTAAAATCGCAACCATGACTTCTCTAGAACCCGTAGCTGTTTGCATCGCACGCTGAATCAGCTCAGGACGTTTTTTATTTTTTCGAAGCTCTGGATTGAGTGGTTTAATTGCATCATTTAAGGCAAAACTAATGGGTGACAATCTAAGTAAAGGTAAAGGCTGAGGTGAACTCCAAGGAACTGTCATATCTGTCAGCTCTTCTTCTAAAGAACGAAACAGACTAAATAAAGGACGATTACGCAATTTTCTCAGGTTTTCTAATTGTAGGTCTTGCAATAATGTTGGATTTAATTCAAAGATTCGATCTTTAATACTTGGATGAATATTCATCCAGCTTTGTGGACTTAATGAGTTTGCAAAACACATATGAGAAATTGATTCTGAATATGCACTATGAATTTGTGAACCTGAGTGATGAACATAAATACGCAACAATGTTTGAACGTTGGCATTATTATTCATTAGTTTCATGGTCTTCAGATCATTTCTAAATGTACGTCCACTTAGAGTTAAATATTTGATTAGACGGGTAATTAAAATACCCCAACTCCCAATCAACCAAATCACACCACCAATTGCGACAAAAATAGTTTCAAATTTATTTCTATATAATGTGGCATACGGGCTGTATCCCGCTTGAGCTAATTTACTGCCCCACTGACTAAATGTTGTTAGACCACTGTATAAGATTTTTAACTTCGTGTTTTCAACAGCTTCGCCTGATAGAATTTGATTAAACTCATAACTCAGCAATCCATATAGCTCAAGCTCATCCAAGTTCTGTAATGCACCCCACGTCAAAATAATTGCGATATCTTGCGACTTAAAACCAGCTGTTAGCGCATTTACGCCAATCTCATCTGGCAGCACATACACTGCAGGTGTATCTATCGAAAAACTTTTTGCAACTTGTTCAACAACTCTCAGAGCAGTATTTTCTTCAGGAGTACTTTCATCAAAAACCAATCGACGTGCTTTTAATTGCTTTGCTAGAGAGTGTCCACCCTCACGCAGGACATACAGTTCAGCACCGACTGACCATACTAATACTAAAAATAATAAACAAATAAAATAAGGACTTAAAAAATGCCACCAAATCGGCTGAGTATAATCAAAGAAATGAACAACTAAACCCAAAATCCAATTGAGAATAAATAATGTAAGTAACATTGCAAGAATACAAAAGCTTACTGACCAAGCAATATTCTTATTTTCAATTAAATAATGGCTCATTTCTTTCAATGTAAATTTTCCTTATTACATTGTTTCGGTAAGAGGCTTTATGCCTTGAGTATCATAAAATAAAAAAGCGGGAAATTCCCGCTTTTCTCGATATTAAAGTAATTTTACTCTTCTCGAATACCAGTTAAATCCACTGAAGCAGCATCAATGTTCACATCGATATAGCCATCAGCTTTTTTCTTCGCACTATCATTACGTTTTTGTTCAAGATTGATCAAATAATCACTATCAATCCCGCCAGCAACGTATACACCATCAAATACAGAACAATCAAACTCTCTGAGATGCGGAACTTTACTTGTGCGAACTGCATTTTTCAAATCTTCCAAATCTTGGAAAATTAGACGATCAGCGCCAATAATCTCACGAATCTCTTCTACAGTACGATCTGAAGCAATCAATTCAGATTTTGCTGGCATATCAATACCATACACATTTGGATATTTGACCATAGGTGCAGCCGATGCAAAAAACACTTTTTTCGCACCAGAATCACGAGCCATTTGGATAATTTCATTACAGGTTGTACCACGAACAATCGAGTCATCAACAAGTAATACATTCTTATCTTTAAATTCTAGTTCAACAGGGTTCAACTTTTGACGAACTGATTTCTTACGTTGCTGTTGTCCTGGCATAATGAAGGTACGCCCGATATAACGGTTTTTCATAAAACCTTCACGGAACTTCACACCTAAAATATTAGCAAGTTCTAAAGCAGATGTACGGCTTGTATCAGGAATCGGAATAACTACATCAATATCGTGTTGCTCGCCCCATTCTTTCAAGATTTTATAGGCTAACTTCTCGCCCATTTTCAAACGAGATTTATAGACTGAAATCCCATCAATCGTTGCATCTGGTCGTGCAAAATAAACATATTCAAAAATACATGGACGGTATTCTGGATTTGCTGCACATTGTTTAGTAAACAATTGACCATCTGAATTGATAAAGACCGCTTCACCAGGTGCAATATCACGCTCTACTTTAAAGCCAAGCGCGGTGATTGCAACTGACTCAGAGGCAATAATATATTCAACGCCTTGATCAGTTTCACGAGAACCATAAACTAAAGGACGAATACCATTTGGATCACGGAAACCAACTAATCCATGTCCAGTAATCATCGCTACAACGCCATAAGCACCTTTACAACGCTCATGTACGCGAGTAACTGTATGAAAAATATCATCAGGTGTTGGATTTAAAGTACCAATTTTCTGTAATTCATGAGCAAATACGTTAAGTAAAACCTCTGAGTCAGAATCAGTATTCATATGACGCAGATCTGTTTTGAACAAGTCATCATGAATTTCTGCCGCATTGGTTAAGTTACCATTGTGAGCAAGGGTAATACCATATGGTGAATTTACATAAAATGGTTGAGCTTCTGCACTACTTGAAGAGCCTGCTGTAGGGTAACGCACATGCCCAATACCATAGTTGCCAAGTAAAGCTCGCATATGACGAGTATGGAATACATCACGTACCATACCATTATCTTTGCGGAGGAATAAACGCCCTTGATGACAAGTTACTATACCTGCTGCATCTTGTCCGCGATGTTGTAACATCGTCAAGGCATCAAATAACATTTGGTTCACTGGTGATTTACCGGCTATCCCAACAACTCCACACATAATAACCTCGCGACAAGCTTGGAATGGGGTTCAACCCCACTTAATAAAAAGGGTTTTTTGTCGAATGATCAGCAGCTTGCTCTGTGGAAGCACGCTCCGATTCGTCCATTTCTGAAGAAGGGCGATGTAACAAAGCACCTTCAGATGTCATTTCGTGTATCGCTTGATTTGCAGCATCTTTAGACAACTCTGTCGCTAAAGGAGCATATGGCAATAAGATTTGTACAAATTTTGATTGCTTCCAATGCGGAGAGCTGTCAACCCATGGTCCCACACCTTGCATGGCAATCAAAACAATAAGTAGACCTTTTAAAGAACCAAAAGCACCACCTGCTAAACGATTTAATGGGCCCAATTTCAAACTTTTCAAGAGACCATTTAAAAGCGCGGTAATAACCCATGTACAGACAACAATGATGAGCACAATAAATGCAAATGCTGCAATTTTTTGCACTACAGGGTCTTGGCTTAAACTGCTCATGGCAGGTGCCAGTATGACTGCGTATTTTGCCCCAATGATCAATGCAAATATCCATCCGATCAAGTTCGCAAAGGCTTTGATAAATCCTTGACGCAAACCGTTTAGCCCTCCAATGAGCAAAATGATCAGAATAATGATATCAAGCGTGTTCATTTCACACTGTCATCGCATCAACACAATCTTTAACAAGTGTTGGACCTGTATAAATCAATCCACTGTAGACTTGTATTAAGCTTGCGCCAGCTTGCTGTTTAATAACGGCTTGATCACCAGAAACGATTCCACCAACACCTATTAAAGGCATACGCCCATCTAGGATCTTAGAAAATTGGCGTAAACATTCAGTACTTTTTTCAAACACTGGTGCACCTGATAATCCACCAGCTTCATTTCCATTCAGGAGATTTTCAACACCTTCTCTTCCAAGCGTAGTGTTGGTTACAATTAACCCATCAATTTTAAATTTCAGTAATTGTGTAGAAATAAAATTAATATCTTCAATCGTTAAATCTGGCGCAACTTTAAGAACCAAAGGAACATAATGATTATATTGTTCAGCAAGTTTTAGTTGTCTATCTTTCAATGTTTGTAACAACTCTGTTAATGCATCGCCACTTTGCAAACTGCGTAAGTTTTTTGTATTTGGAGATGAAATATTCACAGTGATGTATGATGCGTAGTTATAAACTTTTTCTAAACAAATTAGATAATCTGATACTGCATCTTCGACAGGAGTATCCGCATTTTTACCGATATTAATGCCTAGAATACCTTTGAATTTTGAAGCTTTGACATTCTCAACAAGCTTGTCCACCCCATCATTATTAAATCCCATACGGTTAATAATTGCTTTGGCTTCTGGAATACGGAATAAACGTGGTTGAGGATTTCCTGCTTGAGGTCGTGGTGTGATTGTACCAATTTCAATAAAACCAAAACCTAGTGCTGCCAATGCATCAATGTGTGCACCGTTCTTATCTAAACCAGCAGCTAAACCTACTGGATTTGGAAATTCAATTCCCATACAAGTTACAGGTTTATTTGCAACTTTTTGATGCATAAAACCTAGCTTATAAGCTTTGTCGAGCATAGAAAGTGTGAGTTCATGTGCACGCTCTGGTGCTAAAGTAAACAACAGAGGGCGGGCCAATGAATATAACATACCAATCACAGTCTACTGATTTTTCAAGTATGCGTATTATAGGCTTAGGCTAAACAAAACACCATGCTTGACAGGCGCTTATTTTGTAGAGTCGTTGCTTTAATGCGCCTTGAATCAATACTTAAAACAGTAATTGGAAAAATCTAGATTTAAAAATATGGCTGTACTTAATGTAAAAGCCTTTAAAAAAGCTAAATGCTGGCATATCTCAATTTTTAGTAAAAATAAATATCTAGAAATTAGAAATGATTTATTGCACCGTTGCCGTTAATTTGATCTGATTATTGGTAGAAATCATATCCATTTTTTGAATACTTAAACCCATTTGAGAGAGTTGCATCAAGAAATTCGCAAGTACCGCATAATTTTGATGTTCTGCAATCAATTGTATTTGATCGCCATTTTGTTGTGATGATACTGCTAAACCCTGTTGCTGAGCAGTACGCTGTATCTTATCTGCAGGAGAAAGATCCAGATCATTTGCTGGTTTCATTGTTGCTGCGTTACTTTGCATCCAAACCGTTAAATCTTTCAGCTCATTTAAACGATTTTGCTGCTGATCGGCAAGAGAATGCATTTTCCACAATGCAAAACCTATAATGACAACAGTTAAAAACACTGCTGTAAAAACAACCATGACTCGTTCACGAACCGATAGTCCTTGAAGATAGTGATTTAATCTTTCAATATTTTGATCAATACGGTTTTGTATATTATTCAATGCTTTCATTATTTAATCTTAACCAAGCCAATTGCGCCGACTGTATCAGCTTGAACATTACCAAGTTCAGCCTGAAATCCTTGTTGATTTAATTGTTGCGCTAAGCCCTGAAGATCATCCGCTGATTTTGCCTTGAGCGACATCGCTAACACAGATGCATCATAACTCACTTGCTGAGCCACAATTTGCTTTTGCATAAGAATAGGACCAACTCGGCTCAATAAAGATAAAGCCTGTGTATCTCCAAGCTGACTCATTCTTAACTGGCTTTCAAACTGACTTTTAATATTTTGCTCATTTACTCGACTATTTTCACCAAACCAATATTTATATTGATCAATCGCCTGAACCGCAGTTTGATCAGCAACGCGTTTTAATTTAGACCAACGTAAACCATCATAAACTAACTGAACACAAATGACTGCAACCAATACATATGCAGCAGCTTTCCAGTAACCTGACCATTCAACTTCTTTATTTTTTGCTTTTGGCAAGACATTCAATGGATGTTGCTTAGGACGATTTAGGCTATGAAATTGATAACTAAATTCTGTTACTTGATCTTGTGTTGATGCTGCAGCTAAACAGTCCAATTGTGTAGGACTTAAATTTGCAAATTTGTATTCAGTAGCAGGATTTTGAAATTCTAAGAATAGTGCCAAATCATCTATTGAATTACCTGACCATTCATTTTCTCTTGCAAGTAGATTACCGTACAAATTTGCAATGATGATTTGATTCGGCTCAGGTTCTGGCAATATTAAAAAATCAGGTAAAAAAGCGATAATTTGTATTGGTAATAGGCTTAAAGCATGTTGCCAAGTTTCAATAGTAGATTGAGCAACACCGAGCACACTGAGTTGATCATTTTGAAAATGATGTACTATTTTCATTTGATCAATCGGAAGCGTAACAAACTCTTCAAGCAAATACTTAACGCCTTCTTGACCTAATTGCTTGAAATGCAACTTCGTCATAGTTTGCTGCATTAATTGAGCATTTCGACTTGGAAAATAAACGACGGCTTCTTTTCCGTTGTGCTCATGTAAGTCTTGAATTAATTGTTCTAGGCTGTTGGCCTGTAACCAATTTTCTCCAGTCGACCAATACCATGTTCCATTGGTTTCAGGCATCCATAAATACAGCATCGGTGTTTAGTACCCTTTTTCATCCAAATATAGGATATAAGATTTTATATTGTTGGCGTAAAACTTTTTTTCTGTGTTGATAAGCCATTTGCAATCACTGTCTGATCATAAATTCGAGCTTCAGCTAATGCAAATGGATTAAAATTCTCATGCGTTAATTGCTCCGCAATATGCCCTACTACATTCATATGGCATACAACTGCAATTGATTCATATGATAATTTTGATAGCCATTCTATCGCATCTTTAGCATCATCATCTGGTTTAATTTTATCGCAAATTAAAACAGGAACACCCTCAAAATGCGCTTTGATATGTGCCAAAGTTTCTTGTGCACGTAGCAATGGACTAACTACAAAAATTTCTGGCTGAATAATATCTTTTAAGAAGTTTCCTGTTTCTTCAGCTTGCTGATGTCCACGCTCTGTCAGAGGACGTTGCATATCATCACCATTAATCGCAGGAGACGCTTCACCATGTCGTACTAATGTTAATTGCATATAAATACCTTATTATTAATGCTTGAGTTTAACCAAATATGATGACATTTTTTTGATTAGACTTCATGGTGAGGCAAAACAAATTCAACATCACTGCGATGACCATTTTTCATTAGAGAAAGCGCAATTGTCATCGGCGGTGCATTCTCAAAAATAACTTCATACAATGCATTGGTAATTGGCATGTATACATCTAATTCTTGAGCTTTGGCACGCACTTGTACAATCGTGTTAATCCCTTCAGCAGTCTGACCTAATGCTTTAGTTGCTTCAACAAGTGTTTTTCCAGAACCAAGTGCATAACCAATTTGATAATTACGGCTCAATGGACTATTGCAAGTTGCAAACAAATCTCCAACACCTGACAGTCCTAAGAACGTCAATGGATTAGCACCTTGCTTGACAGCAAAACGACTCATTTCTGCTAAAGCACGAGTTAAAATCATACTCTTAGTATTTTCACCAATATTATAAGCAGCCCCCATCCCCATTGCGACTGCGTAAATATTTTTCAATGCACCGCCCAGCTCAACACCATGTACATCATCGCTACCAAATACACGAAATAGCGCACTGTGTAATGCATGCTGAACCGCATATCGCACTAGTTCTGATTCGCTCGCAATCACCGTACCAGATGGCATACCCGCCATAATCTCTTTTGCCAAATTTGGCCCTGATAAAACCCCATAAGGTACTTCAGGCAACTCTGCGCGAATAATGTCACTCATGAAACTAAAAGTTTTTGCTTCAATTCCTTTCGTAAGCGAAACAACCGCTTGAGCTGTGATAAATGGTGCGATTTGCTTGAGCACATCTCGGAATGAATGACTTGGAATCGCGACCAAAATAATATCGCGATCTCGCACAGCCACTTCCAAATCAGAAACCGCACGCAAACCCGTTTCTAAGGTGTAATCAGGTAAATAACGTTTATTAATATGTGTTTGGTTGATCTCTTCAGCTGCAGCTGCATCACGAATCCAAATCATCGTGTCACAACCATTACGTACAGCCAAATTCGCCATTGCTGTACCAAAGCTGCCACCACCTAACACGGTAATTCTTAATGCTGTTTTTTGATCTACTGCAACTGGTTCAACTAAATCACTAAATTTTAACTCTGCCATTTTTTATCCTGAAATTCATTTATTCGTTTAGTTCATCATTCAATCTAAAAGTTAGCTTGCTTGCCAATTTTTTAAGAAATCTTGAGTAGCAATCTCTGCGCGTGGAGCAATCGCTTTAGCAGCAGTTCCAATATAAATAATACCCGAAATAAGGTCTTGGTCGTTTAAACCTAATTGATGCTTGAGCCATGTAGACTCCACGACAGCACCAGATCGCCACATCGTAGCAAAACCTTGCGCTTGCAAAGAGAGTAAGAAGTTTTGAACAGCAGCACCAGTACTAAGAATCTGTTCAAAATGCGGAACTTTTGGATGATCTTGGATAGTTGTTAATGCTAATACTAATAACGGTGCACGAAAAGGATGCTGCTTTACACGCTCTAACTGAGCTGAATCAGTTTCACCTAAATCAGCTAAAGCTTTAGCTAAATGCTCGCCAAAAGCGGCACGTAATTCAGGTGTCACTACAACAAATCTAGTAGGCTTCAAACGATGATGGTCAGGAGCAGTAAGTGCAGCTTGCACTGCTTTTTCAAGTTGTTGTGTATTTGGTGCTGGCTCAATTAATTGCCCAATAGATTGACGTTGATGAATATTTTGATGAATTGTCTCTATATTTGAGTCCGTCATTTAAATGAATCTAACTAACACATGGATTTTGCTAGATTAGCATAATCTCACTATTTTCCACCACGTCTAATCCCTGCTTAATCATCAATTTGAGAAATTTAACAGAGCCTCACTACAAACTGTACATAACCTGCAAAAGCATTCAAAAATTATATGTTCAAATAATACAATTATCTAACGACCTGAGAATAAGCAATGAATAAAGCATTAGTAATGAGTTTAATTGGCGGCTTGGCAATCGGTTTAACAGCTTGTGCATCTACCCCAACCAACACTTTGGCAATACAAAAAGAAAATAATCAATATGAAGTCACTGGGATTGGTAAAACCAACCTAATCTCTAAAAATAATGCGATTAGCGCAGCTCAAAAGACCTGTACGCGAAATACTAGCCCTGTTGTTGTGGACGAAAAAACAGCATATCAAGGTGTATTAAAAGATGTTGTGGATGAGGAAACTGGAAGATTAGTTGAAGCCGCTGCCGGCGTAATTGGTACGTTAACAGGCAAGAATGCCTCTTTAGCCAAAGATGATGATTATCAAACAACATTGACCTTCTACTGCAAAGCAAATACTTAAATAAAAAAAGCCGATGTCATCACATCGGCTTTCTTTATTAGCGAGGAGCTTATTGAACTTCGCTCGCTGCAACTTCTGATGCTGCACTTTCTACAACATCAGTATTTTTCTCATCTAAATTCGGTTTGTCGATTGCATCAATCGCAGCTTGTTGTTCTGGAGTAGTCTGTGTAGATACAGTTGAAGCTGCTTCTTCTTGCTGTTCAGCGTTGTTCGCTTCTTCTTTTTTTGCACATGCAGTTAACATGATTGGAGCAATAATTAAAGCGGCAAGAGTTAATTTAAATTTCATCACGGCTTTCCACAGTTACTTGGTTAAGTTGATGACAAGCATATTTCAAATATGTGACAGTTTTATGACTGATTTGTAATATAAAAGTAAAAGAGCCGATTTACATCGGCTCTTCTTTTCTATCTTTGTATATAAATCAAAAGATTAGTAACAACTATGCACGCTCAAGTAAAACGGCAACAGCTGGTAAAGTTTTACCTTCCACAAACTCTAAGAAAGCACCACCACCTGTCGAGATATAACCGATTTGATCTGCAACTTCGTATTTATCAATCGCAGCAAGTGTGTCACCACCGCCAGCAATTGAGAAACCTGCAGATTCAGCAATTGCTAATGAAAGCGCTTTAGTTCCTTCACCAAACTGATCTACCTCAAACACACCTACTGGACCATTCCAAAGGATTGTTTTCGATGTTTTTAAGATCTCAGCAAATGCTTTCGCTGTTTCAGGACCAACATCTAAAATCATGTCAGTATCAGCAACATCTTCTACTTTTTTAACAATTGCTTGTGCGTTTGCTAAAGAACCTAGGAAGTCACCAAAATCAATTTGACTTGCATCAGCCACAACGACATCTGTTGGTAATGGAACGCTTACTTTAGCAGCGATTTGTTTTGCAGTTTCTACCAAATCAGCTTCGTAAAGTGATTTACCTACATTGAAGCCCGCTGCTGCAAGGAAAGTATTCGCAATACCACCACCTACGATTAATTGATCGCAGATTGTAGAAAGTGAGTTCAATACATCTAATTTAGTTGAAACTTTAGAACCAGCAACAATTGCAACCATTGGTTTTTCTGGTGTTTGCATTGCACGACCTAAAGCGTCTAATTCAGCCGCTAATAAAGGTCCTGCTGCTGCGATTGGAGCAAAACGTGCTGCACCCTCAGTTGATGCTTCAGCACGGTGTGCCGTACCAAATGCATCCATAACAAATACATCACAAAGTGCTGCATATTTTTTTGCAAGCTCTTCGTTATTTTTCTTTTCACCATGGTTGAAACGCACGTTTTCAAGCAAAACAACTTGACCCGCAGCAACTTCCACACCATCTAAGTAATCAGTAAATAATTTTACTTCTTGACCTAAAGCTTTCGTTAAATACGCTGCTACAGGTGCAAGAGATTGTTCTGGTTTTGGCTCACCCTCTACAGGACGACCAAGATGAGAAAACACCATAACTGCTGCGCCTTTTTCTACAGCCGCTTTGATGGTTGGCAATGCAGCACGTAAACGTGCATCGCTGGTAATTTCCCCATTTTTTACAGGTACGTTTAAGTCTTCACGAATAAGAACACGTTTACCTGCTAAATCAAGGTCAGTCATGCGCTGAAAATTCATGGATGGCTCTCTAGTTGATTTTAAAAACGGCACAATTTTAAATGATTCTCAAAAATAAAGGTGAGTTTTTTTGCAGAAAAGCTGGCGAAAGCGTCACTTTTGATTATGATAAACATCGTCATTAAATCTATATACATATTATGTCTATACATCCAGATCCTAAAATTAATCGTTTAAATGTACTTGGTGAGCCTTTAGCGAGTTGCTGTTACGATCCGATAACTGGATATTTTCGCAATGGTTTCTGCCACACAGCGATCACCGATCTAGGTCAACATACCATGTGTGCTCAAATGACCTCAGATTTTTTGAACTTCTCTCAAAAAGTTGGTAATGATTTAATTACACCATTACCTGAAGTAGGCTTTCCTGGGCTAAAACCTGGTGATTTTTGGTGTATATGTGTGACTCGTTGGGTTGAAGCTTATCAAGCTGGGCATGCTCCACCTATTAAGTTAAATGCCTGCCACAATGCCGTTCTGCATTACGTACCACTGAATGTTTTAGTGGAATACGCAGTTTGATGAGCAATATTGAATTAATATTGGCATCAAGCAGCCAAACACGTAAAGATTTAATGGATCGTTTACGCTTGGATTATCGTAGCATTTCACCTGATATTGATGAATCGGCTAAAGATGAACTTCATGCTGATGATTTAGCAAAACGTTTAGCTTATGAAAAAGCAAAAGTTATTTCACAGCAACATCCCAATGCGATTGTGATTGGTTCTGATCAAGTCGCATGGCGTGAACATACCCCATCGGATTTTATTGGCAAGCCGCTATCAATTGAAAAAGCAATTCAACAGCTCCAATTAAACTCAGGAAAAACTGTTTTTTTCAGTACGGCGCTTAGTGTTCAACACCTAGATTCAGGTTTTGAGACGACACTAGTTGAACATTATCAAGTTAAATTTCGAGAGCTCACATTAAACGAAATAAAACGGTATATTGAAATTGATCAGCCTTTAAATTGCGCTGGTAGTTTTAAATGTGAAAGCTTGGGTATCAGCCTATTTGAAAAAATGATTGGTGATGATCAAACCACTTTAATGGGACTACCAATGATTCAACTTTGTAAGATATTACGAGAGTTTAGAATCAATGTTCCTTAAGAGTTCCCTTACCCAAGCTTGCTTTGGATAAGGGTGATTGCTACTCATCAATTGCGATTACTTTCTTTGGCAATGTAAACAAAATAAAAATCGATAAAATCAAAAACAATAAAGCAGCGACATTCAATACTGAACGATGCGATTGACTGAATGCCTGCTTCGCAGCTGTAATTACATGATGAGCAATCGTAGGATCTAATTGCTTAGCAGCTTGAACTGCCTCACCAATCGAACTGCTCAACTGTTCAATCATGCTATGCGGTACATTAGTTGGTAGCATAATCGAGTTTGCGTAGAACCATGACAACATCAAACCGAAAAAGGCAATGCCTAGACCTGCACCTGGACTGCCACCACTCTCCTAGACAAATTTCGTCTATTCTTTTTGCATAGGAGAGAACATTATGAGTGGACAACGATACACCCCAGAATTTAAAGATGAAGCTGTTAAATTGATTACCGAACGTGGATATTCTGTCACTGATGTGGCTGAACGTTTAGGTGTATCACAGCACAGCATTTATAAATGGCTAAAGGCCGTACAGCCTTTACGCAACAACCCTGATGAACATGAACTACTCGAAGCAAAGAAAGAGATCCTTCGTCTTAAAAGTCAGCTTAAGCAAACTGAAGAAGAGCGAGATATCTTAAAAAAGGCCGCAAGGTACTTTGCAAGCCTGCCCGAGTAAAGTATCAGTTTATCCTTGAGTACAGCCATCAATTTAAGATTAAAACGATGTGTCGGGTTCTTAAGATTGCTCGTGCTGGCTATTACGCCTGGCTACATGAACCCGAATCAGGCAGAACAATTGAAGACAAACGGTTATTACAACTGATCCGCTCTTCTTATGATGCCAGTTATGGCATCTATGGTTATCGTCGCATCACGCTGGATCTTAAAGAGCTAGGTGAAAGCTGTGGCCCCAATCGTGTGCTGAAGATCATGAAGAACAATGGCATTGCCGCTGTTCGAGGATATAAAAAGCATAAAAGTTATGGTTGTGGCCGTCCTCCGATTGTGCCACCAAATCACTTAAATCGAGAGTTCGCTGTGAACACCCCTGATACTTCCTGGGTGACTGATATTACCTACATCCGTACTTGGCAAGGCTGGTTATATCTGGCTGTGGTTCTCGATTTATATTCAAGGAAAGTCATCGGTTGGTCAATGAAACCTACGCTTGCCAAGGATATCGTTTTGGATGCACTTTTAATGGCGGTATGGCGACGCAGACCCAATGAACCTGTGATCATACACTCAGACCAAGGCTCACAATACAGTAGCGGAGACTGGCAGAAATTCTGTCAAAAGCATAATTTAGTTCCGAGTATGAGTCGTCGTGGAAACTGTTGGGACAATGCTGTTGCTGAATCCTTTTTTAGTAGTTTAAAGAAGGAAAGAATTAAAAAGAGGATCTATAAAACACGAGAAATGGCCCGTGCGGATGTGTTTGATTATATCGAGATGTTTTACAATCGAATCAGGCGTCATTCGCATCTCGATGGGATGAGCCCAGAAGCATTTGAGACAGCTTCAAAATGAGGCGGTCTCATGTCTAGGATACTGGGAGCAGTCCAATTTTTACCTTTAAAGTTGGCTCACTCATACTAGGTAAAATTGAAGGAATAGTTGTATTTGCATCGATTGTTTTGATCGGAGATGACATTAATACCCAGTGCGCACGATCACTTACGTACATAAATTCATACTGATCCTCTTTTTTCAAAGTTAAGGTAGCTGCAGTATTTACATGAGTATTTGCGATTTTTGCTGACCAAGTCGCTGAGGACTTAATGACTACACGATCTCGATCATTTGCAGTTGATGGTAGCGTGAAGTTTGGAACCCAATTTGCATCACCAAAACTTACTTCAGTTAATTACACTACTAAGCGAACTACCAATATTCTTCACATTTAATTTCAATGATTTAATATATTCAGGCACCCACTTTTGTAATGCTGAATTGTACTTAAACCAATATTCAGTGCCTTTATTTAAGTTAAAACTGCTCGGGAAAAGTAAATTATCTTTTGCTAACTGTGATGGATAGCCAGCAGTTGAAGTAATTTGAACCAAAGTGCCATTATTTACGTTCGAAGGTAATGCAACTGTGCCTGCCCACTTACCATCAGCAATAAGCACATGCTGAATTTTTGCTGTTGAGAGTGCAACTTGCTCATATTGTGAACCACTCACTGGGCTAACTGTGTTGAGCTGGACTAACCACTTCTTTAAGTTTGCATCGTATACAAATTGAAAACTATCACCACTTTGGATTTCTAATACTTCAATCGGCAAATTGGTATTCGATGTATCTAAATAACTTTTATAAGCTGCACTTGATTGAATCGTCACTTTATCAAGATGGTTAGCAGTCGTCGGCAAATAAACATTTTTTACCCAATTTCCATTCGACAATACAAAAGTTAAGTCACTGTATCCGCTTGGGATATTACCTGTATTGTTAATCTGATTTGGAGATAAAATTGTTGATGCATACACAGCAGAAGCAGCTATCACCCCAGCAAAACAGATCGCTTTTAATCCAAATTTCATATAATAATCCTTTTTGTGTTTTTTCTGCACGATTAACAATATCAAAAACCAACCACATCAATAAAGTTTATTTTTTCACTATATAAATATATATATCATAAACTTATTTTAAATATATTTTTATATTTTTTGCATATACGTTCAAATTTACTTCAAAAACCTACAATTATTGCAAGCTTAACTTGATTAATTAGGACTAAATCTAAAATCATAAAAACAATGTCTAATAGCGCACACGATGCAGTTATTTATTAAGTTTTATTTAACAATTATTAATTATAAGCAGCCATACTTTATGATTGAAAATGAGTTGTTTTCTAAGAGAAACTAGAAGCAGCTTAATGTTCTAATAATAAAAAAAGGGTGGTTAAAACCACCCTTTTCTTCCTTTAATCACTGCATCTGCACAGCGTAAAGCTTCTTGACTTAGCCCCCACAAACGATAATCTCCTGTTGCGGAGGTAATATTAAAATTATGTGTATAAGCAAAACTAAGCTCTCGATCTGAATCACACCAAGCACCAGAACCATTAAAGCCGACATGTCCAAAGCCATGTGGTGCACGTTTACCCATCGTCAAAATACGATGATAACCTAAACGCCAGTGCATCGGAATTGGCATAACACGATCTCGTGAAGTGGTTTGAACTGTACTTAACTGCTCAAATACACCTGGGCGAATCAGTTGCTGATTTTTCCATTGTCCTTTATTTGCAAGCATTGCATATACTCTAGCAAGGCTATTCGCTGTGAATACGCCATTTGCTGCTGGAATAACAGCTTGCAATCCTTCATCACTATAAAAACTAAAATTCCGCATACCTTTTGGAATCATGGCATCCTGAAAATCTTGCGGGCTTTGACCAGATAATTCTAATAATTTTTCAGACAATGAGGCTTTACGTGGTTGCTTGTCTTTTTTGGAATGAGGTTTAGCTGATGTTGCAGGTTTCGGTCTTTCCAATAAGCGAGCCACTCGACTTAATTCACTAGTCGGAGTTCCAAAATAAGCACCATCTAATTCAAGAGGTTGGACTAGATAACGTTGCATCAACCAACTTAAAGGTTGCTTGGCTGCTTTCTCTATTACACCACCAAGAATCCATCCATAGGTTAATGGTTGATAAGCATAACTTTGTCCTGCTGCAAATCTCGGTGTCGCAGCAGCTACAACATCTAACATATGTTGCCAATCGAGCATTTCTGTTGCGGTCTCGATGAGATTACGAATATCAAATAAACCAGTTTGATGTGAAAGGACATGACGCAAGGTAATATTTTCTTTATTGTTTTGAGCAAACTCAGGCCAATATTTTGCAATTGGCTTATCATAGTCTAATAGACCTTCACTGACCAAGATATGTGCAAGAGTCGCTAGAATCCCTTTTCCCGTTGAATAACACATTGCTAAAGTATCAGCTTGCCAAGCTTCATTTTGTGATTTCTTACCAGTAAAAATATCAACAACTTTTTGACCTTGGAAATACACAACCAAAGCAGCTCCGCCTTCATGGCTTCGAGCATCTTGGAATCGGCTAAATTGAGTCGCTAAATCTTTGAATCGTTCATCAACAGTGCCATGGTAGTTTTCAGTATTGGCAAAAAGAAATTCTTTAATCAAAGCACACATCCTTATAATATTATTTTTAAGAAAATCTCTCCTGCGAACAGAAAAGATAGATCTCAATGAAAATTACATCTTAAATTGCTTTTACAGTCCCAGCGACATGAGGTTTTTTCGATTTCACGTTACGGATCAGGAAATCAGTTTGCTTAGCATCTGTAGCAGTTAAAAATTCAACTGTAGATGGTAAGAACATAGGCAATTTAAACCATACATCCGCTTCATAAGCATCTGGAAGTTGAACGTTCGCCAAAGCTTTTGCTTTACTCCACATCCCGTGTGCAATCGCTTGTTTAAAACCAAATGCTTTTGCTGTAACAGCATGGATATGGATCAAGTTAAAATCGCCAGAAATCATCGCATAACGACGACCAGTATTCTCAGAGATATTCCATTCAGCTTGAGGTTGATATGAAGGTTCTTGAGCTTCTTTAGATTTTTCAGCAGCTTTTTTCTCAACCTTTTGACGAGACAAATAAGTCGTTAAGCTTTCCATCACCACTTCGCTACCTACTTTTGCAGTCGTGATAAAATCAAACTGCAAACCTTTATCATGTGGTTTAAGCTCACCAAATTTGCAAGAAAGCGTAATTTGCTCATTCACACCAATTTTACGAGTTTGTTTAATTTGGTTACGAATATGCACCAAACCCAAAATTGCAAATGGAAATGCTTCACTGGTCATCATATGCATTTGTAAGCTTTGAGATAACACAGCTAAGTAAATTGCTGGCACGAAACCATCATTTTTGAAACCACAAATTTCGTTATAGCTTTCTAAATGTTTCGTATCAATTTTAAGAGTATCAACCACGTATTCAACTTGTGGTAATACTTTTTCGCCTTTTGGCTTTTTAAAGATAAGACCTTGAATAACTTTTGGATAAGCTAAGTAAGGCTTTGGTAATTCACTAAAATGACGAGTATTCATAGTTAACCTTTTGATATTTTTCTATAAAAAAGGGATGCTATCGCACCCCCTCTTCAAAACCCTAATGCTTAAGCACCTAGTAAACTTTGACCACATACACGCACAACATTACCCGTTACGCCTGTTGAACCCGTTGAAGCAAACCATGCAATCGCTTCAGCTACATCGACTGGTTGACCACCTTGGTTCATTGAGTTCATACGACGACCCGCTTCACGAATCGCAAATGGAATCGCAGCTGTCATTTGAGTTTCAATGAAGCCTGGTGCTACAGCATTGATTGTAATACCGTTCTTCAAAGTTGGTGCAGTAAATTTAACCAAGCCAATTACACCTGCTTTAGAAACAGCATAGTTCGTTTGACCTAGGTTACCAGCGATACCACTGATAGATGATACACAAACGATACGACCATTTGCATTTAAACCATCATTAGATAGTAAGTAATCATTAACACGCTCGATAGCAGATAAGTTAATGTTAATCACTAAATCCCAAAGCTCAGGCTTCATATTCGCCAAAGTTTTGTCACGTGTAATACCAGCATTGTGAACAATCACGTCCAAACCGCCCTGCTTCGCAGCAGCAGTTTTGATTTTTTCACCTGCATCAGCAGCAGTAATATCGATTGCCAATACTGAACCACCAATAGAACCAGCAACACGCTCTAAGTCAGCTTGTTGTTGTGGAACATCTAAACAAATTACATGCGCGCCGTCACGTGCCAATACATTTGCAATCGCTTCACCGATACCACGGCTTGCACCAGTAACTAAAGCAGTTTTACCCGCTAAAGGTTTAGCCCAATCTAGGTCAACATTATCTGCTTTAGATACGCGAATCACTTGACCAGATACATAAGCAGAGCGTGGTGAAATTAAGAAACGTAAAGTAGATTCCAAGTTTGTTTCAGCGCCTTGATCTACATAAACCACTTGAGCAGTGATACCCTTTTTGAATTCTTTACCAACAGACTTCACAAAACCTTCAAGCGCACGTTGAGCAATCGCTTGTTTTACTGTTTTAGCTGTTTCAGGTGTTGTACCAATTACAATTACACGGCCAGAACTTGAGATTTGACGAGCGATTGGATTAAAGAAGTTGTACAACTCTTTTAATTGTTCTGAATTTTGGATACCAGAAGCGTCGAATACAACTGCTTTAAACTTAGATTCTTTATCATCTGCATTCAAAGGACGAAGGTTTAAACCTACTTTTGCAGCAGTTTGCTGTAATTCAACGTTATTGCCTACGTAGCTATCTGCATGGATATTACTAAGAACCTGTGCAATAGAAGCGGAAATCGTGCTTGAAGGTGCTGCGCCAAGCAATACGGCACCATTTACAACAGGTTGGCCACTTTCAAAACGATCTAGAGCAGCTGGCGATGGTAAACCTAAATTTTTTACAACAAATTTACCCAAAGGTGATTGTGTAAATGCTTGGTATTGATCGGTCATGATTATTATCTCTCATACAAATGAATTTTTTACAAACATCTAAACCATGTCAGCAAAATAACATGAAACCAATGTTTGATTGACTCACAATAAATCATACTTGACTTCATGTCTGGATGTCTTGACCTGAATGTGGTCTAAAGCGTCATTCTAGTCAATACAGCAGTATTGGAAATATGCTATGGTTATAGCAAGAATATCGCAATTATGCTTGGAAAAGCCTTATGAGCAAAACAACTCAAGAAAATCCAGCAGTCGAGAATTCTGCTCAAGAGACTGTGTCAAATACATCAAAAGCAACTTCTACTCCAAGTAAAAGTGCTGACGCAACTCCTAAAGCAGCAAGTACGACAACTAAAACGACTCGCCCTCGTTCTACCAGTCGTAGTACAAAAAGCACTGCTTCTTCTACATCTACAAAAGTAGCACCAGCTAAAACAACCAAACCTTCTGTTCAACAGGATAAAAGCATGAGCCAAAACACTGTTCGCCGTGTTGCCATTATTGGCGGTAACCGTATTCCTTTCGCACGTTCAAACGGCGCATATTTCACTGCTTCAAACATGGATATGTTCACCGCGGCATTAAACGGCTTAGTTGAGCGTTTTAACCTACAAGGCCAACGTTTAGGTGAAGTGGTTGCAGGTGCAGTATTAAAACACAGCCGTGACTTCAACATGACTCGTGAGTGTGTTTTAAACACTCAACTTGCACCAGAAACGCCAGCTTATGACATTCAGCAAGCGTGTGGTACTGGTTTACAGGCAGCTTTCCTTGTGGCGAACAAAATCGCTCTAGGTCAAATTGAAGTAGGTATCGCTGGTGGTGTTGATACTACATCTGACGCTCCGATCGCTTTAGGTGACGGTTTACGTAAAGCTTTGCTTGAGCTGAACATCGCTAAAACAGGTAAAGACCGCCTTAAAGCATTGAAAAAAATCAATGTTAAAGATTTGATGGATGCACCGAAAAATGGTGAGCCACGTACAGGTCTTTCAATGGGTGACCATCAGGCAATTACTGCTCTTGAGTGGGGCATTAGCCGTGAAGATCAAGATGCTTTAGCAGCTTCTTCTCATCAAAAAATGGCAAAAGCATACGAAGAAGGTTTCTTCGATGACTTAATCACGCCATTCTTGGGTTTAAACCGTGACAACAACTTACGTGCTGACTCTACTGCTGAAAAATTAGCAAAACTAAAACCAGTTTTTGGCAAGGGCGAAGCTGCAACCATGACAGCGGGTAACTCTACTCCACTGACTGACGGTGCTTCATGCGTACTTTTAGCTTCTGAAGAGTGGGCTAAAGCAAATGGTCATGAAGTTCTTGCTTACCTAACTTTCACTGAAACTGCTGCGGTTGATTTCGTTGGCAAGAAAGAAGGCTTATTAATGGCTCCTGCTTATGCAGTTCCACGTATGCTTGAGCGTGCTGGTCTTAAACTTCAAGACTTCGACTACTATGAAATCCACGAAGCGTTTGCATCACAAGTACTTTCTACTTTGAAAGCTTGGGAAGATGAGAAATTCTGTAAAGAGCGTTTAGGTTTAGATGCACCTTTAGGTTCAATTGATCGTAGCAAATTAAACGTTAAAGGTTCTTCTTTAGCTGCGGGTCACCCATTCGCTGCAACTGGTGGTCGTATCATCGCCACTGCTGCGAAAATCTTAAACCAAAAAGGTTCAGGTCGTATCTTAGTTTCGATCTGTGCTGCTGGTGGTCAAGGTGTAACTGCTATTATTGAAAAATAATTGCTAGATTACCCACAAAAAAGCTGAATCATCTGATTCAGCTTTTTTTATACTACTATTCATAAGGACATATTGGCTTATCTTGATCTTTGAAATTTCACATAATAATCATTCAAAACTTTGATCATTTCTTTGAACTCTTTGAGATTTTCTTCTGTATTCCCCAAGCGTTCTACAAAACGTTGCGAATAAATTTCTAAATCAATTTTTTCATTTATCTGTGGACTGATTTCAAACAACTTTGCCAAATCATCAAAGTGATCTAATTTTCGATTTGAAAAATACTCCAGACGAAAACCCAATTCATTCAGTTTTATACCCTTCAATATAACACCATGCTCCTTATCAAAGGCTAAAGCATGCTCTTTCAAAAACAATTGTTCTGGTGTCTCTTTTGAGCTTTTGAATAAACTAGATAACTGACTGAACATTAGTTGATCACATCACAATATTAACTAAAGTATTTAACCTGCAAAACAATCATGAGTGCAACAACCAAATGATAAAAAAAGCACCTTCTTGAAGGTGCTTTTTCAATATTTATTGTCCGTACTGTTTCTTTAGATACTCAACAATTTTAGCTGACTCAAACATTTTCACACCCGTGTTCGGATCAACCAAATATGGAACCTGAATATCACGCCCCATGATTTCAACAGTCTTTTCACGCTTACCATTTGGTAGTGGAATATATTTTCCTGGTTTTAAACGCAAAATCGCAGGACCCATATCTTGCCAACGCTCTTTCGGCACATTGTGCAACACATAAGGTAATTCTAATTCACATAATACTTCACGGACTAAACGCGTATACGGACTAGCCTCAAAACTCCATAGCTCTAAAAGCTCCGTTGGCGCTGGGCGATTAATAATTTTCTTATTAATCCAAACACCACGAGCTGCATTTGCAACAGTAGCCAAAGTCGAAACATACGGTAATTTAGGATAATGACTATATTTTTTTGGAGTTTGTCCCGTTTTTCCATAATGCTTAAATAAATGATGAATAATGTCTTGTGATTCGTATAACTGATCACCTGTATTTTCATCAATTAAAAATGGAAACTGCTTTTTCCCACCTTTTTGCTTTACGATTTGACGGTATTTTTCACCACCTTTCGGACATGGATAGATTTCAACATCCAAATTCAGAAGCGTAATAACTTCACGAACACGTCGGCAAAATGGTGAACCTTCAAATTCATATAGCTTGATTGGTTTTTCAGGCTGATTCGGAAATGGTGTTCCTGACACACCACGCCCACCTTCGATAAGTGTTGCAGCTACTGATTGTAAAACTTTAAACTGATGGCTCACCATTTTAAGCATACTGTTATCCTTTTAGCAGTCGACTAGTTTTTCTTTGGCAATCACAATTCCGTTATTATCTGCATAGATATAATCGCCAGAATTGATGGTCACACCACCAAAATACAATGTGATGTCTACTTCTCCTATGCCTTTACGATTACTTTTTTGCGGTATTGCAGCCAATGCATGCACACCCAAGTCTAATTCCGCAATTGCATCGACATCACGTACACAACCATAAATTACCACCCCATTCCAATGGTTTTTTACAGCCGAATCAGCAATTAAGTCCCCCATCAAAGCACAACGCATTGATGCACCACCATCAACAACCAAGACTTTACCCGTACCATCGGTCGCTAAAAGTTCTTTAACACGAGAGTTATCTTCATAACATTTAACGGTAACGATCTGACCACCAAACGTCTTACGTGCGCCGTAGCTCTTAAAAAATTTACCATCCATGCAAGGTGTTACAACTTGCAACTCTTTATCTGGATTATCATCTAATAGGTCACAGGTAACGAAAGATACTGTTGTCACAAAAGTTCTCCTTTATTGGGTCTGCTGAATCGCTAAATTATCATATAATTTAAATGCTGCTGATTGTGTTTGAGCTGCAATCACCATAGTATGCGCCAATTGTTCTGCACTGATAGGCTTATATTTAAACGGTTTAGTCCACGTTTTTTCTACAAGCTTAAACAGTGTTTGCGCTGTATCTTCCAATAAACGAACTTCGCTGCGTTTTCCAATCAACAAAGAAGGCTGAAAGATCGATAACTTATAAATTGACAATTTTTTCAAATAATCTTCTAACTGACCTTTTACCTTATTGTAAAAAATCGGCGAATTAGCATTCGCTCCAAGCGCACTAACAATTAACAGATGAATGTTTTTATCTTGAATTAAATCTGCAAAATGCGCATTAATTTCATAATCAATTGCATAAAATTTATCTTTAGAACCAGCCTGTTTGATCGTACTTCCCAAACAGCTAAAAGCATGGGTAAAACCATTTACATCTTCGTCATTAAGTAATAAAAAATCTTCAAGAACGAACTGCGTCACTTTAGTATAAGCATCTAATTTATCAGTTTTTTTACGAACAACCACCGTGATTGATTCAAAGTCATCAGACGATTGTAATTGTTCAATCAAAGCCAAACCGACTAAACCTGTCGCACCAATAATAATTGCCTTCTTCGCACCTATTTTCATTTTTATTTCGCTCAAGTTATCACTTGGACTAATGTAACGTTTTCTTGCAAGATAATCACCTGTTAAATGTACTTAAAAGTATCACAAGGCTTGACTTCGGGGCGTAGTTTCCTCAAAATATGGCACTTGTTTACGGGCTGGTGAATGTTGCTAATATTTTATTGGTTTTAACTTCAGCCCGCCCAGACCAACTTATTTTCAAGGAGTGCACGAGTGGCAAACTCTGCTCAAGCTAAAAAACGTGCTCGTCAAAACGTTAAAGCACGTAAACACAACGCAAGCTTGCGTTCTATGGTTCGTACTTACATCAAACGTACTGTAAATGCGATCGCTGCTGGTGATTATGCTGTAGCTTCTGAAGCTTACAAAACAGCTGTACCTGTAATCGACCGTATGGCTGACAAAGGCATCATCCACAAAAATAAAGCTGCTCGTCACAAGAGCCGCTTAAACGCTCAAATTAAAGCATTAGCTAACTAATTTGTTGCACATAAAAAAGCCCGATTTTCGGGCTTTTTTATTGTCTCTTGATTTTCAAATTTTATCATAATAGAAAGAGGCAGAGCTACCACCCCTTTCTTATGTATAAGCTATTCGTTTAATCCAAATACTTTTGTCGTTAATACTAAATTCTTAGCCGTTAGACCTGAAAGAATCAAACTATTATTAGCAGTTGGAATCGTCCATTTCTGGTTAGCTCCTCCTGTGCAACGATAGCGAATTAAGCGTGCACGATTATTCGTCAGATAACCACCCTCCAAATCAAAGCATTGATTAGCCTGCTTAATCGCTTGAGCACTCATGTCGGTAGTCCAAACTTGATTAGTTTGATTGTTATTACAAGGCTGTAAATTAATTACATTACCCGAAGTAGTTGCTAAGCATTGATCTATATATTTTTTGCTGTGAATTTTTCCTAATGCATCGTAAACCCATTTTTCTGAGTCATCGCCTATACAACCAGAAGCACCACTAATAAATGCATTGAATTGACCATTTTCAAGTTTTTCAGCTTTTAAACAATTTGTTCGATTCATTAAACTCATCGCAGAACCCAAATTAAAATCACTTTTCAGTTCGAGCTTATCTAGGAAAACATGAAAAGCGTTAACTGCATCAGCATTTAGATTCACTAAATCAGAGCGATATACATTCATCCAGCGATTCAAACGATACAGCGTGTTTTGCTGTTGGGTATAACGATTCATTTCGTTCTGCGCTGCAATCGAAAGCTGATCTTTGAATTTTTGATATGAATCGAACAACAATTTATTATCAGCTGACAAATTCACCACGGGTCTTGTAGCATTTTCCAAAAGAGCTTGCTCAAGTACTGGAAGTTCAATTTGTTTTAATGCTGAATACCCAACATTTTTACCAATTTCTGCATAAGGTGAAATTTGTACATTGTTTGCTGGAATCATTATTGTTGAAAGTAAAACTGCTTTTTGATTGGCTTTTCTACAATACAAATCTACTTGCTGTGGTGATTCACTTTGAGCCACATTAATATGGAACTTATTGGCATTACTATTCGTATTCATACGTTGAGGTGCTAGAGCAATATTTTGCTCATTTGATGCAAATCGAATATTTAACCAACAACTTGCCGTAGAATCATTTGGATTGATTTGAGGCAAGTTAAACACATTACCCCAATTCCCTCTTGCAGCTGGATAAATTAAACCCACTTGATTTACAGGATCATATCCACCCAGAATCGTATAAACAGGAACACCGAATAATCTTGGCTTTAAGTAATTTCCATCAGCTGAGTCATACCAAACATTTCCAGAGTTCGGTACTTTGGGCTGTGCAACTTCCATAGCTCGTGTTGTAGCATTCCACTTTTTATAACCAGTTGGTGAGTTTTTATCCCAGACATAACGATCAAAGGCAGGTTGAATCTTGAGATACGTGCTATAGCCTGTGTAATGTGTATATTTCGAAATCGAACTCGCAGTCGAACCACCAGACATCGCATCCCAACCATAAGCATACTTATTTAAAAAGTTTGGAACGCCATTACTACCATCTCCAAGATTTGTCGATGTCCAATTGAGATTACCACGCATTTTATTTCTAAAGGCGATATATCCCCAGCCACTATCTGCATGATGTGCAGCCCAAAACATATTATTATTCACGGAACCAGGATAATGTCCCAAACCATAGTGATGTCCAATCTCATGACTAAACTCATTACCTACAGAGTCAATCAGTGTTAGCATTCGATTACCACCACTCAAACCATGCGTGACGTCACCATTACTGTATTTACCGCGAGCATGATGTGTAACTACACTTTGTGTCAGTTGAGGCTGTTCTTGACTCGCCATAGAGGCACTGGTAATTCCCCAATTTGCTAGATTAATACCTACCCCAAATGTTGACTTTGCCGTATTTTCGCGCATATCACCACTATAGACATCACCAGTCGTTACACTGGCAGCATCATAAATTACCCCTCTAGCAACCATGACTTTATCGAGTTTTAAATCGTCATATTAGGTGACAATCATTCGAGCAGCTGGAATAGTCTGAAAATAATCTGTTCCTGCTTTTGCTGATTCTAACAGCATATAGTGACCGTTAGACTGAGGTGGATCGGTAAGTAATCCCAAACGAATATTTTGCACAACTAACTCACCTGGAGCGGCAAAATCAATATCTATCTCTGCTAAGTCACCACTACGATTAGTTAAGGGATCAATAATTCGAATATGCAAACCAGCTTTAACTTCATTCCAATTCAAAGCAGTGCTCCAAGCACGTTTTGAATAGTTCACCTGTGGTCGTCCATCATTATTTGATTGATCAGATGCAGCCAAACGAGATGGATCATCTAAATCTACCGTTCTCAGCAATTGATTACCCTGATAAATTTCAGCTTTTAAAGATTGAATATTCCCCATCTCGATTAATGGTGTCACTAATAAAAGTGCCTCTTTCTCAGAGGTTAAACGAGGCATGTAATCTTTTTCATTATTTTTTGGATTAACCACATGACTTTGAGCAAATTGAATCATAGCTGAAAAGCTTCCATTCAAATCATTCCTCAAAGTACGAGCTAAACCTAATTTATCGTAATCATAAAAACCAAGAACCGTATCATCGATAACATCTTTTGCTGGCTCAGGGTATTTTTCAGAAAAAGATGGATGAGAATCACCCGAACTTCCTGACCCCATATTACTTTCTGTTGATGAAGCACCACCACTTCCGCCGCCACAAGCACTTAACATTGCTGCAAGAACAGATAATGACAAATATTTAAGTTTTAAACACATCACATTTCCCCCAATAAACCGTAATAAATTATCAATAAAGATAAGTTTACGATTATTAATTAATATTAATAAAATCATGCATTTAAAAATAATATCATCTTTACTAAAAGATAAAAAATATAAATTTAGGATATCGTAAAATATCTAAAGATTTAGTTATCGCGATCTAGTCGGCTCTAAGGGTTAGTTATTTTTCTTTAAAATCTTTAATTAATAATTCTTGTTTTTGACCACGCCAAATCCATTTTAACTTGCTATTTGCAAAATCCTCACCCTCAAACCAAACAAATAATCCCTCCATCATATCTGGCCAGTCTGATTGTTGAATTTCTGTTTGACCTGAAATGACAGCTACAATTGCAGCCAAAATAGTGTCATGACTAACAGCAATACTTAAACCATTTTGATGTGTTGGATGTGTGTGATAAAGCAACTCAAGTACATCAAATACACCTGTAATAGGGTGTTTCATGCCAGGCAAAGCATTATTCACAAAACTATTGATAAACCCCAATGCACCCTGTTTACGAAAATATGGTGCAGCTTGTTGAATGTCTAATACAAAACTACCTGGCTCAACCAATAATCGCTGTTCAACAATCTCTATCGTATGAGTGTTTTCACCCTTACGTAACTGATCAGCACCTTCTATCATTAAGGCTGCCGTATCAACACATCGTTGGATAGGACTAGAAATACAGTGATGTATAGCTCGATCTGTATTTTGTATGAGATATTGCCCCCAAGCATATGCAAGCTCTCGCCCTTGCTCAGTCAACTGCAAATCATAACCAGCAAATCCCTGTCCATTGACAAGTTCTCGTAATGAATGACGTGTAAATAAGGTGACTGGCGTTGAAGTGTCTGGCAATAAATCCACAGCTTCAAACATACTTTTAGGCAATAAATGTAGCGCCATAATATTTATGTAATATAAAAATTTAACCCACTATAACATGGGTAATATAACTCTCAATCTAAAATCCCAGAATGCTGTAATGCTTCATATGCAATTTTTTTGCAGTACTGATCTTTAAATGCGATAAAGCCACCATTAAGAACAGTATCTCGCTGATTATACAAAAATGGCTTAGCTTCTAGAGTCAGTAGACCACCGCCAATACTTTCTAATAATGATTGACCTGAGCTCGTATCCCATTCCGATGTTGGATGAAACCGTGGATAAATATCAATATCACCTTCAAGCATCATACAAAACTTATAGGCACTACCAGCTTCACGTCGCTCAACAGCACGATGTTTGAGTAATGGTTGAATAAAATTTTGATATTTAGGATTTTTACTGTTGTGACTTAATCCAATTTGGAGAGGCGTACTTAAGTCATGTTCTTCTATTTTGTATTGAAACCATTCATTACGGCTAAAACTGTATTTATAAGGAAGTTGATTGCGATAACCGATATACATGACCTGTTCACAAGGCACTGCAATAATCGCAAAAGTTGTCTGATGGTCTTCGATCAAACTTAAATTAGTCGTAAATTCATCACGCTCATGTATAAACTCTTTCGTTCCATCTAGTGGATCAAGCATCCAACATTTTTTCCATGACTTCCGCTCAGAATAATCACTCTCTTCAGATAAGACAGGTAATTGCGGTGTTATCGTTGCCAAATGCTTGAGTAGAAAATGATTTACCTTTAGATCAGCTTGAGTCACAGGAGAATCATCACTTTTTTCCTGAATATTAAACTCGCAACCAGCACAATAACTTTGGTATTCTTCCAACAATATTTGACTAGCCTGCGCCATAATTGGAACAAGTTGCATAATCAAGTCATCTTGTGGAGCGAGCGTTTTTATAAACATAGACCAACCTTATGTCATATTCAGATTTACAGCAAAAGCCTATTGCCATGTTCGACATGGATGGCACATTACTCGATTTAGCCTTTGATGATTTTATTTGGAATGAGTGTCTACCTGAACGCCATGCTCAAGTACATCAATGCACTCTAGAACAGAGTAAACAGACACTATTTCAATTTTACCAACAACATAAGCATACACTATCTTGGTATTCTTCTGCGTACTGGACTACAAAAGTTGGAGTAGATGTTTTGCAACTCCAATACGAGCATCGAGAAAAAATCAAAGCGCGTTCCGGTTGCTTTGAATTATTAGAACAACTCAAACAAAAAGGCTATCGTTGTTGGTTACTGACTAACGCGGATAAAGCAGGATTACAGCTAAAACTTGAAAATGTTGCACTGAGCCCTTACTTTGAACTTATGATAAGTAGTGAAGAATTAGGATACGCAAAAGAAGATGTTTCTTTTTGGCGTGAACTTCAGCAACTGCATCCATTTGATCCAACGAAAGCAATTTTTATTGATGATACAGTTGCCGTATTGAAAGGTGCAGAAAGTTTTGGAATTTCAAAACTATTTAGCATATTACAACCATCAAGTAGCAAAGCTGCAAGGAATTCCAATGAACTTCCTTACCCCGCACTTGATGAACTCACTGATTTATTTGATTGTCTAGAAACCCATTTACAGGTAACAGATGCCAAAACAGCTTGAACCAGAAAGCATGGAAGCCATGCGAATTGATAAATGGCTTTGGGCTGCTCGTTTCTTCAAAACACGCTCCATCGCAAAAGCAGCCATTGAAGGTGGTAAAGTTCATCACAATAATGAACGCGTCAAAGTATCCAAAGATGTTCGGGTTGGAATGGAACTGACCATTCAACAAGGATTTGACAAGAAAACTGTCATCGTCAAAGCCCTATCGTCTATACGTGGCGGTGCTCCTATGGCTCAGTTACTCTATGAAGAAACAACTGAAAGTATTGAGCGTAGAGAGTTGCATGCATCGCAACGAAAATTGCATAATCTAGCCCGACCTGATCATCGACCAAGCAAAAAAGATCGTCGTGATATCAATCGTTTTAAACAAGAAAATGTTCAATCATGGTCTTATCATGATGAGTAATTTTTTCTAATTTAAGGTGCGTCATCTTGTGTCGTATTGACGCAGGTCAGATGTAGAATAAACAACTAGAATCTGCCACTATACTCAAGTCCCAACAAGTTGAGATTCAATACATCCACTTGGGTTAGTCGTTAAGAATATAAAGTTTTGAGGTTTTGAGATGGATGATAATAAAAGTAAAGCGTTACAAGTTGCGTTAAGCCAGATTGAAAAACAATTTGGCAAAAACACTGTGATGCGCTTAGGTGACAATACTGTACAAGCAGTTGAAGCTGTATCTACAGGGTCATTAACACTAGATATCGCTTTAGGTATTGGTGGATTACCAAAAGGTCGTATTATTGAGATTTATGGTCCTGAATCATCTGGTAAAACAACAATGACATTGCAAGCAATTGCTCAATGTCAAAAAAATGGTGGTACTTGTGCATTCATCGATGCTGAACATGCGCTTGACCCACAATATGCACGCAAATTAGGCGTTGATATTGACAACCTACTAGTCTCTCAACCCGACAATGGTGAACAAGCGCTTGAAATCGCAGATATGCTCGTTCGTTCAGGTGCAATTGATTTAATCGTTGTCGACTCAGTTGCAGCATTAACACCAAAAGCTGAAATTGAAGGCGAAATGGGTGACTCTCATATGGGCTTACAAGCTCGTTTGATGAGCCAAGCATTACGTAAAATCACTGGTAACGCAAAACGCTCTAACTGTATGGTGATCTTCATCAACCAAATTCGTATGAAAATTGGTGTGATGTTTGGTAGTCCAGAAACAACCACAGGTGGTAATGCACTTAAATTCTATGCGTCAGTGCGCTTAGATATCCGTCGTATTGGACAAGTTAAAGAAGGCGATGAAATCGTTGGTTCTGAAACTAAAGTCAAAGTTGTAAAAAACAAAATGGCACCTCCTTTCCGCGAAGCAGTATTCCAAATCATGTACGGTAAAGGAACTAATCAACTAGGTGAGTTAGTAGACCTCGCCGTACAACAAGATATTGTTCAAAAAGCGGGTGCATGGTACTCATACCAAGGCAACAAAATCGGACAAGGTAAAAACAACGTAATTCGTTATTTTGAAGAGAATTCGAAAATTGCTGCTGAAATTGAGAAGGTTGTTCGCGAGCAATTACTCACCAAAAACAATCCTGAAGCAGCACCTACAGAAGATGTAGAAGAACCAGATTTTTTAGAAAGTTAAACTGAAACGCCCTTCGGGGCGTTTTTCTTTCATGAGGATATAAAACTTGTTTAATTCTGAGAAAACAGAAAAACCTAAAACACTCACAGGCCAAAGACTTCGCTCTTATGCATTTGCCTTACTAACTCGTCGCGATTATTCGCAAGCTGAACTTATAGCAAAAATAAATCAATATGCGATTAATCCTGATGAAGTTGCAAAACTCATCGAAGAGCTAGCAGCAAATAACTATCAAAGCGATCAACGTGTTGCTGAGCAAACCTTAGCAAGTCAAATACGCAAAGGAAAAGGTCTACAACGCATAAAACAAGCTTTGAAAGCAAAACAATTAGATGAAGAGCTTATTACAGAAGAGTTAAAAGAAGTTGATTGGTTAGAACAAGCATATCAACTAAAAGTCAAAAAATTTGGTACTGAGGTTTCAAAAGATCAGAAGATCAAGGCAAAACAAATTCGATTTTTGCAGTATAGAGGATTTGATATGAGTGTAATTATGAAAGCGATTGCTCGAACGAGCGATGAAGAATAATTGGTGGCAACCCTACCAGCAAGACTCCGGCACATCATAGATCTACTACCGTTGCTACCTTCCGGTCCTGGCGGGGTTCATAGAGTACAATTGCGAAGCTACCAGCAGGGCTACCATTGCCTAACAAAGTATAGAGATTTTTATTGGAGTTGCAAGGCTTGTCTCCATTTTTAATTCAGTTTTTGATTCAACTGCTTAAATCAACACCAACTATGTTTTTTGTCTCGTTGAGAACATTATAATTTGTTTAATGTTTATACAAAACAAAACGTATTTTCTCCAAAAGTGCTTGAAGATTGTAAACACGTATTGCATTTAAATGTGTTGCTGTTTTAATGGCTAAATCTAAAAATGTTTGTTTGGTGTGTCTCAAGTAAAAAACAAAGCTTATTCACCCCACAGCTTTATTTTCAACTTTATGGATGAATTTTCATGCTAAAAAAGCATTCTGCAATTTTTATTGCACTACTTAGCAGTACACATTTGTATGCAAATATTCCTATTGAATCTCGTGCGTTAAGCCAACAATTTAATGACAACACAACTTCAGCACCCGTAAGCACAAATCTAAACTGGGATTTGATTCAGAAAAATCAGAAGCTCGAAGAAGAAGTTCGTAGATTACGTGGTCAATTGGAAGAGCATGAAAACTCTATTGAACTATTAAAGAAAGAATTAGCTAATCGATATACAGACTTAGATCAACGCTTAGAACTTTTATCACAAAAAATTGATCCACCTGAAGAAACAACGGAAGCTACAACAGAGTCAACAGCAGAAGCTGCAGCAGCACCAAAATCAGAACCGCCTTCCCCAGCCAATACAATACAACCAGATTCCCCTAAAAATACCTCTAATTCAACATCTACACCTGTGGTACAGGCAACACAAAATACTGCAACCACGAATACGACAAACGCTCAAATCGAATTAGAAAAAGCCGCATATACCGTTGCTTTAGATGCTTACAAACAAGGTGGAGCAAAAAAAGCGATCCAACCGATGCAAAACTTTATTAAAAATCATCCGAATGGTATTTATGTTGGAAATGCATATTTTTGGTTAGCTGAATTTTATCTAGCTGTAGAGCCTGTTGACTATAAAGCTGCAAAACAGAATTACAATATCGTGGCTACACGTTACCCAAACTCGGCTAAGGCACCAAGAGCGATTTACCAACTGTATAGCATTGCTAAAGAAGTGGACAAAAACACAGCTCTAGCAAATCAGTATAAAAACAAGCTGATAAGCCAATACCCACAAACAGAAGAAGCAAAATTTATTCAGAAGAAGTAATTTAAAACTTTTACCTATAAAAAAACCAGTTCATTTGAACTGGTTTTTTGCTTAAGTCTTATTTAATCTTTGCTTGTGATTTTAGATACTCAGTATAGTCCTCTAAAATCTGCTGACCACGGAACTGCTGATATAACTTCGTTAACTCATTCAACTGTTCTGGTTGTAAAGCACTTGCGGCATTTGTATTCACCGTAGAGACCGCCACAATTACCAACTCATTAGGTAGTTGAGTCGTTGTAACTGACCACATGCCTTCTTTAGTTGGCGCAGGGATACTAAACGCTGCGCGCTCGATAGCACGCTTTAAACCTTGTGAACGAGCAAAAGTACCTGCATCCTCAAAAATAATTTTTGACTTTGCAACAACTTGTGCAGCAGGTTGAGTCTTAAATTCAGCTAAAGTTGATGCGATTTTCGCTTGGGCAGCCTTATATGCTTTTTCCTCAATCACCTTAGCTTTGACTTCAGCAGTTGCTTGAGCAAGTGTCTTGACTCCAGCAGCACGATAATCACGCACCTTGATCCAGATCGTATCACCATTTGCTAATTGAATACTTGATGATGCATTGCGATCACCATTTTTTACATCATCATTAAACAATTTTGCTTTTACATTTAAATCGCTTAAATAAGGATTTTGCGTTGTTAAAGTAACACCTTTAGCAGATTCAACACGAACGCCTTTAACTTCTTGAGCCACGGCATCTAATGAATCATTCCCCACAACCATTTCATTTAGACTATTCACTGTATCGCTAAATAAATTGGCTTGTTTTGTTTTCTGCACTTCAGCAATTAAGCGTGGTTTTTCTGCTTCATACGATGGAATATCAATTGCAGGAGCGTTTGCAGCGATAATATGATAACCGTACTGTGTCTTAATTGGTTTAGAAATCTGACCATTCTTCAAAGAATTAACAGCGTTATCAAAGTCTGTTGAAAACACACCAGGAGCATAAGCTTCAACTAAACCACCTTGTGTTTTAGAAGAAGGGTCTTCTGAAAATTGTGCTGCAGCATCAGCAAATGACATGCCTGACTGAATTTTAGCGTATACATCATTTGCCAATTTCTGAGCTGTCGCTGCATCTCTTGAATCCGTTGTAATCAGAATATGTTTAACTTCTCGCTTCACATCTTTCTGTTGTTTATCAACGAATGCTTTATATGCCTGCTGTAACTCAGCTTCAGAAGGAGCTACATTTGCTTGTGGCAATAATGCTGGTGTTAAAACCACATAATCCACATCAACATTAGCAACCTGTTTAAATTGGTTTTTATGCTTGTTGTAATAATCTGCAATTTCTTGATTAGAAACAGTAATACCCTTTTTGTAATCATCTAACTTAATGCTAGCTAAATGCAAAGTACGTTGTTCTGTTTGTAAATTAGCAAGTTGCTGTAAATCAGATTTACTCACCAAAGCATAATCCATCAATGTCGATGAAATCATTTTTAAAGCATGATCTTGACGCAGACTAGCAATCAAGCCTTGATTGGTCATACCAACAGAGCGTAGATAATTTTCATAGAGCTTTTGTGAAAATTGTCCGTTTTCTTGAAAGCTAGGTTGTTGAGCCAACATTTGCTCAAGTTGCGTATCACTTAGGGAAATCCCTAGTTTTTCTGCTTGTTGTTGTAACAAGCTACGAGCAATCAGTGCATCTAATGCTTTTTCTTGAATAAGAGAGAGGTTCAAAAGAGACTCATCACCCTTTACTAAGGATAAATATTGATCTTTATAATTTTTAGTTGCTGTTTCTAATTCTTTATTAGAAATATCTTGGCCATTTACAGATTTTGCAACATCTGCTTTATTGCCTCCACTAAAATATCCTTCAATACCTACAAGCGCTAAAGGGGTCAAAAACAAAACTAGAAGGACTTTGCCAAGCCAACCCTTAATGAGTGTACGAAAAGATTCCATGAGAATTCCAATATTTTATTTCGGAGCAATTTTAACTGAAAAATAAAAGCGAATGAATGCAGAATAAAGCTCAAATCAACTTTTTCATTCGATAAATAAAAAACGCACCCGAGATGGTGCGTTTATTGATTTAAAAAGATTACGCAACTGAATCTTTCAAACCTTTACCTGGTTTAAAACTTGGTACTTTGCTAGCTTTAATTTGTAGCTCTTCACCAGTTTTAGGATTACGACCAGTGCGAGCAGCACGCTCTTTAACACTAAAAGTACCAAAACCGACTAAAGTAACCGTATCACCCTTTTTTAGTGCTTCAGTGATCGATGCAATTGTTGCGTCAAGTGCCTTACCAGCATCCGACTTAGATACTCCCCCTTTTTCAGCAATCGCATCAATTAATTCTGATTTATTCATGATAAAAAATATCCTCTTAATATCGTTTGTTAAGATCCAAGGCTATAGTTTAAAAGGCCATGCCGCCTTTATAGCAATGCTTTAGGGGAGAACGCAATACTAGAAAGGCGTTTTAACCAAAATAAATACTGAAATACGACATAAACGGACGAGCGTCAGGAGTTTTTTTACTTTTTATTCAATTTGGCCTTTAATTGGTTATTTTCTTCAATTAAAGCATCAACTTTGATATGAAGCTGCACCAAAAGCTGTTCAATATGCTGTAGATCTTTAGGAGTAACCAAACCGATTCGATTTAAAGAGTGATTTACACCTGTATCTAAAATTTTTTCTACTTTGTCTTTAGTGTCAGTCACAGACTCTTTTGCCTTCTCAGTGACTTTCCCAACGGTGTTATCTGCAAAATCAACAGTTTTTGACTCAAGCTCTTCACCAACTTTTACAAGCGAGTCAAATAATTTATTTCCTTCTTCTTCAGCTCGTGAAAATGCACCTAAACCTGCCAGCCAAATTTGTTGTGTATATTTTTTGAAATCCAAAGCAGATTTTTTAGAACTCTTTGATTTTAATTTGGTTTTCACCTCGGCTTCTTCACCTGAATTTTCAAGGTTAGTGTTATCCATAGACCAATGCTCCTAAGCACTTTACAAACAGTATGTCGTATTTAACCATAAAAATGTTTTTATAATATCAAAGTTAAGACTTGATCGTTTTAAAAAACTGTTCTACAAAGCTACAAAGTCATGTAAATTAATATTAATCATTGAGCAAGGATGCTCAAGTTTATATGCTTTATGGTTGTATCTATTGACTGGTAAGGAAAAAGAGACTCATGAGTGAAACGCAACAAAGACATAGACATCCTCATTTGTTGCTAAACTTTGTTATCATTGTTTTAGAAACTTTTTTCTCATTTATCCTGACTCATGATTCAGCACTTCGTCTACAGGCGAAACGATTTATTGACCAGCGTGTAACTTTACGCATCAATAGCTATATCCCTTTCTTTGATTTTTATATTCAGTTCACAGACAAAGGATTGCTATTTGATATGCAGTCTTTAGATCGAAAAATTGACCTTGAAATCAATAGTACGCTGATCGATCTTACTAAAATATTTGTGTTTAATAATCAGCGCAGCATTCACAACATGCGACTTTTAGGTGAAACCTCACTTGCCGAAGAGTTTTTAGATTTAGCACCGCATTTGACACTCCCAAGCATATTTGCTAACTGGAAACAGTGGTTTAGTGCATTCGATGATGATGCTGAAACCTTAGCTTCTCAGCAAAGAATTGCACCCTTGCTAGATAAAATTGATCAACAACGTTCTGAAATAAACTCATTACTCGTGGAAGTTAAACAATATCAAAATCGAATCCATAGACTCCAAAAGCGCCAACGCTTGATCAATATCAGCTTTGCTGTATTTAGCTTTATTTTGATTGGTTTTTTTGTATATAATATATGGATACAATAAAAACTTTATATTTCACTTTTCACACACATATTGGCAATTAAAAAACTTGACTATTTTAGTCGGAATTCATAAAATTTAGACATCTAGTCTAACCATGTGTACCGAATCATGCGTCTTACAACTCGCGGTCGTTACGCAGTGACTGCTCTACTTGATTTAGCTTTGCAGCCAACTGAACAAACGATCACGCTTGCGGAAATAGCAGCACGCCAATCCATCTCTGTCGCTTATCTCGAACAATTATTCGCAAAGCTTAAGCGCCATGGGTTAGTTTCAAGCGTTCGTGGTGCAAATGGCGGATATCATCTTGCGCGTATTGCAAGTGAGATCACAGTGCTAGAAATCATCGAAGCTGTAAATGAAACTGTTGATGCGACTCGTTGCGACCATAAAGGAAACTGCCAAAATGGTGCAATGTGTTTAACGCATGACTTATGGCAAGAACTCTCCCACCATATTGCCGATTATCTCGCCAAAATCACACTTGCAGATTTAATTGCACGCGACAATGTACAAACTGTCGCTCTGCGCCAAAACTCTACAAGCTTTGACTCAGCTCTTTTATCGGTTACAGGTATTTGACATGAAACGTCCAATTTATCTTGATTACGCAGCAACCACTCCTGTCCTTCCTGAAGTTGCAGAACGTATGATGGAATGCTTAACCTTCGAAGGGACTTTTGGTAATCCTGCATCTCGCTCGCATGCTTATGGTTGGCAAGCCGAAGAAAAAGTTGAATACGCGCGTGAACAAGTCGCTAATCTTATCAAAGCTGATCCACGTGAAATTGTGTGGACTTCTGGTGCGACTGAATCTGATAACTTAGCACTCAAAGGTATCGCTCAGTTTTATGGTTCAAAAGGCAAGCACATTATTACAAGTAAAATTGAACATAAAGCTGTTTTAGACCCATGTCGTGAGCTTGAAGAAGAAGGCTTTGAAATCACCTATCTCGAGCCAGAACCACGTACAGGTCTAATTACACCTGAAATGGTAAAAGCTGCTTTACGTCCAGATACGATCCTTGTTTCACTTATGATGGTGAATAATGAGATTGGTACAATTACTGACGTTGCTGCAATCGGTGAATTAACACGTGCGAATAAAACATTCTTCCACGTAGATGCCGCTCAAGCTGCTGGAAAAGTAGATATCGATCTTTCAACTATGAAAATCGATTTAATGAGTTTCTCTGGTCATAAAATTTATGGTCCTAAAGGTATCGGTGCATTATATGTTCGTCGTAATCCGCGCGTTCGCTTAAAAGCGCAAATGCATGGTGGTGGTCATGAACGTGGTATGCGCTCTGGTACTTTACCAACACATCAAATCGTTGGTTTAGGTGAAGCGTTCGAAATTGCTGGTAAAACCATGCATGCTGAACAAGAACGTCTACGCCAATTACGCGACAAACTTTGGAATGGGTTACAAGACTTAGAACAAGTTTTCTTAAATGGCCACCCTACTCAAAACGTTGCAAATTATTTAAACGTCAGCTTCAACTTTGTTGAAGGTGAATCTTTAATGATGGCATTGAAAGATGCAGCCGTTTCAAGTGGTTCTGCATGTACTTCTGCAACACTAGAACCATCATATGTATTACGTGCTCTAGGTTTATCTGATGAATTGGCACATAGTTCAATTCGCTTTAGCTTTGGTAAGTACACCACTGAAGCTGATATCGATCACGTATTGACAATTACCAAAGCTGCTGTTGAGAAACTTCGTGAACTTTCTCCGCTTTGGGATATGTACAAAGAAGGTATCGACCTTTCAACAGTTGAATGGGCTGAACACTAATTCATTGAACTTGAATTGAAAAACGTGTTTTAACCCTCATATTAATATTAGGCTGACCCCGAGGTTTGGAGAAGCGAAATGGCTTATAGTGAAAAGGTAATTGATCATTACGAAAATCCTCGTAATGTGGGTGTTTTGGATAAAAATGCTGAAAACGTTGGCACAGGTATGGTCGGTGCACCAGCTTGTGGTGATGTAATGCGCTTACAAATCCAAGTCGATGATAATGGCGTAATTGAAGAAGCTCGCTTCAAAACTTATGGTTGCGGTTCTGCAATCGCATCAAGTTCCCTTGTAACTGAATGGTTAAAAGGTAAAACTCTTGATGAAGCTCAAGCAATCAAAAACATTGATATTGCAACAGAGCTTGCTCTTCCACCAGTAAAAGTACATTGTTCTGTATTGGCTGAAGATGCGATTAAAGCTGCGATTGAAGATTATCGTGGCAAAAAAGCGAAAGCTTAATAGTTTAACGACGTAACACATTGGAGTTTTCATGATCCATTTAACTGAAAATGCTGCGACTCACATCAGCAACTACCTACAGAATCGTGGTAAGGGTGAAGGCATTCGTGTTGGTGTGAAAACTTCGGGTTGCTCTGGATTAGCTTATGTACTTGAGTTTGTTGACGATGTTGACACACATGATCAAGTATTTGAGCAGTTCGGTGTTAAAGTTTTTGTGGATCCCAAAAGCTTAGTTTATCTCGAAGGTTTAGAGATGGACTATGTTAAAAATGGTCTCAATGAAGGCTTTGAGTTCAACAACCCAAATCAAAAAGGTGAATGTGGCTGTGGTGAATCATTTACAGTCTAAAACTACATCACTCTCTTTTTTATTCATTAAAACAGTGTGTTCCGCACTGTTTTAATGTATTTATCAATAGCGGAATTCATCTCCCATGAATCATTTTGAGTTGTTCCAATTACCCGAAGCACTCGATATAGATTTGGCAGCTTTAAAAAAACAGTTTTTGAATTTGCAACAGCAATATCATCCAGATAAAGCTGCTGACAAAGATCAGGCGTTAATTAAGTCAAGTGAAATCAATCAAGCGTTTAAAGTACTTTCACAAGTTGATAGTCGTGCTGCATATTTACTTGCCTTAAAAAAGCAAGATCATCATCTTGATCAATCCATCAGTGATTTTGAATTTCTACAATCAGCACTTGAGATGCGCGAGCAACTTGATGAGGCTAGATCAACAGATCAATTACGTACATTAAAAGTAGACGTTCAACAATGGATTGATGGATTAGTTCGTGAATTCAAAATTGATTATGCTGACGAAGATTGGGCTGAAGCTCGTGATACGGTACGTAAATTACGCTTTTTCCAACGCGTAATGAACGATATTGATAAAGCCGAAGATCGCATGTTAGACGAAGAAGATAGCTTCGACCTAGATGATGATTTTTAGTCTGCCGTTACCAATTATTTTCAAGGGATACCTCACGCATGGCACTTTTGCAAATTGCTGAACCTGGTCAATCTACTGCGCCGCACGAACATCGAATTGCGATCGGTATAGACTTAGGAACAACCCACTCTTTAGTGGCGACAGTGCTATCGGGAAAACCGAAAGTTCTACAAGACGATAAAGACCGAGTTTTACTCCCTTCTATCGTTCATTATGCAAAGGATACAACTACATTCGGCTATGAAGCTAAGCCGTTCATGTTGACTGATCCTAAAAATACAATTGTTTCTGTTAAGCGTTTCATGGGACGTTCTCAAGCAGATATTAAATTCCAACATCCTTATGTGCTTGTTGGTGCTGAAAATGAAATGCCAGCATTTGAAACTGCTGCAGGTCGAAAAACACCTGTTGAGATTTCCGCTGAGATTTTAAAAGAATTAAAAGAACGTGCAGAGGCAAGCTTAAAAAATCCAGTTAATGGTGCAGTTATTACCGTTCCTGCATATTTTGATGAAGCACAACGTCAAGCGACTCGTGATGCTGCTCAATTAGCTGGTTTAAATGTACTACGCTTACTCAATGAACCAACGGCTGCTGCTGTTGCTTATGGTTTAGATCAGGATACCAATCTCAGTACAGATCGTAATTATGTAATTTATGATCTAGGTGGTGGTACGTTTGACGTATCTATCTTGCGCTTCTCACAAGGTGTGTTTGAAGTATTAGCCACAGGTGGTCATACTGCATTAGGTGGTGATGACCTCGACCGCTTAATCGTGAAATGGGCAAAAAAACAGCTTAGCATTGAAACTCTAAGTGATGAAGAATACGCTTTTTTTGTCGTTGCTGCACGCCAAGCTAAAGAGCAACTCACTGATCATGAATCTGCTGAATTAAAATTATTCGATGATCGTCTAGTTTTAGATCGCCCAACATTTGAATCAATCATTCAGGTCGCACTCGATAAAACAATCAGTGTATGTAAACGCGTATTACGCGATGCAAAACTTGAATTAGATGAAATTGAACATGTTGTTTTAGTTGGCGGTTCTACTCGTTCTTATGCAGTACAAAAAGCAGTTCGCGATATATTTAAACGTGAACCTTTATGTACAATTAATCCAGATGAAGTAGTTGCAATTGGTGCATCAATCACAGCAAATCAGCTCATCGGTAACAGCCAAGATGGCTCTTTATTGCTTGATGTTACTCCACTCTCATTAGGTTTAGAAACTATGGGCGGTCTGGTAGAGCGTTTGATTTCGCGCAATACAGCAATTCCTGTAGCTCGCCGTCAAGAATTCACGACTTATCAAGATGGACAAACTGCCATGCTGATTCATGTCGTACAAGGTGAACGAGATTTAGTTGAACATTGTCGTTCACTAGGTCGCTTTGTTTTGCATGGCATTCCACCGATGACAGCTGGTCAAGCGCGTATTGAAGTTACATTCCAAGTTGATGCTGATGGTTTATTAACAGTCTCTGCAAAAGAAACAACCTCTGGTGTTCAAGCACAAATTGATATCAAACCTTCTTATGGTTTATCAGCTGCAGATACGGAACGTTTATTAATTGAAGGTTTCCAGCATGCTGAAGAAGATAAACAACTTCGCCATTTGCAAGAAACAAAAGTTGAAGCAGAACGTGAATTAGAAGCTCTAGAACAAGCTTTAAAAGCTGATAAAGATTTACTTTCTCAGCAACAAGCTCGTGATTTAATTCTCGCTGCTGAAGCACTTAAAGCTCGCTTAAAAACTAATGAGTTAGAAGCAATTGAAAATGCTGTTCAACAACTTAAAACCCACAGCGATGCGTTTGCAGCACTTCGTATGAATCGACATATTGACCATGCCTTAAAGGGTACAAAACTCGAAGATTGGTCAAACTCAAACTAAAGGTATAGGTGATCAATATGCCACGTATTAAAGTTCTCCCTCATGCTCAATTCTGTCCTGAAGGTGCAGAATTCGAAGTGGAAAAAAATGCAAATTTATGCCAAAGCTTACTTAAGCAAGGCATCAAAATTGAACATGCATGCGATATGTCATGCGCATGTACCACATGTCACGTCATTGTCCGTAAAGGTTTTGACAGCCTCGAAGAAATGAATGACGTGGAAGCAGATTTACTTGACCGTGCATGGGGTTTGGAGCCAGACTCTCGCCTTTCGTGTCAAGTTGAAATTGTTGATGAAGATTTAGAAATTGAAATTCCTAAATACACAATCAACCATGCTTCAGAAAATCACTAAATTTTTCAAAATTAGTGACATAAAAAACTCCTCTAAATGAGGAGTTTTTTATGTGGTAGAGTATTTGCAATACAGAAGAAAAAAATAATCTATTGTTTAACCTCATCATCGAGATTTAAACGTGGAATGCCTTGTGCATTAGTAATTTTTTGCTGTGTTTTGATTCTCTGAATCATTTTCTCTAGAATTTCTACCAGCTCAGGGTATTCATAATTTTGTACTTCTTCAAAATTCAGCACCAAATGAAAACCCTTATATTCAAAATCAAACCATTTTTGTGTATCTGATTTTTTGCCTGTGAATTTCTCCATGACTTGCCATGTTTTCACAGGACCTTGAATCCCTTTCAAATAGATCGGCACTTTAGGAACACACAGAAATTCATTTTTAATTAACTGATGCGTATCATCTGCAATTAAAATTTCATCAACTTCAGCAGCTGATTGCAAACGGGCTGCCAGATTTACATCACGACCTACAATCGTATATGCCATACGATGTGAAGCACCATAATTCCCAACGTGACAATATCCTGTACTTATTCCCATGCGAATATGTAATGCTGGATAACCCATTTTTTTCCAGCGTTCGCGTAGCAATTTCATCTGTTGGCGCATTGCGATGGCCATTTCAACACAAGACTTCGCATCTTGTTCTACACCTTGAGAGTTTGGATCACCAAAGAAAATCAGGATCGCATCACCCATAAACTTATCGACGGTTGCTTCATACTGTTTTGCAATTTCCGTCATATGACTTAAATAATCATTTAATAAGAAAGCTAAATCATCTGGAATTAAACTTTCAGAAAGCTCTGTAAAACCCTGGATATCAGAGAAGAAGATCGTTAATTTTTTACGTTTATATTCGATTTTCGCTTCAGCCTCGCCACGCATAATCGACTGCCACAACTGTAATGGAGCATAACGACTTAGTTGATTTGCAAAGGCAATATAACGAGTCATTTGATTATGATAATGCTGACGTTGCTGACCTAGAATATTCAAACGACGATGTTGATAGTAGTTACCAATCACAATGAACATCATCAATCCAAGTAAACTCACCACTGTAAGTTCAGGATTAGTCGGTTCAAAATATTCTTCCGCACCAAATATAAAAAATGTTGAAAAATAAAAGGTCAACACACCAATCAAAATAATTAATGATGCTACTGGCAAAGTAATTTTATTGTTTAAACCTACATAAAGTAGTGCAAATAGGATTGTAAATGTAGGTACTAGGCTTAAATGTAATCCAGCTAAAACAATGGCAACGATAACAGCCTCTATGCCAAATAAGACATTCTTCTCTGTATCACGATCAAATTTGTATTGAAGCCATTTTTCAAGCTTAGGAGACAGTAAAAAGAAAACTAATAAAATTGGAAGAATATAGAGTTGGTGATTAGCGCTAGAAGAAGTAAAAGTATAAATAACCAAAATTAATGACAAAATCGAATATCCCATCAAACGATGGAAATAAGCGAACTGTCTAGGTTCTTTATCGATTAACCTATCTAGTAGCACCCTCTACTCCTTCCTTATCTAAGAAGACCTACAATCCTCTTGACTAAATCAGTCCATGCGCCAATCAAAAGGCATATCACCCTGACCACGTAATGCAAGCATAAGGGTTTGACGCATATGAGCAAGAACATCGCTGCTGTATGGTACAGCTGGAGTACCCCAAACTGGTTTAGGCCACGCAACATCATTTTGATAACGTACAACATGATGAAAATGAAGCTGTGGTACAACATTACCAAGTGCCGCTACATTCATCTTGTCAGCACGGAATACGCGAGAAAGCTGACTAGACAACCAACTCGATTCACGTAAAAATTGTTCCTGATCAGCTTGACTGAGTTCATATAACTCAGTGATTCCAGGAACACGTGGTATAAGAATTAGCCAAGGAAATTGCATATCATTCATTAAACGACATGTTGAAAGCGGAAAGTCGCCTACAAAAAATGTATCTTGAGCAAGTTGTGGATGCAAACTAAACATATCTTTATAAATGATGCAAAATAATAATGGTCAATACTATCACATCAGTTGTGATGTGAATATTATTAGTAACCTGTTTGATTACAAATAACAATGATTTTCCTCAGTTATTGATGCATCATCCGACCAAAAAATGATTCTGTATCGAATGATACTTCTCCCCTCAAATCTGATTTTCTAATTAGCCATTCAACTCACTTAACAACTTGTTCAACAAGGTCACAATAAACTGGATACGCTCTTCATATTCTGACAAATGAACTGTCAATTTCAATCGCTGACCACCCTCCATACGATAGTGAGTTGGATTCTTCTGCATCAACTGAATGATACTGATTGCTTGTACAGGTGTATCAGGAGAAAACTCGATATACCCACCGTTTGTATTCACATCGACTTTTGTAATTCCAAGTTGTTCCGCTTTAAGGCGCACTTGATGAACGCTGAACAACTGTTTAACTGCTTGAGGTGGAATACCAAAACGGTCAATCAACTCCATTCGGATATTATCCAGTTTCTCTTGTGTGTCTGTATTACTAATACGCTTGTAGAACAATAAGCGTTGATGAACATCGCCCAAATAATCATCTGGAATCAATGCTGGCATATGTAAGTTAATTTCAGCAGTAAGTGAAAGCGGAGCATCGAAATTAGGAGTTTTACCTTTTTGAATCGCCTTGGTTGCCTTTTCAAGCATCTCCATATACAAGCTGTAGCCAATTGCTTGCATTGAACCACTTTGCTGCTCACCTAAGAGCTCACCAGCACCGCGAATCTCTAAATCTTCTGTCGCCAGCATAAAACCAGCACCAAGTGTTGAAGCTCTTTGAATTGCATCTAAACGTTTTTCGGCATCACCTTTCAAATGTTTGAGTGATGGTACGAGCAAATAAGCATAGGCTTGGTGATGTGAACGCCCAACACGACCGCGAAGTTGATGCAACTGGGCCAAACCTAGTTTATCGGCACGTTCTATAATGATTGTATTGGCATTCGGTACATCAATACCCGTTTCTATAATCGTAGAGCAAACCAGTACGTTGTATTCTTTGTGGTAGAACTGCTGCATGACTTGTTCAAGTTCACGCTCACGCATTTGTCCATGAGCAACTGCTACACGAGCTTCTGGAACCAAGGTTCGAATACTTTCTGCAGCTCGTTCTATTGTATCGACTTCATTATGTAAGAAGTAGACTTGTCCACCACGCAATAATTCACGCAGAATTGCCTCTTTCACAGAGTCATCCGTATGCTCTTGAACAAAAGTTTTTACGGCTAAACGGCGTGCTGGTGGCGTCGCAATAATAGATAAATCACGCATTCCAGAGAATGCCATATTTAAGGTACGAGGAATTGGGGTTGCTGTGAGCGTAAGCATATCCACATCGGCACGAAGTGCTTTGATACGCTCTTTATCACGCACACCAAAACGATGTTCTTCATCGACGATCATTAAACCTAAATTTTTAAACTGTACATTTTCTTGCAGAATTTTATGGGTTCCGACCACGATATCAACTTTGCCATCAGCCAAATCTTCAATGATTTTTAGATGCGTTTTGTTGCTTCCGAAACGTGATAAAACTTCGATACGAACTGCTGTATCCGCAAAGCGATCTTTGAATGACTCATAATGTTGTTGCGCAAGTAAGGTCGTCGGTACCAAAACTGCAACTTGTTTATTGTTTTGTACTGCTACAAAGGCTGCTCGCATCGCAACTTCAGTTTTTCCAAAACCAACATCACCACAAACCAAACGATCCATAGGTTTCGCAAGTTGCATGTCATGAAGAGTTGATTCAATCGCATTGGCTTGGTCTAGTGTCTCCTCATAAGCGAAGCCACTTGCGAATTGCATATATGCCGTGTGATCTAGCTCAAATGCAAAACCTGGTTTTGATTGTCGACGAGCTTGTATATGCAATAACTCAGCCGCTACATCATGAATTTGCTCTAAGGCTTTGCGCTTAGCTTTACTCCATGTATCTGTACCCAACTTGTGCAAAGGTGCAAGATCAGGATCTCCACCACTATAGCGACTGATCAAATGTAAATTGGTGACAGGAACATAGACCTTAGCCCCATCAGCATAATCAAGTTGTAAAAACTCATGATCTTGCTGATCAATCTCTAAAGTGACTAATCCAGCATAACGTCCAACACCATGATCAATATGTACGACAGGCGCACCTATACTCAGTTCGGTTAAACTCCGAATTAAAAACTCTTCGGAAACTTCTTGCTGACGTTTTCGTCTACGTTGAACAACTCTGTGTTCGTAAAGTTGATTTTCAGATATAACTGATAATTGATCTGTGAGAAGTAAACCACGGTCTAAAGGAGCACTGGTAATCGCAACTTTTAGCTTATCCTTTTGGAATTGAGCAAAGCTATCGACTGTTTGAATTTCTCCTAAAACTGAGCGCAGCGCATCTTTTAAAGTTTCGCGTCGTCCTGCACTTTCAGCGACTAAAAGCACAGGAAATTTAATTTGATCGATATAATTTTTAACAGCTTGAAAAGGCTGCTCTTTTTTAGGATCTACAGCGAGTTTTGGAGGTTGCTCTGCTGATAAATTTAGAACACCAGCTTTCTCGTCGAAAGTATCTGCCGAAGCAAGAATTCTTGGAAATTGATTTAATGCCTGCAAAACATGATTAGGCATTAAAAATAGATCTTCAGGAGGTAGGATCGGTTGATCAATATTGTGTCGACGATCTTCGTAACGACGAACGACTTCCTTCCAAAAACTAATTAATTCATCTTCAACTTCATTATTTGTAATGACAACGCAATTCTTTGGTAAGTATGTCATTAACATACTTTGCGCTTCCATTAACTTTTTATCAAAAAATAAAGGAAAATAAAACTCTAACCCCGGTGTTGCTATACCTTCGAGTACATCTTGATAGATAGGATTTTTCTTGGGATTTGCGGTAGGAAAACTTTCCGCATAGCGATCTCGGAATGTTGATCTACCTTCTTTGAGAGGGAACTCTTTGGCAGGTAATACAGTAAAATTCTTTAATGATTCAGTTGTTCTTTGAGTTTCAGAATCGAAAAACTTCAGGCTTTCAATTTCGTCATCAAATAAGTCGATACGAATAGGTTGATCTTGTCCTGATGCATATATGTCCATAATACTGCCACGAACTGCAAACTCACCATGATCATAAACAGTATCAACTAAGCGATAGCCTGCTTGGACTAATTGTTTTTTCTGTGCTTCTAAATCAAGTTTTTGACCAACTTTAATATCAAAATGCTCACCAACAACCCATGAGTAAGGTGCAACACGTTGAGCCAAAGTACTAGCAGAAATTAATAAAATCCCCTTTTGTGGCATATTAGATAAAATAGCCAAACGCTCGGAGACGATATCTTGGTGCGGAGATAAGCGATCATATGGCAATATTTCCCAGTCAGGAAAGATTGTTGGTTTTATGCCATAAAATTCAAGCTCACTTTCAAGCTGTGCAAGATGTTGATTATTTCGTGCAACAATTACATATAAATTAGAATTCTGAGTGGCAATTTCTTTGAATAGTAGTGCAGCAGATGACCCAAGAAGCGAACCAATCCAGCGTTTTTCGCCAGCTTTGAATTGTTGTAAGTTTAATTGAGAGATTTCTTGTTGAAACATAGAGAAAATCGTGCAATTTAAAGGACAAGTGGCTTAGTTTAGCATGATGTTTTTTAGATAAATAAGAAATTCTATATTTGATAATTATCATTGAATTTCACTTAGGCTATTTTTGAAGATTAATAAAAAGATCGCATTTTGATAGTTCAATTTTAAAATCTAAATTTATAATCCAAGCTTTATGCTCACTAAATTGAATCTCTTTGCATAAAAAAAGCACTCTTCAACTCACTCAGAAAAGTGCTTTTTATAAACTCATTTACTTTTAAGAAGCAAATTTTGCATTTGGAAAGAAACGGTTTTCAATCGTGTCATAGCACCATTGGAAAATAAATGTATAAACCAGAATACACATGGTCAAAGCAAAATCTAGAATCAATGCTTCGATAAATGACATATTCATCATATAAGCAATAATTGGAATAGTTGCGAGCATCAAACCGCCCTCAAACCCAATAGCATGCATAATACGAACAGGTATCGTTCTTTCCCACTGATATTTAAACTCAATTTTCTCGAAATAGTGATTAAATATCATATTCCAGATCACTGAAATAACAGCCATGATCACACCTAAAACACCTGTGACCTCAAGTGGCATACTAAAAATAAAACTTAACGCGATAGCGATGATGACCAATAAAATCACTTCATAACTGATCGCATGAATGAGCCTTCTTTTGGAAATCAACATTTTTAAAACACTCTTTTGTTTGGATATGGCTCATTTTATTTTTATAATTTTGATCAATCCAATCAGATTCTTTCAGTTTTATTGACAGATGAATATAAATCAAGAACAACTACTCATGTTCCAAACCGTCATGGAAACAGGTTCATTTTCAGCAGCAGCACGAAAGTTAGGTAAAGTCCCATCTGCGATAAGCATGTCGATTGCAAACTTAGAAATTGATTTAAACCTCAATTTATTTGACCGTATCGGACGAGAACCTATTCCTACTGATGCAGCAAAAATGCTGTATGAAAAAACTCATTTGCTTTTGATTGAAATGAATCAATGGAAACAGCATGCTCACGCGTTGAGTAATGGTCTGGAATCCACATTAAATATTGTCGTGGTATCAGAACTATTGCACACCAATTGGACAGATTACATCACATTGCTCGAACAAAACTTTCCGAGTTTAGCAATCAATATTGTCTCTGCCCCACAGGAAGATGCCCTGCAAATGCTACTTGATCAAACCGCCCAGTTAGCACTGATGTTTGAACGGGAGCATTTAGATAGTCGGGAACAGTTTGTTGAATTAAAAAGAGAGGCTTTGGTTCCTGTTATTGCAAAACATCATCCTCTTGCTCAACTCAAACAAGTGTCATTTGAGCAAATGGTGCAAACCCGTCAGATTGTGGTGGCGAGTCGAGACCATACCATCAAGCCTGAACTGTTATTTTCCAAAGATTACTGGCGCACCGATAACCATCATTCCGCCTGCATGATGATTGTGCGAAATCTTGGCTGGGGAGTACTGCCTCTTGAAATGTTTAATGAAAATCCAGAATTGAAGAAAAAGTTAAAAATCATGGAACTTTATGATTTTACGCCAAAGTTTGAATATTATGTAGACTTGGTCTGGAGCCGTGAAAGTGATCTGGGTGCAGCAGCACGTTTCTTAATTGAACATGTTCGCCAAAAACGTCAGCTTGACCACAAATAATCAAAAGCGAATAGATAAATCTTAATCTGTAATGAAAGCAGGGCTTTGCTTTCACGGAGATTATGCTATAACAGAAGTTACCAATAATATTGTTTAGCAAGAAACCTATAGCAATGACTGAATCTGCATTACATCAATTAAAAAAATTAACCACTGTGGTTGCTGATAGTAGCGATCTGGAAGCGATTGAAAAATTCCGCCCTTTGGACGCGACTACCAATCCATCTCTGATCACGGCTGCTGCTGAACAACCAGAAAGTAAAGAACTGATTGAAGATGCCTATGCACAGGCAAAACAAGAAGGTTATCAAAGTGATGAACTGATTGAACGCACCATTGATATTTTAACTGTGAAATTTGGTGTTGAAATTTTAAAGCTGATTGATGGCCGTGTATCAACTGAGGTAGATGCCTCACTGTCTTATGATACCGAAGCGACGATTGCCAAGGCACGTGAACTCTCCAAGCTTTATCAGGGCTATGGCATTGAACAGTCACGCATCCTGATCAAGATTGCGTCAACATGGGAAGGCATTCAAGCAGCTAAAGTTTTAGAGGCTGAAGGGATTCCATGTAACCTAACATTATTGTTTGGTTTGCATCAGGCACAAGCTTGCGCAGATGCCAAAGTCACGCTGATTTCCCCATTTGTAGGTCGTATTCTGGATTGGTATAAAAAAGCTGAGGGTGTTGATCAATATCCTATTGAAAAAGACCCTGGAGTGCTGTCGGTTAAGAAAATCTATAACTACTACAAACAACACGGCATTCCAACACAGGTCATGGGTGCAAGCTTCCGCAGCACAGCGCAAGTTTTAGGCTTGGCAGGTTGTGATTTATTGACCATTGCGCCAAATTTATTGGCGCAACTGGAACAGGATCAGCAAACGGTTACAGCTCAACTCAGTACCGAAGCAGCACAACAGGCAGAAAAAATTGAACGTCCTGCCCAAAGCAAAGAAAGCTTTAAGGCAGAACTTGAACACGACTTGATGGCTTTCCAGTTACTGCAAAGCGGTATTGATGGCTTTATCAAGGCGCGTGACCAGCTCAGTTTATTACTGCGCCAATCTTTTGGTATTGATGCTGAAATCAAGCCTTAATTAGTCGATTTTTCAACTATAAAAAACCGATTTTTGTTACTATAGCAAGAATCGGTTTTTTAATGAGTTGATTGTGTTTGGTATCACAGATTTAACCGCTTACATCATTGGTACAGTGTTGATCATCTTATTACCTGGCCCCAACTCGTTATATGTAATGTCGGTTGCCTCACGTTATGGGATCCGAACAGGTTTTTGGGGTGCATTAGGCGTATTAACAGGTGATTCTATTTTAATCCTGCTGACTATTTTTGGAGCAGCATCCCTGTTACAAGCTTTTCCAATTTTATTTGTGATTTTAAAAATAATCGGGGGTGCCTACTTAGCCTATTTAGGTTTTAAATTATTACAGGGCGCTTATCAAACATGGAACACACCACAACAGCATGCTGAACTGCCTGATTTACCTCAATTAGATCAAGTTCATCCTTACCGTACAGCATTGAGTATCAGCTTGCTTAATCCCAAAGCCATCCTATTTTTTCTGTCTTTCTTTGTGCAGTTCGTCAAGCCAGACTATGCCTATCCTGCATTAAGTTTTTTAATTCTGGCGATTATTCTGCAATTGATTAGCTTTAGTTATTTAACCGCCTTGATCTTTTCTGGTATTAAATTGGCAGCTTTCTTTAAACATAACCTTAAACTGGCAGCAAGTGGTATTTGTCTGGTCGGTATCCTGTTTTTTGGTTTCGGTCTTAAACTCGCAAGCTCAACGCTGGCTTAATGCTACTTTTGATCGAATGATCAATTTATCCAATCATTTTAGAACTACGATTTAGCGGATATTAACGATATACTTTTCAACAAATTTTAATCAACTATAGATGCATAGATGCAACGCCTTATTCAAGATTTTTCCATTCCTGCGGTATTTGCTGGTTTTATCACCTTTTTAATCGGGATTAGCGTTTCTGCGGTCTTGGTGATCCAAGGCGCACAATCTTTAGGGGCAAATACAGCACAAATCAGCTCTTGGTTTTGGGCACTGGGTTTGGCAATTGGTCTATCAGGCTTAATCCTGTCATGGAAATATAAATATCCCGTTGCAACAGCATGGTCGACCCCTGGGATTGCGTTGATTATCGCTTCTACAGGCCATTATGATCTGTATGAAGCCATTGGTGCTTTTCTGGTTTGTGGGATTGCGATTGCAATAGTCGGATTTTCTGGAATTTTTCTAAAACTATTGGCGCATATTCCGCAAAGCCTCACCTGTGCGATGCTTGCAGGAATTTTATTAAAATTTGGCATACAGATTTTTAGCAGTATGCAAACTCATCTGGGGTTTATCCTGAGTATGCTGCTGATTTATCTGCTCTCAAAAAGACTGTTTCCGCGTTACAGCATCGTACTCACCGTGATTTTAGGAGCGATGATTTGCCCATTCTTTATCGAGTTTCAATTGCATTCCATCACATGGTCTTTGGCACAACCTGTCTGGATGCAACCTGCATTTTCATGGTCTGCCTTACTCGGTCTGGCTTTACCGCTGTTTGTGATTAATATGACCTCACAAAACTTGCCTGGGATTGCCATGATCAAGAGTTATGGCTATCAACCGCATGTCAATCAACTGGTCGGCTGGACGGGTGTTGCCCATACCATCTTTGCCCCGTTTGGCTGTTTTTCGATAAATTTGTCTGCGATTAGTGCGGCTGTCAGTCTGGATGATCAAGTTCACCCTGACCCCGCCAAACGTTACATTGCTGGCATCAGTTGCGGCGTTTTCTATATTTTGATGGGACTGTTTGCAGCAACGCTGGTTAGCCTGCTAATGTCATTTCCACAAATCTTTATTGTGGCGTTGGCTGGAATTGCCCTGTTTGCAACCATTAGCCATAACGTTGCACTTGCTTTTGCCGATGTCGAAGAACGTGAAGCCGCCTTGCTGACTTTTTTATGTAGCGCTTCTGGTGTGCAGTTCTGGGGGATTGGTTCTGCTTTTTGGGGATTGATCTTAGGTATTTTTGTTTTAATCTTATTCAAGTTTAAACTCAAAAATAAGCCTTAGTATCCTAAGGCTTATTTAAGAATATAATTGGCTAACCGTTATTTTTCATCCAAATCTTTCTGCGCCTCTTCATCATTTAAAATGCGTCCAGCCTGTTTAGGTCGAATTAATGGTGCAGTTGGACGTGGATGTGCATTGGTATATTGCAGACCCACAGCTGCATAAACGTCATCCGCAGCGATTTCTGTTTCAAAACGCTCATCATCACGCTCACGAATTTCATCGGTGATGCGCTGAACCTCATCTTCATCGACACCCAGTTCTTGCAAAATCACGCCGCCAAACTTGATTGCAGATTCAAAGGTTTCACGAATCATATAATCCACTTTTTGCTTGACTAAATAAAGTGAGTGTTCGCGGTCATAGGAACGTACCAGCAGCTTGGCCAGTGGAAATTCGTGCGTCACCAGCTTCACAATTCGATTGGTGGTTTCTTTACTATCGACACACACCACGATTGCCTGCGCCGTAGCCGCCCCTGAAGCATGCAGAATATCCAGACGGCAACCATCACCATAATAGATTTTAAAACCGAATTTTTCCGCGTTTTGAATCATGTCAATGTCATTATCAATAATGGTGACATCAACGCCTCTTGCCAGTAATAATTGACTGGTCACCTGTCCAAAACGGCCAAAACCAATCATTAGAATACTGCCACTAAGCCCCTGTGCAACATTAAGATTGTCTAAATTAATTTCTTCTTTAGTTTGAGTAAATCGCTTGAATACAATCCCTAAAATTGGAGTCAACACCATTGAAAGTACGATAATTGCGGTCAGGTTCGACTTAACGGTATTATCAATCACTTGAGCGGAGACAGCAGTAGAAAACAGAGCAAAGGCAAACTCACCACCTTGAGCCATCAATAAAGCACGATCCAAAGCTTCCGTATGCCTACTTTTGGTCAGGCGAGCAACAATATAGATCATCAGTGCCTTGGCAAACATCATCGCCAACACACCACTTAGAATAAGCTGCCAGTTTTGGGCAACCACGGACAAGTCAAGCGACATCCCGACCCCGAGGAAAAACAGGCCCAGTAACAGCCCTCGGAATGGTTCAATATCCGCCTCGATTTGATGCCTGAATGTTGATTCAGATAACAACACACCTGCAAGAAAAGCACCCATCGCCATAGACAAACCACTGACTTGCATCAGCAATGCAGCACCCAGCACAACCAGCAGCGCTGCTGCGGTCATGACTTCCCGCGCCTTTGCAGCCGCCAGCAATCTAAACAGAGGATTCAGCAACCAGTAACCTGCTGCAATCAAACCTGCAATTGCAATTAAACCAATACCAATATTTTCTAAACGCGCCGAGGTACTTTCAACCACATGGTTGGGCGCCATAAATGCTACGATAGCCAATAAAGGTACAATCAATAAATCTTCAAACAATAAAATGGCAACAATCTTCTGGCCCTGTGGCTGGGCAATATCACCCCGATCTCCCAGTGACTGCATCACAATTGCTGTTGAAGTGAGTACAAAACCAGCCGCCCCAATAAAAGCCACCTGCCATGTGAAGCCAAATAATAGCCCCACACCTGTTAATGCGGTCGCACAGACTACTATCTGCAATGTCCCCAGGCCAAAGATTTCGCGTCTGAGTCCCCATAAATGTGAAGGCTGCATTTCTAGACCAATCACAAACAGGTACATGACAATCCCTAATTCTGCAATATGTAAAATTGATGTGGAGTCGTGGAAAAAAGCAAAGCCAAATGGTCCAATGATCAAGCCTGCAATTAAGTAACCCAATACCGACCCCAAACCTATTCGTTTAAAAATAGGGACTGCAATCACAGCCGCGGCCAATAAAACCACGGGTGCAATTAAGCTAATTGAATGTGCCTCTGAACTCATGTTGTTCTCATTTTTATAAATGCGATTTTATTCTATGTGAAAGCTTAAAAGACTGATATATCATTTATGAGACATAACCTATCAATTCATTTATTTTCATGCGGATAGAAACAAAAAAGCCGTCAACCATGACGACTTTTTTGTGTTCATCTTGAAAATCTAAAGTTATAGCTCACGCACCACTACGCTTTTTGCGATTTTGTCATGCCAACCTTGTTTTTTGCTATCGAATGCAATCCAGATAAAACCTAGAAAGAAAACCAGCGTAGATGGGAAATAACCGATATAACGAAGAATGGCTTGCCCAACCGTCAGGTTTTCACCTGTTTTTTCATCCAGTACCTTTAAACGTAATAACCGTTTTCCAGGTGTACCTGCAAATTTAACCCAACAAAAAATATAGAACACTGCCATCAAAATTTGCCAAAACCAATCTGATGCTGTAGTCATTTGAAATGAATAGCTCGTTGCTTCCCTACCAAATAAAAGCGTAATTGGTAGCAAAGCAACAACGACAATGATTGAGTCGATAATGGAAGCAACTAAACGAATCCAAAAACCAGCATATTCGTATTTATAAGACATTTACCCCTCTCCTTTTTCTTTGTAAATATTCATAAACATTGAAGAATAATAAACTTCTCTTAATTTTATTTATATTGAATTTTGTTTTAGTTCTCTTTCAAAGAAATCTAAGGTTCGCTGCCAAACGACTTTCGCCTCGGGTAAACCTCGACTCACACTGCGGAAACCATGCGGCATATTATAAGTATAAGCTTCTACACGATCACCTAACTGATTAATGAGTTTGTTACGTTTCGTTGCTGGGCAAAATGGGTCTACAGTTGACCAATGACCTTGTAGAATTCGGATATCATCTAAGGATTCTTTTTTCGGTACACCTGCACCCTGAATGCCCAAAGAATGATGATAAACCACAGGTGCAAGCATATCCTCACGTTTTGCCATTTGGATAACGTAACCACCTGTTAAGCATTGACCAAGCATACCAAGTCGACCATTTGAGCGTGGGTCAGCCTTTAATGCATCAAGTAATACATGAATCTCTTGATTAACATCACTATCAGCGGCATTGATCCGCCCAGCCTTACTGACCATTGCACGAATACAGTATTTAACTGCACCTCCACTAAATAAATTGGGTACATAAACCAAATAGCCGCGGTCTGCTAAATCTTGAGCATCTTCACGATAGACATCAAGTACGCCAAACAACTCATGTAGCAATAAAATAGCAGGTACTTTTTCTGATTTTTCAGCAGGTGCATAAACTTCTACTTCTATGTCACGTGTGGGTAATGTGATTGTTTTTATTTCCATGTTAATGATCCATCTTGTTTTAAAATTAATCACATACTATTTATGACAATATTAATTGTCAAATAAAAAAGGATGCTATAAACATCCTTTCTATGAGATTTCCAATTTCTGTTTTTCAATCATTTAAATGATGCTTAACACTCTATCGAATTTACAGCTAAACCTCCTTTCGAGGTTTCTTTATATTTATCGGACATGTCTTTGCCTGTCTCTTTCATGGTTTGAATGACTTTATCCAAAGAAACATAATGCTCACCATCACCATTGAGCGCCATCTGTGCTGCGTTAATGGCTTTTACAGCAGCAATAGCATTACGCTCAATACATGGAATTTGTACTAAGCCACCCACAGGATCACAAGTCAGTCCTAGATTATGTTCTAATCCAATTTCGGCAGCATGTTCAACTTGTTCAGGTGTTCCATTTAGAATTTCAGCTAAACCAGCTGAGGCCATTGCACATGCTGAACCGACCTCACCCTGACAGCCAACCTCAGCACCAGAAATAGAAGCATTCAATTTACATAAAATCCCAACTGCTGCGGCACTTAAAAAGAATTTTACAATCGTATCCTCAGATTCATCTTCGGAAAAATTCACGTAATAAGATAAAACTGCGGGGATAATACCAGCCGCACCATTGGTCGGTGCAGTCACGACTCGACCACCTGCTGCATTTTCCTCATTTACTGCAAGTGCAAATAAATTCACCCACTCCATTGCATTAAAAGTGGTCGCGATCAGATTGCTATGTTCTTTTCTTAATAACCGTTGGTGAATACTTTTCGCGCGACGTTTTACTTTTAATCCACCTGCCAAAATGCCATCATGCTGTAAACCACTTTGAATACAAGATTGCATCACATGCCAAATTGCTATGATTTTTTCACGTATCTCAGTTTCAGTTCGCCAGCTTTTTTCATTTTCTAGCATCAAATAACTAATGCTGCACTGATACTTTTTGCAAAGTGCTAAAAGTTCCTTTGCGCTTTGAAATGGATAAGGGATCCGAGTTTTATCTTCAATAAAACTTCCTTGGTCTATATGACTCTCATCTAAGATAAAACCGCCCCCTATCGAATAATAAGTATTGGCATAGACTTCATTGTTTTGCTGATCAAATGCAATAATTTTCATTGCATTCGGGTGATAAGGCAAAGCTTCATCTATAAAGAGGATATCTTGATTCGCATCAAATGGAATGGAGTGAGTCCCTGCAATTTTTAAAATTTTAGAGTTTAAATCGAGTTCTAGAGTTAAATGACTTTCTAAAATATTGATTGTTTCAGGATCATTACCCATTAGCCCCAGTAAAGTTGCTTTGTCTGTAGCATGACCGATTCCTGTTGAAGATAATGAACCGTATAAGTAAATTTTAATCTGTCTGACCTTTTCTAAATCACGGCGTTGTTGCAATACCTCGACAAAACGATATGCTGCTCGCATCGGTGCGACAGTATGTGAACTTGAAGGACCTACACCGATTTTAAAAAGATCAAATACACTCAAAGCCATGTGTGATTATTCCTATAATGCTCCCATTTCTATTTTTTATAATTTTTTAATTGAGGGAAATTCTATAAATGATAAAAAACAATAACCACAACCGTAAACGATTGTGGTTAAAGGTAAAACTTACTTTAGATTAAATACTGAGTAAAGAATTTAGTGTTTCAGAAACATTCTTAGATTTAACTTTCGGCTGCATCGCTTTAAGTGCTTGCTGTACCTGAGAACGCTGAGGTTCGGCTAAGGTGTACCAACGTGACAACACTTGTAATAAACGAGAACCTAAAATTGGATTTTTCTCATCTAGATAAGTCGCAAGATTAATGAAATGTTCAACGCCAAAACTCCATGTATTCACGGGACTATTAGATAATCCACCACTCACAGAGCGAATACGATTCGGTGTACCTAGATCATAATCAGGATGCTTAGTGAGGTATTCTATGGTTTCAGCAGTCGCATTAGGGTTAGATGATTGAATCGTAAACCATTGATCTAAAGATAAAGCTTCATCTTTAAAACGATTATAGAAATCATCCAATACCGACTGGGCTTGAGGTGCATCATTCCAAACAAGAACCCGCAAAGCATCTAAACGCTCAGACATATTTCCTGTTTGCTGATATTGCTGATAGGCCAATTCAAAAGCAGATTCATCACCTTGACGTGCCAACATATTTAACATGATGTTTTTCAATGCACGCACACCCATTGCCAAAGAAAATTCTTTCTGCAAGTCAGGATCAAGCGCTAAATAGGTTTCTTTCCAGAATGAACCAAGGTCACGTGCCAAACGATTTATAACTGCTTCACGTTTTTCACGTACTAATCCTGGTTCATAATCTTGATCGATACGGCTACCTAAGTAACTTTCACTTGGAACATCAAACAAACGTGATGCAAGTAAAGGATCTTTATTAACCAAATCAGGCAAAGTATTTTTAATTGCTTGGATGTAAGTATCTGCTTGATGATCTTCTAATAAAATACGTTCTAGCAACGTTTGTGTCGCTTGCCATTGGTTAAAACCATTGGTTTCATGTTGAATCAAGAAAGCTAGATCATCATTTGAATAATCAAAGCTTAAATTCACTGGTGCAGAGAAATTGCGTAGTAATGAAGCTACTGGTTGTTCGGTCACATCTGTGAATTCAATAGTCGCTTCATCTTGATCAAATAGGTAAACGCCATCTTTTACATCATTTACAAACAGATCAGCACTATGCAAAGTGTACTGCTCACCTGTTTTTGCATTGAACAATGCTAAAGCAACTGGGATTGGCACAGCTTTCAAGTTTGGATATTTAGGATGTGCTTTTAGACTTTGTTTCAAGCTCAAATGATAGGTTTTTGCAGCCGCATCATATTCACCTTTCGCTTCTAGCTTAGGTGTACCTGGTTGGTTATACCACGTAAGGAAATTTGATAAATCCACACCTGAGCCTGCACTGAGTGCAGCAACCCAATCTTCAACAGTAACCGCTTGACCATCATGACGAAGGAAATATTCATCTGTGCCTTTACGATATTTTTCTTTACCTAATAAGGTCGCCATCATGCGGTTAATTTCCGCACCTTTTTCATAAACTGTCGCTGTGTAGAAATTATTGATTTCCACAAAATGATCTGGACGAGGAGGATGAGATAAAGGACCTGCATCTTCAGGGAATTGATGTGCTTTTAATACAGCAACATCATCGATACGCTGTACTGCTGCCGACTGTAAATCCTCAGAGAAAGACTGATCTCGGAATACAGTTAAGCCTTCTTTTAAGCAAAGCTGAAACCAATCACGACAGGTAATACGGTTACCAGTCCAGTTATGGAAATATTCATGTGCAATCACCGATTGAACACGCATGATTGCAGCATCAGTCGTATATTCTTCATCAGCAAGTACACAAGAGGTATTAAAGATATTTAAGCCTTTATTCTCCATCGCACCCATATTGAATTGGCTGACAGCCACAATCATATAGTTGTCGAGATCATAAGGACGACCATAATGTTCCTCATCCCAACGCATCGAATGCTTTAATGCTTCCATCGCAATATGACATTTTGGAATATCTTTCTCGATCGCGTAAATTTCTAAGGCAACATCACGACCTTCAGAAGTTGTATAACGATCTCTCAATACCGCTAAATCACCAATGACACAGGCGAATAAGTAACTTGGTTTCTTGGTTGGATCTTGCCAAATTGCAAAATGACGATCTTCACCTGCCTCACCCGTTTCCAGTAAGTTACCGTTTGCCAATAAAACAGGATATTTTTTGTCTGCTTCTACACGCGTTGTGAAGACAGTCAATACATCAGGACGATCCGGATAAAAGGTAATTTTGCGGAAACCTTCAGGTTCATTTTGGGTAACAAATAAATCACCTGCCTTATATAAACCTTCCAGTTGGGTATTAGACTCTGGGTGAATGATCACCTGAGTTTGAATAATGACCTCATCTGGTGCATCGGTGATCTTTAATTGCTCTGTATCTAACTCATATTGATCGGCAGTTAATAATTCACCGTTGAGTTGAATAGATTTAAGTTCTAAATCACGTCCTAATAAGATTAAAGCACCTGCCGCTTGTCTCTTCATCACTAATGTTGAATCAACAATCGTATGATCATCATAGACTTGTATATCTAAGTTGATTGATTCAACTAAAAAAGATGGTTTTTGATAGTCTTTCAAATAAATGGTTTGATCTGCTTGTACAGGAGGTTGCGCCGCAATATTCATCAGTAATCCTTAATCTTTCATCATGTCGTTAGATGGTCTTGTTGGCAAGACTTCTTGATTTGCAAATCATACGCCAACTTATAAATCCTGTCTTTAGAACCACAGTATCACTTTGATTAGTTTTATTGGGTTTGTATAAACGAATTTTCAAATTTAAACGTTGAATCAACTTATCGTTTAGACAAAATTACAACACTGTTTTCCATTCTTAAATCAAAAATACAAAAGCAAATGTCACCCATCGACTAACTTACATTTTTTTGCTGTGTTTAACATTTTGTGCACGGTTATTGCTTAATCACATATGCCAAAGTAGGTATGTAAAAATAACAAGTGAGGGTTTTATTATGGAATTAAAAGCGCATCTATATCGTTTAGAAAACATTAAAGCAATTCACGATCTCGCAACGGCTGGAATTGATCATCAAGTTATTTCAGTCTTTTTATCAGCAGAAGGCATTTGTATTACACCAATTGAAGTAACAAATATTGTGAATACTTACGATGCCTTAGGTAAAGAAAAAGTCCCAACAAAAAAAGTACAAGCCTTACTCGCTGCTAAAAAAATCTGTCAGGAGGACGAAAATTTACCATGCCCTGTTTAATCAAATTCAACCCAACAAAAAACCTCGAATTAATCGAGGTTTTTTTATTCATTTAGAAGTTATGGATTAGCACTATCCGTTCTTAGCCAAACAACCGTTCGCCCGAGAGCAGAAACACCCATATAACCACGCATACGAAGACGCTTTCCTTCGCCAGTCACAACACCCTTGCCTTTGTAGATGCGACCCGAAGTCGGTTCCAACACACGACCATCAATATATGAGTCAGGTTTATTTGGATCTTCTCTAAATCCTGAAAGAATTTGCAGTCCCAATATCGGCTTATTGGTAAAAGGTGCAGGACATTTTGAACAGTTTGTTAAGGCAATACCATGTGAATTTGGATAACGATAGACAATTTTCCCGTGATAACGCCCATCATTTCCTTTACGGATCTCAACAATTGAAAGCTGCTCACCTGTACGCTCTTCTATACTTTTCCAGTAGCCTTCGATAGACGCAGAAAAACCTAACGCACTCACAAACGATAAACTAAGCCCCATGATTCCTTTCATGAGCATTTGATTCAACATATTAACCCCTTCATTTTAAAAACTAAATTATTCATGTTTATAGATTTAATGCGCGAAAACTAACATAGTTTTAAACAATTTACACTGTACGCATGAGTTCTTTTGACTATAAAAGCAACATGATTAATCGTTATTGTTCACATAATTTTAATGTTTTATTCAAATAAAAAACCCTGACATTCTTGTTCAGGCTTTCCTAATAAATATAAATTATGGATTTGCGCTATCAGTACGAATCCATACCTGCGTACGACCTAGTGCAGAGATGCCCATATAGCCTCGCATACGCATACGCTTACCATCTGCACTTAACTGAGCTTTACCTTTGTAAATATTACCAGTTTTAGGCTCTAAGACCCGACCATCAATATACTGATTCGGTTTCTTAGGATCTTCTTTCAAACCCCAAGCGATTTGCAGTCCTAAGATTGGTTTATTTTTAAAAGGTTCAGGACATTTAACACAGTTCGTCAATACTGCTCCACCTGGCACTGGATAGCGATACACAATCGTTCCAGTATACGTATTATCAGGTTTCTTTTTTAATTCGATAATTGAAAGTTGTTCGCCTGTTCGATCGTCAATACTTTTCCAAAAACCTTCAGGTGTAGCTGCAAAAGTCATCAAACTAGATAAGGCTAATGACATGCTCATGAGTCCTTTCATGAGTGAGTTTTTTTGCATAAATCGCTCCGTAATGCAAAATAGATCCATCTAAGATACATATGTATTACAATGCTGACTGGCAGTCAATCAGACTTGAGCATATTTAATTACTTAAAATCAAAATATTTCCTAATAAAATCACATATTGAAAAACTAATATTAACCACTTCACATTTTAGCATTATTCAACAACACCATTTGAGATTCTATCCAATCTAAATATCTTCAATTTCACCTCAAAACTATTGCCACATATCCAACTCCTCCCATCGTTGTAAATCTATTTTAATCTTTACATCATAGATTATGCTCTACATGTATAATTACCGTTTTGAGGTTCAGAGGTAATAATTCAATGGAATTACAGATTCTACAAAAACAGTTAGATGAAAGTAGCCATTGCCCTTTATGCCACGCTTCAATGTATTGGGTTGAAGCTGAACAATATTCACAAGAAATTCAATTTCACGAATGTAGCCATTGCCAACATCGAGTATTTACAAATAGCAGTAAGTTAAATTGCCATTGTGATCAATGTACAGCTCAGCGTAAGAAACAAACACAACAAACAAAAATTCAAGAACAGCGTAAATACAAAGTCAAAGACGAAGTCATCTACAGCTTGAATCAGCTCAGCTTTATTCATAAGTTGTTCTTATTAAGTCTACTTGATGGATATGCCCGTGAAGATGTTCAACATGATGAACTCATTCATTGGAAAAACATTAAGTATCATGAGATTACTCCAAACTATTTATTTCAAAATCAAATTGTTAAAGAGCTATTAAATAGTGGAATCTTAAAATCTCCAGATTCAAGTATCGAGACAGAAAGTTTTTACTTAAATATAAGACTTGATGGCTATTCTGATCCAAGTTTATTCAGTGTTGCTCAGCAACTTCGATATTGGTTTTACGAAAATTTAAGTTTAGGCATTCCATTTAAAACAGTAGATGAAGTAAAAGATGCACTTTATCTTGTTTTATATCAAGAAATTGTCCAGTTTATGCAATTTTACTGTCGTACGTGGGGTATCCAAATTGCAGGTAATCGCTCTTTTCAAGGCTTTTGCTATCGATTAATGGAAAATCTAGCTGTTGGTCAACTCTTTTATTTGATTCAAACTGCATTGGAATATTTGTATAAGCAAAAAGCGCTACAAGTTAAAAATGAAAAGTTTATTAACACTAATCTCTTGAAAAAAACCTTAGAGCAGTATCGAGAACGAGCAACAACTGAGCGTTGGGAAACAAGCACTTTACCAAGACCTCATAACATTCCGTTGAGTAAAATGAGTGAAGTCTTGTTATTTAAATTTCTTGGTTATGATGAAAGTATTTTTTTCCAACCAATTTGGAAGTCATGGCGCAAGATTGAACCACGTTTAAATTTTTATTCAGTAAAGCGTTGTATGTATTGTGGTTCGAATGATCTTGCGGTTGATTATGATGCAAAAGATTATGTTTCGTTGATTTGTCGCCAATGTAAACATCAAGACCACTATTTTACACGCTAAAATTTAGCAACTAGTTTCATAAAGTAAGGATTCGATATGTCTTTAAAACAACAGCTTATTGATCAAGTGATTGAGGCTTGGCATTCCTTACAAGACAAAGTTCCTCTTGTTCAATGTATCACCAATAGCGTTGCAACGAATTACACTGCGAATATCTTGCTTGCTGCTGGTGCTTCTCCAGCCATGATCGACAATCCTTTTGAAACTGAAGCATTCACTAAAATTAGTTCCGCGCTTAGTATCAATACTGGGACCCCCACGACGGAACAAACGCAAGCGATGCTCATTTCTGCACGGACAGCACAGCAGCAGCAAACGCCTTGGGTACTTGATCCAGTAGGTTATGGAGCAGTTTTGCGATGGCGGAGCGAGACAGTAGACCAGTTATTAAACTTTAAACCCAATATTATTCGGGCAAATGCTTCTGAAATTAGCACCATAGCTGGTAATCAAACAGAATCGAAAGGTGTAGACAGCACATTAAACAGCCAAGATGTTTATGAACAAGCAAAAAGCTTATTGCAATATTCAGAGTGTATTGCGATTTCTGGTGAATCCGATTTCATCATTTCAAAACAACTAAATACAGTGATTCAGGTGAATGGTGGTTGCTATCTTCAACCTAAAATAACGGCAACAGGCTGTGCATTAGGTGCATTGACTGCTGCGTATCACGCTGTTAGCACGCCTACAATTGCTGCACTTGCTTCACATATACATTTTGCTATAGCTGGAAAATTGGCGTATGAACATGCTCAAACTGTGGGTAGTTTCAATGTCGCATTTTTAGATTATGTACATATGTTGGATGATAATTTGATTCGGCAATATGTCGATATTGAATTGTTATAATCCGAATTATGGATGAGCCATAGAATTTTAAAAAAATAAATATTAAGGCTATCAGTTGAGTTCAAACGGCATTGTTGCACAAAGCTATTCTTGAAGGCTTCGATACAGCGATTTAATGCTGTTTAATGATTAAATCTCTATTCTGTCTTTTTAAACATATGGTCACTGGCTTTGCTCAAAGCCTGATTAAACTCTGTGGTTTGAAGTGGACACACCAGATTACTCCACCCTCTGTAGACGACAAAAGCATATTGATATTGCGATAAGCTATCAGAAAAGTCGTGACGGGTTACATCTACTCGTCGACTTTACAGGGTTAAAATTTTTAGATGAAGGCGAATGGAAGCGTAAGAAACATCAGCATGAATATCGTCGCCAATGGCGCAAACTTCATATTGGTATAGATGCTAAGACCCTTCAAATACGAGCAGTTCAGCTCACAACAAACAATGTGAGTGATTCACAGGTGCTTGGTGATTTGCTTGATCAAATTCCGTTGGATGAACAAATTGATTCAGTCTATACAGATGGTGCTTATGACACAAAGCACTGCCGACAAGTCATTTTAGATCGAGATGCACATGCAGCCATTCCACCTAGGAAGAATGCAAAGCCTTGGGAAAGATAAGAACTTGAGATCTTTAGAGAGGAATGAATTATTAAAAACAGTCAAACGACTAGGTAGGTTACTTTGGAAAAAATGGTCTGGTTATCATCGTCGAAGTTTAGCGGAAACCAAAATGCATTGCATCAAATTATTAGACGATAAATTAACAGCAAGGAGTTTTCCTATTCATGTGAATGAGATTCATGCACATGTAGCAGTTTTGAATAAATTCACAGAATTAGGTCGCCCTCATACCGAAGTTGTCACTTGAATTTAGCTCAATTAGGGTAGCATTATCTTTCAAACCTTTGTGCAACAAAGCCGTTTACAACCAAAAGAACAAAATGGAACTTATTACTATTGCAAAACCAAAAAAAATTGACGACTTAATATAAAACCATATTTTTTTATGTTGATCTATTACTTCTATTGCCGAGTTAAAATTCAACCCATAGAATAGTTTTCTTTTTTTAAAAAAGTTTTCTAAGCTTTTTTCCGAAATAAAGAAAATTATATTGATAAAAGTAACACCTAAAATTACTGCCTCAATATTAGCAACATCCATTGATTTGTTTTTATACAAGTTACCATAAAATATACTCTTCAAACCTTCATTACTATTCACGTATCTTGCAGCCAATTGGTGAAAAATCGCCCACAACACAACAGATAATAATAAATAAATTACTAATAAATCTTTAAGCAACATATAAATCCCAATTATTTAAGTCTTTCATAGCTATATTCTGCAATTGTCGCACCAGTAACTCCACCCAAATATCCTCCACCCAAAGTAAATACAACACCAGCTACTCCTAATACAACAAGGACTGGAAGTCCAACAGTTCCTCCAGCAACACCTATTACAATAGCACCAACTGCAGCTCCAGCTTTAGCTCCCAGAACTCCACCAATAAGCCCCCCCTCAATTTTTCCAGTTTGCTTAATAATTTCTTTTCTAGTAGCCTCTGAATCACCAGTCTTATAAACATCTGCAACAGATTGCCCGCTGCTAATAATATCCCAAGCAAAAACTAAACGACCACCATATTTTAAACCTTTACTAACTTTCGAGGTTTCATCCATATTTTTAATATATTCATCAATACTACTATTATTTTTAGCTCGAACAAAAACAGTACGTCTTATTGCATCTCTATCATTCTTATAATTAATTCCATGATTCCATGAAAAAAATTTTTGGCCTGCAGCTTGGTTCATTCTTTTTATATCACTGGCATATTGCCTTTCAAAGCCAGCAAAGTGTCTCCTTGTCGATATTTTACTTTTTATACTTTTTTCATAGTCCATATATTTAAGTAAAGCAGTATAGCTACTAGCAGCTTCCTTATTTGCATGTCCTATTAAATTAACGGCACTATCCACCCCTTCTTTTGCAGCAAAAACAAATGGATCTTTTTTTAAATTTTCTGCAAAAAGTTCATGAAAATCAGGAGTTATGGGTTCCTTTACAAAACCAACTAGATCACTCTGTTTCTTTATTTCTTGTAATTGATCGTATGTGTTAGCAAAATATAAAGGATCAAAACTCGAGTCTTTTAACAGCGATTTTAATTTAGACTCAGCTTGACTTGCTTTTACACGATAATCAGCTAAGTCCTTTGCAGTAGTACTGTTAGACAAAATAAGAATTTGGCCTGGTATTAAAATTTTTATAGGCGCGATATTTTCAATGTGTGCATTGTTACTTCTTAAAACATCCCAATCAGAACTTGTTAATGGACGTTTAAATACTCGTTTAGACCAATCCATCATTGTTTCTTTTTGTTTAACCAAATACCAACCAACTTTACCATCGTTTAAATAAATTTCTTTAATGTTTTCAGTAGCTTTTTTAGTAATCGCACTTGTCGTTTTTATGCTAAAAGCACTCCAATTACTTTTTGTTGAATAGGCTTTGGCAGAAATTTTTTGCAGTAGCTCTCCCCGAATATAAACCTCATAAATCAAAACAGTATTTATATTATGAATTTCATACCATTGAGTAAAACCTTGTTCATCAAAACGGCCTTCAAAAATTGTTTGTTTATTCGTACTTTTGTTATGAACAACAAACTTATATGTCAAATCTTTTAACTTTAAAGGAGCTTGTACATTAAGCTTTAATCGACTGTGATGCATATCTGCTCCTTATTCTTCCGCATTTCCATCTTCTTCAGCTTCTTCAATCTCATTGACCATGACCCTTGTTGTCAGGGATTGAGCTGAAGCCGTGGTTTTTAAATTCATAAACCCATTTCTATCCGTTACACCCTTTTGGATATTCCCACTTTCATCAATAAGAAGATAAGGTCTTTTCATTAATGCCTGATTTTCTTTATTTTTAACTAAATATTGAAGAATATAGGGGTTATCCATTTCAGGCAAAACAGGCATTTGTGGTGATATAGTTGCCCCATCCATAAACAAATGCTGCCCTGCTTTTGCTTCAAACTTGCCACTGGTCACAGGGAAAATACCTGAACCATTCAGTTTGATCTGAGAACCACCGGCAGTAATCACAATTTCTTTGGGGCTAGTGATCTCAATGCGGTCTTCGGTTGAAATAATCTGAATGCCTTGCTTGGCCAGTAAGTCCATGCCATCCGATTGAGCCTGAACCTCAAACTTACCTTTGGCAGCAACCTGCTTAATCCCACTCTCTGCGGCAAACAGGCTAATCCTGTTTTGTGCATGCGTAATCAGGTTCTTCTGTGTACTTAAATTGATACTATCACCTGCAAACTGGTTGATCTACCCATCCGCAGATAAATGAATATCTTCATTGGTACTTAAACCAATACCCGCACGTGAGTTCAGCAATAATAGTGATTTTTTAAATTGAGCAATTTTATCTTGAATCTGCTCAGCGAATTCTTTGAGTTGATCAACGGATTCAATTTCATCGGTCTGCTGGTTCTTGGCCACTTCACTTAAGGCTTTGGCATTGTTTTGATTGCCTTCCAGCTGCTGCTTGGCAGGCTGTACATCAAGATGTTCACCTTGCGCCTTATCCTGTTTATGCGTGGAAACGAGTAAACCTTCACCTGCACGTACTGCACCCCATTGATCTGTACGCAATTCAAAGCCTTCACCGCGGTCTTCGCTTTCCGCTGTAGCTTTTGGGTGGCTCAGTTTACCAAGATTCAACTGGCTGGCAGCATGACTGCTTTGCAGTTGCGCACTGATCTGACCTGTAGTGTCATCAAAACGCAGTTGGTTAAAACCTTCGCCCTGATATTCTCTGGACTTAATCCCTGCCAGTTTTTTGGTGTCTGGCAGCTTGCCGGCATTGTCAAACTTGGTTGGACTGCGATGGGCTTCGTGAATGCGTCCGACCACAAATGGACGGTCAATGTTGCCATCAAAGAAGTCAATTACCACGATTTCATCGATACGTGGCAGGAAGCGTGCACCATAGCCTTCACCAGCCCAAGGGGTCAGTACATCGACCCAGGCTGAATCGGTATCGTTGTCATTGGCCCCCGCACCACCATCGTGGTTATGGTCTTCACTACGGGTAAACAAGAAACGGACTTTGACACGGCCCCATTCATCCACATGGATTTCTTCACCGCTTGGCCCTACCACTTTAGCGCGTTGTGGGTGTACTGTGGGTCGGTGTTGCTCTGGTTGATATTCAGGGACTGTTTTGATGTTACGGCGTTGTAAGGTCAGTGTATTGGCTTGGCGTTCTTCTTTATTGGTTTGGATATTGGCATTTTGCCAATTGCTTTGTTGCAGCAATTGGTTAATTTGCTGGTTCAGATCTTTGGGAAGGTTGTTTTGATTATAGTAGCTTTTGCCTGTAATCAGAAATTCTTGATCTGATCCACTGTGTTGGTCTATTTCAGGATGTTCAGTCAGTTGAAACCAGTAGCCTACTTGTGTATCACGTACCGTAGTTTGAGCGGTGAAGTATTTGGATTGTAGGTCGTGATAGTGTCCTAAGATTTGGTTAAACTTTTCGATTTGTGAGTTGCCTGATGCGGTCACTCCATCTTCTCCGTTGAGGTCTTGCATCCATGCTGGGCTAAAGTGCCATGCATCCTCTAAGCTGAGACTGGCATTGTCGAAGTGTGCACTATGTTGATGGGTACTTTGTACACGTCCTGCACCCTGTTCTTGTTTCAGTACATCAGCTTGCCAGCGTTGGATATACACACTATTGGGTTGCAGTGAGCGTTGTCCTATCAAACTAGTCATACTGTCATATTGTTCTGTGGCGTTACTGCGACGGTATCGAATCTGTCGACGCGCTAAAGTTCGGTATTGACTGTTGTCATCAATCAGACGGAGTTTTTGGGGTTGGATGGCTGCACTGCTGTTTGGCACGATCAGCAGTGCTTCATCAATAAGCCAGTTGATGCCTTCACTACGTAATAATCGAGTTAAGAACTCATAGTCCGTTTCGTTGTGTTGCATGATAAATGGACGGACACCATCGTCTTGTTGTAGTCCATTTAAATCAAGGCTTAGGCTCGCAGCGAAGAGTGAGCTTTTTTGTTGCCATTCTTTAAATACAATCTCTATAACATCAACCACAGTTTTATTGATAAACACACGGCTATTGCGACGTTTTTTCCACAGTGCAGTAGGATCTACAAGTGTAAGTTTATAGAGGCTTAAACTGCCGTCGGATTGGCCCTGAAAGGCCTGAGTAATAAGACCTGTAGTGCGAAACAATTGTCCTGAGTCAGTGACTTGATCAACCGCGACTTGGCTACCAATGAATTGTTTTAATGAAATCGTAGCATCAGTGGATAAGCAAATCAGTTCCGCACGGATGCCTTGATTGATTTCATGTTGCCCATCTATGCGTTGTAAAAAGACTTTGGCATTTAATATAGGATTGGAAAATTGAATATGGAGGGCACGTTTTTGTGAAGTGATGCCTAATTGATCTAATGCGCGAAATATATTATTCAACATCTCTTGTTATTTAATATTGACTTAAATTTCGCGCATTCTATAAACGATAGACTAATCTGTCTATATTTTTAATGTTAATTTATTGCAACAAATTAACTAATCTGTTGAATTCTCAAAATTAATCTCGTAATTTCAATCATACGGTAGACTTAAAATAATTTTCTTTAGGTATATCAACAACTTAAACACAAATTTGTGTTTTAAAATCTGATTCAGATTGTAAATATTTTTTTATTTTAAGTGCCTGTAAAAGTGCTTCACCAAGTTGCTTTTTCTGTTCTGCAGTTCGCCCACTTAACAGATATAACTTGAGATGAATATATGCTTCTAAAGGCAGATTTATTCCAATTAAAAAACTCTGATCTTTGAAAATTCGTGACTTAATGTCCTGTTCGACAAATTGCTTCGAGTCAAGTAATGTTGAATTAATTCGCTCTAATAATTGAACTTCATCTAAATCAATCAAGTTTGCTGAATAGTTCACTATGATATGAGGCATATGATCGTCCTATTCTATAAATAACAATGCCAAACGCACCTGATCATAAGCCATTCTCGGACTAGTTGCTTCAACAATCGGGCGTAATTTAATAGAGCCATCATCCGTAAAATGTTCTGGATTTTTACGCTTGCTCAATCGTTTATAGATTTTTCGAACTTCCTCAACAACTTCATCACCAGGATGTGCAACTGAAATATCCAAACCTTGCTCTTTGTGAAGGCGCGATAAATGATTGATGATGGTAGCTGGAGTCAAACCTCTCTCGTGAGCAATATCTTCAATTTCATAACCACCCTCAAACAATGCCTTCGTTTCATCCAAAGTAGCAGCCGCATAATTTTGCTTAGCTCCTTTGCTTAATTTTTTCTCATTTCGACTAATTTCAGTCGGGTTCAAAGTCCCCCCACAGTGTCGAATAAAGGCATTATGTTGAGTTGTCAAATCCATTTGTTCAAAGCTGATTTCCGCCTCACTCGAAAGCTCTTGAAAACGGCGATCTGCTTTTATTGCTAAACTATCCAACTCTAAAGCTTGCTCATTAAATCCAAGAAGTTTTAGACCTGTTAGTGATTTTAAACGCGAAAGAGCCACATACCCCTGACCTTTTTCAAAAGTATGGGTAAGATTGATTTCGGCAGCTTCTAAAGTCATTCCTTGGCTTTTATGAATCGTAATCGCCCATGCTAGACGTAATGGAATTTGTTGAAAACTTGCAATCACTTTGCCTGCTTCATTTTCAATTGACCATGTTTCTGGCTCAACCAATAATGTTGTTCCATCCGTCAATTTAACTTTTGGCAAGATCCCTTGTGTATCATCTTCCTCGAAGCCAATCACCTCTCCCAAGCTTCCATTGATATATCCCATATCAAAATTGTTTTTTACAAACATAACTTTGGCATGCTTTTTCAAGGTAAGTTCTTCTGGAGCGCGAACAGATGATTTCAAGGTTTCAATCAGTTTTTCATTTCCATCAACAACCGCATTGAATTGATGGCTCTCGTTATCAATTTCATTCAAATGCTGATAATTAATGTTATCAACATCCATATTATGTGTATAAAGTCGTGTAAACGTCTCACCTATATCGTGATGTTTAGACTGCTGCAATGCTGAGATATGGTGATTTTGAATACTTTGAGCACGAATAGCGTTTAAAATTTGGTTAAGAATTTCATCGTCTTGACGATGTTGTTCGGTTAAATAGCAAACTCGAAATTTAGCTTCAACCCATGCATCAGACATAAAGCAAAATTTATCACGGTTGGCTTCACCGTTTCGACCTACGGGTGGTAACTGGAAAAAATCTCCCGCAACAATCACTTGTATGCCACCAAAAGCCTCATCGCTTTCTTTAAAATATTTTAAGACTTGATTAACAAGATTTAGCTGCTTAGCGTGCAGCATTGAAATTTCATCTATGATAAGAACCTGAGCATTTTCTAAATGTTCTTTTAAATACTTACGCTCTTTCATACGCTTAAGATCATCATCACTCAAGCTATCTTTAATTCCAATCCCTGCCCAAGTATGAATAGTCATACCATTCATATGCGTCGCTGCAATTCCAGTAGATGCAGTGATCGCTACTGGAACTTTACGCGCCTTGAGGTACATGATGTATTGATTGAGCGTATAGGTTTTACCTGCACCAGCTGAACCTGTTAGGAAAACATTTTCCCCAGCTTTGAGTATATTCAGTGCAGTTTCTTGTTTCATAATTTCGTCAGTCAAAAACAACAGCACATAGCTTAACGATTTTTTAATAAAAATAAAAATCTAGCTGTTTAGAGAACTGCCAATGTCGCAGATTTGGATTGACAACTTATAGTTTTCATTTAATGTGTTTGCTAATGAATTTTGACTCGATATATAACAATGAATACTTCAAACCTTCATACATATCAAACAGATATATTAGGTGAGGATTATCAGCAACTGACTTTAAATTTTGCTGATGATTACGATGGCAAAGTCGTGGCAACATTAATTCGAAAAAAAGCCCACAACCCAACAAAAAAAGCTGTTTTGTATATTCATGGTTTTGCTGATTATTTTTTTCAAACCGAAATGGCTGAAAAATTTAATCAACATGGTTATGACTTTTATGCGCTCGACCTAAGAAAATATGGTCGTTCGAAGCTTCCGCATCAGAAATTGTATTATGTACTTGATTTAAGAGAATATGATGCTGAAATCAGTAAAGCACTCGAGATGATCGCTAAAGAAAATCATAATCAAGTTCTATTGGCAGGACATTCAACGGGTGGACTCATCTCAACCTTATATGCTGCGCATTATCCTGATCATCGTTTAATTAAAGCATTATGGGCAAATAGCCCATTTTATGACTTTTATAAAAGTGTGATTGAGAAAAAAGTCGGTATTCCTCTATTAAGTGAAGCAGGTAAACATTTACCCAATGCCAAATTTCCAAGTGGGCTAAACCCTTGGTATACCCCAAGTTTGCATAAAGACTTTTATGGAGAGTGGGATTTCAATTTAGATTGGAAACCTAAATCTATGCCATTTGTACATTTGTGTTTCGTTCACGCGATTCATGAAGCGCAAAAAGAAATTCATCGTGGTGTAAGTTTGAAAATTCCAACGCTGATCATGCATTCCCATCAATCTAAATATCCTAAAAAATGGGGTATAGATGCGCAGCAAAGCGATGTGATTCTTGATGTGAAAGATATGATTCACAATGCTAAGAAAATGAAAGGTGATGTACAAACTTTAGCAATTCATAATGGTTTACATGATCTTGTTCTGTCGGCGCCACCTGTTCGTGAAAACGTTTACCAACAATTGTTCCAATGGTTAGAACAAAAAATTCAATAATCATATTTATATTTGGCTGATTGAATCAGAGCAGTTATGAACTAGTTCTGATTTGGTCAGCTTCAATTTAAAAACGCACCAAATTTTAGCATTTTCTAAAAAAAGCCAAGCCATCAGCGCTAAAAACAAATAAATCCAGTGCATAAAAAATAGTCATAAATTTATAAAAACCCCAAATATTTTACCAAATGGAATAAAAACACTCTTCTAACCCATCTAACGACATTTTAGGCATCAGTTTTGCACTTCATAAGATGAATAAATCTTCTTGGAGTGTTTTATGAATCACTCAAAATCTCCCTCATTTACTGCAAATGATACGTCTATTAACTCAGATGAATACTTTTCACAACGCCAACTTAAACAAGGATCTGTTGGTTGGGTGTTATTGATTGGGCTCGGTGTAGCTTATGTTATTTCAGGCGATTTCGCTGCTTGGAATTTTGGACTAGCTCAAGGTGGTTGGGGCGGAATGTTTATTGCCACCATTTTAGTTGCGATTATGTATTTGTGCTTATGCCTATCAATGTCAGAAATGTCGTCTATGATGCCAACTGCAGGTGGCGGATATAGTTTTGCACGTTTAGCATTTTGACCTTTCGGCGGATACCTGACAGGCACAGCGATATTGATTGAATATGCAATCGCTCCTGCTGCAATTGCTGTGTTTATTGGCGCTTATTGTGAATCATTATTTGGTATCAATGGGTGCATGATTTATCTAGCCTGTTATCTCATTTTTATGGGGATTCATTTAAAGGGTGCTGGTGAAGCGCTAAGTATTATTTTTGCAATCACTTCGATTGCAGTTCTAGCATTGATTGTTTTTATTGCAGCAATGCTGCCACATTTCCAATTTTCTAATCTTTTTAATATATCTACCACTTCAGCAGCAGGTGCAAACGCCTTCTTACCGAATGGCTATATAGGCATATGGGCAGCAGTACCTTTTGCCATCTGGTTTTTTCTCACCGTTGAAGGTGTCCCTCTAGCAGCTGAAGAAGCAAAAGAACCTCAGAAATCTCTCCCTCGTGGACTAATTGGTGCAATGTTGATCCTGACGACTTTCGCATTACTGATTTTGATCTTAGGTGTTGGTGCCGCAGGTGCAGATACATTAAAAAATTCTGGAGCCCCTTTAGTTGATGCACTCATTACTGTGTATGGTAAGGATTCTTGGTTAGCAACTTTTGTTAATTTCGTTGGTTTAGCTGGACTGATTGCAAGCTTCTTTTCCATTATTTATGCTTATTCTCGCCAATTATTTGCATTATCACGCGCTGGTTATCTTCCTACATCCTTATCATTGACCAATAAAAACAAAGCGCCTTATTTGGCAATTATTATCCCAGGTATCATCGGTTTTTTCCTGTCATTGACCAAACAAGGTGATGCACTGATTTTAAAGGTTGTCTTAGAGAAGGTGGTTATTGGTCACATCAGTTTCGTGATTTGCTACAATACAGCTTACTGCTTTCCGATTGGTGTACCAGTTAATATCACAAGGTCAGCTTGTTGAATAAAAAATTCAATCAAAATTAATAAAAGAGTTTAATCAAATTTATGAATCTCCGAACTTCATTTCCAAAGACAATTTATGCAATTCAACATCTTGCGTTTGAAGACCTCGGCTCTCTTGAAGATGTATTCTATCAATTAGGTTTTAGAGTAAGGTATTTTGAGGCTGGTGTAGATGATCTAACTCAAGCACTAAACTATGAAGGATTAACGATTATCCTTGGTGGTCCAATTGGCGTATATGAATCAGAAGATTACCCATTTTTAATTCATGAAATCGAAGGACTAAAACAACGCTTAAAAGACAACAAACCTACTATAGGGATTTGTTTAGGCGCGCAATTGATTGCTTATGCTCTAGGTGCAAAAGTTTATGCTGGTCATAAAAAAGAGATCGGTTGGGATAAATTAAAAATAAATCAGAAAGATAATAATCTTTTAAGTCCTCTTGAAAATATTCATGTTTTACACTGGCATGGAGATACTTTTGATTTGCCAGACGAAGCTACGCTACTCGCAAGCTCTGAACTTTACCCAAATCAAGCATTCCAAATTGGCAAGAATATTTTGGGATTACAATTTCATATCGAAATTTATAAAGATAAATTCGAACGATGGTTAATCGGTCATACTTGTGAAATAAGACAAACCGGCGTTTCGATTTCACAACTAAGAACAGATAATCAATTATATGCTGATAAGTTAGAACAAAGTTGCTCTATGGTTATTCAGCAATATTTATCTCAAATTTGCTAAATCATGATTACTTTGTGTATTGATTAGATATTAATTTTATCTAACAAATAAGAACTATTATTAATATTAACAATTTAATACAAAGAAAAAATTTATTGAACTGATTAGAATTATTGCAAAAATATCGTATGCAGTTACAATTGTTACCTAAATGTTATGAAAATACATTTTTATTTAATATTTTTATGGTAGTGAAATGGACATCTTAAAATTTATCAAAAGTTTCCATACGGTTAACACATACTTAACATTAGCAATTTTTTTGCTTTGTACATTAGTTATTTATTTTTATCATCTAAATCCAAATAACTAAGTAAGAATTACTGTATAAGTAGAGTAACTAAATAAACTTTATAGTTATTAAAGTTAAAAAAGGGGGATATTCCCACTACTGTCCCATAGTTTGCTTTAAATAAAAAAACCTGAGTCTAAATAGTTAAAATATGAGTGCAAACAAACACTTTAACTATAAAGGACTCAGGTTTTGTCACATCAGAATACCGTATTTCATCAATTACTCAAACCCATTCTAAGACAAGATTTTGAACGTCTGGCTAAACTGCATCACTCTGGGCATGGGATCAGTTTGTTGCCATATTGATGTCCCAACTTTCTTGTCGGCAAAGCTTAAGAGACATTCAATCCAATCTCGAATCCCAGCAGGAAAAGCTCTATCATCTTGGCGCGAAGAGAATTGCGCGAAGCACCTTAGCAAGACTCAACGAAGAACAGCCCGCCAGCCTGTATCAGCAATTGTTCACACAGCTGCTTCAGCGCTGTGAAAACTCTAAAACTGCACATAAATTTAGATTCAAAAATCCGCTGTATTCACTAGATGCCAGTCATATTGATCTTTCACTGTCATTGTGCGCATGGGCAAAAGTGCATGAATCCAAAGCCAGTATTAAACTCAGTGTTGGCTTAAATCACAGCAATACCATTCCTGAATTTGTAGCGCTTGGGGATGGTATTGAAAATGATATGGTGCAAGGCAGAGCATTTAAATTTCCTGCTGGTAGCATTATCGTCTTTGATAAAGGATATGTTGATTATCAATGGTTTGCTCAGTTGACACTTCAGAACGTCAGCTTTGTAACCCGGCTACGCCCAAAGACAGTTTATCAAGTTAAATCAAGCCGCAGCGTATTAGCGACTAAAGGGATTATTGCGGATGAATGTATTGAATTGAGCAGTGAGTATGCCAAGAAAAGAGGCGCACCTGAATTATTAAGACGTATAGAGTTTTATGATACAGATAAGAAAAGAACATTCGAATTTCTGAGCAACAACTTTCATCTGGCAGCATCCACCATTGCTGCAATTTATAAAGATCGCTGGAAGATTGAGTTATTCTTTAAAGCCATCAAGCAGAATTTAAAACTGAAGTCATTTCTAGGTCGAAGCCGCAATGCGATACAAACGCAAATATGGATTGCATTAATTGCCTATTTGCTGGTGAACTTCGCTAAACACATGGCACAAGAAGGATGGAGTGTTCAGCGTTTACTGAGAATTATTCAGGTCAATTTATTTGAAAGGAAACTTTTAAGGTCACTCTTTGTGCCTGATAAAAAATGGCGAAAACAAGAAGAACCTCAATTGAGGTTCTTCTTTTGATATTTGTGGGACAGCAGTGGGATATTCCCCCTTTTTGCTGTCTTATTTCTTATCGACTTTAAAACTATCTTTCAAATCAAGAATGCGGTTGAATACAGATTTATCAGCATTATGATCATGCTGATCTGCAACAAAATACCCTTCTCGTTCAAATTGGAAACGATCTTCAGGCTTTGCTTGAGCTAAAGCAGGTTCAATCACAGCTTGCACAACTTTTAATGATTCAGGATTAAGATTTGCCAAGAAATCATCATCTGCATCAGGTGCCGCTTCAGTAAACAAACGATCATAGATTCGAACTTCTGCAGGTACACCTTTAGTTGCTGATACCCAATGAATAACCCCCTTAACTTTACGCCCCTCAGGGTTTTTACCTAAAGTTTCAGGATCAATTGAACATTTAAGTTCAATAACTTCACCGTTCGCATCCTTAATCACTTCATCACATTTAATCACATAAGCATGACGTAAGCGTACTTCGCCATCAGGAATTAAACGTTTAAAACCTTTAGGTGGGACTTCTTCAAAATCCTTACGATCAATATAGATTTCACGAGTTAAAGGGATAATTCGCTCACCCATATCTACGTTTGGATGACGGGCATGCGTTAGATCTAACTCTTCAGCTAAATTCGTCAGAGTCACTTTAAGAGGATTCAATACAGCCATTCCACGTGCTGCGGTATTTTCTAATGACTGACGAATACAGAATTCAAGCATTGCTACATCAACAATACCATCCGTTTTAGACACACCTACACGCTTACAGAAATCACGTAAACCTTCTGGAGTAAAACCACGACGACGCATACCAACAACAGTAGGCATACGTGGGTCGTCCCACCCATTCACATAACCACCCTCAACCAATTTACGTAGTTTACGTTTAGAGGTGATCGTATAATCCACATTTAGACGCGAAGACTCATACTGACGAGGAACTGCATCAGAGTGAACTTTTTCGATAATCCAGTCATAGAATGGACGATGATCTTGGAACTCTAATGTACATAAAGAATGCGTAATTCCTTCGATAGCATCTGATAATGGATGAGCGTAATCATACATCGGATAAATTTTCCATTTATCCCCTGTTTGATGATGTTCTGAATGTAATACACGGTAAAGGATCGGATCACGCATGTGAACATTTGGGCTAGCCATATCAATTTTGGCACGTAAAACAGCACCACCTTCCTGAATTTCACCGTTACGCATTTGTTCAAAACGCGCTAAGTTTTCTTCTACGGTCGCATCACGATAAGGTGAGTTCTTACCTGGCTCTACAAAGTTACCGCGATTAAGTCTAATTTCTTCAGGCGTTTGCAGATCGACATAAGCATCGCCTTGCTTAATGAGCTGAACCGCCCATGTATAAAGTTGATCAAAATAGCCAGAAGCATAACGAGGTTCACCATTCCAGTCGAAACCTAACCATTTTACATCATTGGCGATACCATCTACATATTCTTGATCTTCGGCATCAGGATTTGTATCGTCAAAACGCAGATTACATAAGCCGTCAAATTCCTCGGCAATACCGAAATTTAGACAAATCGCTTTCACGTGACCAATGTGCAAATAACCATTTGGTTCAGGTGGAAAACGTGTCACAACTTTCTGAGTACGACCTTCTTTTAAATCATCAGTGATTACTTGGCGAATGAAATCTAAGCCTGCCTGTTGTTCTTGCTGCGCAGCATCGACAGAGGCATGAGTATTCGTCGGGGTCTTTGGCAGTTCTGAAACAACATCATTTGGCTTCATAAGGTGTAAATCACTTCTTGCTTGTTAAAAAATAGAAAATTAAAACGCAAACTTTGGTTTTTATCAAAGATTTTAACGTTTTTTACTTGCCTTGTAGTTTACAGTTTGCTTATGCTTCTCTCAACCAAAAACCCATGGTCAATTTGCCCATGTTTAGGAGATTAATGTAATGAGTTTTCCTCAAGTCGAATTAAACACCAACAAAGGTCGTATTGTTCTTGAGCTTAACGCTGAAAAAGCACCAAAAACGGTTGCAAATTTCTTAGAATATGTACGTGACGGTTTCTATGACGGCGTAATTTTCCACCGTGTGATTGATGGTTTCATGATCCAAGGCGGTGGCATGGACGAAAACTTCAAAGAAAAAGCTACTCGTGATTCTATCGAAAATGAAGCTGACAACGGCTTAAGCAACGATGAAGGCACAATTGCTATGGCACGTACGCAAGCTCCTCATTCTGCGTCAGCTCAATTCTTTATCAACGTAAAAAATAACTCTTTCTTAAACCACACTGGTAAAACAGCACAAGGTTGGGGTTACGCAGTATTTGGTAAAGTTGTAGAAGGTATGGATGTTGTAGCTACAATTAAAGGTGTGCGTACTGGTAACCGTGGTTATCATGCTGATGTTCCTTTAGAGAATGTAGTTATCGAATCTGCTAAAATTATCTCTGAATAATTTTATCCAACAGGATTCTTTGTGACTTATCTGTTTATTTCAGATTTACACTTGTCACCTGATCACCCTCGACTCGTTCGAGGGTTTTTGGCTTTATTAAAAGAATATAAAAATAAAAACACTCAACTCTATATTTTAGGTGATTGGTTTAATGCTTGGATTGGTGATGATTATAGTGCCCCATGGCTAGATGAAATTATTACAGCCTTACAAGAATTTACAGCTGCGAATAATCATGTTTATTTCCAAGTTGGAAATCGAGATTTTGTTTTGGGTAAGAAGTTTTTAGCATTATTTAATGCTACGCTTTTACCTGATGTTTATATTCTAGAAATTAATCATAGGAAGTTTCGCCTCGAACATGGCGATGCTTTATGTACCGATGATGTTGCTTATCAACGTTTTCGCAAAGTGATACGTAATCCAATCTTATTGGGCATTCTAAAGCGCACACCTTTAAATTTTAGACAAAAACTTGCCAATGGTTTTCGTAAAAAAAGTAGTGAAACTAAACAACTAAAAAGTTATGACATTATGGATGTGAATCTACATGCCGTTGAAAATGCAATTCATCAAGTAGATTTCTTAATCCACGGTCATACCCATCGCCCTGAAATTCACGAAGTTATCAATAAAAAGCGTATTGTCCTTGGTGATTGGCGTGAAGATACGGCTTGGATACTTGAGATTAATGAGCAAGAAAACTTTAAGCTAGATTTCAAAAAATGGTCATATTAATCGAGTAAATACGTAGAATATTTTTGACTAACTTATTCACCGTTCGTAAAACTTAAATCTATATAAAAAATCACATTTAGCTACTTTCGATGTAATTAATATCAAGTAAAATCATTAAAATTTCTAATTGAGTGAAAGACGGATGGATGTTCTAGTTACTGCCAAAACACGCTATGCAACAAAGGCATATAATGCAGAGAAAAAAATTCCACAACAACAATTTGAAAAACTACTCGAAGTTCTGCGTTTTAGCCCTTCTTCAGTAAATATTCAGCCTTGGCACTTTTTAATTGCTGAAACCGATGAGGCGAAACAAAGAATTGCGAAGGCCCTAACTGGTAATTATATTTATAATTCAGCAAAAGTTTTAAATTCTTCGCATACTCTTGTATTTTGTACTCGTACTGATATCAGCGCTGAATACTTAGAACAATTACTACAACAAGATGAACTAAATGGTCGCTTCAAAGATGAAACCGCAAAACAAGGGCAACGAGATACTCGTAAAGGCTATGTTGAGTTTTATCGTAATGAACTCAAAAATCTCTCTGCTTGGATGGAAAATCAAACTTATCTTGCACTAGGGCAACTACTATTCGCTGCAGGATTAGAAGGAATTGATGCAACCCCAATGGAAGGCTTTGATCGAGATACTATCAATCAAGAATTTGGATTAGCTGAAAAAGGTTTAAAGGCATCCGTTGTTGTTTCTCTAGGTTATCGTAGTGAAAATGACTTTAATGCAAAATTGCCTAAATCTCGACTGCCAGATCAAGTCGTATTCACTCGCTTATAATTTTTATTTAAGGGAGTCAAAGCTCCCTTAATTCATCATTGATTTAGCTAAACACAGCACCGCAAGTATTCCAGCAAATAAACCAATCCATGTGTAAGTAGTTAGTTTTTCTTTAAAAAACACTACGCCACTAACTACACCTAACATGACGACAAGAATATTCATTCCAGCAAATACGATTGCAGGTGACTCTTTAAAAATCATATGTGCTTTTACATACAAGGCAATATTCGCGAAATTTACCCCACCAAGAAGTAGACCCATAAATATATTTTTTGGTTGCCAATTTGGTTGCGCAAATGCGAGATAGCCTATTGATAAAATAAATGCAGCTATAAATGTTAAATTTAATGTCACTGCAAACTGCAGCCCTAAAGTACTGCTATATTTAAGCAATACATCAATTGCAGCATATCCAGCCCAAACACTTAACAGGAAAAGCGCTGATCTTACACTGGTGCCTTTAAGCGATTTCTCAGTCGCCTGTCCAAAAATAATAGCGAACACTGCGATTATTCCAACACCGACACCAATTAATTTTAACTGGCTAAATTGTTCTGAAAATATAAAGTAGGCCGCAAGTAAAGAAAGTACAACTGATAATCTTTGGGCTATTTCAGTTTTAAGAATTCCAGCAAATTGCAATGATTTAGCTAAGCATAAGAAAATGCTAGGGAGTAAAATAGCTAAAAGAAAAATAAGCCACCAAGGAGTATTCTGAATTGAGATATGCGTGATGTCAGTTTTAAACCAATAAAAACACAAGATGCTTGCACTCAAATAGTTCCATGCGATCATTTGAAAGACATCAAACCCTTTTGTCTTTAAAAACTTTAATAAAATCGATACCAGTACACTGCAACACGCAGCGGCAATAATCATTTCCATAATATTTATTCTGACTTTTTAAACACAAAAAAATGCCAGTCTGAAATTAGACTGGCATTTTCTTAACGATCATTATCAATTAACGATTATTTTCGTCTTCTTGACCATCTTCGAATTTAGTTTCGCTATCGAAGCCACCTTGATGACCACCGAAGCCACCTTGGCTACCAAAGCCGCCTTGACCACCGAAGCCGCCTTGACCACCGAAGCCACCTTGACCGCCGAAGCCGCCACCTTGACCACCGAAGCCACCTTGACCACCGAAGCCGCCACCTTGACCACCGAAGCCGCCACCTTGACCACCGAAGCCACCAGCAGCACCTTGACCACCGAAGCCACCTGTAGCACCTTGAGCTGGGAAGCCACCAGTACCTTGAGCACCAGCTGGACGAGGGTTACGCGCAGGAACAACTGTAGAAATAGCGTGTTTGTAAACCATTTGGCTTACAGTGTTCTTTAACAAAACAACATATTGGTCAAAAGACTCAATATGCCCCTGCAATTTAATACCGTTCACAAGGAAAATAGAAACTGGAATACGTTCTTTACGGAGAGAATTTAAGAACGGATCTTGTAAAGTTTGACCTTTAGACATTTTTAACTCCAAAAAAAATTTTAAATCAGCGCAAAAAAACTATCTTTATTTTTCAACTAAAAATTATAAAAAGACAGCCAGCGAATTTTGCTTTATCCAAAGAAGTTTCGCAAGTCTTCTTTCGCCTGCTTTATCGTCACGTAAGTTTTAAAATCGTGTATTTCTTGCAAAGAACGTAACCAAGTGTATTGACGTTTGGCAAGTTGCCGTGTCGCAAATAGCGCTTTGTTCTCCATTTCTACTTTATTTTTGAGACTTAAGTCACTTTTTAATAAAAAATCTAAAGCTTGACGATAACCAACAGACCGCATGGATGGTAAATTGTCATTTAAATCGTATTTAACAATTAGCTCCTCCACTTCATTCAAAAAACCAATATCCCACATTTTGCACAATCTTTGCTCAATGCGTTTATGTAATTCTAACCGATCAGGCATCAAAGCGTAGTTATGAAAAGTGTAACGGTATGGTTGATTTTTAGGTTGTTCTGCTTGTAGTTTTGTTATCGGCTCGCCAGTTAATCTATACACCTCGAGCGCACGAATAATGCGTTGTTTATCCGAGACTTTAAATTTCTGCCCCGCAATGGGATCAACTGCAACTAATTCATCATAAACTGCTTGCCAGCCTTCTTGTTCCGCTTTTGCTACGATTTCTTCCCGCGTTTTCGCATCTGCATTAGGTAAGTTATCTGCAAGCCCTTCCAGCAATGCTTTGAAATAAAGCATCGTGCCACCCACTAAAATCGGGGTCTTGCCTCTCTTGTGCATATCATCAATCAGTGGACATACATCCTCGACGAATTGCGCTGCAGAATAAACTTCTAATGGTGTAATAATATCAATCAAATGATGAGGATATTGTTCCTGCTCTTCTTTAGTTGGTTTTGCAGTACCAATATCCATGTCTTTATAAACTAAAGCTGAATCGACTGAAATAAGTTCAAAATTTCCACGCTCATAAAGTTCACATGCCAATGCTGTTTTACCACTTGCGGTAGGCCCCATTAAATTGATGACGGGCAATTGATTTGACATGTAGAACTACTCTCCTCGAGCAAATAATTTATCTAGTTGGTGAAGTGGGAATGCACGCCACGTTGGACGACCATGGTTGCATTGACTGGCAAACTCAGTTTGTTCCATTTGACGTAATAAAGCATTCATCTCTGATAAACTCAATTGACGATGTGCACGAACAGCACCATGACATGCCATTCCTGCTAAAAGTTCATCACGTTTTTGCAATAAGCCTCTTGCTTCATCATTTGGATCAAGATCATTTAACAGCTCTGGAATCAGACGATCAAAGTCAGCTTTTTGTAAAATGGCAGGTACGCCACGCACAATCACTTGCTCATCACCATATTGATTAATTTCTAAACCCAAACGCTGTAATTGAGATTGTAATTCTTCAATTCGCACGGCTTGCATACGGGTTATAGAAACAACTTTTGGAATTAAGAGTTGCTGTGATGTCCAAAATTCAGGTTTATCCCATGCTGATTTCATTTGTTGCAGCAAAATACGTTCATGCGCGGCATGCATATCAACAATAATTAAACCCTCAGTATTCTGAGCTAATATATAGATTCCATGAAGCTGTGCAATTGCGATACCGAGTGGAAATTCGTCTACTCGAGTTTTAAATCCCTCTAGGTCACCATTTTTCACAGATGAAGTATCTTCATGCTCAAATGATGTTTTCTCATCTCGTAAAGGAGCAAGATAAGTTTTTAGTGCGTTATTGAGTTGAAATGAACCATTGTAACTTGGTTCTTGCGGTACTGAATTATATTGCACAGCTTGTGGACGACTTTGATTAAACTCTGTAAGTAAATCAGTTGAAATCTGATTTTGATCATTTATTGAGAATTCAGTTTCAACATGATTACGATGTAAATTAAATTGTTCTTGGTACTTAGGTTGCGATTGGTAATTAAAATTTGTTGTGGATTCCTCCACTTTCATCGCTTGGGATAAATCAGCACTTGCAGTTTGAAATTGTGACAAAGTTTCTTTTGCATAGTGTCGCACAAACTCGTGAACTTCACGCTGATTCAAAAACCGTATTTCATGCTTCGTTGGATGTACATTTACATCAATATTTTCTGGATCAACTTCTAAAAAAAGTAAGTACGAAGAATGCTGATGACCATGCAAAATCCCGTCATAAGCCATTCTTAAAGCATGTGAAATTGTTTTATCTTTTACAATACGACCATTTACATACACATATTGCAAGTCTGCTTGAGCACGTGCATCAGATGGATGACCCAACCAACCTGACAAACGCATATTGATACTTTCAGCATCTATCCAATACGCATTTTGAATGAATTGTTGACCTAATAGTTGTTGAACACGTTGATAGCGTAACTCTCCACTATCTGCGACGGGTAAATTCAGGCGAATATTGTCGTTGTGTTCTAAAACAAAACGAATATCAAAATGAGTCAGAGCCAAACGGCGAACTATTTCTTCAATATGACCAAATTCAGTACTTGGTTTCTTTAAAAACTTACGGCGCGCAGGTACATTAAAAAATAAATCTTGCACACGAATATGTGTTCCTTTCTGTGCAGCGACAGCTTGAACTTGTTGATGATCAAACGCAGTACCATTCACTTCAACCTGATAGCCAATTCCTTGATCATCTTGACTACTGGTTAATGTTAAACGTGACACCGCAGCAATCGATGCAAGCGCTTCCCCACGAAAACCTAAACTGACAATTGCATGAAGATCTTCAGAAGTTTTAATTTTACTCGTAGCATGGCGCATTACAGCCAAAGGTAAATCATCTGAATGAATACCATGACCATTATCTATGATTTCTATCAGTGTTGAGCCACCTTGAGCTACGCGAATAATCAACTCAGTCGCACCAGCATCAATTGAGTTTTCTAATAATTCTTTTACTACAGATGAAGGACGCTCAATTACCTCACCTGCCGCAATTTGGTTCGCTAGTGCGGCATCAAGAGTATGAATACGACGTATTGAATCATGCACCATGCAATTGTTCCTGCAAAGTATCGGCTAGCTGCTGTGAATTTACATCTAATGTCACAAAACGAGTTAACTCATCATCTGATTTTTGTATATCAATAACAACATCAGCCTGTGGAATTTCATCACCACCTTTTGATGGCCATTCAAATAAAAATAACCCATTTGGTGTTTCAAGATAATCTCTAATACCCATTAACTCTAATTCATATGGATCATCTAATCGGTATAAATCAAAATGGAAAACTTCTTGACCATTGATGGTGTAAGGCTCAACCAATGTATATGTCGGGCTTTTTACTGAGCCTTGATGCCCCAAACTCTGAAGAAAGTAGCGTGTGAAAGTCGTTTTACCAGCACCTAGATCACCAATCAAATAAATAATGCCTGAACGAATCTGCTGAGATAAGACTTGTGCAAAACGTTGAGTGTCTTGTTCATGATTTAGGGTAAATTTCACTGAATACGACATGGCAAATAAAACAAAATTGGGATGGCAGCTATGATAACATTGCCCTGCTTTAAAGCCTAATCCGTAAAGAAAAGCTGCTACATTTTAATGCAATTATGATCTCAAAAATTAAAGGATCAATATGTCTTCTGAAGCTTTATTAATTGACTGTGCATGCCACGGTCAAAACTATGCTGCTGTCATATGTGGGCATTTAGTTCAAAATCATGGACATCCATTAGGATTTATTGAAAACGTTTCAGATCGAACCAATCCTCAAGGTTGGTGTTTAGCATGTGAATATGTTTTTACACAAGAACAAGAAATGACTGATGTATTTCGTAATTTCAACCAAATGGCAGTAGTGTGTATTGAATGCTATGACAGCATTAAAAATAAACACAATATCTACCCACATCCTTCAGTTTAAATTACCTACTTTAATATCTTATGATGAAAGCAGCAAAATCACTATTTACTCCTCCGTTAATAAATGGTGTTAGTGCCAGTAAAGTCTTTCTACCCAATGATGTCTCTGAATTGACTATTTTTGAATACTTATGTGTTCAATTCCCTCATATACAAGCAATAGAGTGGCAACAACGCTTTGAGGATGGATTAATTTATGCCTCAGACGGTATGAAATTAAGTATCCAGGATAGATATACGCCCAATACTTTTATTTTCTATTATCGTTTTCTGGCACATGAAATACATGTGCCATTTGAGCATCAAATTCTATTTGAAGATGAACATTTGCTTGTCGTGGATAAACCACATTTCCTGACGATGTCTCCAACAGGTCAATACGTTCAAGAAACATTATTGGTAAGACTAAAAAAACAAACGGGATATGCTGAACTAACACCAATACATCGACTTGATCGTGAAACTGCAGGCGTAGTGCTTTTCTGTAAGAAAGCAGAATCACGCGGAATCTATCAGCAACTTTTTGCCGAACGAAAAGTACAAAAAACTTATCATGCTATCGCTGCATATCGACCAGAAATCAAATTTCCAATGTCTTTGGAATTACACATGGAAAAAGGTCATCCTTTCTATACCATGCGAGTGAACTATGACAAAACAGCAAATACTGAAACATTTATAGAATTACTTGAACACAATTTCCAACATGCTAAATATCAACTTTCACCCAAAACTGGAAAACAACACCAACTTCGGGTGCATCTCAATCATCTAAATATTCCTATTCTAAATGATCCTTTTTATCCAACCGTACTACATAAAGCAGACGATGACTTTAATCATCCACTTCAACTGTTAGCAAAAGAAATTAGTTTTATTGATCCGATCAGTAATTTACAAAGAATTTTTAGATCCAACCATGAATTGACATTGTAAGTATGACGTAATGACAAAAAAAGCATTATTTCAACTCAAAACGATTGAAATTAGCTTTTGATCGTTTAAAATACCTAGCGATAATTAAAAAATATTTGGTCATATTTTTCATGAGAAAAACAGAAGTTTATCAGGTTCGTCTTGATTCACAGGAAAAGAAACAAGCTTTTGCTGTTTTTAAGCAGTTAGGTATCTCCCCTGCTCAAGCAGTTCGACTTTTCTTCAAACAAGTAGTTTTGACAAAATCTATCCCGTTTGCGATTGAAAACCAAAACATCAACATGGAACAGTTACTGAAATTAAGAAAATCAAAAAATGCTACAACCGCTGATCATTCAACATCTACAGACTTAGAAGATGACCATGAAGATTTGTTTGAAGAACTAAATGCTTTGCTTGGTGAAAGTGACAAAAGTTAACAATGTTGCATTTTTAAACAAGTTTTTAATTTTTAAGCTGAATCTTTTTAGATATTCTGACAATCCAAATAAAATTATAACTCAAGGATTTAGGAATGATTGTCAAGAGAGCAACACGCGAAGACCTAGAACAACTTGCTGTTTTATTTGATGAATATCGTCAATTTTATGGTGCCTCTGCAAACATTAAGCAATCCTACCAATTTTTGAAGCACCGATTTGACAATAAAGAAAGTGTTATCTTTATTCACGTAAAAGATAATGTCTTTACAGGATTTGTCTTACTTTATCTTGCGTTCTCATCAGTTGCTTGTGAAACCTACTATATTTTGGATGATGTCTATGTAACCCCATCCTACCGTAAACAAGGTTCGGCAAAACAACTCATCGACACCGCTATTTTATTTGCAAGACACGAAAATGCTTTACGCATTAGTTTAGAAACTCAAAAAAATAATATTGAATCTCATCGACTTTATGAGCAAATGGGTTTTATGCGTGATGATGAGTTCAACACCTTTCATTGCTTCCTCAAATAATTACTTTTCCAGTGCAATATTATGACTAAGCTGTTTTTGTGTAGAAGATAAATACAGCCACTCACCCTCTGGAATTTTTGGCAATTCAAATAAACCAACTTGATGACGATGTAAATCTTCCACCTTATTGCCAACTGCAGCTAACATTCGCTTAACTTGATGATAGACGCCTTGGTGAATCGTCATAGAAAGCTGATGTTCAGAAAATAAATGAACATCCGTAGCAGCGTAAATTCCTTTTTCATTTCTCAGCTCAACACCTTGTTCTAAAGCCTGTTTTTGCTCTAGTGTAATAGGGTCTGATGTTGTGACATGATAAACTTTTGGAACATGTCTACGCGGATTGGTCAAAGCTTGCAAATATTGACCATCATCAGTTAATAATAATAATCCTGTTGTATCCTGATCTAACCGCCCAACACATTGAATACCACGATGTAGAAGAATTTCGGGAAATAAACTGAATACGCTTTTATGATGCGTTGCTTGGTGAGAACACTCATAACCTTTAGGTTTATTTAACACGATATAAACATTCTCGCGAAATAAATACTCTTCGCCAAAAACTTCAAAACTTAAATGTTCTGTTGGGAAATTTTGCTTCGGATTATCACAAATTTGGTTTTCAATCGTCACTGAACCATTTTTGATAATTTGTTGACAGTATTTTCGAGAACCAAACCCTTGCGATTGCAAAATTTTTTCCAACAACATCTTTTAAATCCGATCAAAAACTCCGTTTATTGTACTCTATTCCTTACCCATACTGCTGTATGTTGAACTGTATGTATATCCGATATAGGCAATCTTCACAATTTCTCCATTTGTAATACAAGCAATACAAAACCCTTCTAAAAGAATCAAACTCTGAGGCTTGCACTCCATATTTTGGCTCAAAATTCTTGTTACATTTGTTTCAAGCAAAAATATTGTCCCAAAAAATGGACAAGGAGTCTCAGTATGAAATCTAAAATTTGGTTATACAGTACTATTATTGCAACCTCATCTATGCTGTCTGTTGCTCATGCGGATAATTCAACTCGTGTTGCCGCGACTTCAGCACTGGGTAGTGTTGTTGGAACTGCAATCGGTCAACAACTCGGTGGCAATACTGGAGCTATGATTGGTTCAGCGATTGGTGGTGCAGGTGGTGCAGCCGCGTCAAGTAATAAACGCGATCGAACTGAAGCTGCTATTGGTGGAGGATTAGGTGGTGTAGGTGGTTATACTGTAGGACGTAATGTAGCAGGAACCAATGGCGGTTATGTAGGTGCTGCTCTGGGTGCTGCAGGTGGTGCTGTTTTAGGTCAAAAAGTAGGTCAAGATCGTGATCTAGACAATCGTAGATATGATGACCGCTATGAAAATCGTCGCTCATACGATGATAGACGTTATTACAACTCTCGTTACAAATACCGTCACGACAATGGTTTACACCGTGGTTGGTACAAAAATCGTTGATTTTAAATATTTAATATGAGCACCTTCGGGTGCTTTTTTTATTATTGAGATAATATATCGAAAAATTTCGATATACATAAAAAACAATATATCGTATTATTCCGATATATTGTTTTAGGTTATATCGATGAAATCATTACAAGAGATAAAGTTTTCAGTTTTGGAGCTGGCACCTGTTCGCGAAGATAAAAGTATTGAGTTTTCACTTCACCATGCACTTGAACTCGCACAACATGTAGAGCAACTAAATTATGAACGTTTTTGGCTAGCTGAGCACCATAATATGGATGGTATCGCAAGTTCCGCTACCGCTGTTCTTTTAGGTTTTATCGCCGCACACACGCAACATATTCGTTTAGGCTCTGGTGGCATTATGCTGCCTAATCATGCACCACTCATTGTGGCTGAACAGTTTGGTACCCTAGCAACACTTTACCCCAATCGATTTGATTTAGGCTTAGGTCGTGCGCCTGGCACAGACCCTTTAACTATGCGAGCACTTCGACGTGGTCGCCAAGAGACTGAGGACCAATTTCCTCAGGATGTATTAGAAATACTACAATATTTCAAAGCGCCTCAACCCAATCAAAAAATTATTGCCACACCTGGACAAAATACTCATGTGCCCGTTTGGTTATTGGGTTCGAGTCTATTTAGTGCTCAGTTAGCAGCGAAACTTGGGCTTCCTTATTCTTTTGCATCACATTTTGCTCCACGCATGCTAGGACAAGCTATTCAACTTTATCGCGACAATTTCCAAGCTTCTGAATATCTTGATCAACCGTATGTATCAATGGGTATTCCAACTGTTGTTGCATCTACGGATGAGGAGGCCCAATATTTAGCAACTAGTTCTTATCAACGTATTTTAAACTTGATTCGTGGTGATAGTTTAAAACTTAAACCTCCTGTTAAATCGACTGAAGGCCTTGCAAGTAGCGCTGAACAACTAGCTATACAAAACTTTTATGCGATGGCTCAAATTGGTTCGAAAGATACTGTTCAAGCGGGCCTAAGTAAAATTATCCAACAATATGATGTTGATGAGTTTATTTTCACGTGTGATATATACGATACCCAAAAACGTTTAGACAACTTTAGCCTACTGATGGAAATTAAACACAGTTAAGTACTTTAGATTATGAAGTAAGTATGACTTAGAAAAATACTTACTTCACTGTACCCAAATATTGATAAGCTGGATCTTTTTTGACATATCTTAAATACTTATTTAGTGGTTTGAAATTTTGGTTTAATAAAAGAATATCTATGGTACTCAAGTCTTTACTGATACGAATATATTCAGGCGTGTCACTGCTGCCCATATGATGATTACAATCATAATCAACTGTAATTTGATCCAACAACGATTTCTTGGTTTGAAAAATCTTTGTAAGCTCCAACTCCCCTGATGCTAACAATTTAAAGCTTTGAATAACATATGTTCCAACACAACTGCTTCCTTTATAATAACTCTCAATCAAATAAATTGGCTGTTTGTTCAACAAACTTTGTTTAACATCCAAAATGAAACCAGTCTCAATGGGAGTAACTACATTCTTTCCGTAAATAAGTGTTTGTGAATAAGAAGAAAACTCCCCCATTGTTCCTCCTCCACCGATATCGAAGGTATAAAATTTTATTTTTTTGTCAGGAGAATAATGTGTTCTCAAATTATAGTGATCTTGAAATGCAGGAAAAGAGTAACTAAAGCTTGTTTTATCGTTTTGAATTTTAGCCACTATCTCAGTCTCTATTGACTGATTCACATCATAAAAAGATTTGTCTTTATAATTTTTAACTACCCTACTTTCAAACTGGGCTAAAGTCTCGGCATGAATAATTGAGCTAAATATTAATGCAATAAAAATGAAGATGTTTTTCATTTTATCTATCCGTTTTTCTTATTAGAAATTTGAGTATAGATTTTTTATCTATACTCAATAAACATTCATTTTATCCAATACGGCGTTTTAAACCCGTCATCTGTAAAACACGCGTTGAAATTTCCTCAATCGACATTTCAGTCACATTTAAGTATTTAATCCCTTCAGAAATATAAATACCTTCAATCGCACGCAACTCCATTTGGCATTGACTAAAACTCGAATAACGACTATTCGCTTTACGTTCATTGCGAATCGCAACCAAACGCTCAGCATCGATCATTAAGCCAAACAATTTATTCTTATGTTCTTTGAGAATTTTAGGCAAACGATTGTCATCCAAATCTTCTTCTGTGAGAGGATAATTCGCAACACGAATACCAAATTGCAGAGAAAGGTAAATTGAAGTCGGTGTTTTCCCTGAACGAGATACTCCGATCAAAATAATATCTGCTTTATCGTAATGTCGAGTTCTTGCACCATCATCATTGTCTAGCGCAAAGTGAACCGCATCAATACGAGCCTTATAATATTCAGAATCCGTTACTGCATGTGTTTGACCAACTAAAGTCGTTGGTGGTGTCCCAAGCTCATCAGATAATTTACTGATTAAGCCTTCAAAAACATCCAAATTTACAGCTTTTGCTGTGTTGATGATTTCACGAACATGTGGATCAACCAAAGTGTCAAAAACAAGGGGCAAAGAACCGTCTCTATTTTGACAAGCATTGATCTCAGCAACAACGTTCATCGCAGCTTCTTCAGTGGTGATATAAGGCATAATATGAATGTCAAAATCAACGTTCGGAAATTGAGCAAGTAGTGAATGCCCAAGGGTTTCAGCTGTAATCGCTGTACCGTCTGAAATAAAATATACGCTCCGTTTAATTTCTTTACTTACGGGCATCAAAATTCTCCTTAAACATTTGTCTTAGTGCTCTATAATCTTTATAGTAAACTCATCTAACATGACTGTCGCTTAGTAAAACGGTTAATCTAGGCACTTTCGTATAATTTCATACCAATGATGGTCATTCATACTGCAAAAAAAGTGGAGTAAATACTTTGGAAGCGCGCGTAATCGGTCTGGAAAAATTAGGGAAACACGATGTCGAACTCGTAGGTGGGAAAAACTCATCTTTGGGTGAAATGATCAGCCATTTATCCAATGCTGGTGTATCGGTACCTGGTGGCTTCGCAACAACTGCTGCTGCCTATCGTGAGTTCTTGGATCAAAGCGGTTTAAACGCTCGTATTCAGGCTGAACTTGCACAACTTAATGTAGATGATGTAATCGCACTTGCTGAGACTGGTGCAAAAATCCGTAAATGGATTGTTGATACTCCACTGACCGCCGCACTAGAAAAAGAAATCCGCGAGGCATTTGCAGTACTTTCAAACGGTAATCCAGACATCGCTGTAGCTGTACGCTCTTCTGCAACTGCAGAAGATTTACCTGACGCATCATTTGCAGGTCAACAAGAAACTTTCTTAAATATTCGTGGTATCGATAATATCCTGATCGCGATTAAAGAAGTTTTTGCATCTTTATATAACGATCGTGCGATTGCATATCGTGTACACCAAGGCTTTGAACACAGTGTTGTTGCGCTTTCAGCTGGTGTTCAACGTATGGTTCGTTCTGAAACTGGTGCTGCTGGTGTTATGTTTACACTTGATACAGAATCTGGTTTCCGTGATGTTGTATTCATTACAGCTTCTTATGGTTTGGGTGAAATGGTTGTACAGGGTGCAGTTAACCCTGACGAGTTCTACTTATCTAAGCCACTTTTAAACAATGGCAAACATGCAGTATTACGTCGTAATCTTGGTTCTAAACACCAAAAAATGATTTATGGTGAAGAAGGTTCTGCGGGTAAATCTGTTGTTGTGGTTGATGTAGAAAAACCTGAACGCCAACAATTCGCATTAAATGATCATGAGCTTCATGAACTTGCAAAACAAGCATTAATCATTGAACAACACTACGGTTCACCGATGGATATCGAGTGGGCAAAAGATGGTGATGATGGTCAAATCTACATCGTTCAAGCACGTCCAGAAACCGTAAAAAGTCGCCAAAATGTCGGCACAATGGAACGTTACCTGTTAAAACAACGCGGTACAGTTATCTGTGAAGGTCGTTCTATTGGTCAACGCATCGGTTCAGGTAAAGTTCGTGTCGTAACTTCGATTAAAGAAATGGATAAAGTACAAGACGGTGATGTACTTGTATCTGACATGACTGACCCAGACTGGGAACCAGTAATGAAACGTGCTGCGGCGATTGTAACTAACCGTGGTGGTCGTACATGTCACGCAGCCATTATTGCTCGTGAACTTGGTGTACCTGCAATTGTTGGCTGTGGAAATGCAACAGAAGTATTAACTGATGGTCAAGAAGTCACTGTTTCTTGTGCTGAAGGTGATACAGGCTTTATTTACGAAGGTGCGTTAGACTTTGAAGTTCAACGTAACTCAATTCATTCTATGCCAAAACTACCGTTCAAAATTATGATGAACGTTGGTAATCCAGACCGTGCATTTGACTTTGCACAAATTCCAAATGAAGGTATCGGTCTTGCACGTCTTGAGTTCATTATTAACCGAATGATTGGCGTCCACCCTAAAGCTTTATTAAATATTGAAAGTTTGCCACGCGAAACACGTGCAGCAGTGATGACACGAACTGCTGGCTACACCTCTCCGATTGAGTTCTATGTTGAAAAATTAGTTGAAGGTATTTCAACTCTTGCAGCTGCATTTGCGGAAAAACCAGTCATTGTTCGTATGTCTGATTTCAAATCAAATGAATACGCAAACTTAATTGGTGGTAAATTATACGAACCAGAGGAAGAAAACCCGATGTTGGGCTTCCGTGGTGCAAGTCGTTATGTATCAGATAACTTCCGTGATTGTTTCGAGCTTGAATGTCGCGCATTGAAAAAAGTGCGTGATGAAATGGGCTTAACTAACGTACAGATCATGATTCCATTTGTTCGTACAGTTTCTGAAGCAAAACGTGTTATCGAATTACTTGCTCAAAACGGCTTAAAACGTGGTGAGAATGGTTTAAAAATCATCATGATGTGTGAATTACCAACCAATGCTTTATTGGCTGAACAATTCCTTGAACATTTCGATGGTTTCTCTATAGGTTCAAACGATTTAACGCAGTTAACACTAGGTTTAGATCGTGATTCGGGTATTGTTTCTCACTTGTTTGATGAACGTGATGCAGCAGTTAAAGCGCTTCTTTCAATGGCAATTCATGCTTGTCGCAAAGCAGGCAAATACGTTGGTATTTGTGGTCAAGGCCCATCTGACCATCCTGATCTTGCTAAATGGTTAATGGAACAAGGTATTGAATCGGTGTCATTGAACCCAGACTCAGTACTTGATACTTGGTTCTTCCTTGCAGAAGAGCAGATCAAAAAGGCTTAATCTTTATTAGAAAAAGACCCTCTTTCGTAGGGTCTTTTTTCATCTTTAGTTCTTGAGATTTTAAAATTATGCAAATTTACTTGGCTCGTAACAATCAACAAGCTGGACCTTACAGTTTAGAACAAGTAAACCAAATGCTCGCAAGTCAACAAGTTTTACTTACTGACTTAGCATGGCATGAAGGTATGACTGAATGGAAAACTCTTGGAGAATTAACTCAAGGCAAACTTGTATACGAACCTGTAGGTTATTCAACTTTTAATACACCAATTAAAAATGAAGCTGAAAATTCAAGCTTCAAAATTAAACTTGAAACGAAGTCTGATAATTTTGAACTGGCGTCATTTGCGTCGCGTGCGTTGGCAAAAATATTTGATCTAATGCTATGGCTACCGATGGCAGCAATTCCCTCTTTCTTTTTTGATCAAAGCCAATACACTCAATTGTTTGAAATTCAAAAACAATTACAGGCTACAGACGTAGCATCTAGTAAAGCTGTTGAACTGCAACAACAACTTATTCAATTAATTCCAAATGAAGCATGGATCAGTATTTTTGCATATCTTATTATCATGTTGATGTTACAAGCATTCATGATTGCAAAATCAGGTCAAAGTCTTGGAAAGAAAATTGCCAAAATCAAAATCGTAGATGCTGAGACAACCACAAATGTAAGTACAATTCGTGCTTTCTGGGTGAGAAGCATACTTTTCATCATTCTGAATCTACTATTTATGCCTTTTATCACAATTATTGATTATGGATTCTTCATGTTGAACAAAAAACGTCAAACTTTGCATGATAAAATAGCCAAAACGAAAGTCGTAAAGCAATAAATAAGTGAAGATATAAAAAAGAGGATTTACTCCACTGCTGTCCCACAAATATCACAAGAAGAACCTCAATTGAGGTTCTTCTTGTTTTCGCCATTTTTTATCAGGCACAAAGAGTGACCTTAAAAGTTTCCTTTCAAATAAATTGACCTGAATAATTCTCAGTAAACGCTGAACACTCCATCCTTCTTGTGCCATGTGTTTAGCGAAGTTCACCAGCAAATAGGCAATTAATGCAATCCATATTTGCGTTTGTATCGCATTGCGGCTTCGACCTAGAAATGACTTCAGTTTTAAATTCTGCTTGATGGCTTTAAAGAATAACTCAATCTTCCAGCGGTCTTTATAAATTGCAGCAATGGTGGATGCTGCCAGATGAAAGTTGTTGCTCAGAAATTCGAATGTTCTTTTCTTATCTGTATCATAAAACTCTATACGTCTTAATAATTCAGGTGCGCCTCTTTTCTTGGCAT
>NZ_KB849655.1:667008-701629 GCF_000368765.1 Acinetobacter junii CIP 64.5
ACAAAACCTGAGTCCTTTATAGTTAAAGTGTTTGTTTGCACTCATATTTTAACTATTTAGACTCAGGTTTTTTTATTTAAAGCAAACTATGGGACAGTAGTGGGATTTACTCCTCTTTTTTTATATATTAAATTGATATCTATAGAGAAAAATAACAACTGAACCCGAATCCCTACAAGATAAATCGGGTTTGAAAACAAGCATTTCAGCGTACTTTATCAGTAGCTTAGTTTTTCAATATGAGGCATAATGCCCTACAACGTAGCGGTGTCGGATAATTGACAAGCATTTCACAAAAAATTCTTATCAATCATGCGACACTTTAATCGCTATCCCATAATTTAATTAGGGAATGGGACTCTTCACCGAGGTTGTAAAATGAGACAAACGATTTTAGCTGTATTGTCTTTATCAACGATGGCTGCACTCTTGACTGGGTGTGGCGGTGATATGGTACTACTAAACAATAAAGGTCCAGTTGGTCAAGGTCAAAGTGACCTCATGATGACTGCGATCTATCTAATGCTTTTGGTGGTAATTCCATCAATTATCATGGCATTATGGTTTGGTTGGCAATATCGCGCATCGAATAAAGATGCAGACTATAAACCTACTTGGGCACACTCTACGACAATTGAGATCGTTGTTTGGGGTGTTCCTGTCATTATTATTGGTATTTTAGCTTGGTTAACTTGGTGGGGTTCCCACAAGTACGACCCTTACCGTCCGTTAGAGTCAGATAAAGCGCCTTTAACTGTTCAAGCCATCGCTGAACAATTCAAATGGATTTTTATCTATCCTGAGCAAAACATTGCAACGGTAAACGAAGTACGCTTCCCAGAAAAAACGCCTGTAAGCTTTAAGATTACTTCTAACTTTACGATGAACTCGTTCTTCATCCCACAGTTAGGTGGTCAGATCTACGCTATGGCGGGTATGCAGACTCATCTTCACCTTTTAGCAGACGAACCAGGTGTATTCCGTGGTTTCTCAGCTAACTATTCAGGTTATGGTTTCTCACAAATGCGCTTCAAGGCACATAGTGTAACTGAACCAGAGTTTGCACAGTGGGTAGAAGCTGTTAAAGCGGGTAATGGTACAAGTATCAATGCTGAAGCAATTCAAAAAGGTACACTTGACCAAGCTGAATTAGCGACTCTTAAAGATGGCAATCGTTCTAAATATCAGATCGAAGCACTTGTAGCAAAAGCAAAGACTCCAGAAGAAAAGCAAGAGGCTGAAGAAATGAAGCCTTACCCTACAGAGCCACATCCTGTGACTTATTATTCTTCAGTTGAGCCTAAATTATTCGAATCTGTTATCAATCATTATATGAGCAACTATCATGGTGCAGACCACTCAGCTCCTGCTGAGCATGCAACTGAAGCAACTCATACCAATGATGAACATGCCACAGCTTCTGCAGAGGAATAAGACATGTTTGGAAAGTTAGGACTTGATGCAATTCCGCACGATCCGATCGTGTTGGTCACAGTTGCAATGATGGTTTTAGGTGGTATCGCGCTTGTTGCTGGTATTACTTATTTCAAAAAATGGGGCTATCTGTGGAACGAATGGTTCACATCAGTAGACCATAAAAAAATCGGTATTATGTATATCATTGTATCTGTAATCATGCTATTGCGTGGTTTCGCTGATGCAATCATGATGCGTTTACAACTTTTCCTCGCTAAAGGCGGTGGTGAAGGTTACCTACACCCAGAACACTACGATCAGATTTTTACCGCACATGGTGTAATCATGATCTTCTTCGTGGCAATGGGTCTTGTTGTAGGTATGATGAACATCTCAGTACCGCTACAAATTGGTGCTCGTGACGTTGCATTCCCATTATTGAACTCACTAAGTTTCTGGTTATTTGCTGGTGCTGCTGGGTTGATGATGGCTTCACTAGCGTTAGGTGAATTCGCTGCGACAGGTTGGATGGCTTATCCACCTCTATCTGGCATCGAATATTCTCCTGGTGTAGGTGTTGACTACTACATTTGGGCACTGCAAGTTTCAGGTTTAGGTACGCTTTTATCTGGTGTTAACTTCTTCGTTACCATTATTAAAATGCGTGCACCTGGCATGAAATTAATGGACATGCCAATTTTTACTTGGACATCACTCTGTACAGCTGTGTTAATCATTGCATCTTTCCCTGTATTAACAGGTACGCTTGCAATGTTGACATTAGACCGTTACTTCGGTTTCCACTTCTTCACAAATGAGCTTGGCGGTAGCCCAATGCTTTATGTGAACTTGATTTGGACTTGGGGTCACCCAGAAGTTTACATCTTAGTATTACCAGCATTTGGTCTATACTCAGAAATCGTTGCAACTTTCTCTCGTAAGACGTTGTTCGGTTACAAATCAATGGTATATGCAACTATCGCAATTACTGTACTTGCGTTCGTTGTATGGCTTCACCACTTCTTTACCATGGGTGCGGGTGCAAACGTTAACGCATTCTTCGGTATTATGACGATGGTTATTGCGATTCCTACAGGTGTGAAAATCTTCTCTTGGTTATTCACAATGTATAAGGGACGCATTACTTATACTACCCCGATGCTTTGGACACTTGGCTTCCTTGTGACTTTTGGTATCGGTGGTTTGACTGGTGTACTTATGGCTGTTCCACCTGCGGACTTCCTTGTACACAACTCACTCTTCTTGATTGCTCACTTCCATAACGTAATTATCGGTGGTGTGGTGTTTGGTATGTTTGCCGGCATCATCTTCTACTGGCCGAAAATGTTTGGTTGGAAACTCAATGAAGCTTGGGGTAAAGCTGCGTTCTGGTTCTGGTTTATTGGTTTCTACTTTGCATTCATGCCTCTTTATATCCTTGGCTTCATGGGTATGACACGTCGTTTGAATACATATGACAACCCTGAATGGGATCCATACTTAGCAATTGCATTGTTCGGTGCAGTATTGATTGCTATCGGTATTGCTTGTTTCCTTATGCAGATTATCGTTGGTTTCTTACAACGTCATCAAAATATGGACTACACAGGCGATCCATGGGATGGTCGTACATTTGAATGGGCTACCTCATCTCCTGCTCCATTCTATAACTTTGCACATCTACCAGCAGCTGACGGTATCGACCGCTTCTGGACAGATAAAGAAAATGGTGTAGCTTACGCACGCGATACTAAATATGAAGATATCCATATGCCGACTAATCGTGCAGCTGGTTTCATCATTGCAATGTTCATTACTGTTCTTGGTTTTGCATTGATCTGGCATATTTGGTGGCTTGTAGTTGTTTCTTTCGTTGCTTCAGTTGTTAGCTTGATAGTAAGCTCATTCACTAAGAATGTTGATTACTACGTACCTGCTGCAGAAGTTGAACGTATTGAAAATGAACGCTATGCGTTACTTGAAAAACACTTGAAGAAGGACTAAGGAAATGGCTGAAGTACTTCATCACGACAACCACGGTCATGACGGTCATCACGAACACGATGACACAGACTTAACGGTCTTTGGTTTCTGGACATATTTGATGAGTGACTTGATTCTTTTCGGATCACTCTTCATTGCGTTCGCTGTATTAAGCAGTCATATTCCGCCTGGTACTCCAAGTGCGAAAGATCTTTTTGGTGATTCTTTAGGTTTTGTTTTAACTGAGACCTTTGCCCTTTTGATCTCTTCGGTAACATTTGGATTCGCTGTTCTTGCATCTTATAAAAAGAACGTTAATCAAGTGATTGCTTGGTTGTTTGTTACTTTCTTATTTGGTGCAACGTTCATTGGGATGGAAATTTATGAATTCCAGCACCTTGTACATGCTGGCCATGGTCCAACTCATAGTGCGTTCTTATCAGCATTCTTTACTTTAGTTGGTACACACGGTATCCACGTAACTTCTGGTTTAGTTTGGATGCTCGTGCTTATGTATCAAATCAAGAAGAATGGTTTGACACTACCGAATACACGTCGTCTTGCTTGCTTAAGCTTGTTCTGGCACTTCCTTGACATCGTTTGGATCTGTGTATTCAGCGTCGTTTACTTAATGGGAGTTCTCTAATGAGTGGTCATGACCATAATGCCGCAGGTGCATCACACGGTAATTTCAAACAGTACACGGTTGGTTTCATCCTGTCTGTTGTCCTCACCATCATTCCTTTTGGAATGGTGATGGCGGGTGGTTTTAGTCGTGGTATTTTAATGACTGTAATCGCAATTACAGCGGTTGCTCAGGTGCTTGTACAGCTTGTGTATTTCCTACACATGAATACATCATCAGAACAACGCTGGAACTTGATTGCATTCATCTACACAATCCTATGTATCGCTGTTCTTCTTGTTGGTTCAGTATGGATTATGAATTACCTACACTACAACATGATGATCTAAACTGATTATCATGTGGAAAAAGTATTTATTCCTGACTAAACCAGGAATTCTCTTCGGTAATTTTATTACCACCTTGGGCGGCTTCTTTTTAGCCGCCCAAGGCGCTATAGATATCCTCTTATTATTATTGACCTTACTAGGGACAACTTTTGTAGTTGCTTCTGGTTGTGTCGTGAATAATGTGATTGACCAAGATATCGATCAAAAAATGCAGCGTACGATGAATCGTGCTCTTGTTAAAAAGACAATCTCTCCAACAATTGCAATGCTCTATGCATTGGTCTTAGGAGCTATTGGATTTGGCATTTTATGGTTCTTTGTAAATGCATATGCATTCTTGTTTGCTGTCATTGGTTTTGTTGTCTATGTCGGTTTTTATAGTTTGTGGACTAAACGTACTACAATCCATCAAACTGTAATTGGTAGTATTTCTGGAGCGAGTCCTCCTGTTATTGGTTATACGGCTGTAACTCAACAATTTGATATGGCTGCCCTATTAATTTTTGTTGCATATGCTTTATGGCAAATGCCACATTCTTGGGCTATTGCTATCTATCGTTTTGATGATTATAAAAACGCAGGAGTACCAATTTTACCTGTAGCACGCTCTATTCTACGCACGAAAATAGAATCCTTAATTTATGTGATTTTATTTACTATTGCGATGAATGGTTTATATGTTTATGGATATACCAATATTGTATTCTTGGTGATCTGTAATTTACTTTGTGCTTACTGGTTCTACATTGGTATTTTAGGTTTTAAAGCTGAAAATGACCAACTTTGGGCAAAACGCTTTTTCTTATTTTCAGTGATTTTGATTACTGTAATTAGTTTAAGTTTCAGTTTTACTTTTAATAGTCCTGCACCCACCTTCCCTATTTTCTAAAAAGATAGAGGAACCTCTATCTTTTTATTCTCTGCTTCAATTGTTATCATTTCGTGCAATAAAAACATTCATACTTTATTGCCTAAATGAAACTTCAAAATATATCGATTTTAAAACCCATTTTTTATACTTTTATCACAGCAATTTCTATTCAAGCTCAAAGTATTTATGCTGGAGCTGAAAATATCTGTGAACCAAATCTACACTTAGATGATCGCGATCTAAATGGTTGCAGTAATTTACCTGTTCTATATCCTTCAAACGATAGTCAAACTAATACTGCCTTATTACTAAGCGATTTGGGTCTAGCTGAAATCGAACCAATGCAGATAGATCAAAACTTATGGGACGCGACTTTTGGTTATGTGCCATTTGATGCTGCAAATGTATCGTTGGCAACGAAGAATAAAATTCAGAATCAGAGAAATGAATTAGCAGTAAAAGACGAAATCATATTTGATGAACGTTGTTACAGTTTTAATTCAGGCAACAATGCTTTTATTGATCAAGTTAAAACCCATAAACTAATTCCAGCAAATGAAAAGCTGGTTCTGATCAACGAACGCAAGAAGATGAATCAATGTGACAATAAAATTGCATTGATCTCTATCGATCCAAATTGGTCAACAACCACGCGTCAGTACGCATCTTATTTAAATGCGAGTATTTTGTTTTATAATGCTAACTATTCATCTTCTAAGAAAATTTTTGCGGTATTAACTTCGGTTGAAGATGCATGGTTGAAAGAAACAGCTCAATATATGTTGATTCGGACGACACTTAATTCAGCTTATGCAACAGGTGTTGATCAATACGGTGATGTATACCTTGATAATATTAATCCAAATTTACTAAAACAGTTCTTAGGTCATATCACGAACTATCTAAATGCTTACCCTAATGGTCGTTATGTAGCAAGTGCGCGTGGATTTTTACGTCGTGGTTTTTGGTTATCTAAACGCCAAGATCTTTTAGTCAATGAGATCGTATGGCAAATTCAAAATCCTAAATCTAAATTTTACAATTTAGATATGGGACAACTTCCTGCTGAAATTGATAGACGTATTTTTAGTAGCAATTCATTTGAACTCAAAAATCTCAAGGACCCTTTTTTCTTGACGATATATAATTTAATGAATATGCGTGACTACAAAACTGAACATTACCAACCTATTACGTGGTCTCAACTTAATGCACAAAAAGATTTCTTTAAAACTCAATCTGAATTATTTAACTATTTAAGAGCGATTCATTTATTTTTTATTCAGAATAAACCCCAAGATGCTTTAAATTATTTACCAAAGTCAAATATTAAAAATACTAATTATTTACAACTAAGCCAAACTTTTTTAAAAGGTCAAATATTGGAAAAACTCGGTCAAAACCAAACTGCTGAAGAATACTGGACTAACCAGCTTGCTCAAGCACATACACTTTATCAGAAGGCTTTATTTGAAACCGCATTATCTAAACATTTGAATATCAAACAAGATTATTCAGCTTTTATAGGAAAGCAAGCCAAAATAAGCCAACCAAATCTACAAAAACAATTTATAACTCAACAAGCAAATATAGATAGTTTAGACAAGATTATTCAATCAAATCAAAGCACAGTCGATCAAAAGCAAGCTGCTATTCATACCTTATTAAGCAAAAGTTTAGTTCACCAGAGATTCGATTTATTTCAACAAAAATATTCATATTTGCCTAAAAATGCGAGTGAATACAAAGGATATTCAAGTGCAAAAGAACACTTAAAAAACAAACCTGAGTTTGCTAATTTTATTTGGAATGGATCAAACATCACGGCTCAACTCAAATGCGATAATCTCTTAACATTGATCCAACAACTCAGTAAATTGCCAAATGATCCCCTACTCAACATTTGTTTGGGAGAGTTTATGCGAAGTGAACAAGGTTATAGCCTGCAACAACTCAGCTATGACGAGCAACAAAAACCAACTATAAGTGGAAAAATTTTCGCACGCGGTGAAATTTATAAAGACATTATCAAATCTTCTCGAAAAGATGATTTACATGCTTATGCACTGTATAGGGCAATTCAATGTTATGCGCCAAGTGGAATAAATGATTGCGGGGGTATCGAAGTGGCTAAAAACACGCGTAAGCAATGGTACGATCAAATCAAAAGAGATTATCCAACAAGTGCATGGGCTAAATCACTAAAATATTATTGGTAGGTTTATTCTTTGATGTGGTTAAGGTGTATTCTTTTTAGTGTGTTGCTGTTGATATTAGGACTAAACCAACCGAGTCGACCAGCAACTCCAACTATCGATGCCAATCAATTTCAATCCTTTTGGATTTGGGGTGAAATCAAATCTGTCCCCTATCTCTCAAAGGCTAAAGAGCTTTATATTCTGCAAGGTGAAATCCGTTATTCAAAACAAAAACAGACTTCAATTTTGATACCGCAAGGTATTGGTACTTTAAAATTACCCAATCAAAAAATTTGGCTCGTTTTTCGAACCCACCACCTAGATTGGAGTTCACAAAATTACCAAACCATCTTAACTCGCTTAAACCATTGGAAAAATCTAGGCAATCAGATTGAAGGGATTCAAATTGATTTTGACAGTAAAACCCGCAATCTAAATGAATACGCATATTTTTTAAGTCAATTCAGAAGTCAACTTCCCGCTCAATATAAACTCAGTATTACAGGATTACTTGATTGGACAAATTTTAAAGAGCAAGACACCCTAAAACTTCTTAGACAAAATATTGATGAACTAGTGATCCAAACCTATCAAGGCACCACCTCTATTCCCAATTACCCTGAATATTTAAAACGTATAGCAAATCTTAAACTGCCTTATAAAATTGGTTTTGTGCAATATGGAAAATTATATAGTGACTTAAAGACAGTTTATGATCCGCATTTTAAAGGCTATGTGATCTTTTTACTGCGTGAAAAACCGTGAATTTACTTGCGATTTGGGTGAAAGGTGTCTAAAATCGCAGCTTCGCAATTTGCGACATAACTTTTTAAGTTATGACTCCTTGCTTCTGACTCATTTTAAGTTAGGGGCTGCTTAAACCGTAAGGAGCTGACAATGCGTCACTACGAAATCGTACTATTGGTACACCCAGACCAAAGCGATCAAGTTGTAGGTATGGTTGAACGCTATATCTCTCAGATCAAAGAAGCTGATGGTCAAATTCACCGTTTAGAAGATTGGGGCCGCCGCCAATTGGCTTACCCGATTAACAAGATTCACAAAGCACACTACATTCTTATGAATGTTGAATGTGGTCAAACGACTCTTGATGAATTAGAAGAATTGTTCCGTTATAACGATGCAATCATTCGTAACATCATCATCCGTCGTGAACACGCAATTACTGAAGAATCTTTACTTGCTAAGAGTGCTGAAGAAAAACGTGCGCGTAAAGCTCAACGTGAAGAAGCACAACAAGCAATTCAAGAAGCTGAATAAGGAGAACATCAATGGCACGTTTTTACCGTCGTCGCAAGTTCTGCCGCTTTACAGCTGAGAATGTTGCGTACATCGACTACAAAGATATCGACACTTTAAAACAGTACATCACTGAAAACGGCAAGATTGTTCCTAGCCGTATTACAGGTACTAAAGCTCGTTATCAACGTCAATTAGCGTTAGCTATTAAACAAGCTCGCTATTTGTCTTTGATTCCGTACACTGACAACCATAAGTAAGTGAGGTGAGCTGTGGACGTTATCTTATTACAACGCATTAAGAACCTTGGTAAATTAGGCGACAAAGTATCAGTAAAAGCTGGTTACGGTCGTAACTTCTTGATCCCTCAAGGTAAAGCTGTAGCTGCAACTGAAGCAAATACTGCTGCATTTGAAGCTCGTCGTGCTGAACTTGAGAAACAAGAAGCTGCTATTTTAGCTGCTGCGAACGCACGTGCTGAACAATTGAACGAAGTAAATATCGTTATCACTGCTAAAGCTGGTGATGAAGGTAAACTTTTCGGTTCTATCGGTACTCGTGACATCGCTGACGCTTTAACGAACGCTGGTCTAGCAGTAGATCGTGCAGAAGTTCGTTTACCAAACGGTGCGCTTCGTCACACTGGTGAATTCAACATCGCAATCCAATTGCATCATGATGTTGTTGCTGAAGTTCTCGTTACTATCGTATCTGAGTAATTTCTGCAAAAAAAAGAGCATGTTTTTACATGCTCTTTTTTTATGTCCATAATTTTGCTTTAAGCTTTGATTCTACTTTTTCATCACTTAAACAATTTTCTTTAATAAACTTCTCCTGTTGGTATCCATTTGGATTAAGATAGTCATTCATTTACGGTTTCATCTTTTTATTAGGTCTTGTTATGTCACAGGCAAATGCCAATTTTGCAAAAAATACTCCCAACGCTGAGAGTAAAGTGAATGACTCAAGTCAACTAAAAGAGTTTAGAACGCCTCCTCATAATCTTGCGATTGAGCAAGCTGTTTTAGCTGCATTAATGACGGTAGCAGAATCATTTGAACAAGTGGGTGACTTACTCAAGGAAAATGATTTTTACGCAACTCGACATAAATATATTTATCGAGCTATTGAAAAATTAGCGCAAGAAAACTCACCTTATGATGCAGTGTTAGTCAATGACTGGTTACTTAAGCAGAATCTACTCGATGCGATTGGCGGTGAAGAATACTTAATGCAATTGATGGCGGATTCACCATCGAGCTTCTATAACCTTGAGATCTATGCCAGCAAAATTAAGGAATTTTCAACCTTACGCAGTATGATCAAAGTCAGTACTGATATTTTACAAAATGCTTACGACACCAAAGGTCGTCCTGTTAGTGAAATTCTAGACTTAGCTGAAACTAATATTTTCTCTTTAGCGGAACAGCACAACAACAATAAAAAAGATTCAGGTCCAAAGTCGATCAGCTCAGTAACAGCTGATGTAATTAGCAAATTAGATGAGCTTTCCAAAATGGATGGCAACATCACAGGACTTTCTACAGGTTTTCTTGAATTAGACAATAAAACCTATGGTATGCAGGCGGGCGATTTAATTATTGTTGCTGCACGTCCTTCGATGGGTAAAACCACGTTTGCCATGAATTTAGTCGAGAGTGTACTGTTTAATTGCAACCTCCCTGCTCTTGTTTACTCTATGGAAATGCCAGCAGATTCAATCGCAATGCGTTTGATTTCCTCTTATGGGAAGGTTCATCAAGGGCATCTACGTTCAGGTAAATTGGACGGCGACGAATGGTCAAAAGTAACTGGTACGATTTTACAATTACAGGAAAAACATCTTTATATTGATGATTCTTCTGCATTACCCCCAACTGAAGTTCGTGCACGTGCAAGGCGTATTGCCAAAATGCATGATGGAAAAATCGGTTGCATCATGGTCGACTATTTACAGTTGATGAAAGTTCCAGGTATGGGAGATAACCGTGTTGGTGAGATTTCTGAAATTTCGCGAAGCTTAAAAGCATTAGCAAAAGAAATGAACTGTCCTGTAATTGCATTATCTCAGCTCAACCGAAGCCTGGAAAATCGCCCAAATAAACGACCAGTAATGTCTGACTTGCGTGAATCTGGAGCGATCGAGCAAGATGCCGATTTGATTATGTTTATTTACCGTGATGAGGTTTATAACAAAGAATCTAAAGAAGCTGGCACAGCAGAAATCATCATTGGTAAACAGCGTAATGGACCTATTGGTACTGTCCGTCTCGCCTTTGAAGGACAATATACTCGCTTTAGTAATCTTTCACCTGAATTCTATGCACAATTTGATGATGAAGAATAACGCATAATATTTTGTAATCTGACTTATTTTCTAGCCGTCCCAAAGGAGTACTCAGGGTGCGCCAAGCAACAATTTATATTGATAGTGAAGCACTACAATATAATTTAAACCGTGTTAAACAACTTGCACCACATTCCCAAATTGTAAGTATGGTGAAAGCGAATGCATATGGGCATGGAGTACAGGATTGTTTAGCCGCCTTAAATGCAACGGATGCTTTTGGTGTAGCTTGTTTGGAAGAAGCTTTAGAGATTAGGCGACTGGGATATACACAACCCATCACCTTAATTGAAGGTGTATTTACTGAAAATGAGATGGAAGATGTTATTCAACAGAAACTTGAATGCGTTGTACATCGACATGAACAAGTAGAATGGTTAATCCAAAATAAAGAAGCCTATAATGCCTTAGGACTTAAGGTTTGGGTAAAACTAAATAGTGGGATGAATCGCTTAGGTTTTAAGAGTAATGAAATTATAGCCGTTATTCATCAACTAAAATCATTGAATTTTAACTGTGTACTCACTATGCATTTTGCAAATGCGGATGCAGATCACCCGTTAAATGAGCAACAGATTCAACAATTTTTAGACGTAAAAAATGCATGCGAACCGATATTAGCCTCTTGTTGTAATTCTGCTGCTATCTATAAATATCCAAACTTACATTTTGATTATGTACGTCCTGGGATTATGCTTTACGGTGCAACACCTTTTGTAGATAAAGATGTTAATGAACTTGATTTAAAACCTGTAATGAGTTTTGAAGCAGAAATTATTGCATTAAATCAAATACAAGCAGGCGAAAGCGTAGGTTATGGTTCTACTTTTACAGCAACGAATAGTATGCAAATTGCAATTGTTTCTATTGGCTATGGTGATGGCTATCCACGTGCATATGTAAAACCTAATTACGTAGCGATTGATAAGCAACTGACTCCTGTTATTGGTCGAGTAAGTATGGACATGATTGCGATCGACACAACTAATCTTCAAGTTAAAGTCGGCACCAAAGTTGAACTTTGGGGTAAAACACGATTGGTTGATGATGTCGCAAATGCAAATGGTACGATCGGTTATGAACTTTTATGCCGACTAAGTAATAGACCACAAAGACAACGTATCTAATCAATAAAAATCCAAGCAAAAGCTTGGATTTTTTTTATAAACCGTAATCCGCTGTAGGTTTTGGCAACTCTTGTAAACCTCGACGTAACGTCTCTGACCACTGTTTACTAATTTGAGTAAAATATGGATCTTCCTCACTGATTCGTTTACCTTCAGGAATAACGAAACTATCTTTGTGATATACCAAAGCGTCCAAAGGTAAACCTACAGATACATTTGAGCGTAGCGTTGAGTCAAATGAAATCAAAGAACAGCGTAAAGCATCATCAAGTGGCATCGTATAGTGCAAAGCACGATCTAGTATAGGTTTACCATACTTGCTTTCACCAATCTGAAAATAAGGTGTATCCGTAGTCGCACAAATAAAGTTTCCTTGAGGATAAACATTATAAAGCTGCATTTCCTCACCTTTAATCTGTCCACCCACCAAGATACTGCATGAATAATTCATCTGCTCTTGAGTATTACTTGTGATGTCTTCTAAAACTCTGCGCAAAGTTTTACCAACAAGTTCAGCTACCTCAAACATTGTATTTACAGTGTATAGATTTGGCTCTTGATGCAGTGTTAAAGAATTTTGTAGATGTCCTAAAACTGCTTGTGTTGTCGCTAAATTACCAGCGGTCTGAAGTGCGATGAAACGCTCACCCTCGATACCAAAAGTATGTAATTTACGAAATACTGAAATATGATCGACCCCTGCATTTGTCCTAGTATCACTGATGAGTACTAAACCTTGCTCCAATCTTAATGCACAACAATAGGTCATCTTGCTCTCTTTTCTTCAACACGCTAAAACCTGAACAACCGACATCATACTCTCCACACCACCCTGTTCACGAACCCCACGAACAGGGGCAACATCAAGATAATCTCGACCAACTGCTACATAGATGTGATTTTGAGGGCTAAATATCTGGTTACTAACATCGAAACAATACCATTGATTGTCAACAAATACTTCTGCCCATGCATGACTGGCAAGGTGCGGTTGATTCTGATCATACAAATAACCAGAAACATAACGTGCAGGTAAATGTAATGCTTTACACATTGCAATCATGACATGTGCATGGTCTTGGCAAACACCTTTAGCAGCATAAAATGCATCTGTAGCCAATGTTGTGACGGATGTGCTCTCAGGTTGGTATGGCATTTTTTCTAATATCTTCTCAGATAAAAGAATTAAATGCTGTCGATCTTTGGTGCGAACAATATCTTGTGCGAAATATAACATCACTTGATCACAATGAGTCAGACTGGTTCTTTGCAAAAAAATATAAGGCGAAATTTCATTTTCGAAATGCCCGATTTCAGTGTCAAATAGGTCTACAACTCCTTGAGCCATGATCGTCAAATATCGGTAATCATGATGCTGTGTTGCAGTTAACCAGAGATTATTAAAGGCATCGCGTTGGCAACGATATTCGCCTGGTACACTGATATGCCAATTCTCAATAATCTGATGCTTAGAACTTTGCGGCATCATCTTAATTGACTGCACGCTATTACGTGCATTTTGTGTATATCGATAGTGTGTTTGATGATTTACCATAAGTTTCATGCATACACCTCAAATTGATTTTCCAATTTATAAGTAAATTCATAAAACTGATTCAGATATGGTTGATCTTTCAATCCATTCCAGCTGTGTTGAAGATCACTCCAACCCAAATTAGAAAGCTGAACTATCATCGGATCAATTGAATCAAGAACAGAATGTATATTTTTATGGAATCTAAAATGTGTGTCGATTTGTTCAACAGACTGACCTAGATGAAAAAATAGAAAAACCTCCTCTTTCTCATTTTTTAAAATCTCTCGACAATCTTGAACTAGCTCTAAAATCATGTCAGGTGTATTGGTCGCATTTTTTATCAGCGTGTTTAATTCAGCATATGCAGTTGCTGAAAACAAAGCTCTAAGTTCTTGGATATTATTACGAGCAATTTCGAGTTGATTAATTAATGAGTAAGGTTGTTTCTCATCTAGCATAAATTGATTCAATTTTTCTGCATCTTCAATATGCAAACATAAACCTTGAGCAAACACTTCTGCTTTTTGATCATCCACAAAAGGGAGTTGCTCCGCAACATAACCGATTCTAAATAAATAACGACCTAACCAATATACATGTTGAGCACTTGAACTGAGTAACGTCATATATATCCTCCTTTATTTTTAAAATTTCCAAATCACCCATCCAAGTCAATTAAATGAGTGAGTCGATTGAACAATGAGAAGGAAAATTAGGAACGTAACGTTTCTACCACCCAAGTATCTTTAATACCCCCACCCTGTGAGGAATTTACAACAAGCGAACCTGCTTGCATCGCAACTCGCGTTAATCCTCCCGGTACGATTTCAGTGCGGTAAGGAGAACTCAATACAAATGGTCGTAAATCAATATGTCGTTCAGCTAGCCCATCGACAGTTAGTGTTGGTGCCACAGACAACGCCAAAGTCGGCTGAGCGATATATAAATGTGGCGTCGCCATAATCTTTAATTTAAATGCTTCTATCTGTGCCTGATCTGCTTGTGGTCCGATCAGCATTCCATATCCACCAGAGCCTTGGGCCTCTTTTACCACTAATTTTTCTAAATGATTTAATACATAATCTAATTGATCATCTTCACGACATTGATATGTTGGTACGTTATTTAGAATAGGTTTTTCGCCCAGATAATATTCAATCATTTGACCAACATAGGGATAAACCGATTTATCATCAGCAACACCTGTACCTGGTGCATTTGCAATCACAACATTATGTTGCAAATATGCTGACATTAATCCTGCAACACCCAAAGTACTATCTTGTCTAAAGACTAAAGGGTCTAAGAAATCATCATCAACACGACGATAAATTACATCCACTTGTTGACGTCCACGAATTGTTTTTACGAATACTTTATCATTCTCAACAAATAGGTCTCGACTCGTAACCAAGGGTACATCCATTTCCCGTGCCAAAAATGCATGTTCATAATAAGCACTATTAAAACGCCCTGGTGTTAACACCACGATTAAAGGTTGATCCACATAAGCATTCTCCGTCAGAACTTGCTTCAACAGACTCGGATAGTGTTCGATACCTTGTAAATTATTACTCACACATAAATCAGGCATCAATTTTTGGCTAATTTTTCTACTCTCAAGCATATATGACACACCTGAAGGTGTTCTCAAATTATCCTCTAGTACAAAAAAATCACCCTGATCATCTCTGATAATATCGATACCACTAATTTGTGAATATATCTTTCCTTTGAGGTGGTGCTTCAGCATATGAGGCTGAAAAGCTTCATGAGTCATAATTTGTTGCGCAGGAATAATGCCTTCTTTTAGGATATTTTGACCGTGATAAATATCATCCAAGAAGTAATTCAAAGCTTTAACACGCTGCTCACAGCCTGAAGAAATTTTTTCCCATTGTTTTTTTTCAATAACTCGTGGAATCAAATCAAAAGGAATGGTACGTTCCGTGCCCTCTTGATCTCCATAAACATTAAACGTAATTCCTTCATATAGAAAATGCTGTTTAGCGACTGCACCTAGATTTTTTAATTCATCAAGACTTCGCTGACTTAACCACTCCTCGATCTTCTTAGATGCTTCACCGTTAAAACTTTTATCATCCAGCATCTCATTAAAGAATTTTGATTTAAGCTGCTCAAACAAATTTGTATTAACTTTGAGCTGTGAAATAAATGTAGACGATTGTAAATTTACTGCTGTTGTTTGCTGCGTCGCATAGTAATCAGTCGTGATAAATAGATCGTGTTCTTGTTCTGACATAGAAACCTCGTCTCATCATTTATTTATATCTCTAATAAGCAATTTCAATGCCACTTATAATATATGTATATTTTTTAACCAATACTTATATACTCTATTAAACTTAGCCATGTTTCAGTCGTAAATGCTTAATCTCTGTGTTATGAACTTGCTAAATCAAGTGAGTTTTTTTATTGTGTACACTTTAGAGCATTGAGTTAAATTCAGAACTTATGTCATCCATACAAGAAAAAGAAACTTCAAATAGCCTTTATCGCCAATGGCAAATATTGTCTCGCCTATCTACTGGTAAATGGATGGGTACACGTGAACTACAAGAAATATTGGAACGTGAAGGCATTGATATAAGTTTGCGCACCATTCAAAGAGATCTAAATCAAATTGCACAACGCTTCCCGATTGAAAGCAACAAAACCGTACCACAAGGTTGGCGCTGGCGTTCAGATGCACCGATCCAAAGCTTACCGCATATGACTAGTTCCCAAGCGGTAACTTTTATGATGGTAGAAGAACACCTACGTCATTTACTACCACCGAGTCTACTCGAAGAGATGACGCCTTGGTTTGATTTAGCGAAACGTAGTCTTTCAACCCAAAATAACGTGCGCCAATGGATTAATCGAGTTCGTATCGTGCCAGCGAACCAACCTTTAATACCACCAATGGTCGATAAAAATGCGCAACAAGCCATCTATGAAGGCTTATTGCAAGATAAACAAATCGAATGTGTTTATCGTGCCAGAATTAATCAAGGCGAAGATAAAACCTATATCTTAAATCCCCTAGCATTGGTTCAAAAAGGTGCTGTGATTTATCTTATTTGTACACGTAATGATAAAACAGAAGTTCAAACATTTGCCTTGCACCGTTTTAAAGCAGCGACTGTTCTTGAAAGTCGTGCTCTACATCCCGTTAACTTTGATATTGATCACTATATTGATTCGGGTGCTCTTGGTTTTAGAGTGGACTACAGCAAACCAACCGAACAAATTGAGCTAAAACTCACAATGAGCGAAAGCACAGCTCAAAGCTTTTATGAAAGCCAACTTAGCAAAGATCAAACGATTACATCCCTAGAAGAAAATATTGTAGAAGTTGTGGCAACAGTTCCATTTACATCACAACTCGTTTGGTGGCTGAGAAGTTTTGGTAAAAAATTACTCAATATCGAACCTGCGGCTGTTTATAATGCAGTGAGAGAGATTGAAAATAATGAATAAAAAAGAGAACCATTTGGTTCTCTTAGACTTATTAAAATTTTATACTTAAAGATAAGGTTTTTATTTTTATACATATTGTATAGGACTTATTTTTTCGCCCGCCAGATCAAAATAAGTCCCTCCAACGATGAAAAGCTGATAATGAATTAACATCGGCACGCAAGTTCGTATCCATTATAGCGAATCGTCTTTTTCGTCATAGTTAAAGCCCTCTTTGTTTGAACGTACAATCAATATAATCAAGATTTTTCAAGCTGTGAAATAAGAAAGATCGCAATGAAAATCTAATTATCTGCTAGGGATTTTAAATATATAAAGCTTTTAAAATAAAAAAGCTCCCTATAAGGGAGCTTTTAATCATTCACTCAGCTTAAGCTGAAAATGGATGACGTAAAATAATTGTTTCCGCACGATCAGGACCAGTTGAAATGATATCAATTGGACATTCGATCAACTGCTCAAGGCGTTTAACATATGCCAAAGCGTTTGCAGGAAGTTGATCAACCTGAGTTAAACCTACTGTAGATTCGCTCCAACCTGGCATAGTTTCATAGATAGGCTTCAAGCTTTCAAATGAGATCGCGTCAGAAGAACCTGCACAGCCTGAATCAACATCTTCATAGCCTACACAGATTTTAATTTCTTCTAAGCCATCAAGTACATCTAGCTTAGTTAAGCAAATACCAGATAAAGAGTTCACTTCAACAGAACGGCGAAGAATCTCGGCATCAAACCAACCACAACGACGTTGACGTCCAGTAGAAGCACCAAACTCATGACCCACTGTACCTAAATGACGACCAATTGCATCACCTGTATCTGTTGCTGCATCATAGTGCAACTCTGTAGGGAATGGACCTGCACCTACACGTGTTGTGTATGCTTTAGTAATCCCGAGTACATAATCTAAATGTAATGGACCCATACCCGAACCAGAACTCACACCACCAGCAGTTGTGTTCGAACTAGTTACATAAGGATAAGTACCATGATCGATATCAAGTAATGAACCTTGTGCACCTTCGAACATGATTGCTTTGCCTTCTTTACGATAATCATGTAACACTTTAGTTACATCGATCACTAATGGTGCAAGAACCTCACGCCATTCATTGCAAAGTGCAATCACATCTTCAAACTTAACTTCTTCAACACCATAAAATTGAGAAAGTTGGAAGTTGTGAAGCTCAAGCATTTCCTTGAGTTTTTCTTCAAGTACTGCACCACCACGAACAAGATCAGCTACGCGTACAGCACGACGAGCAACTTTATCTTCATAAGCAGGACCAATACCACGACCAGTCGTGCCAATCTTAGCATTGCCACGCTTTTTCTCACGTGCTTGGTCAAGTGCAATATGATTTGGCAAAATCAATGGACAGTTTGGAGAAATACGAAGACGCTCTTTAACAGGTACGCCTTCAGCTTCCAAAATCGCCATTTCTTTGATTAATGCTTCAGGTGAAAGCACAACACCATTACCAATTAAGCACAATACGTTTTCACGTAAAATACCAGATGGAATGAGGTGTAATACAGTCTTTTTACCACCGACCACTAGAGTATGACCCGCGTTATGTCCACCTTGATAGCGAACTACCGCAGCCGCTTGGTCTGTGAGCAGGTCGACGATTTTACCTTTACCTTCGTCGCCCCATTGGGTACCAAGTACCACAACATTTTTGCCCATAATAGCCTCATTACATCATGCTGTTAAAATTGGAAACTAAGTCAAAACTTAGCAATTAAATTTTTTCAATTACCCATTGCCCATTCTGTGACACCATTTGATGCGTCGCATAAGGAACAGAGTTTAAATCATCTTTACCTAACAGTTGCACTACACGCATACCTTGATGACGTGCATCTGCAATTGCTTTCAATAAATTTTGATCATTTCCACGAGGAGCTACTATCGTTTCAATTTCAGTAAACTGAGTAGATCCTAATGCATATAAATCACAGCTAAAACCAGTCGCAGGACGTGAACGACCAAAGTGTTCACCAATTCCATCATAACGACCACCTTGAGCTAGTGGTGCTGCGCGATTAGGTGCGTAAATGGCATACATTAAACCAGTGTGATAGTGATAACTACGAAGCTCAATCACATCAATACCGATGTTTAAATTCGACCATTTAGACTGAATTTGTGTAAATGTGCTTTCTAAAGCCTCAAATGCAGTTTTGAAGTCAGCATCATTTAAAATATCTTGGCTAAGATTCGCTTTTAATGCACCCAAATCACTTGCGTAACGACCTAATGCATAAAAATCAGAGCCCATTGATAAGTCTTGGGTAAACTCAGCTAATTCTGGTAAAGCTTTACGCTGATAAAGATCAGAAAGTTGATTCTCTGTATTTTTATTTAAACCAGCGCGCTTAACTAAGCTACGGAATAAACCTACATGACCTAAGTCTAAATGAGCGCCTTCTAAAGTATGCGTTTGTTCAATTAGACCCAACATCACATCAATCATTTCAACATCAGCTTCGATGCTATCATGACCATATAGCTCAGCACCCAATTGTAAAGGCGCACGCGTTGCATTGAAATTCTGTGGTTTAGTATGAAGGACTGTGCCTGCGTAGCAATAACGAGCGACGCCTTCAATTGGTCGTACATGTGCATCAATACGCGCTACTTGAGGTGTCATATCAGCACGAACACCTAACAAGCGACCAGAAAGTTGATCTATAACTTTGAAAGTAACTAAATCTAAATCTTGATTTGATTCTGAAAGTGAAGACAACGATTCGATGTATTCAATAAATGGCGTATACACCAATTGATAACCTCGAACTGCGAGGAAATCTAGAGCTTCTCGGCGCAATGTTTCGACAACTTGCGCTTGTTCGGGTAATACATCTGCCACCCCGTCAGGGAGCAACCATGTCTCTGAAATGGTCATGTTCCAAACCTAAAATCTGTTTAACGTGGAGGCATCCACATAAAAAGCAACCACATAAAAAAATCGGGTGAATGCCCGATTCAGCGTAGTGTAGCATGAAGATTTATGTGATGCACCTTCGAATTTGAATAATTCTTTACCAATTAACTAGAAAGCCAGCAACTTGTTATTTTAAATTTAACAAATAGATTCAATACATTAAGATCACTCATCAATACAAACAACACTTATGTTCCATGAAAAGAAGTGCCCAACATCTGTACTATTGAACTGTTCTCGATTGGTGAGATATTACTTTTTGATGACGAATGTTACTTAAACAATTAAAGCAAAATATGCTTATAGTATTTTTCCAAATAAGAAACTGCTTGACTAAGTAGTAGATTTATAAAACAACTCAAATAAACAAATGAACTTAGCTTTTGCCTTTTGTGCCCTTTACCACGATTTCTAGAACCCCCACCAATTCAGCATTCTGCTTTTCTAAAGCAGCGACATTCGCAATCGTCTTGTCTAATACTTCTTGTTGGACATGCATTTTTTTTGCCATATCTTGCATAATTTCAAGACCTTTTTTGAGGTGCAGCTCTAAATGCAAGACTTTTTCCTCTAGCCTAACAATATCCTTTGCAGCATCAGTAGGTTGATTATTTTTAAACAAGAACCAAAACAAAAATAAAACTGCCAACAGCAATAATCCAATAAATCCCCAAACCATCATTAAGCCCATTACATTCCCCAATAAATTGTTTTTTTATTATTTAAATATTAAAAAGATTCACACAAATCTAATAAGCGATTCGCATAACCCCACTCATTATCATACCATGCAAAAACTTTTGCTTGATGCCCCACGACCATCGTTTGCGTCAGGTCAACAATTAATGAATATGGCGAATGATTAAAATCGCTTGATACCAAATCTTCATCGGTCACTTGCATAATTTGAGCATAGTCAAACTTAGCAGCTTTACTTAGAACTTCATTAATTTTATGAACTGTGATCGGTGAATGTGAAACAAATGAAAGATCTATCGCTGCAACATTGATAGTCGGTACACGAATAGAGTACCCATCTATACGACCATCCATTTTTGGCATCACGCGTTTTAATGCGCCCAAAGCACTTGAAGTAGTAGGAATAATATTTTGTCCAGACGCTCTGGCTCTTCGTAGATCACGATGAGCATGATCCAAAACTGATTGATCTGCAGTCACTGCATGGATCTCGGTCATGAGAGCAGTATCAATGCCAAAAGCATCATCAATAATTTTGACCAAAGGCACTAAGGCCTGTGTCGTACAAGAAACGCTAGAAATAATTTGATCAGTAGGTTTGACATCAGCATGATTAACACCATAGACGATAGCTGCATCAACAGAATCAAATGGTGCTGCACCAATAATTACTCGCTTTGCACCTGCATCTATATGACGTGTTGCATCAGCTCTCGATCGAAATAAACCTGTACATTCGAGCACAACATCTACAACCAAACCAGCCCAAGACAATAGTTCAGGCTGAGCCTGTTTAAATACTTGCAGTCTTAATTGTCTTTGATTTGAATGAATATTTAAAAAAATTTGTTCGTTCTCAATCTCAATATCGACTTGACCAGCAAAACGACCATGCGTTGTATCATATTTAAAGAGATGAACTAAAGTTTGAACATCAGCAATATCATTAATCGCTACAATATCAAATTGAAATTGCTTAGGGCTTTCAAACCATGCACGTAATACATTTCGACCAATTCGACCAAATCCATTGATAGCGACACGTTGCATGCAAAGCCCTTATATTCATCAAAACATCATATTTTCTTGCTATATGGTAAAACATGATCAGCCTTGTTGAATATAGATTTTTAGCTGAAACACAGTTTTATATGATATTGCTTGCAAAATCGTTGGTCGGGCACACATTTTCCGTTATAATTTAGCACTTTTAAAATCTACGCCATGTAAATGCGCTTTGTTTGCAAAAATTCAAAAACAACTCGCCTATTTTACATATAGCCAAATTCAAAATTATGGAGTGTCTTGGTTGTGAGTACTCGTTTTATGACATCAGCTGAAATTCGTGAAGCATTTTTGCGTTACTTTGAATCGCAAGGGCATACACGTGTCGCTTCGAGTTCACTCGTTCCCGCCAACGACCCTACTTTATTATTCACAAATGCTGGTATGAACCAGTTTAAAGACTGTTTTCTTGGGTTAGAAAAGCGTGACTATGTACGTGCTGTTTCTTCTCAAAAATGTGTACGTGCAGGTGGTAAACATAATGACCTAGACAATGTAGGTTACACAGCACGTCACCATACTTTCTTTGAAATGTTAGGTAACTTCTCATTTGGTGATTACTTCAAACGTGATGCATTAAAATTTGCTTGGGATTTTTTAACGAACGAGCAATGGCTAGCATTACCTAAAGATCGTTTATATGTCACTGTTTACCATACTGATGATGAAGCATTTGATATTTGGAACAAAGAAATTGGTTTAGATGCAAGCCGTATCATTCGTATCGGTGACAACAAAGGTGGTCAGTACGCATCAGATAATTTCTGGGCTATGGGTGATACTGGTCCGTGTGGTCCTTGTTCTGAAATTTTCTATGATCATGGTGATCACATTTGGGGTGGATTACCTGGTTCTCCAGAAGAAGATGGCGATCGCTTTATCGAGATCTGGAACAACGTATTTATGCAGTTCAATCGTACTGCTGATGGTGTGATGCACCCTCTCCCAGCTCCATCTGTAGATACAGGTATGGGCTTGGAACGTATTTCTGCTGTTCTACAACATGTTAATTCTAACTACGAAATCGACTTGTTCCAACACTTGCTAAAAGCTGCTGCAAATATCATCGGCATTCAAGATGAAGGACAACCATCATTACGTGTACTGGCTGACCATGCTCGTTCTTGCTGCTTCTTGATTGCTGATGGCGTAAACCCATCAAATGAAGGTCGTGGTTATGTTCTACGTCGTATTATCCGTCGTGCAGTACGTCATGGTAATAAGCTAGGCGCTACAGGTACATTCTTCTACAAGATGCTACAACCATTAGTCGAAGTTATGGGTGAAGCTTATCCAGAGCTTGCATCACGTAAAGATGTGATTGAAGCGACTTTACTACGTGAAGAAGAACAATTTGCAAAAACACTTGAGCAAGGTTTGAAGCTTTTAGAAGCTGAGCTTGCACAGTTGAAAGATACTGTGATTCCAGGTGCAACTGTATTTAAACTTTACGACACTTATGGCTTCCCAACTGACTTAACTGCTGATATTGCACGTGAACGTGGTTTTACCATCGACGAAACTGGCTTTGAAGTTGAAATGGCTGCACAACGTCAACGTGCACGTGACGCAGGTAAATTCGCAGTTGACTATAATAGTATTGTAAAAGTTGAAGGTGAAACTCAATTTGATGGCTATGATGCAACTCAAGGTCAAGGTCAAATCGTTGCAATCTACAAAGACGGTACTCAAGTTGATGAAATCAATGAGGGCGATGAAGCGCTTATCGTTTTAAACCAAACGCCTTTCTATGCAGAAAGCGGTGGTCAAATCGGCGATACAGGTATATTCAAAAACGATACAGGTATTTTCGAAGTACAAGATACTAAGAAATCTGGTGGTGCTTTTGTGCATCAAGGTATCGTGACGATGGGTAGCTTAAAAGCAACTCAAAATGTTGAAGCAACAGTTAAAGCAGATATTCGTGCTGCAACAGCGCGTAATCACTCTGCCACTCACCTTCTACATGCAGCTTTACGTCAAATCTTAGGTGATCATGTTCAGCAAAAAGGCTCATTGGTTGCTAGCGATATTTTACGTTTCGACTTTGCTAACGACCAGCCAGTGACATTTGAACAGCTTCAACAAATCGAACGTCTAGTGAATGCTGAAGTTATTGCAAACACTCCTGTGACAACTGAATTGCTTGACATCGAGTCTGCTAAAGCCAAAGGTGCGATGATGCTGTTTGGTGAGAAGTATGGCGAAGAGGTTCGCGTTCTGTCGATGGGTTCAATTATCGAAGAGAAAAACTTCTCAATCGAACTTTGCGGTGGTATCCACGTTAAACGTACAGGTGATATCGGCTTATTCAAGATCACTTCTGAAGGTGGTGTAGCAGCTGGCGTTCGTCGTATTGAAGCTGTAACAGGAACTAAAGCTTTAGAAGCTGTTCAAAAAGCTGACAGCGATATCCAAACAATTAATGGTTTGTTGAAAGCTCAGAAAGACCAAACTGTAGAAAAAGTTGAAGCAATTGTTGAGACTGCATCAAGTTTGCAAAAACAAATTGAACAGTTAAATCAAAAATTAGCAAGTTTCCAAGCTGCTGATTTATTAGACCAAGTTAAAGAAATTGCTGGTCGTCAAACATTAATCACAACCGTAAAAGGTTTAGATGCCAAGTCATTACGCAATTTGCATGACAGCGTAAAATCAAAATTGGAAGATGCAGTCATTATTTTAGCTGGCGTTGAAGGCGATAAAGTGAGTTTAATCGCGTCCGTCGCTAAACAATATGCTGCAAATCTAAAAGCGGGTGACATTATCAAACACTTGGCTCAAGAGCTAGGTGGTAAAGGTGGTGGTAAACCTGACTTAGCACAAGGTGGCGCGCCACTAAACGAGAAGTTTGACCAAGTTTTTGCAGCATTGCCTGCTTGGCTTGAGCAATAAGAACTTCACTTTTGTGTAACTGACCCTGATGCCTCTCAGGGTCATGGCTTATATGGAACAACTATGGCATTAATCGTTCAAAAATATGGCGGTACTTCTATGGGTACTCCTGAGCGCATTTTAAATGTTGCTCGTCGTGTCAAGCGCTGGCATGATCACGGTCACAAAGTGGTCGTTGTTGTGTCTGCAATGAGTGGTGAAACGAACCGCTTACTTGCGCTTGCAAAAGCCATTACCAACACCCCTGACCCACGTGAATTAGATCAAATGGTGTCAACGGGTGAACAAGTAACGATTTCCATGTTAGCTATGGCACTGAATTCAATTGGTGTAGAAGCTAAGTCATATACTGGTCGTCAAGTTGGTATCAAAACGGACAGTGCTTTTACCAAAGCGCGTATTGAATCTATTGATACTGATGTCATGACCAAAGATTTAGATGCAGGTCGTGTTCTCGTTGTTGCAGGTTTCCAAGGCTTTGATGCCGAAGGAAATACCACAACTTTAGGTCGTGGTGGTTCTGATACCTCTGGTGTTGCAATTGCAGCTGCATTAAAAGCTGATGAATGTCAGATTTACACTGATGTTGATGGTGTTTATACAACTGATCCACGTGTCGCACCTAAAGCGAAAAAGGTTGATCGTATTTCTTTTGAAGAAATGCTAGAAATGGCATCGTTGGGTTCAAAAGTTTTACAAATTCGCTCTGTTGAATTCGCAGGTAAATATCAAGTTCCATTGCGTGTATTATCAAGTTTTGATAATGACGATGACGGCGCATTCGATGAAGAATTCAAACAAAATGTAGGCACACTAATTACGACTGAGGCTGAAGACGATATGGAACAACCAATCATCGCAGGTATTGCATTTAACCGTGACGAAGCAAAATTAACGATCTTAGGTGTTCCTGATGAACCAGGTATTGCATCTAAAATCTTGTCACCTATCAGCAATGCCAACATCGAAGTGGATATGATTATCCAAAACGTTGAAGAAGATGGTACAACTGATTTCACATTCACTGTAAATCGCAATGATTTAGCAAAAGCTAAGGCGATTTTAGAGCAAACAGCAAGCAGCATTGAAGGATGTGAAGTTGTTACTCGTGATGATATCGTTAAAGTATCAATCGTAGGTGTGGGTATGCGTTCACATGCAGGTGTTGCAAGCAAAATGTTTACTGCATTAGCTGATGAAAGCATTAATATTTTGATGATTTCAACATCAGAAATCAAAATTTCTGTACTTATCGAAGAAAACTATTTAGAACTTGCCGTACGTTGTTTACACACAGCTTTTGGTCTAGATCGTGAACACGGCGAAAGCAGTGCACGTGCTTAATTAATAGCTTGTTAAACATATTTACTTTCAAGTAAATAGCAAAAAAAAACAGAGCCACTATAGTTTTTACTACAGTGGCTCTGTTATATTAACCTTTGAGGTTTTTCAGTGATTCTTAACAGAACGTACGAAAAATAATGTTTTTTACATATTTCTGTTGGAATTTTCTGTATATTAAGGCTGTGCTTTCGAACAATGAATTCCCTGTCGCAAGTTTAAGCGTTTAGCAAGGAGATAAACATGCTGATTCTGACCCGTCGTGTCGGAGAAACATTAATGATTGGGGATCAAGTCAGTGTTACTGTGCTTGGCGTAAAAGGCAATCAGGTGCGTATTGGTGTTAATGCTCCAAAAGAAGTTTCTGTGCATCGTGAGGAAATTTACCAACGTATCCAACATGAACGTGCCATGCATGAGCATTTACAACATCTTGATCAGGATTATCAACTTTCGTATGAAGAAGATAATAGCGATTTTCCGCGACATAATAACTTTAATCGTTAATTTTCAGAATTCTCCCCACATAATTAAAGCGACACAAGATGGTCGCTTTAATTGTATTTAAAACCTCAATTTATAAGAAATTATAAACCTAAAGCTTTTTTTACAGGCGCGTAACTACGACGATGTTGATCAATCACGCCGTGTGCTGTAATAGCTTCAAAATGCGCTTTTGTAGGATAACCTTTGTGCTTTGCGAACCCATAATCAGGATATAATTCATCTAAGGTCTTCATTTGATGATCACGTGTAACTTTAGCTAAAATACTGGCTGCACTAATCTCAGCATGAGTCGCATCACCTCCCACAATTGCTTCACATGCAATCTCAATCCCTTTTGGAATTTGATTACCATCTACAATTACTTTATGTGGCGTGGTTTTTAAATTTTCGACCGCACGGCGCATTGCAAGAAATGTGGCTTGCAAAATATTCATTTCATCAATTTCAGTGTGTGTCGCTTCAGCAATCGACCAAGCTAATGCCTTTTCTTTAATCTCTATAAACAACTTTTCGCGTTTCTTTTCAGTTAATTTCTTAGAATCATTTAATCCTTCGATTGGATTATTAGGATCTAGGATCACCGCAGCTGCAACAACTGAACCCACTAGAGGACCGCGCCCTGCTTCATCTACACCAGCAACAAACATAATTTACTCGCAAAAAATTGGCTGCATTTTAGCAGCCAATCAAAGTCAATTGAATACAGAACTATTTTACCACTTCTGATACACAAGCATTCATAGTTTTAGCTACTGCTACACCTGTTAAAGCTGTTCGCGCTTTAGAATCCACTGCAGCAAGTGCCAATTCTGAAGGTGATAAAACAGTAGATGCATTTTTGCCAACGCATTTACAAATTTGGGTTTTCTTCTCTTTCTTCTGGGTCTTTGTCATTAATTTACTTGCAATTTTCCAAGCTGCAAAATCATCAATATCATGATTACACTTAGTCTGTGCAGCAAACTGAATTGCAGATGTTCCTAATTTTAAATTACTTTGCTCACCACTTTGCACAGTACTACAAGCCGCCAAAGCAAAGACCATTGAAATTGCCAAAACAAATTTATTCTTATACATGTAACTATCATTTTAGTTGAATAATATCATGATTAATCTAGCACTCTAAGAAACTAAAAATGATTTGAAATTATAAGAATATCTTCTAAGAAACAAAGCTGAAAATCATCCAGCTTTGTCTAATTTCTTACTTTTATTTCTATTTCTTTAATGCTTCAGACACGCAGGCATTAACAGTTTCAGCAACCACTTGATTCACGATCGTTGCTCTTGCAGTTGGATCAATTGCAGCTGTAGCCAACTCCAAAGTCGTTACACTATTGGGCGCTTTTTCACTTACACACCCACAAACATCAATCTGAATATTTTCACGCTGTTCAGTGGTCATCAAACGTGTTGCTGTTTTCCATGCAGGTAATGTATTGATTTCACTCATACATTTAGCATTAACCGCAACCTTTAATGCCGTTACACCTAACTGTTGAGATGTAGATGGTGTTGTAGAAGTATTTGTATTTGGCGCAACACATCCATTTAAAACAAATAATACTGGCAGAGCCAACAATAATTTTTTCACAACTTTTAACCTTATAGCGACTTAATTGCAGTCGTATTTTGCACAAAGTATTTTATTAAGCAATTGACCGTGCAGACTTATTACATATTTAAACATATCGTTTCGATTAATAATCGTTGCAAGGACAAGACGCTCTGTTACATATACACCGTATGAGGAATAAATAACGCTATTTAAAATCTACAAAATCATATCACAGCTAGGATGTTGCGATGTCAACCTCAGCACAGTACTACACTCGCACAGCACAAGTATTACATTGGCTCATGGCCGTTATTTTTATCGTTGCATGGCTTATTGGATTTTACAGTGGAAATTTTTTAAGTTATGAAGTTGATGGAACGTTTAAAGGCACTGTTATTACACTTCATAAGAATATTGCAACAACCATTATCTTTTTAGTCGTTATAAGAATTTTTTGGCGTTATACCCATCCAGCTCCACAACTACCAAATACCATGTCACCAATGATGAAAACCTTGGCACATATTGGTCATTTTCTATTATATTTAATGTTACTAGCTCTACCAATTACAGGCTGTTTATTCAGTTGGAGCGCTGGTCACCCTGCCCCTGTTTTATACTTATTTGAAATCCCCCGTCTAGTTCAAGACAATCCAGATTTATTAGCAATCGTTAAACCCCTACACATTTATATATCGTGGTTTGCGGGCTTACTTATTGCAGGTCATATTCTCGCAGCGATTAAACATCATCTCATCGACAAAGATAATGTATTGCTCAGCATGCTAAGACAACCCAAATAAAAATTGATATAAAAAAACCGCTTATCGCGGTTTTTTTTATGCATTAGATTTTTCTAATTTCGGTAATCCATTTCTGCTTATCATCATCAGAAATAAATGAAGCTTCAAAAGAGTTAATCGCAAGCTGCTTTAATTCCTCATTTGATAGATTCAAAGCTTGTTGAATCGCAATAAAGTTATCATTCATATATCCACCGAAATATGAAGGATCATCCGAGTTTACAGTGACATGTATACCTTTTTGCAGCAAACGACGAATGTTATGCTCAGCCATATCTTTCACGACACAGAGCTTTAAGTTACTTAACGGGCACACTGTTAAGGGCATTTTCTCTGCAATTAGGCGCGTCATCAGTTGCTCGTCTTCTTCTGAACGAACACCGTGATCAATACGATTCACCTTAAGTAAATCTAAAGCTTCCCATATATACTCTGGAGGACCTTCTTCTCCAGCATGTGCGACGATCAAGAAACCAGCTTCTCGTGCTTTGGCAAAAACACGTTCAAATTTTGATGGTGGGTGCCCGACTTCACTCGAATCCAAACCTATCGCAATAATGTCATCTTTGAATGGCAAGGCTTGTTCTAACGTTTCAAATGCTTTTTCTTCACTTAAATGGCGCAAGAAACACATAATCAATTGAGAGCTAATACCCAACTTTTCTTTTGCATCGGTGCATGCACGCTTTAAACCATTTAAAACTGTAACAAACTCAACACCACGCTCAGTATGTGTTTGTGGATCAAAGAACATTTCTGTATGTACCACTCGATCTTCTGCGCATTTTTCAAAGTATGCCCAAGCTAAATCGTAGAAGTCCTGCTCATGCACTAACACATTGGCGCCAGCATAATAAATATCTAAAAACGATTGAAGGTTATGAAAGTTATAAGCCTGTTTCACTTCTTCAACAGATTGATAAGGAATCTGAATCTGATTGCGCTGTGCAATAGCGAACATCAACTCTGGCTCAAATGTCCCTTCAATATGCACATGTAATTCGGCTTTGGGCAAAGCACGAATCAGCTCGATTTGATCCATATAAACTCCACGTCTAAATAAAAAAGGGTGCTGCCTAACACGGTACACCCTTTAAAGGTTTTATCACTTAGTTTTAAGTGGCTTAGCCACCAAACGCAACAAATTTAAATACCCAAAGTGCAGCAATAATCCACACCATATAAGGTACTGTTTTTGCCTTACCTGTAAACAGCTTAACCAATGCATAACTAATGAAACCCATTGCAATACCATCGGCAATTGAATAGGTAAATGGCATAAATACGATCGTTAAAAAAGCTGGTACAGCTTCAGTAATATCATCCCAATCAATGTGCGTAATTCCTTGAATCATTAACACACCGATAAATAATAGTGCTGGTGCAGTTGCAAAACCTGGTACGGATTGTGCCAAAGGAGCCAAGAATAAGCAGCCGATGAAAAGTAAAGCAACCACAACCGCAGTTAAACCTGTGCGACCACCAGCTGCTACACCTGAAGCTGATTCAATATACGGGGTGGTAGATGATGTACCTAATGCAGCTCCCGCTACAATTGCAGTTGAGTCAGCAAATAGGGCTTTCTTTAAGCGTGGTAATTTACCATCTTGAAGCAATCCAGCACGATGTGAAACACCAACCAAAGTCCCGGTACTGTCAAACAAGTCAACGATAAAGAATACAAAAATAACCCCGACCATACTTGCAGTAAATAGACCTTCAAAATCCATTTGCATAAAAGTAGGTGCGATTGATGGGATATGTCCTACGACACCTTTGAATTCATTCAAACCCAAAACAGTCGCTATTGCAGTGACAACTAAAATACTGATGATGATTGCACCTCGAACTTTTAATTGATGCAAAACAACAATCATTAAAAATCCGAATAATGCTAACAATACTGTTGGCTGTTTAATATCACCCAATCCAACCAATGTCGCTGGATTATCTACAATAATTCCTGCATTTTTAAGCGCAATCAATGCAAGGAAAAGACCAATTCCCCCACCAATCGCAAACTTTAAAGACATCGGAATCGCATTGACGATTGCCTCACGAATTTTAAAGAAACTGATAGCAAGGAAAACAAGACCTGAGACAAATACCGCTGCTAGAGCAGTTTGCCAAGGCACCCCCATACCCAAACACACAGAATAGGTAAAATATGCATTTAAACCCATACCTGGTGCGAGTGCGATCGGATAATTCGCCACAATCCCCATGACCAAACACCCGATTGCAGCAGCCAAACAGGTTGCAACAAACACAGCACCATGATCCATTCCGGTTTCAGAAAGAATGAGTGGATTTACAATGATGATGTAACACATGGTCAAAAATGTGGTTACACCTGCTAGAACTTCTGTTCTAAAGTTGGTTTTGTTATCACTTAATTTAAATAAGCGTTCTAACAGTCCAACTGAAGCATTAGGCGTTGTCATATAGCACCTGTTAAAATCTAAGATCGTAGAATATGAAATCTATACGCTTGTGTTTCAAATAATTTTTTGAATGTACACAAAATGGTATACAAGGCTAAAAGCAATCTACATGCCAGTTTCACGCTTGCTATACAGAGGAGATGTATAAATTTGGTTCCGATTTCAAAATGTAAAAAGCCGCATAACAAGATGCAGCTTTTTTATTTAATGGTAAATATTTTAACAGATTCTAATAAAAACTTGGACACAACCCGATAAAAAAAGCTAAATCCTGTGACATTTTACCTGAGAACTTAATTATTCGCTTCGGTAGGTCGCTAATCGAGAATGCTTCACATAATTTGGATTGTGTTGAATCGAATTTAGGCTATGTTCTGCATCGTTCACAATCTTCATCAGCTCTTGTCTTTTTTTGTTCTGCGAATCAACATAAACCGCATAACCCAAAATAAAAACAGAACAGAGAGTAAGTATTGAAAGTACTATCTTCATTATTATTATCTCTAATGTATGCTTTTCTTAAATACTAACAAATGTGTGCAAAAATGTATATCAATTAACATTTTTAAATCAAAAACAAATGTAATGTCACAATAAATTTTTCCGATAAAAGCTGAATTTGAACATTTTTTACACACTTAAATACTAGAATAATAAAGTATTTTAATCAACAACTTTTACATAAATTCAATTAGATAATTTTAATATTTTACCAATTGATTAATTAATTTTTATTAAATAAGTAATAATTTAAGCTTAAATAGTACCTTTATCGCTTAAAGGTACTATTTGATATTGCTAAAAATCGCTTTTAGAACTGATAGTTAACTCTTACTAAGAAGTTACGTGGTGTTCCTGGCATAGAGTCCGAACGCCAATATTCTTTGTTGGTTAAATTATTCACGGCAAGCGTAATATTCCAAGGATTTGCACTATAACCAATCGCAGCATCAAGTCGTGTAAAACCTTTTAAATCAGTGGATGTGCTATTGAGATTACCATTTGGATAAACTTTTGCATCACCCACATATGTAGCACCTAGCTCAGTATAGATTTGATCTGTCGGCAGATATCGAATAAACAAATTTCCTGTATGCATAGGTGTATTGTTGAGTGGTTTGCCAATATTTTGAGGCGTTACATCATCACGGGTAACCGTTGCATCTGTATAACCATATCCACCACGAACAAAAACATTTTCTAAAGCTTTACCGATAAAGCTAAATTCAAGTCCTTTCGATCGATGTTGACCACCGACTACCCATTCATCAGGATTATTTTGTGCATCAGGTTGATAACGAATGTTATTTTTTCGAATATCATAAACAGAAATCTGAGTGTTTAAACGGTTATCCAACCAATCACTCTTAATTCCTATTTCATATTGTTCGTTGTATTGAGGCTCAGCATCATAAACGCTTGGATTTAAAGTCGGATCAATACTAATCATCCCTCGCCCACCATATGGAGCAAAACTCTTGCTATATGATGTATAGAAACTGTGACTCTCATTTGGTTGCCATACAAATCCTATATTTGGACTAAAACTCTCGCCATCATAAGATTGCTTTTTGTCGGTTAGCATATTTTGCGTTTTGAATTCGAAGTGATCATATCGAGCACCCAACATCATCTTTAAACTAGGCAGCAAACTGATTAAATCTTGAATAAAAATAGCCTTATTTTCAGATTTATGTTGGCTATAAGATGTCATTGGCGGACGACCATCCGCTAAATCAAAAGATTCATAATGATCATTTGGATGGTATGGGTTCATATAACCATAATATTTTCCAGCAAATTGACCACTTGAATAGTTACCTAACTTAGGATCACGATTTTCGTGTGACCAATCAGCTCCAATCATAAAATTGTGTTCAAATATCCCTGTATCAAATTTCCCAGTGATTTCGAATGTATTCATGACGGTTTTATTCATGGTTTCTTGCCATGCGTAACTTTGACGCAAATAACCATTCCAATCACAAATTTTTGGCTTAGCCTCTAGGGTTAAATCATTTTCACAATATGTTCCGCCAAAGAAATTATCAAAATTTTGATAAGCTTGACGATAACTTGCAGCCCAATGAAAATTCCAATTTGGTGCAAACTCATATTTCAAATCAGTTCGCACAGTTTGCAATTCATCATCAATAAAATCAGTACTACGAGCAAATGCATTTTTGATAGAAACGTTGTTTGGAAGATTTTGATACGATGGACCACGATCTGGAGTACGTTCCAATTTATCGTAGGTGTATTGGGTAGTCCAAAGTATTTTTTCATCGTCACTGCGATAGCTTATGCTTGGAGAAAGCATTTCGATCTGCGAACCAATCCCCTTACGAAAACTATTGGAATCAGCTTTTTCACCAGTTAAGCGTATAGCCCAGTTATCATTGATGATTTGATTAAGATCTAAAGTTGCACCAATATTTTCGTATGAGCCAGCATACATACCTATTGAGCTTTTAGAATCAAAGTTGGCAAACTTAGTCACCATGTTGATGACACCACCACCCGCACCACGTCCATAAAGTACTGAAGCAGGACCTTTTAATATTTCAATTCGCTCAACATTTGCAGTGCTACGGCGTAGTTGACCACTTTCTCGGACGCCATCACGATAGATATCACCCTCGTCCGCTTTGAACCCACGAAGCGAAATTCCATCACCACGAGTATCGTAATTTGTTGATACACCTGGGGTTCCTTGAAGCATAACGCTTAAATCATTTGCCCCATAAATCTTATATTTTTGTACATCGATTGTGTCGATAGTCTGAGGAATATCTTTTTTCTTGAGACCATTACGTGTCACATTTGCTTGATCATAATCAATATAACTTTTGATTGGATCTAACTCACTCATTGCCTCAATTTTAATAGTCGGCATAACTGCTGTTTGCAGATTATCTTGATTTGCAACTGCATATTGAATAGGACTTACGCATTGACGGATTCAAAAAAGTACTAAAATACTTTATAAAGTATCTGTGATCAGACGAATTAAACATGCTTCTACAGCAACTTGTACTCTACCCATTTATATGGGCTTTCTCATGACAGAACCGAACTCTATTAGCTGCACACAACTTGCCGAGACTTATAATATCTCGCATGATAGTGTAAATCGCTTTCTAGAGCGTGAAGATTACACA
>NZ_KB849655.1:702214-807290 GCF_000368765.1 Acinetobacter junii CIP 64.5
TTTTGAATCATATTTTTTCAGCCTTGATGGCCTACGTTGAGATACAAAAGAACCAGTTTGAGCGGATCTTTGAAAATATATATCGTTGGCAGAAGAAATTATTTAGGCCAATGATCAAAAACTTCATTGATGACTTTATTCTCGATAAAAATCATCTGCTACCACAGAGAATCTATAAATAATAGTGCGTAAGTCCTATTGAACTTGTATAAGCATTAAACTAAGCATACTAAGCCTAAATACAGGCTTAGAATTTGATTTCAAAGATGGATAAATCATAACGTTCCGAAAGACAAAAATAGGAGAAACATAAAATATTAAAACGATACAATTTTAATAAAAGCAATTCTCATTTTCATCATATTTCGCAACAATACGACACTAAAGTCTATTTATTAAACACACTACTTATTCATAACAATATGATTCTCAAAATTAAAGATTATTTTTTCCATTTCTAATTCTGTTCATGCATAAATTCGATTTTTCTTCATGATTTTACATTAATCTACGCCCATAAAAATTTGATCTTTCTTTTGGGGCATTTTCAATGCAAATCTCGCATAATTATGGAAAATTAAGTGTGCTCGGCTCTACTCTACTGAGTATAAGTAGCTCACTATTTGCGACTGATACACTAACTAATACAAATTCGTCAGCAGTCGCAGAGTTACCTACTCAAGTCCTGCCAACGCTTTCTTTCAAAGCCACATCTGAGACTCAAAAACAAAAAGACCAAGATATCAGCGCAGTTGCAAAAACAATTATTACACGAGAAGAAATGCTTCAATACGGTGATCAAACAGTCATGGATGCTTTACGCCGTGCCGCAGGATTTCAAATTCCAGTATTTGGACAAGGACCTCGTGGTGGAGGTGGTGCTTCAGGCATGCGTTTTCGTGGTGGAGGTGCACCAACTTTTCTCGTAAATGGTGAACCTATTCAAAGTGGCCCACGTGGTGGGATGTCTGTCATAGATACCATTAGCCCTGAAATGATTGAAAGAATCGAAGTAACTAAACAACCGAGTGTTGCTCAGGGTTCTGTTGCATCCTCAGCTGTCATTAATATCATTCTAAAAGAACCATTGGATACACGTATAAATGGATCAGTAAAAATCGGCTATGGCTTGAGAGAAAGTGAGCAACAAGAAGCTGAACGTAAACAAATTAATGTTCAAGCAGATGGTCGTGAAAACCAATGGTCATACAGCCTTTCAGCTAACCAAATGTGGTTTGACAATACGTCTGTGACTAAAACTGAAAATTTAATCGGAACGCGAGAACAGTCACGTACCGTAAATCGCAACATGCAAATGTTTGCTCCACGCTTACAATACGAACTTGATGATCAACAAAAATTAATCGCTGAATTATTTTATCGCAATATCAAGATGGAAGGCACTTCAGGAAATCAAATTCAAGATGATAAAAATGACAGTATCAAACTCAACACTCGTTACGAACGTAAAGATCAAGATCTAAGTGATAAGTTACGACTCTCGGTAGAATATCAAACGGAAAGCCAACTTACCCTTACACCTGAAACGAAGACATACACAGATGAAACCATTGATGAGTATGGTCTTGCATACGATGGAACAAGAAAGTTAGATCAAGATCGTCAAATTAAATTTGGGTTTGATGCACGAAATAATCAATTAGATAGCAATATTAGTAAAAGTCTAGATGAACAGCGATATGCCGTTTATGGCGAAGGAAGTTGGCGCTTTATTGATCGACACACGTTTACTTTAGGCGCTCGCCAAGAATGGTTAAAACGTTCGGGTTTAGTCGATTATCAAGACCAGCACCTGAGTCCTGTTTTTGCATATCGGTATGATTTAACTGATCAATGGTCACTACAAACCAATATCAGTCAAGCATTTCGGAATCCGAATGCAGACCGCCTAATTTCTAATGTGACCATTTCCACTGACAGTGATGCAGGTAGCTTAAATAATCCTGACCGTGGTGGGAATCCAAATTTAAAACCTGAAAAGATTCGTGCCGCTGAGTCCACGCTTGCTTATGATTCTGCGAGCGGTGGTATGAGCCTAACCGCTTACCATAGAGAAATTAAAGATTATATCGAAAAAGTGATTATGCTCGAAGGCGAACGCTATGTTGAACGCCCTCAAAACCAAAATAAGGCAACAACGTATGGAGTTGAACTAAGTGGCCGCTATGCATTAAAACAAACTAATGCTGGACATTCATTCATGCTAAATGGTCAGATCTCAACTGTCCGTGCAAAAATTCAGGATGAGCAAAAATCTGAGCGACTGGTCAGTGACATTGCGCCATACAATGCAAGCACTGGTGTTTCATATAGTTTTAAACCTTGGCAACTTTCTACAAGTGCAAATATCAGTTATACCCCTGAATATACTCGTGCTTTAAATAATCAACCTTATGATCGAACTACAAATGCTCGTATCAGTTTAGACCTCAGTGCAACTAAACGATTCAAAAATGGTTGGTCTGCTAGTGTAAATGCTAACAATATTTTAGGAACAAATTATAAAGAAAGATTAACCAATCAATACGATGGGCGCTTATTTCAAGCACGAATTAATGAATCAATCCCTTCTCTTCAATTTAGTCTTGAAAAGAAGTTTTAATATTCAAGAAAGCCAGTTATTACAACTGGCTTTTTTATTCCAGTTGATGGCTATTTCTTTGATTGTATGACAGAGAAAAATTTTTAATGAGATATAAAGTTTATTTAATAGAAGCCTGTAAGAAGCTTCTAACAAACATTTCATTTCTATGATAAAAGAACATAGTATATTGTTTTAAAAGTTCATTTAACCTTCAAACATGATCACAAATAAAGCAAGCGATGCTGGCATTTTTTATGTATGGTGTATCAAACCATGCAAAAAATGGATTTAGATGCCGCAAACATTTTTGCAAGTGTTCATTTACCTGATCAACCTCCTGACAAGTCAGTGAGAAGAGATAATTCTACACAAAGACGTTTCTGGGATGCTGCTGAGAAAATTAGTGCAGATTCAGATATCGGACTTCATGTCGGAGGAAATGTACCTCCATTTCGTGGTCAAGTTATAGAATATCTTTTTCTTAGTAGTCCCACATTTGGCGAAGGACTAAAACGAACACTACGATACCAAGCTCTTCTCACCAATGCGATGTCTTTTCAGTTAGAAGTAGTTGATCAGAATACTGTTGGATTATATGGATTAGAGCATCCTGTACGACATTGTCTAGAATGTGCGATTGGTATTTTACTTAATTTTTTCAAATACATTACGAATGATGCATTCATCCCATTTCAAGTTTTGCTTCCATATGAAAATGCTGCGGATCAAGAAGAATATAAAAAAGTTTGGAATTGCGATGTTTTAGTTGGTCAAAGACATGGTGCTATTTTATTTGAATCTAAAATTCTTCATTATTCTTCTCCTGCACATGAACCCGAACTATTAAAAATGCATGAACATCATGCAGAATCTCAACTTGATCTCTTGAATAAGCATCAACTGATTGGAGAAATTGAGAAAATTCTTGCTAATGGTTTATTAGAATCAGGAAAATTTGATCAGAATATTGTGGCTGAGCATCTCAACAAAAGCGCACGTAGTTTAAGAGCAGATTTACAATTACTGAATACCACCTATGAAAAAGTGATTGCTCAATATCGCGAAAGATTAGCACGACGCCTACTTTCCCAAACCGATGAGTCGATTGATCAAATTGTCTACCTAACAGGTTTTTCTGAACCTTCTGCTTTTTCGAGAGCATTTAAACGCTGGACTAAGGAAACCCCGACTGCATATCGACAACGCAAGAGAAATAGATTTGATTGATCAGGCATAAAAATACTGTCAATACAGTCAAAATATTTAATATTTATATTTATACACTTCGATCATTGCTTTTAGAGGTAATCTAACATGATCGGTTTTCCTGTCGGTGTTTTTGTAGCAAATGGGATGGAATGGTATTTTCACAAAGTTTGGCTTCATGAGTTTCCAAGTAAAAACAGAAATAGCCCTTTTTTCACACATATTGCTCACCATAAACGTGCACGTTTAAATGCTTTTCATGATGAAGGTTACGCTGAGTCGATGTTCAAAAATGCTGAAATCTATAATGAGAAAACCGCATTGCTTGGTTTAACAGCCGCTGCAACGGTTTTTCTACCTATTGCTCCATTTTTTACGGCAGGTTTGTATTACGGAATTTGGAATTATTGGAAAGTCCACGCCAAATCCCATCTCGATCCTGAGTATGCAAAGAAACGTATCCCTTGGCATTATGATCATCATATGACCAGTAATCAAAATGCGAATTGGTGTGTGACTAAACCTTGGTTTGATTACATTATGGGTACACGAGTGATGACTGATGCTTCTGAAACAGAAACCAACCCTTTGGCAATCAGTATGCCTAAATGGATGGAAAACAGGGTCAATAAATTAGCTCGTCGTTTATTGCCAAAAGCTTATGCGGAAATTTATGCAAATACTCAATCTGATCAGAAAAATCTGCGTCTAGGTATCGAAGTTACTTTATAAAAATGATTAAACATTAAATTAAAACCGAACGCTTCGTTCGGTTTTAATTATTATTCGGAAATAAATCAATGCGGACTAGATTTTGATAAAAGGTTTAGAATCAACACACCACACATAATTAATGCTATGCCGATAATTCCCCATAGATCCAATTTTTGATCATAGAAAAACCAAGCAAAGGTCGTGATCAATACAATTCCTACCCCAGACCATATCGCATAAGCAATACCAACTGGAATTGTTTTCAGGGTCAAAGATAAGCAATAAAATGCAATGATGTAAGCTAAAATCACAATGATCGAAGCAAATGGCTTTGTAAACCCTTCGCTACTTTTCAGTGCAGATGTCGCAATCACTTCTGCTGTGATCGCTACAAATAAAAATATCCAACTTTTCATTTACCACACCTGCTCTATCCAAACAAACATTTCACATCTATTAATTCAATCATAAAAAAACACCCTTTAATAAAAAGGGTGTTTTCTAGTTCTAAGATCAAGAATCTATTAATAATATTTAAGCAGATTTCTTCGCCATATTATTTTTACGAATCGTAATCATCACCAACTGAACTGCTGCAGGAGTCACACCTGGGATACGGCTTGCTTGCGCTAAAGTTTCAGGGCGAACTGTTTTAAGCTTTTGAGTGATCTCGCGAGATAAACCTGAAACACCATCATAATCAAAGTCAGCTGGAATCTTCGTTTCTTCAAGGCGTTTCATCTGAGCAACATCATCATGTTGACGGTTGATATAACCTTCATATTTCACAGCAATTTCAATTTGCTCACCGACCTGTTCAGAAACCTCTGAGCCTGTAAGTTCAGCAATTTGACCAAAATTAATATTTGGACGTTTCAATAAATCAATCGCGCTGCACTCTTTACTTAGGTCCGCACCCGTCATTTCAACAAACTTTTTACCCATTGGGTTATTCGGTGCTGCCCATAAGTGTTGTAAACGTGATGTCTCGCGCTCAACAGCTTCCATTTTTTCGCTATATGCAGCCCAACGTTCGTCATCAACTAAACCGAGTTCACGACCAATTGGAGTTAAACGTTGATCTGCATTATCTTCACGAAGCATCAAACGATATTCTGCACGTGAGGTAAACATACGATATGGTTCTTTAGTCCCTAATGTAATCAGGTCATCTACCAGTACGCCCATATATCCTTGATCACGTTTTGGTGTCCACTCTTCTTGTTCCCAAGCACGACGTGCTGCATTCAAACCAGCAAGTAAACCTTGAGCACCTGCTTCTTCATAACCAGTGGTACCATTAATCTGACCAGCAAAATACAAGTTTTGAATTGCTTTAGTTTCAAGCGTAAATTTCAATGCTTGCGGATTGAAATAGTCATATTCAATTGCATAACCTGGACGCAAGATATGAGCATTTTCCATACCGCGAATCGAACGTACAAGATTGAACTGAACGTCAAATGGCAATGAGGTTGATATACCATTTGGATAAAGCTCATGCGTATCTAAACCTTCAGGCTCAAGAAACACCTGATGCGAATCTTTATCAGCAAAACGATGAATTTTATCTTCAATCGAAGGACAGTAACGAGGACCAACCCCTTCAATCACACCTGTATACATAGGTGAACGATCTAAACCACCACGAATAATTTCATGTGTTTTTTCACTGGTATGAGTGATGTAGCAGTTCACTTGTTCAGGGTGCATCGATACATCACCCATAAATGACATCACTGGAGATGGGAAATCACCTGGTTGTGGTGTCATCACAGAGAAATCAACAGTACGTGCGTCAATACGCGGCGGTGTACCCGTTTTTAAACGACCTACTGGAAGTTTTAACTCACGTAAACGATGCGCTAAAGCAATTGAAGGAGGATCACCTGCACGACCACCACTCGAATTTTGCAACCCGATATGAATGACACCCCCTAAGAAAGTACCCGTGGTGAGTACAACGGTTTTGGTATCAAAACGAATACCCATTTGGGTCACAACACCTTTAACGGTATCGCCTTCAACAATTAAATCATCAGCAGCTTGTTGGAAAATATCCAAGTTCGCTTGGTTTTCTAAAGTATGACGAATGGCAGCTTTATAACGGACACGGTCTGCTTGAGCACGCGTCGCACGCACAGCAGCACCTTTGCGCGAGTTTAAAATACGGAATTGAATACCGCCCTTATCAGCAGCAAGCGCCATTGCACCGCCAAGCGCATCTATCTCACGAACTAAGTGCGATTTACCAATACCACCAATCGCTGGGTTACAGCTCATCTGCCCCAAAGTCTCAATATTATGCGTCAACAATAATGTTTGTCTTCCCATACGAGCCGCCGCAAGCGCAGCTTCCGTACCAGCGTGACCGCCACCAATTACGATAACGTCGTAAACTTTAGGATAGTGCATAGTGGTAATGTGTATTTAAAAAATGACAGAGTATTATACAGAAGTTTTCTATTAAGTTGACAAAATCCGTCAATATTCTTGTAATCCCCATCTGCTTAGCTTGATTTAAATATATACAAAATAAAACTTAATGTTGCACTTTTCATGCATTGTTAACACATGGACTTATAACTATTAACCTGATATCCACTGTTCCGATTTAAAAAATTCTTATCATTATTAGTGCATAACAAATACTTTAGGAAAATGATATGAACACTAAGCTTTTATTTTCGACGCTTATTTGTAGCCTGTGTTTTGCTGTAACAGCACAAACCAATGCAAAAACCACAGTTGATGCACAAACTCAAAAGTATCAACAAGTATGTAAGGGCAAAAAACAAGGTGATATGATTTCATTTGCCTACAAAGGTGTTGTCTTTAATGGTACATGTGAGCCAAATGAAGCTGGTAAATTAGCATTCCAACCTCCAATGCCTGCAAATAATGCAACGCCTGAAACTCAAACTAAGATTTCAGAAACACAATCAGAGCCTCGACCAGTGAGTGCGCCTGTTCAGCCTATGGAAATAACACCTCCTCCAATGGAACAATCAGCTCCACAAATTGAACAAACAGCTCCATAAGAAATTGGACACCTATATATAGTTATTTAAGGATGCTGTTCAGCATCCTTATTTTTTGTTCAGGCTATATCAAAAGAATTATGTTTGAAAAAACATCTTAAAATTGTAATCAGTCTATTTTATAATCCCTCTGTATGGTCTGAATCTATTACAATAACCAAAATACATTAACTTAGGTTTTCCTGTGAACTGGCTACAAATTCATATTACTGTCGATCAAAAACAAGTTGAACTAACTGAAACTTTGCTCCTTTCTTTGGGTGCTGTCAGCGTTACGCTAGATGATGCCGAAGATCAAGCACTGCTTGAGCCATTACCAGGTGAAACCCCTCTTTGGAATAAAGTCATTGTAACGGGCATTTATCAACAAGAAGAAGATGCTCCAATTGATGTTGATACTTTAGAAGCTTTTTTAAAAGCACAACTCCCTGATGTGCCAATGCGCCATGAATATCTAGAAAATCAGGTCTGGGAACGTGCCTGGATGGATTATTACGAACCAATTCAAATTGGTGAAAAATATTGGATCGTACCAGAATGGTTAGAGCCACCTGAAGCAGATGCAACCAACATTAAACTTGATCCAGGCTTAGCATTCGGTACAGGTAACCATGCCAGTACATTCCTATGCTTACAATGGCTAGGTAAGACTGATGTAAAAGATAAAATCGTGATCGATTACGGCTGTGGGTCAGGCATCTTGGGTGTTGCTGCCCTTCTATTAGGTGCTAAAAAAGTATATGCCACAGACATTGATCCACAGGCTGTTCTAGCAACAAAACAAAATGCAGAGTTGAATGGTGTACTTGAGCGTCTGTACGTTGGCTTACCAGAAGAATTCAATAACGAGTTTAAAGGTCAACAATCGGACATACTAGTTGCAAATATTCTAGCTGCACCTCTAATGGCTTTAGCGCCTGAATTCTCAACTTTAATTAAAAATGAGGGAGAGTTCGCACTTGCTGGTGTAATCGAAGAGCAAGTTGCTGATGTTTCTAGTGTTTACTCTGAGTTTTTTGATATATTAGAGATCGAAAAGCGCGAAGAGAACTGGTGTCGCATTTCAGGAAAACGCAAAACAACAATTTGAGAATATTGTTCCTCATGAGTGAAAAACAAACCCGCTGCCCTAAATGCTCAACCGTGTATAAAGTGACCCCTTCACAACTCAGTGTTGCTCAGGGCATGGTTTGTTGTCCCAAGTGCGTTATTAACTTTAATGCTCTGACCAATCTTTTAAATACAGAGACAAACGAAACGATTCCTACACAAACCAATCGTTCACTATTCTCCTCTATCCAACCTGATAGCAGCTTTGCTGAAAAGCAAATGCAGATTTTAAGTATTTTCGATCAAAAAATTGAAAACTCAAATATCGATCTTTTGACCTATCTAAACAATTTAAATTATTTTAATACTGAGCCAGTCACGGCTTTACCAAATTTAAATTTATCCGAAGATGCTTTATTGGTTGATCATGAACCAACATCGAAACAACACGGTTGGCTATATTACAGTCTTTGGGGGATCGGTAATATTGTCCTCATTTTGGTTTTCGCTTTTCAAATCTTATGGTTTAACCCAAAGCTTATGCATGAAAGCCCTGCTTTAAACCGTATCTTTAACTATGCATGTGGTGTTTTGACTTGCAAAACACTAGATGAACAATACAAATATCTAAGTTTTGAGAAAGTTAAAGTTAAACGCTACAGTAAAAACGAAACAATGTTTTCGGGTGTGCTGATCAATCATCATAAAGATAGCGTCTTGATTCCTTCGATTAGACTCATCCTTAAAGACAAAGGTGAGACCGTTACGGATATCACACTCAAACCCCAAGACTATTTAGTAGACAGTCTAAAACCGATTCAACGCATCCCTTCAGATAGTCCATTTAAATTCGAATTTACCGTTGAACAAAGTAAAAATAGCTTCGACAACTATAGTTTAGAAATTGTACAGCCCTAAAAGCATAAAAAAGTGACAAAAAAATAAAAAAAAGTGCAGTTAATTTGCTCACTTTTTCGCAGACAGTGGTATGATACGCGCCACGAATGCTTTGACCTACTTACTCCTCGTTATTTATAAACAATAAAATCGTTAAACGAACTGTGCTTTAATCCTATAAGCGCATTGTTGGTTTTTTTGTTTTTGAAAGTAGGCTGTAACAAATATTTAACTATTGTTACGCTTATTTTTTACACAATTCGAGGATTTGTGGCAAGCTAATAGTCCTTTTGTTTTAGAGTCACTGTTTTAGGATCTAAAACAGGGCTCAGTAATTTAGACCACATTTATATATCACTTTACCCAAGTGATATTTGATTTTTCGGATTAACACGCATGAATAGCAAATCTCCTATTTTTACGGCTCAATCTGATGTCGCTCTTCGCATCCATGTAGATCGCGCAGTTCGTCATTATTTTGCACAGTTGCAAGGTGAGCAACCATCTCAGGTATATGACATGGTTTTAGCAGAAATGGAGAAACCTCTTTTATCTGTGGTCTTAGAATATACTCGTGGCAATCAAACTCGTGCTGCCGAGATTTTAGGCCTTAACCGTGGTACTTTGCGTAAAAAGTTAAAAGCTCACGGTTTAATGAGTGAATAATTGATAAAATGCTCACGTTCTCGTGGGCATTTTTTTATGCTTAATTGTTTTAATCTGTAGACTTCAAACTGTTGACCAAAATCATGACTATCAAACGTGCTTTAATCTCTGTTTCCGACAAAACTGGAATCGTTGAATTCGCTCAAAACCTTGCTGCTCTAGGGGTAGAGATCTTATCTACTGGCGGTACTTATAAGTTGCTTAAAGACAACAACATCGCTGTCGTAGAAGTTTCTGAGCATACAGGTTTCCCTGAAATGATGGATGGTCGTGTAAAAACACTACATCCTAAAATTCATGGTGGTATTTTAGCTCGTCGTGGTCTGGACGAAGCTGTAATGCAAGAACACAACATCGATCCGATTGATTTGGTGATTGTAAACCTTTATCCATTTGCAGCTACAGTTGCAAATCCAAACTGCTCTCTTGCAGATGCGATTGAAAATATCGATATCGGCGGTCCAACTATGGTTCGCGCCGCTGCGAAAAACCATGCTTCAGTTGGTATCATTGTGAATGCATCTGACTATGATGCTGTAATTGCAGAGTTAAAGACAAATGGAGCTCTTTCTTACGAGACTCGTTTTGATTTAGCAGTTAAAGCATTTGAACATACTGCTCAATATGATGGCATGATCGCATCTTATTTAGGAGCACGTGTTGGTAAAGCTGAGGGTGAAGCAGATTTATTCCCTCGCACATTCAATACGCAGTTAAATAAAGCACAAGATTTACGTTATGGTGAAAATCCACACCAAAATGCAGCGTTCTATGTTGAAGCAAATGCTAAAGAAGCATCTGTTTCAACTGCAAAGCAATTACAAGGTAAAGAACTTTCTTATAACAACATCGCTGATACTGATGCTGCACTTGAATGTGTAAAATCATTCGCTAAACCAGCTTGTGTCATCGTTAAACATGCAAACCCATGTGGTGTTGCTGTTTCTTTAGATGGCATTAAGGCAGCTTATGATCTTGCATATGCTACAGATCCAGAATCAGCATTCGGTGGCATCATCGCATTTAACCGTGAATTAGATGTAGAGACTGCTCAAGCGATTGTTGATCGTCAGTTTGTTGAAGTGATTATTGCTCCAAGCATTGCAGAAGGTGTACTTGAAGTCACTGGTGCGAAGAAAAATGTCCGTGTCATGGTTTGCGGTGAGCTTCCAGCGATTGATGCACGTGCGCCGCAACTTGATTATAAACGTGTCAATGGTGGTTTGTTAGTTCAAGATCAAGACTTAGGCATGATCACTAAAGATGATCTTAAAGTTGTGACTAAACGAGCGCCAACTGAACAAGAAATTGATGACATGATTTTTGCTTGGAAAGTTGCAAAATATGTGAAATCAAACGCAATTGTTTATGCCAAAAACCGTCAAACCATTGGTGTAGGTGCAGGTCAAATGAGCCGCGTGAACTCTGCTCGTATTGCTGCGATCAAAGCTGAACATGCTGGTTTAGTGGTCGAAGGTGCAGTTATGGCATCAGATGCATTCTTCCCATTCCGTGATGGTATTGATAACGCTGCAAAAGCAGGTATCAAATGTATCATCCAACCAGGCGGTTCTATGCGCGACGAAGAAACGATTGCTGCAGCAGATGAAGCTGGTATTGCAATGGTCTTCACTGGTATGCGCCACTTCCGTCACTAATAGATTTAAAAAATCCCTCTTGCGATGTTTTAGTTGCATCTCAAGGGGGAATTTTCTATTTTTAGTGGATGTACTTGAGATACTTAAAAAGGAAATAAATTAATAATGAATATTTTAGTTTTGGGTAGCGGTGGCCGTGAACATGCACTTGCATGGAAAATCGCACAAGATGCACAAGTGACTAAAGTTTTTGTTGCGCCAGGCAATGCTGGTACTGCAACTGAAGACAAATGTGAAAACGTTGAACTTGATATTCTAGATAATCCAGCAATTATCGCTTTTGCCAAAGCAAATGATGTTGCCTTAGTGATCGTAGGACCTGAAGCTCCATTAGTAAATGGTGTTGTGGATGCAGCACGCGAAGCTGGTCTAAAAATTTGGGGTCCAACTCAATATGCAGCTCAACTTGAAGGTTCAAAAGCATTCGCTAAACATTTCTTAAAACGTCATAACATTCCAACTGCTTTTTATGATGTATTTACTGAAGTGGATGCTGCTAAGGCTTATGTCGAGCAGAATGGCGCCCCTATTGTAATTAAAGCTGATGGTTTAGCTGCAGGTAAAGGCGTTATCGTTGCGATGACAAACCAAGAAGCATTTGATGCCATTGATGATATGTTAGCGGGCAACAAATTCGGTGATGCTGGATCACGTGTTGTGATTGAACAATTCCTCGAAGGTGAAGAAGCAAGCTTCATTTGCATGATCGACGGTAAAAACATTTTACCGATGGCAACTTCACAAGACCATAAGCGTATTTTTGAAGGTGACCAAGGTCCAAATACAGGTGGTATGGGTGCGTACTCTCCTGCTCCAGTTGTTACACCGGAAGTATTTGAACGCGTAATGAACGAAGTTATGCGTCCTACTGTTGATGGTATGGCAGCAGATGGTCATGTTTATACTGGTTTCTTGTATGCTGGTTTAATGATTGATGAACAAGGTCAACCACGCGTGATCGAGTTTAACTGTCGTTTTGGTGATCCTGAAACTCAACCAATCATGATGCGTTTAAAATCATCTTTAGTTGATTTAGTAGAAGCTGGTATTGCTGGTAACTTGCCAAGTGAAGCCGAATGGGATGATCGCAAATCAATCGGCATTGTACTTGCAGCTGAAGGATATCCTGAAACTGTACGCAAAGGTGATGTGATATCAGGTATTGGTCAATCTCCAGAAGATACAAAAATTTTCCATGCAGGTACTGCAACGACTGAAGATGGTCATGTGATTACTGCAGGCGGTCGCGTGCTTTGCGTGACTGCGCTTGGAGACACCGTTCTAGAAGCTCAAATCAATGCACTAGAAGTATGTGGTCAAGTGACATTTACAGGTATGCAGTATCGTAGTGATATTGGTTATCGCGCAATTGCACGTGAAAAAGCAGAATAAGCTTTGGTTAATTAACAAAAGCCTTCTTCGGAAGGCTTTTTTATTCTTTAATGAGCATAAAAATCATTTCCTTATTCATTATTTAAATATTAAATTCAGAAAAATATATATCACTAATTCAATAAAATCTGACATTTCCACCATTAGAAAAAACTATAAAAGTATCATTTATTTACTTTTACCAAAATTAAACTATTTTTCTAATAATCATATATTTATACCCATAAGTAGAAAATAGAACACTATAACAGAACCCAAATTATTGTTATGATTGCCAAAATTTTCGGCGAGTACTTTTAGTTATATGCATATTTTTTTATATATGAATAAGAATATGAAATTTAACTCGAAAAGTATCAGCTAATCTCGATTTGATATGAAAATTATTGAACTAATGTGCTTAAGTCAAATTCTTAAGATCAACGTTCTTAATTTTCTGTTGTTGCAAATAATTCGATCAGTCGCCTGTTCATAACACTAAATTTTGAACCGACTCACCTCTTTGTAACAAGAACCCTATAGCTCTTAAGTAATGCATTAGCGGATTATTTACTAAGCATTATTCCGATTAGGATTTACACATGAAAAAGCTAATTAGTCTTTTTTTAAGTGTGTCTGTGTTATTACTTGCAGCGTGCAGTAAACAACCTGACACCAAAGCAGAACAAAAAAATGAAGCGGGTGGATTACAAACCGTTGTAATGGCATCAACAGGTTCAGATGCTGATATTTGGCGTTTTATTGCGACCTTGCCAGAAACTAAAGCTGCTGGTATCAAGCTTGAAGTGAAAAACTTTACAGACTATGTAGCAATGAATACAGCTGTAGCAAATAAAGAAGTTGATGTGAATGCATTCCAATCATATGCTTACCTTGTTGCTTTCAATGCTTCAAATCAAGATAAGATTGCACCAGTTTCAACGACGTACTTAGAGCCTATGGGCATCTACTCAAGCAAAGTCAAAAAGGTCGAAGAGTTTGCTGAAGGTGCTTCTATCGCGATTCCAAACGATGCAGCAAACGAAGCTCGTGCGTTATTGTTATTACAAAGTGCTGGTTTGATCAAATTAAAAGCTGACTTTGATCCAGCAAAAGGCACACCAAGCGATATTATCGAAAATACGAAAAAACTCGATATTAAACCAATTCAAATGGCAACTGCTGTACGTGTTAAAGATGAAGTTGATGCGATTGTATTGGGGAATACCCTTGCAATGGAAGGCGGTTTAAATGTTCTAAAAGATTCTATCTTTTATGAACCAATTGACCAAAGCACGAAGCTGAATGTCAACATTTTAGCTGTAGCTGATTCAAGAAAAAATGATCCTGTATTACAAAAGCTAGGAACTCTTTATCACACAGAAGCGGTGAAAAAATATGTTCAAGAACATTTTGCTGGTACGAAAGTTGACGTGAATAAACCTGTTAGTTATCTCACAGAAACAAATTCGTAATATAATCTGTATAGGAAACAGGCAAATCACTTTGCCTGTTTTTTTCATTTTTGCTTAGTATTGACGATATGATCCAATTTAAAAATATTTCAAAGCATTACCAGCTAAAAGGTCAAACGATCAACGCTCTGGATCAAATTAATTTAGAGATTCCAGAAGGCAGTATATTTGGCATTATTGGGTATAGTGGTGCGGGGAAAAGTACGCTAATACGTTTGATTAATCTGCTTGAACGCCCTACTCAAGGTCAAGTCATTATCAATCAGACTGATTTTACGGCTTTAGATGCCCGTAGCCTTCGTCAAGAACGTGCAAATATTGGCATGATCTTCCAGCATTTCAATTTATTACAGACCAAGACGGTATCTGAAAATATCGAGATGCCACTAAAATTACTGGGTCATAGCAAAGTTGAACGTGAAAAGCGTTTGAATGAGCTGTTAGACTTTATTGATCTAAAACATAAAAAAGATGCATATCCAGATGAGTTGTCTGGCGGTCAAAAGCAACGCGTGGGTATTGCACGTGCACTTGCCAATCATCCTAAAATCCTGCTTTGCGATGAGGCAACTTCCGCTCTAGATCCTCAAACCACAAAATCAGTACTAGCATTATTAAAGAAGATTAATAAAGAGCAGAATATTACGATTGTTATGGTGACCCATGAAATGGATGTAATTGAATCTGTTTGCGATTATGTTGCGGTCATGGAAGCGGGCAAAGTGATTGAAACTGGTCCAACTTTAGATATTTTCAGTCAGCCTCAACATCCCACAACCAAAACCTTTATTCAAACTGTTTTACAACAGCAATTGCCGATTAATATTTTAGATAATTTAGAACACCAAAATCACAATAGTATCTATAGCTTGCAATTTCTCGGCACGTCAGCCCAAGAAACTGTTATTCAAGCCGTCATTAAAAAATTTGATATCAGCTTAAATATTCTTTTTGCAAACATGACTGAAATTAATGGCACTGTAATCGGACAAATGTTTATTCAACTTTTGGGCGATCAACTCATCATTCAGGAAGCAATCAAATTTCTTGAGGGTCAAGGTGTAAAAGTTGAGCAATCAGGAGTCAGTCAATGAGAGATTTAATTGTACAGTGGCTCACTGAAGTGACAGCTCCTTTTTGGAAAAGTGCTTTAACAATCGACCAGTTTGTTACAGCATTACAAGAAACATTTCAAATGGTTTTCTTCGCTTTATTGTTCGGCTGCATTTGGGGATTCATTCAAGGCATAACTTTAGTTGTTACGCGTACAGGTGGTATTTTACAGAATAAAGCAATTTACTATGCCATAAACCCCATCGTAAACGCACTCCGCTCTTTGCCCTTTATTATATTACTGATTGCTGTTATCCCGTTGACTAAACTGTTAGTCGGTACATCAATTGGGACATGGGCTGCGATTGTGCCTCTAACGATTTATGTAGGACCATATTTAGGTCGTCTCATCGAAACATCTTTACTTGAAGTTAACGAAGGGATTGTTGAATCTGCACAAGCAATGGGAGCTTCGCCTTGGCAAATTATTTTCAAGTTTATCATTCCTGAAGCACGTAGCTCCCTTATCCTTAACTTAACCACTGGCACAATTTCTTTAATTGGCGCAACGGCGATGGCAGGTGCAGTTGGTGCGGGCGGTATTGGTGATTTAGCGATTTCATACGGTTATCAACGCTTTGATACTAGTGTGGTCATCTTAACCGTGATCGTGCTATTGCTTTTAGTTCAATTCGTTCAGTCTTTTGGTGACTGGTTAGCTAAACTTCGATAAGTTAAAACATCAAAAAACTCTCAAAATGATCTTAGTTTATTTTGAGAGTTTTTTATTTACATAGGATAGTAAATCTCATTTGCAGCCTTGAAGGTATTTACATGTAATGGTACCAAATCCTCTAATTGTTGATATCCACCAGCCAAAACAAACAAAATTGGGATTTTCATTTTTTTCGCCATATCAAAAACCAAATAGTCTCGAGCATATAACAATTCTGTCGTAAACCATTTAGACCCATACTTATCATGCTGATGGCAATCCATCCCTGCTTGATAAATAATTAAGTCTGCTTCCCAACGAGAAGCGTATTGAAATGCCTCAAATACGGCTTCTCGATATAAATCAAAATTTCCATTTTTTGGATGAATATAGCGCGTCAGACTACGCTCACCAGCTTTACAACCGAATCGAATTCCAAAAATTCCAAAATTCACAAGATTACTCAGGCGGTTAGTAAAAATGGCAGTACCATCACCACCGTGTTGGTCACAATCCAAAATAAAAATGCGCTTTTCTGGATATTGTTTTGCCACCAATGCTAGGCCATTAAAAGTACAATATGCAGCACCCGACTCATAACTAGCATGATGAAAACCTTGGGCAATATTGGCTGCCACCCCCTCTTTAAAAGCGATCTCAGCAGCAACCAACTGTCCTGCTTGTACTGACAAAATTGCATCACGTAATTGTTCATTCCACGGTTTAAATCCTTGGATAGTTGCGAAAGAACTTTCACCTGTTACAAAGGCGTCAACAAACTGAGGGTTGTGTAACTTTTTTAAAATCTCAACATCTATTATTCCAGGATCAACAAATTCTACCATTTGTTGCTGGTGCAAGACCTCCGCCACAGCTGAAAGCTTCTCCATACTGTTGGTATGTGTCTTTGCGTAATATCGAGGTGAATAACAAGCTTTTAGCATGGATGCTCTACGCATAACTGATCTCGAGCAATTTCCATCAATTGACTCAATTCAGTTGAATCAGGTCTAAATAGCCCGTTATCGACTTGTTGCTTGAAATGATAACCAAAAGCGCGCGCTCGATTTTGAGGAGATACAGCTAATGTCGTCAGTCTTAAAAACCAAAAACCATTCATCTGAGAAATTGGAATCACATAACCTTTATATTGTTTATTTTTTGATTTCTCTAAGTTCTCTATCTCATATTGTGCAGAAAACAGACTCCCTGCTGGTAACCGTACACCATTCATGATCAAAGGAACTAAACTGATACAGGAATGATTATCACCCATATTCATTTTTTCCATCATTATCGGTTGATCATGTTCATCTACAAAAATATTTATCTCGCCTTGTCTAAGAAGTCGATGATGTGCAATTCTTAAAAAAAACTTCTCTGCCATAGGACAGGAACCTACTTTAGGCTTCTCGGTCAGCGCAAGACATTCAATCATATCTAAGACTGTTGAATCTTGTGGAAGAATAATATCTGCAAGTAACTGACATATCAGTATACTTTCTTCTAACTCTGCATATTGATGTAGTGTTCTCAATTTCGATTGAAAATCATATTCTTGTTGTAGGTTTTGGGTGAATGTTTCTTGGGGATTCAAACGAGTTAAACTCTCAATCACTTGTGGATTTTGATCCAAATTGCGCCATGTAGATAACTCCAAACCATATGACGAAGATTGATTTAAAATATTTCTTAGTGCTTTGGTATCGTAGTCATCAAAAATGCGTAAGTCTTGAAAGCCAATTAAATCAGGAGGTTGTGAAACAAACTCCGCTATTACTCGTGTGGCTTGTGTATAACCACATCCCCGTCTTTCAGTTTGATGGCTGAAATGTTCATTCAACATTTCAGTGAGTTTTGCTGATAAGGGATGCAAATATTTTTTAAAAATAGTGACAACTTCATGATCAACTAATTCAGACATAATCCCTCCTCATTCTTCTTATATCCCACAAGCACCACTTCATCCCTTTCATTTATTCATAATTATTTATTTAGATATATTAGCTCGAGTTTATTATTCAAATATCGAGTTTCCGTTCTTTGTCAAAGCCCCATAAAAATCATGATCTTATAAAGACTTCTGATCTCATATTCATGCAATTTACTACACTTGTCAACCTTAAATACAACCCTAGATTTGATAGGTCATATAATGACGTGAAAGGTCAATAAGTCACTTGATAAGCTGTTCATGCTTTTGCACTTGTCACAATTTGGACTTACACTGTTAAGTAATGATTTTCTGATTGATCTACAAAAGTTATTTTAATAACTGTTTAGGGATGGTTTATGCAATACAAAATCCACGTTATCGATGTTAAAAACAACCTAAAAAATTACATTTGGTTGTTAGAAGATACACGTACAAATGAAGTGATTGTTGTAGATCCAACAGAAGCGAAACTAGTCACGGATTTTTGTGAAACACATCAATTACACCTTAAACAAATTTGGCTGACGCATTGGCATCCAGACCATACAAATGGCGTAGAAGGCTTGTTGGCTGAGCAAAACATTCTGGTTTATGGTCCGCGTGATGAACTCAGCAAAATTCCCTACCTTTCAAACCCTTTACAGCATGATTATCATTTTTTCTTTAATGATTTAAAAATTGAAGTGATTGCAACTCCTGGGCATACTTTAGGTCATATCACTTATTTTATTGAAGAAATAGATTCTTTGTTTTGTGGAGATACTTTGTTTGCAATGGGATGCGGTCGCTTATTTGAAGGTACTGCTGAGCAAATGTATCATTCATTAAATAGATTGGCAGCTTTGCCTATTCAGACAAAAGTATATTGTACTCATGAATATACACTTTCGAATGCTGAATTTGCGTTAACCATAGAACCTCACAATGTTGTTCTTCAAGAACGTTTCGAGCAAGTAAAAATGCTAAGAGAATCAGATCAAATCACCCTACCCTCTACGATAGAACTTGAGCTAGAAACCAATCCATTTTTACGCACAGAAAATGCTGAAGAGTTTGCTCGCATTCGCAGTCTGAAAGATCAATTTTAAAATTTTAGGTTAATCAATAATTTCATTTTCCAACCTAACAACATTGTGGAAAATGAAATTATTTTTTACATATATTTTCACAGATTTATTGCTTTTCAGCTTATCAAATATCACTTCAATAATTTATTTTCTCAATATAATACAATTATTTATTTTTTAATTCTCAAAAATTAGTATTAAAAATTTACTCTAGTTTTACATTATTTACATCTAGAAAAATAAATATATGCAATCCCCCTTTAAAAAAAATTCATCAACCCCTATTAATGAATAATGATTCACATGGAGTACTGGTTATGAAAAACAGAGTTGTTAAAGCAAAAAATTTATTGGCTTTCCGTATTTGGTTAGAAAAATTAGGTTATTCGGTGAAAAATTTAGCAGACAATCGCGGGTTCACTTTCAGTTTTAAAAAAGAATACGGCTTGGTTACAGGTGACTTATCAGGAAATGCTTTAGCAATGCAACTCGGTGAAGAATTTGAAGACCATTTAAAAGCATAATGTTCATACTAATTATTTAGGGTTTCAAACGGACATGAAACCCTAAAGCATAAAAGAGACCTAATCAAACTTTGCTTTTTTAATTTCAATCTCTCACTTTATAACCATCTCTCGAAAAAATAACATTGGAACAAAACAGTTTTCCAAGTATTATAATGTCCTAGTCGAGGGATGCTGCGACATTTGATTTATGACTATAAATCACATGCCAGGCTCGACGATCGGTTAAACATTCGTTTTAACCAACAACGGCATCCGCGAACTGAATGATCAATACTATTTTTTCTAGGAGATCCTGATGAACGCGGTGAATGCTTCATTTACAGATTATAAAGTTGCTGATATTTCCCTTGCTGACTACGGTCGTAAAGAGATCAAACTTGCTGAAGCAGAAATGCCAGCTTTGATCGGCTTACGTAAGCGTTATGCAGCTGCTAAACCACTTGCTGGCGCTAAAATTTTGGGTTGTATTCATATGACAATCCAAACAGCAGTTCTTATTGAAACTTTGATTGAACTCGGTGCCGAAGTTCGTTGGACTTCATGTAACATCTTCTCAACACAAGACCACGCTGCTGCTGCAATTGCTGCTCGTGGTATTCCTGTTTTTGCTTGGAAAGGCGAAACTGAAGAAGAATATGTGTGGTGCTTAGAACAACAAATCAATGTGAACGGCAAGCCTTGGGATGCCAACATGATTTTGGACGATGGCGGTGACTTGACTGCACTTGTTCATGACAAATACCCTGCTCTTTTAGAGCGCATCCACGGTATTACTGAAGAGACCACAACAGGCGTACAACGTTTGTTGGAAATGTGGAAAGATGGTTCTCTTAAAGTTCCTGCAATCAACGTCAATGACTCGATTACTAAGTCTAAAAACGACAACAAATATGGTTGCCGTCACTCATTAAATGATGCAATCAAACGTGCAACTGATATGTTACTTTCTGGTCGCCGCGCTTTAGTGATTGGTTATGGTGATGTGGGTAAAGGTTCAGCTCAGTCTTTACGTCAAGAAGGCATGATTGTTCGTGTGACAGAAGTAGATCCTATCTGTGCAATGCAAGCATGTATGGATGGTTACGAGGTTGTTTCTCCATATAAAAATGGCGTTCAAACTGGCAAGAAAGAAGATATTAATCAAGACTTGTTATCAAATACTGACCTTGTTGTCACAACTACTGGTAACTACCACGTATGTGATTCAGCAATGTTAGACAGCTTAAAAGCTGGTGCTGTGGTATGTAACATCGGTCACTTTGATACTGAAATCGACACGGCATACTTACGTGGTTATAAATGGGTTGAAGTGAAGCCTCAAGTTCACCAAGTGTACCGCTCAGAAGATGAAAATAACTATCTCATCCTTTTATCTGAAGGTCGTTTAGTGAACCTTGGAAATGCAACAGGTCACCCATCACGCGTTATGGATGGTTCTTTTGCAAACCAAGTGCTCGCGCAAATGCATCTTTTCGCTGAGAAATTTGCAGATTTACCAGCTGATCAAAAGCAAGCGGCGATTCGTGTTGAAGTTCTTCCTAAGAAATTAGATGAAGAAGTCGCAGCGGCAATGGTTGCAGGCTTTGGTGGTGTAGTAACTCAATTAACTCAAGTTCAAGCTGATTATCTAGGTGTACCTGTTGAAGGCCCATTCAAATCTGACGCTTATAAATACTAAGACAATTAGGGCAGACGTTTCACGGACTGCCCTTTTTTATAAAATCTTCTCAGTAATTTATAAAAGGATTTGAAATGACGAAACGAGTGCCTATTTCTTTCGAGTTTTTCCCACCGAAAACTGATGCTGGTGCAGAAAAATTACGTGTTGTTCATCAAGAGTTACAACTTCTCAACCCTGAGTTTTTTTCTATTACTTATGGTGCTGGTGGCTCAACCCGTGAACGCACTTTGGCAGCGATTAATGATTTTAATGGTAAGGGCACACCAGTTGCACCTCACCTTTCATGTATTGGTGACGACAAAGCACGTATTGCTGAACTTCTTGATCTTTACAAATCACAAGGAATTGACCGCATCGTTGCACTAAGAGGTGACTTGCCTTCTGGTCAGGTTGGCTTAGGTGAACTTCCGTATGCTCAAGACTTAGTTCGATTCATACGCGAACATTCAGGTGATCATTTCCATATCGAAGTTGCTGCGTATCCTGAAATGCATCCACAAGCTGAAAGTTTTGATGCAGACATCCAACGGTTCGTCGAAAAAGTACAAGCTGGCGCAAATGCAGGAATTACCCAATTCTTCTTTAATCCTGATGCATATTTCTATTTCATCGAACGCTTAGCGAAATCAGGAATTAATATTCCTATCGCACCGGGTATTATGCCGATCACAAATGCAAGCAACTTGATTCGTTTTGCGGATGGTACAGGTGCAGAAATCCCACGTTGGATTCGCAAGCAACTTGCAGCTTATGGTGATGACAGCGCAAGCATTAAAGCATTTGGTCACGAAGTCATCGTTAACCTTTGTGAACGCTTAATTGCTGGTGGAGCACCTACGCTACATTTTTACTCAATGAACCAAACTGAACCAACCCGACAACTTGTTGTTGATTTAGGTTTAAACTAATTTCTACGAGCACGACCCAAGCATGAATCGTTTTTATATCGAAACTGAATTAAATACTGGCAACACGATTGAATTAACTGAGTCAGTATTTCATCATTGGGTTCGTGTACTTCGTGCGAAAGTACAAGAAAAAGCCATCTTTTTTAATGGAAAAGGTGGTGAATATCGTGTAACGCTAACTGAAATTAACAAGAAAAATGCTTTCGTATCTGTTGATCATTTTGAAGCAATCGATCGAACTGCACCATTCAAGGTGATTTTGGGTCAAGTGATGAGCAAAGGTGATCGCATGGATTATGCGATTCAAAAAGCAACTGAACTTGGTGTGACAACGATTCAATTATTAACAAGTGATCGTTGTGAAATGCGTCTTAAATATGACCGTGATCAAAAGAAATTAGACCATTGGCAATCAGTTGCAGTCGCAGCCTGTGAACAATGTGGAATGAATATTGTGCCTAAAGTTTTAGCTCCAATTTCAATCGAGGAATGGATTCAAACAGATCTGCCAATATCGCGTTTTGTAATGGCGCCGAACAAAGATCAGAAAAATGTATTACTAGATGCACAACCAGAACTCGCTTTATTGATTGGCCCAGAAGGTGGTCTGAGTGAATCAGAAATTGGGCTATCGAATCAACATGGATTTGTAAATTGGTGTATCGGAGATCGTGTTCTAAGGACAGAAACAGCTCCGGTTGTGGCTTTATCAATTTTAAATTATCACTTTGCTAGCAATTGATTCATTTCATTTGCTTTCAGTTGTCTTTAGCGTTAATTTAAAACAAAACTCTATAGTGTTTACAAAAAAATAAAGACTGTGAACACTGATAAAAAACGAAAAGGATTATTCTTTATATGTCAGGGGTTCTGGAAAAAAATTTGCCACAATTTATATATACGGATCAGATTAATTATCCTAACCATATACGTCTATTTGTTGTAAGCGTAATCTTCATTATTTTAATCGATTATTTTTTATTCGGTTTTTTCTATTCATTTGATTTAAACATCTTCTCTATTTGGACGATAAGTTCACTAATTGTATTAAGTATTTTTTTAATTATCTGCAACTTCTCGCTTAAACATTACACATCTGTTCGTCATGCTAAAAAAACCAATCTGACTTTTCAACTGATTTGTCTTTGTATAGGTAGCTTAATGGGTGTAGGCACTGTGGTTATTAGCCAACTGCTTATTAAAGATGTTCCCCATCTCTCACATTCTCACATTCTCACATTAACTGCACTACTCCTCACATCATCACACATTATTTCGCTGACCTTTTTAACACAGCATATTCGCTATTTTTTCTTGTTTTTTATTCCTAGTGTTCTCCCTCTTGTTCTTTCTCAAATTATAAATAGAGACCAAGAACATACTTTGTTTTATGTAGCCTATTATTTTTCTTTTGTTGCAACTTTATTATGTGCACATGCAACGTTCAAAATTCATAAACGTTTCTTTCAAGTCCTTGAAAAAAATAAGCAACTGATAGATGTTGCAGAACAACATAACCAATGGACTGAAGAGCTATGCCAACAATTGCAGCGAGAAGTAAATAAATCTAAAGATATCGAGGCACAACTGCAATTCAATAACCATTTATTGGAACAGAAAGTACGTGAACGGACATACGATCTTACTAAGATGAATGAGCGACTCGAAGAGCATCGTCAAAATTTAGCATTTGCGCATGAAACTGCTGGAATCCGTCCATGGGAATGGAATCTTGAAAAGAATACGGTTGGTGTAACAAATTCTCACCAAAAAGAAGTGACACGCAATTCAGAGAATCATTACGAACTATTGAGTAAAATCGTTCATCCTGATGATGCTGAACGTGTAAAAAATACGATATATAGTCATTTGTGTGGCCAAACCAAACGTTATGAAGAAACCTTCAGAATAAAACGTTCGAATGGTGATTGGAGTTGGATTCATGATGTTGGTCAAGTGATTCAGCGAAATCCAAAAGACGGTACACCACTAAGAATGGTTGGTATTCATCGAGACATTAATCAAGAAAAGAAAGATCAAGAACGACTAAAATTAGCCGCAAGTGTTTTTGAACAAGCATCCGAAGGTATTTTTATTCTAGATGAAAACTTTAACTATCTTGAAGTCAATCCAAAATATGAACAACTTACTGGTTTAGACAAACAATATATTTTGAATAAACATTTATTCGAAATCACAAAACAGACTAAACAACATCACTTAAATTTTCATCTCTCTATTCTCGATACTTTACATGAAGAATTTGAATATGAAGGAGAGTTCCAAGAAACCTATCTATCTGAAAAATCTTGTTTTCTTTGGATACACATCAATGCAGTTAAAGATGAGTCTGATCGAGTATTAAATTATATCGGTATCGTTTCAGATCAAAGTGAACGTAAACACCAAGAACAACGCTTATCATATTTAACCAATTATGACACTTTAACTGATCTACCAAATCGCTTTTATTACCATCAACAACTCCATCAATACTTGGTAAATGAAGCATCGATTCAGCATCTAGCCGTCATTCGCTTAAATATAGATCGATTCCGTGCATTAAATGAATTATTAAGTAATCAAGCTGGTAATGAGCTTTTAAAACAAGTTGCACAACGCCTACGAATCAGCAATATAGATGCATTATTGGTCGCTCATTTAAGTGCTGATGATTTTGCAATCATCTATGAAATATCCCCTTTGCACCCTCCAATTCATCAAATTTGCAATAATATCGTGGAAGCCTTTAGCAAACCTTTCTACATTGCCGATCAAGAACATGTGGTTAGTATCTCGATTGGTGTTGCAATTTACCCTGAGCATGGACGTCAAGTAGATAATTTAAATACTCATGCAGAACAAGCACTCACAGAAGCCAAACGTTTAGGTGGAAATACCATCCGTTATTACTCAAGCGAACGCACAAACTTTGTGGCTAAGCATACGGATTTGGAACTTGATCTAAGAAAAGCAATTCAAAATAAAGAACTTGTGGTGTATTACCAACCAAAAATAAATACTCAAAATTCCAATATTACAGGTTTTGAAGCTCTGATTCGTTGGAAGCATCCAACAAAAGGCTTAATCATGCCTGATATCTTTATTCCACTTGCTGAAAGTACAAGTCTAATTTCTGATATTGGTCGTTTTGTACTTTATGAAGCGGCACGTCAACTTCAAGTTTGGCAAAAACTTGGCTTTGTGCACATACACGTTGCTGTAAACATTGTGGCTCAACAAATCTTACGGGGACAATTGCTTCAAGATATTGATGCTGTGTTAGATCAATACTCAATTGGTGGGGAAAATCTTGAATTAGAAATCACTGAATCTGCGTTTTTAGAAAATACTGAAAACGTAAAAATGGTGCTTTGTGCACTCAAAGAACGCAATATTTCAATTGCATTAGATGACTTCGGGACTGGTTATTCTTCACTCGCCTACCTAACCGAATATCCAATTGACATTTTAAAAATTGACCGTGCATTCATTTCAAAAATTGGTGATCCAAAGCAAGATGCGATAGTTAATGCCATGATTGCCATGGGTAAAACCATTGGCTTAAAAGTTGTTGCTGAAGGTGTAGAAACTGAACAGCAACGTGACTACTTGAAGCGACAAAATTGTGACATATTACAGGGTTACTTATTTGCGAAACCTTTAACTGCTTCGGATGCTACAGACTACTTGCAACAACACATGAGAATGTCAACCGCGAGATATTCCATATAACATTACAATTCGAGCTTTTTGAATGTTTATTTTGATCAAAAAATAAATTGTCAATAAGCACATACGTTCAGTGAAAATAAGCTATTTTGACTGGGCGAATGCGTGAACTAGTGCTATATTCTTGTGCACTTATCTTAATATAATAATCAGACATATATCCTGATTATTATCGGAACAATCGAGACTCAGATGGACGATCAATCTTTAAAACAAGCCGCTTTGTATTACCATGAATTTCCAACCCCAGGAAAAATCAGTGTGACACCTAGCAAGCAGCTCGTTAACCAACGAGATTTAGCGCTTGCATATTCTCCTGGTGTTGCTGCTCCATGTTTGGAAATCGAACGTGACCCTTCTGCTGCTGCGAAATACACAGCTCGCGGAAACCTAGTCGCAGTCGTGAGTAATGGTACCGCCGTGCTTGGTTTGGGTAATATTGGTCCTCTTGCCTCTAAACCTGTAATGGAAGGTAAAGGCGTTTTATTCAAGAAGTTTGCTGGCGTTGATGTTTTCGACATCGAAATCGCTGAAAATGATCCAGATAAAATCGTCGATATCGTTGCATCTCTTGAACCAACATTTGGTGGTATCAATCTAGAAGATATCAAAGCACCTGAATGTTTCTATATCGAGAAAAAATTACGCGAACGCATGAAAATTCCTGTGTTCCATGATGACCAACACGGTACAAGTATTATTGTTGGTTCTGCACTTCTAAATGCATTGCAAATCGTAAATAAAAAAATCGAAGATATTAAAATTGTCGCTTCAGGTGCGGGTGCAGCTGCCCTCTCTTGTTTAGATTTATTGTGTGCACTCGGTGTAAATAAACAAAATATCATCGTGGCTGACTCTCGTGGTTTACTCACAACTTCACGTGATGGTCTAGATGAATCAAAGAAACGTTATGTACAAGACATTCAAGCAACGCAATTACATGAAGTAATGGCTGGCGCTGATATGTTCTTAGGTCTTTCAGCAGCTGGCATTTTAACCAAAGAAATGGTTAAAGAAATGGCTGAAAACCCAATTATCTTTGCTTTAGCCAACCCAGATCCAGAAATCTTACCAGAGCATGCTCACGAAGTTCGTCCTGATGTTATTATGGCGACTGGTCGTTCAGACTATCCAAACCAAGTTAATAATGCGCTTTGTTTCCCATATATCTTCCGTGGTGCACTAGACGTCGGTGCAACTACAATTAATGAAGAAATGAAGATCGCATGTGTACATGCAATCGCTCGCATGGCTCATATTGAAGCAGATGCTGCAACGTATGGCGAGAAATCAGCTTCATTTGGTCGTAATTATTTAATTCCTCGCCCACTTGATCAACGCTTGATTCTTGAAATTGCACCAGCAGTTGCTAAAGCAGCGATGGATTCAGGTGTAGCAACTCGTCCTATCGAAGATTTCTCAGCTTACCGTCAGCGTCTTTCTGAGTTTGTATACAACTCAGCATTCTTGATGAAGCCTATTTTCTCTCAAGCTAAATCTGATCCTAAACGCATTGCTTATGCTGAAGGTGAAGACGAACGCGTATTACGTGCAGTACAAATCGTTGTTGATGAAGGTCTTGCTAAACCAATCCTGATTGGTCGTACAACTGTGATCGAAGCGAATATCAAGAAATTAGGCTTACGCTTACAACATGGCGTAAACATTGAAATCGCAGATCAAGAACAAAACCCTTTATATGAAGAGTTCTGGAAAGACTATTATCAAACAATGCAGCGCAAAGGTGTAACAGTTGAGTATGCTCAGCGTGAAGCACGTCGTCGCTCAACACTAATCGCAGCATTGATGGTGAAGTTTGGCAAAGCTGATGGTATGTTGTGTGGTACTTACTCAAGCTACGATATCCATTTAGATTTCGTTAAAAATGTCATTGGACTAAAAGAAGGTCGCAGTACATTCTTTACTTTAAATGCGCTTATGCTTGAAGATCGCAACTTATTTATTGCTGACACCTATGTAAATACTAACCCTACTGCTGAACAGCTTGCTGAAATGACAATTTTAGCTGCTGAAGAAGTTCGTCGCTTTGGTATGACACCTCGTGTTGCTCTGCTTTCTCACTCTAGTTTTGGTAGCGATCAGTTTGACCCAAGTGCTCAAAAGATGCGTGAAGTCTTCCGTTTACTTTCAGAACAAGCTCCTGAGCTTGAAGTTGAAGGTGAAATGCATGGTGATGCAGCATTAGACGACAATATTCGTCATTTTGCATTCCCGAACTCACGTTTTAAAGGTTCAGCAAATCTTTTGATCATGCCTAATCTTGATGCAGCGAATATTTCATTTAACCTCTTAAAAGCAACTTCTGGTAACAACGTTACTATTGGTCCTATTTTATTAGGTGCTGCTAAGCCAGTTCATATCTTAACCCCAACGGCAACAACACGTCGTTTAGTTAATATGACAGCATTGACGGTTGCAGAAATTCAGCAAAGTCAAAACTGATTATCTTAAGCAGAGCTTTTCGAGAAAAGCTTCGCTTAATGCTTGAGAAAACCTCTATTCTGTTGCATGATTGTGTGAAGAATAGAGGTTTTTTATGCAAGTTTATTTAGTAGGCGGTGCTGTCAGAGATCATTTACTTGGGCACCCCTATCACGAAAAAGATTACGTGGTGGTCGGAGCAACACCCGAACAATTACTCGCAGATGGATTTCAACCTGTAGGTAAAGACTTCCCTGTATTTCTTCATCCAAAAACAAAAGAAGAATATGCTCTCGCGCGTACAGAACGTAAGTCTGGCGTGGGATATCATGGATTTCAATTTCATACCGATAAAACAGTCAAATTAGAAGAAGATTTAATACGTCGTGATCTCACCATCAATGCAATGGCAATGGATGAAAATGGAAACATTTATGATCCCTATGGTGGTCAAGATGATCTTAACCAAAAAATTCTTCGTCATGTCTCAGATGCTTTTATTGAAGACCCACTTCGTGTTTTACGCGTTGCAAGATTTGCTGCACGTTATACAGCTTACGGATTTAAGATTGCTGAAGAAACATTAAACCTAATGAGTGAAATCGCAAGTTCTGGTGAATTAGATGCACTAACACCTGAACGGGTTTGGAAAGAAACCTCTCGTGCATTGATGGAAGATCATGCCGATGTGTACTTTCAAACGCTCAGAGACTGTAATGCTCTCAAAGTTTTATTTCCTGAGATAGATGCATTATTTGGTGTTCCACAACGCCCCGAATTCCACCCAGAAATTGACTGTGGTATTCATACTTTAATGTCATTAAGACAAGCCTGTTTAGCAAATTACGCCCTAGACGTTCGTTATGCAGTACTTGTACATGATTTAGGGAAGGCGCTCACTCCTGCTGAGGAATTACCCAAGCATATTATGCATGAAGAAAGAGGTTTAAAACCTGTTGGTGATATTTCTGATCGCTTAAAAGTCCCTACACAGCTCAAGAATTTGGCGCTTATCGTTTGTAAAGAACATTTAAAATGTCACCAAGCCAAAAACCTTAAACCTGGCACGCTATGGCGCTTATTACAACGTTTAGATGTATTACGCAAACCTGAGAAAGTTCAGGCATTTGTACAGGCATGTGAATGTGATGCCAAAGGTCGTTTAGGTTTAGAGAATCGCCCCTATCCACAAGCACAATACATCTTAGATGCGATGGAAATTGTGAGAAAAATACGTGCTCAAGATTTACCGCCAGATATTCAAGGTGTTGAAATAGGTGAAATGTTGATTCAATATCGCATTGATGCTTTGGCTAAATTTAAAGAACAGCATGATGAGCCATCATCTGCATCATAATTTTTGCATAAAAAAAACCCAGTCAAAAGTGACTGGGTTTTTTTATTTTACTGATTCAATAAAAATTATTGAGCAGCAGCAGCTTGAGCAGCAGCAACTTCATCAGCAAAGCTCATTTCAGCTTTCTTCTCAATACCTTCGCCTACTTCGAAACGAACGAATTGAGCTACAACTGTACCAGTTGCTTTTAATACATCAGCAACTTTCTTATCGTTGTCGATAACATACATTTGACGATCAAGAGCAACTTCGTTCAAGTATTTTTCTACTGAACCAGTTACCATTTTCTCAACGATGTTTGCTGGCTTGCCAGATTCTACAGCTTTCGCTTCAGCAATTTCTTTCTCTTTAGCGATTAAGTCAGCTGGAACAGCTTCAGCATTTACTGCAACTGGGTTGAACGCAGCAACGTGCATTGCAATACCTTTACCAGTGTCTGCATCACCTGTATAAGAAACAACAACACCGATTTTTAAACCGTGCTTGTAAACAGCTAAGTTTTCGCCTTCAACGATTTGTGCACGACGAACTTGGATGTTTTCACCGATTTTTTGAACAAGCGCAACACGAGCTTCTTCTACAGTAGCACCGTCTTCAAGCTTAAGTTCAGCAATTTTTGCTGCATCAGTTTCACCAGCAGCAAGTGCAGCTGTAGCAACTTTGTCAGAGAAGTTTTTGAAGTTGTCGTCTTTAGCAACGAAGTCAGTTTGACAGTTAACTTCAACAAGAATCGCTTTGTTACCGTTTTGAATGATCGTGATCGCACCATCAGCAGCAATGTTACCAGCTTTTTTAGCTGCTTTTGCTTGACCTGATTTACGAAGGTTATCAATTGCAAGTTCGATGTCGCCGTTTGCTTCTGTTAATGCTTTTTTGCATTCCATCATTGCAAGACCAGTACGGTCACGTAATTCTTTTACCATGCTTGCAGTAATTGCAGTCATGTTGATCTCCTAAATCGGTAGAAAATAAATCTGTTCAACAAAAACGGCCCAAAGAAACTCTGGACCGTTTGCAATCTCGACGCTTTAATTTGCCACCATTACATGTCGCAAAAATGACAAGCTTGCGTCAAAACGCATTAAGCCTCAGAAGCGTCTTTCGCAGCGTCATCGCCTTTTGCTTGAGCGTTCGCTTGTGATTGAGCGTATTCTTTACCAGCAATGATAGCGTCAGCCATAGCTGAAGCGTATAACGTTACTGCACGGATCGCATCATCGTTACCAGGAATAACGTAATCTACGTTATCTGGGTTTGAGTTTGTATCAACGATACCGATTACAGGAATACCTAAGTTTTTAGCTTCTTTGATTGCAATCGCTTCGTGGTCAACATCGATTACAAATAATGCGTCAGGTAAACCACCCATGTTCTTAACGCCGCCTAAAGCACGTTCAAGCTTGTCCATCTCACGAGTACGCTCTAAGGCTTCACGTTTAGTAAGCTTAGCAAAAGTACCATCTTGAGATTGAGTTTGAAGATCTTTTAAACGGTTGATAGATTGGCGAAGAGTTTTCCAGTTCGTCAACATACCACCTAACCAACGGTGATCTACATATGGTTGACCAGCACGTTGAGCTTGTTCACGGATGATGTTAGAAGCAGCACGTTTCGTACCAACGAATAATACTTTGTTCTTTTTGCTCGCCAAGTTGTTAACGAAGTTCAATGCATCATTTAACGCAGGAACAGTGTGCTCAAGGTTGATGATGTGAATTTTGTTACGCGCGCCAAAAATGTATTGACGCATTTTTGGGTTCCAGAAACGAGTTTGGTGACCAAAGTGTGCGCCTGCTTGAAGAAGGTCGCGCATGCTTACGTTGTAATCTGCCATTTTCTTTACCTTAAAGTTTGGGTTAGGCCTCCATATATCCGCATTCTCCACCTATTGCTAGGCACCCAGAGTAATGTGACGATATATGTGCGGATTTTGTATAACTACTTATCAATTTTTCGAACCACTTCTTATTTAGAAAATAGTCACGAAAAGCATTTGATAAAATAGGCGGCTATTTATACCATAGACGCTTGCGAATTACCAAAAGTTTTTAGAGATCATGAACACGACTTATACAGCTCCTCGTCGATTAATCAAAACTCCCGATGAAATTGAAAAAATGCGCATCGCGGGGAAATTGGCGGCTGAAGTTTTAGACATGATTAAACCGCATATTAAAGCGGGAGTGAGTACTTTAGAACTCGATACAATCTGTCGCAATCATATTGAAAATGTACAAGATGCTATTCCTGCTTGTGTAGGTTATGGTGCAGCTCCAGGTCGACCTGCATTTCAACATTCAATTTGCACATCTGTTAACCATGTCGTTTGTCATGGTATTCCATCTGAAAATAAAATTTTAAAAAACGGCGATATTCTAAATATTGATGTCACAGTAATCAAAGACGGTTATCACGGCGATACCAATATGATGTATATCGTAGGTGGTGAGACGTCTATTTTGGCAAACCGTTTGTGTCAGGTTGCACAAGAAGCTATGTATCGTGGTATGGCGACTGTACGTGATGGTTCTTATTTAGGTGATATCGGACATGCAATTCAACAATATGTTGAGTCTGAGCGTTTTAGCGTAGTTCGAGAATATTGTGGTCATGGTATTGGAAATGTGTTCCATGATGAACCACAAGTTCTACACTATGGACAAAAAGGTACAGGAATGCGTTTAGAGGCTGGCATGACCTTTACTATTGAACCAATGGTGAACGCTGGCGTTTGGCAAACAAAATTATTAGGTGATAAATGGACTGTTGTCACAAAAGATCATAAGTTGTCCGCACAATATGAACATACTATTTTAGTAACTCAAACTGGTATTGAAGTCCTTACCGCTCGTCCAGAAGAAGATTTATCTCGCTTCATGTAAGCGATTTCTTTGTTTCATTTAAGCTACTTCGGTAGCTTTTTTTATGCTTTTAAAAAAGTTATTAGTTAATTAAATTAAACAAAAACATTCATAAGAATAACAATTATAAATTCTATCTATACAAATTCTGCATAAAAAAACGTTATGGTGAGCGCAAGAAAAATCCTTACAAACTTTAGGACATGGAGTCCCAAGATGATGAAGAAGTCATTTGCATGCCTGATTACAACAGGTTTATGTGCCCTTCCTACACTTACTTTTGCAGATTCACCATATTTTAGCCTCAAAGATGGAGATGGGTTTAAGCGCTTCTCTATTTCAGCTGGTCCCCTATATGTAAAACCAACGGGTAAAGGACAACCTATACGTGTAAATACCTCTGTTGCAGAGGGAACCAAAACCAAAGTTGGAGATGTCAAAGGCGATTCTGTATTAGACGCGATTGATGAATCACAACCAGAAGCTACAGCTAAAAAAGCTATATTAAAAGGCGTTCTTGATCTAGAAAGACATACACTCCTTAATTTGGGTAAAGAAGGTATTGTCTCTTATAAAGGTGATGATGGAGCACAGTACCTCAGAGCGAGCACTGCAGGTACAGCAGAAATCAATGGTTTATCTTCATGGGAAAATCAAGGTACAGGTCTTGAAGCCGATGATGTTCTAACCTTAGGGATCATGACAAGTTATCATTTTACAGATAATCTGTCGTTGGAAGTTAAAGCTGGTATCCCTCCTAAAGTAGATATTCAAGGTAAAGGAAAAATTTATGCACCTTTAACAGGGATCGCTACCCCAGAAGGATTAGGTGTAGTAGTTGGTGATCTTCCATTAAAGAAAGATATTTTCATTACGGACTTAGAAGCCCATAAAAAGACATCTTCCGCACGTGCTTGGACACCTGCATTCGAACTCCAATACCGCTTTGGAAAAACCGGTATAAATAAATTTAGACCATATGTTGGTTTAGGGCTCATGTATGCTTACTTCAGTGAACTAGAAATGAACCCAGACTTGGAAAAAGATCTTGTCAATGCTGGTCATATGATTGTCAATATTAAAGACGGTAAAGCTGGCGCAGCTCTAGACCAGAAAAAAAGCTCAGGAAATCCAAAAGTTAAGTTAGATGCTTCAGATACTTTTGCTCCTGTAGCAACGGTTGGTTTTACCTATGATTTTAATGAAAAATGGTACGCTGTAGGCTCTGTATCTTATGCTCACTTAAGTACTGATGCTACTATTACTGTGAATGATTCAAAATATGGGGAATTAATTAAAGCCAAAGCAGATATCGAAATTAATCCTATTTTAGGTTATGCAGGTATCGGCTACCGTTTCTAATCTTTTCTTTTTATCAAAGCAGCTTCGGCTGCTTTTTTTCGATCGCTATGTTTTTAATCAAACTGTATAAAAATGATGCACCATTTAAAAACAACTCATTCAATATTGCCTTACAGTTGCTATCACATTTCCTGTTTTTAAAATTTAAGCAACTGCCCACTCGGAATCTATAACAATAGAATAATTAATTTTCGCGATTTAAATTAGAATTTTAAATTGTTCTTTTGGTTAAATATTTTTATTGGCACATCCCTTGCATACTTCATAACATACAGAATCAATGTCGATTCAAAAAAATTTGTTGGCGGCCAATGATGTCCGTTCTGTTCGGTTTGTAAGCATAAGCATTTGGCTTACAGAGTAATATTTCGTTCAGTTCAGGAGAAGGCTATGTCTTCAAATATGAATTTAGATGCAAAAAAAGCGACTGAAATAAAATTATTCAGCTTTTCCACTCCTGCGATGCGCGCCTTCCATATGACATGGCTTGCATTTTTCGTGTGTTTCTTCGCATGGTTTGCATGTGCTCCATTAATGCCAGTTATTAAAGGGGAATTTAATTTAACCAAAGATCAGATTGCAAATATCAATATTGCGGCTGTTGCCATCACTATTCTGATTCGCCTAATCGTTGGTCCACTTTGCGATAAGTACGGACCTCGTAAAACATACACTGCATTATTAATCTTGGGCAGTATCCCAGTATTCGGTGTTGCAGCAGCAAATACCTATGAGTCGTTCCTTTTCTTCCGCCTTTTAATTGGTGCAATTGGTGCGAGCTTCGTTATCACTCAATACCATACTAGCGTTATGTTTGCGCCTAACGTTGTCGGTACAGCAAATGCAGCATCTGCAGGTTGGGGAAATGCAGGTGGTGGTGCAACACAAGCAATCATGCCGTTAATTCTCGGTGCAATTGTGATGTTTGGTGTAGAACAAGCAATGGGCTGGAGAATTGCACTGCTTGTACCTGGCATTATGATGGTAATTGTTGGTGTACTTTATTGGAAACTTACTCAAGACTGTCCACAAGGTGATTTCAAAGAATTACGTGCGAACGGTGTCGAAGTTGGTAGCGGTAAAAAAGGTGGAATGGCGATTTTAATGCAGGCAGCACGTAACTACCGCGTTTGGATCCTATTTGTCTCTTATGCAGCATGTTTCGGTATCGAAATCTTCATTCATAATATTGCAGCAATGTACTACGTCGATCACTTCAACATGGGTTTAAAAGAAGCAGGTTTAACTGCGGGTATCTTTGGTCTTCTCGCACTATTCGCTCGTGCACTTGGTGGTATCGTATCGGATAAAGTGGCACTTACTAAAGGATTAGATGGTCGTACAAAAGTTTTATTCATCCTGATTTTACTTGAAGGCTTGTTCCTCATTTTATTCTCTCAAATGAATACAATTGGTTTGGCGATCATCACGATGACTGTGTTTGCATTATTTACACACATGTCATGCGGTGCGACATATGCCTTAGTACCATTTATTGATCGTAATGCTCTTGGTGGCGTAGCAGGTATTATTGGTGCAGGCGGAAATGTGGGTGCAGTCGCAGCAGGTTTCTTATTAAAAGGCTTACTTGATGTTCAAACTTGTTTGATGATTTTGGGATGCCTTGTGACTGTAGCTGCATTCACTGTCGTTCTCATTCGCTTCTCAGTTGAACACAAAGACAAAGAAAAAGAATTATATGAACAAGCTTTGCTTGAGCGTAATTTAACAACCTAAATGCATACTTTTAGAGGATGAGGCTTTCTCATCCTCCCTCTCTCCAAATTCAAATACTTTATTAAGGATACTGCGATGAATAAATTTTCGTATTCATTAATCACGCTTGCATGTTTATCTACCCTTACTTCAGCATCAGATAATTTTTTCTCTCAAACAAAACTTAGCTTAGATACTCGCTTACGTTATGAGCTTGTTGATCAAGATAATACTCTCAAAAATGCTGATGCATGGACATTACGTATTCGTCCTGCGATCCAAACGGGTTCATGGTATGGTCTAAGTGCATTCGTTCAAGGTGAAGGTACAGTCGAGATTAATGATGAATTTAATAGCACTCGAAATAGTCAAACTCAATACAGCACTGTTCCTGATGCTGAAAACTTGCAACTCAATCAAGCCTATTTAAAATATGTTTACAACCCTAATTTTGATTTAACCGTAGGTCGTCAAACAATTAACTTAGATAATCAACGTTTTGTAGGTACAGTTGCTTGGAGACAGAATGACCAAACCTTTGACGCTGTAAGTTTGAACTATAAACTTTGCAAAGAATTTGGATTATTTTATTCATATATTGATCAAGTCAATACAATTTTTGGTAGTGAAGAACCTGAGCCTAAGTTCATTCAAGCCCAAGCGAGTAAACAAGAAAGTAAAATTCATTTGATTCAAGCCAAAATGAATTACAACCCTCTTTTAAATGCTGTGGTTTATGGTTATTTGATGGACTTTGAAGATCTTGCTGCATGGTCAAATCAAACCTATGGTTTGAGAGTGACAGGTAAGAAAAATGACTTCAAATATTCAGCAGAATATGCAAATCAAACAGAATATGCAGACCAACCAACCGATTATGATGCTGACTACTATGCTCTTGAGCTGGGTTACAATATATCGAGTCAATCAACAACTATTGGGGACATTTCGATTGGTTATGAAGTTCTTGGTAGTGATGATGGAAAAATTGCATTCCAAACACCATTAGCAACCAAACATAAATTTAATGGTTGGACGGATATGTTCTTAACGACGCCTGCCAATGGTTTGAAAGACTTGTACATCACATCTAACTTTAATATTGTCAGCAAAGGGAAACTGGGTACGGAATTGCATCAATATCGAAGCGAGGAAAAGAATATAGATTACGGTCAAGAATATTCAATTTCTTATAGCCATACCCTACCAATCAAAGGTTTATCTGCTCTAGCAAAATATTCAGACTATCAAGCAAATGATTTTGGTGTTGATACACAAAAATTATGGTTACAGGTCGATTATAAATATTGATCAATAACCATTCACTTTAATCCAGTGGAATTGAATGCACTTAATCATTTCATTTGATTCACTTTATTAACCAAGGTGCAGAAATTGAAAAGGTTAAGTTGCGATGAAATGTCATCAAAGCATCAAAAAACTGTCATCAAAATATAAAAATTGACTGGTTAAATGAAAAATAAAAAAGCTTAAAAAACTAAAAAGCTTGCTGATTGACCTTCAGCAAGCTTTTTTCTTTGATTAACGTTTTGGTAATGGTATGTACTGTGACTGAGCATTTTGTTGAACTTTTCGCTCACCAACTTTCACTTGCAGCGTTTGTTGTTTTCCATCACGCTCAACGATCACATTAATGATGCTTTCAGGTGCTTGTAATGCAACATAATTAATTAAGTGTGATGCGGATGTAATCTGCTCATTATTCACTTGAATAATTTTATCATTACGCTTCACCCCTGCTTCATCCGCAGGTCCACCACGTAAAACATCTGCAACAACAACACCCACAGATTTGGCTGCTAATACATCTTGCTCGACCGTGTTCGGAATTAAGCTAATACCTAACCAACCACGCACAACACGTCCATCTTTCAAAATTGAATTTAGAACCTGTTGGCAGACATTTGCAGGAATCGCAAAACCAATTCCAAGTGATCCACCTGATTGCGAGAAAATAGCGGTATTTACACCGATTAAATTACCAGCGACATCAATTAATGCACCGCCAGAGTTACCTGGGTTAATTGCAGCATCTGTTTGAATAAAGTCTTCGTAAGTATTAATACCAAGATCAGAACGACCAGTGGCAGAGATAATCCCTTGAGTCACGGTTTGCCCTACACCAAATGGATTGCCAATTGCGAGAACGACATCACCAACTTCATTACCACTCAATTTGAATGGCAATACAGGAAGCTTATCCAACTCAATTTTAATCACAGCTAGATCAGTATCAGGGTCAGTGCCGATCACTTTCGCTTCTGCACGACGACCATCATGCAAAGCAACCACAATATGTTCAGCCTGAGCGATCACATGATTATTCGTCAGAATATAACCATCTGCACGAACGATTACCCCAGAACCTAAACTATTTTCATTCTGTGGTTGTTGTGGCATTTGATTACCAAAAAACTCACGAAATACAGGATCATTGAGCAATGGATGATTCAACTGTTTGACTTTTTGTGTAGTAAAAATATTGACTACAGCAGGTGCAGCAACTTTAACTGCAGCACTATATGAAACAACGCCACCAGCTCGTGTCGTATCAATCAGAGGTTCAACTTTTTCAGCAGGCATTTTTACACCATCAGCTGCAACTGTTGGTTTAGGTTGATGAAATCTCTGCCAAGCCAGAAAACTAAATATAACAAGAATGAGTAATACCCAAGGTAACCATGTAAATGCACGGCGCACGTCTATTATCCTCTAGGCGAAATTAGTTTATGAGTAAGTAAAATATTGATGAACTAGAAATTTCTATCATTGTAAAGTAAATACCTTAAAATCAATGCAAAAGTTAAAAAAGTTTTGTCTAGCTTTAGTTACATTTAAAAATATGTTTTTATTATTCACAATGAGAGTGTTAACAATCTGAGGATAAGCATGGCTAATTTGCATGAAATTGTGCAATGGTGTAATCAAACTTTAAAAACCAACGAATTTAAAGACTATGCTCCTAACGGCTTACAAATTGAAGGTCGAACTGAAGTTAATAAAATTCTTTGCGCTGTCACAGCATCTGAAGATGCAATTGATGCAGCAATTGAGCAAAATGCTGATGTTTTGCTCGTACATCATGGTTACTTTTGGAAAGGCGAACCGTATCCAATCACAGGAATGCGCGGTAATCGAATTAAGAAATTAATCCAAAATAATATCTCTTTAGTGGCTTACCATTTACCTTTGGATTCACATCCCACGCTTGGTAATAATGCCGCAATTGCAGATTTAATTGGTTTAAACCATTTGGAAGCTTTGGATCCATTTGAAAAGCATCCAATTGGCAATATTGGCTACCTAGAAAGTCCATTAAGCCCTGAACAGTTCAAAGAAAAGTTAAAAAATATTTTTGATTTTAATATTCTCCATTTACCTTGCAGCAAAAACACTATTCACAAGGTAGGTTTTTGTACTGGAGGCGCTCAAGATTTCATTGCAAAAGCAGCTGAAGCCAATTGTGATGCATACATATCTGGTGAAGTCAGCGAACGCACTTTCTACGAAGCAAAAGAGCAAAACATCCATTATTTTGCATGTGGTCACCATGCAACAGAACGTTATGGCGTTCAACGTTTAGCTAAGGCAATCGCAACACAATTTTCAGTAGATACAGATTATTTTGAGTTAAACAATCCGATTTAATTAAATTGAATAATCCGATTTCATTTATCGTTTTTAATTGAACCTTTATTGTATATCGTTCTTTAAAAGACTGCCCTATTGTGTTTGGAATCATTTACAATAGAGCCACTTAACGTAAAACCCAGCAATTGCAAGGATTGGAACATGACAACCATTACTTTACCTGCACTTCCATATGGCTATGATGATTTAGCTCCACATATTACTCGCGAAACTTTAGAATACCATCACGATAAACATCACAATACTTATGTTGTTAACTTAAACAACTTAATCAAAGGCACAGACCTTGAAGGTAAATCTTTAGAAGAGATCATCAAAGCATCTGCTGGTGATGCTTCTAAAGCAGGTATCTTCAACAATGCTGCTCAAGTATGGAACCATACATTCTACTGGAACAGCATGAAGCCAAACGGTGGTGGTAAACCAACTGGCGCGATCGCTGCGAAAATCGAAGAAGCTTTTGGTAGCTATGAAAAATTTGCAGAAGAATTCACTGCTGCTGCAACAACTCAATTCGGTTCAGGTTGGGCTTGGTTAGTTGCTGATGAAGTTAACGGTAAATTATCAATTACTAAAACTTCAAACGCAGATACTCCACTTGCACACGGTCAAGTTGCAGTATTAACAATTGACGTATGGGAACATGCTTACTACATCGATTTCCGTAACCTACGTCCAAAATACATCGCTACTTTCTTAGAAAGCTTAGTGAACTGGGACTACGCTAACGCTAAATTAGCTGGTCAGCCAGCTGGTGTAGAGAAATAATTTTTATTTCTTGCATAAAAACTGCCCATCTCGGGCAGTTTTTTTATTTATCCAATCATAAAAGAATAATTATCAAGCAAACAATTCATTTTATTTACTATTCTTGTTGACGCATCTGAAATTCATCCCTAAAATGCGCATCAGATTCTCCAATAGCTCAGTCGGTAGAGCGACGGACTGTTAATCCGCAGGTCCCTGGTTCGAGCCCAGGTTGGAGAGCCAAGATTCTAAAAAACCCTGATCTGATCAGGGTTTTTTTATTGTAAATGCTTTAATTTATTGTCATCCTTCTTGTGACCCTATGTATTTTTTATGTTGCATCGCGTATATGTTTTAGCCCTGCGCCCTTTTCAACCCTATAATAAAAAACGATGGTCATATTAAGGAAAACCATAATGAAGAAACTACTTCTCAGTTTATTATTCTTATGCAGTCCAGTCATGGCTGCACAAACAACATGGTATGCAGGCTCGACTTATAAGGGTACTGTGACTGTCCCTATTGAAAATGGGCCAAATGTGGTCTGGAAGTGTAATGGTAAAGTTTGTAGCATGTCTGGGCCCTGGGGCAATGACCTGTCTCTGGACTCCTGTCAAAATCTGGTTTTGCGTATTGGCAAGATTAGCTATTATAAAAATTCAGTGGGAGCAAGCTGGACAGCGCATTCGTCCCAATTAGCCCAATGCAATCAGGTTGTACGTTAATATAGCGATTTTAAGCACTTAACAGTTTATTATTTACACTGATTTTACTTGACTATAAACGTCTTGCCCCCTAAAATTCACTCCAGATTCTCCCATAGCTCAGTCGGTAGAGCGACGGACTGTTAATCCGCAGGTCCCTGGTTCGAGCCCAGGTGGGAGAGCCAAAATTCTAAAAAGCCTATATCATTGATGTAGGCTTTTTTATTTCCCCCAATTCTGTCAAATAAAATCAGTTTTCATTTCCTTATCGCTAAAATCTAGAAAATGATGATAAAAAATACAATTAAATCAATATTTAAATTTTTTAGCTTAAACTCACTTGACCTACATCTGCTTCATGCATAGAATGCCTACCTAGATTCTCCCATAGCTCAGTCGGTAGAGCGACGGACTGTTAATCCGCAGGTCCCTGGTTCGAGCCCAGGTGGGAGAGCCAAATTCTAAAAACCCGCTCACTTTGAGTGGGTTTTTTATTAACTATTTGATTTGAATATGCTGGACTTTCTTCAAACTATTTTCCTAGTTATTGGATGCATAAGTAGTATTATTCTTCTTGTTAGCTTTGTTCCTTTTTTTCTACCTAAACAAAAATTCTTTCCTCGATCAGTCATTAGTTCATTTGAAACTCAAATGTTCCTTCGATTAAAACAAGCCTTCCCCCACTACCACGTTCTGACTCAAGTGGCTTTTAGTGCATTAATTACTAGTGATCATTATAAAATTCGAAGCAAATTTAATCGTAAAGTTACCGACTTCGTGCTACTCAATAAAGATATGAAAGTTGTTGTGATTATTGAATTAGATGATCCGAGTCATCTCGGAAAAGAGCAGGAAGACAAACAAAGAGATCAAATGTTACAAGAGGCAGGCTATGATGTCATTCGCTATACTGAAATTCCATCCATAAAACAATTACAGATGGATATTCGTTCTTAAAAACAATGGTACAAGCATTTATTCAGCATTCTTAGCTTGTTCAGCATTTTTTTGATCTTCAAACTTCTTTGCAATCTCAGCACGTTGTTGATCATATTTACGTTTTGTTTCTGCATCACTTCTTGCTGCAATAAAAGCCATACCAACAATAAATATTGGTATCAATAAACCCAAAGCCATTAAACCCCATGGGATTTGCTTTTTTTCAACTGAATTCTGACTCATAGTATTCAAAATGCGCTATCAAAATCGATGCAACAATATAACAAAAAATAGCCTTACTGATGAGACTCTTTTTTGATTTACAAGTTCTAAAATCTAATCACCATATCGTTGAATAATTAAGAACTCACGCCTGTACACTGCGAGTCTTTGCTTGCATCAATTTTCGCAGGATCAATTACCACATTTGTCTTAGCAGGCATTTTCGCTTGAATAAAGTTATAAATATCTAAGTTTTTACATACAATCGCTTGGGTATGTGTTGCATTAAGTACAGGTTTTAATTCCACCTCATCAGAACCTAATGCCTATAAATTAGCTACCAATGCCTGAGTCACTGAGAAAGGAACGTTAGTGTCAGCTGTACCTTGTACAACTAAGACAGGCTTATCAATTCGCTTAGTTCCAGGCTGGTTATCTACCAAAAACTTCTGAACGGTTGGATTGGTTTTAAAATTGTTTGTATCTAATCCAGGGTAATCCATCACTTTTTTATCTGGATTATCCGTCATAAATTTGATGATATCTGCTTTAAACTTCTCGATGAGGCTTGCACTTGGGTCACTTTCATTATCAAGACATAAACCATTTTCACCTGTTGTACCTTCAGCAAACTCTGCTAATGATTTAGCGCGATCTTGGAAAATATCTCGATAATCAAATCTTGGTTCATATGCTTTGATACCAACACCCGTTAAAGCAGCGTATGCCAGTAGCGTTGCGTAAGAATCTACAGACACACGATTGACTAACGGAACATTATTGGCTACTTCTGCCTGCTCGATGTTTGCCAATGCAGCTGGAGCGACTTCAAGAATAATCTTACCTAAACTTGAAGCTGGTGCTCCAGCAACCGCCCCTTTATAAGATACATCAGCATTTGCATATTCAGCTGTACCAATAGAAGCTTGCCCACCTTGTGACTGCCCTACTGACATCCATGCACCATTTAATTGGGTGCCATAACGATCTTTAACCGCTTGCATCGCTGAGATAGCAGATTTTGCTTCACTTGCTAAATTAAGATAAGGATGGATACCAGCCGTTCCCAAACCCTCGTAATCAGGTGCAACCACCACATAACCAGCAGCAAGTAGGGTTTCAGCTAAAATACTAAAACGCGGATTAAGCACATTATTACTAGGAGCACAGCTATCAGCGACTCCCACTGTTCCATATTCCCATACCACTACACGATAACCATCGCTTGGTGCAGCAACCTTAGGAAACATAACCATCGCAGTCGCTTTTGCTGTTTTACCCTGAACATTAGTCATGTTATAGGTCATAACTTTGATCGATGCTGCAAAAGTCAAATTATCTTTTGAATAGCTACTTTCTGAAATATATGTTTTATCTTTATTGCTTCTTGAATAACCATCATTACTGTCATTACACGCAAATAGAAATAAAGCAGAGATTGAAAAGCTAATTGCTAATCCAATTTTAGACCGTTTCATAAAATTTTCTTTTAGTCTTGTTTTTGTGTGCACGAAACTACACGCGACTTTATTAAGGCATAAAAAAAGTGCTCTACATAGAACACTTTTCAACTAATTAGTCATTTTAAACCACTAATTGTAAAAAGATTCCTAGAAAAATTATCATTCCAACCCATCTATTGTGACGAAATGCCCAAAAACAAAGTTGCGGATCCCTATCTAGAGTCTTAAATGTTTGATAAATAAAATCTCCAGCAACAACAATCAATCCAGCTATTCCAAAAGGTACAAGCAGACTTTCGATATACAATGCAATGCCGATCAATACCAAACTCACAAGCTGCAACACACCAATAATTTGTATATCGTAGCGACCAAATAAAATAGCCGTCGATTTGACCCCAATTTTTAAATCATATTCACGATCTGTGATCGCGTACTGGGTGTCATATGCTACAGTCCATGCCAAATTGCCAAAATAAAGCAACCAACAAGTCAAATCTGGGGTTTGCCCAACAGCGGCATACGCCATTGGAATTGACCAAGAAAATGCAGCACCGAGAAAAACTTGTGGTAGATGCGTATAACGTTTCATAAATGGATATATGAACGCTAACAATAAAGCTCCAAATGACCAATAAAATGCTTCTATAGGCAAGAACAACAACAAACTTGCACTAAGCACTACCAAGGCTAAAAAAACAAACACTGCTTCCTTGGCTTTGATCACACCTGTGGCTAAAGGACGATTTTTCGTTCGTTCTACATGTGCATCTACTTTACGATCAGCAAAATCATTAATTGCACAACCCGCAGCACGCATAAATAAGCATCCCAAAGCCATGATTAGTAATATCTTAAGATCAGGTATGCCCTTAGATGCAATCCATAACGCCCACATGGTTGGCCAAAAAACCAATTCCGTACCAATCGGTTTATCAAATCTACATAGATAATAATAGGCTTCTAAACGTTGTCGCCATGTTATATGTTGCACTGTTTCCATGAGTAATCCTGAGAGTCAATGCTGTCGAATAAACTGTTCAAAAGCAGGCAAAAAAGTTTCCTGCACAATAAATTTACACCCATGCCATGTATAACAACTTTGCCTAGTCCAGCCCTCATCAAGTTGAATAACACGTCGCTCACAATGAGGATCAGTTCTTTGAAATAAGAACCAACCGATTGGCTTATTGCGTATATATTTAAATATTCTTGCTTTTTTTTGTAGACTAAGAATCGGGAAAATACTTTTTGCCTTCACCCAAGGCTCTCGCTCGCTACCATATAAATGAGTTTCACGTACCCAAGCAACATGATGGTAAGGCATTAACATCCATTTACTGTCAGCAAATGTTAAACGTTGATAATGCTCTTTAATCCGCTCAACATGAAAATCACCACGAGCAAGATCAGTAAGTTGTTGAGTTAATGAACCTGATGCGTACAACCATTTTTTTAATTCTTTAGGAATCTGCTTTGAATTTATTGTGTTTGGTCGTAAATTTCGCATGCTTGGCTCACTAAAAACATCGCATCTAGTTTACATGAATTTTTTGATAAAAAGCGTATGACTTTCAATTGAATCAAAAGCATAAAAAAAGCTCGCCTAAGCGAGCTTTTTTATTTGGGATGTATTACAAGCTATAGTACATATCAAATTCAACTGGGTGAGTAGTCGTGTTAAGACGACGTACATCTTCAGTTTTAAGTTCGATGTAAGCATCTAACATTTCTTTAGTGAATACACCGCCTTTTAATAAGAACTCGTGATCCGCTTTAAGAGCATCAATCGCCATTTCTAAGTTGTGAGCAACTGTAGGGATTTTTGCTTCTTCTTCAGGAGGAAGGTCATACAAGTTCTTGTCAGCAGCTTCACCTGGGTGAATCTTGTTTTGAATACCATCAAGACCAGCCATTAACAATGCCGCAAAACCTAAGTATGGGTTCATTAATGGATCTGGGAAACGTGCTTCGATACGTTTGCCTTTAGGGCTAGAAACGTAAGGAATACGGATAGAAGCAGAACGGTTACGTGCTGAGTAAGCAAGCATAATCGGAGCTTCATAGTGAGGAACTAAACGCTTGTACGAGTTTGTACCAGGGTTAGTAATTGCGTTCAAAGCACGAGCGTGTTTGATTACACCACCGATGAAGAACAATGCCATTTCTGATAAACCAGCATATTCATCACCAGCAAACAAGTTCTTTCCATCTTTAGAGATAGACATATGAACGTGCATACCAGAACCGTTATCACCTACCATTGGCTTAGGCATGAAAGTCGCTGTTTTGCCATATTGGTGAGCAACGTTCCAAACTGCATATTTGAACTGTTGAACTTCGTCCGCTTTACGAACTAATGTATTGAAGCTCACACCAATTTCTAATTGGCAAGAAGCAACTTCGTGGTGATGTACTTCTACACGACCTGGACCCATGATGTCTTCAATACGTGCACACATTTCAGCACGCATGTCTTGATGTGAGTCAACTGGAGGAACTGGGAAGTAACCACCTTTCACACGTGGACGGTGACCAGAGTTACCAGCTTCGTAATCTTTACCAGTAGACCATGCAGCTTCTTCAGCGATTAGTGTATGGCGAGCGCCAGACATATCGATATCCCATTTAACTTCGTCAAAAACGAAGAATTCTGGTTCTGGACCAAAGAATGCTGTATCACCGATACCTGTAGATTTTAAATATTCTTCAGCACGACGAGCAATCGAACGTGGGTCACGCTCGTAACCTTGACCAGTAGATGGCTCAATAACGTCACAAGTCACAACAACAGTTGGCTCAGCAAAGAACGGGTCAAGAAAACCTGTTTCAGCATCTGGACGTAAGATCATGTCAGAAGCTTCAATGCCTTTCCAACCAGCGATTGAAGAACCATCGAACATTTTACCATCTTCAAATGTATCTTCATCAATCGTGTCAGCTGGGTAAGTTACGTGTTGCTCTTTACCCTTAGTATCAGTAAAGCGAAAATCGACCCATTTTGCGCCACTTTCTTTGATGAGTTGAAGGACCTTGTTCGCCATGCTCATTTGCTCCAATGAAATTTATATGCACTTGTTAAGTGCGTGTTAGTTGTTGGTGTACAATTAGCAATTATCATACCAACAATTTTAAAGCATACCTAAAACATTGAAATTCTTTGCAGAAAAAATGCTTTAAGCTCCATGTCCTATGTCTTCTATAATGTTTGCAATCGCAAATGCACCATATTCACACATTTCCATTCCAGCCCGTCCCCAAAAAAGACATAATGAACCAAAATAGTGCAATATATGCAACAAAGAACTATTGTAGTGCTAAATTACGCCATCATTTACTAGCATAAATTGGCTTTTTATATCATTCTTTTGGAGTACATTCCAATCAATTCCACTGGACTTTCGATTCACCGACATGTTTTTTTATCAAACCTTTAAATTTTAAAATAATATTGATAATTATTTGTGTGTCATAAGCTCATTTTGAACTGACGACTTACTCGACCAAATTAGAAATATTGAACATTGAGCTTCTGTTTTTGCTATGATTATTTACCCTAACGATCTTGAACATATTTTTATATATTCTTAGTAACGGATATTGAATTGTTTTGGTCGGTCAATTGAATCCTAAAAGCACAATAAAGTGCATATTTTCAAAAGGTTATAATCATGCTTCTAATGATTGACAATTATGACAGTTTTACTTACAACATCGTTCAATACTTTGGCGAGTTGAATCAAGAAGTAAAAGTTGTTCGTAATGATCAAGTGACATTAGAGGACATCGAACGATGGCAGCCTAAATACCTAGTGATTGGCCCTGGTCCTTGTTCACCAACTGAAGCAGGGATTTCGATACCTGCAATCAATCATTTTGCTGGAAAAATTCCATTACTAGGCGTTTGTTTAGGGCATCAAGCGATTGGACAAGCTTTTGGTGGCAATATTATCCGTGCTAAAACAGTCATGCATGGTCGTTTATCTGATATGCACCATAGTGATAAAGGTATTTTTAGTAATTTACCCTCTCCTTTTGCTGCTACTCGCTACCACTCTCTAGTGATTGAACAAGAAACACTGCCTGATTGCTTAGAAGTTACCTGCTGGACGAATCAACCAGATGGCACGATTGAAGAAATTATGGGTGTAAAGCATAAAACCTTACCTGTTGAAGGTGTTCAATTTCATCCTGAGTCAATTTTAAGCGAACATGGTCATCAAATTTTTAAAAACTTCTTGGATATTTATGCATAATCGCAAGAATTAACAAATTCTCATTCTTTAAACAGCCTATTTTATGAATAGGCTGTTTTTATTTTGAACATATAAAATCAATATATAACTTATACACACTGGTTAAATTTTCAGCATTAAAATCAAACAAGAAACATTTATTTAGAACAATTCATTCTTTTTCAATAATTAATCAACTTTTCATGCATTTTCAGAAGGAAATTAAAACATAGGTTTCTGACAATTTAGACTCCTTTTTAATTTTTTAGATTAACTATAGTCATAGGAATGATTAAGCTTCAGGGTTACTGGATGATAGAATCTAAATATTATTTTTAGTTATCTCCCCCTGAAATACCAATCAGGATAGCCTTATTGTGAATACCTTGCTTTTATTGAATATTATTGTATTTTTCTTGCTCATGGCAGGATTGTTTTTTACTTATCGACCAGATTGGAGCCTTGCAAAAAAAGTGCTCATCGGTATGGGTGTCGGTATCGTTTATGGTCTAGGATTAAAAACGATTTATGCAGACAGTCCGATTATTGCAAAGTCGGTGACATGGTTTAATTTAGTTGGTAATGGTTATGTTCAACTGTTACAAATGGTGATCATGCCACTTATTTTCATCTCAATTTTAAGTGCAGTTGTTAAACTTCATCAAACGACTTCGCTCGGTAAAATAAGTAGTTTCGTTATCGGTATTTTATTGTTTACCACGGCGATTGCTGCTTTTGTCGGAATTAGTGTGACCAATTTATTTGGTTTAACCGCCGAGGGCTTAGTTCAAGGCACTCAAGAAACCGCTCGCCTTGCTGCAATTCAAACTGATTATATCGGTCAAGTCACCAACCTTGATATTCCCAAGTTATTACTTTCGCTACTTCCTCAAAATCCTTTTGCTGATCTGACTGGAGTTCGTCCAACCGCAATTATTAGTGTTGTAATTTTCTCTGCTTTTTTAGGGGTTGCAGCACTTAAGCTGATGGATAAAGATTCACTCAATGGTGAGAGAATTCGAAATGGAATTGAAGCTCTACAAGCATTAATCATTAGCTTAGTTCGTTTAGTCATGCAATTTACACCGTATGGTGTATTCGCATTAATGGCAAAAATGGTTGCTACGGCAAATGTTGCTGATATCGTGAAACTAGGTGAATTTCTTGTCGCGTCCTATTTGGGTCTTGCGATTATGTTCATCGTCCATGCGTTGATTTTGCTATTTGTCCGTGTAAATCCCATCGAGTTTTTCAAAAAGGTTTTTCCTGTTTTAACGTTTGCTTTTACCAGCAGATCCAGTGCTGCAAGTATTCCTCTGAATATTGAGGCTCAAACAAAACAACTGGGCGTTCCAGAAGGTATTGCTAGTTTTTCAGCTTCTTTCGGCGCGACCATTGGTCAAAATGGATGTGCGGGACTATATCCTGCAATGCTTGCAGTCATGGTGGCACCAACAGTTGGTATCAACCCTTTAGACCCCTTATGGATTGCTCAACTTATCGTAATTGTGACTTTAAGCTCGATTGGAGTTGCAGGTGTCGGTGGTGGTGCAACCTTCGCAGCTTTAATCGTATTGCCAGCTATGGGTTTACCCGTAACATTAGTCGCTTTACTTATCTCAATTGAGCCATTAATTGATATGGGACGCACTGCGCTAAACGTAAATGGATCTATGACAGCTGGTGTAACAACAAGTCAACTACTAGGTGTTAGAGATACCTTGACTAAGGATTAATATTTGTCAGGTCATAAAAGCCAATCATGCTATTTGTGATTGGCTTTTTTATTACAAATTATTTTTTAATCTAATCATTTCTATCAGAGAATTTTGACCTCTTCTCCAACTCGAATACTACCTACTCCACGATGTAATGCATTTTGCCCCATCATGACCTTATTACCTTGTTTTCGATAAGCCAACATCGCCTGCATGACTTCAGGTTGCTTTTGACTAGTATTAAGATCAATCGTTGGAATGACACAGCGTGAGCATGGTTTAACTAGATCAAATACAATTTCACCAATTTGTATCTGCTGCCATGTGTCTTCTGTAAAAGCCTCACAACCAGAGATGACAATATTCGGTCTAAAACGTCGTACATTCAATGAATATCCAACTTTTTCGGAAAGAAATTGGACAGATGCTTCACTTAAAATCAAAAAGGGAAAACCATCTGCAAAACCTACACGATCTCCAAATTGTGCGTATTCAAGATCGACTTGGCGAATCGTTTCCTGTGGCATATAAACCAACTGTACTTTTTTGCCTAATTTATCACTGATCCAATCGTTCACAGGATGATCAATACGATTTCCTTTTACCTGATCTTGCCACACAGTTACAAGGCGTTCGTCTTTATACCCCTGAGCCTCAATTAAACTGAGTTCCATATGTTCAGAGTGATAATAAAAGCGAATGATTTCTGATGAAATAGCAACTCCTATTTGCCCCATTTCAGCAATTTGTCGCTGAGTCACAAAACGACCATCGCCATCAACTAGCATCCACCTACGATCCCACTTTGGTCCAAAACTATCAATCTCCATTTCAGATAGTTGATTTCCTTTACAAGATTTCACTGGATAATTTAAAAGTTGACTGACGTACATATCGACATTCTCATCAAAATATTAATTAATTCAATTTTTATTAACCAAGTATAATAGTGGAAAATTATATCAATATGTCTAAATTTAGAGCATATCAGCTTTTTATTCAAAGCATATAAAATCCACTTTATTTTTCTGATAACATAACTCTCTAGCTTTTAGCTCAAGTATTACTCTTTCGTCATACCGAACCAATTGCGACCAAATCAGGTTATTTTCAAATTTTAATCAATCCTAATGCTGCAACTCATGACTATGAATATCCAACAGGCACTGAATCACATTACTAAAAATATTCATCTTACCCAGCCTCAAATGGAAGATGTAATGCGCAGTATCATGCAAGGTGAAGCAACTGATGCTCAAATTGGCGCATTGATGATGGGCTTGCGTATGAAGGGTGAAAGTATTGATGAAATAACTGCGGCTGCACGTATCATGCGTGAGTTTGCGATTAAAATTGATGTCAGTGATATTCCACATTTGGTTGATATTGTTGGCACAGGTGGCGATGGTCAAAATTTATTTAACGTCTCTACAGCATCTAGTTTTGTAATTGCTGCCGCTGGTGCAACCATTGCGAAACATGGCAATCGTGGTGTATCGAGTAAATCTGGTTCCTCTGATGTACTTGAACAGATGGGTATCCAACTTGATTTGGATATGCAGCAAACTGAACGTTGCATCCGTGAAATTGGTGTAGGTTTTCTATTTGCGCCGAATCATCATAAAGCAATGCGTTATGCGGTTGGTCCACGTCGTGAGCTAGGTATTCGCAGTATTTTTAATTTACTCGGCCCTCTTACCAATCCAGCTGGTGTCAATCGTTTCGTCATAGGTGTGTTCTCAGATGAACTTTGCCGACCAATCGCAGAAGTTTTAAAACAACTCGGTGCAGTACATGTAATGGTTGTACATTCTAAAGATGGTTTGGATGAAATCAGTCTTGCTGCGCCAACTACTGTAGCTGAACTTAAAGATGGTGAAATCACTGAATGGACACTTACACCTGATGAAGTAGGTATCCCATCGCAAACCCTTACAGGTTTAGTGGTAAATAGCTCAGAAGAAAGTTTAAAGTTGATCAAGGATGCTTTGAGTCGAGATAAATCTGAAATTGGCGAAAAAGCAGCAAATATGATTGCTTTGAACGCTGGTGCTGGTATTTACGTGGCTGGCATGACTAAAACATATAAACAAGCAGTTGAACTCGCTCAAGATATTCTTTATGGCGGTCAAGCCTTGGAAAAAATGAGTATCTTGGCTGAATTTACTAAAACATTGAAACAATATCAGGCTGACTAAGGACTTCTCATGATCGATATTCAAAATACCATTTTAGGTAAAATTGTTGACCGCAAACATGAGGAGCTTACTGTACGTTTAAAACAACGTAGTTTGAATGATGTAGAACAGTGGGCAAAAGAAGCAACACCTGTTCGTGGTTTTGCGAATGCTTTACAACACAAGCGCCCCGCTGTAATCGCTGAAATCAAGAAAGCATCACCGTCAAAGGGCGTGATTCGTGCAGATTTTAGTCCCGCTGAAATTGCTCAACAATATGAACAAGCTGGCGCAGCCTGTCTATCTGTTCTGACCGATGTAGATTTCTTCCAAGGTGCTGATGAGAATATTGCAATTGCGCGTCAGCATTGTGCCCTACCAGCATTACGTAAAGATTTCTTGATTGATCCTTATAATGTTGTTGAAGCACGTGCCTTACATGCAGATTGTATTTTGTTAATCGTGGCATGTTTATCTGATCAACAACTTGAAGAAATGTCGAAGACCGCATTTGAACATCAGCTTGATGTTCTGGTCGAAGTACATGATGAACATGAGTTAGAGCGTTCGCTAAAACTTTCTGAGCAATGTATTTTAGGTGTGAACAACCGCAACCTTAAAACATTTGATGTCGATTTAAATACATCATTGCGTTTAAAGAAATTATTGCCTGCTTCTCGTGTTTTAGTCACTGAAAGTGGTATCGCCACTCCTTCTGATGTCCAAATGATGCAGGAAAATGATATTCATACTTTCCTAGTTGGTGAAAGCTTTATGAAACAGCCTAAACCAGATCAAGCATTTGCAGCATTGTTTGGAAAGCCTGAGCAAATTTAAATTTATAGCTCAATGCAAAGCCCAATTCTTATGATTGGGCTTTTTTCATATCTCAATCTTATTTTGAAAAAGAATAATTATGAATAGGGTCTGTTGACATTTACTGTTCATAATTAAACCTATAAAGGTAGCCATAAAAATATACAGGCTAAGGCAACAGCACTTTGATAATTTCTTTTGAGCTTGTCATATCGAGTAGCTATCCCTCTAAATTGTTTTAATCTACAAAACATATTTTCAACTAAATGCCTGATTTTATATAAATACCAGTCCATATGATCATTGTTCGATTGGCTATTTATTTTCTTTGGTATATTCGCTTTTGTTCCTTTTTTTCTGATCTGCTCACGCAGTGGTTCTGAATCATAGCCTTTATCTGCGCATACCACTTCTGTCTCTTTTAAATCTAATGTTGCTATTAAATCAGGTGCAACTTTGATGTCATGTGTAGTGCCATCGGTAATCATGAAATCAATAGGATTGCCATGTGAATCAACAATCAAATGTATTTTTGAGGAGTTTCCTCCTACACTTTTAGAAATGGATTGATTCGCTATACCGGCAGAATGTTGATGAGCACGTACGTGAGAGCCATCAATAAAAATCCACTCCATATCGGGGCATGATGCTAATAATTTGAATAATCTAAGCAACTTACCGCTGCTTGACCAACGATTAAAACGTTTGAAAATAGAGTTTGATTGACCGAAATAGGAAGGAATATCTCGCCACGGACAGCCTGTTCTAATTCTATAGAGAATAGCTTCAATAAAATTACGTGAATTTGAGTTGTGATGAATAGATAAATTACGCAAAATAGTTTTCAACTTTTGCCAGTGTTGATCTGTCAGCATGGTACGAGGCATAGCGAATAGTAAAATTGGGTTTGGCGATTTGATTTTACTACTTCGCTATTTTTTTAAGCTAAAAGTGTCAACACACCCTAATCATTTAAATTTTATAATAAAGAACCATTCATATTTTTAGGAATAAACATTGAATATTGAGTTTTGTCATCTAAGTCATATTGAAATCGCTGACATTATTTCGTTACTAACTAACGACCGAGTGCTCAAACATATGTCTTTGGCTAAAGATAGCCTATTTGATGAAAAACAATGTCTCGATTGGGTTAAAGAAAAAGAAAAACAATGGCAAGACCATGGTTATGGTCCTTGGGCATTTCTAGTTGACAATAAATTTGCAGGTTGGGGTGGCTTACAATATGAAAATGGAGATGCTGATTTAGCACTCGTGTTACATCCTCAATACTGGGGATTCGGCAAGAAAATCTTTAATCAAATTATAAGAAGAGCATTTAATGAAATGGGGATGGAATCAATCACGATCTTATTACCCCCTACAAGAAATAAATTAAAAAGAATTTATTTATTAGGATTTGAGTTTGAAAGTGAAATTATGCTTAGTGGAGAACTTTTTATAAAATATAGGCTATATAAACCATCAATATCAAATAAGATGATTTAGATAATCAATCATTGTTTTTAGAATAGACCACTACCAAGCTTTCATTGATCAAAAAATTATGTGAATCTGATTCAGTTCAAATCAACACGGTTTCAGACTATAATTTTCCATCCCTCTCGTATCTTACATATTTTCTTAAAATTATGAGTAAAAATGATTCTTCGCTTTCTAAAGATCAGTTTAATTTACTGAAAGCTTTTAAAAAGCAAATCTCAAATCCTCAATCCAGCAATCTTGTTAAACAAGCAGAGATGAAAAAATCTCAAGCTGTTGAAGAAGAAATGGAAGATACTGAGCTTTTTAAAAAAGCCTTAACAGGCGTAAAGCCAATTGATAATGGTAACATTGCACAAATCAAACCAAAACGCGTAAAAAAAATTGACGCGCAAACCCTTGCAAAACGTGCAGCAGCTGAAGGTAGCGCCGAACAGGAACTCACTGAGATTTCAGATACTCAAGCGATTTTAAATCCTGTGGCAAGTCAAGCTGCATTAAGCTATCGAATTGCAACTTTACAGCACAAAGTATTCGAAGACTTAAAAGCAGGTAAAATTCGTTGGTTTGAAGCTGTAGATTTACATGGTTGTACTGTCGAGCAAGCACGTGCCGCAGTTTTACAAATCATTCAGATGGCTAAAGACGAAAATCAAAATGTCATCAAAATTGTTCATGGTAAAGGTCCAGAAGCGATTTTAAAAACCTATGTAAATGGCTGGCTTAGACAACATCGTGATGTACTTGCCTTTGTCAGTGCACCTGAAAATCAAGGTGGTACGGGTGCTGTTCTCGTGCTACTAAAACGTGCAGAAAAGAATCCAAAGTACAAACAATAATCGGCATTTGACTCAAAATTAAGTTTTTGAATCGTTTTCTGATACAATTCCCGTTTTGTTCAACCCACCTAAGTGAACATTGTTATGTCTATGCAGCAATCGTACGCAAATATCTTAACTGCCGTTGGCGAAGATTTGAATCGTCCTGGCCTCAAAGATACGCCTATGCGTGCGGCTAAAGCTTTTTCTTTTTTAACTTCTGGTTATAGTAAAACACTTGAAGAAGTTACAAATAGTGCGGTTTTTCCATCCGATAACCATGAAATGGTATTGGTTAAAAATATTGAATTTTATTCACTTTGTGAACATCACCTACTCCCTTTTTACGGTCGTGTCCACATTGCATATTTGCCTGAAGGTCAGGTTTTAGGTTTATCTAAGTTTGCACGTATTACAGAAATGTTTGCGCGCCGTTTGCAAATTCAAGAAAACTTAACACAACAAATTGCTGAAGCTGTTGCCGAGGTGACACAAGCACGTGGTGTGGCTGTAGTGATCGATTCTGCACATATGTGTATGATGATGCGCGGTGTTGGTAAGCAAGAATCTACCACTCGTACTGTTTCTTTTGTGGGTGATTTTAAAACGGACAAAGATGCACGTCGTGAGTTTTTAAGCGCTGTCCCTGAGAGTTATTAATCAGAGCATTGTCATGACTTCAATCCAATTAGCAGGCTTTGGTGAGTTAATTCAATCTGAAGCCAGCATTGATTATCCTCGGCCTGACCGTTTGGTTAAGGGCAATCCACAACGTCTTACCTATGACTTATATACACACCCACATATGGGATGTGGAATTTGGCAATGTGAAGTGGGTGCTTGGAACATTCAGTTTGCCGATAATAAACAAGAGTTCTTTCAAGTCATTGAGGGCGTTGTTCGTATTCATGATGTCAAAACAGATTCATATATTGAAGTTTCTGCGGGTCAAGCAGGTATTATCCCACCTGCATTTGTGGGTACATTTGAAGTGATTGAAACTGTAAAAAAATACTTTGTTATTGTTGAAGTTTGATAGATTTTTAATCTATCAAACTCTTTAAAATTTAATATTAGAAGAACCAAACATAGCCCAACCCAACTTTACTCCAGTCTTTATGATCTTGCTGTTCGAAGTTCCAATTCAACCTTAAAGCATTATTTGAATTTAAACTATATTGGAGTTGAGAACCTACTCTTAGATTCCACTGACTTTGATCTTCCCAATACGGCAATTCAATTTGCACAACACTATTAATCGTATCCGTCCAGATATTCATACACCCAACTGTTGGTCCTACACCAACTCGCCAACCTTTATCCAGCGAACGACCACCTTGAAAATGACTTTGCATTTGGGCATAACACAAATGTCGACGATCATAATCAGCTAAGCTGTAGCCGACCTGCATATTTAGGTTCATAACACCATGCTGCTGATCATCACTAAAATTTCCTTGATCTAGAGCTTCTTGTTTCCAACCTAAATTAAATCCCCAAGTAATGGGTGATTTAAATGGCTGAATAGGATTATAGGAATTCACGGTCAATAAATCTAAATGTTCAAGCTTGAGTTGATCATCACGATATTGAATATTGCCGTCTAAAAACAATAATTGAGTACCTAAACGATAACCACCTTGAGGATCAATCAGATCATGGTAAGCTTGACGATGTCCTAACTCGATAAACTTCTTTCCTTGTAGTTCACCGACATTTACAGATAGATTTCGCGCATGGTGTCCTTCAACAGGTTGCATTTTAGGACGCTCAGGCTCTTGACGTTGCTTTTCAACATCAATTTGGCTTCTTTCGGCAAGAAGTTGTCTTAACTGCGGCTGTGCAAAGTCTACATCAACCTGACGACTGATATATTGCAGATACAAATCGTCATATGCCATTTCTAAGATTTTTGCTTGATCGTGCTGATTATATTTCTCTAATAAAGGTTGAGCCTTTTCAATATCTTGAAATGCAATTTGATGGGCAACTTTAGCCAGCGGTGTACCGTGTTGTTTTGCTTGTGATAATAATTGAGTTTCCAAGGCTGGACGGTAGACAACCTCTTTGACTAAGTCTTGTTGATCAACTGCCTTTAACGTTTCAATCGGAATTGCAGCATAATTAAATTGTTTTTTTAAATCTAAGTTCGGACGAACTAAATCAATTAATCCAAGTAAACGATACGCACAATTATCACTTACGAAATAATAAGGAAAACTTACATGCTGCATTTCCCAGATATGTTCGACTAAGAAACGAGTCTCTTCAGGCGTTAAATTTAACTCGTACTCCCACAAATCACGGCTTTCAAAGTCACCATACTCTTTTACTTTACGATAGTAAGGCATTAAAGAATATTCACCAGGATACTGCCCTGTTAGACCTTTCCAAGCATATGACCAATTATCTTCACCACTGACTGTCGCTGCATAGTTTACTGCGTATGAAACCAAGTTCAGTTGTTTCTGATCTTTAGGATCTAAACGTAGTAAGGTATGCCCAAACATCGAACTAGGATTCCCCATAAAGTCAGTTGCATAAATCAACGTAGCTTTATGTGGTTTAATTTGATTAATCCATTGATCAAACTCAGGACACTTCACGATTGGAAGCTTTTCGGTATCAATATTGAGTTGTTGGATCAACCAACGACTACGAGCAGGAAGTTTACAACGAATCGATTGATTCTCAGCTGAATTAATAAATAAAGCTTTTACATCGGCTTCTAATTCATTTTTTAAATTATTTTTTCCATCTTTTGCATAAAAATATCCATCATAAGTAACCTCACTTTTTTGCGATTGGTCAGCATACATTAGGCGTTGCCATGTGATGTCTTGATGCAGTTGTTTCTGCTCAGCAATCTTCAAATAATTTTGTATATCGGTTTCAACTGAAGCATGTGCAAAATGGCACATTAAAGTAGTAATGGTGCAAGTTATTAATTTCATTCAGTCGCAAATTTTAAGATTATTAAGAATAAATTATCTATAAGAAAACCCTGCCATTAAGACAGGGTTTTATGTTCAAACGTATTAAACGTAAGCTTTGAGTACAGCGTCTTTCGCCATTACACTTTGTAAAGAATCTAAAACTTGAAGCGTATTCTTATTTTTGCTTGAGTAAATTTCAGCAAAATTTGCTTTAGAAACAGCAAAGAAACGCGCTTTATCCGTTGCTTTGATCTGCATAAGTTCAGCAAGTACGTTTAAGCTTTCACCTTGACCTACTGCCATATCACGCGCTAAAGATTCAGCATTTTCATTTGTAAATGTAACGACTTGAGCCGTAACAGTTCCACCTTGACGGCATCCTAAAGTACCGAAAGTAATACCTAATAACTGGTTAGTAAAAATACCATTTGTAGTCGCAGCAAGGATTTTAGGTGCAATACCTTTTTGTCCAGCCCAAATTTGTGTACCAGCACCACAACCAACATCATTGTCTGCCATAGCTACACTTGAACCAGCTGCTAACAAAGCTGCTAATGCAATTTTTTTTAACATAGGAAAGATCTCCAGTATCAATTATTTATTGGTATTTGTTATCACTATCGTGCTTAGCATTAAATCTATACGCACGTGAATTAAAATAACGAGGTTAGCTTTTTTTAGCAAATAAAATTTGAAATAAAGTTGAAATATTTATATAGCAGTTAATAATCACTTCATTTTAAACTTAACTCTTGAGCTAGTTTAACTGCCAAGTTCCTTTTTTATCTCGTTTTCCTAAGATTTTTAATACCAAAACCAAACTTAAGAGTAATAATAAATACCAAGACCCCAATTTCCCCCATCCGACCATATGCCAAGCATCAACTTGACTTGGATACAGCCAAATTTTATAAAATGTACTAATGTTTTCAGCAATCCAAATCAAAAATGCAAGTAAAAGTAAGATTGGAAGCATCGGCACTTTGAACCGTGAATCGCTTAACTGAAAATATAATTTTGTTTTCCAGAAAATAATGATACTCCATGCAAATAGAACCAACCGATAATCTGGAATAAAAAACTTAGTCATAAAGTTTAAATAGGATAAAACGGCCAAACACAACATATTTGCAAATCTTGGCAAGTTCTCAAAAGAAACTTTATATAATCTCAATGAACGAGCAAAAAAACTACCTACAGCTGAATACATAAAACCCGCAAATAGAGGCACAGTTAATAGTTTGAATACTGCAGGTTGTGGATATTGCCAAGAAGCAATTGCTGGATGGGTTAGGAAAATTTCCATCCCCATCGCCATGATATGAAACAAAGCAATCACTTTTGCCTCTGCCCAAGATTCTAACTTTAAATAGATTAGGCAGACTTGAATGCTCAATGCATAAAACAATAGATAATCATAACGGAAGATACCATAATATTCTTGGCTTCCCATCGGTGCTGTTACTGCAAAAGCGATTAAAAGTAACAATCCAAATAAGGCAGCCGAAGCTGCCTTAGTTCCAAAATTTAAAGCTAATCCAATCAAATGCACGAAATGATCCTAATCAATTTAATCATGAAAAATTCGAAGGGATTAACCTAAATATTTCTGGCTGTATGCATGGACAGTATCTACAAAGATCTTCGGCTGAGCTGGATCAACCCATTGAGTAATACCATGACCAAGATTTGCAATATATCCTGTTTTTTCACCATTTTTATAAGCGTCATCGAGCATCGCTTTTACAGATTTTTCAATTGATGCTGCTGATCCATAAAGTACCGCTGGATCTAGATTTCCTTGTAATGCTGCACGACCATTTACAACTTCGCGTGCAGTATAAAGAGGTGTCGTCCAATCTAAGCCAAATGCATCTGCACCTGTAGTTAACATCGTCTCTAACCATTGTCCACCACCTTTGGTAAAGACAATAATCGGAATTCGGCGACCATCTTTTTCTCGTTGAAGCCCTGCAATAATCTTTGTCATATAATTCAATGAGAATTCCACATATTCTCGATGTGCAAGTGCTCCGCCCCAACTATCAAAGATTTGAATCGCTTGCGCACCTGCATCGATCTGTGCGTTCAAATAATCAATTACTGAATCTGCAAGATGATCAAGTAATGCATGTAACACTTCTGGTTGAGCGTACATCATATTTTTAGTGAAACGAAACTCTTTACTTGAGCCCCCTTCAACCATATAAGTTGCTAAAGTCCAAGGACTTCCAGAGAACCCAATTAAAGGGACCTGACCACCTAATGCAGATCGAATCGTGGACACAGCATTCATCACATAGGCTAAATCAGACTTTGAATTTAATTTCGGCAAGTTAGCAACATCTTGCTCTGTCCGTACTGTTTTATGAAACTTTGGGCCTTCACCTGTTTCAAAATACAGACCCAATCCAAGCGCATCTGGAACCGTCAAAATATCAGAAAATAAAATCGCAGCATCCAACTCATAGCGGCGCAACGGTTGCAAAGTAACTTCACAAGCAAATTCAGTGTTTTTACAAAGAGATAAGAAATCACCCGCTTGTGAACGAGTTGCTCTATATTCTGGTAAATAACGCCCTGCTTGACGCATCATCCACACTGGTGTGGTGTCTACAGGCTCACGTAGCAAAGCTCGTAAAAAACGATCATTTTTCAACGTTGTCATTACCAATCTCTAAATTTTTTCATGTGAAACGCATGATAACAAAGTTAACCCAATTTTTATAATTCCAAATCCATACAAAAATTCAGACTTCCTACATTATTTTTTTACTTAGACACAAAACTGCTACTGCAAGCTCACTGATTTTCTGTAATACTTGCAACATCTTATATCTCAATATGAATAATTCTTAAGGTTGAATTACATGTTCGTTCGCTCATTACTCGCTATGAGTTTAAGTTGTATTATTGCCAATGTTGCTTTTGCTGCCCCAACAACTGAGCAACCTTTAAATCCAAAAAAAATCTCGGCACCTGTTCAAGATCCGATTGATCCTTTAGCAGTAGAACGTTCAGCTGCTTCAAGCGTTGTTGCTCAACCAGCATCTAGTGTCGCTGATAATGCAGTTTCTGATCCTCAAGTAAACACAGGTGTTGCTTCAGCAGTTTCTTCAAAACTAGAAAATACTCCTGATACAACCAATACAACTCCAGCACCAAAAGTTACTTGGACTTTAGACAGTCTGAACAATTCAGAATGGTATGAAAATATTGGTAAGGGTCAATTTCCGGTATATGCGCGTGCTCATGTAATGCTAAACAATGCACATGCTTCACCTGGTGCAATTGATGGCTCAAATGGTAAAAACACTTTAAAAGCAATTGCATCTTTCCAACAGATGAATGGTTTAACACCGACAGGTGAACTTACCAAGGAAACTTGGGATGCATTAGTTGCGAAACAAACTAAACCAGCTTATGTAGAATACACAATTACAGAAGCAGATTTGAAAGGTCCATATGCCGAATCAATTCCTTCTGATTATGCTTTACAAGCAAAAATGAAAGGTTTGTATTACACACGTGTAACAGAAATGTTGGGTGAGAAGTTTCATATGGATGAAAACTTCTTGAAAAAGATCAACCCAACAGCAACTTTCAAAAAAGCTGGTGAAAAAATTATTGTTGCCAATGTGCGTAATGATTTACCAGAAGATATTCACTTGATCGTTGCACATAAAGGTGCTCGTCAGCTTTATCTTTTCAACAGTCGCAACCAAATGATTGCTTCATTTCCTGCGACAATTGGTAGTACTGACACGCCTTCTCCGACGGGTACGTATAAAGTAGTTGGCGTTGCAAAAAATCCTTGGTATAGCTATTCACCGTCTAACTTTGTTCAAGGTAATAACCTTAAACCTCTTTCTTTACCACCAGGTCCTAACGCGCCAGTGGGTAATATTTGGATTGGTTTAAGTAAAAAATCATTTGGTATTCATGGTACTCCAAGCCCTTCATTAATCTCTAAAACAGCTTCACATGGCTGTATTCGTTTAACGAACTGGGATGCAAATGATTTGGGTAACAAAGTTCGCTCAGGTGTGACTGTAAAATTCCTTGAATAATTCCAATCATTTCATAATTTTAAAAGCCGAATTTTATGATTCGGCTTTTTTTGATTCTATAATTATTCAACAACAGGTAGTGGCTGATAATAGATTTGATTTCGACCTAATTGTTTGGCTCTATAAAGTGCTTTATCAGCAGTATGAATCAATAATTCTTGGCTAATTTTAGGATTACCATTAAATACCGTAATTCCTAAGCTGATCGTGACATGATTTGAAACTAATGATTTTTCATGAGGAATCATTTGCCGATCAATTGCTTTATAAATATTCGTTGCGACGGCATAAGCACCTTGAGCCGATGTTTCAGGAAGCAATACAACAAATTCCTCCCCCCCATAGCGTGCAATAAAGTCCATGTGCCGAATTGAACTTTTAATGGTCTTCGCTATAGACGAAATAACCTGATCTCCCATTTGGTGACCATAAAAGTCATTATAATTTTTAAAATAATCAATATCGATAAACAGAACTGACATCGACTTATTTTCTTTACAAGCCATGTCATAGTAATAACTAAACATTTCCTCAAAAGTTCGTCGATTGGAAACCTTTGTTAATTCATCATGCTGGCTTAAATGTAAAAGTTCTGATGCTTGTAAACGGAGAATTCTCTCATTTATTTCCGAAATTTTAGTTTTTAAAAATAGTTTTCTTTCTTTTGAGGTCAACATGATGCTGATAGAAAAACCTAAGAGCAAGCTTCCTATAAACGTGCGCCCAAGCATCAAAAAATCACACGGTATATTAAAATAATAGAGGGATAATAAAATACATACTGCAGCCAGTGTTCCAATCCACAGCATATGATTGGGTTTTATTCCACTCAGAATGAAGCCTAACATATACAAAAATGCAATCAGTACCATTGCCTGATTCTGTAATACAACGTTAGACACACTCATCATCAATAAAGATGGAAAGAAAATTGTGCAAAAGCCAATAACGCAAGCAACTGGATAAAAAAGTCGGCTCAATTTTCTAAATCTAGAAAAAGTCCAAAATAAAAATAATGCTGCACCAACGATGAGTAAACTTAAAATGCTATAAACAAAATCAACAATAAAATGAGGACTGGAACGAATAACCAAATAGTTAGAAGGTAAGATTAATAAGACAAAAATCGTGTAAGTAATGACACCTTGTCCAAAAAACTGAATCGCATTAATACGTGTGCGATCAATGTTAAATTTCCAGAAATCTTCTTCTAGTTTTGCTGGTAAAGTTTTTTGTGTTTTTTGACCTTTATAGTGTCGAGCAACAAGCTGCTCTAGATCCTCTTTAGACCTCTGTAATTCATCAAGATCATATTGATTTTCCATCCTTTTTACTCTTCTTATGGTGATGTATTTTTGTGCTGGATAAAAATAACACAATTTCTCATTTTGTCATGCACTTTGCTTAACCACTTATCCGTAAATGTAGTTACCATTTTCACACTTTATGCATTATTATTTGTATTATTTTTAAGTTTGAAGTTCACCTTGAATACTATTACGCTTTTACAACCCGATGATTGGCATGCTCATTTACGTGATGGCTTAGCATTAAAACGCACAGTACCCGATTTGGCTAAACAATTCGCACGTGCGATTTGTATGCCGAACCTTGTTCCACCCGTCAAAACTGTAGAAGAAGCTGTAGCGTATCGTGAACGTATTCTTGCTCATGTACCTGAAGGCTTAAATTTTGATCCTCGCATGGTGCTTTATTTTACTGACTTTACATCGCCTGATGAAGTTAGAAAAATCAAAGAATCAGAATTTGTAAATGCAATCAAGCTTTACCCTGCTGGTGCAACGACAAACTCTGATAATGGCGTTAGTGATATTCGCAAAGTTTATGCTGTCATTGAACAACTTGAAGAACACCAAGTCCCTTTATTACTTCACGGTGAAGTAACTCATAACCATGTAGATATTTTCGATCGTGAAAAACGTTTCTTGGATGAAATTCTTTCTCCTTTATTGAAACAATTCCCTAAGCTCAAAGTCGTACTTGAACATATCACGACCAGTGATGCAGCAAATTTTGTTCTTGAACAAGATCGTAATGTAGCTGCAACAATTACACCTCAACATTTACTTTTTAATCGAAATGATATGTTGGTTGGTGGTGTGAAGCCTCATTTCTATTGCTTGCCGATTTTAAAACGTCAAACACACCAAACAACTTTATTAGAAGTGGCAACAAGCGGTAGTCCAAAATTCTTCTTAGGTACTGATAGTGCGCCACACGCTCAAAATGCCAAGGAAAATGCTTGTGGTTGTGCAGGCTGCTATAGTGCACCAAATGCGATTGAGCTTTACGCACAAGCATTTGATCAAGTTGGCAAGTTAGAGCGCTTGGAAGGTTTTGCAAGTATGTTCGGTGCTGATTTCTATGGCTTGCCAAGAAATACATCAACCATTACGTTGGTGAAAGAAGAAAATACCGTTGCAGAATCATTTGATTATCTTGATGGTCAAAAAATTATCCCACTTCATGCAGGTAAGACACTGCAATGGAGAAAAGTGTGACACACGAAGAAAACCAAGCCCCTGTCATTGGTCAACGTTTCCGTGGATTCTTACCTGTTGTAGTCGATGTTGAGACAGCAGGTTTTAACTCACAAACTGATGCTTTGCTTGAAATAGCATGTATCCCAATTGTCTATGATCAACAGGGACAATTTATACCTGGTCCTGCTTTTCATGCACACATTAATCCATTTGAAGGTGCTAATCTCGATCGTCGTTCTTTAGACTTTATTGGAATTGATCCTTTCAATCCTATGCGTGTTGCAATGGCTGAAGATGAACGCGGTGCTTTACGCCGTATTTTTAAATCATTGAATGAAGTCCGAAAAGCACAGCATTGCACACATGCTGTACTGGTTGGACACAATGCACACTTTGATTTAGGTTTTTTACAAGCTGCTATCGCACGTTCAGGAACTAAAAACCAAAATCCTTTTCATAGTTTTTCAGTTTTTGACACGGTCACGCTTAGCGCGGTGATGTTTGGACAAACTGTATTGGCAAGAGCATGTATTCAAGCTGGAATTGAGTTTGATGGTAAAGAAGCTCACTCTGCTTTATACGATACGCAAAAGACAGCAGAACTGTTTTGCTATATTTTGAACAAACTATCACCCCACCTTCTTGACAGTTTGGTGACAGAACCCTAATATACACCCACCTCAAGAAGTCCCTATCGTCTAGAGGCCTAGGACATCGCCCTTTCACGGCGGTAACCGGGGTTCGAATCCCCGTAGGGACGCCAAATTCAAAAAAGCCACTGCATCATTCAGACAGTGGCTTTTTTATTAGTTTTTTATACGTAGAGCTGCTAAAAAATAATTATTTTGAAAAATCTATTTTATTATCCTTAGCATATTTTCTACCCTATACTGAAAACTGATCAAAACTATAAATTTAAACCTAATATGCAAATCCGTTTATTCCACTTACAAAATTCACGTTCTCAACGCATCGTTTGGTTTTTAGAAGAATTAGGACTTCCCTACGAATTAGTCATCAACCATCATTCAGACTTAGATGAAAAGAAAAATTCACCGCATCAATTATCGAAATTTCCTGCCGTTGAAATAATAAATCAAGAACAAATTTTTATCTTAGCCGAAACTTCAGCGATTATTGATTACTTATCTTATCTATACCCTCAATTAGGGCAAAGTAAATTATTAGGATCACAACTTCAAAGTTTTTATTATTGGAAAAATTATTGTGAAGCCACATTTATTCCAGACCTATTACTCAAACAAATTTTTCACCAGATTGTACAACGTACACCATTTCCTGTTCGCTTCGTTTCAAAGTTTTTAAAATATGGATTTGATCAAAGCTATTTAAATCCATCGTTACAGCAACAAATGACCATGATTGATAAGCATTTAAAAGATCATTTATGGTTTGCTGGGGATCAATTTACGGTTGCAGATATTTTGATGTGGTTTCCATTATTGGCTTGCTCGGCAAATGACCATCAATTTAAACATATACAGCGTTATTTAGCCCAAATAGAAAACAGACCCGCCTTTAAAAAATCTTTAATCAAAGGACAATGGTCTGCTTCTACGTTTCAGTCCTATTGGACGATTGCGTGGTAATTCAGTTATGCCGATTTACGCGAATTCACTCGACCTTTAACAACCGCTTTAATATTGCCTTTGGCATAATTCAAGAAAACAAGTAATGGTGATAATTTAGGATTTGGTTTTTTACCCTGACCAATTGCTTTGAATTGTGCCGCATACCAAATGATTTCCATAATTGCCATTTTATCAACAAAAGGAATGCCTGTTTTAATTTGGTTTACAGCATAACGCACATCATTACCTGCAATTAGGCTATCTGTTAAATCTGTTTCAACCGCTAATGGTCGTGCAATCCCGATAAAATCACATGCACCACTTTCCAGTGCAGCATTCATACCTGCGACTGTACGGAAACCACCTGTCACCATTAACTTACATGTGACATGCTGACGAATCTTTTCAGCAAACTCTAAGAAATATGCTTCACGTGCAATAGTACTTGCTTTACGTGATTCTGCTTTTGCACCGGCCATTGCAGGTGCTTCATAAGTACCACCAGAAATCTCGATGATATCAATTCCTGCAGCATCGATTGCTTTAAATACTGCAATCACATCTTCTTCAGTAATACCACCACGTTGGAAATCAGCTGAATTGAGTTTTACCGAAATAATAAAGTTTTCTGAAGTCGCAGCACGAACGGCTTTATAAATTTCAATTAAGAAACGCATACGGTTCTCAATTGAACCACCCCATTCATCAGTACGCTTATTGGTTAGTGGTGATAAAAATTGGCTAATCAAATAACCATGAGCACCATGTAACTGTACACCTTCAAATCCAGCCTTCTCACAGACTGCTGCAGCTGTAGCGAAACGTTGGATGATATCTAGAATTTCTTCATGTCGTAACTCACGTGGAGTACCAAACATCGTTGCTAACATCGGGCTAAAAGGTACAGCAGACGGTGCTACTGTTTCTTTGTTTAATCCTTTTGGACATTGACGACCCGGATGTGACAACTGAATTAATTGTACCATACCGTATTTTTTGCCTACCGCAGCCCATTGTTGCAACTTCGCCAAATCACGTTCAGTTTCGATCGCAACGACACCTGGCTCATTTTTAGCCGCAATGTTAACCATTACATTTCCTGTAATTGCACAACCCAAGCCACCTTTAGCCCAAGCTTCATACAATCCAATATGTAAATCATTCGGCTGACCTTCGTGATTAGCTAAAGCTTCACTCATAGCACCTTTGATAATACGATTTTTGAATGTTGTGTTGCGAATTTGGATACTGTCTGCAATCTGACTCATGGTCATCCTCTGCTACAAATTAGAGTAATTGCTCTAATTTAATCTGATTATTGTTGATGTCAAGATATCTTCCGATAAGTTGACAATAACATATGTCAGTTTAATTACAATGCTATATACAAATCGCCTCAATCAATAATTTTGTGTATTCATTTTGAGGATCACGAAATAAATCTTGTGAAGCTTGATATTCCAAAGCTTTACCTTCATGCATTACCAAAACATTTTGGCAGAGGGATTTTATGACTTGTAAGTCATGACTGATCACTAAATAGCTGATCTGCTCTTGGTGTTGCAACCGTCGCAGAAGCAAAATAATTGCTTGTTGTGTAATGCGGTCAAGAGCTGATGTAGGTTCATCTAAGATCAACAACTTTGGTTTCAAAACCAAGGCTCTAGCCAGAGCGACTCGTTGCCTTTGCCCACCAGAAAGCTCATGTGGGTATTTAAATTTTTCAGAAGGTGTTAATTCAACTTTTATTAACACCTCATCGATCATATTTTCGATCAGGTTTGATTTTACTGCACTCAGTTCAAGCCCTTCTGCGATAATTTGAAAAACTGATAATCGAGGATTCAAACTGCTTAGAGGATCTTGAAAGACAATTTGAAATTGCTGACGCAAAGGTCTTAACTGTTTTTGATTTAGTTGATTGAAATTCTGAGTCTCGAAATTTATTTCTCCCTCACTAGGAATAAGTCGAGCAATTGCTAGTGCTAGCGATGTTTTACCTGAGGCACTTTGCCCCACAATACCTAAAGCCTCACCTGACATTAATAAGAAACTAATATTACTAACAGCTGTTTTATATTGTTTTATTTGATTAAATAATCCTTTTCTAATCGGATAACGTACTGACAGATTTTGAATTTCAAGCAACGTTTTTCCACTATTTTGTTCTAGTGCAATCCCAAAATCATGGTGCAACAGGCTTTTGGTATATTCGTTTTTGGGATGTTGAAAAATTTCATTTATATCACCCTGCTGTTCAATTCGTCCTTGATTAACAACTAAAACTTCATCTGCATATTGTTTAACAACACTTAAATCATGACTAATTAAGAGAATTGCCATTTTATGATGGTGTTGTAATTGTTTGAGCAAATCAAGAATTTGTCTTTGTAAAACAACATCCAAAGCTGTAGTCGGTTCATCAGCGATTAAAATTTCAGGTTCCAATGCCAATGCCATAGCAATCATGACTCTCTGCCGTTGACCACCAGAAAGCTCGTGTGGAAATCGTTTCAAGAGATGAGTTGCATCTTCTAAACCGACTTCATTTAATAAGTCGAGGGTCTTTTCTTTGACTTTAGATTTAGAGAATCCTTGCAACAACAAATTCTCTCCAACGATTTTTTCGACACGATGTAATGGATTAAGTGCTGTCATCGGTTCCTGAAAAATCATCCCAATTTTTTTGCCACGAATTTGCTGCCATTGATGCTGATTCATTTTAAGCAAATCCACACCATCAAACAGGATCTCACCTTTTACTTTAAGGCTATCAGATAACAATCCTAATATTGCAAGGCAAGTTATTGATTTTCCTGAACCACTTTCACCAACGATCGCCAAAGTCTGTGAATGATGAAGTTCAAAGTTGAAATTATCAACAAGCTTAGTGCCTAATTGGTTTTCAATACTTAATTTCTGAACTTTCAACAAGGCAGTATTATTGTTTGGGGTCAAATGCTTCACGAGCAGCCTCCCCAATAAAAATCAAAAGTGAAAGCACAATTGCCAAAGTAAAAAAGCCAGACAATACTAGCCATGGTGCATCTAAATTATTTTTCCCTTGCAACAGCAGTTCGCCTAACGATGCTGCATCCGCAGGTAATCCGTAACCAAGAAAATCTAGTGCCGTTAAAGCAATAATATTTGCTGTAAGCATAAATGGTATTTGCGACAAACTTGAACTGATTGCATTTGGTAAAATATGTTTAAAAATAATATTATGGTCTTTGACACCCAAAGCCTGAGCAGCGCGTACATAATCAAAATTTCGTGCTCTCAAAAACTCAGCTCTTACTAATCCTACTAATTCAGTCCATCCAAATAACAACATAATTAAAAAGAGCCAATATACATTTGGGTTAAACATACTGACCAATATCATCACAATAAACAGCATGGGTAAGCCCCCCCATACCTCAAAAAGTCGCTGTCCAATTAGATCAATCCAACCACCATAATACCCTTGTACTGCACCTACAACTATTCCGATGCAAGCTGCCGCTATAGTTAGCCCGATTCCAAATAAAAGTGAAACCCTTAGACCATACAAGATGCGAGCAAATACGTCACGACCTTGATCATCTGTCCCTAACCAATTTTGTAATGTCGGCTGAGATGGTACAGGAACAGTGAGAGATAAATTTGGAGTTTGATATGAAAAAGCTACAGTTGGTGAAATCATCCAGCCATGCTGTTGGATCAATTGTTTTACAGCAGGATCCTGATAATCAGTCGATGTTTCAAATACGCCACCAAATGTTGTTTCAGGATAATCTTTGAATATGGGAAAATAGAGTGACTGCTTATAATTAACAAGCAGAGGTTTATCATTTGCTATAAACTCAGCGCAGATAGAAAGACTAAAAATAATCAAAAATAAGATTAAACTGAAAAATCCCAATTTATTTTGCTTAAAACGATATAGTCGATTTCTTATTAAAGGTGACATCAACGCCCACCTCGTGATTCAAAATCAATGCGTGGGTCTATCCAGTGATAAAGTACGTCCCCTATAAGGCGAAGAATTAAACCGAAGAATGTAAATAGAAATAACGTACCAAAAATCACAGGATAATCACGTTGCGTAATCGCTTCAAAACCCAATAATCCTACGCCATCCAAATTAAAAATGATTTCGATAAATAAATTACCAACAAAGAAAATACCAACCAAGGTTTCAGGTAAAGCAGCAACAACAATCAATATCGCATTGCGGAATACATGTCGAAAAAGCACCTGATTTTCATTCAATCCTTTTGATCTTGCTGTCAGCACATAAGGCTTATTAAGTTCTTCAACAAAAGAATATTTCGTCAAATACGTCAAAGCAGCAAAACTTCCTAATACCATACTGATAATCGGCAAGCACATATGCCAAAGATAATCTTTAACTTTTCCTATAAAGCTTAAATGCTCGAAATTTTCCGACACTAATCCTTGTAAAGGAAACCACTGCCAATAACTTCCACCTGCAAAAAAAACCACAAGTACAATAGCAAATACAAATGATGGGACGGCGTAACTAATTGCCAATAACAATGAGGTCGCACGGTCAAAAAGCAAACCCTTCTTTTTGGCTTTGCTGATCCCTAGCGAAATTGCAATCATATAGATCAGGAAAGTACTCCATATACCTAAGGACAAGGTAACAGGAAGTTTTTCATACAGTAATTGTACAACTGTTTTATCCTTGAAAAAACTTGTTCCAAAATCAAGGGTTAAATATCCTTTGAGCATGATCCAAAACCGTTCATAAGAAGGCTGATCAAACCCATATTGCGCTTTAATTTTTTCGATCATCTCAGGGCTTAAGCCTCGAGCGCCTTCATACTGAGCCAATTCACCCAGCGTATTTGAATTATTTACGTTTACACCCAATCCTTGAGCATTTTGTATTTGTTGTATGGCTTGCTCAACTGGGCCGCCAGGTGCGATTTGTACGATGATAAAATTGATTAACAGAATTAAAAATAATGTCGGAATCATCAAAATCATTCTTTTCAGAATATAGTGAAGCATAAACTTAATCCTTCATTATTTGATTTAATGTTTAATCGAAGATTGATTGAGCATCTTGGCTTTCTTTGCATCAACCCACCAATATTCCCACCCGACAGAAAGTTTTGGTTTAGTTTTTGGTTGCTGATAAATATCCCAATAAGCAAACCAACGATCTGGTTTACCATATGTCAAAATATGGTAATAGCCCGCACGCAGTAAGCGATCTAGAATTCGAGTATAGAGTACAACTTCATCTCGACTTTTAGCTGCAATTATTTTTCCAATAATTTGATCAATTACAGGAGATTGTATTCCTGCATAGTTATAATTATTTGCTTCATTTGCAGCCCTACTTCCCCAAAACTGTGCCTGCTCTTTTCCAGGGGTCAAAGTCTGCGGCATTTTAAAAACCATCATATCGAAATCTTGACGACGTATCCGCTCCATATACTGCGGGACATCCACTTGACGCAAATTGACCTGTATTCCAAGTCGCTTTAAATTACGCACAAATGGCATCAGCTCACGTTGTGGATTCTCTTGCTGAAGTAATAATTCTATTTGAATCAATCGACCTTGAGGATCATGCAATTTACCATTAACGATCTTATATCCTGCTTGTTTCAGGATTGTTTGTGCGTGTAGTAAGTTATTACGATTAAATCCACTAGCATCCGACTTAGGATAACGCCAATCTGCGACTACACCTTGTTGGATGATCGGGTGAAGCTTCGCTAGATAAGGTTTTAAAATCTTCAGCTCAGCAGAACTCGGTTTAGAAACTGCGGCTAAGTCAGTATTATCAAAAAAACTCTGTAGTCGTCTATTTTGATTAAAAAAAAGTGCTTTATTTTGCCATTCAAAATCATAGGCATAAGTTAATGCCTGTCTGAAATAAATATCTTGAAATGGTGATCGTCGTGTATTAAATACTAAACTTTGTATATCCAGTGGGGTGCTTAATTGAGCCTTATACTTTTTAACCCAACCTGATCGGTAAGATGGAAAATTATACCCCATCATCCAATTACGGATATTTTTTTCTTCATAGAAATAAAATTGTTGAGATTTAAATCCCTCGAAACTCACTTCTAAGTTTCGATAATACACATATTTTAGTCGATCAAAATTATAACGCCCTCGGTTAACAGCAAGGTCTTTTGCCCAGTAATTTGGACTGCGTTTATAAGTAATACTCCGACCCGCATCGATACGATCAACTATATAAGGCCCTGATCCAATAATAGGTTGCAGCGTAATGCGAGTAAAATCTCTGTTTTTCCAATCTGCTTTTGAGTAAATTGGAAGACTCGCCACAATTAATGGCATTTCAACATTTTTGTTGGATTTAAATATAAATTTGATTTGGTGCTTTGATAGAATTTCGGTTTTTGCCAAATCTGATAAATACATCTGCAAACCAAAATTTGCTTTGGTTTGATATGTATCAAAAGTAAATTTCACATCATCCGATGTTAATGCCTGCCCGTTATTAAATCGTGCTTTAGGATTCAGGTGAAAAATTACGGACTTCAGATTGTCAGGATCATAAGTTACTTTTTCAGCCAGTAGTGGATACATCACTCGTGGCTCATCCAAAGAGCGATCCATTAAACTATCAAAAAGATAGTTCACGCCCTCTGTTGCACTCCCTTTTCCATTCATACTATTTAAATTATCGAAAGTGCCTAATGTAGATTGGCTAAATAAACCACCTTTAGGTGCTTTAACATCCGCATATGGCATGACTGAAAAATTGGCATATTTAGGCTGCACATGCATCCCTAAGTATGGTGTCGTTTGAAGGGCTGCAAATGTGGTTTGAGCAAAAAAGCTTAGTCCGAACAGACTAAGCTTTTGAGTTGTAGATAATAAAAGCATCAGTACTTACAGGTTTGGCACTTTAATAACATCACCTATACGCAATTGTGTACTTGGCGTTAAATCATTCATCTCAGCCAAAGCACTAGTTTCCATACCATATTTACTTGCTAAACCAATTAAGGTATCACCGCGCTTCACCTTATATTCAGTGACAACTTTAGGAACAGAAATCGTTTGACCTCGCTGTAAGCCAGCATTTGCTTTCAAGTCATTAAGATCAGCTAACTCACGACTCGACATACCAAAACGATTTGCAATACTGTTGAGGGACTCACCTGCTTTTACGGTATATTTTTCTGTATTTTTACTAGAAACAGATTTTGAGCTCGTTTTACTTAACTCAACTTTTGCTGTTTCTACTTTTGGTACATCACCAGAAAGTTTGAGTTTCTGACCAATCCGAACTGTACTATTACGTGACAAGCCATTTAATGCAGCTACATAATCGAGCTGTAGATAATAACGGCTAGCGATATTACTTAAAGTATCTCCTGATTTTACGGTGTAAATATCAGGTGCCGTTTCATCTTTATCTTTGACTTTTGTCGCTGTGACATTTGATGACTTGGAAGGTGTATCTCCAGCAAGTTTTAAACGTTGTCCTACACGTAATCCAGCAGTACGCTCTAATCCATTCAAATCAGCAATATAATTAACACTTAAATCATATTTGCCAGCGATTGCATTTAAACTATCGCCTGATTGAACGACGTACTGTTCTGGAACAGATGAACCTGCTGGTATTTTCAGGGTTTGACCTAAACGCACACCACTGTTGGACTTCAAGTTATTTAGATCAGCCAGTTCACTCAATGTTATTTTCGATTTACTGGCAATACTGGATAAGGTATCACCACGTTGAACAGTATAATTTTCAGTTTTATAACTTGTTGAAGCTGTCACATTGCTATAGTTAACCTTAGCATTTGATTCAGTAGGCTCATCTACTTTAGATACCTCATGTAGAGGTACATTGATTTTTTGACCAACCATCAAATCGCTCGTAGCCGTCAAACCTGAAGTTAGGTCAGCCAACTCTTGATTTGATAATGCATAACGATCAGCAATTAATTTGAGATATTCACCGCGTTTCACAGTATATGATTTTGTTGCCACTTTTTTATTAGTGGAAACTTTATCAATCTCACGACTACTTTGTTGAGAACTACGTATTGAATTTTTTGGCTCTTTTAAGCTCAGTTTTTGCCCTACAAATAATCCATCAGTAACTGATAAATTATTAAAATCGGCTAGTTGTTTGATACTCAAATCAAAACGAGCAGCAAGATTGGTAAGACTATCACCTGATTGAACGACATAGCTATCAGGCTTATTTTCTGTTGCTTTCACAACTTCAGCTTGTGGTTTTGCATCATAGAGATACAAGCTAGTACCTACAAACAAGGTTCCATTTGGATCAATTTGGTTCCACTGCGCGATATCACGCCAGTTCACTCCATTTTTCTGTGCAATCACAGCCAATGTGTCACCAGGTAATACGACATAAGTACTACGTTTGCCTTTTGGTGCTACAACAACAACATCGGTGTCCGTTTTAATATAAGGTTTACCTTGGTTTCGTTTAGCATCATCACTGTTCGCAGTCGTTTCGTCTTCAACCAAGTTTTTTGGATAAGCGAATCCTTTAGTGACTTCTTGACCTTTTTCATCAGCAACTGATTGGCTAGTTTGGATCGCAGTGAGCTTAATCTTGCCATCAAAAGGATCAACAATTTCAGTTCCTTTCGGTGCGATTGCTTTAATTTCAGCAACAATTTGGTCTTTTTCAGCCTGCGTAGGTTGAGGCTCTAAAACTTGAGCAACAGTTTTCTTCTCACCTTCGTCTTTTACCGCTGCAACGATTTGCTCACGCTCTTTTAGTGAAATTGGTGGTTCAATATTCACAGGTTTGACATTAGGCGCAGGTGTAATCGCCACTGGAATACGAGGTGCACTTGGTACATCAGCAGCAGCAGCAAAAGATGCCAATGCATCAGCACCTTTAGGCGTACTCATCTTCGTCGTTGTGGTAGATGTTGGACGCGTTGTAGTGCTTGCCGTTAATGGCGGAGGTGTTTTTGTCGAAGGACTAATGGCCTGTCCAGTACTTGTACGCGTTGTCGTTGAAGTACTCAATGTATTATTCATAGCAGGTGGAGTCTGATTGCTTGCCCAGAAGCCACTAGAACTTGATTTACCCGAACGAAGTTTTGCATCGATCGATGGGCTCAAATCTGCAGGAATCAAAATACGCATCGGACTTGTTGGATCAACCGTTTCACCACGATATGCAGGGTTGAGCGCATATAACTCTGCACGACTTAGACCTGTAATAGATGAAATTTGATTCAGATCTAAAGGTGCTGACAAACTGACTTCACGGAAGTGAGGACGATTGGCAATTGGAGGTAAAGCCACGCCATAAGCACTTGGATTTTTGATAATTTGAGCAACTGCTAAGAAACGAGGTACATAGTTCATTGTTTCTTGTGGCAATTTTAATGACCAATAATCAGTTGGTAAGCCAGCTGCCTTATTACGGTTAATCGCTTGTTGAATACGTCCAGGACCTGCGTTGTAAGCAGCTAATGCTAACTCCCATGATCCAAACTGGTTGTACAAACTACCTAAAAACTCATATGCAGCACGCGTAGATTCAACTACGTCACGACGACCATCATACAGACTGGTTTGCTGTAAACCATAAATACGTCCAGTACTTGGAATAAATTGCCATAATCCTGCTGCTGCTGCACTACTCGTTGCTGCTGGATCATATGAACTTTCGATAACTGGTAGCAAAGCCAATTCCGTTGGCATACCACGGCGTTCAGCTTCTTTAACAGTGTGATAAAGATATCGACTGGCACGCGCACTCAAACGATCTAAATAAGGTTGACGAGAAATAAACCAACCACGCTGTGCTTCGATACGTGAATCCCAATGGTTTAAATCCATTTTGAATCCAACAGTCATACGTTTCCACACATCACCGTGTTTTAAAACCAGTAATCGATCACCCTCTACTGCACGCATGTCGGTTGCTGATAGTAAATCCTCAAGCGAATCCAAACTACTAGCATCCAAATAGCCAGAACCTAATTGTTTTGATGATGAGACTTTAGAAGACTGAGGTGTAGATGAACACCCTGTCGTGATTCCTAGCGCAGCTAAAGCAGAAGTCAGTACAGTAATTTTAAATAATGATGTTGCAGATTGTTGCCACACCAATGTGGTCGATTTATACATAAAAACTTCCAGTCAACTCACGCTAGTTTATTTCTTCGATTTGCCATTGTAGTAAAGCATGTCACTTAGACAAGGCAATAATTTAACGTGATTCGCATCGAAATGTTACAAGAAATTAAAAAAGATGAGTTTTGTAACGTTCATCAATGCAATTTAGCTTTACAATACCGCCCGTAATCAAGGGGTGATACACTGTTTTCGCTTGTACTTTTTAAAAAAGTACTCTGCTTATTTTGATGATGATCCGCTCTACCATTCTCGTTTAAACTTTTAGGTTCAACTATGTCTCAAACAATCACACTTTATGTAGATGGCGCATGTAAAGGCAATCCAGGATTAGGTGGTTGGGGGGCTTATATCATTACAGAAACCGAAGAGCATAAAATTTATGGTGGTGAGCTAGAAACGACCAATAATCGAATGGAATTAACTGCAGCGATAGAAGGTATTTCTTTTTGCCCAGTCGATGCTCACCTAATTATCTGGACAGATTCAAACTATGTAAAACAAGGTATCACTGAATGGATACATGGTTGGAAAAAGAAAAATTGGAAAGATGTTAAAAACCCTGATTTGTGGAAAAAATTAGACGCCGTGTGCGCAAATAGAAATATTGAGTGGAACTGGATCAAAGGTCATGCGGGCCATCCAGGAAATGAAATGGCTGATCAACTAGCAAACATGGGTGCTGAACAAACTGCAAAACAAAGCTCAAAAATGACGCAGGCTAACGCTGATACAAAAAAGCCTGAATCTGATTGGCTACTCGATGATCCCTTTGGTTTAGACCTCGATGAAGAAGCAGATGAGTTGATTGAAGAGATTGAAATTGATTTACAAGTCACAGAGCAAATCGAAGAAATTATAGAGGTTAAATCTGTAAATGAATCTTCAAACCCATACATTGTAATTACAGATGCAAAATTAAATCTACAAGGCCCTCGCCAATTGATTCTAGATACAGAAACGACAGGTTTCTATTATCAAGACAACGATCGAATCATTGAGGTGGGTGCAATCGAAATGATTAATCGTAAGCTTACAGGTAGTTCTATTCATATTTATATTAACCCAGAAAAACCAGTTGGCGACTCAGTCGATGTACACGGTATCACTGATGAATTCTTAGCGGACAAACCTAAATATGCTGAAATCGCAGATGTACTTTTCGAATTTTTAAAAGGTGCTGAAATTATTGCACATAATGCGACCTTCGATATGAACTTCTTAGATATGGAGTTTAAACGCGCGGGGCTTCCAGCATTATCAGAAGTTTGTGAAGTTACGGATACACTCGCCCTTGCTAAAAACAAGCATCCTGGTCAAAAAAATTCACTTGATGCCTTAGTCCGTCGTTATGAAATTCCTGCTCGCGATCGTACCTTCCACGGTGCATTACTCGATGCTGAAATTTTGGCTGATGTTTACTTGGCGATGACAGGAGGACAAGTCTCATTTGATATGGATGCCTTATCCCAAACCGAACAACAACAGAATAAAACCACTCGTCAACGCGTACAAATTGATTTGCCAATTATTTACCCGACTGATGATGAACTTCAGCAACATGAGACTTGGGTCAAACAATTCGAAGAAAAACATGGAAAACCATGCTTTTTTGCAAAATAAATTTGCTTATAAGTTCAGGTTTTTTTGTTTCAAGCTTTCAAAGTTAAGTTATATTAACTCTTAAAGATTTAAACCCTCTCCATAGAGGGTTCATGGATATAACAACTTAGGAAAGGTGTAGGTCATATGTCTTACCAAACCTCGATTCATTTCGACCCAACGGCATTATTAATAATAAAAAATGAGATCGATAATTCGATTAAATTGGTAGAGACTGCAGTCAATACTCTTGCCGAAGAACAAGCCTTGCCATTTGGGATTGATGATGCTCTCAATCAGTTTGAACAATGCACGAATGTTCTAGCCTTGATTGATATCCCACACCTATCGCAGATTACGCAATACTCTGCTGAGCTTATGCGTAAAATCATGGCTCAACCTGAACAAATTAAAACTAGTGATGTTGTGGCTTTGAGCGAAGGCACAACCATGCTGAAACGTTATATCGAATTCATTTGTTTACGTGAAGTTAAAGTTCCACAGTTCCTATTAGATACACTCAATCGTTTAGAAAAAGCATTAGGCAAGCCAATCACTAAAGAAGGTCAAACGATTCAACCTTTATTGGATTGCTTTACGCCAAATTTTGATTTGCCAAAGGCCCCTGATTTAGAAAAATCACAGTATGTCCATCAGTTATATAAATTGTGCTTAAATAAACTGATTAAACAAGCAGAAACACCTTTGTATTTACAAGGCTTAAAACTTGTTGCAGTTTATATGGCTGGTTTAGCATCGGGTTTGCCAAGTCAACAATATTGGCAACTTGTGAATGTAGGTTTAGGACATATTGAAGATCTACTGATTACTGAAGCACGCTTACGTACATTTATTAAGATTGAAACCAATATTGGTCAATTTCTTGCTAATCCCAATGCATTTCAAACTGACTTAAATGATTTAGCGGATATCTTGAGTATTTGTATCAGTCAAGAAGATGATCTTTCTCATCATATTCGTGAACAGCTTAATATTGGTGATGAGTTACTCAGTGATACTCAGCTACAAGTTTTGAGTCGCCATTTGTACGGACCAGACTACGAAACAATTCATACCATTAGCCAACTAATGACGGATGAGATGGCTCAAATCCGCAACGAGATTGAATATAACCATGAAAATATGTCTGCTGAAAAAACTCAAGAACTTCAGCAAAAACTTCATCAGCTCTCAAATGTATTTAAAATTCTCAATCTAAATGAAGCGGCAAAAGAACTGACGCAGCAAGCAGAAAAACTCAGCCAAACAAATACATTGACTGATGCAGCATCAGTACAACATTTAATGAATAGTATCTTGGCTTCGATGAATTCTATCGGGATTCTTGAGCGTAACTATACTTCAAGTCGTTTACAATTACGTGTGAATAACATGCAAATCTCTTTGGATCGTTTAGATGAAGCGCACAAAGCTTTATTAAGCGAAACCAAAACTCTGATTGAAACACTGACTCAAACACTTAGTCTTTACGCTCAAGACTCTACAGCACACAATTTAGAGTCTCTGCCTATTTATCTCAAAGAACTATCAGGTGCTGCCCTATTCTTGGGAAGTACTGCACAACAAACTGCTTTGTTAGGTGCAGTTCAATTTGCAGAACATCGACTTGCTCAAAATGAAACTTTTGAGGCTGAACACATTAACTGTATTTTAAATGTTGTCGCAGGACTTGATCTATTGGTTGATAACTTAAAGAACAAACAACCTGTGTTGCAATCTATGTTTGATGTGGCATTATCAAACAGTCAACAGTTACAAAGCGCAGCGGCATAATGACCCAACTATCACTTGCTTATATTTTTCAACATCAAAAGCTCTTAGTAGATGAAAATTTACAGTTACCTCAAGTTGAAAAGTTAGCAAGTGATTTGCCTATTCATCACGATGACCAAGTAATTGCACGTGATCTTCTTGATGATGAGCCAATTCCAGAGGGCTATCAATTAGTTCCGATCAGAGAACTCATACAATCATGGGATACTTCGGATTTCTTACAAGCAAGCCGTGCTGTCCAATTACTAGAGTGGCGTCGTAACCATAAATTCTGTAGTCATTGTGGTCATATGACCGAGGTGCATTCGAGAGAATATGCGATGGTTTGCCCTGCTTGTGGGTACCACCAATATCCTCGAGTTCAACCTTGTATTATCACAGTGATCACAAAAGGGACTGACGAGATTCTTCTAGCAAAATCCGCTCATAACAAATCAAATATGTATGGTTTGATTGCAGGTTTTGTTGAAGTTGGCGAAACTCTTGAAGAGGCTGTACAACGTGAAACACTTGAAGAAGTTGGCTTAAAGCTCAAAAATATTCGTTACATGTCTAGCCAACCTTGGCCATTCCCTAGTAACTTAATGATAGCGTTTCATGCTGAATACGAATCGGGTGACATTGAATTGCAAGTAGAAGAAATTAGTGACGCTCAGTTCTTCAAGTTTAATGAATTACCTGAAATCCCATTCAAAGGCAGTATTGCCCACAGTATGATTACTCAAATCATAGGTCAAAAAAAAGCATCTTAATTAAGATGCTTTTTTATTTAGTCTTCTAAAGCCTCTTCCAAGAAATGCATAATGGTGCGTTTCGTTTTGAAGTAATGACTGACAAAACTTGCAAGTGTTGCCACGATGGTAATATGTCCAGTTTTTGGAATCACCATCACATGGCTATGATTGCCTTTTTCTCTTAGTGCTTTATCCAGATCAAATGTATTATGACTACCTACTAACTGATCGTTTTCCGCCATCAACAAATAGTGCTTAATCTTGTTCGGATTGACAAAATAATATGGCATCACTTGCTTATACGGTACATGCTGATCAAAGGCATGTTCAGAAAGAGGATCATCTTTATAATCAAAATGATATGGACCAGCCATTCCCACGATTGCTTTGATCTTATCAGTATATTTGAAGTTCTGAGCGTACGGAGAATAAACCACTGACATTACATTAAAAGCACCCGCGGAATGCCCCATTAAGATAATGTTTTCAGTAGAAATATTAAGTTTTGCTTGGTTTTGATTTAGATAATGAATTGCTTGAGCAAGATCATCAACAAATGCAGGAAAAATTTGTTCTGGGGCAAGTTGATAATTAATAACAGCAACATCAAAACCTTCTCGAGCAAAACTTTCGCCTACGAAAAGATAATCACGTTTATTACCATGTTGCCATGAACCACCATGCACGAACACAATCAATGGTCGCTGCTTTTTAGGATTTTTAGTTCGATAAAGGTCTAAACGATGTCTTGCCTTTAAACCATAGGCAAGATGCTCTTCCTTTTCAAAGGTATCCTTTGGTGTCAGATAATTGATTGAGTAACTGGCTAGATCATACAGACGAAACTCTTGATAAAAGCTTTTCGCCCGTGTCACATTTTCTTGAACTTGTTGAATAAGTTGCTTCATAAATTAGGGTACAGTCGGTGTAGAAGTCGCAGGTTCTGCCTGATCGGGATCAATTGCTACTGGAGTTTCAACGAGAGGTTGTGTCGTCACTGTACCCACCATAGGAGTTGCTGTGGTTGAACTCGCCATCGTTCCAGATGATTGGTCAATATTATCAATCAGAGTAACAATTTTACTCACATTACCAACTTTTTGTAAGACGTCATCCAAATCTCTTATTTCCGCAGTATTTAGACGTCCCATGACATAAAGAACACCATTTTCAGTGTGTACCAACACTTTACTATCTGAAACTACAGGTGCTTTCATCAGTAAACCACGAGTATTTGCGGTTACTGTTGCATCTTGCATAATCGTGTTGTAGCCAACTTTATCACCGACAGTAATGTAGTTATGTACAGCTTTGACATCACTCATTGCTCGAAGATTATCTTCAGCTAATTGCTTCAAATATGGATCAGGTACTTGACCCGTTAACAACACATTACTATGAAAACTTTCAATATTGATGCGGGACTGTTTAAAACGGTGATCTAATTTATACAAATTAATATTGGCTGTACGCTTGATAGACGAATCAATAAATACTTGTCCGAGACTACGTTCCCCACTATTTGTGCCGACAGGTGAAGTTCCTGTTCCACCTGAAATAAAACTCGCACATCCTGATAAACTTGCAGCGCAAAGTAACGTAATCGTTAAACGTTTTAACACTTGGCAAGACTCCCTATCTACAAACTTGTTCAATCTTAGGTATTTATCTCAAAAAGACCAAATTAATGCTCAATCTAAAGTAAATGCATGTTCAATCCACTGCTGATCATACTGCAATTTTGAAAAGTCTGGTTGTACTGTTTTTGCAATTTTCTGTGGAAAATCAAAACAAATCACATCAAAACGACAATCAAAATCCTCATAATCTGGATTTTTCTGTAAAAACTGCTGCGCTGTCTTTATTATTTTCCGTTGTTGCGAGCGTGTAATCACTTCACATGACTCCGCATAGCTCCCTGCCGATCGTGCCTTTATCTCAACAAAGATCAACTCATTCTGTCGTTTTACAATTAAATCGATTTCTCCATAACGAGAATGATAATTTTGAGCGACACATTCATATTGAAATTGTTGAAGATAGATTAATGCTTGTTGCTCAGCCCAATGTCCGAGTTCATTTGCGTTTTCTGTCATGACATTTATTTCTTATTTTAAGATTTGGATTCCGTGCTCTTGTTGCTGATAGCAAGTTGGTTGTCTGAAAATTTTATTGTCTTTAAAACTTATTGCACCAGTTCGCCCCATAAATGAAGTTTGTTGCTGATTCTGATTACTCAATAAATATTGAGTGATTGTCCATGCATCACCACCAAAAGCAAGTAAGCGTTGAAATGCCATATTTTCAGGCTGCTCTTTATACGCTTCAATAAGATCTACCCATTGTCCATTATACAATGCAGGCGTATCACAAAAACTAAGTCCTATAGGAATAGTCTGTCCTTGCTCGATACTTAATGGTGTTGCATAGACTCTTTTTTCAGGTAGCTCACCTAGTTGTTGAATCCATTGATGATGCCCCAGCAGTAACAACCCTTCCTTTCTTGAGATTTTTTTAGGCAGAGTGTCTATAACTTGTATTTCTGAACCAAATTCTACCGAAAGAGCCTGCATAAATAATTCTGTGGCTGCTTCAGTACCAGTCTCACGCAGAACCCATAATTTTTTTACGCGATCGTTTTTTAATAATTGGGTCAAGGCAGCTGCATCATGTTGTTTCGACAAACTAAATTGCCACACATTTTCAGCATGTTGATTCACATCATTTAGTGCCAGTACAGGAAGCTTAGGCTCCAGTTGCATGACAGCATCAATATCATTTCTAGCCAAAGGACCAACGACCAATTTAATTTTGTTATTCACCTTCTTCTTAAAGATGTAATCCATACTGTTTTTAGTTGAATCGGCAAAAATTATTTTTTCTTGGCTGCCAGATGCTGCATAAGCACTCAAGAAACCACGTTTAATGTTTTCACTCGCTCGCGCCATAGCACCAGATTCAGGTAGAATCACCAAGATGTCCGCGTAAGCTGGGCTCACAAATGCTGCAAAAAAAAGTGGCAGCCAATATTTTTTTATATACATTAGGGAGTTACCTTTTATGAGTGCTCAATTATTTGTTGTAGCAACCCCGATTGGGCACTTAGATGACATGACCTATCGTGCAATTGATATTTTAAAGTCTGTATCGGTAGTTGCGGCAGAAGACACTCGTCAATCTGCACAGTTATTTAAACACTATAATATCTCAACTCAATTAACTGCGTGTCATGATCACAATGAAAGTAACAAAATTGATCAACTTCTCCAAAAAATGTTAAATGGTGAAGACGTCGCGCTAATCAGTGATGCTGGAACGCCATTAATTAGTGACCCTGGTTTCAAACTGGTTCGTGCTGCTCAAGAACATGGAATACGTGTTATTCCTGTACCTGGTGCATGCGCAGCGATCGCAGCATTAAGTGCTGTTGGTTTGCCTAGCGATCGTTTTAGTTTCGAAGGATTTCTTCCATCCAAAGCATCTCAACGCATTAGCCAACTTGAAAAGCTTAAAGATGAAACACAAACATTAATTTTCTATGAAGCACCTCATCGAATTTTGGCATGTATCCAAGACATGGTTCAGGTCTTTGGTGAAGATCGACCTGTAGGTTTTGCTCGCGAAATTACCAAAACTTTCGAAACGATCAAAAAAATGACATTAAAAGAACTCGTAACGTTTATCCAAAATGATCACAATCAAGAAAAAGGTGAAATCGTAGTTGTCGTTGGTGGTGCTACGACTGAAAAAGATATGGAACAAGATAAGCTAGATGACTTATTGAAACGATTACTACAAGATCTCTCCGTCAAAGCAGCTTCACAATTGGCAGCTGATTTGACTGGTATTAAAAAGAAAATAGCATATCAGCGTGCTTTGGAATTAACACAAAATGATAATTAAAACATCATAACAGACTAAAAATGGCAATAGATTTATCACCTACTTTAGGCCCACACGAAGGTAGAGAACTTGAGTTACTACTTTCGGGTGAAAAGCCTATTGCCCTTTTTTATGAGGAAGTTCCAGATGAATTCTTATCCCATTTAAATTCAGGCAATTTAAAAAAGATTATGAAGACCTTCCCAACTCAACATGCGAATAAAACTATAACATTTTGTTTAATTTATAAGAATGCTCCAAAATCTCATCTTAATGAATTGCTATCGATACTAGAGCAGTCTTTACTACAAAAAGGTTTTCAACCCACAATCGAACGTAGAATCGGTCAGTTATTGGGTTATAGAGAAATTGATATTGAATACTACCTAAATCATATCGCACGGAGACTCCAGTAATTTTTTCAATGTTGCTAAGCTTTTGACATAACCTTACTTTGATCCATTTTTCGCTCTGATCTCGCCTGTTGAATTACGCTCAATCCTGAACTCACACCGAGATAAGCAATAATAAAAGCGACCAATAAATCTGGATAGAAGGTTCCTGTTCCCCAAACACTTGCTGCAGCGAAAATTACCGCAATATTTGCGATCGCATCATTACGGCTACACAACCATACGGAACGCATATTGGCATCACCATCTCGAAATGTATAAAGCATGATGGCAACAAATACGTTAACCAGTAATGCCAATATCCCAATAGCTCCCATTAGCATAGGTTCAGGTATCATACCTATCCACCATGACCAAATCACTTTAATGATCACAAAGATACCAAAAGCAGCCATTGTGATTCCTTTCAGTAAAGCTGCCGTTGCTCGCCAATACAAACTCATTGAAAGCACAATTAATGAAATTGCATAGTTTGCAGCATCTCCTGCAAAATCTAGTGCATCAGCCCATAGAGACACGGATTGTGCATGCGCTCCTCCGATGATTTCTACAAAAAACATAAGCGCATTTAAAATTAATGCGATCCATAATGCCTTTCTAAACTTAGGACTCATTGTTTTTGCTGGGGAACACGCTGTATTACAACCACATCCTGCCATGACTTTTCTCTAAGAATCTTTTATAGTGATTAAAAACCCTTGAGTAGCTCTAGAGTCAAGCATAATGAATTTTACAATTGGGCAATTATCTAAAAAGTCAGGTGTTTCAATAGATACCATTCGTTATTATGAAAAGATTGGATTACTTGAAAAAGCAAAACGTACAGCAGGAAATTATCGACATTATTCTGAAGAGATACTTTCAGAACTTTTATTTTTAAAACATTGCCGCGAATTGGGCATAACCCTGCAAGATATTCAAAAGTTGAAAGAGTTATCAACTCATCCCAACCAAACCTGTATCGAAGTTGATCACTTAATCGATCAATACCTTAATGAAGTTTCTCAAAAGATTCAAAATTTAGAGCACCTCAAGCAAGACTTTATTCAACTGAAACAACAATGCTCTCAACACCGCACGATAGAACAATGCGGAATTTTAAAAGGATTACATCAGCCACTAGAATGTGATCTCACATTACATCAACATAAAAAAGCATCACAATTGTGATGCCTTTCAAATGCTTTAAATTCAGTCGTGATGTTCACCAGGAGGAACTTCAGTAATTCTGCCACCACGAGCGAGGAACGCAGCCACTTCGTCTTCCAAAGCCTGACGCTGCTTCTGTTTAGCAGTCACAGTTAACGTTTCAGCTTCAGCTAGATCAGCATCATCAATCGTTTCTTCTTCGCTATCTGCACCGCTTTCTGCTGCTTTCGCCTCTTCATCGTCTACAGCAGAGTCTTCAGTATTTTCATCGTAATCATTAATTTCCGTCATATTACTCTCCCCACAATGACTAAATCTTCATCATCGTTATTTGGTCATCAGAACTTTGTGAAATGTAACAAGCTCTTCTCATTTATCAAAGTAGAATGTTTAACAAATTGTACTTTTAACGACCAAATTCACTCTGATTTATAAATGATTGTATAAAAAATATCTACTATTTTTTAGCAAGCGTAGCGTGTGTGTTGCAATGCACCCAATCCATTCGCTTGTTGCATAAAGCGGTCCTTGAGTACTTCAAATTCTTCAACTTGCTTTAATCCAAAGTTCCTTGCCCAAACAAAGGGAAATAGCTCCGAACTTTCTAACCAACCTATTGCTGACATACTGTGCATCATAGCGTCGTTTTGACCTTTACGTTGATGTTCATAGCGAAGCAAAGTTTGCTCATTTGCCCATACACCACGTTTTAAATCATGCAATAAAACATCACATAAAACTGCTGCGTCTAAGCAACCGATATTTACGCCCTGACCTGCCAAAGGATGGATGACATGTGCAGCATCTCCAATCAAAGCTAAACCAGATTTGATATAACGCTGAGCTGCTCTTGCTTTAAGTGGGAATTGTGCTCTTGATCTTACATCGACCACTTCACCCAACATTTGCAAACTTTCACGTGTCAGTAATTGCATAAACTCCTGATCTGATAACTTCGAATATTCATCCGCATAATCATCAGGTAGAGTCCATACAATTGATTGCCAGTAGCCATTTTCTTGTTGATCTAAGCTTGCCATAGGTAGAAATGCAAGTGGACCAGTAGGTAGAAAAATTTGGCGTGCGACATATTGATTCGGTTGTGTCGTTTTAATCGCACAACTGATTGCAGCTTGTTTGTAGTCTAAAATATCTAAATCAATATAAGCTTGCTCACGTACAAATGAGTTTGCACCATCAGCACCGATCAATAACTTAGTTTTGAGGATCGTGCCATCGGCGAGTTGAATCGACCAACCTTTTGCAATTTGCTCAATGCGAATAACTTTTACTTGGGTACGGTAATCTTTGAGCTGCTGTAACATTTTTTGCTGTATCGCAATATTCAAAACACTTGGCTCAACCATTGAACCTAAAGCTTGATCTGCACGAGGTTGCTCTTCGGAAGCATGCCCAAAATTTATTTCACCATAACCATTTTTATTCCAGACTTGCATACCTGAATATGGCATTTGTCGTGCTAAATCATTCCAAACATCAACTGTCTTTAGTAGATGAATCGTTGCTTGACTTAAAGCCAACACACGTGGATTCATCACGGCTAAAGTTTTGTCTTGATCAAGTACTGGTGCAGCATCCAATACTGTTGCTTGCACGCCACCTTGTGATAGCAACAACGCTGTTAAACCACCGACTAATCCACCACCAACAATGACGACATCTAACATTTCACTCATGCTTTTAGCCCCATCGCGTAGTTCGCAACCAAAGGCTTAATGCCAGGAATCACATCAAATGCAATCAATCCTGTATTTCTTATTAATTTAAGAAGCGGATTTTGATTACTAAAACCACGCACCACTGAATCACAGAACTTAATCACACGCTGCTGATCTGTTAAACGTGCTTGCTCATAAGCCAATAAATTATCAGGATGACCAATATCATCAGACTTCGCTAACTGCTCTAGTAAATAGCGAACCAATACATCAGCATCACGTAAACAAAGGTTAAAGCCTTGCCCTGCAACAGGATGTATTGTGTGCGCTGCATTACCCATGAGAACTACACGACCAACCGCCTGCTTGTGAGCCAGAACTTGTGACAATGGATAACTAAAACGTTTACCCGTTTTTTCAAATTTACCCGCACGATCGCCATAAGTTTCTTGTAGAGCATCTAAGAAGTGTTGATCATTTTCTTCACCCAACCATTCAGCTTCAGCACCTTTTTTAACTGGCCAAACGACAGAACGACGATATTCACCAGGTAAAGGTAATAATGCCAATGGTCCTAATGCGCTAAAACGCTCAAAACCAACCTGTTGATGAGGTTTAGAGGTTTGAACCGTTGTGACAATCGCAACTTGGTCATAATCATGTTCATCCACGCCCACACCAATTGCTTGACGACAGAAAGAATCACGACCATCTGCTGCGATCACTAACTTTGATTTGAGCGAGTGTATATATTCACCATTACGCATGGCTTCAATGTGAACCTCATCTGCATCTTGTGTCAGTGACGTCACTTGCACCCCATCAATTAATTCAATCAGAGGCTGCTGACGAACTTGGGTGAGTAATACTCGACCTAACCACGCATTTTCAATTACTTGCCCAAAGCTTTCTACTTTCTCTTGTTCTGCTACTAGTCGTGCTTTACCAAAGCTACCCTGCTCTGTGATATGCACTTGTAAAATTGGGGTCGCATGTTGTTGTAATGCATCCCACAAGCCTAACTTTTGATAAATTTGCACGCTACGGCGTGACAAAGCGGTGTTACGAGCATCAAAACTTGAGTGATATGGAGCTAGATTTTCGTCATCGTAATTTGGATATTTCACAGCTTCTAATAGCTTTACGGCAATATTAGATTTTGCCAACATTAAAGCAAGGCTGAGTCCAACCATACCCCCACCGACAATGATGACTTGTTGCTGCATAATATTATTCCTTATCAGTTTTTCATGACTTGATGTTTCGGGACTATCTTACTCTAACTCAAATTGGGATTGGAATTTGTACTTTGTTTGGACTGTGTTTTATTTTAATTCGACAAATAAAAAAGGCTTATTTATCCTAGAATAAGCCTTTAGATCAATATTTCAGACTTAACTAGCCATTAATTGCTCAATCTCTTCAACAGTTTTCACTACATTCTTAGTCAAAACCAACGGTCCATTTTCAGTGACTACAATATCATCTTCGATACGAATCCCAATACCACGCCATTTCGCCTCAACTGTTTCATCATCAGGTGCGACGTATAAACCAGGCTCAACGGTGACTACCATACCTGCTTCATAAGCACGCCAGTCTTCGCCATGCTTATAAGCGCCCACATCATGCACATCCATACCAAGCCAATGCCCAGTGCCATGCATAAAGAATTGACGGAATGCTTCACTTTCAACCAACTCATTTACATTACCGCTAAGTAAGCCAAGATCAACCAAACCTTGGGTTAAAATCTTGACAGCCACTTCATGTGGATATTTGTAGTGATTGCCGATACGGGTTGCATCAATCGCAGCTAGTTGTGCATCTAATACAATATTGTAAAGTGCTTTTTGCTCAGGACTGAACTTACCATTGACTGGGAAAGTGCGAGTGATATCAGATGCATAGAATTCATATTCACAAGCAGCATCTATTAAAACCAAATCACCATCTTTTAATGGTTTATTGTTTTCTACGTAATGCAAAATGCACGCATTCTCTCCACCACCGACAATACTATTGTAGGCTGGTACACAACCATTTTTACCAAAAATATAATTGAGTTCTGCTTCAAGTGCATACTCCATCATTTCTGGTTTCACTGATTGCATAGCACGTGTATGTGCATCTGCACTGATATTTGATGCGATCTGCATTAGCTCGATTTCTTGCGCTGATTTTTTCAGACGCATCTCATCTATAAGTCGATCAAGCTGAATGACCTCTGCTGGAGAGGTTGATCCACGACGTTGTTGAGAATCAGCTTTTTGAATCCATTGACTTACTCTGGCATCAAACTCAGCTTGATGACCAATTCGAAAATACAGACGATCTTTATTTAAGAGCTTTGCAATGATTTCCTGATCCAATAAATCTATTGCAAATGCTTCATCTGCACCATAGATTTCAACAGCCCCTTCCACACCAGCACGGTAACCATTCCAAATCTCCATTTCGCGATTACGCTCTCGGCAAAATAAGGAATAACGATACGTTTCACCTTCAGCGAAGGTTTCCAATACCGCAACTGCTTCAGGTTCAGCAAAACCAGTTAAATAATAAAAACTACTGTCAGCTCGATATTTATAGTCTGCATCGCGATTGCGGTACATTTCTGCACGTGTCGCAATAATAGCAACACTATTTGCACCCATTTTCTGAGCTAAATGATCACGGCGTTGTTTAAAATCAGCTTGAGTTAGTTTCATATTATCCTACAGCTTGAAAGTCCCTCTAAAAAGTAAGAGGGATTTATTAGGGAGATTTAATACCGCATTAACTCGGACGATGCGGTGTAAACATTTCTACAATAGTTTGTGGATCAGCTGTGCTTTCTTGATTTCTGCTTTTGGCATGAAAGTTTTTTAAGAGTGAGCTTTCACTAACAGAAATCTTTTTGCGACCAATCGATAAGCTCACTGGAATTAAACGAACAAACTCGTATAACTCTTCATAGCTTGCTTCACCTTCGTCATCATTATCTGAATCTTCAAACTCTACTGCTGCAACATCTTGTAAGTGTTCAATGAGTTCTTGTTCATCAGCACGAATATGTCCTGATGCTAAACCAAAGCCTAGAACCACACCAGCACACCAATCTGCCAAAGCTTGAACTCGATCAACAAGTAGATGACTATCATCTGGCAACATCGGCAAATAATCTAACTCATCGTCAGACAAGGCATGAGAAACATCTTCGCTTTCGTCAGTTAAGCTTTCTAACGCCTCTTCCGATAATGCAGGAACATTTAAAGTATTTAAAATTTGTGACCATTCGTCTTTGGTTGGTGCTTGTGTGACACAAACTATACCTGTGAGTAATCCATGTAACTCACTTGGACTTGAAATCTCTTCAATCCCATCAAAATGGGCATTCCAATCCGTCCAACCTGAAATATCGTCTTGCATTCGTTTATCCAATCTCTATACTGCTGTATATATTACCTTTGATTGCAACTCTGTGCGACCTCGTTATGTTAGAACAATTACAGCGTCTACAAGCGCATATTGGTGTTTTAAAAACACGTTTACATCATTTAGAGCGCGAAAACACTTCGCTCACTGAAGCTAAAGCTTTAGCTGAAACAGACCATCATGCACAAATCGTGCAAAAAAATAGCATCATCACGCAAAAGCAGGAAAAAGTTGATAACTTAACTGAACAATTAACTCAGTTACAAGATCAATTTAAGCAGCTGAATCAAGATGCGACAACACTTGCTGAACGCTATAGCCGCTTGGAAAAAAGCACCACTGACTTAAAAAATCGCTTTCAAGAGATTTTGGCAGAGCGTAATGATTTACGTGTGACTAAAGAGAAGCTCCAAGCACAACAACGTCATAGTCAGCAAGAAATCCAAGATCTTCAGCAAGATCGTGATCGTTTATTGCAAAAAAATGAGCTTGCAAAATCAAAAGTTGAAGCAATTATTCAACGTCTTGCCATCCTAGGTACTGCGCAAGATCATCATGCACAAGAAATTCAGCAACTTGCTCACCCGAATGCTGAACTACAAGAGGAAAACTGATCATGAGTGAACAAGTGACAGTAGAACTTCGTTTAATTGAACAGACTTTTCGCTTAAATACCACTGAAGACAAACGTGAAGAATTAGAGCGTGCAGCTGAACTACTGAATCAAAAGTTTCAGGATATGCGACGTAATGCTCCTCGTGTAGAACACAATAAATTAGTCATTATGGTTGCCTTACAGATGGCACAAGATGTCTTTAGTTTGAATAAATCTTTGCAGGAATATGCTCACTGTGAGCGCCTACTTCAAACCATCTTGGAAGATGTCGAACAAACTGTTGAGTAAAATTGCACAAAGCCCCATCAATTAGTAAGTATCTTTACAGATATGTGATCTGCAAGGATTGTCATCGTGTAAAGATCAGTTATACTAAAACTGTCTCTAGGGTGTTCGCCAGTACGTCTAGTCCCCTGCCGATACTTAAATTTATGGATGTGTCCTGTACATTTTGAGTGTATGCCTGCCTCGAGTAGGAAACCCAGTAAGTGTACGTCACCTCCACCTTGAACTCATCGGGTTCAGGGTAACGACCATGCAGCGGCACCTCTGGAGCATTACTTTTCTAATGGTTCTCACCAAAAGAAAATTCAATTTATAATCCCCTTTAAATCAAATCGTTCTTTGTTTTTATTACCTCTTAAACTCTGCTTATTTTTAGTACATTTCAAATAAAAAACCATAGCACATGCGATATGCACTATGGCGTTATCAGTTCAAAATTTTAAGATCTATTCATCGTTCAAGGCACATTCATAGTGACTTGGCGCTTGTGAACAACGAACCTGTTTCAGCAACTTCATCATATCTGGATCGTAATAGCCTTCTTTAGTCATTTGGATACGTGCTTCACGCATGAGACGAACATAACCAGGCTTATCACTTTCATTTAGTGTTAACCAATATTTACTTGGAATTTTAGCTTCCAATTTATCGACAAATTCAAATGCTGGATTGAGCTGTTTAGAAATCACCTCACGCGCAATTGACCCCATTCCTGCTGGGAATTTATTGCGATGCATGATCAATGTGCCTGTCACTTGAATGACAGGGAACTTAATAATCCCACCAACAACTTTGCCAGACTTATCACTCATCCCTTTATGTAACTCTAGTGGTTCAAACAATATCGCAGGTCCAGCCATAATATCGACTTCTTTATTGTTGAATTTACCACCGACACTCACTAAATCTACCGAAATAGGTTGAGCACCTACATTTTGAACTAATTTCTTTTGGGTTTCATCAAATTGGAATACAGCAATCTTTTTACCTGCAGCTTTAGCTAGAGTATTAATATTTCGATCGTTGACCATAATATAAGCAGCACCTAATGGTACTACCCCGACAACCTCATAGTCTTTGTTCACCATCTTTTCATCAAATTTTGGATTTGCCAAAACTTGGATCACTGCACTCAATTGTTTGTATGTTTGTAGTGCACCAATTGCATCAATACTTCCAACAAATTTATTAAATTGTTTCGCTCGTAGATTACTAATACCTGCGCCATCACAGCGTTTACTGCGGAAATCTTCGGTTAAGACAGCTTCATTGGTATAAACCTTTAGATTCACCAATGTAGATGCTGTTTTTTTAAGTTTAGGATAATCAAAATCCAGTTTAAATTGTAAATGCGAAGGACGAGCAACTTTCATATTGACACCAAACTGCTTGGCGACGTTTACCATTCTTGGAATTTCAGTGATATAGCTAGTTGCTTGTTCAAATGCTTCACTATGCTCACCATTCGGCGAATACACACATAAAGTGACCTGTTTAGGAATCTACTGCCAAGTTTTAGGGTCATTGAGCAGTTTTTTAACTTTATTCTGCGAATGAGTTGAAAGTGTTAGATCTAACTTCCCTTCAGGAGCAGCGTAGGTTGGACTCATCATGGTGAATGACGAGACCAACATTCCTGAGATAAGAATTGATTTAATTGACATCCTGCACTTATTTTTATGGATTAAACGGTCCATTTTTAGCTATTTCCCAATAGTTTTTATTCAAGTTAAGGTCATTAAATCAAAATAGAATTGACTGCTTTTACTTAGATGATGTCAATTCAGTCAAGAAAAGTATAAAAACTCTCGTTATTTGATAATAGTCTATATTTTATCGAAGTTTATAGAATACGAGAGACAATATTTATCCGACTAAAACAATCTAAAACCAGCTTCTATACCTTAGTAAAACCCCAAATCGACTTTTCGAAACATCATAAAGTATGAAAAATCTAGAATTAATCCAACGAGTTTTGTTTAACTAAAAATCAAATATCAAACATATTACAAGTTTTGATTCAGTTGAATTGGTAACTCCACTTGCATTCGTAGAATTAAATCACAGAGATAAATAAGCCGTAAAATTGACTCAACATTGATTTTAGACTCGACTAAAAGTGATGTGATTTGCTTTGCAAGTATGTTCATTCCTGCATCTAATGCCAACTGACGTTGTTGTTGCAATGTTTCGATCTGTGATGAACTCAGCATCATACGTCCTGAGCAACTCAGACTAAGTAATACATCAAAAATTGGTTCACACACTTTTTGACTTAAACTCATTTGAATAGATGAAAATTTTGCTCTCTGTTGTTGTTTCATCATTAAGAGTTGTTCAATCCGTCCAACGATACTTTCTTTCAAAGTCTTTTTTGATTCAGTGAATTGATCAAAATCTAGGTTAAATAAGCGAGTTTTTTCATTTTGCGTGATCAATAAACTAATTGGTGATAACACCAAGGTATGTCCTTTAATCTGGCAATATACAAAAACAGAGTTGATTTGAGTTTTTTGATTACACAAGTGTTCGAGCTGACGAATTTTTTCTATTTCTGACGTTTTCCAATCTAAACGTAAATGTATCGCTGATTGATTCTGATCATAGACCGTCCACCATAAACATTGCTCAACTTCATCAACTTGAGGATTGTCATAGCTAGAAATATTAAGCATGACTGTTTGATCAACACCTTCGATACTTTGTAATTGTTGCTGCCAACGTTGCTGTAGTTTGTGCCAATTATCAAATCCGATGTGTTGATAAATACTAAAATCCTGAAGATCTTTTAAGCTATTAAGTGGTAAGGCTCGACTTTGTCCTGAAGCAGATAAACGATCATCCTCAGAAAATCGTGGCTGTTGTAATCGTACTTTTTTTTGCATGAGTTGTTGAGCTGTCATCATCCAAATGCTTTGCTGAGACCATGCATTGTAACGATTAAAGTTCGGGTCATTATTTTCAGTACGCGCTAGTGTCACCTCAAAAATTTGAGGGTTTTCTTGCTCTGAGAAATATAAAGTGATTCCTCTAGCACCACCCAATGTTCGCCACCAACGTGCGCCTAAAGGTAAAAGTTCTAAATCTATTTGTTCTTGATCTACTTCATATTGACGACGTGATTTACCTCTTAAGCGAACTAAAGCCTCACCCTCAGCATGTTCTAACTGGTAAAGATACGCATTGATTTGAGCTAAATATAATAATGTTTCGTGTTCAGAACTATGTTCGTCACGATTTAAAAGTCGAGCAACCTGACCGCTCAGTTGCCTTAACATTGCAGCCAAACGAGGTAATGACTCACTTCTAGCAGACATATTCAGTAGATGTAATTGTCGTGCAGTCATTTCATTTACATGCGATAAACCAAACTCAATCAACTGAGCAAGATCATCTTTTAATTCAATAATAAATTGACCTTCACTCTCACTCAGAACCGCGGGATTCTCTGTCTCATTGAGTTCCAACTTAGTCCAGAATTTTCCTTGAAGTCGCTGTACTTCACTTAAAGCAGCTAGATAATATGCAGACTGATCCTTTTCTAAATTGGACAGCATTCCAGCCAAGCCCGCCCCCGCAACATAAATAATGTCTTCAGCTAGACTCTTGATACGAATTTTTAAACTGTATTCTTCTTCAAATAATTCTGTTTGTTGTTCTTTTTGCCAAAGACGAGCGAGTTTGATGGCTTTTTGAGTTTGAGCTTTACCTATTTTCTTTGCGATTTGGTTGAGATCAACTCTCAATATTTCTTCGATCAGATTGGGTTGGAAATTATTTTCAAGTTGTTCAACCAATTCAACAGTCGTACTTTGAATCTCTGCAGCTGAGTCTGTTGTTAGATTTTCGATTGGTTGCTGAACTGAATTTTGTAAATGTTGTTGCAGATATAAAACGGCTGCGACAATGTGCTTACAAGCACCTGTTGCAGGGCAACTACATGATGCATTGACTAAACCTGCCGATGATAAACCAACCTGTTGACCATCACTCTCAATGGTGATGTGTTCAGATTGCTCCGTTTGTAAAATAACCTTTCCTGCCTCAATATCTTTTAAGGCACGGCGAACCAAACCAGTATTTGCATAAGTAGCAAGACTGTCTTGATCATAAGCCAAATATTGGTGTTGCCAGCTCATTGCATCACCTCTGCCATCCATTCAGCAAAATGTTCAGGGGTTAGCGCTGCAACAGACATGCCCCTCTCATTCAGCTTCTGTGCCATTTGAATATCATAGACCGGGTTAGCTTGTTCATCTAAAGCAGCTAAGCCCAATAACTTTACGTGTTGACTTTGCAAGCGACTAATCGCATTGAGTAAATGTGCTACAGAACCACCTTCTTCAAAATCACTGATTAACGTAAAAATCGTGCGATTTGGTTGTGTGATAAAACGTTCGCAATAATTCACCGCTTTGGCAATGTCTGTCCCACCACCAAGCTGAACAGTCAATAGCACTTCAACGGGGTCATGTGCCATATGAGATAAATCAACAATATTGGTATCAAATAATACGAGATGTACTTTTACAGCAGGTAAACTAGCGAGAATGCTGGCACAAATCGCACTGTACATGACAGAGTTCATCATTGAACCACTTTGGTCCACGCACAACACGACAGTCCAAGGTAAATGACGTTGTACCCGCGCATTGAAGAATGGTTGTTGAATAATGAGCTTATTTAAATCAGCGTTATAGTGTTTTAAATTTTCCCGAATCGTACGTCGCCAGTCAAAGTTCTGACTATTCGCAATCAAAGAACGGCGAAAACGATTGCGTCGACCATGAATCGCATTGATAAAGTTAGGTTTTAATCGTGCAACGATTTGCTCTACTACAGTTTGAATAATCTCTCGGACAGCATCTCGAGTTTGCGCATTCATTCGCCCACGCATCGTCAATAATGCTTTAGCAAGCTGAGGTGTAGGCTCTAAACTTTTTAAGCTTTGCGGATCTTTGAGTAATGCATCTAATTGGTAGCGTTCAACTGCTTGAGTTTGAATACGTTCAAAGGTACTTTGCGGAAATAATTTTCGCGCTTGATTGAGCCAATTAATTGCAGTGAGCTGTGAGTCATCTAATGAGCCATGACGAGACTCCCCTGCAACATGACCACGTTGTTCATACTCACGGTTGTATAAATAATCGAGAGTACGTTCCAAACGTAATTGTTCTGCATCAAGCTGTACTTGATCCAAAGCTCGATCACTATAGCGACCCAGAATCAACCGCCAACGTGCTGTAAGGTTATTAGAGTTTGAATCATTCATTATACTAACCAACCTTGTAAATTTCGCTCGATCAAAAATTCTTGTAGTTGTTGATTTAATTGAACACCTTGTAGCATTTCAGCTTGTGAAACCTCACTGATATATCGAGAGATATCCAAACTTGAAACATCATTCAGCTGCGCAATCTGCTCAGCAAAAGCCGCTGTTTCCTTCGGTTTAAAATGAGTAAATGCTTGGCGTAAATCAGGTAGAATCGCCACAAAGGCAGCCTCATCCCATTTTAATAACAGTTGATTCAGTAGTTGTGCCATTGCAGGATAACGCAATAATAATTCAGGTGCGCTTTGCATCATTCCAGATAGATAAGCAACTGCATGTTCAGGGTTAGCACCTAAACCAAAATGTCGCTGAACTGATTGTTGTAAATCCTGTTCAGTCAAATCACCATCAATAAAACGTAAGGCGTCAACCGCACCCGCTAACACATCTAGCTTTTGCCAGTCCGTATTTAATCGTGCCAAAGCATTATAAAATTGTGCTAGGAAATTTAGCTCACCACCTAGTACACGATTTATCTGCTTAGACAAATTGCGTAATTGCAAAACTTGATTAAGAATTTGCTGTTGTTGGTCTGCTGGTGGCGTTGCCAACTGAGACAGTAAAAATAATGCTGTGGGAATGACTTGCTGCATCAGTGCTTTAAGTTCAGGTTGTTTCTGAAAAGCTAAGAAATCTTTGCCTGTCCATAAATTTAATAATTTTTGTCCACATTGAATCACCGAATCCAAATCAGGATCAGTTGGTAAGAATTGTTGAACTTCAACAAACAGAATTGGAATTTGTTTGTGTAATCCCATCAATGCTGCTCGAATTAAAAGCTGTACTGCAAGATGTGATGACCTTCCTTGTCCTGTTTGAGAAAAAGTCTGTTTGATATGCAAGAGTTTTTGTATTGCAACAGTATTTAACTCACCTCCTAATTCTGATAATTCAATCAACTGAGCTTCAACATGTGGTGTCCATGCATAATCCCATTCTTCAAATAATAAATGTAAGCGTCCACCACCTAGGAAATCTGGACCACTCACCGATTTGGCAAATCCCACTTGCAAGAAATCAAGTAAATGTAGAAAACGACTGCGCAAACGATGTTTTTGATTACGAAAAACATCCAGTTTTGCGCGTTTGGTCGTCGTTTCATCCAATTTAAAACGATGAACTTTTGCTAAGTCATAGACTTGAGCTAACAATGGTGGGGTCTGTGTGGATTGCACCACTTGTCCTAGACGTGCACCACCCAGAATTTGCTTCAATAGGCTTTGAAATGCTTGTTGTCCCTCATCTAAACTGCCTTTGACAAAACTACTTTGACAGGCATCAATCAAATCAAAACGACTAATTAAATGATGTCCTCTTAAAGTCGCTAATCTAATCGCCTGTTCAGTCGCATTTTTAACCGTAATAAAACTACTTTCCAAAATCTGCTGTTCGCGTAATTGCTTAGAAAAATCAGACAGTAACTCAACGATTAAGGCTTGTCGCTGTTCAGCATCATCAAAGGATTTCTCCATCATATGTTGCCAGCAACGTTGATAAAATGCAGGCGATGGCATACCAGAAGCATAACCATTTAAAGCATCAAGACGATCAAAACTATAACGAATCAACCATGCTTGGTCATCTTGATCGGCTGACTTCATTTTTTTAATTTTCTTAGGTTTCTCAACCAGTAAATGTGCTGCCAATTGCTCAATTAAGGCCAAGGTGTGAAAACCACCAGTGAGGATACAAATGGTACCTTTGTTATTTGCATAGCATTCTAAGATGCTTTGCAGCATGCATTGTTCTCGGATTAAAGAAGCATCGGCTTCTAAAACACTATCCTCGTAATCTAAACGAGACATAGCACACCAAACGAGCACCTCATGGAAAAAGCTTTGCCAATCATGCATCTCCAGCTTTGGCTTTAACTCAAATAAGTGATCCCATAGTTCATCATGATTTCGACAGTGCAACTTCTGTGCTAGGGTTTGTAAATACTGACTATGAGCCAAATAGCGCTCTTGCTGTAAGCTTCGACTTTGCCAAGTTTGTTTGGTGATCGTCTTTAATTCATGATCAATCTGACTTGTCCATGCTAAATCAATAAACTCAACCTCAGCATTAATTTCTGGCGCATATCGCAGCGCAACCCATTCAGGTGAATAATCGCAAAATGGATAATAAGCAGTACGCGTTTGCTTCTGTTCCGTCTTTTCATCATCAGCAGCATTATTATTTGCTTCCATGATTTCGGTTTGACACAGTACAGCTAGTGGTGGCTGACTATCTGGATGCTGTAAATCTGTAATTAAACGATTAAATGAACGTGGTGCTTCAATCAATATGTGTTTAGGCTGTAATTGCTGCAACGATTGTAAAGCAGCATAAGCACACGCTGGGCTATGATGGCGAATAGGTAAAAAATGAATACCCTTATCTGCCAAAGCCTTTTGCTGTTGTAATGCTTGTTGTAAGCGTTGTGGTATCGTCATATTCTTTATTTCAATAAATTTTCACTTTTTATATAAACTACATACAACATCTGATACTCGGAACGTCATTCACAGCCTGCGTGGTATCTGTCAAATGTTGTTTCTGCGACTCGATTAGCTAAATGCAAGAAGTCAACAGGTTCTGTGAATGACAAATGGTTTTGCCTACTTTTGTCGAAACAAAAGTAGGTCGAGCCGAAGGCTTATCCTCAAATAAGATGAGAACTCGGCACGACTCAGTTAAGACTCAAAAAATCTACTGCCAAAACGTTTTTCCAGCATCAAAAAAAGCCTTCCAAGTTACATCCAGTTTGGCACGTTCACGGGCAACATTATCCATATAAAAACGCATCCGCTTGGCATCATCAGCATTATCTTTTAACACCACGCCAATCAACTGACGCGCAATCGCAGCACCACTCAAAGATTGATCACCTAAATAATAGCCTTCTAAAGCAGCTGCATAAGCGATATTGACCGCTTCAGCAGTCGACATCACAGCATCAGGTGTTTTAATTGAGGTACCGTCTTTGGTTGTGCCTTGGCGTAACTCTTGAAAAACTGTGACCAGTAGATCAACCACAGATTCAGACATTTGAATCTGATCAGATAACTCTCCTAACTCGCGTTTCAACTGAGTCAGTACAAGCTCACGTTCAAAAACAGGATCAGCAATCGGTCGTACAGTTTCAAAATTAAAACGACGTTTCAATGCCGATGACATCTCATGCACACCGCGATCTCTTAAATTGGCGGTAGCAATAATATTAAATCCTGCTTTGGCATAAACACGACCTTGATCCCCAAGCTCAGGAATCATCATGGTCTTTTCAGACATTAATGAAACTAAGACATCCTGAATTTCAGGTGGACAACGCGTGATTTCCTCGAAACGAATGATCTTGCCATGCTGCATCGCTTGGTAAACAGGTGATGCAACTAAAGACTTCTCATTAGGACCTTCAGCAAGTAATAAAGCATAATTCCATGAATATTTGAGATGATCTTCAGTTGTGCCTGCTGTTCCTTGAATGGTTAATCCTGAATCACCACTAATCGCTGCTGCTAATAATTCGGACAGCATAGATTTTGCTGTACCTGGTTCACCTACTAACATGAGACCTTGTTTACCCAGTAAAGTCACAATTGCTCTGTCGACTAAAGCATCATCACCATAAAATTTACGGCTAATCGCTAATTTCTCATCACCGAGAATAAATTGGCGTACCGCACGTGGTGAACGTAACCAACCTTGTGGTTTAGGCGCATGGTCATGTTCACTGATTATTGCAAGTTCTTCTGCAAAACGTTGTTCAGCACTTAATTTAATAATGTCTTGTGGATTCATATCTTTACCATTTTACCAAGGTGTTTTCTTCTGCCATTCAGGATAAAAACCAGAACATGCCTCAGCAACTTTTAAATAATCAGCATAAGTTTCAGCTAATAACACTGGCGGTACATCTGCTAAATTCATTCCACTGTCACGCCAAGAACGTACATTCTTTTTCTCAAAACTGAGGTCGTACAATACAGCTGCAAGATTTTCCTCAGGCACATAACTGCCACTAAAACGAATCACCGCAGATAAACCAATTTGGCTAAATGGTTTAAAGTAACTATCAAAAGAACCACCATCTTCAATTGAAGCACGTTGATAACCAAGCTTGGTAATCACTCCACGTAAAGTAAATGTATCGGTTAACCAGCCTTTACGATCCTCAATGATTTCCGCATGTGCTTCAAAAACAGGAAGCTGGTGTGTCATCTGCTCAAATAGGAACTTCACTTTATAATCTTTAAAATGTGCTTGCCATGCTTCTGCATCTTCAGCACTGATCAAAACACCATGTGCAACTTTGATTTGGCTATCTTGTGCTAATTCAATTTCATCATCTTCAAGATTTAATAAACTGCCGTCATCACTAGGACGGAAACTTTGTAAAATAATACCTTCTGAAGAAAGCTCCAACCAAACTAAACGTTGAATCAAACGTTTCATAATTGGGTGTGCAAACAGGTATTCTTGCCAATCCGTACTGCTCCAAGCTCGCTCACTACACATCGCTTCATATAAGCGTTGTGTTTGTAGATCAATCACTTGTTTAAATTCTTTCTTACTACTGCTGAATAATGATTTAGCTTCTTTAATTAAGCCTTCGTCATCACCTTGTCGTGCAGCAGGCAAGGCTTTAATTATTTTTCCATCTTCATTTTTAAGTACGAACTTATCTTTATCGTCTACATAGGCAGTTAAGACTCGAGAACCGTACTCTAAACTCAGCACACCTACATCGTCTAAGCCTGCGGTCGGAATTGTGCGATCTGCCAATTCATCACTACTCCATTGATTGCGCTCTGCAATTTGCTCAACCAATTGTTTCGCTAGATTCTGAACAGATGCTGTGCGGTAACGACGTGACAAACTCAGAAGTAATTGAATAATCAATGGATCATCACTGATTGAAAAACTACTCAACATCGCTTCGATTTGTGCACGACGTTGGTAATGTAGCTTCATATAATCTTGCAATAATTTCACCGCAACACTACCTTGCGTTTTAAAAGTCAGTGCCAACATTCCTTTACTTTTAATTGCAGAACCTAAATAAATTGCTAAACGCTCACGTTTAATTTCTTCAACCACTTCTTCCAGTGTGATGTGTTCATAACGTCCATAATATTCCGGGTACTTTTGTCCCCAGCGTTTAAATGAATCTTGATAAGATGCTAAACGACTCGGTGCTTCTTTCGTTGCAACCTCTATCGCCTCTTCTAAAGTTGGATTACGAGTATCTTGATATATAAAGCTTTGCAGTAAATACAATGCAAGCGTTTGTTGGCTTTTATCATTTAACAGTCCCATATAACGCTGTAACAGTGCATTGGGCACAGGGTCTTTCAATTTGTCTGCTAAAACGACCCACCATTGAATAATTTGAGGATCAACTGTTGTACCATCTTGCCACTGCGCTTGAGGTAAATGCTGTAAATCAAACCAAGTAAAACTACTAGCAATCTTAGCTTTTAAACCCTTTTCAGCATCTTTGAGCAATGCTTTTGGCGAAAGATAAATATTAATATCCTCACCTAACTGCTCTAAAGCCGTCAGAATTGCAGCAATAACAACTTCTTTTTTCTCTTTTTTTAATAAATCATAAAGCGCTGTGACCGCAGAGGGATGTTGTAAACGCGCTAACCATTCGACTGCTGTAATACGAATTTCTTGTTTACCATTTTCTAAAGCTTCAATCGCTCTTAAATGAATATCAGGGAGTTTTTTTAATACTTCCTGAGCGTCAAAACGTAAACGTTTTCCATCCCCCAAAGCAAACTCAAGTAATCGAGGAATAAACTGTTTAGGTACTTGTGGAAAACGTTGTAATAGAGCTAATGCCTTGATTGGATCATAATAGCGCCATGAATTTTGATTTTTACTTGGTAGTAATCCCAAAGCTTCTGCAATTAAATCAATGTTCTCAATAAAAAAAGGAATGACTTTTTCATCATCAGCAATTCGAGTATTTAGTTCATCACCGCTATAGTTTTCTAGGTATTCATTTGCAATACAACGTTTACTACTCTCTTCTGAAATACCGACTTGTTGCAAAACTTGGTCTAACTGACGTAACTCAATTGTTTCCCAACTCTTAGTCTCTAAAAACTGGAAAAACTGATACCAGTTGATCCAATCATTGTTTCGATTCCCTAGCACCAAACGCGCTGCATGAATCAAACTAAACTCAGGTAACTGCTGTAACTTTTTTTGATAATTGGCAATTTCTTCAATATAGGAACGATAGTTTTTTTGACCATTTAGATGACCAAGAATTAATTGCCCAACATTTTCAACTTTGTCATATGATTTGCAGAAGTCTCGGTAGTTATTCTGTCTCCAATGGCTTTTGTATCCACCTTTCTCAACAGCTTTATTATCTTCAACTTCCTGTTCTGCAGCTTGACGATATTTTTCTTTTACTGCCAAGTAATTATCCTGTAGAACCTGAGCAAAACTTTCAGGAATGTCTTGAACCTCAATCACTTCAATATCAGGTAAGGTATATTCAAGCTCGACCACTTGACCCAAAGATTCGAGTCGTTGCAAAGCAGAAAGGATATTTGCCTGAACTGATTTTAATTTTTCATTTTCTGCTGCTTGCTGCAAGATTTCCCGATTTTGCTCTCCTAAACGTGCTAGCAAATCCGCGGCAAAACTACGTTGTTTGCTTTCGCCATTGATCAAGAAATTTTGCAAATGTTGCTGGCTTTGAGCATCGTCAAGATGTGTGAGTAAAACAGTCGCTTGCTCGCGAACACCTTTGCTCGAACTTAATGCAAGCATGATGATAAGTTCGGTTTGTTGTTGTAATAAGTCGTGATGCTGAGCAATAAACTCTAGGAAAATCCCCTGCGCTGCAGCAGAAAGTTTAGGTAAAGTCTCACGAATTTCTTGTGCATAATCAGTGAAGAACTGGACACTATCCGAAAGCTTAAACAAGAAATTTAATTGATCATAGTGATAACTATTTACGCCATTACGCTCAAATAAAGTCGTAATAAACCCTTCAATATTATTTTCAGGTTCAAATAAATAAAGTTGCTTTAATGCTGTAAGTGACCAAAGATCGCGATGTGATTTTTTCTGACGATCATCAAAACTTTGATGATTAAAACTTGTTAATAATCCATCTACCAGTACATAGCTAAACCAAACTGGAGTTTGTTTAGAAAGTTGAGAATAATTACGTTGCTGAGTTGCGGCTTCTAAGAATTTTCCATAGCGAATAATCTGATCACTACTCAGTTTTGAAAAGATATTGATATATAGTTTATAGCGCGCATTTTGTGAGGCTTTACATAGTTTTTCTTGTGCTTTAGTAAGCTCAGTTGATGGCCAATACCATCCATAAGTTCCAGGGCTACCTAGTAAGGCGCATACTTTATCTGTCGCTTGCTGCTGTAATGTCAATAAAACCTCTGGTTTTTGACCATTCACGATAAAGTTTAAAACTTGATTTGGTAACGTTGCCTCTACTTCAGATAAAGGTTCAACAATGCTAGTGAGTAACGCCAAACTTTCTGAATCTAGTGAGTTTTGACTCTGTGGATTGATTAATTCAGCGACTTTATTCTTAATACTTTCAAACATAAAATAACCTCTTATTTTCCCCAATTTTTTAATTACTTTTGATTTTTTGGTTTAAAAATCAATATAAGTAGGACTTACGCACTATTATTTATAGATTCTCTGTGGTAGCAGATGATTTTTATCGAGAATAAAGTCATCAATGAAGTTTTTGATCATTGGCCTAAATAATTTCTTCTGCCAACGATATATATTTTCAAAGATCCGCTCAAACTGGTTCTTTTGTATCTCAACGTAGGCCATCAAGGCTGAAAAAATATGATTCAAAATCAGTTTAGATCGTCTTACTTGAA
>NZ_KB849655.1:807745-832810 GCF_000368765.1 Acinetobacter junii CIP 64.5
TAATTCATGAAATCCCTCAAAGGACAATAAATCATCTTCATCTTGATGCACAATATAAAACCTCTGCTGTTCTTTTAACTGAGTCTTAAATAATTGTACAAAGCCAAAATCTTTGAGCCAGACTACTTGACCCTGATGGAAATCTGGCAATAAACGCAGTTGAAACCATTGTCCTTTTTCTGGGGAAACCTTACGGTTACAGTCGATACCAAACATAAATCGAATACCATATTTTCTTATGGTTTTTAGATTTCCAGTCGATGAATACCAACTATCACCTGTAATAAATTGAATCTTTGCACCCCAACTGAGTACTTCACTTAACATATCCATAAAGTAATCATTCTTGGTTTTACTTTCAGATTTGTCATAAATTCGGAAATTAATTGGAATATTTTGACCATTTTGATCTGTCGCATACAAGGTAATGAGATTAATACCCTTGACGGATCGGTGGTGTTTGCCTGACCAAAAATAGCTAACTAAGTCCATATGTTGACTATATGGTTTATCTAAAACAGTATCATCAATACTGACTATAAGTTTGTTATTATCAATATGTTGAATTGATTCTTGATATAGGTCGTGAGGTGTGTAATCTTCACGCTCTAGAAAGCGATTTACACTATCATGCGAGATATTATAAGTCTCGGCAAGTTGTGTGCAGCTAATAGAGTTCGGTTCTTTCATGAGAAAGCCCATATAAATGGGTAATGTACATGTTGCTGTAGAAGCATGTTTAGTTCGTCTGATCACAGATACTTTATAAACTATTTTAATACTTTTTTGAATCCGTCAATGCGTAAGTCCTAATAAGTTTTCTTTTAATTCCAAGATTCTATAACAATTCATCTTCATCCAACGACTATTTTCTGATGTTTTGATTATAAAGAAATATTACTGAGAGTTAATCTCAGGATGAGGCATGTGCGACATTTATTGTCGCACCAGTTTTTTGATAAAAAAAAATGGCTACTTCAAAGTAGCCATTCTGCATTTAAACTCAATTACCAAATAATATTAACTCGACGATTTGGTGCCAAACAATTTACAAGTTGATTATTGGCTTTATGACCTGCACATTGTTGATATAAATCTGTTTGGCTGTTGGCTTGAATTTGAATACGATTCACGTCAATTCCTTCATTGACCAATAGCTTTGCAACGGTGTTTGCACGTTGTGATGACAACTGTTGATTGTAAGCAAATTTGCCAAGTGGATCTGCAAATCCAGCCACAATCACAGGTCCAGTCGCGTTACTCTGTTTAATACGTTTTGCAATTGAAGTAACAGAATCACTCCCGCGCTCAATTGCATTGGCATTTGAACGATCAAAAGTAAAGAAAACACTTCCTGAACGTGCATTATTTAAGTTCGTATTTGCTGGAACTTGATTGTTTGCACCCCATGCCATCAAACCTTCACAGGCTTCACCCTTCCAAGATAAACGCTCAGAAAGTCTTTGCTTGTCAAAATCTACACGAAGTTGGCAACGGAAATAGTCTTGGCTATTTGGCTGACGAATATCTAAAACATAGTTCCAAGTTTTCACAAAGAATGAATAGCCACCACTCTCCTAGACAAATTTAGTCTATTCTTGGACTGCCACCACTCTCCTAGACAAATTTCGTCTATTCTTTGGACTGCCACCACTCTCCTAGACAAATTTCGTCTATTCTTTTTGCATAGGAGAGAACATTATGAGTGGACAACGATACACCCCAGAATTTAAAGATGAAGCTGTTAAATTGATTACCGAACGTGGATATTCTGTCACTGATGTGGCTGAACGTTTAGGTGTATCACAGCACAGCATTTATAAATGGCTAAAGGCCGTACAGCCTTTACGCAACAACCCTGATGAACATGAACTACTCGAAGCAAAGAAAGAGATCCTTCGTCTTAAAAGTCAGCTTAAGCAAACTGAAGAAGAGCGAGATATCTTAAAAAAGGCCGCAAGGTACTTTGCAAGCCTGCCCGAGTAAAGTATCAGTTTATCCTTGAGTACAGCCATCAATTTAAGATTAAAACGATGTGTCGGGTTCTTAAGATTGCTCGTGCTGGCTATTACGCCTGGCTACATGAACCCGAATCAGGCAGAACAATTGAAGACAAACGGTTATTACAACTGATCCGCTCTTCTTATGATGCCAGTTATGGCATCTATGGTTATCGTCGCATCACGCTGGATCTTAAAGAGCTAGGTGAAAGCTGTGGCCCCAATCGTGTGCTGAAGATCATGAAGAACAATGGCATTGCCGCTGTTCGAGGATATAAAAAGCATAAAAGTTATGGTTGTGGCCGTCCTCCGATTGTGCCACCAAATCACTTAAATCGAGAGTTCGCTGTGAGCACCCCTGATACTTCCTGGGTGACTGATATTACCTACATCCGTACTTGGCAAGGCTGGTTATATCTGGCTGTGGTTCTCGATTTATATTCAAGGAAAGTCATCGGTTGGTCAATGAAACCTACGCTTGCCAAGGATATCGTTTTGGATGCACTTTTAATGGCGGTATGGCGACGCAGACCCAATGAACCTGTGATCATACACTCAGACCAAGGCTCACAATACAGTAGCGGAGACTGGCAGAAATTCTGTCAAAAGCATAATTTAGTTCCGAGTATGAGTCGTCGTGGAAACTGTTGGGACAATGCTGTTGCTGAATCCTTTTTTAGTAGTTTAAAGAAGGAAAGAATTAAAAAGAGGATCTATAAAACACGAGAAATGGCCCGTGCGGATGTGTTTGATTATATCGAGATGTTTTACAATCGAATCAGGCGTCATTCGCATCTCGATGGGATGAGCCCAGAAGCATTTGAGACAGCTTCAAAATGAGGCGGTCTCATGTCTAGGATACTGGGAGCAGTCCATTTTTGATTGGCCTTTTCATAATCTAATGGAGAACGCTGACCATTGGAACCATGTCTGCGTTTTGAATTATAGAACATCTCAATATATTCAAAGATATCGGATCTTGCTTCAGTTCTAGTTGCATAGATTCTCTTTTTAATTCGTTCCTGAACCGTACCGGGTTTGTCGGAGACTCAATATTCTGAGAGACTACCCCGATGACAAAATTAAAATATACCCCTGAAATCAGAGAAAGAGCGGTTCAATTATTGATTGAATCTGAAAAAGATTATCCTTCTACTTGGGCTGCAATCACAGCAATTGCGCCTAAGATTGGTTGTACTCCTGAAACACTTCGTGCCTGGCATCAAAAGCATTTAGATCAGCAAAATCCTATTAAAGTACAACAGATATCTGATCAAGAAAAAATGAAGCAAATGGAACGTGAAATTAAAGAATTAAAGCGTGCCAATGAAATTCTACGTAAAGCAGCCGCTTTTTTCGCCCATGCGGAGCTCGACCGCCCACACAAATAATGGTGGATTTTATCCATCACAATAAAGATCGATATGGCGTTGAAGCGATTTGTAGAATTTTACCGATTGCAGCTTCGACCTATTATCGGGCTTTAGATCTCGTTGATAACCCAGAACATCGAGCGAAACGTGCTCTGCATGATTTACATCATGCAGAGCAAATCAAACGTATTTGGAAAGAAAGTTTAGGTCGATATGGTGTACGTAAAGTTTGGCAAAAATTGAAACGTGAAGGCTATGTTATTGCACGTTGTACAGTTGCTCGATTGATGAAAAAGCTAGATATACAAGGTGTTTGGCATGGTAAGAACAAACAAACTACCCGCAGCCGAGATGATCAAAAACGAGCAGATGATTTAGTGAAACGGAATTTTAGTGCTGATCGAGCTGACCCTTGCGAAGCAATGCTTCTCAGGTCAGTGACTTTACGTATATTCAAACCAATTCTGGCTGGGTCTACACCGCATTTATTATTGATGTGTTCTCACGAGCCATTGTTGGATGGAAAGTATCTACACGGATGAATACAGATATGGTGCTTGATGCATTAGAGCAAGCATTGCATGATCGAGGCATGCCAAAGAATGTGATTCATCATTCCGACAGAGGTGTGCAATATCTTTCCATTCGCTATACCAATCGTTTAGAAGCAGCAAATTTAAGAGCATCAGTCGGTACGACTGGTGATTCATACGATAATGCTTTGGCTGAAACAGTGAATGGCTTATACAAAACAGAGGTGATTGAATATTTAAAAGCAGATTGGCAAGGTTTAGCAGATGTACAACTTGCGACACTAAACTGGGTACATTGGTTCAATAAAAAGCGTGTACACAGTGCACTGGGTTATGTGTCGCCTTTTGAGTTTGAAGCAATGTACTATGATAAAATTAATCTGTTAGGTCAGGTGGCCTAACTTAAATAAAAAGTCTCCGACAAACCCGGTACGGTTCACATGTTCAAAAAAGCATTGTTCTTATTCGATATTTTCATAAAGAAATAATAATTTATGCATTAGCTTAATTTAGACTATTCAGTAAACACTAAATAAAATGTTTACCAAAAAAATTTATAGCGCGACTCAAGACCTCTTGAGGAGCGCTTTAAAAAAATGCGTGGAAGCTTTTCCAGTCATAAAAAATATTTAGATGAGCAATCTGATTAAATATAGGGATTAAATCAAGTAAGATTTACAGTAATTAAAATTGTTGTGGCATCTATGAAAGATCATCTGAAATCTCTGCGCAGTGACATTCGTCGAAAACGTAAAAATGTCAGTATTTCACAACATAAAAAAAACGAACATCAGATCTTAAACAGACTTAAAAACACCCCACAATTTAAAACGTCTCAAAAAATTGGTCTGTACCTAGATGCATTTGGGGAAATACGTACTCAAAAAATTATTCAACTTTGTTTTCAACATCACAAAGATGTTTATTTACCCATGATTTGCAACATGAATCAGAATTTAGTCTGGGTAAAAATCAATCTCCAACAATATAAAAACAAACGCTTTTCCCATCATCCTTTGGGTATGAAAGAACCAATGGCTAGTCGTGGACATCATGTTTCAAAGTTGGATCTTTTGATCATGCCCCTACTCGCTTGTGATCATCATGGTACTCGAATTGGTATGGGTGGCGGATTCTATGACCGTACTCTTGCATCAGCCCGCCATTTTCCCTTTCGTTTAGGGATAGCACATGATTTTCAATATATTGAAGAAACTTTACACCGCAACATCTGGGACCAACCACTTGATGCACTCATCACACCATCTCACAAACATTATTTTTAGGGTTATTTGAATATTAAAACCAACTAATTTTGTCTTTTTTTATATTTTCTACTCTAAAACCCTTGTAATTTTTGAAATGCACATCACTATAAAAACATGGCAACACCGTTGTCACTCATTAGGAGTGCCCATGTCTGAATATATTTTAAATAATGAAACAAGCTTAGAGCCACAGGTTCCAAGTGTATTACCACTATTAGCATTACGTGATGTTGTGGTCTATCCACACATGCAAATTGCGCTATTCGTGGGTCGTGAAAAATCGATCAATGCAGTGGATGTGGCTCGTAACGGTGACAATTTAGTATTTGTAGTTGCGCAAAAAGATTCGCTTACAGAAGAAATTGATCACGATAATCTGTATCAGTACGGAACTGTGGCTAAAATCGTTCAAGTGGTCAATCATGAGAATGATGAAAACTGCATTAAAGTATTGATTGAAGGACTACATCGTTCGAAGCTAGAGCGTATCATTGATGGTGAAGAGTATCTGACTGCTGAACATCATTTAAGCCCAATGACAGTGGAATTGGATCAAGAGAGTAAAGAAACTCGCTTAAATGAATTACGTACACTCTTTGCTCAATATGCAGAAGCTAAACTTCGGAATGCACGAGAACTTGTTGCGGCAGCAAACAAAATTGAAGATCTTCTGCAATTGATGTTCTTCGTTGCAACTCGTGTGCCTTTAAATATCGAAGTTAAACAGAAATTTTTAGAGCACGATGAGTTCGAGGCACATTTACAAGAGTTGATGGGTTATTTGATGAATCAATCTGCTGAACAGCAAATTGAACAAACCCTACACGACAGCGTAAAACGTCAGATGGAAAAAAACCAACGTGAATACTTTCTAAATGAAAAAATGAAAGTCATTCAACGTGAACTGTCTGATATGAACGGCGGTGCTGAGGATGATGTTGCTGAGATTGAGAAGCGTCTTGCTGAAGCTGACTTACCTGAACATGTACGTAAAAAAGCTGAAGCTGAGTTTCGTAAACTCAAAGCAATGCAACCTGCTTCAAGTGAAGCGGCAGTTGTTCGCAACTATTTAGAAGTGATTCTAGATACACCTTGGAACAAGGCAAGCAAAGTCAGCATTAACTTGGCAAAAGCACAAGAAATTCTAGATGCAGATCATTACGGTCTTGATGACGTTAAAGATCGAATTGTTGAATACCTTGCTGTTCAATCACGTGTGAAAAAACTCCGTGGTCCTATTCTTTGTCTAGTTGGTCCTCCGGGTGTAGGTAAAACCTCACTAGGTGAATCGGTTGCTAAAGCAACAGGTCGTGAGTTTGTACGCATGGCGCTAGGTGGCGTGCGTGATGAAGCTGAGATTCGTGGTCATCGTCGTACTTACATCGGTGCGATGCCAGGTAAAATTGTGCAGTCTTTAACAAAAGTCGGCGTGAAGAATCCATTATTCTTGCTCGACGAAATTGACAAGATGGCACAAGACTATCGTGGCGATCCTGCATCTGCATTACTTGAAGTATTAGATCCATCACAAAATAGCAAGTTCAACGATCATTATTTAGACCTTGATCTTGATCTTTCAGAAGTAATGTTCATCTGTACAGCTAACAGCATGAATATTCCTGAAGCTTTGCTGGATCGTATGGAAGTCATTCGTTTACCGGGTTATACCGAAGATGAAAAAGTAAATATTGCTGAACGCTACCTTGTTCCGAAAGCAATCAAGAACAATGGTTTACGTGCAAAAGAATTAACAATTCATGAAGAAGCGATTCGTGACATCGTGCAACGTTATACACGTGAAGCTGGTGTACGTAGTTTAGAGCGTGAAGTGTCTAAAATTGCACGTAAAGTTGTTAAAGAAGCAGTCAGCAAAAAATCTAAAAACTTACAGCTTGATGTGACATCGGCAAATCTTCCTGAATACTTAGGTCCACATAAGTTTGACTTTGGTATCGCAGAAGATGAAGCCCAAGTAGGTCGTGTAAATGGCTTGGCTTGGACATCTGTTGGTGGTGAGTTATTGACTATTGAAGTCGCAGCTGTAAAAGGTAAAGGGAAATTCATTACTACGGGTTCGCTCGGTGATGTAATGAAAGAGTCAATTACCACTGCGATGACAGTTGTTCGTACTCGTGCTGATGAGTTGGGTATTGAAGCATCACGTTTCGATGAAACTGATGTCCATGTCCACTTACCAGAAGGTGCGACACCGAAAGATGGTCCATCGGCAGGTTTAGCTTTGACTACAGCGCTAGTGTCAGCGTTTTCTGGTATCGCAATTCGCCCAGATATTGCGATGACAGGTGAAACTAGCTTAGGCGGTCGCGCATTACGTATTGGCGGCTTAAAAGAAAAACTTTTAGCAGCTCACCGTGGTGGAATCAAACTTGTATTTATTCCACAAGACAATGTACGTGACTTAGCTGAAATACCTGATAACGTAAAAGAAGGTTTAGAAATCAAAGCTGTGAAAAGCATTGATGAAATCTTACCTTTGGCGTTGACAGATACACCAAAGCCATTGCCTAAGACACCAATTGTTAAACCAGTTGAAGATGCAAAAGCTGCACGTCATTGATGTAAAGATCATGATTAAAGAGAGAGCTTCGGCTCTCTTTTTTGTTACATAATTTGATTGAAAAACAACCAATTTATTGCATAATAAAATAGAGTCGATAAAAATAAAGGCTAACATTGACTCTGAAACTAATTTTTAGTGCCCTCTGAACTCCAGACGGAAGGCACTTTGATCGCAGCTCATACACATTTTGAGCTGCGTTTTTTATGGCGAGTATAAATTTTCTTTTTTTAGTTTTTATTACAGCTATTACTTAGATCTAAATTACCTAGCAACTTCGACTCAGTTTATAATCCGCATAAATTATTTTTACCTTTAAATTTTATGAAGATTCGTATTCTGACTATTGGGCAAAAAATGCCTGCATGGGTTCTCACTGGGTTTGAGGATTATTTCAAACGAATTCAGCCTTTCGTTCAAACCCAAGTCATTGAATTACCTATGGCTAAACGTGGTAAAAATGATTCAGAAGCAGATATTTTAAAATATTGTCAAATCGAAGGTGAGAGTATCTTAAATGCGCTCAAACCTAATGAAACCCTAATTGCACTGGAAGTCGGTGGCAGAGAACTCAGTACAGAAAAGCTTGCCGATACCATGAAACAATGGATGCTTGATGGTAACGATATTGCACTCGCAATTGGAGGACCTGACGGACATTCTGATGCAGTACGCAAAGCAGCAGCATGGCATTGGTCTTTATCTAAATTAACGATGCCTCACCCAATGGTTCGAATCTTATTAATTGAACAATTGTATAGAGCCATGAGCATTAACCATAATCATCCCTACCATCGTGCTTAACGTTGAATGTGGTTGTTCTGATTATAGAACAATCTGTTGAGTTTAATCCGCTATCATTGTCTTGATGTTTTTGTCAGGATAAATAGGTAATTTCGATCAGGTGCCCCATTATGAATGTGCAAACTTTACCAGGCTTATTTATCTCCCACGGTTCGCCTATGCTTGCACTAGATCCAGAGCAGGTTGGTCCTGCACTACATCGCTTGAGTATCAACTTACCTGAGCCACAAGCGATTGTTGTCATGTCTGCACACTGGGAAAGTCAAGTTCTTGAAGTCAATATTGCCACTCGACCAGATACTTGGCATGACTTTAGAGGTTTTCCTAAAGAGCTTTATGAAATTCGCTATCCAGCACCAGGATCACCAACAATTGCTGAAAAAATATTATCCATGTTTGCAGAAGCTGGTATTCATGCACATGCCAATAGCACACGTCCTCGTGATCACGGTGTATGGATGCCTTTATTACATATGTATCCAGATGCAGATATTCCAGTGATAGAAATTTCACTGCCAACAAAAATGAATGCAGAAGAAATTTACAAGATTGGACAAGCTTTATCTCCCCTGCGTGAACAACAGATTTTATTAATCGGATCAGGAAGCATAACGCACAATTTGGCTGAGTTGTCATGGCATACAGATGCACAAGTTCCCACTTGGGCTAGTACTTTTAGAAATACTGTCGTCAATCGACTCCAACATCAAAATTTTGATGCTGTCCTTGATTGGCCTACATTGCCATTTGTAGAACGTAACCACCCTACGCTTGAGCATTTCGCCCCACTTTTTTTCGCTATGGGCACAGGTCATCGATTTAATATCGTGCACAGTAGTTTCTCGATGGGCTCACTTGGCATGGATATTTATCGTTTCGACTGAGGCTGATTATTTACCAAATATTTAAATCGAGGTTTAACAATTTCGTTTAAACCTCAGTATCTATTATGCTTTTCTAAAATTACAATCAGATACATTTAACAAACTTAACCGCTAACTGGATTACATTTTCTTTTTTAAGAATACTTTAAGCTTAAGGCTGTGATTTATTAACTGTTGTTTTAACGATGAAAATTAAATATTTAGTTCTTGCTCTACTTCCTCTTTCTTTGATGGCTTGTCAAACAGTACAAAATGTAACTGACGGTGTAGTTTCTCAAATCAATTCAAATGCTGAAAAAAATCTAACTGAATATAATTGGACTTATCAAGGTTCTACAGCTTCAAAACCATTAGTGCTTTCATTTAACGCTGATCAAAGAGTAACGATTCAAACAGGTTGTAATAATCAAGGTGGAACTTGGAAAGTTGAAGGCAACAAAATTGTCACTTCACCTCTTGTTTCAACCATGATGGCGTGTGCTGATGATTTAATGCAACAAGAGCGTTTGTCATCTGATATTTTTAGCGAAAAGAAAGTACCTTTTTCACTTAGTACAAGCAATGATCAAGCAATCCTGACTGTAACAGACAGTAAAGGGCAAAAACATGTATTTACAGGAACTAAAATTGTGAATGCACATGTATTAAGCAATTACATATGGTCGTACCAGCCGACAAATACACAAAAACCTATCGTTCTAACATTCTTAAATCATGATCGCTTATCAGTAGATACAGGCTGTAACCGCTTAAATACATCTTGGAAAGTCGAGAATGGTTTGATCGTGACAGGTGATGGCGCATCAACGATGATGGCATGTGAACCAGCACTGATGCAGCAAGAGAAGTTTACAGGTGAATTATTACAAAAACGTCAAATCCCATTTGAAGTGAATACTACAAACTTACACGAACCGACTTTGACGCTTACAGATGCTAAAGGTCAAAAATATAATTTCATCGGTAAAATGACACTTGAAACAAAATATCAATCAGAGCCTAAAACCGTATTTTTAGAAATCTCACCTGAAACTAAATCATGTACAGGCGTTGCACCACAAACTTGTATGCAAGTACGTGAAGTAAAATACGACGAAAAAGGTATCAAAACATATACTGATAAAAGCTGGTCTTTATACTATGGTCAAATCGAAGGGTTTGAACACAATCCTAAGCAACGCGTGATCGTACGTGTAAAACGTTTTGAGATAAAAAATCCGGCCGCAGATCAGTCAAGTCTTGCTGATGTATTAGATATGGTTATTGAACAAGAAATCGTTAAATAATCATAATTTCAGTCAAAAAATCCGATGCAGATGCATCGGATTTTTTTGTTCAAAGATTAATAAATCCCTTGTGCCAGAATTGCATCTGCTACTTTCACAAAACCAGCGATATTAGCACCATCGACATAGTTCACAGTTCCATCTTCTTGAGTACCATATCGTAAGCAGTTTGCGTGAATGTCTTTCATAATCGCATGAAGTCTTTCATCAACCTCACCATGTGTCCAACCAAAACGTAATGCATTTTGTGACATCTCAAGTCCTGATGTCGCAACTCCACCAGCATTTGAGGCTTTACCAGGAGCATAAAGAATTTTCGCCGCAATAAATTTTTCGACGGCTTCTAAGGTAGAAGGCATGTTTGCACCTTCAGCTACACAGATGACGCCATTCGCTAATAAATTATCAGCATCAGCACCCGTTAATTCATTTTGTGTGGCGCATGGTAGAGCAATATCGACAGCAATATGCCAAGGCGTCTGACCTTCAAAATACTCAAAACCATGCTTTGAAGCAAACTCAGAAATACGTCCACGTTGAACATTTTTGAGTTCCATTACTTCTGTAAGTAATTCTTCTGTAAATCCGTTCTTGAGATAAACAGTTCCATTTGAATCCGATAAAGTTACGACTTTTGCACCGAGGAACATGGCTTTTTCAGCAGCATATTGAGCAACGTTACCAGAACCTGAAATTGATACCGTTTTGCCATCAAAACTTTCACCACGTGTTTTCAACATTTCTTCAGCAAAGTAAACCGTTCCATAGCCTGTTGCTTCAGGACGCATAAGACTACCGCCAAAGGAAATTCCCTTCCCAGTAAAAACACATGCAGTATCGTTACTCAACTTTTTCATCATGCCAGCCATGTAACCGACCTCTCGCCCGCCTACACCGATATCCCCCGCAGGAACATCTGTATTTGCACCTAAATGTCGATATAACTCAATCATCAAGGCTTGGCAAAAGCGCATCACTTCGGCTTCAGATTTTCCTTTTGGATCAAAATCTGAACCACCTTTACCACCACCCATCGGTAAAGTTGTAAGTGCATTTTTGAAAGTTTGCTCAAATCCCAAAAACTTTAAAATCGATAAATTAACTGAAGGATGAAATCTCATCCCACCTTTAAAAGGACCAATCGCTGAATTATATTGAACTCGAAAAGCACGATTTACATGAGTTTGACCTTGGTCATCCATCCAAGAAACACGAAATTGAATCACGCGTTCAGGTTCAATCAGTCGTTCAAGTAAACCGTATTGTGCATACTTAGGGTTTTTCTGGATAAATGGCCACAGGCTCATCATCACTTCTTCTACAGCTTGTAGAAATTCTGGTTGATGAGGATCTCTGCGTTTCACGTAATCCAAGAATTCATTTAAGCTACCGTATTTCAACACTCACCCCCGAGTCTATGATTCAAATTAGTGCCATTTTTGCACCAAAGTAGAATATCTCATAAAACAACTATAAATTACTATCAGACAAGCAAAGCACTTCCTCTATAAAATAAAATTAAATATAATTTTCAAAGTTTTAATCCAATAAATATTCATTATTTATTTTATAAATACTGAGAAATATACATGAATAATTAACAAAAAAGTGAAAATAACTAATTTTTAAAAAATAAAATCGCACCAAAATAAAACCAATGAAGCACCATTTTAATTCAGATAAAAATGCTACTTATTGTTTAAATAAATCCACAGTCTCTAAATAAAGGATTATTTGTTATAATTCAGTTCTGCTCTTACTTTCACCTCACTGCTTCTATGTTACTTTCTGATCAGCAAGTCTCTCTTATCGTTCAAATAGACCAATTACTGCCTCAAACACAATGTGGTTTATGTGGACACCGTGATGGGTGTTTGCCATATGCAAAGTCGATTAGCGAAGGTGAAGCAGCAAACAAATGTGTACCTGGCGGGCAACCTGTAGCAGATGCACTCGCTCAATTACTTGATCGACCGCGTTTAATAGCTGAATCGAGTGTTTGGGATATCCAAGCTGATGGTCGCCCACAACAAATGAAAGCCATTATTCGCGAAGATGAATGCATTGGTTGTACCAAGTGCATTAGTGCTTGTCCTGTTGATGCAATTATCGGAAGTGGTAAGCTCATGCACACGATTCTGACAGATTTGTGCACAGGCTGTGAGCTCTGTATCCCTCCTTGCCCTGTTGATTGTATTGACCTCGTCCCTGATAACAATCCCATCCCCACTGAGGATCAACGTATTAACGAGCAGGACAATCTCCGTCAGCGTTACTACGCACATATTCAACGTGAAGAAAAACGTCGTATCGACCGCAAAGGTCCTGTAGTTAGAGCCGAAATTGACACTGAATTTTTCGCACAATTTTCACAGGCTTTGAAAAATGTTCCGACTATAACATTAGCTGAAAAAGCAAAAGACCATAGCGCACAAGATGCTAAAACTACTATTGAGCTCGCCAAAATACGAACTCAAATCAAAAAACTGGAGAAACAATTAAGTGTTCGACTTGATCCGCAAAAGCAAGAACAACTTGATGCCCTTCAAACACAATTAAAAGAATTACAGGAGGTCTAAATGTCGAGTAAAAATATGACTAAGAAGCAAGTTCAGACTTTCTTCGAGCGCTTACGAGAACAAAGACCGACTCCACAAACTGAACTCAATTACTCATCTCCTTTTGAACTATTGATTGCAGTTATGCTTTCAGCCCAAGCCACTGATGTGAGTGTCAATAAAGCAACTGATAAACTTTATCCTATTGCCAATACAGCACAATCCATTCTAAATCTCGGTGTTGAAGGATTAAAGAGTTATATTAAAACCATCGGACTGTATAACTCTAAAGCTGAAAACGTCATTAAAACCTGTCAAATTTTAGTTGATCAATATCAAGGAAATATTCCAGAAACACGTAAAGAACTCGAAGCACTTCCTGGTGTGGGTCGAAAAACAGCGAATGTTGTTTTGAATACAGCTTTCGGGCATCCGACTATGGCGGTCGATACGCATATCTTTCGTGTCGGTAATCGCACTGGCCTTGCGATAGGAAAAAATGTTCTAGAAGTAGAACATAGACTCATCAAAGTTATTCCAAAAGAATTCATTGTTGATGCACATCATTGGCTTATTTTACATGGTCGTTACTGTTGCATCGCACGCAAACCGAAATGTGGTGAATGTATCGTAGCCGATGTCTGTAATTGGAAAGATCGTTTTGAGTTTGGTGCGACAAAGCCCATCAAACTCAAAGAAATACATTAATCTTGATCTTTTTTAGTCTGCTGTAATTTTGGGTGTAACTGGCGTGGCTTGCCATATTTTTTATTTTCAATCGCCTGCTGTTTCTGCACATGACGTAGCATTTTTTGACTTTGGTATAATAGAAAAAGTAACAGTAAAACACTTAAAATAACGACAAGGATAAGAACAAACTTCAACATTTACCTCTCCAAAATAAAAAGAGCCCTATTTAAAGAGCTCTTTTAAATTTGCTGTTTAGATTATTTATCTAAAATAGCAAAAAGATCTTTTTGAACTTCATCAATCGCACGCAAGCCATTCAACTTATCGTAAGTCGGTGCATTTTCGCCTGAAGCAGCACGACCTTGATAGAAGCCAACCAATTGCTCAGTTTCACTATGGTAAGAAGCTAAACGCTTACGGATTGTTTCTTCTTGATCATCAGGACGTTGTACTAGGTCTTCGCCAGTTTCATCATCCTTACCTTCCACTTTAGGTGGATTGTAAACTAAGTGATATACGCGGCCAGATGCTGGGTGCTGACGACGACCAGAAAGTCGTTGAACAATTTCCTCATCAGGAACATCAATTTCAATCACGTGATCAATAGAGATTCCTGCTGTTTCTAATGCCTCAGCTTGTGGAATCGTACGTGGAAAACCGTCAAAAATACAACCGTTAGCGCAATCAGGTTGAGCAATACGCTCTTTCACCAGACCAATGATCAATTCATCGGATACTAAACCACCTGACTCCATAACGCTTTTCGCTTTTAAGCCAAGTTCAGTACCTTCACGAATTGCAGCACGGAGCATATCACCGGTTGAAATTTGTGGGATATTGTAGCGCTTACAGATCAACTGAGCTTGAGTACCTTTTCCTGCCCCAGGTGGTCCGAGTAAAATAATGCGCATAAAGAACATCCTCATTTAAAAACAATAAATCTTAAATTGAGCAATATCATACAGACTTATTGCTCAACCAACATCAAATTAATTATAAGAAAGCAACAAATAAATGGATTAAACCTGCTAAAAAACCAGTCACACCACCCAACACAATTAAAATCCACTCATCTTCCTGAAACGCAGGACGCAATAAGTTTTGGAACTCTTTCGGTGTTAGCTCACGAATACGATCTCTAAACATTTGAAAGATTTTCTGTGCACGGCTTGCATTTAATGCAGGATCACATACAGGCCCCATGGTAATTTCAATTGAGCGATCAATCAAGTCGGTCTTGAGTCTAGCATATTCTCTAGGACCTAATGATAACTGTAATGATGTTCTGACTAATGGGGTTTCCATGATTTCATTGATATGACGCTTGACAATTCGACGAGTTTTATCTTTCTTCGTCCCATACATCATTTCTGTCATGATCGATTTAAGCGTAATAAGGTCTTCCGTCACCACACTAGCAAACACATCAGAGACTTCTTCTTGACGTTTCATAAATGCACCTTGAACGTTATATGTACCGATTTTCAAGACTGGGACAATCCAAGGGAATTTACGATCTTTCGTCAGACGGAATATCTGAGGATATCGAATATAGTGAGGTTCTATAGGATTGAAAACCATCCAAATTGCAATCCAGTTGGTTAGGAAACCCCATATTGCAGCCCAAAAAGGTACAGTCCAATGCCATGGCACCACAAACCAAACGATCATTTGGAAAATACCAAAGAACATACCAATCAATGCGCTGATATGCCAAATAAAATTGATTTCTTTTTGACCAACCTTTAAGAACATTCGTACCATCAAACGGCGATCACCTTCCATTTGGCGAACAACCATTTCTCGCATATCAACAAGTGACTCGACGTTCATGGTCAGCTCAGTCACAAGTTCTTTTAAGGTATTTGGTAATTGTTTATGTGCTTGAGCATAAATACGACGTTTAATCGAATAAGGTAGGTTTTCCCATAAAACAGCATTACGATCAATCATGACTTCGTCAATGAGGTGTTCAAGCTCGAAACCGACTTGCTCACCAATGATCATCGCCATGTCTTCGGGGTCCATTGCCTCTAAAAACTCTCGCAATGAGCCTAACTTAGATAATGTATTGTCAGTAATGATGCCTGAAATACGCCCTGCTTTACGAGGTACAATTCCTTGCCAGCCTACAGGTAATGGACCTAAATGGAATCCCCAAAAAGTAATTGGGTAAAATACCATTTTTAAAGCCATCCACACATGCGCCCATGTCACAAAAGCAGTTACTGGAATAATACTCAGAACTGCCCAAAAATCTGGGCGAGCGAGGAAAATCTGCCACAATTCATTGACGTAATCAAACATGCATGACTCTCAAAATTATTAGTAGATTATGGCTTGTGGGCTAAACAATCAGTACAGCACTTACAAACCAAAACTTAATGTATAAGAGAATTGAATCGTTGGTTCAGTTTTTTCAATTACTTCTCCACGACCATTTTTCATTCTCTCACCAGCACCAATTCCTACACTAAATGTGCTGATGCGTTCAGGGTTTAGCCAAACATAGGCTAAATCTACGCCTGCACCGAGACGTGCTTTTTCTTTTCCATTAATTTGTTTGCTTTCAATGTGCCCCGCATAAGCACCGATGTAATATCCGTTTTTATCTGTACCAGTTAAATGATATGGATAACGAAATCCAACCTGACCACCTGCAGGATTGTCATCATTCAAAAACACACCTGCTTTGGCATAAGCAATCCCATATGGATTAACCCATTCAACATTGCCATGTAGTAACTTTTTAGTGAAACCTGCACCAACATTCCATGTTGAAACTTTAGCGTCTTTTAATTTTGACTCAGGCAAATAAGGATTTTCGTCTGCGTAAGCAACAGTGTTCAACGACATAACCGCTAATAAAAGATAAAGTTTTTTCATTATTTTCTCCATTTTCCCTAAGAGTGTGTCTTAGACATTCCTATTTCAAACAGTTTCAGACTTTAACAGAATTATTTTGCTTCTAATATACAAGACCCTACAATTTTCATGTCTGCAAAGTCAAAAACTGTCGCACCATCATTTATATGATCAGTTGAAAAATCTACAGTAAGATCGTTCAACTTACGTTAAAATAGTCCACTTTCGTTCTCTGCCATCCTGCAATTTAAGTCGATACCCTATGAAACAGCACTTTCCTTTAAAAAATATGCAACAAGAGAAGCGCATTTATAAGGGTCGAATTTTTTTTGCGATTTCAGTTGTCGTTGTTTTCCTACTTTTATTGATTTGTCGTTATGCATATTTACAGATTATTCATTACGATGACTTTACAACGGCTTCTGACAAAAACCGTATTCGCTTGCAGCCCCTCCCTCCAGCACGTGGTTATATCTACGATCGTAATGGTGTATTGCTCGCAGACAATTATCCAGTATTCAGTGCCACATTAAGTAAAACTGATGTTAGTGACATAGACGGAACCCTAGGACGTCTTATTCCAATTTTGAGTCTCACTGAAGAAGATATTGAGCGTTTTAAAAGCCGCGTCAAAACTGCTCGAAAAACAGAACGAATCGCGATTAAGTTAAATCTCACAGAAGCAGATATTGCCAAATTTAGTGAAGTTAAATACGCATTTCCTGGTGTAAAAATTGAGACTCAAATGACTCGCTACTATCCACATGGAGAGTTGTTTGCTCATGTGATTGGATACGTTGGACGAATCAATGACAAAGAACTCAAATCGATTGATAAAGATTTATATGCTGGAACAAACCTGATCGGGAAAATTGGTGCGGAGAAAAGTTACGAAGAATTATTACATGGCACTCCAGGTTATGAATCTGTAGAAGCTGATGCACACGGTAACGTTCTTAGACATCTTGGTCGACAAGACCCTGTACGTGGAAATGACCTTTATTTGTCTATTGATTATGGTTTACAGACTATTGCAGCACAACAGTTAGTTGATCGTCGTGGTGCAATCGTTGCAATGGACCCTCGTACAGGGGAAATTCTAGCTTTAGTTTCAAGTCCAAGTTTTAATCCAAACTTATTCGTTACAGGGATTAGTACTAAAGACTATAGTGGTTTACGGGATAATCCTGATCAACCTCTTTACAATCGTGCTGTTCAAGGTGCTTATCCTCCAGGATCAACGATCAAGCCAATGTTTGGTCTTGGTGGGATTCATTACGGATTGGTCGATTGGAATACCGCGATCTCAGACCCAGGTTACTTCTCTTTACCAGGTGATAGTCATCGTTTCCGTGACCATAAAAAAAGTGGGCATGGTGCAGTGAATTTACATAAAGCCCAAGTGGTTTCTTGTGATACCTACTTTTATATTTTGTCGTATCGTATGGGAATCGACAAAATGAATACTTGGATGCGCCAATTCGGTTTCGGTGAGAAAACTGGTGTTGATTTACCGAGTGAAAGTTCAGGCTTATATCCAAGTCCAGAATGGAAAATGCGAACTCGAAATACGAAATGGTTAAAAGGTGAAACCATTTCAGTCAGTATCGGTCAGGGCGCATTTACAGCGACACCATTACAGCTCGCTATGGCAACGGCAATTACAGCCAACAAAGGCTCACATGTCACACCACATGTTTTGAGAGATCATAAAGGCGCCAAGAAGCTTCCTGTTCACAATGCTCCTGATGGAAAAATTCAGTTTAATGGGACAGATGAAGATTGGGTCAATATGCACGCTGCAATGATTGATGTGATTCAATCTGGTACAGGACGTGGGATCAAAGGCGGTCTGCGTTATTCTATTGCAGGTAAAACAGGTACAGCACAAGTAAAAAGTATTGCTCAGGGCAAAAGATATAACGAAGCAGCATTGTCCTCTAGACAGTGGGATCATGGTTTATTTGTTGGATTTGCACCTGCCGAAAATCCAGAAATTGCGATCGCCGTAGTTTGGGAAAATGGTAAGCATGGTGGTTCCGCCGCTCAACTTGCGCGACCAGTATTTGATTATTGGTTGGTTAATCGTAAGAAAAATCCAATTCGTCCTTTAAACCATCAAGTCAGTGGTGGGTTAATGACAGCTGGCATCAAACCTGCAGAACTTCCAAGTGGTAGTGGTACATTTAGTTCAACAAATGCTCCTGCTTCAACTCCTGCTGTAAGCTCAACAGCACATGCCGATGGAGTATCTGAATAATGAAAAATCAGTTACGCATTATCGGAGGAGAATGGAAACGTCGAATATTACCGTTCGCATCTATTGAAGGATTAAGACCAACACCTGATCGTGTACGTGAAACATTATTCAATTGGTTAATGTGGGATATCCAAAATAGTAAGGTATTAGATTTATGTAGTGGTTCAGGAGCTTTAGCTTTTGAAGCGCTTTCTCGTGGTGCAGCTGAAGTTATCATGATTGAACCCGATGTCACTCAATCTGGATTTCTAAAACAAAATATTCAGCTATTAAAAACCAATAAATGTCAGCTCTACGTGACCACAGCACAGAAAGCTTTACAGAAAATTAACCAACAATTTGATCTTGTTTTTCTTGATCCGCCCTATGGCTTGAATTTATGGCAAGAGTTAGCTGAGTCTGTGGATACAAAGATCGTAGCGAATGGCTTTATTTATGTAGAAGCTGATCGTGAGTTATCTGAACTAAAACTGCCTGCTTCTTGGAAAAAGATTAAAGAAACCAAAGCAGGAATAGTAAAAGCAGGTTTATATCAGAAAATGCCTTAAAGGACTCTTAACCAAAACAATCGAACCATTTGTCCTCGATCAAACGGAAAACTCGACAAATATTCATATCCTATTCGATTGTCTTGGTTAATCTGATAAACGATGCCATAACCCAGTGAAATGGATAAATCATTGAGACCAAAACTCATCGTGTCTCCCGTCAAGACTTTTTGGTTCAGCTAGTCAGTTTGATAAGCCGTATAGTTATAAATTCTTAGACGTTCATCATGATAAAATTGATTGTGTAAAATTGAATAGTCCGTTTTAATTTCAGGATAAGCAGATTCAAACATCTCTTCAGTATGTTGATCCTCAAATCCAGCAAAAAAGTCGTATTGCTGTGCTGCTAAAAATTGTAAAGGCATCAAAAGACAAGTAAGTAAACATAGACGTCTGGCTAACATAGCATTCAATAAAAGTTTCTTGAGCATAAGCAACATAGAGTTTAAAAGTATGTGATAGTAATCAACGGATTTGGCAAATAACAACTCAACAAGCTCTCAAACCCAATTTTATAGAATCAAGTATATGTCTAAGTGAATTTCGGAATGTAGAAATTGCTAATGATGTCTAAAAAGATTATTTAATTTCATTTGTGTCTGACATAAACTATTAATTTATAGATTGAATTCTATATACAATAGCCCCAATCTCATCATCTAATTCAACTCCAAAAAAATTATGAAACGTTTTATCTTGTTAACGATAATCTTGAATTTAACAGGTTGTATCTTTGGTCAATCCAATGAAGTGAAACGTGCAGAAAAAGTTTTGCAGAGTTTTGAATGTAATAATATTGAAACCAACCAAATTGCAACCTCATCAATTACCAATTTTCATCAGCAAACTTTGGCTGCAAACAAGTCAAAAGCATCAACATATGTTGAGCAATACAAAAATGGCGAAGATCTCTTTGACATACCACTCGATGAAGTAGTACAACAAAAATATCAACTTTATAAACAAGCATGTCAAGCACTTGGTGGTGTTGCTCCTAGAACTGAGCCTGTAATAGTAACCAATAATCATGAGGATACTAGCGGGGCTTGATAGCAAATTGGATCGCTTCGCATGATAGAACAACAAATAACTTTAAAACATTATATTGCCTTCGGTTTTATATGCCTCGCAGTCATCATCGCTAGTATTCACCCACTTGAGTTTGAATCGTATCTGTTGCATCAAGCTGGCACGGTACTCATGTTGATTGCATTAATTATTGTAATTAAGAAAATTGGTATCGATTTCTATAGTTTTTGCTTATACCTTACTTTTTTATTCATTCATATTGTTGGTGCACACTATTTATATTCATACGTACCTTACAATGAGTGGTTTCAAATGCTATTCCACATTGATTTGAATCAAACAATGGGATGGTCGAGGAACATGTATGATCGTTTTGTACATTTCGCTTATGGGCTACTACTCTACCCATTCTTCTACCGCTGTTTTGAGTTCTTCTTTCCCAAATCTAAACCCGTTGCAATATTTTTATTAGTTGTCCAATTTGTCATGGCATCGAGTTTAGTCTATGAGTTGATTGAATGGTGGATCGCGATCGGTTTATCGCCAGAAGATGCCGAAAATTACAATGGGCAACAAGGAGACATTTGGGATGCACATAAAGATATGTTTCTAGCAACTCTTGGTTCGATTTTGATTGGTTTACTATATCTATATAAAGAAAAAACTCTTATTCAGAACAAATAAGAGTTTTCCCCATGTTTAGAACATCCAATTTGAAGAGACATCTAAATCATTGAATAATTCTTTGAAAGATGTCTCAGCTAAGTCAGTTTGCACAGAAATCGTCTCCACAGTGCCTACTAGCGAGTTTTGACTCACAAGATTCTGATCAAACTCATTTAATAATTGATCTATCACATCTGTTTCCAACTCTTCTGCAATTAATAAATGCTCTAACGGAATTGATAATTGTTCCTCATCTACAAAGCTATCTGACATGTTTGGAACGGTTAAAAGACGATCTAAATTAACAGAATCCACAAGAGAAGTTTGAACCTCCTCAATGATTTCGGAATCACTCAACATCAGCGCACTAGGTTGAGCTGGAGCTACAATTGTGAAATTAAAGGCATCACTGAGTTCACTGGTATTACCAGCTACATCAGTTTGAGTTAAAGTAATTTTGTGTGAGCCTAAAACTAAATCATTCGTTACGGTGTAACTCCATTTACCATTATCTCCAACTGTAACAGTCCCAATCGGATAGCCATTATCAAATATTGTGAGTACTGCTTTTGCTTCACCAATTCCTGATAATGTTGGCTTGGTATCATCGGTACTTCCACCTGAACTAACAGCACCTTTAACTGTGCCAATATCATCCATTACCTTTTGTAGCAGAGGTTTATTCGGTGCAATTGTATCTTTAGCACCAAATATATCTGTAGGTTCTGAACGATTTCCAGAAGAATCGATAATATAAATTTTGGCAATATTTTTATCTGTTAAAGCAGGTGACAAATTCAGGCTGAACTTACCATCCGCTCCAACTGTTCCAGAGCCAAGAGTTGTTTGACCATCTGCACTTTTAACTTCTATTTTGGCATTTGCTTCAGCAGTGCCTATTAATAAGGTTCCTTCTGGATTTAATTCCGCTGTGGCTTTTGATGGAGCAATGGTATCTTTGCCTGCTATTATTTCTAAAGGCTTAGATGTGTTTCCTGCACTGTCTTCTAAAACAATTGTCCCTTTTTTACCTGTCGTCAAAGCAGGTGAAATTTGTACTACAAATTTACCTTGAGCATCTGTTGTTCCAGTACCAATTATTTTGCCATCACTATCTTTAACTTGTACTTTAGTATTTGCTTCTGCACGCCCTTCTATACGTGTTCCTTCGGCATTTACTTCAATCAAAGGTTGATCTGGAGCTAAAGTATCTTTACCAGCAATCACTTTCGATGGCGCAGACTTATTCCCTGCAGCATCCTCCGCGACAACAGTACCGCCTTTGTCACTAATTAAAGCTGAACTAAGCTTAATAGAATATAACCCTTCCTTATTTGCAGTTACAGAGCCCAACAGTTTGCCATCTGCATCAAAAACTGAAATTTTTGCGTTTGCTTCAGCTTTGCCTGTCACAATTGTGCCATCTTGATTAAGCTGTGCCAAAGGTGAATCAGGTGCAATGTATCTTTAGTTCCAGTCACAACTGTTGATTTCGAAACATTACCAGCACTATCAATTGCAGAGACAGCCACTTTGCTTCCATTCACTAAAGGTTCGTTCAGTTTTACAGTATAGTTTCCATCCTGATCAGCTTGACCCGTGGCAATGACTTTTCCTGTTGAATCTTTAATCTCAATTTTTGCTTTGGCTTCAGTTTTACCTGTAATCGTTTGTGTATCCGAACTCAGTACTGCCGTTGGTGTTATCGGAGCAATCATATCCGTCGAATCGTTTTTATCACTATTATTGTCGTCATCATCATTCACTGCCAACAGATAAAGACCTTCAGCAGCCAGAGCTATTAATCCGCCTTTAATTAATTGCGATTTAGTGATCCCAAGATCATCTGCTGGTTCTGATACTGAAGAGACTTGTGTAGGTAACTCTGTCGAAACCTGAGGTGCATCTTGACTTGATGATGTGTAACGAACAAATTTGCCCGAATCATCGAACTCGGCAATCGAGTAGCTACCATCAGCGTTACTCAGCGCCAATGTATGCTCACTGGCATTCATTTCATTGTAAAAATCACGAATGATTATTTTCTCGCCATTTTTTAAAGTAATGACTAAATCATCGCCTTGCTTGATGATGGATTTTATACTCTCTTGGTCTATACCTAATTGAATAATAGATGGCTGACTTAATATGACATCCTTGATTTGTCCATCTTGTAAAATGTTTAGGCTCGTCTTTGAAGAAACGATAACTCTTGTCATTATTATACCCACTGATCAATTTTATTTTAAAAACTTTAGATTAATGAATAATTAAGTACTTAATCTGTTCGTTAAAATATCAAATGCAATCATTTAGAACAATCTATTCAAAGCTGAGTTTTGTCATTTTATTTAATTGACCATCAATTAAAATCAGATGTCATAAAACAAAAAACCAGCCGAAGCTGGTTTAAAGATTTCTATGTTAACTTAGAATTTAGGATCGCGCATTTGAACGAGCGTATTGTTTGCTTTTACTAGAGTATCAGTCATTTTCCCAAGTACTGCTGGAATTAAACTTTCTGCCATTTGCGCTGCTTGTAATCCAAGTTTTTCACCAAATGTCGGACGTTTGCGAGTATTGATCACGTATACATCATGTTTTGGTAACAAGCTAAGTAAATACTCATCCGAAGTCTGTAACTTATCCACCAAATTTAATGCGAGAGCATCTTCACCATACCAATGCTCACCTGTTGCCACTTTTGAAATATCTAATTGAGGACGATATTTTTCAACAAAGTGCTTGAATAAAGAATGCGTTTGCTGCAACTCTTCTTCGAACTTTGCCTTGCCTTCAGGTGTGTTTTCTCCGAACATTGTCACAGTACGCTTGTACTCACCAGCCGTATACAATTCAAAATCAACATTATGTTGTTTTAAAAGACGGTTGAAGTTTGGTACCTGTGCAACCACACCAATTGAACCGACCACAGCAAATGGTGCTGTAATGATTTCATTGGCAATACAAGCCATCATATAGCCACCGCTTGCAGCTACTTTGTCTACACAGATCGTCACATTAAAGCCCGCATCACGTAAACGAACTAACTGAGCAGCAGCCAAACCATAACCGTGTACCATTCCACCAGGACTTTCTAAACGAACTACAACGCGATCGTGCCCTGCTTTAGCGGTTGCTAAAATAAGGGTAATTTCCTCACGAATCGTATCTACTGCAGAGGCTTGTACATCACCTTTGAAATCGAGCACATAAATTTTCTGATCATTTTTTTTACGAATTTTCGCTTCTTTTGCAAGCTGTTGCACCAGTTGTAAAAGTTCCAAACGAGATGCTGTTGTTTGCGTAATTCTTTTTCTTTGCTCATTCACGCGCGCATTTAAATGACTTATACGAATCTCAGCAGGAAATTTAGGTAAATGGAATAACATAAAATAAGTGCTCTTAAGTTCGGCTTTTATCCGTCTAAGATGTGGTCAGTTGAGTTAAAATTCAATAGTGATTTTGAAAAATAGATTCTTTTTCATCTGCCTATACAAAAAAAAGAGCCCGAAGGCCATTACTGTCCCATAGTTTGCTTTAAATAAAAAAACCTGAGTCTAAATAGTTAAAATATGAGTGCAAACAAACACTTTAACTATAAAGGACTCAGGTTTTGTCACATCAGAATACCGTATTTCATCAATTACTCAAACCCATTCTAAGACAAGATTTTGAACGTCTGGCTAAACTGCACCACTCTGGGCAAAAATTAAGATCAGC
>NZ_KB849655.1:833595-858830 GCF_000368765.1 Acinetobacter junii CIP 64.5
TTTTAAGGTCACTCTTTGTGCCTGATAAAAAATGGCGAAAACAAGAAGAACCTCAATTGAGGTTCTTCTTGTGATATTTGTGGGACAGCAGTGCCCGAAGGCTCTTCTTTTCACTGTAAAAATATCAACCGAAACGACCTGTAATATATGCTTCAGTTAATTGATGATCTGGCTGAGTAAATATTTTCTCAGTTGAGTTCACTTCGATCAAATCACCTAAATGGAAGTAAGCAGTACGATCAGATACACGAGCTGCTTGTTGCATTGAGTGCGTTACAATGGCAATCGTATATTGCTCGGAAAGTTCAGAAATTAATTCTTCAATCTTCGCAGTTGCAATTGGATCAAGTGCTGAACACGGCTCATCCATTAAGATCACTTCAGGGCTTACTGCGATTGTACGTGCAATACATAAGCGTTGTTGCTGACCACCTGACAAACCTGTTCCTGGCTGACTCAAACGATCTTTCACTTCTTCCCACAGACCAGCTTTACGTAAACTGTTTTCAACGATTTCTTCCAAATCGTATTTATCACGAGCTAAGCCATGTAGCTTAGGACCATAAGCTACGTTATCGAAAATTGATTTAGGAAATGGATTCGGTTTTTGGAATACCATACCAACTTGCGCACGTAGTAGAACCACATCAAGATTTGGATCATAAATATCTTGATTATCTAGAGTGACTTTACCTGTTACGCGACAAGTATCAATCGTATCATTCATGCGATTCAAAGTACGCAAGAAAGTCGATTTACCACACCCTGATGGACCAATAAAAGCAATCACTTCATTTTGATAGATATCAAGATCAATACCTTTAATCGCTTCAGTTTCACCATAGTAAACATGAACATCTTTGGTCATGATTTTTACTTCATTGCTTTTAGGCTTTTTATTTGATGAAGCCGTTTCAAACTGAGAAACAAAAGCAGTATTAGATTGCTGAACTTGTGCTTCAGATGAATTCGATTCTGTTTGCTGTGGATTCACTGACTTATCCTTTTCTAATGCGTTCATAATTTCAATCGTATTCATTGTACTCTCCTCAATTACCAACGCACTTCAAATTTCTTACGTAGCCAAATAGCAAGGCTGTTTAAACCAATCATCAATGCTAGAAGCACAATAATCGCTGCTGCTGTACGTCCTTCAAAGAAGTTACGTAGTTCATTACCTTGCCACAAATATACTTGTACAGGCAATGCTGTTGCTTGATCAAGTGGTGATGTCGGAACACTTGCAACGAAGGCACTCATACCAATCAGGAGTAATGGCGCTGTTTCACCCAATGCGTGTGCTACACCAATAATCGAACCTGTCATAATGCCAGGAAGCGCGAGTGGCAATACATGATGGAAGACTGTTTGTACTTTCGATGCACCTAAACCTAATGCAGCTTGACGGATAGATGGTGGTACTGCCTTCAATGATGCACGTGTGGTAATGATTACAGTTGGCAGTGTCATTAGACTTAAAACCAAACCACCCACCAACGGAGCTGAAAGTGGCAGTTGCATCCATCCGATAAAGATAGCAGCACCTAACAAACCAAACACAATCGAAGGAACAGCAGCCAAGTTATTAATATTTACTTCGATGATGTCTGTCATCATATTCTTCGGCGCAAATTCTTCTAAATAAATGGCACTTGCAACCCCAATTGGAATAGAGATCACGATCACGATGAGCATCATGAACAATGAACCCATGAATGCACCAGCCAAACCACTGATTGCAGGAGAACTACGAGAGTCAGGGCTAACAAATAAGTTGGTATTAAACGTACTTTCAATGATCCCTTTTGCTTCTAACTGATCAGCGAGTTGACGTACTTCTGGATCAAGTTGTTGCTGATCATCAGGCAATGAACGATTAATATTTCCAGATAACCATACATCGACATTGGCATCTGCCAAGAATTTAAGTTCTTGCTTAGTGCCAATTAATGCTGGATTTTCAAGAACCATATCACGTAAACGGTATGCTTCAGAGCTAGTATACATACCAGTCAAATAATCACGTTGCGACTCAAGTGCTGGGTCTTTAGCAACAATACCATTTACGATCAATGCATCCCAATCCACCATACCCATCTCAGTTTGCCAAGCAACAAAGCGCTCTTCAAAATGAGCTGGCGACTCACCCGCAGTTGGTTTTGGTTTCGGTCCTGCATTAATGATCGTAGGGTCAAAATAAACAGGAACTGTCATACTACTCTGCCAGAAAGCTGGTAAGCCTCTCGCTAAAATACTTCCGAATAGTAAAGCCACAAATGCCAAACCAATCACGACTGCAGAGAAACCACCCAGACGGAACATTTTTTCTTTGCGATGACGTTTTGCCAACGAGCTTTGGATAACTTTTTTGCGCTGTTCACGTTGTTCAGCAGCCACTTGAGGATCAAACGCATTTGGATCCAAAGGAGATGTCTTTGATGAACTCATTCGTATTGCTCACGATATTTGCGCACGATATACAGTGCAATAATGTTTAGACCCAAAGTAATCACAAACAACGTTAAACCTAGGGCAAATGCAACCAATGCTTGTGGACTTGCGAAATCTGTATCGCCAGTTAACTGTTTTACAATCGTTACCGTCACTGTTGAAACAGCTTCTAATGGGTTTGCATGTAGTAATGGGCTATTCCCTGCTGCGAGTACCACAATCATGGTCTCACCAACAGCACGAGAAACAGCAAGTAAAAATGCGCCTGTAATACCAGGAAGTGCAGCAGGTAAAACAACTTGTCTAATCGTTTCAGATTTTGTAGCACCCAAACCCAAAGAACCATCACGGAGTGAACGTGGAACTTGAGTAATGATGTCATCTGATAATGATGATACGAATGGGATAATCATAATTCCCATAACAAAGCCAGCAGTCAAAGCACTTGTCGCATTGATATTAATACCAACACTTTCACCTACCATTTTGAAGAATGGTCCGATGACCATAAGTGCAAATACACCGTAAACAATAGTAGGAATACCTGCTAATACTTCAATAATTGGTTTTGCCCAAGCACGTAGCTTTGGAGATGCATATTCTGCCAAGTAAATTGCAATCATTAAGCCAATCGGAACCGCAACAAGTAATGCGATACCACTGACCATTAATGTCCCCCAAAGTAATGGCAAAATTCCATAACTGCCTTCAGCATTTCCTGTTGTGCTGAAACCTGGGTTCCATTCTGTACCGAAGAAGAAATCAGTAGGACTGACAAATTTAAAGAAATGTAATGCTTCTGTCAGCATCGAAAGAACGATACCAATAGTTGTTAAAATCGCAACACCAGAACATAGAATCAAGGCAACGTTAATTGTTTTTTCAACCTGATTTCGTGCACGATATTGCTCACTAACTTTACGCTTTGCCCAAACTAAACCAGCTAACGCGACACTGATAACTACAGCTAACTTAGCAAAAGTCCCAATCGTTTGAAATTTTGCTAATTGTTGTGCAGCAGCAACTTCATAAGCCGCAGCTTGATCCGTGACACCAAAACCTGAAGCAATGGCTTGAACACGATCAATTAATACATCACGCCCTGCTTCATCTAAAGTTGCACTGACGGATGCTGGGATATTGTTAAAAATAATATGTTGTAAAACACTCGGCTCAACCAAGTTCCAAATTATCAAAATTAAAAAAGCAGGAATACCACACCACAAGGCAACCAAAGCCCCGTAATACACAGGACGAGAATGTAGTGCTACTGAGTTATTCCCCTTACCTGCTAGGTTACGGCTTTTGCTCAGCCCGATTTGATATGCGATTGCCACAAGGGCTAATAACACACCGATAAGTAGCAGATTCATGTAATCTCCACTGTTTTCTCAACTTTCATCATTTGAAAAAACTTAGCTAGACAAAAAGGCCGATGAACCTAAGTCTCACCAGCCTCCGTTATTAAGTAAACTTATTTAACTGTTTTACCAGCTTTAAAATCAGCAAGGATTTTTGCACGTTCTTTGTCACTCAAAGCGATCAAACCAGCTTTTTCTAACTTAGAGCCTTTACCAGATACTTTCTTGTTTAAGAAGTATTCTACGTATTGTGGTAAACCTTTGATTGACTTCAAGTGTTCGCCTTTCACATAGAAGAACAATGGGCGAGAAACTGGGTACTGACCACTTAAAATTGTCTTCTCAGAAGGAACAACGTTGTTTACAGTTGCAACACGTAACTTGTCACGGTTCAAGTCATAGAAGCCAAGACCAAATACACCTACAGCGCTTGGTGAAGTCTTTAAGCGAGCAAGAGTTTCTGTATAGTCACCAGCAATTTCGATTACGCGACCATCTTTACGGAATGTAGAGCACGCTTTTTTCTGAGCTTCTTTGTCTAAGTTTTTGAAGTAATCATAAGCTTCACAACCTGCTTCAACCATTTTCTCTTGGAATACTTCACGCGTACCGTGGTTAGATGCAGGAATAACTAAAGTAATCGGCTCATTTGGTAAAGATTTATCAATTTGGTTCCAAGTTGTATATGGGTTTGGAACTAATTTACCATTTGAAGGTAATTGAGCAGATAATGCTGTGAATACGTGATAAGGTTTTAATTTATACGCAGCTTTTTTTACATTTGATGCAAATACGATACCGTCATAACCAATTTTGATTTCTTGGATTTGGTTTACGCCAGCTTTTTTACATGCAGCGATTTCAGTATCTTTGATAGCACGTGAAGAGTTCGCGATATCAATTGTGTTGTCGCCAACACCTTGACAGAATTGTTTCAAACCACCTGAAGAACCGCCTGAACCAACAACTGGTGCTTTGAATTGTGGGAAAGTATTACCAAATTCTTCTGCAACAATACTTGCATAAGGTAATACAGTTGATGAACCAGCAATTTGAATCGTATCACGAGCTGCGTTAGCAGTTCCTGCTACAGTTGCCCCAGATACAGCTAATGCAAGTGCGATATAACGTGGATTTAAGCGCATTCTGTCTTCTCTCATTTATACAATTTGATTTACAACTCTTTTAACTTCAAGTGTTGTACTTTGGTTAACTGCATTTTGATCAGATAATATGACAAATAGGTTACAACTTTGTGACGCTTTGATGATAATTGATGTGAGGTGTAAAAATTAATTAAATATTAATAAATATCAATCATATATATAAATAATTTTATCGTTAAAAAATTGATATTTTCAGCAGAACTGCAATATTTCATTGAATTATTACATCCTCTGCTCGATTTTTAAAGGAAATACGCATCCATTAGGGTCTGTTGACATTTACTGTTCATAATTAAACCTATAAAGGTAGCCATAAAAATATACAGGCTAAGGCAACAGCACTTTGATAATTTCTTTTGAGCTTGTCATATCGAGTAGCTATCCCTCTAAATTGTTTTAATCTACAAAACATATTTTCAACTAAATGCCTGATTTTATATAAATACCAGTCCATATGATCATTGTTCGATTGGCTATTTATTTTCTTTGGTATATTCGCTTTTGTTCCTTTTTTTCTGATCTGCTCACGCAGTGGTTCTGAATCATAGCCTTTATCTGCGCATACCACTTCTGTCTCTTTTAAATCTAATGTTGCTATTAAATCAGGTGCAACTTTGATGTCATGTGTAGTGCCATCGGTAATCATGAAATCAATAGGATTGCCATGTGAATCAACAATCAAATGTATTTTTGAGGAGTTTCCTCCTACACTTTTAGAAATGGATTGATTCGCTATACCGGCAGAATGTTGATGAGCACGTACGTGAGAGCCATCAATAAAAATCCACTCCATATCGGGGCATGATGCTAATAATTTGAATAATCTAAGCAACTTACCGCTGCTTGACCAACGATTAAAACGTTTGAAAATAGAGTTTGATTGACCGAAATAGGAAGGAATATCTCGCCACGGACAGCCTGTTCTAATTCTATAGAGAATAGCTTCAATAAAATTACGTAAATTTGAGTTGTGATGAATAGATAAATTACGCAAAATAGTTTTCAACTTTTGCCAGTGTTGATCTGTCAGCATGGTACGAGGCATAGCGAATAGTAAAATTGGGTTTGGCGATTTGATTTTACTACTTCGCTATTTTTTTAAGCTAAAAGTGTCAACACACCCTAATTGAAAAAATATTGCGACTAAGATTTAAAGCATTTTTTCCACAGCAAAATAGTATGACAATTTTATTAATTCAAATATGGTCTAAAAACCAAACAATTCCAACATTTTTGAATTTAAAAGTATGTTTTTAGATTTCTTTAAACTCATCGAATGATCAAAAATAGTACACCTAAATAAAGAGTGTGTTCTAAAAAAATCAACAATCTATTCAGTTTATTGAAATTTCTTAGAACAGTGTATTGATCTATATTCATTTTAAATGAATAGAAAGCTGAGATCATGAATACCAAAACAATTGCGACATTTAACCCAGATTTACCGATCCATATGACCTTTCCTGAGCATGACTAGCACTTACTTTCACAACACTGGTATCCAATTGCCTTAGCACGTGATATTACAGAACAGCCTACTGCTACGATGCTCTTGGATATGCCATTAGTAATTTATAAAACAGCCGATCAAGTTATTGTTGCAAAGGATGCTTGTCCTCACCGTGGTGTTCCTCTAAGTCTAGGGCGCAATGATGGTCTTGGTATAGTCTGTCGCTATCATGGTTTACGTTTTGGCGAAGATGGAAAATGCAATCGAATTCCTGCGCACCCACAGCATAAAATATCGGATCGCTTCCATTTAAAAACATATGCCGCTACTGAAAAATATGGGTTGATCTGGTGTTGCTTAACCGCTCCGTTAAATGAAAAACCCAATATTCCACATATGCCCTATTGGGATGATTCAAATTTCCAACAACTGGTTTGTCCATTTGTAGATTTAAATTGTTTTGCTGGTCGTCAGCTAGAAGGCTTCATTGATGTGGCTCATTTTGCTTGGGTACATCCTGATACTTTTGGTGATCCTGACAATGTTGAAGTTCCTGATTACATAACAACCGAGACCAATTATGGTTTTGATGCAGACTATCTCAGCAGTGTTGGTCGTTATCCAATTGGGATTGACCAACGTGGCAAAGAAGGTTTTCAATGGCTAAGACATTTCGAAATCAGTCTTCCTTTCACTGCAACACTAACTATCCATTTTCCCCACAATAGTAAGCAAGTAATTATGAATGCAGCGAGTCCTGTATCTGCTCGTCAAACGCGCTTATTTGCTCCAATCTGTCGGAATTATGATAAAGATCTCCCTGTTGAAGATGCTTATAAATTTAACTTAGCTATATTTGAAGAAGACAGACTAATTGTCGAGACGCAAAAACCTGAATATCTTCCATTAGATCTCTCTATGGAAGCTCATTTTCCAGCCGATCGCAGTTCAAGCATGTATCGAAAACTATTGCGAAAAATGGGATTCAGTCCAATTTTTGCAGCTTAATATTACTTTATATAAATTTATAAATAAAAAAGAGGTCTTTCAAAGACCTCTTTTTTATTGGTATATCAAATTAAATTGCAATTAATCGATCGCAGGAACATAAGTACCAGCAACGATTGCATCTTTAATACGATCAGCTTCTGCAAGCACAAGCGCAAGAAGATTTTGAACGTTTTCAAGCGTTGCAACTGGACTTAAAGTTGTCATTTTCAATGATTGAACCTGACCAACTTTAGTCACACCAATATTCGCCTCACCTCGTGCAAATAATTCATCTGCAACGTTTTGGTTCAAACTATCGATAAACTCAGTTGGATAACCTTCTGGAACAACACGGAACAGAACAGAAGCAAATTGTGGTTCAACCAACAATTCTAGACCTGCGGTTGCTTTGATGTAGTCTGCAACTTCACGTGTTAATTTCACACCGTGGTCGATCATTGAACCATAAAGCTCTTCACCTAATGCTTCAACTGTCATCCACAATTTCAATGCATCAAAACGACGAGTCGTTTGCAATGATTTAGACACAAGGTTAGGTACACCATGCTCTTCATCATAAGCAGAGTTTAAATACTCAGCTTCATAATGCATAAAGCGATAGTTAGCCTCGTCTTTCAACAAGAAAGCGCCACAACTAATGCTTTGGAAATAATGCTTATGGAAATCAAGTGTGATTGAGTCTGACAATTCAATTCCATCAAGCATTGTACGATGATCATTAGAAAGAATCAGCGCACCACCCCAAGCAGCATCAATATGCATCCAAGAACCAAATTTATTGGTAATTTCACGGATTTTCTTGAGAGGATCAATTGCACCAGCATCTGTCGTACCCGCTGTAGCAACAACACAAGCAACGATTTTGCCTTCAGACTGAAGATGTGCCATGGTTTTTTCGAGTGCATCGACATCCATTTGCGCATTTTCATTGACAGGAACAGTCACAACTGACTGGAAGCCCATCCCCATCATTGCCATGTTCTTTTGCACAGAGAAGTGTGCATTTTCAGAACAAATGACTTTGACGTTTTTCATTGCTTCTGCAGGAATACCATCACGCTGAACAGACCATGGATTACCATTTTCATCTTTCCAGTTTTTTGAGATACACCAGTCACGTGCAAGCAATACACCCATCAAGTTAGACTGTGTTCCACCTGAAGTGAATACACCTGCTTGACCTGCGCCATAGCCCACTTTTTGGCGTAACCAATCAATAAGCTGAACTTCCATCAATGAACCCGCTGGGCTTTGATCCCATGAATCCATAGATTGGTTCGTTGCATTGATTAACACTTCCGCAATTTGGCTCATCACCATCGTTGGGCAATGCAAATGTGCAAGTGAGTGTGGATGATGTACTTTTAAACTTTTGTTGAGGAAAAGCTCAACCATACGTTGTAATGATTGTTGTACACCTAAACCTTCTTTTGATGGATTAAAAGAAATTGCTGCACGCAAATCTTTAATACTTCCACCTGTGTACATTTTATCATTTTGCAACCATGCTGAAACGGCTTTAACCGCTTCGCCCATTGCTGACTGATAGTCAGCAATGGATTGTGCATCATTGCAGAGTAACGCTTTACGATGTTCTGCAAAATCAACCATGGATTAGCCTCGTACTGCTTTTAAAGCTTCTGCAATCGCTTTTTTGAAGCGTGCAACTACTTCAACACATTCGTCTTGATTGATGATAAGTGGGCAAAGTAAACGAATTACAGTACCGTTACGACCACCTTTCTCAAGTAAAAGTTTATTGTTGAAACAAGCGGTTTGAATTGCCGCAGCTAATTGTGCATCAGCAGGAAGTGAACCCATATGGTCAGCTGGTTTACGCTCATCAACGATTTCAACGCCGATCATCAAACCACGACCACGGACATTACCGATACATGGGAATTCTTGAGCTAACTTTTTGAATTCAGCTTGTAAGAAATCACCACGCTCTTGCGCGTTTTGAGCTAGGTTTTGTTCAGAAATAGTTTTTAGAACCATTAAACCTGTACCCATTGCCAACTGGTTGCCACGGAAAGTACCCGTGTGACCTGCTGGCTGCCAAGCATCAAACTTACGCTTAATACCAAGCACTGCTAATGGTAAACCACCACCTACAGCTTTTGACATCACCACAACATCAGGCTCGATACCTGCATGTTCAAAGGCAAACATTTTACCTGAACGTGCAAAACCAGCTTGAACTTCGTCCAAAATTAAAACGATGTTGTGCTTTTCAGTCACTTCACGAATTTTTTGTAACCACTTAACAGGTGCAGTTACGACACCGCCTTCACCTTGAATTGCTTCAAGAATCACAGCAGCAGGTTTCGTTACACCACTTTCAACGTCTTCGATGAAATTTTCAAAGAAGTAAGTCAAAGCATCAACACCCGCTTCACCACCTAAACCAAGTGGGCAACGATATTCATGTGGATATGGCATAAACTGAACGCCAGGCATAAGACCATTCACGGCATTTTTAGCACTCAAGTTACCTGTCATAGACAGTGAACCATGAGTCATACCGTGGTATCCACCTGAAAAACTGATCACAGAACTACGACCAGTATATGTTTTAGCAAGTTTAATCGCCGCTTCTGTAGCATCTGCACCAGATGGTCCACAGAACTGTAAGCAATATTCTTCTTTACCGCCTGGCAAGTAAGCCAAAAGTGCTTCAGTAAAAGCATCTTTTAAAGGAGTCGTTAAGTCTAAAGTATGCAAAGGCAAACCACTTGCCAATGTATCTTGAATACTTTGAATCACCGCAGGATGATTATGACCTAAAGCCAATGTTCCTGCCCCAGCTAAACAGTCGAGGTATTGAGTACCCTCAACATCTGTAACCCAGCAGCCCTGTGCTTTCGCTATCGCTAACGGTAATTTACGTGGATAACTACGAACATTTGATTCCATCTGACTTTGGCGAGTCAAATAATATTCGTTGGATGCATTAGCGGCAGGGTTTACGGAAGTAACGCTCATATCGAATTACCATCTCTGATATGGGTAAAAGAAATAAGTCTGGTGACTTGCGGTCGTTTGACTCGGTGCTTTTTAGAATCTAGTGCAGACAAAATGTTTTATATCTTTCAACTAGGTGCGAGATGATACCTAATTTTGAAATAAAATAAACTCTTTTTATGCCTGACATTCATCTAATATTATTGAAAAAATGTTTCTTTCAATTAACTATGATGAATTATCATCATACTATGTGACAAGCGAAAGAAAGTATGCTTTTTTTATCTACATATTAATTTTTAGATAAATGGTCAAAATCACCATCATAACTATTTATTATTTAAATATTTTTATTTTATTTTCTTATTGCAAAACATCTCAAATTTATTACAAAGACACCACAAAATCTGCAGAAGTTCAACATCAGTTCTTTTTAATATGAAAGTTGTAAAAATAATTTGTTAATCGTCACTTTAAGGAAAAATTTATGCGTACTTTAGCACTCGCTTCGATGATGTTAGGTGCAGCTCTCAGTTCAAGCGCATTTGCCCAAGATTCCAACCAATTAAACTATAATATCGTCAATATCCAAGCTGATGCATCACGCCAAGTTGCCAATGATCAAATGCAGGCTGTTCTGTACATCGAAAAGAGTCATAAGCAACCTGCCGAACTCTCCAATCAAATCAATCAACTGATGAATCAAGCTCAAGCTCTTTCTCGAAAATATCCTCAAGTCAAAGTCGAAACGGGTGCTCAAAGCACTTATCCTATTTATGACAATGACAACAATAAATTAAAAGAATGGCGTGCACGTGCAGAAATCCAGTTAGAAAGTAAGGACTTCAAGGCGGCAAGTCAGCTATTCAGTGAACTGCAACAAAATTTTCAAACTCAATCTATTAACTTTACCGTATCTGATGAGCAACGAAAGAAAGTTGAAAATGAGTTAATGATTGAGGCTTCTAAAAACTTTCAACAGCGTGCTCTATCAATCACGCAAGCGTGGAACAAAGCACAATATAATCTTGTCAGTTTAAATTTAAATACGAGCAATTACTTCCCTCAACCCATGATGCGTGGTGGCGTTGCAAAATTTGCAATGGCAGAAGCTGCTCCTGCTCAAGATATGGCTGCGGGTGAGTCAAAAATTATCGTAAATGCTAATGGTTCGATTCAATTCAAATAATTTTTGAATGGGCATAAATACAAGAAAAGGCATGTAATATGCCTTTTCTTCACTCTATCTCAGCTAAGTTTTGTAAAGAATCCCATGCAGCTTTAGCCAACATTTCCCGATAAATTTTCGGATTCGTATCAACCTTTTCAAATAACCAAGCACGGCAATAGTTTTCTGTTGCACCAATCACTAAAGACATCATTAACTCTGCTGGAGCTGATTTCAATAAAGATGCTTCAGAATACTGTGAAATGTAGTTGCGTAGCGTTTTATTTCTGAGCTTATTCTTTTCAATTAGAACCGAACGGTGTTCACCTTTCATCACACTGTAATGTGCAAGTAATAAAAATTTAGCGAACTCTGGCTGATCAGCAACCCAATCAACATAACTATAAATCAAGCTATAGATCAGTTCTTTTAAAGATTGCGTCTGCTCTAAGTATTGATCTCTTAATCTTGATTGATCATCTAAAGCTGCAAACACTAAAGCGGCAATTACACCCTCTTTATTTTTGAAATGATGATAGATCCCTCCTACACTGCTTTCTGAACGTTCTCTAATCATCTCAATGCTAGTGGCATCTAATCCAAACTCTAAAAAACACGATAACGCATCAAATAATATTTGACGCTTTAATAAAGATCTTCGTTGAGGATACAACCTTTCTAATAATTGTTGAGCCGTTTGCATATTCAATTTGAGTTCACCGATTGTCGGAACTATTGTGAATGACTTGACCATAATTTGTAAACAGAATTATATTCTGTAAAAGAATTAAATTCTGTTTTCCATTAAGGTAATTTAATATGGCTTCAACTCTAGAATTGTGGAATAAAGCTTCTGCTTTACCCGCAGGCAAATGGACATTTACACGCATGCTTTGCCTAAAAGCACCATATTTCAGTAGTATTTCTCCGCTATTTGAAGAACTAAAGCCGAATTCGTGCAAAATTTCGATTAAGAAAAAACGTTCAGTGCTCAACCATATAGGAACTGTACACGCGATCGCGATGTGTAATATGGCTGAACTTGCCGGAGGAACAATGACCGAAGTTACCGTTCCTGCAACACATCGTTGGATTCCTAAAGGAATGACTGTTGAATATTTGAAAAAAGCGGAAACTGATTTGATCGCAATTGCCTCACCTGTTGAACAAAATTATGATTGGGATAAAGCAGGTGAATATCTTGTGAATGTCGATGTTTTCGACAAAGCCAATGAAAAAGTTTTCCACGCAAAAATTACAATGTGGATTTCTAAAAAGAAATAAAAAAAGCCCTGATATAAAAAATATCGGGGCTTTTTTTGAATCAGGGATTACTTTTAAAAAGGTAATGCATATTTGAAGATACGTCCCACAACTTCGCCAAATTGCTTTACAAAGCTTGCATTGTTGTAATTCAAACCATATTTTTTACAAACCGCTTCAACTTTTGGTGCGATTTCACGGTAACGGCGTGCAGGAATATCTGGGAACAAATGATGTTCAATTTGATGGCTCAAATGTCCCGTCAAAATATGAAAAGCCTCCGATCCTGTTAAATTTGACGAACCGCGTATTTGTCGCATATACCAATGACCACGGCTTTCATTTTGTAGAACTGCTTTAGGGAAAACTTCAGCATCTTTAGTAAAATGTCCGCAGAAAATAATACTAAATGTCCAGATATTACGAAGACCATTGGCAACAAGATTACCCGTGAAAACAGGAATCGCCGATGGACCAGCAATCAATGGAAAAAACACATAATCTTTAAACAGTTGCTTCGCGATTTTCTTTTGCACAGGTTTCCATTCCTGCTTAAACTCGTCCATGGTCTTACGCTTGTAGACAACTTTACCTAATTCAAGATTTTGAATTGCAACACCCCATTGGAACAATAAGCTAAATGGCACGATATAAATTGGTTGAATTAAAGTAAATTTAGTCCAACGTTGTTCTGGAAATAAACGAAATACCCCATAACCTACATCATCATCCATCCCCTTAACATTGGTATAAGTATGATGTTTATAATTATGAGTTTGACGCCAGTTATCCGATGTCCCAACTGTATCCCACTCGTATGTTTGACCATTAAATTTTGGATCATTCATCCAGTCATATTGTCCATGCATCACATTATGACCCAATTCCATATTTTCCATGATTTTGGCATAGCCTAATAAGCCAGTACCTAATAGCCAAGCTGGTGGAAACCATCCAGCAAAGAGTAATGCGCGACCTAAGAAACTACTATATCGAATAGACGCATAAACTCGACGAATATACTTCGCGTCTTTCTCGCCTAAATCATTTAGTACTTCTTGTTTGATTTGGTCTAATTCACGGGCAAAAGCATCTAACTCAGCAGCAGTTAAATCACGGTTTTTTGGATTTTCAAAATATTGAACTTTAACAGGCATGTTCATAATCTTTATCTCTCTTATAGATCAATCACAAGATCTGATTGAGCTGAATTCACACAAATTTTTAATAACTGAGTCGGTTCTTGATTTGCAGCACCATTCAGCAAGTTCTTTGTCGCACCTTGGGCTTTAGTACAGGCACATTTGTTGCAAATTCCCATACGACAACCATGATTTGGCTTGATACCTTGCTGTTCTAAGCTCGATAAAATGGACTGACCTTTAGGAATGGCGACTGTTTTATTGGACTTAGTCAACGTGACATTAATGAAGCCAATATCTGTTTGCTCAGCACTAAATTGACTTAAGCTAAAAGCCTCAGTCTGTACGACGGCAGCCTCAGCAAATAAAGATTCTGCTGTTGAAGCAAATCCTGAGGGACCACATGCGTAAACGGTAATTTCATTTAACGCACCCAAAGTTTCGACATGATTTTGGTTTAGGCGTTGATCTTGTTCTTGGGTATAGAAAATCTGATAACAGAAATTTGGAAAGTTTTCTGCGATCTCTTTTAAATAATCTGTGTATGCAGCGTCCTGATGAGTTTTGACCCAGTACATAAGTTGTACAGGTGTTTTGTTCAATTGCTTGGTCTGACTCAAACTTTCGATCAAGCTCAACATCGGTGTAATACCACTGCCCGCAGCGAGTAAAAGTAACTTTGGTGTCTGAATACTCTGTTGCATATCACCATATGGTTGTCCCAAACGAAGGATATCTCCAACTTGGCTTTTTTCGACCAACCATGAACTGACCAAACCTTGATCAACTTTTTTGACTGTTAAGCACAGATGATCAGCATCTAACTGCATCAGACTATATGTCCGTTCGTAATGACGACCTGCAATTTCAACCGTTACAGGATGGTGTTGCCCTGCGAGTCCACGTGCTACAAGACGATTACATTCTAAAATAAGGCTAACTGTATCTTTTGCTACAACTTGTTTTTTTACGACACGTGCTAGGGACTGACTGATTGACCATAAAGGGTTAACTTTTTGCAACCAAAAATCAGCATCGTGATGTGCTATTACACTTAGAACCAATGAATTAAATAATGAAGTTCTCTTTTGGAGTGCTTGCATGATCGGGAACTCTGATCGTTTTTTAATTATTATACATATGTATATATATTTGTATATACACTCGTATAAAAATTTACATTTCACAAGTCTATGTACAACAGCTATAATCCTGACTAGCTAACTTATATTTTGAAAACAATGGTTCATTCTTCTTTTTTACCGCTTGGCAATGACACAGTAAATGAACAAGATGTCATCCAAATGAAATCTCAAGTACGTTCGGTTGGTAGAAAAGCAACGATTACGCGTGAGGAATTGTTCCAAGCGACCTTAAACTTGATCGGTCCTCAAAAAAGTATCGCTTCTCTTAGTCTTCGTGAGATAGCCCGTGAAGCAGGGATTGCACCAAATAGCTTTTATCGTCATTTCAAAGACATTGATGAACTTGCGATTGCATTGATAGACCGCTCTGGTTTGGTATTGCGCCGTATCATTCGTGAAGCTCGACTGCAAGCCTCTAAACAACAAAGTATTATTCGCAGTTCTGTTGAAGTCTTTATCCAGCAATTGGATGCAGATGAAGGCAACTTAAGTTTGTTGTTGCGTGAAGGTTATACAGGTTCAACATCGTACAAAGCTGCTGTTGATCGCCAACTCAATTTTTTCCAACAAGAACTCCAAGAAGATCTAATCCGCTTAGAACAAATGAATAATGGCAAAATTAGTCATGCTGATATTGCCGCAAAAGCGATTACACAACTCGTATTTAATATGGGTGCAAAAGTTATTGAGATACCTGCTGAACAGCGCACCGAAGTTGCTGAACAAACCATGATTATGATTCGTATGATCTTGGAAGGTGCACGTCATTTAGATGAATCAAGTATTCGATAATACTTGTTCATCACTGCACGACAAGCCGCTTCGCCTCATCGGGTGAAATCTCAGTATTAAAGCGAATTTGCTCTTCAATAATTTGTACAGGAATAAATCGAACCTGCACGACAGTCGGATTACTTCGATCATCTGCTGGCATCATCTGATTCAGTTGCTTGATTTGACTGAGCGTAGGTACCGTATCCCCTCGCACGACAACTCGGATTAAGGTGTATTGCTTTTGCTGCTCGAACTGAATAGTGTCGATAATATTATTTTTTTGATTTAGTAATTGCTCAATCGCAGTTTTAGATTTAGTTTCATACATTTGTTTTTGCAACATATGTATGAAATTAGCAGATAAATAAATTGCGAGTATCAAAAGGAAAATTAAGCTGATTGCATTTCTTTTGATAAATTCCAAAACATTACTTTGTACTTGTTCATTTGAACCACGTCTGAAACCTGCAATCCACAACACGAGTGAAGAACTAATCTGAATAGCAACCATATTGGTTAAAGCCAATAAAAATGCATTTGCTGAATGACGTAATTCCGCATGGGCTAACAATATGCCACTTGCCACTAATGGTGGAACCAATGCAGTCGCCACAGCAACACCAACCACCGCTACAGATAATCTTGGTGAAATTGAAGCAAACGCTCCTGCTGCACCGCCTGCTAAGGCAATCATCAAATCAATTACTGTCGGCTGAGTTCGAGATAAAATTTCACTAGTTAAAGGCATATTGAAGTTAATCAAACCCAATACGACACCAATACTAAAAATCATCACCACGCCCAGTGCTAGGGTTTTCAGAGCGGTTTGTAATAGAATCCACCGATTATCAATAAATGCTAGTGCAATTCCTGAAATGGGCCCCAACATCATTGCAACCAGCATTGCTCCTATTACAACTGCGGCTGAGTCTGCCAACAATCCATAACCAGCAATCACTGCTGCTAAGGCATTCATAATAAAATACGTTTTGGTTGGCAAAGCATCTGCCTGAATATTTAGTCGTACATGCTTATGATCAATTTTCCTAGAATTTTCTCTTAAGGCTTGTTTATATCTAAGCTTTTCCTTTAAACGTTCTATATGGGCCTGTTCAGGATGATCATTAATGACGATTGTAGGTCTATCTTTTTCATTTTCCATTGTTTTTATACTCATCTCATAAACAGAAGTTTCAGGCAAAGTCTTAATTTACTTTTTGGTTGATTATTTAAATCATGCTTAGTTCAACCTTACTCTAACACCATGTAATTACAATAGAAAAAATATTTAAACTCACCATAATTTACAAAAGGGTTAAGAATTAAAACACTCCTTCTGCAGAGCGCGGGTTAAGCTGAAACTTGAAATAGATCATTCGTTTAATTCATCAAATTTCACATACAATAATTGAATGAGGTAACTATGAATTCTTCAGCAGCTCTAAAAGTATATACACGTAATAATTTAGATGATTCGATTAAAGAAGCAACGGTCAAAATTCTAAATCAAATTCTTGCTAATCTGATTGATTTATCACTACTTACTAAACAAGCACATTGGAATATGCGTGGTAGTAATTTTATTGCAGTCCATGAAATGTTAGATATGTTCCGCACCTCAATCATTACCCATCTAGACAATGTCGCTGAGCGTGCTGTGCAAATTGGTGGAACAGCATTGGGTACAACCCAAACAGTTGCTGAAAGTTCACATCTTAAACCGTATCCTGTCGCGATTCATGCTGTACAAGACCACTTGAAAGAATTGGCAGATCGTTATGGTGTAGTCGCAAATCATCTACGTGATACGATTGAAGATATTAAAGACCCAATTTCTGAAGATATTATTCATGCAGCTTTAGAAGACTTAGATCAGTATTTATGGTTCTTAGAAGCCAATATTGACCAAAACTAAGTTTAGTTTATTCAAGACAAAAAAGAGGACAATTCAGTCCTCTTTTTTATCAGCGCTAATTATGGTTTAACCACAACCAGTACTTGAATCGCTTCTGGGGTAACAGAAAGTCCATCAAGTAGTCCTAAACCTTCTTTTTGGAATTTCTGTAAACGCTCAATTTCATCTTGGCGAATACTTGGATTGAATTGCTTCAGATAAGTTAAACGGTCAATTTCATATTGCCATTTACTACTGTAGTGCTCTTTCGCTTGCTGCATCAATTCAGGTAACGATGTTTTAGCAATATCCAAAGCTTGAGCATAACGTGTCTCAATCACATCACGGCGCGCTTTCACCACCTGACGGCAGCTATTACCATCTAAATGGTGCAAGTATGGACGTAAAATACTTGGATCAATCTTGGCAGATAAATCTTGACCATTTTCGCTCAATAAAACACGGATCAACTGCTTTGGAAGGCTTGATGGTAAGTTCAGGGCTTTTGGTGCAACCACATCCACCTTAAACCAAACTTCCAACAGAACTGAACCTTGTTTTAATGCATTTGATTTCAACAACGCAACATTGGTACTACCAAATGATTGTGTGCGGATCATTTCCATCACACTTTCAATAAATGGATGCTCAAGTGTCAAATACTGCGCATCTTCACGAATCTGAGCCTGATCACGGTAGAAAGTCGCTGTCATACCTTCTTCGTCTAAGGTCAAACCTTGAACTTGCATTTGATCAGTAGGCTTAATGATTACAGTACCATTGCTTTGCTCATCAAAATCGATATTGGTAGATGACATAAAACGTTTAACAAACATCGGCAAAGTCGTATTGTCATCATAATCTTCGAGTGCTTGTACAATACCTTGTGCAACCACTGGACGACATGAATTGTATTCTAGCAATCTGTCGCGACCAGCTTGTAATTCAGCTTCCAAAGCTTGACGTTGTACATTCACCTCTTCAAGTAAATCTTCAAAAGTCTGACCTTGATCAGCAAGCAAACAATCTTTCAACTCAACAATAAAGTTCTCTTGCAAGGTTTGCGCAGTTGGAGAGATATTGCTGAAAATATTAAGTGCTTCGTTGTACCAACGGAACATACGCTCTTGAGCGGTGCCTACCAAATATGGCACATGAATTTGGATACGGTTTTCTTGACCAATACGATCTAGTCGACCAATACGCTGTTCGAGCACATCAGGGTTTGCAGGCAAATCAAATAAAATTAAATCACTGGCAAACTGGAAGTTACGCCCTTCTGAACCAATTTCAGAGCACAGTAAAATCTGAGCACCATAACTATCTTCAGCAAAATATGCGGCGGCTTGGTCACGCTCTAATAAGCTCATGCCTTCATGGAACATTGCTGTACGAATGCCCGCATGTAAACGTAGGGCATTCTCTAAAGCTTCAACTACAGGTCCACTACGTGCGATCAACAATACTTTTTTGTGCTTGAGATCTTTACGCAGTACTTCCATCAACCAAGGCACACGAGGATCAGTTTCCATCCAAGAACCATCGAGCTGTCCCTCTTCAGGCCACATTTGCTCTCGCATTTTGCCGTCAAAAGACCAGTCTTCTGGTGCAGGCAATGGTGCAGGTTGACAGTCACGACCTGGGAAACCTTGAATCGCTTCACGGGTGTTACGGAATAAAATACGACCTGTACCATGACGGTCTAGTAACTCATGGATCGCTCGCATACGTTGTTCTGGCTGATCATCAATGCGATGACCCAATAAGCCGTCAAGTGCGACCAAATGCTCTTCAGTCAATGCCTCGTCAGACATCAATACTTCTGCTATTTTCGCAGTATGCTGATATTGTTCTTCTTCGTCGAGGAAGCGATCTAAACTGCTAAAACGTTGTGGATCCAACAAACGAAGTCGCGCAAAGTGACTTTCTACACCTAGTTGCTCTGGTGTGGCAGTAAGCAAAAGCATACCTGCTGTTTGTTCAGCGAGTTCTTCTACTAAATCATACCGATCATTACCGCCGTCTTCTTCACTCCACATTAAGTGATGTGCTTCATCTACGACGAGTAAGTCAAAGCCAGCTTCTACGGCTTGCTCACGTAAGTCTTCATGGTCAACCATCAAATCAACACTGGCAATAATACATTGCTCAGTTAAAAATGGATTGAGATCAGGATCGTGTTCTTTTATCGAAGCAGTACGTGTTAAATCGAAAAGTGAAAATTGCAAATTGAAACGACGGCGCATTTCAATCATCCATTGATACTGCAATGAATCAGGAACCAAAATCAGAATACGTTCTGAGCGACCCGTTTTTAATTGTTGATGGATGATTAAACCAGCTTCAATGGTTTTACCTAGCCCCACTTCATCTGCTAACAAAACACGTGGCGCAAAACGCTTACCCACTTCGTGAGCGATATAAAGTTGATGTGGAATCAATCCAACACGAGCGCCAAGGAAACCACGTAAAGGACTAGTATGCATTTGCGCTTGTAATAGCATCGCTTCGATACGAAGGTCATACCATTCTTTATAATCAATTTGACTAGCAAGCAAACGCTCTAAAGGTTTTGAAAGCTGAATTTGCGCACCAATACGTGTTTCATTCAATGATTTTCGTTCTTGCTCGCCATTTTCTAAAGTACGAACAACATCATAACGAAGCACTCCATGACGATCTTCGATTGCTTCAACAATCCACTTGGTGCCTTCTTGATCTTGCACTTCATCGTTTACATTGAAAATGATACGAGATAAAGGTGCATTGTTACGTGCATACACACGTGTTTCATCACTTTTGGGGAATAAAATGCTGATAGAACGTTCATCCACATCAATAAGAACGCCTAAACCTAGTTCAGTTTCTGTATCTGATAACCAACGTTGACCAATAGCAAACTGCTGCAATTTTTCCACCTTTATCTCAAGTTAGCCTACATATTGTAGTGCCTAATTCAACGAAGAATTAATGCATTTTATGTAGTTTTCAACGATATGTATTTTGACACAAAGCGCGTTCAAATAGCGCGCATCACATCATGTTTCATAAAAAAGTTTTGGGCTAAAACGGTACAGGACAATTGAATGTCAACTGCTGAGCTGTTTTAGGATGAGTGAAGCTTAGTTCTGTCGCATGTAAACACAAACGATCATAAAGCTGTTGTTGTTCTGGCGTAGCATACAAAGTATCACCTAGAATCGGGTGACCTAAATACTGCATATGCACACGAAGCTGATGCGAACGACCTGTAATCGGAACGAGTTGGACTCGGGTTACAGGATGTCCATTAATTTCTAGATGTTCGATGACTTGCCATTCTGTTAATGCTGGTTTGTGATGCGATGCATCAACGATATGCAATGGCGGACGACTTGGATCATAAATCACTGGTATATCGACGATACCTTCACCTTCGAGATGTCCAGCAACCAAAGCTTGGTAAATTTTTGAGGTTTGACGATCTTGGAATTGGCGAGATATATGACTCTGCCCAAATTTAGATAAACCAAAAACGAGTATTCCTGAAGTATCCCGATCTAAACGGTGAATCAGTAAAGTTTTTGGCTCTAGTTTTAATAAGCGATTGATTAAACAATCTTGCAAATCAGGTGTTTTTCCAGGTACGGTGAGTAGCCCTGCGGGTTTATGGATCACCATAAAATCTTCATCACGATGAATCAAATGTTCACTTAGAAAATCACTCAAGGTAGCCTTCCAACGACTCGATGAAAACAAGCGGGCAATCATAAAAAGCTTAGACTAGAAATACAATGAAAAAATCGATTTAATTCTAATTTTTTATTACATATCTAAAAAACACCACAACAATAGTCATGGTGTTTCCTGATATCTGAAATTAACCAGAAGCTTTCATTTCAGCAAATGTTTCTTTTGCAGCTTGAATCGTTTCTGCAATATCTTGATCAGAGTGTACTGAAGAAATAAATCCTGCTTCAAATGCAGATGGTGCAAGATATACGCCACGCTTTAACATGCCATGGAAGAACTTCTTAAACGCACCCACATCACAGGCTAACATGGAATCAAAACTTGTGATGTCATCTTGATCCGTGAAATACAAACCAAACATTCCACCTACTTGCTGAGTTTTGAATGGAATACCAGCTTCATCTGCTGCAACTTGTAAACCAGCAAGCAGTTTTTCTAATTGTGCAGCTAATTTGTCATAGAATTCAGGTTCACGTAGATGCTTAAACATCGCAATACCCGCACGCATTGCCAAAGGATTTCCTGACAATGTCCCTGCCTGATACACGCCGCCTAGCGGTGCGATACACTCCATGATTTCACGTTTACCACCAAAAGCACCCACTGGTAATCCTGCACCAATGATTTTACCTAAAGTCGTTAAATCTGGTTTTACCTTATAGACTGATTGTGCTCCACCAAGAGCAACACGAAAACCTGTCATTACTTCATCAATAATGAAGACTGATTTATATTCATCACACACATCACGAATTGCTTGCAAGAACCCGTCAATCGGCGTTACTAAATTCATGTTGCCTGCTACAGGTTCAATGATTACACCTGCAATCTCATGACCAAACTTACTAAAACACTCGTTCAATGCTTCAATATTGTTATACGGCAAAGTTAAAGTATGTTTTGCAAAATCAACAGGTACACCTTTAGAAGTCGGCTCTCCCTCACCCAAAGTAAGTAAACCTGAACCTGCTTTAACTAATAACGAATCAGAGTGACCATGATAACAACCCTCGAATTTCACAATCTTGTCACGTCCTGTATAACCACGTGCCAAGCGAATTGCGGTCATTGTCGCTTCAGTTCCTGAACTGGTCATACGAACCATTTCGATTGAAGGCATAATTTCGCAAATCGTGTCTGCTAAAGTAGTTTCATGCACGGTTGGCGCACCAAAACTTAAGCCATCCTCAGCTGCGATTTGCACCGCTTTAATAATATCAGGATGTGCATGACCTAAGATCATTGGTCCCCATGAACCTACATAGTCAATATATCGTTTGCCATCAACATCCCACAGGTACGCACCTTTCGCTTTCTCAATAAAAACTGGCGTACCGCCTACACCGTTAAATGCACGTACAGGTGAATTTACGCCACCTGGAATATGTTTATTCGCCTGTTTAAATAACTGTTCTTGCTTTGGAGATAAACTCATATGAGGCTCAACCTAAATCGAAATAATGGGGATTGACTAAAGTCCCAACTTGTGAACACACAGAATTATGCAAATAATTTCGCCCATGCGCTGACACGAGCAGGAATTTCGGCTGTTGATCGCCCTAATATATCACTAATTACTGCACAAAGGCTTGCTCCAGCCTCTATCACGACTTGAGAATTTTCAACAGTTAAACCTCCAATCGCACAAATTGGCACATCATATTTTTGTTGAGCCTGTTTAATGACTTCGATTCCCACATTGCCCGCTTCTGGTTTAGTTGATGTCGCATAGACAGCACCAAATGCTACATAAGTCGCGCCTTCAGAAATTGCTTTTGCTGCCAAGTCTAATGAGTTTAAGCAAGTACGTCCGATAATTACTCCTTGGGGTAAACGCTTAATCGCATCAGTAATTTCACCATCGGACTGCCCTAGATGCACACCTAAACCAAATTGTTCTGCTAACGCCAAATCATCATTAATGACAAAAGGGACTTGATATTTTTCACTCAGGACTTTGATCAACTCCACTTCAGATGGTTGATTTATTTTTTCTATTTTTTTTCGACGATATTGCAAAATAGCTATATGACCAGTAGCTAGTGCAGCCTCTAACTTTTCTAAAAGAAGCTGAATGGGATCATCATTGGTGATGAGGTATAAACCACGCATGAAAATTTCACTAAAAAAACGTTAGTTTCAGGGTATATTTTCTTATTTAAAAATTAAAGATCTAGAATGTAGTAAGAATCATATTTCTTGATGTTATGTATTTTAAATGACATATAACACGATAATTTTGGAACAAGAATTATAAGTCACTTATTAATTCTTAAAATAAATTCCGTAATGAACACACAGAACAAATGCCAATCAAGACCGTTACATTTCTAAATGGCTCATATGAATAAATCACATGTATTTCTAAATGGCGTATGCCGCCATGAACACGCTTACTTTTATTGGTCAATATTGCTTTATTTTCTAAATGGCGTGTGCCGCCATGAACATTCGCTAATAAAACCCATACCATGAATTGCTTTTCTAAATGGCGTATGCCGCCATGAACTACTATACCCGCAGCACATCCCTGCGCTGTAATTTCTAAATGGCGTATGCCGCCATGAACATTCAGCTTTATTTTTGCCACCCGTTGAATCATTTCTAAATGGCGTATGCCGCCATGAACAATGTCGGAGGAAATTACAAAGTCGGGGTGAATTTCTAAATGGCGTATGCCGCCATGAACTATCGTTTTGCTTACTCACATCACCCCCGAATTTTCTAAATGGCGTATGCCGCCATGAACCCCACCCGACATGGCTTAACATTAGCCTGTACTTTCTAAATGGCGTATGCCGCCATGAACCTTTTAATTTGGTTTTGGATTCAGGTCAAACATTTCTAAATGGCGTATGCCGCCATGAACTAAATCGTTTTACCCACCCAATAACACTAGATTTTCTAAATGGCGTATGCCGCCATGAACTTGAGGGTATTCGATTAAATGCTTATGACGATTTTCTAAATGGCGTATGCCGCCATGAACGCATCTTTCCAATCTGATCCCATGACTTTCGATTTCTAAATGGCGTATGCCGCCATGAACATACGTTGTCAGCAGTAGTGAGTGAGTATTTTTTTCTAAATGGCGTATGCCGCCATGAACTATTGATGAGTCGCCGCAGACACTGACAAATTTTTCTAAATGGCGTATGCCGCCATGAACTCTTTGACGACAATGGTCGGCCATTATCGGGTTTTCTAAATGGCGTATGCCGCCATGAACATGAACTTCTTGCCGTAGTTAATTCGCATTTTTTTCTAAATGGCGTATGCCGCCATGAACCGTTTAATTTCTTCATCACCCTTCTCCGTCACTTTCTAAATGGCGTATGCCGCCATGAACATTTAACTATTGCTGAACGTGAATACTTAAAATTTCTAAATGGCGTATGCCGCCATGAACTCACTAGTAATTACTGTTGCTCGCTCTGATTGTTTCTAAATGGCGTATGCCGCCATGAACATTCGCATGGATTCAGAACGCTTCCACACCATTTTCTAAATGGCGTATGCCGCCATGAACCCAATGTTGATGCAGTGAATCCAATTTCTATTTTTCTAAATGGCGTATGCCGCCATGAACTACAGAGGAAATGCTAGGTTCAATTGCTCGATTTTCTAAATGGCGTATGCCGCCATGAACTTTCTCAAAATCAGGCGATTGTACATCGTTAATTTCTAAATGGCGTATGCCGCCATGAACATCTC
>NZ_KB849655.1:858860-862440 GCF_000368765.1 Acinetobacter junii CIP 64.5
GTTAATTTCTAAATGGCGTATGCCGCCATGAACATCTCAGATGCGCGTAACATTGTATACATCATTTTCTAAATGGCGTATGCCGCCATGAACTTGATCTAATCAATAAGGGTGTAGCTAGCAAATTTCTAAATGGCGTATGCCGCCATGAACATGAGCAATACTTCTTAAGGCGTCCTTGATAATTTCTAAATGGCGTATGCCGCCATGAACTCGCCCCCTTTCCAATTAATCGGGGCTTTTATTTTCTAAATGGCGTATGCCGCCATGAACACTGAACAAGATCAAGAAAAGAAACTCTCACTTTTCTAAATGGCGTATGCCGCCATGAACAATAAAATGTCGCGCATCCAAGTGGCGGAGGATTTCTAAATGGCGTATGCCGCCATGAACCTGCTCTCGTGTCCACGCTTGGCCGTTAATGATTTCTAAATGGCGTATGCCGCCATGAACTTTAATATTTCTCGCAACGATGTACAACACAGTTTCTAAATGGCGTATGCCGCCATGAACTATTATTCACAACAAGAAATTAGAGAACTATTTTTCTAAATGGCGTATGCCGCCATGAACATGATGTTTTATAGACAATTTGATTGTTAGCATTTCTAAATGGCGTATGCCGCCATGAACTGTAAATAGTGATGTGTCTGTGTCTGGTCTATTTTCTAAATGGCGTATGCCGCCATGAACATTTCAAAATCATCACCCTTGTATTCCCTGTCATTTCTAAATGGCGTATGCCGCCATGAACGTGACATTTTTCCATCGTTGTCGCAATACTCATTTCTAAATGGCGTATGCCGCCATGAACGCGCAAGAACTTTCGAGACAGCACCAACCGTATTTCTAAATGGCGTATGCCGCCATGAACACATAGAGAGCCATCAACTGGGGCAGCCTTAATTTCTAAATGGCGTATGCCGCCATGAACAACAGCACCACGATTGACATATTTTTGTAGACTTTCTAAATGGCGTATGCCGCCATGAACAAGAAGTCATTGAATACACAAATGAAGTCTCTTTTCTAAATGGCGTATGCCGCCATGAACGAGAAAGATACAGAAGTATCTGTGATGTCGTCTTTCTAAATGGCGTATGCCGCCATGAACATCAATGAATTTTATTATCAAATCCCTTACAATTTCTAAATGGCGTATGCCGCCATGAACTGCTTTATCTATTGCAGTAGAGCAATTGCTAGTTTCTAAATGGCGTATGCCGCCATGAACGCAGTAGAGCAATTGCTAGGCACTGTTGATTGTTTCTAAATGGCGTATGCCGCCATGAACACGTCAGCCAAGTAGCAAAAGTTCTAAGAGGTTTTCTAAATGGCGTATGCCGCCATGAACTTCTTGTACTGGTAGATCAGTGTTATCCGTATTTTCTAAATGGCGTATGCCGCCATGAACAGTAATCCTAAGAACGCCATGCGTATTCTCATTTTCTAAATGGCGTATGCCGCCATGAACCGCTAAAGCGGTGAAATTACTTTAACTAATGATTTCTAAATGGCGTATGCCGCCATGAACTTGAGCGATTCCACCAGTCCGTAACAGTTATTTTTCTAAATGGCGTATGCCGCCATGAACATGATATGGCTCATATCTTTTCCTAATAATCATTTCTAAATGGCGTATGCCGCCATGAACGGCTTTTATCCCTGGTTCCAGGTCTAACACCATTTCTAAATGGCGTATGCCGCCATGAACATTGATAAAGTGGTACACAACATTCCCATGTTTTTCTAAATGGCGTATGCCGCCATGAACGAGAATGACGACAGTGATGCGATGCTCTTGAATTTCTAAATGGCGTATGCCGCCATGAACGAAAAATAAAAGTTGCAACAGCCCACCCCAGTTTTCTAAATGGCGTATGCCGCCATGAACGCCATTTTTGACACGCTGTTTTATTCAAATTCTTTCTAAATGGCGTATGCCGCCATGAACTTCGTGCGCTTTCTTCGATTCGCTCCAAATATTTTCTAAATGGCGTATGCCGCCATGAACAAATGCGCCAAGTCCGAATCTATCTTGTTTGATTTCTAAATGGCGTATGCCGCCATGAACAAACCTGTGGCGCGTTCTAAACGCGTTCACAATTTCTAAATGGCGTATGCCGCCATGAACGTATTGCATATCAGTCGATTGCATTATTGAAATTTCTAAATGGCGTATGCCGCCATGAACACTTTTCTCCACGCAATAAAAAACCGCCTTTCTTTCTAAATGGCGTATGCCGCCATGAACTTTACTTGATCACGATTGATGCGAGCTTTTGCTTTCTAAATGGCGTATGCCGCCATGAACATTAACCCTTGGAAAGAATTTGCACTCGTAATTTTCTAAATGGCGTATGCCGCCATGAACCCAAATGGTCCGCATGCCACTTCTCACCTAATTTTCTAAATGGCGTATGCCGCCATGAACATCATCTGAATTGAAGTGTTGTCGCGCATGTATTTCTAAATGGCGTATGCCGCCATGAACGAATAGTTTCACCTGTTGGGGTGCTGTATTCATTTCTAAATGGCGTATGCCGCCATGAACTTTACCTGCTGCAACATACGATTGCGGTGTTATTTCTAAATGGCGTATGCCGCCATGAACAGATGAACTCAGGCAACGTGCTATTTGGAAATTTTCTAAATGGCGTATGCCGCCATGAACCGACAAACGGGTATTCTGTATTTGAAGGTACGTTTTCTAAATGGCGTATGCCGCCATGAACTAAAGGAATCGACAACAGGTGAGTAGCGAAAATTTCTAAATGGCGTATGCCGCCATGAACTGTGATGTGGTTAGTTGTGTCTTATCTATACATTTCTAAATGGCGTATGCCGCCATGAACTGTTACGGCATTGATCATCATTTCCAGTGGAATTTCTAAATGGCGTATGCCGCCATGAACTCGAACCAGTTACAACCTCATCCGCACGATCATTTCTAAATGGCGTATGCCGCCATGAACTTGATGTCCTCCTGCATGTCACGCATTCCACGTTTCTAAATGGCGTATGCCGCCATGAACGATGAAAGCAGTCATGTTTAGCTGCTTTTCAATTTCTAAATGGCGTATGCCGCCATGAACCCTCATCGGTTGGGTACGTCGCCTTGTACTCATTTCTAAATGGCGTATGCCGCCATGAACGACAAGTCGCTTAACGTTCTCGCTTGCGCCGTTTTCTAAATGGCGTATGCCGCCATGAACAAGCTGGCCTCAACATCAACCCCGATATTTTATTTCTAAATGGCGTATGCCGCCATGAACGAAAACCAATTCTTATCAAACACGGCGCTACATTTCTAAATGGCGTATGCCGCCATGAACATACGGACAACATTCAGAATTTATTTCCGAGTTTTCTAAATGGCGTATGCCGCCATGAACTATTCGTTGAAGATGGGAATGTTTGTACTCAATTTCTAAATGGCGTATGCCGCCATGAACTGTTTAGCGGTGTGTACTATTTGTTTAACGAATTTCTAAATGGCGTATGCCGCCATGAACCTTGATATTGATATGTTTGAAAACTTGCCAACTTTCTAAATGGCGTATGCCGCCATGAACTTTCA
>NZ_KB849655.1:867255-869096 GCF_000368765.1 Acinetobacter junii CIP 64.5
GTTACAATTTCTAAATGGCGTATGCCGCCATGAACAATATCTAGCGTGGTCAATGGTGTGTTAAGTTTTTCTAAATGGCGTATGCCGCCATGAACTGCCCACTCCAGCAACTCCGAATCATCCTTATTTTCTAAATGGCGTATGCCGCCATGAACCTCTTTTGTTGATTGAGTTGGAGTAGCTTGCTTTTCTAAATGGCGTATGCCGCCATGAACATTTTTGCGTGATCGGTGGAAGACCTGGTTCATTTCTAAATGGCGTATGCCGCCATGAACTTAAGTCCACTTGAGTATGAAGCTTTACAGAATTTCTAAATGGCGTATGCCGCCATGAACATAAAGCTCTCGATATCGTCAAAGTTCAATTTTTTCTAAATGGCGTATGCCGCCATGAACTTAAAAGAAGTCCATGATGATGATATTGCTTGTTTCTAAATGGCGTATGCCGCCATGAACTACCCAGGTATCACACCAGGTGAAATTACCCATTTCTAAATGGCGTATGCCGCCATGAACAATTCAACTCTTACGTTGCCCCTCAATTTGAATTTCTAAATGGCGTATGCCGCCATGAACTTTCAATCCTAAAAATAGATTCTTCAAGGAGCTTTCTAAATGGCGTATGCCGCCATGAACACATCAATTCAAGCTCTAACCTTGCTTTAATTTTTCTAAATGGCGTATGCCGCCATGAACCAAGAGAAACTTCGTTCAAAGGTATTTTGGGCTTTCTAAATGGCGTATGCCGCCATGAACTAGAGCTTGTTATTTGGCTGAATAACTTCAATTTTCTAAATGGCGTATGCCGCCATGAACCTGTTTGGGTTGAGCGATGATCAATTCAAAATTTTCTAAATGGCGTATGCCGCCATGAACATCCAGTGAGTAGGGGGTTCATCCTGGCAGTTATTTCTAAATGGCGTATGCCGCCATGAACTATAGCATGAATTTAGCATTTGCCTTGTACAATTTCTAAATGGCGTATGCCGCCATGAACTCAGATATTCTTCGACAAACCTTTGCTGCTTATTTCTAAATGGCGTATGCCGCCATGAACAGAGCGAAACTGCGGGAAGAATGGCTATTCTTTTTCTAAATGGCGTATGCCGCCATGAACTTATAACCCCAAGCGGAACTAGCAAAGTTAAATTTCTAAATGGCGTATGCCGCCATGAACTACATCAGTCTGGATAACATCTCTATCTCACTTTTCTAAATGGCGTATGCCGCCATGAACGTTTTTTTATGAAAGTCTACTCAAAAGCCGATTTTCTAAATGGCGTATGCCGCCATGAACATTCACAACGTTTGTATTGGTTGCGACCCATTTTTCTAAATGGCGTATGCCGCCATGAACGAAATTTCTATTTTGATACCTGATTCAAGAGTTTTCTAAATGGCGTATGCCGCCATGAACCAAATACTGCCTGGAGAATTGATATGGTATCATTTCTAAATGGCGTATGCCGCCATGAACTCGAAAAAGCAAAACCTAGTCAGTTTAACGAATTTCTAAATGGCGTATGCCGCCATGAACGCACTACTATCTCCTTTAACTCTTTTTACTCGTTTCTAAATGGCGTATGCCGCCATGAACCCTCATGGGACATTCTGATCCCTTCTGTGCGTTTTCTAAATGGCGTATGCCGCCATGAACATTAAAAAGCGTTTGATGTTGTAGAGTTCAACTTTCTAAATGGCGTATGCCGCCATGAACCAGAGCAAATTGCAAAAAACTTTTTGGAGTCATTTCTAAATGGCGTATGCCGCCATGAACATGTTCTGGTGTGGCAAGCGGAAAATATACGTTTTCTAAATGGCGTATGCCGCCATGAACCCTTA
>NZ_KB849655.1:869166-870586 GCF_000368765.1 Acinetobacter junii CIP 64.5
TTGATCTTTCTAAATGGCGTATGCCGCCATGAACGAATGTTATTGGCCACAAATGCTAATGCGACTTTTCTAAATGGCGTATGCCGCCATGAACGGAGCACACCATTTTCTGCAACTTCACCCAAATTTCTAAATGGCGTATGCCGCCATGAACTACTACCCCCTTGCCCCGTATCAACAGCCAAATTTCTAAATGGCGTATGCCGCCATGAACCTTTAACCATGATTTCAACTTCAATCTTTTCATTTCTAAATGGCGTATGCCGCCATGAACATGGTAAAACATCAGGAGCGCGTTCTTTTATTTTTCTAAATGGCGTATGCCGCCATGAACTCACCTTGCATGGGCGTTTCGCTCTTTGTGGCTTTCTAAATGGCGTATGCCGCCATGAACTTTGCTTTGGATCAAATATCAGGTTTTGTCTATTTCTAAATGGCGTATGCCGCCATGAACCAGCTGCCATGCCAGTACTTGAATACTGGGTATTTCTAAATGGCGTATGCCGCCATGAACACTTGCCTCTATAAATAGAATTCTCTTTGAGTTTTCTAAATGGCGTATGCCGCCATGAACACGCGCTAATCGTTTATGATTCTATTGGTGTTTTTCTAAATGGCGTATGCCGCCATGAACGGGCATTCGCATCGTCTACGTCAGTAACACTATTTCTAAATGGCGTATGCCGCCATGAACGAAAGCCATGCTCTCACTCAATCACAATGGGATTTCTAAATGGCGTATGCCGCCATGAACGGAAAGCCTACCGACTGGCACACCATATTTTATTTCTAAATGGCGTATGCCGCCATGAACACAAGCCTTTCGATTGGCGTGATCTCCCAGATTTTCTAAATGGCGTATGCCGCCATGAACTCCCAATGGATTTATCAACTGGAACTGCAATTTTTCTAAATGGCGTATGCCGCCATGAACAGCACATGCCATTAGCTGTGTGAGAGTAATAATTTCTAAATGGCGTATGCCGCCATGAACGCTCCTCGTCCTCGCACGCTAGCGACGTGATATTTCTAAATGGCGTATGCCGCCATGAACAATCGAACTCTGGAGCGTCGCCCTTTCACGGCTTTCTAAATGGCGTATGCCGCCATGAACTATCTGATAAGGCTAAGGCTAGATACGCGAAATTTCTAAATGGCGTATGCCGCCATGAACAAGTTGACATTGATCAGGCTTTTGTCGGGAAATTTCTAAATGGCGTATGCCGCCATGAACTTTCCAATCACAATTAAATCAGATACCCCCTTTTTCTAAATGGCGTATGCCGCCATGAACCTTACTTTAATCATCTGCCATGCACCACCATTTTTCTAAATGGCGTATGCCGCCATGAACGTGGTAAAAACCACCCTAACTATGGACTGAAATTTCTAAATGGCGTATGCCGCCATGAACCATAAG
>NZ_KB849655.1:872321-916210 GCF_000368765.1 Acinetobacter junii CIP 64.5
CAATTTCTAAATGGCGTATGCCGCCATGAACCTCCAGACTGCGACTGGAGAACAACACCTCAATTTCTAAATGGCGTATGCCGCCATGAACGATATATATAGACTTATGTTGTTTTTGGTTGTTTTCTAAATGGCGTATGCCGCCATGAACAGTTATTAGGGTCGTCAGGTGTATCTGGATCATTTCTAAATGGCGTATGCCGCCATGAACCGAGTCCCCGAAGCTGTGCGCAGGGGTCGCAATTTCTAAATGGCGTATGCCGCCATGAACAATTGGCTTAGAGTCTCTTAGCGATTCATTATTTTCTAAATGGCGTATGCCGCCATGAACGCGGCTCAGGCTATGTAAGCGGTTCTTTTAATTTTCTAAATGGCGTATGCCGCCATGAACCCAATTACGACAATACAATTCTTCAATCTACATTTCTAAATGGCGTATGCCGCCATGAACTTGCTACATACAACGCAGATGGTTTCCCACTTTTTCTAAATGGCGTATGCCGCCATGAACATTTTGGCAAAAAGTATCTGATTGGTTTGACTTTTCTAAATGGCGTATGCCGCCATGAACTATAAAATTATAGTAAAAATATAAGTTACAACAAGTATTTATGATGGTTTTTAGCAATTTACCCAACCAAAAAATGACTTGGTGTAACTTATTGATTTTATTGAGCTGTTAAAGAGTAAAAAAATATTGGGTCAAAATTCTGGAACTGTTGCCATTCGACTTAGTCCATACGTTCCAAACTCTCCATCTTTTGCCTCATCAACAAGAGATTTACCAATATATAAACGATATGGTCGATCTATATTTTGTTCTCGTTTAGCACTCAGACTTTTTAAACTCACATAAGGCTCAATGATAGGTTGTTCAATATATTGTTTAAAATGTTGCTTAGCTTCATCCAAAGAAATTTTTCGACGTTGCGCTTGATGAACTATACGTTCCTCAATCCCCATCTTTGGATTGACTCGATAATAGTGTGCATGACCAGTAACTTTAGCTTGAGGTACTTCTCTCGGTTGAATGATATGAACATAATCAATGAATCGTTCTAGCCATTTACCTAAATTAAGCTGTTGTAGCTGATTTTCCGAACTGGCAAACACACGAATTTTTGTACCCAAAAAACCAATTTTCTTTTGCTCATTAATACGATATTGAGGAAAAGATACACCGAAGAGTATTCTACCCTGCTCATTACTGTGTTCGGCAAAAGCAATATGAAGCTGGGTATAAACTTTTGACCAAATAAAATAGGGGGAAATTTCATCTTGATCAATCAAGGTGATTTCTTGATACCAATCCATCACTTACTCCTTGCCACTTTGACCAAATACTCCACCACGCACTAACACAGCCATTACATAATGTTCTTGTTCAGCATTCTCTAAAGAATCACCTAAAGCATATTTATCAAATAAGCTGAAAAAATCTTTTTTATCTTTAGGGGTACGATAAGCCTTCCCTAGATTAGTTACTGCACCATATGGTTCAATCGCAATTGCTGTTTTCTTATCATCAAATTCAGGATACCAAGTATCAATTGTACGTAGTGCATTACCAATTTTTTGAGAGTGCATTGCTGCAACATCATTTACATGATAAAGAATTTTACTTTTATCACCTTTGCCTTTATCCAAAACTAACTCTTCACTTGGATAAACTTCTTGCGCTTTTCCTACTAATGCATAAGCTTCAATTTTAATTAATAAATAGGGTGTTTCGCCTTTTAAAGCTTGTGCAATTTGATTAGCCAAGTTATGTACTTTTTCATCAATTTTATCAAAGTTATGTAATGGATATTCCAAAGCATTAAAACTGACTGCAGGTTGATCATTAACTGTAACTACAACCTCAATTTTTTCAGCGCCTACTCGGTTACGCCATAAGAAACGCGCATTCGCTATATTTAAAGCATAACGCTTTGCTAATTCTGTAAAACCATATTGTTGAATATAGTTTTTAGCTACTGACTGATAAGATTGTAGAAACATTTCATTATTACAAGCTGATGGATTTTCAACACCACCTAGTACTTTCAAAGTGAATCCAACCTTTAAAGTATCTTGATGCTCACCCAACGCACAGGCATCTACAGTTTGTAAGTTCGCTTTTTCAACTTCTGCATTCAATTTTAATGGATCACTTGCAACGGCTGGTTTTAGTCGATTGGAAATTGTTCCCCGTACTGATTTTTGAATAAGTTTCAAAGCTGTTTGTTCTTCACGATTTCCCCAAGTTGTTCCATAAAAATAACCATCAGATGGAACAAGTTTCTTTTCAAATGCGAGTACACTTGCAACTACTTTTTCATTCTTAGCCATGATTTTTTCCTTTTTCAGTTTTTCATTTAAATTGTTGAAACATTTTGACAAAGATATAAATTATTTTCCAAATCAACATGATACTGCCATAAAAGTTGATCAATATGTTCTATACGATACGGCATCACAAACTCCCCCAAAGTAAGAACACTTTCAGCAAAACGATGAGGCGTATTGGCATCGCGTTGATTTTTTGCTCGTCCTAGTTCTGAGATTCCTTGAAAACCGACAGCAATCGGTATAAGCCAACCTTCAGCTTTACGCTTGGATGTCCATGTCACTTTGTCATACTCATCTATGGTTGAACTATGGGTGACCTTCAAATAATCTAAAACTGAATCTAATGCATCTTTACCCTGATTCATACTTTCAATAATAAGATCACGGCGCTCAATAAGCACATGTCCAAGCATGAGTTTATTTAAGATAGGTCTTAATTCTTTGTCCTGACTTTCATCTTCATCAAAATCAATAACTTGACACTTTTTAACTGCTAGAACATCCCCACTGGCAAATTTCATACTACCGACCAAATCAGTAACCATTTCCAAAAGCTGCTCTCTTTTTTTGATGCTTAGATTTTCGATCTCGATTAAAAGAGAAACTTCCAAATGACATCGTGCTTCTTCGATAAAAGCTGGCCTGCTTCCATCTTTATCTAGCGGGTTCGCAGTGCCTATAATTGAATGAACAAAATCCCCTTGCCCTTTATAAGTTTGTAAATTAAATTCATGGCAGCTCACTGCCACTTTAGTTAAAGCCACATCTAAAGCTTTAGCTTGCAATTTACGTTGCAAGGCATGAACTGCACCGAGCCAAGCGGTCATTGCAGGAAATCCAATGGTATATGGACTACTCATCGCATTTGCATTATGGAGTTTTAAATGAGGAATCAATAGAAAATAACGCATTAAAAAAACTCCTTATCTTCATCCAATGCTTCAAATACAATAGCTTTTAACTCAATGATTTCTGGACTGCCAAATAACTTAGAACCATAGAAATCTTCAAAGCTATCTAAAATCCATTTAGCAGTTCTTCTAGCAATTTCGTCTCGCCATTCGTTTTCAGTTTGTCTTACATCTAAATATGCATCATCAAGCCATATTTTTTGTTTTAAAACTAAAGATTGATAGTGTTCCTTTTTAGACCATCCCTTTTCATTTTTACGTACACAGAAAGCAATAAATAAAATATCTTCAACCATTTTACGCAAAATCTTTTTAATTTTTTTACGTGTATGCTGATTATTAATCTCCGTGACATATTTTTGTAAGCTTTCAAATTCACTACTAAATTTTTTCCAATATAGACACTGTTGAAAAAAGTCCTGATTAGGTAATTTAATATTACGGTTTTCAAATACAGGTGGGCAACTCGATAATAAATACGCCCGCCCCGCATTTTGGCTATTCAAAACACTGACATTTTGTGGTTGAGTTCCACCATAAGCAGTTACAGTTAAATCAAAAATATCTGAATATCCAACTTCATGATGCTCATTTTTCTTACGTGACTCTTTAGCCTGTTTGGTCTCTTCAGAAAAACGCATAACATCTATTGCCTGTTTTAATCGAGTGATTAAACCTGAGGGTGTTAGTATAGAAAGTAAATGATAATTTACTTCACTAACGGGGAAGTAAACTTGTTTTACTAAGTGATCGGTTCTAATAGAGTTATCTGTTGCTTTTATTTTCAAAAACTCCGCACTTAAAGTTTCAAAGTTTAGTTTAGCATCAGCAATTAGATTCTTAAGCCCTTGATCATTCTCTTCAAAACCATCTAATACAGTTAATTCTTCATTTAGTGGCAAGGATAAAAACTTAAATACATCCATTGCGGCAGCATTGCCAAATACATCTAATGAATAGTTCACGTTCCCACTTCGTAAATAACCATCATTACGTTGCTCTACATTGGCAATAACGCTTGAAGTTTTAGCACTTGGATGACTAAATTTACTTGGATGACTCACCATGGAAAGCTGAGTAACCCTTTTCGCTGCATCAGGAAGCCACTCATTCAAACTAAATTTATCTTTTGCTTGCTGCTGTAATTCAGCTATTACACTTTCATTTTCAGCTTTCTTTATACGATCTTTTAACCAAAGCTCTTTACGCTCATTTAAAAATGCATGAATGCTTTCAGCCATATTCCCCCTCCATTTTATTCTTTATCTAACACTACAAGTCCAAAATGCTCTGAATAGATAAGATTTTTATTCTCATCATATTCCGGCAACATAATTTCCCCATACCGTTTTGATAATGATTCTATCTTTTCCTCAATATCCTCATTTTTACCTGAATTATCAAGAGCTAAACGACATAAAATGTCGTAATAATTTCGATTTAACCATAATCTTTTATTCTCCAACTCATTTAATTGAATGTGATAAATATTATAAAAACCATTACGATTAATATATTTCCCAAAATCATCTTTTATAGAAAACTCAAGTTTTTTATTTTTTAATACAGCAAAAAGCTGAATATTAGGTGAACTCTGCCTAAAAGGTGTAAATCGTTGAGGTAAAGCTGTTAAAAACCATTTTTGAGTTAACCAAGCATTGAGAGGTTTTGCTCCAACTTTATTGTATGATGTGAGAGCATCTCCCATCACAGCATGCTCAAGATCAGCTAATTTTTTTACCGCTTGTAAAGGCTGATTTGCCTTAATTCGTGGAATCGCATTAATATTAAAATCAGATGCTGTAATTTCGAGAAGCTCAGTTAGATTTTTCGTCTGTAATTTGAATTTATCATTATTAACTTCAAAACCTGGTTTCTCAAACGCAACCTTAGCTTTGCGAAGCCCTCTTAAATTATATTGCAGCAAAGCAATATTCGGTTTTTGAATATCATGTTCTAATTTTCGATGACGTAACACTCGCCCTGCTAATTGAATGATAGAACGATACGAAGACGGTTCTACAATGGCCCAATCAAAATCATGATCTCGGCCAACTTCCTCTACAGGTGTAGCAACCAAAATAAAAATAACATGTTCATCATCAGTTGAATCTAAATGCTGGCGAATGACTTCATTTGAAAATGAGGCAGGCTGCTCTTCTCGTTTTTCTTTACGTTTTAGAACTTGATCTAAATGTCGCTCTTGTTCACTACGTAGTAAGAGAACTTGACGACTATGATATGCCATGACACGTGGTGTTATGCTTTTAGACCACTCAGCGTTCAATAAATACTGCGTGAGTGCTACACATGGTGGAATATTCGCTACCCGTACTACTCCGAATGAAACTTTTTTACCAGTTTGAATATCTATAGTGTGATGATCTAAATGCAACTGTTCAACATTCTGCTTAATCCGTTCAAAATATTGGGACTGCAAACTTTGATCTAAACGATGAACCTCTTTTTCTGCGACAAGATCAGCACAATCTACAATATATGCTTTATGTTTGACGTTTTGCTTATTTAACGCATCTGCTCGAAGTTCAATAAATGAATGATGTAAATGTTTAAATTGCTGGGTCGCTTCCATTGCTTGGCTTGAATCAATGGTTTGAATTTTAGTTTTAAACTCATCGACCCACATCGCAACAGCATCTGTATTTTTAAGTTTCTTAAAAGCACAGTAAAGCGACCAACCTTGCTGATAAGCATTAAAAAAACCTTCAGCTAATGCAGGCGGAATCGTTGCCGATGAAATCATCACTTTACGCCCCAACATTCCAGCTAAATGAATGAGTCGAGCAATTGCAATTAAGTCCTGACCATTAAAATCATCAACTTCATCAATGACCAAATCAGATGAAGAAAGTCTCAAGCTCGGTAAAATATATTTACCACCACGCTTGGTTTCAGTGGCCGCCATCATATGATCAATGGTGCAAGTCAAAACAGGTTTATATAAAAAAGCTTTATTTCGTTGTTCTTGATGCTTTGGAAACAAGGCATTCATAAAGTCGGCTTGCGGCATAGCATCATAATCGAGTTCATTTTCTAATAGTTCTTCCAACGACTCAGAACCAATTTCCTCAATATTGATTTCATCTTTTTGATCATTCTTTGTATTTTTATGATGCAGCTCTTGAACAGCTTTTGAACCTATTAAAACAGCAAGCTCATCATTACCTAATCCTATATCATGCCGATATGAATCTCCTGTTTGTAAGGTTAATGTTCTTAGTCCTAAAGCCAAGATATACCGTAATGATCCTCCATCCTTTGATAAAGCTTGCATAATTTTTGCGTTGGCAATGGTTTTACCCTTACCTGTACTCGCCATATTGACAATAAACCAACCTTGTTTCCTAGCAGTTTCATTTTTCTGAATAAATTGCTGTATTCCTTTGACAGCCTGATCTTGCCATTCAAAACCTTGGGGACTTTTCTTTTTTAATTTTTGAATATCATATGCTGACTCCATGTCATCCGCTAAACGGCTCAAAGACTGTGCGACACGCATGGCATTGTCACTGACACGTACCAAATGCTCATCTAAATACTGCTTCGCTTGTTTTGTTAAAGGGTCAGTATTTGCAACGAGTGTTAAATTTGTTTTCCACGTTTTATCTGCCTGACATGATGAATAATAGTGATCACCCAACATGAGACATAACCTTGCATGATGTAAAATCACTCGCCAACTACCATCAATAAAAATTTGTTCTGATACCTGAGATTCTTGCAGTAAACGTGATGACCATTTTTTAATTAGCTTTGTCCATTCAACTGATTGAGTCAACAAACCTTGTTCAAATTCAAAACATAATTTCAAGCGTTGTTGATATTCTTTCTCTTCAAACTTATTTTGATAACCCCAATCTGCTTCAATCAACTCAAAGAGTTCAGCAATATTATTTGCGGGTTCAGCCGCATAAGCTTTTAAAGCTTTATCATCTTTTAAATTCGGTAAACGATGATGCGAAACAATAAGCCAAGCAACTAACTGCGCTAAAGGTGGAAGTTGATCAAGAACTTTTGATTGATCGGAGTTTTTTAAGATGGTTTGTTTAAGTAAATCCTCATCCCAACTTTGATTGATCAATAGATTTAACCATGCTTCATCTGACTTAGTATTACCCGATGATTGCACCAAAGCATTTAACAACATGCAAGAAATCCATTCATGCCGTAATGGATCACCTTTAAATTGATTATTTTTACTGAGGAGTTTTTGCTGAAACAAAACGGTTGCTTTGCCCCAATCATGCAGTAAAGCAGAAACAGCAACCAAGGCTTTGATTATAGGTAAATAATGCCAATCATTTTCCCATTTATTTTGAACTAAACTTTTTCTTTTAGTATTAACAGGAACAATCCCCTGCTCATTAAACTTATTACGATTTCCCACAATCCATAAAAGTTCACTTCTACGCCGACCACGAATCCAATGACAACTCACCGCAGTATTCTTAGTAACTGTTTTTCTAAGCAGCTTTTTTACTGCTAACAAACCATCTTCAGTGATCACCGTTTGCCAAGTGTTATCACCTATACGATCTGCAAACGCATCTAACACACGACGAGTTCGAGGGATGGCTTTCTTTTCGCATTGGGAGATAAAAGTGACAATCATGTTTCGTCCTTAAAATTTTATTAAAAGAGTTGAAACATCCTCAAATATTTCAACTCACAATTATCTTAAGTTGCCTGTGCGGCAAAAAATCAAACAGTAATACCTTATATTTCTAAGCAGCCTATATAGCTTATATAATTACCCTTTTGGTGGGTAAGGATCATTACCATGACTATCTTTACCAGAGATACGCCCATCTTTGTTGTGAACAACTAATTCCGTATCTTGATTTTTACTGATTACTCTAGCGCGTTGAACTGCTTCGTGCTTAGTATCAAAGTGTCCAGAAGAACGCTGCCCTCCACTTTGTTTAATATCCCAACCACCTTTGGTATTTGGAACAACATGAGTTGATTTATTTGACATATTTTTCTCCTAATGTCATATGGTGAAATCACAGACGAAGATTTGGAAAATAACCATCTCCGTTTGCTGTAGAACTTTTGTTCTATACACACAATAAATCAGATAAAAAATAAATTCAACCTATAAAGTATTTCTGTTTTATAATATTGATTTTTCTTTCACCTGCTCAAACATCCAATCCAAGCAGCGATAATCCGTAAATTTCTGCAATAGCTGTTGACGGAATTCTTGCTCAGACATACCCTCTTTGGCACAAATAAAAGCCCAAGGTAAAACTACAGCATCCTTAATCAAATCAGCAACATCAAACACCAAAGCACCCCGTCTTGTTTTACCGTGCATCACTGCAAAACCATGATTGATACCGAGCACCCAAAGCGTGGTAGCCGAAAGCCCATAAGCCAAATAGTTGCCATGGTTTAAAAAGTCATTCGCCAAATCCCCCTGTTCAGGATTACGTTCAAAACTAAGTTTGCAACGAATCGCTGCAATCTTATAAAGTTGTTTGGTCATTTGGGCTTCTGCAAGCAATAAATCACCTACTTTGCTCTGATGCGGTATTTTCTTTTCAAAACCATCCAAAGCTTGTTGAATATCTAGATCATCTAAATAAAAACCTTCATCTTTTAGGTCTTTGTCTTTTGCCCAAATTTTGCGGATAAACTCAATTCGAGCAAATTGAAATTGTTTGGCCACATCTAAACGTTTAGCTTCATCAAACCAAAAACTCATCCATCCTTGCATGTACTCAGTTGGACGATATTCACTCTGTGGTGTTAACCATTCTACTTCACTCCCTGCAAATAATGGTGTACCGCCACCCCCACAAAAACCTACCAAAACACCTGCACTACACAACATTCGCATTGCCGCTTGAGTAATAGACGTACCTGTTCCAAGTAAAATTACCGTCGTATTAGCTATTGGAATATTCCAATACTGATTTTCATTTTTGGCTTCAGTGAGATATAAAACCCGACCATCTTTTTGCATCACTCGACAATGTTCGAGATAGTAAAGATTTGCACGTTTTGAATGTAAGATTGCTTTTAAATCAGATGGGTTAAGTTGTTCCATTCTTATGATTTCTCTTGTTTTTTCTTATACTACTTGAACATTTGGTAATAAAAAAGCTGCCGAAGCAGCTGAGCGACGTACTATGTCGTTTTAACTCTATTTCTATTAAAGATTAAGATTCAATTTTATCAAACTGACGGTCAATTAAACTTAGACGACCGCGCACAACATCAGACAACATACGCCAATCTGAAATAAAACTATAAAGTGGTTGTTTAAAGCTCGCTGGCTTATTGTGTTCAAAAAAGAAGTGTCCAACCCATGCACACGCATATCCAGACAATAAACCATAAGCTAAATACTTTGCTTTACGCTGGCGAATTGCTTTACTCCAAAAATACAAACCCAGTGTACTACCTGCTACATGCAAACGTCGGCTCGCAATACTACGATGTTCAGTTAAATAAAAGCGGTAAAATTCATTATAGTCTTTAATTGGCAATGTGAATTCTACTGGCTTATCGATCTTCGCTGGTGCATTCATGTGGATCATCCTAATCTTTAAACTCCCCACAACTTAAAGTATTTTTTGTTCAAAATAAAGTCATTGTGAGCCATCCTCAACGAGACTTAAAAGATCTTTACAATAATTTTTGAGATCAACACGTTATACTAATTTTAGAATATTTATCAAAAATGGTCAGGAGTTATAACATCATGGAAATAGAGCTTAAATTTCAGCTACCTGAATCTAAGAAAAAAAGTGTCCTGCAATTTTTAAATAAACAATCAGCTCAGAAAATTCGTTTGCAAGCAAAATACTATGATACTGCTGATCGTCTATTAGCAAAAAATTATGTGGCTATTCGTCTGCGTCAAGAGGGTGATCATTGGGTACAAACCTTTAAAGCTGCGACTAAAAATCATTTGCAACGTATTGAAGAAGACATCTATTTAGGTAAATGTGAACAAGAACCTGAATTGGACCTTACACTTTATAAACATAATCAAACCGTTCAAAGTGTACTACGTGATGTATTAGGTGACTCGCCTACTGAACTACTACTTCAGTTCCAAACAGATGTGCAACGTACATTTCATGTTTTTGAATTTGAAAATTCGCTAATTGAAGTTTGTTTAGATGATGGTGAAATTCGTACACCTAACGATCAAGCCCAAATATGTGAAGTTGAATTTGAACTGAAACAAGGCTCACCCCAAGACCTAATTACATTCGCACATACATGGGTGAAGAAATATCAATTATGGCTAGATGTTCGCAGTAAGGCTGAACGTGGTAATTTACTTGCCGTAACTAAACGTGTCTCTCCTGCTACTAAAGCAAAAACGCTCAAATTAGAATCTGATATTAGTGCTGATCAAGCAATCAAACAAATTGTCGAAAATACGTTAAATCATATTTTACCTAATGCAGCAGCGATTGCTGATGGTGTTGCAGAAGCGGATCATATTCACCAAGCACGTGTGGGAATAAGACGTTTGCGTTCTGCCTTAAAACATTTTTCAAACTGGTCAACTCAAGTTGATGAGTCTTGGGAAAGTCAGTTAGCTGAAATTTTTAGAGTTTTGGGTGATTCGCGTGACAATGATGCCATCCAAGATTCGGTCATTCCTTTAATTCAGAAAGTGTGTGATTTTGAATTTAAGCTTACAGCCTCTGACGTAACTAATATTGCTCAGATTTTCAGTCGGACTCAAACTACTGAGCTATTTTTATCACTACTCAACTTTAGCTATCGTGAATCTGAATCAAAGCCTAAAGTCACTAAACAAGCTGCAAAAAGTTTAACCAAGCTCTATCAAAAAATCCTCAAGGATGCAGAACATTTTTCATCACTTGCTATAGAAGAACAGCATCGAACCCGCAAACGAGTAAAACAATTGCGTTATTGTATCGACTTTATTTCTGATCTTTATCTTGAGAAAGATGTTCAACAATTCCTAGATAAATTACAGCCAATTCAGGAATATTTAGGTTTTTATAATGATTTGTTTGTCGCTGAACATATTTTCGAGGAACAAGCTACAGAGCACCCACAATTTTTATTTGCTTTAGGTTGGGTAAAAGCACAACAACCACATGTTGCTAAGAAGGCTGCAAAGAAACTAGAGGATTTATCGATCAAAGACATTTTTTGGGATGAGGAGTGATTGCTCTGCAAGGGAAAATCACCTCACTCTGTTATCGTGCTGGTGGCATGAATGCCGCCGTTAAGCTTTGGCATCAAGGATGTGCCATCAACTTAACGGAAGGGTTTTGTTACTTTTGCCCAGTCAAAAGTAAGGCACTACCTATACAAAAGGTATTCGGTTATTCATAATTTTTGAGGTCTTGCTCACCTTAACGAAAAATGAGAATTAATCCTTTATCAGGTAGATAATATCTTCATATTGAGCTTAAAATCATTTACCGATACTTCCCAAAAATCTTCCACGTGCCATTATCCGCAATCGGATCACTATAACTATCATTACGTTGCTTACGTGGTTTATCCCGTGCATCCACCAATTTAAAATGTGGTTCGACGCTTAAAATCACACCATTCATATAAAAACGGGTTCGTGTATATTCACTTTGCCCATGCTGAAACACGTAAGTACGCAAATCTATAAACTCACGATGAGCCACCAAAGCAGCAGTGTCATCACTCCCTAACCATTCTTGCATCGCAAAAATCTGATCTGTGTCAAATTGCCCACACTTTTCGACCAATGCCGCAACACCACGAAAAGTTTTAGACTCTTTAGCGCGAGTTTTATTGATTCGAATACGATCGACGTGAAAGAAAAACAATGGCAGATTCAGATGGCTGGGTAAATGAATCGCATCCACAGGCTCATCTTCCATAAAAGGCTGACAAAGTTCCTGCGCCCTTTCAATCAATGGTTGCCATTGACGATAATACTCATCGACCTCATCTTTTAGACCATAATAAATCGGTAAACCTTCAACATGTTCCAAATATTGAGGTGGATAAATATGTTGACGAAGTAAAGCGATATCTGTTTTTAAGCTTTGAATGGCGATAGCATCTTGCATGATGATAATTCGATTTGCTTAGGCTATTTTAGATTAAGGCAAAGGTTTAGTTTCGACAAGGCTTTGACTATAATAAGACGTCTTATTTTTGTTGGAAAATGATCATGTCTCAAAAAATCAACGCCACCGATGTGACGGAAGAAGAAGCGTTAAATGCGGTGTTTTTTGAGCGTGCAGATGAATTCATCAAACTCGCCAATGAGTATTGCCGCCCACCGAAAGGTCAACCAGCAAAACCAGAGGAATTACGCGGACAAGTGAGCGCTGCTATGCTATTCGCGACTGCTCGTTTTAATACTTGGGTCGCTGCAAATAACTTTAAAAATGGCAATGAAATGCGTGATGCCAAAGAGCAAGTGATGACTTATTTGCTTCAACAATTTCAAATGATGCTCGAAGATAATTTTGACGAATATTGCGAGCAGTTTGAAAACTATTTACGCTTCCGTAAAAATGAAGATTTTCATGCTCATAAACATGATCATTGACGAGTAAATTAGTCTTTAGAGATTAAATATTTATCTTCATCAAAACAAGGCATTCATTAGTTTAATGCCTTGTTCTGATTAAATAAATTAAAAAGCTGTATTAATTAGATAAGCTGTATAAGCGATAAAACTGAATAACCAAATTCCACCTTTTAAACGCCCGATACGTCCATGCCCTTTCAAACTGATAGTGAAAAAAAGTAGACTCAAGGTGAGTACGCCCATTACCACCATATCACGCTGTAAAACCTCTTGGGGTACTGTAGTAGGATGAATCATTCCAGCAAGTCCAACCACTGCCAAAGTATTGAACATATTTGAACCAATTACATTTCCTATCGCGATATCAAGTTCACCCTTTCTAGCAGCAGCGATGGATGAGGCTAACTCTGGTAATGAAGTTCCAATAGCTACAACAGTTAAACCAATAATTAATTCACTTACACCAAAGGATTGAGCAATCTCAACAGCTCCCCACACCAATAGACGTGAGCTTATAACTAATACAATTAACCCAAATATTAGTAGTGGAATAGCCTTTTTAAGAGGCATTTGATGTGTTTGTAATTCAAAATCAAATTCATGGCTTAAAACATCACTTTTACTGCGCATACCTTGCCAAATTGTCCATCCCATATAAACAAATAAAAGCAAGAACAGTAACAATGCATCATTCCGACTCAGTTCGCCATCCATGATTTGCATGATCGCTACCACTGTCACGGCTAATAAAAGAGGTAGCTCCTTACGAACTATTGTTGAATGCACCACGATAGGGTGAATGATAGCCGTCAGCCCTAGTATTAATGCAATATTAACAATGTTTGAACCATAAGCATTACCTAACGCAATACCAGGATTACCATCTAGTGCAGCCATGACCGAGACAACAAGTTCTGGAGCAGATGTACCAAATCCGACAACGATCATGCCAACCAATAATGAAGGCATTCCTAGATGATGAGCAGTTGCAGAAGCACCATCAATAAACTTGTCAGCACTCCACACCAATAAAACAATTCCAGCAAGAACAGCGATTAAAGCTAAAAGCATATTATTCCCCGCACTTTAGTTTGAAATGAGGTTTATGAATCATAAAATCTCATTTCATGCGAAGAAAATAAAGCACTTAAGTATTATTTTATTGATGACTAAAAATTAGCTTAGTCCGAAACTATTGATGCCAATTATTGTTGCGCTTTTCCATACTGATCTGCCATAACCTCAACAAACTGATCAAGCTTAATATATTTCTTAATCACGGTATCAATGTCAGATTTCGTTAGTTTAGCAATTTCCTGATCACGTTTTGCTCGATCCAGCAGTGTTTTATTGCGCTCAAGTTGACCCGTCAACATGCCATGAATCGAACGTTCATCTTCTAATGAAGTCACGCGTTTCTTCATAATGTCAGCTTTTGCAGCTTCAACTTCTTGCTGAGTAACACCTTTATCAAGTAAATCATTCAACACTTTATGCACAGACTGTGAGACTTGATCTGAGCGGCCTGCTGTGTAATTTGCTGAAATACTGAGCGAACCACTTTCTGTATCTGAATCTAAATCTACACTACTACCAAATCCATAGACCAATGCATTTTTCTCTCTTAGCTCTTGAGCTAAACGAGACGAAAGCTGAGAGTTCCCCATAATGTGACTTAAAATCATCAATGCAGCCGCATCTGGATGATAAGCGCCAACTGGAATTGTGAGCACACTTTGATAACTTCCAAACTCACGTTGCTCAGATAAGGCATGAACTTTTTGAGCTTTAAATGCTACAAATGGAGTGACTATCTTTTGATATGGCTGTTTCGTCTTCCATTTTCCAAATGCATTTTCTAGAGTTTTCTGTATTTTTATAGCATCAAAATCACCAGTCACTGCAATTTGCGCATGATTGGTCATGAAGAATTGATCATAAAATTGCTTAACCTGTGACTGAGTGGCATCTTTAAGCTGTTGTTTAGTCAACTCAGGTTCAAAATGATAACGCAAGTCACCTGGTTGATAGGTTTCAAGTAGCCTTGCTAAAGTCATTGATGATACGATCGCTGGTTCTGTATAAGGGCGATCTAAAGCAGATAAGCTCTGATTTTTAGCCAAATCGAATTCAGACTGAGAAAACTTAGGTTGTTTAATGACATCAATGATAAAACTTAAAAAGTCTTCAAATTTGTCTTTTTTGGCCTGAACCACAATGGTCATTCCATTACCATTCGAACTCACCGATGCTCCACCACTTGCAGCAATTGCCTTATCGGTAATTTCTTGTAAAGTATGTTTTTCTGAACCACGTAGCATCAAATAACTGGTTAGATCTAAAGTAACACCTTTGCCGAATAAAGATTTCTCATTACCAAAATCTAAACTAATCGTGGCATAGGTTTTATCATCACGTGTTGGGGTTGGGAATAAAGCATAACGAATGCCATTCTTTAATTCGCCTCGTTGAATCTTCTTTTCATTCTTTTGTAACTGCTGGGCAGATTGTTCGATGAACTGTTTCACCTCTTGCTGATAAACACTTGGATCTTTCAGCGGTTCAGCTTGCTCAGTGTTTTGATCTAAGGTTTTTGGTTTATCTTCAGCTTTTAAAGTCATCGCTTTTTTCTGATCTTCTGGAGTAGGTAAAATATCCCCAGAAATTCGATGTGAAGCGACTAAAAATTGTTTTAAAGTTTGATTAGCATCTTCAAGTTTTAAGTTCTGAATCGCCTCTAAGTCTCTAAAGTATTCATCCCACTGACCGTGTGAAGACACAGCATAATCACTCAAACGTGAGCCTAAAGCGACTGCATCATTTGCAATCGTATCGGCTGTATTTTGAGTAATATTTTTTATACGTTGTAATTCTGCATCAGTAAAAGTTTTGCTATTTTCAACCCCATCAACTAGAGCATCACCCACTTTTTTCGCATCATGATTAGGTGCGTAAATCGCCCCCATGAATACGACATTAAAGTCTTGGTCTAACCAAGTGGTTGATTGCACTGCTGTACTAATGCCTGTTTCAACCATACTTTTATATAAAGTTCCACTCGGTTGCATCGTAAATAATGCTGGAGCGAGCGCTAAAGCTGGCTGTAATTTTTCATTCTTGCCATTCATATAAATATTAAACTTGGCAAGATCACTTCCCTTTTGTACCGTAAACTGGCGTTGTTCAATTTTACTTGAATCTAAAACAGGGACTTGTACTGGGCTTGGAATTTTACGTGCTGGAATAGGGCTAAAATATTGATCAATTTTCTGTAAAACTTCTGTTTTATCGAATTTACCAGAGATCACCATGACCGCATTATTAGGTGCATACCAAGTTTTATAAAACTGGTTCAGCTCTTTCATTTTTATCGATTTCAATTCAGGTAGATCACCAATCGGCAAACGCCCTAAGTATTGATTTCCGTAGGCAGCTTTCCACATTTGATCCATCAATACCGCAAATGGCTGATCCATACGGATTTCACGTTCACGTTTCACAATTTCAATTTCTGATGGAACAAATTTCTCCTGAAGCACCAATTTATCCATACGTTCAGATTCTAAATACAGAATCTCATTGAGCGCATTTTTCTCTGGACGAACAATATTCAAATACTTAGTTGAATAATAATCCGTGCTTGCATTTGTCATTAAGGTATATTGATCAAGGCGACGTTGAAATTCCTCACCTTTTACATTTTGTGTTCCTTTAAAAGCCAAATGTTCAAGCAAGTGAGCCAAACCACCTTTGCCCTTTGGATCATTCAAAGAACCTGTCATATAAACTGTATTTACAAAGACTTTATTTTCTTTTTCATTTGGGGCGAGAATAACTCTAAAGCCGTTGTCTAATTTATATTCTTCGATATTTTTTTCAGTTTTTACGAGTACAGCCTGAGGCCATGAAGCTGCGCTCACCCCAAGTAAACAAAGAGAGAGTGTAAGTTGCTTAAACCGCATTAACATAGATTATCCGAATATTTTTGATGATTTAAATAAATACAAGCGTCCATACTAGTAAACAGCATAGTTTTTTAATAGTTATATTTTGAAAAAAGCTGTTCACTTAAACAGCTTTTTTCATTGTTTTTATTCGTTTTTTGTTACAAGCTAAATAGATAGTTCAGCCTGCATATATAACTTTGCATATCCCGAAATTTCAATACGCTCTGATGACTCAATGAAGCATTCCAAAATGCCACCACGTGCTGATGCTTGATATGCAACTAATCGTTGTTTGTTCAGTTTTTCTGCCCAAAGTGGAACAATTGCCGTATGAATCGAACCTGTTACAGGATCTTCGTCTATCCCAATCGTAGGAGCAAAATAACGTGACACGCAATCGAACTTTCCATCCTCACCATTTGCAGTTATTGCAATATCAGTTTGAGATGCAGTAATTGCTGTACGTACCTGTCCTAATTGTTTTAATTTCTCTAGGTTCGGTTGCTCATCCAATACATCTTGGACAGACTCATATTCAACAATATAGGCTTGAGCATTTAAATAAACTGCCTTAAATGGCTTGGTTAAGCCATCACGTAAAGCTTGTGGATAATCAGAAACCTGTTCAGCTTTACGAATCGGAAAATTCATTTTGATTTTCCCATCAGCATCTTGAGTAACTACAAAAATTCCAAGTTGACGGACATGAAACCGTATGGTCTTCGCTTCTGTAAAATCTTTAAATAAAACATAGGCACTAGCTAAAGTTGCATGTCCACAAAAGGCAACCTCATCTGTCGGTGAAAACCAGCGTATTTCGTAATTAGCATCATCTATTTTTCGGACAAAAGCTGTTTCTGAAAGATTATTTTCTAATGCGATATTTTGCATTAAATGCTCATCTAACCAATTATCCAAAACTATAACCGCTGCAGGATTGCCCTTGAATAATTCTTTGGTGAAAGCATCAACTTGATACATTTTCATAACAGCAAACTCTTCATAATTTTCAGCATATTTTGAACAAATGATCTAAAAATACTAGATACAGTTTTTTTAAAATTTACGATACAACTAAAAAGCTCAACACAGAATTAATATAAATTATATAGAACAAAAAAAGAGCGGTTTAACCGCTCTTTTAAAATCATAAATAGATTAATCACCCATATGTTCAATAATTGCTTGACCAAATTCAGAGCAACGTACCAAGGTTGCACCAGGCATTAAACGCTCGAAATCATAGGTCACTGTTTTTGCTTCAATCGCACCTGATACACCTTTAATGATCAAATCAGCAGCTTCAACCCACCCCATATCACGCAGCATCATCTCAGCAGAAAGGATAATCGAGCCTGGATTTACTTTATCTTGTCCTGCATATTTCGGCGCTGTACCGTGTGTCGCTTCATACACTGCTATCGCACCACCAATATTTGCACCTGGCGCAATACCAATACCACCAACTTCTGCTGCAAGCGCATCAGAAATATAGTCACCATTTAAATTAAGCGTGGCAATAACTGAATAATCTGCTGGACGCATAAGAATTTGCTGTAAAAATGCATCTGCAATCACATCTTTAATAATGATGTCTTTGCCTGTTTTTGGATTTTTAATTTTAACCCAAGGACCACCATCGAATAGTTCGCCACCAAAACGCTCCATCGCTAGCTCATAGCCCCACTCTTTGAAGGCACCTTCGGTGTACTTCATGATATTGCCTTTATGGACAAGCGTCACTGAAGGTTTATCATTATCAATTGCAAACTGAATGGCTTTACGGACAAGACGTTGAGTACCCTCTTTTGAAACAGGTTTAATCCCAATACCACAGCCTTCATCAAAACGGATTTTTGTTACGCCCATTTCTTCTTTTAGAAATTTGATAACTTTTTTAGCTTCATCCGAATCTGCTTTCCATTCAATCCCTGCATAAATATCTTCAGAGTTCTCACGGAAAATAACCATGTCTGTTAATTCAGGATGTTGCACAGGTGATGGTACACCTTCAAACCAACGCACTGGTCGAACACAGACATACAAATCAAGTTCTTGTCTGAGCGCAACATTTAATGAACGGATACCACCACCAACAGGAGTGGTTAAAGGACCTTTGATTGAAACAATAAATTCACGTAATGCTTCGAAAGTCTCTTCTGGCATATAAGTGCCATATATTTTATCTGCTTTTTCGCCGCAATATACTTCCATCCACTCAATTGAACGTTTACCACCATACGCTTTTAGAACAGCAGCATCTACTACTGCCTTCATAGCTGGTGTAATATCCACACCAATACCATCACCTTCTATAAAAGGAATGATTGGATGATTTGGAACATTCAGTGACAGGTCTGCGTTTACTGTGATTTTGTCACCGTCAGCAGGAACCACGATCTTCTGATAACCCATTTTACAGGTTCTCCCTCATGTGTATCTTGCGAGTAAATGTATGCCTTCTATGGCATACTTTCGTTGTTATTACATGAAACAGTTTAATCCATAAGCAAGGTTTTTGAGATTTATAGGAGAAATACAAACATTTCTCTCTTAAATAAAAAGCTTTATGTCATGGTGCCACTTAAAGCCAAAGTAGTATATTCATATGAAAATAGTTGTATTTAATAAACCTTTTGACGTGTTGTCACAGTTTCGTGAGGATGAGGCGCATTTAACGCTGTCACATTTTATCCACGATCCTGATTTACGTCTTGCGGGTCGCCTTGACCTCGATTCTGAAGGCCTCATGTTCCTGACTGATCACGGCGGTTTAAACCAGTACATCACCAATCCAACCAATAAAAAATTTAAAACTTATCTCGCACAAGTTGATGGTGATGTCACAGAAGAAGCGCTAGAACAGCTACGTAAAGGTGTTGAGCTTGCTGATGGTATGACACTCCCTGCAAAAGCAATTAAGGTTGATCAACCTGAGTGGTTGTGGGATCGTGATCCACCTGTTCGCTTCCGTGCCAACATCCCAACGAGTTGGATTGAACTTCAGATTTGTGAAGGTCGTAACCGTCAAGTTCGTCGTATGACAGCTGCTGTTGGTTTTCCGACATTACGTTTAATTCGTACTAAGATTGGTGCCATCGACCTTGTACGTTTAGGTTTACAACCTGGTGAACAAAAAGAGATCGAACCTTTACTTTATCCTGATTTTAAAGATCTTCCTGAAGATAAGCCTTATCGTTCTCGCTCATACGTGAAAAAACCAGGTGGCACTGGTGGTAAACCAATGCATCAGAAAAAGAAAGAAGGCGATAAAAAAGACCCAAATAAGAAGAAGTCTGGTACTAAGCGTATTTGGCAAATGGATGAAAGTGAGAAACCACGTCGCAAGACTAATGGCACAACACGACCAAATACCAAAGCTCCACGCGGACGTAGCCGAAATAGTCGTTAGAATTTAGATGTTTTAAAGCCCACGGAAGTGGGCTTTTTAAATTTGTATAGTTTGTATTTTCTATAAATCAGCTTTCTTCAAAAAGAGATTTACACCATAAAATGGATGGTTGGTTTGATATACATGAATAAGTAATTCATATTTTACTGAACGCCCATTTATACTTTCATAAAAAAAATCTAATGAATCTTCCAATTCTTTTTTTTGATTTAATTGATCTATTTGAAATTGTGCCAATTCAAATCTAATTTCCTCTGATGTAGATGCTTTTACGGTACTAAGTTTTTTTAAAATCTCCTTACTCTTCGGGTGTGTTATTCTCAAATTAAAAGCATCTCCTCCCAAATTTTCTAGAGTGTAATTGATCACAAGAAATACTATATTATGGTTAATATCTATCTTAGGATCTGTGCTACTGCCATAAACGGGAGAATTTACTTTAGATTGAGAAATAATAAATCTTGGTTCGAGCATCTTATGCTGTTCATCGAGTTGTTGTCTTTGAAGTTGCACTAATTCAACTTGCTGTTTTATCCCTTCTCTCATCTCATCAATCTGAAGTTGAAGCGCTCTTTCTTGTTGCTCTAAAGCTTTGGTATTTTGTTCTAATTGTTTGCCCTGCTGCATATACCCTAAAATCAACCAAAAGAAAGCAACGGGTGCAAAAACACCAGCTAAGAAATCTCCAAACTCATTCAAAGACTTCGGATGTTCTAAGCCTGTAAAAAGATAAATAAATACAATAATTGCAATCCAAATTACTGTAACAAGAATTCCAATAGTTAAACTTCTCTTATTCATAGATTTTAAAGAAATGAATTATAAATTTATGTTTTATTTAAATTTAAATAGATTATTAATAAACAGTCAAATTTAAAAATATCTTATTTATCAAATAAAAAACCGATGCTTTCGCATCGGTATTTTTACATTACCAACAGGTTTGTTAGTTCTGCATTAAAACTTAAATCGTTTCAAGCGTAGCATTAAAAGTTGAACTTGGACGCATTACTGCATTTACTTTTACTGGATCCACAGCGTAGTAACCACCAATATCAGCTGCTTTACCCTGTACTTCACTCAATTCAGCAAGAATTTTTTGCTCATTTTCAACTAAAGCTTTTGCAAGAGGAGCAAACTTCGCTTTTAACTCAGCATCTTCGTCTTGAGCAGCAAGTGCTTCAGCCCAATACATTGCTAAATAGAAATGACTACCACGGTTATCTAGCTCACCAGTACGACGTGATGGAGACTTATCGTTATCGAGCAGTTTACCCGTAGCTTGATCAAGTGTTTTCGCTAGCAATTTAGCACGTGCATTATCTTCTTTAAGACCTAGCTCTTCTAAAGATACTGCAAGCGCAAGGAATTCACCTAGCGAATCCCAACGTAAGTGGTTTTCTTCAACTAACTGCTGAACATGTTTCGGCGCTGAACCACCTGCACCTGTTTCATACATGCCACCGCCCGCCATTAACGGAACGATAGACAACATTTTCGCTGAAGTACCCAACTCCATGATTGGGAACAAGTCAGTTAAATAGTCACGTAAAATGTTACCAGTTACAGAAATAGTATCTAAACCACGAGCTACACGTTCAAGCGTATAACGCATTGCACGTACTTGTGACATGATCTGAATGTCTAAACCTTCAGTGTCATGCTCTTTTAAGTACTTCTCAACTTTCTTGATCAACTCATTTTCGTGTGGACGATATGGGTCAAGCCAGAAAATTGCAGGCATACCAGAGTTACGCGCACGACTTACTGCAAGTTTTACCCAATCGCGAATCGGTGCATCTTTCACCTGACACATACGCCAGATATCGCCTTCTTCTACATTTTGAGACATCAGTACTTCACCCGTGTCTAAATCTGTAATGTTCGCAATACCAGCTTCAGGAATTTCAAATGTTTTATCGTGTGAACCGTATTCTTCTGCTTTTTGAGCCATCAAACCAACGTTAGGTACAGTACCCATCGTTTTCGGATCAAAATTACCATTCCACTTACAGAAATTGATCATTTCTTGGTAGATACGTGCGAAGGTCGATTCTGGCATTACCGCTTTACAATCGTAAGGTTTACCATCTGCACCCCACATTTTACCGCCACCACGAATCATTGCAGGCATTGAAGCATCTACAATTACATCGTTTGGTGAATGGAAGTTGTCGATGCCTTTTGCTGAGTCAACCATTGCTAATGCAGGGCGATGTTCTTGGCAAGCATGTAAATCTTCAATGATTTCTTCACGAAGTGAGGTTGGTAAAGTAGCGATCTTTTCATAAAGACCAGCCATACCGTTATTGACGTTAATACCTAACTGATCAAATAACTTACCGTGTTTCTCAAATGCTTCTTTGTAGTAAATTTTCACACAGTGACCAAAAACGATCGGGTGTGAAACTTTCATCATTGTGGCTTTTACGTGTAACGAGAATAAAATACCTGCTTCACGGCAATCATCGAGTTGCTTCTCATAGAAGTCACACAATGCTTTTTTGCTCATGAACATTGAATCAATTACTTCGCCATCTTGAAGTGCTACTTTCGGTTTCAGAACAATCGTTTCACCACGCTTAGTAATCAATTCCATCTTCACGTTACGTGCACGATCAAGCGTCATTGATTTTTCACCATGATAGAAGTCACCTTCTTCCATGTGTGATACGTGGGTTTGAGACCACTGTTTCCATTCAGTCATCGAATGTGGATGCTTCTTCGCATAGTTTTTAACAGCAGCAGGCGCACGACGATCTGAGTTACCTTCACGCAATACAGGGTTTACAGCAGAACCAAGACATTTACCGTAACGAGTCTTGATTTCTTTCTCTTCATCCGTAGTAGGGTTTTCTGGATAATCAGGAATTGCATATCCTTTGGACTGTAACTCTTTGATACATGCTGTCAATTGAGCAACAGACGCACTGATATTCGGCAGTTTGATGATATTCGTATCTGGATCTTGAGTAAGGCGACCAAGCTCTGCAAGGTTGTTAGCCACCTTCTGCTCATCACTTAAGTAGTCCGAAAATTCTGCAAGCACACGCGCTGCAACAGAAATGTCACTCTTGACAATTTCTATGCCAGCTGGCTTAGTAAAGGTCTCAATGATCGGCAGTAGCGAGTAGGTCGCCAATAACGGCGCCTCATCAGTCAGTGTATAAATGATTTTTGACTTTCCACCAGCCATATATAGCCCCTTGTGTTAAATTGAGTTTTTAGAAGCGAGCTTTTGGCCCAGCCTCTGCGAACCGGTTTGCTTGATTTAGGCCTGAGAGTATCAGTCTTGATCGCATCTCAGTCAACGCAATATCCTGTGATAACGACATTTCGCTACGAAATAGTAGTTGTGAGCTTAGGCATTTAGCCCTGCGAACCGGTTAGCTTAAATAAAACATGAGATTATCAGGATTCACACTAAGCCAGTCAATGTCATATCCTGTGATAACGACATTTCTTTAAGAAATACTACAAAACATATACTCTTCGTTATTTTAGAATTTGAAATGAATTTACAAATTATTATTTATTTCAATAATTTAATAGAAACAAAAACAAACACCGCTCAAGACTGTCATCTTGAGCGGTGTTTCTTTGAAAGCTTGGATAAGACTAAAGTTTTAGCCATGCATCCAGTTTGTTTTGATCTTCAATATTGAGTTCAACAGTCGCTAAGGTGTTTTCCCCTGCTATGAGTTCAAATTGCAATAACTCATCTCTACGAAATGCGTATGCATTATATGTCCCTGGCTGTTTAGCATACTTAGATAGTAGTTTTTCGGAAGCTTTTAAGCCATCGATTGCAATGATCACATCATTTGCAGATAAGCCTGCTTTTGCTGCAGAACTTTCTCGACGAACATTTTGAATAACAACACCTTCAGCTTTGTCAGTAACTTTTAAGCCGAATGGTAATGCTTTGTCATTTTTAAGCGTATAGCTCAAACCAAACTCAGGTAAAAGTTGATCTAGTGGTAATTCATCAGTGGTATTGATCAAATGATTAATCTGTTCAATCCAATTATCGCCAGTCAATTCATTACATAACTCAAAAATCGTGCGATCATTAACTTGTATGCCATTTTGAGTGTTTTCATACAAACGACGCATAAGTGCATCAAGATTTGAACCACGTAAACGTAAACCCAAATCTAAACACAATGCGACTAGACTACCTTTGTTGTAGTAACTCGTTCCTGCATTATTTGAGTTTTCATCCTGACGATAGAATTTAATCCATGCATCAAAACTTGACTCAGAAACAGATTGAATAAAACGTCCAGGATTCTGTAGATAACGGTCAATTTGAGCTTTTAATAAATCAAGATAAGACTTTTGTGAAATGACGCCACTACGCAACAAAATTAAATCATCGTAATACGAAGTAAATCCTTCAAAGATCCACAACAAACTGGTGTATGACTCTTTGTGTAGATCGTAATTTGCGAAATTCTCTGGACGAATAAATTTAACTAACCATGAATGGAAATACTCATGGCTACACAAACCCAAAAAGCGCTGATAGTCTTTTGATGGTTCTTCTGGTTCATTTGCTTTAGGCAAATCATCACGAGGTGTAATTAAGCTTGTGCTATTACAGTGCTCTAAACCACCATAACTATTGCCTGTTGCCATCGTCATAAAGGTATAGTTTTTAAAAGGTGCTGAACCAAACATATCTATTTCAGTACGGCATATTTTTTCAATATCTGCCTGAAGACGATTTAAATTAGTCGCGTGTTTGCCTGAAATCACAAACTCATGTGGGATACCATTTGCATCAAAGCTAAAACGGCTTTGCTCGGCTAACTCAAATGGACTATCGATTAGCTGATCGTAACTCTCTGCTTTTAAAGTAAAACGCCCCTTAACAAGACTCTTTGAAACTAGTCCTGTTGCCAGTTGGAAATGCTTTAATTCGCTTGGTAGAAATAGTTCTACTTCACATGGCGCATGTTCCTGATCTTGGAGACCTAGACAAACACACGCTGGGTTTACGTATAGTCGTGTTTGATCAACATAAGCACCACGTACGGATAAATCATATGCGTAGACATCATATTCAACAGTAATAAGCTCATGATCGGTATTAAACAAACGCCAGCGATTTTTCTCTGTTTTTTTAATTTTTAATAAGCGCCCAGCTTCGTCAGAAGCTTTTACCGATTCGATATGCTTAGAAAACTCACGAATTAAATAACTACCAGGAATCCAAGTCGGTAACCATAATTCTTGATTAGGGTTAGCCAGAAAACGAAGGGTGACGTGAATCAGATGTTGGCGATAATCGTCGAACTCAATTTGATAGTGCAACATAATTTAAGATCATAAAAATAAGAACGGTTTCACACAGCTTAGCATTTTTTTACAAAGTCATGCGTAGATGTCGTAATTGTCAGCAAAAGTGGCTGGATTCTCCACTAAAAAAGTCATAGGATGCTTTTTTCGCATTCCATGCCCATGGATCGGCTGCTCAAGGTGTACTCGTGAAATTCATCCTCTCCCTCTTTACGTTCTTTAGCCTATTGTGTGTAAATCTTGCACATGCAAGCTTACTCAAAATAGCGCCTGAAACGGTCGAAGCACAAGCATGGTCTATTGTCGATGCGCAGTCTGGACAAATTATTGCCGAGCACAATAGCCACGTTCAACGTGCCCCTGCTTCACTCACTAAGATGATGGTTGCTTATATCGCATTAAAAGAAATTGAGGCAGGAAAATTACGTAAAGAAGATATCCTAACGGCTACACCTGTTGTAAATACGGTCATGTGGGATGAGTCCCAAATGTATTTAAAAACGGGCGAAAAAATTTCAGTTGACCAACTACTGGCAGGACTCATTGTCATGTCTGCAAATGATGCAGCTGTTACACTAGCCGAGAAAATCTCAGGTAGCGTCCCTCAATTTGTTGCTCGTATGAATCAAGAAGCACAAGCTCTTGGGATGAAAGATACACATTTTAGTAATCCTGCTGGAATTACGATGCCTGATCACTATTCGACAGCAGCAGATTTAGGTTTATTAGCCAAAGCCATCGTTCAAGATACGCCTGAATATTTATATTATTCAAAAATGCCTAGCTTCAGTTATAACCAAAGATTCCATCATGCAACTAACCTCGCACTCAAAATGGATCCGACCGCAGATGGTCTTAAAACAGGTTATACCAAAGCTGCTGGTTATAATTTGGCACTAACAGCAGAGCGTCCAACATTCAATCCTGATGTCGAGAAACGCCGTTTGATCGTTGTGGTTTTGGGAACACCTAGCGCGGTAAAACGTGCTGAAGTCGCACACAAGTTAATGAATCTTGCATTTACTTATACACGGGATGAAGTTGTAATCCCCAAGCACCGATTAATTGCAGAACTTCCTGTAATTCGTTCAACGCTAAAAATGTTCAGAGTAGAAACACAACAACCTACTATTGTGACAACTTCTCTTTATGATCGACCAATGCCTATTGATCTGAATACATTTAATCTTTTGACTCAGCGCATCCACCTAGTTGACGCAAATCAATTGGTCACTACAGTTGAACCGCTCCAAAGCACCAATACACATATCAATATTGAATTGAATGAACAGCATCTGACAGCGCCGCTGATGCAAGTCATGAACTTAGCGACAGTTTCGGTTTATCAGAATAATCAATTGATCCGAAGTCTCCAGATTGAAAATGATGTACAAATTGAAGAAGCTAATATTTTTCAAAAAATTATGATCTGGTTTTCTAATTTATTTTCATTTTTTTCAACAAATGACACTCAGAGTGCCAAACTCTACCCATTAAATCAAGGGTAGAAACTCGACTATTTTTCTCAAGATTAACCATAGAATCCAGTGAAAAGGATGGCATAATCGGACCATCCTTTCACAAAAATAATTAGGTTGATCATGAGCAAAACCTTACATCATATCGTGATTGTGGGTGGTGGCGCAGGTGGTTTAGAGCTTGCAACACAGTTAGGTGAACGTTTTGGCAGACGAAAGAAAGCTAAAATTACCCTAGTTGACCAAAACCTCACTCATATTTGGAAACCTCTACTACACGAAATTGCCGCTGGCTCGCTTAACCCCCACGAAGAACAAACCAATTATTTTGCACATGCAGAAAAACATCACTTTGAGTTTGTACTCGGTAGCCTTGTCGCAGTTGATAAAGATCAAAAACAAATCACGCTTTCCCCTCCTCAGCTTTCTAAAGAACACACCCCTGTTATTCAAGATCTCAATTATGACACCTTAGTTCTCGCCGTTGGATCTGTGTCGAATGACTTTGGAACTGAAGGTGTACGTGAATATTGTCACTTCTTGGATAGCCGACAACAAGCAGATGTATTCCAACAAGATTTATTCCACCTTTATATCGAAGCTCAAAATCAGTCAACTGAACGTGCTTTAAATATCGGTATTGTTGGTGCTGGCGCTACAGGTGTTGAACTTGCTGCCGAATTGATTGAAACAACTAAAAACTTTTATCGTTACGGCTTGAAAAAAATCGACCCTAAACAAGTCAAGATCACTTTAATCGAAGCCTCAGATCGCATCTTACCCGCATTGAATGAGAAGACAGCTGCACACAGCGCCAAGCAACTCAAGAAAATGGGTATTGATGTTTTGACTGAACATAAAGTTCAAAAAGTAGATGAGTCAAACGTTTATTTTAGTAATGGTGAAGTTTTACATTCAGACATTACCGTTTGGGCTGCTGGGGTTAAAGCACCTAAAATCTTAGAAACACTTCATGACTTTAAGCGTGACAAGATTAATCGTTTGATGGTTTATGCAACACTACAAACGCAGACTGATCCAAATGTATTCGCTTTTGGTGATTGTGCAAACTGTCAGCTAGATGCTCGTCAACCACCTCTCGGACCTCGTGCTCAAGTCGCTAGTCAACAAGCAACTTTTTTAGTTGATGCTATGGCAGCACGTATTGCAAGCACACCACAACCGATGTTCAGCTTTAATGATAAAGGTTCATTGGTTTCGTTAAGTCGTAATCAAGCTGTGGGTGAATTACTCGGCGATGTTAGCGTTCAAGGGTTTATTGCAAAAACCATGTACGTTTCCCTTTATCGACTACATCAAGCCAACATTCACGGCTACACACAAGCAGGCATGCTGACGATGAAAGATTTTCTAACTCGTCGTGTACGTCCAAAAATTAAGCTTTATTGAGTTGAAATCTTAAATTTCGTTCCCATTTATAACGAAATAGTTTCAAAAAGTGGAAAATAGTCAACAAAATCTATTTTTCACTTTATGATATACATCTAAATTGATTGAATGGATCAGACAACATGACTGCTATTGCAAATAACCACGTGGTTTCATTCCACTACACTTTAACAAACGCTGAGGGTGAAACACTTGATCAATCTCAAGGTGAACCACTTGCATATTTGCACGGCGCAGGCAACATCATCCCTGGTCTAGAAAATGCTCTTACAGGTAAAACTGTTGGTGAAAAATTCACTGTAAACGTACCTGCTGCTGAAGGCTACGGTGAATATAACCCTGATCTAGTTCAAGAAGTTCCAGCTCAAATGTTCCAAGGCGTGGATAACATCCAAGCGGGCATGCAGTTCCAAGCTCAAACTGATGATGGCGTTCAAATCGTAACTGTTAAAGCTGTTGAAGGTGACAACGTTATCGTTGATGCAAACTTCCCATTAGCTGGTCAAGATCTTACTTTCGAAGTTGAAATCGTTGAAATTCGTGATGCGACTCAAGAAGAGTTAGATCACGGTCACGTACACGGTGTAGGTGGTCACCACCACTAATTCCTCTGTGAATTAGAACATCTCAAAAAGCAAAGCCTCGGCTTTGCTTTTTCTTCACATAAGCACCTATAAAATATAAATAATAATTTTTAAAGAACTTTATAGAATTGCTATGTCAAATACTTATCAATTAATCTGGTTCCGCCAAGACCTCCGCGTCCGTGATCAGGCAGCTTTATGGCATGCCCGTCAGAATGGTCCATGTATAGCGATTTGTATTCTGTCACCTGAACAATGGCAACGTCATGACGATGCGGATATTAAAATTGATTTTTATTTGCGCCAACTTTTAGAGCTAAAAACAGAACTTTCCAAACTACAGATCCCTTTACTCATATTTACTGTGCCTCTTTGGGATGACATTGCGAAGTTTTTTGTTGATCTCACAGAAAAATTACCATTTGAAAATGTGTATGCCAATATTGAATTTGGCTTCAATGAACTCAAACGCGATAATGAAGTACAACAAAGTTTAAATCGTCAAAAAAAAGAACTGATACTGTTTCAAGATCGAACGCTGTTTCCAGTTGCAAGTATTCGAACTCAATCGAATCTACCCTATCAAGTTTTTGGTGCTTTCAAAAAAAGTTGCTATCAACGCTTAGAACTCGGTTTACCTCAGTGTTATCCAATCCCAGAAACCCAAGCACCCATAGAGTTTGATTTTTGTCAGCTACACCAAACAGATTTACAGCACATCCAAAATCACTATGCTGACAAAATTAAAGACAAAAATGCGAGTGAATGGCGAGTGGGTGAAAAACATGCGAGAAACCTACTCAATCAGTTTGTTGAAAAACGAATTATTCAATATAACGCTTTACGGGACTACCCTTCGGTTAAAGGAACTAGTCAACTTTCTGCTTATTTAAATATTGGAATCATTTCAATTCGTCAGTGCATTCAAGCAGCATTTAGACATCAACAAGGTGATTTTGTTATACAGTCCGAAGGACAACAAACGTGGTTAAATGAATTATTATGGCGTGAGTTTTATCAACATATATTATTTGATTTTCCACAAGTTTCTAAGCACTTGCCTTTTAAAGCTGCAACACAGAATGTTCAATGGCGTGATGATAGCGAAGGTTTTGAAAAATGGAAACGAGGACAAACAGGTATTCCAATTGTTGATGCGGGTATGCGTCAACTTCTTTCTACAGGTTGGATGCACAACCGAGTTCGCATGATTTGTGCCATGTTCCTAACTAAAAATCTATTAATTGATTGGCGTAAAGGTGAACAATGGTTCATGCAAAACCTGATTGATGGCGATCTAGCTGCAAATAATGGCGGTTGGCAATGGTGTGCATCCACAGGAACTGATGCAGCTCCCTATTTCCGAATTTTTAATCCAATTAGCCAATCGCAAAAGTTCGATGAAAATGGCGTTTATATTCGACGTTGGGTACCAGAACTAACTCAACTAGATGCCAAACGCATTCATGAGCCTTATGCCCAAAATACCGCATTGAAATTAGATTATCCCCATCCAATTGTTGACTTAAAAACCAGTCGAGAACGTGCTATTCAAGCTTTCCAAGCATTATCATAAACTAGTCCAATAGCCTTCTTACACTAAAGTTAAATAATGTGTGTATGAAGGTTTATTTTCAAATAATTATGGTTCACAACGAAAACTTCGAAGAAGAATCAAAGCATTAAAATGTCAAATTATTCACATATTATAACCAAGAGATCATCACGGTATCGTTAAAATAAGTTATTTTATAAGTATGATAAGTTGATGAATCATTGAAAAATTTAGCAATAATCACAGATAAATGACTTTAATATTTTGAACAATATTGATTAATTAAGAGTAAGCCTATGTCACATTCACATCATTCAGAACTTCATGTTATGCAACGTTCAGGGTGGCTGCGTGCCGCAGTTCTTGGGGCGAATGATGGAATCATCTCCGTCACTAGTTTAGTTATGGGGGTAGCTGCAAGCGGTGTTAGTTCTCATACTTTATTGATTACCTGTATCGCAGGATTAATCTCAGGTGCTACATCTATGGCTGCAGGAGAATATATTTCGGTTAAGTCACAAGAAGATATAGAAACATCTGATCTTCGAAGAGAAGCTAAAGAACTTGAGAAAAACCCTCATGCTGAATTAAAAGAACTGACTGAAATCTATATCTCACGGGGTTTAAATCCTGAACTTGCACATGAGGTTGCAACTCAATTAACTGCACATGATGCACTTGGCGCACATGCTCGCGATGAAATTGGAATTCACGAAAATACAGCAGCAAATCCCATTCAAGCAGCATTATCTTCTGCCGCATCATTTTCATGTGGTGCAGCACTCCCCATGCTAGCTATTTTATTAAGTTCAAATGAATGGGTATCAAAAACTGTTTTAATTACGGGTGTTCTGTCTTTGGCTGTTCTAGGCGCTTTATCGAGTTATTTTGCACGCACATCGATGCTTAAAGGAAGCCTAAGAATAGTGATTTGGGGCGTGATCGCAATGGCATTTTCTAGTTGGGTAGGCTCATTATTTAATGTGCAGCCCTTGTAAGATAGCCATTTTATTTTGACCAATCAATCAAACTACAAATTAATAATATATCCCAAGCATCATTAAGATTTTTTTCAAAATTAGGTGTATGATGACATATAACACAAAGCCTAGTTTGATGGTCTGAATTAACCAAAAGCTAACTTTCTGGTTTGAAATGTCCAATGTAGAGAAGTGTCTTGATACATCGACTTGGGATATTGTTGGCTTTTGCAACAATTGCATTACAGATCGCTGTTTTTTTACAGCCTTTATTGCCGCATGTGAGACTGTTTTGCTTCTGTCTACCCAAATAAAACAAAAATTACATCTACATTCGGAACAAGTTTTACATACTGATCACCACAGTTTGCATCTAGATCAGCCTCAAGCAGATTCTCATTCTGATCAGCACCATCACGATCTTAATCACCAATGTCCTTTTTGTTTCTTTTATGGACACTTAGTTGCACCCCCCACACTTGGGATTAAAGAAGTATTCGTGCGTGTACAAGTCCGATACTTGCATTTGTATCAAGTATTTATTGGTTTCTTCTTTTCACTACAACGTCTATTTCTCATCCCTCAAGGTCGAGCCCCGCCCTCTACGTTCTCAATGTATTCATTTATTTAATCAATTATTGAGAATGTGAGTTTATCTATGCTTAATCATTTTTCTTTTGCTGATCTTCAGCAAGAGCGTGTTACACACAGCCTTAAAAAAGCACTCTTTCACTCTGTTAATCAAAATATTTTGATCAGCGAAATGGAGGATTCATCATGGATCTAGGCTTAACAGCATTAGAACTGGCACGAATCCAGTTCGCTTTTACGGTTTCCTTTCATATTATTTTTCCTGCAACCTCGATTGGTCTCGCTTGTTTTCTTGCTGTACTAGAGTGGAAATGGCTTAGAAGTCACAATCCGATTTATCAAGATTTATATAAATATTGGTTAAAAATTTTCGCTGTCACGTTTGGTATGGGTGTCGTTTCTGGGGTAGTCATGAGCTATCAGTTTGGCACTAACTGGAGTGAATTTTCTCGGATTGCGGGCAGTGTAACTGGCCCACTGTTAACCTATGAGGTGCTTTCTGCCTTTTTCCTAGAGGCAGGCTTTCTCGGCGTCATGCTATTTGGCTGGGGGCGTGTCAGTGAAAAGGCACACTTTTTTGCTACATTTATGGTTGCTGTAGGTACATGTATTTCAATGTTTTGGATCTTATCTTCAAATAGTTGGATGCAAACACCTCAAGGTTTCGCAATAGAAAATGGCATTATTGTGCCGACTGATTGGTTTGCCATCGTATTCAATCCTTCCTTCTCTTACCGATTTGCACATATGGCTGTTGCAGCCTTTTTAGTTTCAGCTTTGGTTGTTGCAGCCACTGCTGCTTGGCATCTATTACGTGGTCGTCGGGATGCTTTAGTTAAAAAATCCTTTTCTATGGCTATGTGGATGATTCTATTTGCTGCACCTGCACAAGTTTTGATTGGAGATCATCACGGTTTAAATACTTTAAAGCATCAACCAGCGAAATTAGCTGCAATGGAAGGACATTGGGAAACCAATGTAGATGAAGCGATGCCTCTGTATTTATTTGGTATCCCTGATATGCAAGCTGAAAAGACCAAATATGCAGTTGGGATTCCTTATCTAGGTAGTCTCATTTTAACTCACAGTCTAGATGGTCAAGTTAAAGGTCTTAAAGAGTTTGCACCAGAAGATCGTCCAAATTCGACTTTGGTATTTTGGAGTTTCCGTATCATGGTGGGTCTCGGCACACTCATGGTTCTACTCGCTTTGATTGGTCTTTTACTTCGCAAGAAGCAACAGTTATTCGAGAAAAAGTGGTTCCATAAATTTGCATTAATCATGGGACCTACAGGCTATATCGCATTGTTAGCAGGATGGTTTACGACCGAGCTAGGTCGCCAACCATGGGTTGTTTATGGTGTGTTACGAACTAAAGATGCTCTGTCTAGCGTATCAGCTGATCAAGTCGGTATTACCCTGATTATTTTTGTCATTGTATACACTGTTGTATTTGGTACAGGCATCTATTACATCTTCAAACTCATGCACAAAGGACCACAATTTATTCACACACCGATAGAGGAACAAGGTGGTGTTGGTCATTTTAAAACACCAATGCGCCCACTCAGTGCTGTAGATGAACGTCTTGAATCCAATGATCATGAGAAAGGAGAATAAGCATGGATATTTCACTAATCTGGGCAATGATTATTGCATTAGGTGTTTTGATATATGTTGTTCTAGATGGTTTTGATCTTGGCATCGGTATTTTGTTTCCCTTTATTCAGGACCAACAAGAACGTGATGTCATGATGAATACGGTTGCACCTGTTTGGGATGGCAATGAAACATGGATGGTATTAGGGGGAGCAGGTCTTTTTGCTGCCTTCCCAATCGTTTATGCCACTGTGCTTTCTGCCTTATATATGCCGATTACGCTCATGGTGATTGCCCTTATTTTTAGGGGTGTCGCTTTTGAGTTTAGATTCAAGGCCAATCGTACCAAAGCACTCTGGGACTTGGCATTCATCGGAGGTTCCACGATTGCTAGTTTTCTCCAAGGAATGATTTTAGGTGCATATATTCAGGGCTTAAAAACTGAAAATGGAATATTCGTTGGTGGTAGTTTTGACTGGTTTACCCCATTTTCTATGTTTACAGGCATAGGTGTGGTCGTGATGTATGCTGCATTAGGCTGTGGTTGGTTAATTTTGAAAACTGATGATGGTCTACAAGAGAAAATGTATGAGCTGATGCCAAAATTAATTATTGCTTTATTCATTATTTTTGCTGCTGTCAGTTTATATACACCTTATAGCCAACCTGCAATTGCAGCGAAATGGTTTACTGTGCCACAACTGATTTATTTTAGCCCTGTTCCAATCTTGGTGATTATTTTTACCGTATTAACTTGGCGAGCTTGCCTAAACCGAAATGAACATAAGCCTTTTCTCTACACATTAGTACTGATGTTCCTCGCCTACTCAGGCTTTGTGATTACTTTATGGCCCAACATCATTCCTCCATCAGTTACCATTTGGGAAGCTGCTGCGCCACGAAATAGTCAAATGTTTGCATTAATTGGTGCTGTCGTGATGATTCCGATCATTTTGGCATACACCTTTTGGGGTTACTGGATTTTTAGAGATAAAGTTCGTGTTGGTGACCAAGGCTATCATTGAGGTTAAATCAAATGAAATCATCACAAGTAAAATGGTTTATTGGACTTTGGTTTGTTGGCTTTTTAGGTCTAGCTCTGATCGCAGGCATATTTAAGGCTTTGCTCATGCTGGCTTATTCTTAATCCAATGTTTTGATGTTTGGCTACACAGTTAGCCAAGCATCTTTATATCTATTTAAATAACATAAGTTTTGATCATTCTTTAAAGAAATAGCCATTATTATTTGCCATTTTTTAAGCATTTAAGCTATGTTGAATAAAAATGATGTAGGTAAAGAATATGACTATTTTAGAATTATTAGAAATTAAACATCCCATTTTTATTTCACCAATGGCTGGTGTTTCCACACCTGAACTTGCAGCGGAGGTGTCTAACCAAGGCGCTCTTGGTGCACTTGGGTTAGGTGCAAACACACCTGAAGCAGCTAAAGAACAGATCATTAAAACACAATCATTAACTGATAAACCTTTTCAGGTGAACTTCTTTTGTCATCAATCTGAACAGCTTGATCACGATGTAGCACAACAATGGATCAACTACCTACGCCCTCATTTTGAGAAATTTGATGCACAACCACCCCAACAACTGAATTGTATATATCCTAGCTTTTTAGACAGCGATGATTATTTGGATATTGTTTTACAAACCCAACCCAAAGCTGTCAGTTTCCATTTCGGCATTCCCAAAGCTCATCAAATTTCTGCACTAAAACAAGCAGGAATTATCACCATGGTTTCTGCAACAAATTTAATTGAAGCCCAAGCCATTGAAGCTGCTGGTATAGATTTGATCATCGCTCAAGGTATAGAAGCTGGAGGACATCGCGGTATTTTTAATCAAGAATTTGATGCAGCTATTAAAACTTTTGATTTGGTGAGCTTAATTTCAAAACATTGCAAAATACCAGTGATTGCTGCAGGCGGTATTATGAATGGTGATCAAGCTAAGCAGATGATGAAAGCGGGAGCGGGAGCTGTTCAACTTGGAACCGCATTTGTTCAATGTAAAAGTTCAAGTGCAAATGCGGCTTATCGAAAAGCATTGTTTAGTCAAAAAATCACCCAGATCAGTACGAGTTTATCTGGTCGCCCTGCACGTGGCTTATTGGGCACATGGCATACGGAAATTGACTCACCACAGCGACCAAAAGTTCCAGCCTACCCATACACTTATGATCTAACCAAACAACTGATGGCTATTGCCAACAAACAACAAGAATTTGGCTACAATGCATTTTGGGCAGGTAGTAATGTTGCACAAATTCGTGAACTTGAAGCAGCTGATCTCATTAACCAATTGGTTTTAGAAATGAAATCATATTAAGCACTGATCAAGGCAGAATTAAAAAAACCGATCTATTGAAGATCGGTTTTTTAATGCTTATTTAATCAAGTCTAACAATGTGTGTTGAGCATTATGTAGCTCCTCACCTTCCGCAGGTTTAGCGCGCTCCCAAACACCATCACCTTGCAATAACCATGCTTGCTGATTATCTTTCAGATAGTTAAGCAGACCTTGTTGATAAATACGTTTTTTCAATGCAGGGTCTTCAATTGGGAAACAAGCTTCAACACGGTTGAATAAATTACGATCCATCCAGTCTGCACTCGAACAAAAAATACGTGGATTTCCATTATTGCTAAAGTAATAAACACGGGTATGTTCTAAGAAACGTCCAACGATCGAACGGACACGAATATTTTCTGACAAGTTCGGTAAACCAGGACGTAAACAGCAAATTGAACGAATAATTAAGTCAATCTGAACACCCGCTTGAGATGCCTCATACAATTTATTGATCAATTGAACTTCAGTTAAAGCATTTACTTTGACGATGATTTGAGCTGGCTTACCTGCTTTTGCATTAGCAATTTCATCATCAATATAGTTAATCAATTGAGCATGTAAAGTAAATGGAGCATGCAAGAGCTTCTTCGGCTTCGCCATTTTGCCCATGCCAGTTAACTCTTGGAATATGCGATGTACGTCTTCACATAAATCTTTGTCTGTCGTCATCAAACCATAGTCCGTATAGATACGGGCATTGGTTGCATGGTAATTACCTGTACCCAAATGAACATAACGGACTAGTTTATTATTCTCACGACGCACAACTAAGATCATTTTGGCATGTGTTTTGTAGCCTACGATGCCGTATACAACGACCGCACCTGCTTCTTGCAAAACGTTTGCAACCTCGATGTTTGACTCTTCATCAAAACGAGCCCGCAATTCAATTACTGCTGTGACTTCTTTGCCATTCCGTGCAGCTTCAGCAAGTACCTGAACAATTTCAGAATCAGCACCACTTCGATACAAAGTCTGCTTAATTGCAAGCACTTGTGGATCACGTGCTGCTTCACGTAATAATTGAATTACAGGTGCAAAAGATTCGAATGGATGATGCAGCAAAATATCTTGCTTTTGCATCGCAGAAAATACACTTTCGGATTTCTTAAATGCTTTTGGAATAATCGGTGTGTGGGAATCATATCGTAAATGTGGACGTTTAAAATTAGACAACAAACGCGCCAAATTTACAGGACCATCTACACGATAAAGTTGCTCTTCATTTAGATCAAATTCATCTAACAAATATTCATAGATGTGTTTTGGACAATTATGAGTTACTTCTAAACGTACAGCACGACCAAAACGACGAGAACTTAACTCACCTTTTAATGCTTTCGCTAAGTCTTCAACATCTTCATTAAGTGCTAAATCAGCATTACGTGTTACACGGAACTGATAACAACCTGTCGCTGTCATACCAGGGAATAAATCAGATACATGCTCATGGATAATCGCAGATAGCATGACATGATGTTCTTTTCCACCAGTCAGTTCATCAGGTAAACGAACCACACGAGGTAATGAGCGCGGTGCAGGTACGACAGCTAGATCAATTTGACGACCAAAAGCATCTTTACCTTCTAAGGTCACGATAAAGTTTAGACTTTTATTCACTAAACGAGGAAATGGATGCGCTGGATCAAGACTAATTGGCGTTAACACAGGAGCGACTTGCTCTTGAAAATACTTTTTAATCCATGCTGACTGTGCAGGTGTCAACTCACCACGGCGTAGGAAACAAATGTCTTCTTCACGCAACTTAGGTAAGATCTGCTCGTTTAGAATTCGATATTGTCGTTCAATTGCAGCATGAGCAGTAACAGAGATTTGATCTAAAACTTGCTTTGGAGTTAAGCCATCTGGTGTGCGACTTTCATTGCCCAGAGTTAGTTGCTCCATCATCCCTGCAACACGGATTTCAAAAAACTCATCTAAATTGCGGGAAAAGATCAGTAAGAAATTCATACGCTCCAATAACGGATGAAGTGGGTCGACAGCCTGTTCCAAGACACGTAAATGGAAATCGAGGATGGATAATTCGCGATTAATATAACGATCGTTGTAACTATATTCTATTGGCGTTGTTGTCGTCACTGCCGTATTCATACTGAACCTTGTTATTTATGCATTCATCTACTGATAATTTAAGTATGCTGCAAATTTATGTCAATTTGGTAAAAAAGCCCAAAAATATTGAGCTTTTTTAATCGATCGGATTATTCTGGAAGCTGTGTTCCGTTCATATATCTCAATATGACGCGTTTGCGATATTGCAACTTACGGTCATTACGATGATCTTGATAATACTTAGGATTTGGTAACAACGCTGCTAAAAATGCGGCTTGTTCACGTGTTAAGCTTTTTGAACTTTTCCCATAATAATATTGTGTTGCAGCTTCAACCCCATAAATATTTTCACCAAATTCTACAGAGTTCATATATACCTCTAAAATTCGGCGCTTTGACCACATCCGCTCCATCATCCACGTTGCAACTGCTTCCTGTCCTTTGCGAATAAACGAACGTTGGTTGTATAAAAATAGGTTTTTTGCCAATTGTTGAGAAATTGTTGATCCACCTGCAACCACTTCACCCTTCTCATTATTACGTTCTAAAGCATGCTGGATACCTGCCCAATCGAATCCATGATGATGAACAAACTTCGCATCTTCGGCTGCAAGAATTGCGTGCTTAAAGTTGTCACTAATCTCATCATAATCTCGCCAATCTTGCTGAATTGGTTTCATATCAGACCAATAGTCCAACCGCATAAACATTGTGGTTTCAACTGGATTGGTTCTCCACCAAACTAAACTTGCAAAGATCCAAAGTTGGATGAGGAGTATCACTCCAATAATCAACATTACTGCACGTGCTAAAAAGGCTTTCATTAAAGTGCATCACTCCTAGGGCAACGAATTCATGCTAAGCTGTTTTTTATATTGATGACTAGCTTAGACACATATGACTGACATGACACCACCACAAATCAATCAAAAGTTGAGAATCCATACATGGTGGTTTACCGCATTACTTATTGCCGTCAATGTCAGTTTATTTGGTTGGCAAATTCTTTCAGGTGTGAATATTACCGACCCTTCACCTCTAGATGCAATTGCTTGGGGTGCAGATTTTACTCCACTTACATTCTTATCTCAGCCTGAGCGCCTATTTACTAGCATGTTTTTCCATTTTGGACTCATCCATCTGATGCTAAATATGTGGGCGCTTTATATTTTTGGCAGTGTAGCTGAACAACTATTTGGTCGTTCCTATTATATAGGTATGTATTTTCTTGCTGGTTTAATGGGAAGTGTATTATCGAGTTATCTCTCGATTCGAGATGCATATGATTTGCTACAAAACTTTGATGCTGCTTTATTACCTCGTATTAGCGCAGGTGCATCAGGTGCTGTTATGGGACTCGGTGCTTCATTGACCGTAATTTCATTATTGCCTCAACTCGCAAATCAACGTTTTATTCTAGATAAAAAATCATTACTCATGATTATGGCAATCAACCTTGTGTTTGGTTTCACCGTATCTGGCATCAACAATGCCGCACATATCGGTGGCATGTTGATGGGTGGTTTGTTAGCGGGCTTATGGTATCTGTCTCAAAAAACACAACGAACTGGTGTATTCCAATTTATAGCACTGCTTGTTGCAGTCTCGACTTTAAGCATCTTTTATTGGTATTGCACCCGACTCAGCACAGAACTCACTTCTTTGTGGACTGAGATTCTGCGCCAAAATCAGATCAGTTTTTAAGACTGATTAATTTCTCTTAAACTTTGCAAAGGTGGTATATCACAGAGATAGCTCAAGCGATAACGACCTATCAATGTACATACCACCATCATCGTCAAAGGAAGAATAATCCAGATTTCTGGATGCCATTGAATAGACATTTGCATTTTATAGCTAGCGATAGCACTGATCACCTCAGCAAAAAAACACGCCACAACACCTGAGACTAATCCAATAAAACCGATTTCTAAACTCAACATGCGTTTTAATCGATTCTTAGCGATTCCAAATGATCTTAACAGTGCCACTTCTCGACGACGTTCATCCATCAATACATTTAAGCACGCAATCAAGACTAAGATACCTGACAAACCAACCAACATTGCAAGTACTGTCACGATCTGAACCAACACAGTCATCAAACGTTTCACTTCATCTAGAACACGTCCAACATCAATAAAAACAGTATTTGAAAATTGCTGAATCAACTCAACCATTTTTGCCTTATCAGTTGGCGGAACATAAAAACTACCTAAATAACTTCCAGCATTTTCATCCATCGTTTTAGGTGAAAAAATGAAAAAGAAATTGGGGCTAAAACTTTCCCATTCTACGGAGCGTAAATTAATCACGGTTGCATTCAAGCTTCCTTCAGGCAGACTAAAGCTCAGTTGATCGCCAATCTTGATTCCAAGTTCACTCGCCAATTTTTCTTCAACAGAAACTTGCCCAGTTTGAGTAAATGTTGAACGTCCTTGAGTAATCACATTATCTTTAGGGTACTCAGAGGACTGCGTAAGATTTAATTCACGACGTAATGAGTTATTTTCTTTGATCAATTCTGGAGAGAAAGCTACACCATTTTTTGAAATCAATCGACCTCGAATATTTGGATACAACGGCGTTGAACTCCAATGATTCTGTTCCAACGATTGTTTCAACAAAGGCATGTCAAATGGGGGCAGACCATACACAAATTGATTAGGTGTTCCCTCTGGAAGTTGTTGTTGCCAACGCTCAAGTAAGTCTGTTCTCAATACACTTAGTACCGTAATTAAGCTTAACCCCAATGCAAGTGCCGTAATTTGCAATGCAGTTTGATGCGGTATCCGAACATAGGCAGATAATGGGTGCTTTAATTGTTTGATCAGTTTGAGAAGCAACCAAATAACAGCATATAAGACTCCACAAAGCACAAGAATTGCAGCGAGAACCATTAGGCTCAATTGTAAATTATCACTAAGAACTAAACTAAAAATCATTAAACTGATCGTGCCGATAGCAAACATTGCTATATAGGATTTGCGTGAACGTTCTTGTTGACGAATTACGCGTATTGGCGGCGTATTTAATAACTCCCAAATACTCGGCAGAATAAAACCAATCAAAACCATTACACTGGTGAAAATAGCAATCGGTAATGCCATCAGGATATCAAATACAGCAAAACTAACTTGTAGTTGCGGAATGAGCTGCAACATCAATTGCAATAATCCATAGCCTAATGCGATTCCAATCAGGCTTCCTAACACGATGGAAATAGCACTTACCAAGGCTAACAAGCCTAAATAAGCAATCAATATCTGTTTCTTACTTGAACCCAAACACCGCATCAAAGCAATATGATCTTGGTTTTGTTGTACATAACGTTGACTAGTTAGAGCAATCGCAATCCCACAAAGCAAAATAGTAAGTAAATTGGCGAGCTGTAGGAATGTATCCAAATTCTCGATTGGTTTCATTAATCGTGTATTGGACTGACTAGCATCACGTAATCGAAGTGAAGTTTGTTCCGAATTTTCTACAGATGAATTTGCATTCGGAGAGGTTTCATCCTCTTGATGCGTTTGCTGCTTATAAATCGTTTTAAATGCATTTACTTGTTCTAGCTGACCCGCCATCAATAAACGATATTCAATCCGACTCCCTACTTGTATGGCATTTGTCTTCGCAATATCCGCCTGATGAATAATAACTGTTGGTGAAAATCCAGAGAAACCTAACTCTTGATTTGAATCATGTTCAATCACGCCTGTGAAAGTAAATGTTCCATCTGCAATTGCAACTTGCTCACCTAATTTAACTTTGAGTAAATCAACTGCCCGTGGGCTTAACCAGACTTGATTTGGTTGTATTGATTTGGCTTGGGGTTCAATTTCTAACTTGCCTCGTAGAGGAAATTGATCATTGACCGCTTTGACATTAACCATGACAAATTGATCTTGGGTATGTGCCATAGAACCAAATACAGTGACTGGAGAATGCTTCAAGTTCAGCTTATTCGCTTGCTCTATCCAACTGGACTGAATCGGATGATTATCCGACAACACCAGATCAGCTCCAAGCATTTCAGCTGCTTGTAAGGTCACAGCATTTTGTACTTGAGTGTTGCTAAATTTCAAAGCTGTTGTCGCACTGATCGCCAATGAAAGTGCAATAATCAGTAAATACAAACCACCCGTTCGAAAACTTTGTATCAGTAAGGGCTTTAAAATAGAACTCATATTGCCCCTCCTGACCGAACAATCTCCTGAATCTGACCATCGATGAGTTTGACATGACGTTGACAAAGTTCAGCTAAGTTTTGATCATGCGTGACTAGAACCAATGTTGTTCCCAACTCTTTGTTTAAATCAAAAAGTAATTGTTCAATCTCTTCTGCAGTTTGCCCATCTAAATTACCTGTGGGTTCATCTGCAAAAATTAATTTAGGTTCAGCAATCAAGGCACGTGCAATAGCGACACGCTGTTGCTCACCACCAGATAAAACTTTGGGTGTTTGATGAGCCTGTCGAATCAAACCAACACGCTCTAACCATGCCAACGCTTTTTTCTCAGCATCTTTAAATTGGAAGTCTGGCTGTAAACGCATCGGCAGCATGACATTTTCTAAAGCACTCAACTGTGGAAGAAGTTGAAATGACTGAAATACAAACCCAATATTTTCTAAACGAACTTGTGCTCGCTGCTCCTCTGTTAGCTGATGTACATCTTGACCACAAACCGTCAATTCACCACTACTAGGACGATCCAAAGTCGCTAAAATCCCCAACAATGTTGACTTTCCTGAACCTGAACGTCCCGTAATTGCAATCTGCTCTCCCTGATAAATCTCCAAATCAATTTCTTTTAAAATCGTTATATTTTGCTGATTAATTTGAATGGTTTGTGTAACTTTTCGAGCAGAAATAATCGGTTGTGGCATGATGTCACGTATCCTTTAGAACAAATTTTAAGTGCTATGCAAATATCTAAAGTTATCTTGTTCGTTTCTAAAACACTGGGAGCGCTTGCAATATGTGTATTCCCGACAATCGTTTCAGCTAAGACTATATTGATTGTGGGAGATAGTCTGAGTGCAGGCTATGGAATAGATGTCAAACAAGGCTGGGTTAACTTATTACAACAACGGCTTGACCAACAGTATCCGAAAAAACACAAAGTGGTCAATGCAAGTGTAAGCGGTGAAACAACAAGCGGTGCACTTGCAAGAATGCCTAAGCTATTACAAACCTATAAGCCTGAAATTGTGGTGATTGAGCTAGGTGGTAATGATGGACTTCGAGGACAACCACCTCAAATGATCCAACGTAATCTTGCTCAGTTGGTACAACTCAGTCAAAGACAAAAGGCAACAGTTTTACTGTTTGGTATGAAGATACCACCAAATTATGGAACGGCGTATAGCACAGCGTTTGAAAAAAATTATAAAGTTGTAAGTCAGCAATACAAAGTTAAGCTTTTACCTTTCTTTTTGGAGGGTGTAGCGGGTAATAAAAATCTTATTCAAAAAGATCAAATTCATCCAAATGCTCAGGCGCAGCCGATCATGTTAAATTCAGCTTATCCATATATAAAAGGTGCCTTGTAGGCCACTACTGTCCCATAGTTTGCTTTAAATAAAAAAACCTGAGTCTAAATAGTTAAAATATGAGTGCAAACAAACACTTTAACTATAAAGGACTCAGGTTTTGTCACATCAGAATACCGTATTTCATCAATTACTCAAACCCATTCTAAGACAAGATTTTGAACGTCTGGCTAAACTGCACCACTCTGGGCAAAAATTAAGATCAGCCACCCGCTGGGATCAGTTTGTTGCCATATTGATG
>NZ_KB849655.1:917230-1056563 GCF_000368765.1 Acinetobacter junii CIP 64.5
AACCTCAATTGAGGTTCTTCTTGTGATATTTGTGGGACAGCAGTGCCTTGTAGGCACCTTTTATAATTTGACAATCTATAACTTTATTTAGAAATCAAAAAAAGTCACTTCACCTGTCTCAAGTGAGTATTCAGCTCCTACCACGATCATTTTGCCTTTCTCGATTAAGCTTTCAAGTACAGCGGAACCATGACGCAACTGATTTACTGAAGCAAATACATTAGAGCGTACAGCATGTGCCGATAACTTTTTCAAATCATCTTTCAATTCTGTTTGCATTAAGATTTCAACAGATGGGCGTACACGGTTTACGATCGACATTAAGTTCGAAGAAGGTGCTTGATCAGGATGCTTTAAAGTATCGATCGTTGCTTGAATTGCGCCACAGTGACTATGACCTAATACCACAACAACAGCACAATCATAACGTTCAGCAGCAAATTCAACGCTACCTACTTGAGAAGGTGCAACAATATTTCCTGCTACACGAATAACGAATAAATCACCTAAGCCTTGATCAAAAACCATCTCCGCTGGCACTCGAGAATCGGAACATCCTAAAACAATAGCAAAAGGGTTTTGTTCACTTGCCATTTCAGCACGTTCTTGGTGAGTGAGTTGCTTCTGTAGGGCGGCTTCCCCTTTCACAAAACGAGCATTACCAGCTTTTAAACGTTCTAGAGCTTCATTAGCGGTGAGCATGCTTAAATCCATCTATGATTGACATGAAAAAATAGTTTAATGTGAGGACGATAGATTGTCACTGACAAAAATAAAAACTCTCAAACATTTGGTGATCGATTTATCAAGAAAAATAAGGAAAAAATAATCATTTCATTGGCAATAATTTACAGACATCTGTTGAATATGCAAATGACTATGTTTGAAACTTCAACAATAATCAAAAGGTTTAAAAATAAATCAAGGACAGAAAAATCATGATGAATAGAAGCTTTTCCATACCAATCCGAAAAACACTGACGGCAATCGCTTTCAGTTGCGGTCTGGCTGCAACCATGACAACAACGATGACTCAAGCCGCTGAAATCGAAATGAGTTTCCAAAATGTATTACAACAGGAACGTGCTTGGGCTGGGTTACAAAGTAAAACGCTTAAAGTTGGTGATATTACATGGTCTTATAGTGAAGGTGGTCAAGTCGGTAAACCGATTGTTGTACTTATTCATGGCTTGGCTGGTAGTCGTGATAACTGGAATCGTGTCGCGAATGCATTAACAGGCAACTATCATGTGATCATTCCAGATTTACCTGCTAGTGGAGAAACCCAAGTTCCGAAAGAATTTGATTATTCTGTACCTAATGTCACAGAAAAATTACGCCGTTTTATTGAGGCTGCAAACTTAACAGGACCTGCTCATATTGCAGGACACTCTCTAGGTGGCTCTATTGCGATGCTTTATGCGGGTCAATATCCATTTGAAACCAAGAGTTTATTTTTAGTTGATGCGGCTGGTGTCTACAAAGCTGGAAATACACCTTACTTGAAAGACCCAAATCAAATCAGAAGTATGATCGTCAGTAAAAAAGGCGACTTTAATTTCTTAATGCAGCAAGCAATGCATAACCCGCCGTTTATTCCTAAAGAAATTGCCCAAGCACAAGAAAAGATGATGATTGGACAAATAGAACAAACTCAGAAAATGGTTGACCAAATCATTGCACTCAATAAATTGTTTACACCAGACTCATTTGCCTTACTTGCTAAATCAATTGATGCACCAACACTGATTTTATGGGGCAAGCAAGATAAAATTATCAATGTTGAAGTCGCACCTGAGTTAAAATCACTTTTGAAAAACGCTCAAGCACCTGTCATCTTGGATAATGTCGGTCATATGCCGATCTTAGAAGCAGATCAGCTCGTCGTTCAACAATATCTACCGTTCTTGAGTAAAACCCAAGCCCAAAAGTCGGTGACTGCTCCTACTCCTTAATCATTTATTTAGAGTCTTTATGCTTAAACACCCAATGATAGAACAACTGATTGATGCTCAACTGGACTTTTTAGATCAACAGTTTTCGCAATCAGAAACAATTCAACAAGAGTTCTCGCAGTTCTATCATTGGATACGTTTACAACAACTACAACATATTTGGTCTTTTGAACAAATTTATACCTTAATTGAAAAACAGATCTTAAATACACCTGTTAGTTCATTTGTAGTTGAACAAATTGCCGAGCACATTCGATTTGCACTTATTCATCCTTTAAATGATGAAACAACCATTGAAAAAATTATTCCTGTTTTAACGATCGATACGATTGCTCAATACGTTGCAAGTAAAAGTGGACATCGCCAACGCTTAATTAAAACGATTGTTAACAATCCTGCATTTTCTGCTCTGATTACTCAACTTATTCAACACTCTATTCAAGATTATTTGGATAATTCAGTGATGTCTAAACGTGTCCCAGGCGTTGGTCATTTCATGAAAATGGGGAAATCTGTATTAGAGACTGTTACGGACTCTAATCTAAATGACACAGTCGGCCATTATTTACAGAAGAATATTCTTAAAATTAGCCAAATGAGTGAGCGCGTACTCAATCAGCATTTTAATGATGAAAAGCTATATCATTTCCAAGCTAATATTTGGCACAAAATTAAAGTTATGCCCGTTTCCGTGTTAAAAAACTATGTTGAAGTTCAAGATCTAACGCAAACTGTTGGTATGGGACATGAGATCTGGGATCATCTTCGTCAGACACCCTATATGAAACAACAAGTACATGATGGTGTTTACGCATGGTATGCACGCAATCAGGAGCGTACGTTTGATCAACTCCTTCGAGATCTCAATATTAATGAGAGTTTGATTAAAAATGAATTAAGTCTTTTATTAACACCAGTGTTAAAGCGTTTGATTGACACTGGTTATCTAAGACAACGCGCACGTATTCATTTAGAGAAGTTTTATTATTCTGACCAAGTAATGAACATCCTCAATCATGAACAAGGCGCCTAAGCGCCTTGTTTTTTTTATCATTTAAAGTTAGAAACTATACGTAAGTCCTAAATTATAACGTCGACCATCCAACACATAACTATAAGTTTCTGTATCTATTTCCTTATCTAGCAAATTATATACCCCTGCGGCAATTGCGACATTTTGCGTAGGTTTATAATTGACACCAACATCTAGCATGGTATAGGCAGGTTTACCTTTCGCCATCGCTGTTCGACTTAAATAGTCAGATGTTTTACTGCGATAATTTAATCTTGCCCAACTAGAAAACTGATCCGATACTTCCCAATCCGCTGTTGTATTGAACATATGCTTAGGCATTTCATTTAAAGGCTTACCTTTATTGATACCACTCTTTTGTTCTGTATCTGTAAAGGTGTAATTCGCTGATACATTCACATTAGGCAACGCCTGCCAACCAAACGTCAGTTCAGCACCCCGCATATTGGCTTTATCCACGTTCTCACGTAAGCTGACAAAGTCGAATTTTTCACCTAACCAATCACACTCTAAGGCGCCAACATTTTCACCCTGACAGGTTCTAACTTCTGTAATTTTATCTTTGAAATCACTATTAAAAATAGTAAGTCCAGCCGTGATATGATCTAAATTATCCCAGTTGAAAGACACCTCATAGTTAACACTTTTTTCAGGTTTTAGGTCTGGATTACCAACAATTACGCCCTTACTTTGACCACCACCTGTTGCTTGCCCCCACTCTGCTACCGTCGCACGAAGTGCAGGCGTTTTATATCCTGTAGACACGCCTCCTTTAATCACCCAATGATCATTTAAACCCCAAACGCCATAGATTTTTGGACTCCAATGATCACCAAACTTCTCATCTTCATCTAAACGTAATGATGTAGTCAGAGTGAAATCATCTATAACATTCCATGCATTTTCAGCAAACAGCGCCCAACTATAACGATCTAAACTTGAGACAGGTTTTGCCCCTCCCACACTGAGTTGATTGCCTTGATCATCTAATTCTTCTTTTAAGTACATTCCACCAAAACTCAAACTATGACGATCAAAGTTAATCTTGTTAATCGTATTAAAAGTAGTATTGATGGCTTCCATATTGCGTGATGGATTTTCATTTTCTTCACGCTGAATATATGAATGTGTTTCAACAGGACCAAGCTGACCTCGATGAGTTAAGCTGTACTCTGTTCGATAATAATCTGTAAGTGAATCTACTGGAGGATTTCGATCTGTTTGCACAGGAGAGATACTTTTTCCAACCGTTCCATTACGATTTTGAATTGAACGCTGATAGTCCAAATCAATCGTATGCTGATCATTCGGAGTCAGACTCAAGGCTGCACCACCCGCCCGAATTTTCTGCTCCTTGTAACCTCCATAAATCTCGTCTTCATCTCGCTGAGAATATAAGCCATTTGCTTTGAACGACAACAGATTTGCAATTAAAGGACCAGCGATATATGCATTGGTTTGATAAAGATGACCTGATTTTGAATTTTCTTGTAGTGTTGTATCTAGCTTAATAGAACCTGTCCATTCAGCTGTATTTTTTTTAGTAATAATATTAATTACACCGCCCATCGCATCCGAGCCATATAAACCAGACATTGGACCACGAATTACCTCAATTCGTTCAATCGCGCCAATATTGGGTAACCAACCTTGCTCAATCCCAGAATTATCACTATTTGGTCTCACAGAGCGGGTATTTACTTTTTTACCATCGACCATAATCACGGTATAGGCACTTCCCATACCCCGTATACTAATATCACTAGAACTGCCTCCCCCCGTCACTACAACACCTGGAATATCTTTCAGTGCATCTGTGACATCACGATAAGCTTTTTTATTAATTTCTTCTTGTGAAAGTACTGAGATCGAGGCTGCTGCTTTCTTTATGTCTTGTTCAAAACCACTCGCTATCACCACGATAGTCTCTAATTGATTAAGCTCTTGTGTTTTAGTTTCTGCTGCAAATGCAATGGAAAGCATTCCGCTCATCACTGAAAGCGTGAGTAAAGATTTATGGGTTATTTTATTCGACATAGTTTTCACCTAAACGACACAAATCTTAAGATTTGCTTAAAAATTTATGTGAATTCCAACAAAAAACAAGTAAAACTCAATACAAATGATAATTATTATTATTTATATATTCATTAGTACACATGATTTTATTGTTATGAAACAATATTAAAAACAAAATAAAGGTTCAAAAATTAAAAAAGAGCCTCATATAGGCTCTTTTTTATTCATAAATGCAATCCTTCAAATTACTTGAAATATGCACCTTCTGATTGAGTATGATCTGTTTGATCTACAACACGCTGTAATTCTGGAACATGCTGTTTTAAAGTGGTTTCAACACCTTGTTTCAAAGTCACATCAATCGCTGAACAACCTTGGCAACCACCGCCAAACTTCAATACGGCTGTTAAACCATGTTCTGGATCATTTTGTACTTCCACAAGGCTACAATTACCGCCATGACCTTCTAAACCTGGATTAATTTCAGATTGTAATACATAAGTAATACGCTCTTCGATTGATGCATCAGGCCCTACACGTGGAACTTTCGAGTTAGGTGCACGGAAAGTCAGCTGACCACCAAAACGATCTTTATTGTAATCAATGACTGCATCAACTAAATAAGGAATCGATGGTGCATCTACATATGCAGGAAAGTCTGGATAATCCTGTTTATAGTCCGTTGGTACCACTTCTTCAGGCGCGCTATAAGCCATACAACACTCAGCACGTGGTGTTCCTGGATGCTCTACAAAAACTCGAACGCCAATTCCTGGAGTATTTTGTTTTGCTAATAGATCACGTAAATACTCTTGTGCAGAGGGAGTAATCAAAAGGTTTGGAATTTCTTCTGCGACAGCAGTGTTGGTGTTCTCAGTCGACATAACAATAATCCTCAAGCTGATGTCGTTATATTAACCGAAGATGGAGGGTAATAAAAAAAAATCAACCATTTTTGTAGGAATTATATGCAAGATGATTGTTTATTAACTTTTTAATGGCATTATTGCTTAGACACTGATCAATTTAATTCATTTATGCTACATCTACCCTTTGGTCACACTGTGACTCTGATCATTATTACCGTTGCGATTTCTTTATTAGCATTTAGCAATCAAACCGTGATGAATCGTTTGATTTTTTGGCCACCTGCGATGCAACGCGGGCAATTTGACCGTTTTATTACCCATGGCTTTGTACATGCAGATGGAACACATTTACTGTTCAACATGATTACCCTATTTTTCTTCGGTAATATTATTGAAAGCTTTTATCGTGAATTCTTCTACGATATGGGCTTTGTACTGTTTTATTTGGGTGGATTAATTTTTGCTATCTTGCCAAGTTATTTAAAACATAAGAATGATGTCCGTTGGGCGAGTCTGGGTGCTTCTGGAGCAGTCTCAGCCGTTTTATTTGCATATATTTTATTTCAACCGTGGAATTTAATTTTCGTATTCTTTATTCCTGTTCCTGCGATTATTTTCGCTATTTTATATGTGGCTTACAGTATTTGGTCTGGTAAACGTGGAAATACCAATATCAACCATAGTGCTCACTTATGGGGAGCAGCATACGGTGTCATTGTTACCCTTATCCTCGAACCTAAAGTTCTGCCACATTTTCTCAGCCAACTCACAAAACTCCCCTTCTAAACTAAAATATTTACACTCAATCCCTTTTGTAAATTACAAAAGGGATTATTGACTATTGCTGCCATGATACAGAAATTGAATAAAAAAATGCGTCATTCATCTAGTAGAAAAATGAATTGCACATTAAAGTCTAAAATGAATAAACAAAACTTTGGGATGAAGTTATGAAGAAAGCATTATTGTGCCTAAGCGCATTGTTCTGTTTAGGTTTATCAGCGTGTGCTGTACATACACCTCATGGTAGTGTCGTTGTTGATCCAGATCGTACCTATGGTGGTGGCCATGGAGATTTCTGTCCTCCTGGACAGGCTAAAAAAGGTCGCTGCTAAGTTTAATTTTGTCTAAACTCACTTGTTGGGTTTAGACAATTTCCTCCTCCTGCAATCAAATGAAAATCATTACTAATTCAAAGACACATTTCATCGAATAATTGCCTAAAACTTCACACTTTTTTACTTCTAGCGATTTCATTTATTAAAATGCCATATAAAATATAAGGAAATCTATTCTCTTCATTTTGATGGGATTTCTTCAATGGATATAATTCAACGTTGTGCAGTTAAAGAAATCCTGAATCAAGTTCAGAATGCGGATGACTGGGTTATTTTTTTAGAGCATCTCAATCATCATTTTGATGTCCAAGCATCTCAACTTTTAGCAGTTGATCTCGAAGTTCAAGCACTTTCATTTAGTATTCATCACGGTGTCAACCTTGACTCGCATCAACTTGAACAAGCAGCACTCAAGCAAATTCGTCTTGAAATTGACGATGATCCTCGTTTAAAAAAAATGTTATCTGCACCGATGAATGGTTGGATGCATTGCAAAGAGCATTTCCAAGAAGATGAGATCACCCAAACACAAGTTTATCAACAAGTATTAAAACCACTTGATCTAAGATTCTGTTCTGCCATCCAAGTTATTTTTGATCATAAGGTATGTGTCATTCTTTCATTTCTAACCAGTTATGATCGTGGTGCCTTAAGCTGTTCTGAGTTGAAGCCTGTTTATGAAATTTTGCCGATCTTGCAGCAAAAAATTCAGCAATATCGACATCATTTTGAATATTCCACAATGACCCTTTTAGGCTCCCAACTTATTCAAAAGATGAAGCAAGCTATTGCGATCATTAATTTTAACGGTGATATTTTAGAACTTAATGCGGAGGCACAACAATTATTTGAAATAAATCCTCAAATTCAAATAAAACAGCGACGCTTTGTTTTTACTGGTGAGAATCAAACTATTTTCGACCAAAATCTAATCGAATTGGAGCGAAATTATAAAAATAATCCAGATCTAAGTTATGCCGAGCGAACAAAAATTATGATGTTGGATCACCAACTTTTCCTGAGCCTAGATTTACTCTCTCCTGAAAAAGCGCATAAGATTTTTGGTTTGCGACCAGTTTTGTTAGTAACATTCTCAGGCTTAAAACATAGACCCAAATATCAGAAAGAAATTTGCGCAAAACTATTTATGTTTACACCTGTAGAACACAGAATCTGTGAACAACTCCTAGATGGAAAAACGGTCAAAGAAATTGCTATGTCACAAGATATTCAATCAGATACTGTCAAAAAGCATTTACAGTCCATCTTTAAAAAGACCCAAACTCACCGTCAAAGTGAGTTGATCCAATTATTAATGCAATTTCTATAACAGCTCTAGGCAATTTCAGCAGGAAAAGCGATCACTTGATCAATTTTCATCTTATTCATTACAACCATAAGTAAACGATCAATACCCAATGCAATACCCGAGCATTCAGGCATATGAGGTAAAGCAGATAATAGATATTGATCAGTAGGTATCACAGGTAAACCTTGTAAAGCACGTTCTTGATTATCGGCTTCAAATCGTGCTGCTAATATTTCTGCATCCAGAAGTTCGTCATAGGCATTAGCAAGCTCTAAGCCTTCAATATAGACCTCAAAACGAGCTGCAACCCATTCCCCATCTTCATCTTGTTTTACTTTTGCTAATGATGCCATCTCAGGTGGAAAATCTGTCAAAAATACAGGTTTGTCAAAGCCCAAACTTGGCTCTACAAAATGAGAAAATAATAAGTCCATGTAAGCCAAACGATCATCACCCAAATCAAGATTCAGACCGACACGATGTGCGGTGTCCTTAAGTTGTTTTAAGCTGGCTTGTAATGGGTTGATCTCTAAACGATCTTGAAAAGCATGCTTATAGCTCAAAATAATAGGACGAATTTCACCAAAACGATGTGCTAAACAGGTTTCCAATAGATCCGCTGTCTCATGCATTAAGGCTTTCAAATCCATAGCAGGTCGATACCATTCCAACATGGTGAATTCGCTATTGTGTTTACGTCCATGCTCATCATCACGAAAGACTTTACAAATTTGAAAGATTGGGCCACTACCACTCGCCAACAATCGCTTCATCGGGAACTCAGGCGAAGTCTGTAAATATTGAGTATTTAATTTTCCATGAATATGACGCTGTACTTGTACTGACGCCAAATGCACATCTGTGACCCCTGCTTGAGACAAAACTGGGGTTTCAACTTCTAAAACATTTCGTTCAGCAAAAAACTGACGAATTTTATTGTACATCTCTGCACGGGCTTTTATTGCCTCAAGCGAACAAGTCGGTTGATAAGATTTCTTAGTCTGGCTCATGCTTTTGGTCCACCGTGTGCTGCCCATTCACGGCGTAATGGATAATTCTTTCGGAGCAAATCAAACGCTTTTTGTTCAACTTTTCCATCCATGACACAAGCCCTTAATTTTTTATCATCTTCAGCAATATTATAAATTTGGCTAAGATGCTGCTTGAGTACTTCTTTCAAGTCTTGTTGTTCAAAGAATTGCTCAACATGCGGTAATTGGGTTTCGAACTGTTTAGATATTGGATAATCAAATTTATGACAAAATGCCTCATAAATCATCTGTGTACCACGGGCCTTACCTTCAAGACTATAACCCGCAATATGCGGTGTTGCTAAAGCCAACATATCTAGTAACTGTTGCGAAATTTCAGGTTCAAACTCAAATACATCTAATATAACTTTTCGATTATTCCTTTGGATATCTGTCATTAAAGCTGCTTCTTGAATCACTGGACCACGCGCGCTATTAATCAGTATCGCGGATTCTTTCATTTGAGCAAACGTTGCTTCATTAAATAAATGTTGTGTTGGATGATCACCAGTTGACGTTAACGGTACATGAATGGATATGGCATCAGCACGTGCTAGTAACGCATCAAACGATACATTTTCAATACCATCTAGCTGTACAAGAGGATCATAGCCAATCACTGTCCAACCTAATAATTGGGCCATTTTTGCAAGTCGACGACCAACATTACCTAAGCCAACAATCGCTAATGTAAATTCATGATTTCTTTCTAATAATTCGATGTCTAGGTGCAGCAACGCAGTGATAACATATTCTGCGACCGCTTGAGCATTACAACCCGCTGCATTCGTCCACGTGATGTTTTGTTGTTCTAGCGCTTGAATATCGAGATGATCTGTTCCAATCGTTGCACTACCGACAAACTGAATTGTAGTCTGGTCAATTAGGGCATGATTAACTTTAGTAACCGATCTAACCAATAAAGCATCAGCATTTTGAACATCTGCATGAGTCAATGTTCGCCCCGCTCGATGTTGTATTTCTGCAAACTCCGCAAAGAAATAATCGGTAAAAGCCAAATTTTCATCTGCGATAATTTTCATGCAGGATATTCCATCTGTTGATCTAGGCTTATTATCCTTAGCATCAGTCAAATTGACAAATTAAATCTCAACGTTTCCAATAAAATGGCGAGAAACATTACAACTTTGCAGAGATCATGCGACTTATTGCCAATCCTCAGAAGCAGTTTTACTTTTATAATGGCGACATATTTTATCTTTTAAAGTTCTGTTATGACGCCTTACTCTCCCTACAAAGGCAAAAATGGTATCAAGCGTATTTTGAATGCAACGGGTTATTCTCTCGCTGGTTTTAAAGCCGCATTCAGCTATGAAGCCGCTTTTAGACAAATTTTATTACTCAATCTTGTTTTAATTCCAACTAGCTTTTTTGTTCATTTTTCTGCCCTTGAACAAGCATTGATGGTCGCTGTTTGCTTACTTGCTATTATTGTAGAGTTATTTAATTCTGCAATTGAAGCTGTGGTTGATCGCATATCGTTGGAGATACATCAGCTCTCAAAAAATGCCAAAGATATGGGCAGTGCTGCTCAATTTGTATCTCTTGGAATCATTTTTTCAACATGGATGATTATCCTGTTAAAGTGATTTGTAAATAAGAAATGCTTTTGCATTTCTTATTTTTTTCAATACTCATAGTCATTTGATTCTAAATTAAAATCCGAATCCTAGACCAACGACAGGACCTTTTTGTACGGTATCCCATTTAAAGTTACCATCAGAATAGTCTTGTGATACGTATCGATAACCCACTCTAAAATTTACTGGGGTTGAAAATACAGCTTTACGGTATCCCAAATAAGCCTGAGCGATTTGTGTTTGTTCGGTACCGTGAGTGTATTGCGCTGCTAAATTCCACGGAGAAGTAGAGTTGTAACGTATCCGCGCCCCACCAAAATATTCAAACCAGTGTTTTTCAACAGCAACACCTTTGCCCAAAGCATCTAAGGTTCCCTCTAGATCTGTATAATTCACACCTAAAGTGGGTTCAATGATCCAGCCTGTACCATCAGAAAATTGTTCAAATGCACGATAATAAATTCCTGCATTACTTAAGTTTACAGTGGTCGATAATGCAATTGGGTAATTATAAACTTGCTTTTCTTCTTCAGTCTTTACATATTGAATATCAGTATAAATCCCCCACTTCCCTTTGGTTACTTCCAGATGTCCCATCAAAGCTTGATCAAGCGCCTCTAGGGTATCTTTAACAGGTTGATCTAACTGATAGTTAATCCCTTGATAACCTATTATTCCATTTATGTCCGCCGCAAAACCATAAATATTCAAAAAAACCTTAGTCTCACCTTGGAATGAATCTTTTATCGTATCCGCGTAGGCTTACGAGCTTAAAGCCATACACCCAAGAATTAATAATGATAACCGAACCATTTTCTACTCCTAAAACCGTTTAATTATTTAAAATTTACTTATCAAGTTATTTATTTAAGTCAGATCATCAATAACGTTTTGATTGTGATTTTTCTATACTTCAAACGTAAAAAATCCCTGCCAAGGCAGGGATTTTTTTAAATATGAGCGACAATGTGATTACATCATTCCGCCCATACCACCCATACCGCCCATATCTGGAACAGCTGGTTTGTCTTCAGGAATGTCAGTAATCATACATTCTGTAGTTAACATTAAGCCAGCAACAGAAGCAGCGTGCTCAAGTGCAGAACGAGTTACTTTAGCTGGGTCAAGGATACCCATTTCTAACATATCACCATATTCGCCAGTTGCAGCGTTGTAACCAAAGTTACCTTCACCATTCTTAACAGCGTTGATAACTACAGATGGCTCATCACCAGCATTCGCAACGATTTGACGAAGTGGAGCTTCGATCGCACGGCGTAAAATGTTGATACCAGCTGTTTGATCTTCGTTAGCGCCTTTTAAGCCTTCAAGAGCATTTACAGCGCGAACAAGAGCAACACCACCACCAGCAACAACACCTTCTTCAACTGCTGCACGAGTTGCGTGAAGTGCGTCGTCTACGCGGTCTTTCTTCTCTTTCATTTCAACTTCAGTTGCTGCACCGATTTTAATTACAGCAACACCGCCTGCTAACTTAGCAACACGTTCTTGTAATTTTTCACGGTCATATTCTGAAGTAGATTCTTCGATTTGAGCACGGATTTGTTGAACACGCTCAGCGATAGCAGCAGCATCACCAGCACCGTCAACAATAACTGTGTTTTCTTTAGAAACAGTGATTTTGTGCGCTGTACCTAAATCTTGAAGAGTTGCTTGTTCTAAAGACATACCAACTTCTTCAGAAATAACTGTTGCGCCAGTCAAGATCGCGATGTCTTGAAGCATTGCTTTACGACGGTCACCGAAACCAGGAGCTTTAACAGCACATACTTTGATGATACCGCGCATGTTGTTTACAACAAGAGTTGCAAGCGCTTCACCTTCAACATCTTCAGCGATGATAAGAAGTGGTTTACCAGTTTTAGCAACTGCTTCTAAAACAGAAATCAATTCACGAATGTTGCTGATTTTTTTATCAACAAGAAGGATGAACGGATTTTCAAGTTCAGCAGTTAAAGTATCTTGTTTGTTTGCAAAGTACGGAGAGATATAACCACGGTCAAACTGCATACCTTCTACAACGTCTAATGCATCTTCGAAGCCAGAGCCTTCTTCTACAGTGATTACGCCTTCTTTACCTACTTTTTCCATTGCTTGAGCAATAAGTTTACCAACAGTAGTATCAGAGTTAGCAGAGATTGAACCTACTTGTTCAATTGCTTTGAAATCATCAGCTGGTTTAGCAATAGAACGGATATTTTCAACTACAGTTTTTACTGCAATGTCGATACCGCGTTTTAAATCCATTGGGTTCATACCAGCAGTTACTGATTTGATACCTTCATTTAAAATTGCTTGAGCAAGTACAGTTGCAGTCGTTGTACCATCACCCGCGATGTCATTTGTTTTTGAAGAAACTTCACGAACAAGTTGAGCACCCATGTTTTCAAACTTGTCTTTTAAAGAAATTTCTTTAGCAACAGTTACACCATCTTTAGTGATGTGAGGTGCACCGAAAGAACGATCGATTACAACGTTACGACCTTTAGGACCTAAAGTGACTTTAACCGCATCTGCAAGTACGTTTACACCTGCAATCATTTTTGAGCGAGCTGAATCACCAAATTTTACGTCTTTAGCTGACATGTTAAACTCCGAATCTTTAAATACTTTATCTGATAATAAATGTGAGTTATGTGTCGATTAGCCTTCAAGCACAGCTAAGATATCTGACTCTTTCATAATCAAGAGTTCTTCACCGTTTACTTTTACAGTTGTACCTGCATAAGTACCGAATAATACTTTGTCTCCAACTTTAACATCCAAAGCACGCACACCATTGTCAGTGATTTGACCATTACCTACTGCGATCACTTCACCTTGAGAAGGTTTTTCAGCAGCAGAACCTGGAAGTAAAATACCACCAGCAGTCTTGGTTTCTTCTTCTACGCGACGAATCACAACACGATCATGTAACGGACGAATGTTGCTCATAGTTAACTCCATCAGACTTAGTCTTTTTTGATTAATTTGCATTGCTAATCAGTAGCAATGAACAAAAAATTTGATATGCCACATTTGTGGGGTTAAAAAAAAAGGCTTCAAGGGTAAAAATAAAAAAATTTATACTTTTTTGATGATTTTTTAATCCAACAAAAAAATGATTGACTCATAAATCGACACTATTTGATTTTAAAAAATTTTTTTCATTTTCATCAAACCAATAATGTTCGATTTTGCCATTTGCTGAAATTATATTAAAACTGTTAGACAAGCCAAAACGCAATCGATTAGAAATAGCTGTTCCAGCATGAATGTCATAAATTGAATGATCAAATCCCAAATTAAACACCTGATTCAAATCATGGATAGCGACTTTATGCAAATGTCCATGTAACAGTCCCCAAAGTCCTGTCTTACCCCATTGTTCAAGCGCTATCTTCGCCAGTACAGGACAATCTTTATCCCCATGATCATGAGGAAATGTATAAAAAGGTTGATGAAAAACAACGAGCTTGGTTTTATTATTCGGAGCATTTCTTAGCTTTTCAGCTACTTCATGTATTTGTTCTAGTGATACATGACCGCGTGTATGATAGCGGCGACGTATGCTATTCACCCCAACAATATAGAAATTCGATGTTTCTAGTGTCGTTTCTAATCGACCAAAAAATGCCTGATAACGAACAAATGGTGAAAAAAAGCGATTCCATACGTGAAACAAGGGAATATCATGGTTACCTGGAACAACCAAATAAGGCAAATCTAAGGAATCGAGAAATTGTCGACAATCAAAAAACTGTTTCAATCTCGCTCTTTGCGTCAAATCTCCACTGACAATCACAGCTTCTGGGCGGTGTAATTCACAAAAATCACGAATTGCCTGAATACAAACTTCACGCTCAGTTCCAAAATGTAAGTCAGACAGGTGTAATAACATGGGGAACCATCACTTTTAATGCTGATTTTTTTACTGCGAAATTTAAAGGAGTTTCCAACTCGACAATTTCACCATCGAGTGCAACCGTTAATTTTTTCTTTTTAGATTCAACCTGAATATGTTCTGCGCAAAATGAATAAACATCAGATGCTTGATCAATTTTTCCTTGAACAAACTGAAATAACATTCTTAATAAACTCAATCGATCATTTTTAGCCACCAAAACACCAGCCAGTTTTCCATTTGCAGCACATTCTGCAATTCTTAATTTCATATCACAGAGCTGCAATTGATTATTTCCAAAAAAAATCAAAGGTGTTTTAACTGGATATTTTTTTTCATCAATACTAATCGATAATTTCAAAGATTGATGCTCACGCAATAAAACATCTAAAGCGGATGTATAAGCATGTAAGGGGAAGCGACCAAAAAGTCGATTGAATGTTTCTCTTTTTTTTATAAACAATGGGTATAAACCTAAACTTGCATTATTTAAATAGATCTGATCATTTAAAGTTGCAATATGCACTTCTCGATAAGTACCTGTCGCAATCACCTCGGCAGCTTTAAAAATATCAATTGGAATTTCTAAAACACGAGCAACATAATTAAATGTTCCTAAAGGAATAATTCCCATAGGAATATCAGTGTGCATTAATTTTTTTGCAACAGCATTCAGAGTACCATCTCCCCCAGCAGCCACAATAACACCAGTTTTTTCTGATTGCTGATGTCTTAGTAATACTGTTTCCATCATCGCATCAAAATCATTTCTCGCATTTAGCTCAAATACCTGAATCTCAAAACCATATCGAGTCCAAAATGTCATCAAACGCTCGTAGACTTCATCTTGTTGAGCTGCATGAAATCCAGACTTTTGATTATAAATAATAGATAAGGGCTGTAACTCTTGATTCATATACTGCAGCCTTGACGACGATATCCAATATATTTGTTTATAAAAACAACAATTAAAAGCTAGTTTATGTAAAATTCGGATGATGATTATTCAATTTATCAATAATAATTCTCAAGAAAAGTTAAAAATCATAAACTATTGTTTTTAATAAGTATTTATAATAAAAATAACACACATAAAAAAATCACATGCGAACAAAAACCATAACCAAAAACATCAAAAACAATAACTTATGAAAAAATATACATTCTTTCACTAATCGGGAATATGATCCGATAGTCTTATTTTTTTTACGATTTTGTGCTTTAATACAGCCACTTTTTTTACTTCATCTATTTTCATTGTCACCCAATGAATAGAACTGTACGTCGTACACACTTTAAAAAGGCATCACCATGACCCAAGTGAACGCACCAGAATTCGTTCGTCACCCTAAGCTTATTGCATGGGTGGAAGAAATTGCAAAATTAACCAAACCAGCAAAAATCGAATGGTGTGACGGAAGCGAAGAAGAATATCAACGTCTGATCGACTTGATGATCGCTAACGGCACCATGCAAAAACTTAACCAAGAAAAACATCCTGGTTCTTACCTTGCAAATTCTGACCCTTCTGACGTTGCTCGTGTTGAAGATCGCACTTATATCTGCTCTCAAAACCAAGAAGATGCTGGTGCAACGAATAACTGGGTTGCTCCTGCAGAAATGCGCGAAAAGTTAAATGGTTTATTTGATGGCTCAATGGAAGGCCGCACCATGTATGTGGTTCCTTTCTCTATGGGTCCATTAGGTAGCCACATTGCACATATCGGTATCGAATTAACAGATTCACCTTACGTTGCTGTTAGCATGACTAAAATGGCGCGTATGGGTAAAGCAGTTTATGACGTGTTAGGTACAGATGGTGAATTCATCCCATGTGTACACACAGTAGCTGCTCCACTTAAAGAAGGTCAAAAAGATGTTGCTTGGCCTTGTAACAATGAAAAATATATCGTGCATTACCCAGAAACTCGTGAAATCTGGTCTTACGGTTCTGGTTATGGTGGTAACGCTTTACTTGGTAAAAAATGTTTAGCTTTACGTATTGCATCTGCAATGGGTCGTGAACAAGGCTGGTTAGCTGAGCACATGCTTATTTTGGGCGTAACAAACCCACAAGGTGAAAAACACTACATCGCAGCGGCATTCCCTTCTGCTTGTGGTAAAACTAACTTTGCAATGTTAATTCCACCAGCGGGTTATGAAGGTTGGAAGATTGAGACTGTAGGTGACGATATTGCTTGGATTAAACCAGGTGAAGATGGTCGTTTATATGCAATCAACCCAGAAGCTGGTTTCTTCGGTGTTGCACCTGGTACAAACACCAAAACCAACCCGAACTGTATGGCGACATTAACTAAAGATGTAATCTATACAAACGTTGCAGTTACTGAAGACGGTGAAGTTTGGTGGGAAGGTCTTTCTAAAGAAGTTCCATCAAACCTTACCAACTGGAAAGGTCAGCCACACGTTGCTGGTGAAAAAGCGGCACATCCAAATGCACGTTTCACAGTTTCAGCAGGTCAATGCCCTTCTATCGACGCTGACTGGGAAAATCCAGCAGGTGTACCGATCTCTGCATTCATTTTCGGCGGTCGTCGCGCAGACACAGTACCTTTAGTTTCTGAAGCATTTGACTGGGTTGATGGCGTGTATAAAGCTGCAACTATGGGCTCAGAAACAACTGCTGCTGCTGTTGGTCAACAAGGTATTGTTCGTCGTGATCCATTTGCGATGCTTCCTTTCGCAGGTTATAACATGGCTGATTACTTCGGTCACTGGTTACAACTTGGTCAAGAAGTGGGTGCTAAAGCAGAAGCTGCAGGTAATAAATTACCAAAAATCTTCAACGTAAACTGGTTCCGTCGTGATGCTGAAGGCAACTTCGTATGGCCTGGTTTCGGTCAAAACATGCGTGTTCTTGAGTGGATCATTGATCGTTGTGAAGGTCGTGCTGAAGCAACTGAAACTCCTATTGGTTACGTTCCAACTTATGAACAATTGAACTGGACAGGTATCGACTTCTCTAAAGAGCAATTCGAAACTGTTACAGCACAAGACAAAGACCAATGGATCAAAGAGCTTGAAAGCCACACTGAGTTATTTACTAAACTTGGTGATCGTTTACCACAAGCACTTAAAGATCGTCAAAATGAATTATTAGCAGCTGTTAAATCTGCTTAATTACCTTAGCTCCCTCCCTTTAATAAAGAGGGATCAAGGGATAATAAAAAAGATCGCTTCAGCGATCTTTTTTATATTAGTCTATTTAAGCGGCTACAATATGATTCGGCTTATTTGATAAATAGGCATCTAAGCGATCAATTTCATTTTGCGAAAAAACCAATCCTAATTTAGAACGTCTCCAAAGAATATCTTCGCTAGTTGTTACCCATTCAAATCGACATAAGTAATCCACTTCTTTAGCAAATAATCCATGTCCAAAACTCAGTCCAAGCTGATCAATTGAAACAGCCTCGCCCAAGATATTCCAAATACGCGAACCATAAGAAGTCGCCCAACGTTTTGCTAAGCTCTCAGAAACATCTGTAATTTGTGCACGAATCTCATTCACTAATTGTTCAGCAGATGCCATATTTTCGCCACCAGGTAAAGCCTCAGTTGCAGTCCAACTCCCCTTCATTTCAGGGAAGAATGCTTTTAACTGCTGCATAGCCGACTCAGCCAATTTCCGATAAGTCGTTAACTTTCCACCAAAAACAGAAAGTAATGGTGCCTGATCATGAGTTTCTTGAGATAAAGCTAAGGTATAGTCTCGTGTAATGGCTGAAGGATTATCGGACTCATCATCACATAATGGTCTAACCCCAGAAAATGTCCAAATAATATCAGCTTGAGTAAGCTGTTTTTTGAAATGTGCATTACTCACTTCAAGCAAATAATCTGTTTCTGCTTGCGTAATTTGTACTTTTGATGGATCACCCTGATATTCACGATCAGTCGTACCAATCATTGTATATTGATCTAAATACGGAATCGCAAACACAATACGGCGGTCATCATTTTGCATAATAAATGCTTTGTCACCTTCATACAGTTTCGGCACAACAATATGACTACCTTGAATCAAACGAATGCCATAAGGTGATTTGAGCTCTAAATCTTGTTTGATGAATTGTGCGACCCAAGGACCTGCAGCATTAACTAAAGCTTTAGCTTTAATTTTAAATGAACCTTGTGCATTCTCTAGTTCTACAACCCAATAACCCTCTACACGTTGAGCTGATAAACAACGTGTGCGAGTAATAACATCAGCGCCTTTTTCACGTGCATGCATAGCATTTAACACAACCAGACGTGAATCATCAACCGCACAATCAGAATATTCAAAACCGCGAGTAATTGCTGAATTTAGTGGGCTATCATCTTTAAAATAGACATTATTTGATCCCAATAATTTCTCACGTTTACCTAAATGGTCGTAAAAAAATAGGCCTGTTCGAATCAGCCATGCTGGACGTAAATGTGGGCGATGCGGCATGATAAATCGCATTGGACGAATGATATGCGGCGCTTTAGCCAATAACACTTCACGCTCAGCCAATGCCTCACGGACGAGACGGAATTCTTTATGTTCGAGGTAGCGCAATCCACCATGAATGAGCTTGCTACTTGCAGATGATGTATGACTTGCTAAATCATCTTTTTCGCATAAGAACACAGACAAACCACGTCCTGCTGCATCTGCAGCGATACCTACACCATTGATACCACCACCAATCACAGCGATATCATAAATTTTGTCTTTTAACAGAGGAGAAGTTTGCATATGTCACCGCAAATTTTCATTATTGTTCAATAATGAAAATTAAAACACATCAAATGAAAATAAACAATAAAAAATAGACATAAAAATGCCAATCAGCAGTCATTTAAAGATAAATGGTAAATTTATAAATCACAGGAAAAATGCTGAAGTATTAAACAAAAAAGATTTTTTGAAAGTTTTTAGACTAAATAATAGAAATATTGAGCTAAATCAATTAGCTCAAATAGTACATCGCAATGTTCGAAAATGAATACTTATTTTGCGACAATCAAACCAACATCCAATTCACGGATTGTCTTCATGTATTCTTCATTAGGCTGCTGATCTGTAAATATACAATCAACTTGTTTGAGTGATCCCAATCGGATCATGGCATTACGACCAAATTTACTACTGTCGGCTGCTAAAAACACTTGCCTAGCACTAGATAAAATTTCTTGAGAAACACACACTTCTTGAAAATCAAAATCAAGAAGCGTTCCATCTTCTTCAATACCACTAATACCAATCAACGCATAATCAGCTTTAAATTGTTTAAAAAAATCAGCCGTAGCTTGACCAATAACCCCACCATCAGGACGAACACGACCACTCGCAATTAAGACCTCAAAGTCTTCCTTATTACTCAAAATCTTAGCCACATTAAGATTATTAGTAATGATTTTTAAACCAGTATGATTTAAAAGTGCATGAGCGATTGCTTCAGTTGTTGTACCAATATTAATAAATAAAGATGCATGGTCTGGAACAGCCGCTGCTACAGCCGCTGCAATCGTTCTTTTTTCTTCAAGCATGTAGCCAACACGAGTCGTATATTCAGTGTTTTCCACCGTTGAATCATGTGCCGCTCCGCCATGATAGCGACGCAGCAAACCTTCATCAGCAAGCTGGTTGATATCACGACGAATCGTTTGAGGTGTTACATCAAAATATTGAGCAAGCTCTTCAATACTTATATAGCCACGTTCTCTCACTAATTCGAGGGTTTTTTGTTGGCGTAGTATCAAGCTCATGCTCATATATCCTGTGTTGTTGTATATCTTCGGCGGCTATTTTACCCTAATCTTCTGCCCAATCACGAGTACGTCCAACAGCTTTTAACCACCCTTTATAGAGTTTTTCGGTTTCGTCGCGGGTACATTCAGGAGTAAAACTACGCTCAATCGTCATTCTACTCTTTAATTCATTCAAATCAGACCAAAACCCGACCGCTAAACCAGCTAAAAACGCAGCGCCCATACCTGTAGTTTCTTTCATTGCAGGTCGTTCAACTGAAGTGCCTAAAATATCAGCTTGGAATTGCATCAAGAAATTGTTTGCAGTTACGCCACCATCAACGCGTAATGTGCGTAATTTCTCACCCGAATCTTGTTGCATTGCATCTAAAACATCACGTGTTTGATATGCAATCGATTCTAAAGTTGCTCGAATAATATGCTCAATACTCACACCGCGTGTAATACCCAAAATCGCACCGCGTGCTGTAGGGTCCCAATATGGCGCACCTAAACCTGTAAACGCAGGTACAACATAGACCCCATTACTGTCTTTTACTTTTGTTGCGTAGTATTCAGAATCATGTGAGTCATTAATCGCTTTTAATTCATCACGCAACCATTGCACACATGAACCACCATTAAACACAGCACCTTCTAATGCATAATTCACTTCACCTTTTGCACCACATGCAATTGTTGTAAGTAAACCATGTTCAGACTGAACAATTCGCTTGCCCGTGTTCATTAAAAGGAAGCAACCCGTACCATAAGTGTTTTTAGCTTGTCCAACTTCTACGCACATTTGTCCAAACAATGCTGCTTGCTGATCACCAGCAATACCTGCAATTGGAATTCCAACTTCTTGCCCACTAATTGTATGTGTATATCCGTACACTTCCGAAGAACTACGTACCTCAGGCAACATTGCTTTCGGAATATTTAAAGCTTTGAGTAACTTATCATCCCATTCCAAAGTTTCAATGTTGAAAAGCATAGTACGAGAAGCATTAGTATAATCAGTTACATGTGCTTGCCCATTGGTAAGTTTCCAAATCAACCATGTATCAATCGTACCGAAAAGAAGCTCACCACGCTCCGCACGCTCACGACTACCTTCTACTCGATCTAGGATCCACTTAATTTTTGTTGCAGAAAAATAAGGATCAATTACAAGCCCTGTGACTTTACGAATATAGTCTTGCCAACCATCTTGACGAAGCTGATTACAAATTTCGTTGCTTTGACGACTTTGCCAAACAATCGCATTGTAGATAGGTTTACCTGTTTTTTTATCCCAAATTACAGTAGTTTCGCGTTGGTTGGTGATCCCAATCGCTGCGATTTGATCACTTGAAATACTTGCCTGTGCAAGTGCCTCAACCCAGACTGCACTTTGTGTTGCCCAGATCTCCATCGGATCATGCTCTACCCAACCTGGTTGTGGGTAGATTTGAGTAAACTCACGTTGAGCGATCGTGATTACATTTGCATCGTGATCCAAAACGATCGCACGTGAACTCGTGGTACCTTGGTCAAATGCAACCACATATTTTTTTTGACTATCTGTAGAGATCATGACATACCTATCCAGACTTGCCTTATTTATTTGAGCAACAAATTAAATGCCCGTTAAAAAACGGGCTTCGATACTGCAATAAAGCAATGACTTCTGTATTAAATAAAAAAACTTGGCAGATTATATGCAAAATTGTTCGAAAACGAAAATTCTTTCTTTAACTTTGAACCCATATGCGATGAATAGCTTAGGTTTTAAAGAATCCTAACAACTTAAAGCTGATTTTATGCGATACTTAAAAACAGAAATAACAGGACCATTGATATGAAAAAAACTAATTTATTCGTTATTGTAAGCGGTAGTCTTTTCATTGCAGCATGTCAAACTAGTCCGCATCAATATAATGGCGTGACTGGCTATCAAATTGAAAATAAAACAGCAACATCAGCGACTCTAGCATACACCTTAGCAGCACATAGCAATCGTGATGTTGACGAGCGCAAATTACAACATGCTTGTAAACAAGTTTTAGGTGCTGATAAAAATTATAAAATCTCAGTGCTGAGTGTGAATGAAATCATGAACCCAACTCAACAAGAACAATACGGTGTTAAGCTTGGCAATAGCCGTACTACTTTTGGTCTTACAAATTCGCCAGATCTGAACAATAGTGAAGCTTATGCGACTCGTCAGGCTTTAGAAGCTCGACCTTCTACCCTTAAAGTCGTTCGCTATCACTGCAACTAATTCATAAAAGACATAAAACGTATCTGAATCAATTTCAGATACGTTTTATCAATCGTTATACTTTTAGCACATCGTGAATTGACTGATCTTTATCAAAAACAGATTTAAAGAAAGGACACAAAGGAATAACTTTAATCTCTCGTTCACGTGCAAATGCAACCAAAGCATCCAACAATTGACGACCAATTCCTTGTCCACGAAATTGATCTTCGACATCTGTATGATCAATGATTAACATTGAATCACCTGCCCACGTGTAAGCCATTTCACCAGCTTTTACATCAGCATCAAAAATCTCAAAAGTTCCGTGTTTAGTGTCATCTGATTGTTTAATATTCACTATTTAAGCCTCATTTTGATTGTATTGCGATCAAGTACGAAAGCATTTATATGAATTAACTTTCAAAACTTGAATCGTTGAGACTTGTTTTATTATCCACTCAAAATAATCTCTGTTGCTATTTGATAAACAGAGAACACAACAAAGTGCCCTATCTTGATTTAGAACCTATTGAGGATGTGTACGATAAAAACTTACATTTCGAAATTCTTTGGCTTCATCTAAATCGGGCCAAGTCGTTGCACTTCTTTCATCTATTTTCAAATATTGCGGATGGCTAAAATTTTTCACACGACTATCCGCCACCCATACTTCAGGTGCGAACTTCAAAAACTCATCTAAAAAGAAACGATTACACTGATCATAAAGTACATCAGCAGCAAGTAAGACATCGACCTGTTCAGATTTGTATAAATCATCTAGATATTCAAGTTCTACATTATTGAGTAATGCATTTTCACGGCATGACTCCAAGCTTACTTGGTCAATATCACAGCAAATAACACGTTTTGCACCAGCCATTTTTGCTGCTATTGCAACCACACCTGAGCCTGCACCAAAATCCAATACCACCTTATCTTTTACATGATGTGGTTCAGCGAGTAGCCATTGCGCCATCGCCAACCCTGAAGCCCAGCAAAAGATCCAATAAGGAGTTTCATTCCAAATACGACGAATCACCTCATCATCTAAACGATCAGTTGGAAATACAGGAGGAATTAGCCACAATGAAATTGGGGTTTCAGGTAACTGCTGAGCCAATAAATCAGTGTTTGGAATAACTTCATGTAAGGCTTTAAGCAATTGATCAGGTGCTTTCGCAAATTGAAATGTACAGCTCATATTTCTTAAATTCTTAAAAAAGCCCCTCTATTTAGAAGGGCTTAAAGTGGATATTTAACCTAAAGCTTTTTCAGCAGCTTCAACTGTTTGACGAATCAAGGTCGTGATCGTCATAGGTCCTACGCCACCTGGGACTGGTGTATAAGCTGATGCAACATCTTCAATACCCACTAATTGGATATCACCCACACCACCGCCATCACGTGGATGGAAACCAGCATCAACGACAACAGCACCTTGTTTGATCCAATCTTTCTGAATTAATTCAGCCTTACCTACTGCACCCACAATAATATCGGCTTGCTTCACTAACTCAGGAAGGTTTTGAGTACGTGAATGACAAATCGTCACGGTAGCATTGGCTTGTAATAGCATCATTGCCATTGGTTTACCTAAAATTGCTGAACGACCAACAACAACGGCATGCTTACCTGCAATTTCAATCTTGTTTTCTTTTAAAATCGTCATGATACCCGCTGGAGTTGCTGAACCATACGCGGCTTCGCCCATTGACATACGACCAAAACCAAGACAAGTCACACCATCCACATCTTTTTCGAGTGAAATCGCATCGAAACATGCTCTTTCATCAATTTGTTCAGGTACTGGATGTTGAAGCAAAATACCGTGCACATCAGGATTTGCATTTAATTTTTCAATTTCAGCAAGTAATTGTTCAGTTGTCGTTTCTTTTGGCAGTTCAACCTTTAGAGAATCCATGCCTACACGGCGGCAAGCATTTCCTTTCATACGCACATAAGTTGCAGATGCACCATCATCACCAACTAAAATTGTTGCCAAAATTGGGGTACGACCCGATTTTGCTTTTAATGCTTCTACACGTACCAACAAATCAGCTTCGATTTGTGTTGCCAATGCACGACCGTCTAAAACCAATGCCACAGCGCATCTCCAAAGTGGGTATGAATCAATAATGCAAATAATACATGATAATTTAGCCAATATTCTTTTAGATGTTGTTTTTATGTGCATATTCACCGCAAACACTATTGTTTTTTTTCTAAAGATTGCTAATATGTGCATCACCAAGAGATGGCGGGGTGGCAGAGTGGTCATGCAGCGGACTGCAACTCCGTGTACGCCGGTTCGATTCCGACCTCCGCCTCCATTGGTAAAGCCCGAGTGGTGAAATCGGTAGACACAGGGGATTTAAAATCCCCCGCCCACAAAGCGTGCCAGTTCGAGTCTGGCCTCGGGCACCATACTTCAACTACTGAAGTTTGGTGCAGTAAAAATCCAGCGTAAGCTGGTTTTTTTATGTCTAAAATTTGATGTTTTATAAAAAGCCAAGCTTTGCATACTTGGCTTTTTTGATTTCAAAAATTATGCAACTTGCTGAGCTGTCTGAATGGGCAATAAATTGACATCTAAATTAAGTTGGTGCTGTCGACTTTCATCAACGGAATAGTTTGCTTGCTTAATAGAATCAACAAAAATCCACTTCGACTGTACCTGTAACTGATCAAATTCAACCACCAAATATCCACGTTGATTCAAATTACAATAATTCAATTCATCAATTAGTGTCTTGAATGCAAATTCAAATTGTTGCAATTGCGCCAAAGGAATGTTGAGGTATTTTTCCAATCCTGGTGAAGAAACTGAACTGGTAGCTAACTCTACTCCAACGAATGCCCCATCTTTACTGTATAAATTTGAAGACCAAGCATTGTGTGTATCACCCGCCAAGACCACGATTTTCTTTTTCAACTGCGCTAATGTGCCATACAAAATCTCGCGTTCAGTGAAATAACCATCCCAAGCGTCTAAATTATACGGTGCAGTCGTAAGTACACGCGCTTTCTCTTGTTGAGTAAGTGTTGGATCATTATTTTGTAGTCGAACTTTTAGCATTACCAGTTCAGTAATTTGCGTATTCATTTTTGAGAGTGTTTCAGCTGTTGGATTGCCTGAAGTTATTTCAGCCAAAGAAAGTAACAACTCAGCAGGAATAAACATTTTAGACATTAAAATTTGCTGTCCTAAAACATTCCAAGTTGCATTTGATTGCTGTAATTTGCCTAATAACCAATCACGTTGTTCAAACCCCATCAAAGTACGCGTTGGACTAGTAAGATCAGCTTGAAACTTTGCAACGTCTATGCCTGTCGCAGTTAAATAATTTGCATAATCTAATTGTTGATCTCGAGCAATAATACGGGTATCCAACATAGTCAATTGAACAAGATTACCAAAATCGAATTGGCGATAAATCTTTACATGCTGATCATCTACAGGACGAATTGGCATCCATTCGAAATATGCCTGTAAGGCAGCCAACTTACGCTCAAGGAACGAACCTTCATTTTCTTGATGATTTTCAGCACCATTTTTCCAAGTATCATTCGTCAACTCATGGTCATCCCAAATCACGATAAATGGATGGCGTTGATGTGCAGCTTGTAAGTCCTGATCTTTTCGATATAGTGCATATCGCTTTCGGTAATCATCTAATTTAATAATTTCTTTATTGTTATCTGCCGCTAAAGTACGACCAAGTTTTGCAGCATCTTCAGTGGCATATCCATCAGCACCATACTCATAAATATAGTCACCTAAATGAATCACCACATCTACATTTTGCTTTGCAATTTCACGATATACATAAAAATATCCCGCTGGATAATTTGAGCATGAACATACTGCAAAACTAACTTTAGATGTGCTTAGGGGTAACGTTTTGGTCTGCCCTATTGGAGAAATCTTATTTCCAAAAATAAACCGATAATAATAACTTGTATCAGCCCGAAGTCCCGTTGCATCCACTTTCACCGTAAAATCTTGTGATGCTGATGTAGTCACTTTGTCTGTTTTAATGATTTGTTTAAACTGTTGATCTAATGCAAGCTCCCATGTCACTTGTAAACGTGCACTGGTTTCATTTGGTGTTAAACGCGTCCATAAAATAACGCGATCTTGCAACGGATCACCACTCGCAACACCATGTTCAAAACTCACCTTTAAACTAGAAGTTTCATGATCTGAACTATCATTACAACCTGTCATTCCCACAGTGAGTGATAATGCACCCAAACCGAATAAACTTTTTTGAATGAGTTCCCGTCGTGAAATATTTACAGTCATTTAAGTACTACCTTATTTTTATCACCTTAAATGCTTAAACCTAATCAGCTAATATGAACAAATGATCTCAATTTTGTGAAAGAACTATGAAAAATACATAGCACATGATTATTTTTTATAGGTTAAAAACATGTTTTGATTGAAAATAAAGCAAATAGTTGATTTTACTCTTGCCAAGATTTAAAGCCTCCACTATTATTGCGCACATGCCCGAGTGGTGAAATCGGTAGACACAGGGGATTTAAAATCCCCCGCCCACAAAGCGTGCCAGTTCGAGTCTGGCCTCGGGCACCATCCTTCAACTACTGAAGTTTGGTGCAGTAAAAAAATCCAGCGTATGCTGGTTTTTTTATGCCTAAAATTTATAAAATAAAAAAAAATACCTCAGTCGAAACTAAGGTATCTAATAAATCTATTAGAATTGAATGTTATTCCACTCGGATGATTTTACCATTCTCATCGTGGTGAACGATTGAGATCTTTTGCTGGCGACCAGAAGATATTTCTTGTTCTGATAGTTCAAAATAGCGAGCAAAATCCGAGATTCGCTTTTCAACAGTTTGCCTTTCACTCACTGATTTAGAAGGCAATAAACCCCATAACATGAGTATGACAGCGCAAAAAATTAATGCGATTACACCATGTTCAATACCATTACTAAATCCTGACATTAAACGCTGTGCTAGATGGGTTTTCTGAATTTCAATCAATACCCAAACTAAAACGAATGGACGCCATAATAATAACCAGCCTGCCCACATCATCGCTGTTGTTGTGGTCGAAAAATAGCGTTTATGCCATGGGAGTTGGCGACGTAAATCAATAATCAAGCTATTTACTTTCATTTCACTATACTCTGTAAGATTAGACTTACAACTTAACGAATACCACGATCAGGACTAATCCAACGTGCACGTTTTTCCTGTCCACGAAGCAGTACTTTTGGAAAGGCGACGATTGTAGCAGTTATCGTAATTAACCAAAATACAAAGGGATACCAAATCATCCAGTAGTAATTTTTACCCAAGTTTGGTTCATAACGACTATCCATCCATTTGCTTAAAGCAAACTGAATTAAACAGGTTGCCCCTAATAAAATCCCACTTCCGTAAGGCAAAAATGGCGAACTTACAATAGCGAGACTTGGGAGTGTAATAACAAAATGTAATAGCCATATGACAGCCATAATTAGCATCAAATATGACCATACCAAGGTCAAGCATAATTCAAGCATTAATGGCCATAAGAAGTTAAGTTTGGGTTTCAAGAAGACGTCCAAATTCTTGATTAAGACCTGTGCTCCGCCCATCGCCCACCGTAAACGCTGCTTCCACAAACCATTAAAGGTTTCTGGCATCAAAATCCACACCAAGGCATTCGGTTCAAAACGTACATCCCACCCTGCTCGTTGAAGCTTCCAAGTAATATCAATATCTTCAGTCAACATATTTGGAGACCAATAATCGACTTGATGTACGGCACTTTTACGAAATGCCGTAATCACCCCCGATACCGTAAATAATCGACCAAACGTGCGCTGTGCTCTTTTAATCATTCCAACGATAGATGAGAATTCACCCACTTGAATTCGACCAAGCAAGGTTGATCGTGTTCTTATACGTGGATTTCCTGTGACCGCTGCAACCGTTTCATCCTCTATAAAATGTCTCATCATCCATTTAGCTGCATGAGGATCAAGTAAAGCATCACCATCAATGCCAATCAAAAACTCAGCATCAGTCATCAAGCTACCCGCCTGCAATCCCATTGCCTTGCCTTGATTTTGAGCTAAATGTACAACACGCAATTTTTCAGATTGACTTGCGAGACGATCAAGTACTTGTCCCGTATTGTCTGAACTACCATCATTGATCGCAATCACTTCAAAATTCGGATAATCCAGCTGTAAAGCATGGCTAATGGTTTCTTCAGCGTTATCACCTTCATTAAAACAAGGAATAAGTACTGCAACTTTTGGGTAAAGCTCTAAACTTTTTGGCTGTTGATAAGGTGGGTCTTGGCGTTCTTTCCAATAAAATAGAATTGCCCCCATCATCCATAAATAAGACATGAATAACGGATAATAGAATACGAACTTAATGGCATATGACCATAAGGCTGCAATTTCAGTCATTTCACATACTCAATTAAGGCACTAGTTGCGATGATTTCTGTGCAAAAGCATCATGCATTTGCTTTACATCAGGGTGATCTTTAATCGGATCATCTGGATAGTAAGCAATGTGCATTGCACCCTGTTGATATAATGATTTGATTGTCGCAGCCATCTCTTCAGATGGTATTTTTTGATCATTTCGCCAGTTCACGGCTTGTAATTCCATCACTGACTTTTTAATACCATTTGGATATTTTTTAAGACGGTTTAAAATGTTGCTATAGAACTGTTCAGGCTGATCTACCTTTTCCATATATGGCATTGCCATAATTGCGGTGAAATCATAACGATTTAAAGATTGTTCTAGCGATTGTGCATACCAGTTTTCTGCATAAGCATTTAATGCAACTTGAGCATATAGATTCCGTGCAGTCATTAAATAAGGTTGGTATTGTCGCACTTCATTTGCTAATTCCATTGCAAAATCATCAAGATATTGAGTTTTGTATGCAGTCCACTTCTGCAGATCAGCATCATTATTCCGAATTTTAGCTAAGTCGGTTGTTAAGCCTTGTTGCGCATAAGCAGCCAAAGCCTGAGGACTAGCATCTTCATAATCAGATAAAGTCACATCGTCATGAAATAGCAGACCATCAAATGGTGTGGATTTCGCTAAATCTTGGTAAATTTCTTTGATCGTTTGTCGAGTTTTTGGCGAGAATGGGCTCAGACGTATATAGCCCATGTTTAAATGTTCACCTGCTTTGGCCTGCTCTGTTTGAACCAGCTCATTTGCAACAGGATTAGTCTTTGGTAGTTCCCAAGCCAACATTGGCATCCATGCATAAAGTCGTTGCACTGAGGTACGCGTTTGAATTTGCCAAGCTACACGATTAAATAGATCAGCCCGCATTGGTATATGACGATTTGGAAAATACACCATATCTGCTGAACCATTGGCATCAGGATCAGAGAACGCTTGCAAATAAACTGTATTCACGCCCATACCATTAATACGATCAAGCAAATGGCTTAAGTTGCGTTCTTCTTGTTGAGGGTCGGGATCATAAATGTAATCAAGATCGACATGCATAATTTTTTGCGGTCGATTATTGTCATTTAAATTCAATTCTCTATTTTTAATTTCTTGTGCCAAAGCATTTGTCGACATATTACCTTGTATTAATATACGACTCATATTCTGCAAAGACTGTTTGGCATGATCTGCACCATCATCCAAAGTAATGGTGATTGGCATACCAAGTTGTTTTGCTGTTTGCACAAGCTGCATATTGTATCGACCATATGGCCATACCATAACTCGTGGTGATCGCAATCCATGTGCCTGTAGTAAATCATTGTTCTTTTTTAAATCTTGATAAATACGTTGCTGGTAAGCTGAATCGCTTTCATAACTTTGATTTTTGGGATCATAAATTCGAGAAATTGCAGCAGGTTCTAAATTACCTTGTGGATTTGCATTGACTCCTTCGTGCAGATGATAACTGTGGCTAGCAATTTCCACTAAACCCGAACTCTGCATTTCTTTAAGTTCACTCCAACTTAAGATTTTATTTCTATCAATCGGCTCACCACCGAAATCGACTTTTTCAAGATTGGATGGCTCTAACCAAGAACCCACCACTGCAAGTAAGACTGGAATTTTATTTTTACGAATAATTGGATAAGCATTTTGGTAGAAAGACTGATAACCATCATCTACTGTTAATAAAACAGGTTTTTGGGGTAATCTATACTTGCCTTGATGAGCCTTAATAAGTTGATCTACATTAATAAAATGGTAACCATTTTTCTTTAACCATTGGATATGCTCACTAAATTGCTGCGTTGTTACCGCATAGCTTGGTATCAGGGCATCTTTTTCATCGGTAATCTCATGATAACCAATCACCGTCAAGGTAGTAGCATCAATTTTGGGGTTGGCTGCGAAAGTTGCCGCGTTGCATAACATACCAACCACGAGCCCTAAAAAGCATTTTAAAGCTGGCGATCTTGAAGGAGTAGACATGGAGAATATTCTCAATAATAAAGAAAAATCAGTACAGAGATATGCAGAAGGATTTCATCTTATCGACAATTAGATGGCTGACTTTGTCGGGTAATATGAGGATTGTAGTTATAATTTTTTAAACTGAAAATAATCTTAAAAATAAATTGTTATTTTAAACCCACAAAAAAATTTGCCTCGATCATCTTAGATAGTCGAGGCAATCTTTATCAATGTATCCAGACTAGTATTGAATAAGTTGGAAATTTGGATGTTCTGCACGGTCTTGTAAGTAGCAGCGCTCTTTATGATAAAAGTAACGATAAAGACGGTTGACCCAATCACCACGACGGAAAGTTAAAATCTTTTTATTGAATCCATCATAATCAAGAAGAACTACATTACCTTCCTCAGGTGAAAGTAATGTAATTTTATAATTACATTCTGCATGAGGATTAGAAGAACTCAACTCTCGAATTATTTCAACTTTGTTGTCTCCATCCATCCAGTAATGTTTATCCGTCAATGCTTTAGAATTTGCCCAAAAACCATTTTCCGAGCCATCATACGTATCAATCATGAAAAAATTATTTAGCTCTTTTAATAGCTCAGACGCGGTAATATCCAAATAGTCATTCATACCCACCTCTACTCACTCAATTTTTATCACTTGGTTCACTCAAGTGAAATATTTTTATATTTAGCCAATTACATCAATAAGCTAGTTTGCCTAATGATTATCCAGTTTAATCAATTTTTCCAAAAGGTAAACTTAATTCACATTTTATGAAAAAAGTTTGATTCACAAAACACTGCTCTTTTATCTCAAAGATATACAGAACTGTCTATAGAATCAATAACTTTATACTTAAATCGCCTAAAAAATTAATTAGATAAAATTCATATAAATCAAAAACTTAAATTAATTATCACATATTTATTTGTATTGTTTTTGTACAAAGGACAAAAATCACAATAAAATCATAAATTAAGATTAAATTGTGATTTTTATCAACATATTTTTTTTAATTATTCATCACGTGTTTTGACATCAAATAATTCGATTTCAAATATCAAGTTTGAATGCGCAGGAATTATTTTTCCCATTTTTCTTTCACCATATGCCAAGTGTGACGGAACAATCAGCTTACGCTTTCCACCCACGCGCATTCCCATGATACCTTGATCCCAACCTTTGATTACACGACCTGTGCCAATCACGGTTTCAAAGTAATTTCCACGGTCAATTGAAGAATCGAATTTAGTACCATCTTCTAACCATCCCGTGTAGTGAGTGGTAATAAGCGCACCTTTAACCGCTTCTTTACCTTCACCAATTTTTAAATCAATAATTTCTAATTCAGTTATCATCTCAAATTATCTCCTAATATCGATCAAACCAATTATTGCAATTTTTGCCATTTAATATCGACTTGACCTTTATCGCTCAACAAAGTCCACTCACCATCTAAAATATTCAGTTGTAACTGCATCGTTCTTTCGCACAACTCCTCTAGTTCACTGGTAGTTTTATCATCTAGCTGCCAAACTTCGACATTCGTTAAAGTTTTGATTTTACTATTACGTTTCCACCAATCATCTACTTGCGAACCATATGCAACAACTGCGACTTGCTTGCAACGAGCACTTGCTTTTTTGACTTTATCTTCTGCTGGACAACCTACTTCGATCCACTTTTCCAAAAGCCCTGTTAGATCCTTTTGCCATAAAGCAGGTTCGTCAGTTTCAAACAGATCTTTTGTGAATTCTAAACGCTCGTCAGCGAAACGCGCGTAAGCGAGCACACGAACCATGAGTCGTTCAATTGTTTCAGACGGATGCAGCGCAAGTGTAAGTTGATAATCAGCATAAATATGCTCATCCATATTGGCAATATTCAAATCTGCCTTATATATCGTTGCTTTTAGAGCCATAGAATACATCCTCAAATTTGGCGCTAAGCATACTCTATTTTGAAAAAATAAAGATGCCATTTGACCGTTATGACGATGAATCATTCATCTTTTAGCTGACAATCTAACAACTCTGATTCAAACTTAAACCAGTCATGTGATGCCTGCGTAATAATTTCAATTCGATTATCTAGCCCTGCTTCAGTTGACTTGTAATTAAATTGCTCAGGATTAAAGTTGAAACTTTTCCAACCTTGATCTGTATTAAAAATACCTTTTATACGCACCCAATCCTGTTGTGCACAAAACAAATCTAAAAGCTCATTAAAATTAAACATCCAACGTTTAGGCAATTTCCATCCTGCAACGGTATAGCCTTGTGATGACTCAACATAATGGTACGGTAGTTGTTTCACTGCGCTGACATTTTCATCTAGCGTTTGATGCTGTTGTAATTTTAATAATGGTTGAATGTTACGTAAAACACGTCGCTGTGCTTTATCAATCACTTCGAGTTGGACGTGGCCATGTTCAGCTTCAATCCAATCCTGCACATAAGCCTGAAATTCTTTTTTTAGTTCAAAATAAATCTGTTGATCACTATCCGTCATGCAATCAGCATGTGAAATTACAACAATTTGTGCAGCTTTAAGTTGATCTGTATATAAGTTCTGTCTGACCCAATTTTCATCATGTAATCGACTTCCATCAACAACAATGACCAACGCGCGCATATCTAAACTTCGTTGCCAGTGCAGTTCTGTAAGTTGCTCAAGCAATTGGGCAGGATGCCCTAAACCTGTCGGCTCAATAAACAAACGATCTGGTTGTGTTTCACTTAAGAGTCGTGAAAGTGCAATCTGCATAGGAAGCTGACTACTACAGCATAAACATCCACCTAATAATTCTTTAACTGTATAGCCTTGCTGTTGAGTAATAAGCTGCTGATCCACACCAATTTGCCCAAATTCATTCATTAAAACAGCCCAAGTCTCATGTTCAGGTTTTTGAGTCAATAAATACTGGAGTAATGTGGTTTTACCAGCACCGAGAAAACCAGAAATAATATGAGTGGGTACAGCTTTACGGCTAATGAGTTTCACGACAATCTCAATCTAAGTGTTAAGCCTATTGTATCGAGAAAGAAAACTGAAAATGAAGCAATTTATTAAAAACCACCAGTTGAGACTTAAGTCACATAATTATTATTTTCCAAGACAAAATCACCATATTAAATCAAATAAAGAAATTAAATTAAAAAATATAATCGTTTTATACAATCAACAGATTTTATATAAATCCGAGTTTATGTTTCCCGTTCGTAATTCACCTGTTCTATTTTTAATCAAAAAAACATATTTGCACACATTTTAATGATTCATTTTGGCGTTTTGTTTTACATGTCTGCAACATAACATTAATTATTATTTCACATTGTTAAGCTAGGCGTAAAACATTGTTAAGAATATTGCTGTAAATAATTTTGGCACTTAGCATGAACCCATGTCGAAATCAGGCTCTGCTTGTTCAGTAAACTTGATAGCGGCTTTTAAAAATTGAATTTAAGGATGCCAATTATGAAACTTATTAAGACTTTGTTAGCTACTACGCTTACACTTGCTGCTGCAACAACCTTTGCTGCTACAGCACATGATCAATCACATGCTGCGCATGAAACAGAAGAGAAAGTTATTGTCTCAACTCAAGAACAGCCAGAAACTCAAGGTCAAGCAACAACTGATGCAACTGCGAGTGAAACACCTGCATCTGCACCTGCTGCTACAAACTAAACTGATCTCAAGGTTCCTCCAGACCTTTAGACCACATTAATAACAATCAAATGTTGTTATTAATGCAAAAGAACGAACCATGCTGCGGTTCGTTCTTTTTTAAATCAGAGAATTAAGCTATTAGCATTGAGAAGATTTTTTGAAAATGCTGCATGATGGTTGTTGCACTTCTTCTAAACGATGAATTTTGCGTAATTCAGCTGCTTCAAAACGACAACGCTTCCAATCTGTATCTAAATTTAATGCTGGAACTGCTTTTGGCTGACGTTGTTCATCTACTGCTACCATCGTGAAGTAGCATGTGTTGGTATGACGAATCGTTCTTTTTTGGATATTTTGAGCTTCCACTCGAATACCAATCTCCATAGATGTACGACCAACATGATTCACACTTGCTAAAAAGGTAACCAGCTCTCCTACATAAATAGGTTCTTTGAAATTGACCTTATCCACAGATAAAGTCACAACATAACTACCTGAATAACGACTAGCGCAGGCGTATGCGACTTGATCAAGTAACTTTAAAATTGCTCCACCATGAACATTGCCTGAAAAATTTGCCATATCAGGTGTCATAAGCACTGACATCGTTAATTCAGATTGATCATCGGGAGCTTGGTTTAATTGATCTAAAGGAGACATGAGTAAAACTCGTAAATATGCTACGCGACTATTATCCTTTATTCAGACAATTAAACATATGCAAATTAGCTCAAAATACCATCAAATATATTTATATAAATTACGATGAATATTTCAAAATGATTACATCGCACCAATTTTCGGATAGTAATGAGAAAATTGTTCATTTGGTATTTATATTTTAAATACCATATATACTTCTATTTAATAATATTAGCACTTTCGATCAGCCCCATAATCCCATTGACTATCATATCAACAGCGATTGTGCCAATCAGCAGAGCCGACAAACGCCCTACAATGTCAAAATAACGATCAATATATTTTGCATGTTTATAGCGTAAATGATCGTGTGCAAATTTCATCAGAATCAAAATACTACACGTTAACATCAACGTAATCGCAATGACTGCAACTGCACCTGAAAATGGAACACTAATCCCTGTGACTACTGCAGCACTTATGGTTCCTGGTCCAATCATAAATGGCATAGCTATTGTTCCAGCTAAATGTTCAGGTGCACCTCTCATCTCACCAATTGTTTCTGCACCTTGAAAAACGTAACGATAACCAATGACTAAAAAGATGAGACCACCGAAAATTTGAAATGATTCAAATCGAACATTCAAATAACGGCTAAAAATACTTTCACCACCCCAAGCAAATAAAATAAAGACAATAAATGCGATTAAACATCCTTGAATCAATGCTTTGCTAAAAACTTTGGCATCCGTATTACGAATCATGCCAATCATGTAAACACTCATAAGGAATGGATTCAGTAAGGAAAAAAACAATGCAAATGCATGGATGTAGGGAGAAAACATAAATGTCTCTAAATCAGCTTCGGTTTTAGACTTGGATAAACCCAATAGATGGATCAAAATTTCAAATTGGAATGATTAATAAGATCATCTATTTCCAAATATGGTTTGAACGTTTACACGAGGATTCAATGTCAGCTTCAACACTAAATTTTTGTAAACTACGATCAAAACTATAAAAATTAATTAATTTTTCATATTTTACATTGCAAGAATAATTCTGCTCGATCCCACATGTATAGGACTAGTATTGAAAATGTAAAAATACGATTTTATTTCTTATTTTTTCAGAGCGGTTTAGAGCTATATCGTTTTGAAGATCAATAACCCAAGAAAGCTGTCACAAGCTTTCTTGGGTTTAACAAATTTACATCAAGTCTTTAAAAGTCAGACTGATTGCTTTGGATGTACCATATTTTTTACAGCTAAAATATCTGCCAAAACTTCATCAGAAATTAGATTTTCAGCTTTAATTAGACTCAGCACACTTTGACCAGATTCATTTGCTTGTTTAGCGATACGTGTCGTGGTTTCATAACCTAAAAATGGATTTAATGCTGTAATAATACCAATCGAATTTTCAACTTGTGACTGACAAAGTTCCGCATTAGCACGAATCGTATCAATACATTTGAGTTGGAACATTTGCATTGCTTTTCCTAGCAAATCAATTGATTCAAATAGTTTGAATGCAATCAATGGTTCCATTGCATTAAGCTGCAACTGCCCTGCCTCAGCAGCTAAAGTGACGGCCAAATCATTTGCAATCACTTGGAAACAAATTAAATTCATTGCCTCTGGAATTACAGGATTCACTTTACCTGGCATGATTGAACTTCCAGGCTGACGTGGCTCAAGATAAATTTCACTTAAACCAGCACGTGGACCACTCGATAATAGACGCAAGTCATTGGCGATTTTTGAAAGCTTCGTCGCTGTACGATTTAAGAAACTCGACAATAAAACAAAATCACCCATATCTGATGTGGCTTCGATTAAATCAGGTGAACTGCTAATCTTACGACCCGTAATTTCTGACAAAGCTTCGATAGCATATTCACGATACTTCACTTCAGTATTGATGCCTGTACCTATCGCGGTACCACCTAGATTTACAACACTCAAAGCATCGGGCATGATCTGATTTAATTTATCTAAATCATTTTGTAATGTAGCAGCAAAAGCCCCAAATTCTTGTCCTAATGTCATCGGCACGGCATCTTGTAACTGAGTTCTACCCATTTTCAAAATATCCGAAAACTCTTCAGATTTTGCTCTAAAACTCGCAATTAGATGATTAAAAGGTACATTTAACTGTTCAATTGCCGCAATTAAACCTATTTTGATTGCAGTAGGATATACATCGTTGGTCGACTGAGACATATTCACATCATTGTTAGGATGTAAGTATTGATATTCACCCTTACTATGGCCTAGATATTCCAATCCAATATTTGTCACAACCTCATTTATATTCATATTGGTTGAGGTTCCAGCACCACCTTGGATCATATCCACCATAAATTGGTCATGATATTGGTTATTTAAAATCTGCTGGCATGCATATTGAATTGCTTTGTTTTTATTTTCATCAATTTTATTTAATTTAAGATTTGAATAAGCACACGCAGACTTAACCATTGCCAATGCTTTAATAAAGTTTGGAAACTGGCTTAATTTACTTTGGCTTAAATTAAAATTCTCGATTGCTCTTAAAGTTTGTACACCATAATAACAATTCGAAGGAATTTCTTTAAAACCCAATAAATCTTTTTCAGTCCGCGTATTAATCTTAATGTTCATTTGAATAAATCCTGTACGACTATATTTTTATGTTAAAAGACTGTATGTGTTTTTTCTAATGTAAAAAAATATTACTACATGCATTTTTTGCATAATAGATTATAATAGTGTATGAGCATGCATTAAGGATAATTTATGACCTTGGAAATTCGATGGATTGAAGATTTACTTGCATTAGAACAGGAAAAATCAATCTCCCAAGCAGCAGAGATCAGGCATGTAACTCAGTCTGCCTTCTCACGTAGACTACAAAATATTGAAAATGCTTTGGGTTTCCCAATCCTCGATCGAGAAAGTAAAAATATTGATTTCACTGAAGCTGGACTAATTTTATTAGCTACTGCTAAAAACATTCACAACCAACTTTCAAGCACAATTACCTATTTAGAAAAAAATATTAAAAACAATGAACTAAATACCAAATTCGCTGTTTCGCATTCACTTATTACACAATTTTTCCCTCGTTTTATTCATGAGCTTTCCGAAGATCTGAGTGATTTAAAATTAGAAATTATTGCAGCAAACCTCAAACAAGGCATGCGCTTGCTCACAGATGGTTCTTGCGATTTCTTGATTTGTTATTGTGACCAGAAAACTTTAGCTCAAATGGATTTTTCACTTTTTCTTTTCCACAAAATCGTGAAAGTGGAAATTTTGCCTGTCACCGCCCTTTATAATAACCAACCAAAATATTCATTTAATGAATTATTTCCGTTGTTATCATATAGCAAACAGGCTTATCTGAGAAAATGTGTCGATGATATTATAGAAAATCAACTAAACTATCGAATATTATATGAAACTGATAATGCAAGCGATTTAAAAGAACTCGTTTTACAAGGTTTAGGAATTGCTTGGCTACCAAAGCTTCTTGTTGAAAAAGAGATTGCAGAAAATAAACTTAAAATCGTTGAACCAATTAATTTTCACACATATCAAGACGTTTATATCATCAGAAGAAAAATCGTACTCTCCAAAAGAATAAACTATATTTGGGATTTTTTAACCTCACAAGAATTCAAATAATAATAATTATGAAATAAAAAAGATTGCTTAATACCGATGATCTAAAATCAGATTCAAAGATATTAAACAATCATTTTAGTTTATAAATTTACTTGTCATCCAATCTTTTTACTGGTTTCAAAAGTTAGGTGTTATCTGCTAAACGACTCACTGGCACAATTGAATCAACAACCACTTCCTCAACCTCATCGACTTCCTCATTGCCCACTTCAGTTCTAGCAATCACAGCTGTAGCAATACTGTTGCCTATGACATTTGTTGCAGTTCTGCCCATATCCAAAAATTGATCAACCGCAAGGATCAATAAAATTCCAGCCTCAGGCAATTTAAACATCACTAAAGTAGATGCAATCACAACAATTGAAGCCCTTGAAACACCGGCTATTCCTTTACTGGTGATCATTAACGTTAATAGAATTAAAACTTGTTGAGTAAAGCTTAGATCAATATTGTAAGCTTGTGCAATAAAGAGTACTGCAAAAGACATATACATCATTGAACCATCTAGGTTAAATGAATAACCAAGTGGTAACACAAAACTGGTAATCCGTTTGGGTACACCAAACTTATTCAACGCTTCCATTGTCTTAGGATAAGCAGATTCACTACTTGCCGTAGCAAAAGCTAAAATTGTCGGTTCACGTACAGCTTTGACCAATCTAAAAACATCTTTCTCCAAGAAAATATAACCAAAAGAAATCAGGATCATCCATAAGATCAACAGCCCCACATAGAACTGCCCGATAAAAATACTATATTCTAAGATCAGCTTCGGACCCTGAACTGTGATTGCAGATGCAATTGCCGCGAAAACAGCGATTGGCGCAGCAGCCATCACGTAATCCGTGATACGGAACATCACACGACATAGTTCATCAATAATGCGCCCAATGACGGTAGCCCCAGATTGATGTTGGACATAAGCTAAAGCCGAACCAAGAAATATCGAAAAAACTAAAATTTGAAGAATTTCATTATTCGCCATTGCCTCAGCGAAACTACGCGGGAAGATATGCGTAATAAATGTTTGAAGACTTAAGCTTGATGCACTTACACCCACATCTACAGCTTCCTTTGGTATAACGAGATTCATTCCCACACCCGGTTGGAAATAATTCGCAAGTCCCATACCTAGCAATAGTGAAATAAATGAAGCGCCAATAAACCAACTCATGGCTTTGACTGTAATCGATCCTAAAGAGGATGATTTACCCATCGAAATTAATCCTGAAACAATCGTTGCAAAGACTAATGGAGCAATAATCATCTTAATCAATCGAAGAAAGACATCCGTGACAATCTTAAAATAAGATGCAATATCCGTTGCTTGTGCTGTACTTACTGAGCTATGACATGCCCAACCAACTAATATTCCCGATATCATTGCGATGAGAATATATTTGAGCAACCTTTTTTGGTTCATAATAATTATTCCTTCCCTATCCTTCTTTACACCAATGTGATCAATACACATCAAACCTTGGTGATAATCCATGTTGACTCAGTCAAAATTTTTCAGCCATACAACAGAACTTTCGACTCAACAATAAGCACAGGCAAGTGTCACTTTTTTCTTTTAAAAACGATAATGCAAAAATTAAATATTTCATGCAAAAAATGCATGATTTTTAAAGCAGTACAAAACATAGATAATAGTTATGCAATGATATCAGCAAAGATTTTTCTTGTTTTTTAGCATACAAAATTTATTTTTATTTTAGATAACAATTCTCTTAATTTATCAAACAATCAATTTTGTATGAAATTTGCTTGGGTGAATGCATTAACATCAGTATTCTTTTTCACAAAATCTATCCACTTTAGATTCCATAAAAAGATTAACTTAATAAATAGAATAGATAGTTGAAATTTTCTTATAGAAATAAAAAAGCCTCTGTATAAACAGAGGCTTTTTAAGTATTTGGCGGAAGCGGTGAGATTCGAACTCACGGAGGACTCACGCCCTCGTCGGTTTTCAAGACCGGTGCATTAAACCGCTCTGCCACGCTTCCAATGGCGGCTATCATATAAATAAAAATTCAACTTGGCAAATCTTTTATTCAAAATAATGCACTGAACGCTCAAAATAAAATCAACAGCTTATAAATTTATTGATTTTGAGATTTTTCATAGCGAATTGAATTGATATACCAAAGTTTTTTCCCTAGAGGAGTGATGACCTCAACTTCGTCGTCCACTTGTTTACTCAATAAAGCACGCGCCATTGGTGATTCAATGGATATATGTTGTGGATGATGATCATATATTTCATCGACACCGACAATACGTAAGGTTTTTTGATCGCCAGCATCATTTTCTATCTCTACCCAAGCTCCAAAGTAAACTTTTCCTTCTTGCTCAGGGACATAATCTACAATTTTTAATTCTTCTAAACGCTTTCCTAAATATCTAACCCTGCGATCAATTTTCCTAAGTAATTGTTTATTATACTGATATTACAACCCCGCCATATAAAATACTATTACCTAATAAATTAGTTTGACAATTGATCAATTACTGATACTTTGAATGTTAAACATCCTAAACTTCATACTAAATAGTATATGGCTTATGTTAAGAAAATTTATGTAAATTACAAAGATTGCTCCACACAAACTACTTTGGTCTTACCATGTATCTTGACTGAGAAAGGAATCATTATTTCTCATTTACGTTATTTGGCATGGTTCAATTCAAAAAGTGAAGCATGGAAAGAAAGATCATGTTACGCGCTTAAACTTCTATTGAAATATATTAATGCTACTCCCAACCTTGATAGTGCCACAAAAGTCCTAAAAGCCTTCACTGAGGCGTTAATCACAGGCACTATACATTCTCCCAATAATACTGACCCACTTGAACTTTATTGGAGACCAAGAACAGTTCGAGATACAAATAATTTACTGTTCCATATCACGCATTACACAGATTTTTTAGCTCTTCAAGATGAACATGCAACGAATAGAGTAAATCCATTTCGTAAAGCAACAAGTTATGAAGAACGTCTGAATTGGTGTGCTTATTAGCATAAGCAAGCAAATGTTTTTCTAAATCACTTAACCAAGAAAGATCTTTCTCTACCAAAAGTGCGGTTAGTTGGAAGTTATAGAGAAGATTTAGTTGACTTTGAATATGCTGTACGTTTCCCAGAAGATCATATTGAAAGACTTTTATATCTAGGTTTTGAAAAGAATGGGGTAATTGATTACAAATCCCAAGCTATCACTATGTTAATGAATTATTGTGGTCTAAGAAAAAGTGAAATTTTCCATATTTACACTTCAGATATTACTTTAAATCCCAACAAGCCTAAAGAAGCCTTAGTTCGTGTTTATCACCCTGAATTAGGTGCTTCCCCAGACCCTTACTTCAAAAACAGACGAGAATACTTGTTAGCCAAAACATCTTATAAACCACGGAATAATTATCTGTTATCCGAAAGACTGTATGCTGGGTGGAAAACACCATTATTGACTTCAAAATTAGGCTACTTTGAGGTTGTATTTAACCCTCCTGAAAAAGCTAAAGAATTTTTATTAATCTGGGCAAATTATCTAAAATATCAACGTATAGAGCCTTCAAAAAGTTCTCCTCATCCTTTTGCATTTACAAATAGTCTAGGTGAACCTGAAACTATAAAAAATTTCCAAAGATTACATAAAAATGCCGTAGAACGTATTGGATTAATCTGTAAAAAAGATCTTGGAACGACCGAACATGGTCATCGACATGCTTACGGTTTTCGAGCACGTCAGGCTGGCTTAAATCAGGTTGAAATTCAAAAAGCGATGCATCACAAAAGCCCAACTTCTTGCCTTGTTTATATCAAACCGACATTAGAAGAAGTTCAAGATAAATTAAGAGATATTAAATGATAAAACCACAAGCTATAAAGCAAATTGAAAATAAAAGATTTAATAGCAAATTTCCTACTTTAGAATCTTTAAAACAAACTTGTAAGAGTTTAGGTATTACAAACTCTGTAATTTATAAAGAAAAATATAAAGAATATGGACTTCCAGCACATCCTGAAAGAATCTATAAAGAATGGGTCAGTTATAAAGATTTTTTTGATATCGTTGAATTTATTTCATATGCTGAGTTACAAAAATTAGTTATTGAAAAAAATTTAACAACTTTAAATCAGTACAAAAAATTTGTAAAACAGCAGAATGATCCATCATTACCTCTTGACCTAGAAGGTGTTTACAAAAATGAATGGAAAAATAGTTACAATTTTTTTGGTAAAGATGAACCATTTAAGCCAGATTTCATCTCTCCCGAATATATTACTTGGGCGATTAAAATAAAAGAATTTATGACTACAGCACGAGGGGGAGATAGTAAAAAAAACTCATCTTTGCCGCTTTGTTCGTCTTTATATTGAACGAATTGACCAAAGTAAAACACCCCACGCTTTTCTCATGCAAGAAAAGTTTGATGTAAAGTCCTTTCGTGATGTGCTTGCGAATATAGAATCTGAACCTACGAAGCGTAAACTAGTAGTTGCTGTTAATGAGTTCTTAGATTACATCATTAATAATGATTTAACCATTGAAGATGAAGAAACAGGAGAAATTGTTCGGGTTGAGAATACTCGCAATCCATTTTCTTTTTTTTTAACTCAACAGAATATATCTTCAAGTTCAATTCGTTCAGAAACAACTAAGCCATGCTTACAGTACCATTTTGTTAAAAAGGCTCAAGAATGGATTATACCAACCAGTGCGAGGTGTTTTCAGGATCTTGAGCATCTGCATAACTTTGATGCCGACTGGATCAAAGTTGATTTTGATCAATTAGATCCGTATGATCCTGAATGTGTCTATCGTATCGAAAATAATCAAGCATATTTATGGTGTCCTACTGACTGGATTCATACATATGCGCTTACTAAGGTTCCTTTACGAGGACGACAAATTGCCTATAATGATTCTGGTGAAGCTGATGAATATATAGCTGAATTAGATTCACAAAATAAAGTTATTTGGCAAAAGAATACTTCCCCACTATCAGGGATGACTAAAGAACAATCTTTTATCAAAAAAATGCCTAATGGACAAATAGGCATGTTTACCACCACCAATAAAACAAACAATAATGGACAGGGTTACACAATTCCATGGATGCCTGAAGATTTAGCTTATTGGCTAGTTAAACTACGCCAATGGCAACAAAAATATAATCCTATAAATAGACCAAGTGAATGGAAAGATTGTGAAAGAACAAATTTAAATGAATTACAAAGAATAGCAAAAGGTTTAAATTGCTTTCTATTCAGGCGGTTTAATGATTTTGAACCCGCAGCTGTTTCAAATGCACTTACCCCGAGACTAGCCGCTGCGCTATGGAATATACAACCTTCTAACTTAACTTTAACAACTTTAGAAGGAAACCCTGCTACACTCGGTTGCTATAAATCAAAATATACTCCTCATAGCATGCGTGTCAGTTTAATTACAGCTTATGTTACTGAAATGGGTATGCCAATTGAAATAGTGATGAAAATTGTTGGGCATAGCTCTGTCATCATGTCTATTTACTATTGCAAGGTTTCAAATAGTGATATTCGAAAAAAACTGGAAGAAGGTGAAAAAATAGCGCTAAAATCTGAAGCAGAATCGATTCAAAAAACAATTGAACAAAACAAAATTGAAGATGTCAAAAATCAATTAATTGGGAATAATTCCGAATTATTACAAGCGTTATCAAATGAAGTTCCTGCGGGAAATTACGTTTTTAGAGATTATGGTATTTGCCCTTTTGCAGCATCAAGGTGTGAAGATGGTGGTGAAACAATCAAAAGTAGTTCTTTCTATACACCTACACCACAAGGTTATTTAGGTATTCAAAATTGCTTAAGATGTAGGCATTTCATTACAGGACCCGCTTTTATTGGTGGACTTTTAGCAATTACTAACGAAATTTTACTCCAATCCAATGATCAATCTGATATCTGCGCAAAATTACAACTAAAAATCAATATGATTAATGAAGGTATTGATCAACTTGAAAAAGAAGAATATAGCGCCAATCTAAAGCAACAAAAATTTGAAGGAGCTGCTGAAAGATCAAAATTGGAGACTGATCTTCGTAATTTTGAATCTGAATATGAAACAGCAGCAAAAAAATTAGACATGCTCTTGTGTGATATACAAGCTGCTTATAGCTATATAACTAAATGTCATAAGCTAATTAACAATGATGTTTTATTAGAAGATTCAAACAAGCTATCTCTAATTACCACTGCTAATGCAGAGTTAGTTTTAGAATTGGAAGAAGTCAGTCACTATCAGCAATTACAGGAAGTCTGTGAAAATGCGGTAATTTATAAATCATGCCATGCAGATCAGGCTATTTATCCACGAACACAACTAATCGACAAAATGGCGTTATTTAATGGCATTATGCCGAAGCTATTTACGCTATCAAAAGATCAACAACTCTCAGCAGGTAACCAAATTTTTAAGTTATTGATGAGTCGGCTTAAATCTTGGGATAAAATTCAAAAAGTCATAGAGGGCGAAATTAAACTAATTAAACTTTCAGAATCTGAGAAAATTTCAAAATCGGAAATTGAATTAATTCTTCATAATTCCCCTACTTTAATTGAGACAAGTTATGACTCCTGAAGATTTATTAAAAGAATTAAAAAAGGATAGCTCATTAAAAGTTCAACAATCTCTTGATAATATCTATGAAGTATGCGCTGAACAGCAAGAAAGAGGAATTCATGACTTCTCGATCAGCACTATTTCAAAATTAGGTTTTAACCGTGGTGTTCCAAAAGCCCAAAGTATTAGAAACAAGTCTGGTAACAAATACAAAGCGCTAATTCAATGCTTTACAGATATTGCATCACAAAAACCTAAATTAAAAAAACCTCACAAAGTGAAAATCAGTGGATTGAAGAAATTCAAAATCCCAAGCATCAATTACTAGTGCGTATCATGGCATCTGAGTTAAAAGAAGCCCAACAAGTGATTCGTGAAATCATTCCTCCTAAACAACGGATTGATATTTACGATCATAAGAATATGATACCAGATCAATCTTTTAAGCTTTCTGAACAAGAAGTTCGGGCGTTACAGTATTTACTTTCTACAGATTTTCAAAAAAAGTGGAATCTAAAACCTACACCTTATGGTGAGCTTGTGGATGAGTTGAATAAGCCAGTTTTTAAAGTTTCAACATTGGATGCCTTACGCAAGGCTTTGGAGTACTTGTCTTGAATCGTAAATTACTGACCGCTGAAGGCTACCAACGCTTACAAGATGAACTAAATGATTTGGTTCGTAAAGAACGCCCAGAAATTACTAAGATCGTTTCATGGGCTGCCAGTCTCGGCGATCGGTCTGAAAACGCAGATTACCACTATAATAAAAGAAAACTACGTGAAATTGACCGCAGAATTAGATACTTAACCAAACTTTTTGAGGTAGCTCATAAGGTCGAATATAGCCCTGAACAAGATGGAAAAGCTTATTTTGGAGCATGGGTTGAATTAGAAAATGATGAAGGTGAAACCATCAAGTTTCGCATCGTTGGCGATGAAGAAATATATGGTAGAAAAGACTATATTTCCCTTCAATCCCCTATAGCTAGAGCTTGCTTAGGTAAATCTATAGGTGATGAAGTTAAAGTGCAAACCCCGAAGGGAATAAATGAATGGTACATCATAAAAATTGAGTACTTAGATGGTAACCCCCCTAAAAATAATAGGATCTAAAAGTAGAATTTTCTCTTAAGATACAAACAAGAGATTCTACATGAAAACATCTAAATTTACTGATAGTCAAATTATATCCATCTTAAAACAGGCGGATCCTAGCAGACCTCTTACAGCCCTTTGTCTCGAACATGACATGAGTAATGCCATTCTTTTATAAATGGCGGGCCAAATATGGTGGTATGGATAAATCATTTATGGCAAAACTTAAAGAGCTAGAAGCCGAAAATACCAGACTTAAAAAGATGTATGCGGAAGAGCGATTAAAGGCCCAAATCATCCAGGAAGCGATGGCAATGAGTAGTACTGCTACGTAATGGTGAAGCCATCTTGCCAGCGTAAGATGGCACATCAGGCAGTTGCCCATCATGCATTAGTATTTGTTTGGCTTGTAAAGCATTTGGTATTAGTTAAACCTGCTACCGCTAGCAAGCCAAACTCAGCCATGACAATGCAATAATTGCTAAACAGCTCCTTGAACTTACTGAGAAAAATTCCGATTGGGGATTTGGTCTGTGCTTCTCATATTTACGGCATGTTAAGAGTTACTACTGTAATCACTAGCGGGTTACCGCATTTACTGCATATACTTTTATAAATCGTCCAGTAGTTCTTATTTTCAATCTACCCCTATCTCTTATTCACAATAGTCCATGATAAGTAAAGTTAAGATATTGAAGTGAATTTAGGTTAGTGAATAAAATTTCATATTTTTATTTTGAACACCAATCTTTTTTATAGTAAAAGTTAGATGTAGCATCGGAAACTATCACTACTGAGGCTTTAGATATGACAACTAGTAAGGCAATAGATGAAGATGATATAGATGAACATGATATTGCTACCGCAGCAGCTCATATACTTCGAGAAAGATTTATTACAGTTTCTCGTACGGAAACAGTATTTTATGTAAAGAATGATATTGTATGGAGTAAAGCTCCAAATGATAGCCCTGTTTTCATTAAACAATTATCTGGTCGTAACCTTGATCTTTCAAAAAAGTTCATTAGTCGCGGAACATTTAAATTTAAAAAACGGAATTAAACATTTTGCTATTTTAGTAAATTAAAGATTTTTATTTTAATTGAGCATTTATCTGATATTTAACTTCAGCCAACCATTTAAATGCTTCTTAGAAACTGCAAAAGAAATGTCTAAGTATAATTGGACTCTAAAAATCTATTTTGTTTATATGTTTACTTAATAGACCTCTTGCGAAAGTATCGTTTTGCCTAATTTTTGAATTGGCTAAAACCTTATTAAATGTAGCTTTAGACTGTTTAAATTTTGACTAACGCAAGAGGTCTAATGTTGATAAGAAGCCTAGGAAGGAAGAGTAAGCACATTAGTTTTTCCATCGTTCTTAATAATTAAATGAGGCAACATAACATCCTTAAAAAATCATAGGTAATAATTTCTGGATGATGCAAATCTATAGCTTAACCAATAAAAACTCAGGCTGCATTTGATGCACATAGTAATAAATGGACTCTTTTAACATCATATTTATGTTTCAAGTCATGTAGTAATTACTGTACTCGTACACAGAATTTTTTCCACTCTCTGGGTTAGGGATTGCTCCATTCCCTAAAGACTTTGGTAATGCGGTTATTTCTATTATTGGTGGTGTTTCAAAAAGTATGCTGAAAAAAACAATATGGCTTTTGATAAAATAGAGGTATGAAAATAACGCTACAAATCAAATGTCCTACCTGTCTAAGTAACAATATAAAGAGAAATGGCATCAAAGTAGATGGGAAACAAAACCATCAATGCAAAGATTGCAAACGTCAGTTTATTGGTGATCATGCATTAAGCTATCAAGGGTGTAACTCAGGTATTACCGGCAAGATATTACATTTAATGGTCAGAGGAAGCGGTGAGAGATATTGCTGAAGTCGAGCGTATCAGCATTGGCAAGGTATTACGAACCTTAAGTGAATCGATCTATCAGATTCAGCCTAAACAAAGCAACTACGAATGTCTTGAAGTCGATGAACTCTGGACTTTTGTAGGGAATAAGAAAAATAAACAATGGCTTATTTATGCCTACCATCGAGAATCTGGAGAAATTGTTGCTTATGTTTGGGGTAAGCGGGATTTAGCAACGGTTCAACGTCTTAAAGCTAGACTTAAAAAGCTTGGGGTTCAATATGCTCGAATTGCGAGTGATCATTGGGATAGTTTTATCACAGCATTTCAATGTTGCAAGCAAGTGATCGGTAAGTTTTTTACCGTCGGTATTGAAGGTAACAACTGTAGAATTCGTCATCGAATCAGGCGTGGATTTAGGAGAAGTTGCAACTTTTCTAAAAAGCTCGAAAATCATTTTAAAGCCTTTGATTTGACTTTCTTTTACCTTAATAACGGATTTGTTTAACGCCAGCATACTTTTTGAAACACCACCAAGATTTATACTTGGATATCGTTTTCTAAGTTTTGGTTCAATATAGTTTCGGAAATTTAAGGCTAGGCGTTTGTTTTCAATGAATTCACACTTAGTTTTTTTTAATTTTCCATTTAGACTGATGTAGGCATGAGCTTTTTCATTTTCACCTATTCCCACTTCTTCGAAGTGTAATCCGAAACTTGGAGACCAACCTTCACGAAAATTTTTGGGTAAATCACCATAATCTAAGAATGCTTCAATTGTATAAAGTTTTCTTAATTCTTCGTCCTTCATTGCCACTCCATGAACATTAGACTGATTCAATGATGTAATCTATACCTAGCGCCATTTTCCCTGACCAACTTTCTACAGTGTCTTTGGCTTTTATTATTTTAATGTATTGATCCCCATCTTCGGGATACATCTTAACCAACCTTACAAGTCATTAAAAGCTAAGATTGTAGTTAGCTTAAAAGCTTACTACAATCAATAAACTAAACCATTATTAGGTTTAAGATGATATATAATCAAAAAATAGCTTATAAAATTCATTATATTACTATTTTTGATTATATATTTACTAAGTACTTATAAAGTTTCATCCTAACCCTAAAAACAGAGAGAAACGTCGCGCGCTCTCCTATTCATAAAAAATCACTTTTATATCAGTATGTTGTGATCACTTTCACCCAAGACTGGATCGTTTTGCTTTTCATGGGAGAATGATTAAGGGCGCTAAAGTATCATCCTAATTTTCGCCCAGGCTCGAAATATACGGTAAATGGTGAAAATAAAAATTCATCCTTTTCCGATGTTGCCCGTTCCAACACGTAAGCAGTCAGTCAGAAAAAACACATAGATCCAATCCCTAGCGAGCATTGAGTTCTCTCATCCGTGCCAACTGCTCCAACCCTTGGACGCCCTAAATGCTTACCCAAAAAAATCAACACCTTCTTTTAAAAATACAATCAAAAATGACTCCCTTATATCCATTTAACCTAAACAGCCTTCCCCCCCAATGCACTAGCTAGGGCTCGTAGTTCGGCACAAGGCTGAAGTCGCTTGGCTGCTTCGCTGTGCAGATCCATGACCCACTTTCCATCAAACTCCCGGTTGTAGTTCCACAAGTATCTCGCGAGTCTTGCCTGCCCGCTCCACTAACAAGACCACAACATCTCCAACGTTCTTGTCGTCTAGCCGGGCCTGTAATGTGGTGACGTCGTCGACGGCGATACCGTCGATGCTGATAACGCGATCGCCGGGCACGATGCCGCCTGCGGTGACCTCGACGCCGACGAGCCCGGCCCTGTGCGCCACCGAGCCCGGCGTCACGCGCAATACGAATACGCCCTTACTACCGGTCAGTGCCTGCAGACGCGCGTTGAGCTGCTCATCCACCTCGATGCCCAGCGCCGGACGGATGTACTTGCCGGTCTTTATGAGTTGCGGCACCACGCGCATGACGGTATCCACTGGCACAGCGAAACCGATGCCAGCGGACGCACCCGAAGGGCTGTAGATGGCGGTGTTGATGCCGATCAGCCTCCCGGCCGAATCGAGCAGCGGGCCGCCGGAGTTGCCGGGGTTGATAGCGGCGTCGGTCTGGATCAGGTGATCGATGGCAGGCCCGCCCCCTTCGCCGTCGAGGGTGCGGTCGAGCGCCGAGACGATGCCGGTGGTGAGCGTCCAGTCCAATCCGAAGGGATTGCCGATAGCGAACACTTTCTGCCCGACCTTGAGGTCGGCACTGGTGCCCACCGGTACAGCGGGCGGGCGCTTGAAGCCGACGCCGATCTTGAGCACGGCGATGTCGTGCTCGGGGCTGGCGCCCACCAGCGCAGCCTGATAATCGCGACCGTCGGCCAGTTTGACCGTGGCAGACGATGCCCCCTGGATGACGTGGAAGTTGGTCACCACGTGGCCGGCATCGTCCCAGATGAAGCCGGAGCCGGTGCCGCGCGGCACGGAAAAGACATTGCGCGACCAGACGTCACGCACCAGTTGAGCCGTGGTGATGTAAACCACCGACCCGCGCGATTTCTCGAACAGTTGGATGGTGGTCTGCTCGTCTGCCGCCAGATCACCACGCGGTGTCACCGTTCGCTCGGCCGCTTCGCGCGGACTGAACCAGGCTTCGATGGCAGGCAAGAACTGCCACAGCAGCATGAGTGCGGCGATGCAGCCAGTGATGACGAGCCAGCGCCGGATGAATCGGTCCGGCGCCGGGCGGCTGTTGAGGTCGGGGTAGGTCATGCCATTCTCCTTGTTGAAATCAGCGCCAGACACCGCTGGCGCGCCAACGCGGTGGGCGTGGCGCCAAGGGGATGTCCGGCAGAAATGGGCTGGAATAAAGCGGTTGCGGTGCCATCGAATCAGCCAATTCCCGCAAGCGTTGGATGCGCTCTGTCGTCGCCGGATGCGTGCGCAACCAGGAGGGTTCCGGGTTGCCCCATCCGGGCAGCAGCCAGGCGCGACTCTCCCGCTCGATCTTGGCGAGCGCCAAAGCCAATCCCTGTGGGTCGCCGGTCAATTCGGCGGCGAGCCGGTCGGCGTCGAATTCGCGCACCCGCGACAAACCCAGTTGCGCCAGCAGCGCGAGCTGCGGCGAAACGACCAGCAACAGCAGCGCCGGCCACTGGATAGCGACTGTGCCCCACAGCAAGGCCGGCAGGCTGAAGAGGAGCATGATTTGCCCCAACAAGGCCAGAAGATGGGTGGGCCGGCTGATGGAATCGGCCAGGCCCATGACACGCAAATCCTCGTTCGCAATATGCGCGATTTCGTGGCCGAGCACGCCGGTCAACTCGCGGGGCGTGAGGCTACGCAGCAGACCATCGGTCAGCGCGATGGCCGCGTGATGCTTCGTACCGGTGGCGAAGGCGTTGACGACCCCGCTGGGCACGTAGTGCGGTACCGGCACGGCAGGCAACCCGGCCCGCACCGCCAGTTCGCGCAACACAGCCCAAAGATCGGGCGCTTCATTCGGGTGCAGAGGGCGTGCGCCATACAGCAGGCTGCCGGCGACGGCGGCAATCCCGAGCAGGGTCAGCACCAACAGCGCGGTTTGCAGGCGATTGAGCCAGCGATGCCGCGCGCCGGCAGCCTGCGCGTGGCGCCGATCACGATGGCTCATTTGGGCTTTCCCCGGCGGCCCGGTCATCGCGCTCGCGCAGCAGCCAGTAAGTCGCCCCGAGGGCCAGAATCGCGCCTGCGAGCGCCGCGATCTTGGCGGGGCTGGTCTCCGGGTCGAGGATCACGAACTTGCGCGCCAGGGCGATCAGCCCGATCAGGATCACCGTCTTGACCTGGATGATGCTATCGCGGCGCAAGGCCACCCGCACGATGGAATGCTTGAACTCCATGGCGATGAGCAGCGTCATGATCATGCCGAACACGGTCTGGAAGACCTTGTGATCGAGCGGATTGAACGCATCGATGACCAGCAGGCTGAAGACGATCGAGATCAGCTGCAGCAGCGAGACCACGATGATCACGGCAATGATTGCGGACAGCGCGAGCGCGATCACCTGTTCGAAGCGCTCGTAGAACGTCATCACTGCCCATTGGGCACGAAATGTTTTGATCGGGTCCGGTTGCTTTTCCTTCATCGCCATTCCTCTCAATTCTGAAATACTTGTGCGCCCACAATTTGGTTGCACCCTTGTCTTTTTGCCTGGTAGAGCGCGCTGTCCGCCTGCTGCATCACCCGCTCGGAAGAGTTTAATCAGACGTCAAGGGAGGCCACCCCCATGCTGGCGCTATAGCTGATCGACACCTCTCCACACACCACCGCTGTCGTCGCAACGTCCTGACGAAATCGCTCCGCCCATACTTGGGCGTCTTCAATCGATGCCGCTTCCAACAACATAGCGAATTCCCCCCCAATCCGGGCAGCCATGTCGGTTGCGCGAATGTGTTCCCTCAACCGTGCAGCAAAGTGCTTGAGCACCTCATCGCCGCACCCGTGTCCATATAGTAAGCACGCAAAAAAACCAATACAATACCGATATGAGTTATCCAATACATTTTAGAAAGAAAATATTAGCCAAGCTTGAAGAAGGCCAATCTATTCGAGCGGTTGCTCAGCACTTCGAAATTGATAAAAATACAATTGTCGAATGGAAAAAGCGAATTGAAATAAAAAGAACTCGACCAAGAAAACCATCTAAAGTTGATGATGATGCCTTACGTGCAGATGTTGAACAATATCCTGATGATTATCAATATGAACGCGCTGCTCGTTTTGGTTGTGGTACTTCTACAATTGGAGATGCGCTCAAGCGTCTAAATATCACAGTTAAAAAAAGACCTTACTGCACCCGAAAGCAAAAACAGAACTCAGAGAGCAGTATTTAAAAGATTTAAAGCGATTAAGGTATCAACACCCGATCATCTATCTTGATGAAAGTGGATTTAAATCTCATGAACATAGACCTCATGGTTATTCAAAACAGGGAAATCCTTGATGGAATATATAATTGGCAATTAAAAAATCAAACCAATGCAATAGGAGCAATCCATGAGGGTAAATTATTTGCAGTTGGTTTATTTGATAGCAAAGTAAATTCGGATGTATTTCATTTTTGGGTAGATAAGTTTTTATTACCAGAATTACCCTCGAATAGTGTAATTGTCATGGACAATGCAGCCTTCCATAAACGACAAGATATATAGTCAAATCATTATAAAACCAATACAATGGTGCAATGAGTTATTCAGAACATTTTAGACGCAAAATTTTAGCTAAGCTTGAAGAAGGTTATTCTATTCGAGCGGTAGCTGCACAATTTGAAATTAATAAAAATACCATTGTTGAATGGAAGAAACGTGTAGAGATTAAAAAAACTCGTGTACGTAAACCTTCTAAAATTAACGATGATGCTTTACGTGAAGATGTTGAAAAGTATCCTGATGCTTATCAATATGAACGTGCTGCACGTTTTAATTGTGGTGTTTCATCTATTGGTGCTGCATTAAAGCGCTTAAATATTACAGTGGCTTTGTTGCACAAAGGTTTGAAAGATTGAGCTACCCTAGAAGATCCAAATTTAAGATACAACTTGGGTATGAGGGCGACCTAATTCCGTAAATCTGTTAAGGACTGCTACACGTGCATGAATTTCATTGACTTGGCTTTGAAAGTTTCTTGCACTGAGTTTATCGCCTAATAACTTGATGCAATGCATCTTGGTTTCAACCAAACTGCGACGGTGATAGCCCGACCATTTTTTCCATAGTGTCCTGCTAAAACGTTTAACTGTTCGAAGTAATTCATTTCGCTCGAGCGAGCTACTCTTTGTATCTTTCCATGGTTTCGCATTTTTTCTTGGCGGAATCACTGCATGCGCTTGCCTATCTGCAATCACCTGACGGCATTGCTTGGTGTCAAACGGTTGATGCCGAACAGCCCATACAGCAGCGAACCGCCCAGCGGCAACAGCGCGATCAGCAGTACCCACAGCGTGGCCGATCGAGGGTCACGCTTGTAGATGACCGCGTGCCCCGCTGTGGGGATAGCGACCGCCAGCGACACGAGGGTGGCTGCCCATGTCAGCCCATTGGGGTCGGACACGACAGCCTCCCATCGCTCAAGATTCGCCGTCCGCTGACTTCTTCTTCTTGCGCGCAGGCTTGCTCGCGTCGCTCGGCGGCGCCTCAGCCACGTTCGCGGCATCGGGCTTTTCAGGCTCAGCCGGCTTCGCGGGTGGCTCCTGGCGCTCGAAGACCACCCGTTCGGCCTTGTCGTCCCAGCGGGCGCTGGCGTGATCGCCCTTGCCGATACCGCCACCCAGCATCTCGCGCGCCAGTGCCGTCTCCAGCTCGCTGCGGATCAGCCGCTTGAGCTCACGCGCGCCGAACTCGGGCTTGTAGCCTTCCTCCGAGAAGTGATCGATCAAGGTCTGATCGAAGGTCAGCGTCACGCCCTGGCTGGCGGCGTTGCGGGCCACACGATCGAGCTGCAGGCCGACGATATGGCGGATCTCCTCCTTGCCCAGCGCATGGAAGACGATGATCTCGTCGATGCGGTTGATGAACTCGGGTCGGAAGTGTCCGCGCAGCACGTCCATCACCTCGGACTTGGTCTTCTCGTATTCCTCGCCGGCGGCGCTACGGGCCTTCAGCCGACGCTGGATGATGTCCGAGCCCAAGTTCGAGGTGGCGATGATGATGGTATTGGTGAAATCCACCACCCGGCCCTTGCCGTCGGTGAGCCGCCCGTCGTCGAACACCTGCAGCAGGATGTTGTAGACGTCGGGGTGAGCCTTCTCGATCTCGTCCAGCAGCAACACGCTGTAGGGCTTGCGACGCACCTTCTCGGTGAGCTGGCCGCCCTCGTCATAGCCCACATAACCCGGAGGCGCGCCCACCAGGCGTGCCACGGTATGGCGTTCCCCGTACTCGGACATGTCGATGCGCAGCAGCGCACCTTCATCGCCATAGATGGACTCGGCCAGCGCCTTGGCGAGCTCGGTCTTGCCCACGCCGGTCGGCCCGAGGAACAGAAAAGTCGCCACCGGCTTGCTGCCTTCGCGCAGGCCCGCGCGCGACAACCGCACGGCATCGGCCACCGCGCGCACCGCTTCGTCCTGGCCCACCAGGCGCTCGTGCAGCCGCTGCTCCAGATGCAGCAGCTTCTCGCGTTCTTCCACCGTCAGCTCGTTGACCGGAATGCCGGTCAGGCGCGAGACGATCTGCGCGACATGCTCGGCCTTGACTTCGGCGCTGCCCGAGGCGCGCTCGCGCTCCCAATCTTCGATGAGCTTCTTGAGTTCGGCCTCTTTTGCCTCGATGCGCTTGCCCAGCTCGGCGGCCTTGTCGTACTGCTTGCGCGAGGCCATGTAGTCCTGCTCACGCCGCAACTGGTGCAGTTCGGACTCCAGCTCCTGCACCGCCACTGGGCGAGCCGTGGCCGACAGCTTCACGCGTGCGGCCGCCTGGTCAAGCAGGTCGATGGCCTTGTCAGGCAAAAAGCGCGCGGTGATGTAGCGGTCCGACAACTCGGCGGCGGCGATGATCGCATCCTCGGTGATGCTGACCTTGTGGTGCGCCTCGAAGGTGTCGCGCAGGCCGCGCAGGATCATCATGGTCTGCGCTACCGTCGGCTCGGGCACCATCACCGGCTGGAAGCGACGCTCCAGCGCGGCGTCCTTCTCGATGTACTTCTGATACTCGTTGAGCGTGGTGGCGCCGATCAGGTTCAGTTCGCCGCGCGCCATCATCGGCTTGAACACGTTGGCCACGTCCAGCCCGCCTTCGCCGCCACCCTGGCCGGCACCGACGATGGTGTGCACTTCATCGATGAAGAGAATCATCTCGCCCTGGTGCTCGGTCACTTCCTTGAGCACCTTCTGCACGCGCTCCTCGAACTCGCCGCGATACTTGGCGCCGGCCACCATGGCGTTGATGTTAAGTTCGACCAGACGCTTGTCGCGCAGCGTCTCGGGCACTTCACCGACGACCATCCGCTGCGCCAGCCCTTCGACAATGGCGGTCTTGCCGACGCCGGGCTCACCGATCAACACCGGGTTGTTTTTCTTGCGCCGGGCCAGCACCTCGATGGTGGTCTCGATCTCCTGCGCACGGCCGATGACTGGATCGAGTTTGCCCTCGCGCGCCATCTTGGTGAGGTCGCGCGAGTATTTATCCAGCTCGGGCGTGTTGGTCGGCGTCTCGGCGCGGCCATCCTCGGCCCCTTTGCCGACCACCTTGCTTACCTGCTGGCGCAGCGCTTGCGGCGTGAGGCCGTAACGGCGCAGCAGGTTGGCCGCCAAACCTTCGCCTTCCTCAGCGAGCCCGATCAGGAAATGCTCCGGACCGACATAGGAATGGCCGAGTTCATTGGAGGTCACGAAAGCGCGGCTGAGCGCATCCTTCACGCGCGGCGACACGCCGATCTCGCCCTCGAACGGCTTGTCTCCGCGCTTGGCCTCGGACTCGATCTGCCGCTTGAGGTCATCGACCTTGATCTTGAACTGACCCAGGATGGTCTTGACCACGTCGCTGTCGGCCAGCGCCAGCAGCAGATGTTCGGTATCCACCTCGGCGCGGCCAAATTCGGCAGCGTGTTTGGCGGCCTCCTGCAGCAGGGCTTCCGACTGTTCGCTGATGCGGCTGGCCAAACCACTGCCGCGACGGCGCGGCGCACCCGAACCTGCGGCGGCGAGCTCGCCGAACGAGGCATCGACCACGTCATCGGTATCGGCGGCCATCGGCGTCGCGTCGTCGCCGATGCGGAAGAAGTCACTGCCGAGGAAGTCCTCGAACAGGCCGCTGCGCGAGCCGAACAAGGCTTCCAGCGGCGAGACGGTACGCTTTTGCTGGCGCACCAGTTGACGGTAATGGTCGTCACACAACAGCATGGTGCTGTGACGACCGTTGAGATTGGCTTCCACCCGCACGGTGGCGGGTTGGCCGCAGACCTGGCATTGTTTTCTGACCATGCTGATGCTCCTGTAAAGATTGATCTGACGAGGCACCGCCGATCACGGTGCCTCATTTCTTTTTTGGTTTTTGAGAAAAACGCGCTGCCCCGCGTCAGCCGTTGATCGGGATCGAGCGCCCCTGCTTGGGCGTACTGGCCTCGCGCTTTTCCATCGTGATCGTGAGCACGCCGTTCTTGAAAGCGGCCTTGATCGTGTCCTGGTTGGCATCGGCCGGCAGGTTCAGAGCGCGCTGAAAGCTGCCGTAGGAGCGCTCCACCCGGTGGAAACCGCCGTCTTTCGTTTCCTGCTCCTGACGCTTTTCACCGCGCACCAGCAGCACGTCGTTGTCGAGCGTGATCTGGATGTCTTTTTCCTCGACGCCGGGTACTTCCAGGGCGATCTTGTACTGCTTGTCGGTCTCCTGGATGTCCAGCGCCGGCTTCAGCATACCCGGCCAGTCCGACGGCCAGCGTGGCATGGCCAGCGTCGGGAAACCGAAGCCTCGAAATGCGTCGTCGAATAGGCGGTCGATCTCGCGATGCAATTGCAGGATGGGACTGACGGGCCCACCCGCCACCTGCAGGTCATTGCGCTGCACCGGCAGCGAGGCAGTGCTCTGTTGTTCTTCCTGCTCCTTTTTGAACCAGTTCCAGGGAGCCAATTTCTTGAAATCAATGTCCATGTCACACCTCCAGAAGAAAAATTGAAGACTCTCGCTCACTCCGTTTGCCTGCGGCGAAGGACAGCGCGCCCAGACGACACGGAGTGTTCCGCTGACTTTGGCTGCTCATCTGTGCGTATCACCTCCTTCTTTCTGCCTGCTTGGATCTGATCATTGATCCATCGATCGATTTCACTTTGACGAAACCGCCACGTCCCGCCCACCTTGAAAGCCGGAATTTCCCCGTGCGCGGCGAGCCGATAAAGCGTCCGCTTGCCGACTTTCAAGTACGCTGCCAATTCATCGAGCGTGAAAATCACCTGTAGGTGCGCTTTCATTTCGCCCTCTCCAATCGCGTCGCTTTGCGGTTCCGGCCAAGGAAATCATTGCAAGACTTTGCTAGATATTGCGCTTACCAGGAAAAAATATCAAGAGTCAATAGACTTCCGTCATAAATCAACAAACATACAATTTATTTGATCTTAAATTAATCAGCAAAATTATTTAATTCAAGGGATAATTCTTGGATGAAATTCAAAGATATTCAAAAATTGGAGGTGTTTCAAAAAGTATGCTGGCGTTAAACAAATCCGTTATTAAGGTAAAAGAAAGTCAAATCAAAGGCTTTAAAATGATTTTCGAGCTTTTTAGAAAAGTTGCAACTTCTCCTAAATCCACGCCTGATTCGATGACGAATTCTACAGTTGTTACCTTCAATACCGACGGTAAAAAACTTACCGATCACTTGCTTGCAACATTGAAATGCTGTGATAAAACTATCCCAATGATCACTCGCAATTCGAGCATATTGAACCCCAAGCTTTTTAAGTCTAGCTTTAAGACGTTGAACCGTTGCTAAAACCCGCTTACCCCAAACATAAGCAACAATTTCTCCAGATTCTCGATGGTAGGCATAAATAAGCCATTGTTTATTTTTCTTATTCCCTACAAAAGTCCAGAGTTCATCGACTTCAAGACATTCGTAGTTGCTTTGTTTAGGCTGAATCTGATAGATCGATTCACTTAAGGTTCGTAATACCTTGCCAATGCTGATACGCTCGACTTCAGCAATATCTCTCACCGCTTCCTCTGACCATTAAATGTAATATCTTGCCGGTAATACCTGAGTTACACCCTTGATAGCTTAATGCATGATCACCAATAAACTGACGTTTGCAATCTTTGCATTGATGGTTTTGTTTCCCATCTACTTTGATGCCATTTCTCTTTATATTGTTACTTAGACAGGTAGGACATTTGATTTGTAGCGTTATTTTCATACCTCTATTTTATCAAAAGCCATATTGTTTTTTTCAGCATACTTTTTGAAACACCACCCAAATTTCAGGTGCTTTAACACAACGCGGTTGGCTGGATGTACCTTCACATGAGTGGATTTACCAGTACATTTATCAAAATAAATCAAAAGGCGGTAAACTTCATCTACACTTAAGGCATCAGAAGAAATATCGAAAACGGGGTTACAAAATCACGGATCATAGGGGTCAAATCATTGATAAAACAAGTATTCACTGCCGAGACCAGGTCATTGATCAACGACAACGTTTAGGAGATTTCGAAGGTGACACGGTGATTGGTAAACATCATAAAGGTGCTTTATTGACTCTCGTTGATCGAAAGAGCCTGTATGTACATATTGTTCATTTAGGGCCAACGAGAGTATCCTCTCAAACGATTACTTGTGCATTAGATCGTTTACAAATGAGCCATGCTTATAGGGTGACATTTGATAATGGCAAAGAATTTTCCGAACACAAAAGAATTACTGATGCTGGCATAGAGACGTATTTTGCAGATCCTTACAAGTCTATTCAGCGAGCTAGAAATGAAAATACGAATGGTTTAATCCGTCAATATCTGCCAAAATCATCATCGTTTGATGACGTGTCAAACGAACAAATAGAGCAGATAGAATTTGCACTCAACCATCGTCCTAGAAAAACACTAGGTTGGTATACACCGAGTAAAGTTATGGCTGGTTTTTATACTGTTGCACTCGCCGCTTGAATCCGCCTATCTATATAACAGAGTCTTAATCAATATTAAAATTCTTTTTACTTAACAACATATTTAAAATTTCTTTTGGAGTATATTTACTCCATCTTTTATCACTCTCGATAATATATGAATTAATAAACAGCTCTTCCTCCGAATCAACCCAACCATATGGAAGACTTTTTGAATATAACTCTACGTTATCACTCTTATCCAACTTATCAATTCTTGCTGATATTTCATACCTAAAAACATGGTTCTTTTTAAAATCAAATTTACTATCTGACAGCTTTTCCATTTTGTATAATTGTGAAGTTGCATTTTTAGCACAATAATTTAAAATATTAAATATAACTTCTAAATTATATTTTCCTATCATTCTAGAAATTTCATAATCAAATGCATTATCTTTCTTCCATGGAATGGAATTTTTTTCACAAACTAAACCTACCAACCTATAAATATCAAAAAATCTTTGATTTAAAATAAATTCTTCAATTTCTTTAACATCATTAATTGTTATATTGGCATTAATAATGTTTGAGTAAAGTTCAATCAACCAACTGTCTATATCATTATATTTTTCAGGTACAATAATCTCGCAATGATAATCAAAATTCAAATTTAAATAGTTTTTTATTTTATTTTTCAATTCATCATCAAATTCTTTTTGATTCCCCATAAGTAATGAGCGCAATTCAGCTTGTTTTAAATTACAAGAATGACAGCCTTCAATTTCTTTTATATATCCTTTTTCTATGATTTTTATTGCTAAAAATTGATCACCACTATAATTTAACGCATATAAAGGATTCCAATTTTTAAGAGGGCTATTTTTATAATTTTCAATTAAAAGGTATAAATAAATTTTCTCCAAATAACTCAATTCCAAAAATTCTAAATTTTCATTATTTAATATACATTCGTGTTCCTGAATTTCGACAATCAATTTTTTAACTTTCTTAAGATTTCTATTTTTTTTACAATCATAGCAAATTATATCTTCTCTTAATATTTTCAATTTTAAATTTTTAAAATTTGCTCTATTACAAAAAAACAAAATCAGCATAACAATTATTACAATCTTTTAATTTCTTTATAAGAAGTGAGCCTGCGTCTGCTACTCTCTCAGAAAGATCATCATAGCCTTCCAAATTAAATTTATTAATTAAAAATTTAGCCGTAAAAACGAAATCAAATTTTATTTCATCTACAAATTTCCAGTAATCCAACAAAAGTTCAGTATTACCATCTTGTTTTTCTATAACTTCTAAAATTTTTGTTTTCATTTTTCCCTTTAACTTATATTTGATATGTTCTTCAAAATAGTACATACATATAGTATATATACTATTTTAAATATCTATTAAAATTAAATAATTGACATTAAATAGTATAAAAAATAGGGTTATTTTGACGAATCAGCATTTTCCGAACGATCGCCTAAACTTGCTGCCCAATTTACTTTTTTAGTGATCTCAGGTCGCTCGTCATGCCAAAGCTATTTCAACTCGGCAACCAATAAATCATGTCCTGTACGAGTAATTAAATTCGATTTCATAGATAAAAATACGCTATTACAACATTCCACTTACAAGATTTAGCATTGTATTCCTTATTTGATCATCACCAAAGTGTATAAATTTTATTCTTTTTCAAATCAGACGGTTGTGATGTATTTCTCATTTTTTTACTGTACAAAATTTGACAATCAGTTTTTTGACCCTTAATATGCGCCCCTAAGTTAGTTTTTGTTTACTTTTTATACATTTTGTGAATGTTGTGAAACATTTATTAAATATCCGATCAACCCAATGTCATTTTGAATGACGTTCATGACTTGCCCACCCCTTATCGAATTTATCAACTTTTAAAAGCGAAGTTTTTGTTTTCTGAGCTTTTAGGGCATAAATTATCTGTAGCGGAGACAACATGCACAGTAATTCAAGTTCTGGGTCTAGGCCTAGCCTTAACACTTTATCTTCTAAACGTCCATTTCAAGCTTTAGCTTTAGGATTCGCAATCCTTCCTTTTAATAGCTTGAATGCTGAGAAATCTCATCAATACAACACAGTCGTAACGACAAAAGTTTTAACCGTGGTTGCAGTTGAAAATCCAACCATTGTTTTTAAAGACGGCGAATTTTTACATGGTTTCGGTTACGATTTAGCTCGAAACTACGCACAAAGTCTCAACGTAAAGTTAGATTTTAAGACCGTACCTGACAATGCCACTGCTCTAAAGTGGATTGCTCAAGGCAAAGCAAATCTTGCAATGACCACAGCAAATCTTGCAACGATAGAAAGTAAACAGCTTGTTTCCTTTTCTGCAAGTTGTGGCGATCAGGCAACTTTGAGTAAAAATGGTTTAAACCCTCAATTAAACTGGGTGTTTAAACAAGCTGACGATCCACTGACTTTAACTGCGAGTGGTTTTGTTTGCCAAAGCAAACAGTCAGGAACAACTCAGCAACTAGCCTCTTTTTATAATCGTAATGTCGTTAAACCTGAATCTTGGTCAACGATTCAAAAAGACCTCAATCAGCGTCTTCCAATCTATAAGGCAAGCTTTAAACAAAGTGCTGCGAAATATAATTTAGATTGGCATTTATTAGCTGCAATTGGTTATCAAGAATCATATTTAAAACCCACTTCGGTGTCTCCCACGGGTGTTCGTGGTTTGATGATGCTGACGAGCAGCACAGCGCAAGCTATGGGTGTAACTAACCGTACTGATCCAATACAAAGCATTCAGGGCGGTGCTAAGTATTATGATCTTATGTTAGATCAATATGAGAATGTTCCCTATCCAGATCGTAACTGGTATGCGCTGGTTGCATACAATATGGGGCCAGGTGCAGTAAATCAGATTCAAAAACGTATTAAGGCTCAAGGTAAGAACCCAAATCAATGGGTAAACCTTTATGACTATTTACAGCGTAATCAAGCGCGTAATGGTCGTTACAAGCAAGCATTACAGTATGTCACCCGAATCCGTACATATCTAGAGCATCTAAAAACGAGTAATCGTATCGAAGTTTAAAATGCTCAGCGCAAAAAAAAGCTTACCAACGGTAAGCTTTTTTTTTGAATAAACTTATGCAGTTTGTTCAAGAACCTTTTTGAATAAATCTTTTTGTTCTTGGCTAGGCTTAGCAGTTTGTAATGCCATCAATTGAGACATGTCGCCTTGCACTTTAATTTTACCTGTCATGAATGCTTGCATAGCAGCTGCCATATCAAACTCTAAGAACACTTTACGTAGAGTCTCTGCATCCATATTTAAAGTTGTTTTAGCATTTGGAGATAAACCCTTTTGGATTTTACCAGCGTCTAAAGCTAACTCTGTATTTCCAGCTGCATCTGTTACAACTAAGTTAATCGCTAAGTTTGCAAGTGCTGGTGGTAAATTTAAATCACCTGCTTCAGCAGTAAGTTTTTCAACAGTTGCAAACCAATCATCAGTTAAAAATGCAGCCATGATTATTCCTCAAATGTATTTGTTCAGTTTCTTGTGCCATCTATCCAGACGACATCACATGAAGCTTTTTGCTCGTGCCCTGTTATAGCATGTAATTTTTATTTTAGGCTATGATTTTTTGTACGCGATATTCAATTTTTAAAAAATTTATAAAGAAAAGGCACTTATCAAAGTGCCTTTTAAAAAACTTTTACATTTTACTCTGCAGCAAAACTCAAATTCACCACATCGAGACGATTTTTCATTTCTTCTGGATCTTTCATATCAAACTCACGTTGACTATCCAATGCCTCGAAATCAAATAATTCACGGTCCGCTAGTTGTGATGGAGAAACATTCTGTAATGCCCCAAAAATACTATGTAAACGTTTCGGATATTGTTTATCCCATTCACGTAGCATGTCATTGATGATCGCACGCTGTAGATTTTCTTGCGAACCGCAAAGATTACACGGAATAATCGGGAACTTTCTTAACTCTGCATATTTGATGATGTCTTTTTCTTCAACATATGCCAATGGACGAATCAGAATGTTCTTTTTATCTGAAGATAATAATTTTGGTGGCATCGCTTTTAAACTGCCGCCATGAAATAAGTTCAAAAAGAATGTCGCCATGATGTCATCACGGTGATGACCTAATGCAACTTTGGTCGCGCCAATTTCTTGAGCAAAACCATATAGTGAACCACGACGCAAACGAGAGCAAACGGCGCAATACGTTTTACCTTCTGGCGTTAAACGCTTAGTTATCGTATAGGTATCCTTCTCAAGGATATAATATGGAATGTTATTTTCTTCCATATAGCGTGGTAGCACGTCTTCTGGAAAACCAGGTTGCTTTTGGTCAAGATTCACAGCCACGATATCAAAATTGATCGGTGCAATGCGCTTAAACTGCAACAAGATATCAAGCAATGTATAACTGTCTTTACCTCCAGACACACATACCATTACCTTATCGCCATCTTCGATCATGTTGTAATCACGAATTGCATGCCCTACTTGGCGACGAAGTTTTTTCAACAGGCGATAATACGCCGAACTTGTCGGAAGTTCTGGCTTGAAATTAAATCCTTGGTTGGACTCCACTGGCGCGTACATAGACGTGATTTACCCATAAACAAAAATACCGCGAGATTTTATCCGATTCCGAAAATTTGCGCACCAAAAGAATTTTTCAATTTCTTTCATTCGTCATATTCAAAAAGGATACTGACAAAACCTGCATCAAATTTGATCAGATTTAGCTAGATTGCTTATATTTCAAACTTTTCCACAGTTTTCCACAAAACCTGTGGATAAAATTGTGGATTTCTTCGCTATTGACAAACTGCTTTTATCTGAAAATAAGGCTTCCGATCAAATTGATCATTTTTTAACCAACACTTTTTAGTAATTAAAATCAATTACTTACATATGTCAAGTTTTCGTTTTCAAAAAAAATATTTAATTTTTTTTGATGAACATTCGCACAAAAGGACTTGATTTTTGTCAGACAGTCAAAATTAAAAAAATTGTAGCAAAAGTTCTTTTTATGATTTTTTTTGTTAAACTGCTGTGAAGAAATTATGCTTTTTTGCGAATATTATAACGATGGATAGTAAAAATTATTTTTTCGCCCTTTGGTTGGGGACAGTCGGTTTAATGAGCTGCTCAGCAATATATGCTGGTCAGACCATTTATCAATTCAAAGATACTAACGGCACCACACTTCTCACCAATAAGAAAAAGGCAGAATATAGCCATCTCAAAGTGGTGAAAGCCACTTATTATCCTGATAGTAATATTCACAGTTATAGCAACTGGGGTGCGAGTGAAGCTTCAGTACTTCCTAGCTATAGTCGTAATAAAAATGCATTTGATCAAATAATTCGACAAGCAGCTCAACAGCATGGAGTTGCAGAAGGATTAATCAAAGCTGTGATGCATACTGAATCGGGATTTAATATCAACGCACGTTCTCCTGTTGGCGCTCAAGGTTTAATGCAACTCATGCCAGCTACGGCTCGACGTTTTAATGTAAGTAATGCATACGACCCTCAACAAAACATATATGCTGGTGCAAAATACCTCAGTTGGTTACTACGAAGATTTAATGGAAATACTCAACTTGCACTTGCAGCCTATAATGCTGGAGAAGGTAATGTTGATAAATATGGTGGAATTCCTCCATTTAGAGAAACTCAAGATTATGTCCGTCGAGTAACCAGTCGTTATCAAAACTTATATGCTTCTGGTCTAGGCATGAGTAACTCATCGTCTGCTCAAAGTGGACAAGTACTAGCTCAGTCTGCGAACTACACTACTCCACCACGAAGCGAACCGAGTCCTCCACCAAAACAATATAATCGACAAATCATTACCCTAGCTGATGGTACTTTTACTGATGCACCATCAGGTACATATACTACAGCAAATGCAACTGCATCAGCCCGAATAAATATTAGCGAATGATCGTTTAGCCTATATTCTCACACTATGATTTTAGTGTTGATTTTATAACTTTCTCACTCGCTAAGTGACTGTTTAAATACTAGTTCATTGTTTTATTAGCTTAATGTATCTACGCCCATTTTTTGCTTGAATTTTTAAGCATCGCCCTGCATATTATGATCATGATTTAAATTTATAAATCAGATTACTTTTTCTTTACATGAGGGTTTTCTCAATGATGCGGATTGGTTTGTTCTTGCTAACCAACCTCGCGGTACTGGTTGTAGCTGGCATTATCTTGTCACTCTTCGGTGTCGGTAGTTACCATGGCGCGGGTGGCTTGAATCTAGGCAACCTTTTGGTCGTCTGTTTTGTCTTTGGTATGGTGGGTTCATTAATTTCCCTCTTCATGTCGAAGTGGATGGCTAAAAAAACCACTGGAACTGAATTAATTGACCCAAATGCGCCTCGAAATCAGGCTGAAGCGTGGTTGTTACAAGAAGTTGCTCAATTATCCCAACGTGCAGGTATCAAAATGCCTGAGGTGGGTATCTTCCCGTCATACCAATCAAATGCGTTTGCAACGGGTTGGAACAAGAATGATGCTCTAGTAGCTGTATCAACTGGCTTACTTGAGCGAATGAATAAAGATGAATTGCGTGCGGTTCTTGCACATGAAATCGGTCACGTTGCAAATGGTGATATGGTCACTTTGGCATTGATTCAAGGTGTTGTGAACGCCTTTGTGATGTTCTTTGCACGTGTAGCAGGCGATTTTATTGACCGCAATGTCTTTGGTCGTGAAGATGGAGAAGCACCTGGTCTTGCTTACTTCGCAATTACGATTGTTCTCGATATCGTATTTGGTATTTTAGCCTCTACGATCGTGATGTGGTTCTCTCGTCAACGTGAATACCGCGCAGATGAGGCTGGAGCACGTTTAGCGGGTAAACAAGCCATGATTTCGGCATTACTCCGTTTACAAGCAGAATCAGAAATGCCTGATCAAATGCCAAAAGAAATGAAAGCTTTTGCGATTACTGAAGGTAAAGAGCAAGGTTTCAGCTTAGCGGCTTTATTCCAAACTCACCCAAGTATTGAACAACGTGTAGCAGCTCTACAACAATTAAATGTTCAATAATTCAAATAGATTAAACAAAATAAAGCCTCCTTAATGGAGGCTTTATTTATATTTATGAGTGCAAATTAAGCCGATTAGAATGACTGATAAAGTTGCCATAAATAACTGACACCGAGCCAAACAGCGAGAATCAGTAAGATCAATACCGCAATTCCTAATAGATCAGGAATACGTAACCAAATCCAACTTACAATAGGATTACGCCAAAATGCTGAGGTCTTTTGCTTTTGTTCCAAAGACTCATGCAAAAAAGGGTGTACCACATGAATATCACTATGCACTTGGTATTCCTCTCGGATGTGGTCATGCACAATCTCTAATGTTTTACGACTTGGACGGATAAATACATCAAATAGTGTCCCAACAATCGGTACAAATCCAACCAGCATATCGAGCATGGCAAGCTTAATTACACCAGCTAATTTATGTTGCGGTACACCAACTTCTTTTGCCTTTTTAAAGGCATACATGGTCAGAATGAAACCCGCAATATCTCCTGCAAATGGAATTGTGCTTAATGCAGCATCCGCACCAACGCCCTGTTTCGTGAAGGGAATTCGGACTAAACTATCCATTGTGTTGGCAAATTTAGCTAAATCTCGCTCGACTGCGATTGCTTGCTGTTGAGTTAATTTTTTTTGTTCTGTTTGACCAGTCATCAATCTAACCTAAAAACTACGTTTATGCTTGAGAATAAAGTAGTTTTTAGATTTTGTTGGTACATTTATTATTAAAATTTAGAATAAAATCATTGAAGCTATAAACAAATAAACAATGACACCTGTCGCGTCACAAATCGAAGTAACTAAAGGCGCAGAAGCACTTGCAGGATCTAAACCAGCTTTATTCAGAATAAAAGGCAAACTCATACCAATCAAACACCCCATCAATACGATTCCCATCATACTTAGGGCAAGGACTAAAGCCACCATTTCATCACCACGAAAAAAACCTAGTAATGATACGGCAATCGCCATTGTTCCCCCCAAACACAACGCGACTAGGCTTTCACGTCCGAGTAAGTAAAACCAATCCTTAAATTGTACATCGCCTGTCGCTAAAGCTCTCACCATCAGAGTAGATGATTGCGAACCAGCATTTCCTCCACTCCCCACAAGTAACGGTAAGAAAAAAACTAAAACTAAGTTTTGGGCAATCACATCTTCGTAGTGTGCTATTCCGATACCTGAAAGCAAACTACCAAAAACTAAAAACACCAACCAAAAGACACGTTTTTGATAGAGCTGAAGAATCGGAGCAGATTTAATACTAAGTTTCGATGATGCATTTACTGCACCTACTTTTAAAAAGTCTTCTGTTGCCTCTTCACTAGCAACATCCATCGCATCATCATAGGTCACGATACCGACCATCATGCCCTTGCGATCAATAATCGGCAATGCCAATAGATCATAACGTGCAATCGTCTTTGCTACCTCATCTTGGTCTGTATCAACATAAGCTGTGAGTACATTAGTTTCCATAAGTAGATTAATATTTTGATCTTCAGCTGCTAAGATGAGTTGCTTTAAGGATAATACACCTAGAAGCTTTCTAGCTTCATCGAGAACATATGCAAAATAAATCGTCTCAGTGTCAGGGGCCTCTAAACGCAACATTTTGATCGCGTCATTGACCCGCATATTGGGCTTTAAGGTTGCATACTCCGAACTCATAATCGCACCAGCTGTTCCTTCAAGATAGGATGCAAGCTGGCGAATATCCTCTCTTTCAGCTTGTGCGAGTGCAGGCAACAGTGCATTTTGTTGGTCTTCATCCAAACACTTAAATACATCTGCACGTTTATCAGATGACATTTCACCAATGACTTCAGCCAGTGTATTGCGTGGCATGGCTTTTGCCAATTTGGCTTGTTCATTCGGTGCTAGATATGAAAACACATAGGCACGATCAGGCAAATGGGTCAATAATAATTGACTTTGATCTAAAGATAACTGGGTCAATACATCTGCAATATCAACAGGGCGAAATGTTTTTAGCGATGCTAAAGCGAGTTCGATATCATTATTTTTTAACGCGTCACTTAATAAATATAAAAAGTTGTTATAGCTCATGTGGATCTCTTCACTACAAATGATCAGCAATGAAGAGTGCTGTACAGTCTTTTAGTTGACTGACAATAAGAGCTCTTCATCCTGATTTTGATGAATAATAAAATGTGAAATTATGAATAAATCACAACTATGTATGTCCATTTAGGGAACAAAACCTCTTAGAACCGCTTATGCGGCAGGGCAATACTACAAATATTTCTTTTTATACTCAACCTACACAACAAAAATGAACAATTTGAGTCAAAGGTAAAATACCTCCTATCAAATTGTTCATCCGTAAAAATTAAAGCTTTAATAATCTATAATTTTGCAGTTTTCATTTTAGGCTTAAAGTAATGTGTGACTAACACGTACATAAATGGAATAAATATCAGCACCAAAACAGTTCCAAAAACCACACCGCCAAACACACTAAAACCAATCGCTTGTCGGCTCAGCGCTCCTGCTCCTGTTGAAAACATTAATGGGATAACACCCGCACCAAAAGCAATTGATGTCATCAGAATCGGTCTTAAACGTAAACCTGCCGCATGCAATGCCGCATCTAAACTATTGCGACCCTGTTGCTGTAAGCTTGCTGCGAACTCAACCATCAAAATTGCATTCTTACATGACAAACCAATCGTGGTTAATAGTGCAATCTGAAAATAAATATCATTAGCAAAACCAAACAGATAGCTAAAGATAATCGTTCCTCCAATTCCTAATGGAATGGCTGCCATCACAACAGATGGAATAGACCAACTTTCATAAAGTGCTGCTAAACAAAGGAAAATAAATGCGACTGAAACCAGATATAACCAAATCGCTTGATTACTCGATTGTTGCTCTTGATAAGATAAACCACTCCATTCCAATCCGACTTCGGGCATTTGATCTACTAAAGTTTGAATCGCTTGCATGCCTTGCCCACTGCTAAAACCAGCAGCTGCATCAGCATCGAGATTGATCGCAGGGTAACCCATAAAACGCTCTAACATCGGTGGTGCACCTTGCCAATCTATTTGGCTGAATTGAGTAAAAGGCACCATTTGTCCACTGTCATTTTTTACATACCAATAGTTTAGATCCTCAGGCTTTGAACGATATGGTGCATCACCTTGTAAATAGACACGTTTGATCCGTCCACGATCAATAAAGTCATTGATATAACTTCCACTCCAAGCAGTAGATAAAGTTTGGTTAATATCATTTACATTAAGACCATGAATCATCGCAGCCTTATAATCGATCTTGATATTTAATACGGCTTGATCATCATTGCTTTTTTTATCGAGATTCTCTACAGAATCCTGCTGATTGCCCTGCTGTTGTAAAGCTTCAAAAGACTTCACAAGACTATCCCGCCCCAGACCTTGAGTATCCTGAAGCCAGAAATCCATTTTGTCTGAGTTACCTAAACCGCGAATCACTGAAGGCATAATCACCATGATTCGCGCTTGATTATTTTTGGAAAAATATTGCATCGCTCTAGCACGAATCTGTTGAGCACTATTTTCTGAACCAGGTCTATCATCCCAATGTTTAAGAGAAATAAATGCTTGTCCAAGGTTTTGTCCTGTACCAGAGAAATTTCGACCATGGATGACCATGACACCATTCAAATTTGCTTTTTCATTTTCAAGGAAATAATCAGAAATCGTCTTACCTACCGCTTCTGTTTTACTCATCGGTGTACCTTGTGGAAGCGTAAATTGTACTCCCAGCAAACCTTGATCTTCTTGAGGTAGGAAACTCGTTGGAAGAATTCGATAAACCAAAACAAAACTTGCAATTAAGCCAACAATCGCGATTAAAGAAAATACTTTAAAACCAATAACCTTACTTGAAAACGTCAAATAACGCGTTTTGATATTGTCCAAACTATTATTGAACCAGATCGCCCATTTCGCCTGTTTCTGTTGCGGTTTGAGTAAAATGGCGCACATTGCTGGAGTCAAAATCAAAGCAACAAAAAGTGATAGCACCATGGCAACGACAAGGGTTATCGAAAACTGTCGATAGATAATCCCTGTTGCTCCACTAAAGAACGACATCGGAATAAAAACCGCAGTTAGAACCAACGTAATCCCGACCAATGCTCCACTGATTTCCTGCATGGACTGAATCGAAGCTTGTTTAGCACTTAATTGCTGTTCGTGCATAAGACGTTCAACGTTTTCAACCACAACAATCGCATCATCGACCAACAGGCCAATTGCCAATACCATCGCAAATAATGTCAGAGTATTAATGCTCATCCCTAAAACAGATAAAACAGCAAACGTCCCCAAAATCACAACGGGTACGGTCACAGCAGGAACGAGTGTTGCTCGCCAGTTTTGGAGGAAGATAAACATCACTAAGACAACGAGGATAATTGCCTCAACTAATGTCGAAACCACTTGTGACATAGACTCTTTTACAAAAGGAGTATCATCACGTGGATACACCACAAAATACCCTTCAGGTAATGCTTTTTCTAATCGAGCGACCTCTTTATATACTGCATCAGCAACTTGCATTACATTTGCACCAACGGTCAATGACAGCGAAAGACCTGATGCTGGATAACCATTTAAACGGTTAAAAACCTGATAATTTTCTGCTCCTACTTCAACTCGTGCGATATCTTTTAGATAAATAAATTGCCCATCATTATTGGCTTTTACGACGATGTTTTCGAATTGTTCAGGTGTTCGCAACAAAGACCCTGAGGTCACTTTCGCATTCAGATATTGATTTTCAACCGAAGGGAGTTCTCCAATTGCACCTGCAGCTACTTGAGTATTTTGATTTTCTAATGCCGATCGAACATCACTAACTTGTAATTGATAACTCTGTAGTTTTTGTGGATCTAACCAAATTCGCATTGCATACTGCGAACCAAAAATATTAACTTCACCAATCCCTTCAATACGGCTCAAATTAAGCTCAAAGTTATTGGTCAAATAGTCAGAAATATCTAAATTTGTTGAACGTCCAGATTTATCACCTAGACCAATCACCATAAATGAATCGCTTAGTGACTTGCGTACGTTCACCCCTTGACGTTGAACATCTTCAGGCAGACGATTGATTGCCCCATTAACTGCATTTTGGACTTGGACTTGTGCTTGATCTGGATCTGTGCCCTGTTCAAAGAACAAACTTATTCGGCTATTACCACTCGCATCACTGCTGGAGCTAAAATACAGTAAATTGTCGATTCCTTTGATCTGTTGTTCAAGCACTTGCGTAACACTGTCTTCAACAGCTTGAGCATCTGCACCACTATAAGTTGCAGAAACAGTAATTCGAGGAGGCGCGATATCTGGATATCGCTCAACAGGGAGATTTTGTATCGAAAAAATACCAACCGCCATAACGATAATCGCGAGTACGGTGGCAAAAATTGGTCGCTCAATAAAAAACTTGGATAGCATGGCTGTTCATTCCATTTTCTGAAACAGTCAATTGTTAAATGAGACTAATAAGAGTAGTTCAGTTCTTGATCATTACTGAACAATTAAGCAAACACCATGCCTTTTAACATATCATTTCAAATCGAAGAAAATGAGGAGAAATAATGGATTTTATTACAAGGTTCACATCTTTAATATATGAAGCATTTTGAAATGAAGATCATACATTTAAAATTAATTTACTGCGCAATCAAATACTTCACAAATACAGATTGACAGGTCAAGAACTTCCACAGATATTAGCGTGTTCGGCTCTCTCTCCCATTGTACTTGACATTTATGACGGCAAGCTTAAAAAGTTTTAATATTCTGCTACTTATTCTGCTGCCTGCTCTCGTTACAGGTGGTTTGTTAATTGTTGCAGGAAACCTATCAGATGGTTTACGTCTAGGTTTTTTATCCCTACCAGGCGTTATTTTTACTTACTTTGCGATCACGCGAAGAAAAACATATTGGTATATTTTTTCTTTGTTGTGGTGGTTTATTTTTTTACTCGACTCACTACTCAGATCAAGTACATGGTTTCTGTTTAGTAGTGATAGTGAAGCCTACTTTATTATTGAAGCGATTGCCAATACTAATCGCCAAGAAATTTGGGAATTTCTACAACTTCATTCAGTCGCAGTATCTACTGTTTTTATCAGTTTAATTATTCTCATCGCGCTGCATAGTTTTGCAGTCTTTAAATTAATTAAAGTCCAACATGTAGAGCAAATTTGGCAAAGTAAAATCTTTCGCTCATTTATCATTTTGCTTACTGTATTAAGTTTGACTAGCTATTTGATGAAACCTTCTCGCAAGGTGCATCCTCTTATTTTTTGGACAGAATATCAAACTAAGATTCAAGATTTCCGTGGGCGAGTAAAACAACATAAGAATGTACATAAGCAATGGGATTTAAGTGCTGAAAAAAATCTAGTCATGACGCGACAGGCCAAAGGTAAACAAACCCATGTCCTAGTGCTTTCAGAAAGCTTAACCAGTTTGAATCTTGGCATTTGCGGTTACCCTAGAGATACCACACCTGAGTTGAATAAACGACTTTCAGAGATTAAAGTTTTCTGTAATGCATTTTCGCCATCGCCATCTACGATCAATGCTTTACGTGTTTTATTGACTGAAAGCCCTGCATCAGAACATAAAAAATATTCACCCGAAAGTGTATTGGCTTATGCTCGAGCAGCAGGATATAAAATTTATTGGCTAAGTAATCAAGATGATAGTTATCTATCATCATTGTTTGGTTCTTATGCGGATCAAGCCATTTATAAAAATACCCGTTCAGGTCGTAGCAGCTCATCTTTAGATGAAAATTTACTCCCTATTTACCAGCAGGCACTTGCTGATCCCGTCGAGAAGAAGCTTATTATTTTACATCTGATCGGGACTCATCCTAATTACCAAGAACGCTACCCAACGACATTCAATAAATTTAATAGTAATAGTAATGATCGTGTTGAATCAGATTTAAAAGCACGAAATATCGATCCTTGGATTCGTTCCTTACGTAATGATTATGACAATGCAGTGCTATATGAAGATCATTTATTGGCAAAAATGCTGGACACTTTAAGAGCTGATCATTTACCTGATTTTAGGTCTTTCACGGTAGTTTCAGATCACGGTAATGAAGTTGGACATGAACTAGATTATGCTGGTCATAGCCCAACGACCAAAGCAGGCTACCAAGTTCCTGTCATCATGTGGTCGGATAAGTTAAATTTAACAGGCGTGAATAAAGACACAAATCTCAATACTGCTGAACTGGATCAGAATTTAATGCATATCATGGGCTTGAAAGATAAATCCTCTTCCAATCATTCGTATTGGCTAGATCAAGATTATCGTTTTACACCTGAGGCAAATTGGCCGTATTGGGAAAATAAATCCTAAGAAAATTAATATCTCCCCCAGTTTGATCAAGAGGTTAAGCTGGGTTTATTTTTATCTATAAAAAATTCATAAAATTATCATCTTATTGTCATCCATTTGATAAATTTAATTTGCACAATGACTGCTTTAATTAAAAATGAAAGAGTCAATTTATGTTAAAAAAAGCAGTGATTTGCCTGAGCTTACTCAGTTTAGTTGGTTGTAATGATGACAATAATGATCAAACCAACTCCAAACAACCGAATTATGAGCTACCGAAAATCTTAGTCGTTGGTCACCGTGGTGCTAGTGCTCTACGTCCAGAACACACACTCGCCTCCTATCAAAAAGCTATCGAAGATGGTGCAGATTTCATTGAACCCGATTTAGTTTCGACCAAAGATGGTGTGTTAGTCGCACGTCATGAAAATGAAATTAGTGGAACAACCAATGTTGCAGAATTGCCAGAATTTGCTAATCGTAAAAAAACTAAAGTAATTGACGGCGTAAGTATTGAAGGCTGGTTTACAGAAGACTTTACCTTAAATGAGCTACAGCAACTGAAAGCGCGTGAACGAATTCCACAGTATAGACCAGAAAATACTAAATACAATGATTTATATCCAGTTCCGACTCTAGAGCAAATTATTGAACTTGCTGATGCTCATTACAAAAAAACAGGCAAGATTGTCGGCTTATATATAGAAACGAAACATCCAACGTATTTCCAAAATCAAAATCTAGCAATGGAAGATCGTTTACTTCAAACGTTATCTAAATATAAATACAGTCGAGATATTGCTCCAATCTATCTTCAATCATTTGAAGTAAGCAATTTAAAATACCTTAAACAACAGTTAGATTTGCACAAGAGCCTCAAACACGCACAACTCATCCAGCTTTATGATGAACAATCAGCTCGACCAGCAGACTATGTTGCTAAACAAATCTCGACAACATATGGAGATATGGCAACCGCTCAAGGCTTAAAAGAAGTGGCAAGCTATGCAAATGGTGTTGGACCATGGAAAGTATATGTCTTTAAAGATGCAAGCATGACTGAAACCACATCCTTTGTTAAAGATGCACACCAAGTTGGTTTAAAAGTTCATCCTTATACTTTCAGACCTGAGAATAATTTCTTGGCTGAATCCTTAAAATGCAGCTCAAAAGCTGACGAACGTTGTGAATCTGGCTCTATCAAAGAAATGCAACTCTACTTTAAAGCAGGTGTTGATGGCGTATTTACTGATGATCCTGCTATTGGGCGTAAAGCAGTACAAAGTTATTTAACTACCTCTGCACAATAAATCAAAAATGGGTAGTTTCAGACTACCCATTTCCTTACATCGCAATTTGATTGCGCTTTACCTGTTGCCATTGCCACCAACCATAAGCCGCTAAACCTACAAATACCGCATACAAGCCTGCTGTTAACAGTAACTCTTTATAGATAAACATACCCACATAAACAATATCAACGACGATCCATAAAATCCAAGTCTCAATATATTTTCGACTTGTCCAATAGGTTCCTAGTAAACTAAATGCTGCTAACTGTGAATCCAGCATTGGAACAGATGCATCCGTAAATTGCTTAAGAAACATACCGAAGCACAAACCACCAATCGATGCTAAAATTATGTGCAGATACATCGATTTTATATTTATTGTTTCAACGCGAATTTCATGATCTTGGCGTTTTCCTGTCAACCATACATACAATCCATATAGATTCATACCTACAAAGAAGAACTGTAGAATCGTTTCTCCATACAACTTAAAATTAAAAAAAAGATATGCATAGAGAACACATGCGAATACATTAAATCCCCAACACCACATATTTCGCTTTATGGTTAAGCTAACGCCAATAATACTAATTAAAACGGCGAAAATTTCTAAATTAGACAAATTAATACTTCAATGTAGTCCGATCTATTTATTATGAGAAATTCTATTTAATAATCAATTTTTAAAATATGATTTTTCTTAAATCTATTTTATTGCCACTATAAATATGACTATTTTTAAGACATATCTTATGTTATAAAAATTACAAATATTCAGTTAAACCTCTTATGACTAAATCGAAAAGTTTTTCTCCACGCTTAGTACAAATTTCGCATTGCGTCTCAGCCTATGCAGCATGGCGACGTGTCTGCATTTTTATGCGAGGAAACTTTTCTAACATTGATCAAATGAATGACTAAATAAAACATTCACAACAGAAAGGTCGCCTCAACAGCGACCTTTTTTTATTGCATAAAAAAAACCTATCCATAAGGAAGTTATCAAATGACACAGTTACAACAAAAGAATTTTATTTCACCAACACAGACTTCGCCGACTGTAACGATGTTTCACCCTCGCCTTGCTACAGTCGGGCAATTTATTGCGGTTGTATTGATTTGGTCGCTCACTCCATTAGCAGCCGTCTGGACCGTGCATGAGATTCATTGGGCGTGGGGCTTATTTATCCGATTCAGTTTGGCCATTCCTTTAGCACTCATTTGTTTAGTCTGCTTTCGACTTAAATTAACCCTCAGTAAACAGGCACTGATGAGTTATCTCGCAGGTGCATTAGGATTATTTGGTTCTATGACATTTTGCTATATGGGAGCAACTCGAGTTTCATCGAGCATGATTTCAATCATTTATGGAACAGCACCTTTATGGACAGGTTTGATTTCAGTTTTTATCCTTAAACAAGAACGATTTCATAACCGCCAATGGTTTGGTCTGACGATTGCCTTTATAGGCTTGTTACTGACAATGGGTATCGGTTCACGCGATATTCAACTTGATCTTGTTGGCGTGATTTATGAAATCATTGCAGTGATGCTCTATGTATTATCTATGTTTGCAATTGCACGAGTTGGAGCTGGTATACACCCTATCATTCAAATGACAGGTTCAACGATCGTGTCATGGTTAGGTTATGTATGCCTACTTCCCTTTTTTCTGTCAGCAATTCCAACAGAGCTGTCAAGCATTCAAACCTCTATAGCTTTACTCTATAGTGCTTTGTGCTCTTCAGTTTTGGCTATGATTTTTTATTTCCACTTAGTCCAAAAACTCAATCCAACAACAGTCATGCTCATTACGATTATTACACCAGTACTGGCAACAATTTGGGGTACCTTATTTAATCATGAGCAAATCCATTTATATTTGGTTACTGGATTGGGCTTGCTGTGTTTTGGTCTTTTTGCGTATACCTATCCTAGAACTAAATTCTAGCTAATCAGAACTCGAGTTGGTCAGTAAAATGACCGACTCGTCGATAGCATAACCCGCTATGCTACAGTTACACTACTTATAGAAAGATTTATTCAAGGATGAAAGAATCAATGCGTAGTAGCCTTTTATGGATTTGGTTGGCTGTATTTTTGATTTTACAAGGCTGTGTGCATGCCACTGTTCAACCAAATCAAATTTCTAAAGCTCATACGACTGAGCTAAAACAACGTTATTATCAAGTCAAAACAAAAGCTTCTGATGGAACCTTGATTGCTTTTACCGTCTATCAACCCAAACTATCAACAAATCAAACTGCCCCATTAATCCTCCATACACATGGTTTCGGCCTATCTCGCATGAAGCGCCCTGAACTAAGCTTGTATGGTTTTCTACTTCCAACTGGGCAGGTTGCCAAATCAGCTTGGAAAAAAGGCTATTGGGTCATCAGTTTTGATCAACGAGGACATGGGGGGAGTCAAGGAAAGATTCGCTTAACAGACCCTGAAAAAGAAGCACAAGATGTCATTACGATTTTAAATTGGGCTGAACAAAATTTACCGCAACTGGCTAAAAATCAAAATGGTGTTCGTGCTGGAATGATTGGTGAATCCTATGCAGGTGGTGTGCAATATATTGCTTCAGCTTTAGACAAACGATTACAAGCAATTGTGCCTATTACGACATGGTACGATATTGTTGAAAGTTTAGCCCCAAATGGTGTGCCAAAAAGTAACTGGATTGATTTCTTAAATCTGATTGGAGACTGGTGGAATTGGAACAAATTCGACCCAGAATTAAAACAAGCATATCGAGATACTCAACAGCAGCAACTCAATCCTTCCATTTATGATTTTCTAAAAACACATCAAGCTAGCTGGTTTTGCCAACGTGAACAACGTCCTCAGGCTGATGCTTTAATTATTCAGGGATTTAGAGATGTACTTTTCCCATTTAATGAAGGTGTGAAAGCAACAAAATGCTTGCAAGAAGCGAATCGTCAAGTTCATTTGATCGGTGTCGAAGGTGGGCATCTACAGCCATTTGCTCAACACTCTCCTTTGGGCAGTACACCTTTTTGGTATATTGGAAAATCTATTCGTTGTGGGAATCAAAAGAGCTACGATTTACAAAAAACCATAATAGGTTGGTTCGATCTCAAACTAAAAGATCAAAACTCATCATCTGAACTTCCTGAAGTCTGTATTGATCAAAGTCCAGTAGTCCAAATCAATGATTTAAAACCAATTACATCTTACGATTTGAACAAAACATGGATTTCACCTAACACAACTCAGGATGTATTTATTCCTATTCACACAGCAAATCAAAAAAGCTTCATCACGGGATCATCTTTATTATCACTTGCTGTCGAAACAGAAAATGATGATGCAACTTTTTTTATTTCAATGGCAGTTAAGTCAGCTCAAACAGGGAAATATAAGACTCTTAATGAACAAACAACGCCATTTAACCCAAAACGTAAGCAGCTTTATGACCAAATTATTTCTGGATTAAATTTAAAGACACAGAATTATCAAGATGTTGAGTTACCAAGCATTAATACCCATCTTCAACAAGGAGATACGATTGGGCTACTCGTTCATAGTCAAAGTAAATATTACAAAAGAGTAAAACAGAACAAAGTTGAAGCTTGGATTTCTGGCCAAATAAAGTTACCTAAATTATGGAGTGAAAAAGAGGTAACTCAGCAGTAATTATTAAATAATTATATCGAGAGTGTGATTACCACTCTCGATTGGCAATTAACTCTTCCATTTCGATATCAAGATAACCTGCATCTTGAACAATCATCATCATAGCTTCAGCGATATAATCTGCGGCTGTATCATCTAAACTTGACTCTAAATCTTCAAACTGAGGTTTCATCTCATTGATTTCTTTCATCGTTTGATGAGCTACTGCGTAAATTTCCATTTCAGATAAATCAGACCGACTGACTTTCTTTGAAAATTGCTTAATATGTTGTTTGATTTCAGCCACGAGAATATCGGGGTAATAATCATCATCAAACATCGGGAGAAGTAAATTTTCAAACATAAAAATGAATACATCAATAAAACGACATGCTTATATCACAATCTCATGTAAAGCACGATATTTAGGCATAAAAAAAGCGGCTCTATCAACCGCTTTTTAGAAAACAGATTTTAATCTTTTCGTGCACTTAAATTCTTGGCGATCTTAGCAAGCTCTACGAACTCTGCACGCATTTGATAAGGATCAGGTTGAGTAGATTGCTGACCAAGTTGAATGATCTGATCCCAGCCCACTGCACCATTATATTGTCCACCTTTTAATTGCTGTGCATATGAAGCTACTGCAATCGCAAATCTTGTATCACTATTGGCTTTTTCTAGAGGCTTGCTACCAAGCTGAACAGCTTGATTCAATAAGATGCTTTTATCTTGATTTGGCAATTTATAGCGCAAATTTACAAATGCATATTCTGTTTTCTTTGAAGCATCTATTTTTGTGCTTGCTTGATAGCGTGAATCATTATTCCAGCCTTGCTGACCCACTGGAATAATTTCATATAGTGCGGTGACATTATGTCCTGCACCAATGTCTCCAGCATCAACTTTATCATTATTGAAATCTTCCTGTTTCAACATACGATTTTCATAACCAACTAATCGATATTCTTTAACAGTTGCTGGATTAAATTCAACTTGAATTTTAACATCTTGAGCGACAGTGGCTAATGTTGATGATAACTGACGTTGCACGACTTTTTTAGCTTCATTCTTATTGTCGATATAAGAGTAATTACCATCACCTGCATCAGCGATTTGCTCCATTAATTCTTCATTGTAATTACCTGTACCATAACCTAATGCAGTCAAAGAAACTCCACTTTTACGCTTCTCAGCCACCATACCTTTTAAGGTACTAAAATCTGTAATTCCAACATTAAAATCGCCATCCGTAGCCAATAAAATGCGATTGATTCCATTTTTAATAAATGCTTTTTCAGCTTGTTTGTAAGCTAGTTGTATCGCCTGCTCTCCTGATGTAGCCCCACCCGCACGAAGCTCATCAATTACACGAAGAATTTTATCTTTTTGATCACCTGAGGTGGGTTCTAAAACTAATTTTTCCCCGCTCGCATAAGTAATAATCGTTACTTTATCTTGAGGACGAAGCTGTTCAGTTAAGATTCTTAATGTTTGCTTCACTAATGGCAATTTATCTGGATCATCCATACTGCCTGAAACATCGACTAGAAAAACAAGATTAGCAGCAGGTAACTGTTTGACTGATAAATCTTTTGCTTGAATGCCAATTTTGATTAATTTGGCATTTTCTTTCCATGGAGAATCAACAGTTTCTGTTGTCACTGAAAATGGATGGATTCCAACAGGTTGAGGATATTGATAATCAAAATAATTAATCATTTCCTCAACACGAATAGCATCAACAGGAGGCAAGCGACCATCATTCAGAAAACGTCTTGTATTGGTATAACTTCCTGTATCGACATCTATACTAAAAGTAGAAACTGCTTGCTCAGCTACGCGATGAACTGGATTGACTTCATTCTTTTGATATTTTTCTGTGTTTGCCTCAAGTTTTACTCGCTCAGGTGCAGGGATTGCAGCTATGTAAGACGGAGTAACCATCTTACGTGCCATTTCCGAAGACATATGCGCAGTCGGCGGCGGTGACATAGCAACAATGCCTGTTTCCCTGACTGGATTACCACAAGCAACGAGCATAGAACTGAGTACTGCTAAACTCAAAATTTTCTTTGATTGATACATCTTAAAACCCCTAGATCTAATTTCAATTTTTTAAATATATCTTTTGATTAATATTCTACGTAAAAAAATAAAGATACACCGTATGTTAATGTATTTTTATCTTCATAATTTCTCTTAAATTACAATGAACTGAACAACATTCTATTCCAAACATTGATTGCATCTTTAGTCGCCTTAACATCATGTACGCGAACAATACTCGCACCCTGCTGGATACTTAACATATGCCCCATGACACTCCCTACTGTACGCTCTTGTGCTGGTATACCCGCTAATGCATCACCAATAAATCTTTTCCTAGATAAACCAGATAGCAAAGGAAATCCCAAGCGATTCAGTTTCCAAAACTCGTTTAGTAATTGAAAGTTCTGTTGAGCATTTTTAGCAAAACCAAAACCAGGATCGAGAATAATATTTTCAGGTTTGATTCCAACTTGAACAGCTTGATCTAGACGCTGTTGTAATTCTTGAATCACGTCCTCTGTCACATTTTCATATTGATCTAACTGATTCATATTAGTCGGCTCACCACGCATATGCATTAACACGACAGGTATATTCAATTCGGCAGCCATTTCTAATGCTTGGGGACGTGTGAGTGCACGAACATCGTTCCAAATATGTGCACCTGCTTTCACTGCCGCACGTATCACCTCGGGCTGACTGGTATCAATCGACATGATCACATCGTGTTTTGATAATGTTTCAACCACAGGAATCACACGGCGAATTTCTTCTTCTAGTTCGACTGGCGAAGCATTGGGACGGGTAGATTCTCCGCCTATATCAATGATAGTAGCGCCCTGCTCAATCATTAGTAACGCACGTTGTACTGCTTGATCTTTTTGATGATGCAACCCACCATCGCTAAAAGAATCAGGAGTTACGTTCAGAATACCCATAATTTGAGGTTGAGATAAATCTAAACTTAAACGACCACACTTTAACTGACAATTTGGTAATGGCATCAACTGCATTTAGACACTCCTCTCTCTAGTTTGTATATATTAACAAGACTGAAGTGCGCAAGCTGATGATTTATTTTCAATAGAATAATAAAGTTGCAATTTCCAAGCTAACAAATGCTAATTTTATTTATATATTTTTTAGAACATAAAAAAGAGCAACCTAAATTGCTCTTTTTAATTTCAAGGTATTAACCCATTGCTGGTAATGGTGGTGGCGTAGATGGACCATCTTTTGGTGGTTCAAATGCAGCCACAGGATTCTCAGCAACATATACTTTTGGTGGACGAGGTTCACGACCTTCCATGATGTCACGAATTTGGTCACGATCAATCGTTTCCCATTCCATCAAGGCTTTAACCATAGCATGTGCGATATCTTGATTATTTTCCAAAATATCACGAGCAACTTTATATTGTTGATCAAGGATACGACGAACTTCTTCATCTACTTTTTGTTGTGTAGCATCAGAAATTGTACGACTACCAACATTTCCAAAGAAACCATTTTGGTTTTCATCTTCATAGACCATGACGCCAAGTCTTTCTGACATACCATATTTGGTTACCATCGCACGAGCCATTTTAGTCGCTCGTTCGAAGTCGTTTGAAGCACCAGTTGACATTTGATTAATGAAAACTTCTTCAGCAATACGACCGCCAAATAAGATTGAAAGCTCATTCAACATCTTATCTTTATAATGGCTAGTTTGGTCTTGTTCAGGCAGCTGCCATGTCACACCCAAAGCCCAACCGCGTGGCATAATCGTTACTTTATGCACAGGATCAGTACCAGGCAAGATTTCAGCAACGATGGCATGACCCGCTTCATGGTACGCAGTAGCACGACGTTCTTCTTCACGAATCACCATCGACTTACGTTCAGGACCCATGTAGATTTTGTCTTTTGCATCTTCGAAATCATGCATGTCGACAGTGTTCTTGTTACGACGAGCAGCGAACAATGCAGCTTCATTCACTAAGTTTGCTAGTTGCGCACCAGAGAAGCCTGGTGTACCACGTGCAAGGACTTTAACATCAACACCAGTCACTGAAGGTAATTTCTTCAAATGAACATTTAAGATTTGCTCACGACCACGAATGTCAGGTAACCCTACCATCACTTGACGGTCAAAACGACCTGGACGAAGTAAAGCTTTATCCAATACATCTACACGGTTTGTGGCAGCAATTACGATCACACCTTCATTGCCTTCGAAACCGTCCATCTCTACAAGCATTTGGTTCAAGGTTTGTTCACGTTCATCATGACCGCCACCTGTACCTGAACCACGATGACGACCTACAGCATCAATCTCATCAATGAAAATAATACATGGTGCATGACGTTTAGCTTGTTCGAACATATCACGAACACGTGAAGCACCAACACCAACAAACATTTCAACGAAATCAGAACCAGAAATACTAAAGAAAGGAACTTTAGCTTCACCAGCAATTGCTTTGGCTAATAATGTTTTACCTGTACCTGGAGGACCAACCATTAACACACCACGTGGAATAGTTGCACCAAGACGTTTGAATTTTGCTGGATCTTTTAAGAAATCGACAATTTCAACGACTTCTTGTTTTGCTTCGTCACAACCTGCAACATCAGTAAACGTTACCTTGATTTGATCTTCAGATAACATTTTTGCTTTTGACTTACCAAAACTCATAGGACCGTTTTTGCCACCAGCGCCACCGCCCATATTACGCATGAAGAACATGAATAATAAAATGATGAGCAATACTGGGAAACTCGCAATGAGAAGTTGCATCAAAATGCCTTGACGTTGCGGAGCTGTCCCCTCAACTACAACATTTTGTTTGTTCAAGCTTGGTAGCAACTCAGTGTCTTCAACTTGTGGGCGAACCGTTTCAAATGAAGAACCATTGGTTTTTTCACCGCTAATATTTAAACCGTCAATTGTGACTTGTTTAATCTGCCCAGCATTAACTGCTGCTACGAAATCAGAATATTTCATCGCGGCAGGCTTATTGCGGTCACTGACGTTGCTAAAAATCAAAATCAGAACACCGAGTATGATGAGCCACAATACGGCATTCTTGAAGTAATCGCTCAAGGCTTTATTCCCATATCAATCTAATTTGATCATACCTAATCTTGGCTGACCTTCACAAAAACAGCAATGAATTTGCGTTGCAAAAAACTTAAAAGGTACAAAATGCACAATTTTTAACAACTTGGCAAGTACACTTTTATTGCAATGCCTTTTTACGACCTTGTCCAATCAAAAAAACCTCTTTTGATCGAGCACGAGACGCCTCAGGTTTAGCTGTTTTTAATACATCAAAACTATCGACCACTTGCTTTCTGAATTCGTCAAAGCCCGAACCTTGGAACACTTTAACAATAAATTGTCCATTTGGTCCTAAAACTTTTTGAGCAAAATCCAAAGCCAATTCACAAAGATAAATTTGGCGCGGTTGATCAACAGCCCTATTACCTGATGTATTGGGGGCCATATCAGAAATTACAACGTCAACTTGACGTCCATTTAAAATATTTAACAATTTTTCAAAAACTTCTTCCTCTCGGAAGTCACCTTGTAAGAAAGTCACGTCAGGAAGTGCATCCATTGGTAAAATATCTGAAGCAATTACTAGACCATTAGAACCAACCAGCTTTCCAGCGATTTGTGACCAACTACCTGGTGCTGCACCAAGATCGACAACCGTCATTCCTGGTTTGATCATTTTATATTTTTCTTGGATTTCAAGTAACTTATATGCTGCACGAGCGCGATAACCTTCTTTTTGTGCTTTTTTCACAAAAGGATCATCCAAGTGCTCTCTCATCCATGCACGACTGCTTTTAGACAATTTTTGATTGGTAATGCGTGTCGCCATAACTCACTAAATTTCAAAAAACTTCTGATTAGTCATTGTACGTGAAAATTACTCCCATTACAGTACGGATGTACTTCATTCACACGAACTTTTACAGATTTTTTTCGATCATCTAAATTGGATATTTCTCTTATTTTTGATCATTTTTATCCATCCACAAGCGCCATTAATCTATCTTAGAAACGGGATGCAAGTTATACTACTTCGTTTTTCAAATCAGGTATTTTTTAAATGGCGGCTTTATCTATCCATGAGCGCAAACGTTTACGTCAAATTGGCCACGCGCTGAATCCAGTTGTTATGATTGGTGGTCAGGGTTTGACAGAAAACGTAATTGAAGAAACAAATCGCGCTTTGAATGATCATGAACTTATCAAAGTTAAAATCTCGGGTGAAGATCGTGAAGATCGTGCAGCTGTAATTGATGCACTTGTTGAAGCTACAGGCGCTGAATCAGTACAAAAAATTGGTAAAATTGTTTTGCTTTATAAGAAAGCGGACAAACAAAATCAAAATCTCTCAAATCTCGTTCGTTTTGCACATTTAAGCAAGTAATCAAGCTATGGCAAGTTATGAACTCTCTGCTTTCGATCGTTTTAGTGCAATTACCGTTGTTGGAGCGATTGAGCAACAAACACCAGCGACTATAAATGTTGGTTTTTGGGTTCGTGACCCAAATCAGTTTTTAATTTATCCCGATCTCGTCGCAGCACATCCTCGCCTCGACTTTTTATGGGAACAAACGTGTTTTGAAATTTTTGTAGGTGTGAAAGATGAAGATTTCTATAGAGAAATTAATCTTTCCCCTTCTCAAGCTTGGCAAGCTTATCAATTTGAAGAATACCGATTCCCTGAAAATATACCGCCACTTCCTGCATATGATATTGAGCTAAATCACTTACAGAAAACCCATTACGGATTAAATGTAAGTTTAGACCTTACTCAATTTATGCAAAGCAATAAGTTGAAGTGGTCAGATTTATATGTAGGTTTAACTGCTGTATTAAATACCACACAAGGTATGCATTATTTTGCCATGCAGCACAGTAGCCCTCAAGCCGATTTTCACAACAAACGTGATTGGCTACATCAATTTTAATCAATAAAAAAGCGAGAATATATCTCGCTTTTTTATTGGCTAGTAATTAACTAGCACGAACTTTGTTCCAAGCTTCTACAGCTTGATCTTTAGTACGTTTAAAACTGCCAACTAGCGTATCTTTGTGCTTAACAGAGATTTGGCTAATATCATCTTTTAATTCTTTGCTTACTTTCGTTAAATCTTCAATTAAAGCATTTAACTCAGTTTTCAACGCATTCTTTAATTCAAACAAGTTACCTTGAGAAGAATTTAATTGTGATTTGATCACTTCAATACGTTGAAGTAAATCTTGCTTGATTTGAGTCAATTGATTTTGAATATTTTGATTCAATTCTTTAGCTTCAGTCTCAATTTTTTCTTGAGTTTCAGCAATCACTTCTTTCACTTGCTCTTGAGTTTCAGCAATTACTTCTTTCGCTTGTTCTTGAGTTTCAGCAATTACTTCTTTCGCTTTAGCAGTTTTTTCAGCTACAACTTCTTTCGCTTTTGCTGTTTTCTCTGCAACTGCTTCTTTAACTTCAGCAGTCTTTTCAGCTACAACTTCTTTCACTTCTGCTGTTTTTGCAGCAACAGTTTCTTTAGCTTTAGCCGTTTTCTCGACAGCAACTTCTTTCACTTCTTCAGCAGTTGTCGGCGCTTGATTCTCAGCCATCTTGATTCCCCTCTATACTGATTGTTGATTTTTTGGCTAGGTATAAGATAAATCGCTTCAGCATCGAATCAGGCAAAAATTGTCTAACAATTTGCATAATATCTCATTCTATACTTAGAAGAATGAGTTATTTTGCAATAGACACTCTTTTCTGCCCCTCATTTTTACACGTGTACTTTTAACTCACTTTAATAAATAAAACACATAGACTTTTCAGAGACTCATGCGTATAATGCGCTGTTAAGTTACAAGCGAGCAGACTGGAAGGAGGGGCATGTTTTTAAAGACAGCCTACCTTTTTTTATGTCTACTCGCTTTTTTACAGCCCTATTTTTGTGGTTTTAGTTCAGGAGCTTTGGTTTGAGCACCCCCGCCATTTTAGCCCTCGCAGATGGAACGATCTTTAAAGGAACGTCTATCGGTGCATCGGGTAGTACGACTGGTGAAGTCGTTTTTAATACTGCCATGACTGGTTATCAAGAAATTTTGACTGACCCAAGTTACGCACAGCAACTTGTTACGTTGACTTATCCTCATATCGGAAATACTGGCTGTAATAGTGAAGACGTTGAATCAGGTCGCATCCATAAAGTATGGGCGAATGGTTTAATTATTCGTGATCTTCCACTATTACACAGTAACTTCCGTTCTGAGCAATCACTTAGCGAATATTTACAACAACATAATGTTGTTGCAATCGCAGATATTGACACACGAAAGTTAACTCGTATCTTACGTGAAAAAGGAGCACAAAACGGTTGTATCCTTGCTGGCGAAAATATTACAGAAGAAGAAGCTATTGCCAAAGCACGTGAATTCGGTGGTTTAAATGGTCTTGATCTTGCTAAAGAATGCTGTGACCCTGAAGGTTTCGAGTGGACTGAAGGTTCTTGGGCATTAGGCAAAGGTTTTACCCAACCAGAACTTAAATATCATGTTGTTGCATATGATTATGGTGTCAAAACCAACATCTTACGTATGCTCGCAGATCGCGGCTGTAAGTTAACAGTTGTTCCTGCACAAACACCTGCTGAAAAAGTCCTTGCTTTAAATCCAGATGGCGTTTTCTTGTCAAATGGTCCTGGTGATCCAGCAGCATGTGACTATGCAATCGAAGCAGTTAAAACCATCGTTGAAACCACAACATTACCAGTCTTTGGTATTTGTTTAGGTCACCAAATTTTAGCGCTTGCTTCTGGTGCGAAGACGATGAAAATGAATCATGGTCATCACGGCGCCAACCATCCTGTACAAAACCTTGAGAATGGTACAGTGATGATTACTTCTCAAAACCATGGCTTTGCAGTTGATGAAAGCACCTTACCTTCAAACTTAAAAGTAACACATCGTTCATTGTTTGATGGTACAAACCAAGGTATTCATCGCACTGACAAACCTGCATTCAGCTTCCAAGGTCACCCTGAAGCGAGTCCTGGTCCACATGATTGCGCTCCGTTGTTCGATCATTTCATCGAACTTATCGAAGCAGCTAAGAAGTAATTAAGGAGCGAATAATGCCTAAACGTACGGATATTAAAAGCATCTTAATTATTGGTGCTGGTCCTATTGTCATTGGTCAGGCGTGTGAGTTTGACTACTCTGGTGCACAAGCATGTAAAGCGCTTCGTGAAGAAGGTTACCGTGTTATTTTGGTGAACTCTAACCCAGCGACCATCATGACCGATCCTTCAATGGCGGATGCAACTTATATCGAGCCGATCACTTGGCAGACAGTTGCACAAATTATTGAAAAAGAACGCCCAGATGCAGTTCTCCCAACGATGGGTGGTCAAACTGCATTGAACTGTGCACTTGCATTAGATGCTAACGGTATTTTAGAAAAATATAACGTTGAATTGATTGGTGCATCAAAAGAAGCGATTGAAAAAGCAGAAGATCGTAAACTTTTTGACATCGCAATGCGTAAAATTGGACTTGAATGTCCTCGTGCTGATGTTGCTGAAAGCATGGAACATGCATTGGAAATTCAAGCACGTTTCGGCTTCCCAGTGATCATTCGTCCGTCATTCACGATGGGTGGTTCTGGTGGTGGTATCGCATACAATAAAGAAGAATTTATTGAAATCTGTGAACGCGGTTTCGATCTTTCTCCAACTAAACAATTATTGATTGATGAATCATTAATTGGTTGGAAAGAATACGAGATGGAAGTTGTTCGTGATAAAAACGACAACTGTATTATCGTATGTGCGATCGAAAACTTTGACCCAATGGGCGTGCATACTGGTGACTCAATCACTGTTGCCCCTGCTCAAACATTGACAGATAAAGAATATCAAATCATGCGTAATGCATCGGTTGCTGTTCTGCGTGAAATCGGTGTTGAAACAGGTGGTTCAAACGTTCAGTTCGGTATTAATCCGAAAGATGGTCGTATGGTTGTGATCGAGATGAACCCTCGTGTTTCTCGTTCATCTGCGCTTGCGTCTAAAGCTACTGGCTTCCCGATTGCAAAAATTGCTGCAAAACTTGCGGTTGGTTATACCCTTGATGAATTGAAAAATGACATCACTGGCGGTGTAACACCTGCAAGCTTCGAACCAGCAATTGACTATGTCGTAACCAAGATTCCACGCTTTAACTTCGAAAAATTCCCACAAGCTGAGCCTGTTCTTACAACTCAGATGAAATCTGTGGGCGAAGTGATGGCGATTGGTCGTAACTTCCAAGAATCTGTTCAAAAAGCACTTCGTGGTCTTGAAGTTGGTGTGAGTGGCTTTGATGAAAAAATCGAAGTTGGTACAGCAAATGCTAAAGACATCATCTTAAAAGAGCTTAAAGTTCCAGGTCCAGATCGTATTTGGTATGTTGCCGACGCATTCCGTCATGGTTTCTCATTAGATGAAGTGTTTGAAGCAACGAAGATTGACCGTTGGTTCTTGATCCAAATTGAAGATATCGTTAAAACTGAAGCTCAAGTAAAAACTTTAGGTTTTGGTGATTTAAACGCTGACAATATCCGTTCATTCAAGCGCAAAGGTTTATCTGACCTTCGTATTGCTGACTTAATGGGTATTTCACAAAAGCAATTCCGTAAGCAACGTTGGAACTTGGGTGTATATCCAGTTTATAAACGTGTTGATACATGTGCTGCTGAGTTCGAATCAGGTACAGCTTACATGTATTCAACTTATGATGAAGAATGTGAAGCAAATCCATCAAGCCGTGACAAAATCATGGTCATCGGTGGTGGTCCGAACCGTATTGGTCAAGGTATTGAGTTTGACTACTGCTGTGTACACGCTGCCCTAGCTATGCGTGATGACGGTTACGAAACAATCATGGTGAACTGTAACCCTGAAACTGTTTCTACCGACTATGACACATCAGATCGTTTGTACTTCGAACCTGTTACATTGGAAGATGTACTTGAAATCGTACGTACTGAGAAGCCTAAAGGCGTGATCGTACAATACGGTGGTCAAACACCTTTGAAATTGGCTCGTGCTTTGGAAGAAGCAGGTACACCAATCATTGGTACATCTCCAGATGCGATTGACCGTGCAGAAGACCGTGAACGTTTCCAGCAAATGATTCAACGTCTACAGCTTCGTCAACCGAACAACAGCATTGTAAAATCTGCTGAAGAAGGTATCTCTGAAGCTGCAAAAGTTGGTTATCCGCTAGTTGTTCGTCCATCTTATGTATTGGGTGGTCGCGCAATGGAAATCGTATATAACGAAGAAGAACTTAAGCGTTACCTTCGTGAAGCAGTTCAAGCGTCTAATGAAGCGCCTGTTCTTCTTGACCGTTTCCTTGATGATGCAACTGAAGTTGATGTGGACTGCGTATCTGACGGTAAAGACGTCGTGATTGGCGGTATCATGCAACATATTGAACAAGCAGGTATCCACTCAGGTGACTCAGCATGTTCGATTCCTCCTTACTCTCTTTCACAAGAAGTTCAGGATGAAATGCGTCGTCAAACTGTTGCGATGGCAAAAGAGCTTGGCGTTGTAGGTTTGATGAACGTTCAGTTTGCAGTAAAAGGCAACGACATTTATGTACTTGAAGTGAATCCACGTGCATCACGTACGGTTCCTTTCGTATCGAAATGTATCGGTGAATCTTTAGCGAAAGTTGCTGCTCGTTGTATGGCTGGTCAATCTTTAGAATCTCAAGGATTCACTAAAGAGATCATCCCAACTCACTTTGCTGTAAAAGAAGCGGTATTCCCGTTTGCTAAATTCCAAGGTGTTGACCCAATGCTTGGACCTGAGATGAAATCTACAGGTGAAGTTATGGGTGTAGGTGAAACATTTGGCGAAGCATTCTACAAAGCTGTACTTGGTTCAAATGAACGTTTACCAGGCTTGCCAACTGAAGGCGAAGTGAAATATGCATTCTTATCTGTTCGTGAATCAGACAAGAAATATATTGCTAATATCGCTAAACAATTGATTGCTTACGGTTTCAAACTTGTTGCAACCAACGGTACTTACCAAGTATTGCAAGAAGCTGGTTTGGAATGTGAAGCAGTCAATAAAGTGACTGAAGGTCGTCCACACATTGTAGACCGCTTGAAAAATGGTGAAATTCATCTTATTGTCAACACCACTGAAGGCAAACAAGCTCAATACGATTCTGCAATGATTCGTCGTGCTGCCCTACAAGGCAAAGTGTACTACACAACGACAATCAATGGTGCAGAAGCAGTTTGCCAAGCATTTGCTGTGAAATTGCCAATGGATGTATACCGCTTGCAAGATTTACAAACTGTAGGTTAATTCTCTACCGATAAAGTCCCGTCACCTTATCGGTGGCGGGCTTTTTCTTTTTTTAATCCTGTATTTTCCCAACCAATTTAGAGGGGACTAAAATGCAACGTTATCCTATGACTCCTGAAGGCAAGGTTGCCTTAGAGAAAGAATTACAACAGTTAAAAACAGTTGATCGCCCACGTATTACACAGGCTATTGCTGAGGCACGTGAGCATGGTGACCTCAAAGAAAATGCTGAGTATCATGCAGCACGTGAGCAACAAGGCTTCTGTGAAGGTCGTATTCAAGATATCGAAGGTAAACTTGGCGCATGTCAGGTAATTGACGTTAAAGATCTTGAACAAAACGGTCGTGTTGTATTTGGTGTTACGGTAACGATTGAAAACCTAGATACTGAAGAACGTAAGACCTATAAAATCGTAGGCGACGATGAAGCAGATTTTAAAATTAATAAAATCTCAGTGAACTCTCCAATCGCTCGTGGCCTATTAGGCAAAAGCGAAGGCGATGAAGCTAAAATTCAAACACCACAAGGTGAAGTTGAATACGAAATCGTGAGCGTGGAATACCTATAATATTCCAAGCCCAATTAACCCCTCACCTTTGAGGGGTTTTTCTTCTCAAATTATTCTGTGAAATGTAAATGGACTCAACTTCGATCAACTCCCCTGTTAAACATTGGTGTGAGTTCGAATTTATTGCGAAAACTGTAAAAAATCCAAATATTCATATTAAAGGTAATTATTCCTATTATTCTGCTTATTGGGATCAAGGTTTTGAACGTTGTGTAGTACGTTATCTACATGACAAAGTATCCACACCAGATAAACCAATAGACCAGCTCTATATTGGTAATTTTGTTTGCTTCGGTGCCGAATGTGTCATTATGATGGGCGGCAATCAGCTGCATAGAGCTGACTGGATTTCCACCTTCCCTTTTGATACACGCAGTTTTCTTGCTGCGGGTGACACCATAATTGCAGATGGCTGCTGGATTGGTAGCAGAGCCATGATCATGCAAGGTATTAAACTCGGTGAAGGTGCTGTGGTTGCCACAGGAGCTATTGTCACTCAAGATGTACCTCCTTATGCAATTGTAGGCGGTGTACCTGCTAAAATTATTAAGTATCGTTTTTCCGAAACAGATATTGAAAGACTACTTTCTTTAAAACTCTATGAGCTAGATGAAAAGCAGATTTTAAAAATTAGAGAACTATTACAAACTGATCAACTTGATGGTTTACACTCATATTTAGACAAAAGTCTATGAAACAATCAACTTTAAAATACCCCTTATACAACTTTAATATTTTTATAATTTTCAAATAATTAAACACATCAAAACATCTAAAACCAACAATTATTCTTATGAAATTACTAGGTTTTATTATGCGAATAATAAGTTTAATATGAAAGTATAGTTTTTATTTTAAACAAAAATTTAGAAGCGAATCAAAGTGTAATAATAAGGAGTATTTATCATGGCTTATCAAAAAATTCTTGTCGCTATCGACGACTCTGAAATTTCAGCAAATGTCATTCAGCAAGCAGCACAACTTGCTAAAGCTTTAAATAGCCAAATTACTTTGGTTCAAGTAATGACTTTAGACCCATATTTGGCAGATGCGTATTTACGTATGGGGCAAAGCAATGAACTAATCGAACGTGTTCGATCTTATGTTCAGGAAAATTTAACAAAAGCTCAAAAACAATTTGAAGAATTGGGACAAACAGTTGCAACACAAGTTGTAGAAGGTTTTTCAGTTCATGAGGAAATTATTAAAGCTGCTCAAAATCTTGAAGTGGATTTAATCATCATGGGATCTCATGGTAGAACTGGATTTAAAAAGTTTATTTTAGGTAGCGTTGCTCAGAAAGTTTTAGGAGAAAGTCATATTCCTGTTCTGATCGTTCGCTGATCTAAGGTTATCCTTAGTCTAAAAAAACTGCATGTCCGATTTCAGACATGCAGTTTTTTAATTATTTTAATAAGTCAGACCTATAATTTACTTATTAACATGATTTGATTCGATTGAATAAATTATTTATTTTATTTTAAGCAAAAAATTAAAATATCCATTGATAATCTTTTAATTTAATTTTGTGATTCTCTAACAAAATACCTTCATTTTTTAATAGCTTTAATTGTCGATTTTCACCATGTTCATCTAGGTTTGTTGTACTCACTTGGTAATCCCCCCTAAAAATAATAGGATCTAAAAGTAGAATTTTCTCTTAAGATACGAGCAGGAGATTCTGCATGAAAACATCTAAATTTACTGACAGTCAGATCATGTCCATCTTGAAACAGGCAGAATCTGGCACACCTGTAGCGACCCTTTGCCGTGAACATGGCATGAGTAATGCTACCTTTTATAAATGGCGTGCCAAATATGGTGGTATGGATACATCATTAATGGCTCGACTGAAAGAGCTAGAAGCCGAAAATACCAGACTTAAAAAGATGTATGCGGAAGAGCGATTAAAGGCCGAAATCATCCAGGAAGCGATGGCAAAAAAGTGGTAAAGCCATCTTGCCGGCGTAAGATGGCACAACAGGCAGTTGCCCAGCATGCCATTAGTATTCGTTTGGCTTGTAAAGCATTTGGCATTAGTGAAACCTGCTACCGCTATCAAGCCAAACTCAGCGATGACAATGCACTCATTGCTGAACAGCTCATTGAACTCACTGAGGAAAATTCCGATTGGGGCTTTGGTTTGTGCTTCTCGTATTTACGGCATGTTGGGAGTTGCTGCTGGAATCACAAGCGGGTTTACCGCATTTACTGTGAGTTGGCACTGAATCTGCGTATTAAACCGAGAAGAAGACTAAAACGGCATGCGCCTGAACCATTGAAAGAACCAATCCGAGAAAATCAGGTTTGGTCATTAGATTTTATGCATGATCAGCTTTCCGATGGTCGCAAGTTTCGATTATTGAATGTGATTGATGATTACCGCCGCGAAGGCCTAGCCATTGAAGCAGGGTTCTCATTGCCCACAATCAGGGTTATTCGTACGTTGAATCAATTGCTGGAGTGGAGAGAAAAACCGTTAGTGATCCGATGCGATAATGGTCCCGAATTTATCAGTCACGAATTTGTGCGCTGGGCTACTGAGCACGGTATTCGTATTGAATATATTCAACCGGGTAAGCCGCAGCAGAATGCGTATATTGAACGCTATAATCGGACCATACGTTATAGTTGGCTGAGCAAGCATTTATTTGATACTTTGGATGAAGTACAAGATTATGCAACAAACTGGTTGTGGCATTACAACCATGAAAGACCACATCAAGCTAACAAAGGAAAGCCACCTCTAATGGCTGCTTAACCTCTACTTTTAACTTCGGTTATTTATGGGAGGATTACCGTAGTACTTTCCATTGTAGTAGAAAGTGTTTTATGGCTTTCCTTAGAAATAATTTGAATTTCAGACATTTTGGCTATTCCTCTGATTATTTAATAATTTTTGTGTATGTATATTCGTCAAGTTTAATAATCATTTCCCATACCTCTTAGAATCTAAATTAAGATCATTTTTTGTTAAATATATCACAAAAAAAATTTACAAAAATGACAGGACATTTTGATTAAAAAGTCAAAAACCGTTAAATCAAACTTTAAATAATTAAAAAAAATACACTTGTGAATTAATTTGTTAAATATTATTAACAATTGTTAAACCGGCTTTTCTCTTAAGGTTAACTCAACACATTAAAAAAAAATATATTAACTAAAAGTATAATATTTTAACTATTTACAGATCAGTAAATTAAGTAACAAAATTTAAAATTGACTAATAACAATCAGTTATTCAGCAGACCAATAATTACTTTCATTAAAATCGTATTTTCCATAGAAAATGTCAATTTATGGATAAAAAATAAGCAAAATTTTTCAAGAGCTTAGCCATAAACCCTATTGAAATTATTCTGTTTTTATCTCGTTAGGGACTAACAAAACTTACATATTAAAAAAAACTTATTATCGTATAAACACAAATAAACAAGTTCAAATCTAGAACTACATAACCATGCAATGTATTTTAGAAATTATTCGGATTCTGCAATTGTTCAACTTCTTTTTCTTTTTCTGGATGATAGATTTCTGTTTTTGTATCTTCAGACTTTTTATTGGTTATTAGCTCAGGGTTATAGATTTTAATGATTTCCTTTCCATCTTGGTCTTCTGTGACCACATACTTAAAACCACGGCGATTCATTTTATGACATAAGCGTTGGTAAGCACCTTTTACACCATTTCTCTCCTCATTGGGATTGTAATAAAATGCATTCATTACTGCGGGTAAACCTAAACCACAAACAACGCCAGACAGCAGAACACTAATGAATGTGTAACCAATTAAAATACTACTATAAGGACTTAAAGCAGGAATGTTTGCTACAGCGAGTATTAATGCCAATGAGATTCCACCTCGAACACCTCCCCAAGAAAGAATAGTTAAACTACCGTTATAACTTTTGTTCTTAAAAGAGGGAAAAAGCCTGAACGCCGCAAAATTCGCTGCGAATCGAGAGAGATGCAGAATTAAAAAGGCAAATATTCCGCCGATGATCAAGTTTGCACTTAGATCTAAGATAAAAAGCTCTAAGCCAATTAGAGTAAACAAGAACGAGTTAATAATCCCTTCGACGGTATGCCAAAAATGATTTACCTCCCTGATTTCGCGTTGTTCTCGGATCTCCTGCCACTTATTACCAACGATCAAGCCGCCAATCACACATGCAATCGGTGCTGAAGCATGTGCAAATAGTGCAACTAAATATGAACCACTGGCTAGTAAAGCAGTTGTAAGAATCAAAGATTCCATCTCATGCTTACCTTTTAGTAGCCGTAAAATCCCAAGTCCAAATGCAAATCCTATAAGCACTGCAACAAGAATTTCGTAGATTAGTGTTTCAATCGTACTGATAAGTGAAAAATGCTCGCCACGAATAACGTTGAGTAATGTCATGAATAACGCAATACACATCGCATCATTAAATAATGATTCGCCTTCTAGTTTTACAATCAAATGATGCGGTGCTCGAATGGAACTTAAGACCCCTTTAATCCCTATAGGATCTGTTGCACCTAATGCAGCACCTAATAGCAGCAATACAGAAATCGGTACTGGATAACCAACTAACCATTGGAATACATAAAGTAATCCAGCATAAATCATCGCGCAAAGTACTAGCGCAATGGTGGCAAGAATGCTGATCGGTTTCCAATAATTTTGTAGGTCAGAAATTTTGAACTTTAAAGCTGATGATGTAAGAATGAAACAAATCACACCATTAATTAGAAAATCATAAAAGTCGATATCACGTACTGCGGATTCAATATTGTGAATATTGATTTCAACAAATTGGTTCCCGTTTAAAAGACTGGCACCCCATTGTAATAAAAATACAAAGATAGCTGAGACAATCGGCACCCCAATTGCTTGTGGGAAACCGAGTACACGTTTGTTGAAAATAGTGGTTGCAATTGAGAGAGTAAAAACTGCTGTCAAAGCTTGTAAGAGAAAAAAATTACCCATACCACCTCTTTTTTCATCACCTTCAGATTTAGCTCATTCAGTGCTCAGACTCTCGCCATAATGCGTACAATATAAATGCATAAGGCATCACCTCATCAGAAGTTCACTTCTTTTTCTTTCTTTTTCTAAACCTTATAGTTTAGCTAGGAAATTACTCCATCAGCTAAACATTGTTATTTTAATCGAGCGAAACGATATATCGGTATAAATTTCGTATGAAAATCAACAATAAATAAAATTCAGACTATTTAAAAGTATTACATTGATTGATATCACCTGTGGTGTATCCCAACTCAAACCATTGCATACGTTGTTCGCTTGTACCATGAGTAAAGCTATCTGGTACAACTTGACCTGTTGCTTTTCTTTGTAAGTAATCATCACCAATTTTTTCAGCAGCATCCATTGCCTCTGCGATATCACCCTGTTCGAGAAATTGTGTTCTTTGTTGATTTTGATTCGCCCAAATACCAGCGAAACAATCTGCTTGAAGTTCTAAGCGAACTGAAAGTTGATTTCCTTCTACTTGGCTGGATTGCGCACGAGCCTGCTGCACTTTTCCTGAGATACCAAGTAGGTTCTGAATATGATGTCCAACCTCATGTGCTATGACATAAGCTTGTGCAAAATCCCCAGCTTGATCTTGACGTGACAATTCTGTTTGATTTTGCTCACCAGAAATACCCATTTGTTGGCGCATATCTTTAAAGAAAGAAGTATCGATATAAACCTTTTGGTCTGCTGGGCAATAAAAGGGACCCATTGCCGATTGCGCAGTACCGCAACCTGACTTCACTACCCCACTAAATAAAACTAGTCGAGGTGGCTTATAAGTCATGCCTAATTGTTGAAAAATTGGCGTCCATGTATCTTCTGTATCAGCTAATACCGTACCCACAAACTCACTTGCTTCTTTTTGTTCTAAAGTCAGATTTTGCGGTGCTTCGGCTGTTGATGTTGTTTCACTGGTAACAGCTTGTGTTGCTTGGTAAGCTTGCTGAGGATCAACACCAAAAAACTTCCAAGCAATAAATGCAACCACTAAACCGATGATACTAATACCACCAGCTTTAACACCGCCACCACCACGACGATCTTCCACATTGGTACTTACACGACGCCCTTTCCAACGCATGACTACCTCTCTTTATTATAATGATGACGGTTTCTTTTTATTTAGATGCTTTTGACCAAACTTTTTGTATTAGCCCGACAACAATTAATACAATAGCACCCGCGATAAATCCAATACCCAAGTTAATTAATGTTGGTGTTAATGCACCAATGATTGAACCAAAACTTGGGATTAACTCCAAATGATCAACAGTTTCTTCCGTAAAATGGTGTAATAAAGGAATCGTGTGTGTAATGATGCCACCACCGACTAAAAACATTGCTACTGTACCAACGACAGACAATGTTTTCATCAGAATCGGAGCAAAAGCCAGTAAACCACGACCTACTTTATTTTTAAATTCTGAAGCTTGTTGAGTTAAATACAACCCTAAATCATCAATTTTGACAATCATCGCTACAAAACCATAAACACCAATTGTCATGGCAATCGCAATAACACTCAATACAGATACTTTAGTCATAAATGCGGCTGTCGCAACAGTACCCAACGAAATCACAACAATTTCAGCAGATAGAATAAAATCTGTACGTATTGCACCTTTGACTTTTTCTTTTTCAAATTTTGCTAAATCAACCTCTATTGCTTCTAGATCAGCACTTGCTTCTTCGGCAGTTTTTGCTTTTTTGTGATGTAGCATGTGTACTACTTTTTCTACACCTTCATAACAAAGGAACAGACCACCAATCATCAATAATGGATTAATAAGCCAAGGTGCAACTACGCTAATTAACAATGCTAATGGAACAAGAATGAGTTTATTAACAAATGAGCCTTTTGCTACGCTCCACACAACTGGTAATTCTCGGTCAGAGCGAACACCACTCACCTGTTGAGCGTTTAAAGCTAAATCATCACCTAATACGCCAGCTGTTTTTTTTGCTGCCATTTTACTCATTACAGCAACATCATCTAAAATTGTTGCAATATCATCAAGTAATAGTAATAAACCACTCGCCATTTTTATTTCCTAGTTTGTATTTATCTCGCTATTGTAGATTTACTCAATAAATTCACAACATTATTTTCATAAAAGTTTGTTCAATCGCTGACGAAATTTTTTTATTTCCCGTACAATAAGGTCAATTTTATATTTATGAAATCACTGAAACTTGGAACATATCATGAGTAATGCTGATCAACGTCCAATCATTTTGACTGGCGACCGCCCTACTGGACAACTTCATTTAGGTCATTTTGTCGGTTCATTGCGTTCTCGTGTTGGTTTACAAGACAGTCATCATCAACACTTATTACTTGCTGATGCTCAAGCTTTGACTGATAACGCAGATAATCCTGATAAAGTACGAAATAATATTCTTCAAGTTGCTTTAGATTATCTTGCCGTTGGAATTGATCCAACTAAAACAACGATTTGCGTTCAATCATGTTTACCAGCCCTCAATGAGCTGACCATGCTTTACCTCAACTTCGTTACGGTTGCTCGCTTAGAACGTAATCCAACAATTAAATCTGAAATTCAGATGCGCGGTTTTGAGCGTGATATTCCTGCTGGTTTTTTATGCTATCCAGTTGCTCAAGCAGCGGATATTACGGCATTTAAAGCAACGGTTGTACCAGTAGGTGAAGACCAAATTCCAATGATTGAACAAACCAATGAAATTGTTCGTCGTGTAAATCGTCAAATTGGACATGACCTCCTACCTGAATGCAAAGCATTATTATCGAACATGGGACGTTTACCTGGATTTGATGGTAAGGCAAAAATGTCAAAGTCTTTAGGTAATACTATTGTTTTAAATGCTTCTGATAAAGACATTAAAAAAGCTGTCAATGCGATGTACACCGATCCAAATCACTTGCGTATTGAAGATCCAGGTCAAGTTGAAGGAAATATCGTATTCACTTATTTAGATGCATTTGATCCAAACAAAGAAGAAGTTGAAGAATTAAAAGCACATTATCGTCGTGGTGGTTTAGGTGATGGTACAGTTAAAAAACGCTTAGAAGGTATTCTAAAGGAACTCATCACTCCAATCCGTGAACGTCGTGCTGAACTTGAAAAAGATCCAGACTATATTATGGATATTCTTAAGCATGGTACTGACAAATGTCGAGATATCACGCAACAAACTTTAGATGAAGTAAAAAGTGGATTAGGTTTATTTAAATTCTAATTACAATACTTTTACCATAAAAACAGCCCATTTTTTGGGCTATTTTTATTTAAGCTTTTGATTTAAGTTTATTTTAGGAACTTTAACCCGAACCCAATAACTAACAAATTTTGTCACTTATTAACACTTGATAACACTCGTTAACACGAATATCTATGAACACAGTCAAGTTTTTTATTAGTATAGCCAAGTAGGTTAGATAACACTAATCTCATGACATTTCTCCTTTCAACCGAAACTGTTTTACAGATTCGTTGTTCAACGCAATGACAACCCCAATCATTGCGTTTTTTTTGCTTTAAATATTTAGCTTGGAATTTGATTGAATTTTATGCTCGATACAATTAATCTTATAAATAATTAGTTTTTATAATTTTTTTAAAAAAATTTTTCCAAAAGAAAAAAGAGTATATACAAATGATATGGGATTTATTAATACACCCTTCCAACATTGTTTTTAGCGTTTCTTTATTGCTATGTCTATGTATAGGTGTATTGGAATTGATTTTATTAATGTTTGGGGGAAGCAGCAGCTTCATCGATCAATTTCTTCCCGATAGTTTGACTGACGTTGATCACGCTGATGTTTCAATGGATCATGCAGATAACCTTTTCACTCAGTTTTTAGAATGGCTGTATCTTGGAAAAGTACCTTTACTAGTTTGGTTGATTATTTTCCTAACTGTTTATTCACTCACTGGTTTAATTATTCAAGATGTTTTTTTCAATTTTACTGAACACTATCTATCTGCTTGGATCATTGCACCTGCCTGTCTTTTTCTATGTATGCCACTCGTTCGTGTTGCAGCAAAACTCATTTCCAAAATTATTCCTAAAGATGAAACAACTGCAATTCATAGTGATGATCTGATTGGTCGTACTGCCAAAATTATATTGGGTGAGGCAAAGCCTAATTCTCCTGCCCAAGCAAAAGTGAAAGATCAATTTGGACAAATGCACTATGTTTTAGTGGAACCAGAATTAGATGTTGTTTTTACTCAAGGTCAAGATGTGATTTTAACTCAAAGAACCAAAATTGGCTTTCAGGCTATTTCCGCTTAATTTTTCTTAATATAAATGATATGAGGGTGTTTTAATGTTCAATTCAGCATTGACTGAAATTTTAATTATTACAGGTGTAATTTTCGCAGCACTGATATTTATCGGTATCGTCATTGCTCGTTTATATACTCGTTCAAGCAAAGAAGTTTCATTCGTAAGAACTGGTTTCGGTGGAGAAAAAGTCATCTTGAATGGAGGTGCGATTGTGCTTCCTGTATTGCATGAAATCATCCCCGTCAATATGAACACATTGCGTCTAGAAGTAAAACGTGCAGCTGACCAAGCTTTGATTACACGTGACCGTATGCGTGTAGATGTAATGGCAGAATTCTACGTTCGCGTTAAACCTACAGGTGAATCCATTGCGACTGCAGCACAAACCTTAGGTCGGAAAACCATGTCTCCACAGGAGTTAAAAGATTTAGTCGAAGGTAAATTTGTCGACTCTTTACGTGCTGTAGCCGCGGAAATGGCAATGGAAGAACTGCATGAAAAGCGTGTCGACTTTGTACAAAAAGTTCAACAGGTGGTTTCTGAAGATTTATCTAAAAACGGTTTAGAACTTGAAACCGTTTCATTGACAGGTTTAGATCAAACTGGTTTTGAATATTTCAATCCACAAAATGCTTTTGATGCTGAAGGCTTAACTAAACTTACAGAAACAATCGAAGACCGTCGTAAGAAGCGTAATGATATTGAACAGGATGCTGATTTAGCGATTCGTGCTAAAAATCTTGAAGCAGAGCGTGCGCGCCTTGAGATTTCTCGTGAAGAAGAATATGCAAAACTGCAACAAGAACGCGAAATTTCTATTCGTAAAGCAGAACAACATGCTGAAATTGCTTCTCAAGAAGCAGGTAAAAAGCGTGAAGCTGAAGAAGCTCGTATTGCTGCTGAACGTGAAGTTGAACTTAAACGTATCGCTTCTGCTCGTGATGTAGAAAACGAAAATATTCAAAAAGCTCAACTTATTCAAAAAGCACAAGTTGAACAGAAAAAAACTATCGAACTCGCAGAGCAAGATCGTGCAATTGCAATTGCTGAAAAATCACGTGCCGAATCTGAAGCTAAAGCTCAAGCTGACAAAGCCAGAGCTGAGGCTGTAAAAGCTGAAGAAGAAGTCGTCACGGTGCGAGAAACTCAAAGAGCAGAACGTCAAAAAGCTGTCGAGCTTGTAGCAGCTAAACAAACTGCTGAAAAAGAAGCGATTGCGATTACTGTGGCAGCTGATGCAGGTAAAAAAGCTGCAGCAGATGAAGCAGAAGCTGTTCGAATTGCTGCGGAAGCTGAAGCCGAAAAGATACGCTTAAAGGCAAAAGGTGAAGCTGATGCAAAAGTACTTCTCGCACAAGCTCTCGAAAAACAATATCAAGTAGATGCTGAAGGTACACGTGCAGTGAATGAGGCAGCCAATGTTCTTTCTGCAGAGCAAGTAGAGATGCAAGTTCGTTTAGCCTTACTCAAACATTTACCAGATATTATTCGTGAAAGCGTTAAACCAATGGAGAATATTGACGATATCAAGATTCTACAGGTGAATGGTTTAAATGGTTTTGCTGGTGGTACTACATCAAGTGAAACCACTGAAAATGGTCAAACATCTTTGTCTGATCAGGTTGTGAATAGTGCCCTACGCTACCGTTCTCAAGCACCTTTGATCGATAGCTTAATGAATGAATTAGGCCTACAGGGTGGTGATATTAACGGCCTTACTAATACTTTAAAATCTCAAAATAAGTTAGATTGATAAGAATAGGTCAAAAATAAACGCGGTCTTGACCGCGTTTTTTATTGTTTTTCAGCCAGCTCAAAATTGGTTAATCTGCCTTCCTGATCATAATGCAGGGTGACATTCTTAGCATCTCTTAAGGCATTCATTTGTTCGGTATTTAACTCGAAACTCTGTGCCAATTGATCAACAGAAATATTTTTCGGAAAGGATCTTCTTTCTTTATTATAAAAACGAAACCAATTATAGGTCGCCCAAATAATTAAAGTCAGGATGAACAACATGATTGAAATGATTAAATAAAGGATATCAATCGATTGCTCTGGTATATTCATCACGAATAATTGTTCATATGCACTGAAACCTTGGAAAATCCATAATAATGCAGTGATTAATGGCATAAAAATCCATATCCAAAGCAACCAACCTAAAAAAAACAATCCATAGCCAGCCGTTTTGTTTCTGACATAACGAGGTTCATCAATGTACTGAGGAATTTCCAATTGTGTAAGGTCATAGACCATTTTAAAGTTTGACATGATCTTGCCCCCCTCTAAATCCACGATCAGGACTTACCCAACGTGCACGTTTTGGTTTTTTAAATATGGTTTTTGGCAATGCGATCGCGGTTGTGATGGTCATTAATACCCAGAAAAATAATGGATACCAGATAACCCAAAAATATGTCCGTAAGGTTCGACTATTGTCATATTGGCGATCGATCATCAAACTCACTAAAAACTGCATAAGGCAGGTCATACCTAAAACAATCCCATACCAGTTAGGCAGTACGGTAGTAACCGCCCATTGTTCTGGTAACTCTAGAAATAGGCCAATCACATATAGAAGAATGATAGCTGTCATTACATAAACCCAAATCACGCTAATAATTGCTTCAAAAACGACTGGCCACATGCGTCTTAAACGCCATTTAAATAACTTCGGTACATAAGCAAATAAAACTTCGATACCACCTTGCGCCCAACGTAGGCGTTGTTGCCACAATCCTTTAAAGGTTTCAGGCATGTAGATATAACAAAGTGCTTTTGGTACATACTGTAAGTCCCAATGATCGAACTGGAGCCGCCATGAGACATCAATATCTTCTGTGATCATGTCATCACGCCAATAACCAATTCGATCTAGTGCTGTTTTTCTAAAACCTGCAATCACCCCTGATACCGTAAAAATCCGCCCATAAGTACGTTGTGCACGTTTAATCAATCCAATGATTGAAGAGAACTCACCTACTTGAATTTTGCCCAATACACTGGAACGGTTAATAATGCGTGGATTACCTGTTACTGCACCGACTCTCGGATAGTGTGTTAGATAATTCATCATCCAAAAAACGGCATGAGGATGCAGTAAAGCATCGCCATCAATGCAAATTAGAAACTCATGCTGGCTGACCATCGCACCTGCTCTCAAGGCATATGCTTTGCCCTGATTTTCTGCCAAATGCACCACACGTAGTTTTGGATAGTGCAACGCAAGTTCATCTAAAATCTCTGCGGTTTTATCCGTACTTCCATCATTTATAGCAATCACCTCAAAATCAGGATATTGGCTTTGCATAGCGAACTTGATGGTTTCTCGAATTTGTTCTTCTTCATTAAAACAAGGAATGATAATGCTACAACTTTCTTGACTAGGTTCAGGGAAAACCGTTTGCCGAAATTCACGTTTGAAATAAAACCAAATTCCACCCGCCATCCAAAGCCAAGCCATTAATAAAGGAAATAAAAATGCAAAGCCAAAAAATAAGTCGCTTAAAGAAATATCTGAAAAAAATTCCATAATTAGCGCCCTCCTTGTTTCAACACATAAGGATTGCGATAGCTGAGCGGACTACCATTTAAGCTCAACTCACGATAAAGATATTGATGAATCGTAGCCCCATAAGAAAGCTGATAATTATCTACACCAATTTTTTGAACACCTTGTCGTTTTAATTGCTGATAAATTTGCTGATATTTTTTCCAATCATAAGAAGAAGCTTGATTATTGATCTGCAAACTAATGATCAAATGTTGTTTTTCACGTTCAGTTAAAGTCGATAAAGCTTTATCTAGCTCATTTATATTATTTTTTGATTGATTCGAATCTAAAGCGATATACAGAAAATCAGCATGATCAGGAATCAACTGCAGTAACTTTTGTAGCCCACCCCACTGGGCTCCCTTGTAACTAAATTTTAGTGCTGTCTGATAATTTGTACTGACATTGACGTAATAATTTGCTTTCAATTTAGTCTTATTTTTGATCGTCAATACATCATCGATTTTCTTCTGACAAATGTAATCCCAATCTCGTTGACTAATTGCACAGTGTAATGTGTCATCTGTTTCAATCATCAAACCCGTGATGGAACTATTATTTTTGACTAAATCTGCAGTTAACTCTAACAAGTCGTAACCTTGTTGAGTTTCTAAACTCAGAGGAAGTTCTGCATAAACTTTATTTGCAATCCGTGTACGTGCTTGCCAGACCACCCGATTTAATAAGTCCGCTTTCATCGGTAAACTACGATTAGGAAAATAAGCAACATCAATTTTTCCATCATCATTCTGATCTTCAACAACGGTCAGCAATAAATTATTCGACTTAAAAGCTCCAACCTGATCCAATAATTGACCTAATCGCTGTTCAGAATTTCCATTATCTTTTACCAGTTCAGCTAAATTAAAACGCAAAAAACTCTTACGTTGCTTATAAGGTGCATGCCGATCCAATACAAAATCTTGCATTTCAGCGTAAATTTGAGCTGGTATTGGATTATCAATGATCAAAGCACGTTGATAAGTCCCAAATAAATCTGCTGTGTTTAACTCACTACCTAGGCTAAATGACAACGGTAAACCTACCATACTCGCCAATTCCTCGGTTTCTTTGGTCACAGCTCCATAAGGCCAAAAGATTGCGCGAGTATTAGTACCTAGCTCTTTATCTAAAATTTGCTTAGATTGTAGCAAGTCATTCAAGACTCGACGTCTAAAGGCTTCATCAGTCTCATAACTTTCAGACTGAGGAAAATATTGCCGAGTAATTGCTGCGAACTCTAGATTTTTTTGAGGGTTTGCGGCAATACCGTAATGTAAATTGTCACTATGAGATCCAAACTCCACCAAGCCAGAAGCTTGCATTTCTCGCATTTGCTGCCATGTCATCAAATTACTTGTACCATATGCCTCAATAGCATCTTTGGTATTGCCGTTAATCCAACTGGTTGGTATTGCAAATACAGCAGGGATTTTATGTAGTTTTAATAATGGAAAAATATGTGTGTATGCACTCGATACACCATCATCAACGGTTAATAACAACGCTCTCTCAGGAAGAGCTTTTCCTGCATTACGCGCTTGCCAAACATCCTCTAATCGTATCGGTTGCCATTTATTATCTTTAATCCATTGTAAAAATTGCGCAAAATTTTGACTGCTAATCGCATAATAATCACGATCACCTTTTGCTGCGACATCATCACGAACATCATGAAATGTCAGCGTCACAAATTGATTAGCGTTAGAGCTCGTTTGTGCGGATTCGGAAACTGCCTTATCAATAGGTTGTGCAAATAGATTGAATGACATTGCGCTAATACATGCCATTAAGCAGAAAGGAGATTTTATATTCATTTGAACCGTCCTTCGAAGCCCAAAATGGCATATGTTTTGTCTTCGTGCTCACCATCATAAGGATGAGATCCCCACCCTACGCCATAATTTAGATACCAAACACGTGAAATTCGCCAATCATGGCGATACAAAAAGTTATAAACGGGCTGATGAGCAAAATCTTTTTGCTTAAAAGTACCCAGAGTCAGCTCAAAATGCTGTTTAAAGTCACGCTCATATTCACGCCATGTCAACCAATCATGTTGCAGATTTAACTCGATGCTATGACTAGATACAGGGTTAAAATAATCAACTTGCACAGCTTTATTTCTTCCGTAATATCCAGTAACAGTCGCTTTGCTTGTGTGTTGTGGTGATTGAAAAAATTGCTGACTGAAATATGCCTGATAAGCTTGTCGTAAATTTCCATCATCAATATCTATCGCTTGATATTGAATACCTGCTTTTCGAGACTCATTAGCTTGCCAATTCATCGCAGCTACATAAGATTGCCCTTTGTGCTTTTGGGCAATCGCTTGTAATGGTATATCAGCATCAGAATCGACTGAGAAGTTGTATGCCCAATGATCATTTAACCAATGCGACCAATCCAATCTAACACCAAGTCGATCTTGATCCTTTCTTTCGGACAATAGAATATTGGCTGTTTTTCTATTTGAAGACCATTCCAGTCCCAGCCCTACCCGAGCATCGTCTAATTTCTTATTTTTATACCGTGCTTTTCGATATTGATGCTCAAGAAAGATACGATAATAATCATTAAACCAAGGACTATTTAAACGCGTCCAGAAACTCTGTTCGTTTGATCCTCGTAAACTATTTAATAGACGGTCATCATTAGACTTATTCCTTGAAAAATAACTATGATGTTCTACACTCCACCGATCGCGATCCTTTAACTCTTTATAACTTAGTTGGACACCTGTATCGTCAGCAGCCGTTTGTAAAAGCTTTTTATTTAATTCTCGCCAATATGAAATATTTCCCAGAGCTTGCGCATTATTCATTTGGTTGATTTCCGTCATTTGGCTGACTTCATCCAAACCATTCCATTGTTCTAAACTTAGTTTCGCTGTTAATGGTTTTTGCCTCCAACGTTGAATCAAAGCCAGATTATTTTGATAACCAATATTACGTGGTGCGATTGAAACCAAATTTTCAAAATACTGTTCGGCTTTTTCTAACTCATTCCGATAAGCAAGATTTAACCCTTTTAAAGTTAAATATTGTTCCCAATCTTCATGAGTTGTACGATCTACACCTTTTACTTGGCTATATTGATAACGTCTTAATTGATGTTCCATTTCATCAATCAAGTTATTTGCTTCTTCAAATTTTTCTTGTTCTAAATACGCATAATATAAGGCTGAATAAACATCATAATCAGCATAGTTCTTTTCATTAAATAATGACAAATAAACTTGCTCTGCTTGTTCAGGTTGATTGGTAGCTAAATACGCATCTGCAATTGCATGACGTGTATAAGTTGGCCAAAGATCTAGTGGAATACTAATACTCTGTAAAGTAGTTAATATATCCGTGTAACGCTTACGTTTCGCTAAAGCATAGATGTAATCAGCGTAAAAGCTTTTTTGCCAATGAGGATAACCATTTACTATGGGTTTATACGATTCCATTTCAGCAAGTACGCGGTCTAATTCAACATATGCATCTGCATATTTGCTTTCTTGTTGAGCAGTTTTATAAACAAGTACTGCATTTTTGATTTGAGTGGCGAATTGACTTAGTTTAATTCTGATCACTAAATCAGGATGAGTCTGAAATAAGACAGAACGCGTTATATATTCATTTGTCACCTTATAATTTCCGTTATCATTTAGTGCTAATAAATATTCCTCTTGAGAAAATTGATTTTTTTTCTTATCAAAAGCAGCATTTGCGGCTTGCAATGCTTGGATAGGCATTCCTACTAATCGATAGGTATGCGATAACAGCACTAGTTCTTCTGCATTTAATTGCTGCATATCTACTTGTTTTAATATGCTTTGAGCTTCCTGATTTTGCTTTGTTTCAGCAGCTATCGTTGCTAACCATACGTTCCACCCCATTTGAGGATTATGAGCTCTAAACCCTGTAATCATCTTTTTAGCCAAAGAATATTGTGTGGCATCTCTTAAGGTTTTCACGACACTGGTCTGCGCATAAATAGGAAATACTTCTATTTGTATATTTTCTATACAGGTAATCAACTCAGTAGCATGAAGCGTATTTCTTCCATACGAAAGTACAAAATAATCCGCAATTAATTTTTGGTCTTTAGGATACAAAACTAATAATTTCTTTAAATCAAGTAACCCATGATCAACCTCTCCTTTCTGGATTAATTGAACAGCATACTCTCTCTGTTGATCAATCGGATTTGAATAAACAGCGCTTCCACAACACAATAAAACAAAAAGAGATACACAATGCACAGGAATAAATAATTTTATTTTAATCATATTATTCCTCATTATTTAATATTTACTATAAATAATAATTTAATAAAAAAATAACCACAACAATAAATTAAAAAATTTTACTCCAAATTAAATTTAAATATAAAATTATACCAAAGTTTAAAATAAAAATTAATATAAGCATATGTAATAATTATACTTATTCAAAAACAATATAAAAATAAAATCAAATTTAATTTTCCATACGAAAAACTTAAAAAAACGAAAAATAATTTAGATAAACATTATATTAAATAAAACTTAAAAAGAAAGAACGACCTGTATAATAAAGATCGTTCTGTATAAATTAAAATAGATAATATTTAAAACTCATTTTTAATATTTTAATTAAGCTTTTTCAAAAAAAATAAAACCTAAACATAATATAAAAAGTTATATTTTCATCTATTACAATCAGTTAATTATATCCATCAAATTTATTTATATGTTTTTTCGGCATCTTGCACGTATTTTGTCACAATATTGCACTTATAAAAAAAACCCAATGTCACCATTGGGTTTTTTCAAGATAAATAAATCTAACGTATTACGCTAAACCTTTCTCTTTCAGCACTTGCATCATTGTTGAGCCAAGTTCAGCTGGGCTACGAGTGTAAGCCATACCTGCTTTTTCGAATGCAGCAAATTTCTCTTCTGCTGTACCTTTACCACCAGAGATAATCGCACCAGCATGACCCATACGTTTACCTTTAGGCGCAGTTACACCAGCGATGTAACCAACAACTGGCTTGGTTACATTCGATTGAATGAATTCAGCAGCTTCTTCTTCTGCAGTACCACCAATCTCACCAATCATGATGATTGCATCAGTATCAGGATCGTCTTGAAATAATTTCAATGCATCGATTTGGTTCATACCAGGGATTGGGTCACCACCGATACCGATACAAGTAGATTGGCCTAAACCAAGCTTAGTTGTTTGAGCAACCGCTTCATAAGTCAATGTACCTGAACGTGAGATAATACCAATACGACCAGGTTGGTGGATGTGACCAGGCATAATACCGATCTTACATTCACCTGGAGTGATCACGCCTGGGCAGTTAGGACCAACTAAACGAGTACCATTACCGTTAGTTTCTAAATAGCGTTTTGCTTTAAGCATATCGATTGTTGGAACACCTTCAGTGATCACAACAATAAGACCAACGCCTGAATCAACCGCTTCAACGATAGAATCTAATACAAATGGAGCTGGAACATAAATAACAGATGCATCAGCACCAGTCTCACGTACAGCATCTTTCATTGTATTGAATACAGGAAGGTCAAGGTGTGTTGTTCCACCTTTACCTGGCGTAACACCACCAACAACTTTTGTACCGTAGTCTAAAGCTTGTGCAGAGTGGAAAGTACCGTTTTTACCAGTAAAACCTTGTACCAATACTTTAGTGTCTTTATTAATTAATACGCTCATGATTGATACTCCCCTTACGCTTTAACTGCAGCAACAATTTTTTCTGCAGCATCAGATAAACCGTTTGCAGAAATTAATTTCAAACCAGATTCATCAAGCAATTTCGCACCTAGCTCAGCATTGTTACCTTCTAAGCGAACAACAACTGGTACAGTTACGTTTACTTCTTGAACTGCTGCAATAATTGCTTCAGCAATCATGTCACAACGAACGATACCACCAAAGATGTTGATTAAAACACCTTGTACAGAAGTATCAGCAAGAATAATTTTGAATGCTTCGATTACACGCTCTTTAGTCGCACCGCCACCAACATCTAGGAAGTTAGCAGGCTGACCACCATAAAGCTTGATGATGTCCATCGTTGCCATTGCAAGACCAGCACCATTCACCATACAACCGATGTTACCTTCTAAAGCAACATAGTTAAGGTCAAATTCAGATGCTTTTAATTCACGCTCATTTTCTTGAGATTTATCACGCAAAGCTGCAACTTTTGGCAAACGATAAAGCGCGTTAGAGTCAATACCTACTTTCGCGTCTACACATAAAATTTCGCCATTTTCACGAACTGAAAGTGGGTTAATTTCAAATAAAGCAAAATCATTTTCTACAAATGCTTGGTAAGCAGCAGACATAATTTTAACAAATTGACCGATTTGTTTATCTTTCAAACCAAGAGCAAATGCAACTTCACGTGCTTGGAATGGTTGTAAACCTACTAATGGATCAACTTCAACTTTAATAATTTTTTCAGGTGTTTCTTCAGCAACTTTCTCGATTTCTACACCACCTTCGGTAGAAGCCATGAAAGTAATACGACGGCTAGAACGATCTACAACCGCGCCTAAGTAAAGCTCACGCTCAACTGGATAGACATCTTCTGCAACAATAATGCTGTTAACAGGCTGACCATTTGCATCTGTTTGATACGTTACAAGACGAGTACCAATAATATTGTTAGCAAATTCGATAACATCTTCTTTTGATTTTGCAACTTTTACGCCACCAGCCTTACCACGACCACCAGCATGTACTTGCGCTTTCATTACCGCGAATTTACCACCAAGCTGTTCAAACGCAGCTACTGCTTCATCTGCATTTGTTGCCAAAATACCTTCTTGTACTGGCATGCCATATTTTTTTAATAACGCTTTAGCTTGATACTCATGTAAGTTCATTTAATTACCTACTACGTTGTTTATTGTGACGCGACCTAGATATTCTTAACACTAGGACACTACATTATGAGACGACGACTGTCTTATAAACCAATCGTCTTCATTCAAAAAAGTGTGGCGAACCACACTTTTTGTTTTTATTTGCGCTTACGTTGAATCGCGTGGATTGCACGACCATCAACTGAAAGTGCAGCTTCATGTACAACTTCAGAGAACGTTGGATGACCAAAAGTCATCAACTGTAGATCTTCAACAGAAGAAACAAACTCAAGTGCGATCATACCCTGATGAACGATGTCTGATGCATTAGGACCGACAACGTGCATACCCAAAAGACGATCTGTTTTTGCGTCAGCAACAAATTTAACAAAACCAGCTGTATCACCAGCAGCTAATGCACGACCATTAACCGCAAACGGGAATTGACCGGCTTTAACTTCGTGACCTTTTTCAGCAGCTTGTTCTTCAGTTAAACCAACCCAAGCAGCTTCAGGATGCGTGTAAATAACACTAATAATAGTGTCATAATTTACTTGAGCAGCATGACCATGGATACGCTCAACAGCCATCACACCTTCTTCCATTGCTTTATGAGCAAGCATTGGACCACGAACTAAGTCACCGATCGCATAAACGCCTTCAACAGATGTTTGGCACTGATCATTTACATCAACTAAACCACGTTCAGTGAGTTTAATGCCTGAATCTTCTGCCAATAGACCTTCTGCATAAGCTTTACGACCTACACAAACGATTAATTTGTCAAATACTTGCTCTTTATCTTCGCCAGCTTGGTTATATTTAACAGTCACTTCACGACCATTAACTTCTGTACCAGAAACTTTTGCACCAATACGAATATCTAAACCTTGTTTCTTCAAGATTTTTTGAAATTCTTTAGAAAGTGCTTTATCAGCCATTGGCAGGAAAGTATCTAATGCTTCAAATACAACAACTTCCGAACCAAGACGACGCCATACCGAGCCTAACTCTAAACCGATAACACCTGCACCGATAACACCAAGACGTTTTGGAACTTCTGGGAATTTCAAAGCACCAGTTGAGTCAACAATCAAATCTTCATCAACAGGAGCTACAGGGATATTTACAGGTACAGAACCAGTCGCAAGGATGACATACTTAGGTTCTAAAACTTGTACTTCACCTTCAAATGGCGTGAATTCAACTTTTTTACCAGCAAGTAATTTACCAGTACCTTGTAACCACTCGATACCATTACCTTTAAGTAATTGAGCAACACCACCAGTCAATTGATCAACAACTTTGTCTTTGCGAGCTAACAAAGTATCTAAATCAAATTTAACTTCACCAGTCGTGATACCGTGTTCAGCAAGTTCATGAACTGTTGCTTCGTAACGATGAGAAGAGTCAAGCAATGCTTTAGAAGGGATACAACCAACGTTTAAACACGTACCACCCAAAGATGGTTTACCGTTATGAATACGTTTTTCGATACATGCAACTTTAAAACCTAGTTGTGCAGCACGGATTGCTGCTTCATAACCGCCAGGTCCACCGCCAATAACAACAAGATCAAACTGTTGAGACATTTTTATCTCCAATCAATCTCCCTAAATCCCCTTTTGATTAAGGGGACTGAACTTTCTTAATTAAAGAAAAGTTAGGGATGATTTTTAAATAATAAGTTATAGGTCAAGAATAAGTTTAGCCGGCTCTTCTAACAATTCTTTAATTGTTACTAAGAAACCTACTGCTTCTTTACCATCAATTAGACGGTGGTCATATGAAAGCGCTAAATACATCATTGGCAAGATTTCAACTTGTCCATTTACCGCCATAGGACGTTCTTGGATTTTATGCATACCAAGAATCGCTGTTTGTGGCTGGTTTAAAATAGGTGTTGAAAGTAATGAACCGAAAGTACCACCATTAGTAATAGTGAATGTACCGCCAGTCATCTCTTCGATCGATAATTTACCTTCACGTGCTTTAGCAGCATATGCAGCAATACCACCTTCTACTTCAGCATAGTTCATACGATCAGTATCACGAAGGATTGGCACAACTAAGCCACGATCAGAAGAAACTGCTACACCGATGTCATAGAAACCGTGATAAACAATATCATCACCATCAATCGACGCATTTACAGCTGGATAGCGTTTTAAAGCTTCTGTTGCTGCTTTAACAAAGAAAGACATGAAACCTAAACGAGCACCATGGCGTTTTTCGAAAGCATCTTTATATTGCTTACGCATTTCCATGATCGGCTTCATGTTAACTTCATTGAATGTTGTTAACATTGCAGTTTGTTGGGTAGCCGCCAATAAACGCTCAGCAACACGCTTACGTAAACGTGTCATTGGAACACGTTTCTCGATACGTTCACCTACAGCAACGCTTAACGGCTGAACTGAAGCAGCTGGTTTATGATTTGCAACGTCTTCTTTAGTGATACGACCACCACGACCAGTACCTTGTACGTCAGCAGCATTGATACCTGTTTCAGATAATGCTTTACGAACAGCAGGGGCTTGGTTTTGATCAACAGCTTGAGTTGATGCAGCCGCAGCTGGGGCAGATGCCACAGGAGCCGCTGCAACTGGTGCAGCAGCTTCAGGAGCAGCCGCAGAAACAGCACCAGCTTCAAATTGAGCAATTACTTCATCAGAAAGAACTGTATCGCCTTCACCTTTGATGATCGCAACTAAGCTACCATCAGCTGGAGCAACCACTTCTAAAACAACTTTATCGGTTTCAATGTCACAGATCACTTCATCACGTGATACAGGTTCACCTACTTTTTTATGCCAAGTTGCGATCGTACCGTCAGCAACTGACTCTGGGAATACCGGTGCTTTAATTTCGGTTGCCATTATTTAGAATCTCCTGATTGTTCAGCTTCAATTGCAAGTGCGTCATTGACGAGCTGAGCTTGTTGTTTTGCATGCAAGTACGGTGAGCCACAAGCAGGTGCGGCAGATGCTTCACGTCCAGCATAGCTAATACGAATTTGTTTACCTGATTTAAGAACGTCTTCATACAAACGAGGAACGATAAATAACCAAGCGCCTTGGTTTTTAGGTTCTTCTTGCGCCCAAACAAGTTCTTGAATGTTTGGATATTGAGCCATAACTTCAGCTAAACGCTGTTCTGGATATGGATATAACTGTTCAATACGAACAATCGCGATATGGTTTAAACCAAGCTCACGACGTTTTTCGAGTAAATCGTAATAAACCTTACCACCACAAAGAACTAAACGAGTAACGTCAGCTTTGTTAATTTGATCGACTTCATCAATCACTGTTTGGAATGAACCATTTGCTAATTCATCTAAAGTTGAAGTCGCTAATTTATGACGTAGCAATGACTTTGGTGACATCACAATCATTGGCTTACGAATAGGACGAACCGCTTGACGACGTAAAGCATGGAAAATCTGTGCTGGTGTTGTAGGAGTCAATACTTGCATATTGTCTTCAGCACACAATTGTAAGAAACGCTCTAAACGTGCAGATGAATGCTCAGGACCCTGACCTTCATAACCATGTGGTAACAACATCGTTAAACCACAAACGCGCTCCCACTTGGTTTCACCAGAAGCAATGAATTGGTCAATCACGACTTGCGCACAGTTTGCAAAGTCACCAAATTGTGCTTCCCAAACGATCAAGCTCTTCGGTAGAGTGGTTGCATAACCATATTCAAAAGCAAGCACAGCTTCTTCTGATAATAAAGAGTCATACACCGCAACACGTGGCTGATTTTCTTTAATGTGACACAACGGGATGTAAACAGAACCATCAACTTGGTTATGTAGTTTTGCATGGCGGTGAGAGAATGTACCACGCCCAACGTCTTCACCCGTAATACGTACTAGGAAGCCATCGTCCAGCAAAGATGCATATGCCAATGTTTCAGCAGCACCCCAGTTCAGTGGCATTTCACCTGTTTGCATTTTGATGCGGTCATCAATAACTTTTTGTACTTGGCGTTGTAATACAAAACCTTCAGGTAATGTATTCATTGTTTTGCCAAGTTCTTTTAAGCGATCAATGTTAAAGCTCGTATCCCAAACATCTGTATATTCATGACCTAGATATGGTGTCCAATCCACAAACATTTTTTTGTTTGGTTCACGTACTAATGCATTAGCAACATGGTTGCCCGCTTCTAAATCAGAACGATAACCTTCAACCATTTGATCAGCGCTTGCACGATCAAGGACTTTCTCTTGAACCAATTGATCAGCATAAAGCGTACGTGTAGTCGCTTTTTTATTAATCACTTGATACATCAACGGTTGAGTTGCAGATGGTTCATCTGCTTCGTTATGACCACGACGACGGTAACAGAACAAATCAATCACAACGTCTTTGCGGAATTCATGACGGAAATCATGTGCAAGTTGTGTTGCAAAAATTACAGCTTCAGGATCATCACCATTCACATGGAAAATTGGTGACTGAATCATTTTTGCTACGTCAGTACAGTATTCTGTAGAACGTGTATCGCGCGGATCTGAAGTCGTGAAACCAACTTGGTTATTAATAACGATATGAACTGTACCACCGACTGTATAACCACGTGTTTGTGACATTTGGAAGGTTTCTTGGTTAACACCTTGACCTGCAAATGCCGCATCACCGTGAACAATCACAGGAAGAACATCGTCACCACCAATATCTTTACGACGTACTTGACGAGCACGTACCGAACCTTCGACTACTGGTCCAACAATTTCTAAGTGCGATGGGTTAAATGCTAATGCTAAGTGAACCTCACCACCAGGCGTCATCACATTTGAAGAGAAACCTTGGTGATACTTAACATCACCAGAACCTTTTTTGTGTAGGCTCTTCCCTTCAAACTCACCAAATAAGTCGGCTGGGTTTTTACCCATAATGTTGACTAAAACGTTGAGACGACCACGGTGTGGCATACCAATCACAACTTCTTTACAACCAACACTACCTGCACGCTGAATGATCTCATTCATCATTGGAATAAAAGACTCACCGCCTTCCACACCAAAACGCTTTGCACCTACGAATTTTGTACCTAAATACTTTTCTAAGCCTTCTGCCGCAGTCAAACGCTCTAAAAAGCCTTTTTTCTGATCAGCTGAGAAATTAAATTTCCCACGAGCACCTTCCAAACGCTGCTGAATCCAACGTTTTTCTTTAGTGTCGACGATATGCATGTATTCTGCACCGATTGAGGTACAGTAAATTGCTTCCATTGCCTCAATCATTTCCGACAATGTAGCTTCTGCTTTACCAATCGCGAGATTACCTGTATTGAATACAGTATCAAGATCAGATTTTGTTAAACCATGTGCAGATAAATCGAGGTCAGGAACGTCTTCACGTTTCGCAAGACCTAATGGATCGAGTTTAGCTTTTTGATGACCACGGTTACGATAAGCAGCAATGAGTTGAAGTACACCAATTTGACGACGCTCATGCTCTGTGCTCACAGCACTTTGAACTACAGGTTGAATTCGGCTTGAATTACGACCCAAAAGCAGGAATTGTTCACGCACACTACCGTGTGGTTGATCCCCTTTAGGATATTTGTCGAAATATTCACGCCAATCCTCTGACACTGAGGTTGGAGATGTTAGATACTGTTCGTAAAGCTCTTCAATATACGCTGCACTATCAGCGGAAAGTTCAGTGTCAAGACGCAGTGCGTCAGCAACTTCTTGCATTTTTGGACCCATTTCCTATTGCAAAAAATAATACAGGCTGCCTTTTAAGCAGACCCATGATTCATAGTATCGAATTGGTAACAAGACACTACTACCCAAGATCATCCAACCTTAGGACATTATCACTACACATCAGGAGTATTCCTTTTGATGTAACAAATCAGTCACGCACCCATAAACAAGGCGCGCAACTCATTCTTATACTCGACGACATCGAGCAATTTTTTGCAAATCATTTTAGAAAAATTAACTAAATTTTTAACTTTTCTAAATTGACTTTGACTGAATAATCTGCATAAATCTTTTGTGAATATCTCCTGTATAACTTAAGGAATATCCTAATTTTTTTGCTTTCAGTCGTTGGCAGAAATCCTAACATGTTATCAAGCTTGGATTGATTTTTTTGACACATACCATCCATAAATCAGCGAAATACACACATCAAATTATAATCTAATATAGCGCCCTTTCAAAAAAAGTTGCACTCTTATCGACCAAAGTTAAAGATTTTCTACAAATCTCGCACAAACTCTAAGCACAGTGCTCAAAAACGAATCAACGCAAAGCAATTGATCAACTTTTCTAATTCTTTTTATCTACATAAGTAATAAGCATACCAGCATCCTTGTAGCACAAAACATACTTTTATGACGCAAATAAAAAAACGGAAGCTTTTTTCAAAACTTCCGTTTCTTCTACAGGAAAACCGAATTAACCAGCTTGATCCAATAGCATATTACGAATGTGGCCAATTGCCTTAGTTGGGTTTAACCCTTTTGGACATACAGACACACAGTTCATGATTCCTTTACAACGGAATAATGAGAATGGGTCATCCAAACGCGCCAAACGCTCTTGAGTAGCAGTATCACGCGAATCGATAATAAAACGATAAGCATTTAACAATGCAGATGGTCCCAAGAACTTGTCAGGGTTCCACCAGAACGATGGGCATGAAGTTGAACAACATGCACATAGAATACATTCATACAAACCATCAAGATGTTCACGATCTGCTTGAGATTGCAAACGCTCTTTCGCAGGAGCTGGCTGATTGTTGATCAAGAATGGCTGAATTTTATTGTATTGATCGTAGAATTGATTCATATCTACAACCAAGTCTTTTACAACTGGTAAACCAGGTAAAGGACGAATTACAATTTTTTCAGGCAGGTCATTCAAGTTCCACAAACATGCCAAACCATTTTTACCATTAATGTTCACACCATCAGAACCACAAATACCTTCACGGCATGAACGGCGGAATGTTAATGTTTCATCCTGAACTTTTAATGCAAGTAACGCGTCAAGCAACATACGGTGCTTGTCAGTTAACTCTAACTTAAAAGTTTGCATGTAAGGCGCTTTATCCTTATCAGGATCATAGCGGTAGATTTCGAATGTACGAGTACCTCTACTCATCTTTGTTCTCCCGATTAGAATGTACGTGGTTTAGGTTCAATAGCTTCAACCGTTAATGGATTGAAACGTACTGGTTTATATTCAAGACGATTGTCTGAAGAATACCATAACGTATGTTTCATCCACTCATCATCACGACGACCATAAGAGTAAGTCGGATGATCTGGCGCTAATTCATAATCAACAACGGTATGCGCACCACGACATTCTTTACGTGCAGCAGCAGAAATCAAGGTTGCTTTAGCAACTTCATACAAGTTTTCAACTTCTAATGCTTCAATACGTGCAGTATTGAATACTTTAGATTTGTCTTTCAAATGAATGTTACGAACACGTGATTCGATCGCAAGAATTTCTTTAACACCTTTATCAAGTAATGCTTGTGTACGGAATACACCAGCATGATCTTGAACGATGTCACGAATTACATCAGCAACTTCTTGCGCATTTTCGCCAGATGTAGATTCATCCAACTTACGTACACGTGCCAATGTGTTTTCTAACACATCGTTTGGTAATGGAGCATAATCATCACCATGGTGTTTAGTCACATAATCAATAATGTGTTCACCAGCAGCTTTACCAAATACAACAAGGTCAAGCAACGAGTTAGTACCTAAACGGTTTGCGCCATGAACAGATACACATGAGCACTCACCGATTGCATAGAAACCTTTAACTGGTTTCACATAATCACGTGTGCCTTTATATGTATATTGTTTTGTATCTTTATCATAGTGAGCAGAGAATTCACCCTCTTCAACACCATGAGGTACAACAACTTGACCATGGATATTCGTTGGAATACCACCCATTTGATAATGGATTGTTGGTACTACAGGAATTGGCTCTTTAGTACAGTCAACGTTCGCGAATTTCTTACCAATCTCAAATACTGATGGTAAACGCTTCATGATTGTATCAGCACCCAAGTGTGTCATATCTAATAGGATATAATCACCTTTTGGACCACAACCACGACCTTCTTTAATTTCCTGATCCATAGAACGAGATACGAAATCACGTGGAGCCAAGTCTTTTAAAGTCGGTGCATAACGTTCCATGAATGGTTCGCCGTCTTTGTTGCGAAGGATACCACCCTCACCACGACAACCCTCAGTTAACAATACACCAGCGCCCGCAACACCCGTTGGGTGGAATTGCCAGAATTCCATATCTTGTAATGGAATACCCGCACGAGCAGCCATACCCAAACCATCACCAGTATTGATGTAGGCGTTGGTAGATGCACGGTAAACACGGCCAGCACCACCTGTAGCAAATAATGTTGCTTTTGCTTGGAATACTGCGATGTTACCTGTTTCTTGATCAATTGCAGTTACACCAAGTACATCACCTTCTTCGTTACGAATTAGATCTAATGCAATCCATTCAACAAAGAATTGAGTACCCATTTTTACGTTGCTTTGATACAACGTGTGTAGTAGTGCATGACCAGTACGGTCAGCTGCAGCACAAGCACGTGGAACTGCTTTTTCACCGTAGTTTGCAGAGTGACCACCAAATGGACGCTGATAAATCGTACCATCTTCGTTACGGTCAAACGGCATACCTAAATGCTCTAACTCATAAACAACTTTCGGTGCTTCACGAGTCATAAACTCAATCGCATCTTGGTCGCCTAACCAGTCAGAACCTTTTACTGTGTCGTAGAAATGATAATGCCAGTTATCTTCTTGCATATTTCCTAACGATGCACCAATACCACCTTGAGCAGCAACTGTATGCGAACGTGTTGGGAATACTTTGGTTAATACAGCAACTTTCAAACCTGCTTGAGCAAGTTGGTAAGCAGCACGCATACCAGAACCACCACCACCAACGATAACTGAATCGAATGATAGTGTTTGAATATTTGAATAATTTTCTTTAGGGGTAGTTGCCATGATCTCTTCCTATCAATTTGCCCAGAAAATCTGGATACCCCAGATTGCGTATACGAACACTGAAATAATGACAGCAGAAGTTAACACAAGGCGTAAACCTGAAGCCGAAGGACCCATTTGACGTGTCGTTACATAATCTGTAAAGACTTGCCACATACCAATCCAAGCGTGCGCAACAAGCGATAACACAGCTAACAATGAGAAAATTTTCATTGGAAGCGTTAGCATAAAGCCAGCCCATTGCTCATAACCGAATCCACTATTGCATAGGATCCAGCCAAACATAACGACAGTATAAGCAGCTAAAACTACAGCTGATACACGTTGGATATACCAATCGCGAGAACCTGAACCCGTTAAACCTGTAGCACTTTTCATTAGAACATAATCCATACAAAAGCTGCGACAATACCGATCACAGATAAGATCAACGAAACTGTAGCTGCAATACGACCACTTTGTAATTCCTCAGCAAAACCAAGGTCAGCAAGTAGATGTTTGATACCTGCAATAAAATGGAAGATTAAGCCTGCTACAAATACCCATACGATGAAACGTACTAAGATATTTCCGAAAACGACATTTTTTACGTAGTCAAATCCTTCTGGTGAAGATAGAGATTTATCCAAAATCCACAAAAGAACAGCGACTAATAAGAAAACGATTACACCAGATAGACGGTGTAGAATTGATGCAATAGCCACGGGTGAGCGTAAATTTACCGCTAACACCTGACCCATGGACAAATTGACAGGTCTGTTGCTTTTCACAGCGGGCATCCTGTAGGTAGAAACTCCAACTGGAGTTTGTTTGAATTAATTCAAAGGAAAGCTGGCATTGTCAGGCAAGCACAGCACATGCCTAACCTATATAACGACAACGAATTATAAAACGTGAAATATCAAAATACAAACAATCAGCTTTCTCTTTAGTCGAAAAAAGCCTTAAATAAGAATCATTCACAAGAATAAGCAAGAAAAATCAATGGACCTACCATACAAAAATTACATATCATATTGATTTTTAAAAACATTACATCAAATGCAATTTATTATTTTTATTTTTAAATTTCGAATATATTCCTTCAAAATCATTAAGAAATTATTAAAGCATCATACTAAAGTCATATATTTGGATCGATTATTTATATACTCAGAAATAATACCCCTCATTTTAATATTAAATATAACTAAGCGATAATCTATCAAGCAAAGATGATTTTAGTAAAAAATTAGTCATTTTTTAATCAGTTGATCGCACCGTAATAGAACAAATAAAAATTCCTTTATTTTTCAATCAACATTTTTTTTAATGATAATTTAAATCTAAGGCATGAGAAATATAGGGTTTTGGCATTTTATTTCAAAAAATTTTAGGAATCTATAAATCAAAAAGTGTTAAAAATTTACTTACAATTGTACTGATGCTTCATTTTTTTTCTGCACCTAAAACATGATTTGACATATTATACTCGACCGGTGCTGTGATTTTACTCAATTTTCCCGTTGATACTGAATGACTAATTGACTGTGATAACGTCATTTTTTATCCCTAAGTATAATTGACAAAATTTTAGTAGCCACTAATCTTATAGCAAATTTTGACACCGTCTGATTCGCACATGACAAGATTAGGATTTCGAGTCAGATAATCATTCACCAGGACAGGAGATCTATTGAATGTCTGCAGCAACTGGCAAAAAAGCCGTATTACAGCTTGATGGCAAAGAAATTGAATTACCAATTTACAGCGGCACATTGGGCCCAGATGTAATTGACGTTAAAGATGTATTAGCATCAGGTCACTTTACTTTCGATCCTGGTTTTATGGCGACAGCGGCTTGCGAATCTAAGATCACATTCATTGACGGTGACAAAGGTGTTTTATTACACCGTGGTTATCCAATTGATCAATTAGCGACTCAAGCAGACTACTTAGAAACTTGTTATTTATTATTAAATGGCGAGCTTCCAAATGCTGAACAAAAAACTGAATTTGACGCAAAAGTACGTAACCACACTATGGTTCACGACCAAGTAAGCCGTTTCTTCAATGGTTTCCGTCGTGATGCTCACCCTATGGCGATCATGGTTGGTGTAGTTGGTGCTTTATCTGCGTTCTATCACAACGGTTTAGACATCGAAGATGTTAACCATCGTGAAATCACTGCAATTCGTTTAATCGCGAAAATCCCTACGCTTGCAGCGTGGAGCTACAAGTACACTGTAGGTCAACCATTCATTTACCCTCGTAATGATTTAAGCTACGCAGAAAACTTCTTACACATGATGTTTGCTACGCCTGCTGATCGTGACTACAAAGTAAATCCTGTTCTTGCGCGCGCAATGGACCGTATTTTCACGCTTCATGCTGACCACGAACAAAATGCATCGACTTCTACAGTTCGTCTTGCAGGTTCTACTGGTGCAAACCCTTATGCATGTATCTCTGCTGGTATCTCTGCACTTTGGGGACCTGCTCACGGTGGTGCAAACGAAGCTGTACTTAAAATGTTAGATGAAATTGGTAGCGTTGAAAACGTTGCTGAATTCATGGAAAAAGTAAAACGTAAAGAAGTGAAGCTTATGGGCTTCGGTCACCGCGTTTATAAAAACTTTGACCCTCGCGCTAAAGTAATGAAGCAAACTTGTGACGAAGTTCTTGAAGCATTAGGCATCAACGATCCACAATTGCAGCTTGCTATGGAACTTGAGCGTATTGCATTGAACGACCCGTACTTCGTAGAGCGTAAGCTTTACCCGAACGTAGACTTCTACTCAGGTATCATCTTAAAAGCGATTGGTATCCCAACAGAAATGTTTACTGTAATTTTCGCTCTTGCACGTACTGTTGGTTGGATCAGCCACTGGTTAGAAATGCACAGCGGTCCTTACAAAATCGGTCGTCCGCGTCAGCTTTATACTGGCTCGACTCAACGCGATATCAAACGTTAATTTTCAACAGAATCTTAATGTTAAAAAAGCTGCCTGATGGCAGCTTTTTTTATTAGATACTTAATTTATAAAATAAATTAACGTCCCCACTCTACGTCTTTCGCATAAGGTTCTACCATTTTGATACGCTTCACATTCTCTTTTTCAATTTGAGTTAAACGTGAATCCACATTGGTAAAACACGGCATGTACCAATCATAATCAGCAAATGTAGCAGCCCAACTTTTATTCTGGAATGCATACCCATGACGTGCATAGATTTCATTACGCATATATTGCAACTCACCTAAAGCAACTTGTAGATCTGCATCTTTTAATAATTTACGAGATGCTTCTGGATAGTTACCTTCATCTTTTGCATAGTTACACTGCTGTGCTTTCAAGTTAAAAAACTTTGGTTTAACTGTTTTGCTACTGGGTAACCATTGTGCATCGATCTCTGTAACATTATTTTTATAATCTAAAATGAACTGACCAAAGGTAGCACCTTGCCCTAATTCATTCAAAGTTGCTTTATAAACTGAGCCACTTTTTTGAAGACTTCCCTTAAATTTAGTTTGCTTACCATTTAACAAACTATACCCTGTGAGTTGATCTCCTTTCTGTTGAAAGAACAAAGAAATTTTTTGTCCATCGTTATACAATCCTGTCCAAGATAAGGCGAGCTGTGGGGTTTGAGCAAAACTCAAGGTACAACATGTTAAAGCAGCTGTAAAAGTTAAAAACTTAACTAATTTATTCATATTTCTAAGCTCATCAAATATAAAGTTATTGCATTTATTCTTAGTCAATCATGATAACAATGATCAATGATATGTGGAAAACTCTAAATCCCCTTACTCGACTTATAACCACATTCATTTTCTTTTACTTATTTATATTGATGGTAGAAATTTGTATTCAATATTTTCCTTGGTCAAATCAATCCAATTTTTTAGTCCTAAAACAAGATGTAGTCCTGACTCAGCCTTGGCGCATCGCCTTCCAAATTCATGTCTTAACGAGCAGTTTTGTTCTTTTAGCTGGCTTTACTCAATTTTCACAATATATTCGTAAAAAATTTAGTCTTGTTCATCGTTATGCAGGTTGGATTTATATTGTTTCAACTCTAGGTTTTGCACTACCAAGCGGTTTGATATTGGCGGTGTATGCCAATGGCGGCTTCAGTACCCAATTGTGTTTTATTTTGCTAGGACTTCTTTGGGGAATCAGCACTTTAATTGCGCTATATTTTGCGATTAGGAAACAATGGTTTCGACATCGTGACTGGATGATAAGAAGTTTTGCTTTAGCTTTATCTGCCTTGAGTTTAAGAACATGGAAACTCGTGTTATACGAACTACAACCTTACATTGACTGGCTAACACCAATCCATATATATCAACTAGAAGCATGGCTAGGCTGGACAATTAATTTATTGATCGCAGAAATTATTATTTACTATATCAACCACAAAAGAATTTAGATTTCATCTTCTTCTAATGTCCGTAACAAATTCGAACTAATCCCATCGGCACGAAGCCAAGCCAGTTCATAACTCGCTTTAGCTAAAGCCAATACTCTTCTCTCGAATTCATCCCATACAGGCTTCACTTGTGTATCCACAATCCCAAGACCACTTTCCTGCGCTAAGTACTTATTTTTTTCGCATATCTTTAATGCATGATAAAGCTTACGACCTTTCGTTGCCGTATCTAATACTCGAATCCGTTTATTATGAATAAAATCCTCTACCTGTTGTATATTTGCATGAGGTAACAAAGGCACAAGAATTTGATCAAGTTGTGCATCTAAACGTTGCCAAACTGTAAGTCGCTGTTCTGGTGTATATGTATTCCAATGAATTACTTCATGATTAAAACGGCGACATCCTCGGCACACCAAATCACCAAATACCGTTGAACAACGCCCTGCACATGGGGTCAATGATGGGATTCGACGATCATTACTCAAAACACATTCCTCTAAAACCATATCAATTTTATGGTTTTCTCGCTTATTTTCAAATTTCACGCTAAAATACGCGCCTTGATTTTCCTATCTTAATACATTTGGAGTTATCCATGAACGCTACTGTAGAACAGCTTGCACCTGTAGAACAGCAAGCGACCAATAATTGGGTTGTTGCGGCACTATATCAATTTAAAGAAGTTTCAGATGCAGCGGATCTGCAACAGCGTCTTTTAACACTAGTGAATAGCATCAATTTATGTGGAACTCTGATTGTTGCACCAGAAGGAATCAACGGTACTGTCGCTGGTGATCGCACAGCAATTGATACTGTACATCAATTTTTGCTGAACGAAGGTTTCAACGAAATGGAATATAAAGAGTCTTTTAGCTCTGATAAACCATTCCGCAAAATGAAAATTAAACTCAAAAAAGAGATCGTAACTTTAGGTGTAGAAGTTAAACCCCGTGATCTAGTCGGTCATTACCTCGACCCTAAAGAGTGGAATGAGTTAATTAGCCGTGATGATGTAATTTTAATCGACACACGTAATGACTATGAATATAAAGCAGGCACGTTTAAGGGTGCAATTGATCCTAAAACTGAAACTTTCCGTGAGTTCCCTGAATACGTAAAGCAAAACTTAGAACAACACAAAGATAAGAAAATCGCCATGTTCTGTACAGGTGGTATTCGTTGTGAAAAATCAACATCATTACTTTTACAAGAAGGATTTAATGAGGTATATCACCTTAAAGGCGGTATTCTTAAATATCTAGAAGAAACCCCAGCAGAAGAAAGTTTATGGGAAGGCGAATGTTTCGTATTTGATGGCCGCACAGCAGTAACACATGGTGTTGAAGAAGGCGAAAATATTAAATGTCATGCATGTGGTTGGCCTCTTACTAAAGAAGAAGCTGAATTACCTAGCTATGAACATGGAGTTTCTTGTGTTTTCTGTATTGATAAAACTACAGAAAAACAAAAAGAAGGTTTCCGCATGCGCCAATCACAAATTGCAGCAGCAAAACGCAAACGCCTATAATTTATTGTTATGCTCAAAAGCCGTAGTTTTCTACGGCTTTTTTATACGAGAAAATAATAACCATTCATATATTGTGTGCTTAAGAAAGAAGCATCACTATCCTCTAATCAATGAAAATACGTAGCAAGGTACTATGGGACTAGAAGACTGGGTCTTATCTGTGATGGAAAAGCTGGGATATTTGGGTATTGCATTCTTAATGTTTTTAGACAATATTTTTCCACCAATACCATCTGAAATTATTATGCCCTCTGCTGGTTATACAGCCTCTAAAGGTGATTTGACTTTAATTGGTGTCATTATTGCGGGCAGTACAGGATCTTTACTTGCTGCGATGGTGCTATATTGGATTGGTCGAAAAATTCCTGAGCAACGATTATTCATCTTTATTGAGCATTATGGAAAATTTCTAAGAATAAAGGTAAGTGATCTTGAAAAAGCATTAACTTGGTTTAACAAACATGGACACAAGATTGTTTTCTTTGGTCGTATGATTCCAGCTGTACGCTCTCTCATAAGTATTCCCGCGGGTATGAGTAAAATGCCTTTTGGTAAATTTATGACCTACAGTGCCTTAGGAACGATTATATGGACTACTTTTTTAGCCTACTTAGGTTATCACTTTAGCGAAAATCAAGCTTTGATGACGCTGATTATGCAACGTGTCGGTTATATTATTTTAGCTCTAGCTTTACTGTATATCATTTGGATTATTGCAAGAAGGTTCAAAAAAAATAATAAGGATAAACACTGAGAGTTATTTTCAATTATTTTTATCTGAGACAAATTATGAAACATGAATTTTGGCATGATAAATGGCAAAAAAATGAAATTGGGTTTCATCTCAATCAACCTCATTCACTATTAGTTAAATATATTGACTCCTTGAATCTAGAGAAAAACAATCGTATTTTCCTTCCATTGTGTGGGAAAAGCTTAGGGTCTGTTGACATTTACTGTTCATAATTAAACCTATAAAGGTAGCCATAAAAATATACAGGCTAAGGCAACAGCACTTTGATAATTTCTTTTGAGCTTGTCATATCGAGTAGCTATCCCTCTAAATTGTTTTAATCTACAAAACATATTTTCAACTAAATGCCTGATTTTATATAAATACCAATCCATATGATCATTGTTCGATTGGCTATTTATTTTCTTTGGTATATTCGCTTTTGTTCCTGTTTTTCTGATCTGCTCACGCAGTGGTTCTGAATCATAGCCTTTATCTGCGCATACCACTTCTGTCTCTTTTAAATCTAATGTTGCTATTAAATCAGATGCAACTTTGATGTCATGTGTAGTGCCATCGGTAATCATGAAATCAATAGGATTGCCATGTGAATCAACAATCAAATGTATTTTTGAGGAGTTTCCTCCTACACTTTTAGAAATGGATTGATTCGCTATACCGGCAGAATGTTGATGAGCACGTACGTGAGAGCCATCAATAAAAATCCACTCCATATCGGGGCATGATGCTAATAATTTGAATAATCTAAGCAACTTACCGCTGCTTGACCAACGATTAAAACGTTTGAAAATAGAGTTTGATTGACCGAAATAGGAAGGAATATCTCGCCACGGACAGCCTGTTCTAATTCTATAGAGAATAGCTTCAATAAAATTACGTAAATTTGAGTTGTGATGAATAGATAAATTACGCAAAATAGTTTTCAACTTTTGCCAGTGTTGATCTGTCAGCATGGTACGAGGCATAGCGAATAGTAAAATTAGGTTTGGCGATTTGATTTTACTACTTCGCTATTTTTTTAAGCTAAAAGTGTCAACACACCCTAGATATCCATTGGTTGTTAGCACAAGGTTATCATCTGATTGGAATTGATCTTAGTCCGATTGCAATCGAAGAATTAATGGCCGAACTTGCTATTCCATTTACTGAAAGAAAACTGGAAAAATTAACTCATTATCACCATCCTCAAATTGATCTATTTGTTGGTGATTTTTTTGAATTGACTTCAAGCAATATTGGTAAAATTGATGCGATTTATGATCGAGCTGCTTTAGTCGCTTTACCTGAAGAAATGCGAACCGATTATGCACAACATTTGATGCAAATTAGCAATCAGGCAACTCAATTACTCATTAGTTTTGAATATGATCAAAGCGTGATGGCGGGTCCTCCTTTCTCTATTTCCCCTCAACAGCTTAAAGACTATTATTCCAAGCAGTACCAACTGCAATTACTTGATAGTCAAACAGAATTACTCAAAGGAAAGGTTGATGCTGAAGAAAAGATTTGGCTATTAAAGCCTTACTAAATACATATCAACTTATTAAAACCACAGTAAAAGCTGTGGTTTTAATTACTTATTATTTATAATTCACGTTCAAGTTATTTAAAAAATAAAATTAACATATAGATTTGAATTACTTATAGACCCAAAATCAAATCATAAAGAGAAATCATAATGAAATATTATCTATGGATATTTACAGGTATTTATACACTCACGCTACTTATTTTTGGATTATTGGCCTACTTTATAGATCTATCAAGTTCTACTACTGTGCCGACCTTAATTGCAGCAGGATTTTTTACGTCATGGATCTTTGTAAAACGCGAACAAAGAGTCCCTAATCCTCAAGAACGTGAGCATCTAATCTTAGGATCAATTGCGAGTAACTTAATTATCAGTGCAATCCTCGTCGTAATCGCACTATTTTTTATTGCTCCTATTCAGACATCTATTGAGGTTATTAAACACATTCCTATATGGCTTTGGATTTTGGTGACTGTATTTTTAATATTAATTGAATACTTTATTTTTCATCTCAGCTATGGCTGGTATGCAAAGCAATCCCTAAAAGGACTTGAGAATAAAAAAACGTCTTAATTGAGATGTTTAGAACCAAGAATTAATTAGTTGCTGGGCTTATTAGGTGTCAGTTTAATCTTTTCTCAAATATAAAACATTCAATCTAATCGATCAAAATATAAATTTAAAGATATAAAAAACGCCCATTATTGGACGTTTTTTATATCAAATTTCATCAACTTAATAAGCTGATAAATACAACATATTAGGCTGGAGTATGATACATGAGATAGATTTCGTTCAGATTATCTGGAATTTCTTCTGCTAACTCATCCATCAATTGACCATTACGACGGAAAGACTCCATCTGAGGATCTTCTTCATCAATACCGCTGAAGACCATTATTGGTAAAGTTAAATCTACAAGTTGCTCTTCAAACTCAGGTGTAAACCAAGCATCCTCGTTCAAGAACATTGCATCAACGAAACCTACACTCCAATCACCTAAACTTGATTCAACGTCTGCTTCTTCGATTTCAAAAGGAAATTCGATTCCGTTTTCGTTTGCTAAGTCTTGTCTTAGAGACTCTAACCATAACTTAACTTGTTCAACGATTTCGCTAGGAACTTTCTTTTGATTATTATCAAAAAGTTCTTCTAACCAACGATCAAACTTTGGACCTACGGCTATTGCACACAGAAAACCATGAGTCGCTGCAAAATCCAGACCGTATTCGTTTTGATCACCGTCAAGATAATTACTCAATAAGTCTAAATCTAACGTACTCATTCTTTATCCAAATTTTAAAAATATTTCGTCAACAGCATAACATTTTAAGACTTAAAGTCTCAGAAATTTTGCTCAGTCTTCGTCGTCGAGATCATCGTCGTCGAAATCATAATCAAAATCTTTTAATTCTCGTTCTAAACGACGTTGAGCCAATAGATCATCAATCAAACGGCGCTTTTCTAATGATTCTTTGGCGCTGATTTTTCCTGATGACTCATCAAAACCAACATCATCATCGCCGTAGTTATCATCATCTAATTCAAAATCTGTAGAAGACACTAACACTACCTCTAACAATGAAAAATATAAATGGGTCTAGCCGCTATTTATCTTTCTTCAAATACCTTGTCAAGTTTTATTTAATTTTTTCGCTATAAATCGGTGATTTGTACTTTTTTTCAGCGCTTTTTTTGTGTATTTATAGATGGAGGGCAACAACAATGAAATATAATCACTTTCAATGGACTTGCTGCTTGAAAAAATAATACTCAACCCCATATCCAACAAACTACCGTGAAATCAAACCTATTTTTTTATTTAAGACAAACGGATCAAATCCAAAACATTCGACGTGAATTGTGCTATCATGCACGGTTTTTCACCGCCACAGATTCAACAAAGAGTAAGCAAAGATGAGCGATATGCATTCCCCTACTTCTCAAGTAGCGGCTCTGATTAGCCGAGGCAAAGAACAAGGTTACTTAACTTACGCTGAGGTTAACGATCATCTCCCGGACTCGATTACAGAAAGCGAACAGATTGAAGACATCATTCAGATGCTTCAAGACGTTGGTATTCCTGTGCATGAACGTGCGCCAGAAACTGACGATGCGATGTTTGGCGAATCGACTGAGGCTGCTGATGAAGTTGCAGAAGAAGAAGCTGCTGCAGTATTGGCTTCAGTTGAAAGTGAGCCTGGTCGTACGACTGACCCTGTTCGTATGTATATGCGCGAAATGGGTACAGTTGAACTTCTTACTCGCGAAGGCGAAATCAGTATTGCAAAACGTATCGAAGAAGGTATCCGTGATGTTTTACACTCGATCGCTTACTGGCCAAATGCTGTTGAAGTCGTTTTACAAGAATATAATGATTTTTTAACTGGCGAGCGTCGTCTTGCCGATATTCTTTCTGGCTATTTAGATCCAGAAACAGATGATGATATTCCAGAAGTACTGGAAGAAGAAGCTGTGCTTGAGGATGCTGAAACTCCAGCAGCACCAGCAAAAGATGTAAAACTCGACGATGATGATGAAGATGAAGACTCTGAAGGTGATGATGATTCTGAAGGTGATTCAGGTCCTGATCCAGAAGTCGCAAAAGTTCGTTTTACAGAATTAGAATCTGCTTGGAATGACACAAAAGCGATTATTGAAAAACACGGTCGTAGCAGTGAAGAAGCGAAAGCAGCGCTTGAATCTCTAGCAGCTGTGTTCATGATGTTCAAATTTACTCCACGTTTATTTGACATTATTTCAGAAATGATTCGTGGCACACATGATCAAATTCGTGCAAATGAACGTGAGATTATGCGTTATGCTGTACGTCGTGGTCGTATGGATCGCAATCAGTTCCGTACAACGTTCCCAGAGCAAGAATCAAATCCTGCTTGGTTAGATGAACAGATTGCTAAGGCACCTGCTGAAATCAAACCACACCTTGAAAAAGTTCGCCCAGATGTACTTGCATTCCAACAAAAGATTGCTGACATCGAAAAAGAACTAGATCTAAACGTTAAAGAAATTAAAGATATTTCTAAACGTATGGCCGTAGGTGAAGCAAAAGCCCGTCGTGCTAAAAAAGAAATGGTTGAAGCGAACTTACGTTTGGTAATTTCGATTGCGAAAAAATACACGAACCGTGGTTTACAATTCCTTGATCTTATTCAAGAAGGTAACATCGGTTTGATGAAAGCCGTAGATAAGTTTGAATACCGTCGTGGTTATAAATTCTCGACTTATGCTACGTGGTGGATTCGTCAGGCAATTACTCGTTCTATTGCCGATCAAGCCCGTACTATTCGTATCCCAGTACACATGATTGAGACGATCAACAAGATCAACCGTGTATCTCGTCAACTTCTTCAAGAAATGGGTCGCGAACCAACACCTGAAGAATTAGGCGAACGTTTAGAAATGGACGAAGTTAAAGTTCGTAAAGTACTTAAAATCGCAAAAGAACCGATTTCGATGGAAACACCAATCGGTGATGATGAAGATTCGCATCTTGGTGACTTCATCGAGGATTCAAACATCACTTCACCAGTGGATGCTGCGACCTCGGAAGGCTTAAAAGAAGCGACTCGTGAAGTACTTGAAAACTTAACTGAACGTGAAGCAAAAGTTTTGAAGATGCGTTTTGGTATCGATATGCCAACTGACCATACTTTAGAAGAAGTCGGTAAGCAGTTTGATGTAACGCGTGAGCGTATCCGTCAGATTGAAGCAAAAGCGTTACGTAAACTTCGCCACCCTTCTCGTTCTGAACACTTACGCTCATTCCTGGAAAACGACTAATATTGAGTGTGTTTTACTCAAAAATCAAAGCTCTAACAGTGCATTCTGTAGGCTTTGATTTAGGGGTTGAAGTCTAGTGCTTTGTCCCCATTATTGTATTAGATAATAAGCGCCTGCACTGATGCAGGCGTTTCAAATTAAGAGGTTGCTCATGTTAGACCGCACTCCTTCTCGTGAATTGCAAGAACATCTTTGGGTTTTCCCAATGGACTATCCAATCAAATTGATTGGTAATGCAGGGGATGAACTTCGAGTGGCTGTTGTTGATATTTTGCAGAAGCACTTCCCTGAGTTTGATGGTGAAACAGTTACTGTTCAAGCTTCTCGCACAGGTAAATATCATTCTTTAACTGCGCAATTACGCTTTGAAGAATTAGAACAAGTTCATGCACTATATGCTGATCTTGCTGCCTGTCCATTAATTAAGACAGCGCTATAATCAAGGAATCCAAAATACGAAAGTGTTTTGGATTTTTTATGTATGCAAATAAAACCTCTGATCAGTTAAACCATTCATAACACTTCTATATTATTCTTTCTTTTTCGATTTATGATTGCGAAATAGCTGATGAAAACGCAACGAATTTTACTATCATTATTTACAGTATTTATCCCATCTATCAGTGATGCGAAAATAGCAACTTTTTCATGGCAAAATGAACTGTGTGAATATAAAGGAGTTTATGAAACCAATAAATTCACAGTTAAACAATTAAATGACACGATTAAAATGATGCAATCACGTCATTCGACACAATTAAATAGTAAATCTTATGCCTTTCACCCAGATGACATTGCTAAGATCAATTTAATTGCAATTCAAGAAGAATACAAAGTACAGAAAAAAGCATTAAATAATCTACACCCCTTGCCTATTAAAGAATTTCAGCAACTCAAAAATGATCTTATTCAAAATCTAGATCAGGAATACCAACATAATTATTTGACAGCTCTCGCATTTACACAGCCTACGAAGTTACTCACTTCGACTTTTGCACCACAATGTTTAAACCAAGCCAAGGCTTTAAATGCACAAGATAAGCTATCACTGATTAACAATGCCAAACTTTCTCTGCAACGTGAAAATCAATTAGAGTTAAAATTAGGTAATGATCCACAATTTCTCATGAAACGCAGCAAAGATTTTGATATTAAATTAAAAAGCAAAAACGCAGTTCAATATGCCCAAATTCAACTCATTCGTGAGTGGTCGAATTGTGCAAATCCACATGAAACGAAAAACGATCAGTTAGAGCAGATTTTCCGCAAAAAAGTATTTATTCAATCAAAGGAAGTTTATTGTGACCAACCTTGATAAACCATCCTTAATCATTCGATGTTTTCAGGATCTACAAGATTACACGACACGATTTGAAGCGATGAAAGATTTTACAACTCATCGTGATGAAACAACACCTGATGAGCTTTGGCTACTCCAACATCAAGATGTTCTAACTCAAGGACAAGCAGGTAAACCAGAACATATTCTCATGCATACTCAACTTCCTGTTGTGCATACAGATCGTGGTGGTCAAGTGACGTGGCATGGTAAAGGACAATTGGTTGCCTACTTCCTGTTTGATCTTAATCGTTTGAAATGGCATGTCAGAACTTTAGTTAGCTTCGCTGAACAAGCGATGATCGATTTACTCAAGAAATACGATATCAATGCTTATGCCAAACCAGATGCCCCAGGAGTCTATGTTGATGGACGTAAGATTGGGTCTTTAGGTTTTAAAATTAGAAAAGGAAGGAGTTATCACGGGCTTGCGCTAAATATTGATTGTGACCTAAGTGGTTTTCAAACCATTAATCCTTGTGGATACGCAGGTTTAGAAATGGTACGCTTACAAGACTTGCTTGAAGATTATCCAAATTTCGAGCAGCTCTGTAATGATTTCGTTGAATATTTTAAAAATGCAGATTTGTTTAATGACCTTGAAGTCAAATCTGAATAAATTACTTTTAAAATCTAGAGAAATAAATTAGAGTAAATACTCTAAATTTGCTTTTGCATAATTTTAACAAGGGATACGCAAGTGATTTCGACCAAAGCAGTGAAGCCCACTTTGCAATTTGCCTACGTAAAACTCATGATGGACGTTGTTGGTCGTGGTTTAGTAATGGCAAGCCAAGTGGACAGTGAAGTTCAAGAGGAAGTTTCTAAATTTCCTGTGGGCTTTATACTCTCGATGAATGTTTTTCCTAATGGTCCTGCATTTATCGCTCGGGTAACAGAAGAAAAACAATTAGAGCTATTACCAAATTACAAAGGTAAGCCTGATTTAACCATTACATTTAAGCATCTGACTCATGCCTTCTTAGTTTTTTCTTTCCAAGAAAGCACAGCTCAAGCCTTCGCAAATGACCGAATGATTGCGGATGGTGATGTATCAAGTGCGATTCGCCTTGTCCGTTGCTTAAATAAAATGGAAGCACTGATCTTACCTAAGTTAATTGCTTCACTCGCAGTAAAACGCTACCCAGCCGAATTGACATTAAAAGAAAAATTCACGGGTGCTAAAAATATTTACCTTAAAGTCGCTAAATCATATTTCCAACGGAGTGCTTAACATGGCTAAGCCTTATTACGAATTTTTCTGCCCTGTAAAAGTAATTGCTGGTAATGCCGCGTTAGAGCATATCCCTTTTGAACTTGCAACTTTAGGTGCAAAACGCCCAATGATCATTACTGACAAGGGTGTTCGCGCAAATGGCTTATTGAATCCAATTGAAGCTGCTTTCAGTACGACTGATGCTGTTATTGGTGCAATTTTTGATGATGTACCACCAGATTCAAGCTTAGAAGTTGTTCGCTTAGCAGCAGAACTTTATCGCAAACAAAAATGTGATGCGATTATTGCAATTGGTGGTGGTTCAGTTATTGATACCTCTAAAGCAACTAACATTCTGGTATCTGAGGGTGGTAATGATTTACTACAGTACTCAGGTGCACATAACCTATCAAAACCATTGAAACCGTTCTTCGTGATTCCAACGACATCTGGCACGGGTTCAGAAGTAACAATGGTTGCTGTTGTTTCTGACTTAGAAAAGAACGTAAAAATCCCATTTACGTCATATTATCTAATGCCGCATGCTGCGATCCTTGATCCACGTATGACTCAAACCTTACCACCGCATCTTACAGCTATGACTGCAATGGATGCGATGACACATGCTGTTGAAGCCTATACGTGCTTGGCTGCTAACCCTTTAAGTGATGCTTATGCAAGTGCTGCTATCAAAAAAATCAGCGAAAACTTGTTTAAAGTTCTAGATAATCCTAGTGAACCACAAGGTCGTTTAGAGCTTGCACAAGCATCAACAATGGCTGGTATTGCGTTCTCGAACTCAATGGTTGGTTTAGTTCACTCTTTAGGTCATGCTTTAGGTGCAGTAGCTCATCTGCCTCACGGTCTATGTATGAACTTGTTCTTGCCATATGTGCTTGAATACAATAAAGAAGTAAATGGCAATAAGATTGGTGAATTATTGCTTCCATTAGCAGGCGCTGACATTTATGCTCAAACCCCTGCAAATCAACGTGCAGATAAAGCGATTGCTACAATCCTAACGATGCGTGATCGTTTATTCAGCTTAACTAAGTTACCTCGCAATTTGCGTGAAACTGGTAAAGTCACTGAAGCTCAACTTGATGATGTTGCAGAAAAAGCGCTGAATGATGGTTCAATCATTTTCAATCCTAAAGAAGCAAGCTTAAAAGATCTACGTGCTATCTTGCAAAAAGCTTGGTAATTAATTGATTTAGATCATAAATCATGCAGAAAAAGCCCTGATCATATAAAGTGATCGGGGCTTTTAAAATTTAGGTGAACTTTTATTCATCTTTTTTTCTCCACAATTGGCAAAAAAATTGCTAAAAAAAGCATAAAAGTACTGACAATGAATACCAATTTAGGATAGATTGGCGGACTTCTTTTTTCTGTAGGGGGGATCATTTCGTCTCAAATGATCCTTAAACCATAGCTGATCCTTGATCAACGATTATGAGGATAACGCCGTTGACAAATATCTCTGGGACTCAATCGGCAGCTAAACTGCAAAAAACGCTAGGTCTCTGGCACATTATCATTATTGGTTTAGCTTATATTCAACCTATGACTTTGTTTGACACTTTTGGTCTAGTATCAGAAGAAAGTCATCATCATGTTCCTACCTCATACATAGTGGCCTTAATTGCAATTTTGTTCACATCTTTGAGTTATGGTCACATGATTCGCCGCTATCCATCGTCTGGTTCGGCATATACCTACGCGCAAAAATCCATTCATCCCAATGTTGGTTTTATGGTAGGTTGGTCATCTTGGTTAGATTATTTACTCTCACCAATGGTCAATATCATCCTTGCAGTGATTTATCTTGAAGCATTATTTCCAAGTGTAAATCATTGGGTTTGGGTTATTGTTTTGACTGCGTTCATGACTGGCGTAAACTTACGTGGCGCCAAGTTTGTTGCTAATTTCAACAGCATGATTGTTTTAGTCCAGCTGATTGTAATTGCTGTATTTACCTATTTAGTTTATAGCAAATTACAAATGGGACTTAACGCAGAAGGACCAATAACAGCAGAAACTCGCTATCAGCTTTGGAGTCTTGAACCATTTTGGAACGAGTTAACCTCAGTTGGCGCATTAATTACTGGTGCAACCTTACTTTGTTTCTCGTTTACAGGGTTTGACTCTTTAAGTTCACTTGCAGAAGAAACCAAAGATACCGAAAAAACGCTTCCAAAAGCTATTTTCTTGACTGCTCTATTTGCAGGGATCGTGTTTATCATCAGCACATATTTCATGCAAATTTACTTTCCAAATGATCCTAAAACTTACTTCCAAGATGTCGCAGCAACACAGCCTGACATTTTACTCCTAGTTGGTGGCTCATTGTTCCAATCTTATGTTCTTGCTTTTGCAATCGTGACAGTGATGGCATCTGGTATTTCTGCGCATGCAGGGGTATCGCGCTTGATGTATGTGATGGGTCGTGATGGCGTGATTAATAAAAAAATCTTTGGTCATATTAGTCCAAAGAACTTTACGCCGTCATACAATATCATGATCGTAGGTGCAGTCGCGCTATGTGCTGGATTTATGAACCTTGATACCGTTATTTCATTGATCAGCTTTGGTGCTTTAACTGCATTCACGTTTGTCAATTTATCGGTTATTTCTCGTTATGCATTACGTGATGGACGAACTAAAAGTCTTAAAGATATTTTAAACTTCGTTGTGATTCCTTTAATGGGATTCATCAGTATCTTTGCATTGTGGTTAGAAATTGAAGATACCTCACTAAAATATGGCTTGTGGTGGGCTATGTTTGGTGTGTTATACCTTGGTTATAAAACTAAAGGCTTCAAATATTCTGCACCTCAGCATAATGAGTTTGATGATAAACTTTAATCAACATCATAAAAAAGGCGCTTCATGCCACTGCTGTCCCACAAATATCACAAGAAGAACCTCAATTGAGGTTCTTCTTGTTTTCGCCATTTTTTATCAGGCACAAAGAGTGACCTTAAAAGTTTCCTTTCAAATAAATTGACCTGAATAATTCTCAGTAAACGCTGAACACTCCATCCTTCTTGTGCCATGTGTTTAGCGAAGTTCACCAGCAAATAGGCAATTAATGCAATCCA
>NZ_KB849655.1:1057398-1184956 GCF_000368765.1 Acinetobacter junii CIP 64.5
TCATATTTTAACTATTTAGACTCAGGTTTTTTTATTTAAAGCAAACTATGGGACAGTAGTGGCTTCATGCGCCTTTTTTATTATCATCTATTAAGATGCATGAATTTTTTCAACAATATCTTTAACTCGTTTTGCATAGAGCTTAGCTGTTTCCAAATCACCTGAAGGAATTTCATCAACACCTGCATCTGATGGAGTTTGTACTAATAAACCAACAGAACCACCTAAATTGTTCACATCCTCACGGGTTGCTGTTTTAGTATTTGCTGGTAATAAGCCTAAACTTACCCAAATTCCACCATGTTGAGAGGCTAAAGTTTGTAAATGGATTAAGGTAACTTGTTTATCACCATTTAAACTTGCACTATTGGTAAAACCTGCAAAAACTTTATCTTTCCAGCCCTGTGTAAACCAGATTTTCGAAGATGCATCAGCGAATTTCTTAAATTGCCAAGGCGCTGCTCCCATATATGTTGGTGTACCAAAAACGATCCCCTGCGCTTGATTTAGCAGCTGCCAATCTTGTTCTGAAATATCGCCATTTTGATCAATTTCGATTAAATCTGCTTGTATGCTTTGAGCAAATGTTTCAGCAACAACTTTCGTATGTCCATAACCAGAATAATAAACCACAGCAATGTTTGACATGAGAGAATCCTTATAATTTCAAAAAAAGTTCGATTTAATAATATATATTTTAGAAACTAGGTATCAATTAGTTACCAATTGGTAACTATGTTGCTATTCGCATTAAATACTGGGTTAAAAAGATGAATACCGGATTAAAATATAATATTTATCAACAACATTGCCCTGCTCGGTTATTTTTTGAAAAAATTGCTGACAAATGGGTTTTACTGATTATCAATGTCCTCGCAGACGAAACTCAGCACTTCAATCTTTTAAAGAAAAATATTCAAGGTATTTCACCTAAAGTACTGTCTCAAAAACTAAAAATGCTAGAGCGAGATGGATTTATCCAAAGACAAGTCCAAAATACCTCTCCAATACGTGTTGATTATTCATTAACATCGTTAGGACATGAAGTTGCCAAAATGGCATTTCAGTTAAAAGATTGGGCTGAAACTAATATTGAAAAAGTGATATCGGCTCAACAAAAATTTGATTCAAGCCCCAAACAAGAAAACGACTTAAAGTAGATCACTTTAAGTCGTTTTAGCACTTGAGCAATAAATTAAACTAGACTAGAACTTTAAATCCTTGTTGACGCCAAGCTTCATAGACAATAACAGCAGTTGCATTAGATAGATTTAAACTTCTTGAGTTTTCAGCCATTGGTAACCTTATCCACTGCTCTTGTGGGAACATCATTCGGACATGCTCAGGCAAACCTCTAGTTTCAGGTCCCATCAATAAAGCAACTGGACGATTGAGATCAACTGTATGTGGTGTCGCACTGCCCTTGGTCGTAAGTGGAAAGACATGCTCAACACCTTTAGATTTGAGATCAGCAAGACACAACTCAATATTGTCCCATATCAACATTCTTGCCCATTCATGATAGTCCAAACCTGCGCGCTTCAATTTTTTATCATCTAGCTCAAAACCTAAAGGTTTGACTAAATGTAGCTGAGCACCTGTATTAGCGCATAAACGAATGATATTACCTGTATTTGCTGGAATCTCAGGTTCGTATAGGACCACATGAATCACAAATTTTCTCTACTTTTCATAATCCCTCCTAGTCACCCTTTGAAAAAGAGAGGAACTCACTCTCTTTTTAAAGTGGGATTAGGAGAGATTTATTGCCATTTTAACTGTTCCCGTAGGCTCACAACTTCACCAATAATCGTTAAAGTCGGTGCTACGATATGATGTTCAGATACCTTTGTTGCAATATCAGCCAAAGTTCCAACAACAACTTTTTGTTCAGGCGTTGTACCTTTAGAAATCAATGCAACAGGCATCGTTGGACGTTGACCATGTGCAATCAGTTGCTCACAAATGCGTTCTAATCCGACCAAGCCCATGTACAGAACTAAAGTTTGGTTTTCATAGACCAATTCACTCCAAGGCAACTCTGGTGAACCTTCTTTTAAATGTCCTGTTAGAAACCGCACACTTTGCGCATAATCACGATGTGTTAACGGAATCCCTGCATAAGCGGAGCAACCTGAAGCCGCGGTAATTCCTGGAACCACTTGGAATGTCACATTGGCTTCCACCAATTCTTGAATCTCTTCACCACCACGCCCAAAAATAAATGGATCACCACCCTTTAGACGGCAAACACGCTTACCTTGTTGTGCATATTCAACCAACAAAGCATTAATGCCTTCTTGTGGAACAGAATGATTTGAACGTGCTTTACCCACATAAATTTTTTCGGCATCACGACGACACAAATCTAAAATCGGACCTGAAACCAAACGATCATAGATCACAACATCAGCTTGTTGCATCAAACGCAACGCTTTGAGTGTCAATAACTCTGGGTCACCTGGTCCCGCACCAACGAGATACACTTCACCTTTAGGTGCAGACCATTCAGTTAGAGCTTGCTGGATCAGTTGATTTGCAAGCTCAAGATTGTCATTGAAAACTTGTTCTTTTAGAGGACTTGCATATAAATTTTCCCAAAAGATACGTCGCTCATCTGGGTTAGAAATTTTTTCTTTAACTTGCTTACGCCATTGTCCAGAAAACTCAGCGAGTTTACCCATCCCGTGCGGCACAATAGTTTCAATCTGTGTACGCAATTGTCGAGACAATACTGGCGATGCCCCATTAGACGCAACAGAAATCACTAAAGGTGAACGATCAATGATTGCAGGTACCATGAAACGGCAATTAGGTATGTCATCAACACTATTGACTAAAATATTGCGCTGCTCATAATGATCAAATACGGCTTTATTTACATCCGCTTGGTCTGTCGCAGCAATCACTAAGCGATAGCGAGTATCAAGTACAGATTCTGAGAAGCTTTCTTGGATATACTGACCCGTTGATTTCTCAACTAAAATCATCAAATCAGGTTCGATCTCAGGTGCAACCACATCAATGATTGCACCTGCTTTGATCAATAAACTTGCTTTACGATAGGCAATACGCCCACCGCCTACAATCAGACAACGTTGCTGCTGCAACTTTAAAGAGATTGGAAATATTTCCACATCTGGCCTCTTCTATATTTTCTATCTGATTGAACTAAAGCAAAAACTATGCACAAAATCGATGCATGTTTTAATCAATGAAGCTTACGCCGCCCATATATGGACGTAAAACTTCTGGAATTTCGATTGAACCATCAGCACGTTGATAATTTTCCATTACCGCAAGCAAGGTACGACCCACCGCAAGACCTGAGCCATTCAATGTATGCACCAATTCGATCTTCTTCTGATCTACACGATAACGTGCTTTCATACGACGCGCTTGGAAATCACCCATATTTGAACAACTAGAGATTTCACGATAGGTATTTTGGCTTGGTACCCACACTTCGAGGTCATAAGTCTTAGTTGCGCCAAAGCCCATATCACCACCGCAGAGCAAAATCTTACGGTATGGCAGACCAAGTGCCTGTAAAATGCCCTCTGCATGTGCAGTTAATTCTTCAAGTGCCTGCATAGAGTGCTCAGGCTTAACAATTTGCACCATTTCGACCTTATCGAATTGATGCTGACGAATTAAACCACGGGTATCACGACCATAAGAACCAGCCTCACTACGGAAACATGGTGTATGTGCAGCATATTTTAACGGTAAACGATCTGCATCAATGATTTCATCGCGCACAAAGTTAGTAATCGGCACTTCGGCAGTAGGAATCAGATAGTATTCCTTTTCACCTTGAAGCTTGAATAAATCCTCTTCAAACTTAGGTAATTGTCCTGTACCACGTAAAGTATCTGCATTTACTAAGTAAGGTACATAAGCTTCGGTATAACCATTTTTAAGCGTATGTGTATCTAGCATGAATTGAGTCAGGGCACGTTGCAAACGAGCCAATGGACCTTTCAACACGCTGAAGCGAGAACCTGTTAGTTTTGTTGCAGTCTCAAATTCAAGACCACCCATCCACTCACCGAGATCAGTGTGATCTTTAATTTCGAAATCAAACTGGCGTGGTGTACCCCATTTCAAGATTTCTAAATTATCACTTTCATCTTTACCTTCAGGTACAGATTCATCAGGCAGGTTTGGAATCGCCAGTGATTTTTGTTCTAACTCAGTTTGAAGTTCTGCCAAAGCAACTTCAGCAGCTTTGATTTCGTCACCAATGGCAGACATACGTGCCATGATTTCGGAAGCATCTCCACCAGACTTTTTGATTTGACCAACTTGTTTAGCACCCGCATTGCGTTCAGCTTGTAAATTCTCAGCTTTTGACTGCAATTCTTTACGGCGAACTTCTAAATCAGCCCATTCTTGCGCATTAAGCTGAACACCACGTTTTGCTAAAGCAGCGTTTACCGCTTCAATATTATTTCTGAGTAATTTTGGGTCAATCATAATCAATCATGAATAGAGAAAAAACTGGCTATAGTGTAAGGCTTTAACCCAAAAAAATACAGCGATAGACAACAAAGACTCAGCACCTACACATGTTGAGATGCTGAAAATCAATTAATTGGGTTCTTTTGGTAAACTTGGTAAATATTCAGCTTTAATAAACTGTTTCGCTGCATAATAGGGCAACGTTAACTCACTCATTCCTTCAGCATAAGATGCAAGCTCATATAAAGGATAGACAAAAACAATACCATTCACTCCGTAGTAATAATTGTCACTGAGCTGTAAATCTTGTTTTTTAATATTATGATCTTCTAACCAGTTCTGATTAGACGCATATAGTTCATCACGCAGTTTGGTATTCATCTCAGGTTTAATCAATTCACTGACAGTGATATGTTTTTTATTAGAAAGATCAAAATTCACAAACTCTTGATGTGACATACCATGTGCTGCGCCAGCAGAATATGAATACGACTGAATCGCAAATGTCGCTAAATTATAATTTTGTCCTATAAAACGAACGTATGTACTACTCTCACTCAATGAAGGTTCATCTGCAGGAACTTTAACTTTCTGATCAGGAAGATTAGCAAAAGCATTCGGCTCAGCTTTTTTCATACGATTGACAAAATATTCATCGATCCATTTTTGATTGGTTTCGACGGTTTGCAAATCATAATTGGTACAACCATCCTCCAAACAAACTTTTTGCTTGGGAAGCTTAACTGGAATTACTTTTGCTTGAATTAATGGTATGTCTAATTTTGCAGTTTCTTTGGATGATTCTTGTTTAGGTTGGCATCCGACTAAAGCAACAACTATAAGAATTGGAATAAGTTTTGAGAATTGTGAAGTATTCATCGTCACGCAAGTCTCTGATGTTTTTCTTCACTATACAAAGCCTTGTAAGGATATAAAATTTAAAAATGTATCTTTCAGACAAGAAAAAGCCGCAAATATGCGGCTTTTTTTAACTGATTACTGATCAATAATATCTGTACCTTTAGGCGGTGCAAAATTAAAGACTGATGCAGGGATCTTTGGATTGACTTTAATGTTACTGAATCGAACATATGTCGTTTGACCTAAAGAATCCTGTAAAATCATCAGGTTTGGTGCTTTATTTGCGCCAAAACTAATGGTCATGCTTTGGAAAGCACTGTCTTCTTGTTTTGGATATAAAGTGTAATAAAGTTTAGTGCGGTCAGGCTGCGTCACACGATAAGACTGCATGATCTGATTAGTATTGCCTGATAACAATAATGCTGGTGTATTGGCAATTTGATCATCTAAACTCTGACGAACAGCTTGTTGTAAATCTGGATCATAAATCCAAACAAGCTTACCTGTGGTCACAATGGTCTGCTTCGCTGGGCTAGTCGTTTCCCAATAAAACTTTCCAGGACGTTCTACTTTCATTGTACCTTTGAAAGTTTGATTCATATGTTGTGCAGTTAAGCTTTTATTTTTGCTCGGCTTACTGTTCGTAACTTTTGTAGTTTGTTCAAAATCTGCTGTTAAACGTTGCAAGCCAGATAACTGCTTCACCAAACTGGAGGTTGCTTGCTGAGCAGATGCTGCTGTTGGTGCAGCAGATAACTGTGTACTCACAACTGGAGCCAGTGTCATTGCACCAATTGTTGCAGCATATGCCATTTTTTTTACGAAATTCATAAAATGAACCTTCTATCAGATTTCTACTGTTATGACGACATCTTACTGTTTTTGATCATTAAAAAAATGAAGAAAAGCATAGGTTTTGTGTATTTCGTGTCGCAAAGTTCAGCATTATGTATGAAGATGCGGTCTTTATGTAGAAATTGTAAGGATGCAAATCCACAATTTGACAAGATTTTAAAATCGATCATGTAGCTAAATTTTTAGATATAGAAATTATTAATAAAGAATAGACTAGACCTGAATCAACTTTTTGATAGTCTTACTAGAATTTATAAAATAAGCATAAACTATGAAAAGTCTTGCATTCATCCATCGAAATGACACTCGATTCGCTATTGGCGACTTTTACCCTGCACTTTCAGTATTCTCTTACCATGAACTTGGTAATACAACATCACCCTTTCTACTGCTTGATCATTTAGGACCAGGAAAACTCGAAGCTAAAAGCAAAAAGAAAGGCGTAAATGAACATCCACATCGCGGTTTTGAAACCGTGACCTTTGTATTTGCAGGTGAATTACAACATAAGGACTCCACAGGTGGCGGTGGCTTGATCAAACGAGGTGACGTTCAGTGGATGACTGCTGCCTCAGGAATACAGCACATTGAACAGTTTAGTTCCGAGTTTCGTGAAAGTGGTGGTCCCTTTGAAATGGTACAACTCTGGGTAAATTTACCAGCCAAAGACAAAATGTCTGCCCCTCGCTATCAAAGTTTATTAAATGAAAATATCCCTAAAATTATTCTCGATGATCAAACTAGCTATATTCGCGTAGTTGCTGGTGAGTTAAATCAAACAACTGGAATCGCAAAAACATTTACTGCGATGAATGTCTTTGACATACATCTTGTGAAAGACCAACAAATTACATTACCTGCTGCCGAGGGTACGACAACCTTGATCTACTTGCGTAAAGGTAAAGTACATTTTTCTTCTGATGAAGAATCTCTCGAAGAACAAGCGATGGCTGTCATGTCGAGCTTAGGAACTGGCGTTCAAATCAACGCTCTAGAAAACTGTGATTTATTATTTTTATCAGCACAGCCCTTAAACGAGCCAATTAATGGACAAGGGCCTTTCGTCATGAATAGTTATGATGAAATTTTACAGGCTTATGATGATATTAAGACAGGAAAATTCGGACACTATTCTGATTAGACACCTTATAAAATGTATACCCATAAAAAAAAACCCGCTAAAAGCGGGTTTTTCTGAACTATTAAAACTTACGCTTCAACAGTTACATAGCGACGGCCAAATTGACCTTTCACTTCAAATTTTACTACGCCGTCAGCAGTAGCAAATAGAGTATGGTCACGGCCCATACCAACATTTGCACCAGCGTGGAACTCAGTACCACGTTGACGAACGATGATGTTACCAGCAGTTACAGTTTGACCACCGTAAACTTTAACACCTAACATCTTAGGATTCGAATCACGACCGTTCTTCGTCGATCCACCGGCTTTTTTAGTTGCCATGTCTATTTACTCCTCGTGTTAGCCTGCGATACCAGTAATTTTCAACTCGGTAAACCATTGACGGTGACCTTGTTGCTTACGGTAGTGTTTACGACGACGCATTTTGATGATGCGGATTTTGTCGTGACGACCATGGCCAACTACTTCTGCAGTTACTTTTGCGCCAGCTACAACTGGAGCACCGATTTGAATGTTGTCACCGTTAACAACCATTAATACGTCATCAAACGTAATAGTCGCGCCAGTTTCAGCTTTCAATAATTCTACTTTAAGGGTTTCACCCTCAACAACACGGTGCTGTTTACCACCGCTTTGGATTACTGCGTACATATGTACTCCAACATGCCCGTGTCGTCGTGTCGATAAAGGGATATATCGATCTTAAAACGAACGCCACTGGGGTTATATAAGGGGACAAATTTTAAGTGAAATTTGATCAAACAACAAGTCATTTTATACAAATGCAAATAGATTCAATCAATTTTTAGATTTTCTAATAAAATCAATTAGATTGAAGTTCTACAGTTTTGATTGATTCTTTCTGTGATTTGCAATACATTTTTAAAAACAAATTGCGACAATAACAAACTGTGTTTTTACAAAGTCATAAGTAAAGTAATGATGTTTGGTGGGCAAGCTCTTTTTTCTGTCTAAATTAAGACCAAAAAACTCATCATAATGTTTTAAATGACGGATTACACAGCCTGTATAACTGTTTAGCAACAGATTAATTGATACACTTAGCGCATTACCCACCTATACGAGGTTTTTCTTCATATGGTTATCGATTTTAAGCAAGACGTTCTTTCCCCTGTTGCGACAGATTTTGCTGCGATGGATTACCTGATCAATGAAGGAATTAGCTCTAAAGTTGGCTTAGTCATGTCTGTCAGCAAACATGTCGTGGAAGCTGGTGGGAAGCGTATGCGCCCAATCATGTGCTTACTGGCTGCAAAAGCTTGTGGATTGGCAAATATGCAGCAAGCGCAACATTTAGCTGCCATCATTGAAATGCTTCATACCGCAACTTTAGTGCATGATGATGTAGTCGATGAATCAAACCTCCGCCGTGGTCGCCCAACCGCAAATGCAACGTGGAACAATCAAACTGCTGTTTTGGTGGGGGATTTCTTAATAGCACGTTCATTTGATCTATTGGTTGATTTAAATAACATCACACTATTAAAAGATTTCTCTACAGGCACATGTGAAATTGCTGAAGGTGAGGTTTTACAACTTCAATCTCAGCATCAACCTGAAACAACCGAAGAAACATATTTGCGCATTATTCATGGTAAAACATCTCGTTTGTTTGAACTTGCTACTGAAGGCGCAGCTATTTTGGCAGGTACAGAAGAGTACCGTGAACCTCTTCGTCGCTTCGCTGGTCATTTTGGTAATGCTTTTCAAATTATTGATGATATTTTGGATTACACATCTGATGCTGAAACATTAGGTAAAAATATTGGTGATGATTTGATGGAAGGTAAACCTACTTTACCGTTAATTTCAGCATTAGCTCATTCGACAGGTGAAGAACATGAGATTATCCGTCGTAGTATCGCCACTGGTGGTATCGAGCATCTAGATAAAGTTATTCAAATCGTGCATAACTCGGGCGCAATCGAATATTGCCAAAAGCGTGCCCAACAAGAAACGGATGGCGCATTAGAGGCTTTAAAAGCCTTACCTGATAATGAATATCGACAAGCACTGATCAATTTGACCTTAATGGCCTTACACCGACTCCAATGATGTTCTAATTGCCTATGCATTTAAATTTATCTGATTTATTTTTAAAAATGCAAGAACAGCTTGAACTACCTCAAGCTGCTCTTGACGAAAACCTAATTATTGAACTGGTCAATCGTATACGACCATCTGATCCTAACGATGCCAATGAAGTAAAATCACGTATTGATGCATTGGTTAGGATTTTATTACTCACTCCTGCATCCTCCATTTTGCTTCAAAACTTTTTATTGCGACTGATTAGCCAATATAAACAAATTAGCTTGTATGCCGACAGTGGCATTCTCTCTTTGGATGGCTTTTGGAACCAGTTAAGCCAACGATTAGGCGCTCATTTTCTTCCTTTAATTGAAGATGGTCAGCAACTCAGAACATTGGTTGGTAAAGTTTTTCACCAAGAAACTGATAGCGATTGGTTAGCTTTAATTGATACGCAAGATTGGATTCGTTTATTTAGCCTAATCAGTGAAAGTCATAGCAATAGTAAAGAAAAACTCTATTCTAAAAATGAATTAATAAAAGCGATTACTGTTCTTTCATATCGAATCAGTGGCATTGGCTTATATCCCGAGTTTATCAATGCCTTACCTGACATTATTGAATACGAATCTCCTTTTCTGGTTCAAAACCGAGAAATTGTCGAATTTATTGAGAAGTATAAAAAGCAGATCGAAGATCAAGATAGTATTGTAGTTCTCCCGCCTCCTGATGCATCACAAGCATTTGTTATGCTGGATCAATGTCGCGAAGTTGTACTCAAAATCCGCAGAGCAACCAAGCGTATTGGTGTAAGTATCAGTTTGACTTATTTACTCTCGCTTTTGGAACAAGCGCTTGATCGAATTGAATTATTGCTTAGTTTATTGGTCAGCAAAAATGAAATTCGATACCGATCATTGGGTGAGTTAATCACAGATCTAACTCAAGCGAATTATGATGAAAAAAGTGTGCGTCACTTACTGAGTTCTACCAGTGAGTTAATTGCGTTACAGGTTACTGAGAATGCAAGTAAGACAGGCGAACATTATGTAAGTACTGACAAAGCTGGCTTTTGGGGAATGTATAAGGCTGCTGCGGGTGCAGGTGCAATTATTGCGACTATGGCAACCTTAAAAATACTGACAGCGCGTTTGGTCTTGGCCCCATTTGGACATGCATTTCTATATAGTATGAACTATGCGTTAGGTTTTATGCTGATTCATGTGCTGCATTTCACCGTTGCAACTAAACAACCTGCAATGACAGCTGCTGCTCTCGCAGCAACAGTGCAACATCAAAAAGGTAGTAAAACAGCACAAATTGCTGAACTCGCAGCTTTAATTATCAATATTATTCGTACTCAATTTGTGGCTATCCTCGGCAATATCTCGATTGCGATTCCAGTAGCTGCACTTATTACTTTCTTGTGGCAATACAACTTACATGAACCTTTGCTTTCACCTGTTAAAGCAAGTAAAACACTGCACTCCTTAAATCCATTCACTTCTTTGGCCGTTCCACATGCAGCAATTGCTGGTGTGTGCTTATTTTTATCAGGTTTACTTGCAGGATATTTCGATAACCTAGCCGTATATCGAAAGGTAGGTCCTCGTTTAAAACAGCATCTTCGTTTGAAACATTTAATGGGACAAGAAAGACTGGATAAGTTTGCTAATTATATCGAAACCAACTTAGGTGCTTTAGCTGGTAACTTCTTGTTCGGTATCATGCTTGGAAGTATGGGGACGATTGGTTTTATTCTAGGCTTACCAATAGATATTCGTCACATTGCCTTTGCATCTGCAAATTTTATACAAGGCTTAATGACTATTAGTGGATCACCTGATATTGGTCTAATCCTTGTATCGTTTCTTGGTGTCATGCTCATTGGTTTAACCAACCTATTTGTTAGCTTTACTTTGACTATTATTGTTGCTTTACGCGCTCGTCGCGTACGTTTCGCACAATGGAAACCATTGGCAAAATTGGTACTCACCCACTTCTTAACACGACCAAGTGATTTCTTTTGGCCACCAAAACAACCAATCGAAGTAGATGATGATGCATCAAGTGAACAAAAAGTGAGACATTAATCAATTTTTGTTATGTTTTTTTACTGAACCTTAAGAAAATCTGAAAATGAAATTATCATAAAATTTCAAGACTTGACCAAAAGTGTACTCACAAGTACACTTTCAAACATTATATAACACTGAACAATGGTTAAGCAAATAATGAGGTTCGCATGCCGTACCTACTGCTTTGTATTGGTTGCATTTTTTTGATAATCGGTGTGATTGGGCTGTTTTCTCCAAGCATATCAAATTTAGACCTTAGAGGTGTTCAAATGCTATTTGAACACCGTTCGTTTGCGCTTAACCACGTAGCCGTTCTATTTTCTCGCCTAGGAGGCATGCCCTTTTTACTGGTTTTAACGTCGTTTTTTTGTATCCATCAAATTCGAAAGAAAAACTATAAAAAGGTCATATTTGTCGCCCTGAGCGTGATCGGTAGCATTGTGATTGGTTGGCTTCTGAAATGGGGCATTGATCGACCAAGACCATTGGTGTTTTATCATTTAGTTCAAAGTTATGGAGCATCCTTCCCAAGTGCCCATAGCCTGTATGCTGCAACCCTATCGAGTTTAGTTCTGTTGCTATCACAACAGCACAAATATCGTTCCAGTATCGTTTTAGTATCTGTTTTATGGTTAATAATCATGGGGATATCTAGAGTTTATGCAGGGGTTCATTACCCAACTGATGTATTGGCTGGTTGGGGTATTGGGTTGATTTTGACTTCGTTGCTTTGGTTTTGGCTGTATCAAAGCAATTTCAGCAACAATTTGTTTTTAGATAAAAAATCTAAATTGAGGTGGAACAATGATGTCGGCTAAGCTTTGGGCACCTGCCCTCACTGCTTGCGCATTAGCAACAAGCATTGCGCTTGTTGGTTGTAGCAAAGATCCTAAAGATGAACAGCAAGCTGCTGCTGCTCAAAAAATGCCGCCTCCAGAAGTTGGTGTTATCGTTGCTCAACCACAAAGTGTTGAACAAAATGTTGAACTTTCTGGGCGCACTTCTGCGTATCAAATATCAGAAGTTCGTCCACAAACGGGTGGCGTTATTTTAAAGCGTTTATTTGCTGAAGGCAGTTATGTCGAAGCAGGTCAAGCGCTTTATCAAATAGATGCTAATACCAACCGTGCAACTGCTGACAGTGCTCGTGCAGCTTTATTACGTCAGCAAGCTAATTTAAATGCATTGCGTGTGAAAGAAAATCGTTATCGCCAATTGGTTGGTACTAACGCCGTTTCTAAACAAGAATATGATGATATTAATGCTCAAGTAAAATTGGCTGAAGCAGATGTAGCTGCAGCTCAGGCAGCATTGAAAAATGCTGAAATTACTTTAGGTTATTCAACTGTTCGCGCACCTATCTCAGGGCAATCTAGTCGTTCTTCGGTAACTTCTGGTGCTTTAGTTACTGCAAACCAAGCAGATCCGTTGGTGACAATCCAACAACTTGATCCGATCTATGTAGATATCAATCAATCAAGTGCTGAAATGCTCCGTTTACGTCAGCAGTTGAGTAAAGGTAGTTTAGATAGTAGTAATAATACGCGCGTCAAACTCACACTTGAAGATGGTTCAGATTATCCTATCGAAGGCCAACTCGCATTCTCTGGTGCAAGTGTTAACCCTGAAACAGGATCAGTGACTTTACGTGCCGTTTTCCCTAATCCAAATCACTTGTTATTACCTGGTATGTACGCAACTGCAAAAATTTCTCAAGCAGTTCTACCTAATGCATATCTGATTCCACAAGCAGCTGTAACTCGCTTACCTACAGGACAAGCAATTGCTATGGTCGTAAATGCGAAAGGTGCTGTAGAGACTCGACCAGTGACGACAGCAGGGGTTCAAGGTCAAGACTGGATTATTACCGATGGTTTAAAAGCGGGTGATAAAGTTATTGTGGATGGTGTTGCAAAGGTAAAAGAAGGTCAAGAAGTTAAGGCTAAGCCTTACCAACCTCAAGCATCACAAGGTCAAAATGCTGCCCCTAAAGCAAATGAACAAAAACAAGCTGACTCTTCAAAAACTGAACAAAAAGCTACTTCACAAGTTTAAGGGGTAGATTGCATGGCTCAATTTTTTATTCATCGCCCAATTTTTGCATGGGTGATTGCACTGGTTATTATGCTGGCGGGTATTCTCACCCTCACCAAAATGCCAGTTGCACAATACCCAACGATTGCACCACCTACGGTGACAATTTCTGCAACATATCCAGGCGCCTCAGCTCAGACTGTTGAGAATACGGTTACTCAAATCATTGAACAGCAAATGAATGGTTTGGATGGTTTGCGTTATATCTCTTCAAGCAGTGCGGGTAATGGTCAAGCATCGATCAACTTAAACTTCGAACAAGGCATTGATCCTGATATCGCTCAAGTTCAAGTTCAAAATAAATTGCAATCAGCAACTGCACTTTTACCAGAAGACGTTCAACGTCAAGGTGTAAGAGTGACCAAGTCTGGTGCAAGCTTTATGCAGGTCGTTGCTTTCTACTCACCTGACGGCAGCTTGTCAGCATCAGATATTAAAGATTACGTCAATTCAAACATCTCTGAGCCACTAAGTCGTGTTGCAGGTGTAGGTGAAGTGACTGTCTTTGGTGGTTCTTATGCAATGCGTATTTGGTTAGATCCAGCAAAACTTACTAGTTTTAATCTCACACCTTCAGATGTTGCAGCAGCTATACGTTCACAAAATGCTCAAGTTGCGGTAGGTCAATTAGGTGGTGCTCCAGCAGTTCAAGGACAAGTTTTAAATGCGACGGTAAATGCACAAAGTATGTTGCAAACTCCAGAGCAGTTTAAAAACATTTTCCTAAAAAATGCTGCTGATGGCGCACAAGTGCGTTTAAGTGATGTTGCACGTGTTGAGTTAGGTTCTGACAACTATCAGTTTGACTCTAAGTTCAATGGTAATCCTGCAGGTGGTGTCGCGATTAAACTTGCGACGGGTGCAAATGCGCTAGATACAGCTGCTGCAGTTGAAAAACGTTTATCAGAATTACGTGTTAACTATCCAAGTGGTTTAAAAGATAAACTTGCTTACGATACGACACCATTCATTAAGCTTTCGATTGAAAGTGTAGTACACACACTGATTGAAGCTGTTGTTCTGGTATTTATCGTCATGTTCCTGTTCTTACAGAACTGGCGTGCAACGATCATTCCGACACTTGCAGTCCCTGTAGTTGTATTGGGAACTTTTGCGGTAATCAATATTTTCGGCTTCTCAATCAACACACTCACCATGTTTGCGATGGTACTTGCGATTGGTCTGTTGGTCGATGATGCGATTGTAGTCGTCGAGAACGTCGAACGTGTGATGCAAGAAGAACACCTTGAACCTGTACCTGCTACTGAAAAGTCGATGGGTCAAATTTCTGGTGCTTTGATTGGTATCACTAGTGTATTAACGGCGGTATTCGTACCAATGGCCTTCTTCGGGGGGACAACTGGTGTAATTTACCGTCAATTCTCTATCACTTTAGTAACGGCAATGATTTTATCTTTGATCGTTGCGTTAACGTTTACCCCTGCCCTTTGTGCAACGTTATTAAAACAACACGATCCAAACAAAGAACAAAGCAACAGTATCTTTGCGCGTTTCTTCCGTGGTTTTAATAGTGGGTTCGAAAAACTTTCAGAGAAATATCAAGGTGGCGTCAACCGTATGACCCATCATAAGTTGTTCTCTGGAGTCATTTATATCGTTGTTATTGCTGCTTTAGTTGGTTTATACAAGATGTTGCCTTCGTCTTTCTTACCTGAAGAAGACCAAGGTGTTGTTATGACACTTGTTCAATTACCACCGAGTGCAAGTCTTGAAAGAACAGATAAAGTCATCACCACTATGACTGATTACTTCTTAAATAAGGAAAAAGAGCATGTAGAGTCGATCTTTACTGTGTCTGGCTTCTCATTTACAGGGGTTGGTCAAAATGCTGGTCTTGCTTTCATCAAATTGAAAGACTGGAGCGAGCGTACAACACCTGAATCACAAATTGGTGCCATCATTCAACGTGGTATGGCATTGAACATGATCGTAAAAGATGCATCTTACATCATGCCATTACAGCTTCCTGCAATGCCTGAATTGGGCGTATCGTCTGGTTTTAATATTCAGTTGAAAGATGTAAGTGGTCAAGGTCATGAAAAACTGATCGCTGCTCGTAACGCTATTTTAGGTATGGCATCACAAGACAAACGTCTTGCAGGTGTACGTCCGAATGGTCAAGAGGATACTCCTCAGTACAAAATCACAGTTGACCAAGCGCAAGCTGGTGCAATGGGTGTGAGTATTAGTGATATTAACAGCACCATGAGCATGGCTTGGGGTGGTTCTTATATCAATGACTTCGTTGATCGTGGTCGTGTGAAAAAAGTTTATGTTCAAGGTGAAGCCGATACTCGCATGATGCCTGAAGACCTAAACAAATGGTATGTACGCAATAACAAAGGTGAAATGGTTCCATTCTCAGCTTTTGCTAAAGGTGAATGGACGTATGGTTCACCACGTTTAGAACGTTACAACGGCGTATCTTCTGTGAACATTCAAGGTTCTCCTGCACCAGGTGTCAGCTCAGGTGACGCGATGTTAGCAATGGAAGAAATCATTGGTAAGTTACCATCGATGGGCTTACAAGGTTTCGACTATGAATGGACAGGCTTATCTTTGGAAGAGCGTGATTCTGGTAACCAAACAGTTCCATTACTCATTCTTTCATTATTGATCGTGTTCCTGTGTCTTTCAGCATTGTATGAAAGCTGGGCGATTCCAATTTCGGTATTGTTAGTTGTACCACTAGGTATTATTGGTGCTTTCACGATGACATGGTTAGGAATGGTGATTAAAGGTGATCCAAACTTATCCTTTAACATTTATTTCCAAGTCGCAATCGTAGCCGTGATTGGTCTTTCTGCAAAAAATGCGATCTTGATCGTAGAGTTTGCAAAAGAGCTGCAAGAAAAAGGCGAAGAGTTATTTGAAGCAACATTACATGCTGCAAAAATGCGTTTACGTCCGATTATCATGACTACACTTGCATTCGGATTTGGTGTTTTACCATTAGCCCTTGCAAGTGGTGCGGGTGCAGGTAGTCAACATTCTGTTGGTTATGGTGTACTGGGTGGCGTAATTTCTTCAACACTTTTAGGTATCTTCTTCATCCCTGTATTCTTCGTGTGGATTCGTAGTATCTTTAAGTACAAACCTAAAACTTTAAATACTCAGGAGCATTGATCGTGATGCAAACTGTTTGGTCTATTTCCAGTCGTGGCATTGCAATCTCTGCACTCGCGCTGTCTTTGGCTGCCTGCCAAAGCATGCGTGGGCCAGAGCCTGTTGTGAACACAGCTATTCCTGAAAGCTTTGCGTCATATAGTAATGCTTCTGGAACTTCTATCGCAGAACAAGGCTACAAAGACTTCTTTGCTGACCCTCGTTTATTACAAGTGATTGATATGTCACTTGCCAATAACCGTGACTTGCGTACAGCGGCGTTGAATATTCAAAAAGCCCAACAGCAGTACCAAATTTCAGAAAACAACCAATTACCAACGATTGGGGCAAGTGGTAGTGCGGTTCGCCAAGTCACGCCATCTCGTGATCCTAACAACCCCTACTCGACTTACCAAGTTGGTTTAGGTTTAACGGCTTACGAGTTAGATTTCTGGGGTCGAGTTCGTAGTTTGAAAGACGCTGCTTTAGATAGTTATCTTGCGACACAAAGTTCGCGTGATGCGACTCAGATCAGCTTAATTGGACAAGTGACACAAGCATGGTTGAATTATTCATTCGCCAGTGCACAACTCAAACTTGCAGAGCAAACGCTTAAAGCACAGCAAGAGTCGTTTAACTTGAACAAAAAACGTTTCGATGTCGGAATTGATAGTGAAATTCCTGTGCGTCAAGCTCAGATTTCAGTTGAAACTGCACGTAACGATGTAGCTAACTACAAAACCCAGATTGCACAAGCTCAAAACTTGTTGAATTTATTGGTCGGTCAACCAGTTCCTGAAAACCTGTTACCAAAACAACAAGTTGCTCGTATCACACAAAAGAATGTGTTGACAGCAGGCTTACCAAGTGACTTGTTGAATAATCGTCCTGACGTCAAAGTGGCTGAGTATCAACTCAGTGCTGCGGGTGCAAATATAGGTGCTGCGAAAGCACGACTATTCCCAACGATTAGTTTGACGGGTTCAGCAGGTTATGCATCAACAGATTTAAGTGATTTGTTTAAATCTGGCAACGCACTTTGGTCAATTGGTCCGAGCATCGATATGCCAATCTTTGATTGGGGTACACGTCGTGCGAATGTCAAAATTTCTGAAACAGATCAGAAGATTGCCCTTTCAAATTATGAAAAGTCAGTCCAATCTGCATTCCGTGAAGTGAATGATGCTTTAGCAACTCGTGCCAATATTGGTGATCGTTTGAGTGCTCAACGCCGCTTAGTTGATGCCACTAACACCACTTATAAACTATCTAATGCTCGTTTCCGTGCTGGTATTGATAGCTACTTAACGGTGTTAGATGCTCAGCGTTCAGCATATTCAGCAGAACAAGGCTTATTATTATTGCAACAAGCTGATTTAAATAATCAGGTTGAGCTTTATAAAACCTTAGGTGGTGGACTCAAAGCGTCTTCAACTGAGACGATTGCACGCCAACCATCTAGCGCTGAAAAAAATAGCGCTCAATAATAAAAAACTTTGTCAAAAAAAAGCTCACTTCGGTGAGCTTTTTTATTGCATGCGTGCGGAATATTTCTTATCTTCAATACTGAAATATTAAAGACTTAGAAAAACGCTATGTTATTAAGCAGTTTAGAATCAGTTCCTGGTCACGAGATTTTACGTCAGCTAGATGTCGTTTACGGCAGTACGGTACGCAGTAAACACGTTGGACGAGATCTTATGGCAGGATTAAAAAACATTGTTGGTGGTGAACTTACAGGCTATACAGAGTTGCTTGAAGAATCTCGCCAAGAAGCGACACAACGTATGATCGATAAAGCACGTGCTTTAGGTGCCAATGCTATCGTCGGTATTCGTTTCTCGACCTCAAATATCGCTCAAGGTGCATCTGAACTCTTTGTCTATGGAACAGCTGTCGTCGTCCAGCCGATCACACCAAAACTTCCTGATCCATTTAGCGCTTAGGCATGTCTATGAGTGGATTAATTTTTCAGGTTATTCTTTTCTTGATTCTGTTTTCAGTCGGATGGGGATTTGGTCGTCATATCGAACAAAAACATTTACGTGAACTAGATGAAAAAGAAAAAAAATTTGCCCATATTCGAATTGATACCAATCGATTTGTTGAAACATCAGCAAAGGGGCAATTGGTGAGTAGCAATGTCGTCATCTCACATGATTACTTTAAATACATACTTGCCAATATTCAAAACTTTTTCGGCGGTCGCCTGACCAGTTATGAAAGTGTGGTTGAACGTGCACGTCGTGAAGCGATGCTCCGCCTCAAGCAAGAAGCACATGCAATCGGTGCTAGCCATATCATGGGGGTTCGTCTCAGCACGACTGAACTCGGTATGCAAGGTGGGATGGTTGAAGTGTTTGCATATGGAACAGCGATCTATTAGCCATCTTGAAGACGTATGTCCTGTTGCACATGCTGCATCAGGACAACTCAGTTACTATGCAAAAATCGCTTGCCAATAGTGATAGGTTTTTTCTTCCCCATTCTCTAATTTAAAGTCATAAGACATTTGACGAGTTTCTACAATCTCAAATTCAACGGGTTGTTTGAACAATGCTCCAGCATAAGCAAAAGTATGGTATTCGCCATTTTCTCCGCAGATATCGATATCCTCAGGCATCCGTTCTATCAATGCTGCATCTATATCTTGACCAATAAAAGAACGATCCAATTTACTAGCATCTGTGACGATGATTTTAGTTCTAATGCCTGAATCCAAAAAGTGTTTCATCACTTCAGTTGAATCAAGATTCCAGATTGGCTCGACCACTTCAATTCCTAAAGGATGTAAACGGTCTTCTCGATATTTACGCACGTCACTAAGATAAATATCACCAAAAATAAAATGTTCTACCCCCTGTGCCTTGAAATGCTGAGCAGCATCTAACATGCGCTGCTCATAAACAGGTAGGTTCTTGGGTAAAAATACAGGATAAAGAGGGATACCAATACTTTCAGCTTGTTTCATCAATAATGAAAATGGAATCGCATGCATAGATGACAATTCCGTTTCCTCATTGACTGTAGTCAACAAAGCAACCACTTCGAATTGTTTTTGCTGTAAGACGGTATAAAGTGCGAGGGCAGAATCTTTTCCGCCACTCCAATTAAAAACAGCTTTCTTAGGTGTTTGCACTATCATTTAACTCGTGTTTTACGAATCATTTTATATAACAAGCTTGGTGATAAGCGAGAGACCAATACTCCGAGTTGTTCTTTTTTCCCGCCAACAACAATATATTCATCACCTGCCATTAATGAACTCACTACTCGTTCAGCAAATACATCGGCTTCAAGTCCATTTTCAATCGCTTCATCCTGATGTCCTTGTGGTTTGCCCTCACCATTTAAAGCATTAAATGAAACATTGGTTTTAACAAAACCAGGAAAAACCACTGAAACTGCTATTCCCTCTTTGGCGACTTCCGCACGTAAGCTATTGGCCCACATGTGAATTGCAGCCTTAGCCGCAGAATAAGTCGCGCGATATTGGGTTCCTAAAAGACCCGCCACACTCGAAATAAATACCACCCGACCTGATTTTTGTTTGCGCAAAGTGGGTAATACGGTTTTGGTAAAGAACACTTGGGAGAAATAATCCACTTCCATGATGGCACGTTCAGTGTGCATACTCGTTTCTTCAATCAACGCACGCTGACTCAAGCCTGCATTATTAATCAGCCAATCAATACGTCCTTTGGTTGCGAGAACTCGTTCATGTGCATGGCGGACTTGAGCTTCATCGGTAATATCAGCAGCGATTGAAAGATGCTGTTCAGGCTTAAGTAAACCCACTCGAACCGATTCCAACTCATCATAACGACGTGAAGTCAGTACAACTTGAGCACCTTGTAAAGCGCACTCTCGTGCCAAAGCTTTACCTAAGCCCGAAGATGCACCTGTAATCCATACGACTTTATTTTCAAGACTTTTAAGTTTCGCCATGTCATATATCTCCTTTATTTATGCAGGGTGACGCATAAATTTAAGAAAGTGATCTACATAAGTTGCCGCAGCTTGTTGATCAAGTTGAGTACCTAATTTTTCTAAACGCTTGTACCCTAAATGTGTCGTCATATTAATGACACCATTTAAGGTTTTATCGACTACAAAATTAAATTTTAGGCTCTTTTTCGGCTCACGAATTAAATGAGTGACACCTACATCAATCACTTCTGTGAGCAACTTCAGTGAATTGGCAATTTCCCGACTTTCCCCTTCAGCTAATTTTTGACTCGAAGCTTTAACCTGTTGAGTCAACTGTTGCTCAATCGGATAAGTCATATATACCGACTCATCTTCAACTCGAATTGTTTTAGATAAATGTTCAATCAATGGAACTAGACGATCATTCCCAAAGAATGACACTGACCATGGCATATATTTTCGGATTGCTTCTAAAATCTGCTGAATCACTTTTTCAGATTCACCTGTGAGTGAGTGATGTTGATTGTCTTGCAATAGCACCATAAAAACTTGTTCTATCACTTCACATGCAATTTCAGATAAAACTGCCCCCAAAGCATTTGCTTGGCTTTCTTTACTACCCTGTAAGAGCTGCGTACGGATGTGAGCAAATCGCGTGTATGTATCGGCATGAATATTTAAAAAAACGGCAGTGTTCATTCTAATCACCCTATTCTAGATTCCATAAAATAAGGGCTTATTCAATAAGCCCTTATTCATCCTTAGATTCTGTTTTTCTTTCATTTTTGGCTTTTCAAATGCTGAATTTACCACATTCTATTCACGATCAACATGCATAAATGCCAAAAATGGTTGACCGTGTGTTGCTTCATTAATTTTTAATAGAATTGAATAACTCATCGTAACCGTCCTTTTTTAAGTTTTAATATTTTTATATCTAGGACTTACGCACTATTATTTATAGATTCTCTGTGGTAGCAGATGATTTTTATCGAGAATAAAGTCATCAATGAAGTTTTTGATCATTGGTCTAAATAATTTCTTCTGCCAACGATATATATTTTCAAAGATCCGCTCAAAATGGTTCTTTTGTATCTCAACGTAGGCCATCAAGGCTGAAAAAATATGATTCAAAATCAGTTTAGATCGTCTTACTTGAAACTTTTCAATATGACAAACCTGTTTGATCACCCGGTGATATTGCTCTATTTTCCAATGACTTGAATGTAATTCATGAAAACCCTCAAAGGACAATAAATCATCTTCATCTTGATGCACAATATAAAACCTCTGCTGTTCTTTTAACTGAGTCTTAAATAATTGTACAAAGCCAAAATCTTTGAGCCAGACTACTTGATCCTGATGGAAATCTGGCAATAAACGCAGTTGAAACCATTGTCCTTTTTCTGGGGAAACCTTACGGTTACAGTCGATACCAAACATAAATCGAATACCATATTTTCTTATGGTTTTTAGATTTCCAGTCGATGAATACCAACTATCACCTGTAATAAATTGAATCTTTGCACCCCAACTGAGTACTTCACTTAACATATCCATAAAGTAATCATTCTTGGTTTTACTTTCAGATTTGTCATAAATTCGGAAATTAATTGGAATATTTTGACCATTTTGATCTGTCGCATACAAGGTAATCAGATTAATACCCTTGACGGATCGGTGGTGTTTGCCTGACCAAAAATAGCTAACTAAGTCCATATGTTGACTATATGGTTTATCTAAAACAGTATCATCAATACTGACTATAAGTTTGTTATTATCAATATGTTGAATTGATTCTTGATATAGGTCGTGAGGTGTGTAATCTTCACGCTCTAGAAAGCGATTTACACTATCATGCGAGATATTATAAGTCTCGGCAAGTTGTGTGCAGCTAATAGAGTTCGGTTCTGCCATGAGAAAGCCCATATAAATGGGTAGAGTACAAGTTGCTGTAGAAGCATGTTTAATTCGTCTGATCACAGATACTTTATAAAGTATTTTAGTACTTTTTTGAATCCGTCAATGCGTAAGTCCTAATATCGTTGTTTTATGCTTAAACATTTTTAATTGTGTGATGTAACATACATAAATCTAACTTTTTCAAGAAAAAAACCAACTGTTTTCATCGACTTTTTTTGATGAAAATATTCATCATTTTTTTGCTACAATAGACGCAATTTTTTATTCTATTTTGATCTTCTGTACTATGACTGACGCTCAATCTGCTCAAAATATCGCAACAACTTACGATCCAACCGAGATCGAAAAGAAGTGGTATCAAATCTGGGAACAAAACGGTTATTTCAAACCATCAGGTCAAGGTGAATCATTCTGTATCATGATTCCACCACCAAACGTTACGGGTAGCTTGCACATGGGTCATGGCTTTAACAATGCCATCATGGATGCTCTGACTCGTTATAACCGTATGATGGGTAAAAATACCTTATGGCAACCTGGAACTGACCATGCGGGAATTGCAACGCAGATGGTCGTCGAGCGTCAACTTGGTCTCCAAGGGATTAACCGCCATGACTTAGGTCGTGAAAAGTTCATCGACAAAGTTTGGGAATGGAAAGAACAATCAGGCGGAACAATTACACGTCAAATCCGTCGTTTAGGCTCATCAGTCGATTGGTCACGTGAACGCTTCACGATGGATGAAGGTTTATCCAATGCTGTGAAAGAAGTGTTTGTTAAACTTCACGAAGATGGTTTGATCTATCGTGGTAAGCGTTTGGTGAATTGGGATCCAAAACTACAAACTGCCCTTTCTGATCTTGAAGTTGAAAGCAAAGAAGAAAAAGGCTCGTTGTGGCACTTTAAATATTTCTTTGAAGACAAATCGCTTAAAACCAAAGATGGTAATGACTACCTTGTGGTGGCAACCACACGTCCTGAAACATTATTGGGCGATACAGCAGTTGCAGTACATCCTGAAGATGAACGCTATGCACACCTTATCGGTAAAAACATTGTTCTACCGATCACAGGTCGTTTAGTTCCAGTTGTTGTAGATGAATACGTTGAAAAAGACTTCGGTACAGGCTGTGTAAAAATCACACCTGCGCATGACTTCAATGACTATGAAGTAGGTAAACGTTGTGGTCTAGCGATTATCAATATCTTCAACAAAAATGCCGAAGTGTTGGCTGAGTTTGAATATATCGCCAAAGCGGGTGAGCAAATTTCACAACTGTTGCCTGCCCCTGCGGATTATATCGGCTTGGAGCGTTTTGCTGCCCGTAAAAAACTGGTTGAACAGGCAGAAGCTGAAGGCTGGCTGGACAAGATTGATCCGTATGACTTGAAAGCACCACGCGGTGACCGTTCAGGCGTGATTGTTGAACCATTACTCACAGACCAATGGTATGTGAAAATTGCGCCTTTGGCTGCGCCTGCAATTGACGCTGTACAAGATGGTCGTATCAAGTTTGTCCCAGAACAATACACCAATATGTATATGTCATGGATGAAAGACATTCAGGACTGGTGTATTTCCCGTCAACTGTGGTGGGGTCACCGTATTCCTGCATGGTACGATGCTGAAGGTAATGTTTATGTGGGACGCAACGAAGAAGAAGTTCGTGCCAAAAACAACATCGCTGCTGACATTGAATTAAATCAGGATGAAGATGTACTGGATACATGGTTCTCCTCTGCACTTTGGACATTCTCAACTTTAGGCTGGACTGGCGATGCACAGAAAGATGCAGCCAACGATTTCCTTAAAACGTTCCACCCGACTGATGTATTGGTGACAGGTTTTGACATCATCTTCTTCTGGGTTGCACGTATGATCATGATGACCATGCACTTCATGAAAAATGAAGATGGTTCATCTCAAGTACCATTTAAGACGGTTTACGTGCATGGCTTAGTCCGTGATGGTGAAGGTCAGAAGATGTCGAAGTCTAAGGGCAACGTACTTGATCCACTCGATTTGATCGACGGTATTGATTTAGAAAGCCTAGTTGCGAAACGTACCACGGGCTTAATGAATCCGAAAGATGCTGCGAAGATTGAGAAATCAACCCGTAAGGAATTCCCAGAAGGCATCAATGCCTATGGTACGGATGCAGTACGTTTTACCTTCTGTGCGCTTGCAAACACAGGTCGTGACATCAAGTTCGATTTAAAACGTGTTGAAGGCTACCGTAACTTCTGTAATAAAATCTGGAACGCAACCCGTTTTGTTCTGATGAATGTCGAAGGTCAAACCGTTGGTCAAGAAGCTCGTCCTGATCTTTGGGAACTTCCTGAACAATGGATCATCAGCCGTTTACAAAAAGCAGAAGCTGCTGTTCATCAAGCATTTGCCACCTATCGTTTAGACCTTGCGGCGCAAGCGATTTATGACTTTATCTGGAATGAATACTGCGACTGGTATGTCGAACTGACCAAGCCTGTGCTTAACGATGCCAATGTGTCAGAAGAGCGTAAAGCTGAAGTTCGCCGTGTACTCCTTGCCGTGATGGAAGCGTCTTTACGTTTGGCTCATCCGTTAATGCCGTATTTGACAGAAGAAATCTGGCAAACCCTTGCGCCGATGTTAGGCAAAGGCGGTGCTACGATTATGACTGCGCAATACCCTGTTCCTGAACAAGCGAAGATCAATGATCAAGCTGAAGCAGATATGCAGTGGTTACAAGGTTTGATCGGTGCAGTACGTAATATTCGTGGTGAAATGGGCTTAGGTAATGCACGTTTATTACCTGTATTGCTTAAGAATATTTCTGATGCAGAACGTGAGCAAATCATCCGTATCGAAGCGTTGTTCAAAGCACTCGCAAAAGTTGAAAGCATTGAGTTCTTGACCAATGAGCAAGAGCCACCTCTCTCATGCTCTAGCGTTGTAAGCCATGCATCTGTATTTGTACCGATGAAAGGTTTGATTGATCCTAAAGCTGAATTGGGTCGTTTGCAGAAAGACTTGGATAAGGTTCAAAAGCAACATGACCAAATCGCAACTAAACTTTCTAACGAAGGTTTTGTTGCTAAAGCACCAGCAGCCGTAGTTGAAGGTGAAAAAGTGAAATTAGCTGAGTTTGCTGATCAGTTAAGCAAAATTAAAGCAAGTATGGAGCAAATTGCTGCGCTGTAACACTTTAATTTAATTAGCATTTAAGTTAGAATCCCTTTCAAATTTGAGGGGGATTTTATGCCAATCATATATCAATTAGAACAAAATAAAAATATTCTTAAATTTATAGACAATGATTTTGAATTACAAAATACCAATATATTTACTTTTTTAGTGGGTAAAAACTCTGTTGGTAAAAGTCGACTTTTAAGAAGTCTTATAATTCATGCATTAGAAGAAGATAAATTTGATAAAGTTTTAGCTCTTTCTAACACTCAATATCATAAATTCCCTTCCTACCGTGATCTTCCAAATAAAGAGCAGATATCAAACAACAAATATACCAGACTAGCTTTTGAAGCTAGAACACCTATTTACTCTGGTGGCTATGATTACAGAAAAAAAATAAATAATTTTTCAAAAAAAAACTATCATTATCTTTTTAATTTTTTTGACGAAAATAATATTAAATTTCATAAGAACCTAAATACGAACCTTAACTTCGCTCAATCCTTTGAATCATTTTTAACTCAATTCTCTTTTAAAGAAAAACCATATTATAATCTATTGACAATTTTAGACTTCTTAAAACTAGATCACTATGTGAAATGTACAATTCTACCAACCAATAGCTTTAAAACAGAAGATTTAAATATTAAAATTAATAATTACTTTAATAATTCTAAAAACATTACAAGTGAAGAGTATGAAATATTTAGACGTTTAAAAGATAGCTTATATGATTTAAAAAATTTAAGAAGCTTTGACTTACTTCACTTATCTTTATACGAGCTTGAAAGTATATCATTCTTAATAGAATCAGGACTCGTTAGAATTTATAAAGTATCCTTTTCTAAAGATAAAAAAATATTTAATTATACAGATTTAAGCTCTGGAGAACTTGCTGTTTTAAGTTTAGTTTTAGGATTGACAGCTACAATCACTGATAATTCATTAGTATGCATAGATGAGCCAGAAATAAATTTACACCCACAGTGGCAAGAAAAAATTATTGAACTTATTGAGTTAGTATCTGAAAACTATTATGGATGTCATTTTTTTATTGCAACTCACTCTCCACAACTCATATCCGGAATATCAGAAAAAAATAGCTTTATTCTTGATTTAACTAATAATTCATTAAAAACGATTGAAAGTTTTAAAAATAGATCATCTGATTTTCAACTATCAGAGGTTTTTAATTTCCCTGGAAAAAATAATGAATATTTAATTAGAAAACTTATTCTTCTATTGAATAAACTAAACAATGAAGAGGACTTTATACTAAACACCGAATCAAATAATTTTCTTAAACATATAAATAAATTATTAAAAGAAGAAAAAATAGACCAAGAGGATAAAGTTAGAATTCTTTTCAATCTCGTAAATAGCTATAGGGATTAAAATGGAAATTTTTCAAATTCCTACTGAGCTACAAGATTTTATTAATAGATATGATAAGAAAAGTTATCAACTATGGAATGACGAGAAGAATAAAGATGTTAATAATTTTCGTAGATTAATTAGGAATCACTATGTTTCTGATCAGAAATTTACTTGTTTTTACTGTAAACAATATATTTTTTCTACAAATGGTTTACATTGGCAAGTCGAACATATTTTACCTAAATCCATATTTCCCCAATTTCTTTTTGAACCTAGAAATTTAATTATTATTTGCCCTGATTGTAATCATGAGAAAGGAGACCAAAATCCCCATACTGAAGGAGTGAGGGCTTGTAATCGTCCAAATTACCCAAGTACAAGTAGTAGATTTAAGATTATTCATCCTTTATTTGATAAGTATGAAGAACATATTGAACGTGTACCTGCGAATCATTGTGAATATCCTGATCATTATTTTCTCAAAGCCCATACACCGAAAGGAAAAGCAACTGCCAAAATGTGTGATTTAAACCGTTTTTATCAAGAATTTGCGGGTTACAAAGATATGAAAGGTAAACAAGTTTCGAGCTTAGATAATTTTATAGAAAAAGATTTGAATGATCTTACAAAAGAACAAAAAATAGAGTTAGTTCAGAGAATTATGGCATCCATGTAACTTTTTGGCATCTTATATAGAAATGTTACGTGACATATAAAATTTAAATTTCTGCTCAATAGTCTATGAGTTATTCTCTTTCTTAGGAAAAAATACTTAAAAAATCAAAGCACCCCATGCCCCAACAACATCTCTACTCCACTCACTTTTTTCATATGCTTTAATCGTTCCTTTTCCCATTTCACCTGCTGCTTTAACTCAGCACAGTCCGCATCTATCGCTTTATACACATCGCTGATATGCAGATGCTCGGCTTTTACTTTTTTCGCCAACTGAAAAGAATCTAAAATCTCTTCAATTTGACTTTCAAGCTGCTGACTTTGTGCATCCAAAGCCAGTTTATAAAACTTCACTTGCTCCGCTGATAGCTCTTTAGTTCCTACACCTCTATTCTGTTCAAGCTGTAACTGGAGTTTGAGCAAATAAAACAAATCCTGCTGTTCATACGCCTGACTCGCTTGCTGAAACAATTCGGTTTTTTCTGCTTTCTTAGTTTCATCTTGCTCACGGTCAGGATGAATCATGGCAGCTATTTTTAAATACACCGTTTTAAGTGATTGTGCTGCCAGTTGCTCAGCTTGTTCACGTTTCTGTTGCTGGCGTAACTGCTTAGCTTTCTCTCTTGCTTGTTGTTGTTCCGCAGCATATTGCTCAAAGTCTTCTTCTAGTTCACTCGCTTGTTTTGCATGTTGTTCGATACTCTGCTCAGAGGATGCTTGATACTCAAACTTTTCTGACTGTGCTTTTTTAGACTTTTTAACAGATTGTTGAGTATGTTGTTGATAAAAAGTATCGATCTGCTTCACAAGTGAGAGCTGTACTTCATTCAACATTTGTGAACGTTTCAACATACGGGCAAGTTGTGCGATTTTCTCATCGAGTTGCTGCATATCCGCTTTGGAAAACTCATGCTGTTGTAACAGCATCCAAAGCTGATCTAACTGCTGAAACAGGATTTCATGCAGCTCGCTATACACAGGCATCAGCTTTTGCCGTGTGTGCTGTTGAATCTCAGCTTGTGCATTCTGCCATGCAGCAAGGCTGATTTTTTGCTGTTCTATTTGATCAATCAGGCGATTCAGCTTTTTCTGCTGTGGTGAAGGTTCATCTTTAGATGATCGGCTTATTTTTATATCGAAAGACATGCAACAGAAGAAGATAAAACAGAAGGTCGTAGTGTAACAGATCACCCCGATCTGCTACATCACTAAGCAGGCAATTAAGCTCCAATCACTCGGTTACGACCTTGTGCTTTAGCTTGATACAAATATTGGTCGGCACGACGCATCGCAGCCTGTGCATCACTATCCCCAGCCTGTACCACACTCACTCCGATGCTGATGGAAATTGGGTGATGATCCAAAATAGGCGCATTTTCTACCGCCTGTCGCAGATTTTCCGCCAAAGCTACTGCCCCTTCAAGCGATGTAGCAGGTAACAACACTACAAACTCTTCACCACCATAACGGGCAACAAAGTCAGACTCACGCACCGTCGAGGACAACTGTTGCGCTACGCTTTTCAGAACAAAGTCGCCTACTTCGTGCCCATATTGATCATTCACTTTTTTGAAGAAATCGACATCCATTAACAACACCGCATAAGCCAAATGACTTCGTGCAAACTGTGCGTACAAATAATCTAAATAATCCGTGAGTGCGTGTCGGTTATATAATTCCGTTAATGCGTCGTACCGAGCCAATTTTTCTAATTCAATATTGGCTTGTTCGAGTTCCTGCGTGCGTTCTTGTACCTTTTGTTCAAGCGTGATATTGGCATCCATGAGCTGATGTTTTTGGGTTAACAGCGTTTTAGTCATGCTATTTAAAGACTGTGATAAACCTGTAATTTCTCGAATACTACTATTTACCTCAAAATGAACATCTTCTTGTCCCTCTTCGACCGCATGTGCACTTTTCGCTAAATTTTCAATTGGACGGCTAAAACGATTGGCTAAGCGATAAGTGAGAGTAAGCATGAATAAGGTGACGATTAAACCAATCAGCACAATTTGTTGCTGTAAAGCACGAACCTCCGCAAGTGCTGTAGACACGGGTTGACGGATTATGACATGCCATCCTAAGCTCATTTCTGTATCTGAGATCACAGCAACATCTGTGGTCAAATACTTCTGTCCCTCATTCCAAGTATCAACAAAATAATGATTGTGCTGCTGCGAGATCGCAGATAATTGAACTTATCCAATACTTTTATAGGGATAAAGAATCTCCCCTTGCTTATTGACAATAAATACCTCGATGCCTTTTTCAGCTGCATCTTCTGGCAAAGCTGTTTTTAAAACTTGCTGAGCCCAACTCCAATCTGCATGTGCGGCCAAAACACCTTTCAATACTTTGGTATTTGGGTCGTAGATTGGCGTTGCAAAATCAATAAAACGCATGGGTTCATTGGGATTAATGGCTTTTAATTTTTTCGCAAGCAGAACTGCTTCATGTACATCGCCCAAATAAACATGTTTCAAGCCTTCAATAAACCATGGTCTTGCTGAAACATCTGCCCCTTCTAGTAGTTTATTGGCCGCAACTTCTACTTTCCCACTAGGGTTTGCAATTCCTAACCATGGATAATACTTATACGACTGTTGTACTTGATCGAGTTTCAATTGCAGTTTAGGATTTTTAAAGTCGGTATCTATAAAAAATGGAGACTCACTTAAAAGCACCATCTCCCGCTCGCGTTCTGTCAGAGAATTTGCCAAAGTATTGCTAATATTTTTTGCCGTCGCGTACAGCGTTTGACCACTGGATTGAGTCATTTGCGCTGAGGCTTTATATCCAATATACAAGGTAATACACAACCCTAGAATAAGGGCCATGCCTGCAAATACAATCAGTAAACGATTACGAAAGGTGTCGATTTGGAACATATTCTTTTTCATTGCACCCTATCGCAAATGATTTTTTGATCTCTCAAATATATCAGGTATTTTTTATGAATTATGTTCGGATTCGATGAACTACTCATTAAAATCAAATAAATTTGATCGCAACTGATTCAGACTTCTACACTAAATCCAACAAAGTGCAAACTCATGCTCTCAAGTGTTTTATTGATGCAAATGATTCGCCTTCCTTTGTATCAATCTTTAAGGCCCTATGCTTTTCAGACAACACGCACCAATTTTCATCATATTTACAATTTATTTTCTAAATTGGTGCGTTTTTTGCATCACAAAATCCATCAAATTGAGTTGTGACGCTACAGCTTGAGTTTTTAGATTTACTAAATCTATTTTGGTGCAAAAAATGAATCAAATACTCGCACCAAAATAAAATTTAGCACTTTTTTTGAGCACCACTATGCAAAACGTAGATCTATTTTTCTTACTGCTCGGTGCAGTACTGGTTTTGGCAATGCATGCAGGCTTTGCATTTTTAGAGCTAGGCACCGTTCGTCACAAAAACCAAGTCAATGCACTCAGTAAAATTCTGACTGACTTTGCAATTTCCGCAATTGCCTACTTCTTTGTTGGTTATTGGATTGCCTATGGACAAAACTTTTTTCATGCAGGTGAAGTTTTAGCTGCTGATCATGGTTATAACCTGATGCGTTGCTTCTTCTTATTAACCTTTGCTGCTGCCATTCCAGCGATTGTCTCTGGGGGTATTGCTGAACGTGCCAAAATGCGTTCACAAGCGATCGCAACTTTACTTTTAGTTGCCCTGATCTACCCGTTCTTTGAAGGGATGATTTGGAATGGAAACTATGGTTTCCAAAAATGGCTTGAAAGCTCTTTTGGTGCAACTTTCCATGATTTCGCTGGTTCTGTAGTTGTACACGCGATGGGTGGATGGATTGCCTTAGCTGCGGTGATCTTGTTAGGTGCGCGTAATGGTCGTTATAAAAATGACGGTCGTGTTAGTGCTCACCCTCCTTCATCTATTCCATTCCTAGCTTTGGGTTCATGGATTTTGATCGTAGGTTGGTTTGGCTTCAACGTAATGAGTGCTCAACGTGTTGATGCTATCTCTGGCTTAGTTGCGATCAACTCATTAATGGCGATGGTTGGTGGTACTTTGGCAGCAAACTTTATGGGTAAAAATGACCCAGGCTTCTTGCACAATGGTCCTTTGGCTGGTTTAGTAGCGATCTGTGCTGGCTCTGACATCGTGCATCCTATCGGTGCATTGGTTATCGGTGGAGCTGCTGGTGGCATGTTCGTTTATCTATTTACTTACACGCAAAACAAACTCAAAGTCGACGATGTCTTGGGGGTTTGGCCATTACATGGTGTCTGTGGTGCTTTTGGGGGTATTGCGGCAGGTATCTTTGGTCAGCAAGCGCTTGGCGGTTTGGGTGGAGTATCGATTATTTCTCAAATCATCGGGACTGGCTTAGGTGTTGCTATCGCATTGGTAGGTGGTTTTGTCGTATATGGCATTTTAAAAGTCACTATGGGCATCCGTTTATCTCAAGAAGATGAGTATCGTGGTGCTGACCTTTCGATTCATAAGATTTCAGCGAATTCTGAAGAATCAATGTTTTAAGTTTTAATGTTTTATGCGGCGGAAACGCCGCTTTTTTTATGTCAATTTTAAGAGCTGTTTAAGATTAAAACAGTTTAATAAATCATAGATTGTTTACTTTTCGACGTTTAATCCTATGATTATTAAAACGCCATTTTTTCTGCTCACCAGTTTCTTACTTTTAATCAGTTTTTTTATTTTGTGGTGGGTCTTTCCTGTAGGGGGCAGCATAGATATGTACTTAATCCAACCTTGGGTAGGTACATTTGGTGATTTTGCGCTAAAAGGTGATTGGTATCTAGCAAAGCTCAATCACACCTATGTCAAAAAAGTTTTAACGCTGGTCTACATTAGTTTTTTCTTATTATGGATAGCATCTTTCAAAGTTGAAAAACTCAAAGCAAACCGCTGGAAATATGGCTATATGTTTTGGGTCAGCATGTTATGTACTTGTGTGATCGGGCTAATCAAAGCAAATGCTGCTCATGCTTGTCCTTGGGCAATGACGACTGCAACAACCACAGGCTTCACATGGGATTTTTCTGCTACAGCAGGACATTGTTTTCCTGGTGGACATGCTAGTACAGGCTTTGCACTGGTAACAGGTTATTTTGTCTATCGACTCGATGAACAAAAACGAGCATGGTTTTATTTATTTGCAGGTATCCTACTTGGTTTTGCGATGGGATGGGCGCAGATGATGCGTGGTGCTCATTTTCTCAGCCATAATTTATGGACAGCGTGGATCTGCTTTGCAATCAATCTTGTTGTGTATGCTTTAACCTACCAACGCCATCTCATACGCTCGAACATAATTGATACTCCGAAAGTTTTGCCTGATGTGGTAAAGTGAGCAATCAAACACCCTTATACAATCACCTAATTATAGTTTGCTGCGAATGGATGACTTTCAGACTTTTTTAGACAATACCTTAAAAACCCAACAAGCATCTATTCAGGCTTATAAGCTCGATACTGGTAAAGTATGGTTAAAAAAAGCATCTGAACGTCATGGTCTATGGTTATATACGCCATTGAAATGGCTTGCCAAGATTTTCAATCTTGGTGCCATTATGCCTGTCCCGAATCAAGGTGGCGCGGCGGCGATTCGATGTGAATATCAGCGTATTCAACAGCTCAAACAACTCGGTGTATCAACACCTAATGTGCTTGCTCATTCTGACAAAGGGATTTTACTGGAAGATATTGGCGCTCAACATCAAAGTAAAGTTAAACAATTAGATCAAGCACTTGCATACTGCAAAGATGATTTAGCAGCTAAAACCACTTTATTTACCCAAGCGATTCAAGCAGTTCAATATGTTCATTTGCAAGGTGGTTATTTAAGCGAAGCTTTTGCACGTAATATTTTAGTCGATCAAGAAAGACATTTTAGTTTTATTGATTTCGAAACTGATCCTGCATCCGTGCTCAGCTTGCACGATTGTTTTGTCCGTGATTGGATTTTATATATTTTCTCGACGGCCTATCATTTCGAATTTGAACAGCTTAATGATGCAAGCTATATCCTTTACCAAGCTCTACTCGCTGAACCACAAGTGTATAAAGACATTTGTAAAGTTGGAAAACGCTTAAACTGGGTGCTCAGACTCAATGTAAACCGCGTCGGCAATGATGGTAAACGCATCCAAAAATGTGTGTTGTTTCTGCGTTATCTTCGAGAGCATGCGGAAAGCAATACTTAAATCAAAGTGACTCAGTGATGATTTAAGATTTTTGGTAAGCGTACTAAAACGGATAAGCCACCCAAATCAATACTACGAGACAGTTGCAGCGTACCGCCTAAACGTTGAATAGCTTTATCAACGATGGAAAGTCCTAAGCCGCTACCCACTTCTAGATGATGATGCACACGATAGAAACGTTTTAATACTTTATCGTAATTTTCAGGGTCGATGCCAACACCACTGTCTTCAATTTGCACGCATGCAAAATTGTCTTGGTCACTATAGACTGAAATATTAATGATGCCTTGATTAGGCGTATACTTAATCGCATTGTCGATCAGGTTAAAAATAATCGAATGAATCGTTGACTCCAAACTATTCATTTCAATCACATCATTACGCTCAAAACCCAAATCTATTTCTTTTTGCATGGCTAAGTTGACCAATTGCTCGACGCAATTGAGTGCAACATCATTCAAACGAAACTCCGTATTTGGCTCAATCAAATTTAAACCTACATCTTGTTTAGCCAATGCCAGTAATTGTGTCACCAGATGCTGAATCCTCGCCAATCCTTTACTTAGATTAATTAAAGCTTCGTGCTCAGGGAATTGACTCATTAAAATCTTGGTTTGTAGATTTAATGCCGTTACAGGTGTTCTGAGTTCATGTGCTGCATCTGCAATAAATTGCTTTTGTTCAGCCTGTGCCTGTTGGATTCGTCCAAACAAATGATTCATTTCTTCAATAGTTGGAATTAACTCTTGCGGATAATCTTGGCTATCAATCGGTGCTAAGCCATCCGAATCTCGACTGCGCAATTCAGCCTTGAAGTCTTCTAAAGGTTTTAAACTGAGACTAATAATGAATGCTAAGATAATAATTGCAAAAGGCAGTAACAGCACATATGGCACAAACATACTGCCTGCCAACTCCCAAGCGAAGTTCTTGCGTACCTGCTCTTGTTGGCTCACTTGAATTTGATAATCTTTTAACGGAATGACATAAACACGCCATTTTCCTTGTGGGGTTTCTTGCGTGTAAAAACCTGCTTGCTTCACTGGTGGAATCAATAGATGCGTTTGATGCCATAAATGACTTTGATCTTTATAAGCCCAAATATCAACCAGCAAATCTTCTTCGTGATATGTGCGATGCAATTCAACTTTACTCACAACAGTTGTTAATGGCTGAGCAGTCGAACGCTCAGCCATATATTGCATTTGTGTATCAAGAATCTCATCAACTTCATGTAAAGCTGTTTTATAAGCTGTAAAAATTAATAAACATCCAAGCAGTAAACTAAAGACCGAGGTTCCCCAAATCAGTCTTTTTTTCAGTGAGTATTGCTTAGATATTTTCATAAATATTTATGATTGTCCTAGTCGGTAACCCAAACCACGGATAGTTCGAATAAAATCTTTCCCTAGTTTTGCACGTAAGTGATGTACATAAACCTCTATGGTATTACTGGTCACCTCACTATCAAAATCATAAAGCTTATCTTCAAGATTTGCTTTGGAGAAGATTTTATTTGGATGGCTTACAAGCGGAATTAAAATTGCCCATTCACGGTTTGATAACTCAATCTGTTGTCCTTTGAAGGTCGCCAAATGCTGCTCGACATCAAGAACCAAATCACCATTTTTCAATAACTGCGATTGACTTTTAAGTTGTGCTGTTTCTGCATGACCTCGACGTAATAGTGCATTAATTCGTGCCAATAACTCATCGAACTCATAAGGTTTAATTAGGTAATCATCCGCACCTTGATTCAATCCATCGACACGGTTTTGCAGTTGATCTCTGGCTGAAATGATTAATACTGGAAGTGCACTACGCTGACGGATTTGTCTCAATACCTGCATACCATCCATCATAGGCAATCCCAAATCAAGCAAAACCAAATCAAAATTATGCTTTGCTAATAAGGATAGCCCATCTACGCCATTATTGACCCACTCTACCTCGAATTGATGGTAGCGCAACAGAGTCAATGTTGACTCTGCAATCATAAAATCATCTTCTATCATCAAGATTTTGGTCATGACTTTATCTCACCTTATGGGTTAGAACATGTCGCTAACATGTCATTTTTAGGGTCAATCACCTTAGTTTTGACATCAAGTAAACTTAACATCGTTGGAAACAAATTATCTTGACTCAATTCACTCTTATTTTGCTTCGCTAAACATTTCATTTGTTCTGGAGCTTGTTTTTTCCAAAGATCAGAGAACCACATAAACATTGGAACATGGGTTTGTTGAGTGGGGGCAATTGCATATGGCGCTCCATGTAAATACATGCCACTTTCACCTGTTGATTCACCGTGATCCGATAAATACCACAAGCCTGCTTCGTGCTGTGTTTGACCTTTTAACGTTTTAATCAATGAGTCCAAAACATAATCCGTATAAAGCAAGGTATTATCATAACTATTCACAAGTGAATCACGCGAACAACCTTGAATCGCATTGGTATCACAGGTTGGTTTAAAAACTTTAAATTCTGCTGGAATACGTTTGTAATAGGCTGGACCATGACTACCCATTTGATGTAGTACCACTAAGCGTGGACGCGTATCATCTTTAGGAATTGTTGCAAGATAAGCTTTCAGGCTATCAATTAAAATATCATCAAAACACTCTTCATCTTTACACCATTTCTTTTGAATTGGCTCTGGAATCTTAAATTGTTCAACTCGATCACAAGTTCCCTTACAACCAGAATTATTATCAATCCATGTCACTTGATAACCTGCACGTTTTGCAATATCCAGTAGACCTTCACGATGGCTTGCAAGTCGTTCATCATATTCTTTACGTGGCATACCTGAGAACATGCATGGTACGGAAACAGCTGTCGCTGTACCACAAGAACTCACTTGAGCAAAATTAATTAAATCCTGTTTCGCAAGCTTCGGATTGGTATTCTTAGCGTAACCATTCAAAGAAAAGTTTTCTGCACGTGCCGTCTCACCCACCACTAAAACCATCAATTTAGGTAAAGCAGCAATATTCGCTTTCTGCATTGAAGCATCTTCACCATAAGTCACTAACGGTAAATTTTCTTTAGGTGCTTTCTTCTTATAATATGAAGCAAATGAAGCAATCATATTTTGCGGTGAGATCATTCCCTTCAAATCACGGTGTTCACGGAATATCGCTGCAAAATCAACGTAAAAAACAAACAATAATCCACCAACCAAAGCCAATGAAACAATTGAAGCAATCACTTTTTTTACAATTTGACGCAGCATTGGTTCAGGCTTTAACTTCACCATCAAAATTGCAATGATGGGAAGTACTGTCATTCCTAATGTCCATACAACTAAATGCCAAGACCATGTATCACGTGCTTCAGCAACATCAGTTTGCATTAAATTTTGCACTTGCTCTGATGTAATTAAAACACCAAGCGTATTCACAGCATATGAAGCAAAGCCACCAATAAAAACTAAAACAATCGCTATTGGTTTTGCTGTCCATTTCCAGTTAAAAAGCTGAAAAATAAAATGATAAGCTGCAACAACGACTATAACGGATGCTGCGACAAACATTCCCGCTTTTATCCCAGTATAGGGCGTAAGCGATTGGATTTTTTCATAAAAAGCAAAGTTAAGAAAAATACCTAACCATATTGCAAGCAATAGATTAAATGCAAACAAGGATATCGATTTGGTCTTGAGTTTCTGTAGGAACATGATCTTCACAGTCTGAAAATAGATTTCTTAACTTGCTTAAGATAAGAATAAAAACTTAAAAATGACTTAAACTAAATAATTGAGAGTTAACAAAACAATGGATCTATATCTAGACATCAAAGTATATTTCAAAATAATTCATTTTAAAACAATGAATTCCATTTACTTTCCATCTAAAATTTATCTTAGTTTTATTATCGAAAATCATTTTATTCAGTTAAATGATTATATTACAACATAATAAAATAGAAATAAAAAAACACCCCCTAAGTCAAACTTAGGGGGTGTTTTTAGATACAAGATATTAGAATTTAAATTCTAAACCTAATCCTGCTACAGGTTGCTTATCTTTTTTGTCCGCTTGTTCAAGCGTTAGATAACCTGCATAACCGTATGTTTTAACTTGTTTGCTAAATGCATAGTCAGCACCAGCAATCACTTGTTTGGCTTTGAAGTCTGCACTGTTGTCTTTGAAACTGGTATCGTTTTGGCTGTATTGAGCTTTCACTGTCCAGTTTTTAGACTGTGGAATGTTATATTCAGCACCAACTAACCAACCTTGTGCATCATCAATATTTTTAGCTTTTGCAGCCCATTTAGTTGCATCACCTGCATCAGCATAAGAAGTTTCTTCAACTTCTGAACTTTGATAAAGTGCTTTAAGCGCTAAACCTTCAATTGGATTTAATCGGCCAATCGCACGAACTGTATTTGCAGCAGCAAACACTGATCCGCCAGCAATTTCAGGATCAGATGCATTTAAAATACCTTTACCTAAGAACGTACTTGGGATCGCTTTGTCATAACCAAGACCCGCAACAAAAAGTGGATTTTCATAAGTTACCGAAGCTGACCAAGCATCACCTAAGCCCTGACCTTCAACTTTAGCACCACCACTGCTTTGCTTAATCCCAGTCGCCTCACCTGTTGCCAGTAAAGCATTAAATTTAAATGCACCATCAAGAACTTTGACTGCAGGTGACTCATAGATCACTACATTATCAATACGGTTTTCGCCAGTAAAAATCCCTGTTACATCTGCTTTGTTAGCAACATAGTTGTTGAAGGTATCTACAACACTTGAGAGTTGCTTGACTGGTGTGTCATGTTTACCAATTTTAACTGTACCTAACTGAGCGTCTTTCAAACCAACAAAGCGGTTACGTTGGCTCCAATCAGTGGTATCGCCATCAGCACTTAAACCCCATTCTGCAGCATATACAGCGCTTAAACGATCAGTGAGTTTTTCATCGCCTTTAATCCCAATGAACGAAATATTTGAGCTAATTTCCCAAACATCCTTATTTCCAATCGTTGCATTTTTTTCTGGTAAATAATCAACACTGGCATCAATCTCACCATAGATTGTTGGTGCTGCAAATGTTGATGTTGCGAGTAAACCAAGCACTGCTGCTGTTACAATTTTGATTTTCATTGTTTACGTCCTAGCTAAATTTGTAACAAATCCTACACATTAACTTTATATGACAAAACGATTAAAATATTATTTATTTATTCTATTTTCGACTAAAGTTTAATTTTTAGCCGAGACTAACACCTTATCTTTTCTTATTATATCCACACCAAAAAATATTTATTAGTCAGTAATTTACAATATTATTCATCATATTTTAGACTCAAGAAATAGAGCTAAAAAACAATTGAATGAAGAAATACATTTATCGAAAATCCTTATATTGTCACCTCAAAATATTACAGTTTAATATCCAAGCTTTATAAATTTGTAATCAACCTTGATTAATATTTACATATTTCTTCCAATTAAAAATTGGTAGCAAACAAATGAATGATATTAGAAAAATTACAGACAAATAATTGTAATATCCAAGCAAATCACCAAGTAATCCACTTAGTAAATATAATAAACCACTGACTGTCGCCATAATTGAAACCTGCAAAGTAAAGTCAGTTCCCGCAAAGTGTTTACGGCTGTAACTCATAATTAAGCTGAGCATGACCACCAACAACATCGCGGAACATGCATCTTCAAAGGCGTTGATTGCATATATTACAGAAGAATCAATTTTTTTATTATGTTCAAATACATAACCCAAATAAACATAGAAAAATAGACTTAGAATTTTTAACATAGAAAATATAATCAAGGCATATGCCTTAGACAGATATTTCAACACCCCCCCTGCAATTGCTGCGCCTAACAATGCAGCTACTGCACCTAAAATTGTAATATAAAGTCCAATTTGAGAAAAAGTTAAACCTAAATCAACAGCAAGTGGTTTTAATATAGGCCCTGTCAATCCATCAACAATCTTAAAAGTGATTAATACTAGCAACCATGCTTTTAACTGTGGAGACGAGCTAAAATAATGAAGATATTGTTTAATCGCATCAATTTTTGAATGATTTGAACTGTTATTAGAATTTATCGATTTAATTCGTTCAGGTTCTTTATGAAATAAAATAGGAATGGTATTCAGGAATACTAAAACCGCCAACAATAAAAATGTTTTTTGCCAATATAACCAATCCAAGCACCAAAGTACGACACCTCCACCGACGATAAACCCTAACCGAGAACCAATCACTTGAAAGGTATTACCCCAGTGTAATTGATCATTTTTAAGTAAATTAACAGCTAAAGCATCCGTCGCAATATCTTGTGTCGCACCTGTAAGATTTATACATAACAGCAAAGTAAAGAAGATTAATAAATACAGAGGTTGATCAAGTGCATGAATCGGAAAAAAGGACAATATCACCAAAATAACAACACTAGCGAATTGAGTAGGAATAATCCAACTGCGATAGTGACCTAAATTCGAGATTGCATAACGATCAACATATACAGCCCAAAAGATTTTGATCGACCACGGCAACATCAATAATCCAAAACCGCCAATATGTGCCAGAGATACACCTTGAGATCTTAAAATCACAGGTAAAGCATGTGTCATAAAACCGACAGGTAAACCTTGTGCCCAATACAACGAAAATAGCAATAAATAGATTTGACGAAGATTAGGCATGTAAGGCTGTTCCTAAAGTATTTCTTTGTAAGTTCAACTATCTAATCCTCTCAAAACCACCACAATAAAATCTCATTTTTTGCCAATGCGATGCAGATAGTGAGAGTTTAAGATGATTAAAGTTGTCATTATTTTTCTGAACCTATGTCACAACATTTTCCTGAATTACCGCCTCTAGTACCACAAAGAGGAACCAGTTACAGCCGTGCATTGTGTAAGAAACTCTTTCTAAGTCAAGGTTGGAAAGTGGTTGGTGAAATTCCAAACTTACCCAAAGCAGTCGCTATTATCTCACCACATACGTCTAATATTGATGGGTGGTACGGTTTTCTTGCGATTGGCGGTTTGGGGCTCAAGATTACGGTTCTAGGCAAAGATACACTATTTAAGCCTCCATTTAAGCCCCTTCTCAACTGGGCGGGATTAATCCCTGTGCATCGTGACAGTACCAATGGTTTGACTGAACAGGTCGTTGCGGAAATTCAAAAGTGCGATCGAATCTGGGTCGGAATGGCACCTGAAGGTACGCGTAAAAAAGCCGAAAAAATGAAAAGTGGTTTCTACCATATTGCACATGCAGCAGGCATTCCGATTGTGATGTTTTCTTTTGATTATGACCACAAAACGATTTACTGCTTAGGTGCCTTTACGCCAACAGGTCATTATCAACAAGATCTTGAAAAAATTATGGGTTTTTACCAAGGACATTTTTCTCCCAAAAATCCAAATTGGTTAGCAGAGCCATTACAAAAACTTGTGAAAAAAAACTAGAAAATCGAGGGCAAATCTGCTGAGATGTGCCCATCTTTTCGTCGATTTTATCTCCTTTTGATATGAAAATTGCTCAACTCTCCTGTTTAGCACTTGTTAGCTTGACATTATTTGGTTGTGATCAAGTTGCAAAAAAAACGCCACCAACTTCAACCTTAAAAGCACGTGAGCCCGTGATTGCTCTAGCATTAGGCGGTGGCGGTGCTAAAGGCTTTTCACATATTGGCGTCATCAAAGTCCTTGAGTCACATGGCATTAAAGCTAAAATTGTGACCGGCACCAGTGCTGGCAGCTTTGTTGGTAGCATTTATGCAAGTGGGCAAACGCCTTATCAGATGCAAAGTCTTGCATTAAAACTACAAGAGTCTGACATCCGTGATCTCACCTTAAATAGCCAAGGTTTTATCATGGGGCAAAAACTTCAGAATTATGTCAACAGTCAAGTTGCCAACAAGCCGATTGAGAAATTCCCAATACGTTTTACTGCTGTAGCAACTCGTTTAGACAACGGCAAGAAAGCTGAATTTATTAAAGGCAATGCAGGTCAAGCTGTACGTGCATCATGTAGTATTCCAAATGTCTTTGTGCCAACGGTCATCGGTGGTACCAAATATGTCGACGGTGGTTTAGTCAGCCCTATTCCTGTAAAAACAGCGAAAGATATGGGTGCTGATATCGTAATCGCGGTTGATATTTCTGCGCGTCCTACAGGTGATAAACCCATGAATATGTGGGGATTACTAGATCAGACGATTAATATCATGGGTCAGCAAAGTATTAACGAAGAACTTAATCAAGCTACTGTCGTGATTCAGCCGAAAGTCGGTCATCTCGGTGTACTTGATCTAAAATCAAGTAACCAAGCTATCTTAGAAGGTGAAAAGGCGGCTCAAGCCAAGATCACAGCGATCCGAGCTGCAATTACTAACTTCAAAAAATCCCCTGCAGCATTTAAACCTGCCCCTCGACCAAAATTCTAAAACACATTCATTATCTTTATATATTCATAAAGATAATCATCTGTTACAGTGCTAGAGGTGAATATTTTTTCACCTCTATTTACCGTTTAACGATACGAGCAAATCTATGGAATTTGTAGTTGAGCCTTGGCACTGGTTGGTATTAGGTATTTTGTTAATTCTTTCAGAATTGGTATTACCTGCATTTGCTGCACTATGGTTTGGTATAGCAGCAGTGATGGTGTGTATTTTACTTTGGCTTTTCCCAATGATGGGCTTTACCACTCAAGTGATCACTTGGGGGATTTTATCGATTTTATGTACGATTCTTTGGTTTAAATTTATAAAACCACTCTCAATTGATAAGACCAAAGCGGGTTTATCCCGTGAAGCAACCATTGGTCAAGTGGGGATGGTCATCCAAACTGGACTGGATCACAGTCAAATCGTGGTGCGTTTTCCAATGCCTGTACTCGGCTCTGATGAGTGGAACTGTCGAAGCACAGCTCCTGTAAAAGTCGGAGATCGTGTTCGTGTTATTGATATCATGGGTAATGATTTAGTTGTTCAACCGCATAGCACTTCATAAACATAAAGAGGGTTTCTAATGTCTGTCGGTACTATTGTTGTTTTAGCGCTCTTCGCTTTTGTTGGTATAACCATTTTTAAAGGGGTTCGAATTGTTCCCCAAGGTTATAAATGGATTGTTCAACGTCTTGGTAAATACCATACCACGTTGAATCCGGGTCTCAATTTTGTGATTCCATATGTAGATGAAGTTGCATATAAAATCACGACGAAAGATATTGTCTTAGATATTCCATCACAAGAAGTGATCACACGTGATAATGCAGTGTTAGTGATGAATGCCGTTGCTTATATCAATCTGACCACACCTGAAAAAGCCGTGTATGGTATCGAAAACTATACTTGGGCGATTCAAAATCTTGTACAAACTTCTCTGCGCTCGATCGTAGGTGAAATGGATTTGGATGATGCCTTGTCGTCACGTGATCATATCAAAGCGAAATTAAAGGCTGCTATTTCAGATGATATTTCTGATTGGGGGATTACACTTAAAACTGTAGAAATTCAAGATATTCAACCATCACATACGATGCAATCTGCAATGGAAGCACAGGCTGCAGCTGAACGTCAGCGTCGTGCAACTGTTACGAAAGCTGATGGTGAAAAACAAGCAGCGATTTTGGAAGCTGAAGGACGTCTCGAAGCCTCTCGTCGTGATGCAGAAGCTCAAGTTGTTCTTGCAGAAGCATCAGAGAAAGCAATTAATATGGTGACCAATGCTGTTGGCGACAAAGAAATTCCTGTTGCTTACCTATTGGGCGAACAATATGTAAAAGCTATGCAAGATATGGCGAAATCGAATAATGCAAAAACAGTGGTTTTACCAGCCGATGTTTTAAATACAATTCGTGGTCTTATGGGACGTTAATTGTTTTTAACGTTTTATTTGCAAAAAAAGCCATGATCATCATGGCTTTTTTTTGTACTTGAGTACATCTTACTCTGCGATCAACGTTGAATGATCTTTTTCGGCTAATTGCTTAACTTTACGATCAAAGATAAAAGGGCCAAATGGTAAAATGGCAGCAATCAAGCCCAAATTAAAGATTGACAGAGACCATTTCATTCGATGGCAAACAACTAAAAGCATCACAAGGAATAGTACAAATAAAACACCATGCCCCATCCCAATATATTTGACAAAAACAGGATTTCCCCAAATATACTTAATCGGCATGGCAACGCCGAGCAATAATAAAAATGAAATGCCTTCAAGCGTTCCCACAAACCGTAAAGCTTGTACGTTCATATACTTCCCCAAATTAATTTTTTCGATCTAATAAAAATTTAGAAATCTCAATCAACTCTTTGGCATTTTCACCAAAGTATTCTAATGCTTCAAATGCTTGATCATGTAAGGTTTGTGCATAGGCTTGTGCTTGCTCTAAACCCATTAAAGCAGGATATGTTGATTTTTGGACTTGTTCATCTTTGCCTGCGGTTTTACCTAAGGTTTCAGTGCTCGCCGTAATATCCAAAATGTCATCCTGAACTTGGAAAGCTAAGCCAATGCTCTGACCAAACTGACGTAATTTTGGAATCGCCTGATCTGTGCCAGAGTAAATAGTCACAGCGCCCATCATGATGGCAGCCTGAATTAAAGCACCTGTCTTATTACGGTGAATATTTTCCAATTCATCTTGGGCAACATGCTTACCTTCAGCTTGGAGATCCAAAACCTGACCGCAAACCATCTTTGAACTTGCTGTAGCTAAGATTTGCATTTGCTTGAGAACAACAGCTGCATCTGTACCTTGTGCCTGATCGTCAAATAAACGACTGCCTAAAATCTCAAATGCCATCGATTGCAGAATATCACCTGCCAACAAAGCAGTATCTTCACCAAATGCAACATGACAAGTCGGTTGACCACGACGCAGTAAATCATTATCCATACAAGGCAAATCATCATGTGCGAGTGAGTAGCAATGAATCAGTTCTACTGCGACAGCTGCACGACGTGCGGCAGCAAAGTTTTGGTTGGCCTGTAACGAAGCTGCCGCATAACATAAAGCTGGGCGGACTCTTTTACCACCAAGCATAACGGCATGGTGAACAGCTGCTTTGAGTGGTTCTGGGAGAGAAAATGCAGCCAATGCTGTCAATAAATCTTGTTGAATACGTTGTTGAGCTTGTTTTAAAACATCCGCATTAACTGGAGAAATAGACGACACAATTGCCTCGAAAAATGAATAAATGAAGAAGTGACAGCATCTGTCAGAATGGCAACATCATATCACTATTTATCCCGATAGATTATCTTTGTATTTTCAAGCTATACAAAATAAAAACACCTCCAAATGGAGGTGTTTAAAACTGATGAAAACGGCTTAGAAGGTATCACCTGGTACACGAACCCAACCTTCCATCAGAACACGTGCACTACGACTCATTATGGCTTTTTTCACAGCCCATTTTCCATCAATCAACTCAGCTTGAGCACCAACACGTAACGTGCCTGATGGATGTCCAAAACGAACCGCTTCACGCTCACCACCACCAGCAGCTAAATTCACTAACGTACCAGGAATCGCAGCAGCAGTACCAATTGCAACTGCAGCAGTTCCCATCATGGCATGGTGAAGTTTACCCATTGATAGTGCACGTACTAATAAGTCAACATCAGCAGCTTCAACTGTTTTACCACTTGATGATGTATAGGTTTTTGGTTGAGATACAAAAGCAATCTTCGGAGTATGCTGACGCGCAGCAGCTTCAGAGATGTCTTTAATCAAACCCATTTGAACAGCACCATACGCACGGATTTTTTCAAAACGAGCTAGTGCTGCGGCATCACCATTAATATGATCTTGTAATTCAGTGCCTTGATAACCAATCGCTTCTGCATTTAAGAAAATAGTTGGAATACCTGCATTAATGAAAGTTGCTTGGAAAGTACCGATCTCAGGTACCACCAATTCATCAACAACATTTCCTGTAGGGAACATATCCCCACCTTCTTCACCATCATCAGCAGGATCTAAAAATTCGATTTGAACTTCTGCCGCAGGGAAAGTGACACCATCTAATTCAAAATCACCTGTTTCTTGAACTTGACCATTGGTCACTGGAACGTGCGCAATAATGGTTTTTTGAATATTCTTCTGCCAAATACGAACTGTGCAAATTCCATTTTCAGGAATACGAGCTGCATCCACCAAACCATTTGAAATTGCAAAAGAACCTACAGCAGCAGTGAGGTTTCCGCAGTTACCACTCCAATCTACAAAAGGCTGATCAATTGAAACCTGTCCAAATAAATAATCAACATCATGTTCAGGCTGTGTACTTTTAGCCAAAATTACCGTTTTACTGGTACTTGAGGTCGCCCCTCCCATACCATCGATTTGTTTACCGTATGGGTCAGGACTACCAATCACACGGAGAAGAAGTTGATCACGTGCTTTGCCTGCTACTTGTGCCGCTTCAGGTAAATCATCAAGTTTGAAAAAAACACCCTTACTTGTGCCACCACGCATATATGTTGCAGGGACTTTGATTTGCGGTACTGAGCTCATGTCAATTTCATCCTTTTATCATGTTCTTGGTGCAAGTAAATCTTGAGTCTAAAATTACTGCACAGCAATAAAATATGCCATACGACCAATTGCTTTTCGGTCAATTGTTATGGGTAAAATGTGCTCACTATATTGAGTATTTTTGTACAAATTAACAATGGCATCGAAACATTTATACGCGGTTTAAAAATCAAGTGCCCGATTTAAATGCTCAGAAAACAAACTTCACTTAGTTTACTATTCACCCAAATATAAGATTTTAAATGAATTTTAAAAACAACTTTCCAGTCATAGCCTGTCTGTACTTTTACTAGTCGAAAATCATTCAATCTATTAGAATAATCCACTTATTCCTCGTCGAGCTCAGTCCTTTGAACAACGATTCTTCTAAACTTCAGCGTGGACTAAAAAACCGCCATATCCAACTCATCGCGATGGGTGGGGCTATTGGTACGGGCTTATTTTTAGGTTCTGCGCAAGTCATCCAGTCTGCTGGACCATCTATTATTTTGGGTTATGCGATTGGCGGTTTGATTGCTTTTTTAATCATGCGTCAACTCGGTGAAATGATCGTAGAAGAACCTGTAGCAGGTTCATTTAGTCATTTTGCATATCAATATTGGGGTAAATTTCCAGGCTTTTTATCAGGTTGGAATTATTGGGTATTGTATATCCTCGTTGCGATGAGTGAGCTCACGGCAGTCGCAAAATATATCAATTACTGGTGGCCTCATATTGCTGCATGGCAGTCAGTTTTATTCTTCTTTGTGATTATTACAGCGATCAATCTCACCAATGTAAAATTCTATGGTGAGTCAGAATTTTGGTTAGCCATTATTAAAGTTACCGCTGTTGTAGCGATGATTTTATTTGGTCTGTTCTTGCTGTTCACTGCGGATGCCAACTCTACGGCTTCATTTACCAACCTTTGGAATCATGGTGGATTCTTCCCGAATGGGTTTGAAGGTCTATTCTTCATGCTGGCATTCTTGATGTTTGCATTTGGTGGTATTGAATTAATCGGTATGGCAGCGGCTGAAGCCAATGATCCAAAGAAAACGATTCCTAAAGCGATCAACCAAGTTGTGTTCCGTATTCTGATTTTCTACATCGGTTCACTCACAATTTTATTATCACTTGTGCCTTGGAATCAGCTTGATTTAGGTGGCTTAGATAAAAGCCCATTTGTAATGATTTTCAGTCAAATGGGAATTGGTTGGGCTGCTCACCTACTTAACTTCATTATCTTAACCGCAGCATTATCTGTATATAACAGTGGTATGTATGCAAACAGCCGCATGTTGTTTGGTTTAGCTGAACAAGGTAATGCACCTAAAGTATTTGCTAAAGTGAATAAACAAGGTGTTCCTGTTCCAGCCGTATTGCTTTCAGCATTGCTCATCTTCGGATGTGTACTTTTAAACTACTTCGTACCAGAAGATGCCTTAGGTCATTTGATGTATGTGGTTGTGGGTGCTTTAGTTTTAAACTGGGCAATGATCAGTTTGACGCATTTGAAATTTAAAGCGATGGTCAAACAAAAAGCATTAACAACGAGCTTCCCTGCTTTATGGTCACCATTCAGCAATTATCTTGTACTCGCATTTATTGCGGTTGTACTTTACATCATGTGGCAGCAAGGCTTTAAGGAATCTGTGCTCATGATTCCTATTTGGATCGTTCTAATGTTTGTGCTTTATCGTGTTTTAAATTTGAAAAATAAGAGCTAAATACAGCTAGTCGGTTTCATCAAAAAGTGATTGCTAAGGCAATCACTTTTTTGTTTATAATCATTTAATTATGCGCTCATAGCTTAACTGGATAGAGCAGTTGCCTCCTAAGCGACCGACGTGGGTTCGAGTCCCGCTGAGCGCACCATTTTATGGTCTAATTCAGTATCTACATAGATATACAATACAATAAATTAATATAAATCAATATTTTAATTAATATAAAAGTTAATAACTGTCTCTATTGATCTACCAAAATCCATGTTTCTTTACGGTAATTTATACGGTAAACTCGTTTTACCGTATAAACTAATACCGCAAAAATGCCAAAAGTTGTTGTACCACTTACAGATACCAAAATAAAAAAGACCAAAGCTGATCCTGAAAACATACAAAAGCTATCTGATGGAAAAGGCTTATTTTTAATGATTACCAAGAATGGAGAAAAATTCTGGCGTTTTGACTATGCTCGTCCTTATACAAAGAAACGTAACTCTATAAGCTTCGGTAATTACCCTATCATTGGTTTGGCAGAAGCAAGGCAACGACGTGATGACGCTCGTACATTACTTGCTCAGAACATTGATCCTCAAGTAGAGAAATTAAGAATTGAGAATGAGTTTCTAAATGCAAATAAGAATATATTCTCAATTGTAGCTCTAGAATGGGCAACAAAGCAGAATTTTGCTGAAGCTACAGTTAAAGGACAACAACGTTTATTTGAAGTGATTTTCAAACATATTGGCAGGATTCCTATCCATGAACTAAAGCCAATGGATATTTTAAATATTTGTCGTATTTACGAAAAAGAAGGCAAACATGAAACAGCAAAGAAGGTAAAAACTAAATGTGGTCAAATTTTCCGTTACGCTGTCTCATTAGGCTTATGTGAACGCGATGTAACACAAGATTTAAGAGGGGTTTTAACTACACCTGAGACTAAACATATGGCAGCAATCATAGATCCAGATGAGTTTGCTAAACTTCTAAATGATCTAGATCATTATGATGGTTCAGTTATCACGCAATATGCTTTGCGTATTGCTCCTCTAGTCTTTGTTCGCCCAGGCGAATTACGCCATGCGAAATGGGCTGATATTGACTTAGGAAAAGGTCGTTGGGAATACACGCCACCTAAAACCAAGAAAAAAACAGGTGTATCACATATCGTTCCATTATCGACTCAAGTCGTTCAAATGCTGAAAGAGCTTGCCAAAATAACTCAGGCAAACAGCGAATACGTTTTCCCCTCTCTTACCACATGGCAACGCCCGATGTCTGAAAATACAGTTAATCAGGCTTTACGTCGCTTAGGCTATACATCAGAGGAAGCATGTGGGCACGGTTTTCGAGCTTCTGCTAGAACTATTTTAGAAGAAGTACTTGAATACCCTGTTGAATGGATTGAGCAACAACTAGCTCATAAAGTCAGAGATATGCATGGAACAGCTTACAATCGTACTAAGCACTTAGACAAACGTACTGAAATGATGCAAGCTTGGGCGGATTATTGTGAAAATATTAAACTGCTTCATTCAACTCTTTAAAGAAGTATCCATCTACTTTCGTATTAAGTTAAACTAACATCCATAAGATTAAAATTACTTAACCATCAATCTATTAAAGAAATTTGATAAACTATACTTCACTACAACAAGGTAAGTAAATGGGTAATCCCCCCTAAAAATAAAAGGATGTAAAAGTAGAATTTTCTCTTAAGATCAAAGCAGGAGATTCTGCATGAAAACATCTAAATTTACTGACAGTCAGATTATGTCTATTTTGAAACAAGCGGAGTCTGGCACGCCTGTTGCCACCCTTTGCCGTGAACATGGTATGAGTAATGCGACTTTTTACAAATGGCGGGCTAAATATGGCGGCATGGATGCCTCATTAATTACTCGATTGAAAGAACTAGAAGCCGAAAATGCCAAGCTAAAAAAGATGTATGCTGAAGAGCGGCTTAAAGCTGAAATCATTCAGGAAGCCATGTCAAAAAAGTGGTAAAGCCATCTTGTCGTCGTCAGATGGCACAACAAGCCGTTGGTGATCATGCCGTCAGTATTCGTTTGGCCTGCCGTGCATTTAGTATCAGTGAAACCTGCTACCGTTATCAGTCCAAATTGAACGATGACAATGCACTGATTGCAGAACAATTGATTGAACTCACCGAAGAAAATACAGATTGGGGCTTCGGGCTATGCTTCTCTTATCTACGCCATGTTGAGAAGTGTGGTTGGAATCATAAGCGTGTTTACCGTATTTACTGTGAGCTGGCATTGAATCTGCGGATCAAACCAAGAAGACGATTAAAACGACATGTACCTGAACCATTGAAGGAACCAACTCATCCAAATCAAGTATGGTCATTGGATTTTATGCATGATCAGTTAAGTGATGGACGAAGTTACCGTTTGCTTAACGTAATTGACGACTATCGACGTGAGGGTTTAGTGATTGAAGCAGGTTTTTCACTGCCTGCACTGCGCGTCATTCGTACACTTAACCAATTGCTCGAATGGAGAGACAAACCGCTTGTGATTCGCTGCGACAATGGACCTGAATTTATCAGCCACGAATTCGTACGTTGGGCAGCTGAGCATGGTATCCGTATTGAATATATTCAACCAGGCAAGCCACAACAAAATGCTTATATCGAACGATACAATCGTACAATGCGTTATAGTTGGGTGAGCAAACATTTGTTCGATACATTGGAGCAAGTACAAGATTATGCAACACAGTGGTTGTGGCACTACAATCATGAACGACCACATCAAGCTAACGGAGGCAAACCACCTTTGATGGCTGCTTAACCTCTACTTTTAAATTCAGTTATTTATGGGAGGATTACCAATGCTTCAACTAGACTAGAGATAATATTCATCACAGCGTAGATAATTTAGAAAAAAGAAAAATTACTTTCTAGTAGTTTTTCCCTTATTAATTGATAAGATAGCTAAAAAATTTCGGTAGATAAATTATGAAAATTAACTCCATCGAACTAACAGATGTAGGTGGAATACCCCATCTAAATTTGGAATTTTTGAATACACAGATGAACATTATTTGTGGTGAAAATGGTGTAGGCAAGACAACCTTATTGGATAGTATTGGACATATTTTTACAAATCAATATTCACATATTCTCAAAAAAAACATTAATTCGAATAGGGCTACAATTAATGGGAATGTAACCGATGATAGAGGGAATAAACTTAACCCTATATTACTTTTTAATCAATCCAGACCAGATCAAGGGAGTCCTATGAATGGATTAGGACATTTATCCTTTAAATTAATATCCTTAAAGGTTGATCGTACATTTTCTTATCAAAAGTTAGATGCTATAACTAAAGATCAGACTAAACAAGAAGATCATGCTTCCCATCAATCAATTAATGGAATTGATTATAGAGATATTAAAAGTTGGTTTTTACATAGGCATTTATACTCAGCTCATCCAGAAGCATTAAAAAAAGAGCAATTAGAAAATTTTGCACTTGCAAAAAGATGTTTTTCTATTCTAAATCCAGCTTTTAATTTTAGTAGGGTTGATGCAAATGATAATGAAATCATGTTAAATACTCCGAGTGGAGAGATCTATTATGAGTATTTATCATCGGGTTTTAAATCTACAATATCGATTGTATTTGGAATAATAAAAGAAATTGAGTTGCGATTTAAATCACCATATATGCTAGCACATGAATTTGATGGAATTATTTTAGTTGATGAAATTGAATTACATCTTCATCCAGAATGGCAAGGTAGAATTTGTTCTGTTTTAAAAGAAGTTTTTCCAAGAGCGCAATTTTTTATTTCCACACATAGCCCACATGTTGTACAAACTGCTTTACGTGGTGAAGTTATCGCCTTGGAGCGCAATGAAACTGGCGTGTCAAAACGCGAATTGCCAACATCTGAATATGGCTATCAAGGTTGGACTATTGAGGAAATTCTAGAAGATATAATGGGAATGCCAGATCTTCGAACACAGAAATATAATGAGATTAAAAAAAGATTTGAAGATGCTTTGGATGAGATGAATAAAGTTGAAGCACAAAATGCATATAATGAATTGAATAAGATGTTACATCCTGATTATCCATTACGTCCTGTTTTCCAAATGCAGCTTGACAGTCTTGGGGAATAATCCATGATTAAGCTGGAAAGAAAAGAGAAGCCTGAATACTTAAGTAATGAAAAAGTAGCTGAACTAACTGAACGATTTAAGATAAACAAAAAAGATACTGTTTGGAAACATACTGACATCCATAGTGCCCTGCTTTTATCTAGTTCATCTAAATGTGCATTTTGTGAAGCACAATTACAAACTGGTACAGCTTACATGGAAATTGAGCATTTTAAAGATAAGGATACATACCCAGAGCATGTAGTTGATTGGGAAAACCTTTTACCATCTTGTAAGCGTTGCAATACTACGAAAGGAACTCATGATGTAGTTACTGAACCAATTATTAATCCTTTTGATACCGATCCCAAAGAACATTTAACTCAAGCTGTATGTAGGATTTATTTTAAGACACAACTTGGAGAGTCAACGAGGGATGTATTAAATCTTAATGATGATCGTTTATTGCGCCTCCGATTTGAGACTTGGAACTATGTTATCAATCAGGTTGAAAGTATCTATTATGATATGGAGAGAAAAACTACTTTAAATAGACGAGAAAGGAATAAACTTGCAAATTTATTAACTTCTTGCCAATCTGATCGTGCATTTTCGGGATTTGCATCTACAGCATTGCATCAATCGGTTGAATATACAAAGATTATTGCGTTACTAAAAAACCATAACCTGTGGGATGATCATTTAGAGTTATTGCACACTAGCTCATTAAACCTTATCCTAGATTGTCGCACATAAACTAAAGTCCGGAATGGGGCTTTTATGATCTAGGCGGTATAACTATTATATCACTACACCACAGATTGTTATTAACAGCTTAAACGATGACTTAGAAAACAAATTTTGCATTCTATTAGGTTCATGTACTAGTTCAATCCTAGTCTGACAGTCAGCATTTTTCAATGTATCTATCAGGCTAAATTGAGGTAAGCAACTTTCGCAAATCAACAACTGCTTGTTTTTTCGTAAGATCAAGTACAGACTTAGGAAAAAGTATCATATAGCTCTTTGCTTCTGTTGGTTGACCTGCTAATTGAGGGTGTAAAGACTTTTTGCATAATTCAGAAGTTTCAGGAATTCTTTGCCTTAAAATATCTAGCAGCATACCCTCTAAACATAAAGGCTCAGATAGTAAAATAATAATATTATTTCTCTTAGCTAAACTAATATCTTGCTACTTTATAGCAACGTCACTATCCATAAAAATGTATTTTTTATCATAGGCAGCATGACTGGTCTTTTTAATTGCTGTCTTAATTACATCGTGAGGTGAACCACCATCTGCTGAATTAATCGTAACTTTTTGACCAGAATCCCGATGGTCATAAAGACTTTTCATGTGATCTAAAAAGGCTTTATCGTGCGCTCCCTCTGCAACAATGATGAGTGTTGTTTTTTTAATGTGACGAGTTCTAGCCATAATGCATAACCTCACACATTTGGAACAGCATCAAATGCGCCAGCCATGTACTTCGCATATAAATTATCATCTGCCCTGACACCAACTACATCATCTAAACGCCAAGCTTCTGATTCTTGATTTTCTTTCTGCACAAGATAAATTTGATGCTTCTGAAGTATGTTAAATACCTCAGGTGTGTGACAGCTAAAAATAAGTTGTGCTTGATAAGGATTTGTTTGTTCAAATTTAAATAAATCAATTAAATGAGGTAAAAGATGTGGATGCAAGTCGTTATCAATTTCATCAATAATTGCTAAACCACCTTTCTGTAAAATTGGCAAAATTATACTTAACAAAATAAAAGCAGAGCGAGTGCCATTAGATTCATTAATGAACCAGAATTTTAATTCTTCATTGCCATATTGATGTATTGCTACTGGCATTAAAACTTCTTTAGCTTGTTGATCTAAATCAAATGAAACAACCTGCTCAAATTTTAACTTTGAAATTCCAATATCGAACTTACACAGTAAATTTTCTACTTGATTTTTAAGAATTTCATTATCATTAAACAACTCAGCAGCTTCAATTAAAGCCTCGCTAGAGTGTTCCTCTCGTCCCGTTGGATGAACATTAAAAGCAAAACTGCTAAAGAAATGAACAACTTTTTTAGCTACCGGACTGTCTAACAAGTTAGCATAAGCAATCAAAGAAACATTTGTATTAGCATCATCAGCTAATGAGGGTGAAAGGAAATGACGGTGTTTATAACTTACAATTTCTTCATCATTTATTCTCTCAAAAATATAACTAAAACTACGACTAGTTTTCTGATACAAAGCTTCCCGATAAACTTTCTTTGTTGTAACACTTAACTCGTAACGATACTCGTCATATAAATCATCCTCGTTTTTTAATAAAAATCCAACTTCAAAATTTGATATCTTTTCTTCAGTACCTTTGAATGGAGAAAATAAAATAGCATCATTAGATTCTAGTCGTTTCGCAGAACGTGCAATAAACCAACTTAAAAAAGGTAAAACTTTTAAAAACTGAGTCTTACCAGAGCCATTTGCTCCCAAAACCCCAGTTACTTTATTTAACCGAAACTTATCATAGGTAGTTTTCAAATTAATATCATATAAAGACTCAGCTGGCTGTTTGCCAACTTTAAAAGACCACTCTCCCTCTCCTGCAAAGGAGAAGAAATTATTAAAACGAATATAGAGCAGCATAGAAACGCCTATTCAACAAAATTTTGTTAAGTTCTTTACAATATAGCACATAGAGTATACTTTCCTAGCTCAATTAACTACTGCAATCAATTTATCACCCAAATACAACACATTTTTTATCAAAAAAATAAGGAGGCTCTCGCCTCCCACTTATTTTCGACTAGCTAACTTAGTCTCAATCCATTGATTGATTTCTAAAGCTGACCAAGCGACACGATTGACAGATAACTTTATCGGTTTAGGAAAAGTCACATCATAGCGTGGCGATTTCTGATTCATCATTAAATATATAGTTGGTCGACTTAACCCCGTAATTTCACAAACTTGTGAGATTTTAAGCAATTGATTCATCTGAAAAGTTTGACCTGTGAACGCATTCATGATGTTTTTCTCCCAATCAATGATGCGAGCGCAATTTCGCTCAAATAATAGAGCTCGCTGTAAGAAAAAACGTCCTGCTTCCACCCAATCAATTCAAAGCCTGAACTGACTGCTGCAACCCTTTCTGAATATCCTGAACATGAGTCAAATCATGGGACTGCTGATGCTGTTCTGATTTAGATTCATCCGTGTAAAACTCCTCAACAATATCCAGACCCTCTTCACTTCCCACTTCAAAGCTGGCATTACTGTAACTCTGCCGTGCTACATGATATAAAGCCTCCTGATAAAACCCTGCTGCCTTACTCTATTCATCCATCAGCTTGGCTGAAGTAATTGATTCCTGCAAATTCACACCATCACGTAAAGTTAAGTGCACATACTAGATTGGGATACGGTAGCTTTAGTTGATAATTACGCCTCAGTAAGAAAAATCGCAATAAATAGTTGGTATAAGATTAAACCACCAAAAGTAATATGAATAAGTTTAGCTTATTAAATTTAGTTCATAATTATTATAGGAAATAAAAGTTGTAGGGTAGCTAACTACCCTACGACACTTAAATATTAATAGATGATGGACTGATTCATTGTTAAATCTGCTATAGACAATGAGTCAGCTTGGTTAGTAAAAATTAGAAGATCTTTCGAAAGTTCGGTTGGCTGATTACGAGCACTCAATGTATTAGTTTTTGCATTAGCATCATAAATAATCTCGATATAATCGGAAAGATTAGAGCTGTTTGCATGATTATCTAATATTTGAGACAAATCAATTTGATCTTCTGTCATATCAAAATCAGTCACAAAGTCGACAGGAGTTTCACCTGAAGCATTGAGCAACAATTCAAGAATATCATTGCCCTCATTTAGGACAAATAATTCACTCACAGCTGCATCACTGCTCAGAATATTGTTACCTGAATCACCCATTACAATACTGGTGACTTCGTCCTCAGCATTAACAGGACGGTCCACACCAAACACCTGATAAATCTGCTGTGAGGAAATACTGCCCCCTGTTTCGAAATTAAAAGATTCGACCTCATGCGCACCACCAAGGAAGAAGTCTTTTACCGTAATCTTGTCACTATTACTACCATTCACCTTAAGGATCAGGTCATCGCCTGATTTAGTTAAATAGTTACCCACCTGACTAAAGGCAATATCATTGCCAAAAAGCACCTGATCTGTACCCAGCTTTTCATCAATGACCATCACACCTGAACTATAGTTATAGATCGTGTTAAAGGCATCTGAATCTATATTTTCAGGTGGAATGTTTGCTGGCGCACTTTGCTGTGGCATGGTGATTCCAAATGCCCCAAAAATCTGCTCAGCAGTAATTTGTCCTCCAGTCTCAAACTGGAATGTCTCAACCAAATACTCACCAGCCAAGAAGAAATTTTTTACTGTGACTTTATTGGTGTTACTACCGTTCACTTTCAAAATCAGGTCATCACCTGATTTAGTCAAATAACTTCCCACCTGATTAAAAGTAATACCATTTTTAAAGATGACTTTATCATTGCCTGATTGTTCTGTGATAGTTAACGCACCAGAAGTGTAATTATAAGTCGTATCTCCAACAACTTCACTTGATCCTTGATTACCTGAACCACCAGTAGATGGAAGAGTGAGACCAAATGCATCAAAGATTTGCTGTGCAGTAAGCGCTCCACCCGTCTCAAACTCAAAGTTCTCAACTAAAGAATTTCCTGCGAGAAAGAAGTTCTTTACTGTGACTTTATTAGTATTACTACCATTGATCTTAAGAACTAAATCATCACCCGATTTACTCAGATAATTTCCAACTTGACTAAAAGTAATCCCATTTTTAAAGATGACTTTGTCAGTGCCAGATTGTTCATTGATCGTCAATTCTCCGGCTGTATAACTATAAATAGTATCCCCGACAGGATTAGCTGGTTGAGTACCACCACCAGTTGTTGGAATGGTTAAGCCAAATGCACCAAAAATTTGTTCCGCTGTCAGTTGGCCACCTGTTTCAAAGTCAATCGTTTCAACTAAATTGTTACCCGCAAGAAAGTAGTTTTTCAATGTAACTTGATTAGCTGAGCTGCCATTTACTTTCAAGATGAGATCATTCCCAGATTTCATTAGCCCAGATCCAACCTGATTGAAGGTAATTCCATTACTAAAACGTAATACGTCTATACCACCAACTTCTTGTAGAACATCTTTCCCCCCTGTGTAGAAGAAAATATTATCCTCATCACCACCAATCAATGAATCATTTCCCAATGTGTCATAAATTGCCCCAGGAATAGGTGTATTTGCAGATGGCTGAATATTTATATTCACGCCGACCCCTGTACCTACCCCATAGAGGTCAGTCCCCCACAAATAGAAATTTAATTGCCCAACATCAACTCCTTCAGGTGGACTGACAGTAATAGTTAAAGTCAGTGGGTCAAAGATGATCCATTCAGGAATATCTTGATAGTCACCACTGGCATCTTGAGTTTGTAGAGTCAGTTTAAAGCTGAGTTGGTCATCCGCATCTGGATCGGTAATAATATTACTAAAAGTATACTGGAGGACTTCTTCAATTTTTACATTTAGAGTTGAAGGATACTGTTGAATAACAGGTGCTTGGTTATTCTCAGCTCGAAGTAGAAGTGAGTCAATTTCACTTGTTGTCCATATCTCCCCTGAATCAAATACGATTTGATCAAATTTATTGCTAAATGTAGTATTTTCACTATCTTGATAATCAGCTAAGTTATAATTTGACAACCATATTTTATCAGTACTATTTCTAAATCCAATTAGAACACTTTCACCGAATTTTTGAGCATATAAGCTATTAGCCTCATGACCCTCAATTTTCAAAATATTTACAGCAGATAACTCATCCTCAAAACTAAAAGTATCCGTTCCTCCGCCCTTTTTGTAGATATAAGTATCATCTCCAGCAAGACCGTTAATAAAATTATCTTGCTCATTTCCTGTAATGATATTATCTAACTCGTTACCAAAAGCTACTTTGGCATCACCTTTTAAGATTACATTTTCTACATTAGATTGTAGGTTATGGTAATTCCCTGTATCGAACCAGTTTCCATTTGAATCTTGCGAATAAAATCTTTTATCATCCCATTGCTCAATAGTATCTATGCCACCACTATCACCAAAAACATAGCCAGCAGGGTTTAAAATACCTTCTACAACTTGATCACCTCGAATTAAAGTCGTAGTTCCATCAGAATTTGTTATGAGCTTGTCGTACTGGTTCACAACATAATAGTCGTCACCAGCGCCACCACTCATGATATCGGCACCACCTTTGCCATCTAGATAGTTATTTCCAGAATTTCCATAAAGCCCATTTTCTTTAGCATCACCGATAGCATTAAAGTCTCCACTTCCTTTTAAATGAATTTCCTCAAGATTAGTCCCCTCAAGATCAAAATTATTCTCGATGAAAATAGCATCATAACCCTCATCTTCATTTTCAATGATTGTGTCGGTTCCATTAACATCATAAGAGTCATCCCCTAATCCACCGATCAATATATTGGCTCCCTCATCACCTTGAAGCCAGTCTCTACCATTGCCACCAATAATTAGGTCATCACCCGCACCACCAAATAAAGTATCGTCGCCTTCACCACCATGTATTTCATCATTACCTGCTAAACCAAATATAAAATCATCGCCAAACCCGCCTTGTATATGATCTATTTCGTTCCCACCATGAAGTCGATCATCCCCTAAGCCGCCATCAATTAAATTTTGTGCGACTAGATTTCCACGAACTTCATCATTTCCATCGTAAGCATTAATAATATTTAGTCGATTATTTAATGTACCAACAATAACCTCACTGTTATCACTACCTTCAAAGGTAACTCTAGACATCAGATCACTATTGTTCCATATCGCTTGATCAGCAAACTGTATCTTTAAAGCTGAATTTTGAGAGTTCAGAATATAGTTTTTTAATACAATTGTGTCAGTTAAGCCATATTGAATAATGAGATCACTATCTTGGAAAGTAATATTGGAAATATCTGAAGTATATATATTTTGAAAAACTACTTTATTTTCTTCTAAAGAATAGTCAAGTTCATGAATCTCATCAATACCATCACCTAACTCAAAGTGATATGTATCGTTGCCACTGCCTCCATACAGTCGATCACTACCTTTTTTCCCAATTAATGTATCATTCCCATCAAAACCATAAATTTGGTTTCCTAAATCATTACCTGTAAGTAGATCTACACCTCTCCAGCCATTAATATATAACTCATCTGAAGAATCACTAATGTTTTGAAGGGGAGATTCAAGTATTGTAGTTAAAGAAAAAACTTGATCCTTGAACCTAAAAGAAATATTTTTTATTGAAGTAGAATCCAATGCCCCTAGCAGGGTTACTTCATCAGTTCCATATTTAATTACTAAATTATGACCTTGTTGAAAGAATGTAGCTTCAGTAGAAATAACATCAGTAAACGCAATTTTATCAGTACCAGTAGAGAGATTTTCATAATTGACAAAATCTTTACCTGCACCTTTAAATAGAATATAGGTATTGTTACCTTCACCACCATTTAAAAAGTCATTATTTTTTCCCGAAACTATAATATCATTACCACTGTCACCATTAACAGTTATACCAATATCGGTATCAATAATTACAATATCATCTCCACTTCCCGCATCGAAGATCGTATTTGCTGAATTACCAATTACACTAAAATCATTTCCATTCGTTCCATTAGTTGAAGGAGTATCTACATCAGCAAAAACTTGATCGATTAATAACTTTAAAGCTGGATCATTTGAAAAATCATCTCTCCACTGCTGGAGCAAAACAAAACCTTTCTCCCAACCAGCAATATCTAAAAAATTTCCATTAATTTCTAATAAATCTTTCAAATCTTCAATAGCGGCTAAAGGTGATAAGATAATTTTCTGCGAAAAAATTTGTTCTAAGTTAGAAAAATCAAAATAGACTTCATCCTCCTCTAACCCTAAGTACATATCTACAGAATCTAAATAAGGCTTTAGAATAGTTTGATTCAACAAGTCAGAAAATATAGATTCCTTAACAAAATCATAAATTTGCTCGACGCTAGATATTTGATCAGCAAGATATTGATTTAATTGGGTTGTAGGTTCCCTACCTAAAAATGCATCAACGAATCTAACCTTCGCTGTAAGATTAGCATCTGCAATTTCTAGTGGAGGTGGTGGTGTAGTTAAATAGGTTGGAACAGGATCACCTCTCCGTACATAAATTACATTTTCTGAGTTTGATGATTGATACCACTCTACATTTATTAACCGGATAATTTCAATAGGATCATTTGAATAAGCAGGATCAGACTTAGCCCAAGATTTAACTAAGCTGTCGAGTAACTCTTTTTGCTGAGATCTTGTAGTAGCATTAACATATTGTGATAATAAATTTTTAAATTCTGTAGATTGCATAGCAACCTGATGCAGATCTTGCAGTCGACCATAACCTTTTAATTGAGGGAGAACAGAGACATCTTGTGTAACCTCAACTTGGCTAGTAAATTTACTATAGATATCCTGATTTTCGAAATTAACATCAGCCATTTTCCCAAGGGAGCCATCTGCTTTAGTATATGAACCTGTTTCAGCTAAATAACCACCTTCTACTTGCTCATTTTTTATTTCATTAATATTTACGTTTAGACTCTGTATACCCACGTCATTTAAAGAAAAAAGCTCTGAAGCTTGACTGACACCATCTCCATTTATGTCTTTCCAAATTTTTAACTCATTAAAACTTGCGTCATTACTATCAACTTTTCCATCCCCATTACTATCTAAATCAGACAATGCTGCAAAACCATTTTTGGCATTTGTACCATTCGCTAATTTTGTACTGTCGCCAAATAGTTCAGCACCTGAGTTTATGGTTCCATCACTGTTTATATCTCTAACTAGAAGACCATCTTCAGGTGAAACCCACCCCGTAGCTGTTTTAATCCCATCATTATCCCCATCAAAAACAGCTCCTTGAAATTTATTTGCTGCAATTGTTCCTATCTCGCCATCCCCATTCAAATCTAGGATTAAAGGATCATAGTATTCAATACGATAATCCCTAGATGGGGGATTTCCATTGTTTGGATTTGATGAATTAGGATCAGGAAATAGAGGATCAAGCCATTGGGGATTCTCTTGTATTAAATCAATTATTTCATTCCAACCCTCCCCTGCATACCAAACAGCTCCAGCAACAGCTAATCCAGTAAGAATTACAGGCGATCCAGCAGCAATAGCGGTTGCGCCGACAGCACCAGCTGCTATACCCATAGCAGTTTGAAGTGCAGCGACACCAATATCTTGAGCAACATTTTCATATTCACCTGCCATTGCATGTTTTCCTGCTTGCAATGCTGTGGTCATATTCCCTAACTTTGCATATGCTGGTACTTCAGCAGCACCAACAGCTGCCCTTAGCGTATCCCTTGCTGTATCAAAACCATCAGCTATATTTCCTACTGCATCTGGAAAATCATTGTTCTGATCTGTCATTTTTATTTAATCCTATGTAGATAATGTTTGATCTCAAATGCCCAAACTATTAATATTGTAAAACTTAGAAAAACAGCATAAAAAAAAAGCGAATATATAATCGTAGTAAAAGTTCCAGACCCATATATCCAGTAATATTTTGGTGAATCTGATGCTGAAGTAAAAAACATTTTTATAAATAGCAAAAAATATATAAAACAAAGAAACCAAGACATATTTTTGAGATATACTCCTGTTTCTTTTTCTTTCTGCTTGAAACTAACAAAATTTATTGCTTTTAACATCCGATTATGAAGCTCTCTAGAAACCCCTATAAATCTATACTTTATAAAAATATATAGACTCATAAAAATTGTCATAAATAAAAATGTATCTGTTAAAATTTTAGCTTTTTCATCCAAAAATGAAGTTTGAGACTTTATACTGATTCCAGAGTAATCATCGTATGGGATAAAGACTGATATAGATATCATAAAAGGAACAAATATCAGAAAAAAATATTTTTGTTTAAAAGGAGACAACTCTTTTAGCAAATCTAAAGCATACTTATCATTACCCATTAAAAACTCCTAGGCACGAGGTACTAATAAAATCCCTTTTTTTAAAGGTTACTCAATTTTCTACTTTTAAATTCGTTCAATCTTCGACAATGCTACCTATTTATTCTCTGTCTAAAAAAATAGCAAAAATTGAGATATAAAATTTATGTAGGTTTTTCATCTTTTAGTATTACTTTATTTTTTTTATTAATCTATACAGACAAGTATATTTATTTTGACAAATTAAACAAATTCAATATATAATGTGATTCTCATCACTTTAAAATTACAAAAAAAAGAGAGTCGAAACTCTCTTTATCTTTGTACCATTTTAGATTCAATCCATTGATTTATTTCCCTCACTGACCAACAAATGCGATTTTGTGTCATTTTAATTTTCTTTGGAAAAGTAGGATCGTAGTATGGAGATTTTTCATTCATTATTTCATAAACAGTGGAACGATTAAGACCTGTATACTCTACAACTTGTTTAATGCTAATAAGTTTATGCATCTGAAAAGTTTGACCTGTGAACGCATTCATGATGTTTTTCTCCCAATCAATGATGCGAGCGCAATTTCGCTCAAATAATAGAGATCGCTGTAAGAAAAAACGTCCTGCTTCCACCCAATCAATTCAAAGCCTGAACTGACTGCTGCAACCCTTTCTGAATATCCTGAACATGAGTCAAATCAGGATTTTGTTGAGACTGTTCTGCTTTAGATTCATCGTTATAAAACTCCTCAACAATATCCAGCCCCTCTTCACCACCAACCTCAAAACTGGCATTTCCATAACCCTGCCGTGCCACATGATCCAACGCCTCCTGATAAAACCCTGCTGCCTTGCTCTGCTCATCAATCTGTTTGGCTGAAGTAATGGCTTCACTTAAGTTCACACCATCACGTAAGGTCAAGTCCACATAATAGATCGGAGTACGATAACTTTGAGTTGTGCTTTTACCTCTTAAGGTTAATTGCAATGGCAAACACGAAAGCAAATCACCTGATGCTGCATGATAGTAACGAAGTCGAGCGGCCAAAGTACGAATACTATTAAAGCCTGTGGTTCTAAAGATGAAGGTGCCAAACTCATCTGATTCATCTAGGTTGACGTAGAGCCGTCCATAAGGCTTGCACAGCCCACCTTGTGCCAGTGGGCATAGATCAGGTGATGGGCATGGATGTTGCTCAATACCATTCTGTCCGAGTCGCTGGCAGGTTTCGCCATTGCCTGAACAGATTAAACGTCCAGTCTGGCGGTCAAATAGACTGTACTCTGCCCGTAGGTTCAATTCAGGATCATTGAAGATCATACGGACAGGAATGCTTCTTAGCTTTTGGTTTTGATTCGGCGCTTTTGCTCGAAGCTGTTCATCCAGTGGATGTTTGACCCAGCCATCCTTATTTTGGATTTGGCTAGTAATGGTAAATTGGTCATCCTTTTCAGGCAGACGTTTACCGTTCTTTTCGACAATCTTGCCGATACTGATACGACCCAACACTGGTGGAGTGATTGCTAAACCTTTAATCATGGTGATGTCCTCTATATAGATGTTGAAATGGCGTTTAAATTTGGATAAATAAATTTTGGGCATAAAAAAACCCATACTTGTTTGGGGTATGGGATCATGGTAGTTGGATAATGAATTGTGGATGTCAGTAATATCCGTTTTATCCACCATTCGGATAAATCTGAAATCTTCGTGTGCCTGCTTTGGTCTGTGGAAATTGCTGTAGATATTCAGGGTGCTGTTTAAGCAAGGATTTACTGTCTAGACTGATGGAGTCCTGTGATTTCTTCCATGTCACTGAACCACCTGTAAATACCGCTCGCTCTGCTTCTTTCATCATCATTTGTAGTTGATGTTTGAGTTCATCAAAATACTGCTGATGTTGTTCAACCTTATGTCGCTCTTCTAACAATTGGTTAAATAAATAGTTGGCTTGTTCATTTTGAGTCAGGTCTTCTACCAATAATGGAATCTGTTCAGGATAAAGTTGTTGCAAAGCTTTAGCTGTTGAATCAGAGGCATCGACACTGGGCGGAATACCTGTTTCAACACATTGCCAAAAGTGACGTTCTGCATTGATGATGTGCTGGATCACCGTTTCATTACGTGTGACCTTATAGATTTTAGTTTCATGTCCACAGATCAAGGCACAGATATGCGCTGCCTGTTTGCCTGTCACCGCCAATTGATGCTGTACCTGACACAGCACATACAGCGGTACGCCATCTCGCCACAGTTTTGCTCCATATTCCCCTACGGTTTTACATTCAAGAATTTGCACCTCTTCATTACCTACCACGGCATAATCCAAATTGGCGAGCATAAAATGCTTGTCTTCATCAGGATGTTGTAGCACTGCATTGACTCGACGAACTTTATGATTGGTGTGCATGCTGTAGTACTCAGCGACTAAAGGTTCGAGTTGTTTACCCCAATACAAGGGCGCATAGCCTGCACTTTCATCCTCGATGTTTTGTTGCATTCGCCCTGTTTTGATCATCCATAGTTCCAGCATCGACATATACGGATTCAGTCCACAGGCGGTTGCGGCATCACTGCTACCAATACCCTGCTTTCGAACTTCAAGCCATTGCTGGTAATTCATCTGCTTGGTATTGGCGAGACGTTTCGCCACAGCGGTTTTGGTTTTTCGTGGTTGCGTATTCGATCGGTCTCGTTTGGTTCGGGTTCCTACCTCAACCTGTTGAGTCAATGAGTTCTGGATGGGTAGATTCAGGTTTGGTGAATACGGCTGTAATGGTGGATGATTTAAAGTGTTTTGAATTTGAGTATGGCTATTCATTAGAAATATTCCTGTATCGGTAAAAGTGTAAAAGCTGAATTTTGGGCATAAAAAAAGCAGCATCTGAGAGTGCGGCTAAAGATGTTGCTGTGCTTGTACGGTGTTACCGTATGCTTAGGCTAATGTAGAAGGTTTAACTGAAACTGAATTTAGGCAACCATTCGAAGTGCTTGTTCTAAGCCACGTTGCTTAATGGCTGCCCCTGCTCCAAACCATGCAGAATCGAGTCGGTGATCGGTACTCATGGCTCGGCGTTCATGATCGGTGAATTCGGTGATCGAACAGAGTAATCCATAAACGGTATCTTTGGCTGAACTCAGTTCTGCCCCACGCCCATGTCCGTTAAACATGGTCATGACTTTTGACATGGCACGTCCATTCTGTTCAGTTTTATTGTCTGATCGGGATGAGTTGGCTTGATTCGTCGTCGCTGCATTGCGGTAGAACTGAATGATGCTTTCATCCTGTTCGACACTGCTTAAATTAGTATTGTTAAATACTGCGTCAAAGTAGGCAGCAGCTTCCTGCTGAGTCACCTTACGCTGGCTCAGTTGCTTCATTTCATACATGTGTTCATCCCATGCACGGACTGAAATACCAAGTTGATGTTTGACTTTATCGGCATCGAATTTGGTACTGTGAGGGACTTTGACAATACCTGTATTGGTATTCTGTCCTTTGAGGGCAATCGCCAAAGTGTTATTACATACCACTCGGATACTGGTAAATTGGGCTGTCGTGGCAAGCGTGCCATCACAAGCGGTTGCCAATAAAATATAGCCATTACTGACATCCTTACCTTTTAAGGCGGAAGTTTGCCCTGTTCGTGCCAGTGCCCAGAATTTCTTACCGCCCTTGAGCACGCCTGCGGTTTCCAGTTCAAAGCCTGATTGTTCAGTCAGATCCCGATAAAATTCTAAAATCTCTTTGGGCTGAACTTCCTGAAATCTTTGGCTGACCACAGATAAAGGAGCATGGGTATCTGAACGATACAGTACTCGCTGTTCCTCAAAAGGCATGATGATGCTCTGCCCCCGATGATTCTGAGCCATGTAACTGACATCCGAGGATTCAATCCGCCAATCCATGCCTGCCTGCTGTGCCCAGACCTCAATCGGTTGGTTTGGGGTAAGTTGATTACCTAAGCCATGCCAAGGGGTTTGTCCAGTGAATGCCATTGTTTCAACTAAATGTGCCATAAGAATAATTCCTGTATCAATTTTAAATGGGTAAAAGGGTTTGGTTTGTGAATTTTGATAAATGCTTAATTGCGTAAATTTGGGCTAAAGCTGCGGTCACAGTTGTTGCAGTAATACTGCCTGCGAGAAATGGGTTGTTGCTGTTCATCTTCAGTGATCAACATCCAGATACCACCGATCAGCACTCCAACGAGTGCGCCTGCAATCGGAGGAATATTCAGACTTTTGGAAACACTGACACCTAATGTGGCAAGTGCCATTGGTGACATCACACTATTGGAGATAGAGTTATTTGTTGAGGTACTGGGTAAATGTTGGGTTGATTCAAGCATTACCGTCTCTCTAGACTGGCAATAAGGACATGGCAAACTCATCTGAATAATTCCTGTAATAAAAAATGAGCGAAATAAAAAAAACCTGCTGAGGGAAGCAGGCAAAATGATTGCGATGTAACTGAAGCATGTATTGGTGCGGTCTCAAATGGAGACGTACCGTTCTCATTTAGATGCTATGTATTTGTATTTTTTTAGAATGCGTTTTTTATCATCAGTTTTAGGTGATTTTTGAATGATGCTTAAACAGATCAATTGACCTGTTTTTTAGCAACGATTATGATGCAAGGGCTGACCTACATTGTCAGTCGGTTTTGACAGACCGCAGATCCAGCACGATATATGAAAGTAATTTTGTATGTTGTGGGAACCCTCGCGTCCCCCTTTTTTCTATGGTAGGGCGAGAGGGGGACGCCTCGTGCGTGCTGGTTCCTTGGATCCCAGTCTGTCAACCCCCTTTCGTTCTGCCACCATAATCAATTGACAGTGATTCGGCAGAACTTCTTGTAATTCCAAGGAGTCAACCATAATGCAATTTACTGTGCTTTATTCACCTGCACTTTCTCCGCCTCTTCGGCATTTCATTCCAATTCATTTATCACATGCTTTCACTGTGCCCTGATTGATTCAAGGCATTAATTAACTACTGCATCCTTTTTGGTCAGTGGTGTTTTGTGCTGGATAAAAATCATGGAACGTGCTGTACCGCTTATTCGGATTGTCCTTATTGTGCTCTGTAACAGCCTAGCTAGAGCCTATGACAGCCAAGCAGAATGTATTTGAAATTACAGTCAATTTCATAATTCATTTTAAAAAAATTTAAAAATATTGGATGGGGAAATAATAGGATGAAATACGTTTCAATTGCGCTGCTCACCAGCCTTGCGTTGGTCGGCTGCTCAAAACCACAACAAGATGATGTACAGAAAGAAGAGCTTTCTCAAAAGATCGAAAAAATGTCATTGAATGATGCTGCCCCTGGACAGGCTGTTTCTTCTCCTTTGATTATCGCTCGAAATCAAATTACACCTCCGCTAACAAAGACTGGAGAAAACTTTCAGGAACTCATCAAAGACGAGGGTTATTTTTCCTTTTATCCGCCGTATAAAACCATCTCTGGATTACAGATGTTTGCTGAAAATTCGGATGTGGCTGACTATTGTGCAAATTGCGTACATTTCCAGTCTGTTCTCAATGATTTAAGAAATGTGCTGGCTTTAAAAAACAATCAGGTTTTAGTGATCGGTCATCCAGGTCAACAGTTTCCTGCATTCACATTTGCTTTAGGTGACGACTATTCCATACGTGCAGCGCATGATACAGCCATCAATTATATAAGATCGACAATGCAGGTCATTCCACCAAAAAAAGATCAATTTGAAAGTACCGAACAATATCAACAACGTATTCAGACACTTCAAAAAGAATTGGATACAAAAAATACCCATCTAAATTATGACTTGAAGCTTTTAGAACTCAGTTTAAATGCGACTTCTTCACAAAGTCAGTTCATGCCGAGCAGCTATACACCCAATGATCGACCAAATGGTTCGATTGATAACTTTGTTTATTACGATGCTGACTCGAAACAATTACATTTTGAGAATATGAATTTCTCATCTGATCTTATTGTGAATTTCACTGCCCCATCTACGCCTGAGTTAGCACAAAATATCATTATGGCTGGTGGACAAAAGTATGTCGGTTATATTTTCAACTTCAATAACCATAAATTGGAATTAGATAGCTTAGTCATTTATCAAACCAATATTACTCAAGCTGATTCTGCAAATGAGCCGATCGCAATCCTTGAACCGAGTACCATGTCCTTTCAACGCAAACATTTCAACGGCATAGAAAATGCTCGATTAAAGCAATTTGATGTGTCGCTGAAAAAGCCAATTCCTTTTGATTTTAGCTTGGAAAACTACACGCCGATCGAAAAGGTATTTAAAAAGATCGATGAGTAATTCCCACTTTTATAAAAAGTAAAAAATTGATTGACCAAACCATTAAATACACAGAGTTGGGCTTTCGCCCAACCCTGTAGATCACAATATTCGATTAAATATAGGCATGTGTAATGAATTTTATTCCATCTATTGTTTTATCCAGTGTGTTGCTGCTGACTTTAACCGCATGTAATTCAGGCAATGATGCATCAAAACCTAAAGACACTCAAACAAGCGAGCATAGCAATGCTGATGCTACTGAAACGACTCATCAATCCGAAGATGATTTTCCACCCGTTGATAAATCCTTTTTGGAAGATGAGTCATATAATGCTGAGGAAGTGGCTGAACCCACTGTACAGGAACAGTTTGAAGTCCGTGTCCGTCGTGAAGAATCACAATACTCCATGACAGGCTATAGCGATTTGTTAAACATCATGTCCTTGAACGATGCTCCAACCACCATTACAGGTGTGTTAATCAACCGTGGCAATTGTAGAAGTAAAGGTACTTACGATTACCAGAATATGCGCTATGGTTCGGTAGCAAAAGTTTACTTAGGCTGTTCGGCTGAATATGTCCGTGAAGTGACCATCACGACCAGCAGTGGCTTGACCTATACCTATAATTTCTAGGCATTCGTCCATTCATGCTTCAGTGGATTAGTGGTCTAAGCGCATTGTTTTTCTTAGACCATTATTCGATGACAACTCGCTTGATTTTTCTGAACAAAATTAATTCAGCTTTAAAGGGATGCGTTCACAGTCAAAAGTTTTGCGACGAGTTCGCATCACCCTTAAATAATGATTTTTACTATTCGCATTGAAATCACTCTTGAGCAATTGCAAGGTACGTTGAATCTGCCTGTCATCCTGACAATTCACGAACCAGCCTTTCTTGGCTTGCTCCTCAATGTGGGCTTCACCATAACCATTACTGAGTTCTTCCCACTTCGCTGCCAATTTATTGGCATGGTCAGATAAAGTCGTGTCCTGTGCCTGTCCTGCATAAATGAAGTAGATCTGGAGGTAGTAACCCCGATCAGGATGATGTTTCATTTTCCAAATCACTGAATGGATGCAACGGAATAAATTGATCTCCCTTGCCCTAACCTCTCTCAACAAGGCATAGACATAACATTCAAATTCGTGAAATGCTAATGACGATACATCTTCCCTGATACCCAACCGCATTGGAAAGATCATTAAGCAGTCCTTGTTTTGTACTAAATCCAAGAAGAAACGTTCAACCTTTTTCATTTCAGATTTATTCTGCTTCTGATCGTATTGATGACCATGCTGTATCAATTCAGATTTTGACTGAATATCGGCAATCATCAACTGAATGACATGATCAGGTAGGTCTTTAATATTTTCATACAGCTTAAATTTATTGGCTTGAAACAAGGCTCGTTCAATCTGCTTAAAAATAATGATGGAATCAACATAGTCATAACCAGCAATAAAAAAACGTCTAGACTTGATGATTAAAGGAACAATTTGTTGCTTGAATTGTTCACAACTGATTTGGTCATCCACCACATCCTTGATAAATTTTTCAATTTCACAAAAGGTTTGAGCTTCGTTGTAGGTCGTCATGAGAAAACACATCCTAGGTTATTTGTTCATATCACTAGGATTGCCGTAGTTTTTTAATCGTTGTTTGATTTAAATCCACATCGCTGCAAGGTTTGGGCAACACCTCTACGCCAATGCACTTCAAATTGACCTGTCCCGAAACTACGCATATACGGTATCTTTGCTCGTAGATGCTGTGCATACTTTTCAGGATTGACCAGATACATAGCAGCATTCAAGGCATTCGTTACTTCCACGGGGTTATCGCATCGAATAGGTCCTACCCCTAAGCGATCATTCCGCATAAACTGCTGCTTATGTTCCGTAGTATTACAATTAAAGTGTATGCCGATATTACCCGTAATACTGTTCCACATTTGCCAAACCTGATCAGCAAGATACCAGTCATTTTGCCGTTTCGATGGATCATAAATCAGCAATAAGTGGCAATGGTAGCCTTTATCTACGCCTTGCTCTAATGCCCATGCATATCCTTGTAACCCCATGAAACAACCATCTTGATTGGCTATACGATTTCTCAAAATACTCATATGCTGTTGAACATTCTCGATACCAATATAAACCTGTTGCTCTTTGAGATAACCCAAATCGACACGTACAAATAACAGTTCAGAATAATGTGTCATGAGTTTAGTCAGATACTGATACAGTGACCTTCGATTCTGCTCTTCTTGCTGAATAAAACGAGCATGCTCATTCCAATAATCATTTCGATATCGGCCAAGTACAGAGTATAGGGTTTGAACCTGTTGAATATTAAAATTCAAGATATGTGTTGCAGATTGACCATTTAGAAAATGATCAATCCAATACTTACACTGAATAAAATATTGGATGGATTTCGTGTAGTGAATCTGTGCTGAATAGAAGTACTGAAAGGCTTCATATAATGTACTGAGTGTTTGTTTGAATTGTTGTTCACCCATCTGTTCAAAACAGACATCGTAAACAAAGTCTTCAATCGCAGTACAAACACTGGATTCATTCCAAATAACTGTAGTCAAATTCATGTCGTGATACTCATCATGTTAGGATTCATATCACTGACTGATCTGTAATTTATTAATTATGTCGCATATTTATGAGCAAATAATCATTTAAGATATTGATAAGTATATAATAACTTTAATAACCTGCTAAGAGTGATGAACCATTCGACAATAGTTTGAGATGCTGACCTTACCTTTACCCAATGAAAATACTGAATCAGGATAAGCTAAAGTTAGTTTTTAGCACTTTTTTCAATATTTACCTTTGACCCCTTGATTAATACCTTCCTAATAGGGACTACTGGTCTTGGTTGGAAAATCTCATTGTAGGCTAAATATTTGATGACTGTTTGTTTGAACAGGTTTTGCTTTTTTCTGTTCTTAGCATCAAATATTACGAATTTTGAATTAAATTCTGGTTGAGATAAAAATATCTCAATCGACTTCGAACTATTGATAATATCTTGAGGCTCACAATTAATTTTAGTTTGTATGTGTTTATAAAGAAATCTATCCCAATACTCTACTATAGATTCCCCTATTTTATCGGATTGCTTAATTTTTGTTCTGGGAAAGAAAAATAATACATCAGCAAATATCCTATTTTCATAACCGATATTCCAGCTTCCTAAATATCCTACGCCCATCGAAAGCGGCTTGGATCGTTTAGCAAAACGTACAAAACTGGTAAAAAGCTTGGAAAACTCCTCTTGAAGTAAGCCACTCCTGTATTTTTCCAATCTAAATTGCACCCTATACACCACTAGATCTTGCGTAAACAGATGATCGATATAATCAGTTGCTGTTACATAACGTCTCGCACAGACTTTGTGCTGAACAATATTTGCCTCAACTTTATTAAAATTTTGAGAAACTTGATTGGTCCGTATCTGAAGCCTACCATCATGAAAAGTTTGCACTTGATATCTTTTTTTCAATGCTAGACTTTTAATATTTAACTCATCGATTTTTTGTAAATCTAAATTAAACTTACCACCATCTTGTATTTTTGAAAAAAATGATCTGATTTGTATCGCAGTACTTGTAAGGAATAGGCTCGCCATACCATCAGATGAGTAGTCGAATAATCTCTTAATTTTTTCTTGCTCATCAAGTAGACTGAAATATTGTTGGCAGGATCTAGTGATCGAATAAGTCAGCTCATCCGTAGTTAACGGATTAAACTCATTCCATTGACGTGGAAAATCAAAAAGACCTCCATTAGAAACCAATAAGTTTTCAATAAAAATCTCTAGGCGTAACCCAACCTCAGCCAAGTCTGTAAATCTTGTATCCGATTTTGCGTATTCCTTATAAACAATTTCGGTAACTTTTATTCGTTCAATTGCATCCCGACTAAGATTTTGATACTGCCAGATTTTCTGAGGATTCTTACCTTCAATAAGTTTTTGCCAAAATTCAATGTGCTGACGATATGCTTCATGAGGATCAAGATGCTCAGACCGATCTTGCTTCCAAAAGATACCATTGATTGACAAAGATTCATTTTGGCTATCTTTATAGTCCAGCTTTATAATTCTATCGATATAAGCATAGTAACCCAAAATCCAAGTTTTGAACTGCTGGATAAGTTCTTGTTGATGGGATGAAATTTTTGAGAAATCCTGCTTAGTGATTTTCTTGGATTCTGCTAACCAGTCGCTAATCTCTACGCCTGTTTCAAACTTATCTTGTATAATTTTTTCTTTTAGTTGCTCGATTTTAGCCTTTGTGCTTAGCTTTCCTTTCCCATCAAAGAATAAGATGCAATGTAAATTCAAACCATGCTGATGATCATTTTCATATTTAAAAAACCCATGTAAAAAATCAGGGAAGTCATTCAAATAATGATGAATTTTACCCGTATACCCCCAATTAATACGTCTAAAATCTTCATCAAAGTTTTCGTAATTATCTGTATGATTGTTTTTAAGTCGAATATCTAGACATAAAATTCTTATATTTTGATGATATGCAATGATTTCATCAAAGCAACTACATAGCCTATATAACTCACTTACACATATTTTATCATCAGCAACTCCATTCCAAGAAATGCTTCTTTTACTCCCCTTAATCCAATTAATTAGTTTTCTTATTTGTCTAGGAGAGAAATTTTGCTTAGGCGATTTATCCAAAAAATACGAGCTTTCACTACCTTTTATTTTTACTAAAAACTCAAATAGCCCAGAGGGAAGAATATCCTGACCTAACTTATAACCCAATCTTGGAATGAACATTGGCAAGATCTTAAGCTGATCAAAATATTGATAAGCATCCTTACCAAAATCACCATCCTCATTTCTATGATTCAGTTCGAATTCTTTTAATACCGAACTTTTTTCACCTAAAACATCCTCTATGAATTTGGAGTAATTTTCCAAGACCTCAACAGACTCCTTAAAAAAGGTCGTTCTATCCTGCTCTTCTTGTGACAATTCTGCATATGAGTGATGGGTCCGCAGTCTGAATAGCTTAAACACATCCATTTTATTGATATACATATTAAATTCAGAAAAAATAACAATAAACTATTGAATATACAATTATTAAAAATAAAAAACAATGAATTAGAATCCTATTAATCACATCATATCATCTCAAAAAATATATATTTTATTCTTACTAATTACACTTATGTCTAGTTTTTCCTTGAGTTTAAAATTCAGCAAAAAGACAATAGCACTGAACTAAAGAAAGTTTGGATTGACAGATCAAGGAATGCGGGAATTAGGCTTATAATTAGTTTTCAGTTTGACTTTTGAAACAAATCGAAGAAAAGTTCAATTCATCTTTAAGCATTAGTTACTCCAAAGATAACCAGTCCATTTAAAAATTATTTTTTGTTATAATGATTTAAATCAAGCTAATAATTATTTACCAAATTAAGGCTCCGAGAAAAGACTAGTGGATGATCATATTATTTTTACGGTAAATAATGCGGTAACAGACCATTACCGCATAAATAATTATCAAATAATTCAAATAAATAAAATTATAGTTCGAGTCCCGCTGAGCGCACCATTTAGCTGTTGAAGTCAATATTTTTTAATATGGTCTACGCCAGTGAGATAGAAATTCATACCCTGCATAAAAAGATCAACTTGTATATTGAAGTAAAAGTTGATAAATCATTTAAGATTTTTAAAATCCAAAATCAAAATTAGATACGCATTTTTATGCCGTAAATTATTCACCAAGCAAACGCTAAAAAATACATTTCTTTTAAATCTCAATCACTAAATTAGCTAGCTAATAAAGCTCTCGCTTTTATCAATAAATCCTGCTGATCAATCTCAGATGGATGAAAACTTGCTTTATAAAATGCTAAATAGTCAGGTAGTAAACGCCACATCATGTGGACAAGACCCAAAAGTGTTTGTGTGTTCTTGAACAGCTGCTTCGGTGAATATAAAGTATTCTTTCGATCTTGCCAGACTAAATGACCTGTCATTATGATCGTGCTACTGATGAATCCCACCGTAATTGTTCGCATACTTCTACGGCGTTGAGCTAAGTTGGCAAAGACTTGCTGATATACATCAAATGCCACATGCTTATGTTCGATTTCTTCAACAGCATGCCAAAGCCAAAGATTCTTCATATTTTCAGATAAGCCTTTAAACATAATATTTGGATATTCAAGCATATAACCTGCCATCATCGCCGTAAAATGCTCAAGTGCAACTGTAGCAGCCAATTGACGGCGCTGACTTAAAGTTCTTAGGCGGATCATTTCCTGCTCATAAGCCTTTTCAAACTTTTTTAGATGATAATCATTGCTTTGCACCAGTTGATTAAACTGCTCATGTGCTCGCGCATGATGCGCCTCTTGCCCAATAAAACCTGAGATATCTTTTTGTAGCTGTTCATCATGGATTTGATCACGCACATTTCGGACGGTTTCTACAAAAAAGCGTTCACCCTGTGGGAAGCTCATGGACAGAGCTGTGAGAAAATGTGACATCAAAGTAGATTCAGTGTATTGTGTGGTAATTTTTTCGGCTTTGAATTGCGTTTGGCGTACTGTAATTGTATTCACATCATTTGACATCATCGCTCTCCTCACGCATAACTTTTCTGTAAGCAAACACTAAATCACATCAGCAAGTCTTATGACTTACATCTTTTATTGATCTACAACTTCAATCAAAACATTAGCTCATCTATTTGAAATTAAATAGAGGCTATACAAAGTTCCAAATAAGAACTAATGATTAAATTATAGCCTCTTCTGAATGCTGTCAATTTGTTTTTCATATATCAGTGTTATTTGTCCTATAAAGACTTGTTATGTCCTTCGATGCGCTTTGGCTTAAAATTCATAGAGTTTTGCGCCTAAATTTAACTCATTAAAAAGCTATGCCTAAATAAATGCTGTTCCAATTAAAGCATTTAGCAGTTTTTTTGAGTCCGACATCAATTATGTGATGACTTAAATATCCCAATTTTTTTCAATAGCAGTGATCTGACTCAAGACATGCTGATACTCTGCCTGTTTAACAGTACACCACAATGCAACAAAATCTTGATTTAAATATTCACTCATCCAATGATTAGCTTTAAATCTCTTCAATGCATCCATTTGTTCTGTCGGAAGAAAATAATGTTCACCAATCTGCTTAGATTGATTAACCGATTTAGGGATTGCTGATATGTGAGTTAAGCCATGCAGCGTTCCCATTAATATGATGGCGACTGCTAAATACGGATTGCAATCGGCTCCAGCTACTCGATATTCGATTCTTTGATTTTCAGAATCCGCACATGGGATGCGCAGTGCGACATTACGATTATTCCAACCCCAGTTTGCTTCCAAAGGAACATGCTGACCTAACTTAAATCGGCGATATGAATTGAAATTGGGGGCTAAGATCGCCATAGAATCTGGCATGAAATGAATTAATCCACTGATTACATTCAATAATGGCTTTGCAAAGTCACGCTCAGAACAGCTAAAAATATTATGTTTGTTAGCATCAAGTAAACTCATATGAAAATGCATTCCACTCCCTGCTTTATGCAAATCTGGTTTTGCTAAAAAATTAGCTTTAAAGCCATGTTTATTTGCAACTTGTTTAATACTCCGTTTTAACATCAAGATTTGGTCACAGAGCTTCAAAATATCAGTTCCATGCGGCAGATTAATTTCATACTGATCTGACGATGACTCAGAAACGATTCCAGTAATATGTATTCCCTGTATTTGAGCAATCATTTCTATTTCATCCAACACTGCTTGTATATCAGCATGTGGGTTTAAATCAAAACATTGTTTAGGGATGGCTGACTTTAGGCTCTCTTGGGATAAAGGCTGTAAGTAAAACTCAAGCTCAGCAGCGATACATGGAAAATAATCTAACTGATGTAATTGATTCAGCAATTTCTTTAAAATATTGCGCGGTTCATAACGACAAGCTTGTAAATTATTTTCTTTCATTGTTAAAAGTAACTGAGCATTGATATGTGGATCTATAGGATTGGGATGTAATGATCCCAACACAGGTACACATAAATAATCTGGTTCACCGACAAACTTGCCTAGTCCAGTTTCCTCAACAACATTTCCATCCAAACTCATGGCGTAAATAGACAGCGGTAGATAACAACCCTTATCTAAGCTTTTGAGACAACTGATATCTATCCTTTTGCCTCGTAAATGCCCATTGAGATCATAAAGGAAAATATCGATGTGCTTAGTATTAGGATAAGTATCTAAATAGCTATCCACTTCATTGAGGAAGCTGTAATTATGAATGGAGTGATTAACCCTAGTGCGTGCAACTAAGGGTTGAAGATTATTATTAATTTTAGTCGCAGAATTTATCTCAGCTAATGCTGCACTCATGGCTATAGACCTAAGTTATTTCGATCTAATCAGCTTAGTGAATGCAACAAAAGTTGTAACGTAAAGACTTTATAAATTATTTTACCTATCCAGTAAAAAAATCATAAATTCAAAAAGATAAAATGAATATTAAATCGCATTTTCAATTTAATCAAACAACTGCTGTAGCCTCATTCGTCTTATACGCAAGCTCATTTCTTTCAACATATAGTTGCTAAAAACAACCAGTAAAAAGCCGATTAAAAACGAACCAACCACATCAAATGGAAAATGAACACCGACATAAATTCTAGATAAACCAACAACCAGACTGACGAACAAGCCAATAATTCCAATTGTCTTAAATCCAGCAAGTAGATAAGCAAATGCAATAATGACAACGGTTAGCGTATGCTGACTAGGAAAAGATGAACTCAAGCCATGCCCTATCAGCTTATGTCCTAAATCCAACTGAAATGGACGTGGATGATGATAAAAATATTCGATTAAGTCACTTAATATCAAAGAGATAAGCACTATAAATAAGGTTTTAGCAAAGATTAGATGATGTGTTTTCCATTTTAGAACCAGCATCAAAACCAGCAAACTTATAAAAACAGTATTTAGATCATCCGCTAAAAAAACTGCGATCTTGTCTATGATAGGGAATTGGGTCGCAAGTGAATTGATACTATGAAACAAATAAATATTTGTTTCCTCAAAGATCATATTATGTTTATCCACGGTCTTGATATCTATCACAAAGAAACTCGTTTTAATCTAGGCAAGTAAGATGAAAGAATGATGAAATCATTATACTTTACTATTCACATTATTATTGATATCAAAAACTTACTTTTGTAACTGAGAATTATTCTTGCAAATAGAAACATTTAGAACTATTTGCAAGAATGTCTTATCGATTTAAAATTTAAATTCTAAGCCAGTACCCACAACAGGTTGCTTATCCTTAGCATCAGCCTGTTCAAAAGTTGAGTAACCTGTATATCCGTAGACTTTAACTTGTTTGTTGAAAGCATAGTCTAAACCCAACAACATTTGCTGAGCATCAAAATCTGCCTGTTCTGTTTTAAATGAAGTCGAATTCTGACTGTACTGAGCTTTGACTGTCCAATTGGCATAATTTGGTACTTTGTACTCAGCACCAATCAACCAACCATTAGAATTATCAATATTTGCAGCAGCTTCATCATTTCCAAGTTTATTTTCAACCTCAGAAGTTTGATAAAGAGCTTTGATCATCAATCCCTCAACAGGTGTGATTCGACCAATCAATCGTAATGTATTTGCCGCTGCAAAAACCTCATCTACATTGGTTTCTGTATCTTTTGCATTTAATAAACCGTGTCCCAAAAAATCACTTGGAATAGCTTTGTCATAACCAACGCCAAGTAAAAATAATGGATGGCTATAACTCAAAGAAGCAGACCATGCATCCCCTAATCCACGTCCAGCCGTATTTACACCACCGCGTTTATCATCTTCAATACCTCGACTCTCGCCAGTAGCCAACAAAACACTGGCTTCAATATTACCGCCTTGAAAAGCAAGCTCTGGAGAGTCGTACACCAGCACATTATTGACACGATTTTCTCCTGTCATAATGCCTGTGATATCGGCTTTATTACTTATGTAGTTATTAAAACTATCGACAGGACTAGATAACTCTTTGAGCGGAGTATTATGCTTACCGACTTTGATAGTTCCTAAATGCTGATCTTTTAAACCAATATAACGATTTCTTTGAGACCAATCAGTCTTGTCGCCATCAGCATAAAATGCCCACTCTGCTAAATAGACAGCGCTCAAACGATCAGATAATTTTTCTTCGCCTTTAATGCCTAAAAATGAACTATTGCTATTAATTTTCCATACATCGCGATCAGATGAGTTAGCATTATTTTCAGGTAAATAATCTAAACTTGCATCTATCTCACCATAGAGTTTTGGTGCTGCAAATGTTGAACTAGTGACAACACTTAAAATCGCTGCACATACAATTTTCATCTTCATTCTAGTCATCCTAACCATCTAAAAAATACAAAAAGAACCCATATTTCGCTGATATCAGCAAAATTATGATTTAAAAAAGAATTGTGAGTACTTGAGAAAACTCATGTATTTCAATCAACACATGAGTTTTCCGAGAATTTAATTACATATGATAAAAAGGGAAAACACCGAAAATCAAAGCACTACCCATCAATACGCAACAGGTAATAAATGCCCATTTCAAAGTGAATTTTTGATGATCTGCCAATTCCACAGCTGCCAAACCACACAACAAATAAGTTGAAGGAACAAGTGGTGATAATAAGTGTATCGGCTGACCAATAATCGATGCGCGCGCAATCTCAACAGGTGGAATACCATAATGCGAAGCCGCTTCAGCTAAAATCGGTAGCACACCGAAGTAAAAAGCATCATTCGACATAAAGAATGTGAGTGGCATACTCAATACACCTGTAATCGGTGCAAGATAAGGTCCCATACTTGGTGGAATAATCGCGACGAAGCCTTTCGACATCGCTTCAACCATACCTGTGCCCGATAAGATACCCGTAAATACACCCGCTGCAAAAATTACACCTACGACTGCAAGCACACTGTCTGCATGCATCGCGATACGCTTTTTCTGCATATTTACGCATGGATAATTCACAACCAAAGCAATACAGAAACCAAGCATGAATAAGATCGACATCGGTAAAATCCCTTTCACCAAAGATGCCATCAACAACAAGGTTAAAATACCGTTGAACCAGCGTAAATGTGGACGTTGCGCATCAGGGTCTTTTGAGATCGAGATATCATCAGCATGGCTAATATCTACCAGCTCAATAACACCTAAACGTTTACGTTCGTACATACCATACAGATAAGCCAAGAAAAATAGCCAAGCAGCCGCAACGATCATCGAGGGAATCATTGGAATGAATACTTCACTTGCATCCACTTGCAGCGCGCTTGCGGCACGTGCTGTTGGACCACCCCACGGCGTAAGATTCATAACTCCACTACACAACAACATCAAACAAGTCATAATGAGTGGATTCATACCGACACGTTTATATAGTGGCATCATGGCTGCAACACAGATCATGTAGGTCGTGGAACCATCACCATCTAAGGAAACCAATAAGGTTAGAAAAACAGTTCCTAGGGTAATTTTGAGTGGATCACCTTTGACTTTCTTCAGAATCCATCTAACCGATGGGTCAAACAACCCTGTATCAATCATCAATGCAAAATAAAGGATTGCAAAAAGAAGCATTACGCCCGTAGGTGCAAGTTTTTTAATACCATCTAACATGGTATTGCCGAGCTCGGCTAATTGAATATGACTAAGACTTTCAAAATAAAAACCCAATCCCCATGCAATAATTGCAAATAAGAATGGGATTAAAATTAATGCAACTAACGCACTAAGACGTTTTGACATGATCAAATACATAAAGCACATGATCATGCTAATACCTAAAAAAGTAAGCATTTTAAGCAATCCTTAGCATAATTAATATTGTGACTGGTTAACTCCTAACCCAGCCGAGATTCTATGCGATAGAAATCAAAATAATTCATTTAATTTTATTATAACAATCAACAAATACATTCACATGAAAAATAAACAAAAAACATATAATATCAACAATCAAAAACAAGTTATTGATTTTAATAATTTTATATAAAAACAAATACAACCAAATGATAAAAAATTAGTTAAAATAACATTTAAAAATACTATATATTTACCACATCTATGCAATATAATAGTGCAAATATTGGTTATTTTTTAACTATTTTATTAATATAACAATTAAAATAAATAAACCTAATTAGAAAAACACATATAATGAATAAATAACACCCAACCGAGACCAGATTAATATTCAAACAATTATTTTATTTAACACCCGAAAAAAGAATAAAAATCCAAAAAAGATTTATTTATTAAAAATCTATTTTTTATAATAAAAATATTATTTAAAACAATCCTCAAAAAACATTCTAACGAATAACATTACAATCAAAAAAAGAATACTGTCTAAAATCATAATTTTAATTATAATCATAGATAGTTTGATCCTAAACGATATAAAACAAAGACATAACGCATGGAAGGAACAAAAAATGAATCTTTATGAATCTCAGGGACACCGCGATACTGCTCATGAGCAACTTTTTAACATCTTCAACCAACAACGTTCCGCATTTAATGCTCTTCCATATCCCGATTTAGATTCAAGACGTAGCAAACTATTTAAGCTAAAAAAGCAAATTATTCGTTATCAAGATGTCATCGCCGAAGCCATTAATACCGACTTTAGTTCTCGATCAATCGATGAATCAAAACTGCTCGATTTACTTGGTTCTGTTCTAGAGGCTGAACATGCGATCCGCCATCTAAGAAAATGGATGCGTCCAAGCAAACGAAGTACTGAATTACTTTTTTTATCAAATCGACTAAGAGTCCAATACCAACCTAAAGGTGTGGTCGGTGTTGTTGTACCTTGGAATTTCCCTGTTTACTTGGCTTTAGGACCATTGGTGGCAGCCTTGGCTGCTGGCAATCGGGTCATGATTAAATTACCTGAAATCACACCTGCAACCAATGCTGTTATGAAACGCATGCTTGCTGAAGTTTTTAGTGAAGATGAAGTCGCTATTTTTGGCGAGGAAATTACCGATCCTTCGCTATTCACGACCCTGCCTTTCAATCATATCGTTTTCACAGGGTCACCCGCGATCGGTCGTGTGGTGATGCGTGCTGCGGCAGAGAATTTAACCCCAGTCACCTTAGAACTAGGCGGTAAATCACCAGCATTAGTGAGTCGTCATTATCCATTAGCTGATGCTGCCATGCGTATCCTGCATGGGAAAGCGACCAACTGTGGGCAAATTTGTGTAGCACCAGATTATGCACTTGTTCCAAAAGAAAAAGTAATTGCGTTTGCTGAACAATGTAAATCACATTTCACATCTATGTATGGCAACACAATTGATGAAAATAGCAATTACACCTCCATCGTCAATGATCGTCATTTAAAAAGACTGCTGGAGATACTTGAGGATGCAAAGGCTAAAGGTGCTGAGGTTATTGTATGTGGTGAATATCATCCAGAACGTGATGCTCGTCGTATGCCTGTACATCTCGTATTGAATTGCACAGCAGATATGCGCATTCTCAAGGAAGAATTATTTGGTCCCATCTTACCAGTCGTTGCATACGATACGATTGATGATGCGATTACCTACATCAAAGTGGGTGAACGCCCATTAGCACTGTATTGCTTTACCCATGATGCCAATGAACGTGACTATATTTTAAAACAAACTCATTCAGGTGGTGTGACGATCAATGATTGGGGTTGGCATGTAGTCAACCATGATGCTCCTTTTGGTGGTATCGGTAACTCAGGTATGGGAACTTATCATGGTGTTGAAGGTTTCCGAGAGCTTTCGCATGCAAAAACTATTTTTACCCGTCAGCGCTTTTTCCCAACCCAATTATTCTATCCACCCTACGGAACTTGGGTACAAAAACTCGCTTTGCATTTCTTTTTGAAAAAGGGCGATCCAAATCTCAAATAAAATTGAAAAAAAAAAGAGAGTTTTAAACTCTCTTTTTTTAACTGAATGAACAGGTTATTTCCTTAGTTTGGATCTAAAAAACGTAATCCAACGCCTGCAATTGTAAAAATATAAGATGGCGTGAGTGCTGAATCACCTATCTTAGTACGCAATTTTTTAACTAAAATTCGGAGGTAGTGAGTATCCTCTTCGTGGCTGACACCCCATAGCTCAGCCATGATTTGTTTTTGGGTAACAATCTTTCCTTGGTGGCGAATCAGTAATGCCAAAAGCTGTATTTCTTTTTTAGTTAGAATAACTTCTTCATTATCAACTCGAACTATATGTTCAGCAATATCAACAAACAGTTTCCCATCGTTAAACACCGTCTTCTGCTCTGATGTTGGCGCTTTATTACGAAACAAGACACGCATACGCGCGCAGAGTTCCTGAATACTGAAAGGCTTGGTAACGTAATCATTTGCCCCCGCATCCAGTAATTTAATTTTTTGGTTTTCATCAGGTCGAGCAGAAAGCACAATAACTGGAATATCAGACCACTGACGCAATTCTTTAAGTACGTCATGGCCATCCATATCAGGCAACCCCAAATCCAGAATCAAAAGATCAGCACCTCGTGTAGCTAAAATCTCTAAACCCTTCATACCATTTTCAGCAACGTGCACTCGATAACCTTGCGCCCGCAAAGCAATATCCAAAAATTTTCGAATTTGTGGTTCATCATCAATAATGAGAATCGCCATGTCTGAGTTGAGTAATTGCGGCATAAAAACTGTATTTAATCCTGATGTAGTGGTAATCGTATTCGAATAAGTGTGCCATGACCATGTCTGCCATTCTGAGCCTCTATACTTCCCATGTGCGCACCGATGATTGCTTTTACGATCGAAAGCCCAAGCCCTGTTCCTGTCTTACCCCGATCACCTCTTTGCATGGTATAGAACATATCAAAAATTTGTTCTCGTTCATCTTCAGGAATGCCGATACCTTGATCTTCTATCTCGATCTGTAAATAGCTCTCAACCTGCTGAATGTTCACCTCTATCGGCACATTATCTGGAGAGAATTTAGCTGCATTCTCTAAAACGTTAAAAATAGCTTGTTCAATTAAAGCGGGATGTACATATAACTGAGGAAGCTTTTCAGCACATGTGGTCTTAATGCTTACATAAGGTTGATATCGTCTTAAACGTTCAGTTGCAGAAGTAATTAACTCATTGACACCAATCCAAGCACGACTTAAAGTCAAACCTTGATGACCTAGACGAGTCATATCCAAAAGATTTTGAATATAGCGATCTAAGCGCTCACCTTCTATATGAATGGTATCTAATAATTCATGCCGATCTATCTCAGGCATTTGTTCGCCATAATATTTAAGAGTGTCTGCTGAGCCAATCATTGCCGCCAACGGCGAACGTAAATCGTGGGAAACTGAAGACAATAAAGCTGAACGAAGCTTTTCCGTTTCAGCTACAACTCTTGAATTTTCCAATTGCAAAGATAACTGTACACGAGACAAGGTTTGCGCAATATCTTCGATCATCAACTCAGTCAAACGCTGTAGTTCAAAACTGAGTGCCTGTGGATGGTCCCGAAAACGAATGGCAATAACGCCATGACTCTCAACAAGATTCAGTGGATTAAACCACCACTCTGTCTGAGTTAAAGTATTGGTAAAACGTCCACAAGGTTTTACATTTTTTTGAGCCCAATCTGCTGCGATTTGATCTTTCTCATTTAGAACCGAGATTTCACCAGAAACTTGAGTAGCAACTCTTAGCCATACATATGCGTTTAATGAGCTTTCTAAGTGTTGCTTAGCTATATTTAGAACCTGTTGAATATCGACACAGCTGGATAACTTTCTTTCTAACTCCTGTAATTGTAGTGAAGCTGAATTGGCAGCGCGTAAACTCAAAACCTGAGCACGCAATTGATTTGCTAAGCGTCCGACCAAAAGTGCTGAAATAATAAAAGTAATAATTGTAATCACACCGCGTTCAGCACTAATCATAAATGTGAAGCGTGGTTCAATAAAAAAGTAGTTATAGAGTAAAAAACAAATAAATACGCTAGCAAGCGTAATCAACATTTTTGCTCGAATTGCGACAAGCAAGACCGTGACAATAAAGATTAATGCTAAATCACTATATCCAATAAATCGGTCACTGATCGCAGCAATCATCAATCCCAATAAAATAATGAATGAACTTTCTAATAATTCTTTATGGTCAACACTAAATTTCTGCTCAGACTGAGCCATATCAAGTAGTGAGTTTTTTAACTCCTGTGACTTAGACTTTAAGGGCTGAACAAAAGTAATCTCAAAAGGATGTTGTTTTTCTAAAAGCTGATCAGCAATATGATCTGAAGACAAACGTTGCCATAAAGATTTTTTTGCACTCTTGCCCAATAAAATATTAGATGCACCATAATCATAAGCAGCCTGTAAAATCGTTGCTGCAATTTGATTGCTATACAATAAATAGGTATCTGCTCCTAACTTACGTGCCAAATTAAATGCTTTAGTGACAGCAAAGCTTTGCGTGTTTTCAATCTTGCTTTTTTGAATTGAAATCACACTCCAAGTTGCATTCCTCCTTTCGGCAATCCGATGTGCTCGTCTGACCAAATCTTCAGAAAATTCAGCTCCATCGATGGCTAACATGACATGATTTTGAATCGGAATAATTTGTCCCTGAGCTACAAATTTCTCCCGATAATCAATATCCACCTGCCCTGCAACCGTTTGAATTGCAAGGTCTCGTAAAGCGGTGAGATTGGCTGGCTTAAAAAAGCCTTGCAAAGCATGTGGAGCGACATCTGCTAAATAAATTTTGCCATGATTCATACGCTCCAATAGTTCAGGTACAGGAAGATCAACCAAGCGAATATCTTTTAATCTTTTTAATAGCGCATCAGGCACGGTTTCTGTTACCCGAATGCCCGTAATTTGATAGACCACATCATTCAAACTTTCAAGATGCTGAATATTCAATGTGCTATACACATCAATACCCGCATCTAATAGTTCATTCACATCTTGCCAACGATATTCATGACGACTATTGGGCACGTTTCGATGTGCGAGTTCATCGACCAAAACAATTTCAGGTTTTAACTTTAGAATTTGATCAAGATCCATTTCATCTAAAAATCGATCTTGATATTCAACAGTCTTTTTAGGAATAACATTCAGTCCTTGAATCAAAGCTTCGGTATCAGCTCGACCATGCGTTTCGACCACGCCCACCAGCACATGATGACCTTGTCCCATCAACTCATGTGCTCTCGACAACATGGCAAAGGTTTTGCCCACGCCTGGTGCCGCCCCCAAGAAAATGGTTAAACGTCCAGATTGTTCACGTTGGCTATGTGCCAACCATGCATCTGCTTTGTTATTTCGGTCGATCTGCATAGGCTCAGCTCTATCAACGTGAAGTTGATGACAATTGATCTAAAGCGATGTTGAGCTGAAGCACATTGACTCGTGCCTGCCCGTACAAGCCCAATTGAACAGGTTGAATTTGTTGTTGCACCAAATCTCTCACTTTCTGCTCGGGTAAAGCACGTTGCTGTGCCACACGTTTCACCTGTAATAGTGCACTTTCAGGTGAAATATCTGGATCAATCCCGCTACCCGATGCAGTGATCATCTCTGGTGGTACTTGTTGCTCAAGGATTTGATTGTTTTGAGCAAACTGCAAGGTTCTTTCTTTAATTTGCTTTTGCAATTCAGGATTAGATACAGCCAAGTTACTTCCAGCCATGCCATCCACATTATAATTCACAGCACTCGGACGACTATGGAAATATTGTTCACTCACAAAGTTCTGTCCCACCAAGCTTGACCCGACAATTTTTCCATTTAACTCGATGACACTACCATTGGCCTGTTTTGGAAATAACAATTGAGCCAAAGATACACTCACACTGCAATACAATACGCCTGCGATCAAGAACCCAACCAGCACTAAACCTAGACTAGATCGAAAAATGGATTGTGCTTCAGTAGATAAGGGAAGATTTTCTAATGTATTCATGATGTACTCCTAAATCCACAACGACACAACAAGGTCAATCAATTTGATCGCAATAAACGGAAAAACTACACCCCCTACGCCATAGATCAGCATATTACGACGCAATAGCTGTAAGGCACTGGCAGGTTTAAATTGCACCCCTTTCAGCGCTAAAGGAATCAACATCGGAATGATCAGTGCATTAAAAATCAATGCAGAAATCACCGCACTACTTGGACTACTCAACTGTAAAATATTCAAGACATCAAGCTGAGGAATCGCAACGGCGAACAATGCAGGTAAAATCACAAAGTATTTAGACACATCATTTGCTAAAGAAAATGTTGTTAAAGCACCACGGGTAATCAACTGCTGCTTACCAATTTCTACAACATCAAGCAATTTGGTTGGATCAGAATCTAGATCGACCATATTTCCAGCTTCTTTTGCAGCTTGCGTGCCTGAGTTCATGGCTAAACCAATATCTGCTTGTGCCAAAGCGGGTGCATCATTGGTTCCATCACCGACCATCGCGACTAATTTTCCTGCGGCTTGCTCTTTACGAATACAGGCTAACTTATCTTCTGGTCGAGCTTCAGCAATATAATCATCTACACCTGCTTCAGCGGCTATTGCAGCTGCGGTCAAAGGATTATCCCCTGTTACCATAATGGTTTTAATCCCCATTTCTCGTAACAATGCAAAGCGCTCTTTAATCCCTTGTTTAATCACATCTGAAAGTTCAATCACACCTAAAATTGTATGATTCGATGCAACAACCAATGGTGTTGCGCCTTTTGACGCGACTTGTTCTACACGGGTTTTCAGCTCAATATTGTCTTTAATCTCTTGCTGGGTAAATTTTAGAATCGCATCCACTGCGCCTTTGCGAATCTTTTGCCCTGTCGCTAAATCAACACCAGATAACCGTGTTGAAGCGCTAAACTGAATAAATTCTGCGTCTTTAGGTTCACGGATACTTTCACCCATTTCTTTAGCTAAACTCACGACAGATTTACCTTCAGGCGTTGGGTCGGCAAAAGACGTGAGCATTGCTGCTTGGCGTAATTCACTTGGGCTCACACCTACCAATGGGTAAAAAGCGGTTGCTTGGCGATCACCATAGGTGATCGTGCCTGTTTTATCCAACAGCAATACATCAATATCACCTGCAACCTCAACCGCTTTACCTGACTTCGCCAACACATTGGCTTTTAAGGCTCTGTTCATCCCTGCAATCCCAATCGCAGGCAACAAACCACCAATTGTTGTTGGAATGAGACAGACCAATAATGCAATCAACATCACTAGACTGATTTTGATTCCCACCATAGAGCCAATAAATGGTAATGTGGCAACCACAACGATAAAAGTAATGGTCATGATATTGAGTAAGATACTCAGCGCAATTTCATTCGGTGTTTTTTGACGATTTGCACCTTCAACCAAAGCAATCATGCGATCTAAGAAACTATTGCCTGCCTCATTACTGACACGAACAATAATTTGATCTGATAAAACTTTGGTACCACCAATCACACCTGACCGATCTGTATTGGCTTCACGTAAGACAGGTGCAGACTCACCTGTCACCGCCGACTCATTAATGGTGGCAAAACCTTGAATGATTTCACCATCTGCAGGCACGATTTCACCAGCTTTGATGATCACCAAATCATCTTTTTTTAATAAATTTGCAGAAATCACCATTGGAGTAGCATTTAGATCAGCAATTTTATTTGCCGTTAAGTTTTCACGAGCTTGGCGTAAAGAAGATGCCTGTCCACGTCCTTTGGCTTCTGCTACTGCTTCGGCGTAATTGGCAAACAAAACGGTTACCAGTAAGATCAAGCTCAGTAAAATACCAAATCCAAAACTGGTGCTACCCATTAACGTTGCCACGATGGTCAACACAGTTCCAATCCATACACATGCCATCACAGGATTTTTAAAGGCATGCTGTGGTAATAATTTATAAAAGGTTTGCTGAATAATTTCTTTATTCAAAATATCCATTTGTGTCGCATTTGAGTGATTCATGGTACTTGCTCCACTAGATCTTTAAAGATAAATAATCAGCAATTGGTCCAATCACCAACACTGGCATAAATTGCAATAGCGTTAAAATCAGCACAATTCCGATTAAAGTCAGCGCAAATGTAGGCGACTCAATCTGTAAAGAACCCTTGGTCTCATCTGCTTTAGGTTTGGTTGCTAGGCTGACTGCAATTAAAACTGGAATGATCAACACGCTATAACGACCTGCTAATAACGCAACACTGGTACTTAGATTCCACCATACAGTGTTGTCGGCTAAGCCTTCAAAACCAGAACCATTATTGGCAAATGCAGAAACATATTCATAAAAGACTTGGCTAATACCATGCGATGCAGGGTTTGAATTTCCTGTTAAAGATGGGAAAGCGATGGCGATTGCAGTCAAACCAAGAATCACCACAGGTTGTATAAGAATGACCAATGCCAATAACTTAATTTCAGTGACTTCAATTTTTCGTCCAAATAATTCGGGCGTGCGACCTGTCATCAAACCCGCGATAAATACGGCTAAAAATAGATAGATAAAGAACTGTAATAAACCACAACCAATCCCACCCCAAATGGCATTGATTAGCATATTGGATAACTCAACCAAACCCGTTAATGGTGAAGCTGAGTCATGCATCATATTGACCGAACCATTATTCACCTGTGTGGTTAAACTTCCCCACAATGCAGAGGCTTCAGCTCCAAAACGGACTTCTTTACCTTCCATTAACGCCGTATGTGGGATTAAAGATGATTTTTCAGCCCATAATGTGAATACAGTGGAAACCAATGACATCAACAACATTGTGCCCAAAATCATCCACATTAATTTTTTGCGTTGGACAAAGCGACCAAGCATAAATACAACCGACATTGGGATCAGTAAGATCGCAAGCATCTCCAGCACATTGGATAATGGCGTTGGATTTTCTAAAGGGACACTACTGTTTGGACCATACCAACCACCACCATTACTGCCTAATTGCTTGATCGCCACCATTGGTGCAACAGGTCCAAGAGGAATATGCTGGGTCTGAACTTCAGTACTTCGATCTAAAACTTGCGCAGTTGGACCAGCAGAAAGTGTTGATGGCACACCTTGAAAAGTCAGTAATAGAGAAAAAACTAAACCCAAAGGAATAAAGAATCGGAACAGTGGTCGGATCATATCCATCCAATAATTTCCAAGATTAATTTGTGACGCATTTTTGGGTTCAATATTTTCCAAAGCTTGATCTTTGGGCTGTAAAAATAAAGCTCTTAACATGGCTGTTAGTAAAGCCAAACCCATAATTGGAGATAAATATTGCAAACCAACAATCACTGTCATTTGCGACAGATAAGACAATTGAGCTTGTCCTGAATAATGCTGCTGATTGGTATTGGTTAGAAATGAAATCGTTGTGTGTACTGCTAAATCCCAATTCATATTTGGAATACGATCTGGATTCAACGGTAACCAAGCTTGCGTCATCAAGATCGCTATACTTATACCCAACAACAAAAGATTACTGAGGATAAATGCAGCAAGATATTGTCGCCAATTCATACCCACTTGTTTCACGTTCAAAATGGAATAAATTGGTTGTTCGATCCATTTAAAGAAACGATCGCTTTTCATTGGTTGAGCTTGCATCACATCTGCAAGATAGCGTCCTAATGGATAGGCTAAAATCAATGCAAGGATAAATACGGAAATAAATTCCCACATAGCACATGCCATTTAAAAAATAAGTCAGCACTAGTATGGAAATTGACTGCGTAAATTCTCTATGTTAGAAAAAGTGAACCGCGTAAATTTTCTGTAAAATTTATATGAAAAATTATTTGATCAGAGAAATTGCACATATATGACAAATTATGTAGATAGAATCTAATTTTTTACAAAAAATCTTTGACCTAATAAAAATTTTTTTTGCAAAAATGCAATTATTTGAGTACGAAAATTCAAACTAATATTTTATATATTTCATCATATTATCAATAAAAACACATATGTATATAATTATTTATAGCATTTTTTTATCCATTTTCATGCAATCATTCGTACTGGATAGTTCATTTAGAACATTTACTCTTATTCTAATTATGGTATTTTTGTTACATGAAGTTATAGCCAAATACATTTAATAATCAGTTTGGCGTGCCAATCATAGCTTCTTTACTTAAAAAATCTTGAAATTCAAGGAAAGATTTAAAATGAAATTAAAATATCTTAGCACTGCCATGGTCTTAGCGACGCTACCTGCAACTGGAGCTTTTGCAGCAGCACTGGATCGTTCAGGTCAGTCAATGTCTGCTTTTTTCCAACCAGGTAACTATTTTGAAGCTGGTCTTTCGGTTCTAGATGCAGATGTTTCAGGAACAACTAAAGCCAATTACCCGAATGCTGCGCTACCATTACTCTCCAATACTAGTGTTGGTGAAATGGCTGATTCTTATCAGTTTGCTCATGCAGCACTAAAATTACAACTTGCTGACCAACTTTCATTTGGTTTGATTTATGATCAACCATTTGGAGCAAAAGCAACCTATTCAACTGATACAGCAAAATTACCTGCTGCGCTTCCTGGTGCCGCTGCTGCACTTCAAGGACAAGGTGCATTTCATAATGGCACTCAAGGAACTTCTGTAGAAGTTGAAACTCAGAACCTTTCTATGATTCTTGGTTTTCAACCAAATAAAAATTTAAACTTTTATGCTGGTCCAGTCTACCAAACTTTAAAAGGTAATATTCAACTCCGTGGTACTGCTTACGGTGGTTCTGCAACTTTCGGTGGATATAACGCAGATATCAAAGAAACTGGAGATATCGGTTGGTTAGCTGGTGCTGCATATCAAATTCCAGAAATTGCATTAAAAGCATCTGTAACCTATCGTTCTGAAATTAAACACTCAACTGATGCAAAAGAAAGTTTTAGCTCTCTTGGATTATTTGCTGGCTTAAATGCAATTCCAGCCAAAGAAACAGATATTACAACACCTCAATCTGTTAACCTTGATTTACAAACAGGGATCATGGCGGATACTGTTGCATTCGCAAACGTACGCTGGGTGAACTGGAAAGACTTCGCTGTACGCCCTTATAAATTCGGTGTGGCATCAACACAAGCAGCTGTTGTGGCATCAACTGGGAAAAAAGATGGTTTTGATCTCGTAGCTTATACTGATGATCAATGGTCAGTAACTACTGGTGTTGGACGTAAGCTTAATGAACATTGGGCTGGTAACGTCTCTGTAGGTTGGGACTCAGGTGCAGGTAACCCTGTGACCACATTAGGACCAACAGAAGGATATTGGAATGTTGGTTTAGGTATCCAATATAGCCCTGCTCCCAACTACTTTATTGCTGGTGGGGTAAAATATTTTTGGTTGGGTGATGCCAAAGCACAATCAGGCTCTCAGTTTAATACACCGAATTATGTTGCTGAATTTGAGAATAATGATGCCATCGCTTATGGTATGAAAATTGGTTATAAGTTTTAATTATTTATTCAAGATAAAAGGCGCTATTTAAGCGCCTTTTATCTTTTAATTTTCCACAACATATTCAAAAGATAGTTGAGGGAAATCGATTATTCAGGGATATTACGTTGTGATACAGAACGAATCGCCTGTTTCAATGCTTCATAACCATGAAGTGGTGGAAATTGCGGGAATTCAGCAATCACATTTGCTGGTGCATCGAACAGGAAACCGTGATCAGCTTCGCCCAGCATTGTCGTATCATTATAAGAATCACCAGCTGCAATCACACGGAAATTCAAACCATGTAATGCTTTTACTGCCTGACGCTTTTGATCAGGTTGACGTAATTTATAAGCCGTAATCATGCCATTTTCATCTGTCTCAAGCTTATGACAGAAAATTGTCGGCCAACCTAACTGCTTCATCAATGGATGTGCAAACTCATAGAATGTATCTGACAGAATAATCAATTGAAAGTGTGTGCGTACCCATTCAACGAACTCTTTTGCACCTTCAAAAGGTCCCATGTCTGCGATCACTTCTTGAATATCATTTAATCCTAAACCGTGCTCTCTTAGGATGTTTAAACGTTGAGTCATTAAGACATCGTAATCTGGAATATCACGTGTGGTCGCCTCGAGCTCTTTAATCCCTGTTTTTTTTGCAAAATTAATCCAGATTTCCGGAACTAACACCCCTTCAAGATCTAGGCATACGATTTCCATGAATGCTTCCAATGTTGGTTAAAAATTGCTGTATCATACCATTAACATTTTCACTTTTGCGCTGTTGTTGAAGAAAACGATTTTATTCTGCAAGATTAAAGTCGAAAGCAAGCAAACGGTTTTGCTTATAATGATTTACAATTGTGCCCAAGCCTATCGCCAGGAACATTCATGACTGTTATTCCGACTATTGACCATGTAGATGCGCTCGCTGCTGAATATGCAGATAAATCACCAAGAGAAATTTTAGAATTAGCCTTGAGTCAAGAAGGTGAAATTGCTATTTCATTTTCAGGTGCAGAAGATGTGGTTCTCATTGACATCGCATCTCGAATTGGCAAACCTTTTCGTGTTTTCAGTTTAGATACGGGCCGTTTGCACGCAGAGACCTACCAATTCATCGAAACAGTCCGTAAACACTATAATATCAATATTGAAATTTGTTTTCCCGAATCTGCTGCAGTGCAACAATTGGTCAATGAAAAAGGGCTATTTAGTTTTTTTGAAGATGGTCATCAAGAATGCTGCGGTGTACGCAAGGTACAACCTCTACGCAAAAAATTAGCGACTTTAGATGGTTGGATTACAGGGCAGCGTAAAGATCAAAGCCCGACACGTAGTGATGTACCTGTAGTTCAAGCTGACGTTGGGTTCTCAGGTGAAGGTAAACAACTTATCAAATATAACCCACTTGCAAACTGGTCAAGTGCCGATGTGTGGAGTTATATCCGCATGATGGAAATTCCATACAACCCACTACATGAACGTGGTTTTATTTCCATCGGTTGTGAGCCATGCACACGCGCAGTTCTCCCGAACCAACACGAACGTGAAGGTCGTTGGTGGTGGGAAGAAGCGACCCACAAAGAATGCGGGCTTCATGCTGGCAATCTTAAAAAATAAAAAATCACGAGATTAATAACTAAAACCACTGATTCATCAGTGGTTTTATTTTTATTGACTACTGTGTACAAAGTCATATTTTAACCAGAACAAACCGTATATACTTAGTTTGGCGGTTCAATAATTCTAATTAAGAGCTCCAAGAGTATCTTAGAAAAAATGCAATGAGAGGCTATATCTGCTATGCGCCCATTACACCCTATTGATTTCATTTTTCTATCTCTAGAAAAACGACAACAGCCAATGCATGTTGGCGGTCTTTTTCTATTTGAGATTCCAGAAAATGCGTCACCCACTTTTGTACATGACTTAGTTCAAGATATTCGTCAATCCAAAAGCATTCCTGTGCCACCGTTCAATAATCAGCTCAATGGTCTTTTTTGGGGAGAAGATCCAGAGTTTGATATTGACCACCATTTCCGCCATATCGCCCTACCCAACCCTGGCCGTATTCGTGAATTACTAGTTTATATTTCACAACAGCATAGCTCATTGATTGATCGCGCTAAGCCACTTTGGACATGTGATATTATTGAAGGCATTGAAGGCAATCGCTTTGCAATGTATTTCAAAATCCACCATGCGATGGTCGATGGCGTAGCGGGTATGCGTCTAATTGAAAAATCATTATCTAAAGATCCAAATGAAAAGCATGTAGTGCCTTTGTGGTGTGTTGAGGGTAAACGTGCAAAACGTTTAAAAGCACCAAAACCACCATCTGTTAGTAAAATTAAAGGCATTATGGATGGTATCAAGTCACAACTTGAAGTAACGCCGAAAGTCATGCAAGAGCTTTCACAAACCATCTTCAAAGAAATTGGTAAAAATCCAGATTACGTTTCAACATTCCAAGCACCACCTTCGATTTTAAACCAACGTGTCAGTTCTTCACGTCGTTTTGCAGCTCAATCTTTTGAGCTTGATCGTTTCCGTAATATTGCTAAATCATTGGGTGTGACGATCAATGACGTAGTATTAGCAGTCTGTGCTGGAGCTTTACGTGAATATCTGATTAGCCATGAAAGCTTACCGAAGAAACCGCTTATCGCAATGGTTCCTGCCTCACTGCGTACAGATGATTCTGATATAAGTAACCGCATCACCATGATTTTGGCAAACCTAGCTACACACATTGAAGATCCAATCGAGCGTCTACAAATCATTCGTCGTAGCGTGCAAAACTCTAAACAACGTTTTAGCCGTATGACTGCTAATGAAATTTTGAATTATAGTGCACTGGTATATGGTCCTGCAGGACTCAATATTGTTTCGGGTATGTTGCCAAAACGCCAAGCATTTAACCTTGTGATTTCCAATGTACCTGGTCCACGTGAACCATTGTATTGGAATGGAGCGAAACTTGATGCACTTTATCCAGCATCAATTGTGATGGATGGTCAGGCGTTAAATATCACAATGACCAGTTATTTAGATAAATTAGAAGTAGGGTTGACCGCTTGTCGTAATGCGTTACCAAAAATGCAAAATCTACTCACGCATTTAGAAGATGAAATTCAACGCTTTGAAGCTGCAATTTTGAGTTTGCCTAAACAGGCAGCTGAAGGATAAACCTGAAAAAAATTAAGGGGCTTTAAATTGCCCCTTATTTTTTAATCGTTCTGCAACGCTGTAAAAGCTGATGGCAGGCTGATCGAATCATCGCAGTTGTGATCTGCACTTCTTTACCTTGGCTATCCACCATGTAACATGTATTAACTGGGTTACTGTCCAAAACATGTTTAAAACCGTGGTTCACTAATCTTTCACTTACATTCATAATTATAGACCTCATTATTGTTGGCTAAGACATCCGAAGATGCCTATGGCTAATCTTATGGTTCTAGTATTTAAAATTCGTGATAGAAAGTAAAATTTCAGTTGTAACAAGGATTAAGCGAAATCTTGTTACAACTTTAGCTTAAAATGATATCGTATTGCTCTTGCGTATATAAATTTTCAACTTGGAATTTTATGACGCGGTTCACAAAATGCTCTAAATCCGCGACGGCTGGGGCTTCTGCTGTTAAAAGTCGGTCAATTACTGCTGGATGCGCAACAACAGTAAAGCCACTCTTCGAATCAAAAGCACGTGCATAGCGCAGAATTTCTCGAAATATTTCGTAACACACTGTCTCTGCTGTTTTCACATATCCACGCCCCTGACAAGTTGGGCAGGATTCACAAAGCAAATGTTCTAAAGACTCGCGTGTTCTTTTACGCGTCATTTCAACCAAACCAAGCTCAGAAACCTGAGTAATTTTGGTTTTAGCATGGTCGCGCTCTAGCATTTTCTCAAACTGTCGCATGACTTCGGCACGATGCTCGGCTTCTTGCATGTCAATAAAATCAATAATGATGATACCACCCAGATTACGCAAACGAAGTTGGCGTGCGATTACCTGTGTTGCTTCCATATTGGTTTTAAATACAGTGTCTTCTAAACTACGACCACCCACATACGACCCAGTATTTACATCGATCGTGGTCATCGCTTCCGTCTGGTCAATCATCAAATAACCACCAGACTTCAATGCGACGCGCGTCTGTAATGCTTTTTGGATGTCTTCTTCAACGTTATATAAATCAAATAACGGTTTTTCACCAGGATAATGGATTAAGCGGTTTTCAATAGAAGGCACAAACTCATGGACAAATTCACTCAATTTGCCATGAATTTCCCGTGAATCGACATATATCTTGGCAGTTTCATCGCTAGCTAAATCACGAACAATACGTTGAGGTAGAGGTAGTTCTTCGAATATCAGCTCTGGTGTAGAAACTTCTTTTTGTTTGCGTTGAATAAATTCCCATAATTTACTCAGATAACACATATCTTGAGCAATCGAAGCTTCATCCACGCCTTCAGCTGCAGTTCGTACAATCACGCTACCAGGTAGTTTATGTTCAGTCTGAATATGCTCAATAATACCGCGTAAACGATCACGCTCTTCTTCTTGTTCAATACGTTGCGATACACCAATATGATTCCCATATGGCATCAAAACCAAATAACGAGAAGGTATTGAAAGATCAGTGCTCAGGCGCGCGCCTTTAGTCCCCAACATATCTTTCATTACTTGAACAGTAAGAGTCTGTCCAGGATGCAATAGCTCGAAAACATTTGGCGTAGGCTGTGAACGCGGCCAAACCATGTCGTTGATATGTAGAAATGCTGTACGAGATAAACCAATATCCACAAAAGCAGCTTGCATGCCTGGTAACACACGCACAACTTTACCTTTATAGATATTCCCCACGAGACCACGTTTCACAGTACGTTCGACAAATAACTCGTTTACTGTACCGTTTTCAATTAAAGCTACACGACATTCCATCGGCGTAACATTAATCAGCAATTCTTCTGCCATAACCAACTCAAAACTTTTATAAAAATTCTTATACCCGAAAGTGTATTAGCCAAATGCCTTAACGCTTTCTAATAACTGTGCTGTCTCATGTAAAGGCAAACCCACAACATTGCTATAACTTCCTCTTATTTGAGGAATAAATCGCGCAGCAATACCTTGAATAGCATATGCCCCTGCTTTACCTATAGGTTCACCCGTGTCCCAATACGCTTCCATTGCGCTTGAGCTAAGCTGCATAAACTCAACCTGAGTACGTACCACATCACTTAACATTTTAGATCGAGATGCAACACATATGCCTGAATATACGTCATGCCATTGACCTGATAACTGAGTCCAAATCTCAAAAGCATGCTGTTTTGAATCAGGCTTACCAATAATTTTACCTGCAAAACTCAAACTGGTATCAGCAGCGATCACAATTGCATCAGGATACAGAGTTAAAACAGCTTGGGCTTTTTCACGAGCCAAGCGTTCAACATAACACTTAACGCTTTCATCAGGATAAACCGTCTCATCCACATCAGGACTATGAACCTTAAAGTCCAAGCCCAGTTGTGTTAACAGCTCCTGCCGTCGAGGCGAGCTTGACGCAAGAATTATATTCGCCATTTATGTAAACAGTAATATACAACAGGCCATGTCAAAGTTGTCGTCAAAATAGGTTGCCAATGACGAGCAATTGAGAAATGAGTACCTGAAATAGTCTGACTAATCCATAAAAACAACAAATGCGCGATAATCGCAAGTATCGCAATTACCCATGAATTGCCAAAAGTGAGAATACGTCTTTCGCGAATAAAATAACGTGTTCCAAACGTAATGAACACAAAACTAAGTGCGTTCAATCCCAGTGGTGCATCGAGCAATAGATCAGTAAAAATCCCCATTGCAAACGCAAACCACACTCCACACCATACAGGCTGATAAAGAATCCAAAACAACATGATCATCATCATGATTGGCGGGCGCCAACCCGCTGCTTCATATGAAATTGGATAGATGAGCAGTACTGAACCAATCAAAATCGAAATAATGATCATCCAAAGAGGATCTTTACGTTTCTCATAATTTAGTCTAGCGATCGGCATAAGGTTGCTCCTTCGCTAAAGACTCTGAAAACAGAATCACGACGTGATGACCACTGGCCAATTGTGCTGCTGGTTGAACCCCAATCTCAGCGAATTCACCCGATGTATGCCGACTCACTTTAGACACTGTTCCAACTAAATAACCTGCAGGAAAGTGTTCACCTAAACCTGAACTAAAGACCTTATCCCCGATTTTAATATTGGCACTGGTTGGGACATAATCCATTTTGAGTTGCCCTAAATCGCCTTTACCAGAAACGATCGCTCGCATCCCCGTACGCTCTAAGCGAACAGACAATGAATGTTCCTTATCAGAAAGCAACATGACGCGTGAACTATGCGGATAGACATCAACCAACTGCCCCATAATCCCTTTATCATCCAAAACTGTTTGTCCAACTTTTAGATGATCAACAGAACCACGGTTGATAATAATAATGTGACGTAATGGATCAGCATCTGTTCCAATCACTTCTGCGATCTGCATACGCCCATCAATAATTAATGGCGTATCCAAAAGCCCTCTTAAACGGTTATTTTCCGCAGAGAGTTCAGAAAGTTTCTGTAATCGAACTTGAGCTTGTAAAAGTTCAGCTTGCATTGCGGTGTTTTCACGTCGCAATTGGGCTTCTGATTTGGTTTGTTGGTTAAGCCATTCTCTCGACAGTACAGGATAGCTTGCCAGCGCATAAATTGGATTATACGCGGCATACAAGACATCCCTTGCAGGTTGAATCACATAAGGCATGCGCCAGTCAAAGAACAGCACAACCAAGCATGTAATTACCGCAATGACAAATGAGCGAAAAGATGGCGGTTGTCTTGAAAAAAGATTCGGTTGCACCACCTAGTCCTTATGATTTAGCCAACAAAAAGCATGTCATGGTTTGGATTATCAAAGAATTCTAAAACTTTACCGCCACCACGTGTCACGCAAGTTAAAGGATCTTCTGCAACAACAACAGGAAGACCAGTTTCTTGAGCAAGAAGCTTGTCTAAGTTGCGAAGCAATGCACCACCACCAGTCAACACGATACCACGCTCTGCGATATCCGAAGAAAGTTCAGGAGGTGTCTGTTCAAGAGCTGATTTAACTGCACTTACAATGCTTTGTAATGGATCAGCAATCGCTTGGGTAATTTCATCAGAAGTTACAGTGATAGCACGAGGTACACCTTCAGCCAAGTTACGACCACGTACTTCGATTTCAAGTGTTTTGCCATCTGTTACAGCCATGCCGACTTCTTTCTTGATGACTTCAGCCGTTGTTTCCCCAATCACGCAACCATGTGCTTTACGAACATAATTAATGATTTGTTCATCAAATACATCGCCACCAATACGAAGTGAATCTGCGTAGACGCAACCTTGTAGCGAGATAATTGCGATTTCAGTGGTACCACCACCTACATCTACAACCATCGAACCACATGCTTGCTCAACTGGCATACCTGCACCGATCGCTGCCGCCATTGGCTCTTCGATCAAACGTACATCGCGAGCACCAGCATTAAATACTGCTTCACGGATCGCACGACGCTCAACCAAAGTTGATTTGCATGGCACACACACCACAACACGTGGCGCAGGTGGGAACAAACGCTTTTCATGTACTTTGCCGATGAACTGATTCAACATGGTTTCAGTTACTTCGAAATCAGCAATTACACCGTCTTTCATAGGACGAATTGCTGATATATTCGCTGGTGTACGACCTAACATTTGTTTAGCATCAAGACCAACAGCAGCAACAATTTTTTGCGAACCGCTATGGCGAATTGCCACCACAGTTGGTTCATTTAATATAATGCCACGGCCTGGTGCATAAATAAGTGTATTTGCAGTACCTAAATCAATGGCTAAATCCGGCGAAAACAGGCCAATTAGTCGTTTTAGAATCACGGGGGCGTTCTCAATTAAACTTTGTATGGATGCAAGGTGGCAACTTTAACGAAATGTGATGCTTTGAACAAGTCAATCGCTTATTATAACGCACGATATTTTGCAATTTTTTGATACTGAATTAGGTAAAGTTATGTCTACATCATCTGATGCTCAGCAGACAACGGACTTAAATGCACAGACCGTTTCAGCAATCGCGCACCTTGCTCGCTTATCACTAAGCGACTCGCAATCTACTGAATATGCTGAAAGTTTAAATAAAATCCTTGGTATGATGGAAAGCTTAAAAGGCATTAATACCGATAATGTTGAGCCTTTAAAGAGCCCATTTGACAATCCTCAGCCTTTACGTGCCGATGTGGTCACCGAAACGAATCATCGTGATGAATATCAGGCTGTAGCCCCTGCTACAGAAGCAGGTCTATACCTTGTCCCTCGCGTAATTGAATAATTTCTATTCAATTAACTCATATTTTATATTTAGAATGTAAAGAAATTTTTCATATGACAGATTTACATCGCTTATCCATCCGTGAACTCTCTGAAGGCTTAAAACAAGCCCAATTTTCGTCACGTGAATTGACTGAACATTATTTAAAACGTATTGCCAAAATTGACGCAAAAGTAAAGAGTTATGTGACGGTTACAGCAGAACAAGCCTTAGCAGAAGCGGATGCCGCAGATGCTGCCTTGAAAGCAGGTCATGCACATGCACTCGCAGGCATTCCACTTGCTCATAAAGATATTTTTTGTACTCAAGGGATCAAAACCACTGCGGGTTCAAAAATGCTCGATAACTTCATTTCACCTTATGACGCAACTGTGGTTGCTAAAGCTAAGGCTGCAGGTCTTGTGACTTTAGGTAAGGTGAATATGGATGAATTCGCTATGGGTTCAACGTCTGAAAGCTCGTACTTTGGTGCGACAGGTAACCCTTGGGCATTAGATCATGTTCCAGGTGGTTCATCAGGCGGTTCTGCAGCAGCTGTGGCAGCCGATTTAGCGCCTATTGCGACGGGTACTGATACAGGTGGTTCTATTCGCCAACCTGCTTCATTCTGCGGCTTAACTGGTTTAAAACCGACTTATGGCCGTGTATCTCGCTTTGGTATGATTGCGTATGCATCATCATTGGATCAAGGTGGCCCAATGGCACGCTCAGCAGAAGACTGTGCATATTTGATGAATGTGATTGCTGGTCATGATGCTAAAGACTCAACTTCTGTAGACAAAGAAGTCGATGACTACGTTGCTAACCTAAATGGTACAGCGGTGAAAGGTTTACGCATCGGTATTCCAAAGCAATACTTCAATGTCGCTGGTTTGGATGCAGACGTGAAAGCCCGCGTTGAAGAGTCATTGAAAAAGCTTGAGGAAATGGGTGCAACTTTGGTTGAGATTGATCTCAATATGACTGAAGCCTACGTTCCGACTTACTATTTGATCGCACCTGCGGAAGCGTCATCAAACTTGTCACGTTACGATGGTGTTCGTTATGGCTACCGTTGTGAAAATCCAAAAGACATTTTAGACCTCTACAAACGTTCACGTTCAGAAGGTTTTGGTGCTGAAGTACAACGCCGTATTTTGATCGGTACTTATGCTCTGTCTGCAGGTTACTACGATGCTTACTATGTGAAAGCACAGAAAGTACGTCGTTTAATCCAACAAGACTTCCTCAAAGCATTTGAAAATGTCGATGTGATTGCAGCGCCATCTGCACCAACGACTGCGTACAAAATCGGTGCGAACCTCAGTCCAACTGAAATGTACTTGGGCGATATTTATACTCTTGCTGTGAACTTGGCGGGTTTACCAGCCATCAATGCTCCTGTTGGTTTCGATAAAGACAACTTACCTGTTGGTTTACAGTTAATTGGTAACTATTGGTCTGAATCACAATTGCTTTCGATTGTGCATCAATATCAACAAAACACAGACTGGCATACCAAACGTGCGGCAATTGCTGAGGAGAATGCATAATGGCTGAAGCTCAAAAGTTGAAATTAATTGACGGTTGGGAAGTCGTTATCGGGATTGAGATCCACACGCAGTTGGCGACCAAGTCTAAAATCTTCTCTGGTTCATCAACTGAATTTGGTCAAGACCCAAATACACAAGCCAGCCTTGTTGATTTAGCGATGCCGGGTGTATTACCTGTATTGAATGCCGAAGTCGTTGATCTTGCGATTCGCTTTGGCTTGGGGATCGATGCGTATATCGATCAAGCATCAGTATTTGCACGTAAGAACTACTTTTATCCAGATTCTCCAAAAGGCTATCAAATCAGCCAAATGGACAACCCAATCGTAGGCTTGGGGCATATCGACATCCAACTTGAGGATGGCACTGTAAAACGCATTGGTGTGACTCGTGCCCATCTTGAAGAAGATGCAGGTAAATCAATTCATGACCAATTCGAAGGGATGTCAGGAATTGACTTAAACCGTGCAGGTACACCATTACTTGAAATCGTGTCTGAACCTGATATGCGTTCGGTTGAAGAAGCAGTTGCTTATATCAAAGCCATTCACACCCTTGTGCGTTGGTTAGGTATTTCTGACGGGAACATGGCAGAAGGTTCATTCCGTGCCGACTGTAACGTATCATTGCGTCGTCCAGGTCAACCTTTTGGCACACGCTGTGAGTTGAAAAACCTCAACTCATTCCGTTTTATTGAGCAAGCGATCAATGTTGAAATTGAACGCCAAATGGAAATCTTGGAATACGGCGGCGAGATTGATCAAGAGACTCGTTTGTTCGATCCGAACAAGATGGAAACTCGCTCAATGCGTTCAAAAGAAGAAGCGAACGACTATCGCTACTTCCCTGATCCTGACTTGTTACCAGTGATCATTTCAAATGAGCAAATCGAAGCGGCACGTGCTGCCCTGCCAGAATTGCCTGCTGCTCGTCGTGAGCGTTTTATTGCTGACTTCGGCGTGACTGAATACGATGCGCATGTATTGACGCTGTCACGCGAAATGGCGGACTTTTACGAAGCAGTTGTGGCTGCTGCTGGTGGTGCAAAGCAAGGTAAGGTGTCTGCAAACTGGGTAATGGGTGAATTCTCAGGTGCTTTAAACAAAGCAGGTCTAGATTTAGCAGACTCTCCTGTTTCTGCTGAGCAATTAGGTGGCATGATCGCACGTATCGTGGATAACACCATTAACGGCAAAATTGCGAAGCAAGTATTTGGCTTTATGTGGGAAGCAGAAGGAAAATCTGCAGATGACATTATTACTGAGAAAGGCTTAAAACAAGAAACTGATACAGGTGCAATTGAAGCGATTATCAAAGAAGTACTTGCAGCCAATGAAAAAATGGTTGAAGAGTACAAGTCTGGTAAAGAAAAAGCCTTTAACGGTCTCGTTGGTCAAGTTATGAAAGCTGCAAAAGGTAAAGCTAACCCAGCTCAAGTGAATGAATTAATGAAGAAATTGATTGGTTAACTTATTAGCCAATTTATTGATTTCATGTTATAAAACCTCACTTTATGTGGGGTTTTTTTTGAGATTAAATTTAAAATGAGTTACTTTAATATATTACAAGTTAGTACTGAAAACCAAATCAAAGAACATGAGTCTGGTTATCAAATTATTATCGATACTAATCGCTTTTTAGAATATACGAATGAAGATATTCGAATCTTTTACAAGCAAATAAATCAAGAAAAGTTAGATTTACTTAAGAAGTACCCCACCTTTATTACTTATGAAAGATTTGAAAAAGAAATTTCCCTAGCACAAATTAAAAATATTATCTACCAAGCTACCGAACAAAATATAATAATTAATTATAATCAATTAGATGCTATTTATATTACTCAAAAAGAAGATATTGAGTTCACAGACACTGATTCTAGGGAAACTATTCGAGAAAAATATAAAAATTATGATATCTATCTAAAAAGCATTAAAGAAACTCTAAAATTTGAAAGATTAGAAGAATACCGAAATCACTGGGCATTAAAAACAGGAGATATTTTTAATTTATTAAATAACAATCAGCATCTTCACCAATTCAATAATCCTACTTATATAAGCTTATTCCCTCATTATCAAGATCAATTACCTTTACCTCAATATATTGACCTTCAAGCTACAACATCTGTTGGAGTTGAAGTACAAGCAACATTAGAAATTGATAAGCCCCAAGAGCCCCAAGAGCAATATATTTCAAATCTTTCAGAATATATGCAAATCATTAATCAAATAAGTGATACAAGTTCAATAGATTCCCGAGAAGTATTTTTTCGTGGTCATAGCAATGCTGACAGATACTTCTTACAACCTAGTTTATTCAGACAGTATAAAGATAAAGGTTTAATTTATTTAAACTCTGAACGAAATTCATATATGGATTTACTTACGACAGAACCCAAGTCATTTGGTAATGAAAGTAGATGTTTTGATATCCTCACTCATATGCAACATTATTCATTCCCTACTCGACTACTAGATATTTCAAGCAATCCTTTAGCTGCTCTCTATTTTGCTTGTGAAATTAAAAAAGATGATAAAGGTAATGAGCTAGATATTGTGGGTGAAGTCATTTTGTTCTCTATCAAAAAATCAGAGATAAAATATTTTGATTCAGATTCTGTTTCCTGTTTGACCAATTTAGCAAAACTTACCCAAGAACAAAAAGATGAATTACGATTACTTATAGAGGAGTGTATCGTAAATACACCTAATAAAGATGAATTAGATCAAAATGACTTTGATAATAATTTGACTTTTGCTAGATATATTCATTTTCTTCGACAAGAAAAACCTTATTTTGAGCCAAAAATTAAGATAGATGATCTAAAAAAGGTACTCTGTGTTAAGGGACGCTTAACTCAAGATAGAATTATTGCTCAAGCAGGTTCATTTCTACTCTTTGGGTTAGATAGCAAATTACCTGAGGAAGGTAATGATATCTTTAAGATTAATAGAATTAAGATTAAATCCAAAGATAAAAATAATTTACTAAATGAGTTAGATTTATTAAAAGTAAATTTTCGAACTATTTATCCAAGTTTAGAGAATACTTCAAAATATTTAAAAGAAAAATTAGAAAGAGAGGCTGATTCAAAATAAAGCTATCACTAAGGCTCTTTAGAAATCAAAGAGTCTTAGTAATTTTAATAAGAATAAAGTTAGTATAATTAAGCATTAAAACGTAAAAAAGATACAACTACCTCGCCACACCCAACTTATTCCATATATCAGGTGTTAAAAAAGTCGTGACCAATTTATTTAAATCGATATAGCGCAACGTCCCTTGTAACTGCTGTCTGACCGCTGGGTCTTTCACAATATCCTCACCCGCACTTTGCCCTAACTGCTGAAAAGCCTCTCCAACCGCTTGAATCCCCTCAGCCTGAATCACCGCCTTAGTCTGTGTCGAACACTGCTCAACAATCACACGCTGTAACACCTGCGCCAATTTCTGATCTAACTGATTCTTTTGCTCAGGTGTAACGCTACTAAAACCCTTTAAATCAGGGTGTGCTGCTAAAGCCGTAAACGTCCATTGCAACACCGTGGTTTTATCTGCTGCTGTCGTGGCTTTCACCAAACAATCACTGAGCTGATCAACTGTTGGTCCTGCTATAGCTACTTGCGTTGTCCCCAACACAGCCGCAGCCATGATCACAGAACGACTCAAATGAGAAAATTTAGGGCGAGATGAGGTATAAATAGGAGACATGAGCAAAGTTCCAAAAAGCAGTCAGTCTCTTTGTACCACGCACTATACAAATCATCTGTTATGGCGCTGTAAATTGCGTAAGCTCAAAGCCTAAAAAATTAGGCAAAATGTAAAACCCGAACTTAACCTTGTCCTTGATAATCCCAATGTGCAGGAATATTTGGCTACTGTGGTACTTTGTTTAGATCAATATTGAGATTGCGACTACCCTTAAATGATTTTTCACCTGAATCTGATGCTGGTGATACTTCTAAACTATAACGATAACGGAATTGCCACAACATCGGCTTAAGCGGACGAATATCTAGACTCAAACTATCTTCATCGTGACATTTACCTTTTGAAGTTTCATAATCCCGCTCAGAGAAACACGCACGAATCATGCGATTAAAACTAAAAGGATAATTTTCAATAAAGCGATGTGTCTGCCCTAAATCCTTTAACTCATAAAAATTAGCACGCTCAATCCCTGCGCCACCACCTGAATACATTTCTGAAAAGGTATCAATCTGAGCAATCGCATAACGGTTTTCAGTCATTGGAAATAGTTTAGGAAAAATATATTGGCTAGTCCGTGCCATTTCCTCAGAGGGTGCTAATTGTATACGCCACTGATGGGTTAATTTAAGTCCAGTTGTCGATAGACGAAATTGCGCAATATCACTTCCTGACAATAGCCATAGATTTTGATCTACTGTTTTTAAACTGCGCCATTGCGCTTGCTGTTGGCAGAGATCTTTAAGTTGTTCACAAATTTGCGTCTGCTCAACCTGACTGAGTTGTCCTTTTTTAAGCTCTAATATCTGTAATGGCGCAGCAAAAATTGAAGAACTAAAACAACTAAATGAAACCGTTAAAATCAACCTACTTAAATGAATTTTATTATTCAGCATGATATTTCCTTAGGCTATTTTTATTGATGTAACGCTTTATTTTACAACAGCTTCGATTTTATCTAGTTCCCATACCCCGCCCGCAGCAAGCCCTTTACACATGCCTGTCCACATATCTTTAGTGTGTACAAATTTCTGACCATCCCATACCCACTCATCACTTGACCAACAATCCCCGATGCCACGACCTTTCTGAGCACTCTGAATTATACCTTCATAAAAATCCGAGGCATGTTCCGTCACAAAAGTTGCTTTACCCGTGAGTGATTCATCTAACACCCAAGCACCATATCCTTCGTTATACGCTCCACGCCAACAGATCGTCATCGCCAAAACTTTATGATTTGTGAGTTTGTAGAATTGAATTGCTTGGGGTTTCGATCCATCAGAATCGTAATCATAAAGTCCATTACAGAAATCATCTTCTTTGGGTGATGGTTGAGCAGCCATTAAGATTTGGTGAATGGCGGCATAACGTTTATGTGTTGGTTCTAAAGTTAAATATGGCTGATCTGAGGTTTTTACTTGTTTCAATGTGAGTTTGGGTTGAGCAGATAACACTTTTGATTCATCAGCTTTGCCTTGTTTAATTAGCGCCCCAACCGTACCGACTCGCTTTTGAAAATCATCCATTTTCAATAATGCAGCAGTCATACCTGTATCAGAGATACGCCATTGGACATTGGCATTTTTAAATACAATATCTGTCTTTTGTTTGGCTTGCTGCAGTAAGGCATTGACCTGAGCAGCAGTGAGTTTTCCCATGATTGGGAAGTTCGCACTATCAACAGTCACTTGCCCTAAATCTTTTCCATTCACATAAAAACGTAAATTTTTAAGTTTAGCTGGAGATAGAGATTCTTGCTCCAAATTACCTAACGCAAATTCAGCACTGACGGCTTGCTTTGCTCCAGCCTTACGTGTCAGTAAGAGTGATGCTGGCTCTATAGACTCATGACTATATTCATCCGAATAGCCTGCTGCTCGGCATGTTCCGGTATTGGTACAATATATTTCCCAATCCTGATGTGAAAATGAAATTCCTTTGATTTCCTGCGCAAAAGCAGGAGAACTTAGCGCCACAAAACAGCAAACAGAAAGTATATTTTTCATCGGATTCATTTTTTATCACTCGTATTTTTATAAAGTAAGGTAAAGCGTTTAAATGGCTACGGCACCCTTGTGTTAAATCATATTATTGCAGAAGATAGAAGATTCAAACCATGTTGATTTGACCAAATTTTAAAAATGAAAAGAACAGTTTTATTTTCTACAATTTTAATGAGTCTATTCTCATCAGCCATTCATGCTGAAATTACGACTTTTAAGGCAACTTTTCCTCAATTTTCCAAGACCACTAAAGAACGTAACGCAGAAAATCAAATTTATCCTCTCGGTGAAGCTTCCTTCGCCAATGGTGTTCGAGTTCCTTTTTATGGTGTAACCGTACTTCACCCTGTGGACGATGGCTTATTAAAAGATTTTAAATCATGTAGCGCAAAAAGCTGTCATTTTAATTTTAAGTTGAAAGCTGAACATGCATCACAACTCAAACTGGTTGCTTTACCTGAGCTTGGTGTCATTCTCGTTCCTAAAGATTGGCAAGATGTTCAGGCAAGTGCAGGAGCCAATGGAACTGGCTCAGCTTTACTGATGAGTCCAAACCAAAAACAAGCGATTGAACTTTATGATTCTTCAGTTTGTGTGGGTTGCGGTATGCCTTATGCCACGCTTTATTTTCCGAATTTGCTCAAACAAAGTCTGGAATACGAATATGGTGGCTATCAAGATCACCACAAATTAATCAATATCGTACATTCATCTAAACAAGTTGCTTTCTTTAGTTATCAAGTGCCTAACTTGAGCTATAAAACGCACGGCGTAGCCAAATATATTGATGATGGCGATTTTAATTTTAGAGAAATCAAAGTCACTTTGGATAAATCACAACAACATTTGGTTGGACCAATTTTAAACTTCTATCACTTTACGCATTAGTAGTAGACGCATTTTTTAATACTTGGCTCGCTTTGAGTAAATGTAAAAAATGTTCGATACGAATGTTGTTGCCTCTCCTTCGATAAATTGCATAGATCGGTGCAATACAAGGTTTCTTGGCTTCCAAAGGACGGTAAATAATTTGTTTATTCCAAAAGTCTTGGATAGAGGCTGGCACTATTGAAAGCCCAATCCCTGCTGCGATCAGGTTGAGACTTGACGTCAAACGTGGGGCTTCTTGGACAATATTCGGGCTAAAACCTGCCTGATAGCAATTTGCCAAAATATTATCGAATAAGTCTTGCCCTGCTAAACGGCGGTAAAGTACAAATTCATATGGTTCTAGATCAAGTAAGCGAATCGCACCGTTTTTTTCTACCAATGGATGATTGCTTGGTAAAGCCACGATTAGCGGTTCATCTAACACATGGAGGCTTTGCACATCTTTATGAATGGGTGCTGGCTTGCGTAGAAATACGATATCCAGTTTTTCATTGATCACGGCATCTGTTAATGCACTACTGCTGTCTTCTTCTAAATGAATGGCCACAGTAGGAAACTCTTCGCGAAACTGGCGTAACAACGCAGGTAAAAATGGATGTAATCCTGCTGAATTGGTAAAGCCAATATTGATCTGACCTTCTAAACCCTGTGCAATATTTCTGACTCTTTTAGGAATTGACTGGGCATGTGCCAAAATTGTAATCGCTTCTTGATATAAGACCTTTCCTGCTTCTGTAACTTCTACACCACGAGGTAAACGTTTTAATAAAGCGGTATCGAGTTCTTCTTCTAAACTTTTGATTAAACGAGTTAATGGTGGTTGTTGCATATGCAGACGAACAGCGGCTTTTGAAATATTACTTTCTTCAACCACAGCAACGAATGCTTGGAGCTTATGAATATCCATTAAACATACCCTAAAAGTATAGATGATGTAAAAAATAGCATTTGTAAATATACCACTATTCCACCATCCTATCATGAGTAAAAGAGATGAGGAGGTGTCCCGATGAAAGCCGAAGCAATATCAATAGAGCGTGAACCAGTATCAGAAGCGCCTGATTGCAAGGCATTATTTACGGGATTTATGCAGTTAGGATTAATGGGATTCGGTGGGGTACTACCCTTAGCCCATCGCATTATTGTTGAAGATAAAAAATGGATAGATGAAGGAAAATTTACCGATTTACTTGGCGTATGTCAGTTACTTCCTGGCGGTAATATTATTAATATGTCAGTTGCGATTGGCATGGAATTTCAAGGTATTAAAGGTGCAGTCAGTTCTGTACTGGGCTTAATTTCAGCCCCTACTGCAATTGTATTGATCATTTACCAAGTCTATGAGCATTTCCAATATTTAACTGCAGTACAACACATGATCCAAGGACTAGCGGCAGCTGCCGCAGGCTTATTGTTTGCCACAGGATTTAAAATGTTACGTCCCATTTTAAAAAGCTATCTTACTGTTTTGACGATTGCATTGACCTTGGTATTTATGCTGCTGATCAAACTTCCTTTAGCACTAACGTTATTTGTTTTACTTGCGATTAATTTATTGGTACTTGGAGTGAAAAAATCATGATCTTATGGACATTAGTGATCGTCTTTACACAACTCTCTGTACTGGCTTTTGGTGGTGGTAATGCCATCCTTCCTGAAATGCAGCATCAAGTTGTAACCGTACATCAATGGATGACTGCGGAACAATTTAGTTCGCTTTTTGCAATGGCACAGGCTGCACCCGGCCCCAATATGATGATCGTGCCGCTAGTTGGTTGGCATGTCGCTGGTCCAGCGGGTCTATTGGTTACATCCTTAGCGAAGTTTGGTCCATCATCTATTATCACAGTGTATGTGCTCAAATTTTGGCAACGCTTTAAGGACCATCCTTTACGAGCAAGATTTGAAAAAGCTTTAAAGCCAATTACAGTCGGTTTAGTCTTAGTCAGTGCATGGCTAATTGCAGATGCTTCTGCACAAAATGCCTTACTGATCTTAATTGTGATCTTGACTGCAATTCTTGGGATGTTTAAAAAAGTTCATCCTTTGTGGGTCATGGCATTAGGTGCTAGATTAGGAATTTGCCTACTTTAAGCAATAAAAAAACCTGCACGAAGCAGGTTTTTCCTTTGTAGGGTTTAGTCCTTATCAAGAATCGATTCAAAAGCTTTTAGACGCTTATGAATCGATAATAGTTCAATAATGGTTTTCCATGAACTGATCAAATATTGGAATGATTCACGGACTTTATCAAAAATATTACTGATTTGGTTAATCAAACCAAGCGTCATTTTTCCAGATGCGATTGCAGGGAATAATACGACAAGGCTATATAAAATATCGAGTTGCTTGTACCAAATTGCCACTAAGTTAAAGTAAGCATAATGAAAGTAAAGTCTAAAGTAATTGACTCGTACCTTACTAAATAACTCTTTTAACGTAACAGGATCAGCACGATTCTCATGGTCTTCACCATAGACTAACTCTTTACGATAAGCAGCTTCAACCTTTTGATTATTGAATTGCAAACCAGGAAGTTTCTGCCCGACTAACATTAGAATAACTGTACCAGCAATCGCCCATACAACAGCCGCCCACACCAAAGAGTGTTCAATTTCCCCCACGATCGGTAAGACTGGAACTTTCTGCGAGATTTGGAACAACAAAGGTAAGAAGGCAATCAGTACCATCACTGACTTAATTAACTCCACCCCTAAGTCTTCCATGATGGTCGCAAAGCGCATGGTATCTTCTTGTATACGCTGTGACGCACCTTCTACATGTCGCAGCTTATCCCAGTTGGCGGTGTAGTATTCATTCATTGCTGTGCGCCAACGGAATACGTAGTGACTGGTAAAAAATGCATTAATGACTGCAAATGTGACTGCCACCATCGCGATATAAAGAAAGGTCAAAGTGCCTTTGTAAAGATCATTGATGTCACCACCACCATCGCTGAGCATTTTTTGGATCATGTCCCAGAATGGACCATACCATGCGTTAATCGCAACACTCACCTGAACACCAAACCAGATATTAAACAGAATGAATGCCGATCCCCAAATCGACCACTTTTGCCATTTATTATCAGATAAAAATCGCCAAAAGGCAGCGAATAATGCTGTTGATACTAAAAACCAAATATAGAACCAAATAAAGGCTGCGGACCAAAAGCGACTCACACCAATTGGTAATTCAGCTTCAGCATAACCTTTCGGAAAACCCAAGTACTCTCCCCATCCATGCCCACCTGTGTACCAAAGCAGCATGTTGAGCGCTAACCATACAATCACCGATATAAAAAAAAGGCGTGGGTTAGGAAAAAATGATTTAAACATCGTGTTTAACAATCCTTGTGGTGTTACTGATGACGTCGATGCGTCATCCTATAATGCAAAACTTAAATTTGTTTAATAAAAAGTTTAATGAATTGTAGTTATTTACCTGTTTTCTTGATTTTTTCATAGCTTTTTATAGAGGATTTACAAATTGTTTTATTAAAAAACATCTGCCAGCAAACCACGCCTTATCTTGTATTGATTTACTGGCAGAAAAATAGCCGATTAGGGTGCTACAGGATTTATTTTCAATGCAAAATCTTGCTGCGCTTGAGTGGCTGAATTTTGCTTACTTTGAATTGTCGATTGAATATCCGCAAGTTTAGCCTGTGCTGCATCAATCCCAGCCTGCATAGTCATTTCACGTCCTTTTACATCAAAGATATGTGCCTTTTCACGTAGATCAGGTTGAATCACGACATCCGCATCTTTCAATTCTTCTTCGGCTAATCGCCCTTGCATGATATTAATATTTTGATTGAACAAGCCCCATACATTGGTGGTTTCGGTATGAATTGGCTGCGCCAAAATATCTACAGCAATCACAATATCCGCACCTAGTTCCCGTGCTACTTCAACTGGGACAGGACTCACTAGCCCACCATCAACATACTCGACATTACGAATCTTAGTCGGCACAAACATACTTGGAATAGAAGTCGATGCACGCACGGCTTGCCCTGTATTGCCATAGTTAAATACGGTTTTCGTCCCATTTTTGAGTTCAGTTGCAACCACATACATTGGAATTTTTAACTTTTGTAGCGGTGTGTTAAGCACTTGTTGATTGACATAGTCTTCAACTTTTTTACCATCAAAGAAACCTTTGAGGCTCACATTTACATCACGTACATCATTGGCTTTAAGTTTGAATGCAATATCTCTTAATTCAGCTGCGCTTTTACCACTGGCATATATTGAACCCACGATACTGCCTGCGCTTGTACCTACGATCAAATCAGGTCGGATGCCTTGCTGTTCAAGTACTTCGATCACTCCGATATGAGCATATCCTCTCGCACCACCACTTCCTAATACCAGCGCAATGACAGGACGTTTCTGTTGTTTTTTGATCGCAGCAAAAGGTTGACTCATGGTTTGTACCTGAGCATCTTCTACAACAGGTCGTAGTTGTGATGTGGTTTGGCAACCCGCCACAAACATCATCGATAGTCCTAGAGTCAATAATTTAAGCTGTTTCATCTGCATTTGATGCCATATTCACTTTATATCACTCTCAAATTTTACTCCGAGCGATTTTTAAAAGCTGTATCAATTCTTTGCTGACTGATTTCTATGCCACAAAAAAAAGCTCCTTTACAGGAGCTTTTTATCAATTTACCAAATATCGGAATCGACTTTTTTCTTCAATTCAGGATAGTTATCAATCTTAAACTCAGGTTCTTTAATCCCTTTTTTAAGCTGAGAGGTATAATCTTTCAATAAAATCAATGCTATCGGAGTCAGCAATAGAATTGCGATCAGGTTAATAGTTGCCATCAATCCCATCGATAAGTCTGCCATAGACCAAACCAATGGAACACTAGTGATTGCACCGAAGTACACCATAACTAATACTAAAATACGGAAAATCAGCATGATTTTAGGATTGTTATTGATGAACTGCACATTACTTTCCGCATATGCATAGTTACCAATAATCGACGTAAAGGCAAATAAGAACAGAATAATAGCGAGGAAACCACCGCCCCAACTGCCAATCTGACTCTCAAGCGCTTTTTGCGTTAACGTTACGCCCTCAAAACCAGCTTCGTGATACATGCCTGACACCATAATGATAATCGCAGTACATGAACACACAACGAAGGTATCTACAAAGACACCTAGCATTTGCACTAAACCTTGGTTTACTGGATGTTTTACATCTGATGCAGCAGCAGCATTTGGTGCTGAACCCATACCTGCTTCATTTGAGAACAAACCACGTTTAATCCCCATCATCATTGCCATAGAAATCATAGCACCGAAGAAACCACCAGCTGCTGCTTCAAACTCAAAAGCTTTTGTGAAAATAAGTTTAAAGATTTCTGGCAACATTGGCAGATTGATGATGGCAATGTACAAAGCCACGATAATGTAAAGCAATGCCATGAATGGCACGATACCTTCAGCAACTTTTGCGATACGTTTAATACCACCAAAAATAATCAATGCTGTCATTGTCACTAGTCCAATGCCAACCCATGAGATTTCTAGGTCTAAACCACCCAAACCTAAAGTTAGATTGGCTTTATCCCATCCCCAAGCATGAGAAGTTGCACCAATAATCGCATTCGCCTGAACAGCATTAAACACAAATCCATAAGCTAAAATGAGAGAAAGTGCGAAAACAATCCCTAACCATTTTTGCTTTAAACCTTGAGTAATGTAATACGCAGGTCCACCACGGAATTGTTTGTTTTGATGGTCTCGTACCTTAAATAACTGTGCGAGCGATGATTCCACAAATGCAGAACTCATACCTAAGAATGCAGTAAACCACATCCAAAACACTGCACCTGGTCCACCAATCGCAATCGCAATCGCAACGCCAGCAACGTTACCCACCCCTACACGACTTGCCAGTCCTGTAACGAATGCCTGAAACGGTGTGATCCCGTGCTCATCCACACATTCTTTACGGCTGCCTTTCATGACACGAATACTGTGTAAAAATAAGCGAAGCTGTACCGCACCTGTGATTAATGTGTAAAACACACCCACTGCAACCAACAAGACAACCAAGAAATTCCAGAGCGGATCATTAAAGAATTGCACCCACGACATCAGCGTGGCATTTAATTGTTCATTCATCACTTATTCGCTTTAATAAATTATATGTATATCAAACACATATACGATAAAAATGGATGAATCAAAAAAGCCCCATATGGGGCTTTTGATCCGACTTAGGCAAAGAATTTCAAGATAACTTGAATTACTGTTGCGTTAATTAAATCAACAAAGAATGCACCACATAACGGAACAATTAAGAACGCTTTATGGGAAGGTCCATACATATTCGTAATGGCTTGCATGTTTGCAACCGCAGTCGGTGTTGCCCCCATACCAAAACCACAATGACCCGCAGCAAGAACAGCAGCATCATAGTTTTTACCCATCACACGGAAGGTTACAAAGGCTGCATATAGAGCCATAGTAATGGTTTGAGCACCTAAAATAACAACCAGTGGTCCAGCCAAATCTGCCAATTGCCATAACTTCAACGAAAGCAATGCCATTGCCAAATACAATGAAAGCGACGCGTTACCAAACACATCAATTGCACGATCAAAAATATCAATTTTCAATACGCTTTCAAGAATATTTCGGAGAATAACACCACCACCAAGCGCCCAAACAAAGGTTGGTAACTCGAACCATGTACCTTTGCTATAACCCGTCATAAACTCAGCAAATGCAAGACAGGCAGCGAACATACCTAATGTTGTGATTGCATTATCTGCTGTGATTAAACGCACTTGATGTGGGTTTTCAAATGGAGCAAGTTCATCAGGATGTTTATCAAGATGCGTATCGCGATCTTTGATTTCTAATGAACTTTTTTCATGTGCAAGGCTATAACGATTGATCAATAATTTAGCCAGTGGACCACCAATGATCCCACCAATAATTAGACCAAATGTCGCACTTGCCATTCCTAGTGCTAATGCACCTTGAATCCCATGTTGGGTTTCAAGAATTTCACCCCAAGCACCAGCAGTACCATGACCACCTGTGAGCGTGATCGAACCAGCGATCAAACCAACCAATGGATCAATACCTAACAATGACGCAAGACTCATACCTACCGCATTTTGTACTGCGATAAAAGAAGCCACACAGATCAAGAATATAACGAGTCCAATACCACCCTCACGAAGCTTCATAAAATTGGCACTTAAACCAATCGAAGCAAAGAAGATCAGCATAAAACTTGTTTGCAATTGACTGCTGAAAACAATGCTATATCCCCACATTGAGTGCACCAGCAAAGATACAACTGCTGCAACCAAACCACCTGCGACAGGCTCTGGGATGTTGTAACGTCTTAAGAAGTCAATTTTATTAACGAGCAGACGCCCTAATAACAAGACGATAACCGCCGAAATTAGGGTATAAAAACCATTGAAAGTAAATTCCATATCTTCTTCCGTTTATTTCATTAGTTTTTAGATAGTTTTTCCATCACACAACTAATAAAACAGTAACTCTCAAAATGAGTGAAAACTCAATCAAGTTAATAAAAAACATACAGTTTTTTGTAAGAACCCAGCCTGTATTAACAGATGGTTTTCACGGATGATTACACCTATAGGATAGGTTAGAAGTTATAGCGAGCCATTGCTCCTACACGGTTATCCTTACCTTTTTGACCATTGAAGGTTTTGCGTTCGCCATAGATATACTCTAAACCGAACGTGATTGGCGTAACAGGCGAAAACATTACATTCAATCAACCTTGTTGTAGCGTTTTGTTTTGCGCAGTATCTAGCAATGCTTGTTGAGCAAATGCATTGTTATCTTTAGCAAACATCGCGCCATACGCCAAAGTGCTACGAACTTTTGGCGTGATCTGATACGTTGTGCCCACAGTCACAGCATCAAATTCATTGAGATTTAAATCATCATTTATCGGATTCACATTGAACGCATTATTGGTGTAAAGCAAAAATTTGCTGTCACCTTTCACATGTGAGTAATCAAGCATCGCTTGCAAAGAATCTGTAAATTTGTATTTTGCACCCAGCGCAATCCCCCAACCTAAGTCAGATTCGTTCGAGGTGATTTGCTTTCGCTCTTTTTTAAATATGTCTTTATCAATTTCTATTAGTTTATCTTCATAACTCACTCTACTACGCACCTCTGTCAAAAGTGCACGAGCTGAAGTTGTCCCCTTACCCTCTGCAAAATCGTATTTGATTTTCGAGCTAAGAGCAGGCGCGCGATTATCATCACTACCTTTTTCCAGTGCAATCGCATAACTCGTGACAGGATTCAAAGAACCGCTGTAGCGAACCATCGGAGTTCGATATGTACCAATACCTAAAGGTGAATTGAAATCAAGCATCTCAGGTTGCAGATCTGTCGCCAAGAATGTTGATGTAGTTTGACCAAACAACCAGTCGTTATAAGTCAAATACGCATGGCGGATACGGATTGTATCGTTGTTAGTTCCACCGCGAAAATCAACTTCTAGCTTTCCACCAACATCTGCACCTTGTACAGGTGCTTTAAAATCTAAGCCCAAACGAGTCACAGTCGCAGTGCTATAAAATCGGTCACTATTTTTCTCATTATTTTCGAGATCGACTTTATTAATTCGGTTAAAAATACCATCGCCACCTTTGGCTTGATAAGAAGCATCTCCACGCAAGAAACCATATAACTTTACATCAGCACCAGATGCTGTTTGAAAAGAGAGTGGCGATTTTTTATTTGTATCAGATGATGGAGTTGTAGTCTGAGCAGCTAGAACTTGAGCTGAATCTGAAACAGGCAATGTAGTTTTTTGTTTTGATTGAGGAACATATTGTTCAAGTAAAGCACGCAACTCTTTCACTTCCTCACGAAGTTGTTGAATTTGCTCTTGCTCAGTAGCAGCCTGTGTCGTGTTCATCATCAAGATAGCAACAGTAAATGCCAAACCCTGAATCAAGAACGGCTTGCGGATGAGAGGTAAACTCATGAGAAGCTCCTTGTATTCGATGTATATTTCAACATTTCTACAAACATAAAATTGGATAAATTCACTATGTTTGTAATAGAAAATCCCCCTCACCCAATCAGTAAGGAAAGCCTAATCAATTTTTAAAAAGGGCGTATTATGCATAAATTTAGAATATTGTGTGTATTTTTTTATTCGAATAAAAACTCAGTTTTAAACAATTTTGGCTAAATAATAGTTCTATTTCATTATGTTACAAATATATTTCTTTTTCACACAAACAAAACAAAACCGCACATAAATTATTCAGCCTTTACTGACGAAACGAAAACACGATTACTTTTAAAACAAATTTTGCAATACGACTAAAAAACCATCTGCAAAAACACCAGATTCATTTATAGTCTCACCCAATGAGAAAATAGCTAAAAGAGCTGGAGTTTATATGAATACGGAACAAGTCCGTTATGTTGATGAAGCAATTACTTCTCGCCACTCAGTACGTGCATTTCTAGATACACCTGTTGATGTACAAACGATTAAAGACATTTTGTCAGTTGCAAGCCGAGCACCATCAGGTACAAACACTCAACCATGGAAGGTTTATGTGCTTACTGGAAACAAACGCGCAGAGATGATTGAGCGCGTCTGTGCAGCTCAGCTTGAGTTATTTCAAAAACCAGAATTAGCAGAGCAGTACAAAGAAACTTTTGCATATTATCCAGAAAATTGGATTTCACCGTTTATTGATCGTCGTCGTGCTAATGGTTGGGGTCTATACGGATTATTAGGTATTCAAAAAGGCGAAAAGGAAAAAATGGCAGCACAACAACTGCGTAACTTTCAGCTTTTTGATGCGCCTGTTGGACTTTTCTTTACTGTCAACAAAGCGATGGGAATCGGATCGAAGATGGATATTTCGATGATGATTCAAAATGTGATGGTCGCTGCTAAAGCACGTGGTTTGGATACTTGCCCTCAAGCTGCATGGAATCACTTTTATCCGATTGTCTTAGATGTACTTGGAGCACCAGATGATGAAGAGCTTATTTGTGCAATTGCATTAGGATATGCCGATCCAAATCACATCGTGAATACCTTTATTACACCACGCGAACCTGTCGAAAATTTTACTGTCTTTGTTGATGAGTAAACTTTAATGACCACAGTATCTCTACATAGAGATACTGTTCTGTTGTCTTCCAACCTTAAAGATAGCGACCAGTCCTGCTGAAGTAAACATCAACATCATGAGCCCCATGTTCAATGATGCTTTCCAAATCAAAAAGTTCAGAATAACACCACCTAATAAACCACATGCAAACTGCATACTTCCCATGATCGCACTCGCAGTTCCAGCTCGAGCACCTTGTTTAGACATTGCCAAAGCCATTGCATTTGGACCAGTCAAACCAATTCCAGACACTACAAAAAATAAACCAAACATCAATATCCACAACGGAGCGTTATGCATTGATCCTGCAAACACAACACATACAGCACCAAGGAACTGAATCGAACCGCCTAAACGAAGACGGGGATAAATATCCATTCGTGTATTGAGATGCTTATTCAAAGAAGACATCAACATAATTCCAGCAGCATTAAAAGCGAATGCATAGGAGAATTGCTGTTGAGATAATCCATATTGCCCCATAAAGACCGCTGATGCAGAACTGATGTAACAAAACAAAGCTGCACCTGTCAGACAGCCTGCAAACATGGGGACTCTAAAGCTCGCATCTTTTAGAATTGCGGCATAAAGCGTTGTGACTTGATAAGTGGAAAGCTTGAGACGACGCTCAATTGGCAAAGATTCTTTAAAAAAGAAATGGACACATCACCAACAGATCACACCAATAATAGCCAATGCAGCAAAAATCATTTCCCAAGGGAAAAAGTTCAGAATCCAAGCGCCAAACATAGGTGCTAAAATAGGTGCTAGCCCCATGACAATCATCATACTTGAAAATGCTTGAGCTGAACCTTGAACATCCAGCCGATCACGAATCGCAGCGCGCGCAATAACGACACCGACACAGCCCCCAAGCGCTTGAAAAATACGTGCAACGATTAATGCCCATTCATTACTTGCAAACACACATGCCAAACTGGCAATCACATAAAGGGTTAAACCAAAATACAAAGGTTTTTTTCGACCAATCCGATCGCTCACTGGACCATAGATAAGTTGACCAATCGCAAGCCCTAAAAAATAAGCAGGCAAAGTATTTGCGACCATTTGTGTACTCACCCCAAACTCCTCTGCCATTTCAGGCAAAGCGGGTAAATACATATCAATTGATAAAGGACCTAAAGCGGTAAGGAGTGCAAGCAACATAATCCAAGTTGTTGAATATTGACGTGAATTAGACTGCTCGACCTTCATAATACTTCACTTTTCAAGTTTATTCCTGATCTAAGCTTAACACTCTCATGCTATTTTGTGCATAATAATACAGGCTGACTAGCACTTTTGAGATGTCAGTTCCCATACAATAATTCCATGACACGATACGAAAAGGACAGCGCTTGAATCCTTGGTTTGGACGTTTAAAACAATTAACTTATAACACCACGTTTATGTATAACGTGAGGATGTTGATCGCTTTTGTAGGTACAGCTTTTGTTCCTTATTTATTGGATTTTCAACTGGCTACGATTCCATTAACTTTAGGTGTAGTCGCTGCGGGTATCAGTGATATTGATGATCGCTTTTCTGTGCGGATCATGAACTTAATCTACACCTACATCGGTTTTTTTATTACAGCAGCATCCGTTCAATTATTATTTCCATACCCTTTCGCATTTGCTTTTGGTTTGATCGCCTCTTGTATTGGCTGGATTCTGTTAGGTTCGTTAGGGCGACGTTACGCCACGATTGCTTATGGATGTTTGGTGGTTTCGGTATATACCATGCTCGGTGTTCATCTATTTGAAGACTGGTATTTTCAACCTGCATTACTTGTGATCGGAGCAGCATGGTATGGTCTGATTTCAACTATCAGCTTCTTATTATTTCCAGTTCGTCAGTTACAAGATCAACTATCAGCATCTTATAATGCTTTAGGTAGTTTTTTATATGCTAAATCAAACCTGTTTGATGTGGATATGACCGCATCAAGCTACCAACAAAGCATGATTGATTTAGCACTAGAAAATGGAAAATTAATTACATTATTCAATAATTTACGTGTAGCACTAGTCACTCGCCTCAAAGGAGACCGAGGTCAAAAAGATACGCGACGCAGCTTACAGTATTATTTTGTAGCTCAAGATATTCACGAGCGTGCTGATTCCGCTCATATTGATTACCAAAAACTCGCTAAACTGTTTCAGCACAGTGATATTTTATTTCGTTTCCAACGTATTCTTACCATTCAAGGTAAAGCATGTCAGGACTTAGCGCAATGTATCTTGAATCGCACACGTTATACGCATAACAAAAGATTTCAACATAGTTTTGAAAATCTTAGACTGTCATTAGAAAAATTACGTGAAGATAATATTTATGATCAAGTACGTGTGAATGCCTTATTTGCACTCTATCAAAATTTAAAATCGATCGATGCCCAACTGCAAAACTTAGAAACAGAACGCGATTTGCAACTGATCAACACTCAACAAACTGAACACCAACTTAAAGATGATGATCTCAAAGGTTGGAATGATATTTTTGTTCGAGTCAAACAGCATCTCACACCTGAATCTGTTTTATTCCGACACGCGGTCCGTTTATCTATCGTTTTATTTATTGGCTATATTTTTATTCAAGTTACCAATATTGCATATGGATACTGGATTTTACTCACTGCACTTTTCGTATGTCAGCCAAATTTCAACGCCACAAAACGCCGCTTATATTTGCGTATAGTAGGTACATTAATCGGCATTATTGTTGGATTGGCGATTATCTATTTTATTCCTTCACTTGAAGGGCAATTGGTGATGCTTGTTTTAAGCGGTGTGTTATTTTTCGAACTAAGAAGTAAGCAATATGCTCAAGCAACTGCATTCATCACTATCTTGGCACTGATCAACTTTAATCTTGATGGTTCTGCATTTGCTGCTGGCTTTCCAAGATTTATCGATACACTTATCGGATGTGCCCTCGCATGGTTTGGCGTGAGTTTTATTTGGCCCGATTGGAAATTTCGCCGGCTGCCTCGTACCATCCGGCGTTCTATAGAAGCTCAATGTAATTATCTTACGGAAGTGGTTCAGCAATACCACGAAGGTAAAAATAATGCACTGAATTATCGTGTAGTTCGTCGCGCAGCGCACAATACCGATGCGGAAGTTGCTTCTTTAATTTCCACATTAGCAACTGAGCCAAATATTGATCCAACACAAAAGTCACTTGCATTCGAGTTCTTGTGTTTGAGTCATACCTTTTTGAGCTATATCGCAGCCTTAGGTGCACATCGTGCACAAATCCATGATCAAGAAGTATTGGCTTTACTTGATCAAGCCCTAGATGATATTAAAGGCACATTATTGCGTGATGAGGTTCCAGATTTATCCGCGCAAAACATGTTACAAACCATACGTCAACGACTCAGTACTCATGATGAAGGGGATCCAAAATCCTTGATTATTTTGCAACAATTATCACTCATGTTTGGTATTTTGACTCGCTTAAGCATGCTTAAACAAAGCTTGAGTCATGAGCCAAATCAGGATGGCACTGAGTTTGCATCTCTTTGATTTATCCACCATTGGCATAATATCTTTGACTGCTAATTAATGCTAAACTTAACCTAGTTCTACACTCATTTTTTATACTATGACCGCCAAAACGCTATACGCTTATACGCTACAACCTGTTCCCTACGAAGTTTCCGAAGCTGAACAACGTCAAGCTCAACTTATGATTTGGCGTAGTACTAATAAATTTAGTCGCAAAGCGTGGATCATTATGATTTCGCTTGTGGTGCTTTCTTTAGTGACCGCTGGACTGATTAACTACTACTCTACTTACTCAACTGTATTTTGTTGGGTTGTTATCGTGTTCGTTGCCCTCTTCTACCTGATTAAACGATTCGGTCTTGAGTGGTATGTGAAACGTAAAATGAATGAATTCCCAGTTCAGGAAATTAAAGGTCTTCGTCTTGGTGTTCAACCACACGGTATCGTCATGCGCCAAAAAATGGGCGTTCAAGAAGGTACTGCAACAATCGGTTGGAAAGATATTTATGAGTGGTATAGCTCACCTGACTTCATTTTGGTGAACTTTAAAGTAAAAACACCAAAAGGTGATGAACAACAAGGTGCATATATCCTTCCTAAACGCATGGATTCAAAAAACTTTTCATTCAATACTGTTCGTAAACATTTGAATGAAACTGTAGGCGCTCCGAAAACGCTATAATTAAAAATATTCAAAAAAAGCCTCTCAAAATGAGAGGTTTTTTTTAATGTGAAAATTTAAATGAGAATCAAAATCAATATTACCTACAAAATCCATATTATATTCTTAATCTTGAGTTATAATTTTTTACATGAACTCCACTTTATTTACATTTTTTGACCATGCTTAAAAAAGTCTTCTTCCAAATTCATTGGTTTTTAGGGATCACTGCAGGTTTAATCCTTTCATTGATGGGCATAACTGGAGCAATTTATTCATATGATCAGCAAATCTTAGAATTCATCAATAAAGAGAGCTATGTTGTTGAAGCTGCTTCTACTCCAAAGTTAACCCCAGCCCAGATATTTCAACACTTCAATAAAAAACAACCCGATATTGAGATTAATAGTATTACCATCGCAGCTGACCCTACCGCATCTTCTACAGTAAATATTAAAAAAGAAGGTGCTCGTCGTGGCCATAACATGATGGTCAATCCATATACAGCTGAAGTGTTACCAGAAGTCAAAGGTGGTGAAGTATTACAATTTATCCAACGATTGCATCGGAACTTAACAGCAGGCGAGTTTGGAGCACAAATTACAGGTGCATCAACCTTGATGCTTATCTTTTTTGTGCTGAGTGGACTTTATCTCCGCTTCCCTAAAAAACATTCTTTTAAACAATGGTTCTTTATTAAGCCTAAACTTAAGGGTCGCAATTTTATTTGGGATTTACATGCTGTAGTTGGAACTTGGCTTGTCGTCTTTTATCTCTTATTTGCATGCACTGGTTTGTATTGGTCATATGACTGGTGGCGTGCTGGTATGTTCAAAGTCATGGGAGTTGAACAACCTAAACGCAACGAACCGAACCAAGATAGAAAAAAACCTGAAAAAGAAAAACTTAAACCTGAGCAAGTGACCAACATATTGTCGCAATCGTGGACAGGCGTGAATGCCCAAATTGGACGTGAATATTCATCATTAACGTTTAATATTCCGAAAAAGAACGATGCAAAGCTTGAGCTATCTTTTGTTGATGCTATCCCCCAACATGAACGTGCTCGTAACCAAGCTATTTATAATTATCAATCCAACACTTTTGAGAAATTTGAGCTCTACGAAGATAAGAAGCTAAATGAAAAGATTATGAGCAGTATGCTCCCTGTACATCGTGGAAGTTTTTTTGGTGACACTTATCAATTTTTAGCAATGCTGGCATCTTTAACAATGCCTTTATTTTTCGTCACAGGTTGGATGCTTTATTTAAAACGTCGCAAACAAAAAAAACTCACACTCGCGGTACGAAATACGATCGGTTCTCAAGTTATTGACCCAAATGCAAAACCATGGCTCATCACTTACGCAAGTCAAACAGGTGTGGCTGAGCAACTCGCATGGCGTACAGCAACAAGCTTACAAGAAGCACAGCAAGCAACAATTGTTAAACCTCTTCAACAGTTGACTGAGCGTGAGCTTCAGCAAGCTGAGCTTGTCTTATTTGTGGTGAGTACCTATGGAACTGGTGAGGCACCTGACTTAGCAACTAGCTTCAGCAAAAAGATGATGAAGCAATCACTAGATTTAAGTTCAATGCAGTTTGCAGTGCTTGCATTGGGTTCTAAAGAATATCCTGAAAGTTTCTGTAGTTTTGGGCATGCAATAAACCAATGGTTATTAGCATCGAAGGCCTCAGCTTTATTTGACTTAATTGAAGTCGATAACGTCAATCCTAATGATATCCAACGCTGGAATCAGGCTTTATCAGAGATTACGTACACAGAACTACATGCAATGAACATTGAAAAAGTATTTGATCATTGGACATTAAGTTCTCGTACACTCCTCAATCCAAATAGTCTTGGGCAACCTGCTTACAATATTGAATTCACCGCTCCTCATGATATGACTTGGCATCCTGGTGATATTGCAGAAATTCAACCAGAAAATACTCCTACAGAGATTCAACGCTTTTTAGAAAAGTACCAAATCTCAGCTGAATCCAAAATCGAATCATTGAATCAGAAAATTGATCAGGCATTACGGAATAAAAATTTACGCGTAGATGTTCAGGCATTCAATCATCTAGATGAACTTGTCGAGCAGCTTCCTACCCTACCCACTCGAGAATACTCTATCGCTAGTATTCCTCCGCAGCAAATTCTCAGACTTGTCATTCGTCAACAGCGTGACCCACAGGGTGAACTTGGATTAGGCTCTGGATGGTTAACAGAACATATCCAAATCAAAGATAAGCTAGCTTTACGAATTCGTACGAATGAATCATTCCATTTGATTGATGATAATCGTCCAATCATTTGTATCGGTAATGGCACAGGTATCGCAGGTTTGATGAGCCTGTTGCAACAACGTAATCGTCAAAATTACACTGAAAATTGGTTAATTTTTGGTGAGCGTCAACGTGAATGTGACTATTTCTATAAAGATACCATCGAAGCATGGAAAAACATGGGAACTTTAAAACGTCTAGATTTGGCATTCTCTAGAGATCAAGCTCAACGTATTTATGTACAAGATATTCTTCACAACAATGCTGAAGAGCTTTTAGCATGGATCGCTAAGGATGCTGTCATATACATTTGTGGAAGCATTGAAGGTATGGCAACAGGTGTTGAAGCTGCACTGATCGATATTCTAGGAGAGGAAAAATTGGATGAATTACGGTTATCAGGTCGTTATCGTCGAGATGTTTACTAAGCTTTATTGAATATAGATAAAGATGGGTGATATTCACCCATTTTTTATTCATCAATAGAAGCGTTTGCCTTTCGATGAATTTTGCATACACTTAGCACGTTTTATATCGCTTACGAAAAAGATTATGCAAGCAAGCTCATGGATTCGTATCATTTTAGCTATAGTCGGTTCTATTTTATTCCTAGATGGAGCTATTCTAATTGCGCTCAAAAAAATTCACATCGGTACAGTTTTACCCTTTTTAATTGGACTATTTTTCTGTATTTACGCTTATTTCTATTATCATTTTGAACGGTTTTTCTTTTATCACTTCCGTCTGCATTCTATTTGGCGCTTTGCATGGGCATGTTTTTGGATTTGGATCATTAGTCTAGGGTATTTCTTTAATTATCTGACAGATAACAATCAGAAACCTCAATCTATTCCACCTGTTAAAGCAATTATTGTTTTAGGAACAGGCATCGAGAATGGTCAACCATCAGCAACACTTGCAAAACGTCTTGATCGTGCAGCACCATTGGCAAAAGCTCAACCAGATGCAAAAGTGATTGTCTCTGGTGGAATTGATTTTGGCGAGAAAGATAGCGAAGCAATTGTTATGTCACGCTATTTGCAGCAAAAACATCAAATCCCTGCCACTCAGATTTTACTCGAAGACAAAAGCACCAGCACTGAACTTAACCTCAAGAATAGCCAGCCTCTGCTATCAGCGCATCACATTACTCTTCAACAACCCATTGCAATCGTAACCAGTGACTTTCATACCTTACGTGCGCAAGCGATTGCAAAAAAACAAGGTTATAGCCAAACCATTTTACTTGGATCAACTACGCCTTTAAGCACTCGATATAATGCATGGTTAAGAGAGTATTTCGCTTATGCAAGCGGATGGATATTAAATGAATATTGATTGGGGGGGCTCTGCCCCAATCTTTTTTTGATTTAATTATGCAAACGGATATCACGTGGCAGGGGCAATTTTAACTCAGCAAATACATCAGGGCGCTGTAAATAGACTTGATAAAGAAAGTTTTTAATATCTAACAATAATGTATCAGGTGGCACCAATAAATTATTACCTTCAGGTGTCAGATCTAAAGAAAGGATCGTATTATTTTCCTTTAAAAAGGGAATCATCTTTTCAATAAAAGCCAATAATGGAACTTCCTGTAGATGATAGTTTGCCCAATTATCTTTAATTAATAATTTTGCCAATCCTTTACTTTGCCAGATTGATAAAGCATGTTGCCCAGAAGGTGTTGCACACAACGCCCACCCATCATGATACAAAGCAATCACTTGACGCTGCATAACAATTTGTTCAATGAACTGACGATAAGTATCTTTTGGAGAAAGATTAGAATTAGTTTGAGATTTCGACGCAGCCTTGCGTTGATAAGGATTTCTCATAAATCACTTCAATTTTAGAATCATTATTGCGGCTAATGATAAAAGAAATGACTTAAAATCACAATCAAGATAGCAAGATATTGTATGGAAGTTATGGTGGGCGCTGACGGGATCGAACCGCCGACATTCTGCTTGTAAGGCAGACGCTCTACCAACTGAGCTAAGCGCCCT
>NZ_KB849655.1:1185746-1281677 GCF_000368765.1 Acinetobacter junii CIP 64.5
TGGTGGGCGCTGACGGGATCGAACCGCCGACATTCTGCTTGTAAGGCAGACGCTCTACCAACTGAGCTAAGCGCCCTTAACGTCTTCATCGTTTGTGAGGTGCATTATAGAGAATCTTTACAGCCTGTCAAACGCTTTTCCTCATCTTTTCTAAAAAAACAGTGTGAATGATTAAAAAATAGGTAATTCACGATAAAATCTAATATTTCAGTATTTTATTTAAACACTTATTCGATTTCTAACAGCTAAATTTCTAAAGGCGATTCAGAAATGTAGACCAGTGCATGTTCAGGAACCAGTTCAAACAATTCAAGAATCTCATCATTCTGCATACGAATACAGCCATGCGACATTGGAATACCCATTGGTTGGCTTTCAGGTGTTCCATGAATATAGATATATCGATTGAACGTGTCGCAGCCCTCACCTTTATTAAAACCAACTTCTAAGCCATCTAGCCAAAGAATACGAGATAAAATCCAATCCCGTTCTGGAAACTGTTCCGCTAATTGCTGATTATAAATTTCACCCGTAGGTTGACGAGCGATGAAGACTGAATTCTTTGCTGCTTTCTGACCGATTTTCTGAGCAACACGATGCCAGCCTCGTGGTGTTTTACCACTATTTTCTTGTTCACCAATGCCATTCTTGCCAGATGAAATCACATAGAACTTATTATGTTTGGGCAAATATAAGGTTTGTTGTGCTAGATCGATCAAAATATCAGCTTGTTCGATGGTATACGACATTTTTATCTCAAGATTAAATAACGCTAAATTATTTCAACACAAATCATAGCTGATTTCTGTAGTTTTGATTTTTTAAAAATTTGGCTCTATAGGCGTTTAAAATGACTAAAAAATTATGAGTATTCTTATTATAGCATTTGGTTTGTTAAATTTAAGCGTAAATCAACGCAGCATTAAAGCCATCTCTCAGATTTACTTAATCATTTTTTGACTCAGGCTCAGGGCGTGACCACAGCCAAATTGCAACGATCAACATCGTCACATCAGTGAATACTTTGACTAAGATTGGTGCATTGGTAAATAACATCAAAACTCCACTGATTAGCATCATAATTGATGCAATCCATTTTGCTTTGCGTGGCACAGTGCCGTATTCACGCCAGTTGCGTAAGGTAGCTCCATATTTGGGATGATTGAGTAACCAAGCATCCATTTGTGGCCATCCTTTTGATGCAGCCCAAGCAGCAAGGATCAAGAAAACCGTTGTTGGCATACCTGGCAAAATTGCACCAATAATACCGAGCGTAATGAAAATTACGACCAGACTTCGCCAAAATAAAGTTTTCATTGCGCTATTAACCAATACGTCAACACAAGCGTGCTAGTATAAAGTGTTTTTAAGCTGCTTTCTTAAACTTGGCTGGCTTATTTCTATGATTGGATTAAATGATGTCTGAAGCCGATTCTACGCCGCTGTTTTTTGAACCTTGGATACAATTTAAAACCCCAATCGTCAGGCAGCTCGCATTTTGCATCTCGAGCCCGAATATCCTTTCACAAAAGCCACATGAATTAGTAATAAAAAACAATTTTGAGCTACACGATGACCTTCATTGGCAAGAGCTTTACCAATCCTACGAAGCACGTTTATTTCAGTTAGATGATGATCCAAGCCCTTTAATTGAATTTATAGCTCGCTTAAAAAGCACACGACTTGGGTTGCGTTTCGAAAATTTACTGTGGTTTTGGCTTTTAGATCAGGATTTTCATCATTATCAATTACTTGGTCATAGCATACAAATCATCAACGGCGCAGTAACAATTGGAGAGCTCGATTTTTTAGTTTTAAATCAGCGAAGTAATGAAATTGAACATTGGGAAGTGGCATTAAAGTATTATCTAGGTGAAATGGATCTAGAATTAAAACATTGGTACGGGCTCAACCGACAAGATACATTGAACAGGAAATTACAACATTTCACTGAACGACAATTTCAGTTTTCTGAAATAAATGATTATAAAATTCAAAGAAAATTTTGTGTTTTAAAAGGTCAATTGTATTTACCGACTGTTTGCAACGGTCAACGCCCCCTCCCCACATGGATAAATAATCGTCGCAGAATAGGAAAATGGGGAACACATATTCCAATCGCTCAATATCATCGCTTACAACGGCATGAATGGTTGTGCCCAAATCGTGAAGTAAGTTCTACCTCAGCCAAATGGTGGACAGATGGGCTCTATCACGATCCCAATAGTGAACCTCAGTTTTATATGTTTAGGACATCATTGTTCAAGCAAACTTAAGTTGTTTAACTTTTATAAAGTAACATTTCATAACAGTTCTACAAACAAACCATCATGTTCATTTTATAGTATTTTTTTTAGCCTCTAAGAACATCATAATTACATTTAAACGGAGAAGATGATGAAAAAAATCTTAGTTGCTTCGATCATGACTGCTTTTGTTTTAACTGGTTGTAATACATTTAAAGGTTTTGGTCAGGACGTATCTAAAGCAGGTGACAAAGTTACTCAGACTGCTGAAAAAACTCAAGAAAAAATGTAATCTTGATCCAGCAAGTTCACAAAACCTTATCTCATCTCAGATAAGGTTTATTTTTACATACCTTTCTTAATCATATTCCCCTATTATATCGGTTCAGAATTCACCAGATTTAGCTACATCTCGCATGAACCAGCATTCCGATACTTTAGAACTCAGTTTACAACTTCTTCGTCAACCTTCTGTCACTCCATTCGATCATGATTGTCAAAAAATCATGGCTGATCGATTAGAGAAAGTAGGTTTTAAAATTGAAAAGATGCGCTTTGAAGACGTTGATAATCTTTGGGCACGTCGGGGTACAGAACAACCTGTTTTTTGTTTTGCTGGGCACACAGATGTAGTCCCAACAGGTCATTTAGATGCATGGAACTCAGATCCATTTCTGCCAAGCATTCGTGATGGCAAGTTATATGGTCGTGGTTCAGCTGATATGAAAACAGCTTTGGCAGCAATGGTTGTTGCTTCTGAGCGTTTCGTAGCAAAACATCCAAATCATAAAGGTTCTATTGCGTTCTTAATTACCTCTGATGAAGAAGGCCCATCAATCAATGGTACTGTCAAAGTTGTTGAAACCTTAGAAGCGCGCAATGAGAAAATGACGTGGTGTCTTGTTGGAGAACCTTCGAGTACTCATCGATTGGGTGACATTGTAAAAAATGGTCGTCGTGGATCTTTAAATGCTGTTTTAACGATTCATGGCAAGCAAGGACATGTGGCTTATCCTCATCTTGCACAGAATCCAATTCACCTCGCCTCTAAAGCAATTAATGAGTTATGTGAAACAGTTTGGGACAATGGCAATGAATATTTCCCTGCGACTTCTTTCCAAATCTCAAATATTCATGCAGGAACTGGCGCAACCAATGTCGTACCAGGAACTTTGAAAGTGACTTTTAACTTCCGTTATTCGACTGAGGTTACAGCCGAAATATTAAAACAACGTGTTATCGAAACTTTAGATAAACACCAATTAACCTATGACATTCAATGGACCTTGTCTGGTTTACCATTCCTTACACCTGTCGGTGAGTTGGTGAATGCAGCAAAAACAGCCATTAAAAATGTAACAGGCATTGAAACCGAACTTTCTACGAGTGGCGGTACTTCAGATGGTCGTTTTATCGCACCAACTGGCGCACAAGTGCTAGAGCTAGGGGTTTTAAATGCAACCATTCACCAGATTAACGAACATGTCAACGTAGATGAGCTTGATCCATTAACTGATATTTATGAGCAGATTCTAGAAAATTTATTAACTTAATCCTGTGCATTAAAAAAGGAACTCTATTTTGAGTTCCTTTTTTATTTTATAAACCTAGCTTGGTTTGAATATGCTGTAAATTAGGTACGTAGAATTGCTTCTCTCCCATTTTTACATACTTGAAGACCGTACTATCATTAATATCACGTTCTTCATCTACCATTTCTGAGATACGTAAACGAATAGATTCTGGCATTTCGTTGCATACCAAAGCAAAGCGTTCTGAAACATCATCACCCTCAATGACCAAAGCAACACCTTCTTTTAACTTCGGATCATTGACAGCAAAGACTGGTAGCTTAAGATCATGCCACTCAATGAAATCAACATTGGTTTCAGTATCCATTGCTGAAAGCACAATGTTTTGTGGTAACAACATTGGAACATTATCAAAACAATCAATAATATAGGCATCAATAAAACCAGTAGATACTGTAATTAAATGCTGTAGTTCTTGTTGGTTAATTTGTCCCAATCCAGCAGTGTTCGCATTTTTTTTTGCCATTCGTTTCTACCTCTCAGCGAACCGTCAGTAAACTTTCGATATTTTCCAAAAGAGTTTCCTCTTGGAATGGTTTACCCATGTATTGACTTACACCCAATGACAATGCTCGTTCACGATGTTTCTCACCAGTACGTGAGGTAATCATAATAATCGGTAAATCTCGGTGTAACTCATGATGTCGAACAAGATTCGTCACTTCGAAACCATCCATTCGCGGCATTTCAATATCTAACAACATTAAATCAGGTTTGATTGTTTCAAGTTGTTCAATTGCATCAACACCGTCTTTCGCTGTCACAACATCATAACCATGACGTTCTAATAGACGTGATGTGACTTTTCGTACTGTGACAGAGTCATCGACAATCATAATCAAACGACGTTCATCATAACGCTGTTTGGTATAGGTATCATCAGCTTGTTTACTGCGATGAGTTGACTGCGCCTGACGAGCAATAGTTTGACCATCTAGAATCAAACAGACTTGTCCATCACCTAGAATCGTCGCTCCTGCAATCACACCAATACTCGAGAACTGTTGTCCAATAGGTTTCACAACAATTTGGCCACGAGAACCGATCAATTGATCAACCAGTAAAGCCGTAGTTTGACCTTGCGCACCTTTAACCAAAAGTACAGGCAGAGAATGCACCATTCCACTTAAGCGTGGAATTGGTTGACCTGCTACAAACTCAGATAAATAACGTAAGCGATATTTCTCTTGATCAATTGTGAAGTAATCATCCTGACCTTCGAAATATTGTTCTAAAGCTGCAGGAGAAATTCGCACAATACGATCAATTTGTGCAAGTGGGAACGCAAATTGCTGATCACCCGCTTTCACCATTAACGCATCACTAACCGCCACAGTTGTTGGGACACGAATTGTGAAAGTTGTTCCCTTACCAAGTGTTGAGTTTACATTGACGTGACCACCTAATGCTTTGATATCACTTTGTACAACGTCAAGACCTACACCACGACCTGAAATCTGCGTAACCTGTGCAGCCGTACTAAATCCTGGGTGGAAAATAAATTGTAAGATTTCTTCTTGTTCAAGCTTTTGATCTTTGGTCATCAAACCCGTTTGAATAGCTTTCTGCTTGATACGGCTAACATCAATACCTTTACCATCATCACTGAATGTCACAACAACATCAGTTCCTTGACGACCGATATTTAATACAATATGACCTGTTTCTGGTTTATTGGCTTGCAAACGTTGCTCACGATCCTCGATACCATGGTCAATCGCGTTACGTAACATATGTTCGAAAGGCGCAATCAATCTTTCGAGAATACTACGATCTAGTTCACCCTCAGTATTATTTACCACCAATTCTGTTGGACGATTCAATGTAGATGCTGTTTGACGAACAATACGCTGTAATCGTGGTAGCAATCTTGAGAAAGGTACTAGACGAGTTCTCATCAAGCTTTCCTGTATTTCAGCTTGAATACGAGACTGCTGTAATAGCAGACCTTCAGTATCACGGATCTTTTCAGATAAAGTTGTTTTAAAATCGACTAAGTCAGATGCCGATTCAGCTAAAGATTTCGACAATTGATTGAGTGAAGAATATTGATCCATCTCTAATGGATCGAAATCCTCATAACGTGAATTTTCACCGCCATGACGAGCAATAATTTGACTTTCTAACTCACCTTCCATTCGACGCAACTGATCAGCCAAACGCTTAATCGCTAGCTCCATCTCAGTTAGAGTTCCACCTAACTGTCCCAAGTCCATCTCAATACGCGAACGGTTGATCGCATTCTCGCCTGATAAATCAATCATTTTTTCAATGACATCAGCAGAAACACGGATCATTTCATTGTTCTGTTCGATACGCTCAGAACTTTCCCACTCACCAAACATTGATGGTGGCTCAGTACCATCACCTTGCACAAACTCCATTGTATATTCAGGAGTAAATACATCTTTAGCAGAGATTTTTTGTGGAAGCTGTGCAGAAACATCAACGAATTCGATATTTTCTAAACTATGTTTTAAACCATCAAAATTGGCGTATTGACGTTTGAAAATAGCGTCATGTAACCAAGTTAATGCTGTATTGAGTAAATTGTCATAAACATTAGAGTTGAAATGATGTAAACCAAACTGCTCAAAGGTATTTTCCAAATGATAAGCAATAACACCAACTGCTTCGAGTTGAGCCATGCGTGCTCCGCCCTTTAAACTATGGGCATTACGCTGCAACTGCAATAACAAGCTACGATTACCACGTTGTTCAAACCATTGTTTTAATAAACTTTGAGCTTGTTCTAGTAATTCTTCTGCTTCTTCAAGGAACGTTTCTTCGACAAGTGAACGTACTTCCTCATCAGCATTTTGAGATGTTTCGAGGGCATTCTGCTCAATCGTAGCTGCAACCTCACCGTCAATTTCAATGATTGGACTAGATGTCTCAGTCACCAAAGAAGTAGTCGCATCATAGTGATCTTGCGGTTGGCTATCAACAACTTCAACAGACTGCACAAGTGTGGAAGAAACTGATTCTGAAACAGAACCTTGATGTTGCTGCTGTAGAAGATTTACGACATGTACTGATGGATAATCGATTTGTTGATCACGAATTGTTTGAACACGATCAGCAATGTCATCTTGTACCAATCTTATTAATGCGATCAGCTCAGAAGATGCGTGAAGTTGCTGATTAATGAGCTTTTCGTAAATTGTTTCTAGCTCATGTGCGATTAGTCCCATATGCGTTGCTTGAATCATATTTGATCCACCTTTTAAGGTGTGCAAATAACGCATAAGATTTTTTAATGCAGCTAAATTCGTATGATCAGCAGTCCAAAGACTTAAATCTGAATCAATACCAGCGAGTAACTCGTCCGCCTCATCTAAGAAGATATCAAGTAAGTCTGGATCAAAATTACGATTTGAATCACTAGATTGTAGTAGTTGTTTGTCTAAAGCCAGTTGTTGAGCGAAATCTGTTACATCTACTGTATTACTGATGGTCGTTTGACTATTGTCATCAGATGAAAGGGCTTCAACCTCGTCACTTTCAATAATGATTTCACTGTTATTTAAGCTTAGCTCTTGATCTTGATCCTGCACATCAAGTATGAATTCTTGCTCAGCTTTTTGCTCGTGTGAAACTTCAGATACTTGAGACGAACCAGATGCACTTACACCTTTGAGCAAACCCAGAACATGGGTTGAAGGATAATCAACTTGATGATCTTTAATGGTTTGAATACGATCAGCAATATCATCCTGTACAGCACGAATTAAATTAACTAAAGCAGAGGAAGCCTGTATCTGTTGATTGATTAACTTCTCGTAAATAGTTTCTAGCTCATGTGCGATTAATCCAATATGCCTTGCTTGAATCATATTTGACCCACCTTTTAAGGTGTGTAAATAACGCATCAAATTCTTTAGAGCATTTAGATTTTGTTGATCAGATGACCATGTCGTTAAATCTGCATCGATACCTGCGAGTAACTCATCAGCCTCTTCAAGGAAGATATCTAAAAGATCAGGGTCAAAATCTCGATTGGACTCATTAGAGTCAAGCATTTGCTTATCAAGCGCAAACTGCGTTGAGAGATCATTTACAGTTGTATGTTCACTAATATCTGAAGTGTCAGGCTGATCTTGAGCGACTTCAACAATCTCGGCAAGTAATTCATCACTTGATGCAACACTTTCCACATTCTGCTGAGTAAATGAACTCAGTTCATTGAGAATACGCTCATGAACTTTAGTCAAAGTTACCCGTTGTCCTGCTGCCAACGTATCAAATAATTGAATAAAGTGTTGATGAACTTGCTGATATAACTCAAAAGCATAATCAAGATTTAATAAACTCGGTTTGAATAGAAGATCTTGATAACTTGAACGTAACAGACTTGTGTACTGATACATCCCAATTGTTGCATGATGATGAGTATGCTGTAATAAAAGCTCTGTTTGCTTACTTAATGTTTGAATATACTGAGGAAATTCACTGCGGGCACGCTTTTCAAAATCAAACTCCACATCAAGCAGATCATTGATATCAAGCTCTAATAATTGAGAAACAAGACCTTGAGGACGTACGGTATCCCCTTGTTTTTCTTCCAATTGAAAATCATAGCTATCCCAAGCAAAATTGAAGGTATCAAAAATTTCATCAAACTTTTGCTTTGGACCTTCTTGTTTAAGTGTGTGTAAATAATCACGCACAAACTGAGCATAATGGATGAGTAATGCAGTTTCATCCGAACTTGAATCTAATTCTTCTTGTAAGAGCGTTTTGAATAAGTTCTCAACTTTTGAACTTGCATCAAATACCTGATCTACATGTGCCATTGCTGAACTACCACGCAAGGTATGTAAAGCTCGAATCAAGGTATTATAATTATCATTTGTTGGACGATCTTTCAGTAAAAATTGATCAATCGTTGCTAAATGATCCTCCGACTCTTCTAAGAAGATTGCTAAAGTTTCTTTTATTAAACCATCTTCTTCAGTTTGGTCTTCAACAAGATTTTCTTCATTAGAAACAGCTTTTGCTTCTTCCAAACTATCGTCAGCACTTACTTCCAAGCCTGTCATGACATCTTCTTTATCTAAAGTAACTGACAGTTGTAGCAATTCGGCTAAAGCAGGCTCAAGGCTTTGTTCTTTTTGTAGTTGCTGCCCCAATAACACTAATGGCTTTAAATTAATATGATGAGCTTGAACTGATTTAAAATCTTGGACGAGTTTAAATCTATAGATATTGAATACCGTTTGTACATATTGCTGAATATTCTGATCCAGTGAAATGGTACCTGCAATTATGCGATTCAGAGTTTCTTCAACAGTCCATGCCAATTCGCCTGATGATTTCGCACCGACCATTCGACCAGAACCTTTCAATGTATGAAAGTGGCGGCGAATATCTGTAATTACATCTTTTTGATCAGGGTGTTCGATCCATTGAACTAATAATGGTTCTAATTCAACAAAAATCTCATCTAACTCTTCAATAAAAATATCAAGAATCTCTGAGTCCTGCTCAAGATAACTGTCTTCAGGAAGCGTCATCGTTTCAACTAATGTTTTTAATATTTCTTTCATAGCGGCTTCTTTCGTTTTTATCCACTAATTGTGGCTTAAAAATACGTGTACCAACCGTACAAGATGTCGTTCCATATACTCATCATCTTGCCGAGATATTCGAAATTTCATTTCAGTCAGAGGGTTGATTCTCAGCAACCCTCTGACTCAATGTTTATTCAGGTAACTTAAAGTCAGTTACAGACTCACGTAATGATTCAGCCATGCTTGCCAATTCAGAAACAGAACGAGCTGTATCGAAGGTTGCAGTAGTCGTTTGAGATGTAATTTCTTGAACGACGTTCATCGTAGTTGCAATATGACTTGCTGAAGCAGATTGTAGTTTTGCGGCATCAGAAATGCTTGCAATCAATTTCGCTAAGTCGCCAGATACCGTTTGAATTTCGTCAAGTGCGATACCTGCATCTTTTGCCAAGTTTGCACCGCGAACAACCTCTGCCGTTGTTTGTTCCATTGAAATTACGGCTTCATTGGTATCTGTTTGAATTGTTTTTACCAATCCTTCAATCTGTTTAGTTGCTGATGCTGAACGTTCAGCTAGACGTTGTACCTCATCCGCAACTACCGCGAAACCACGACCAGCTTCACCAGCCATCGATGCTTGAATTGCTGCGTTTAATGCCAAGATGTTTGTTTGATCGGCAATATCATTAATCAACGATACGATGTTACCAATTTCTTGAGAAGATTCACCCAAACGCTTAATACGTTTAGAGGTTTCCTGAATCTGCTCACGAATATGATCCATACCTTCGATTGAACGGTTTACAACATCTGCCCCGTTTGATGCAATTTGTACAGAACGCAATGCTACATCAGCCGATTCAGAAGCGTTGGCAGATACTTGGTCAATTGACAATGCCATTTCATTCATCGCGGCAGATGCGCCTGCAATTTCTTGTGCTTGGTGCTCAGAAGCTTCAGCTAACTGGTTAGTAATATTCTGTGTATCTTGCGTGTATCGTGCAACTTCTTGAGATGTCTCAGTGATTCGAGAAACTAGATCTCGTAACTGATCAATTGCGAAGTTAATGGAATCGGCAATCGCACCCGTAAAGTCTTCCGATACTGTTGCATATGAACGTAAGTCACCGTCAGCTAAGTCTGCAATCTCATCGAGTAAACGTAAAATCGCATTTTGGTTACGGTCATATTCATCTTGTAAACGAGTTACACGCTCTTTATCAGTATTACTACGTAATGCGAGTAATTGTAACGCAGAGAAAACCAATAGTCCTAAAGCACCAATTAATACGATACCTGCAACAACATTACCCCAACCACCCTCTGCTTTATCAGATAATGCATTTAATGACCCAAGTAAGGCATCTGATTGAGAGAAAATTTGAGATGAAGCTTGACGAACACGAACGATTTGATTTGCATTCTGTAATACTGTTTCTGCAGCTGATTTTAGAACAGCATCATAATCAGATTTAATGCTATCCAAAGATTCACGTAAATCAGGTGATTCGATACGATCTACACCAAGTTCAGCACTACCATTTAATTGAGCATTTAAGTAAACACCAAAAGTATCAATATCAGCACCGAAGTCATTTGCAGAGATACTAGAGTTATCCGTACCTACTAGTACTGAGTTAATTGAACGTAAAATACGTTCTGCAATAAACACTTGGTTTTTAGTGATAATTACCTGACTACTTGGCATGTTCTCACGAACCATTTGATCAACCATCAAGTTATACTCAGCCTGAATTTCAGGAATCGTTTCACTGATGGAAATGTTCGTATCATAAAGCTGATTAATGACTTTTTGTTGCGAAGCAATTAAATCAATGTTTTTAGAAACATTAGTCCAAAGTTCATTTACTTTTTTGTACTCTGCTGAGCCTTTACCATAAACATTCTCAACAAGTTCCAAGTTCTCAGCAAATCGTTTTTCTGACTCAACCAAACTCTTCATCGCTTCAGGTGTACCTGAAGCCGTTGCCTCTGTTGCTTGGCGCGAAATCATCTGCGATAACAAACGCAACTCACCCAAACTACGAGTTAATTGGTTTGAACGTGGAACACTGACAAAAAGGTAAATTAAGAGGATAACTGCTAGAGCTAAAGCGATTAAAGCTCGATAAAGAATCGGTCTAGATTTCTCAGTTTCACCGAATAATCGTGAAAACTGATCTAATTGAGTGCGTATTTTTTCTAAAAATGCGCTGCTCTTCTTAGTACCAGAACTATCATTAACACTGCCATTTTTCTTTTTAAGTTTAAAGCCCATACCAGCTTCTCCCCTGAATACGCATTTATGTTCCGTAGCGTAAAAATTAGTTTATAAATTTTATTGATGCATTCATGTATTGAGGGTTTTGCAACAACCGACTCAGTAAAAATACATGCCATTGTTGGTTATGTTGGTGGAAGTATCCCTGACAATACTCTTTGAGCTTATTGTCTAGTTCAGAACTTTGAGAAAAAAAACTCTTTTTATTAAAGTGCTGAATCCCCAAAACTTGGTCTACAACCAAACCAACATAATGATCTTGATGGCTTATACAAATTACTTTTTGCGTTGGTGAAAATTGGCTCCTTTGTCCTGAAATAAAATGTGTTAAATCAGAAACTGAGAGCAACCGCCCACGAATATTTGCCAAACCACGCACCCATGATTGAGTATTTGGTACTGGTGTATATTTCGGTGGATAAATCACCTCCGAAATTTCCCCAAGTGGCGCAACAAAATATTGCCCTAACATCTCAAATGCAATACCAGACCAACGACTGACTTCATTTTGTGTTGAAGCGTATTGTTTATTGCCTCGCTTGGATAAGCGAAGCAATTCGATAAATCCATTTGCAGCCATAACCTATCCCATATTGAGTATTGAAAAGGCTCGTACAATTAACTTAATAGTTGCTTGATCACATCTATCAGTTGCTGTTCATCAATAGGCTTAGTTAAGTAATCACAAGCACCTTGACGTTTACCCCATACTCTGTCTGTCGCTTGATCTTTGGTACTTACAATCACGACTGGAATATGTTGTGTATCCTTACCTTTACTGATTTGACGTGTTGCTTGAAAGCCATTCATCCCTGGCATTACCACATCCATTAACACAAGGTCTGGTAACTCAGCCTGTGCCATTGTTACACCGTCAGCACCATTAGTTGCTTCTAAAACTTCATAACCGTGCTTTGTCAAAATTTCTCTAAAACGAAACGTTTCAGTAGGAGAATCATCTACAATAAGTATACGAGCCATTTTTTCCTCGATTTTAAATTTTATGCGCTTACGTGGTTACGAATCGCACTTAACAGCTCATCTTTACTAAATGGCTTAGTTAAATATTCATCTGACCCCACAACACGCCCTTTGGCTTGATCAAACAAACCATCTTTGCTTGATAACATGATTACTGGAATATTTTGATAATTTAGAGAGTTTTTAATTAATGCACAGGTTTGGTAACCATCTAGACGAGGCATCATAATATCGACAAATACGATATCAGGATTTGCTTCCGCAATTTTCGATAATGCTTCAAAACCATCGACAGCTGTAATCACCTCACAACCTTCGCGTTGTAACAGTGTCTCAGCTGTACGTCGAATCGTTTTAGAATCGTCAATCACCATTACTTTTAAATTTTGAAATTTATCTTCCATTTATTGTCCTGCCCCATTCACTCAATACAAATTATGGTTGTTTAATTTGTTTTATACAGACTAGTTGATATTTTTAACATACCTTTACTTGCATTATCAATGAAGTTTTTTGAACCAAACTATCAGTTTTTCAAAACAATATTAAACAGTTCACACTTTTCATCAAATTCCTATTTTTTTTGCATAAGAAGTATTTTTAATTGTATAAATAGCTACTAATATAGTACTGATTATTATTTAAAAATAAGTGATTTAATTAACTTTTTATCGGGGAATGTAATGACTGGTTCGTTAAAGTGCGGTTTCCGCATTCGTCACTTTACAACGATTGCTCGTAATTACATTTGCGCATTTTTTTTATGTTTTTTTTATACATCAACTTTCGCAGCAACTGATCAACCCAAAGCAGCATGGTATCGTTACTACGACAGAAATGGTGTTGCTAATGTTAGTACTTCTGTGACACCAGAGCATATTCGTTATGGGTATGAAGCACTCGATCGTAACATGCAAGTGATCAAACGAAATCAACCATATAATGCGAATAAAGATATTCAACAAGCATCTCATCGTGAAGCTTTAGCTAGACAACGAGAAAAAGATTTAAAGCTCAAACGTGCCTATGGAAGTGCAAAAATTGCAGCAATAAAACGCGATCAAATGTTAGCAAACATTAAAAAGCAGTTGAATTATCAGCAGAACCAATTACAACAGTTACAACGCGATAAGATCGGCTTCAAGCGTCAAGAAATGGAATATCATCGCAAAGGAGAATCGATTCCAGCATCACTCAAAAACAATTTAGCCAATAATGCTCAAAATATTGATAATGTAAAAAACACTGTTGAAAGTTTACGTAATAGCTATCATAAAACTGAGTCAGATTATGCTGAGATCATTCGTCGCTTAAATAAATTAGAACAAGATGAAGCATCTCGTAATCAATAATTACCCTTCCCTTTCACAACTTTCGCTTGAATTGGATGTGCTAACTTTTCCGAAATTGAATGATTCATGTCATAATGCGCTCAATTCAAAATAGACATCTTAAAAGTCCTTTTTGTAAACTAATTTTTAGACAACATTTAACTCTAGGATAGTTTCCATGCGCGCAAGCCGCTTTTTATTTGCAACGTTAAGAGAAACCCCAAATGATGCTGAAGTTATTTCTCATCAGCTTATGTTACGTGCGGGGATGATTCGTAAATTAGCTTCTGGCTTATACTCTTGGTTGCCCATGGGAACACGCGTTCTAAAGAAAGTTGATGCGATTGTTCGTGAAGAAATGAATCGTTCTGGTGCATTAGAAGTCTTTATGCCAGTCACACAACCTGCTGCACTATGGGAAGAATCTGGTCGTTTTGAACAATACGGACCTGAATTATTACGTTTCAAAGATCGCCATACAAATGACTTTGTATTGGGACCTACACATGAAGAAGTCATCACCGATTTAGCGCGTAATGAACTTAAAAGTTATAAACAATTACCTTTAAATTTCTACCAGATTCAAACCAAATTCCGTGACGAAATTCGTCCTCGTTTTGGCGTGATGCGTTCACGTGAATTCATTATGAAAGATGCTTATTCTTTCCATGCAAACCAAGAATCTCTTCAAGAAACTTACGACGTAATGTATGACACATACAGCCGTATCTTCACACGATTAGGATTGGACTTCCGCCCAGTTCAGGCTGATACAGGCTCGATTGGTGGTTCTGCATCGCATGAGTTTCATGTATTGGCATCTAGTGGTGAAGACGACATCGCCTTCTCTACAGAATCAGATTACGCAGCTAACGTTGAAATGGCTGAGGCTGTGTTAGTTGGTGAGCGTTTAGCAGCTACACAAGAATTTAAAATCGTTGAAACACCGAATCAAAAAACGATTGAAGATGTCTGTGGTTTTTTAAATGCTGAAGCGAAACAATCGATCAAAGCTCTACTTGTACAAGGTATCGCGGATGAAAACGGCAATATTCCAGTAATTGCACTTTTCTTACGCGGTGATCACGAACTGAATGAGATTAAAGCTGAAAAACATCCTCTTATTGCAGCGCCTCTGAGCTTTGCTACAGAAGAACAATTAAAGCAAAATGGTTTAACAGCTGGCTTCTGTGGTCCTCAGGGACTTGTAGAAAAAGGCTTAACCGTAATTGTTGATCGTGCAGCATCTGTATTATCTGATTTTATCGCAGGTGCTAACCAAGTTGATAAGCATGCTACTGGCTTAAACTGGGAACGAGATGCGAAGTATAGTGAAGTTTATGATCTTCGTAATGTGGTTGAAGGCGATCCCTCACCAGATGGTAAAGGTACATTGCAGATTAAACGAGGGATCGAAGTTGGTCATATCTTCCAACTCGGTACGAAATATTCTGAAGCATTAGGTTGTAAAGTACTTGGCGAAGATGGGAAACCATTTACTGTCACAATGGGTTGCTATGGTATCGGTGTCACACGTGTAGTTGCTGCAGCAATTGAGCAAAACTTTGACGATAAAGGCATTATTTGGCCACAAGCAATCGCACCATTCGAAGTTGCAATCGTTCCAATGAATGCTCATAAATCGCCGCGTACTCTTGAGGCAGCAGAAGCACTTTATGCTGAATTACAAGCCCAAGGTTATGACGTGTTATTAGATGACCGTAATGAACGCCCTGGTGTTAAGTTCTCTGATCTTGAATTGATGGGTATTCCTCATCGTATTGTAATCGGTGAAAAAGGCTTAGACGCTGGTACTTTTGAATATAAAGGTCGTCGTGATGAAGAATCAACTAATCTAAGTAAAGAAGAGTTAATCAAAAAACTTGCTGGTTAATTGCTAATTATCAGATAGCAAAAAAGCCGTTTTTGAAACGGCTTTTTTTATTTTTTAGATTTAGACAGTTAAATCTTTTATGGTCTCTGATGAACGATTGTTTTTAACAGACTCAATCCCTTTATCTCGTGATTGTTCACTTGAATACAATTGGCTAGTTCCAATCACCTGATGATTCGCTGCTTTTAAATTAAAATAAGGTTTATCATTTTTTGCTACCACTCGCTCATATCGCCCATCATCTGGACTATTTTTTTGAACAGATGCTATACCATTGAGCACCGCTGCTTTTGTTTTATAAAGTTCACTATTTAGAATGGGCTCACCATTCCCTGCTTTTAAAACAAAGCGATACTGCCCATCATTCGCTTGACTGACTTCAAACCAACCTGCTATGAGAACCTCTCTTATCGGAGTTGTTATTTATAAATTGTTATTTCAATATAGTTGAGTAGAAAACCATAGAAGATTGTTTTTTGTTCTCATTTAGTAATTTATAAGAAAAGCAACATTTCTGCTGCTTTTCTTATGCTTAAACTACGCTTTCTTTACAAATTCAGCTTTAAGTTTCATAGCGCCTATACCATCAATTTTACAATCGATATTATGACCATCACTTGCACCGTGAACTAAACGAATCGTTTTTACTTTTGTACCGACTTTTACAACAGAAGACGAACCTTTTATTTTTAAATCTTTAATAACAGTAATACTATCCCCATCAGCCAATACATTACCATTTGCATCTTTAATGATTTCTTCTGATTCATTTGTGGCAACAGAACCCTCTTTCCACTCGTGTGCACACTCAGGGCAAATAAATAAATCAGCTTCTTGATAAGTATATTCTGATTGGCATTTTGGACAATTTGGCAAAGACATAAAAGAAACTCAAAATACTATTATGAATCAAAGACAATTTTTTTCAAAACACCATTTTAAGTATTGTTAAAATTATAAAAATTCATTTTTCCTTAGCTAATATAAAATTTTTAAGCACCAAAGCATGATTCAAATTTGGATCCTTTGCAGCATATATAAGGGTTAGCTTATTCTTTTCAGCCAAGAGTACCAACTCATTAATACATGGATTCCTAGACAATTCTTCATAATACTTATCTTGGAATTCCAACCAATTTTCTACTTTATGGCAAAATGCAGTACGTAATTGTGTTGATGGTGCTATTTCTTTTAACCATAAATCAAGATGTGCTTTTTCCTTTGATACTCCTCTTGGCCATAAACGGTCAACAAGGATCCTTAACCCATCTAATTTTTCAGAATCCTCATAAATTCTCTTAATTTGAATATCCATTAAACACCACCTGAAAAGACAAAACTAACTTTCCATAGAGATATCAACCACTTCACCTTTAGCATCAAAACTCACGCAAATAACATAGTTAGTTACTTCTTCTGGTAAGCTAAAATCCAACATTTCCATTGTTTCTAGGTCTTCATCTTCAAATTGATGAACAAGCACTAAGTGTTCTAGAACTTGTAAACAATTGGGTTGACTGGTTCCAAAATGTTTTTCCCAATAATCAGGTTCAATCTCTTCGAGGTGATGTTGAATAAATAACTCGACACTATCTTCAGCTTGTTGATTTTCTAATGCTGTTCGCATCGCTGCACGAGCGATTTGCTCTCGGTTAAGTCCAAAATGATTAGCCATTATTGATTCCCTATCATCTTATGAGTTGAATTTTTATTTTTAATGCATAGTTTTATTGACTAAAAATATCATAGCGGTTTTCAAACTGTTAGCGACACATCTAATCTTCTATTTGGCTACGATTATCGAGAATTTCAGGCTGCATTTTTATAAAAAATGGCGCAAAATGTCTTTATGTTTTTAGATGAACAAATAGTTTAGGATCGATCAATGAGTGAGCTTGCTTTTACGGCTTTTAGTTTAAATGGTGTTGATGCACAAAAATTTTTACAAGGTCAGGTGACGGTTCATGTTGAACGTTTAGCTTTAAATGAAAGTCGCTACACTGCTATTTGCGATTTAAAAGGACGAATTCATTTTGGTTTGTGGATAAAAAAGCTAAATACAGAAAGTTTTGAACTAGTTACGACTCACGATCAAGCTGAAGAGTTTGCCAAGCACATTAAGAAATTTGGTGCTTTTTCTAAGTTGAAATTAGAAGAAATAGGTTCTGTTTTTCCAACTATACATGGGATCCAAACAGAATTTTCTTCAAATGAAACGGATATCTATACTTGGCAGATTGAAGCGATCAAGTCAGGGCAAGCTTGGATTAGCAAAACAACAGAACACTTATTCCAGCCGCAAGAATTACGATTACATCAGCGCGACGGCGTACATTTTGATAAGGGCTGTTATTTAGGTCAAGAAATTGTAGCTCGTCTTTGGTTTAAAGCTAAACCCAAACACTGGTTACATCTAATTCATGCCAAAGGTGATCTGCCTGCTCCAGCAACACAACTACACAAGGATGTTGAAGTTGTAAATAGTGTAAGTATTAATGATGGTTATTTAGCGCTCGTGATTGCCAAGCCAACGGCTTTAGAAGAATTAGGACTAGAAATCCTAGATTTACCAGAGGCTTTGAATGGCGATGTAGCAAGACCAAGTTAACAGTTGTAAAGACCTTTTTCATTTTTGGAGCTGTAATAACATGGTTATCCTTTACTACAACTCCTTAATGAAATCTATTGAATGACGATAAGCATATTATTCAAGCTGTTCGAAAATCTTCATGCAGTAATTTAACCTTTTGAGTAGATATCTGTTTTTCTTAAAAAATGTAATTCGAATTGTAGCAATTCCTGTTGATTTGCAACAAAACTAGTAACTGCTTAGAAAGCTAAACTTTCATAATGTAAAGAATATTTATGATTAATTCACAGTATCTCCATAGAATTTAAATAAGGTTATTTCTATTAAGACTCGTTATTATATTTTTCATAGATTTAGAGAAATTAAAACTCAAATTAAGCCAATAAATTGCATTCAACACTTATACAAAATCAAGATTTACATTTCAGATTATAAATTTATGATTAGGGTTAAAGATTGCTTTCTGCTACGCAAAGGAGTGATAGCAGACCAAACTGAAAGGAAAGAAGATGAAAAAATTGCTTATTGCTAGCTTAATTGCCATAACCTGTAACTCAGTATTTGCTGCAGAAAAAGGTAATGCTGATGTAATATTTTCTAAAGCAAACCAACTTTATGAAGCAAAAAACTACACAGCTGCTTTCCAAGAAATTCAGCGAATTGCGGCATCGGGTAATGCTCAAGCAATTTATAATCTTGGCTCTATGACTCAGCAAGGCTTAGGCACATCAAAAGATGAAAAAAAGGCATTTGAATACTTTCAAGATGCCTCAAATAAAGGATTTGGCAAGGCGAGTTATGAACTCGCACAAATATATCGATATGGTAAAAGCAATATTGGAATCACGAAAGACACACAGAAATATAAAATATATTTAGATAAAGCTGCGAAACAAGGCTCAGAAGAAGCTGGTGTAGAGGTGGCAACGATATTATTTGCTCAAGGAAAACCAGAGTACGACCAATTGGCGATTCGACAGCTACGTCCATTGATACAAAAGAATTATTATCCAGCGATACACCTAAAGGCGATCTACGATCTAGGTATGGGAAATAAAAATAAAAATCCTGTCCTACAGCAGGTTGCTGTGAACAGCTTTCGCTCTTTAGCCTCTAAAGGATATGCACCATCGTTAATGGTTCTTGGGAATTTGATGGCGAACGGAGATGTAGTTGACCAAAATCTTCCTGAAGCTCAAAAAATATTCAAGACCTTAGCAGCCCAAAATATTCCAAATGCCAAAGAATCTTTGGAAAAAGTTGAACAAGCTATTGCCGCTCAAAAAGCTGCACCAGTAGCAACTCAACCACCTAAAAAGTAATCATATATTGGCAGCACATAAAAAAGTGCTGCCAATATTTATAATTTTAAAATTGTTTAGAGACTTTTAGACCAGCACTCCAGTTCCGACCATCCGCAGGTTCAAAGAAACGGCTGCTTCCTTCGTTGACAATCACAGAACCAGCATAGTTTTTATCGAACAGATTATCTACACGCGCAAAGCCATTAATGCCCCAATCAGCACGTTTCCATGCATAACCTGTATAAATCGATGCCACAGTATAGCTTGCAGCAGCATCACTATTGATATCATTGACATAGACCTTATCCATAAACTGGGTATCAAGTCCTGCATAGAAACCTTGCTCTGGCTGCCATACCAAGCCAATAAAGGCTTGATTCTTAGCAATTCCAGGAATTGCATTGCCTTCTGGAATCTCTGCAACTTTCCCAGCCGCAGGCACTTTCGAATCAAAAGTTGCATCTAAATATGCATAGCTCGCATTCAGTGCTATGTCTTTCCAAAGCTTCTTATTCCATGCAAATTCAATACCTTTACGTAGGGTTTTATCAGCATTACGGAACGTCGCACGGCCACCCAAGCTTTCGGCTGCCACAATGTCATCTTTGGTTTCGATATAGAAGGTCGCCAAGTTAAAATCACCCAGCGTATTTGAAGATTTTAAACCGAGTTCATAGTTATCACTTTTCAATGGTTTTAAATCAAGCATACTTACGCCACCTTGTGCAGGATAAGCCATTTCAGTAAAAGTCGGTGTTTCAAACCCTTTGGCATAGCTCGCGTAAGCCAGCACTTCTGGGATGATTTGCCAGCTTAATGCAACTGAAGGTAATACCTCTTCGTATGTTGTCTTACCACTATTATCGCCGTTCAAACCAACGATATAATGATCTTTCGACTTGTAATGTACATTGCTATAACGCACCCCTGTATCTAAACGCATGGTTTGTAAAAAAGACCAAGATGCTTGTAGATAAGGATCTACATTCCACAAAGTATTGCGTTCATCACGGCGCACAGCACCTTTTATACCTTTATCACCCGCATCATTAAAGTTTTGATAGCCTTGTCGATCTTCGTTCATAGCATCGATCGCAACACCCGCACTGAATTGGGTATAAGGTAATAAATCTTTTCCTGTCCAGCGGAAATCAGCACCATAATAATCACGCTTAAAATCAATCACGCCACCAGCTTGATAGGGTGTGTTAGGGTTCTTCTGTACCGTATCTGGAATAGACTGGTATTGTGTTACCTGACGTTGCCCAATATAAGTCATCGCATACAGTTCATTTTGATCATTGAGTGGTTTTGACCAAGTCAAACCTGTCTGAGTTTGCTCAATATCTTTACGAACATTGTAAGTATTATTAGCATCATTAACTTGACGAGGATTTTGTTGCCACTGAGTTCTATTTAATCCCTGTGGATCATCAGCATGAATCTTCACATAGTTAGTAACCCAATTAATTTTACTGCCATCTTCCAAATTCCATGTCAGTTTCGCATTATTTAAGACTTTTTCTGCGCTACTATGATCGCGATAACCATCCGTATTAAAATATGAGGAACTAATGATATAGCTCGGCTCATTTTGATTTTTAGCGCCCCCTTGTAAAACTAGCCCTGCATGATTTTTGTTATGACTGCCGCCTGAATAACTCATTTCTACAGAATCCTTACCCTGCCCTTCTCGAGTAGTTGCAAGAACAGCTCCACCAGATGAATTACCATACAATGAAGAAAATGGTCCAGTCAAAACCTCTAAATGACTCAAACTATTCATATCGATGTTCGAAGTTTGCCCCTGCCCATCGGGCATCGTTGCAGGTATTCCATCAACATATAAACGTATTCCCCGCACCCCAAAGGTCGATCTAGCACCAAAACCACGCATTGATAGCTGCAAGTCTTGAGCATAATTTTCCCGATTACGTACTTGAACGCTCGGAATCCCCTTAACAAGTTCTGTTAAATTAACCTGCAAAGATTGATCATTTTTAGGGGCATCAATTCGATAAACAGATGCTGGTGTTTGCATATAAGGCGTGTCAGTACGAGTAGCTTCGACTTTAATTACAGGTAAAGGTTCAATTTGATCATTACTAGATTCCTCTGACCATACAAAGGTACTTGCCATGCCCATAGTTATTGCAACTGAACCGTATAACAAGTTAATTTTTAGTGAAGGCATGGGTATTCCTTATTTCTGTGTGGCGATGATGAAATAGTTTCTTAAAACTAAATTTTGATTATTTTATTGTTGTGTTAGAGATTTAACCTTAGCGAAAAGATCAAAGTATTTTTTCATCATGATTCGCAATTAAAAATAAATATCAGCATAATTGTAAATGAAACATTTACCCTCATTGTATTGTTGTTGAAAACAACTTGAGCTGAATATGCCTGAACTTCCAGAAGTTGAAACTACTAAGACCAGTTTACTCCCACTCTTAGAACAACGAGTCCAATCAATACAGGTCTATAACTCAAGTTTACGTTGGCCTATACCCGATGATTTGAACAAACTGATTGGGCAACGTTTAATGGCGCTTAAACGTCGTTCTAAATATATTTTGGCTGAATTTGAACGAGATCAGATGCTATGGCACTTAGGTATGTCAGGCAGCTTTCGTTTATGTGAAGCAAACGAAGAATTGCGTAAACATGATCATCTTGTAATCGACTTCGAAGATCAACAGCTTCGCTATCATGATCCACGTCGCTTTGGTTGTATTCTATGGTTAGATAAAAACAATCAAGAAAAACTGATTGATACATTAGGGCCAGAACCGCTAAGTAATGAATTTAACGCTGTTTATTTATTTGAAAAACTCTCAAAAAAGAATGTCGGCATCAAAATTGCTTTAATGGATAATCATAATGTAGTAGGCGTTGGTAATATTTATGCGACTGAAAGCTTATTCAATGTCGGTATACATCCTGCACAACCCGCTTCAACATTGAGTTTAGAGCAAATTGAAAGCTTAGTGATTGAAGTAAAACGCATTCTAAAGCATGCAATTGAGCTAGGTGGTTCTACATTACGCGATTATACCAATGCAATGGGTGAAAATGGATACTTCCAACAAACACTCCTTGCTTATGGTCGAGCTGGTGAAATGTGTGTGAACTGTGAAACCACACTGGAGAATTTAAAACTTGGTCAACGTGCCAGTGTATTTTGCCCGCAGTGTCAGCCTCTAAAATCCACCAAAGCTTAGTTGCAAATCTATTTGAGGGAGACTAATTTCATGCAAACCGCAATCGTTCGACATATTTTAGTAAAAGATAAAGATCTTGCTGAACAGTTAAAAAAACGAATTCAGTCAGGTGCTGATTTCAGCAAAATTGCCAAACAATATTCAACCTGTAATTCAGCTAAACGCGGTGGTGAACTGGGTGAAGTAAAAAAAGGACAGCTTGTGCCTGTGATTGATAAGTTAGTTTTTACTGCAGCCGAGCGTATTTTACATGGTCCAATCAAAAGCCAATTTGGCTTTCACTTAGTTGAGATTAAATTTCGTATGGATGGGCTGAGATAGCCTTCGAAGTAAAGTATTTCTGCGCCCCTCCAGTAACGTATTCAAATCTTTGGCTGCATGACATAAGTCCAAGCTTCAACTTTTTCACCTGAATCTAATATCACTGGTGCAACAACGCGTTGATATTGGAAGCCTTCGAAATCATCCAACATTTGCCAGTTTTGCTCTAACTTTTCTGTACTAAAAAGATAGCCATCAACTAAAGGATCATTTTCATTGAGCACAATGGCTGGCAGACCTTTGTCAGGCCCCCAATCGAGTACATGCACAGTTCCATGTACTTGTGCCTTTTGCCAATCACCACCTATATTTCCTAAAATATGCGAATTTTCTCGATTTGGACCAAGTGTGCCGTAAACAAATAATCTGTTCATGTTGGTTAATCCCCTAGCAATACGCTCCGCATCTTAAAATGAAAGTAGAAAGTTTTCTATGTAAAAACGATTATCATCTATCGTTCTTTAGCTAATTTTATTCCAATCTACAATAAAAAAACGGCATATCAAATGCCGTTTTCTGTATCAAGGTCTATTAACCCTGTTTTTTCAATTCATCACGGATTTCACGTAACAACTGAATATCTTCTGGTGTAGGCGCTGGTGCTGCTGGCGCTGCTTCTTTTTGTTTACGCATACGATTCATTACTTTCACCATAAGAAACACAACCCATGCCAAAATAATGAAATTAATAAAGATGGTTAAGAAATTACCATAGGTTAAAACATTGACACCTGCTTTCGTTAATTGATCTAAAGACTGTAAATTATTTGGATTGTCTCCTAGCACAATAAACTTCTGCGTAAAATCAACACCCCCACCAGTAATAACTGAAATAAGTGGCATGATGATATCTTTCACCAATGAATCAATAATTTTACCAAATGCACCACCAATGATGACACCAATGGCAAGATCCATCATATTGCCTTTGATGGCAAATTCTTTAAATTCTTGAATAATACTCATTTATAACTCTCCAGAATTGACGTGATCGCACCTACTTTTGCATTGTTTATTACATAGGCACAGTTATTCATCATAATATTGATAATTTAATATTATTCTGAAATAAATAAAGTTATTTCACACTTTAACAACATATTTTATTGTAGTAAAAATATGAACTTAAGCATGCATCAGTCATAATTCATTTTCAATAAAAAAACCGCTAAATTAATTTAGCGGTTTTTTAAATCTTCTATGCTAAAAGATTATTTATCGCGATTACGCTTACGTTCGTTTTCAGTCAAGTAACGCTTACGAATACGGATTGATTTTGGTGTTACTTCAACCAGCTCATCATCTTCAATGAATTCAAGCGCTTGTTCAAGCGTATATTCCAATGCAGGTGTTAAAGTCAGTGCTTCATCAGTACCTGATGCACGAACGTTGGTTAATTGCTTCGCTTTGGTTGGGTTAACAACCATATCATCTGAACGTGAGTTAATACCAATGATCATGCCTTCATATACTTCAAGCTGTGGCTTAGCAAATAAACGACCACGGTCTTGAAGTGTGAAGAGTGCATAGCCCAAGCAAGTCCCTTGAACCATAGAAATCAACACACCATTTTGACGTTTCGCAACAGTACCTGCTTTTGCTGGACCGTAATGCGAGAAGCTTGATGTCATGATCCCTGTACCAGAAGTCATGGTTAAGAATTCAGAACGGAAACCAATCAAGCCACGTGAAGGTACAGTCGCTTCAATACGGATACGACCTTTACCATCAACTTCCATATTGGTCATTTCACCTTTACGGAAGCCCATTTGTTCCATAACTGAACCTTGATGCTGTTCTTCAACATCAAACGTTACATTTTCGTATGGCTCTTGTTTTTCACCATCGATTTCTTTCATGATGACTTGTGGACGTGATACGCCCATTTCAAAGCCTTCACGACGCATGTTTTCAATCAATACTGAAAGGTGAAGTTCACCACGACCAGATACTTTAAAACGGTCTGGACTATCAGTATCTTCAACACGTAATGCCACATTGTGAATCAATTCACGATCAAGACGCTCACGGATATTACGTGAAGTCACGAATTTACCTTCTTTACCAGCAAACGGTGAGTTGTTCACTTGGAACGTCATCGAAACTGTAGGTTCATCAACAGACAATGCAGGTAATGCTTCAACATTTTTCGGATCACAAATCGTGTCAGAAATATTTAATGCATCAATACCTGTGATACAAACGATATCACCAGCAGAAGCAGATTCAACATCAACACGCTCTAAACCGTGATAACCCATGATTTTTAAGATACGACCATTACGTGTCTTACCTTCTTTATCAATTACGGTTACTTGAGTGTTCAATTTTACAGAACCACGTTGAATACGACCAACACCAATAACACCAACGAAGCTGTTATAATCAAGTGAAGAAATCTGCATTTGGAACGGACCATCAACATCAACTGCTGGTGGTTCTACGATATCAACAATCGTTTCAAACAACGGAGTCATATCATCCGCTAATTCTTCTGGTGATGGACCAGCCACACCACGAAGACCTGAAGCATAAACAACTGGGAAGTCTAATTGCTCATCAGATGCGCCTAAGTTATCAAATAAGTCGAATACTTGATCAATAACCCAGTCACAACGAGCGCTTGGCTTGTCAACTTTGTTAATGATTACGATTGGCTTCAAACCACGTGCGAACGCTTTTTGCGTTACGAAACGAGTTTGTGGCATTGGACCTTCTTGAGAGTCAACAAGAAGCAATACACAGTCAACCATCGACATTACACGTTCAACTTCGCCACCGAAGTCTGCGTGTCCCGGGGTATCCACGATATTGATACGGTATTCAGTATCAGTACGCTTATCTAACCATTTGATTGCAGTATTTTTCGCAAGAATGGTAATACCACGTTCAGACTCAAGCGCGTTAGAATCCATAACACGTTCAATCTCGCCTGCGCGATCACCAAGAGCACCTGATTGTTGTAAAAGTTTGTCTACAAGAGTCGTTTTACCATGATCGACGTGCGCAATAATGGCAATGTTACGGAGAGTTTTAATATCTGACATGTAAAATTCGATACGCTTTAAATTTGAGGGCAAATTATACAGAAAAATACTAAAGTTTAGTAGTGACAGTTTATTGACAGAGCAATTTTTTTCTGACGAATAGTTACAGAATCGTTGGTAAAGTAGTCTAAGTCTATTAGAATAATCAACTAATGCTTACCGCTTTTTTATGCTCCCATGTCAAATCCCCACTCAGAACAACCGCTCGATCTAGTCTATGGGCTAAATGATCGACCGAAACCTTTTATTGCTTTTTTAGCGGCGCTTCAACATCTTTTAGCGATTTTAGTGCCAATTGTCACCCCTGGATTATTGATTTGTTTGGCATTAGGTGTGTCTCGCGAAGACACCAATATGATTCTTTCTATGTCATTAATCATTTCAGGGATCGCGACTTTCTTGCAATGTAAAAAAGTTGGTCCATTTGGCGCTGGATTACTTATTGTTCAAGGAACTAGCTTTAATTTCATTGGTCCTATCATTGGTATAGGTAGCGCAATGGTAGCCGCTGGCACACCTGTCGAACAAGTTATGGCTGCCATTTTTGGTGTCGTAATCGCTGGTTCATTTATCGAAATGGGCGTATCTCAAATTTTACCTTGGGTAAAAAAGCTGATTACTCCTCTCGTTACAGGAATCGTCGTTCTGTTGATTGGTCTAACATTGATCAAAGAAGGACTGATTAGCATGGGGGGTGGTTATACTGCAATGCAGGATAATACCTTTGCAAATGCAGATAATCTCATTATGTCATGTACAGTTTTGGGGATTATCATTTTACTGAATAGAATTCGCATTATTTGGGTGAAAAGTTCAGCAATTTTGATCGCTTTAGTCATCGGTTATGTACTTGCTGGATTTATGGGACATTTAAACTTTTCCGTATTACAAGAAGCCCCGATTATTCAAATCCCAACACCAATGCATTTTGGATTGAGCTTTTCTTGGAGCTTGTTTATTCCAATGGCTTTTATTTATCTAGTAACTTCTCTAGAAGCAATTGGTGATGTCACAGCAACCAGCAAAATTTCCAATCAACCTGTAGATGGCCCCATTTGGATGCAACGCATCAAAGGTGGTGTTCTAGTTAATGGTGCCAACTCTTTCTTAGCAGGTATTTTCAATACTTTTCCAAGTTCTGTATTTGCACAAAATAATGGTGTGATCCAGTTGACTGGTGTTGCGAGCCGTTATGTAGGTCTTTGGATTGCAGCATTATTGATCTTATTAGGTTTATTCCCTGCTGTGGCTGCTGTGATTCAAGCTGTTCCACAAGCGGTACTTGGCGGTGCGGTGATGGTCATGTTCGGTGCTGTGGCAGCATCTGGTATTAATATTTTATCAACGATCCATTTAGATCGCCGTGCATTGTTAATTATTGCAATTTCATTAGCACTAGGCTTAGGGGTAGCACAAGTACCACAAATCCTAGAACACCTTCCTGAATTATTTAAAAATATTTTCAGCTCAGGTGTTGCAACAGGTGGTATTGCAGCCTTGATTTTGAATATTGTTTTACCTGAAACTCAAAAATAATTCGTTAACAATTGCAAGTGCCCAGTTTCACGACTGGGCTTTGTTTTTGATGAGAGATCAATATGGATCCACGTAGTGAAGTTGTCATACGTCAACAAGATTATTTAAAAGGGCAAGTTTTATTCATCAATGCCCCGAATGATCAGCTCGTAAAAAACTTACCCGTCGAAGTCGAAGCTTCCGTTTGGACATGGAACTTTGCAGATCATCAAGGCTTTCTAAACGCAGAAATAAAATCAATTTTTTGCGTTGAGTTTCCAGCAAATCGCTATGATCAGGTGGTTATTTTTGTTCCAAAATCAAAAGAGCTTTTAAACTATATTTTGCATACTGTTGCCAGCCATTTAGAGCTAGGTCAATCAGTCTTTTTAGTTGGTGAGAAAAAAGGTGGGATTGAACGAGCAGCTAAACAATTACAGCAATATGGAAAAGCTATCAAATTAGATAGTGCACGCCATTGCCAACTTTGGCAGATGCGACTCGAAAAATTAGCACAATCAAAAACACTGCAAGACTGGTTAAAAACCTATACGATTCAAATCGACCAACAATCACTCACGATTTGCGCACTTCCAGGTGTGTTTAGTCAAGATCATTTGGATGTGGGTACAGCAGTCTTGCTCCCTTACCTTCAAGAAGTAAAATCAGGTAAGATTGCCGACTTTGGTTGCGGCGCTGGCGTAATTAGTGCCTATCTAGCCAAATTAAACCCAGAACAGCATATTTTTGCACTTGATGTTGATGCCTTTGCATTACAGTCAACCAAGTTCACATTTGAACAGAATGGCTTAAACTTGGAAAATTTAAATCTTGAACCAGTTACTTGCTTTAGTGACGCCCCTCAAGATTTGGATGCAATTGTAAGCAATCCACCATTTCATCAAGGCATACATACTAATTACGATGCAAGTGAAACTCTGTGTCGCTTAGCAAAATCGCATTTAAAAAGTTCGGGTGAACTGTGGATCGTAGCCAATCGCTTTCTCAATTATCCTCCCCTCATTGAACAACAATTTGGTCAATGTGAAGTGAAAGCTGATCAGCAGGGATTCAAAGTATTATATGCCTGTGCAGGCAAGGTTGGTTGACATCTCAACCTAACACGTAATTTTAAGTGTCAACTGACCCTTATTCGGTTTAAGGAAATCTTATGAGCGATATTTCTGCTCCTCAACACCTACAGCGTAAGCTTGGGGCACGCCATCTCAATATGATTGCCATCGGTGGATCGATTGGTACAGGCTTATTCCTTGCTTCAGGCTCTACGATCGCTACCGCAGGTCCTGGCGGTGCGTTACTCGCTTATGCACTTATTGGAATCATGATTTATTTCTTGATGACTAGTTTAGGCGAGCTTGCAACTCATAACCCAAGTTCTGGTGCTTTCTTCACCTATGGTAGTCGCTATGTAGAAGAAGGTTTTGGTTTTGCTTTAGGATGGAACTATTGGTACAACTGGGCGATTACAGTCGCATTTGAATTAGTAGCCGTCCAATTCATCATGAAATTTTGGTTTCCAGAAATTTCTGGCTTCTATTGGAGTGCTGTATTTTTGGCTGTGATCTTTGCAATCAATGCAATGACGGTCAAAGGCTTTGGTGAAAGTGAATTCTGGTTTTCAATGATTAAAGTTATTGCCATTATTGTATTTATCATCATCGGTATCGCAATGATTGCAAAAATTATGCTGACTCCAAATGTTTCTGCATTTAGCAACTGGACCAAAGGTGATGCGCCATTCGTTGGTGGATTACAAGCACTGGTTGGTGTTGCAATGATCGCAGGGTTCTCATTTCAAGGTACTGAAATGGTCGGTGTAGCTGCTGGTGAATCAAAAGACCCTAAGAAAACAATTCCCTTGGCGATTAAACAGATTTTTTGGCGAATTCTACTTTTCTATATTTTGTGTATTTTCATCATTGGTACACTGGTCAGCTACGATAATCCTTTGTTACTGCATGCCGCAGAAAGTGAAAATATTGCGCTTTCTCCATTTACTCTTCTCTATGAAAAAGCAGGATTCGCATTTGCTGCAAGCTTAATGAATGCAGTTATTCTGAGTGCAATTTTATCTGCGGGTAACTCTGGAATGTACTCTTCTACCCGTATGCTATTTGATATGGCTAAAGAAGGTCGTGCGCCAAAGTGGTTCTCCAAATTAGATACACGTGGCGTTCCAATGAATGCACTGTATGCAACTACAGCAGTTGCAGCATTATGTTTCCTAACGACATTTATCGGTGAGCAACAAGTTTTTAACTGGTTACTGAATATGTCAGGGATGTGTGGATTTATTGTCTGGCTAGGCATAGCAATATCACATTATCGTTTCCGCAAAGGCTATTTAGCTCAAGGACATAAGTTAGAAGACCTCGCTTATCGTGCAAAATTCTTTCCATTTGCACCGTGGTTTGCATTTATTCTCTGTTCCATCATTATTTTAGGTCAGAACTATCAAGCCCTGATTGGTGGAAAAATTGACTGGTTAGGACTACTTTCAACCTATATCAGTATTCCGCTATTTCTTGCAATTTGGTTAGGGTATAAGTGGAAACACAAGACCAAACTCATTGCTTACAAAGAGATGAATGTGAAAGAAGGTGAATAATAAATCTTAATTTCACTTGACCCTTTGAGAAATACGAGTAAAATTCACGCTCATATTTTCATCGGCAATTTATATAGGAGGACACACATGCCATTACTACAAAGGAAAACACTTTAAGATTTGGCACTGTGTGGTCTCACGGACAAGTGACAAATCAAATGATCACTTGTCCGAATGCTCTTCTAAACCTAGCATTCGCTAGGTTTTTTTATGCCTATTCGGACAGAAATTTCGCTAATCGAGAAATAAAAATGGGCATACAAAAAATACTCAATGCTGAAGCTCAATACGGTGTACCTGTGAAGATATTCACCAACGATATTGATAATGAAAGCATTGAACAACTGAAGAAAATGGCACAACTGCAATTTGTTTATTCTCATATTGCAGTCATGCCCGATGTACATGTTGGTAAAGGTGCGACAGTCGGAAGCGTTATACCAACTAAACATGCAATTATACCCGCAGCTGTGGGCGTAGATATTGGCTGTGGTATGAATGCGATTCGACTCAATTTAAAAGCTTCACAACTTCCTGATAATCTTTCGTCATTGCGTAATGCAATCGAAAGAAAAGTTCCCGTAGGATTTGAGTTACATAAACAAGTGAAAGCGAAAGCATCTAGCATTATTCCGTTAGAAAAACGCTTACAACCAATCGTAAAAAAACATCCTGGTTTAATCAGAATGCTCAGAAATTTTGATTTAACTTGGCAAAAACAACTTGGAACTTTAGGTGGTGGCAACCATTTTATTGAACTCTGCTTAGACGAAAATCAAGATGTTTGGGTCATGTTACATTCTGGCAGTCGTGGATTAGGTAATGTGATCGGAACGTATTTTATTGATCTGGCGAAGAAAGAAGCTCAACATCGCTTTGGTCATGTTCCTGATAAAGATTTAAGTTATTTCGCAGAAGGATCATGTAGTTTTAATGATTATGTTGAAGCCGTTGAATGGGCTCAAGAATATGCTTTTGAAAATCGTCGTGAAATGATGCGATTAATTTTAGAAGCCATTCGCCCCCTACTTCCACCCTTTCAACTCACTAAAGAAGCTATAAATTGCCACCACAATTATGTCAGTCGAGAGAATCATTTCGGTGAAGATCTTTTTATAACACGTAAAGGAGCAATTCGTGCTGGACCTGATGAATTAGGAATTATTCCGGGTTCTATGGGTACACGTTCTTATATTGTTAAAGGTAGAGCAAATCCTGAAGCATTCTGCTCATGTTCACATGGTGCAGGTCGGAGAATGAGTCGTCATAAGGCAAAATTGTTATTTAGCCAAGATGATTTAATTCAACAAACTCGAGGAATCGAATGTCGAAAAGATCCAAGTGTAATTGATGAAATTCCTAGCGCTTATAAAGACATCGATCAAGTCATGCAGAATCAATCGGATCTCATCGAGATCATTCACACGCTTAAACAAGTTCTATGTATAAAAGGTTAAATAAATGAAACTTAAAGAAATGCCTAAAATCAAAGTTCGCAATCCCGTCGCATTATCCCCTTTACTACAGAAAGGTGGAATACATGAAACTGAGAAGCCTCGTGCACAACATCGTCGGGATCGTCAACAAACCAAACAACAACTAAGTAAAGGTGTTTGGTAATTTTTATCTTAAATCTTGAATATATAAGATTCAAAAGTGTGGAGAATTAAAATGTTTATTTATCTTAAATTTGGCAATAAAAAAGCGACTCATAAGAGTCGCTTTTTTTAGTTCAAAAACTCAATTATTGAGCTTGTTGACCTGGTTGAACTAAAACAGTACGGCTACCAGTGATCGCAGCGAATACGCGACGGTTCATAGCACGACCTTCTTTAGTTTTGTTGTCAGCAATCGGTTGATCCCAAGCGAAACCTTGAGTAGACAAACGAGATGCATCAACGTTGTATTCGTTTACAAGAGCTGATTTAACAGAGTTAGCACGAGCTAAAGATAAACGTTCGTTTAACTTACGTGGACCAGTGTTATCTGTGTGACCTTCAATACGAGCAGTCGCATTCGGGTATTCAGCTAACTTCTCTGCAACTTTAGCAATTTCAGATTTGTATTGTGGTTTGATGTCTGACTTGTTTGTATCAAAGAATACGCGAAGTTCCATGTTAAGGTCTTCAGTCAATTCTTGTGGCTGCGGCTGTGGTTGAACTGGTACTGGTTCAACTGGAGCAACTTCTACTACTGGGGCAGCTGGCTTCAAGTGACCGCCAAGAACTACGTTTAAACCAGCAAGAGCTGTGTAGTTCCAGAAGTCTTCATCGATATTATAAGTACCACGAGCTTCTGTACGAAGAGATAAAGCATCATTTAAGCGCCAGAAAGCACCAAAACCAGCATTACCTAAAGTACCTTCTTCTTTCAAACCACGACCAACACGACCCAATTGAGCTTCGTTAGCATCAGTGAAAGAATATTTATAATGACCAGCACCTAATAATACGTATGGCTTGATTTTGCTATCGTAGTTTTTAGTGATTAGATCAGAAGTAACATAGAAGTTACCGTTGATTTGTTGTTGCTTGTATTCACCATTCGGTGCTGCACTAGTAACGTCACCTTTAACTTGGTTGTATTCAGTTTCAAAACCCAACCAAGGTGTTAATTCAACACCAAGAGCTGCACCAACGAATAAATCGTCCTGTAACTCACCAGCATTTGTTAAGTTTTCAGTGCTGTTGTTGTGCTTAGAATCTTGGAATGTGTAACCAAGCATTAATGGAGTTACTGTTACACCCGCATTAGCAGCAGCTAAAGGAGCAGCAACAAGCATAGCAAGTGCAATACGACTCAATTTCATGGATATCCTCCAGAGATAACAATTGTTTGTTGTTCAAGCTTAGCCTATGAGTTTTGGCCCCATAAACACAGAAGTGTTCACAGTATTATTTTTAAGCTATTCACTTCACTTTGAATCATACAAACACTTGATGAATTTTCCAAGTGCTTGATAACTTTAACCTCGTAAATTATTGACAAAATTTCTTACAATTTCCGTTGTAGTTCAGTAAATTTTAATTCAATTTTAAAGTCTGAATAGCTTATTGTTCGCTCTCTTCAAGTTTAACAGCATTTGCTGCATGAAGTAATCTTTAGTTTCGCAATAGTAAACTTAAATTAATAAATACAGTAATTACTTAACACTTTGTTAATAAAAAAATTACAGAAACACCAACAGGTAATATTATGTTTAAATTTTCCGGCTTTACGCTGCCTGAAATCATCATAACGATTGCAATTTCCGCAATTTTAGTCAGCCTAGCACATCCTTACTTCATCGAAATATTAATTTCAATTGAAGTAAAACAAATTAAAAAGACTCTCACAATTTACATACAAAAAGCCAAATACGATGCACAAACCTATCAGAAAAATGTGACTTTGTGCGCAACTCAAGACTTTAGTTCTTGTAGTAGCGATTGGAATCATGGATTTATTGGTTTTCTTGACGCTAATCGTAATAAAAGACGCGATATCACAGAAACTATTCTGTATTCAAATCCAGTCCAACCTAAATATGGCTCATTGGCATGGCGTGGCACTCTGAATATTAACTCACTCACCTTTCAGGGAGATACGGGGTTACCACGTGGTTCAAATGGCAGTTTCTATTATTGTTCTAGTCGATCAAACCACCATCTCCAAATCATCTTAAGTAATATGGGGCATGTTCGTACGCAAGAAATTTCCAGCTGCTAAAAAACTCTTCAGTCTAGCGAATACGATGTAAAACACTTTATTGACAGAGTTTTTTTAATATACTGCATAGGTTTTGAACATTCTCAGCAAATTATAAGTCTGGAGACATACAATGACTGACATCGTAATTGTAAATGGCGCTCGCACAGCTATGGGCGGCTTCCAAGGTGCTTTATCGAGTGCCACAGCACCTGAATTAGGTGCTATCACGATCAAAGAAGCGATCGCACGTTCAGGCTTACAACCAACTGATGTTGAAGAAGTTATCATGGGTTGTGTTCTTCCAGCGGGACTAAAACAAGGACCTGCACGCCAAGCAATGCGTAAAGCAGGCTTACCTGACTCTACAGGCGCTGTAACAATTAATAAATTGTGTGGCTCTGGTATGAAAGCAGTGATGCAAGCAGCAGATATGATCAAAGCTGGTAGTGCTGAGATCGTTGTTGCTGGCGGTATGGAGTCAATGACCAATGCTCCTTACGTATTACCAAAAGCTCGAGCAGGTTACCGCATGGGTCATGGTGAAATTAAAGATCATATGTTCTTTGATGGTCTAGAAGATGCAGAAACAGGTCGTTTAATGGGTTCATTTGCACAAGATATGGCAAATACTCGTGGCTATACCCGTCAGCAAATGGATGACTTTGCAATTCGCTCTTTACAACGTGCACAAAAAGCAATTACTGAAGGTTATTTCAAAGATGAAATCGTTCCAGTAACTGTTTCTAGCCGTAAAGGTGATGTTGTTGTTGATCAAGACGAACAACCATTGAATGCAAAAATTGATAAAATTCCAAGTTTAAAACCTGCATTTGCAAAAGACGGTACAATTACCGCTGCAAATGCAAGCTCTATCTCTGATGGTGCTTCTGCACTTGTACTTACTTCAGCAGATGTTGCTTCTGCACGTGGTTTACAACCTTTAGCAAAAATCATCGCTACGGCTTCTAACTCTCAACACCCTTCTGAATTCACAATTGCTCCTGTTGGTGCGATTGAGAAAGTATTGAAGAAAGCAGGTTGGGATGCACAAGAAGTTGATCTTTGGGAAATCAATGAAGCTTTTGCTATGGTGACAATGTGCCCAATCGATGACTTTAAACTAGATGCTGAAAAAGTGAATATCAATGGTGGTGCTTGTGCTTTAGGCCACCCTGTTGGTTCTACGGGATCACGTATCATTCTTACATTAATCCACGCTCTCAAGCGTACTGACGGTAAGAAAGGCGTTGCAGCATTATGTATCGGTGGTGGTGAAGCAACTGCTGTTGCGATTGAACTGATCTAAAAATAACGTGTGAACCTTACTATTAAATAATAGTAAGGTTGCAACAGAAATCCTGCTATATGCAGGATTTCTGTTTTCTATAATTACAAAAAATAATTCACCCAGCGTTCAAATATCGGTACGTTATGCAGTGTATAAAAAAACAACAAGGAGCAAAAAATGCAACTAAATCACTATTTGAACTTTAAAGGACAAACAGAACAGGCTTTTATTTTTTATCAATCAGTTTTTGGCGGTGAATTTGCAATCATTAGCCGTTATGGAGATATGCCACCGACAGAAGGTGTAACTTTATCTGAGGCCGATAAAAGCTTAATTCTACATGTATCTTTACCAATCAATGAATATACAGTTTTAATGGGATCAGATGTAAACGATCAATTCTGTGCCCCAAACGCGGGTTTCATTCAAGGAAACAATCATTATATTTCTATTAATATTGAACATGATGAAACTGAGGCACGCCGTTTATTCAATCAGCTTTCCGTTCATGGTCATATTGAAATGCAACTTGAGAAAACTTTCTGGGGTGCACTTTACGGTGCTTTTACTGATCAGTTCGGCATTAAATGGATGGTGAATTGTCAGTTAGAAGATATATAAGAAAAATCTTAAGTACTATCAAAAGAAACTTTTTTGATAGTACTTTTAAACATCAATATTTGAGTATTGTGCAATTATCATCAAACCGATGGTAATAAAACCGATTCCAATCCAACCCGCTAAATCAATATTCTGCCCCAAAAAAACTTTTGCTAGTGCTGCTGTCGCAATTACACCAATACCAGACCAAAGCACATATAAAATTCCGGCTTGCATATATTTCAAAGCAATCGCAGCACAAGTAAACGAAATAAGATACAGTACCAAAGCAATAGCTTGATCCAGCTTATTGACCAATCCATTTGCTTTGGCTGAATAAAAAGTTGAAAGTACATCAGTTGCTATAGCGATTAATAGCCAAATTACACCTGGATTGATTTTTGATAAGAGAGTTAGCATTGTTATTTTTCAGCTCTTGATTAATCCAATTTTACAAAACAAAAAAGCTGAACCTTAGTTCAGCTTATTGATTATGGGTGGCTTATGCACCAGTTTGATAGCTTGCTTGAGGTACAGCTGTTGAAGCTTGATAAGGATTTGTAAAGTCCAGCAGACCAGCTGCTGCTTCCTGAATATCTTTACCTTCTTTTACTACAAAGGTATCAAAGCCAGAGCGTTTTAAATAATTTAAAACATCTTTAAAGATATCGCCCACTGCACGTAACTCACCTTGATATCCTTGACGGCGCAATAATGCTGCGAATGAATATCCACGACCATCATTAAAACCAGCAAACTCAATGAATATTGCATCTAATTCGCTTAAAGGGAACTGATGTGTTTCAGGTGAATCATTTACAGTGATATACAACGCTTTTTTACCTTGTATATTTGGCAATTCATTCAATTGGGCTGTTGTTAAAACAACATCACCTTGGGGAATTGCTCCATCTTCTGCAATAACTTGATAAGTATTGTCTGCAATCGTGCCATCTTTAGAAAGCACTTGTAGCGATGTATTAAGCATAAGCACGCTCCTTAAATGGCTGAATCCCTACACGACGGTATGTATCGATAAAACGCTCACCTTCAGTACGCAAATCTAGGTAAGTATTCAAAATTTCCTCGATCACGTCGGGTACAGCATCTGCAGCAAAAGATGGTCCTAAAATATCACCAATAGATGCATCATGATTCGCATTACCACCTAAAGTGATTTGATAGAACTCAGCACCTTTTTTATCTACACCAAGAATACCAATATTGCCTACATGGTGATGACCACAAGCATTCATACATCCTGAGATATTTAGGTCTAGTTCACCTAAATTATAAATGGTATCAAGATCTTCAAAACGACGTGTGATCGCTTCTGAAATAGGAATTGATTTTGCGTTAGCTAATGAACAGAAATCACCACCTGGACAGCAAATAATATCGGTAATAAAACCAATATGTGCACGAGCCATGTTGTGCTGTTCAAGCGTTTGCCACAATTCAAATAAATTTTTCTGTGGTACGTCTACCAATGAAATATTTTGTTCATGTGTAGTACGGAACTCGCCAAACGTATACTTATCTGCTAAATCAGCGATTAAGTTCATTTCTTCTGATGTTACGTCACCAGGAGCAATACCAGCACGCTTCAAAGAAATCGTAACGATACGATAACCTTTAACTTTATGAGCATTAGTATTGACGTTGTACCATTGTTTGAACTTTGGATTTTCAGCGAATAATGCTGTGAAATCCTCATCTTCTAGGTCTTGATAATCGAATGGTGTAAATTCTTCATCCAATTTTTTTAAGATTTCTGGTTGAATTCTTAGAGCTTCACGTGTGTGCTCAAATTCAGCCTCAACTTTTTGAGCAAAGACTTCTGGCGTAAGTGCTTTAACTAAAATTTTGATACGTGCTTTATATTTGTTATCACGACGACCATGTAAGTTATATACACGTAAAGTCGCTTCAAGATAAGCAATCAAATCTTCACGTGGTAAGAACTCACGAATGACGCTACCAATAATTGGTGTACGACCTAAGCCACCGCCCGCCATGATTTTATAACCAATCTCACCAGCATCATTGCGTACGATATAAACACCGATATCGTGGAACGCCGTTGCAGCACGGTCTGTTTCTTCCAGAGCAGAAACTGCAATCTTGAACTTACGTGGCAAGAACGCAAATTCAGGATGAAAAGTACTCCACTGACGAATCAATTCACAGGTCGGACGTGGGTCTGCAATCTCACCAGCAACCACACCTGCAAACTGATCAGTGGTGGTATTACGAATACAGTTACCTGAGGTTTGTATTGCATGCATTTGTACTGTTGCCAGCTCAGCAAGAATATCAGGTACATTTTCTAAAGCAGGCCAGTTCAACTGAATATTTTGACGAGTTGAAACGTGGGCATAACCACGATCATATTCAGTCGCAATTTCAGCAATTTTTCTGAGTTGTTTAGTATTCATCAAGCCATACGGCACGGCGATACGGAGCATCGGCGCATAACGTTGCACGTATAAACCATTTTGCAAACGTAATGGACGATATTCGTCTTCGGTCAATTTTCCTGCTAAATAGCGTTCTGTTTGATCGCGAAACTGAGCAACGCGTTGGTTAATCAGTTGTTGATCGAAATCCGTATATAAATACATGGCGTATGGCTAGTCATTCATTATAAAGGCGTTTAGCATAACGAGCTTTGTTTCATCAATAAAATGCTTTTTTTGCATATTTAATAACGGTTTTATTGATAAGCCTATCTAATGACTACAAAAAGGAAAAGCCCAGACGAATCTGAGCTTTTACATTCAATTTCCAAATGAAATTAGTTCTTATCTGGTAAAGCATACGCTACCAGATAATCACCCATTTTAGTACCAAATGAACCGTGTCCACCTGCCATAATTACGACATATTGCTTACCGTTAGCTTCATAAGTCATTGGTGTTGCCTGACCACCTGCAGGTAAACGAGCTTCCCATAACTTATCGCCATTTGAAACATTAAAGGCACGGATGTAGTTATCTTGAGTCGCCCCAACAAACATCACATTACCTGCTGTTGAAATCGAACCACCTAAACCTGGTACTCCAATTTTCACTGGTGGTAATTGGAATAGATTTGGCAAACTATCACGAATCGTACCAATACGTTTTTTCCAAACCACTTCATGTGTTTTTAAATCCACACCAGCAACAAAGCCCCAACCAGGTTGCTTACAAGGCAAACCGAATGGAGACAGGAACGGACTAATATCTACACCATATGGCGTACCATACATCGGTTGCATGCCCTGCTCTGTACCCGCACCACGTGCGACTGCTTGACGGTTTGGATCTGCTGGAATTAAACGACTTACGAATGGCAAGCCAATCGGGTTCATGACTGCAACTTGACGATCAGCATTCACTGACATACCGCCCCATTCGAATACACCGAGATTACCAGGGAATACTAAAGTGCCATTTTCAGAAGGTGGTGTATAAATACCATCGTAATTCAAACGTTTAAACTTCACCCGACACATTAACTGGTCAAACATGGTGGCACCCCACATGTCTTTATCTGTTAATTTATCTTTAGGTGCTAAGTTAAAGTCAGAGAATGGTTGAGTTTTAGCATAGAACTCACCTTTAGTTTGTGGTCCCCACTTCACTGTTTGCGGAACTGGTTTTTCAGTAATCGGTACTATTGGCTGACCATTACGACGATCTAAAACAAAGGCATTTCCTGTTTTAGTTAAGACATAAATCGCAGGGACCGTTTGACCAGATTTATCCTGAATATCCGCCAAAGAAGGTTGAGATGGTACATCCATATCCCACAAATCATGATGTGTGGTTTGGAAACTCCAAACTAGCTTACCTGTGGTTGCATTAATCGCCAGCATTGAGTTCGCATAGCGCTCTTTCAACTCAGTACGGTCGCCTCCCCAAATATCAGGTGTACCTACACCTGTCGGTACATAGACGATGTCCAATTTTGCATCATAAGCAAGTGGCGCCCATGCATTTGGCGAGTTATGCACAAATGTTGTGTCTTGACCTGGCATTGCATTCGGATCAGCAGCACCCGTATCGAATACCCACAGCAACTTACCAGTATTCACGTCATAACCACGAATCACACCTGATGGCTCTTTATTCGAATGGTTATCGGTCACTGAACCTGCAATTACCACTGTAGTACCAGATACAACACCTGGTGAAGTTGGGTTATAGCCACCTGGATAGGCATATGGCATGAATTCTTGTAAATTCACTTCGCCATTTTGACCAAAGTCAGAACATGCTTTACCTGTATCTGCGTTCACCGCAACTAAACGACCATCATTAACCGGAACAAAAACTTTACGAGGACATTCAGCCGAAGTTGATTTTTTCGCCTGTAAACTGGTTGCAAACTCAGTGGTGTTTGCAGCATCGTAATACATCACACCACGACAAGTTAAATGTTGGAAAGTCTTGTCCGTTTTAAGTTTTGGATCAAAACGCCATTTTTCTTTGCCTGTTGCTGGATCAAGTGCAATCAAATGTTGATGTGGCGTACACATATACATATTGTTGCCGATTTTAATTGGTGTCACCTGATTAGTTGTTTCACCTGAGTCATTTTCAGTTCTAAAATCACCTGTACGGAATGTCCAAGCAACTTTCAAATCTTTGACATTTTTGTCATTAATTTGAGTCAGAGGAGAATAACGCTCCCCTCCTTGACTACGACCATAGGCAGGCCAGTCCTCAGGTGCTACACCATCAACTGCTTTCGCTTGTGCAGGTTGAGGTGTTTGAATCACACCATTAATTTCTTGAGGATCATTAAAGATCGAGTACACCATCACCACAATAGCGATAACTAAAGTCGATGATAGCGCAACCTTACTTGAGCCAAGTTTATCAATACCTCTTGTTACAGCAGGTACTAACAACCACAAACCCAACACACCCAAAACATCAAGACGTGGAGCCAGTGCCCAGAAGTCCGTTCCAACTTCCCAAACACCCCAAATCACACTTCCTAACATTAAAGCGGCATAGACCCAGAGTGGACCAGAAGCACGCTTATAAAGTTGTACTGCTACGATGAGTAACAACACACCTGCAATCACATAATAAAAAGACCCACCAATAGCTGCGAGCCATACACCACCAATAAGCAGGAACAAAGCAATGAGGGCAAGGATCATTACCGTCAACGTTCGCAATCCTGATTTTGAAGCAGATTGATTCATAAGATCACCTTGCATCTTTGTATTTATTAGAATGACTAAGCAAATGATCAATTCGCTTAACATTCAATTGAAAAGCTAAAGCGTTCTATAGTCCGATTGAGTTGCAAACATGAGCTATAGAACTCCGAATAAAACACTTAAAAAATGGTTTGAAACTTGACACCACCCACCCATGTTTTATCGCCATTTTTCAAGGCACCGACATGGTGTACATATTGAATATTTGGACGGATGGTCAACCAATTAGTTGCATGGATGCCGTAATACAACTCAGTATTGTATTCTTCATCCAATAAAGGATTGTTTTTGTCATTGGCATGAATACGTGCTACGCCGAGTGCTAGTTCATCTTGTGGACGCTGATTGAGCAGACCTTTATAAACCAATCCAACATTTTGCATATCTTTGATGGAGTTGGTTTTTGAATCATGTACTGTGACATTCACAAAACCAGTTAAACCACGATCAGATTGATCATCATGACGTGTTAATTGCTGTTTGGCAGTAAACCAACCGCCTTGTTTATGTCCAGTTTTGCTTGGGTTTTCAATTTCAGCAGCATCGGCAGTGCTGTAGTAGTAACCAAAACGGTATTCACCTAAAAGAGATTGTTGACCAAGTTTTGGTGCCCAGACCAGCTCAGCTGGAATAATCGCACCATGTGATCCATCTGTACTTAAGTTAAAGCCTTTACCACGCTGTAAGTTCTCTGGGTTATATTCATACGCACCAATTTGCGCATATAAATCTGGCTGCAGGTTATATTTGACTCGCAATGCCCATTGACTGACAGGCCAGTTGTACCATTGATCACCCACCCAATTGCCGACTTGAGAGCCACATAATGCCAAGTTTTGGAAATCACAGTTAAAACTGTTGAAATCCTCACCTTCACCAAAACGTCCCACCTTAATATCTAAAGTTTGATCTAAAAATTTCTTTTTGATCCATAGATCAGTTAAACGCCAAGTTTGACCACGCCCCCAAACTTCTTGGGTAGAACTTAGATGTCCTTGTAAACCATCTGCAGTTTGGGACAATGATTGGCCATCTCGATAGGTCACCGTGATTTGAGCTTCAGTGTCTTGCCAACCTAAAATTTTATTTAAGTCAAAGTGTGTGCCTAAAGCCAGTTGCCCAGTGAATTCACTGCCATGACTTGAATGTTGTTTAGAATCTAAAACCCCTGCAAATTCACCTGTGTAATCAGCAGAAAAGTTATAACCTTGATCTTGTAACGCAGTGCGTTGACCGTTCCAATCACCCAACAGCCATTGACCATGAGGATCAAATGCGGAAGAAGCTGCTTGAGTGTGATGTGTGAAAAGACTCAATGAAAGAACGGATAAACAAGATACAACCCATGATTTAGAGATTGTCATGTTTACGTAACCTTTTATGTTTTTGTATATAAAAGGTTACGCCCATTTTTAATTGATTAATTTATTCAAAATGTTAATCACTTGATTAAATGTGCAATATTTTACCAAGTTGCGATTGTATGCACATATTTTCTACCATTTTCCTTGACCCAAACCTTGTCCGATAAATTGATAGCGCATTTGAGAACGTGAAAATTTGATTGGGCATGCTAATTGAGGCTCAGTTTGATCGGCATTTTCAGATAAAGGCACATCAACCACCCAACCGCGTTGTTTTGCAATCGGTGAAGTCAAAGCTTCATCTAAGCTCAACACTGGCTCCACACAAATATCTAATTGCGAAAAAATTGATTGCCACTCAGCAAAATCTTTGGATCTAAACTTTTCCTTTAAGGCTTGTTTAATCACTTGACGATCTTCGGGGTCAAAAGAACTACCTTTTGCCATCAATATAGGTAAATCTAATGCAGCAGCTAACCCAGTCATAAACTGTGGTTCTAAACTTCCTACAGAGAAATAACGACCATCTTTGGTTTCATAATAGTCATAGAAAATAGCACCATTCAGCATCCCTTGCTCAGGACCTTGTGGTGTCTGACCAGCCAAACTTGCTGAGGCGGCCATACTATTTAAACTAGCCACACAGTCCGTCATAGAAATATCTATGTATTGCCCCATACCACTACGCTGACGCTCAACTACAGCAGCTAAAATCCCAATAACCGCATGCAAAGAACCTCCTGCGACATCCGCAATCTGTACACCCAATGGAGGTGGTCCACTATCTTGTCGACCACTATGACCCGAAATACCAGCTAAAGCTAGATAGTTAATATCATGCCCTGCACGATCTTTATATGCACCTGTTTGACCGTAACCTGTAATAGAACAATAGATTAATCGAGGATTGATCTCAGCAAGCGTTTCATAATCCACCCCTAATCGACGCATCACATCTGGTCGAAATTGTTCAAGCAGGATGTCAAACTCTGAAATTTTATTTTTAATTAACTCAATATTTGAAGCATCTTTTAGATCAAGCGTAATGGACTGTTTATTTCGATTAAGATAACTATGCGCAGTGGCTTGACCATTGGCATAAGGTGGCACGATTCGAACCAAATCTGGACGACTCGGAGATTCTACATGGATAACTTCTGCACCCATGTCTGCAAGATACATACTCGCGAATGGACCAGGCAACAAAGTAGAAAAATCTAGAACTTTCAATCCCTTTAAAGCAGTTGGCATAATAATTTTTACTCATATTGTTCAAATTTTCTTTTATACTAGGTTCGGATAAACACAAAAACAATGTCATGTTCAGCCATTTACCTTGATAGTTTCGGCAATTTAACATGTACTTAGTGAGCAATAATTTTTTCTTGTCAATTGCTCAATTAGATATTTTAGACGGTTATTTAGGTCAATTATCGTGAATAGTAAAGAAACTGAAGGATTCAATATGAGCCGTGATACGATCAGCATCCACTTCGTGAATGCGGCTTTAACAGGTGTAAAACGCCTAGGCATGGACGTTGAAACATTACTTTCACATGTCGGTATTGAAGCAGAATTGCTTCGTCAACCTAAAGCTCGAATCTCCCCAGAGCAATACACTCGCTTTGTCAAAATGTTATGGATGGTCACCCAAGACGAACACGTTGGTTTCGATGTTCAACCACGTCGTTTAGGTACATTTGCGATCATGTGCCAATTGATCATACATTCGAAAACACTTGGTCAAGCACTCGAACTTTCCTCACAATTTTACAAATTATTCGGTGATGAATGGTCTGTAAGTTTAGAGCGCGATAAACATGAAGCTCGTTTAGTACCTCACATTCCTAAAGCACTTGACCCTGATCATTTTATTACGGAAAGTATGCTGATGATTTGGCATGGTCTTGCTTCGTGGTTAATCGAACGTCGCTTACCTTTGGAGCGCGTCCATTTTGGTTATGAACGCCCTAACCATGCAGATGAGTATGATGCGCTATTTTTTGCACCAGTGATGCAGTTTGACGCACCGCGTACAGAAATTACATTTGCTGCAGACTATTTAGATTTACCTATTCGTCAGGATGAAAAAACTTTAGAAGAGTTTTTAAAAGCCGCACCAGCACAACTTCTAGTGAAATTCAAAAATACCAACTCACTCACTTCGCGTATCCGTGATGTATTGAAGAGCCAAATCGGCGAAGAAATGCCAACTTTAAATGATGTGGCATCTATGCTGTATTTATCTCCTCAAACATTACGTCGTCGTTTGGCTGCGGAAGGTAAAAGCTATCAAGGTGTCAAAGATGCCTTACGTCGTGACGCTGCGATTCATTTATTGCTCACTCCAAACCTCACTTTAGAAGATGTTGCTCAACAAGTTGGCTTTAGTGAAACCAGTACCTTTCACCGTGCCTTTAAAAAATGGACTGGTGTTACCCCAGGTTTATATCGCCAGTTGCATGGGCATCACAATTAACTTAAATCAGACAAAGTGTTCAACCCTTAAAAGTTGAACACTTGTTGAAAAATATGGTATTAATCCACTATATTCCTCAACAATCACGATAAATAATGATAATCAAAAAAGGCGATTTTTCAGACCCTCAAGTTCAAGACCTCATACGCATTCATTTGCACGGCATGCATCAGAACACACCGATTGAGCATAGTTTTGCACTCGATTTCAGCAGCCTACAAAAAGACTCCATTCGATTTTATACACTTTGGCGTGATGATCAGCTTCTTGGTTGTGGTGCGATTCAAGAGCTTAACCCCTATCATGCTGAACTTAAATCGATGCGGACTCATCCCCAACATCTACGTCAAGGTGTAGCGACACACTTACTCGATTATCTTTTGAAAATTGCTAAACATAGCAATTTTCAAAAAGTGAGTTTAGAAACGGGGAAAGACTCCCACTTTGATGCAGCAATTCATCTATACAAGAAATTTGGTTTCGTAGAGGGTGAAGCCTTTGCTGAATATAATGAATCTGAATATAGTCAATTCTTTCATCTAAATTTATCTAATCAATAGTTTAATCTCAGATTTTCATCTGCTTTTTTAAAGAGGTTTTTTGCAAAAACTCATTGATAAGTAATCTAATTACAAGTATTACAGCCGTAAAGCCAAAACATTATCTTGAAAAAATATAGCCAATACCCTGATTTTAATGCTAATTATCAATCACCACTTATTTGTTTTAAGAAAGCAGCTGTCTTCCGAGGCGAAGTTAGGTGAATAAATCGTATGTGCTGGTATTTAGGGTTGTTCATCATCGCTAAATACCTTTTCTTATTTTGTGGATATTTCTGAAACATCCATAAAAAAATCGATTTTTGGGAGAATACCATTTTCAAGTTCTCTCTATTATTCGAGTTTTTCCATAATCGCTCACGACTTAAAATACGCCACAAAGTCCGTTTAGTAAGACGATAAAAGTTAACAGAAAAAGAATAATCTAGCCAAATGACCGTATCCACCTCAGACCAAATCATATCAATACTGCGTGAATAAAGATTATCGATCACCCATCCCGTTGATGCTGCATCCATACTCAGTTTAAGTTTGCAAAAAAATGCATCATTTGAAGATTCTTGCCAATCATCTAGCCATAGCAAATCATCCAGTTCGATATATTGTATTTTTAATTTTTCCGCCAACTTTCGAGCCAGCGTAGATTTGCCAGAACCCGTAGTACCAATAATATTAATAAATTTCATCAAGCAAATTATGTTGAATTATGGACATGCATTTTACTAAATATTTCAACTATTCAATAGTGAACTGAATTGGCGAAAAACATCAAACTTACCAATGTTTATCATCATTGCACTGACACTTAAATTGAGTACACTCGAAGCACAATGATTTTAATTTAAGGCAATACAAGGAACAGCTATGAGCGAGGCCTATATTATTGATGCCATTCGCACACCACGCGGAAAAGGAAAAAAAGACGGCTCATTACATGAAGTAAAGCCAATTACTTTACTCACAACATTATTGAATGAATTACAACAACGCCATCAACTCGACACATCTAAAGTCGATGATATCGTTCTCGGTTGTGTGACACCGATTGGTGATCAAGGTGGGGATATTGCCAAAACTGCTGCGATTGCTGCAGGTTGGAATGATGATGTCGCAGGCGTACAAATCAACCGTTTCTGTGCTTCTGGTTTAGAAGCTGTGAACTTGGCAGCACAAAAAGTTCGTTCAGGTTGGGAAGATGTTGTGGTCGCTGGCGGTGTGGAGTCAATGTCACGCATTCCAATGGGTTCTGATGGTGGTCCATGGGCGCTTGATCCAGAAACCAATTTGAAATCGTCTTTTGTTCCACAAGGTGTAGGTGCAGACTTAATCGCAACTTTAGATGGTTATAGCCGCGCAGATGTAGATGCATTTGCGGTCGGTTCGCAACAAAAGGCTGCTGCCGCTCAGGCAAATGGTTATTTCGATAAATCAGTTGTGCCTGTGAAAGATCATGCAGGTGTAACAATCTTAGAAAAAGATGAATTTATCAAAGGAAATACCACAGTTGAAGGTCTAGCAAAACTGAATGCTAGCTTTGAAATGATGGGTCAAATGGGCTTCGATGCTGTTGCTTTACAGAAGTATCCTGAAGCGCAAAAAATTAATCACGTTCATCATGCAGGTAACTCATCAGGTATCGTCGATGGTGCTGCGGTGGTGTTATTGGCTTCTGAAAAAGCAGTCAAAGAACAAGGTTTAAAACCTCGTGCCAAGGTGCTTGCAACTGCATTGGTCGGTACAGATCCAACCATTATGTTGACTGGTCCTGCCCCTGCTGCACGTAAAGCATTAGAAAAAGCAGGCTTGAGCATCGACGATATTGATTTATTTGAAGTGAATGAAGCTTTTGCAGCTGTGGTGATGCGTTTTATTACAGAACTGAAAGTTCCTGCTGAGAAAGTCAACGTCAATGGTGGTGCGATTGCGATGGGACATCCATTAGGGGCAACTGGTGCCATGATTCTAGGAACTTTGTTAGATGAATTAGAGCGTCAAGGTAAAAAACGTGGACTAGCAACATTATGTGTCGGTGGTGGTATGGGTATCGCTACCATTATCGAGTTGGTGTAAGGAGAACAACATGAGCGCTATTAAATACGAAAAAAACGCTGACAATATTGTAATTCTTACACTAGATTCATCTGGTCAATCTGCAAACACCATGAATGCAGAGTTCCGTGATGCTTTAGATGAAGTCAGTCAAAAGCTTAAAGCTGAAACTGATCTGAAAGGTATTATTTTCCGTTCAGCTAAGAAAACCTTCTTTGCTGGTGGTGACCTAGATGAGCTGATTCAGGTACAACCTGAACACGCTACTGAATTTTTCAAGATGATTGAAAAACTCAAAGGTGACTTACGCACAATCGAAACTTTAGGTGTGCCTGTTGTTGCAGCTTTAAACGGCACTGCGCTTGGTGGTGGCTGGGAAATCGCTTTAGGTTGTCATTATCGTATTGCCATTAATGATCCAAAAACTAAATTTGGTTTACCTGAAGTGACTTTAGGTTTACTTCCTGGCGGTGGTGGTATCGTCCGTATGGTACGTTTGCTGGGCTTACAAAATGCATTCCCGTTCCTTATGGAAGGTAAGCAATTTGGTGTCGATAAAGCAAAATCTCTTGGTTTGGTACATGACACAGCTGAGAATGAACAAGAGCTGTTAGAAAAAGCGATTGCTTGGGTGAAAGCTAATCCAAAATCACAGCAACCATTTGATGTGAAAGGCTACAAAATCCCTGGTGGTGATCCTAAAACGCCTGCGGTTGCGCAAGTGCTTGCAATTGCCCCTGCCATGCTACGTGACAAAACCAAAGGTTGCTACCCTGCTCCTGAAGCGATCATGGCGGCTGCAGTTGAAGGTGCACAAGTCGATGTAGATACCGCGCTTCGTATTGAATCACGTTACTTTACGCAACTGACTGTCGGTCAAGTGTCGAAGAACATGATCGGTACGTTTTGGCATGGTCTAAATGCAATTAAATCAGGTGCGAGTCGTCCTACTGCAGTTGCTAAATGGCAAGCGAAGAAAGTCGGTGTTTTAGGTGCAGGTATGATGGGTGCAGGGATTGCCTACTCAACTGCAATCAAGGGCATTCCTGTCGTACTCAAAGATGTGTCTGTAGAAAATGCAGAGAAAGGCAAAGCTTATTCACAAAAGCTACTTGATAAACGTGTTTCACAAGGTCGTATGACCGCAGAAAAACGTGATCAAGTGTTAGCGCTTATTACGGCTACTGCTGATGCAGCTGATCTACAAGGCTGTGACTTAATCATTGAAGCAGTATTTGAAAATCAAGAACTCAAAGCCAAAGTGACTCAAGAAGCTGAGCAGTATTTAGCGGAAGATGGAATCTTTGCATCGAACACGTCTACCTTACCGATCACAGGTCTAGCAACAGCAAGTAAAGATGCTAAAAACTTTATTGGCTTACATTTCTTTAGCCCAGTCGACAAAATGCAATTGGTCGAAATCATCAAAGGCAAAGAAACTTCAGCTGAAACATTAGCTAAAGCCTATGACTTTGTACAACAAATTGCAAAAACACCAATCGTGGTAAATGACAGTCGTGGTTTCTTTACCAGTCGTGTGTTTGGTACGTTCATTCAAGAAGGTATGCGTCTACTTGCTGAGGGTGTACATCCAGCAAAAATCGAAATGGCAGCACTCAAAGCAGGTATGCCTGTTGGTCCTCTTGCGATTCAGGATGAAGTATCTTTAACTCTGACTGAGCATGTAGCAAGCGAAACGCGTAAAGCATTGCAAGCTGAAGGGAAAGACTTACCGAAAACCCCTGTAGATGAAGTGGTTCACACCATGATTCACGAGCTCAATCGTAAAGGTAAAGCAGCAGGTGCAGGCTTCTATGAATATCCAGAAAATGGCAAAAAACATTTGTGGGATGGGCTCAGCCGTTGGACAAAAACGAATGATATTTCTGAACAAGATATGATTGATCGCTTCTTGTTTGTTCAAGCGCTGGATACTTTGCGCTGCTATGAAGAAGGTGTTCTAGAATCAGTAATTGATGCCAATGTCGGTTCAATTTTTGGAATCGGTTTTGCTCCATGGACTGGTGGTGCAATTCAATTCCTAAATCAAAATGGGATTGAAAAATCACTACAACGTTCAGAGGAATTGGCTGCTAAATATGGTGAACGTTTCAATCCACCACAATTGTTAAAAGACAAAGCGCAGAAGAAAGAAATTATTCAATAATTTTTTCACTCTCTTCACTTTACGCTCATATCAGTTTCTTTAACTGATATGAGCTTTTTTGTATTTATTGATATAAAACCGAATTACGTCTAATCCATCACAAATTGTGCTATAAATACACCAATTCTGCTTTACTTTTTGTCCTTTGGAAATTTGTCTTATGTCTGAGAAATTATGTCCTGAAACCTCTCCGTGGGGTTGGAAAGCACTGATCATCACTTGCATTTTAAGCTTTATCTTTATGGTGATTTTTTATTTAGCCATAAATAATGAGCCTGACTATATGCCAATGAATCAAAAAAAAACAGCGGCAGCAGCTGAAATGTCACAATCTCCAGCAAATGGCGAAGCTCAACATAGCGAGCATCAGCAACACAATCACTAAAGTATTCTTGTCGAAGATGATAACCCCGTGTTAAACAGGGATTTATCATCCTATTCGAGATATTGAATGCTTCACCAAAATCGTCAAGCACTGGTCGTTGAAGGTGGTGGAATGCGCGGCGCATTTACCAGCGGTGTCTTAGATGCATTTTTACTGCAACAATTTAATCCATTTGATCTTTGTGTTGGTGTTTCATCTGGTTCTACCAATGTCGCTAATTACCTCGCAGCTCAACAAGGTCGCACCCTACAAATCTATCTAGATCATTCTCTTCGATCTGAATTCATTCATTATGGACGCTTCTTCAAAGGTGGTGACTTACTTGATTTGAAATGGATGTGGGACGTGGTTGAAAAAGAAAATCCACTCAATCAAGCTCAATTATTTGCCAATCATCCTGAGTTCTACATGGTATTGACCCATGCTATCTCAGGAGATGCAACATATATCAAAGCCTCCAAAGACAACATTCTCGATGGATTACGTGCATCAAGTTCTATTCCTGTGCTTACCCGTCAAGCAGTAGAAGTTTTTGGTGAACCCTACTTTGATGGCGGAGTCGCAGATGCTCTCCCCGTACTTTGGACGGCGAAACAAACTAATGTATCTAAACTCATGGTACTGAGAACTCGCCCCAAAAATTACTACAAAGCCAGTAGTAAAGGTGATCAACTACTTGCAAGGTATGCATTCAAGCAACGACATGGTTTTGCCAAAAGTTTATTAGCAAGAACTCAACGCTATAATGAATCTGTTCAATTTGTTAGAACAGCATCTGAACAAAAAATATTGGAGGTTTGCCCACCCGACTTAAAACATATGGCGGGTCGACTCACCAAGAATAAAGCCAAGATTCGTTATGGTTATGATATTGGTCTAGAAACAGGCTTCAAAGCTATTGAAGATTGGAAAGCCCTATAATCATCTCGCTTACTCCAAGTCTTTGAATACTATAACATTGAAGACTTGGAATCTTATTAAAATCGTATCTTATTCTAAATAATAACTTAGATTTAGCCCTAATTATTAATTTCAGACTATTCTTTTTTGCAAATCAACTTTCAAGTTTCAATCAATAATACAAATCATCAGACACCCCAAAACAAACTATAAAACCATATAATGTTTAGGCTTTTTATCAAATTGATTAAATGATGTTGTTCTAGCAAGTTTTTTATTTATTTTATTTTTGGAATTTTCTATGAGTAATCGCTCAAACTCTCACAACGATTCAAGTGAAACCGTATTAGGTTGGAAATTTGTCATTATCGTTGGGGTACTTAGTACAATTTTTCTCAGTTTCTTCTACTTAGCTATGAGCAATGAACCAGATTATATGCCTGGAGCACAGCGAGCAGCAGAACAACAAAAAGCAATCGCTCAAGAAAATGCTCAAGCAAGCTCAGAGGTTGAAACCCAACATCAGCAACACCAATAAAGAAATATAACTTGCTCGATCTGATCGTCGATCGAGCAAGTTATGATCTAACTCTTCGTTTCAGTGATTTTTAGTTTCAATCACCAACTGCATTTTTATATGAGGAATTCCACACTCATCGTATGCATCCCCTTGTATCGAAAATCCTAATTTTTCATAGAATGAGATGGCGTGAACTTGTGAGGATAAGTGAAGAAATTTTCGATCTTGTTGATGTGCTTGCCGAATAATCTCTAACATAATCATACTTCCAATTCCTTGTCCGCGATAAGCTTTGAGTACAGCCACACGCCCTACACTATTGTTTTGTAATAAACGCGCAGTTGCAATTGGTTGATCTTGATCATAGACAACAAAATGATCTGAAATCATATCTTGATCATCCCACTCCTCTTCTTCAGGAATATTCTGCTCAATTATAAAAACTTGTTTTCGAATGAACTTTGCGTCTTGCTCTAACTTATCCCAGTGACCACTTTGAACTCTAAACATCTCGATCTCAGCTTAATTAGCACTTACAACCTAAATTTTCGATCGGCATTTGATCTTGTAACAGCAATTCTAAGCTTTGTTTTTGGATACCATACATCTGTTTTAAGGCTTGAATTTGCTGCATAATTTTCGGATCAGGCTGCTGAACATCTTTACGCTTGGTCGCTAAAATCATCTTATTTTTACTGGTATGTTCCAGTGAAACGAATTCAAAAACTTTAGTTTCATAGCCGTAAGCCTTAAGCAACAAAGCACGCAATGTATCTGTCAGCATTTCTGCCTGCTGCCCTGCATGAATGCCAAACTGAAGCATCGGTTGTAAAACCTCTGGGCTTTTTAATTGAGGTCGCAACTCTTTATGGCAACATGGCGCACACATGATCATTGAGGCATTCAGACGAATTCCTGTATGAATTGCAAAGTCGGTTGCTACATCACAAGCATGTAGTGCAATCATGACATCTAGCTTTTCTGGGGCATAGCTCCGCACGTCACCTTCAAAGAAATCAAGATGATTAAAGCCAACATCATCTGCAACTTTTTGGCAAAACTGTACAAGATTCGAACGCAGTTCAACACCTGTGATTAACGGGGTTTTATTTTGCTCTAATAAATAATCATACAAAGCAAAAGTTAAATAACCTTTTCCTGAACCAAAATCAACAATATTAAGTTCTTGTTGAGAAGCATCAATTTGCTCATAAGCATTTGAAAAAATTTCAATAAACTTATTAATCTGTTTCCACTTGCGCGCCATACTTGGAATGAGTTGTGCCTTTTCATCGGTAATTCCAAGATGTTTAAGAAATGGACTTCGTTGCTGAACAAATCGATGTTTTTCACGATCATGATGCTGTTGAACTTGGTTTACACTGATTTGCTTTTTCTGTGCATTCAACATGGCTTTCTTTTTGTTTTTTTTCAGTTGAATATCTTGATGCATTGTAAATAGATTGGCTTGTTTCGACTGAACCAACAGCTCGGCTATTTTCTCTAATCCCTCTTCAATCGGATAATTCTTAGTAATATCTTGCGTTTTATAATGATATAAACAGGACAGCATACTTTGATTTTGCAGTTCAATAATGCGAAAAGTCATTTTTTCTAAATCTGTCATTTCGCCCTTGTATTGACTCAAGATCAATCGGTCAAAACTATTGTTTCCAATAGATTGCTGAATCTCCAAGAAAAATTGCTGTTCTTGTTCAAAGGAAAATTTGGGCGCAAACATAGTGAAAACCTGACAAATAGAAACTAAATTTTATAGCGTCTTACTTTAAAAGGGAAATTGCATTACGATACAGTTGTATTTTTATACTATTAGAAGCTCAATGAACGCTAATTTTCTAACCAATTATGATCCCAAAGAAGAATTAATTAATGCCTATAGTCACGGGATTGGGGCAGCTCTGGCGCTAATTGCATCGGTGTTTCTAATTATCAAAGGATATGGACTACCTTTCGGACAATGGATGAGTTTATGGGTATATGGGTTCAGTCTTGTATTACTCCTCAGCAGTTCTATGCTTTACCATTTCTCTCAAGATGGAATGAAACGCTACTGGTATAAAAAACTTGACCATACTGCGATTTATTATCTGATTGCAGGAACATATACCCCCTTTCTAAGTATCGCAATCCCGACAGCGAAAGCACATTATTTATTAATTGCGCTATGGATCATCGCCTTGATTGGGACGGTATTTAAACTGATCCTAATTCATCGTTTTCAAAAAGTATCTTTGGCTGCCTATATCATCATGGGGTGGTTAGCCGTGTTGGTTATGGATGATATGCAACGTTATCTATCAAAAGAAGCAATCCAGTTATTGATTGCGGGTGGGCTTGCTTATACTGTCGGCACATTGTTTTATGCTTTAAAAAAGGTAAGATATACCCACGCAATTTGGCATGTATTTGTGCTAATAGGGGCAGGTTTACACTTTCTTGCAATCTACTGTTATGTACTTTAACTCCTGTCAACAGGCCAAAAGAAATGACACTAGTTTCATGAGTAGACTATGCATTCAAGGAATTCTCAAGTCCATATTTCTGTGTCTTGATCAAATAAAATAAGGTCTCGTATGTCGTCTAGCACTACGACTGTCACCCCCGAAGTGGCAAGCAATTCAAAAACAAGGGTATTATTTGCCAGTCTCGTGGGTACCACGATTGAGTTTTTTGACTTCTATATCTACGCAACTGCAGCCGTTTTAATTTTTCCTCATTTATTTTTCCCAGAAAGTAGTGATGGTGCCGCTGTACTAAAATCCCTCGCAACTTTTGCAATTGCCTTTATTGCTCGCCCGATCGGAGCCGCAATTTTTGGACATTTGGGAGATCGAATTGGACGTAAAGCAACTTTAGTCGCAGCTTTACTCACTATGGGGATATCAACCGTTTGTATCGGTTTGCTGCCAACCTATGCACAAATTGGTCTTGCAGCTCCTTTACTATTAGCTTTATGCCGTTTAGGTCAAGGTCTCGGTCTTGGTGGTGAATGGAGTGGTGCTGTTCTACTGGCGACTGAAAATGCACCTGAAGGCAAACGTGCATGGTATGGCATGTTCCCTCAACTGGGCGCCCCGATTGGTTTTATCCTCTCAACAGGTTCTTTCCTATTATTGAATGCTTTTATGTCAGAACAAGATTTCATGACTTGGGGCTGGCGTATTCCATTCGTCTCAAGTGCGGTGTTGGTTCTGGTTGGTCTCTATATCCGTCTGAAATTGCATGAGACTCCTGCATTCCAAAAGGTTTTAGACAAACAAAAAGAAGTTAATGTCCCATTCAAAGAGGTCATGACGAAGCATTTCCCAATGTTGGTCTTGGGTACTGTTGCTGCGATTTGTACTTTTGTCGTGTTCTATCTCACAACTGTTTTTGCTCTCAACTGGGGTACAACAAAACTGGGATATGCTCGCGGCGATTTCCTTGAATTACAATTGATCGCAACACTTTGCTTTGCAGCTTTCATTCCTGTTTCAGCGATTCTTGCTGAAAAGTTTGGACGTAAAAATACATCGGTTGCTATCTGTATCTTATCAGCCTTATTTGGACTTTGTTTTGCGCCACTTTTAGGGTCAGGTAGCCCATTACTTGTGTTCCTATTTTTATGTATTGGTCTCTCAATCATGGGACTCACTTACGGACCGATTGGAACTGTACTTTCTGAGATTTTTCCAACATCAGTCCGTTATACAGGTTCAGCATTAACCTTCAACTTGGCAGGTATTTTTGGTGCATCCTTTGCCCCTTACATTGCGACCAAACTCGCTGAAAGCTATGGTTTAGATGCTGTAGGAATGTATTTAAGTTTAGCGTCAATTCTTTCATTAATCGCGTTTTTGTTCATCCGTGAAACCAAACACGATGATGTAAATAACCAAGTCTAATCTATATGTTCTTATTGAGTGAACGTCATAAGAGGTTCACTCAAACCATTTGTCGGGCAATTCCACTCACCCTTTTTCAAACGCTACAACATCTCTCCCGCTAATATTTTTTGTGCTAAAATACGCGACTCCCTTTTTTTAGATGATTGTGCTCATGTACGCAGTGATTATCGTTGCCGTATTTTTGGTCAGTTTTTTATATACTTATTATCGTGGCAAAGAACGATTAAAAGCATCTCGACAATTATTCGACCATTCGACATTTCTAGCACCAGTTAATATGTTTATGACTGGTTTCTCCAAATTACCGAACCAACCATTCTTTGATGTGGCGCAGTTTCCTGAGCTCAAACCATTACAGGACAATTGGCAAGTAATCCGTGAAGAAGCAATCCAGCTACAAAATCAAATTAAAGCAGCTGAAAAGAATAACGATGCAGGTTTTAATACCTTCTTCAAACGTGGTTGGAAACGTTTTTATTTAAAATGGTATCAAGCTAGCCATCCATCAGCTCAACAACTTTGCCCTAAGACAGTTGCCTTGTTAGAAAGTATTCCTTCAGTAAAAGCAGCAATGTTTACTGAACTTCCATCTGGAAGTTATTTAGGTAAACATCGTGATCCTTATGCGGGTTCAGTTCGTTATCATTTAGGTTTAGTAACACCAAACAGCGATGACTGTTTTATTGAAGTTGATCAAGAACGCTATAGCTGGCGCGATGGTGAAGCAACTGTTTTTGATGAGACTTTTGTGCATTGGGCTGAAAATAAAACGGATCAGACCCGTATTATTTTATTCTGTGACATCGAGCGTCCAATGAAATGGGGCTGGGCTCAGAAGATCAATCATTGGTTTGGTCGCAATGTTATGTCAGCGGCAAGTTCACCGAATGATGATCAAGATAAAACAGGTTTTATCAATCGAATTTTCAAGTATGGCTATGCCGTACATCATTATGGTCGTGGTTTAAAACAACGTAATCGTAGAGTTTACTATCTTGCAAAATGGCTGATGTTTGCAATCATTATTGGTCTGATTTTATTACCTAGCTTTCTTTAATTAGCTGTAAAAAAAGGAGATGCATCTGCATCTCCTTTTTTGTTGAAACTTTTATTGATTGGTAGCTTGTGGTGCTTGAGCACTTGCTGTTTGAGCAGCGGCTGCATCAGCAGCTTGTACTGCAGCTTCACCGATGAGTGCGATCTTCGCCTTTTCCTGACTCTTTGCAGATAATGCCGGGTTAGCAGCTACGATACGATTGATATTGGCAGAGTTAGCAGGTGCGATAGCCGCTGTTTGCAAAACAATTGGGCGATTCCCTGTATCTCCAAGTATATATCGAATCCCTGTACGAGGGCTGATTACTGTAGTTACTTCACGTTTAACTTGAGCTTCAGCTGTCGTCGCGCCTTTTGCTGCAAGTACTTTGTCTACTGTGGTTGTGGTCGTTGCTTGTGGTGCTTCATTAGCAAAGCCTACACTTGATACCGCAACACTCGCTAAAATTAAAAGTTGTAATGGTTTTTTCATCGTCTTCCCGCGTTTCATGCGAATTCAGTCAAAGTCATTCTATTGAATAATGAAACTATAAAGCACTTAACGACTCAAGTTACTTCTCGTAAAAAAGCAGGGATTAACCCTGCTTTTATATCAAACGGTATCGGAGTTTAGATTTTACCGTGACACTGTTTGTATTTTAATCCCGAACCACAAGGACACGGTGCATTGCGGCTTTCTGGAACTGGGAATGGAGCATTATTCACTGTATATTCAGGCTCTTCAGATGCAGTCACTTCACCCGTTAAACCATCTACATCATCATGTTCAAATGATAAACGCATTGATTCAGCTTGACGTTGTTGTTGTGCTTCAAGCTCAGCCAATTCTTCTGCTGTTGGTACATGAACACGAGATAAATCAGTCACAACGTCTGATTTGATGATACCCAACATGTTCACAAACAAATTAAATGCTTCTTTCTTATATTCCTGCTCTGGATTTTTCTGAGCATAGCCACGCAAGTGGATACCCTGACGTAAATAATCCATCGCAGCTAAATGATCTTTCCAATGGCGATCTAAAGAGTTCAGCATAAAGTGACGCTCTAACATCGCAGCAGATTCATCACCCATTTGCGTACGGCGTTGACGATAACGTGAAATCACTTCATCAGAAATACGTGCAATCAGACCTTCCTCATCCAAGCGGCGATCTTGATCTAACCATTGCTGTACAGGAAGCTCGATACCTAAATCCGTACGTAAAGCGGTTTCTAGACCAGGAATATCCCATTGATCATGGATAGATTCAGGTGGAATGAAGTTCGCGATAACACCTTTCATCACCTCTTTATGCATCTCTTCGATATAATCTTGTAATGTACTTTCTGCCAAAATCTCATCACGTTGTGAGTAAATAATTTTACGTTGTTCATTATTTACATCATCATACTTCAATAAGTTTTTACGAATATCAAAGTTACGTGCTTCAACTTTACGCTGTGCATTTTCAATAGAACGACTCACCATTTTATGTTCAATGGCTTCATTTTCCTGTAAGCCCATTGCACGCATCATGGCAACAACACGATCACCCGCAAAGATACGCATCAAATCATCTTCAAGCGATAAGTAGAAGCGAGAAACACCAGGGTCACCCTGACGACCCGCACGACCACGTAGCTGGTTATCAATACGACGTGATTCATGGCGCTCTGAACCAATAATATGCAAACCACCTGAGTTCAATACATCTTCGTGATCTTTTTCCCACTGCGCTTGTAAACGAGCTTCATCTTCTGGCGTAGGATTTTCAATTTTTGCGAGTTTGGCTTTCCAGTTACCACCAAGCAAAATATCCGTACCACGACCTGCCATGTTTGTTGCAATCGTTACGGCGTTTGGACTACCTGCTTGAGCAATAATGTCCGCCTCACGCTCATGTTGTTTTGCATTGAGGACTTCGTGTTGAATACCTGCTTGTAATAACTTTGCAGATAAAATTTCACTCGCCTCAATCGTTGCAGTACCGATCAAAATCGGCGCAACACCCTGCTTACGAATATTGGTAATTTCTTCGATAATTGCGTTGTATTTACCGTTACGATTTAAATAAATTAAGTCGTTGTGATCCTTACGCACCATCGGACGGTGAGTTGGGATAATAACAACATCTAAACCATAGATTTCTTTCATTTCAGCAGCTTCAGTATCAGCTGTACCTGTCATACCTGAAAGTTTTTTATATAAACGGAAATAGTTCTGGAAAGTTGTGGTTGCCAAAGTTTGGTTTTCAGGCTGAATTTCCATATTTTCTTTGGCTTCAACCGCTTGGTGTAAACCTTCAGACCAACGACGACCAGGCATCGTACGACCCGTACTTTCATCAACAATAATCACTTCTTCTTTTTGAGTCTGAGGATTAATGCCAATAATGTAGTGAACGTTCTTTTGGTATAGATAATGCGCACGAATCGCAGCAGTGACATGGTGAACCAGATTTAGGTTCGCAGCAGAATAAAGACTTTCACCCTCAGCAAGTAATCCCATACGGATTAACTCTTGCTCAACAGTCTCGTAACCAACCTCAGTCATTTCAACTGAGCGTTGTTTCTCATCAACCCAGAAGTGTCCGCCATCAGCCACTTTTTCTTCTTTCTGAGGTTTTAATGTTGGAGGAATGCTATTGATTAACTGATATAAATGCGATGAATCTTCACTTTGACCTGAAATAATCAATGGTGTACGTGCTTCATCAATTAAGATCGAGTCTACTTCATCGATGATCGCATAACTTAAACCACGTTGTTTTTTCTCTTGTAGAGAAAACACCATGTTGTCACGAAGATAATCAAAGCCAAATTCGTTGTTCGTACCGTAAGTAATGTCTGCCAAATAAGCTTGTGCTTTCTCAGCAGGCATTTGCATCGAATAAATCACACCGATGCTTAAACCCAAAAACTCAAATAATGGGCGGTTGAGTTCAGCATCACGTTGTGCAAGATAGTCATTGACGGTGATGACATGCACACCCTGACCACTCAATGCATTGAGGTAACACGCTAAAGTACCCATCAGGGTTTTACCTTCACCTGTACGCATCTCAGCAATTTTGCCTTCGTGCAGTGTGATACCACCAATCAACTGAACATCATAGTGACGCATTCCCATCACGCGTTTTGCGGCTTCACGACAAACTGCAAATGCTTCAGGTAATAATTTATTTAGGCTTTCACCGTTTTTAAATCTTTCTTTGAATTCTTGAGTTTTTGCAGAAAGGTCTGCATCGTTAAGAGCAGATATCGTCGGTTCAAGCGCATTGATTTGTTCAACAATTTTACGCATGCGTTTGAGCTCACGCTCATTTTTAGTACCGAAGATACCTCCGATCAGACTTGCCAACATGAATAAACTCTCTAATCCTGTTTGTTTAAATAGGTAATTTTTTCTTAGCTGTTATTATGGAGTCAGAAATAAGAACTACAAGGGCTTTACATCCAAACAGGTAAAAAAATCTGCGAGGCAATTCTGACCACAAGCAACCAAAGTCAGTTAATGTAGCAAATTTGACTATAAGTTACATCGACTAAAATGTGAATTTCCGATCAATTTTCCAACCAAACTAAACTCTATATCTTTTAAACTCATAAAAACATCAAAAAACAATATTTTTACTTCTAAGCCTTCTAGCGCATATTAATCCAACACACATAAGATTAAAAATGTTCTAAGGACGAAGTATGACATTACGTTTAGGTGATATTGCTCCAAATTTCCAACAAGAATCGAGCGAAGGAAGAATTGATTTTTATGAGTTTCTAGGTAACCACTGGGGGATTCTATTTTCACATCCTGCTGATTTTACACCTGTTTGTACGACAGAACTGGGGTTCACCGCAAAGCTCAAAGATCAATTCACAAAACGAGGCATAAAAGCAATCGCTTTATCTGTGGATGATGTGGAATCACATAAAAGCTGGATTCAGGATATCAATGAAACTCAAAACACAACGGTGAATTTCCCAATTATTGCAGACAAAGATCGTAAAGTTTCAGAGCTATATGATTTTATCCATCCTAATGCCAGTGAAACCCTAACCGTGCGCTCATTGATCATTATTGATCCCAATAAAAAGGTTCGTTTGATTATTACCTATCCTGCATCAACAGGTCGAAACTTTAATGAGGTATTACGTGTAATTGACTCATTACAGTTGACAGATCATCACAAAGTGGCGACCCCAGCAAACTGGCAGCACGGAGAGGATGTTGTTATTGTCCCATCACTCAAAGATGAGGAGGAAATTAAACAACGTTTTCCAAAGGGTTACACTGCTGTAAAACCTTATTTACGTCTCACTCCTCAGCCTGAGTAAGATTGAAGCTAATTCAAGGTTTTGAGCGAAGTGCAAGACTGATGAGATACGTCGTATAGAAATACTCAACGTACCTTACCAAACCACTTATTAAAACAAAATTCTATTTTTCTAACTCCAGCGCCTATCATATCGATAGGCATTTTTTTAAGCTTATAAAATTTCATTTTAGTTTTCTTATTTGATACGTTATAAGAGAAATCTTAAACTTTAATAAAATAAGAATGCTATGATTTATAACATTCATCATTTGCACTGTGGAAGTTTCTGTCCAGTTTGCGCCCCGCTGTTTGGTCAAAAAGGTTGGAAAGCACATCTAGTCTGTCATTGTCTCCTCATTGAAACTGATCGCGGTCTAGTCTTAATTGATACAGGCTTAGGACTTCAAGACTATCTGCATACTGAACAGCGATTAGGGAGTTTACTTAAACAATTTGGCTCAATTGTACCCAACCTAAAACTAACTGCCATTCAGCAGATACAGCGACTTGGTTTTAACCCGAGTGATGTAAAACATATTTTTGTGACCCATCTAGATTTTGATCATGCTGGTGGAATTTCTGATTTTCCAAATGCAACAGTGCATCTCTTAGCGGCGGAGTTTAATGCCACTCAATCACTTACAACCAAAGGCAAACTTCGTTATAAGACTGAACAGTTTAAACAGCATCGCTATTGGAACTTTGCTGAACATAATGATGGCGAGCCATGGTTTAACTTGCAAAAAGTTAAAGGGCTTCCGTTATTTCACGATGAAATTTTAATGATTCCCTTGATTGGGCATACCGCTGGGCACTGTGGAATTGCGATTAAAAAGGCCGATGGCTGGATGTTGTTCTGTGGCGATGCCTATTACACCCATCTTGAGCTAAACCCAAAAAACAAACTCAGAGCTTTAGATTTCACTGAACGGTTATTGGCTGAAGATAACCAACTACGTTTGCAAAACCTTAAACAGTTACAATATCTCGCTCAACATGAACCCAGGATTGAGTTAATTTGTGCCCACGACCCTTATGAATTTAATCGCTATCAATAAAATGAAAAGAATATTTATTACTGTTTTTGTTGTTTCAACATTAAGTCTAAATGGATGTATGACACATCCGAGTATAGAGCAATCTCAACGCCCTCAAAATTGGGGGGCTTTAATCTCGGATACGCATAATTTTTATCAGATCAGTCAGGATGTTTATCGCAGTGAACAACCCAATTCCGAATTAATACCTTTACTAAAAAAATATCAGATTGAAACGGTGATCAATTTAAGAGCTCGAAATGAAGATGCAAAAGTACTCCAAAATCAATCGCTAAATTTAGTACACATACCAATTCAAACATGGGCAATTAATCGCCAAGACTTACTTCAAGCAATGCAGGCTATTCAGATTGCAAAAAATAATAATCAAAAAGTCCTTGTTCATTGTTATCACGGATCAGATCGAACAGGTGCAACCATTGCGATGTATCGTATTATTTTTGAAAATTGGTCAATTGAAAATGCAGTCAAAGAAATGAAACAAGGAGGATATGGCTACCATATCATTTGGAAAAACATTGAAAATCTATTTACCTCAGAAAATGTACAATGGATTCAGCAGCAATTATCCAACCCTTCAAGTTAAAACTTAAACACTCACTTGAGAGGTGGATTTTCTTGGCAAAAAAACCTCTCACTGTTATTGGAATAATTAAGACTCTAGAAATAAATTTTTAAGATTGTAAATTGACCAACAAAACTTAATCTAAGTATCTAGTTTGGTAAAAACCGAATTCTTGAGCAAAACCGTGATCACTTCAGAAAGACCACCATCACTATCGGTGACTAATAAGAAGACCTCTCCATCAGCATTTGACTCAAGCCAAGTTATTCCTTCAACCTTAATGGCTAAAGTGTTTCCCTCAGCATCTTGGATCAAAAAGGAATTTAGGACTTCCCCTTTCGGTGAGAGCACTAAAATATAACTTCCTAACACTGCACCATCATCGTAGGTATTTAAGGTTTGCTCAACGGCTGCGGTTGCAACGATCACGTTCTTATCTGCTAAAAAATAAGCATCTGAAATACCACTTACTGAACCATTAATCTCAGGTAATGTGAGATTAAATGAACGTATAAGAGCATTTTCTAAAGATTTATGTGCTTGAATTTTTTCTAGATCAAATACTAAAACACCATGAAAGTGATTAATGTTGCCACGTTGGAAGATATAAAGATGATGATTATCTGAGCATACTGCTTCTATATTTAAATCTGCTCCGCCTGTGAGTGCAACGCAGTGCTGCAAATAATCATAATCCAACTTATCGAGCAAAGTCTGAACTTGATGATTAGATGGATTATACAACAGAGCTTGCTTTCTCTTTTCAGTCGAACCTGAGCCCATAACCAATAAATGAAGTTGTTCATTAAAAATGATACAACTTAATGCTTCATAATCAGGCTTTTCTGCTTTGCTTAATACGGTGAGAGCTTCTTGCTCAGATGACTCCAATAAAGGGACTTTTTCAAAAGTTGTTGTTGCAGTAATTTTATTTTTTAGGCTAGTTTTTAATAAGTAACGAACATCATCCCCAACGAAATATAAGTAGTCGCCTAAGTAAGCAACGCCAGACAATGCTCCAATTGCTGAGTCTGGCGAAAAACTAAATTTTTCAAGTATCTTTAAATCCGTTTGTTCCATTACTTCATCTCCTATTCGATGAAAAACGCACAATCAGCTCAACTTCAAAGATACTTAGCTTACTTAAACAACTTTTTATCTTTGATCTAGTGGAACCCAGTCAATTACCCAAGCTGATTTCATATTCAGACTTTCATCAGAAGAAATCTTTTTCCGAGTTGCATCAGCAACATCGCGATCTTTGGCAGGTCCAACCATAATACGAATACCTTTCGAGGTAGAACTGGTTGTGACTTTATAGCCTTTAGCACGTAGCTTGGATACGACAGCATCTGCATTTGCTTGGTTTGCAGCCAATGCCACTTGAACCATCCACTTCTTATCGCCATTTTCCATAAGATCGCGTGCTTTTTCAGCCTCAGCTTTCTTTTTGGCGTCTTCTTCAGCTTTACGTTTTTTATCATCAGCCGCTTTTTTGTCAGCTTCAGCTTTTCGCTTGTCTTCTGCTGCCTTTTTATCTGCTTCAGCCTTACGTTTATCTTCTGCTAACTTCTTTTCAGCATCTGACTTAAGTTGATCTTGCTTTTGTTGTTCAGCTTTCTTTTTTTCGTCTAACTTTCGCTTTTCCTCAGCTAGACGCTGAGCTTTTGCTTTGTCATCTTCTGCAAGTTCAGGGGGAATATTATCTGAACTTTCTTGCTCTGAACTACGGCGTGCATTTAAAGCTGCATATTCTTCAGCAGCTTTACGCGCAGCGGCAGCTTCAGCTTCTTGTTGCATTTTCAAAAACTCAGCGGCTCTGGCTTCTTGCTCTGCAACAGCTTTTTCACGAGCGAGGCGCTGCTCTTCAAGTAATCGCTTTTCAGTTTCAACATCCACAGCAAGTGGTTGGAGTGAAACCATTTCACCATCTTGTAAAGGTTGTGCTGTATTTGAGTTTGATTGAGTTTTGGGAATCGGATGAGAGATTGTTGCTTGTGCTTTGTCTTGCTCTATTTCTTCATTGCCCTTGAGAAGTAAGGCTGCCAATAAAACACCTCCTCCAAGTAGAACAACGCCGCCCATCCAACGTTGTTTGTTATTCATTGACATTCTTCTAAATACTCCCAGACCGCTTCTAAAGTATGAAACGAACCACAGACTAAAATCAGTTGATTGTTATTACATTGTTTCAACACGATTTCAAACGCTTGCTGGATACTGCTAAATTCGTGCACCTGTTGACCTGCCAATGCTTCATTTAATTGTTGCATTGGTGCAGCTCGAGGCACATCTAAAGTAGCAATAAACCAATTTTTTACTGTTGTTTTTAGTAAATCAGTTACAGATGCAATATCTTTATCTGCCAACATTGAGAATACAGCCACAACTTCTGTGTACTGTTTATTGTATTTTAAGAATTTTCGCAACTGGTTCAACAAAAATTCGACACCATGAGGGTTATGCCCAGCATCAAAAATGACGGTTTTGTTTTGAATTTGACGAATTTCAAAACGTCCTTGCAATGAAGCATGCTGAATACCTTGAGCAATTGTGGATTGAGAAATAGGCAAACCACTTACTAAGATTGCAGCAACGGCAGTTGAAATATTTTCAATTGCCAAATGTCCTGTCGGCAACTTTAATGTTGTACCTGAAGAAGCAAAACACCATGACAGACCGTCATCATTTAATTGATAAAAATAATCTCGGTTTAATGCGTATAGATTAGCGTTAGATTCAAGCGCTTTATCTTGTATCGCTTTCGGTAAAGGTTGATTACCACCAAAAATCACAGGAATATTCGGACGAATAATTCCAGCTTTTTCAAAAGCGATTTTTTCAATTGTATCGCCCAACCAATCCACATGATCCAAACCAATATTGGTAATCACGGCAATATCAGGATCGATCACATTGACCACATCTAGGCGACCACCGAGTCCTACTTCGAGTACCCATACATCACATTGCTTTTGTTTAAAAATCAAAAAAGCAGCCAGAGTGGTTGCTTCAAAGAAAGATAAACTTAATCCACACTCACGACGTGCTTGATCTACGAGTACGAAAGCATCGATAAGACTTTGATCATCAACCTCTTGCCCCGCTAACTTTACCCGCTCATTAAAACGGTAAATATGCGGCGATTGATAAAGCCCCACGTTATAGCCTTGCGCATTTAAAATCGCAGCAAGCGTTGTTGTAGTTGAGCCTTTGCCATTGGTCCCTGCAACCGTAAAAACTTTTGCATTGGGTTTCATTACTCCAAGCTTTTCAGCAACTGGAATAACGCGTTCCAATCCTAAATCAATGCCCGTAACGTGAACATGGCTCCAATAATCGAGCCATGTTGTTAATGTATCATCAGAATGTGGTGTTTGCTGTGTCAAGGTAAGTTCATCAATTTAGCAACAAGTCTATATACAGTATCACGTAATGCATGACGATGAACAATTTGATCGACCACACCATGATCAAGCAAATATTCAGCACGTTGGAATGGTTCTTCTAACTTTTCACGAACTGTTTGCTCAATTACGCGCTTTCCTGCAAATCCAATCATCGCTTTAGGTTCAGCAATATGTACATCGCCTAACATCGCGAGTGAAGCGGTTACACCACCATAGACAGGATGTGTCAACACAACCAGATACGGAAGACGTGCATCTTTCATTCGCTGAATCGCGGCTGAAGTACGTGCCATTTGCATCAAAGACAACATACCCTCTTGCATACGAGCACCACCCGATGCAGCAAAACAGATTAAAGGTTGACGTAATTCAATTGCTCGTTCAGCCGCTTGGACAAAACGATCACCTACGACTGTCCCCATTGAGCCACCCATGAAGTCAAACTCAAAAGCACAAGCGATTAGGTCTAAACCTTTGAGTGAACCTTGCATCACAACCAAAGCTTCTGTTTCACCTGTTTTATCTTGAGCTTCGCGCATACGCTCAGGATAAGGTTTACTGTCCACAAATTTTAATGGGTCTTTAGCCGCAAACTCTTGTCCCAACTCTGCATTAACTTGATCAAAAAACCAGTTTAAGCGATCACGGGCACGCATACGCAAGTGTTCGTCACACTGAGGACAAACATAAGCATTGAAAGACATTGCTGTACGTGTCACCAATGCATGACACTCTGGGCATTCAATCGTAGGCTCAGTAAAAGTTGCTTTGAATGTCTGCTGCTCAGTAGCAACTTGAATACCAGGGACTTGACGCTCAATCCAAGGCGTTGAAGGGCTAAGAACCTTCCCTGTTGTTAACTCTTGACTCATACTAACTCATCGAGCGCAGCTCGAAGCTCCTTCACTTTATTTACCGTCTCTTGCACAGCATCATCTGCTGGCAATGTCGCAAAAGATTTAACGAAAGCACTACCGACGATCACGGCATCAGCAACTTGACCCATTGCTTTTGCAGATGCAGCATCGCTAATACCAAATCCAACACCAACAGGTACGTTGGTCATGGTTTTGATTTTCGCAATACGAGCTGCAGCTTCTGAGGTATCTAATGTTGCTGCACCTGTCACACCTTTTAATGACACATAGTAAACAAAACCGCTCGCATGATTCACCACATGCTGAATACGCTTATCAGTTGATGTTGGTGCTAATAAGAAAATTTGATCCATCTCATTTTGTTTTAAGACTTCACCAAATTGCTTAGACTCCTCAGGTGGAAGATCCACAAGAAGTACACCATCAACACCACAATCTTTTGCATATGCAACAAATTTTTCATAACCAATCACTTCAACAGGATTCAAATATCCCATTAAAACAACAGGTGTGGTTTGATCTTTTTCACGAAAGGCTTTGACCATATCCAACGCATCTAGTGTATTGGTTCCACCTGCCAATGCACGCTCAGCAGCTAGTGCAATGACTGGACCATCGGCCATCGGATCTGAGAATGGTAAACCTAACTCAATAACGTCGACGCCAGCTTCAACCATTTGGTGAAGTAATGGAACAGTTACCTGTGGATGCGGGTCACCTGCCATAACATAAGAAACAAGCGCTTTACGTTGCTGAGATTTAAGCTGTTCAAAACGAGTGGCAAGACGTGACATAGGATTATGCTTTCCTTGATTTATATAAATTGAGGAGTTGTTTGTAGACATACAAAAACACTGCATTGTAACGCTATTTTTTGCTCATTGAACAGGTTTTGACGTGATTGCAACGTGAATATTGCTACTTACAACAGCCCTGACACATTTATCTATATTTTGGCTGAATTCTCAATGATCAAAGATTCCTAATTTTCAAGAAAACCACCTGCATTTTAGAAATCACCAAAGCTCCTTTATACTAGGCGCAATTTTTAAATATTCTTTTATTTTTTATGTCTGCCTACTCTCAGGAAAAAGTGCAAAGCAATGCGCTTGCTTTGTTACCTTTATTGGTATTTTTGATCATCTTTCTCGGGAGTGGTCTCTATCATTCAATGATTGGGACAGAATTTGCCTTTTATCAAGTAAAAGCGCCAGTCGCAGCAATCCCTGCCATCATTTTAGCTTTACTGCTATACAAACAGAAACTCAACACAGCCATCGAAGAGTTTCTTCAAGGCGCGAGTCATCCGAACCTTATTTTAATGTTCATGGTATTCATGTTGGCTGGTGCTTTTGCAAGTGTATCAAGTGCCATTGGAAGCGTTGATGCCACAGTTCAATTAGGTTTGTCATTGATTTCAGCTGAATTCGTATTACCCATGCTGTTTATCATTTCAGCCTTTATTGCTACTGCTATGGGTACTTCTATGGGTACAATTGCTGCTTGTGCACCGATTGCTTTTGGTTTTACTCAAGCGACTGACATTTTACCAATTTATGCGATTGGTGCTGTCGTTGGTGGTGCAATGTTTGGTGACAATCTGTCCATGATCTCTGATACAACGATTGCTGCCACAAGAAGTCAAAATGTCGAACTTCGAGATAAATTTAGAGTCAACGTTTGGATTGCTTTGCCTGCTGCCATCATGACCTTGATTGCTTATGTGCTACTCAGCCAACAAGCTGAATCAATTCAATCAAAAACTTATGATTTATGGTTAATTTTGCCTTATCTAGCAGTCTTTTTTCTAGCATTCAGCCGATTACATGTACTTGCAGTTTTAATGATTGGAGTGGTGCTATCTGGAATCATCGGTCTGATTGAAAAGCCTGAATTTGATTTATTGAAATTAAATTCTTCTATTTATGATGGCTTCGTGGGAATGTTTGAAGTTGCACTACTATCAATGTTACTTGGCGGTCTGTCTGCTTTGATGCAAAAAGAAGGTGGTTTACAGTGGTTAATCGAAAAAATTTATCGTATCACCGGTCTATTTAAATTTGGTCGTCAGCGTGCTGGGGAATTAGGCATTAGTTTTCTTGTGGTCTTCTCCAATTTGTTTGTTGCGAATAATACAGTTGCGATCATTTTATCAGGCGATATGGCTCGTGAAGTGGCTAAAGAATATGGTGTTGATCCGAAACGTAGTGCAGCACTGTTAGATATTTTTTCTTGCGTGATTCAAGGCATTATTCCCTACGGTGCTCAATTGCTTTTGGCTTGCTCAATTGCAAAGCTCTCGCCAGTCGAGTTAATTGGACATATTTACTATTGTTGGATTCTTGCCGTATTTGCGATTTTAGCGATCTTGTTTAATTATCCACGATTAAAAACATCTTAAACATTTACAAAGTCTCTTTAGTTTTGATTTTAAAATTAAAGAGACTTTAAAAACTGTTTCGGTGTCACGCCAGTCCACCGTTTAAAAGCACGTCCAAATGCACTTTGATCTGCATAATTTAGCCGTTCAGCAATTTCAGAAAGGGATTTTCCTTGCTGCAAATACAACTTACTTTGTTCTAAACGATATTGATCTAAAATATCCTGAAAGTTAAGTTGATAAGCTTTTAGTTGACGTTGCAAAGTTCGCTCAGAACAATGCAAACGTTTAGCTACATAGCTTTGCAAGACCTCTTCTTGTTGAGCCAATCCCTGCTCGATATAAGTTTGTATTTTTTGTCTAAATTGTTGTTGCTGTAACTCAGAAGAAGTCACACTATTTAAAGATTGTTGTGCCTGTGTGGATAGCACATGATTAAGCTGTTGATCTCCTGCAATACTTTTCGCTTTTAAAATTTGATTTGAAAATCGAATGGCATATTGCCCTGCTTGCACATGAATAAGACATCCATAAAACTTTTCATAATGATACAACGCCGTATGAGGAAGATAACCAAACTGTATTTTTTGAGGTGGAACAAGTGCATCTTGTACGATGGATTGTGCAATTTTAAAGATCAATGCCAAATTTAGTTCATACATCTCACGATAGTCACTATACGATGCTCCCCAAACTATTTGGATGTACTCGGCAAACTGTTGCACGCTCAATTGTTCTAGATTTGTTTGCTTAAAGACCAAAGAATAATATCGTTGTAAGAGTTGCAATGCTTGTTGTAAGTCTAAACTGGTTGAAGCCAAATATCCCATTAGCCCTAAATCTTGCAAGTTAGCATGTTCAGCCAAAACAAGTGTAATGGGTCGCGAAAAATAACTTTGTGCTGCTTGTAGAAGCACAACATATCGTTCTACATCAAAATCTTGCTCATCAGGATGTTCTAAACAATTTTGAAATGTTATCCATAATTCTTGTTCCACAACTTTAGACAAATCGACTTGCTCTTGTTGAAGAACACGATTAAACAATCGCAAATATCCAATTATAATTTTAACTGACATATGCCAATCTCATCCTGATATGTCGTTATTTGTATAAAACTTGGCTGTAACTGTCAAAACATTTCATCGGACTTTTTCCATACTGAGTGCATGAAAAAGAAAAAGGAAGAGCAAAGATGAATGCACATGTTTCCTATCAAGTTGATCCAATTGTAAGAACAAAACTAGATTTTCACCTTAATGAAGCACCACGCTTCTGGTTTGGTGGTGATCCATTCCGTACTCGTATGTTCGATGCATTGAGTCTGACATTCCCAGATGGGGAGCGCTATTTCATCGAGTCTGTTCGTTTGTTTCGTGACAAAATCACAGATCCTGACTTGCAAGCACGTGTGGCTGACTTTATTCGTCAAGAAGCACAACACGGTATTGCCCATGACAAAATGAATGAGGTCATGAAAGAGCAAGGTATGCCTGTTGATCAGTTCACTGATCGTTTGAAGAAAATTTTTAAGTTTGAACTCAAATATCGTTCGCCACAGTACAACATTGCGATGACTGCTGCAGCGGAACATTTGACGGCGCTCATGGCAGATACTTTCTACAGTAAAAAGGAAACTCTTGCGGATGCTGATCCCTTTGTTCGAGCGCTATTCGCTTGGCATGCGATCGAGGAGATGGAGCACCGTGATGTTGCCTTTGATGTCATGAAAGAAGTGGGCGATGTATCTGAATTTACCCGACGCTCAGCATTAGTACTCACTACAGTTCTGATGTTTGGTTTTACGATGTATCGTACCGATGTCATGCTGAAAAAAGATGGTTTTAATTTAAAACAACGCCTAGATTTAGCACGTAAAGGTTTACCTTGGTTCTTTGGTCGAAAAGGTATTTTGACTTCTAAACGTGAACAATACAGCGATTGGTTTAAAAAAGACTTCCATCCCAATCAGCATCCGATTATTCGTCAATATGATGTTTGGATCGATACCTTAGCAAAAACTAACGATCCGATTGCTGCGGGCGATGCCTTTTGGCAGGCTGGATTATAAACCATAAAAAACCTCCCTTTACGGGAGGTTTTTTAGAACTTACCATTTCGCGTAATGCTGCTCTAATAAACCATATTGTTCATTTAGAACAACAGGTTCAACCGCTTCCAAATCAATCGTCCCTGTTACTTTCGTTTGCCATTGATTGAACTGACTGCCAATCAAACGCAAATTAATATTTTCAAAACGACACCACCCTGTTTCAACAAGTAGGTTGAGACGTTGATCTAAAGAACGAATTGACCATGTTGTTTCGTTTTGCTGTTCAAATAAAACATCATTGAGCGGATAGAGACGACCATTGACCCACAAAGCATTTTCATTGCCAAAACTTTCGTTCACACCTGACGCTAGATTTAAACCGATCCGTCTCTCTTGTTGATCTCTAAATTGACACGACAACCAAAACCAAGCAGTTTCTGGGCGAAGAAAACCACAAGTATCATCTAAAGCTGCTAGGCTTTGTTCATTAAAGTCGATGCGTTGCTGATCAGGACTAATAAAAAAACCTTCAACAGCTAAAGTGGTTTGCTTCTGTGTATACGTCCATCCATTAATACCTGTCGGTGAACACATACTCAAAGCATCAGTTCCTGCGCAAAAAATCCGTGCTTTCAACTGTGTTTCGCCATATTTTGTCACTTGAATATAACGCACACCATTCGCATGTTGCATATCAAATTGGTAGGCAGACTTTTTAAAAAAACTTTGACTAAACAAAGGCTGTTCGTCTAGTTGTGTTTTTAAAGCCAAAGGCTGTATCGCATTCCACTCAATGACTTTTTGCGCAAGATGATCATACACATAATAAAAAGCATGCCCTGCCCATGACAAATCAACAATCGCAATCCCGATGCTAAAATGCTCATGTTGTAATCCACAGAATTTAAACTTCTTATATTTAAGCTGTTTTCGCCAACCTTTTAATACCTGACCATAAGGGGTTTTATAAATATAGTCATCTAAATTAATACGTGATGGAACGTGTTCGAAACGCCCATAACGAGGTTGACCATTTGTTTGTATCAAATCCATTGTCGATTTCCATGATTGCGTCATTGCATCTATTGCCGTCATAAAGTCCAAGCTCTATGATTTCTCAAGCATTATCTCGAACCATCAAAATTACTCAAATAAGTTCAGACTAATACAAGTGAGCAGCGAGGTGTATTTTAGCTTAATATTTCATCAAATATTCATACTCAAGTTTTATTTTAAAAAACAATCTTATACCACTCGATCAAAAAACATGACTCTACATCCATTATTAAAAGTCAACGCGTTGGGATTCATAGTATTAGCACTGACAGCATGTAACGACAACGATGATCAAAATAGTTCTGCAACCCAACCAGAACGACAAAATCAAAGTATTAATATTTTAGCTTTCAATGATTTTCACGGTAATTTGGAACCACCGAAACGTTTTATTGAGGCTGAAGACCCCACTGACACGAATAAATCGGTACGAATTCCTGTAGGTGGTGTCAGTTATTTTGCAGATGCAATCAATAAACTCCGTGCTCAATATCCTAACAATGCCGTAGTATCTGCGGGTGATTTAATTAGTGCCTCACCACTTACCTCATCCCTATTCTTGGATGAACCGACCATTGAAACCATGAATGAAATCAAAATTGATTTTAACGCGGTTGGTAATCATGAATTTGATCGTGGAACTGATGAATTACGTCGTTTGCAAAATGGTGGTTGTCAGCAATATACCACCACTAAACCTTGTCAAATTAACAAAGATTTCGCTGGTGCAAAATTTAACTTTTTAGCAGCAAATGTCTCTTTGAAAGCTGATCCCAAAAGAACACTATTTCCTGCATATAAAATTAAGCGCTATGGCAATATCCCTGTTGCGTTTATTGGTTTGACCTTAGAAGCAACACCAACAATTGTCTCAGCGGCAGGTATCAAAGATGTTGATTTTCATGATGAAGCAGAGACTGTCAATTCACTTATACCTGAGTTAAAAAAGCAAGGGGTTGAAGCAATTGTTGTAGTGGTACATGAAGGTGTAGCGCCAAGTACTAAATTTAATGCGAAAACCTGCGCCGGATTAAGTGGACCTTTGACTGGAATATTAGATCGTTTAGATACTGCGGTTGATGTCGTGGTTTCAGGACACACCCACCAGTCTTATATCTGTGACTATTCAACCTTAAACCCACAAAAACCATTTCTATTGACCTCAGCAGGACAATACGGAACAGCAATTACCAACATTAAACTTGAGCTCGATGGTAAAACTGGGGATGTCATCAAGAAAGATGCTCAACAAGTACCAATTCAAAGCGAAGCATATACGTCTGGAACGACTACGGTTAACTTGACTAACTTATATGAAAAATTTAACAAGACACCAAGTATCGAAGCGATTCTGGATAAATATCGTCAAGCTGTAACTACAATTTCTGCACGTATCGTAGGCACTGCGACCACAGTCATTAATCGAAATGCAGCTGAAAGTGGTGAAACCGCTTTAGGTAATTTAATTGCAGATGCCCAACAGGCAGCAGCTTTAACTGCAAGCAATCAAGGCTCTGATTTCACATTAATGAATCCAGGTGGGGTACGTGCTGACCTTCAAACCAACAGTAATAATCAAATTACTTTTGGAGATGTATTTGCAGTACAACCTTTTGGTAATTCGATTGTCACTTTAAGTCTAACTGGCCAACAAATCCGTGAACTTTTAGAACAACAATGGTCTGGGGCAAATGCTGATCGACCGCGCATATTACAGCCGTCTAAAGAGCTGAGTTATGCTTATAAAAAAGATGCAACTGCTGTCCCACGTGCTACTCAAATTATGATTTCTGGGCAGGCTTTAATGGATAGCAAATCTTATCGAGTCACCGTAAATAGTTTTATTGCAGATGGTGGCGATAACTTTACTGTACTCACAAAAGGAACCAATCGTGTAGGTGGTGGACAAGACATTGATGCATTAGAAAAATACATCAACCAAAATTCACCTGTTCAAGCACCTGAAACCAACCGTATTAAAGTTATTCAGTAGTTCACATAAAAAAATGGGGAAGCTTTCGCCTCCCCATTTTTTTTATGATATTTAATCAATTGGAAGATAAGTATTTTGCCAAGTTATCGGCTTAAACAGACCTTTCACTAAATGCACATAACGCCCTGCAACATGATCGATTGGGATACAATCATCCACCTCAATAACACGGTCAGTATGTGGTTTACCCCACTCTGGTGGAATCAACTGCTTCGCAATCTGTTTAGCTTGAGTAGTATTTGTAGCAACCACCAAGTGATAACGATGTAACTCGCCAAATTGATTTGCTGAATATCCGCCGAGATTGATCAAATATAACTTTTGCTCGTCTACTGCTGGGGCAGCAAGCGCGAAGTGAATTTGATAATCTACACCTTGCGTCTGAACTCCAGAAAACTGAGCCCAAGCGTCAATATGTAAACCCTTCAACTCACCAAACCAAGCTTGCTTCAGTTGAGGAATGATCTCATGCAAATCATCACCGATTGCCATAACCACATCATGGACTTCGGTAATGGCTTTAGCATGTCGACCACCCAACATCACCATAAACAAACTTTGCATGAGGTTGACTTACATTTCAACCATTTCGACGCCATCAATACGGGCTACCGTCATTAAATCTTTATCACCACGACCTGAAACAGTCGCAATAATGATTTGATCTTTTGACATTGTTGGTGCCAGTTTAGTGACATACGCCATCGCATGTGAACTTTCCAAAGCAGGAATAATCCCTTCAATTTTGGTGAGATCACGGAAACCTTGCAGAGCTTCATCATCCTTAATCGGAACATATTCAACACGTTTCATATCTTTCAAGAAACTGTGTTCTGGTCCAACTCCTGGATAATCCAAACCGGCGGAAATACTGTGTGTTTCAATGATCTGACCTTGTGCATCAGACATGAGGTAAGTACGGTTACCATGCAATACACCAACATGACCTGCATTCAATGGAGCAGAATGTTTACCTGTTTCAATACCGTAACCAGCAGCTTCAACGCCATACATTTTGACATCTTGATCATTCAGGAATGGATAGAACAAGCCCATCGCATTTGAACCACCACCGACACAAGCAACTAATGCATCAGGAAGACGACCCGCTTGCTCAAGGATTTGGCGACGCGCTTCACGTCCAATAATCGACTGGAAATCACGTACAAGTTGTGGATATGGGTGTGGCCCTGCAACTGTACCAATTACGTAATATGTCGTATCGACATTAGTTACCCAATCACGCATCGCTTCATTTAATGCATCTTTTAAGGTTTTTGATCCGCTTTGCACGGGTACAACTTTTGCCCCAAGCAAACGCATACGATATACATTCATCGCTTGACGCTTTACGTCTTCAGCACCCATGTACACCACGCACTCCATACCCAAGCGAGCAGCGATTGTTGCGGTTGCTACACCATGTTGACCAGCACCTGTTTCAGCAATGATTCGTTTTTTGCCCGAAAGTTTTGCCAATAATGCCTGACCAATCGTGTTATTTACTTTGTGAGAGCCAGTATGGTTTAGGTCTTCACGTTTTAAGTAAATTTGCGCACCACCGAGGTGCTGAGACCATCGCTCAGCATGATAAAGAGGACTAGGACGACCAACATAGTACGCAAGATCACGATCAAACTCAGCCAAAAACGTTTCATCATTTTTCATACGATTATAAAGATTTTCTAAATCTTCAAGCGCAGCCATCAGCGTTTCTGACACAAAACGTCCACCATGAATACCGAAATGCCCTTGAGCATCTGGAAACTGGGTGTAGTCAATCACATTATTTTGCTGATCCACGTTGGACTCCTTGCATAAATTTTTCAATGAGTTGTTGGTCTTTTATACCTTTTGCGGACTCTACGCCTCCGCTCACATCTACAGCAAAAGCAGCCGTAGTGTGTATAGCTTCACTCACATTTTCAGGGGTTAGACCGCCTGCCAAAATCAGTGGGATATCAAGTTGAGGAAATTGATTCCAATCGAAACAATGCCCCGTCCCACCTTTTAACTGAGGATGCCATGCATCTAAAAGTACTGCACTGGCTCCCGCAGCTTCATAACGTTGAATTTCAGTCACAACATCTAAATCAGGCTTAACTTGAATCGCTTTGTACCAACGGCGCTTACATTGCGCAGCAATTTGTTGGCATTGCTCAGGGGTTTCATCGCCATGTAGTTGTAATACATCTAAAGGAACTGAATCAAGCACCGTTTGGATTTCTTGTGCACTTGCATTGACAAATAAACCCACCAATTGCACATAGGGAGGAACGAGATTCGCAAGTTCCTGTGCATTTTCAATAGTGACATGCCTTGGACTCGGAGGGAAAAAAACCAAACCAATTGCATCTGCGCCAGCACTTACTGCGGCTTGAATATCTTGTGCACGTGTGATGCCACAAATCTTGGCGCGAGTTCGGCTTTGAATTTGGCGCATAATAAGTCCAATTTTAGCATTAAAATTTGATTGCACCGCATTGTAATCCAATTTAACCAGCTTGGGGCAAAGTTCAGTCTGAAATGCGATTGTTTAAAAAACGTGAACACTTTATACTGCGCTCAATCTCGCAACAAGTCTAAAGCAAATTCTTTTGCTTATAGGGAAGTTGGTGCAAATCCAACACTGCCCTCGCAACGGTAACACCGAATTATTAATCTCAGCTCTAAGCCAAATCACTGCATCAGAATGATGTGGGAAGATGATTAATAGCATCACGATTGTGATGATATAGTGAAGTCCGGAGACCTGCTTGTTGTTTACTTCCACATTAACATTCACGATGGGTGAATGTATGGAGCGACATCATGTCTACACATTTAAAACCGGCACATTTGGCTGGGGCTATCGCTATTGCGATGGGGTTAAGTTCAGCTGCTTTTGCTCAAACCGTATCAACTAATAAAACTGCATCACTCGATACGATCGTTGTCACAGCAACACGTACAGAACAAAAAATTAGTGATGTCCCTGCCCGTATCAACATCATAGAACCGAAGATTCTTGAGCAATCTCCAATTGCATCATTACCGCAATTGTTACAAACAGATGCCTCAATCAATATGGTCCAAAGCGGTGGTTACGGACAAGCAGCCTCAATCTTTTTACGAGGCACTAATTCAAATCACACACTATTATTAAGAGATGGTGTTCGCCTTAACTCAAATACATCTGGCGCCGCTTCTCTTCCATTTATTGATACCACTGACATCAAACAAATTGAAGTATTAAAAGGTCCAGCATCTGTTCTATACGGTGCGGATGCTATTGGCGGTGTAGTACAACTCATCTCAAAAACACCTGAAAAAACTTCAGCTTTTGTAACAGGTGAGATCGGTGAAAATAAAACTTATAAATCTGTAATTGGTGCAGACCTAGCAGAAAATGGTTTTTATGCACAACTGCGTGGTCAACGTTTAGAAACTGATGGTACGCCTGTCACTGATGCTAAAAACGCAAAGAAAGCGAGTTTTGATCAAAAAGGCTATAGTGCAAAAATTGGTGTAGAACAAGAAAACTATGCTGCTTCTGTTGATTATAGTGAAAATGAAGGCTACAGCGACTACGACAATTACGGCAATTTAGTTTCTCAAGACTTTAAAAATGAAGCGATTAACCTAAAAGCACGTGCCAATATTCTAGAGAACTTAGCTGTACATGCACGACTATCACAGTATAAAGACGACCTAAATCAAAATAATTCTCCTGACTACGTATATAGCACGACTCAAGAGGCAGAACTCTATACCAAATGGCAATTCACACCTGCACAAAACATTTTATTGGGTTCAACCTATAAAGACATTAAAGGTGATGTGTACTCTAAAAATCTTTGGGGTGGAGAAGACGTAAAATACAAAGAGTCTGTCGATACTGTTGGTTATTTTATTCAGCATCAATATCAACAAGATGGCATAGAAACTCAAGTTGGTGTTCGTGTTGAGGATAACGATAAGTTTGGTACACATACTGTAGGTCAAGGTGCGATCAGATACCAAGTATTACCACTAACAAGTGTTTATGCGAATATTGGCTCTGCATTCCGCGCGCCAACTACAAATGATCTGTATGCGATGTCTTGGGGCGCCAATCCTGACCTAAAACCAGAAGAAAGTTTTTCTTATGAAATTGGTGTAGACCAAAAGCTAAACTATGGTATTGATTTGGGGTTATCGGTTTACCGTAACAAAGTGGATAATTTAATTAGCTTCCAAGCAGGCAAACTGATTAATGTTAACAAAGCAACGTTTACAGGTGGCGAAGCATCATTTAAGTGGCAACATGATGAGTTGTTTTTAAATACAACATATGCCTATGTTCAAGCCAAAGATGATGAAACAAATAAAGAGTTAAATCGTCGTCCGAAACAAAGCTTAACTTTAACCACTGGTTGGGATGATGGAATCTACGGTATTTCAGCATCTATCGTTGCGAAATCTAAATCTAAAGATTTTGCCGACTGGCCTTCAACCACCCCAACCACAACACCAGGTTACGTAACTACTAATGTCAATGCATATTGGCAACCAACGCCAATGATCAAAATCTTCACTAATCTCGAAAACATCGGTGATGTGAACTACAAAACCGCTTATAACGGTGGTGGTGTTTACTACATTAATGGTGGTCGTCTAGCTTCAGCGGGCGTTACGTTCCGTTATTAATCGCGCAATAATATCCTAAAAATATTTTATTAACTCCATTTTCGGGGTAATGTTTTGACCGACATTATCCCCTTTTTATTGGTAGGACAGTTTGATGGGACATCGTTTAAGTAAGATCTATACTCGCACTGGCGACTCAGGTACAACAGGGCTTGGAGATGGTTCACGAGTAGCCAAAGATGATTTGCGTATTACAGCCTTGGGTGATGTTGACGAACTGAATGCAACGATTGGTGTACTTCGTGCTCAGATCACAGCTAGCCAAATAGAAAGCAAAGCCCAATGGGACAAAAGCTTAAGTCTTATTCAACACTGGCTATTCGATTTAGGCGGTGAGGTTTGTATTCCAAACTATCATTTACTCCAACCGATTTGTATTGAATTCCTTGAAAATGAAATTGATCAAATGAACGAATCGCTGCCGATGCTCAAAGAGTTTATTTTACCTTCAGGTAGTCTGGCATGTAGCTATGCACATCAGGCACGTGCTGTATGTCGTCGTGCTGAACGTGCATTAATGTCAGTACACAGTCGTGATCAAAATATTCAAGCAACGGCTTTACAGCTATTGAATCGTCTATCAGACTGGTTATTTGTTGCTTCCCGTGCTTTGCAACGTGCAGAAGGCGGTAGCGAAGTACTCTGGCAAAAAAACATTAATGACAGCATTGAACAAGCATAATTATTTCTAAGGTGAGTCGAAATGCGAATCATTGGTCATCGTGGTGCACGAGGCGAAGCCCCTGAAAATACACTAGGTGGATTTCGCTATCTACATGGATTGGGGATACGTGCAGTCGAGTTTGACGTACGTCAACTCAAAGATAGGCAACTGGTAGTTATTCATGATGATGATTTTGTGCGTACCACAGGTCGAGCACAACATGTTGAAAGCTGCGATTTATCTGAAGCTCAACAATTCGATCATCGCCATCAATGGCAGCATTGGACATTTGAAGAATACACCCCAAGTTTGCCACATGTATTAGAATGCCTAACAGATTTTGACCACATCGAAGTGGAAATCAAAGCAGTCGCGGATGAAGCTGCTGCCGAACGCCTGATCGAGCAATTACATCATGATTTAAAAGGTTTTGAGACTTCAGCAACGATCACTAGCTTTGATGTCAAAATTTTAGCTGCCTTACAACACATTCGTAGTCACTATAAACGCGGTTTGTTGGTTGAAATCCCGATTGGTGAATATGCCATTGAACTTGCTCAACAATATGAATGTCAGCAAATAGGTTGGAAAGACCAGCTTGCCACTGATGAGATCATCAAACTCACCCAGCATGCGAATTTAAAAACCAGTGTTTGGACTGTGAATGACATTGATCGAGCAAAACATCTTCAACAACTCGGTATAGAGGGGTTGATTACAGATGTTCCTCAACTCATGCTGCAACACCTCAAACTGTAAAAAAAGACGACTTAAGTCGTCTTTATCTTTGGCGTTGGGCTTGAATTAGGCGCTGACCTTTTTCATCTAACAAATATAAATTCGTCCCATCAAACTGAAACTTTTTCACACGCTGCATGGAGTCCATTAAATCAGCTTCTTGGGCCAAAGCCTTGTCACAACTATTGTGTCCAGCCATCACATCAAAATCTAATCTGCGTTGCGCAAAGTTATACGTATAACGACCATATAGGTTATTACACCCTGTATGACCAGAGACCAGATTTGTTGCAGAATTAAGAGCGAAATTTGGATATTGATTAAAGAATAATGCCCTTTTGTTATGAATGTGAGTAATTTGCCACGTCACATCTTGCACGCCATCGGTACTCTTGCGAACTTGTAGCGTTGGAAGTTGATTCACACGTTTTGGCTGCAAGGTTTTAGACTGGGTCGTTTGTGGTTGGCTTTGACAAGCCGAAATCACAAGAACTGTCGATATGATTAAACTTTTGTTAAAAAATGCCTTCAAATAAGAAATGATATTTTTCACGGTAATTTGCTCAGACATTGATTTAGTTCACCTTTTAATTCATTGACCATATTCACAAATGAATTCTGTTACTGTTCTTTCGATACAACTGTACAATAATACTAGTGCTTATGAATCTGGGCATGCTAATATCAGTGATAAAATAGCAATATATCGTCATGATTGGTTTTGCTATCTCGTTTAGTTTTATTATCTTGTGCAAACAAGATTATTAGGAGCGCTGACGGATATGAATTCCGCCCCACTCAAGAAAGCACCCATTAATTGGATTGCAATTTTTGCATTGGTATTTTTACCAATCGTTGCGCTAATTACGGTTCCAATCTATAGCTACCATCATGACTTCAGTATGGGCGCATGGATTAGCATGTTCTTTTTACTGGCTGTAAGCAGTTTAGGTATTACCGCTGGCTACCACCGTTTATGGGCACACCGTGCTTATGAAGCAGCTTTACCTCTTAAAATCTTACTTATGATTGCTGGTACTTTTGCGGTTCAAAACAGTATTTTGTTTTGGGCTTCAGGTCATCGTACTCATCACCGCCATGTTGATGATGTCGATCAAGATCCTTATTCGATCAATAACGGTTTTTGGTATGCACACATGGGTTGGATGTTGCGTAACTACCCTGCGGCTGAACCAAACTATAAAAATGCACCTGACTTGTTAAATGACAAGCTCGTCATGTTCCAACATAAATATTATGTTCCATTAGTGATCGCAGTGCATGCAGGTCTTCTATTACCAATCGGTTGGCTTGTTGGCGATGTTTGGGGCGTATTATTACTTGGTGGTTTAATTCGTTTATTCATTAGCCATCACGTTACCTTCTTCATCAACTCTCTTTGTCATATGTGGGGCAAACGTCCATATACTGACGAAAACACAGCACGTGACAATTTCATTTTAGCGATTCTCACTTGGGGTGAGGGTTACCATAATTATCACCATATTTTCCAATACGATTACCGTAACGGCGTGAAATGGTGGCAATATGATCCAACTAAATGGTTAATTTGGACAAGCTCTAAACTTGGTTTAGCCAAAAACTTACGCCGCATTCCTAGCTTCAACATCCAAAAAGCTGAACTTGCGATGAAGTTTAAATATGCTGAACAAGACCTTGCGATTTATGGTCATGATGTCAATACAGATATTGCTCAGATGAAACAACGTATTGCTCAAGAATATGAAGCATTTACCAATACCTTAAATGATTGGGCTAAATTGAAAGAGCAAGAACTTCAAACTAAAAAAGCGGCTATGGCTGAAAAGATTCATCAAATGGATCATAAGCTTAAAGTTGATTTCCAACTGCTTGAGCATCGTCTTGCTCATCACCGCGAATGCTTAGAAACTTTAGTTCGAAATATCAAAAAAGCACCTGTTTCAGAGTAATCAATTTACTCAATCAAAATGGTCTCTCGATGAGGCCATTTTTTATGCCTATAACCAATTCGCCTATTCAAACCTATATTTGATATAGTGATTACTCAGCCCATCTCTTGACCTTATTTTTATGCAATTTAATCCCCGTTACAATTCACTGAATCCTAAGCTCTATCACCAGCAACAACCAAGTCCTTTACGTGGTGCAAAAGCAGGTCACTTTAATGAGGCTCTGGCAGATGAATTACTTTGGAATGCAGATGATAAATCTAACTGGGTTAAAATTTGCAGCGGTCAAAAAACCTTCAGCGACTTTCCACCTTTAGCCATGGTTTATGCGGGTCATCAGTTTGGTCAATGGGCAGGACAATTGGGTGATGGTCGAGGATTATTGATTGGACAAATACTCAATAAGCATGGCGAAACTATCGATTTACACTTAAAAGGTGCTGGGTCTACTCCCTACTCGCGTATGGGTGATGGTCGTGCTGTTCTTCGCTCGGTAATTCGAGAGTATCTTGCGGGTCATGCACTCAATGCACTTGGTGTAGCTTCAAGTCATGCGGTAGGTTTCACTACCTCTACGCAAGGCGTACAACGTGAAACTTTAGAGCTTGGTGCAATGTTATTACGCACTTCGGATTGTCATATTCGTCTCGGTCATTTTGAATGGATCAATCAATACGCACCTGAATTATTAACCGATTTCACTGTAAAATGTATCGAATGGCATTATCCAGAATGCCTACAATCAGAGGATCCAATACTCGCATTTGCTCAAAGCGTGATTGAGCGTACTGCTATCATGATCGCGAAATGGCAATTGGTGGGCTTTGCTCATGGTGTGATGAATACTGATAATCTCAATATCACAGGTTCAACTTTAGATTTCGGTCCATATGGGTTTATGGAACGTTTCCGTCCGAATTGGATCAATAACCACTCAGATTATCAGGGGCGTTATACCTATCAGAATCAACCAAGCATTGGACACTGGAATCTGTGGACGTGGTTAAATAATCTGATTCCGCTAGCCAAACCCGAACAAAAAGAACAGTTCAAACTGGATTTGGCAAAATGTTTAGAACAGTTTGAGCCAGCTTTTTTAGAGCATTATGGTCAAGGCTTGTGCCAAAAAATGGGACTACCACATTTCCATATAGATAGCTTGGATTGCAGTTTTGCATTCTTACGAATATTACAAACTGAACAACTGGACTATACGCAAAGTTTTATTCGCCTTCAGGACAAGCAATATAAAGCTCTTCGTGATGATTGTTTAGATATCCGTCAGTTTGATAGCTTTCTCCAACAGTATCAAACAATTCGAGAACATCAGGATACGGATGAATTAGATGCTGTAATGAAACAAGTGAATCCTCAATACATTTTGCGTAATCACATGGCTCAAAAAGCCATTGAACAAGCGGAACGTGGAGACTTTAGTGAAGTTGATCGTTTATTCAAGTTGCTAAATCAACCCTACACACGACAACTAGACTTAGAAACTGAACAAGATACTGCCCCACTTCCAAGTGATGTACCTGAAATATCAGTAAGTTGTTCATCATAGAAGATATTGTATGAAATTAGGGCTGGCTATTGGATTTGCATTACTGGTTATTTTGTTAGGATTAGCTTTTTATAAATATGAAAAGTTTATTCCTAACTTAGCTCCTGCTCACCCAGCCCTTTCAGCTCAAGAAATAGAAGAGATTAATAAAACAAAGCCTGTAACCACAATAGAAGTTTTTAAACAACAAAGGCAACTGAAACTCAAACACCATGATCAAGTCATTCGAAGCTATCCGATCCGCTTAGGCTTCAATCCGATGGGGCATAAACAATTTGAAGGTGATGGTAAAACACCAGAAGGCACTTATACAATCGACTGGCGCAATCCTCAAAGTGCTTATTATAAATCTTTGCATATCTCCTATCCAAATCCGAATGATCTCGCTTATGCAAAGCAACGGCAAAAGTCAGCTGGTGGTGATGTGATGATTCATGGCACTGTTCCTACTCCTGTAAGATCATTCCCTGCGAGTTCCACTTATATGCCTCGTAAAGACTGGACTTTAGGATGTATTGCAGTGACAAATGCTGATATGGATGAAATTTGGCAACTTGTTAAAAATGGCACGCAAATAATTATTCATCCATAATTGAATCAAGCCCATTGAAGTTGTGTTAGAGATAAATATTGTGATTAAACTGGACAAGGCTTAGTCACAGCATAAGTTCATCATCTAGATTTATATCCCCTAGCACTTAAAAAATCAGCATAAGCTTTTGTAAATTAATAAAATACGCTTAATACTAGACCGTTCATTGATTCTCTAAGTACTTTATCAGTAGATTATTTCTGCAAAATCATTATCAAACTATCCACATTTTCTGTGGATAATACTGTGGTTATCCACAGGATAAAATTAAAGCCTCATTTTTCTTATTAGATTTATCTCTTTGTGAAAGAATTCTACACATCCAAACACCCCAATAAAGTTATGTAAAAAAATAAGCTCTCAATCAAATTCGTTGTTAGTCTTTTAAGTCTTAGGCCTAAGATAGTAAAATTTGTATAAAATTCAAACAACACAATATAATCTCTTCCCAAGATTTGGTGGTTTTAAATTTTGGATCAGCACTCAGCTTTAGTGACTAGAATTCATGGTGAATTTAGCATATACATTTAGATTGAAATGAAACATAGCGACTTAGGTTTAAAACAATAAACTACACATGATTAGGATTAGTTTTCAGATGCCTTTCAACACACTTACCAAAATACTATTTGCTTTTGCACTTTCCAGTTCGTGTCTGCTGCATGCCGCCCCTTCATTTGACGAAGATACACAAATCATTTCAAGATCACCTCTTGGCGTTTGGATGCTAAAACAAGACTTAAACCAGCCTAAACTCAACTGTGCTATTCGATTTATTTCTACTAAAGATACTGAAAACAGTTTTTCTATTTTTGGTGCTACAAAAAAAACTTCACATGCAACGATCCTATTTCAAGGTAAAAGCATTCCTACCACGCATACAGCAGAAGAGATGCGAGTCGAACTCCGACAGCAAGATTTAGCTGCGACACCCCTAAAAGCTCAACTTTTGCCAAGTTCAAGTACAGGTATGCTTGCAGTTAACACAGGAGATATTCAGCAAACGCTTAAATCTATGCGTGATCAAGAAAAAAACCTACAATTAAAATTGAACAATGCCACGATTTACACACTTGACTATGATGGTTTAGCTCAAGCACGAACAGCGATGCAGGATTGTCTCTCGGGTAAACCGGTCAAAATAAAATCACTGAAACAAGCAACAGCTGAAATTCGCCCTGTTGGTAATTCAACGATCGCAGGACAAGCATTTTACAAAGGTGCAATTCTTGCAAAAAAACAATATCCACCCAAAGGAACACAAGCCGTTGGTTTAATCTGGATGACAGATGAATTTAAAGCATGGTATGAAAAAGTTAAACGTGATCAAAAGCTACCAACTCATATCCCAGAATCTATTCTCAAACATTTCATGTCTACGCGTATCTTAGATGATCAAGGACGTTTTAAATTTACCAACTTACCTGCTGGTGAATACATTCTCATTGCAAATTTTTCTTATGAAAAAAATGTTAGCCATACTGAAGTTGTTGGGCGAACTGATGTTTATGTGGGGAATCAATATGTCGGCTCAAACGACCAAATTGCTCGCTGGAATTATATTGTGAAAGAAGGGACTTCTTTTGAGAAACCTGTGACCATCCCCAAAGATGGCGATACGATTAATGTAAGTTTAGATAAGTCACAAATCATGTGTTTCTTGGTGTGTTTCTAAAAAAGAAAAGCTAGCCTTATGATCTACATAAGGCTAGCATAAAATTATTCAGGGTATTCAAAACGATAACCAACCCCATAAACGGCTTGTATCCACTCATGACGATTACCTGTATCAGCAGCTTCTGTGATTTTGCGACGAAGGTTTTTGATATGACTATCAATTACTCTATCCGCGACATCAAAACTGTCAGGATTGATGTGATCTAAAAGCTGCGCACGTGAATAGACTTGTCCTAAATGCTCTAAAAACAATTCTAATAAACGGAACTCTGTTGGCGTTAGCGTCAGCGCTTTTTGTTGATACCAAATTCGTTGCTGAGCTTTATCAATACGGAATAAATCATTCTGTTCAGGCTCAGCTTTTCGCTCTAAGCGACGTAACACGGCTTGCACTCGCGCAACTAACTCTTTCGGACTAAATGGCTTACAAATATAGTCATCAGCCCCCATATTCAGCCCCAACACACGATCGATTTCTTCAGTACGTGCAGTAACCATAATAATTGGTAAATCTGATTGCTCACGGACTTTACGACAAATCGTTAATCCATCCATACGTGGCACCATCAAATCTAAAATCATCAGGCTTGGTTTGCGTTGCTGAAATTGAGTATAAGCATCTTGACCATCATGAAACATGCTGACTTCAAAACCAGCAGCCTCTAAATAATCTCGAACCAACTGTGCTAGCTCTACTTCATCTTCAACCAACATAATATGTTTCATGGTCTACATCCTATACATCACATCCTCAGAAATAGAGGAATAAAAAGTTATTTGATTTGTTTTGGAAAAGTCAGAACACAACGCAAACCACCTAATGGTGAATGCTCAAATGTCAGTGAACCACCCAATGCTTGTGCCAATTTACAAGACAAAGCCAAGCCTAAACCCGTCCCTCCCGTACTCCGAGTACGAGAATCATCAACACGATAGAAACGCTCGCCTAAACGCGCTAACTGCTCATCATTCACACCAAATGGGCTGTCATCCACATACAATATCCACTGTTTAGCATTTTGTTGAGTATGAATCTGTATTTTCCCACCTTGTTCGGTATAGCGAACACTATTTCCTAACAAGTTAACAATGATTTGCTTAAATCGATCTCGGTCTAATGAAAGAATCGCTCCTTCGCCAGAAAGTGAAACTTCTAACTGATGCTGTTCAAAAGTTGATTTAAAGTTTTCAACTTCTTGCTGAATAATCTCCCAAGGATTTACATCAGCAAAATAACATTTAAGTTGTTGAGCATCAGCTTGAGCCAAATCAGCTAAATCTTGAGTTAATTTTTTCAAACTAGAGACTTGCAACATCATGGCATTTAAATGCTCTGGTGTTGCCTTACGAATCCCATCCTGCATCGCTTCAATTTGTGCCTGTAATACAGCTAAAGGCGTTTTTAACTCATGCGAAGTATCAGCAACCCATTGACGACGTGACTCTTCATGTTGATGCAAAATATCAGCCAAATGATTCAACTGATTAGATAAATCGCCTAATTCATCATTACGCTTAATCGCTACCTGATGTTGATAGTTACCCTTGGTCAATTCTGAGGTCGCTTTTAATAAGCGCTGGATTGGCTTTTTAAAATAAGTTGCCATCAACAATGCTGCAACCAAACTCGACAATACAGTCAGCACATAAACCAAGAATAAATAACGTTTCTGATTACTAAAGAAATTAATACTTGAGGCATCATCTTGATCAAGCACAGGCTTTAAACCTAAGTAACCCACTACTTGTTGACCTACCAAAATCGGACGGTAAGAGATTTGATCTGTTGCGGGTTCACCAACAACAAATTGATGTTTTGCATCATAAAGAGACAAGCGAGAACTCAGTCCCAACCGATCTGGAATCGAAACAAAACGTTTTTTTCCATTTTGAGTATCATCATTTTGCTTATTAGACTTTTGCTCAGAACTATCTTTTTTTAACTTAAATTGACTTGGACTTAATGGAAATTTTAAACCCTCAAATGGTTGATATTCCGACGGCAGATTTTGCTTGAGAATATTTAGCTCTTCGGTATTAAAAATTTGGCGATTTCTTATTTCCGCATTATTTTGCGATAAGCTTGGAGACATGCTTAATAAAGTATGATCATTAAAGTATCTTTGCTGCAAAGCAATGTCATACTGACGACGCAACCACCACTGTGATAAACGATCATAGTCATCTGGTGCGGCAGTTCCTTCGATTTGTAAAATTTGCGCCTGAATCGCATTCCCCCAATCTTGATAAACGTTATATACATTCCCCAAATTGGCAATCAAACGATCTAACTTTTGCATTTCCACATCGGCAACATATCGAGCAAAGTTCTTTTGCATCGTCCAATGTAAAATCCCCAAACTAATCGTGGCGATCAACAACGTTGTTAACAAGACGGTTAGGAATAAGCGTAAAGCTATAGGAATACGACGGATACTCAAATATATAGTCTCAACATGGATCTACCTTTTGATTGTAACCAACATGTCAGAAAAAAACTCTCCATTGTTTCTTCATCATTATTGTCTAATCTTTAACTCATCAATGAGCAAGTAGTTTACTGGATAAAAAATGAAGAAGACTCAGATTGCAATTTTAAGCACAGTTCTCGGTTCAACACTAGCTTTAGCAGCTTGCCAATCCACTACGCCTGCTGAACAAAATATGAATAGAGATCATCATCGACATCATACAATGCAGCGCCAAAATCTTAGCCCTGAACAGCGTGCCGAGTGGCAAGCTAAGCGTGAGCAGCGTTTAGAACAACGTGAACAAATGCGTCAACATCATCAAGCTCAAAAAGCGAAGATCGAACAAGCATGTCAAGGAAAGCGCATTGGTGAACGCGTGAATATTCAATGGAATAATCGTGTCATCGAAGGTACTTGTGAAGTCCGTTTCAGCCCTGATCAATCACAATTTAAGCGTCAAATGCATCCAACTACTTAACCCTCTTCCTTACGGCGCTTCACAGCGCCTTTTTTTATCAATGCATACGAGACACTTATAAAATCATAACTAATAATTACTCAAGAGTACTGGTTACTTTCATTTTCTAAAAATTAATCTAAAAATAAAAACCTGATGAAAGTCTGCAAAGTTGCGCCATAATAAATCGTGAAAATATTGATTCCGATGATCTCACTTACATTATCATCATTAATTCAGATCAAAATAACCACTACACAGCTGCTTACGATTTTAAACAAGCAGTACAAGTAAAAATTAGAAAAAACACATACAATCTCAGTGCTTATACAGGCAAAATGACAATCTTTGACTTCGCAGTCACTAAGAAATGACCTGTAATAGCTTGTACCAAACTATAACTTGTTGCACGATTAGGGGTACAAAATGGTGCCATTAATTGGGCACATTTATCATTGACTAAGATTATAACTCTGGTTTGACCAGTATTGAGGAACCCGCTATGCCACAATACAAAGCACCCTTACGTGATATGCAGTTCGTATTGCACGAATTATTAAATGCTGAAGCACATTACGCAAAACTGCCTGCATTTCAGGGCACCGTAAGCCGTGAATTGGTTGATCAATATTTAGAAGCAGCGGCAGATTTCTGTGAGAATGAACTTTCTCCTATCAACCAATCAGGCGACCGTGAAGGTTGTACTTGGAATGACGGTGTTGTCACTACGCCTACTGGTTTCAAAGAAGCGTATCAAAAATATATCGAACTTGGTTTCCCATCTCTTTCTGCTGAAGAGCAATATGGCGGTCAAGGTCTACCTGTTTCTCTAGGAAACGTGATTTCTGAAATGGTTGGTACTGCCAACTGGTCTTGGGGTATGTACCCTGGTCTTTCTCATGGTGCGGTACGTACTTTAGAGCATCACGGTTCAGATGAACAAAAAGCAACTTATTTACCCAACCTAGTATCTGGTGTTTGGACAGGTACCATGTGTCTTACTGAATCACATGCAGGTTCTGACTTGGGTATTATCCGCACCAAAGCTGAACCACAAGCAGACGGCAGCTATGCAATCTCTGGCGAGAAAATCTTTATCTCTGCTGGTGAACATGACATGGCAGAGAACATTGTCCATATTGTTCTTGCACGTTTACCAGGAGCACCTAAAGGCACTAAAGGTATCTCGCTGTTTATCGTACCTAAGTTCCATGTCAATGCTGACGGTTCAGTTGGCGAGCGCAATGCTGTACGTTGTGGTTCGATCGAACACAAAATGGGTATCCATGGTAACGCAACTTGTGTGATCAACTTTGATAAAGCAAAAGGTTACTTGATCGGACCAGAAAACCGCGGCCTAAACTGCATGTTCACATTCATGAACACTGCACGTATTGGTACAGCAGTTCAAGGTCTTGCTGCATCTGAAGGTTCTTTCCAAGGTGCTTTAGCATATGCGAAAGATCGTTTAGCAATGCGTGCACTTTCAGGTCCTAAAGCGCCTGAAAAAGAAGCAGATCCAATCATTGTGCATCCTGCGGTACGTAACATGCTGTTGACCCAGAAAGCATTTGCAGAAGGTGGTCGCGCACTAGTATATCTGTTGTCTCTACACGCAGATATCGTTGAACAAGGTGCAACTGAAGAAGATCGTAAATTCTCTGACAACATCTTGTCTTTATTGACGCCAATTGCAAAAGCATTCTTAACTGAAACTGGTTACGAATCTGCAAATCATGGGGTTCAAATCTTTGGTGGCCATGGCTTTATTTCTGAGCACGGTATGGAGCAAATCGTACGTGATACACGTATTGCTTGCTTATACGAAGGTACTACTGAAATCCAAGCACTTGACTTGTTAGGTCGTAAAGTATTGCAAACTCAAGGTGCAATGTTAAAAGACTTCACTAAGATCATCCATAAATTTGTTGAAGCGAACAAAGACAACGCAGCAATGCAAGAATTTGTTGCACCTTTAGCTGCTGCAAACAAAGAGTGGGGCGACATCACGATGCAAATCGGTATGCGCGCAATGCAAAACCCTGATGAAGTTGGTGCAGCTGCGGTTGACTACATGTACTTCTCTGGTTATGTCACACTTGCTTACCTATGGGCACGTATGGCACTTGTTGCTCAGGAGAAACTGGCTGAAGGCTCAACTGATGTTGACTTCTACAATGCGAAAGTAGCGACTGCTCGCTTCTACTTCAAGAAGATTTTGCCACGTGTTCGCTCACATGTAGATGTACTTTCAACTGGTGTTGCGCCATTGTTTGAACTTGATGCGGAACACTTCGCGTTCTAATCATAGATTAGAGTGAGATGCAACGTTCATCACAAAAAAAGGACTGGTCAGTTTTGACCGTCCTTTTTTTGTTTAATCAATGCTAAATTTAGATTATTCATTTATTTGTTCGTTTTATTTGATCACTTTGCACAGAGCCTGTGCCTAGAAGGGAACGATTATGCCAATTTACAATGCTCCTTTAGCAGACATGAAATTCATCTTAAATGATGTATTTAACGCAGAACAATTTTGGCAAGCTAATGAAAAACTTGCTCATGTAGATGCGGCAACGGCTGAAGCTATTTTAGAAGAAATGGCTAAATTTGCGCAGAATGTAACTCATCCTCTTAACCGTACAGGTGATGAAGAAGGCGCTCGTTGGGAAAATGGTGAAGTATTCACTCCAGCTGGTTTCAAAGATGCTTTCCGTCAATATGCCGAAGGTGGTTGGATTGGCTTAGGTGCTGATGAGGAATGGGGCGGTCAGGCAATGCCAAAAATGCTGACTGTTCTTGCTGATGAGATGTTATTCGCAACCAATCCATCATTCTTGCTCTACCCGCTTCTTTCTGTGGGTGCAGGTATGGCATTAAACAGCTATGCATCTCAAGAGCAAAAAGAAACTTATTTACCTAAAATCTACTCTGGCGAATGGTCTGGTACGATGTGCTTAACTGAACCGCATGCAGGTACAGATTTAGGAATTATTAAAACCAAAGCTGAACGTAATGAAGATGGTACTTACAACATCACAGGTACAAAAATCTTTATTACAGGTGGTGATCACGACCTCGCTGAAAACATCATTCACTTAGTTCTTGCAAAAACACCTGATGCTCCTGCTGGTTCACGTGGTATCTCTTTATTTATCGTACCTAAGTATCTTGTAAATGAAGATGGTTCTTTAGGCGAACGTAACTTAGTTGGTGCCGGTTCAATCGAACACAAAATGGGGATCAAAGCGTCTGCGACTTGTGTCATGAACTTTGACGGTGCTAAAGGTTTCCTCGTTGGTAAAGAAAATGAAGGTCTTGCAGCGATGTTCGTCATGATGAACTATGAACGTTTATCGATGGGTATCCAAGGTCTAGGTGCTTCTGAATTTGCTTATCAAAATGCTGCACAATACGCCACTGATCGTTTACAAGGTCGTAGCGCTTCAGGTGTTCAGTCACCAAGCAAACCTGCAGACAGCATTTTAGTTCACGGTGACGTTCGTCGTATGTTACTAAACGTACGTGCTAACAATGAAGCATCACGTGCATTTGCTGTTTATGTCGGTCAACAGCTCGATATTACGAAGTTCTCAACCGATGCTGAAGCTGTTAAAAAAGCCAATGACCGTGTTGCGCTTTTAACACCTATCGCTAAAGCTTATCTAACAGATACAGCATTCCAAGCAACGCTAGATGCACAAATGGTATTTGGCGGTCATGGTTTTATCCGTGAATGGGGTATGGAACAATGTATCCGCGATCTTCGTATTGCTCAAATCTATGAAGGAACGAACGGTGTTCAATCACAAGATTTAATCGGTCGTAAAGTGATTAAGAATGGTGGTGCTTTCATCGCTGAATACATTGCTGAAATTCGTGACTTTGCAAATACATTAGATGCAGATTTGAACTTCATTAAAGATGCAACTTTAGATGCAGCAACTGAAGTAGAAGCGGTTACTCAATTCATCATTGAGCAAGCAGCTGAGAATGTAGAGTTCCCTAACTCTGCTGCTGTAGATTACTTACATGCGGTTGGCTTACTCAGCTTCAGCTACATGTTTGCAAAAATTGCTGCTGCTGCTAAAGATAAGTCAGGTGACTTCTATCAAAACAAACTTGCTTTAGCTCGATACTTTGTGACTCGTATCTTGCCTGAGTTAGAGGCACGCATTAAGAAAGTTGAAGCTGGTTCTGATCTCATCATGAACTTCAGTGAAGACTATTTTACAAATCAATCTTAACTCCAAAGTAAAGTAATGTTAGAAGCTGCCTAAATCATCTGGTTTAGGCAGCTTTTTATGTCAATAATTAAATTTTTGCACAACAATTGCATAATATCTTTATACATTTTTATAGAATATTTAATCTTTATGCCGACTTCAAAAGAGAGACTCGAAAGCATTCAACGCTTATTTGACAGATTTGGTCACTATGCCGTTGAAGCATTCCATTATTTAGCTTTGTTTATTATTGGCTGTATGATCGCGTGGTCAGCAGTTCATACCGTAATTGATATTTTAACCGTCAAAAAATATGCGACGATTGATGATATTTTATTATTATTTATCTACTTAGAGCTTGGCGCTATGGTTGGAATTTACTTCAAAACCAACCATATGCCTGTACGATTTCTGATTTATGTTGCAATCACAGCACTTACACGCTTGCTTATCGCAGATATTCAACATAATCACAAAGCGTCTATGGATCAGGTCATCATCACAGGATCCATTTTGATCTTAGCTTTGGCTATTCTGATTGTCCGTTTTGCTTCATGGAACTACCCCTCTGTGATCCGAGGCAAAGAGCAGGAACAGCAAATTCCAGCAAATAAAACACCTCGACCTCAAGACGATGAGCTTGCATAAAAAAGCAGCCTTACGGCTGCTTTTAAATTCATTAAGTTATGCGATTCGATAAACACGATATTTTGAATCAACCAACACGTATTTTCCTTGTACTTGCATCCAGTTATAACCACGTGGTGGCTGATATAAACGATGATAGCGATAGTTTGAAACCACATAACGTTTACTACGGAATTCCGATGGTAAACGCTCGCCACGTTTAAAGTTTACTCGTTGTCCATAATGGTTTCCACGATCTGCATTTGACCATCGCGGTGGATCTCTATGATCATTTCGGTGGTCATTTCGATCGTAACGCTGCTCATAACGATCTTTATAGTCGTGATGATTGTTCCAACGATTTGAATCTGCCATTGCTGAAGCAGATGCACCAAATAATAAACTTGATACCAACAACATAACTGTCTTTTTCATTGTTTGATCCTCTGTTTTGATCTGAACTCAGATTAAGCAAAACTCTAGGAGAAACCATGAATAAAACGAATGAGATTGCAAAACTTTGTAATCAATACTGAGAAACTATGGAGATATCTCAACCTAAGGTATTAAAGCTCATCGAATAATTTCGATTCTAAAATTATCATCAGTCACTAAAAAATATCTTCCATCGATCATCACCCAATGGCGTCCACGTGGTGGTTTGCGTAAAGAATAATAATCCCAATCTCGGATCACATAACGCTCACTCCGAAACTCACTTGGTAACTCATTTCCGACTACAAATGCCTCTCGGTGATATGTATGTTCAGAGTGAGTCTCAGGATAGTATTCAATACTGACACTTGGGCGATATTGGTAAGAGTAGTGATTATTTTGGTAGGGTTGATAATAATACCCCTTCGGTGGTGCTGTAGGTGTATAACGCTGATTTGAGAACGCAAAAGGATCTTGAGCTGGAGGTTGATAAGTTTGTTGAGATTCATGATATGGACGACGTTCAACTCCTCGATAGCCGCTCCAGTTATTTGCGTAGCTTAAGGCTGGCAAAGCACTGATCGCCAAAGTTAAACTCAAAATTTGAAGTTTATTTTTCCTCATTTCTAGTACCTCAAAATGATTTCTACAATTAGTTTAGTACAGAAAAGCACCAGCACTGTAGTAATAATATTTTTTTCGACAACCAGTAAAATTTATAAGATGGGCTGATGTTGAATGAAGCATAACTTAAGTATGTTAATATCTTTTTTTTAGTATTGGAGTGGTTCAGTGTCTGAAATGAATTTTGATCGTCTTTACGATTTCTTTTCTAAAATTCCAAGCGTGCAAAAGGAAAGAATCATTGCACATGGCACAGACGAGCAACATGCGTGGTGGTTTAAATTTAGTATTAATGTAGAACACGCACTGGCATGGCAAACTGTTCAAGAACTTGGACATGTTCTGAATTACTTATCAACCAACGAGCGCTTACCAACACAATTTTTCCCTGTGTCACCACCACCCTATATGAATGGTGAAGCAAAAGACTTTTTGGCATGGGTCATTCAATGTAACCATCCTGAATTTGATCCCAATACCGTTTGTGATTGGCTTGAAGCACGTTTGCCCAACCCTGTTGAAGATGAAAGCCAGTGGAAAATTCAAACTGATCTAAGTGAATTAGATCAACTTGCTGATAAGGATTTGGATCAATTGATTCCACCTAATCCATAATGAAAAAAGAGGCTATAAGCCACTGCTGTCCCACAAATATCACAAGATGAACCTCAATTGAGGTTCTTCTTGTTTTCGCCATTTTTTATCAGGCACAAAGAGTGACCTTAAAAGTTTCCTTTCAAATAAATTGACCTGAATAATTCTCAGTAAACGCTGAACACTCCATCCTTCTTGTGCCATGTGTTTAGCGAAGTTCACCAGCAAATAGGCAATTAATGCAATCCATATTTGCGTTTGTATCGCATTGCGGCTTCGACCTAGAAATGACTTCAG
>NZ_KB849655.1:1282192-1417575 GCF_000368765.1 Acinetobacter junii CIP 64.5
CGGGTGGCTGATCTTAATTTTTGCCCAGAGTGGTGCAGTTTAGCCAGACGTTCAAAATCTTGTCTTAGAATGGGTTTGAGTAATTGATGAAATACGGTATTCTGATGTGACAAAACCTGAGTCCTTTATAGTTAAAGTGTTTGTTTGCACTCATATTTTAACTATTTAGACTCAGGTTTTTTTATTTAAAGCAAACTATGGGACAGTAGTGGCTATAAGCCTCTTTCTTTTTAGAACGTCGACAATCCAGACCATTCCATAAAACGATATATCCAATATTTAAATTTTGATTCATCTGCATACTTTGAATAATCAACCGTCATTTGACGGCCATTTAGGTTATTCCACGATGAATTAAAATATGTCTCTGCATCACGAAAAACCTGTGCTTGTGTATTCCCAACAACTCTCATGTTGGTCTCAAGATTATAATTTTTTAAATTACGTGCAGTTAGGTTTGCGGAACCAAGAATCAACTCTGCATGCTGATGATTATATTTAAGCAGCATTTTACTATGACATTGCTCTCCATGTGTATCACACCATCGAATCGGAATACCAACAGCATTCAATTCAGAAGCAACTTGTCGATTGGGTATACCATTTTTTTGTCGACCAAATGCATCTTTATTCGGATCTAAGATCATCCGCACATCAACACCACGCTTTTTAGCTTGTTTAAGTGCCTCAATAATTTGTCGTTCTGATAAATAAAACATAGCAATATCTAAATGATCTTGAGCTTTAGCCTCATTTATCATCTTGATTACAGCATCATAAATTGCTTTTTCAGTCAGTACCTGCACTTGTGGCAAGCTCTTATCCTCAGCAAATGCACCCATGATCACAACAGGACTTGAGCCCTTAGACATAGATGCAACTGCTTGCTCTGTCTGTAGCATATCAACCGCAGTTGGACCATCTACAACTAAAGCAACATTACTATGATGTGAACTGCCATCATGTGGATTTGCAGAAGTCACTAAGCTTTTCCAACCTTGTTCCGTATCCACAACCAAAGTTTTTCGATGATTTGCTTTGAAGTTAAATAGTTCTAAATAACTACGTAAAGTGATTTTATCGTCGCCAAATGGATTTTTTAACCATCCACCTTCTGAACTATTGCCTAGATTCTGACAACAGATATACCAAAAACCAGACCAAAGTGGATTAGATGCACGTAAAGGTTTCAAATCTGTTTCGATTACATCAATACCTGCTTGGCGCAATGAACGATAATGTTCAGGTGCAATCCCACCATATACCGAGTTGATTGGATCAGTGATCAGTACAATTTGAATGTTCGGGTTCTGTTGTCGCTTTAGAATCAATGCATTTGTTAATTTTTGCATCAAAGGGATTTGCTGAATCTTGGATTGACCTACTTCTTGATTAAACAAAAACATATCCAGCACAATTGTGGTTTGTGCATCATCAATTAATTTAAAAATTTCAGTAAAAATTTTCTGATCGAAATGTTGAGTTCCTTGCGCATCGACATAAGTTTGGTCTGCTAGAAATTTCACATTGGCATGACGTAATTGACCAGTGAAATTCAATCCTTTAGGAATAGGTTTCACCGTATGATAAATTGCAGAAGCAATATATCCTATCGCTAAAATACATAATATCACTGCCATGTAACGTCGACCTGACCAGTTTAACTTTTGATGAATTTTTTGGAAGATGCGCATATAAACAGAAAAAGCCCTAGCCTAATGAACCAAGGCTAGAGCTTATAGATTGATATTTCAATAAGATTTCAGTGAAAATTAAAAGTTAAAATTTACACCAACTGTAAAATTACGACCAACTTGCGGGATCGTTGAAAGGAACGATGCATGTTGATAAATTTGATCATCTAAAAGATTATTTGCATTTAGAAAAACGCGATAATTACCTAAATTACTATATTCACCCGAGTAAGCGACACCAAGATTCAACATATTATAACCTTGCGTTTCGGTTTCATATGCCGTGATTTTGTCTTGGTTAAAGACATGATAATACTCAGCAGATCCAGTGAACCCATCACCAAAATCAGCATTTACTTTAGTCCCTAAACGCCCCGCTGGAACACGTGGAGCATTTTCATTGTCGATTTTTCCACGCACGTAATCACCAAACACACCTATTTTGTATGTAGGAGAAATTTGGTAAGCAGCTTCTGCCTCAGCTCCATAAAAACGTGCTTTGTCTTGAGTATATTTTACTAGGCGGAAGTCTTCGTAGCGATCTAAAGTTTGTGCGTAAATGTAGTCATCAAACCAGTTATGATAAACATGGATATGATAATCAAAACGGTTGTTATCATAATGGAAGCCTAATTCCACATTGTTCGACTGCTCTTTTTTGAGCTGATCATTTCCTAACTCATAAGTATTGGTCGCAAAATGTTTACCATCAGCATATAACTCTTGAGCTAGTGGTAGGCGTTGTTGATGCGATGCAACTAAAGAAAGTTTATAGTCTGGTGCAAATTCCCAGTTAGCGGCACCTGAAGCAGAAAATGCTGAACCATCAAAATCTTTCTTACTTGAATCTTCGATATCGATTTTTTGTTGATCCACACGAGCTGCCAACTCAACATGTACGTCATTGAATTGAGCATGTTCTAGGGCAAAAAGACTCCATTTTTTTGTCGTATTTGGCGCTAAAAATGCTTCTTCACCCGTTAAATTTAATTTCTGTTGTCCATACTGAGTACCTATCACGCCTTCCCATGCACCGATTGGGTTATGTACCAACTCAACACGTCCATCATATGCTTTATTCTTGAAGCGAGTAGCAATCGTATCTTCTTCAATTTCATCGTGCTGATAGTCTGTATAGCTTGCTTGCGCTCTAAACTTCTTAAAACCTTTGAACGGATTGTCTAATTCAGAACGAATGTCATAACGTTCAGATTTTAAATCAATCCACGGTCCGGCTTCATGTACGTGTTCACCTTCATGTTCATCATGATGATCACCACCATGCTCATCTTCGTGTTCATGATCACCACAATGTAAATGTGGAGTCCCAACTAAATGAGCTTCACAACTTTCATATTCATGACTATGGCCAGGTAGACCATATTTATCTTGACGATTACTGTAAGAAATCCCTGTAAAACCACGATCGTAGATCCATGACAAACCAACATTTACAGTTTGACCTTCAGCAAAAGTATTATCAACTCGGCGCTCTTTTTCACCTTCATGAAAATAATCGGGTGCAATGTAATTATTCGCATCACGTTTTAAACCTTCAACACGTAATGCTACTTGATCGCCTAAACCAACTGTAACACCAGCACTTGCCAGCTTTTCATCACTTCCCGTGTTGTAGCGTAATCCAACATTTCCTTCATAACCTTTTTCAGGCATTTGCGTAGGTAACTTACTGTCAATCACATTGACTAAACCACCTACTGTACCTGCACCAAATAATAATGTAGAAGGACCACGAATCACTTCGACCTGTTTTGCTAATGCAGGATCTACAGTTACCGCATGATCAGGTGATAAGGTCGATACATCAATGTTTTCAGATGAGTTTTGTAAGATTTTAACTCGAGCACCATCTTGACCTCGGATGACAGGACGACTTGAACCAGCGCCGAACTGATTTGAATAAATCCCCGTTTGTTGCCCAAGTACATCCCCAATGGTTACGGCACCTTGTGATAATTTAGTTTGATCGATCACACTATCGGCTACCGCAAAATCCTGTGAGGTTTGTTCCAATGGATGCGCTTTGATTCTAATCGTTTCTAAGCTTTCAACTTTTTCATTTTCAGCAGCAAAAGCTGTTACAGAAACAGCTGCTAATATAGACAGCGTTAATATATTTTTATAAAACAACATGAACATTATCTCGAACCAATTTATTTTTGTTATATTATAACATTTCATCCAATTTGCAATAAGAAACATCACAACACGAAACATTTGCTACACTGCTGCTCCATGATTTCATAAAAACTCGTTTTCTAACGATATGCCTTTTACACTTTCCCACGCTGTACTTGCACCACCATTATCAAAACTGACTAAAGGACATCTTCCTATTGCTGCTTTGGCGATTGGATGCATGACACCTGATTTATATCGTTTATTTACTCAAGCCAATCTACCTATCGCACACCAATGGTCAGGAGTTATTTTTCCCAACCTTCCGATAGGTTTATTTTTCTGCTTACTTTGGTATCTGATCTATCGCCCTGTGATGTATCGAGTACTTGGAATCATTCATCCTCTAAATATTAAATCGTTTGATCAAATCATCACTTTCGTATTAATGACTTGTTTTGCAATTATCATCGGTACCGCAACCCACTTAGTATGGGATGGTTTAACGCATCTCGATTTTCGAACTTTCGCTTTTAGAAATTTACTGGCTCAGAACATTTCAATATTTGGTTTGAATTATCCATTACATTTCATATTGCAAATTACTTCATCTGTAGTTGCTTTACCTTTTATCTTTTGCATGTGTAAAAGCTATTACCATACCCATAAGCAACCGAAAGCTGTTCCTGTAAAAATTAAATTATTCATGATCATAAGCTTAATAATTTCAACAATTTCTGGAATGTTATCTGTTTGGGGCTATAGTCGCCACATCCATTCTGATCTTTGGAACACCGAACGATATTTTTTTATCGGTAAATCAATTAATGAGTTCACTCAGACAGGATTAATACTATTTACTGCCTCATGTTTAGTCCTATTATTTTTAGATCGAAATAAGAACTAAAGCTCATTTTAATTAAAAGCGGATGTTTAAGATTCTGTTAAAGCATTAAGACTTGAGACTATACGTTCAACAAGGCATAATCTCCCCTTCATTGGTGCTGCGCTGTTTACGCATTCACCTTCTAGCCAATATAGTTTGGATAAATAATTCAATATGATGCGCACTCATTACTGTGGCTCTTTAACTGAAGCCCAAATCGATCAAACAGTTACTCTATGCGGTTGGGTTCATCGTCGCCGTGACCATGGCGGTGTGATTTTCCTTGATATGCGTGACCGTGATGGTTTAGTTCAAGTCGTTATTGATCCTGATACACCAGAAGCATTCGCTACTGCGGATAAAGCACGTTCTGAATTTGTTTTAAAAATTACAGGTCGTGTACGTCGTCGCTATGAAGGTACTGAAAATGCCAACATGGTGAGTGGTCAAATTGAAGTTTTGGCAAAAGAAATCGAAGTTCTTGCTGCTTCTGAAACTCCGCCATTCCCATTAAATGACGAAAATACCAATATTTCTGAAGAAATTCGTTTGAAATATCGTTTCTTGGACATCCGTCGTCCAGAAATGTTAGATCGTTTACGCTTCCGTTCTAAAGTTACTAACTTAATTCGTAACTATTTCGAAGATCACGGTTTTCTAGACGTTGAAACACCTATCTTGACTCGTGCAACTCCTGAGGGCGCACGTGACTATTTAGTACCAAGCCGTGTTTCAAATGGTAGTTTCTACGCGCTTCCACAATCACCACAATTGTTTAAACAATTGTTGATGGTAGGTGGTATTGATCGTTATTACCAAATCGCGAAATGTTTCCGTGATGAGGATCTACGTGCAGATCGTCAGCCTGAATTTACCCAAATCGACGTTGAAACATCGTTCATGAGTGACGATGACATCATGGATTTAATGGAAGGCTTAACAGTTAAAATGTTCAACGAATTATTGAATGTAAAATTCGATAAATTCGAACGTATGACTTATGCCGACGCAATGCGTGATTATGCTTCTGATAAACCAGATATGCGTATTCCATTGAAATTGGTTGACGTTGCAGACTTGATGCAAGACGTTGAGTTCAAAGTTTTCGCTGGTCCTGCAAAAGATCCTAAAGGTCGTATTGTAGCGTTACGTGTTCCTGGTGCAGGTTCACTACCACGTAGTGCGATTGACGAATACACTAAATTCGTAGGCATCTACGGTGCTAAAGGCTTGGCTTATATTAAAGTCAATGAACTTGAGAAAGGCATCGAAGGTCTTCAATCACCAATCGTTAAATTCATCGAACCAATCGTACTTGATTTACTCAAACGCGTTGGTGCTGAAAACGGTGACATCGTATTCTTTGGGGCAGACAAGGCGAAGATCGTAAATGACGCGATGGGCGCTCTTCGTGTGAAAATCGGTCATGACTTGAATCTTGCAACGTGCGAGTGGGCTCCACTTTGGGTTGTTGACTTCCCAATGTTCGAAGAAACTGATGATGGCAAATGGACTTCTGTTCACCACCCATTCACACTACCAAAATCAAGTGTTGAAGAAGTAAAGAGCAATCCAGGTGCGGCATTGTCAGTTGCATACGATATGGTATTGAACGGTACTGAAATCGGTGGTGGTTCACTTCGTATCTATACACTAGAAATGCAAAAAGCAATTTTCGAAGCTTTAGGTATCGGCGAAGAAGAAGCGGAAGAAAAATTCAGCTTCTTATTGAACGCATTACGTTATGGTGCGCCTCCACACGGTGGTTTGGCTTTTGGTCTTGACCGTTTGATCATGTTGATGACTGGTGCATCTTCAATTCGTGATGTGATCGCATTCCCGAAAACGAAGACTGCTGAATGTCCATTGACTCAAGCTCCAGCTCCTGTTGAAGCAAATCAATTGCGTGACTTAGGCATTCGTTTACGTGAAAAGCCGAAAGCTGAAGAAAAATAATCTGTAGTTTTATGGATTAAATAAAAACCCTGTCTCGTACAGGGTTTTTTTATGGCTATCAGATCTCCTCCTTTTGGAGAGCGTTGGTACGATAATTTATACTTTGAGAATATCTATGCTAGTGGCATAATGAACTGCTTTTTATTGAGAGGTCATTGTTATGGCAATGCGTCCTGATGTACGTCGACATGCAATTGTGATTATTGTGTTTTCTTTGGCACAATGGTTTTTTATGCGCTATATCTTAGCAAATGAACTTTTCAATATGACGACCAATGAACGCATTTTATATTTTTGCGTTAGTAGCTTAGCAGGTGCACTTCTAATCTTTGTCGCCCTCATTTATATGGTCCTCAAAGGCAACGCGAATAAACAAGATTAATCGCAATGTCGTTTTATACCACTTTACTCCGTATTCTACCTTTAGCATTTTTGCGCAGTATTGCAAAAGTGGCGGCTTACTTTATTAATCAAAATCCAAATAAAAGTATGCTTTGGAAAACACGGGTAAATCTCAGTCTTGCTTATCCAGATATTCCTGAGCGTGAGCGTGAAAAGCTTGCTAAAGAAAGCGTGACAAAGCAATGTCTAAGTTATATCGAATCTGGGAAATGCTGGGCAATGCCTCCAGAATGGAGTATCCAGCAAATAAAGATGGTTCATCATTTAGATGTACTAACAAATGCATTAAATGACCCCCGCGGTGCTTTAATTATTACCCCTCACCTCGGTACATGGGAAATGATGAATGCATGGGTACACCAATATGGTATTCCTACCATTATGTATAAACCCATGAAAGACTCAGGATTTAATGCTTTTGCTTTACATGCTCGCCAACGGTTAAACGCGACACTAGTTCCAACTGATGCCAACGGTGTTAAAGCATTATTCAAAAACCTCAAACAAGGTGGTTTCAGTGTAATTCTGCCAGATCATGTCCCTCAACCCTCTGGTGGTGTCGTGGTTCCTTTTTTTGGAGTTCCCTGCTTAACCAGTACTTTAGCCAGCAAAATGGCACAAAAAACTCAATGCCGTTTAGTGGGATTAAGTTGTTTCCGTAGAGAGGGTGGTGAAGGTTTTGAGGTCTACTGTGATGATCTCAATGATCCTGAACTCTATGATCGAGATATAGAAGTTGCGACAACTGCATTAAATAAAGCGGTAGAGCAAATGATCAACCGCTTTCCAACTGAATACATGTGGGGATATAAGCGGTTTAGAGCTATAAATGCCTCAGATGAACACTATAAGAAAAATTCAATAATGATATAAAATTACTATTTAAACTTAATTTTTGTCACTTTTTTCCCTTGAAAAAACCATATTCCAATTTGAATAAAAGATAGTATTTGTAGAAATGGGCGCCCAAGTTCACGCTGAGCTTTGGCCCTTAAACTCAACTTCTTTTTAACTTTAATCTCTCCTTTACGAATATTTCGAACTTCCTCTAACGAGCTAGGAAAATTTGTCTCACCGTCAGTTAAAATTACATCTTGAATACATAGCGCTGGCGATAACTGATATATTTTTTGATGGGATTCTTCTGGATAAGCCCTAAATATAATATGGTCTATAGGTATAAGTTCTGATAGCCTAGCCGTAAAATCTATTAGAGATTCTGCGGCGCGACGTGACAAAATATATCCACCAGCCCCCATATGTGGACCATTTAGTACTACTAATTCACGTTTATTTTCAAGAGTTAAAGGCTCATCTTTTCTAGAAAGAAATACCTTACGATATAAAGTTTCTAATTTAACTATTTCACATTGCTCAGAAATCCATTGAGAATTTTTCAAAAAAAATTGAGCAGAATTACCTAAATAAATATCATCTTCAAATATGGCAATATAATCTAATTTTTCATCAACAGCTTTTTTCCATAAGCAGACATGGCTTAATATGCAAGAAATTTCATTTGGATGTAAATCAGTTTTATCGACCGTTATGCCTAGATCAAGTGCTGTTGAAGATAAAGTGATGGGAGTAATCGCATCAAAAAATTCAAATACTAATCCCTCTTTAGTAAATTCAGTATGAATATGCTTTCTACGTTGAGACTCATTTGAAAGACTTATTACATAATTTCTCATAGGTTGATCTTCATATACAACAATATAAGCCACTAAAAGTAAGGCACAAAGAAACTATCATTCATATTCTATCTTGTAAATACAACAATAAATTAGAACGCACTATTTATTCTATCAAAATCATAGTGGAGTTTATTGCACAATACATTTCAATGCTAGTCATGTAAAGAATATAGACTTACAATGTTGGTTTTAATTTTATCGTGCAGTTCCTTAAAGATTTTATCTTCTACATACTGCATTGATTTATATATGATGAAGTGATTGCAGATATGAACAATGACGTAATTAAAGTATTCGTTGGGTGTGATCCCAACAACTGTGACTTAGAACAAATGATGGTTTTAGATTACAGTATTCGAAAACACACTCAACATCCTATTGAAATTTTTTGGATGCAATTAAGCCATGATACAAAAAGTCCATGGTACAGTAATCAAGAAGCTAGTGAAGGTTGGCATACTGAAAAATGGGCGACTCCTTTTTCAGGTTTTCGATGGGCAATTCCAGAATCATCCAACTTTGAAGGGCGTTCGATCTATATGGATGCTGATGTCATCGTTTTATGTGATATTGCTGAGTTATGGTCGCATCCGATGAAAGATGATGCAATCGTCATCGCCAAAGGTGGCAAAAGTTCAGCTCGTTTATGTACTTGTGTTTGGGATTGTGAAAAAGCTAAACAATATTTACCTTCACTTAAAACGTTGCAATCTGATCCAGATGGTCACAAGAAGTTAATGCAACTAATCAAAGACCAACCACATCTAGTCCAAAACTACAATAGTTCATACAACTGTATTGATGGTGAAGGCTTAAAAATAGAAGATATCAAAATTCTTCATTACTCCGACATGGGTACTCAGTTTAGCCATAAATACTCGTTACCGCGCCTAGAAAAAAACAATCAAAAACATTGGTTTGATGGAAAAATCATGCCTCATCCAAGACAAGACTTAGTTGAGTTATTTGATCAATATTATCAAGAAGCGTTGGATAATGGTTATAAACCTGAAGACTATTTAGTAAAAGCTTATGGTCCATTTCAAAAAGCGACTCAAATCAATTATCAAGGCAATAAAGTTACACGCCCTGACGAACAAAGAAACTGGTTTAGTAATTCACTACACAAATTAAAAGCAAAATATAAAGATAAAAATAAATTTTCTTTGGATGATTAACAGATTAGCAATCTCATCCCAAAATTAGCAATAACAATCAACTTAAATATATGTGTTTAGGTTGATTTTTATTTTTATCGTGTGTTTTGTCAATTCAATAACTGTTTTAAAGAAATTGACATATAATTGGCACGCTAAATAATATAGTCATCTTTTAAAAGTAATCTGCCAAGAGCCAAGCAATGCAACCTTTTCTTTTTCATCATATTTTCAGAAATATCACTAAGTTTATTTATAAAATGTGTTTGCCTAAAGAATATAAGCATAATCGTCGCTATTGGCCATACTTTTCTGTGCAGCGTAATGCTCAGGGTGACTTAGAAAAAGTCTTTTTCCGTAAAAAATTAATCGCAGATAATACGAATCAAGTCACAACTAGCAAAAGGAAATGTGTCCTCGTTGCAACAGGACCATCAGTAAAGAACATTGACCATAACATTTTCAATAATCCAGAATATGATTTCATCGGAGTAAATGGTGCAATTTCATTAGATTATATTCATTTCAAATATTATGTAATTATCGATCACAACTTTACGGGTAATCGTTTTGACCTCGTGATGAAAGTCTTGCAGAGTGATTGCACCCTTTTTACAACACCAAGATGTCTTGACGTAATCTTGAGAAGAATTCATCCTAATACAATTAAATGCTCCATTAGAGTGATCGAAACTATTTCACAAGATAAAACGATTGATTTATTTATGGGTAAACAGACGCCTGTTGATCTATCTCAATCTTATTTTCATTTATATAGTCAGTTCGGTTTCTCTACCAATATCTTTAATGCTGTTTTTGATTATTTTACAGTAGCTTACGTTGCATTACAGGTAGCATATTCTATTGGATTCAAAGAAATCTATATTGCTGGTCTAGATATGAATAATTTTTCACAGCCTAGATTTTATGAAGATAAAGAAAACAAACAACCTACAATGTTAGACCAATATTTAGATTTAACATTACCTGCATTTGATGCAGCTTCTGAATTTTTTAAAGAAAATCATATTGATGTTTATAATCTTTCACCAAATAGTGCGGTTGAATCATTTAAAAAAATTAATACAAACTCGCTCGTCAAACCTTGATTCTGTAAAATATAATTTTTGCTTTTTAGTAATTATTAATGATCGGATCGCAATTTCGAACGGATATCAATGGACTTCGAGCATATGCTGTAGTTTTTGTTGTTCTTTTCCATTTCAATGTATTCGGTTTCTCTGCTGGGTACTTGGGCGTTGATGTTTTCTTCGTGATATCAGGCTATCTGATGACAAAAATCATTGTGGAAAAGCTTGAACACAATAATTTTTCTTTTGTTGATTTTTACTTATCTCGAATTATTCGTATTTATCCCGCACTATTATTCTTAGTCTTAGTTTTAACGGCTTTGGGGCTATTTGTGTTTATCCCAGAAGATCTAAAAAACTTTGCTAAAGATGCGAGATACAGTCTCACTTTCTTATCAAATAATCTCTTCTATGAGCAATCAGGAGACTATTTTGCAACTAGTTCACATGATAAAGCATTACTGCATACCTGGTCTTTAGCTGTTGAATGGCAGTTCTACATCCTTTTTCCCATCATTTTGTACACATTTAAAAAGCTTACAAAACAAACTAAATATATAGGCATATTACTTCTAATATTATTTTCTTGCTCATTTTTGTTGTCTGTAAAACTTACACCAGAAAATCCGATATATGCTTTCTTTAAACTCTCAACACGTGCATGGGAGTTAATTGCAGGTGGACTGGTGTACTTTTATTTTAACCAATATTCTTTATCATCGATTAAGCAAAGAATTATTGAATATACAGGTTTTGGACTTTTAGCGCTAAGCTTGATTTTTTTAACCGAAGATACGCCTTGGCCTGGTTATGCTGCATCCCTTCCTGTTTTGGGTACAGTTTTAATTCTAATCGCCAACCGTCAAAACTCTATACTAACGAAACCCAAGTTTATACAGAGTTTAGGCAGTGCTTCATATTCTATTTATTTGTGGCATTGGCCGATCTCATTTTTATTGAGCTATTTCCTAATTCAAAAAAGTATTATCAATATCAGTTTTGCTCTTTTATTATCTTTTGTTTTAGGATGGTTAAGTTACAAATATATTGAACCTTGTCGTATTCAACTGAATAAAATCAATAAAAAGTATGTTTATCTACTTTTTATCTTAAGCATTGCGATTCTCTATCCATTTTATAAGTTTCTAGGTAAGGATGGGTTAGAAAATCGAGCCAATGCAGAATACCTAAAGCGTATTGAGAAAATACAGATGCCTATGGTCTCGAATGGTTGGTGTTTCTATAACATTAAAGATGATCATAGTCTGACTGTTGGAGAAAATGGATTAAAATGTCATATAGCATCTAACTCAACAAATGCTAAATCAGCTCTTTTGTTTGGAGATTCATTTGCAGGTCACAATATTCCATTTTGGGATCGTCTAGGCAAAAAGCTAAACTTGAACATCCATACGATCAGTACGAATTGGTGCTATCCAAGTCTTGATAAAGAGTTTACAGGTGACAAGTCATCTACAGCTTATCAGCAGTGCTTAATCAACCGAAACTATCTGAAGAATCATATAGCTCAGTATGACGTTCTTATTTTTGCTGGTCGTTGGACTGATATTGTTCGTCAAAATCAGCAGAATTCATTTAGTGAGTTACTCAAAGTTGCACAAATGAATAATAAGAAAGTGATCGTAATGTCTGAACCATATACTTTTGATCAAAACATCAGCTCAATTTTCAAACGTGCAATATGGTTAGAGCGAGACTTTAATCTAAATGAGTATATGAACAATCCACTCGCTACAAAGCAAAAATATGCAACGAGTGTGATTAATAAAATCGTTTCAGAACATCCGAATACATTATTGTTAAGCCAAGCAGATCTATTTAAATCAGATCATATGGCAACCAAAAACACACCGTATTCATTTGATGGACGTCATATCTCAATTGTTGGGTCATTAGCATCTGAACAATACTTTGAAACACGACCAAAATTTAAAGTATTAGAAAACTTTCTTGCTAAAAAGTAGTGATTAGATATCAATAAACGAGTCGTTAAAATACATTTTTTTACTGTAATAACGACTTAATATTCCCCTTTCTTTTCCTGCCAGTTTGATCAGCTTAGGCTTTTCAACTGGCGGATAATTGAGGGCAAGATCAATCAACACTTTTTCTTTCATCCATTTATTTTTTACTTGATAGAAAAAAGCATTCCGATCACAGTTAATCAAGGTCATGCTCGGTAAAGTGGTACGCATAATTTTTTGGCAGGCAACATAAGCAACCAAATATTCTAAACGGCCTATCTCTTGAAAATAGTCCTGATAATTTTCGTTATTTTCTTTAATCTGCTGAATATAAACCTTTGGTGTTAATTCTATAGCTTTAAATAACTCCTCAAACCAAGACTTAAAAAACATATTTTTGGCAGAACTTGCCAATAACCAATTCTCTAAAACAGGAAAGTCTGGGCAAGTAGTATTTTTCTTTCGATAGTAGGCAAAACTGTTCGTTTGATGTTGAGCAACTAACTTTTCAATCCAATCTAGATTTTCATAAACAATTGTACTGGCATCTAACCATATCCCACCGTGTTGATAAATTAATTCAAATCGAATGAGATCAGCTTTCTGTTGTGGTGTCGCATGCTTTAAACGACCATAATCAATATCACAAAACTCTTTGACATTATTAGGTGTTAGAAAGTTTACAACATAGTTTGGATTGTTCTTTTTTATATTATCAACGCACTTCTGCACAAACTCAGGGAGTGAGCCTTCCCAATACATCCAGATAATTTTGGGAATAACCGCATTTTGCTGACCAGGATTGAGAACGATCAGGTCCGCGTAGTTATCTATTGACTCATTTATTTCTCTTTTTTGGTTTGAATACATTGTATAAAATTTCAAAAGATAGAAGAGCTTCTTAAAAAACTTCATAAAATGTACTCAACAAAATAAAGAAAATTATTTATTACAGTCTATAACTAGGACTCAAGACATTAAATGTTTAATTGCATAAAAGCGATCACGCCACATACGCTTCTGCTTCTTAAATCCATGAGAAGCACTTCGATTCTCAAGTTGCTTCCGTTTGATACCTTGAGCAGCAACAGTACCTAAAATATCACTATCCAGACCTGCTGGCTGCACAAATGGCTGCCAAACACCAAGCCCTTTTCCTGTTTTACTTAACCAACTTTGGAAGAAAATATCGACTGGAACGGTCATGATTTTACCCAGTTGTACAAACTGTTCAGCTCCTTTTCGAGACCAAACCAAGCCTACACCACGTATTGGGAAATAATATGCATGCCACAAGGTATAATGATCAAACTCAACAATGTCTTTTGCTAATTTTTTCTTTTTAGCAGCAATATTGACGGTATACCAATCCAACTCTTTATGTTGATCTAAATAACTTAATAAAGATTCAAGCTTCTGTTTAAAGTTAGGCAACACTTCAATGTCATCTTCTAAGACAACTAAATAATCGGCATCCGTTTCTAGAAATTTTTCAGCACAACCGTAGTGACTTAGATAACAACCCAACTCAGAATTCATTAAACTACGCCCTAATATTTTCTGAGCAGCAAGATCATCGTAGTTTTCAAATTCAGATAAGGCTTTACCTCGCCCATCATAAGCAGAGAATCGGCTAAAATCCCATCCCGCTTGATTGAGCTGAGCTGTCGCACTTGCTAAACGTTGATCACTGCCGTCTAAATTAATAAGATAAGTCACAACTTTCATTTGCTTTCCTTCGTTTAGACCACAGTAGTCGGTTGAATTTGGCTGGGTAAAAACCCTGTAAATTTTTGAATCAGTGCGGCTCGGATGCGTCCTTCAGCTAATGATTCCAATTGATCTAGACTTTGTATACAGCCAAATTTAATCTCAGAATTAGATAAAGCTAATATAAATTTTTCCAAATTACGACCATCTTTTAAATAAGCAATATCAATATCATCTTTTAAAATGGCTTGATCAGATTGAATTGCTAAATGATTAGACAATCCCACTGGTAACAGTTGATCAATGTTCCTAAATTTGAACTGAATTTGCTGGTCTAAAAGCTCTTTATTATTCTTAAAATAAGTACTGAGCAAATCACGACTGAGAATATGAGGGCGATGATGAATTTCGTAATATTTGGTCATTCCCACGCGATCTGCACTCAACATTTGAGCCGTTGAATATTTCGCTTCAGCTACCTTTCCAAAATTCTGCTGTAAGAATTTTCGGAAAATATATTTCATTTTCTTGATGAGTGTTGCTTGCCAATGTCCATATATCACCATCTGACCATCAATAAGAAAATCACTTAAATCAGACTGTTGATTGAAAAAGAAATCATCATTCAGATAAATAAAATGATTTGAAATCCCTTCAATATTCCACAACATACTTTCAATACTTAGTGAATTGAATGTCGGTAAAGCAAACTCATATCCACGAAATAATTCTAGATGATCAACGATTTTTATTTTTTCAGCAGGACATAAACCTTGCTGGGAAAATTGGTCTAACCACAAAGGTGTTTGCTGATCCGTCACGACATAAATCGTGCCTGCATATGGAACATACTTAAGAATTGAGGCGATGCAGAAATAGATTTCATCGTTACTTGCAAAACGAGTATCACCCAAAGCATTTGATGGTTCGTTTTGATTCATAAATTGACGGCGTTTATTTTTCAGAGAGATATCATTCCCATCGACCCATGCGATGACGATATCAAGCGGATGCAAACCCTGATTCATAAATCAAAACCTTCCATAAATACAGATTTACTGCCAAGCATCCTTGATCCAATCTGATGGCAATACATAACGATACCATTTACCACCACCACCATTGATTGCATCAGGTGGATTAATTTCACCGTGAAAAATAATAATCTTAACGCCTTCTGGTTTTACTGGTGCTTGGAAATAAGCAAATGGAATTTTTCTTAGACAATGATATTTATAGCTTTTACACCACTGATCATTCCAATAACTCAATTTTCCTTCTTTGTGAACAAACCAAGATAGATAAGCTTGCTCATTACGGAATTTCTGACGGATTTCATCAAAATTTTCACGAAAATACGGCAAAATATCAGGAAAAGCTCCTAACTTAAAACGATAAACCGAACTATTCCCCGTAATGCGCCAAGGTCGCTTCCAGTCATGAATAATCAGAAACTCACCTGGTTCTTGGAAGAAGCAATCTATATTATCTACGATGACAACATCGAGATCTAAAAACAGTGCATTGCCTTTTAAACCATACAGATCAGGTTCAAAAGTTGAGAGTTTATTCCACCCACGCTCTGGACTTCCTGCAGGCAAATCTAATGGAGGAATCGGGAAGCATTGTACATTCGGATCAATACCTTCTGTACGATCCGTTAAGCACACCATTTTAAAAGGTAAAGTAAGATGGCGTTGCACCATATTATATAAACGATTGACATACTCGGCACCGTACTTGGTTCCCCATTTCATGCACAAAATAATATTGTCTTCATGAGCTGCCGAATCTTGTTGAATGTCTGCCATCTGCTAACCTTAAATGCCTTAGATATTATTTTAAATGCGCGGGAAATAATCCCAAATCGTCAAAACAATATGCACTGAATGTTGAGCTATCTTAGCATAGACCTTGTAACTTTTTTTATTATTAATTCGTCAAACCCTTCAAGCCATTTATGTTTTTATCACCTGATCAATTGATACCAAATAAATCTCGCGTGTAGATTTTTTCCATGACATCACTGAACATCGGCACCATACGATTGACAATAATCAGATCAGAAGCCGATTTAAATCTTTGTAAACTACTCATCACCGGATGCCCAAAATACTCTTTAGCATCCAAAGTAGGCTCATAAATCACAATCTTTATACCCTCTTGAGCAAGTCCTTGTAATACATCATGAACAGCAGATTCTCTAAAATTATCTGAATCGGCTTTCATCGTTAGGCGAAATATACCCACACATGAAACATTATGACTCTTAATATCTTCAATGATCGCCTGTTTGCGAGTTTGGTTAGAGCGAATGATCGCTGAAATCAGCTCTTGAGGAGTATCATCATAATTAGCTAAAAGCTGTTTGGTATCTTTAGGCAAGCAATAACCTCCATAACCAAAAGAAGGATTATTGTAGTGATCACCGATGCGTTGATCCAAACCCACACCCTTAATAATATCCAAAGCACTTAGTTTATTTTTTATACAATACGTGTCCAGCTCATTAAAAAATGCTACTCGCATTGCCAAATATGTATTTGAAAATAGTTTAATGGCCTCAGCTTCAGTTGAGTCAACACAGAGTAAAACTGCATCCTTTCTGACCGTAGCTTTTAAATACAATTTCGCAATCTTTTCTGCGCGTTTAGATCTTTCACCTACGATAATTCTAGATGGGTAGAGATTATCTTGTAAGGCCTGCCCCTCTCTCAAGAACTCTGGAGCAAAGATTAAGTTCTTAAGTTTCAGCTTATTCGAAATTTCTTTGGTATAGCCCACAGGCACTGTAGATTTAATAATCATCAGCGCTTTTGGGTTTATTTTTTGAATATCATCGATGACAGATTCAATATTAGAAGTATCAAAATAGTTGGTTTCAGGATTATAGTTTGTTGGGGTTGCAATAATAATCAGCTTAGCATCCTGATAAGCACGCTCTTTTTCAGTCGTTGCCTCAAGATGCGACTCAGTTAAATAGTGTTGTATGCAAGTATCACTAATCGGCGAAACTTTTTGATTTAATAACTTTACGCGACTTTTATCAATATCTAGTAAAACCACATCATGCTGCTTAGCAAACAATAAGGCATTTGATAAACCCACATAGCCAGCACCCACTACAGTAATCTTCATTCGTTCTCTGATTTTATTCTTGATCTTAGTGACCAAGCTAAAGAAGTTAGATGAAAGATTAATGATGATTTAATTGCAATCTATTGACATTGTTTCAATAAAAAAGCGAAGCATGAGCTTCGCTTTCTTCGCAGAGTTTTACTTATTTAACGTAAGTTAACCAATCTGCATATTTATCATTACGACCTTGGACTGCATCAAAGAAAGTCTTTTGAATTTCTGTAGTAATCGGACCACGTGAACCACAACCAATTTGTCGGTCATCATACTCACGGATTGGTGTTACTTCAGCAGCTGTACCTGTGAAGAATGCTTCGTCAGCGATATAGAATTCATCACGTGTGATACGGCGTTCGATCACTTCATAACCTAAATCTTTAGCAATCGTGATCACCGTTTGACGTGTAATTCCTTCTAATGCACCACCAGCCAAATCAGGTGTATGTAATACGCCATCTTTGATCAAGAATACATTCTCACCAGCGCCTTGGCAGACGAAACCTTGAGGGTCAAGCAACATTGCTTCGTCATAACCTGAACGTGCGACTTCTTGGTGTGCCAAGATAGAAACTGTGTAGTTACCACATGCTTTAGCTTTACACATCGTCACGTTTGGATGATGGTGAGTGAATGAAGAAGTTTTTACGCGAATACCACGTGCCATCGCTTCTTCACCAAGATACGCGCCCCACCCCCATGCAGCTACAGCAGCATGAATCGTGTTATCTGTTGCAGCAATACCAAGTTTCTCAGAGCCAATCCAAATTAATGGACGAAGGTAGCAAGACGCTAATTTATTTTCACGAACAACGTCAATTTGTGCTTGTTCTAATGTCGCTTGATCAAATGGAACATTCATTTGATAAATTTTTGCTGAATTTAATAAGCGCTTAGTGTGATCTTGCAAACGGAAGATTGCTGTACCATTTGGGGTTTCATAGGCGCGGACACCTTCAAAGACGCCCATACTGTAGTGTAGTGTGTGAGTTAAGACATGAATTTTTGCATCACGCCAATCCACTAATTTTCCATCTTGCCAAATAAAACCATCACGATCAGCCAAACTCATCGCACATACTCCATTTTTTTACACAATCATTCACTTTCCAATGCTATTGCACTTGGATCAATTAACCTTTGCCATAACTTGCAAACGATCTCGCGGGTATCGTGCCAATCCGCAGCATTAACTTGCATAGATTGATTTGCAAGTGCTAAACGGTGGCTCTCAGCTCGTTCACGGAGATAAGCGTGTATTAATGCTGTGGCATCTTCACTGGATAAGCAGCCTGCTTTAGCAGCATCTTCTAGAATTCTTACATTATCGGAAAAATGGGCGAGATCTGTATTCGTCCCACTCCATGCAAGCACTGCATACTGTGCCATAAATTCGATGTCAACGATACCACCTGAGTCCTGTTTTAAATGAAAAATCCCATGTTTTTTTTGCTCAGAAGATGAACCCAAATGATCTTTCATTTTCTGACGCATTTTTAACACTTCTTGACGTACCTGATTTTCATCACGAACCTGAGTTAAGATTTGACAGCGTACCCGTTCAAATTGCTCACATAAACTTTTCTCACCTGCAATTGAACGTGCACGAACGAGCGCTTGATGTTCCCAAAGCCAAGCACTTTTTTGTTGATACTGCTCATAAGCTTTCAGACTCGTCACCAACATCCCTGCTTCACCAGACGGTCTTAATCGGGTATCAATTTCATAGACCCGACCATCAAGTGTTTGAGTAGTCATCAAGGACATAAATTTCTGAGCAACACGGATCGCAAACTCTGCACCACTGATCCCTTTACGTCCGTCAGTCTCTGTTTGCTCTTGAAAGTCATGAATAAATACTAAATCCAAATCAGAACCATAGCCTAACTCGATACCACCTAGCTTGCCATAACCAATGACGGCAAAAGCTTGCGCATCCAAACTACATCGTTGACCCTGACTGTTGACAGGGTAACCATGACGTTGCGCAATCGCTTGATAAGCTAAATTTAAAGTCGCTTGGACACATACTTCAGCAATATCTGTTAATGCATCTGAGACTTTCATTAAATGACTTTCAGCCAAAACATCACTGGCAGCTACAGCGAGTACGTTGCTCTTTTTAAACAACCTCAATACTCGCATTTGATCTTCAACCTGATCAATTTCAATGCGCATTAATTGTTGGCGTAAGGAATCTTCTAAATCTTTGCGTTGCGGCAACCCAAAGTCCATCGAAAGAAACTCATCCAGCAAGACGGGGTATTGTGTTAACTCTTCACAGATCCACGGGCTTACTGTCGCCATTTTTACTAAACGCTGCAAAGCACCACGACTTTCCATCAACATGACTAAATAGACAGTTCGTCGTAATACAGACTCAACCAAGGGCATTAATCGTAATAAAGCCATTTGAGGTTGATCTGATTGTAAAATGGCTTCGACTAGATGAGGCCAAAATTTCTTAAGCCGCTCTAAAGCACTCGCAGGAATTTTACGTAGTGCTTGCCCATGCCAAAAATTTTGGATCAAGTTTTTAGCATCATCATCCAGAACTGCATTCAGACGTTGTTCTAGTTCTACAGAATCATCTATGGGAGCAGAGAACTCTTTCTCTTGAATGAGTTGTTTAAACTGAACTTTGACTTTATCTCTTTTTTGATTCAGAACATTTAAGAAAGAATTCCAATCACTAAAACCCAAGGTATCTATCATACGTTGGCGCAATTCAGGTTCAGACGGTAGAGATTGAGTTTGTTGATCATTTAATGCCTGAATTGCATGTTCAACTCGCCTTAAAAACAAATAAGCATCTTCAAGATCAAAAACAGCTTGCTGATCTAATAATTCAGCATCACCCAAATGATGCAAGTTAACTAAACATTGTCGATCTTGCAGCTCACGTCGGGAACCACCATAGATCAACTGAAAAACTTGCACGATAAACTCGATCTCACGTATTCCGCCAGCGCCTAATTTAATATCATCTTCGATATTACGGCGTAGAACTTCTCGCTCAATCATGGCTTTCATTTCACGCATCGCAGCGAATGCAGAATAATCAACATAACGCCGGAAGACGAATGGACGAGCCATATCCATCAAATCTTCGCCTTCTTTTCCACCTGTAATCACACGGGCTTTAATCCATGCATAGCGTTCCCATTCACGCCCATGCTGGCTCAAATATTTTTCCAAACCTGTATGACTGATCGCTAAAGCTGAACCGTCACCCCACGGACGTAAACGCATATCTACACGGAAGACAAAACCATCAGCAGTGATATGGTCTAATAGATAAATTAACTTCTGTCCCCACAAAATACAGAATTGCTGAACATCAATACATTTACGACCATTGGTCTCACCTTGCTCATCAAAAGCAAAAATCAGATCAATATCACTGGATAAATTCAGCTCTTTTGCACCAAGTTTCCCCATTCCAATGACAATCAAATCCTGAACCTGACCTGAATAACCGATTGGCTCACCGTGTTTAGCAATCAATGGCTTTCGCGCAAAATCTTTCGCAACGCAGATACAAGCATCAGCAAAATCAGAAAGCTCTCGAGTCAGTGTCACTACATCGGTTAATTGGTTTGCATCTTGCCAAATCCAACGAAACATTAATTTAGCACGCAAAATACGCAATGCCTTCATCCATGCTTGCTCATCAGTCTGAACTGCAACCGTTTCTTGGACGGTTTGGTGAATCGTTTCGGTAGATAAAGAGGTTGAAAATTGATCTTTGCTATAGGCTTGTTCTAATTCTGATTGGTATAAATTTAAAACTTGTTCTGCATATTGGCTTGCAACTAAGGTTTTATGTAGCTGTTCCGCATTCATATAAAAAAGCTCAACTGATGTCAGGTCATCTCTAGTAGTTATATCAGTTACATCGTTATCTTTAAAATCACTTTAGACTAATTTCGCTTTCGATTTATGTTGTTCGGTAGATAATTCAGCATTTTGGCGTTCAGCAGGTAAGCGAACTTTAAAGACGGTGCCCTCACCTTCTTGAGATGTCACACTGATTTCACCATGGTTCAGCTCAACAAAACGCTTACACAAAGAAAGCCCTAAACCCGCACCTTTTTCACCAGCTGTGCCCTTTAAACTCACCGTCATACGTGGTTGAAATAAATTCTGTATCTGTTCTTCTGTCATTCCCAAACCAGAATCTTTCACTCGTATTTCCACGAATTCGCCCTGAGGTTGGGCTTGAATATAAACTTTTCCTGCGCCATCCGTATCCGTAAATTTCAATGCATTTGAAACAAGGTTTTGGATCAAAGAAGTCACCATATTCATATCTGCATAGATTTTAAGACTCTCATCTACTTCATTGATCAATTGGATATTTTTCTTCAACGCTAAGGTTTTTAAAATATCTGTCACGATATCGGTAATTTGTCTTAATTTAAAATTTATTGGGTGATATACAAAACGCCCACCTTCAGCCATTGCCCAATTCAACAAACTTTCCAACAGGTTGTAAGTCGACTGTAACGTCTCATAGAGATAGTCAGCGATGTTTTGGATACTAGATTCATCCAATGTATCGCGCTCTTTAGCCAAAATCTCTGAAAAACCCAATAAACCATGGAAGGGAGCGCGTAAATCATGGGAAATAATAGAAAAGAATTTTGTCTTGCTAAAATTTAATGCGGACTCTTGTTCGTATAATTCTTTGAGTTCATCGTGATTGAGTTTCAATTCAAGTTTTTGCATAAAGCTTTTACAATGGTCTTGTAAAAGTTGTTTTTGAACTGCACTAAAATCTCGGACAGCTTCATCAAACAAAATTAGATAACCTAAAGAGGTCTGATCTGGATGCCTCAGATGAACAGCGACAAGGGATTGTGCTTTAGATTTCAACGCATGTACAAACGAAAGTAAATTTGAATAATGTGGATGAGCTTCATCAATAAAATCATTATTTACAAATAGAGTATTCAAACTTTTCGTGACTTTTGTAGCGTCAATTGCAGTCAACTTTTCTGAACAGTGATGCCAAAAATAAGGCTCTTGATGAAAAATAAGTAAAGCTTTACCGACTTGCATTAATGTTTTATTGAATTGTAAGAACTGTTCAAGCAAATTTTGCTCTGAAGTGAGACCCAAAGAAAGAGAAATTTTACAAGCACTTAACTTGTCGGCTTGCTGTAATTCTAGTAATTGAATAGCCATGCTTGCCTCTCGGATATTATCGTTATTCGGTTATTTACGTTTTAATAAGAAAAAATGTGAAAACTATCACTACTATTAACAAACTTTAACATAAAAGGCAATTCTTGATTAGATCAATTCGCAACAAAACGTGAAATTTCATTAAATTTAAACGTATTGAATTATGAATCGAAGATTTATTTTTAGCTACATGTTGAATGTTTAAATCATCATATATTTCTATTATCGCATCTGATCATAGTAAAAAGACTTTATGGGTATTCTTTAATGAACTAATTAACTTCAAGATGGCTTACCTTTTCAGAACACACTAAAGCCTGAGCAGCACAATCCTTTACAATCTTCTCTTTGTCTTATTCATAATAATTGTCGATATAATCAGTTATCGCTGCTCACTGCTCTCAATAGAATTTCCATCTATAAGTAAATCTTTTTGCTTTATCTAACCGAACAAAGAGCTGCAAGATCGTTAAAAGAATTTGTCATACTTTTATAATTAAATCTAACACTCAATACTCTTTTATATTTATTGTCGGAATAAAATTTTAAATTAAAAATGTTTCGGCATTAAAAAACCCCAAGCCTTTAATACCAGCTTGGGGTCTTTGAATCTTGGTCCCGAGGGTCGGACTCGAACCGACACGTCATCTCTGACAGCGGATTTTGAGTCCGCCGCGTCTACCAATTTCACCACCTCGGGAAGAGTGCGATGCTTTGTGTTGCGTATGATAACCTGTTTGATTTTATTGTCAAACCCCATCTTTAACTTATTGTTCACTTTTAAATCATTCAGTTATTTTTCTTAGGTAGTTATCAGCAGCTCAGCGCAAAAATACAAAAAAGACTATACTACGCACAATTTCTGCAATGTTTTAGATGTATGCAACTTTCAGACTTTTCATTTGATCTTCCTGATGAACTTATAGCTCGCTATCCTCTAGAAAGCCGTAGCGCTTCGCGTTTACTTCATATCGATGATCAAGGTCATTACCATGATCATAGCTTTACTGATATTTTGGATTTATTAAACGAGGGTGATTTGCTCGTATTAAATGATACCAAAGTCATGAAGGCTCGCTTGAAAGGTAAACGTGCAACTGGTGGGGCAATTGAAGTTCTTGTTGAACGTATGCTGGACACACACACAGCTCACTGTCATATTAAATCAAGTAATTCACCTAAAGCTGGTGCAGAACTTTATATCGGTGAAGATTCAGTTCCAGTTACGGTACAAGGTCGCCATGAAAACCTGTTTGTGGTTGAGTTTTCACAACCGATTTTATCGATACTTGATCAATACGGTCAGCTCCCTATCCCCCCTTATTTCAATCGTGAAGCAGAAGAAATTGATACAGAACGATATCAAACGGTTTTCCACGATCCTGAAAAAATTGCTAGCGTTGCTGCTCCAACAGCAAGTTTGCACTTTGACCAAGATTTATTAGAAAAATTAGCAGCAAAAGGTGTGCAAAAAACATTTGTGACTTTGCATGTCGGTGCAGGCACATTTATGCCAGTCCGTACAACTGACATTACCAATCACATTATGCACAGTGAATGGTGTGATGTTCCACAATCAACGATTGATCTTATTTTAGAAACCAAAGCACGTGGTAATAAAGTGATTGCAGTCGGTACGACAGCAACTCGTGCCTTGGAAAGTGCAGCTCAAGCAAATGATGGCAAAATTGCTGCATGGACAGGTGATACTCAGATTTTCATTTATCCAGGCTACCAATTCTGTATCGTCGATCGTTTGATTACCAACTTCCATTTGCCCGAATCAACACTTTTAATGCTTGTTTCTGCGTTATCAAATCGAGACAACATTTTGTCGGCTTATGAGCATGCAGTTAAAGAACGTTATCGTTTCTTTAGCTACGGTGATGCTATGCTAATAGACAAATTAATCGTTTGATTTAAATACGCTTATGCCGATCGATACAGTACAACAAGCATTACATATAAGACGTAAAAAAAATGCTCAAGTTTTTCGCAATATCGCTCGGCTGTGGGATGCGGGACAATCATCACACACGGATCAAGCATTACTAGATGCCTTGCATCCGTGGCGTGAAGATCACAGCCTACGTTTTTTTAATATTTTGCCTTATTTATTGGCAACAATTAGTCTAAGTACTTTAATCTTTGGATATTTTCTACACCCCCATCTACAATTTATTTGGAGTTTTTTGGGTGCTTTTTTGACAGGTTTTCTTGCTTATCTACTTTATGAGTCAAAACAACCACTTGAACAAGTGATTGAATATTTAGAACAAAGAATAATTCAACTTCGTTATGGTTTGAACTTCCAACAACTCCCTGCTTATCTTCCGATTCAGGCGCAACCATTACTTGTAATAAGTAAATTGAAGCAATCTTTCCCACTGTTTAATCGTGGAACTGAATCAAATGAAATTACACATTATGCTTCTACCGTTTGGGACGATGGAACGACTAAACATCAAGTCCTGATTTTTAAATACCATTACGTAACTGAAATGCCAATTTTGCAAGATGGCAATAGCGATAAAAAAATCGTCAAAGAAATCCATAAAGATTTATGGGGTGCTTTTGTTTTTCAAATGCCGAATTTGGGCATTGCTATTAGTGATCAGCGCTCTCGTTTTTTTGAACCGTATACTCGCTCATGGCAAAGCAGTGATATTTTAATTAATCAGAAACTCAATATTTTTGGTCTAGATCAGCATCAACTTGCAAAAAGTATTAGCCCAAGTTTGACACTCAAGTTACATGATTTTTTTGAACATTTTTCAGGTGATTTAATTTATCATCATGAAGAACAGATTTTATGTTATCTCGGTGAACAAGATCTTTTCCGAATCACGAGTAAACATGATGCAATCCACGATATACCAGCATTGAGAGGTCATTTACGAACCATGACGATGCCTGAATATCAGCGTTTCCAACAATTGATGCTTAATTTAATTCAATAAATAGCCGATAAATCTTTTTAGAACAAAGATAAATGGAATATACGCTGTTCCATTAAGGCAACAATAACGAGGTAATCATGACTGGTTTAATTATTTTCTTGGGGATTTTTGTTCTTTTGATTGTATGGGGCATTCATATTCGCAATACGATTGTACGCTACTTTAATGCGACCAAACGTGCGTGGTCAGAAGTGGCTAATTTTGAACGTCAAAAAGTTAAAACGCTTGAATCTTTAGAAACGACCTTGAGCCGTTACACTGAGTTTGAAAAATCAACATTAGAAAAAGTAACTGAGCTTCGTCAGCAAATCCTTAATTTAAATGTTAATGATACTGATATTTCTCAACTACAAAGCATCGAAAAAATGAGCAAAGAACTCATTCGCAGCCTCAACGTTGTTGTTGAAAATTATCCTGAGCTGAAAGCAGATACGCTGTACAGCAAAATGATGGATGATATTCAGGAGCAAAATGAAAATGTCGGTGCTGCTATTACGATCTTTAACCGTAATGTTGAGTTATTCAACAATCACATCCAGATTTTCCCAAATAATTTGATCAATACAATGACATTATCCAAGAAAGAAATTCGTCCTTTCAAAGATAATTTAGCGACTGATAATTTTGACTATAGACCAAATTTTTAAAAGTAAATTTAAACATTTAAAAGCCAATTTCAGCTTTATCTTGAAATGGCTTTTTTATTTTTTCTCTATAGCTACATTTAGTAGTAGAACTACACACCATAATCAAGGAAAATAGCCGTTTTTGATCAGCGAACTGTTTTTTCGCCTTGATGGATTGGTGTCATGCAATTTGAAAAATTAGGTCAGTCGGGGCGCGCCCGTCGTGGTCGACTCACTTTAGAACATGGTGTTGTTGAGACACCTGTATTTATGCCCGTTGGTACTTACGGTACTGTAAAAGGCATGTTGCCTCGTGATATTGAAGAGATTCAAGCACAAATTATTTTGGGTAACACCTTCCATTTATATTTACGCCCTGGCTTAGAAGTGATTAAAGAGCACGGCGGTCTGCACGAGTTTATTCAATGGGATAAACCAATTTTGACTGACTCTGGTGGTTTCCAAGTATTTAGCTTGGGTGCAATGCGTAAAATCAAAGAGGAAGGCGTGACTTTCCGCTCTCCAATTGACGGTTCAAAAGTTTTCTTATCTCCTGAAATTTCGATGGAAATTCAGCACGTCTTAAATTCAGACATCGTGATGATTTTTGACGAATGCACACCTTATCCAGCAACACATGAAGAAGCTCAGAAATCATTACAGCTTTCTTTACGTTGGGCAAAACGTTGTAAAACCCACCACCACGATGAACTTAAGAATAAAAATGCATTATTCGGCATCATTCAAGGTGGTATGTACGAGGATTTGCGTGATGAATCTCTTGCAGGCTTACTCGAAGTCGGTTTCGATGGTTATGCGATTGGAGGTCTCTCTGTAGGTGAACCTAAAGAGGAAATGATCAAAGTTCTTGATTATTTACCAAACAAAATGCCTCAGGATAAACCTCGCTATTTGATGGGTGTAGGTAAGCCAGAAGATATCGTTGAAGCGGTTCGTCGCGGTGTTGATATGTTTGACTGCGTAATGCCTACCCGTAATGCACGTAATGGTCATTATTTTGTCACTGATGGTCTGGTAAGAATTCGTAATAGCAAATATCGTCATGATAAAGGACCTTTAGACCCTCATTGCGACTGTTACACTTGTAAAAACTTTACTCGTGCCTATTTATATCATTTAGAGAAGTGCGGTGAGATGTTGGCATCGATGCTCGGTACGATTCATAACTTACGTTATTACCAACGCCTTACTCAAGGCATGCGTGATGCTTTAGATAATGGTACGTTTGACGAGTATGTTCAGGACTTTTATGCCCGTCGTGGTTTAGAGGTTCCACCCTGCCCTGAAGATTAATGTATAAGTAAATGCATCAAGATTTGCGCCTAAACGCAAGACAAGGTACATTGCAAAACGAATTGGAATTTAATCGTAATTTTTCGCTTTATCTTTTATTAGGAAATTAAAATGAGCTTTTTCATTTCTACCGCTCACGCTGCTCCTGCAGCAGCTCAAGGCCCAAGCTTAATGGCAAACTTATTGATGATTGCTGTTTTTATTGCAATCTTCTATTTCTTGATCTGGAGACCTCAAGCTAAACGTGCGAAAGAACACCGTTCTTTGATCGAAAGCTTAGGTGTGGGAAGTGAAATCGTTTTTGCTGGTGGTTTAATGGGGAAAATCACGAAGCTTGATGGTGACTTCGCTGTTGTTGAGTTAAGCCGTGGCGTAGAAGTAAAAATCCAACGTGCAAGTGTCATTTCAGTATTACCTGAAGGCACACTAAATAACCTTTAATCATAAAATAGTCGTGCCTCAGCACGACTTTTTCATTTAAGAAGAAAACGAATGCGTTACCCTGCATGGAAATATTTACTGATTCTCGTCGTTCTCGTGATCAGTACGTTATATGCACTTCCAAGTCTGTATCCTGATGAACCTGCTGTCCAAATTTCTGGTGCAAAAGCAGGTACACAAATTGATCAAACGGTTGTGCAAAAAGCTGAGCAGATTCTGAAAGCTGCCAACATCAGTAGCCATGATAATAGTTTCACCAACAATGCGGCATTATTACGTTTAGACACTTCAGAAGCTCAATTAAAAGCAAAAGAAGTGCTACGTCGTGATTTAGGTGAAGACTACGTGGTTGCACTTAACCTTGCGCCAACCACACCTGAATGGTTGCAAAAGATTGGTGCAAAACCGATGAAACTCGGTTTGGACTTACGCGGTGGTGTACACTTCTTGCTCGAAGTCGACATGGATAAAGCGATTAGCCAACGTATGGAAACATCGGCAACTGATCTGCGTCGTCAATTTCGTGACAACAAAATCAAATTTAATAATTTAGCACTGAATAACAATACCATTACTGTTCAGTTTGCCAATACAACTGACCGTGATGCAGCAGCAGATTTCTTACGTCGAAATGGCAATGAGTTCACACAGCAAGCACTAGCAAGTACAGATGGTGCTTTACTAAAACTCAACTATACAGATGTTCGTCGTCAAGAAATTCAATCTTACGCGGTGAATCAAAACTTAACGACCCTACGTAATCGTATTAACGAGTTAGGTGTTGCTGAAGCATTGGTACAAACTCAGGGTAGCAACCGTATCGTGGTTGAGTTACCTGGCGTTCAAGATACTGCTGAAGCAAAACGTGTCTTAGGTCGTACAGCAAACTTAGAATTCCGTTTGGTTGCTGATAGTAATGATCAATATATTGACCCATATACAGGAAAATATAATGGTCAGCCGCTTCCTCCAGGCACGGAATTATTTGCCTATGAATCACTGGATAGTGGCCGACAGCTTCTGTTAAATCGTAACCGTATTTTGACAGGTGAACGCGTTCAAAATGCAAGTTCTGGTTTTAGCCAAGACTCTGGTGGTGCAGAAGTTAATATTACGTTAGACACTGCTGGCGGTAAGCTCATGGCAGATGCAACACGTAATGCTGTTGGCAAACGTATGGCTGTATTGTTTATTGAAAATAAACAAAAAATTAGCTATGTCACTGATCCAGCTACAGGTACTCAAACAGAAGTCCGCACACCGTATACTGAATCTGTTGTGATCAATGCCGCAACTATTCAGGCCGTTTTGGGTTCACAGTTCCGTATCACGGGGCTTGACTCTCCACAGGAGGCGGCTGAACTGGCGTTGATGCTTCGTGCAGGTGCCTTGGCTGCGCCAATGTACTTCGTGGAAGAACGTGTGGTTGGTCCTAGCCTCGGTCAAGAAAATATTGATGCAGGTGTGTTATCTACTCAGATTGGTTTCATTCTTGTTGCAATCTGGATGGTGGTATTCTTCCGCTTGTTTGGTGTAATTGCGAATTTCGCTCTGGTATTTAACCTTGCGATGATTCTTACTGTTATGTCTTGGTTAGGTGCTTCCCTTACCCTTCCTGGTATTGCAGGTATCGTGATTGGTATCGGTATGGCTGTCGATGCAAACGTTCTGATCTGTGAACGAATACGAGAAGAAATGCTGTGGGGTGCCTCTCCAAAACAAGCCATTGTTGCGGGTTATGATCGAGCCTATAACACTATTTTTGACTCGAACTTAACGACGTTTATTGTTGCATTTATCTTATTCGCTATCGGTACAGGTCCGATCAAAGGCTTCGCTGTGACGCTTATGATTGGTATCGTATGTTCAATGTTTACTGCAATTACAGTAACACGTGCGATTGTACAACTCATTTATGGCAAACGCCGTAATTTGACTAAGTTGAGCATTTAAGGAGATTCATATGACTGATCTGACTCAACAAGACTCAAAACAATACGGTCGTCCTGATGATGCAAAAATCATCCCATTTATGAAGATAGCAAAACCTGCTGCAATCTTCTCAATCTTGCTGACCATCGTAAGTATCTTTTTTATTGCGACGAAAGGTCTAAACCTCGGTTTAGACTTTACAGGCGGTGTATCAGCTGAGTTGAATTATGCTCAGGCAGTTCAACCTGCTCAAGTTTCACAAGCATTAGATCGTGCTGGATTTAAAGATGCTGTTGTACAAACTTTAGGAAGTAATACTGACCTAATTGTACGTATGCCAGTACAAGAAGATTTAAACGTAGCAGACCTAAGTGAAACGATTACTAAAGCAGTGCAGTTACCAAACAATGCTGCTGAAGTACATAAAGTTGATGCTGTAGGCGGTCAAGTCGGTAATGAGCTATACATTCGCTCTGCGGGTGCATTAGCGCTTGCGATGATTCTGATGTTGATCTACGTGACGATTCGCTTTGAGTTCAAACTTGCGATGGGTGCTGTATTATCGTTATTCCACGATATCATCATCATTATCGGTACATTTGCATTATTCCAATGGCAATTTGATCTAAGTGTACTTGCAGCGATTCTTGCGGTAATGGGTTTCTCACTTAACGATAACATCGTTGTCTCAGACCGTATTCGTGAAAATTTCCGTAAGATTCGCGGTGCGACACCACGTGAAATTGTAGATATTGCATTAACAGAAACTTTACGTCGTACCATTCATACCTCAATGACATTGTTACTTGTAGTTCTAGCAATGATGTTTGTTGGTGGTGATGGTCTGCATTTATTCTCTGTAGCCATGTTTGTCGGTGTATTCGTTGGTACCTATTCATCGATTTATATCGGAACAGCATTTGCATTATGGCGTGGTCTTAACCGTCAAGATTTTATTGTTCAAGTTAAACCTGAATTTGAAGAAGATCATATTCCTTAAGGTTTTCCACAAATACAGATTAAAAATGCCAGTGTTATCACTGGCATTTTTTGTGGGTGATCATTTTTAAATTAGTATTTAGTCATGTTGAATTACCTGAATATCAGGAAACTGGAAACCTCTACAAGAGAGTTCAGCTCGCCAAGCTATAGTCAATATAATTTTTTGATTCAACGAAAAGTTCTGATAACCAAATGTTCCAATTAAAGGATGTGAACACATCCCTCCCTGCTGTTCTGGATGTACATTTGTATTCAGAGTATTCAGATCCAAACGGATACCCAGACCTGAAGCTTTTAAAACAGCTTCTTTGGTCGTCCAAACTTTAAACCAGTACTCCCTATCTTCATCCAACTGTTGCCAAATTTCATATTCTTTGGGATGAAAAGCATGTTTAGCAAAAGCATCAAAACGCACTTTGCGTTCCAATTCCTCGAGATCAACACCAATATCCCCAATTTGATCACTTAGTCCTAACACATAACTTTCTTTGCTATGTGAATGGTTAAAGTTGAGCATATGAGAAGTTAAATAAGGTTTACCATGCTCGTGTTTGGCAAAATCTAAATCAGCAACATCACATTCGAGATGTTGTGATAGTAATTGATTACGAAACTGCTTGATCTGTTGTTTTTTATAGTCATTAAATGAGCGAAAATCAGAAAAATCGCTTTGCTGTAAATCTAAAATGTTATCTAGCGTTTGAATATGTAATTCAATCTTACGCTGACTCATCGATCATGTCCTTATTGATAAAAAAAACCCAAATTAAAATTTGGGTTTTGATGACACTCAAAAAATTATCGCTTAAATTTCTTTTCAGCCTTTTTGAATTTCTGAATATAACGACGCTTACGTGCTGCAACGCGCTCATCCACTTGAGACTTACGCCCTTCGAATGGATTTTCAGAAGTTTTAAAATCGATTTTTACAGGGGTGCCTTCCAGTTTATAAACCTTACGAAACACGTTTTCTAAATAGCGACGGTAATCCGCAGGTGTCTTATCCACTTTATTCCCGTGAATCACAATCGTTGGTGGATTTTGTCCACCCATATGCGCATAACGCATTTTGATACGACGACCACCAATTGAAGGCGGCTGATGTGCTTCAGTCGCATCATTTAGAATTTGCGTTAATTTTGCTGGTGATACTTTCAGATTTGAAGATTCATAGGCACGATGAATAGATGGGTATAATTCGCCCACACCTGTACCATGTAGAGCCGAGATCAAATGAATCTTTGCCCAAGGAATAAAATCGAAACGACGTTCAACATCGAGTTTACATTGCTTACGGTCGTACTCGGTCATGTTGTCCCATTTATTGATGGCAATCACCATCGCACGACCCGCTTCAAGCGCATAACCAATCAAATGTAAATCTTGTTCAACGATCCCTTCACGAGCATCAACTACAACGACAACTACATGTGCATCTTTCATCGCTTGCAAAGTCTTTACGATTGAGAATTTCTCAATCATTTCATCAACCTTACCTTTACGACGCACCCCTGCAGTATCAATCAACGTATATTGACGACCATCTCGTTCAAATGGGATATAAATCGAGTCACGTGTCGTACCTGGTTGGTCAAATGCAACTACACGTTCTTCACCAAGTAAGCGGTTGACCAATGTTGATTTACCAACGTTAGGACGACCAATAATGGCTAAACGTAAACCTGTATTTTTATTATGCTCTTCTGGATTCTCATCTTCAGGTACTTCAGCTAATACCTCTTCAAGCATTTGCTGAACACCACGACCATGACTCGCAGCAACTTGCATCGGCTCACCCATACCGAGCTTATAAAACTCAACAAGGGCTGCTTCAGCATGTACACCATCAACTTTGTTAGCAACTAAGTAAACTTTTTTACCCAATGTACGTAGTTCACGGGCAATTTGCTCATCTGATGCTAAAAGTCCAGCACGTGCATCAACTACAAAGATAATAATATCAGCTTCATGGATCGCAGTTTTTGACTGCTCCGCCATGTAAGAGTCAATACCACCCTCATTTTCACCGATACCACCTGTATCAACCACAATAAAGGATTTGTTTTGATAAACCGCGTCACCATATTTGCGGTCACGAGTTAAACCAGCGAAGTCAGCAACCAAAGCATCACGGCTTTTTGTGATTTGGTTAAATAGCGTTGATTTTCCGACGTTTGGACGACCAATGAGCGCAATAACGGGTTTCATAAATTAACCTTAATTCAGACGAGCCATCGTTGATGACAGCATTCTAGAAACAGTATGGAAGATTTTGGTGATTTAAAAAATCACAATAAAAATTCGGGGTTTTGTATACACAAATACCCCGATCATTCTTTTATTAGCAACTGCTAATTAAACATTTTAACACAAGCGTAGGAAAAATTAACGATTCTGCCAAATGCTTAATGCACCTTTTCGTGTTGCCACATAAAGTTGGTCATTGATGACACGTAAGGACTGCACTTCACCGCTGGTTTTTGCACGCCCAACTAGTTTACCCGACGCTGGATCAATCAAATGCAAAACACCATCTAGATCACCAACCACAAGGTTTTGACCAAGTACAACTGGGTTACTCAGTTGGCGATTCAGTAATTCTTCATTTTGCCAAACCAACTCACCTGTCGCTAAATTGTAAGCATTTAATTTGCCATCAACAGTTGAGATGAAAACTTTATCTTCTGCGACTTCAGGACGATTAGTACTACTTGCATCCTCGCTCCACACCACACGTTGTGTCGCTAAGTCAGTGACAGTGACTTGACCTTGGAAGCTTGTTGTAACCAAATATTGACCAGCAACAACAGGATCACCAACAATGTCGATTAAACGCTGGATGTCTGAGCGCCCTTCACTAATTGCAACACGGCGTTGGAAACGTGGGACTCCACTAATTACATCCAAGCCATAAACATAAGCATTTGCAGAAGCGACTAAAACTGTTCGCTCATCTAATGCCACTGGTGCTGGTTGACCACGTAAACTGAATTGAACATTTGGTAATTTATAGGCCCAAACTTGCTGCCCTGTAACTGCATCATGAGCAAAAACAGTACCGTCATTTGCAATCGTAATCACACGCCCTGATTGGATTAATGATGGAGATAAAATGGCACCAGACAATTGTGCTGTCCATTTTTGTTCGCCAGTCATTTGATCAAGAGCAAATAATTGACCTTTTCGGTTGCCGATAATCACAATGCCTTCAGCAGCTTCCACGCCAGCAGTTAGCTCTTGTTTGGTAATTTTACTTTTCCAAAGTCGATCTTTACCTTTATAAGCAGAAACCTGACCGTCTGGATCAATCGCAAAAATCACACCGTTATCTGTGTCCAATTGCAAACGTAATGCTTCAGCAGCATTCGTTGAAGAAACACTTTGCGAAAATACAAGGTTAAGACTTTGTTGTTGCTGTATTTTTGGCAAAGGATTCGGTTTTGCTTCTTTAACTTTGTTGCTCGAACATCCAACCAATAAGGCTGAAGCAACTGCAATTGCCAAAGGGAGTTTTAGTATATTCTGCATTAAGACTCATCCACTTTAGTATCTAAGATTGGGCGTTCAAAATCAGGATCATCTACTAAAACGCCAACACTTTCGAGTTTAATTTGTAAAAGCTGACGTTCTTGCTTACGTTCAAGTACATTATTCCATGCACTTTGATACGCCTTACGTGCAGATTCAACATCTTTTTTAGCAACATAAATATCGCCACGCAACTCATCTACTGTTGCTTTAAAAGCAGGTTCAGAAACATTAGATAAGGTTTTTAGAGCCTCATCATATTTTTTCTGAGCCAATTGAGAATCAGCTAAACGTATTTTCACAATTTGCATTAAACCCGCATCTTTAACTTTTGAGTTTTCGACTTTCTTTAATGCTTTTTCAGCTGCAGCATAATCTTGTTTTTCGTATGCTAGCTTAGCCAAAATGAATTGCGTCTGAATTGCTTGCACTGAATCAGCATCATCTTTCACAATCTTATCAGCAGCTTCTGATACCGTTGCAAAAGCATTGGGTTGACCCGCAAACGCTTTAGCTTCGTCCATGAGCTTTTGGACTTTAGCTGTTTGATTCTGTGATTCAGCCAAATTCTTCTTTTGCCAATATTCCCAACCAAAAAAGGCAATCAAGGCAATGAGAATTCCGCTAATCATGGCAGAACCATATTTTTTGGCAAACGACTTTAAACTGTCGAGTTGTTCTTCATCACTTAAGCTCATGTGATTGTCCTTTTCCTAAATATTGTGCAATTTATTGTTTAAATTTTTCGAGCAAAAATGCTGTCAATTCAGTAACCGCAACCTGAGATTGTTCCCCTGTCGCAAGCTCTTTAACCAGAAGTTGTTGTGATTCCCACTCACGCTCACCTAAAATCACCGCATAGATCGCGCCAGATTGATCCGCTTTTTTCATTTGGCTCTTCATGCTGCCCTGAGAACCCGTTTTGAAACGAATCGAACTGTTGACTGCTTCTAACTCATCACGGACTTGTTCAGCCAATACCAATGCTTTCGCTTGGTAAGCAGGCTCAGCCAACAAGAACACTTCGCAATCACGAACTGGTTTAGCTTGCTCAACTTGCTCAAGTAAAAGTAGCAAACGCTCCATTCCCATCGCAAAGCCGACTGCAGGAACCGATTGATCTGCTTTACCTTTGAGTTGTCCAACTAAACCATCATAACGACCACCAGCACATACTGTACCTTGTGAACCCAACATGGTTGTTGTCCATTCAAATACAGTTTTGTTGTAGTAGTCTAAACCACGTACTAACTTTTGATTAATAACAAACTGAATGCCAGCATCTGTTAAATATTGCTGTAATTGGTTGAAATGGTTTAATGAGTCTTCTTTCAAGAAATCATGTAGCTTCGGTGCATTTTCTAGAATTTTTTGTGTCGACTCAATTTTAGAATCTAGGATACGAAGCGGATTCGTAGTCAAACGACGCTGTGAATCCTCATCTAATGCATCTTTATGCTCATTGAGAAAGGCAACCAATGCATTACGATATTCTGTACGCTCATCAGTTTCGCCTAAAGTGTTTAACTCAAGTTGAACTTTATCCACGACACCCATACGATTCCACAAACGCGCCGTCATAAGGATGATTTCAGCATCAATATCTGGTGTCGCCACACCAAAAGTTTCGACACCAAATTGGTGGAACTGACGATAGCGACCTTTTTGTGGTTTTTCATAGCGGAACATTGGACCGACATACCATACACGTGGAGTTGCCCCACGAAGTAAGTTATGTTCCAACATTGCACGCACACAACCTGCAGTACCTTCAGGACGTAAGGTTAATGATTCAGGTGGATTACCTTTATCAAAAAAGGTATACATTTCTTTTTCAACGATATCCGTTGCATCGCCAATCGCGCGCTTAAATAAACCAGTTTGCTCGACAATAGGTAAACGAATTTGCTGATAACCGTATGCATCCATCAAAGATGCAAGTTGTTGTTCCAGACTTCTCCATGCCGCAGTTTGCGATGGAAGGGTGTCATTAAAACCTTTAATAGCGACAATTGAACTCATGATGAACTACGAATAATTTCTTTAGATTTTGCTTCTTCAAGCTCTTGAACACGTTGACGAACCATCGACTCGATTTCATCAACCAACTGATTTGTATCAATCAAATGGCTTTTTTCACCATTGCGATAAACAAGTGAACGCGGCGACGCACCAACGACACCAATATCAGCTTCTTTAGCTTCCCCTGGTCCGTTGACTTTACAGCCAATCACAGACACATCCATTGGTGTGCGGATATCTTCCAAACGCTCTTCCAATGCTTGCATCACTTGAATAACATTAAATTCTTGACGTGAACAACTTGGACACGCAATGAAATTAATGCCATTCGAACGTAAACCTAATGATTTTAAAATATCAAAACCAATTTTAATTTCATCTTCTGGTTCAGCAGCTAGCGAGATACGCATGGTATCGCCGATGCCTTCCATCAGTAACCCACCAAGTGCAATTGCTGATTTCACAGTTCCAGTACGATAGATGCCTGCCTCAGTCACACCGAGATGCAGAGGATTATCAATCTGTTGTGATAATAAACGGTAAGCATCCATAGTTAAAAATACATTCGATGCTTTTACACTAACCTTAAATTCATGAAAGTCTAAACGATCTAAGATATCAATATGACGCATCGCTGACTCAAGTAATGCCTGACCCGTTGGTTCGCCATATTTGACTTGCAGATCTTTCTCTAAAGAACCTGCATTCACCCCGATACGAATTGAAATGCCATGATGTTTTGCAGCGGCAACGACTTCACGCACTTTTTGATCTGAGCCAATATTACCTGGATTGATACGAAGACAATCTGCCCCATAATCCGCGACAGCCAAAGCAATACGATGGTCAAAATGAATATCAGCAACTAAAGGAACCGAAACGCGTTTTCTAATCGCACCGAAAGCTTCAGCAGCCTCCATAGATGGCACTGAAACACGCATGATATCGGCACCAGCATCTACACAACGCTGAATTTGTGCAACTGTGGCATCGACATCACAAGTTTCTGTATTTGTCATACTTTGAACACTGATCGGCGCATCACCACCGACATACACCGAACCAACACGAATTTTTCGTGTCGGGCGGCGCTTAATTGGGTTCACGATCATCGTATAGCTCTACTCTAATTGGCATTAACGAGACAAACGGAATTCTGCTTTTCCATTAACGGTGTATGGAGATAAGGAGATTTGCTCTTGGTTTAAACTCAATGACACAGCAGTTGCATCATCCAAACGTATTTGGAATGGTGACTCACCACTGAGTGTCAATGTAGATGATTGACGACCTGTTGCCAATACTTTACCAGTCGCATCAACAATATGAACTGATGTTGGACGGCTAAAACCAAGCACTAACTGATCACCTGATGTAGTTACGGTATTGCCCATTGGAAGAATTTCGACATCTGAATTCGTCACTTTTGGTACATCAACTTCATCTTTTTGACTTGAGGTCCAGTTCTGTACAGCCATTACAGCCAACCACCCCAAAACAACTACAGCAACTAAAATCAATAAACGTTTTAGCCATTTACGATTACGTACACTTTTAGAGCCTGAAAGTTTCCCCATAATTTTAATTGGAGAGTTATTCAAAGCATGATTTGCTTTTAAGCCGGTATCGTTTGCGTAGATTTCATCAAAGCGTTGAATGATCGCACTGGCATCTGCATTTAAGCATTTGGCATACGCACGATAGTAACCTTTGATGAAAGTTGCTTCTGGCAATGATTTATAATCATCTTGCTCTAATGCCGTTAACGTTTTAACTGGCATATTCAAAACGTTTGCAATCTCTTCAAGTTCTTTCTTTTGTGCAATACGAATTTGACGCAAATACTCACCTGGTCGTTGAATATTTCCTAACGTAGACGAAAGTGAGGTTGAGCCAGTTGGCTGATGTGAATTTGGATTTATTTCCATACGGCCTCAGTACTGTACTGTAATTGCAAATAACGTTGATATTCTGGACTATCAGGAAATAAAGCACGCATTTGATTCACTAATACTTGCATTCCTAATTGATCCGCATTCGCTCGAGCAATGCGTATACCGATCCAAAGTGCACGAGCACCTTGATTTTTCTGCCCGACATTACGAACGTATTGTTCATAAAGTTGCGATGCATCTCTATTATTTTGTTGCAAATAGAAAATTTCGGACAACTCTAACATTGAAATTGTCGAATTTCGATTTGCTTGTAAGGCTTGCTTGAATGATTTTTCAGCATTCGCAACATCACCCAGTTTTAAATAGATTCGACCCAAGTTTTCCAACGATTGGTAACGCTGTTCGTAACCTAACGTCGCACCTGCAACGGTAAATTGCTCAATCGCCTCATTATAACGTTGCATTTGATACAAATATGTACCGTAATTATTACGAGCTTGGGCATTATCGGGTTCTGAAGAGATTGCTCGCTTAAAATAAGCTTCTGCTTTCTCCATGTTTGGTTTGCTGCCTTCTTGTTGCAACAAAACACCCATCATCATATTGGCAGTAGCATCACGTGGATCAATTTTTAAAGCTTGATCAAGGGAGCGTTTCGCTGAATCTAAATCACGTGTTCGAATATATTCAGCAGCGAGTTGAGTTCGGACTTGTACTGCCTTTTCTGGATCTTTTCTTAACGTTGTTGATTGGCAGGCAGTCAAACCTAATACAGTAAACACAACAGTAGTAGCTAAAATCGTTTTTAGTCGAGTTGTATTCAACGCTTTTCCCCTAAGATTATCCTTGTGTACGCAATATTTCTTGTCGTTGCGCCACTTTCTTTTTCCATTGTTCTGCACGGCGAGTTCGGTCTGCAACTTGCCCAACCAATTGACCACATGCTGCATCAATATCATCACCACGTGTCTGACGAATCGTACACACAAATCCTGCATCAGACAAAGTTTTTTGGAATGCAATAATACGATTTCTGCTTGAACGACCATATGGTGCATGCGGAAATGGATTAAATGGAATCAGGTTGATTTTACTTGGTAGATTTTTTAATAATTTTAATAATTGTTGAGCATGCTCAGGCTGATCATTGACACCTTCAAGCATGACATATTCAATCGTGACATGACGACGTGCGCTTTCATTACCATCTTTGGCTAAATAGCGCTGACAAGCAGCGATTAACTGTGCCAATGGGTATTTTTTATTAATTGGTACTAACTCGTTACGCAACTCATCATTTGGCGCATGTAAAGAAATTGCCAAAGCAACATCAATATCTTGTGCGAGTTGGTCAATCTTCGGTACTACACCCGAGGTCGATAAAGTTACACGACGTTTAGACATCCCATATGCAAAATCATCTAGCATTAACTGCATAGAACTCAACACCGCATCATAATTGAGTAATGGCTCACCCATACCCATCATTACGACATTAGTTACAGTTCTTTCGCGCTCAGCTACAGGCACATCTTCCATATAAGAATAATTTGCCATCCAAAGCTGACCAATAATTTCAGCAGGTGTTAAGTCACGTTGGAAACCTTGTTTACCCGTTGAACAGAATGAACAATCAAGCGCACATCCAACTTGAGATGAAATACAAAGTGTTTTACGTGCACCCGTTTTGTCTTCTGCTGGAATGAGTACAGTCTCAACTAAAGACCCCTCACCATCTCCTACACGGAAAACCCATTTACGAGTACCATCTTTAGAATAATTACGGTGAACAACTTCAGGAGCTTTGATTTCACAAATTTTTTCTAATTTTTCGCGAAGTTTGCCCGAGATATTGGTCATCTCAGCAAAATCAGTAACAAAATATTGATGAATCCATTTCATCACTTGACCAGCGCGAAACTTCTTTTCACCTAATTCTTCAAAAAAGGCTTCTAATTCTGTACGTGACATGCCAAGTAAATTTACTTTTTTATCGGCAGCTTGGACGACAGATGTAGAAACAGACTGTTGTTTTTCATCCAAATTTTCTGATGAAACGACCACTGCAGAACTCATGTATATTTACCTAAACGATATCAGCACTAGAAAATATTGTGCATTATCCACACAATTCAATCTATAAAAAACAAAAAACCAGATAAGTAGTATACCACTTATCTGGCTTGAATACTTTGGATTAACGAGTGCGTGGGCAAATCTCGTTATCAGCAAAGAAGTAAGCGATTTCACGCTCAGCAGAAGCTACTGAGTCAGAACCGTGAGCAGCATTTTCATCAATGCTTACAGCGAAGTCAGCACGAATCGTACCTGGAGCAGCTTCTTTAGGGTTTGTAGCACCTAAGATTTCGCGGTGAGCAAGAACTGCATTTTCACCTTCAAGAACTGATACAACAACTGGACCAGAAGTCATGAAAGCAACTAAATCACCAAAGAAACCACGCTCTTTGTGCTCTGCATAAAAACCTTCAGCATCAGCTTGAGAAAGGTGTTTCATTTTAGTCGCAATGATTTTCAAACCCGCTTTTTCGAAACGAGCAAAAATGTCACCGATGTGGTTTTTAGAAACTGCATCTGGTTTTACGATAGATAAAGTACGTTCAATCGCCATGATTGACTCCTATTATGTGTAAACTAAAAAAATTTGCCGCATTATACCGATGTAATCGTTAATAATCAGCTTGAATATCTAAAAGTTCTGAGATTTCTGATAAATTTTTAACGAACTTCGTCTAACCAAGCCATTTGAATGGCTTCAAGCAAACCTTCTGTCGATTTATTCGGATCATCGCTAAAGTCTGGTAATGCGCAAACCCATGCATGTAAATCAGTAAAACGAATCCATTGTGGATCCACATCTGGATGTGCTTCAGTGAGTTCAATCGCAATATCAATCGTATCTGTCCAACGTAAACCCATGAGTTAACCTAATAGAATGTGATTATTGAACGTACTTTAACAAATGATGTGTTTTAAGAGATAGTGATGACCATCAAAAACATCACAAAATCACGTTAAAACTTGGCGCGAGTAAGATAATGGTGCTAGCTACCGATGCACCAATGATCGCACCAACAATCACATCACTCGGATAATGCAGACCAAGCACCATACGAGATAAAGCGACCAGTATGGTAAACGGCAACATCAGAATGAGTAAAAGTGGTTGTATATAACCTAATGTGATTGTCACCATCACTGCGTGCAAAGTGTGCCCCGAAGGAAAGCTAAAATGATCTAAAGGTCGCTCACCTAGTACAATCACCTGATGTACTTGATAAGGTCGAGGACGGGTCGTTTTATTTTTCAAGAATTTATAAATGAGTGTCCCTATAGAGCCCATCACAACGAGATAGAGTATATTCAGACCGTATGCCAAACCCTGCATTGTCCAAACAGACAACAACATGACATACCAAAATGGTCCATCTCCCAAACGACTAATCGTTTTAAAAAATAGTGCAATACGTTGTGACTGTGATAGATGGTTAAGGTAAACACAGCCTTTTAAATCGAGATCGAGCATTTTTATTTTTGCATTTTCAAATTTCATATTTTTTCTCCTCTTAATGAGAATTGCTTAGGTCACGGTCATGGGAGACTCCTTCGCGACCTGATACAGTGCTTGTTCTAATTGTTGTACGGGATACTGCCAGCTATTCGACTGAACGCTTTCACTCGCCAGTTGTCCCATTGCTCTCAATTGCGTTATCGCAGGTAAATTACAGATTAATTCAACAAATTCAGTTGTGTTTCCCAAAGGTGTTAGCCACCCAGTCTGACCATGTTTGACGTGCTGATGAGCACAAACATAATCATAAGCAACAACGGCTAGACCACTTGCAATCGCTTCTAAAACTACATTTCCAAAGGTATCCGCCTGACTTGCGAAGGTAAAAACATCAGCACTTGCGTAAGCTGCAGCAAGATCATGTCCACTCAAATTGCCAGTAAAAATAATATCTTTTGAATTTGCTAATTTTGTTAGACGGACACGATCAGGACCATCTCCAACGATCACAAACTTAATATTGCGACCTTGATGAGCTTGTAATGCATGAAAGCTCTTAATAAGAACATCTACTTCTTTTTCTGGAGATAAACGACCCACATATAGCATCACGCGAGTATCTGTATCAGCACCCCAACTTTGACGTAGTTTTTGAGAGCGATGCTTGGGTGAAAATTTTTCTACATCCACTCCACGACCAACCACGACCAACGGACATGTCACACCAAAACTACGTAATGCTTGTTCAGTAAATTGGCTAGGGACACAGGTTACGTCAGTACTGTTATGAAACCATGTTAGATATCGCTGGATGGGTTTGACTAAAAAAGCCAAATCAAAAAAACGACTAAAATCATGGAAAGCTGAATGAAATCCACTTGAGACTGCAATTTTTTTACTTTTCGCAGCTTGTAAGGCTGTTAAACCTAATGGCCCCTCTGTCACGATATGCACAACATCTGGCGCGAATTTTTCAAAAGCTTTGGAAACTTTAAGATATTGTGGCCAACCGAACTGAACACTTGGGTATTTGGGTACAGGTTGTGACAGCACTAAGCACTCTTGATCAGGGTGAAATTCTGTACATACTTCTTTTTGGATCGGGCGTACCAATAAAATTTTATGCCCTAATCTTTGTAATCCTTGACACAATTGCATCATCGACATCGCGACACCATTAATTTCTGGTGGCCAAGTTTCAGTAACAATTGCGATTCTTAAACGTGGGCGAACTAAATCTCGAAGTTCAGACAATTCATCTTGTTTGTTTTTAAGTTGCTTCCTTTTAAAGTAAAACTTAAAGCTTTCAGGAAACTGTTCTTGCTCTAAAAGAGATGTCGCGTATGTACTTTGCATATCGCCATCCATTTGTGTCGTTATTTTCATGCTTTAAAGCTTATAAATATTTTTTGACACTTTAATGATCAGGATGTGACAGTTTTTTGACAAGCCATAACAACAAATGCCCAATATCGGATAAATACTGGGCATTTTATAAAATATAGAAAAACTATTGTATTGGATTATCTATCGCAAAGATCTGCTGATCTTCTAAACGATATGCAAGCAACTGCTGCCCCCAAACACAACCACCATCTACATTCTGAATGTTGGCATTAATTGTTTTTCCCTGTAAAGCTGCCCAATGCCCAAAAATAATATGGTGTGTTTTCGCAGCCAAACTTTCATATTCAAACCAAGGCTTAAACCCTTCAGGCATTGGAGCATCTAAAGCATCTTTAAATTTAAACTCTAAACGCCCATCAATATCCGTTAAACGCATACGAGTCAGATAATTGGTAATACATCGTAAACGCTCAGCACCTGATAATTCATCAGTCCACAAATCAGGTTGCTCTCCATACATTTCCCGCAGAAAAGCATCCAAAACGCTCAGATCTTCATGTCCGACAGCGTGTTGCACCTCTTGAGCAAGCTCCACGGTTTTTTCAGCTGACCAAATATGGGGAATCCCAGCATGGGTAATAAGCGTAGTGGCATTTGGCGACAAACTTAATGGCTGTTTGCGCAACCAATCGATGAGTTCATCACCATCAATCGCATCAATTACATCTTGAGTCCGATCTTTGTCTTTGATTTTCTTAAACCCACGTGCACAGGCAATCAATGTCAGATCATGATTACCTAATACAGTTGCAGCAGCACCACGATCAGCAAGTTTTTTGACGAAACGCAATACACCGACCGAGTTTTCACCACGCGCGACCAAATCACCAGCGAACCAAAGAAAATCCTGATCAGGATCGAAACGGATCTCTTTTAAAAGTGCTTTTAATGCTTCAAAACAACCCTGCACATCACCAATCACATAGTTATAGCGTTTAGACATCAAGACACCATTTGGTCAGATAAAGCCACAAAGTCAGCCAAACTTAATGTTTCAGGACGAGCCATCGGATCTACACCAGCTTTTTCAAAGCCGTCTTCAGCCAACATACCTTTCAAACTATTACGCAATGTTTTACGACGTTGTGTAAAGACGTGCCCAACTAAGCGAGCCAAAGCTTTTTCATTTTTTGCAATAATTGGCTTCGTCTCATAAGGCTCCAAACGAAACACGGCTGAAGTCACTTTAGGTGGTGGGTTAAAGGAACCTGGTGGCACTTCAAATAAGAACGTTGGTTTACAGTAATACTGAATCATTACAGATAAACGTCCATATTCTTTGGTGTTTGGTTCGGCAGTAATACGATCCACTACTTCTTTCTGCAGCATAAAATGCATGTCTTTGACTTTATCGCCAAACTCTAAGAGGTGAAAAAGCAATGGCGTTGAAATATTGTACGGCAAGTTCCCTACTACGCGGAGCGGACGCCCTTCTTGGAATAATTGGGTAAAGTCATATTTCAAAGCATCTGCTTCAACAATAGTGAGTCGCTCAGGATGTGGTACTCGACCAGGTAAACCTGCTGCCAAATCTCGGTCAAGTTCGACTACGGTTAAAGCATCGCACTCACCGATCAATGGAGAAGTTAAAGCCGCTAAACCTGGACCAATTTCAACTATATTGTCGCCCGCACGAGGATTCACTGAGCGTACAATTTTGGCAATCACACGTTGATCATGTAAAAAGTTTTGACCAAAACGTTTTCGAGCCTGATGCCCTTCATCTTTAGGGTTTAGGGCATTAATTTGATACATAATAATTCCAATTGCGAATAATTGGCTCGTTAATCAATCACGAGCGAGATCAAGTGCTAAATCAACTGCGACATGCAAGCTAGACGCTTTTGCTTGCCCAGTACCAGCAAGAGAAACTGCGGTACCATGATCAACCGAAGTTCGAATAAATGGCAAGCCTAAGGTAATATTGACTGCTTCACCAAAGCCCTGAGATTTTAGCACAGGTAAACCTTGATCGTGATACATGGCTAAAACTGCATCCGCATCTTTTAAATTTTCAGAGGTAAATAAAGTATCTGCTGGTAGGCTCAGACTCATTTTGACACCTTGAGCACGATACTCTTCCAAAACAGGATTGATCACATCAATCTCTTCACGTCCTAAATAACCATCTTCACCTGCATGAGGATTCAACCCACATACCAAAATACGTGGTTGGTTAATTTTAAATTTTGTTTTTAAATCATGAATCAAAATATCAATGACTTGATGCAATCGCTCTTGAGTAATGGCGTCTGGAACATCACGTAATGGTAAATGCGTTGTCGCCAATGCTACACGTAAAGTTTTAGTTGCTAACATCATCACGACACGATCAACGTGAGCAAACTCTTGGTAATATTCAGTATGTCCACTAAAGACAATTCCTGCATCATTGATAATCGACTTTTGTACAGGAGCTGTCGCAACACCTACGCTTTTTCCAGACAACGCATAATCAGCTGAACGATGAAGTTGTTCTAATACATAAGAAGCATTCTCGGCATCTAAACAGCCTAAAATGACAGGTTTAGCAAGAGCAATATGCTCGACGTATAATTGACCATTCAAACTCGGTTCAGTCTGACCTGAGTATAGAACTAATTCAACCTCAAGCCCGAGTTGTTCTATCCGCTGTTTCAACATATCTATATCAGCTAAAACGACAACGGGACGCAAATCTTGTCTATTTGCCAAATTAAGACAAATATCAGGACCGATGCCAGCTGGCTCACCTGACGTGACATATAACGGCAGCATCTTACAGACCTAACTTGATTTCAATGCTAACTATTATATACCGCTATTAAATTTTGATTGAGTGCATTTGCTTTATTTTTGGTACTCAATGAAATATCAAAAATAATTTGAGCAAAATTTTAAAAAGTATTCACACATTGAATTTATCTTGCTCAAGGCACTTTTACTTTTGGTAAATTAGATGGCACTAAGTTAGAAGGTGAGAAAGTTGGTGTTCTCGTCCATGGATTAATTTTAGGCTTATCTTTTTTCTCAGGTTGAGCAACCACGATTGCTTGTGGCTTTTCCTTTTTCTCAATAGTGATCGTTGTATTCGCAGTTTTCTCAGTCACAACTACAGTACTTGCAGCTTTATCAGCCACAGGATTAATCGGAGTTTCTTTTTTATCGCTAGTTTGTTGAACAAGCTCAGTCTGTGATTCTTTCTTCTGAATTACATTTGATACAACTGTGCTGCTCATTGGAATTGTATAAGGCTGAGCAGCAAGCACTCCTTGTTTCACAACAGTTTGAGTCGAAGGTTTCACTGTTTGAGTTGCAGCAGCTGAACTCGATGTTCCCTGAAGATTCATCGGATCAACTGGAATTTCGATAGGTTTCATTTCAGCTGTGACAGCCATCATCGGATCAAAATGTTCATTACCACGGCTTTCCAAAACCTCAAGTTTGCGTGTCGACCCTTCCTTCGGCTGAAATTCTGAATAATTTGTAATACTATTTCTATCCACCCATTTATAGAGCTTCCGAGCATGTGTTTGGGTTATGCTTAACTGTAAAAGTAAGACAGCTATGGCAATTTTTAAAAAAAACGACGAGTCCATCAAATTCCCCCAAAAAACATATAAGTACTTCTATTTTTTAAATATTTGGTATAAAAATAATAGGGCAGTTTTGAGTCCCTAACAAGCTAAAATTCGTTTCTGACACTTAATTTTAAGAACATTACAAAACTGGTCGAATATTCACAAAATATGACATTTCCAAAGGATTATTGTTGTGATGATCAATTAATTCATGTAGAATTCGGTCTCCTTTTGTTTGGGCGATTCCTTGCTCAAACCAACTATAATAGGTAGTGGTTAATGAAAACTCTCAGCGCTAAGCCAGCTGAAGTTCAACACGACTGGTACGTTGTTGATGCTTCTGGCAAAACTTTAGGTCGCCTTGCGACTGAAATCGCTCGTCGTTTACGCGGTAAGCACAAAACTTCTTATACTCCTCACGTTGACACTGGTGATTACATCGTTGTTATCAATGCTGAACAAGTTCAAGTAACTGGTAACAAGTCTCTAGATAAAAAATATTATCGCCACACTGGTTTCCCTGGTGGTATCCGTGAAACTAACTTCGAAAAGTTAGTTGCTCACAAACCAGAAGAAATTTTCCAACGCGCTGTAAAAGGTATGTTGCCAAAAGGTCCTCTTGGTTATGCTATGATCAAGAAAATGAAAGTGTATGCTGGTGCTGAGCATCCTCACACAGCTCAACAGCCACAAGTTTTGGACATCTAAGGGATACAGCACATGGCTACAAACTATGGTACAGGTCGCCGTAAGACCGCAACTGCACGTGTTTTCTTATCAGCTGGTACAGGTAAACTCGTAATCAACAATCGTACTTTAGAGCAATATTTCGGTCGTGAAACTGCTCGTATGGTTGTGCGTCAGCCTTTAGAGCTTTTAGAAGTAACTGAAAAATATGACCTTTACATCACTGTTAAAGGTGGTGGTATTGGTGGTCAAGCTGGCGCTATCCGTCACGGTATTACTCGTGCATTGATCGCTGCTGACGAAACTTTAAAACCTGCTCTTCGTCAAGCTGGTTTCGTTACTCGTGATGCTCGTGAGGTTGAACGTAAGAAACTTGGTTTACGTAAAGCTCGTAAACGTCCTCAATTCTCTAAACGTTAATCGTTTTACGAATTGGACAAAAACCTCGGATTTTTCCGAGGTTTTTTATTTTAGATTAAACAAAAGAATTCAAAGATGCTTTTGTATGATTTTTTTAGTATGCTAAAACGTTTATATAATTAGTTTTGTGATATGTCATCGGTTGAAAATACGCCTGTTCAAGGCATTACGTTGTATAGTCATGCAGATGATTTCCGCTCACATTGGATTCGTTTCTTATTAGCTGAAAAGCAAATCAAATATCATCTCATTATCACAGATCATGAAGATGAAGATCTCGCTGATCTTAACCCCTACAATCAATTACCAATGCTGATTGAACAAAATCTAAAATTATTTTCAGCTACCGTAATTTCAGAATATATAGATGATCGATATCGTCAAAATAAGCTGTATGCTGACGCACCGATGGCAAGAGCCGAACAACGTCAATATATATGGCGTTTCGAACAAGACTGGTTCAAACTTGCTGATCACATGCTAAAACATGCAGACACATTAAATTTAGAACTTAAGCAAAAAGCACAAAAAGAACTAAGAGATACACTTATTTCGCTAACGCCTTTATTTCAACATTTCCCTTTTTTTATGTCTGAAACATTTTCGATTTTGGACTGTATCTTAGCCCCTATTTTTTTACGACTTAAAAACATGGGGATTGAATTACCCCAACAGCAATGCCGCCCTATTTTTCTTTACTGTCACCGCGTCTTCAACAGACCTGCATTTATCAAATCAATGACAGCACAAGAAAAAAACAGCTACAATGAGTTAATTTCAACGATTTAATAAGCTTATAAGTTATGTCAGAGCAATTGAATTTCAGCCCTACACGTCCCTATCTTGCACGCGCAATTTATGAATGGATCTGTGATAACCAACTCACACCATATCTACTCGTAGACGCAACCCAACCACATACCGAAGTACCCTTACAATTTGTGAAAGATGGCCAAATTGTTTTGAATTTGGCGCCACATGCTATTCATCAATTACATATGAGTAATGAAGCGGTTACTTTCTCAGCGCGTTTTGGTGGTGTAGCAAAAGACATCTACGTTCCTATTCAGGCTGTCTTGGGCATCTATGCGAGAGAAAATGGTCAGGGGTTATTCTTTGACCCAAGCGAATATGATGCTGTAGAAACAAACAATGTTGCTGAAACAGCTCCATCAACGGAAGTAGCTGAACCAAGTAAGAAAAAACCGTCCCTTAGAATTTTAGATTAAAATAAAAGGAAATCGAATATGGCGTTTGACCTAGTCCAATATTTTGCTGAACAAATAAAAATTCAAAAACCTCAACTCTTAAATCAGTATTCGGTAAAAGAAAAGGCTGTCTTCATTCAGGAGATCAATACTCTTGCACTTGCTCGCCTAATCAGTCTCTGGAAGCAAAACGCTAAAAAACTATATCAAGAAATCCAAACTGCGGATCCTCTGTATATACAAGAAATTGCTAGGCATCTTACGACCTCACAGCATAATCAGTCAGCACTCGCTCCCAATGACTTAGAAACAAGTATTTCAGAGATTCTTGTTCTTCAACTCAATGAATTAAATCAACTCGATCAAACAGGTCATTTTGGTCAAATTGGGATGTCAGAATTGTTATTAGGACAAATCGAACATCTTTCTGGCCAAGCAGATGATTGGGTCTGGTCAAGTGCTCAATTAAATGAGTTAATTGGCTCAAAACCCGTTGAGCAAATAGATATTTCATTAGAAGCAACCATGCAGGAGTTCAATCAAATGGTAAATCAAGCACAACCGCATCATAATGACATTACTGAAGAAAATGAAACAAACATGATTGACTCGCCAAAATGGGCGTACATTGTTTCACCATTTGTTGCATTGGTCATTTTGCTATTTATGTATTATTCATACAACCAATTAATGATCAACTAAACACGTCAGAAAGATTCAGCAGGTATTTATTACCTGCTGAATCAATACCTTATAAGCACACTTATTTTCTGATAAAATCTTTAAGCTTGTCTAAGTAACATTCTATTTACATTTATTTACAATCAAAAAACCTACTTAAACCTATTTATTTATGTGAAACAACTCACAATAAAATTAAAATATAGTCCTCAATTATTATTTTATTTTGATAGCTTGATAAAAATTGTCAATTTACAGCCATCTTGTGAATTAAATTATTTTAAAGCCCAATTGATTTAATTACATAGATTCCTATAATGATATTAACTGCTTTTGAAGAATAATCTAAAACAAAAGTAGGGAATATAAATTCATAAACAAGATGTATTAGTAGAGATAATATCATGGCTAAAATTTCACTAGAAAGCTTAACAAATATTGATGGGTTCGTTGCAGCAGCGTTAGTAGATACAGAAAGCGGTTTAGCACTAGCAACTCAAGGTGGGGGATCAATTGATTTAGAACTAGCAGCAGCTGGTAATACAGAAGTAATCCGCGCAAAGCGTCGTGTAGCTAACTCATTGAAACTTAACGATGATATCGAAGATATTTTGATTACTTTAGGTAAGGCTTATCACCTTATTCGTCCTCTAGAAAGCAATGGCAATTTGTTCCTTTATCTTGTTTTAGACCGCAGCAAGTCAAACCTTGCTATGGCTCGTCACGAACTTAAAACGTTTGAAAAAGAATTAGATTTTGCTTAATTAGTATTATCTAGTTACATTATATACTAGACTTCTTGTATATTTTTATATTCCATTAATATATAAAAATATATGAGAGGTCTATTATTAGTCATTAATTATGACTAATTTTGTGCAGTCCAATTTTTTATAAAACATTAAAGTGATACTATGAATGGACATTGCATTAATATCGCAATTTCAGGTATAAGTTTAAAAGTTTCAGACGAATTAAAAATAGAACTTAGAAAAACAATACCGAATGAATTTGGCATTAATTGGATAAACATCGCCGATCCAAATATAGACTTGCTACTAATAAATGAAAATTTTTTTGATACTGAAGGTATCCAGCGAATTATTAAAGAAAAACAATTACCCTGCTTAAAAGTATCTAAAGGACATCACGATTCATCAACGATAGAAGAAAACAACACACTTTATTTGCCATTTCAGCAAGGAGATGCATTAAAAAACTGGATTCAACATCGATTATTAAGTTATTTGGCTAGTCACCAACCACAACAAACTACAAATGAATTGAAGATAGAACATGATGCAATAAATGAAAAATTTCTTGCTGAAATGTTTAATCCAGAAAATGCAAGATTACACATCTTTGATGATCATGGCACTTTAGCCATCATTGATACACGTAGCCAAATTGCATGGTTAGAGCCAACTCGACTAAATACACAAACAAATCATAGTTTTAACTATAAATTTGCTACTACATCTGATTTTATTAAGGTTTCTCGTAAAGTCGAATATGACTTACAAGACTGGTTATGGAATCTTTTTTGGCATTCTTCTGAATTTCAAAAGCTATCGCCTAAAGAAAACGAATATTACAAAATTGAGTATTGGCCTCAACCACATCAAAGCACAGATCGAAAAATTGCACTTTTACTTTCAGCATGTTTTATACAAGGAGCACAACTTTCACAGGTTGCTACGCAACTCAAACTCCCTATTCAAACAGTTCAACTATTTATTTCCGCATGCATTATTTCAAATAATGGCGGAGTTATCCCAGCGTCAGAAAGTCATTATTTAAAATTAGAGGAAACCAAAGCCTCTAACGAACAACAAGGCTTTTTAAATAAGTTTTTCGGCAAAATCCGACGCCGATTTGGGCTATAAGGAATTCTATGATTCTTCAACAATATAAAATTGTATTTGCAGGAAGCATGGGTGCAGGTAAAACTGAAGCGATTAAATCACTCTCCGAAATTCCTGTGCTTGCAACCGAAGCATTTAATACAGACAGTCAGGCACATAATAAAATGCAAACAACTGTTGGCATTGATTATGGTGAAATTACTTTAGATGACGGTGTTAAAATTGGACTTTATGGAACACCTGGACAAGCACGATTCGATTTCATTTGGCCAGTTATTTGCCAAGGTGCTTTGGGTGTGATTATCTTGGTTGATCATAATAGTAAAGTTCCTCTAGAGGAGCTAGAAGGCTATTTAGACACTTTTAAAGACTATACACAAAATATTTCGATCGGCATCACGCATGTTGATGAAAATAAAGGGCAACCGATTTCAATTTATCGAGATTGGTTAATTCAAAATGAGTATCAATATCCTCTGTTTTTTATTGATGCCCGAAAACAAGAACACATTCTGCTGATGATTGAATCACTGATTGCAGCATTAGAAGTCAATCTGAGAGCAACGAATTAATCATTTTGAAAGAGAAGAATTATGTTCAGCATTCCAAGTCAACAACGTACAGCGCCAAAGGAGTTGATCCATTTGGCTAAAGCTCAAGCCAATGACATATTGATGAATATTCGTGGCATTGATTATATTATGCTCTGCTCTACAGATGGATTTGAACTGGCTTCCGTTTATAAGAAGAATCCTTATAACAGTACCAAGCTTGCTGCTGTCAGCAGTTCCATTCTGGCAATGGTCAGTGCGTTCCTGAATGAAATCCAGTTGACTGGGTGTCAAAGCATCACCCTCGATGCGGAAAATGGCAAGGCAATCCTGACCTCCATTCCTGCACCACATCATCCGATGGTCATGGTGACGCTGAGTAATAAGGATGTTCTACTCGGACAGTTGCTTTATAGTTTAAAACAGGCCAGTGCCGCGATTGTTGCCGCTGATCAAGCTTAATCCTTAACTTATTGATTAATCTGAAAGACAATTCTACACACTCACTGATCGCGGTTGAAAGACTATTAATAAGCTTTAAGCAACTGCGACATTTAATAACAATTGTCGTTTTTTCACTTGTTGACCGACTTGACCAATGAGCTCATCAACAACACCATCCACATCAGATTTAATCTGTTGCTGGATTTTCATCGCCTCCAAGATCAATAAAGTTTGACCTTTGGTAACGGTATCACCAGCGTTGACCAATAGATTCACAATTGCACCATCCATTGGCGCTCGAATCTTTCCGTCACCGATAACTTCAACCGCTTCAGGTTCTGCGTAAGTGCTATTCTCTATTATGAGATTGCCATTCGCTGTATCTAAATAAAGCTGATTTTGATCAAGTACATAATTCAATTTACGGCGTATACCATCTACATCATAAATGATCTGTGTATCTTGAATCGCTAGAATCTTAATCTTGACTTGCTGATCACATAGCATAGCGATCAGTTGATCATGATCTGTTTGGACATGAAGTAATAGCTGTTGATCAGCACATTTTAGTTTTAATGGGAAAGGCACAGAAATACCTGTTTGCCATGAAACTTTCGCTTGGTTCAGTTGAGTGAACAATGCTGCAGCAACCGCAAGATTTTCCAAACTTGGCCCTTGTTGATGTAGGCTGACATCATCTTGAAAATGTTGTTGAATAAATGCGGTATTGGTATCACCTGCCACGACAATCGGATGACGTAATAAATTCACCAAAAACTGTTTATTGCTGTTCACACCCAATAGCACACAATCATTTACTGCGCGCGCTAACAGACGAATCGCATCCTGACGAGTTTTACCATAAGCAATTATCTTCGCCACCATTGGATCATAAAACGGACTAATTTCACCCTGTTCTAACATACCATGATCAATCCGAACATTTGATAACATTCCATCAGAGCCTGCAGGTTTCCAATTGAGTACCTTTCCAGTTTGAGGCAAAAAATCCTGTCGTGGATCTTCTGCATATAAACGCACTTCAATTGCATGTCCATTTAAAGTGAGTTCATGCTGCTGTAGAGGTAAAGTTTCACCATTTGCGACACGGAGTTGCCATTCAACTAAATCGAGGCCCGTGATCATTTCTGTTACTGGATGCTCAACCTGTAAACGAGTATTCATTTCAAGGAAATAAAACTCACCTGAGTGATCAAGTAAGAATTCAACCGTACCTGCACCGATATAGTCGCAAGCTTTGGCGGCAGCAACTGCAGCCTCGCCCATTTGCTGACGTAATTCAGGTGTCATCACGGGACAAGGTGCTTCTTCGACTACTTTCTGATGACGGCGCTGAATTGAACAGTCTCGTTCAAATAAATAAACGTAATTGCCATGCGTATCACCAAATACTTGAATTTCCACATGACGAGGTGCAATCACTGCTTTTTCAATAATCAGCTCACCTGAACCAAATGCATTTTCGGCTTCTGAACGCGCTGTTTTTAAAGCTTCGAGTAAATCAGCAGACTGGTGAACCAAACGCATACCACGCCCACCACCACCAGCAGATGCCTTCACCATCAAAGGGAAACCAATTTTTTCTGCTTGTTCAGCTAAATATTCGATATCTTGTCGATCACCTTCATAACCCGGTACACAAGGTACACCCGCCTCAATCATGGCAATTTTTGACAAACGCTTACTACCCATCAAATGAATCGCAGCGGCATTGGGACCAATAAAAGTGATGCCATGATCACTACACGCTTGGGCGAAATCGGTATTTTCAGATAAAAATCCATAACCTGGATGAACAGCATCGGCACCAGTCTTTTTGCAGGCTTCGATAATATTGGTGATCGACAAATAAGACTCAGAGACTTTAGATGCACCAATGTATACAGCTTCATCAGCCACTTGAACATGGCGAGCATTGGCATCTGCATCTGAATATACAGCAACTGTCTGATAGCCCATCGCTTTCGCTGTTTGCATCACTCGAACTGCGATTTCACCACGATTTGCGACTAAAACTTTTGAAAATTTCATCATTGCTCAGCCCAAGTTGGTAAACGTTTTTGAATAAATGCCATCGTGCCTTCTTGACCTTCTACTCCACCGACAGCTTGCGCAAATTGCTGTGCAGCATCATCGAGTAGAGAATCTAAAGGTTCATTCAAAGTACGATGTAATAAAGCTTTAGTATTGCGAGAAGCCAATGGTGCAGCACGTTTGATTTGTTGAACTGTATCGCTTAGTAGCTGCTCAAGCTCATTTTCATCATGTACTACATCATGTACTACACCTAACTTCTGAGCAGTCTCACCATTGAAACGAGAACCTAACAATGCCAAACGACGCGCTTGTGTTAGTCCAATGCGTTTCACTACAAAAGGTGCAATTTGCGCTGGCAAAACACCTAAGCCTGTTTCAGGTAAGCCAAACTGTGCCGTATCGCGACTAATCGCGATATCAGAAACACAAGCCAAGCCAAAACCTCCACCTAATACTGCACCTTCTAATACAGCAACCACGGTTTGTGGCGCTTGATCAACTTGTTCAATCATGGCACCGAAACGACGGTTAAAATCAACATATGGCTGTAAGCTACCCACATTCGCCGCCTCTACACGGAGTGCTGCCATATCTTTAATGTCACCGCCTGCACAGAAATGTCCGCCTTTACCACGTAAAATCACAGCACGAATCGATACATCATCTGCTATTTGGGTAAAGACCTGTTGAATCGCATTGACCATATTGAGACTCATGGCATTGCGACTTTCAGGTCGATTAAGCCACATCGTTAAAATACTGCCCTGTTGTTCAAGTTGGAGACTTTCATCCACTTGTAAATTATTTAGCATTTTTATAAGTCCTAAATCCAATAAGAAAAACGTATGACGAGGCAGCTATTGCAAGGCATAAAATTGGCGAAAAAGCGCAGAATATCTTGCGCAAGGACGAAATATATTTCGCTATTTCCTTGCTCATATTTGAGCATTTAGAGCCAATTTTTAACGCGGCAAGAGCAACGTAGCTAGTTTTTCTGTTTCTTCGGCAAAATGTCCATCAACTTACAAATAATTCCAAGCATAATTTCATCGGCTCCACCACCAATTGAACCAAGGCGACCATCACGATAAAGTTGAGAAGCAGGGTTATCCCACATAAAGCCATTGCCGCCCCAATATTGCAGACAGGTATCAGCGACTTCACGAGTGAGACGACCCGACTTGAGTTTCGCCATTGAAGCCAACATCGTGACATTTTCCCCAGCAATATGCTGTTCACAAGCTTGATACGTCAGCGCCTTTAATGCTTCAACTTCAGTCATTAACTCGGCGAAGCGGAAATGTACATATTGGTTATTAATCAAGGGCTGACCAAAAGTAGTACGTTCTTTAGCGTAATCAATCGTTTGTTGAATGACTTTTTCTAAACCGCCTACTGCATTGGCACATGCCCACATACGTTCCTCTTGAAACTGCATCATTTGCATCATGAAACCCATGCCTTCTGCACCAACCAAATAACGCTGCGGCACTCGAACATTATCAAAATAGACTTGAGCAGTTGTTGTTGAACGCATACCTAATTTATTCAGTGGCTCTGAAAAACTGATACCCGCAGTCTTCGCAGGCACAATAATCATGGATTTATTGACATGAGGTTTGTCATCTGAAGTATTGGCAAGTAAACAGAAGAAATCCGCTTGCAGTGAATTGGTAATCCACATTTTGCTGCCGTTAATCACATAATCATCGCCATCTTTTTTTGCAGTGGTTTTGATTGCTGCTACGTCTGAACCTGCATGCACTTCTGATACTGCAATTGATGCCACATATTCACCACGAATCGCAGGATTCAAAAATTCTTCTCTTAATTCTTTGCTACCAAAACGAGCAAGTGCAGGTGTCGCCATATCGGTTTGCACACCGATCGCCAGTGGCACACCACCACATGCAGCACGCCCTAATTCTTCAGCGACAACAAGGTTATATGAATAATCCAAACCCAAACCGCCATTTTCTTCTGGCTTACAAATACCCAGCAAACCTAAATCTGCCATTTTCTTAAAAACGTCATGAATCGGAAAGCGTCCCGCTGCTTCCCATTCTGGAATAAATGGATTTAGTTCATTTTCTACAAACTGACGTGCGGTACGACGTAATGCTTCATGCTCTGCGGTAAATTTCATTATTTTTTCCTTAAAAATTACATATTCTTAAATCCCTACCAACCTCCCTTTTCAAAGGGAGGAGTTCCCCTCTTTAAAAAGAGGGGCTAGGGGAGATTTCTTAAAATCTCGATACACCAAACCGTGTTGGATTAAGTTGACGTTGTTGTGCTTCATAAATGGTTTGTAGCAAGAAGATCAGGACTTTACGCGTATCTCTTGGATCGATAATGCCATCGTCATGCAACATTGCTGTATTAAACAAAGCAGTCGATTGCTGTTCTAATTTCATCGCAGTGCTTTGCTCTAGGAAATCCAACATTTGCGGATTCGGTTCCATTCCAGAAGCTTTCTGTTTACCTTCTGCGACGATACGCAACACTTTCCCCGCTTGTGCTGCCCCCATTACCGCAACATGTGAATTTGGCCATGCAAAGATAAAACTTGGAGAGAGACTACGCCCACACATCGCATAGTTGCCTGCACCGTAGGAACCAGCCACAATAATCGAGATTTTCGGTACAGTCGCATTCGCAACTGCTTGGATTAATTTCGAACCATGCTTAATGATGCCGTTCTGTTCAGCATCTGTTCCCACCATAAAACCTGTAGTGTTATGCAGGAATAAAAGTGGTCGTTTGGTCTGCTCACACAGATGAATAAATTGTGCTGCTTTGACCGCACCTTGTGGTGTGATAGGTCCATTGTTGGTAATAATGCCAATATGTACACCACCCATTTTCGCCCAACCACATACGGTTAAAGCATCGTATTCCTGTTTAAACTCAAGAAAATCTGAATCATCAATAATACGAGCTACAACCTCTTTCATATTAAAAGGTTGCTTTGGATCTTTGGGAATAATGCCAAGCAACTCTTCAGGCGCGAAACGCGGTTCTTTGTAGTTTTGATTTAGACTAGTGGTTTGTTCCTTCCAATTCAAATGCTCTAAAATCTCACGAGCAAGTCGAATCCCATCTGCATCATTTTCCGCCAAATATTCTGCTACACCTGAAACTTGGGTATGCATTTCAGCACCGCCCAACTCTTCAGCCGTTGCCACCTCACCAGTCGCAGCCAATAACAATGGCGGACCAGCCAGTAACATTTCGGTTTGTTTGCGCACCGCGATCACATAGTCAGACAGACCAGGCTGATATGCTCCACCTGCTGTGGCATTACCATGTACCACCGAAATTTGTGGAATCCCTGCCGCAGACATCCGTGCTTGATTGGCAAATGTCATACCGCCATAGGTAAATACTTCAGCAGCATAGTTAAGATTCGCCCCACCACTTTCCGTTAAAGTAACAATCGGTAGTTTTTGTTCAAGTGCGATTTTCTGTAAGCGTAAGGTTTTCTGTACACCCATCGGTGACATAGTTCCACCTTTGATCGCACTATTACTCGCAGAGACTAGGCAGCGTACACCACTAACAAAACCCAAACCCGCAATAATCCCACCACCTGCTTCTGAGCCATCTTTATCATCATGCATGTTGTAGCCAACTAGACCACATAACTCGACAAAAGGTGAATCCGCATCCAATAGTAAGCGCACACGTTCTTGCGGCAAAATTTTGCCTTTCTTATCAAACTTTGGTTTAGCCGCATAAGATTTATCAATACTCTTTTGCTGTACTGCACGTACTTCCGCAATTTGATTCAACAAAGCTTCACGGTTTTGTTGATACTGCTCACTACCGACTGCAATTTCAGATTGGAGAATGGTCATTCTTCTTATTCTCCAGCTTTGTCTTTAAAAATTTCTGGAATAAAAGCACGATGGAAACCATTAAAAGACTGGCTATTGGTTGCATCTGCCAATGGATACATGCGTGTTCCCTGAGATGCAGCACCATCAATACGTAAAGTTACCCCTGAAACAAAAGCCGCTGCATCAGAAAGCAAATAACAAATTGCTGAAGAAATTTCAGATTCTGTACCCATACGTTTTAGCGGAACATTACCTGCCAAACTCGGAATGATCACTTTGGCAAAGTCACCACTATAGTTGTCCATACCTGATGAAATAATCCATCCTGGCGCAACTGCATTGACGCGCACACCCGATTTACCCCATTCTACAGAAGCCGTTTTAGTCAGGTTATCCACACCTGAGCGTGCTGCACCTGAATGCCCCATACCTGGCATACCACCCCACATATCTGCGGTCATGTTGACGATGCTGCCCCCATGTTTAGCCATCCATTGGTTATAGGCTTCACGCATTAAATAGAATGTAGAATGCAAGTTATTGCGAACCACAGCATCAAAGCCATTAGCAGAAATATTTTCCAATGCCGAAGGAAATTGCCCACCTGCGTTATTCACTAAACCATCGAGCTTGCCAAATTTTTCAATGACTTCAGCAATCATGCTTTTGACTTGTTCTTCATCACGGTTATCACAAACGATAAAATGGACTTTTCCACCATCTTCGCTAATTTCTGCTGCAGTTTTTTCTAACTTTTCAATTTTTCGACCTGTAATCACAACTTGAGCACCTAGAGATGCCAGCTCATGTGCTGTACAGCGTCCAATACCTGAGCCACCACCTGTGACGATAATCACTTTGTCGTCAAATGCATCTGCTCTGAAAATTGATTGATAACCCATTTGATTTACATCCCTTACTTATTTTTCTAACAATTTCGCTGGTACTTTGACTGGCATATCTAACAACTGCTGTGCAAAAGCCTTACCTTGGGGATCAATGCGTAAACTTGTGATCCCACCGCCACCTAAGGCATTTTCCAACATAAAATTCAGTGCATTCATCGCAGGTAATTCATAACGAATGACCTTTGACTTTTCTGGATCTAAAACATGCTGCATATAGTCTGAAACATTTGCTTCAGTGAGCGCCGCTCGAATCCACGGCAAATATTCTGCTTTACGCGCAATCACACCAATATTGCTGTGGTTGCCTTTATCTCCACTACGAGCATGAGCAATCTCAATCAAAGGCACTTCTACTTCATCACCTTTATAAGTTGCGACATCACCAGTTGGATAGGGAACAAAATTCTGTGTAGCTAAGCCTGTTGGAATCTGAACTGGATGACGTTGCCCCTCAAAATCAACCTCAATCTTGATTTGATCTTTATCAATCAAGAAAGAAAACAACTTGACCACTGCTGAGGCTTTAGGGCGACCACCGACAATGCCCGCTAATGCAGGTGCCATACCTGTAGAAGCTTGTGCGATTTCCGAAGCGAAGAACATACACGCTTCTTTAAACAGATGTTTGACTGCAATTTTGACCACGACTTCACGACTTTCTTTAATGCGTGCATGTGCCCCATAGGTGCTTTCAATACCTAAAATTTCGATCGATTTTTCTGTAAATGGAGGAACAGAACGTAAAGCCAATACACGCTCACATTTATTAATAATGGCATTGGCAATGGTTTGTGCTTTCTCAGGCGCTTCGCGACCTGCGATTAAGAAACTGACTAAAACACGATAACCATCAGCATAAGTGGCACTCACTTTATATTGTTGAGTTGGTGCTCGACCTGTTGCACCTGTAACTTTAACTCGATCATCACCCACTTGTTCTAAATAGACTTGGCTAAAATCAGCTGTCACATCAGGAAGTAAATAGGCTTGTGGATTGCCAATTTCATAAACGATTTGCTCTGCGACCGTTGCAGTCGACACTAAACCACCTGTACCTTGTGGTTTAGTCACAACAAAAGAGGAATCTGCACTGACTTCTACAATTGGAAAGCCCATGTTGTCAAAGCCTTGTACTAAACGCCAATCAGTAAAATTACCACCTGTACATTGAGCACCACATTCAATTACATGCCCAGCCAATGAACCTTGTGCGAGTTTGTCATAGTCATCCAATGACCATTTGTATTCATGCAACAAAGGTGCAAGTACCACAGCCGAATCAACTACACGACCTGTAATCACAATATCCGCGCCCAAATCCAAAGCGTCACGAATAGCAACAGCACCTAAATAGGCATTACTGCTCGCCACATGTGCAGGCAAAGGCTCACCATTAAACATTTCTTTGATATATTTTTGCTGTAGTTCAGTGTGCTTTGGCAATACATCGTCACCAAGTACCACAGCTACTTTTAAATCTAAGCCCTTTTCATCAATGATTTTTTGTAAAGCATCACGACAAGCTAAGGGATTTACCCCACCTGCATTACTGATTACTTTGATTTTCTTTTCAGCAATTTTATTGATCAGTGGAGACATCACACGACTAACAAAATCCAATGCATAACCATGATTAGGATCAGTCATCATTGCTTTAGCCATGATTGACATGGTAATTTCAGATAGATAATCAAAGACCAAATAATCAATATCACTCAGATGCACCAACTGAAAAGCAGCTGTATTGGTATCGCCCCAAAACCCAGAAGCACATCCAATTTTTACTAACTTTTGGTCATCCTGCTTGACGCTTGTCATGAGCTTTCTCATTATTATTAAAAACAACACAACATTACCAAGCAAGTGCTTGGTTTGTAAAGTGCAGAATGATATGCTGTATTAGCAAAAACAGACAAATTCAAGCAAATGCTTGTTATAAAAAGATAAGACAATTCATGAAATGAATTTTGTTACAATACACTTTGATTAAACGGGATAGACGGACAGGCATGATCGCAACTTCAATTGAGCAAATACCAAAAATCGTATGTTTTGACGATAGCCCACGTGGACGTTTGCTCTTAGGTGCCGCCTATCTGTTTTATAAGCAAGGCTATGATAAAACCACGGTTCGCCAACTTGGTGAATTTATTGGTATTCAATCAGGTAGTCTCTTTCATCACTTTAAAAGTAAAGATGACATTCTTGCTACTGTGATGGAACAAACCATTATTTATAACTTTGCACGGCTTAAAGAAGCGGCTGAACGATCAAATGATCCTGAACAGCAATTGCGTGATTTAATCAGAGCTGAATTGATTTCAATTACTGGTGATACTGGAGCGGCTATGGCGGTGCTGGTACATGAATGGTTTGCTCTTTCTAAAGAAAAACAAGAATACCTTTTGAAAATGCGTAATGAATATGAGCAAGTCTGGCTTGATGTGATTGAAAAATTACGTACTCAAGGCAAAGTCAAACATGATGCATTTATTTGGCGACGTTTGGTCGGTGGTTCTATTTCCTGGACGGTGACTTGGTATAGACCTGAAGGTAAAGTCAAAATTGATGAATTGACAGAAATGGTTTGGGAAATGGCTTTGAAATGAGTTATCGAATGCATCCAAAACAACTAGAAAATGTATTTGCGTTAACAAGCAAACAACGTTATGAACATTTTATTTCAAAAGTTTGTGATTGGGAGGAACTTTGGATTCTAGAAGACAATAATGAAAATTTCCTAATTATTACTCCGCAACAGGACCTCGAATATTTACCTGTATGGCCTCATGCTGACTACGCATTAGCTTTTCATGAAGTTTACCCATCGCTTAAACCATCACAAATACAGTTAGATACCTTTCTTGAAATATGGCTTCCAAATTTAAATAATGACGGTCTAAAAGTAGGCGTGTTACCTAATCTAGGAACAACCGTTTGGATTATAGATCCTCTCGATTTAAAAGAAGAATTAGAAAATGAACTAAAGCAATATGAATAAAATAGAAAATATTTATTTACGTAAGCCTCAACTCAGTGATTTAGCTGAAATCAAAAAAGCCTACCAAAATAGTGTTCATCTACATCAACCATGGACATATCCTCCTACAGATTTTGAACAATACCTACAGCAAGAATATCGTTATTTTGTCTGTTTAACTGAAAACCATACAATTGTAGGAACCTTTAATATATCGAATATCATTCGAGGTCACTTTCATTCTGCTTATATAGGCTATGAAGCCTTTTATCCATATATAGGTCTTGGATATATGCGACATGGGCTTCAACTTATTTTACAAGAAGCTTTTCAAACACTGAACTTGCATCGATTAGAAGCGAATATCCAACCTGAAAATTCTCGCTCCATTCACCTTGTGGCAGGAGCAGGCTTTGTTAAAGAAGGGTTTTCACGCCAATATTTACGCGTTGGTGGTAAAGAATGGAAAGATCATGAGCGTTGGGCGATTTTAAATCATGAGTGGATTGAATCCACATAATTTTAAAAGGGGATGAATTAGTGATCACCCCCTTTTTTACCAATTAATATTGCAACTGCTTACTAATCAAATCCTTCATAATTTCTTCGGCACCACCACCAATCATATTCACCTTCACTTCACGATAAATGCGTTCGGACTTCATACCTCGCATAAAACCCATACCACCCAAGGTCTGTACCGCAGCATCAGCACAGAATTGCATCGTACGAGTAGCAACGTTCTTAAGCATTGATATCTGTGCAATGAGCTCACTACCTTGCAGTTCTTTTTTTCCCATTCGATATGCAGTATCTTCCAATAACGCACGAGTAGCTGTAAGTTGCGTAGCCATATCGACAAGTTTATGACGTACCACTTGATGATCAATTAGGCGCTTGCCAAAGGTTTTACGTTGTTGTGCCCATTCCAAAGCTTCTTCATAGCAAACTAATGCATAACCATAGGCTATCGCTCCTAGCCAAAAACGCTCCATATTAAAGTTATTCATAATCACTTTAAAACCAGCATTTTCCTGACCAAGCAAATGACTTACTGGTACCCTCACTTCATCAAAATGTAGGTGTGCTGTGTCAGAAGCCCACCATCCCATCTTTTTTAAAGGTGATTTTGTAATCCCTTCACTATGCGCATCTATCAAAAGCATCGAGATCCCTTATGGACCTTGTCCATTCGGATCTGTACGTACTGCAACCGTATAATAATCAGCTCGAATACCTGAAGTAATAAAGGTTTTCTCGCCACTCACAATATAATAATCCCCGTCACGAACTGCTTTTGTTTTTAAAGCGGCAACGTCGGAACCACCACTCGGTTCAGTAATCGCTAGGGCTGAAATTTTTTCACCTGCAATAATTTGCGGCATAACTTCATCACGAATCTCAGGACGTGCAAAGTGATGAATCGGTGGAGTACCAATGCTATGAATCATCAATGAAATATGAACCCCACCCGATGCTGCTTTTGCCATCTCAATTGCAGCAAGCAATACATGAAATGCATCAGCTTCAGGAATTCCTCCATGTTCTGCATCGAAACCTAAACCAAGTAAACCAATGCTAGCAGCTTTTTGATAAAGTTCTCGCGGAAAAGTGCCTGCTTCATCCCATTCATTTACATAGGGTGAAATTTCTTTTTCAACAAAGCGTTTAACACTATCTGCAAAAGCTAGATGTTCAGATGTGTAATAAATTGGGTTAAGTGATAAACCATCCATGCTTTTTCCTAAATTATTATTTAACTCATTCTTGTTATGCGGATAAGGCTTTAAAATCAACTTCCTCTTGATTCAAAGCCTTTAAAATTTGTATTAATAGCCAAGTTGACGGCTAGCGAGATCTTTCATGATTTCCTCTGCCCCACCACCAATCATGTTGACTTTCACTTCACGATAAATACGTTCTGATTTCGTACCACGCATAAAGCCCATACCACCTAATGTCTGTACCGCAGCATCAGCACAAAATTGCATCGTTTGTGTTGCAACATTCTTAAGCATACAAATTTGCGCAATCAGTTCATTTCCCTGTAATTCAGGTTTTCCTAAACGGTAGGCTGTATCTTCCAATAATGCGCGAGTTGAAGTTAAACGTGTCGCCATATCCACCAGCTTGTGACGAACGACTTGATGATCAATTAAGCGTTTACCAAAAGTCTGACGCTGTTGGGCCCAATCCAAAGCTTCTTCATAACAAACCAATGCATAACCATAGCTACTGGCAGCAAGAAAAAAACGCTCCATGTTGAAGTTGTTCATGATGACGAAGAAGCCCATATTTTCTGCGCCGAGTAAATTTTTAGCTGGCACGCGCACATTATCAAAATGCAAATGAGCTGTATCCGATGCCCACCAACCCATTTTATCTAGTTTTGATTTTGTAATGCCTTCACTATGGGCATCAATCAGCAACATTGAAATACCATTAGCACCCTTCGCATCGGGATCAGTTCTCACCGCAACAGAATAATAATCTGCACGAATACCTGATGTAATAAAGGTCTTTCCACCACTGACAATATAATCATCACCATCTCGGACCGCTTTAGTTTTTAAAGCTGCAACATCTGAACCACCACTGGGTTCAGTAATTGCCAATGCAGAAATTTTCTCTCCCGATAAAATTTTTGGTAATACTTCAACTTTTACTTCTTCTTGAGCAAAATGTTGAATTGGTGGTGTACCGATCGTATGTGAAAGCAAAGATGCAGCCAAACCGCCTGATGCACATTTCGCTAGCTCGACTGAGGCAAGTAGAGTATAGAATGCATCCGTCCCCGCAATACCTCCATAATTTTCATCAAAGCCAACGCCGAGCAAGCCAATATCGGCTGCTTTTTTATAAAGCTCTCGAGGAAAGGTTTCTGCTTCATCCCATTCATTAATAAAAGGGCTAATCTCTTTTTCAGTAAAGCGCCTAACACTCTCAGCAAATGCTAAATGTTGCTCAGTATAATATATGGGATTAAGTTGCATGCTTGCTTCCTGACGATTATTGGTCATTGTTTTCGAATATTTAGTGAGCACTAAGCTATCAAAACCAAAATAACCAAGCAAGCGCTTGGCAAAATTTAAGATTAAAAAAATATTCAATTGGTTCGTTTACTTTAACTTCCTACAAGGAATCATTCATCCCAATGGAACTTAGATTTTTAACAAACTACGAAATCCTCGAGTTGAATAATATGATTGGGCGCCATTGTGATAGGTGAAAACTCGTTCGTAGCGACTATCACAAAAAATAGCTCCTCCTTTTTCCCGAATATCATCTGGCGTTTTCACCCAACTCGAAGTCTTTAAATCAAAATGTTCAACAGACTGTAATTGCTTATATTGTTCTTCTGTCAGCAATTCAACCCCCATCACTTCTGCTTCATTAACAGCATCGCTAATTGGTTTATGCTCTTTCCGTGAATTGAGTGCATCTCGATCGTAGCAAAGACTTCTGCGACCTTTGGGTGATTCTAATGAACAATCATAAAATATGATGTCAGATGAGTCTGAATATATTGATACTATGTCAGGTTCTCCACCTGTTTCTTCCATTTGATGCAATGACCATAATTTATCTGGTACTTGTTTTAATCTTTCCTCAACCTGATACCAACTTAAGTTCAAATGTCGATGCATGTTGTTTTCAAAGCGAATTTTTAATTTTTCCAACAATAACTTCTTCTCACTCTCAACCAATTGTTTTTCCATTATATTTACACTCCACTTTTTCAATAATCTATTATTTATATCTATGTAAATGATGAAAACTAGAATAACCACTTAATCAAATTTTCACTTAAATGATCCATTTTATAAATATTTAGATTAAAAATAGAACAAAAAACACGTCTGACTTTTAGCTATTATAGAAATTTGAGTTCAGAATTTTTACTAATTATATATATGATTTATTTAAACTTAATGATTTTTATAGCTCTTAGATTTAATATTAACTATGAAATAAAGTCACTAACTATTAGCCTATTTCTCCAGAGATACTCAAATTTAGCCAAAGTAGCGACAAAAATTGCTTCTCCACCAATATGCATAATTCCTAATGTCGTCATTTCATGCCAAAACCACCATATTATAATCAAACAAATAATGCACCAAAATCCATTTGCTATAACAAGAATATTGATGAGAGTAGCTGATCGCCTTCTATAATTTGCTAGTATAAATGAATAACATGCATACAATAAGTTGATACAACCAATGAAAATGATGATGTTTTTTGATAAATGATACATTTGACTTAACGATTGTGCTGCAAGCAAAACTATTAAACCTGCTGAAACAGCTGCACAACAATCTACCCATAAAATATTCTTTTGGATCATCATTATAAATAATCTAAGTCTTTATAGGGATATTAGCATAAACCCTATTTTCTTTTTTGCAATAAAAAACACCCCTAACCGTTAGGTTAGGGGTGTTTAGTATTTAAAAGCTGGCGATGACTTACTCTCACATGGCAAACGCCACACTACCATCAGCGCGAAGAGGTTTCACTTCTGAGTTCGGGAAGGGATCAGGTGGTTCACTCTTGCTATTGTCGCCAGCAAACTGTTGTGGTGTTTTCGGGTCTTATTCACATTAATTAATAATGTTTGCCTTACTTACGATCCAAAGAGTTATTAACGGATTAGATAATTGGTCTGTATTGTAACTAGTTTGTACACTAAATCAAGTTATGTATTGAATTTATCTTGAATACAACAACTGTTTGGGTGTTGTATAGTCAAGCCTCACGAGCAATTAGTATTGGTCAGCTTCACACGTCACCGTGCTTCCACACCCAACCTATCAACGTCCTAGTCTCGAACGGCTCTTTAGAGGAATAAATTCCTAGGGAAATCTTATCTTGAGGTAGGCTTCCCGCTTAGATGCTTTCAGCGGTTATCCCTTCCGAACATAGCTACCCGGCGATGCCACTGGCGTGACAACCGGTACACCAGAGGTTCGTCCACTCTGGTCCTCTCGTACTAGGAGCAGATCCTCTCAAATTTCCAGCGCCCACGGTAGATAGGGACCGAACTGTCTCACGACGTTCTAAACCCAGCTCGCGTACCTCTTTAAATGGCGAACAGCCATACCCTTGGGACCTGCTTCAGCCCCAGGATGAGATGAGCCGACATCGAGGTGCCAAACACCGCCGTCGATATGAACTCTTGGGCGGTATCAGCCTGTTATCCCCAGAGTACCTTTTATCCGTTGAGCGATGGCCCTTCCATACAGAACCACCGGATCACTAAGACCTACTTTCGTACCTGCTCGACTTGTGGGTCTCGCAGTTAAGCGCGCTTTTGCCTTTATACTCTACGCGTGATTTCCGACCACGCTGAGCGCACCTTCGTACTCCTCCGTTACTCTTTAGGAGGAGACCGCCCCAGTCAAACTACCCACCAGACATGGTCCTCGTCCCGGATTACGGGACAGAGTTAGAACCTCAACATTACCAGGGTGGTATTTCAAGGACGGCTCCATTGGAACTAGCGTTCCAACTTCAAAGCCTCCCACCTATCCTACACAAGTAAGGTCAAAGTTCAATGTCAAGCTGCAGTAAAGGTTCACGGGGTCTTTCCGTCTAGCCGCGGGTACACTGCATCTTCACAGCGATTTCGATTTCACTGAGCCTCTGCTGGAGACAGCGCCGCCATCATTATGCCATTCGTGCAGGTCGGAACTTACCCGACAAGGAATTTCGCTACCTTAGGACCGTTATAGTTACGGCCGCCGTTTACTGGGGCTTCGATCAAGAGCTTCGCTTACGCTAACCCCATCAATTAACCTTCCAGCACCGGGCAGGCATCACACCCTATACGTCCACTTTCGTGTTTGCAGAGTGCTATGTTTTTAATAAACAGTTGCAGCGGCCTGGTTTCTGCGGCTGCCAACCGCTCAGGGAGCAAGTCCCATCACCGTCAGCAGCGTACCTTCTCCCGAAGTTACGGTACCATTTTGCCTAGTTCCTTCAGCAGAGTTCTCTCAAGCGCTTTGGTCTACTCGACCTGACCACCTGTGTCGGTTTCGGGTACGATTCCTGTGTAACTGAAGCTTAGAGACTTTTCCTGGAAGCATGGTATCAGCCACTTCACTGTACAAGTACAGCTTGCTATCGACTCTCAGCATAGAGCACCCCGGATTTGCCTAAGATGCATGCCTACGGTCTTCCACCTGGACAACCAACGCCAGGCTGACTTAACCTTCTCCGTCCTCTCATCGCATTACACAGAAGTATTGGAATATTAACCAATTTCCCATCGACTACGCCTCTCGGCCTCGCCTTAGGGGTCGACTCACCCAGCCCCGATTAACGTTGGACTGGAACCCTTGGTCTTTCAGCGAACGGGTTTTTCACCCGTTTTGTCGTTACTCACGTCAGCATTCGCACTTCTGATACCTCCAGCATACTTCTCAATACACCTTCATCGGCTTACAGAACGCTCCCCTACCACTTGACTAATGTCAAATCCGCAGCTTCGGCACATAGTTTTAGCCCCGTTACATCTTCCGCGCAGGCCGACTCGACTAGTGAGCTATTACGCTTTCTTTAAAGGGTGGCTGCTTCTAAGCCAACCTCCTAGCTGTCTATGCCTTCCCACATCGTTTCCCACTTAACTATGATTTTGGGGCCTTAGCTGGCGGTCTGGATTGTTTTCCTCTTGACTACGGACGTTAGCACCCGCAGTCTGTCTCCCGGATAGTACTCATTGGTATTCGGAGTTTGCATCGGTTTGGTAAGTCGGGATGACCCCCTAGCCGAAACAGTGCTCTACCCCCAATGGTATTCGTCCGAGGCGCTACCTAAATAGCTTTCGGGGAGAACCAGCTATCACCAGGCTTGATTAGCCTTTCACCCCTATCCACAAGTCATCCCCTGGCTTTTCAACGACAGTGGGTTCGGTCCTCCAGTTAGTGTTACCCAACCTTCAACCTGCTCATGGATAGATCGCCTGGTTTCGGGTCTATACCCAGCAACTAAACGCCCTATTAAGACTCGATTTCTCTACGGCTCCCCTATTCGGTTAACCTCGCTACTGAATATAAGTCGCTGACCCATTATACAAAAGGTACGCAGTCACCGAACAAGTCGGCTCCCACTGCTTGTATGCATGCGGTTTCAGGATCTATTTCACTCCCCTCACAGGGGTTCTTTTCGCCTTTCCCTCACGGTACTGGTTCACTATCGGTCAGTCAGGAGTATTTAGCCTTGGAGGATGGTCCCCCCATATTCAGACAAGGTTTCACGTGCCTCGCCCTACTCGTCATCATTATGTGTGCCCTTTCGTGTACGGGAATATCACCCTCTACGTTCGCACTTCCCAGAGCGTTCCACTAAAACACACATAACTTAATGGGCTGCTCCCCGTTCGCTCGCCGCTACTAAGGGAATCTCAATTGATTTCTTTTCCTAAGGGTACTGAGATGTTTCACTTCCCCTCGTTCGCTTCATAAACCTATGTATTCAGTTTATGATACCCGCCTTATAGCGGGTGGGTTCCCCCATTCAGAAATCTCCGGATCAAAGGATATTTGCCGCCTCCCCGGAGCTTTTCGCAGGCTATCACGTCTTTCATCGCCTCTGACTGCCAAGGCATCCACCACATGCACTTAATTACTTGACTATACAACCCCAAACAGTCGTTAACACATACAAGTGAGTGTTATCGTTGCAAACTTAATTGCTACTGGTTTGTTGTCTGTGAATTTAATCACCATACAGCTTCAATCTAAATTCATATACCAAAACGCTTGATTCAGTGTTTTTGCTAGTTCTCAGATTAAATATTAATTTAACAATTACTTGTTATCTTCCTATTTAATCGAGTTTGAACAATTTATTTCAGACTCAATTTTCTAATCTGTTAATGATTAACTACCACCTCGTCGGTGCGTAGTAAACTGTGATAAATCACAGAAGTTAAGAAGCTATTTGCTTACTAAGTTCTGTAATCTTTAGCTCCAAGCTTCGTTCTATGTGTGCCTGCGCACAGCATAGCTGTTTGCTTAAATTCTCGGACAAAGCGTTGCTTTGTTTACCCTCGAATTTGGTGGAGACTAGGAGAGTCGAACTCCTGACCTCCTGCGTGCAAAGCAGGCGCTCTACCAACTAAGCTAAGTCCCCAGCTTTAATCATAATGAACGACATATCTTTTTATCTAGCAGCTTGTGATTATTCATCACTTCGTCAGTAGTGGTGGGTCTGACAAGACTTGAACTTGTGACCCCACGCTTATCAAGCGTGTGCTCTAACCAACTGAGCTACAGACCCTCAGATACATCTTCGAAGAACAACTTGTTGTGGATTCTTACCGGTCACCAATCTTTCGTTAAGGAGGTGATCCAGCCGCAGGTTCCCCTACGGCTACCTTGTTACGACTTCACCCCAGTCATCGGCCACACCGTGGTAAGCGTCCTCCTTGCGGTTAGACTACCTACTTCTGGTGCAACAAACTCCCATGGTGTGACGGGCGGTGTGTACAAGGCCCGGGAACGTATTCACCGCGGCATTCTGATCCGCGATTACTAGCGATTCCGACTTCATGGAGTCGAGTTGCAGACTCCAATCCGGACTACGATCGGCTTTTTGAGATTAGCATCACATCGCTGTGTAGCAACCCTTTGTACCGACCATTGTAGCACGTGTGTAGCCCTGGCCGTAAGGGCCATGATGACTTGACGTCGTCCCCGCCTTCCTCCAGTTTGTCACTGGCAGTATCCTTAAAGTTCCCATCCGAAATGCTGGCAAGTAAGGAAAAGGGTTGCGCTCGTTGCGGGACTTAACCCAACATCTCACGACACGAGCTGACGACAGCCATGCAGCACCTGTATCTAGATTCCCGAAGGCACCAATCCATCTCTGGAAAGTTTCTAGTATGTCAAGGCCAGGTAAGGTTCTTCGCGTTGCATCGAATTAAACCACATGCTCCACCGCTTGTGCGGGCCCCCGTCAATTCATTTGAGTTTTAGTCTTGCGACCGTACTCCCCAGGCGGTCTACTTATCGCGTTAGCTGCGCCACTAAAGCCTCAAAGGCCCCAACGGCTAGTAGACATCGTTTACGGCATGGACTACCAGGGTATCTAATCCTGTTTGCTCCCCATGCTTTCGTACCTCAGCGTCAGTATTAGGCCAGATGGCTGCCTTCGCCATCGGTATTCCTCCAGATCTCTACGCATTTCACCGCTACACCTGGAATTCTACCATCCTCTCCCATACTCTAGCTTCCCAGTATCGAATGCAATTCCCAAGTTAAGCTCGGGGATTTCACATCCGACTTAAAAAGCCGCCTACGCACGCTTTACGCCCAGTAAATCCGATTAACGCTCGCACCCTCTGTATTACCGCGGCTGCTGGCACAGAGTTAGCCGGTGCTTATTCTGCGAGTAACGTCCACTATCCAAGAGTATTAGTCTCAGGAGCCTCCTCCTCGCTTAAAGTGCTTTACAACCATAAGGCCTTCTTCACACACGCGGCATGGCTGGATCAGGGTTCCCCCCATTGTCCAATATTCCCCACTGCTGCCTCCCGTAGGAGTCTGGGCCGTGTCTCAGTCCCAGTGTGGCGGATCATCCTCTCAGACCCGCTACAGATCGTCGCCTTGGTAGGCCTTTACCCCACCAACTAGCTAATCCGACTTAGGCTCATCTATTAGCGCAAGGTCCGAAGATCCCCTGCTTTCTCCCGTAGGACGTATGCGGTATTAGCATTCCTTTCGGAATGTTGTCCCCCACTAATAGGCAGATTCCTAAGCATTACTCACCCGTCCGCCGCTAAGATAAGGTGCAAGCACCTCATCTCCGCTCGACTTGCATGTGTTAAGCCTGCCGCCAGCGTTCAATCTGAGCCATGATCAAACTCTTCAGTTAAAATCATTTTGCACCTTAGTTAAGACAAGGTGCTAATTCTGGCTCATCAATTTTCTGACTAAAAATTCGCTCAAATAAACTTCGAGAAATTTCTACCATTCAATCAATGAAAATTATTTCGATCGATCAACCAGTAAAAATCCACACAAGTTGTTCTTCTATTCTCTTAATGATCTTCTCGATGATTCGTCATCATCAAGCTAGGTCGGCTATATTACTCTAAATTTCTTTAAAGTCAACAGGTAATTTAGATATTTTTAAAACTTATCAACCAACCCAAGAATCCAACCATTTTAGCCAAATCCTTGTTTCTCAACAAGTTTTTATCCGCATCACCGCCGATGGATGTGCATTCTACAGTATTTCTAATCGCTTGCAATACCTTTCCAAAAAAAACTTATTCAACAGAACACTTTTTAGACTGAATAGTAATTTTTTATCATTTAGATTTGGTATTAAGAACTTTTTTTAAACAATTAACTCCAGTAGAATGTGCCACTTGGTTCACATTTTTGGTTTTTTTTGATTGAAAGTACGGTTTTTACATGCAACAGCTCAATTTATATTGCTTATAGTTTCAATAACTATAGGTCACCTTTGTTACGCTCGTTCAAATCATACCTTTTATGAACTGACGTTAACTATCTTAAGTTATACTAAATGGCCGAACACATCTAAACCCGTGATTTGTGTTTTAGATAATCCAGAAGCAGCCAATCAATTTCAAACGAGTATTAAGCTGCTCACGTACGACTATCAGGTTCAATCTGTTAATACAAAAGAATTTCCTAGAACAGAATGTCATGTGGCGTATTTTTCAAATACCTCACCTCAACAACAACAATCTTTAATTCAGTCTTACCCATCTCGCTATTTACTTTCACTGAGTACTAATAATCCTGCATGTGAAATAGGCAGTATTTTTTGTCTTTACAATAGAAAATCATTTCCTACGTTTAAAGTTAATTTGGATGCATTAAGTTATTCCAAGGTTCACATCGACCCTCGAGTCTTAATCTTGGCGAAGAACACGGAGTAGTTAAAGTGATTTCAAATTTATATCGATCTACTTCATTACATGCATTATTCCGTAAATCTCAATTTACTATTTTTGCTATTACTTTTGTGATTTGCTCATGTACTTTCGCTACGATTTCTATGTTTACAATGGAAACCTACGCCAAACAAAATCTGCAGTTGTTAAGCCAAACGGTTATTGAACGGATTCAACCAGCAGTCGTGTTTAAGGATAAAGGGGCAATTGATCAAATTTTAAAGGATTACACAACCGAACACGCCATACGTAGTATTCATGTTTATGATCCACAACAACAATTGTTAGCAGAAAGTACAAAAAAAATAGCCAGTACGTCTTTTTTACAAAAAATGTTGGATGAATGGTTCCTGCATGATCCAATTAAACTGATGATTTTCCACCACCAAAAGAAGGTCGGAGAATTGGTTCTTTATGGTAGCTCAGAAAATATTGTTCACTTTTTAAAGACGATTATTATTGGTTTAGCAATTTCAATGTTTTTTATCGTGATTGCATTACTTTGGTCAGTCAATTTAACTTATCGTCAAATTATGCAAGCAATCAAACCACTTACACATATTGCTCAGCTAGTCAGTGATCAAAAAGCTTATAACTTAAGATTTCCTAATAATCACATTAAAGAATTCCAAAATTTGAACAATGTATTTAATGAGCTATTAGAGGAAATTCAAATTTGGAATACGAACCTACAAAAGGAAAACAGGCAGTTATCCTTCAAAGCTCATCATGATCAACTTACGACACTTCCTAATCGTCATTTTTTCTATGAAGAATTATTGAATATCTTTGAAAATCCAAGTTATAGAGAAAATTCTGCTTTAATTTTTATTGATAACAATAAATTTAAAGTCATTAATGATCGTTATGGACACTTAGCAGGTGATGCTGTTTTAAGAGAAATGGCACTACGTTTAAAACAATCTGTCAGACAAGAAGATTTTATTGCTCGCTTAGGTGGTGATGAGTTTGCGATTATTTTGCATTCAATTCATCACGCTGATCATCTCGAAGCGATTGCTGAAGGTTTACTCGCAAGTTGTAAGGAACCTTTAGATTTTAACGGTGAAATTATTCACTTTGGTTTTAGCTTAGGTATCGCTTTCTCCCAGTATGCAGAGAATCCAGAAGATTTGGTAGTGCAAGCAGATCAAGCGATGTATAAAGCTAAAAATTTAATCCCTCATTGGTTTTTATATAAACCAGAAATTTAGGACATGTTATGCGCGCTCAAACCATTAAAATTTCATTTATAGCGTTACTCTGCCTAACATTGGCTGGCTGCTTGAGTTTTGGTCCATTGAAGTATCGTCAGGTCAAAATGTTAAAAAAAGAAGGCTTTGTGCTGACAGAAGAAGGCTGGAGCTTAGGATTACCTGAACGATTACTTTTTGATTTTAATAAATCAGATATTAAACCTGAGAATGGCAAAGAAATTGTTCGCTTGGCCAAACAACTTAACAAGTATGATCTACAAAAACTCAAAATCGTGGGTCATACAGATGATATTGGAAACCCTGAATACAATCAGAAGCTTTCTGAAGAGCGAGCTCAAAGTGTTGCAGGCATTTTCTTGAACGAAGGCTTTAAACAAACAAATTTAAATGTGATTGGTCGTGGTTCAAATCAACCGTTCGTACCTAACACATCAGATGAAAATCGAGCTAGTAATCGTCGTGTAGCGATTATTATTATTCCTTAAAGTAAAACTTACTGAGAAAAGCCAACTGTAATGTTGGCTTTTTTTATTTTAGCTCAATGATATCTATTGTCGGTGGAACTCTGAATCGAAATGGTACACCAACCATACCTGTACCTACGGTCACAAATACATCAGCATGTTCGTGGGTATAAAAGCCCTTTTTATGCCCTAAAATCGAGACTCGCTTCATAATATAATTAGTAATCCACGGCAATTCAATTTGCCCACCATGAGTATGTCCAGAAACCATCAAAGGTCGTGTAGGCAATTCTGGAACCATATCTACGGTATCAGGGTTGTGAGACAATATTAGCCATGGTTTATTCTGTGGTAATTCAGGCATGTATCGCATGTTCGCTTTACCTGCCCAAAGATCTCCAACACCGATCAATCGAAACTCGTCAAACTCAACAATCTTCCCCTCTATATCTATAACATCATTGTGTTCTAATGCTTGTTTCAACAACGCTTGAATCGGTGGCCCAGGATATTGCTCATCATGATTACCAGGTACTGAATAAACTGGCGCATGGATTTCACGCAAAATTGCTAACTCTTGAACCAATCTATTTTCAGGCTCATAAGTCCAATCACCTGCAACGACAACAAGGTCTGGTTGTTGCTGATTCAGTTTTTTAACGATGGTTTTTAATTGGCGTTCATGTCCTGAAAATAATCCAACATGCATATCGGCAACAACTGCCAATTTTATTGGTCTAGTAAACTCTCGGTCTGGATGTAAACGATATTGATGATGCTTCACTTGAACAATATGAGGTTCAATAAATCGAGCGTAAATTAACAAACTACTCAATAAAAATACGAAAGTACTTTGGTGCAGACTATAATAGTCAGACCAACCTGTATATAAGCTAAAAAACCATAGTGGAATTAACAAATAGGATAAATAAAAGGCTAATAAATGAATAAACGCTTTAAAAGGATGTATAGTTTCAGTCCGAGATTGATGAATCCAAGCTTGAATTAATCCCCAAAGTGCTAGAAGTGCAAAAATAGCATAGAAAATAAAAATAACTGTATCTGAACTATACATTACAGACTTCATCAACCTCACCTAAGGACAGCATGCTTATATTTATCTTTTTTGATGAAATGCTATACTCAAGCACAACATTTAATCAGTAATAATTATGACGCAATTTTCTCAGATAAATAGTCAGCATACACATATAAGTACAACTACTTACAATAAAACTATGCTTGCGATTTATTGCAGTATTGCGATCGGCGTTAGTGGCTGTAGTACCTTACCTGAACATAAAACCTTGCCTACAGCTTCAGTTGCCGTAGAACCTATTGACACTTCAGAAACCACTTTAGCTCAAATCATCGAGCCTTTACAGCAACAAAACCCAAATTTGACTGGGTATCATGTTCTTTTTGAACCTTTAGAAGCATTGGCGGCTCGTCTAAGTTTAATTGATAAAGCTGAAAAAACTTTAGATCTTCAATATTATATTTGGGATAATGACAAAGTCGGTGCACTCGCCTTACATGCACTGATTCGAGCAGCGGATCGCGGCGTCAAAGTACGCTTATTGATTGATGATAATAATGCCAAACAAACTGAAGGGATTTTCCTCGCCTTAGCACAGCACCCTAATATTCAAATTAAATTATTTAATCCATATCGTTTTCGCAAATATCGTGCTTTAGATATGATTTTTGACTTAAAACGCATTAACCGTCGGATGCACAATAAGAGCTTTATTACAGACCATCAAGTTGCCCTGATCGGTGGTCGAAATATGACAAATCAGTACTACAATGTTAGTGATAGTTATCAGTTCTCTGATGTTGATGTCATGCTTTTCGGTACGGCAGTCAATGATATTTCCCAATCTTTTGATGATTATTGGAATCATGAATATGCTTATGATGTTAGAGAAATCGTCAATCCCAAATCACATCGCTTGAGCTACGAAAGTTTAAAACAACAATTAGATGATCACTATAAAAAATCAACAGTGCAGAATTATCTTGATTTAACCAGCGAATCCACCGCGATCAAGTCACTAATGAATCGCGAGATTGCATTAGACTGGGTTAAAGCTGAAGTAGTAAAAGACTCTCCCGACAAAGTGAAAGCAAAAGCAAAAAAGCATGAACATTTAAACTTTCAGCTGATCAATCACCTAGAAAAACCTGAAAAAAATATCGACTTGATCTCTGCTTATTTCGTTCCAGAAAAAAAGGGTGCGAAAACATTAGGCGACTTAGCGCAAAGTGGTGTTAAAGTTAGAGTTCTAACGAACTCTTTTAAAGCCAATGATGTCGCTGTAGTACACGCTTTTTATGGTAAGTATCGTCAGAGATTGCTTGAAGACGGCGTTCAACTTTATGAATTTGTACCAGCTTTAGACAAAGAAGATTTGGATAAGCATACCGATGATTTGGCAAAAAAAGCCAAGGTCAATATGAAAGGTTTAAGCCGTTCAAGTTTACATGCCAAACTGATGGCTTTAGATGAAAAACAGGTATTTATTGGCTCCTTTAATTTCGATCCACGCTCAGCTTATCTCAATACAGAAATCGGGGTTTTATTAAATAGCCCACCTCTAGCCCAAGCTGTTCATAACACGATGGATCAAAATTTAAGCAAGTATGCATATAAACTGGTGCTCGATGCCAACAAAAAAATTAATTGGCAACGTCAAACTAATGAAGGCATGATTAATCACACCAAAGAGCCTCGAATGAAATGGTGGCAAAAAGCTGGTGTAAAATTCCTGTCATGGCTACCTATAGAAGGCTTTATGTAACATCGCTGTCAGGCATCACTTTTAATACCTTACGATGTAACTCAGCAAGTCCCTCTCTCATCTTTTGATCAACTTCTTTGGTCAGTGTATCGACTGTATGTCCAGTTACAGGAATTGCAGGTAAAGTTAGTAAGTGAGCCGTGACTTGAGGCATTTCCAAAACTCTTTGTACATGCTCTGCAAAAGACATTTCACCAATAAAAGGTGCGATCATGTCCAATTCACCTTGTTGGTTGACATAGCAAATCACGCAAATCTGCACAGGACGCTGAGCTTCAATCGCTGCCCCCAATAATCGACCATGAACTTTTTTGACTTTACGACCATCTGTCGTGGTGGCTTCTGGGAAAAAAAGAACAGGAATATCTTTTTTCAAAAACTCAGTGATCTGTTCTTTAATTCGGAGAGAATCACCTGAACCACGTTTAATAAAAAGTGTTCCACCGCCCTTTGCAAGATTGCCTAAAATTGGCCATTTCTCAACTTCAGCTTTTGCCAAAAAGAAAATGCGAGCACCTGAACCAAGCACCGCTACATCTAACCATGAGATATGATTGCTCACCCAAAGCGCTGACTCACGAGGAATAGTTCCATGAACTTGTACCTCAATATTGAAAACCTCGCATAAACGTCGACAAAAATACTGTACATAACGTGTGTTAACAGGGTTATTAGGATCTTTATATAAGCCGTGACGATAAATGAGATAAAAACCTTCACCAATCGTTTCTAAGCCCGAAGCCAATTTTCTACTGTATAAACTAAATTTTGATAACAAATTTAAAGGTGTACCAGTAACTGCTGATGTTTCTTGAGTCATAAATCACTAAAACCGTATGCAAGTCTGCATGTTATTAACTTGTTATATCACGCAAATATCTTTAGATAAAAGTTCCATTGATGACAAAAAGCGAACGTGGAGATAATTTTTTTCAATTTTAAATGAATAAATAGATTGATTACCATAATTAAATCGAAATAACTGATCAAAAGGTAAGATTATGACTCCCGAAATGAGCACTCACCACGAAGACGTTAAAATTTCTTATGGATACGCTCTTAAAATGTTTCTAGGTTGGTCAATTTTATATATGGGCACCCTGATTGGCTTTATTGAGTTATTACGTCGCAATCTCATATAAACAGTCTAACTTTTTGCCCTTTCGTTGAAGTTTATTCTAGAATAGGGGTTCAATACCTAGGATAAGATACAGCGTGGAAAATATTACACAGCGACAAAGTGGTGAGCGAGCAGTTTTAGTTAGTATCTCTGTTCAAATGCTCGATGACCTTGATGCTGAAGAGTTCCAATTGCTCGCACAATCCGCAGGTGCAGAAATTCTTGAACATATTTCTGTACAAAGAAATAAACCAGATCCTAAATTCTTTATTGGTTCTGGTAAGGTAGATGAAATTGCTGAATTGGTACAAGAATTAGAAGCTGAGTTAGTCATTTTTGACCATTCGCTCTCTCCTGCTCAAGAACGGAATTTGGAACGCATCCTGAAATGTCGTGTAATTGATCGCACTGGACTTATTTTAGATATTTTCGCCTTACGTGCCCGTACACATGAAGGTAAACTTCAAGTTGAACTTGCACAACTCAAACACTTATCCACTCGCTTAATTCGCGGTTTCACTGGGAATTTAGAACAACAAAAAGGTGGTATTGGTCTTCGAGGTCCAGGTGAATCACAATTAGAAACAGATCGTCGTCTGATTCGTGTTCGAATTACTCAACTCAAAGACAAGTTAGTTAAAGTACAACAAACTCGATTACAAGGTCGTGCAGCACGTCAGAAAGCGGCGATACCGACCATTTCTTTAGTCGGTTATACCAATGCTGGAAAATCGACTTTATTTAACATCTTGGCAAAAAGTGATGTCTATGCAGCAGATCAATTATTTGCAACCTTAGACCCAACTTTAAGACGTTTGGAATGGGATGGTATTGGTACCGTTGTTTTAGCTGATACAGTTGGTTTTGTCCGCAATCTTCAACACGACTTAGTTGAATCTTTCAAAGCAACCTTAGAAGAAACTTTAGAAGCAACATTGCTATTACATGTTATTGATAGCAGTAGTCCCAATATGGATGAACAAATTGAAGCCGTTGAAAGCGTGTTAAAAGAAATCGGAGCAGATGCCCCTATTTTGCATGTCTATAATAAAATTGATCTCAGTGGTGATGCAGCAAAAATCATCTACAAAGCCCCCGATGTTCCAGATCGAGTTTATGTCTCAGCACATTCAGGACAAGGACTTGAATTATTGAGTCAAGCTGTTCAACAATGCCTTATGGGACAGTTACAACACTTCGATTTAGTTCTTAAACCTGCCTACGGTAAACTACGCACTCAGCTATACACTCTGAATGTTATTCAATCAGAACATTATGATGAGCAAGGTAATTTACAGTTAACCGTGTGTATGGCACCTAATAAACTTGAGCAGCTGATTAAACAAGCTCATTTGCCATTCGATGAAATTCTGGGACAAAAAACGACTCTTTTCCAACGACCATTGGAAGAGTTCGAGCTAAATGACACCACCATATCGCATTAACAGCGACCTTGAGAATATAGATACGAGTTTAAGAGAAATGAAAGATATAGATTGGACAGCTTGGTTTTGCACGATCCTGTTAATTATTGTGTTTCGTGAAGGTGCTGTTGCAATTACCAAAGTCTTTCACCATCCTGAATTAGGTAATTTAGTAGGTCTTATAGGTTTATTGGTCACATTATTAATATGGAGACGTTTCAGAAAAATCTCGAATCGTCTCATTGATACCAATAACAAAATTATGAAAGAGAGTGCTTTCGCCTTTCTTCCCATTTGTGCTGGTTCATTAATTATGTTGGTACATTTGGGCAAAGAAATTCCAATGTTTTTGTTTGTATTAACTCTCAGTACTTTATTGCCATTGTGGATTTACGCAAAAATGGCAAAACGCTGGTTATAGGAGTCTCTAAATATGTTCATGATTATTTATGGCTTTATAATCACGTTAGTTAGCTATCTGATCGCTAAACCACTGAATAAACGTATGCCACAAATTCCACTGATTGTCTTTGCGATGTTTATCGTGATTGGTTTTCTGGCTGTCTTAGGAATCCCCTACGAGCAATACATGAAAAGTGTAAATGATGTTTTTAATCATTTACTAGGTTATGTCACCGTTGCATTAGCAATTCCATTGGCTGCAATGCGCTATGATGATTTACCCCTCAAGTCTATGCTCGGTATTTTATGTTTTGCCAGTATCAGTGCGGTCGCTTTACCAATGGGACTTGCATATCTTTTGCATATGTCTGAACCGACAATCTTGGCTTTTGCAACTCGTGCAGTCACCACGCCTATCGCATTAAATATTGCAACCTTACTGCATGCTCCTTTAATGATGGTGACCTTGATTGTAATTTTATCTGGCGTGATTGGTGCTGCATTTTCTCCATGGATTCTGAAGCATATTCATGATGAGCGTGCATCAGGTTTGGCTTTAGGTTTAGCTGCACATGCGATTGGTACAGCACAAGCTTGGCAACGTGGTCCTGTCACTGGACGCTATGCTGCTTTTGGTATGGCTGTAAACGGTGTATTTACAGCGATTTGGCTGCCTACATTTATCTTGTCTTTATCTTAAAATTTGCCGCAAATATCACATAAAGATTGAACTAGTTGCCACAAATCCTACATAATAGAATATCAAACGTTAAAAGGATTTTTAATGATGGGCAAACAACTTATAGGTGCATTATTTTTATCAGTGATCAGCAGTTTTTCATTTGCAAATGACATTACAGGAATTTGGCAAAGCATAGATGACAAAACTGGCGCACCTAAAGCATTGATTGAAATTCGTGAAGAAGCGAATGGCACATATTCAGGAAAAGTCATCAAACTTACGCCTCGTGCAGGATATACACCTAAGGAAACTTGTGTAAATTGTCCAGCGCCATATACCAACAAACCTATTTTAGGTATGGATGTGGTAACAGGTTTAAAGCATGGTGAAGGTTTGAACTATACCAATGGTCGTATTCTTGATCCAAATACGGGCAAGATTTACAGTATGAAAGCGAAATTAAGTTCAAATGGAAAACGATTACACTTACGTGGATACCTCGGTGTTTCTGCTCTTGGTCGTAATCAAATTTGGATCCGCAATGATTAAATCTTGAAGAATATCGAGCATCTAGTCCCATACTACAACTTATTTAAGACTACGGTTCAGCACTAAAAAAGCCTCATTAATGATCATTTAATCATCATGAGGCTTTTTTATTTCTAGTAAAAAATCATTGAAATTTCAAATATTAAAATAATTAACAATTGTAAAATAATGATTGAATCTATTGTTAGTAATCCGAAATAATAGCTAAACAACAATCATGGCTGAGAGGCTCAAACATGTATAAAAAAGGTATTACATTTTTCATTTTATTTAGTCTTGGCCATTTCGCTTTTGCTCAAGATATTACGGGTATTTGGCAAAGTATTGATGACCTTACGGGTGCACCTAAAGGCCAGGTCGAAATTACCCAGGAAGCGGATGGCACCTATACAGGCAAAATAACCAAAATCACCCCACGTACAGGTTACACACCGAAAGAGTTCTGTACGGGCTGCCCTGCCCCTTATACCAACAAACCGATTGTCGGTTTAAATGTAATTACCAAGCTTAAGCACAAGAGAGACCTCACCTATACAGGTGGACGAATTCTCGACCCCAATACTGGCCGTGTATATAGCCTGGCAGCAAAACTCAGCTCAAATGGACAACGCCTACATCTACGGGGCTATGTCGGGGTTTCTGTATTGGGACGCAGCCAGATCTGGATTCGAGTAAATAATAATAAAGCTGCCGAATAATACAAAAGAAGCCCTGATGATCAGGGCTTCTTTCTATGACATTTAAAGATTATCGACCTTGCAATTTTGCATAATCCAATAAAACATTTGCAGCTTCAGTAATAAAAGTTTCTTCCTCAGGTAGCGATGGACGAAGATGAGCTTTCATTTTTGCACGTGACTCAACCAAAGCATCTATTGAAGCTTGATAACTTTCCCAATTTGCATAAGGAGCCTGTCCCGTCGCTTTACGACGTTGGTTTTCTGCATCTAAAGTTTGCTTCTCAAGATCTATCAATTCCGCTCGACGTTGATCAATATCCAATACTACTTTCTTTTGATCAGCCGTTTTTTGTGAAATTGCTTTACGCTCCTCTAAATACTTAAACTGCGGATCAAGTGCTACACGTTGCTGAGATAACTGAGTTAACTTCACTGTATACGGCTGAACTGAACCTTCACGTTTAAATGGCGCAGTAGGAATGGTATCCCATTTCAAGGCATTCTTAGCTTTACGCTCACCAAATTCATCGTTATAAATATCGACCAATTTAATATCAGGAATCACGCCTTTATTTTGAGTACTTCCACCTGTAACGCGATAAAACTTACGCTGTGTTAAGGTCGCCTGACCATGTGCCAAAGAATCTAGTTGAACTTGGGCTGTACCTTTACCTGTGGTAGTACTACCAATAATGATACCGCGCTCATAATCTTGGATCGCTGCAGAGTAAATTTCACTTGCAGATGCAGATGCTAAGTTAACTAGAACCGCCATAGGTCCTGCATAAATTTGCTCGCCCCCATCAGTATCTTCAAAGACATTCACATTACCGTTGCCATCTCTGATTTGTACCACTGGTCCAGATTTAATCACTTGTCCAAGCATACGAGCAACTTCTTCTAAAGAACCACCTGGATCATTACGCAGATCGACTAACACACCTTCTACTTTTTGTGCTTTTAATGATTCAAACGCTTTTGCAGTATCTTCAGACACAGAGCGATATTCAGCACCAGCACGACGTGAACGATAATCAAAATAGAATGATGGAATTTCTATGACACCAAAAACATGCTTTTTGCCATCTCGATTGATTTCAACGGTACGTGAACGAACACCTGCATCTTCTTCTTGGATGACATCACGCACTAAAGTAACATTACGAGCCTGACTCATAGATGCCCCTGGACCAAGTAAGCGCACAACGACTTTTGTTCCACGTTTACCACGAATCAGACCAACAATCTCTGAACTCGGCCAACCAATGACATCAACCATTTTTTCGCCATCTTGGGCTACGCCAATAATACGATCGCCTGATTTGACTTGACCAGATTTACTTGCTGGCCCACCCTCTACGATGGTTTCAATTTTGGTGTAATCTTCATTGCCACGTTCAGGACGAATCGATACACCAATTCCTTCCAACTGCAAAGTTGTTTGACGATTCAGCTCCATTGCATCAATTGGTGGATAGTAATTGCTATGTGGATCATAGGTCGCCAACATTGCATTTAGAGTTTTATCTAAAACATCATCACTTTTTATACGACCTATTCTTTCTAACTGACGTGTATAACGCTTAGTGAGCGTTTGAACTGGCGTGAGGTCTTCTGGACCCGTCAAATCTTGACCATTGGCAAGAGAAGGATTTGCCTTTAATGCCTTTTGCTTCGCTTGCTCTTCTTCTTTACTGATCGTCAAATTGATCAACTGTGAAACTAGCATTTTCTGCCAATGACTTTGTTGATCTGCCGATGTTTTGAAATACGGCGCTTTTTCACGATCAATCTCAAGATAAACATCTTTTTGATTTAAGTTTTGTGGCTTCTTCAACTCTGCCAACATGTATTCATAAAACTGCTTCAAACGTTCACGATATTGAGCATGAATGGCATATGGTCCAGTCAAGTTCCCAGCTTTTAAAGCGCTACCAAAACTTGAGCCATATTTATTTTTATAGTCTTCAACTTCACTGCTTAAAAATAAAGAATGATCTGGATCTAAACTATCCAAATACATATCCAAAATACGATTAGATGTTGCCGCATCTAAACGCATATTTAAATAATGTTGGCGATCAACGAGTGTTGCTAACTGGCGTGCGACTAGTGCTTGTTCTTGTGAAGGTTTAATTACCGTCGAAACGACTGGCGACTCTGTCGCTGCAAATGCCTCATTTACAGTATGAGAGAAAAATAATCCACCAGTCGCTATTGCAACTGCACACGCTATCATTTGAAGTTTCATAAAATTTTGGTACTTCCTTGGATATGGCAATTATTACACGCTGATCGAATCGAGATGAACATATTTCATTCGTTTTTAACCAATGTGTCTACTTATCGGCTGTGTTAAATAAGTGACCAACAAGTATTTATCATCAATATCATGTAGTTTTATCATATTCTGTACTGACAAAATGTAGCAAATCATTGCACAATTTATCTATCGTTTTTTACATCAAAATTCAAACGGAATCTATATGATCGGCGCATTGATGCTAGATATTGCTGGCACAGAACTTACACAAGAAGATATTGAACTATTACAAGCACCGCAAGTCGGTGGAATGATTTTATTTGCTCGAAATATTGAATCACCTCAACAAGTACGTGCTTTAACCGATCATATGCGACAAGTTCGCCCTGACATTTTGATTGCTGTAGATCAAGAAGGTGGACGTGTTCAACGTTTAAGACAAGGTTTCACCCTACTTCCTGCAATGGGAAGACTTGGAGAACGTTACTTAGATCAGCCAGAACAAGCCGTTACTTTGGCTGAGCAATGCGGTTGGCTGATGGCAACTGAAGTACTGGCTGTAGGTATTGACTTCAGTTTCGCACCTGTACTGGATCTAAATGACATTAGTGATGTGATTGGTGATCGTGGTTTTGCTAAAAATATGCAAGATATCGTACCTCTTACAGCAGCCTTTATGCGTGGTATGAAAAAAGCAGGCATGGCAACTACAGGCAAACACTTCCCTGGTCACGGCTCAGTCAAAGCCGATTCGCATGTTGCAGCTGCAATTGATAGCCGCTCATATCAAGAAATTTATGACAAAGATATGCAAAGCTTTATTCAGCTTATGCCTCAATTAGATGCTCTTATGCCTGCACATGTGATTTATGATCAAGTTGATCCAAATCCAGCAGGCTTTTCTCCATTTTGGTTACAACAGATTTTACGCCAAGAACTAAAATTTGATGGTGTACTATTCTCTGATGACTTAAGCATGCAAGCCGCATGTGTTGCAGGTGGTGCAGATGCGCGTATTCAAGCAGCATTAAATGCAGGTTGTGACATGGGGTTGGTGTGTAATGACCGTGCAGCTGCATGTATCGCTTTAGATGGTATTGGAACATTGGCTTTACCAAATCAACAACGTTTAGAACGTATGCGCGGTAAAATTCCAAATATCGAAGTGGGTACTACACTCGTGTTAGATGAAAATTGGAACAACGTCAGAAAAGTCATTGAAGAGTTTAAGAATTCGTTTTAGCTTGCGATAAATAAAAGATGATTTAACTCATCATCTGATTGACCTGTTCAGGATTGAATGGGTCAACATCCTCGCGCAAATAGGTTGTGCATGGAAATAGAATAAAATTAAGAATTGAGTCTAGGACAGATGACACAACAACTTTCAAAACATCGCCACATATCATTTACTGCGCACTATACGGGATACATTTGGTATCAAATGGGGATTTCTCATCCTGTCTTTGCTACGGCGAAAGGAAAAACGCTGGCTGCGCTTGTACATCCAATCGAAAGCTGGGCTGAGAAATATGTTGGTGGCAGTATGCGCACAACGTTGAAACAACGCCATACGATGCTTGATCAGCATTTAGAAGATCTTATTCAAAAGTATCCAGACCTTCAGGTGCTTGAAATTGCGTGTGGATTATCACCACGTGGATGGTGGTTTAGACAGCACCACCCAAGTATTTGTTATCGTGAATTAGATTTGCCTGATATGGCAGCCACCAAACAAGCGGCACTACAACAAATTGAAACCGACGCTGATGATGTACTTTCTGTTGATTTATTTACCGAAGCCTTTGCTTCTGCATTTACCGTTTTTGATCCTCATCGTCCCTTGGTTGTGATCAGTGAAGGTTTAATCAACTATTTTGAAAAACCATTACTACAACAACTCATTCAAGCTATTACCAATTACGGTCGTGATTTTAAACAATTACATTATCTCACTGACCTTTATCCCGAACCCACCCAAAATAAACTAGCTACAATTATTTGGAATAGCAGCAGATTACTGAAATGGATGTCGAGAAGCGCTTTTAGCTTTCATTTCAAAACACCAAAAGAAGTTGAACATTTTTTCCACGAAGCAGGTTTTCATCAAGTTATCGTGCAACAGCCTAAACAATTTTTTGAAAATGTAACGTTGGAAAATTCAGAACAACATTTAGGTGATCTTGTATGGATGATTAAAGCATCAAATTCTTAAAATAAAAAAGTGGTCATATAGACCACTTCTTTTTTTACAATAATTAAGCTTGTTTCTGACGCTCAATAAATCGAAGCAAACGATCTGCAACTTCAAAATTGCCATGTTTAAATAAAATACGTAATCCTTGCTCAGTTGCACCAAAGATTAAGCATTCGATTTTAAAATCGCCCTCTTCATCAGATAAATGCAATGCAAGATCACGTGGATGTTGCTTCACAAACTCTAACTGCTCAAGTTGTTCTAACTTTAAGTAAACACCAAAGAAAGTAATATCAACAATTTCTACTGGCGCTTCTGTCACATCATGGCGATGTGATAATTTAGAATGAGGATTGAGTACAGGAATACGCTCTTCACCACGACGTTCAATTTTTTTCATTTGATCACGTGTCATGGTGATAATTCCATCAAGATTGTCGATGGATTCACCCTTTAAAAAAGACGTAAACAAATTCATGGTTTCTTTGCGACGCTGCAATTGAGGTACGTGATCGGCATTCGCAATTAAAGCAAATTCCATGTTCTCGCACTGAAGCGCAAAATCAGCATTTTCGTGAGGCAAAGTAAAGCTATCGTACTGTCCTGCAGCTACCAAAGTTTTACACTGAGGTACAGGTACATCACTTAAGCGCAACAAACGATTGCAGTTGATTTCATAACGCTCACGCTCTGTCGCGGTAAAATCTGCCATCTGTCTAAAGAACAAGCGCTTAGCTGTCGGAGACATCCGCGTTTTATCAAGCTTAGCATGATTTACAAGGTACAAAATCACTGCCTGACCAAACTCCTCCATGCGGTCTTCTCGCATGAGGTGAAGTGATTCTTCAAGTAGCATACGCCAGCTTTTACGGGTCTTTTGCATCACACCCATCAATACCATACGGTCAACCAATTCCGGTCGTTGATAGGCAAATGATGATGCGACAACCGAACCCAATGACATTCCCATCACGGAAACTTTCTCAATTCCGACGATATCAAGCCATTGACCGAGCATCTTAGACAAATCTGGTAATTCTAAAATTCCAGCGGACTCACCTGTATCAACATTGCGAATCTGCTGATTTGCACCCATTGACGGTAAGTCGATTAAAATAACAGGCCCACTCTCAAAGAGTTGCTCAACACAATACTTATAAGAGTTAAAGTTTTGAAATGCGCCCCCGACAATTACAATTGGCGTATTGTTGATCGTTTTAGGATCTGCAATTGCCATATATTCAATTTTCCAACCATCTATCCATGTTGTACGCGCTGGTTGTTTAAAACTGTTTTTATTGTAAATGTCGAAAAAACCAAAACCTGTATAGGTATGATTTAAATCCGAGTCCATTTGGATAATGGAATTCATATCCTTCCTCCATCCTTGTTTATTTTTCTGCTGCAAGAGTCTCATTTTTGGCGATTTCTACTTGCAAATTAACAAATTTATAAAATTTGTATTACATTTATCCTCTACATTTTTCATTCTATACAAATGCACGTTTTATACGCAATCATTTCCTTCACCACTCGTCCTGTTTAAAGCAATAATCTTTTGCAAAATATTTTATATTTAACATGTGCATCTCATTTATATAAGAAAAATTGCGCTAATTAACAATTTATAATTTCTTGAATTATGAGTTCAGGCTATTCATTGTTCTTCATTTGACTGTTACTATCATTATAAATACATGCAATCGTTAAAATGCTATGCAAGATTCTATTGAAAACTATATGCAACAGGTTGGTACTCAGGCACGTCGTGCGTCTCGAGTTTTAACTAGTGCATCCACTCATTTGAAAAATCATGCACTGTCTGCTATTTACACGGCTTTGGAAAATAACCAAGCGCAAATTTTAGCAGCCAATCAAATTGATATGGAAAATGGGCGCCAACGCCAATTAGATAATGCGCTTTTAGATCGCTTGGAATTAACCCCTGCTCGTTTTAAAGGGATGTTACAAGGATTAAAAGATGTCATTGCTTTGGTCGATCCTATTGGTGAAATCACAGATCTTGCTTATCGCCCCTCAGGGATTCAACTCGGAAAAATGCGTGTACCGCTCGGTGTAATTGGAATGATTTATGAATCACGTCCAAACGTAACACTTGAAGCAGCATCATTAGCTTTAAAATCGGGAAATGCCATTATTTTACGTGGCGGTTCTGAAGCACTTGAATCCAATAAAGCGATTGCAACAGCAATTCAACATGGTTTACAGGTTTCAGGGTTACCTGAACATGCAGTTCAAGTTATTGAAACATCTGATCGTGCTGCAGTTGGTCATTTGATCACAATGACTGAGTTTGTTGATGTGATTGTGCCACGTGGTGGTAAAAGCCTCATCGAACGAATTAGCAATGAAGCTCGCATTCCTGTCATTAAGCACTTAGATGGCAATTGCCATGTATTTGTTGAAGCTCAAGCAGATTTACAAAAAGCGTTACCAATTGCATTAAATGCCAAAACACATCGTTATGGCGTGTGTAATGCGATGGAAACACTTTTGGTTGATGAAGTGATCGCAGAAGAATTCTTACCGAGTATTGCTGAACTCTACGCAGAAAAACAAGTTGAACTACGCGGTTGCCGTGAAACTCAACGTATTCTTGGCGATTCAGTAAAAACGGCGACTGAAGAAGACTGGTACACAGAATACTTAGGGCCAATCTTGGCGATTAAAGTTGTCAGTGGCATGGATGAAGCGATTGATCACATTAATAAATATGGTTCACATCACACTGATGCCATCATCACTGAAAATTTCAGTTTAGCGCGTGAGTTCCTTGCACGAGTAGACTCAAGCTCAGTCATGATTAATGCTTCGACTCGTTTTGCAGATGGTTTTGAGTATGGTCTCGGTGCCGAAATTGGTATTTCAACCGATAAAATTCATGCACGTGGTCCAGTTGGCTTAGAAGGCTTAACGTCACAAAAATGGATTGTATTTGGTGATGGTCAAATTCGCCAATAAGATAATCCTAGAATAGATCGATCAAACACGATAAAGCATCATTTTGATCTTTATCGTGTTTTTATACAAAAGATACGATTAAAACAAACAAATCAATTAAAAGAACATTTTAATTTACAGACTATACTGATCAGATTCAATTATAAATCAGTTGTATAGGCTAAAGTCTATCTTCGCCTAAGTTACAACCCATGTTAAAACATTGCGCTTGATTCCACTGCCCCATGCGTTGCAGCAAGATCAAAGTGTTCGTCATAAAATTTAAAATCAGTTAGGTGTTCAAACGTGGCTAAATCTGTACTTGTAATTAACTGTGGTTCATCGTCGATCAAATATGCGCTTGTTTCAGAACGTCGTGAAGATCGTATTTATGGCTTGGCAGAAAACTTAGGCTCTGCTGATGCGCGTATTAAGGGGGTAACGGTCGGTGGAGAACCGCTTGAATTATCAATTCCACATGCAGACCATGCCAAAGCGTTGGAAACTTTGTTAGCTCGTTTAGCAAATTATAATCCTCAAGCAATTGGACATCGTGTGGTTCATGGTGGAAATCTAACGAAAGCCGAACTTTTAACACCTGAAATCGTGAAGCGTATTGAAGCTGCCACACCACTTGCACCTCTACACAATCCTGCGCATTTGATAGGAATCGAAGCAACCATGCGCTTATTCCCAGAATTACCGCAAGTTGCTGTTTTCGATACTGCATTCCATCAAACGATGCCTGAACGTGCATATCGTTATGCATTGCCACAAAATTTATATACTGAACATCAAGTACGTCGTTATGGCTTCCATGGAACTAGCCATGCCTATGTCACTGAACGTGCCAGCGAACTTGCAGGTGCCAAAAATCAAGGCGGCTGGCTCAGCGCTCACCTAGGTAATGGCAGTTCTACATGTGCAGTTTGGAATGGTCAAAGCCTTGATACCTCTATGGGTATGACACCTTTAGAAGGTGTAGTTATGGGTACACGTAGTGGAGATGTTGATCCAAGCTTACATTTATTTTTAGCTAGTAACTTAGGGTGGGATATTCAAAAGATCGACACCATGCTAAACAAAGAAAGTGGTTTACTTGGTTTATCAGGCTTATCCAATGATATGCGTACCCTTGTGGAAGCTTCTGAAAATGGTCATGAAGGTGCGACTCTAGCAATCGAAGTGTTCTGTTATCGCTTAGCAAAATCTCTGTCAGCTTTAAGTTGCGGTCTACCACGTTTGGATGGTTTAGTATTTACGGGTGGGATCGGTGAAAACTCAGCTTACGTACGTGAAAAAACGTTGGGATATTTACCACACTTCGGCTTACAGTTTAGTCAAGATAACAACAATGCCCTAGCACGTGGTACTGAAGGACGAATTGATGCTGGAACAGGTCCTCAAATTTGGGTTGTTCCAACCGATGAAGAAGGGCGTATTGCCAAAGAAACACGTCAAGTCATTGAACAGACTGCTTAAACCACAAAACAGTTAGACAAAAATTAAGGTCATTATGAATACAATTTTATTGATCCCTACAGGTGAAGGTGTTGGTTTAACATCAGCATGCTTAGGTATGATTTACGCATTGGATTGCAAAGGAATTAACGCAGGGTTTCTAAAACCTTTTTCACAAATTGCAGATACCACTATTGACCGTACTACTACGCTGTATAGTCACCTTTTTCAACATAAGTCAGTTGAACCGATTATTTATGAAAAGTTAACTCAACTAATTGCTTTAGGTGAAACTGACGAATTACTCGAAGAAGCAGTTGCCTTACATCGTCAAATCGCTGCAAATCATGATGTCATTATTGTTGAAGGACTTGTCCCAAATGGTCAGGATCATTTTGCTAGTGAAATCAATGCCGCACTTGCACAAGCACTAGATGCACAAGTCGTATTAGTCAGTACAGCTGATCTTGCAGACCCACGTAAAACAGCTGAAAAAGTTGATGCACATCTACGTCAATTTGGTGGTGCTGCATCAGCACGTACTACAGGTGTGCTCTTTATGCGCACCAAAGGACTTCCAGAAGGCACGGCTGAGATTCCTGTTACACTCGACCCAAGCTTACGTTTAGATGAAAAAATTGCAGAATTCTCAAAAGAACTGCAACGTTATAATCGTTTTATGGGCACAGATGACTTACCGATTATTGGTTTAGTCCCTTTTAGCAACATTCTGAGTGTTCCACGAAGTTTAGACATTGCATCGGTGGTTGATGGGACTTGGTTACACGAGGGTGAAGCAAAGCAACGTCGAATTCTCCATACCAGCTTGATTGCTTCAGATATCGAAGCCGAATTGCAAAAATTCGTTGCTGGTGAGCTGATCATCAGTGCAGCACAGCGAACTGACACTTTACTTGCAGCCAGTGTCGCAACTAGCAACGGGATTCCTTTAGCTGGATTAGTTTTAACAGAACAATCAGCCCCAGCGAATAACGTTCTAGAGTTCTGCCAAGGTGCCATAAAACAAGGTTTACCTATTTTACACACACCTTTAGATACGCTAGAAACAGCTCAGCGCTTACACCATTTTGGTAATGAAATCCCAGTCGATGATACTGAGCGTGCTGAACAAGTAACTCGCTTTGTTTCTAGTCATATTGATAATAACTGGCTTGATCAACACACTCAGAATAATCTACATCCACGATTATCCCCTTCTGCTTTCCGCTATGAGTTGGTACAAAAATCGATTGCAGCCAAGAAGCGTATCGTTCTACCTGAAGGTGATGAGCCACGTACTGTTCAAGCTGCTGCAATTTGCCAATCTCGCGGAATCGCGCACTGTATCTTGCTTGCAAAACCAGAATCAGTTGCTGAGGTTGCAAAAGCACGTGGCATTCAACTACCAAGTGATTTAGAAATTATTGACCCTGACAGCATTCGTGACCAATATATTGAACCGATGGTTGAATTGCGTAAAGGTAAGCTTGATGCACTACAAGCTAAAGCTCAACTGCAAGACACTGTGGTTCTCGGTACGATGATGCTAGCACTTGATCAGGTTGATGGTTTAGTTTCAGGTGCCATTCATACAACGGCCAATACTGTACGTCCAGCATTTCAATTAATTAAAACTGCACCAAATTACTCACTGGTTTCATCAATCTTTTTCATGCTATTGCCTGATGAAGTTTATGTATACGGTGACTGTGCAATTAATCCTGATCCAAATGCTGAACAGCTTGCAGAGATTGCGATTCAATCGGCTGATTCTGCAAAAGCTTTTGGTCTCGACCCTCGTATTGCAATGATCAGTTATTCAACAGGAACTTCGGGGACTGGTGCGGATGTGGAAAAAGTTGCAGAAGCGACTAAAATTGCAAAACAACGCCGCCCTGATTTATTGATTGATGGTCCTTTACAATACGATGCAGCATCCGTTGAAAGTGTCGGACGCCAAAAAGCACCAGACTCGCAAGTAGCTGGTCGCGCCAACGTATTTATTTTCCCTGACCTCAACACAGGTAATACCACCTATAAAGCGGTACAACGTGCTGCCAATGTTGTAAGTGTCGGCCCGATGCTACAAGGCTTAAACAAGCCTGTAAATGATTTGTCTCGTGGCGCTTTGGTCGATGATATTGTGTTTACCATTGCCTTAACAGCAATTCAGGCAAAGCAACAAGACTAGTCCGACCTTTTTGCAATAAAGAAAAAGCCATCACTTGATCAAAGGTGATGGCTTTTTTATGTTCTTAGTTATGAAGTTTTAATTGCTCTGAATCGTGGCAGTTTGATAAAGAAAATTGCATTACCACATAAAATGAGAATCACACCAATCACCGCATTCATTTGCCAGTGATAACCTTCCCATATAGTCGATATAACCAACGCTACCAAAGGAAATAACAAGGTACTATATGCAGCTTTCCCCGCTCCAATTCGACCAACCAAATAAAAGTAAGCCGTAAAGCCAATCACTGAACCAAAAATCGCTAAATAGAGTAATGCGCTAACCGAACTCCCTGACATGCTCGGAAAAAAGTTGTCATGCTTAAACCATGAAATTAAAGCCATTAGCAAAGAACCATACAACATTGCATAGGCATTAGTCGTAAAAATATCCAATCCATGTTTTTGATGGCGCGTACTAATCATATTGCCCAGAGAAAAACCATAAGTTCCTAAAATACATAGTCCAATACCCATCAACGTATTGCTATTCAAGGTTGTACCCATGACATCGTGCCAAAACAAAGCGATGATCCCAAACAGACCAAATAATGCAGCAGGATAAAAACGGGACGATATGTGCTGAGCAAAAAATAGTTTGGCATTGATCGTGTTGAAAATCACAGCCATCGAAAAGATCACTGCTTCCAAGCCACTACTAATGTATTGCACTGCATAATAGAAACAGACAAAGTTAAATCCAAAAATACAGCATGCCTGCAACATGCAAAATAAATGATCGTGAGTTGCCAGTCTTTGCAACTTTCGACTCATCACAACAAAAGCAAACAAAACGATTGCTGAAATAAAAAATCGCCAAAACACCGCAACTGTGGTCGATATTTCACTTTGCTGTTGCAGTGTAATTGCAATCCATGTCGTCCCCCAGATCACCACAACCAAAGCATATAACAATGCATTCATAGCTTTTTAACCAAACTTAATACCACACCGAATAGTTTGATATTTGCAGCATTTCTTTTCTTTCATTTTCTTGTGATGGTTGTCATTAGCTTGTGTTTTTTAATGTTCGTTATATTCAGATGACAACTAAGGCTGAACGTCCTACACTTAAAACAATCATACTTAACACTTTGTATAGAAGATGAAATATCAAATTCTTGATCAATTACAGCAACATAAAGCTCAATTGCTTGACTCAGTTGAATTGGGTTCAGGTATGCAATTGGCCATGTGGGAAAATAATCAAGATCGCGTCAATGTCTGTAGCAATCACCATACTTTAAGTATGTATATTCATGGTGGTTATCAGAGTTATCAAAAGACACCTCAAGGTTGGCACAATGGCGGTGGGCCTGACCGTATGTGCCTCATGCCCCAAGATTATGAGTCAACATGGGACTTGCGTGATCCACTAACTTTTGTTCATCTTTACTACACAGAACAACATCTAAAACGTGTAGCAGAACAAGTTTGGGATAAAGAACCTAGCCAAATTATTTTAAATCCACAAATCTTCGTCGCTGATCCACAAATCTCAATGATCTATCGGCATTTTTTACTGAATGCTGAATGGGAAAACCGCGAAAATCATTTACAGATGAGTACAGCAACTACGCTATTGCTTAATCATCTCATCAAGAATTATAGTCATGCACAGTGGCAAGCACCTGTCGTAAAAGGTGGGCTTTCACCATATGTGCTCAAACAAGTTTTGCAATGGATTGATCAACATTTGCATTTAAGTTTGACGCTCACGGATTTAGCCGAACAAGCGCAATTAAGTGAATATCATTTTGCGCATATGTTCAAACAATCCATGAAAATGCCACCACACCAATACGTCATGCAACGTCGACTTGAGTTAGCCCATCAAGCTCTACACTTAACTAAATTAAATTTAACAGAAATTTCAATGCGATATGGCTTTAGTTCGAGCAGTCATTTTAGCCATCGTTTTAAAAAACATTTTGGATACGCACCTTCACTGCTGCGAAAAAATCAAAACTAATTATTGAAGTTTCACATATTTTAAAATCTACTTTTGTATATAGACCTTTAGCCAAAAGTCGTTTAAAACTCCCACAATCCAAGCTTTTTGTCATATAATTTAGCCCGCCAGCTTATCGCCCGCTCAAGAGAATTTTGATATGACAACGATCATCAAACAAGATGACTTGATTACATCAATCAAGGATGCCCTCCAGTTTATTTCTTACTATCACCCTCAAGACTTCATCCAAGCGATGAGCCGTGCTTATGATCGTGAAGAAAACAAAGCTGCAAAAGATGCAATTGCTCAAATCCTCATCAACTCACGTATGTGTGCTGAAGGTCATCGACCAATCTGTCAAGATACAGGGATCGTCAACGTTTTCCTTGAAGTCGGCTTAGATGTTAAATTTGATTTAACCATGAGCTTAGACGATGCAGTGAACGAAGGTGTACGCCAAGGTTACTTAGAAAACTCAAACGTACTTCGTGCTTCAGTGCTTGCTGATCCAGCTTTTGGTCGTAAGAATACTAAAGACAATACACCTGCTGTCATCCACTACAAACTCGTACCAGGTAATAAAGTTGATATTACCGTTGCAGCTAAAGGTGGTGGTTCAGAAAATAAATCCAAACTTGCGATGCTAAACCCATCTGATTCAATCGTAGATTGGGTACTTAAAACTGTACCAACAATGGGTGCAGGCTGGTGTCCACCAGGTATGCTCGGTATTGGTATCGGTGGTACTGCAGAAAAAGCCATGATGCTTGCAAAAGAAGCACTCATGGAAGAAATCAACATGGACGAATTACTTCGTCGTGGTCCACAAAGCAAGATGGAAGAACTCCGTATTGAGATCTTCGAAAAAGTAAATGCACTGGGTATTGGTGCTCAAGGTCTTGGTGGTTTGACGACTGTTCTTGATATTAAAATCAAAGACTACCCATGTCACGCTGCGGGTAAACCAGTGGGTATGATTCCGAACTGTGCTGCCACTCGTCACGCACATTTCCAATTAGATGGTACAGGCGTAGCACACATCCAAGCACCTAAACTTGAAGACTACCCTGCTGTAACTTGGGATTCATCTCAATCAAAACGTGTGAATCTAGATACGATCACACAAGAAGAAATGAATTCTTGGAAACCAGGCGATACATTACTTCTTAACGGTACAATTTATACAGGTCGTGATGCTGCACATAAGCGCATGGTCGACATGTTAAATAATGGTGAAGAACTTCCAGTCGACTTAAAAGGTAAATTCATTTACTACGTTGGTCCTGTTGATCCTGTTCGTGATGAAGTCGTTGGTCCTGCTGGTCCTACAACTGCAACGCGTATGGATAAATTTACGCGTCAAGTCTTAGAAGCAACTGGCTTGTTCGGCATGATCGGTAAAGCGGATCGTGGTCCAGCGGCTGTTGAAGCAATCAAAGACAATAAAGCAACTTACTTAATGGCTGTGGGTGGCGCTGCTTACCTCGTTTCTAAAGCTGTACGTGAAGCTGAAGTTGTTGCATTTGCTGACCTAGGTATGGAAGCAATCTACAAGTTTGTGGTTGAAGATATGCCTGTTTCTGTTGCCGTTGATGTGAATGGTACGTCTATCCACGCAACTGCTCCAAAAATCTGGCAAGCAAAAATTGGTAAAATTCCAGTTGTAGATGCTGCGGCACAATAATCCGCTCATCAAAAAAATAGCCGGATCACTGCATTCGGCTATTTTTTTACTTAAAGCTTCTGTTAAATTATAAAAATGAATAAGAATAACGAGTCAAATATGAACATAAAACCATTCCATTATCTGTTGCTATGCCTTGCTATTTGTACTTCACAGGATATATCAGCTACTCCTGCGCAAACTAAATCTGTTCAAGAATTAATTAAAACCAGTGACTTAGAAAAAGTACTGAACAACTCCTTTGAAGAAATGCAACCTGCTCTAGACTTAGAAGCTGAAAGGATTATCTTAGGTATTTTAAATAAAGAAAAATTAACAACCAATCAAGAACTCTTAGCAGTATTAGAACTCAGCCAATTATTAAAAGAGACTAGTTCAAAATTATTTGCTCGACCTGAAACAATTCAAGCGATTGAAAAAATTTATAAAGACACACTCAGTGAAGAAGAAATTCAGGCTTATTTAAAGTTTTTAAAAACCCCTGAAGGTAAGTCAATCAATCAGAAAAACTTACAGATTAGTACAAATGTATTTCAATATATGAATACCCTAAGTCAAAAAACGCTAAGCGATCCTGAACAAAGCATTCAATTGAAAGAGCAATTTCTATCTATCATTCAACCACTAATTCAACAGGAATAGAAATTGCTCATTAATACAATCAATTACCAAGTTAAAGGATTCCACAGTTTAAATGGTTTAACCAAGTGAACCTCTGACTTTTGATCATACTTAGCAGGTTTTAACTCCTGAGGCTTAGAACGAACTTTACCTGAAGCATCTTGCGCAACAAAATTATAACTAGATGATTTTAATCGAGTAAATGCAATTTCTTGACGTGCCACTTTCTCTGGCATTGACATAAATGGACCTGTTGGTTCACTTCTTGGTAACTTATTCTCTTCGTCATATTTAATGAAATAAGTTTGAGCTGCATCAACTGTAAAATCTAAATATTTCGGTTTTTGAAAATGTAGGCCTGCTAGAGGACGACTTACACTTAAGCGATAAGTTCCAGCTGGTAATTCCAACCAATAATAATGATTATGTAATAGACTTGGAATGCGATGACCATTGATAAATAGATTAGCAGCAGCAATTTCTTGGCGATTCCAGCGAGTGTCTGGGCGATATAAATAGACTACCGCGGCTTGCTCATTTTGTGGCTTGATAGGAGCGTAATATTGACCTAATTTTTGGTTTACCCATCCACCAACAGTAAAACCACCCACATGATATTGATCAAATAAACCTGGTTTCTTATCTGTATCGACAGGAGGTAAAGTTGCTGTTAAGACGGCTGGATTTTCTTCAACTGCTTTATGACTTTGACAGCCCGCCAAAATCCCTACACAACATAATGACAATATTAAATAACGCATGACATCCCTCAAGGCGTTTTCTTGGATTTATTTTTAACGGCGCAAAACTATGCGGATTATTCAATTTTTAAGATTAACACCTCACCGTTCAATTGCAAATAAAAAAAGCATGAAAAGCTAAGCCTTTCATGCTTTTTTAGATGAATGTGAATTAAGCAGATTTTGAATCTACAACTTTCAAATCTTTCTTCTCAATCAATTCAGCTGTCGTCGTTTGTGGTAAACGCTCTGGCTTATATGTCGGTTTAGCTGTTCCATTAATCACAGCCTCATCAACAATAACCGTGCCTACATCTTTGCGACTTGGTAAATCATACATTGTTTCAAGTAGTACATTTTCCAAGATAGAACGTAGACCACGTGCGCCAGTATTACGCTCAAGAGCTTTCTTCGCTACTGCTCGTAATGCAGACTCATCAAATACGAGGTCAACATCTTCCATCGTGAATAAATACTGATATTGGCGAGTTAATGCATTTTTTGGTTCAGTCAAAATCTGCATCAATGCTTCTTCATCCAACTCATCAAGCGTTGCAATCACTGGCAAACGACCGATAAATTCAGGAATTAAACCAAATTTCACCAAATCTGTTGCTTCAACTTGACGGAATAACTCAGAGACTTTTTTACTGTCATCTTTATTTTTCACATCAGCTGTGAAACCGATACCGCCTTTTTCCTGACGTTGCTGTACAATTTTTTCCAAACCTGAGAATGCGCCACCGCAAATAAATAATATATTTGAAGTATCGATTTGGATAAATTCTTGTTGAGGATGCTTACGCCCTCCTTGTGGAGGAATCGAAGCAACTGTACCTTCAATCATTTTTAATAATGCTTGTTGTACACCCTCACCCGAAACATCGCGAGTAATCGATGGATTCTCAGACTTACGCGTGATCTTGTCGATTTCATCAATATAGATAATGCCCTTTTGAGCTTTCTCTACATCATAGTCTGCCTTTTGCAGCAATTTTTGCACGATATTTTCAACATCTTCACCCACGTAACCAGCTTCGGTAAGTGTTGTCGCATCCGCCATAGCAAAAGGGACATCAAGTAAACGTGCAAGTGTTTGAGCAAGTAAAGTCTTACCAGAACCTGTTGGTCCAATTAATAAAATATTACTCTTAGCAATTTCGATGTCTTGATGTGCATGATGTGTTTGCCCAACTTTCAAACGCTTATAGTGGTTATACACAGCAACAGATAACGTTTTCTTCGCAAGATCCTGCCCAATAACATATTGATCAAGCGCTGCACGTATTTCATGTGGCTTTGGCAGTGCTTTGGTTGCCCAATCACCCGCTTCAACCTGTTGACTTGTTTGAACTAAGTCTAAGCACACATCTACACATTCATTACAAATATATGCGTCCTCACCTGCAATCAGTTTCCCGACTTCAGACTGCGTTTTACCGCAAAATGAACAATGTTTTTGTCCTTGAGGATGTTCGGACATATTTACTCCAATCTTGAATCTTAAAAATTACGGACGCTTACTAAGGACTTGATCAACCAAACCATACTGTTTTGCAGCTTCAGCCGTCATGAAATTATCACGATCAGTATCACGAGCAACTGTCTCGTAATCCTGTCCGCTATGTTGCGCCATTAAACGATTTAAACGCTCTTTAATAAACAAAATCTCACGTGCATGGATTTCAATATCAGATGCTTGTCCACGGAAACCACCTAATGGTTGATGGATCATCACACGTGCATTTTCCAAGCAATAACGTTTACCTTTTGCACCAGCATTCAAAAGGAATGCACCCATAGAGGCAGCTTGCCCCATACAGTATGTCACAACATCAGGCTTAATAAACTGCATGGTATCGTAAATTGCCATACCTGCCGTTACCGAACCACCTGGAGAGTTAATATAGAGGTGAATATCTTTTTCTGGGTTTTCTGCTTCTAAAAATAACATCTGCGCGACGATTAAATTCGCCATGTTATCTTCAACTTCACCTGTCAAGAAAATAACACGCTCACGTAACAAACGTGAGTAAATATCAAAAGAACGCTCACCACGAGATGATTGTTCAACGACAACAGGAACTAAAGCATTTTCAATTGTTGGAACATACATATGTTTACTTATTCCTAAATTATTGTGACTCGATCTATGCCAACAATATGAGGGATAATCGCTGAAATTGCAAAAGGTTCAATCTGAAATATTCGAATATTTAGACTAAAATCTGGCATTTTTTAGACAAATTAACACATTCATAACACATATAAAAAAAGGCGCATTACGCGCCTTTCTTTTCAACTTTTAAAAGATTAGCCACGGCGAGCTTGTTGTTCTTTTAATAAGTCTTCGTAGCTTACAGCCACATCATTTACTTTAGCAGCAGCCAAGATGTGATCAACAACTTGGTCTTCTAACACAACTGCTTCGATTTGAGCACGTTGTTGTTTGTCATTTTTGAAGTATTCAACAACTTCTGTTGGATCTTCATAAGAAGAAGCCATGTCATTGATATAAGCATCAACACGTGCTTGGTCAACTTCAAGCTTAGCGTCAGCTAATACTTTGCTTACCAATACACCAAGTTTCACTGATTTTTCAGCTTGTTCTTTGAACAATTCATCTGGAAGCATGCTGCTGTCAAATGCGCCTGCACCTTGAGCACCAAACTGTTGCGTGAACTGTTGGATCATTTGTTGACGTTGACGATCAATTTCTTGAGCAACCATTGATGCTGGAACTTCGATTTCGTTCGCAGCTACAAGCGCATCAAACGCAGCTTGTTTAACTTGGTTGCGAAGACCGTTACGAACTTCACGTTCCATGTTTTTACGAACGTCAGCTTTTAACTTGTCTAAGCCTTCTTCTTCAGTTAAACCAAAGATTTTTAAGAATTCAGCATCAATCTCTGGAAGCTTTTGTTTTTCAACAAGTTTCACAGTGATTTTAAACTGAGCTGCTTTACCTGCTAAGTTTTCAGCTTGGTAGTCTTCAGGGAAAGTTACATCAATAACTTTCTCTTCGCCTTTCTTCATGCCAACGATACCGTCTTCAAATCCAGGAATCATACGACCTGAACCAAGAACAAGTTTAAAGTCTTCAGCTGCACCGCCTTCAAACTTCTCACCATCAACAGTACCTTCGAAATCGAAAGTCACTTGCATGTCTTTTTTCGCCATGCCTTTGGTTTCAGTCCAAGAAGCACGTTGCTTTTGTAAGTTTTCAATCATTACATCAACGTCTGCATCGTTGATTTCAGATGATTTACGATCAATCTCTAAGTCAGCAAAAGATTTAACTTCTACTTCTGGATACACTTCTACAGTCGCTTCATAAACTAAAGCGTCATCTTTGTTTTCAACTTTTTCAATGTTCGGCATGCCTACTGCATTGATTTTTTCTTGTTGAATTGCTTCGAATACTGTATCGCGAATAAGGTCATTCACAACTTCTTGATAGATGCTCGCACCATATTCACGGCGAACAACATTTAAAGGCACTTTACCTGGACGGAAGCCGTTGATCTTCACAGTTTTGGCAGTGCGTTTTAAGCGAGCTTCAAATTGCTCGTTAACACGGCTCGTCGGTACAGAAACATTTAAACGACGGGCAACGCCCGAAACCGCTTCAGTCGTTACTTGCATGGCTTCCTCGATATATAGTTAGTAGTAACAATTTTTAAAGTGCCACATTATATGACAACTTTGCTGATATACAAAATTCGACAAGCATTCTAGCAGTAAAAGTTGATCTGAACATATCAGCAAGTCATCCACGATTTATTATTTTTCATAGTTTATGAATAAACTCGGTTGTTCTTGGGTAATTTCGTGAAGAATTCTATTAGATCAATATGCTTAATTTTCACCCAATCAATTACAACACAATCTTACATTTCGCTACACTATTCTATTTCTTTTTCCAAATTTATATGATCTAAGCATCGTTAAATCCAATCGAGAAAAATTGCATATAAGAATAAGAATAATTATTATTTGCATGAATTTTAAGGTTTACATGGATACGATATGTCTTCTTTTATCAGAACACGTAAGAAGTTTGTTTCATCTGCGATTGCATCATCTCTTTCTATGATTGCAACTGCAGCAATCGCGCAAGATAAAGAAAATGTGGTTCAACTCCCAACGATTCATGCAGAAGCAACTGCTGAACAATTAAAAGTTGATGTATCTGCAAACAATAAATATGTTGCGCCATTAAAAGACACACCAAAATCAGTTTCAATTCTTTCTCAAAAATTACTTCAAGAAACGAACTCAAATACCCTACTTGAGGCTCTCCGCAATGAACCTGGCATAACACTTGGTGCTGGTGAAGGTGGTGCCCCTTATACAGATATTCCATATATTCGTGGTTACAACAGTCAATCTGCAATTTACGTAGATGGTGTGAGAAACTCAAGCGCCCAATCTCGTGATATGTTTGCAATTGAGCAAGTTGAAGTTACCAAGGGTTCAAGTTCTGCTTTAACAGGTGGCAACGGAGTCGGTGGTAGCATCAACCTAATTCCTAAAATTGCTCATGAGGGTACCCAATATCAAGGTACTGTTGCGGGTGGTACTGACAACTACAAACACATTCAGCTTGATGCCAACAAAGACTTTGGTAATGGTGTTGCCGGTCGTGTTGTCGTTATGGGTCATGAAAATGAAAAGCCAGGACAGCATAATGGTGCAGAATACGCTCGTGTTGGTATTGCACCTAGCCTAGCTTTCGGTTTAGGAACTGAAAATCGTGCGACCTTAAGTTACTACTTTATCAAAAGTAATGATGAGCCAGATTCAGGCATTCCATTTAACAATCCGAATATCTATGAAAATGATGGTGTAACTCGAAAAAAACATATCCCCTTAGATGCTGTTAAAGGCGATGGTAAACCTGTTTCAGTTAAACAAGGCTCTTACTATGGCTGGAAAGCACGTGACTTTGATAAACGTGAAAATCACATCGGCTCATTGAAACTTGAACATGATTTTAATGATGATTTAACACTGAGTAATATTGCATCTTATAGTTTATCCAAAGCAGACTATATCAATACAAACCCAGACGATTCTAAAGGCAATATCTATAGCGATAAAGTTTGGCGTCGTGCAACCCAATCGATTCGAGAAACACAAGCCTTCACAGATCAACTGTCTTTAACTGGCAAGCTCAAAACAGGTTTATTGACACATAGTTTTAATGTGGGTGCTGAATATAGTCATGAAGAGACCGAACGTGGTACTTACAACATGACATACCCCGGCTACCTAGATAAGAATGGTAATATTGCTGTTTCAACTACAGGTTTCAATAATACCTGTCAAAATAATGATGGTTGGTGCACAAGCTTAAGTAATCCATCTGGCAATGCACCTTGGTTAGGTACAACCACAGCAAACCTAAAACAAAGAATCACAACCAATGAAACGGTATCAGTCTATGCTTTAGACAGTATTGAATTCAATAAATACTGGTTACTAAATCTAGGTGTACGTTGGGATCAATTTGACTCTGAATTGGACTTTAAGAAAGATTTCGTAAGAGGTTCAACCACAACTCCTGCAGGAACAGTATATAGCAATGATACGGATTTCTTCTCATATCAAGCTGGTGTAGTATTCCGTCCTACTGAACACGGTAGCATCTATGCAAGCTTTGCGACTTCTGCAAACCCTGTAGGTATTGATGTCGATGTAGATATGGATGCGGCAAATCAGACGCTTGATCCAGAAAAAGCTCGTACATATGAAGTAGGTACAAAATGGAGTCTCTGGGAAAACCGTGCAAACATTAATGCTGCACTTTTCCGAACAGAAAAACAAAATACACGTATCGCAATTGATGCCGAAACATCAGCAAATGCTGGTGAAAGCAAAGTTGATGGTTTTGAACTGGGCTTAACTGGTCATATTACTGACAAATGGGAAATGGCTTTAGGTTATAGCTACCTTGACAGTAAAGTAGAGAAAGCTGCGTACAACAAGGTTGCTCAAGAAGGCAAACCACTACCATTTGTTGCAAAAAACAGTGCTAGCTTGTGGACAACCTACCAAGTTTTACCAAAACTAACCTTAGGCGCCGGTGTTCAATATCGTGATAAAGTTTTCTCTGACACAACATCACCGAAAATCTTGCCAACATTCACTATCTATAATGCAATGCTTCAGTACGAAGTTGATGAAAATGTCGATCTTCAGCTAAATGTTAACAACATTTCTGATAAGCGTTACTTTACAAGTGCTTATACCTCTCACTATGCAAATGAAGGTGATGGCCGCAACGCAGTTCTTGCGATCAACTTTAAGTACTAAATCCCTTAAAAAAACTAGGGTATTTACTTAAACTCATCTAAAATAGCCTCACTATGAGGCTATTTTTTATAATAATCAATTGAAAGGGATATGCTCAGTGATCCATCACATTCCGAATGTTTTGACAAAAGAACAAGTCGCCGAATTCCGTAAATTAATGGAAGCAGCAGATTGGGTCGGTGGAAAAATTACAGCAGGCACACTCTCAGCTTCCGTAAAACGTAATCAACAACTTTCAGAGAGTGACCCTTTAACCCACCAACTTAGTGCACTTGTGATGGATGCAATTTGGAAAAATCCAACTTTCCAAGCAGCTGCACTCCCCAAGCAAATGATTCCACCTTTGTTTAATCGCTACGATGAACACGAAAGTTTTGGTTTTCATGTCGATAATTCAATTCGTTTAGTGAGAGGGACTCATCAACAACTTCGCACAGATTTATCGTGTACTTTATTTTTGAGTGAACCTGAAGAATATGATGGTGGTGATCTCGTTATTGAGGATACTTATGGCTACCATGAAGTGAAATTACCAGCAGGTGATGTCGTACTCTACCCTTCAACAAGCTTACATGAAGTCAGTAGTATTACGCGTGGTACCCGATTTGCTTCATTTTTTTGGGTACAAAGTTTGATTAGAGATGATCAAAAGCGTCATATGCTCTTTAATTTGGATGAAAGTATTCGTCAACTTCGCATAGATCATGGTGATGCATATCCAGAAGTAATGAAACTCACCAATATTTATCACAATCTCATTCGTATGTGGTCAGAACTCTGACCACTTCATTTTTCGTCATGCTGAATAAATTCTATAATTTTTATTAAAAAATAGACTGATTTAGAAAAAATATCCCACTCAACTATCAATTCTTGCAAAAAACAGGAAAACATTTTCCACAATTAAGAGCTAGAATGCTGTTATAGACCTTTGCAGCCAGCTTATTTTCACCTAGACTGATTTTTATTAGATGATTAATATAGCTGCAAAACCGAATCATAATTTTGAATGGTTGATGATGAAAACAAATTACGGCTTTACCCATCCGTCGAATATAAACCATCTTGCTGCTCTCCTGATGCTGCGCCTCGCGCGCATATAAATTTTCCTGTCTAGTTTTAGGCACTTAAAACATATTCTCTTTAAATTAATTGTTATAGACACCATATATATTCGTAGCACGTTGCATTTATTTTGAAGCAGCAACCATGCTACAACAAGGAGTTATCTCATGATGTTGGCTGACCCAAGCAAGAAATACCGCCGTATGTATCAGCGTGTGGATTTACCAGATCGCCAATGGCCGAACAATGAAATCAATCAGGCGCCCATCTGGATGAGTACCGATCTTCGTGATGGTAATCAGGCCATTTTTGAACCGATGAACATGGATCAAAAATTAAAAATGTTCCACATGTTGGTTAAAATCGGCTTCAAACATATTGAAATTGGTTTCCCTTCAGCATCTCAAATTGACTTTGACTTTACTCGTAAGTTAATTGAAGAAGATTTGATTCCAGAAGATGTGTACATCGAAGTGTTGGTTCAGGCCCGTGACCACTTGATTGAGCGTACCTTTGAGTCTTTGGTTGGTGCAAAACGTGCGATTGTGCATATCTACAATTCAAACTCACCAACATTCCGTCAAAAAGTGTTGAATGTAGATGTAAATGGCGCGAAACAACTTGCCATTAATGCAGCAAATAAAGTGAAAGAATACGCAGCGCAATATCCTGCAACTGAATGGATATTCCAGTACAGCCCAGAGTGTTTCTCTGCAACAGAATTGGAAGTTGCCAAAGATGTCTGTGATGCGGTTACTGAAATTTGGGAAGCATCTCCAACCAATAAAGTGATTTTGAACTTACCTGCAACAGTTGAAGTTTCAACACCAAATGTTTATGCAGATCAAATTGAGTGGATGCACCGTAACTTGCAACGTCGTGATGGCGTAATTATCTCAGTTCACTGTCACAATGACCGTGGTTGTGGTATTGCTGCATCTGAATTAGCCATTATGGCAGGTGCTGACCGTGTTGAGGGTTGTGTATTTGGAAATGGCGAACGTACGGGTAATGTCGATGTTGCAGCAATTGCCTTGAACATGTATACCCAAGGTGTTGCACCAAATTTAGATTTCTCGAACATCAACGAAATCATTGCAACTGTTGAAGAATGTACAGGCTTACCTGTTCACCCTCGTCATCCATATGCAGGTGATTTAGTCTTCACAGCTTTCTCTGGTTCCCACCAAGATGCGATCAAAAAAGGCTTTGAGTTCCAGAAAAACGAAGAAATTTGGGATATGCCTTATTTACCAATCGATCCTAAAGATTTAGGTCGTGACTATGACGCTGTTATTCGTGTAAATAGTCAATCAGGTAAAGGTGGTATCGCATATTTATTAGAATCAAACTATAACGTTGCATTGCCACGTCGTGTTCAGATTGAATTTAGTCAAATTGTTCAACAACATACTGATGAGAATGGTACTGAAATCAGTGCACACGAGATCTGGACATTGTTTGAGAAAACTTATGTCGATATCAAAAACCATCACTACCAAACTAAACATTATCAATTATCAGACATCAATGGCACACAAATCATTGAATTAGATATTGAAATTGAAGGTGAAATTCAACGCCTACGTGGTGAAGGTAACGGCCCAATCTCAGCAATGTTAAATGCTTTACAGTTGCCGATTGACGTTGTGAACTATGAAGAACGTAGTATTAGTTCAGGTGCAAATGCCAAAGCCCTTGCATTGATTGAACTTCAAGTCAAAGGTACAGGTAAGAGTGCATTTGGTGCAGGTGTACACGACAACATCGTAACCTCTTCAATCGATGCGATTATTGCATGTACCAATCGTTTAATTGAACAAGGCGTACTTACAACTGAGCAAGTTGCTGCTGCGGCAGTTTAAGCAAAGCTGAGTTGTAATATCAGAAAAAATGACTTTTGAAAGGATACCTGAATTGGTATCCTTTTATTATTGATCAAAGATTTATACAAGGCGAATCATTCCAGTGTCTTTTCCATCGGATTCAGTGGGTTTAGTCACACCACAAAAATTTCAATTTGAGCAACCATTAGAGCTTGAATGTGGGCGTATCCTGCCACGTTTTGATTTGATGGTTGAAACCTATGGAACACTTAATGCAGATAAATCCAATGCAATCTTAATTTGCCATGCATTATCTGGGCATCATCATGCTGCGGGTTATCATCATGCAGATGATAAAAAAGCAGGTTGGTGGGATAGCTGTATTGGTCCCGGCAAAGCGATTGATACCAATCATTTTTTTGTCGTTTCTTTAAATAATATCGGTGGCTGTAATGGTTCTACAGGACCAACTTCACCAAATCCAGAAAATGAAAACCGTCCTTATGGTCCTGATTTTCCACTAGTTACAGTTCGTGACTGGGTAAAAACTCAAGCCATGCTATCTGATCGTCTTGGTATTGATATTTGGTATGCGGTGATTGGTGGTTCTTTAGGTGGCATGCAAGCACTACAATGGTCATTGGACTATGCTGATCGTTTAAAAAAATGTGTCATTATCGCCAGTGCACCAAAACTTTCGGCACAAAATATTGCCTTTAATGAGGTTGCCCGTCAGTCAATTCTGTCTGATCCCGATTTCCATCATGGACGTTATCTGGAACATGACAGTTATCCAAAACGTGGGTTAATTTTGGCACGCATGGTGGGTCATATCACCTATCTTTCAGAAGAAGCCATGAAACAGAAATTTGGTCGGGACTTAAAATCGGGCAAATTTATGTACGGCTTTGATGTTGAGTTTCAGGTTGAAAGCTATCTGCGTTACCAGGGCGAACAATTTAGTCGCAATTTTGATGCAAATACTTACTTGATTATGACCAAGGCCTTGGATTATTTTGATCCATCTCGTGAGTATGAACATTCCTTGACAAAAGCAATGAGCAAGCCTAAATGCAAATTCTTGGTGATTTCATTTACGACTGACTGGCGTTTCAGCCCAAGTCGTTCACAAGAATTAGTTGATGCTCTAATTGATAATCATAAGCCCGTCAGTTACTTAGATATTGATGCAGAACAAGGTCATGATTCGTTCTTGTTCCCTATCCCACTCTATGTGAAAACATTAAGAGCCTTTTTAGGTGGAGCGCAACAGTTGCAATCGACCCGTTTGGAGAATATCTAATGCGTATAGATCAACGACTGGCTGAAAGATGGATTAAACCTGATTCCAACGTACTGGATTTAGGCTGTGGTGATGGTGAATTACTGGCGCATATGAGCAAACAGCATAATATTCGTGCTTATGGATTAGAAATTGATCAAGAAAAGATTGCAATTGCCATCAGTCGAGGGTTAAATATTATCCAACAGGATTTAAACTTGGGTTTAAGCCGTTTTGCCGACCAGTCGTTTGACTCTGTGGTTATGGCACAAGCTTTGCAAGCTGTAGATGCGCCCGATGTATTACTTCGTGATATGGTGCGTGTCGGAAAACAGGCAATTATTACTTTTCCAAACTTTGCGTATTGGAAGACTCGTTCTTTTCTTGCATTGAAAGGGAAAATGCCTGTCTCGGAAGCTTTACCCTATATGTGGTATAACACCCCGAATATTCATTTATGTACTTTCCGTGACTTTGAAGCCCTATGTGCTGAGAATCGGATTAAAATTATTAATCGACTTGCCGTCAATGGTGACCAACAAGGTAGTATGCTCAGTAAGCATATGCCGAACCTATTTGGTGAAGTCGCAATTTATCGAGTGAGCGCTCTATGAAAAAGACATTTATCAGCACATTTTTATTTGGTCTGATCAGTATACAAGCGCACGCTGACTATGTTGCTCAACCACAATCAGTTGCAACACAGGCAGCGCGATATTCAGTGATGGGTATCAGTGAATTACAAAGCGCAGCAAAATCTGGTCAAGCTGGGGCACAATTTTATCTAGCAACACGTTACCAGTTTGGTAAAGAAGTGGCTAAAGATGAAAAACAAGCTTTCACTTTATTCAAGGCAGCAGCAGATCAAGGTTTATCTGCTGCACAGTTAAATGTCGGTCGTATGTATGCAGATGGCATCGGTACGAAGAAAGATGAAGCTTTGGCGCGTAAATATTTCGAGAAAGCTGCGAGTAATGGCGATAACCGTGCCAGCTTTAATCTGGCGATGATGGAAGAGCAAAAGAAAAACTATGTTGGTGCTTACCAATGGTATGAGCTTTCAACCCGTGATGGCATGCTTGACACTAAAGTGATTAGCCTGTCTGAAGGTAAGAAAACAGCGTTGGCTGCAAACTTAACTCAAGACCAGATTCGTACTGCACGTGACCGTGCTGATAAATGGATTCAGGCACAGTAGTTTTAATTTATAAATTCTATTTTTCTCCTAAGAAGAGTAAAATAGAATTTATTTTTACAGAATAAATTATGACAAGAAAAATAGTTTTAATTCTATTATTGACTATCACCACAACTTACCTAACTTTGTTTATTCCAAGAACTGCTAATGTCACTCGTTTAAATATTATGGGTTGCGAAAAATCTTGTGAAATTGTTGCAGCAGGTTTTCCACTCCCCTATCTATATGATGGTTATACCTCACCTATAGGTTCACTTTCATTAAACCCTTTTATCATTCTTTTAACTAATATTGATATTTTTTCAATATTGAATTTTTCCATTAATTTACTCTTTTGGTTTACTTTCTTTTTTTTATTTTATATACTTTTAAGAACACTACTAAAAAAAACAAAGAGGCAAGAATGAAAATAGGATTACAAACTTTAATAATTTTTTGTATAAGTGCTAGTTGTAAAACTTATGCAGATAACCTGCCCTCTCAATTAATTCAAGTGAAAGAATATAATACAGGTGATATAAGTATCAACTAAAAAGTAAACATGTATTCATTACCAAAACCCTTTGAAATCTGCCCAACCCAACGCTCTATTTGATCTGCCTTCATCACCTTAAAATCCCGCCAGTTATACTTCATCTGCTTCCAAACCATCTCAATTCTATTCAGCTCAGGACTATACGCAGGCTGCGTTTCACCTGTGCTGCTACACCCATCAAATAGGCATAAAACCAGCGACTGTTAACGGACTCCTGTAGGCAACTGGTGATCAGATGACCCGTTGACAGCAGACAACCCATCACATTAACTCGCTTTAGTCTTACAGCATCAACCGCATGAACATCGCCTATCTTTGTCCATGCATAACGGTTATCTGGCGTAGCCGAAAATCCTGTTTCGTCCACATAGCCCAATACAATTTCACCACGTGCCGCTTGCTCACGTAATGCTTCAATCTGCTGTTGCGCTTGTCCAAATGCGGTCGGGTCTCTTTTTTTTCAAGCTGTGGCGGGTACGTTTGAAGACCATGCCTGAATCTCGCAAAAACTTGCGAAGAGTTTCAACAGACACCGATACACCGTGTTTTTCATGCAGTTTGACTCGGATTTGTTCTGCATTGAGTGGGCTTGTGTTGACCCACTCTAAGATTTGAGCCTGATAGTTTGAGGTCAGTGTATTGGGACGGCCTGAGCGATGGCCTTCTTGAATCGATTCAAACTGATGTAGCTCCCAATGTCGGCGTTGTAGCCTTATGGTTTCTGGGATACGCTCTTGTAACGCAGCAACTTCGGCAACAGTTTTACCTTCGGAAAGCCAGAGAATGGTTTGGGCACGTTGTCTTTCACGCCAATGTGCTGCATGCTTGGTCAGGAGAATTAGTTGTGCACGCTGTTCTAAGCTGAGTGGGACGGTAACAATCCGTGGCATGTGCAAACATCGTTTAACCAAAAATGTCTTTTCGCATGTTTAGTTGTTTTTGTCAACTTACAGGTTCCAAACGTATCATCTTCGGTGCTATGAGATATATTCCCTACGCGTTAAAAATATCATACTAAATTCTTTCTCCCTGCAATAGATATTGCTATATATTTTTTCTTTTTAAAACAATGGATTAAGATCATATTTGAGATTAATAACAATAAAAGCAATATAATACAATTTCAATTATATTGTTTTTGTTTTCCATGAAATTTAAAATATTATTAAATTCACTGTACAAAAACTTTTCTATCTTTTACGTAAAATTCAACTTAATTTATATTGGTCTAAAATTAATATGTCTACTCCCCTCTGGTTCAATCAAGGCAGTCTTGTGCTGGCAAGTAATAACAAAGGTAAAGTTGCGGAATTTGAACATCTTTTTCAGCAACTCAATCTGCCTGTTGAAATCATTCCCCAAGGAAAACTCAACATTGAAGATGCCATCGAAGATGGTTTGAGCTTTGTGGAAAATGCGATTATCAAGGCACGTCATGCAGCCAGAATTTCGGGTAAACCTGCGATTGCTGATGATTCAGGTTTATGTGTGCCGATTTTAGGTGGTGCACCTGGCATTTACTCCGCACGTTATGCAGGCGAACATGGCAATGACGCTGCCAATAACCAGAAGCTTTTGGCCGACCTTGTACCATTCCGCAAAGAGGGTGAAGCGATTGAGGGTATGTTTGTCTGTGTTCTGGCGCTAGTGACCCATGCAGAAGACCCACTGCCACAAATCTTTCAGGGCATTTGGAAAGGTGAGATTTTAGAAGCTGCTCGTGGAGAAAATGGTTTTGGCTATGATCCCCTATTTTGGCTGCCTGAACTCAATCTTTCCAGTGCGGAACTCAGCAAGGAAAAGAAAAGTAAAATCAGCCACCGTGGTCAGGCAATGCAATTGTTTAAAGCGAGCTTGAGCTAATTTCTATAGAAGCCTGAACCACATATTCGGGCTTCTTTCTCCTCATTTATTCCCTTTCTTATAAAATCATTTTGCATCATTCTTGTCGCAAAACTGCAATATAAGTGTCACATCCTTGTCATGCCAAGCTGTTGAGATATATACAAAGTTTGATAGGAATAAAATTATGGCTGGTTTATCAATTTGGCACGTACTCATTTTCGCAATCGTGGTTATTTTACTTTTCGGTACATCAAAGCTTAAAAACTTAGGTAAAGATGTCGGTGGTGCAGTTAAAGATTTCAAAAAATCAATGAAAGATGACGAAGCGTCAGCATCTCTAAATGAACCTCGTACGATTGATGCACAAGTAAAAAATACTGAAAGCTCAATCAAAAGTTAAGCGAGCAACAATATGTTAGATGTTGGAATGTCCGAACTTTTGGTGTTCGGCATTATTGCTTTACTTGTGCTTGGACCAGATAAATTACCTCAAGCAGCTCGCTTTGTCGGGAAATGGTATGGCAAAGTGAAGCGCCTTGTCAGTAATGTGCAAAACGATATTGATCGTGAATTACGCCTATCTGAATTACGCGAGCAGATGCAGCAAGAAATGCAACGTATTGCTGAACTAGAACAAAAAATGCAAGCTCAAATGTCTGAGCTCGAACAACAAAAACGAGAAATGTTTGTTCAACCAAGCAAACAAGAACAAACAACAGATAACATTAGTTTTCCTACTTATCACTATGTGAAAGAGCATTCTTCATTTGTATATGTGGAAAAAAATATTCAAAAGGCTCAGACCACTATTTTTACTTCACCAGATCATCAACCTGAATTTAAGGTGGCCGTATGAGTACATCCTCTCATTCTCAGTTACCTGCTCAATCGATTGACGAATCAAAGCAAAAGATTGAACTTGAAGAAATGCCGATTACCAAGCATTTAATGATCTTGCGTCAGCATTTATTCAAGATCGTTGGAATTTTATTACTCTTATTCTTTTGTTTATTACCATTTGCAAATCGTACCTATCAGTTACTTTCTGAACCTTTGCGAGCACAGCTTCCAGTTAGCTCATCAATGATCGCAACAGATGTGACTGCAACATTCATGGCGCCCTTTAAGCTGAACTTTTTTGTTGCACTGATGTTAGCAATGCCTTTTATTATTTATCAGATTTGGGCATTTGCTAAACCTGCATTATATGAACGCGAAAAGACACTTGCTCTTCCGTTATTACTAAGCAGTATTTTTCTATTTTACGCAGGAATTGCCTTTGCATATTTTGTTGCATTACCTTCGATTTTACATTTTTTCATCAGTGTTTCACCTGAAACTGTAGCGCCAATGACAGATATCAATAGCTATCTAGCGTTCTGTTTAAAACTATTTCTCGTATTTGGTTTAACCTTTGAGATTCCAGTGATTACACTACTTTTGATTCTGATTGGAGTCGTGAGTACACAAAGTCTGATTGAGAAACGAAGATTTATCATTGTTGGCTGTTTTTTCGTAGCAATGTTTGTTACACCGCCTGATGCTATTTCTATGATCATGTTAGCCGTTCCGATGTGGTTATTGTTTGAGATTGGATTATTTTTTGGCAAGATTATCGAAAAAAGAAAAACAGCTTGATTACTTAGTTCTTATTACTAAAAACAGGCTTCTCGCCTGTTTTTTTTAATTTTATTACTTTAATTTTTAATTGATTTTTCACAAAGCTGTCACACAAGTGTCAAGGCTTCGTCACATTTAAACATTAAGTTTATTGGGGGAAAACTTTTAGAACAACTGTTATATTTTTTAGGAAAAATTCCATGACCGAGCTATCGCCATATCATGAAGATCAAGAGTTGGATAACAACACATCGGATAATATTCATTTCCGTGACATTTTAGAACAGCACATTAGTCGCCGTAGTCTCATCACTAAAACTGCGAGTGGTGCTGTTGCATTAACTTTAGCATCGACATTAACTGGCTGTAACGACGACGATAATAACTCGAGCAATAACGGTGGAACATCGCCAACACCTGTTGATCCAAATAAAAAACCAGAAAAATTAAACTTTTCTCCTGTTGCTAAAAATTTAAATGACATCGTAACAGTGCCTGAAGGTTATGAAGCAACTGTACTTTATGCTTTAGGGGATTCAATCAATCCTGCTTACGGTGCGTGGGATGATAACAATATTCCTTCAGGTTTAAGTTTTGAATATCGTTCTGGTGACTGCCATGATGGTATGACATTTTTTGGTTTAAATAGCTCAACTCAACGTTTCGATGCAAATGTATCTGAACGTGGTTTATTAGTTATGAACCATGAATATATCAATCCAACCTTCCTTCACCCTAAGGGACCAACGAAAGTTGATGGTCGTCGACCTGAAGATGAAGTCATTCGTGAAGTGAATGCTCACGGTGTTTCTGTGATAGAAATCAAAAAAGATAAAACAACAAATAAAGTAGAAGTGATTAAAAACTCTGTATTTAACCGCCGTATTACAGGTTCTTCCGTTATGGATTTTGCTGGTGCTGCTGCGGGCTCACCCCTTCTGGCTACTACCTACTCTCCAGCAGCTCGTCAAACTCGCGGTACGCATAATAACTGCGGTAATGGTTACACACCTTGGGGAACCTACCTGACGACTGAAGAAAACTTCATTGGTTATTTCGCACGTAGCACAACTGACGATACTTTACGTCGCCCAGAAGAAATCATTGCGCTTAAACGCTATGGTTTAAAAGCAGGTTCAAGCTCTCGTTATGGCTGGGAAACAGTAAAGGCTGGTGTACTTTCACAAGATCTTTATGATCGCTGGAATGCAGATGTAAAAGCTGAAACAGCGGGTAATGATTATCGTAATGCACCAAATACATTTGGTTGGATGGTAGAAATTGATCCATTCGATGGTCGTCAAAATCCTGTTAAACGTACATCTTTAGGTCGTTTTGCTCATGAAGATTGCCGTACTAGCCGTGTAATTGCAGGAGAAAATCTTGCTTTTTATATGGGTGACGACTCTCGTGGAGAATATATCTACAAGTTTGTATCTGATGCAAAATGGGATCCAAAAGATATCAATGGTGGCTATGCTGCTGGTGATAAATACATGAATGCAGGTAAACTTTATGTTGCCAAATTCAATAATGACGGTACGGGTCAATGGATTGAGTTAGCCTTTGGTAAAAATGGTTTGAACCAAAGCAATTCAGTCTATCCATTTAGCTCACAAGCTGATGTTGTCACTTTTGCTCGTTTAGCAGCTGATGCAGTTGGCGCAACAAAAATGGATCGTCCAGAGTGGTGTGCGGTTAACCCAGAAAATGGTGAAGTCTACGTTACATTAACCAACAACTCGAACCGCGGTACTAGCTATCCAACTGATGCAGCAAATCCACGTAATTATGAAGACAAATATGCTGGTACAAAAACCAATAAAGGTAATGTAAACGGTCATATTATTCGCTTGCGTGAAACAGCTGATAAAACAACTGCTGAAAGCTTCAACTGGGATATCTATCTATTTGGTGCTGAGGCATCTGGAGCTGCAAACATCAACCTTTCAGGTTTGACAGATAATAATGATCTTTCAAGCCCTGATGGTATGTGGTTTGACCCACGTGGTGTACTTTGGATTCAAACAGATGACGGCGCGTATACTGATGTAACGAACTGTATGATGCTTGCTGCACTTCCAGGTCAAGTTGGAGATGGAGCAAAAGCAACGACTTCAAATGGTACTGAAACCTTAGTTGGTAAGAAAGTAACAGATGAAACCCTGCGTCGCTTCCTTGTAGGACCTAAAGAGTGTGAAATTACAGGTGTAACAATGACACCTGATTACAAAGCAATCTTTATTAATGTTCAGCATCCAGGTGAAGACTCTGCAGACTATGCATCCCCTTCAAGTAACTGGCCAGCAACTCAAACGAACCCAAGCAACAAAACTGCACGTCCACGTTCAGCGACTGTTGTGATCACTCGTAAAGATGGTGGGGTGATTGCTGGATAATCTCAGAATCATCAACACAAAAATGCCGATATCATGTCGGCATTTGTTATTTCAGCAAGTCAATCTCCATTTCCACAATATTTCCCTGCTGTTCACCCTGTTGTGACTTTTCCAGCCACTGCCATTGCTCAGATGTAAGCCTTAAAAAATTTGAACAGCGAGTCCCATAAATCGGGCTTTGGATAAAAGTCGAGGACAGCAACGCTTCCATTTCCTGACTAATGCCTGTATCTGGCAATAGCTTTGGGATGATTTTCCGTTCATCCTCCAGAATGTCCCAAACCGCAGACTCAAAATCCGATTCTGCGACTTGAGGCTGCTGTAGTATCGGTAAAAACTCCTGAGTAAAGCGTTTACGCAAATGTCTGGTTTTATGCCAGTCTTCAGACATTAATCCATTGGATACCACATAGACGCCATTGGCCAGAACCTGTGGCGCTTCTCCACGATTGCTCATATACACCGCCTGTTCACGATCACCTACAAACAGGTTAAAGCCCGCATAGTCCTGCTGATTCTGTTCCAGCATTTGCGCAAAGCGTATGGGAGCTAAATCACTTTCCAGAAAGTCCTGAATCAGGTGTCCGCGTGAAGTGCTGTACTGGTTCTTGTCCCGACCATTGCGGAAGTTGGTCACGATTGCCCAGCGACCTGCTGCGGTCACGCCCATCCATGTTCCACCCGACTGTAAATCCTGCCCTGCCACAATCGGGCGGTTTTCCCACTGATGCAGGGGAGCACTGGGACGATGGTAAAACTCATCACGGTTTGAAATGAGGCAAAGTGGCATCTCATCCAGCACATGCCATGCAAAAACGACAATACACATTGATCCTGTTTTCACCCATTTAGCGTCTGTTGACTTTCACATTGAATGTACAACATTTTTCACATCATTCCGCTACAATCTGCTCAAAACTTAATTTCAAATTCTAAATTGAGGAACAGCGATGCTGACCTATCCAAATATTGATCCAGTGGCACTGAGTTTAGGGCCAGTCAAGCTACACTGGTACGGATTGATGTATCTCTTGGCATTTTTATGTGCATGGGGCTTGGCATCTTACCGAGCCAAACAGCGCGATGGCTGGACAGCCGACATGGTGTCCGACCTGGTGTTCTACGGCGCTTTGGGTGTGGTGCTGGGTGGTCGGGTGGGCTATGTCCTGTTTTACGAGTTCGGCAAGTTTCTGGAAAATCCACTGTGGCTATTTCAGGTCTGGACTGGGGGCATGAGCTTCCACGGTGGCTTCCTCGGTGTGATGATCGCCATGCTGTTCTGGTGTCGGAAATACCAAAAAACATGGTTTCAAACACTGGACTTTATTGCCCCCTGTGTACCCACAGGCCTGATGTTCGGTCGTATCGGCAACTTTATTGGTGGTGAGCTATATGGCCGTCAGGTGGCCAATCCTGATTATCCTTTTGGCATGATTTTCCCAACAGACCCACTGGGCTTGGTTCGTCACCCGTCACAGATTTATCAGGCACTGTGTGAGGGTCTCATCCTGTTTATCGTGCTGTGGTGGTTTAGCTCAAAGCCCCGTCCACGTATGGCAGTTTCAGCTTTATTCCTAATCGGTTACGGCGTGGCACGCTTCTTTATGGAATTCTTCCGCCAACCCGATGCAGATCAGGGCTTTATCCTGTTTGGCTGGATGACCAAAGGGCAAATTCTCAGCTTCCCAATGATTATTATTGGACTATGGATGATGTGGTACGCCTACCGTAGAAAAATCTATGACTGGCAAATAACCAAATAAAAATGATGGGAGCTGATGCTCCCATTTTTATGGATTTTTTATTATATAAATTATATTGTTAGCTTAAACAAATATGAGACAACAATATGAGTCACTTTATTTCAACCTATATAGACCGTATTAATCATCGTTATCGACTTGGCAATGCGACAGAACATACCTTTCGTGGCGATCTTGCCCAACTGATTGAATCGATAGTCCCAGATATTACTGCGACCAATGAACCTAAAAGGCAATCTTGTGGCGCACCTGACTATATTTTGACAAAGAAAAATATTCCCATTGGCTTTATTGAAGCAAAAGATATCGGTGATAAAGACTTAGACGGATTGAAAAAGACAGGAAATAAAGAACAATTTGATCGTTACAAAGCATCATTAAACAATCTTATTTTTACGGACTATCTCAATTTTCATATTTATCAGGATGGCGTATTTATCACTAAAATCGCCATTGCTGAGGTGACTGGCAATCATATCCGAGCGCTTCCTGAGAACTTTACTGTCTTTGAAAATCTCATCAAGAATTTTTGTACCCATATTGGACAAACCATTAAAAGTCCTAAAAAACTTGCAGAAATGATGGCAGCAAAAGCGCGTCTACTTTCTGATGTGATTGAAAAAGCCTTAACCAGTGATGAAGATAGCTTTGAGGACAGTACATTAAAAGACCAAAAACAAGCCTTTAAACAAATCCTGATACATGACATTACCCCGAAAGGTTTTGCTGATGTATATGCTCAAACTATTGCTTACGGTATGTTTGCCGCACGTTTACATGACCCGACCTTACCGACTTTTAGCCGACAGGAAGCGGCGGAACTGATTCCTAAAACCAATCCATTTTTACGCAAACTATTTGGCTATATTGCGGGCCCTGATATTGATGACCGTATTAAATGGATTGTCGATAGCTTGGTTGATGTTTTTCTACATTGTAATGTACATGAAATCCTTAAAAATTATGGGCGTTCCACCAAAATGGAAGACCCGATTATTCACTTTTACGAAACTTTCTTGAGTGAATATGACCCCAAATTGCGTAAAGCTCGTGGCGTTTGGTACACCCCTGCCCCAGTGGTCAATTTTATAGTGCGTGCCGTAGATGATATTTTAAAAACCGAATTTGGTTTAGCGCAAGGTTTAGCCGATACCAGTAAAACCACGATTGAAGTAGAAGCAACAGGTACAGCCATTACCAAAGGTAAAGCCAAAGGCAAGCGTATTACCGAAACCAAAGAAGTGCATAAAGTGCAAATTCTTGACCCTGCCACAGGTACAGGGACGTTTCTTGCCGAAGTGGTGAAACATATTCATCAAAAATTTGCAGGGCAGCAAGGCATTTGGAGTAACTATGTCGAAAGCCATTTATTACCACGTTTAAATGGTTTTGAGCTGCTCATGGCAAGTTATGCGATGGCGCATTTGCAACTTGATTTGTTGCTAACCGATACAGGTTATAAACCCAAGCAAGCGCAACGCTTACGGGTGTATTTAACCAACAGTTTAGAAGAAAGTCACCCCGATACAGGCACACTATTTGCCAACTGGTTAAGTAGCGAAGCCAACGAAGCCAATCATATAAAACGAGATACCCCAGTCATGTGTATTTTGGGGAATCCGCCGTATTCTGTAAGTTCAACCAATAAAGGTGAATGGATTCAAAACCTTATTGCAGATTATAAAAAGGATTTAAACGAACGAAAAATTAATCTTGATGATGATTACATTAAATTTATTCGCTATGGTCAATATTTTATTGAAAAAAATGGTGAAGGTGTTTTAGCCTACATTTCTAATAATAGCTTTATTGATGGGATTACCCATCGTCAAATGCGTAAAAATTTACTTGAAACCTTTGATAAAATTTACATTATTGATTTACATGGAAATACTAAGAAAAAAGAAACCACACCTGATGGTCATAAAGATGAAAATGTTTTTGATATTATGCAGGGTGTAAGTATTAATATTTTTGTAAAAACAGCTAAAACCACAAAACTTGGCAAAGTTTTTCATTATGATGTATATGGTAAACGTGAAGATAAATATGATTTCCTTAAAAATAATGCACTACCTAATATAGAATTTAAAAAATTAAATTATGATATGGAAAACTACTTTTTTGTACCTAAAAATTTTTCAGATGATGATAAATACAAAAAAGGATTCAAAATGGATGAATTATTTAATTATTTTAATTCTGGATTGCAGACTAAAAATGATATTTTTACCATTCAACACAATATTAATGACATCAAAGAAATTATTTCAGATTTAAAAAATATATCCGAGTCATCATTAAAAGAAAAGTATAGTCTTCCACCAGATAGACCAAGTTGGAATATATCATCAGCTAAAGAAGACGTGATGACAAATTTTGGACAAGTTTTTAAAATACACTTTAAACCTTTTGATATTAGATACTCTTATTACACAGGTAAATCTAGTGGATTTTTAGGCAGACCTAGAAAAGAATTAACCGATAATTTATTACAACCCGATAATATTGCACTCGCCACACTTCGACAAATTGCAGGTACAAAACAAACATGTGTAGTCATGCTCACCAAAACTGTGATGACAGATAGAGCCATGTATAGCACCAATGGGACACCGTATTTATTCCCCCTTTACCTTTACAACGACAATATACAATCAGATTTAGAAGAACAACCGATTCGCAGCCCCAATTTAAACAGAGAAATTGTCGATAAAATCGTTAAAACGATTAGCCTAACCTTTACCGATGAAAAAGAAAACATTAATGGTACTTTTGCCCCAATAGATATTTTAGATTATATTTATGCAGTGCTAAACTCACCCAATTATCGAGAAAGCTATAAGGAATTTCTAAAAATTGATTTTCCTCGTGTCCCCTATCCCAAAGATGCCAAAACTTTTCTTGAACTAGGCAAACTAGGGGCTGAATTGCGTAAACTGCATTTATTAGAAAGCCCAAAAGTTGAACAGTATATTACCCAATATCCAATAGATGGCGATAATATCGTGACTAAACCAATATATAAAGATGGTCAAGTCTGGATTAATGACACACAATATTTTAATCATGTCCCCGAAATTGCTTGGCATTTTTATATTGGCGGTTATCAACCTGCCCAAAAATGGCTCAAAGACCGCAAAGACCGTGCTTTAAACTTTGAAGATATTTTGCATTATCAAAAAATTATTGTGGCGTTGACCGAAACAAATCGGATCATGCAAGAAATAGACATCGTATTAGTAGAGATATAAAAACCAAAGCCATAGCGGAAAACTATTCTGCTATGGCTTTTATTTTATCACTTTGCAGCCAACGCCTTGACCACTTCGCCTAAACGCTTACCTTGCGCCTCACATAATGTTTTTTCATCTTGGCTTAAACCTTGATCGTGGCGAGGTCCACTGACATGGCTTGCACCATAGGGGGTACCGCCTGTTTTGGTATTGGATAATGCAGGGATTGAATTGGGTAAGCCCAGTATCATCATGCCATGATGGAATAATGGCGGTAACATGGTCAACAAGGTGCTTTCCTGCCCACCATGCATTGAACCTGAAGAGGTAAACACACAGGCAGGTTTATTGTGCAATGCGCCATTCAGCCACAAACTGGTGGTTTGATCCCAGAAATATTTCATTTCACTGGCCATGTTACCAAAACGTGTTGGTGAACCAAGCGCCAAACCTGAACAATGGGTGAGATCATCCAGGGTACAATAAATGTCTCCCTCAGGAGGAATACTCGGCTCAGCCTCAGTCACCACAGTGGCCAGATTTGGAACGGTACGAATACGGGCAGTGACACCCGCAGCCTCAATTCCATTTGCAATCAGGTGTGCCATCTGTCTGGTTGAACCATATTTACTGTAATAGAGAACAAGAACGTAAGGTTGCATCACTTTCAATAATTTTGTTAAAAAGAACACTATACGATATTTTTTATATTTTTAGCGGTAATAAGTCCTGTGAAACGCATAGGATTTTGATTAAAACAATAGGATGAACCCATGATCTTCGAACGATATCGAAACAAACTGCCTTTTTTAGAAAAAACATGGTTTCAATTTATTGTATTTGTGTTACGGCGTTTTAAGGCCGATCGCTGTCAGGAACAGGCGGGTTCCCTCACCTATACCACCCTGTTTGCCGTTGTCCCTATGCTGACCGTTTTTCTGGTTATCATTTCCTCCATCAAGGCACTGGAACCTGCCCGACAACAACTGCAACAACTGATCTACAGCAACTTTTTGCCTAAAAGCACCATTGCCTTTGACAAGGCACTGAACGCATTTACCGAAAAATCCAGTAACCTCACCGTGATTGGGGTCCTATTTCTTTTTGTCACCACCGTACTGATGCTGTCTTCGATTGAAACCGTTTTCAATCGTATCTGGCGGGTCAAGGAAACCCGTACAGGCCTGATTGGCTTTATGCGTTACTGGACCATTATTTCACTGGGCCCGATCATTTTAGGCAGTGCGTTTGTACTTTCCTCAACTGTCGCCTCAATGAACATTCTCAGCAACAACTTTGCAGGCTATCAACTCAATGGTTCATTAATCTTATGGTTGATTTCATTTCTACTTACGATTGCTGGCTTCTTCATTTTATATTGGACCATTCCAAACCGCACTGTCCCGATCTTTTCAGCAGTGATTGCCGCCTGTTTCAGTGCAACGGTTTTCGAAACCCTGAAACGTTTATTTGGCTGGATCATGAGCAACTTCACTAGCTATGAAATTGTCTATGGTGCATTCGCTGCCGTTCCCATTTTCCTGCTCTGGATCTATTTGTCCTGGAACATCATTTTACTGGGTGTGGAAGTCAGCTATGCCCTCACTGCATTTAATTTAGGCAAGGAGCAAAAGCGCCATCCAATTTTGATGTTACTCGACATGCTGGAGCTGTTTTATAAAAAACAGCAAATCGGTGAAAGTGTTAGTGAAACGGAACTACTGGATATTATTGGTCGTGGTGAATTGGGGCGTTTACCTGCCTATATCCTGCAACTTGAAAATCAAAATCTCATCAAGCGCACAGATAAGGATGAATATGTATTGGTACGGAATTTGGCGCAGGTTGATTTCTGGAGTTTCTTTACCGCTCTTCCTTATCCTTTACCTCTACGCCCTGATGTATTCAATGTGCATCAGAATGATGAATGGATGGAGCGACTTGGCCCAGCCCTGATTGAAAGCAACGACTATTTGGCGGCTAAACTGTCTATTCCTCTTTCAACCATCTTTGAGATGTCGACAGAACCGAAATAAATCTGCATAGCCAATGACTTTAACAGGCGAGTCATTGGCTACTTTCAGACTTAACCCGCAGCATGTTGTAAATGCATGATTATGGTCGGACAAAAGTATTCCAGTCGTATTCCCCAGACTGGGTAATCAGTTTTAGGGTGAGTTGATCATTTGGCTGTAAAGCACCTACACCCGCTGGTGTTCCCGTCATGATCACATCACCTGTCTGTAGGCTAAATGCCTGATTAATATCAATCAGTAAATCGGCAATATCAAATATCATATCTTTGGTGAAACCATGCTGGCGTTCGGCACCATTGATGGTCAAGATCAGTTCAAGTTCCTGTAGGTCACCAATCTCATCGGTTTCAATCCACTCACCCAGAATACATGCGCCATCGAATGCTTTGGCACGTTCCCACGGATGCCCCTTGGCTTTTAGCTCACCCTGTAAATCACGCAGGGTTAAATCCAGTCCCAGTGTCAGTGCTCCCACCGCCTCCAGCACTTTTTCCCGATCTGTTTCGCCAGACAGGGGATGTGCAATTTGCAGGCAGATTTCACATTCATAGTGACATTCACCCAAGGCCTTGTTCCATGTAATGCCTTGCGCTAGAGTCGTCAAACTACTTGCAGGTTTCATAAATAAAATCGGGCGATCTGGAATCACATTGCCAAGCTCTTTTGCATGCTCAGCATAGTTCCGACCGACACACACAATTTTTGATGGAGAGGTGCTCATGGCATTTCCTTATTTATTAGCAAGATTATTTATTTTTTAAAGCTATTTTCAAATTTACTTTGCGCTGCTGAATCCGTAAACGCCCGTTTTGGCACAATCACCACGGTATGGTTTTTCAGTTCCAGCATATAAGTCAGTTTACCAATGGCGAAAGACTGCACCTCGGCATACTGCGCACTTTGCTTTTTACCTGTGGCATAAAGCTCAAAATGATCCTGATACAGGTCAATGCCCTGTTCACTCTTGCCAAACTGATAACGGACAAACTGTCGTTTAAACAACATCGGCAGCAACCAATAGCGCATCAGCCCCTGCATGATCAGGAAAAAGGCCCCCAATGCAACGTAGTAACGCCCCACACCCGAAAAACCAAGATAAATACCCCATACAATAATGGCGATACTAATCAGTGGGGTTAAAAAACGGGTAAAGGTCTTTTTACCAAAGGTCACTAAAGCAAAACCATCCTGGGACTCTTCTAAATTCAGGTAATAACGCAGGGATAGCGCTGGACGTTGTTCAGACATGCTCGACTTCAATTTGTTTCATCATGGATGGGCGTAAATATTACACCAGTTTAGTGGCTAAGACGTTGTTTTACACAATATGGCTATTCTTTACACACAAAAAAATTTATAACTATTTTCCAATTTACTGGCATTGATCAGGATTGAAATGCTGAATTTCCAGCTCAGTCAATTATAAAAAATCAAAGGAATGTTATGTCTTATTTTACCCGCCTGCTATGTACAGGTATTTTATTCGGGATAAGTCAAATTGGTTTTACTCAAATCATTACATGGACAGACAATATCCCAAGTGCCTTGCAGCCTTTTCAGAACAATCCACAGCTCTTGGCCAGTTATACTCAGGACACTATTTTTATTTATGGTCACCCTGCGGTAAAAACTTCAGTACCCACCCTGAAAAGCAATCCTCAACCCACTGTCAGCTTTACTTCCGCTGCCATCATCGTCCCTGCCAATACACAACAGGTGGCGAAAACGCTGACAGATTTTAGTCATTATGTGGGACTGTTTCCAACCCTAAAATCGGCCAAGACCATTGAACAGTCGGGCAATATCGTACAGGTGAAATACAAGGTATCAATTCCAACACCAATTCCTGTACTCAATTTCAATGAGGACGTCACGCTGCAACACCAGATCAAGCCGAACAGCATCGCCAGTCTGGTCATTGACGCTCCCATTCCCTATGGGGTCGGAAAACTGGAATGGTTTGCCCTGGATGAGCATCGGACCCTGGTGGCATTAACCCAGTGGGGTGACCTCAACCAACCGAAAGGATTTATTTTAAAGAAAATTTTAAACGCAATTCCTGAGGTCAAGCTTGGCGTTCCCAGTACTGGCAACGCCTTTGTTCTAGAGGCTTTAAGAACCCGTTTTATTGGAAAAAACACTGCCCCACTTGATGGCAGGCAAATGCCAAGCCCTCAACTCAATGCAACCCAGCTCACAAAAATCGCCCAGCTCAGCCAGACATCACAGCAACCCGTTAGCTTTCTGCACGCCCCGACCAACATCATGTACACGCATGGACGTGAAGCCATGCGGTTTTCCACCACCTATCAGTTTTATAAACAGACACCACAACAGCTACAGAAATGGCTCACTCCATTGGCCTATAAGGATTTATTCCCTCGGCAAATCAAAAAGGTGGTGACCACCCCTATTCAGAATCAGGGACAGGATGCAGATATTCAGGTCAATGTGGGCTTAGGTGTCATTAATATTCCATTTGCCTTTAAACTGCATTTTAATTATCCAAATGCCAGCGAAAATAATTTTTATGCCAATGGTGGTGACTTGCGTTTTATTAAAGGCCAGATGGGATTTACCGAGCTTAATCAGGGTGCTTTATTGAAAATGACCACCAGCATGAAAATTGATGAAAAAGCACCTTTTTTACTCAGGGCAATGCGAAGCCTGCCATATCATGACGTATTGCCAGCAGTTGGCGGTAATGCAGTGTTTGTACAGAAAATTAAGGCAAAGGCATAAGGCACAAAAAAAACCGCAATTAAGCGGTTAATTTATTTAAGTTGGTGCGCTCAGAGAGATTCGAACTCCCGACCCCTTAGTTCGTAGCCAAGTGCTCTATCCAGCTGAGCTATGAGCGCATTACTTATGTGCCTATTCAGGCGTGTGTTACATTAATCTTTACTTGGTGCGCTCAGAGAGATTCGAACTCCCGACCCCTTAGTTCGTAGCCAAGTGCTCTATCCAGCTGAGCTATGAGCGCATTACTTATGTGCCTATTCAGGCGTGTGTTACATTAATCTTTACTTGGTGCGCTCAGAGAGATTCGAACTCCCGACCCCTTAGTTCGTAGCCAAGTGCTCTATCCAGCTGAGCTATGAGCGCTTTAAGTAAAGTGGCGGTGAGAGAGGGATTCGAACCCTCGATACAGTTACCCGTATGCATCCTTAGCAGGGATGTGGTTTCAGCCACTCACCCATCTCACCGTAACACGAGCGCAATAATACAAACTAAAACCGTATTACACAAGGGATGTTCCTGTTTTTTTCTCTTTTTTTAAATCAATCAAATGTTTTTTAACCAATTCTTATATTTTTTCGTCATTTTTAGCGCTACGCTTGTTAATATAGTGTTCTCTCCTTTATTTAGATCGGCACAATAAACAGAATCTTGCAATCTTTGACGTGCAGTTAGAGTTTGAATGACTTATGCTAAACCGATCTGCCAGATGTGAAATGAAACGATATGACTAAAAATTGGGCCGATCCCGAAGCAAAAGCAGAAGCGCAACGTTACGATAATCCTATCCCTAGCCGAACTCTTATTCTAAGTACATTAGAACAATTAAAAACTGCACAGTCTCATGCAGAGCTGGTTGACCACTTTAATATCCCAGATCAAAAAAGCATTGATGCCTTGAATCATCGTTTAAGTGCAATGGTTCGTGACGGTCAGTTAATGAAAGATGGTTTTAAATACCAACCTGCAACCGATTTGCCAAGCCATGAAGCAACGGTTTATATCAACAGTAAAGGCTTGGGTACGGCCAATATCGCAGGTCAGGATGATGTCCTGTTACCTGAACGTGAATTACGTTTAGTCTTTAATGGTGATCGCGTTAAAGTACGCCAAACTTCTGTTGACCGTAAAGGTAAAGCTTGGGGTTTTATTACCGAAGTCGTACAACGTCGTGTCAAACAAATTATTGGTAAAGTCGCTGAACATGATGGTGAATACTTTATTCAGCCAAGCAATCCAAATCAGCACCAACCAATTACCCTCGAAAAAGAATTGATTGAACATGCCAATGCCAAAGTTGGCGATATGCTACGTGTTGCGATTGATGATTACCCGACTCGTGAAGAATTAGCGACAGGTCATGTTGTACAGTCTATGGCGGACAAAGCTGACACTGAAATTATTATTCCACAAACCATTTTAGAATTTGGTTTGCCTTATGAATTTCCAGAAGCAGTCATTAAAGAAGCTGAAAGTTTTAAAGAACCGTCTGAACAGGATCGCAAAGGTCGTGTTGATTTACGCGATTTGCCATTAGTCACCATTGATGGTGAAGATGCACGCGACTTTGACGATGCCGTATTCGCAGAGAAACGCTCAGGTGGTGGTTACCGTGTTGTAGTGGCAATTGCAGACGTGAGCCATTATGTGCGTTTAGACTCACCTTTAAATGAAGAAGCTGAAGAACGTGGTACATCGGTTTATTTCCCACACTTTGTTTTGCCAATGTTGCCAGAAGCATTGTCAAATGGATTGTGTTCTCTCAATCCGCATGTTGACCGTCTGTGTATGGTCTGCGATTTAAAACTGTCACGTGCAGGTAAAGTCACAGGTTATGAGTTCTACCCTGCGGTGATGCATTCCAAAGCACGTTTGACCTATAATCAGGTGGCTGCTTATTTTGACGGTGCAACCGATGCCATTCCGCAAGATAAAAGCGTTCATAAATCGTTAAATACCCTATTCCAGCTTTATCAGACACTAAAAGAACTACGTGCCAAACGTCATGCGATGGAATTTGAAACCATTGAAACCTATATGACCTTTGATGAGTTAGGTGGAATCAAGGAAATCTTGCCACGTACTCGTAATGATGCGCATAAACTGATTGAAGAATGTATGTTATTGGCGAACGTTGCCGCAGCTGAATACTCATTAGAACACGATATTCCGATGTTGTATCGTGTACATGAAGCGCCAGAATTCTCACGTATTCAAAAAGTCCGTGATTTCGTCAAATTACTCGGTTTGCCATTCCCAGAGCAACCAACACAAGCCGATTATCAACGAGTCATTGAAGCAACCAAAGATCGTTTAGATGCACCAAGTATTCATGCGGTGTTGTTACGCTCAATGATGCAAGCCTATTATGGTGCGAATAATGCAGGACATTATGGTCTTGCTTATGAAGCTTATACGCATTTCACCTCACCAATTCGTCGTTATCCAGACTTATTGTTGCACCGTGCCATTAAAGCCTATCTCGACAAGAAAGCATATCCTCTGTCTGGGGCAGCTCTGGATGATGCTGGCGAGCACTTCTCACAAACTGAACGTCGAGCCGATGAAGCTTCACGCAGTGTGACTACTTGGTTGAAATGCCATTATATGCAACAGCATTTAGGTGATGAGTTTGTGGGTATCATTAGTGCGGTGACTGAGTTTGGTCTATTCGTTACACTCAAAGATTTATATGTGGATGGTATGATTCATGTCAGTCAGCTCGGTGAAGATTATTTCTTGTATGATCAAGCCAGCCAAAGCCTGATTGGTCAGAATCGCGGTCAATCCTTTAGTCTCGGCGATGAAGTCAAGATTCAGGTTGCAGGCGTCAATCTGGAAGAACGTAAAATTGACTTCAAATTGGTTCAACAGTTGACGCATTTGGGGCGTGTGATTCGTCAGAAAGCACCTCGCACCACATCTACCAAAGCTCTGGCTACTGAAGAGGTTTTTAGTAAACCATCCGCAACTTCTCAAGTCAGTGAAGATGGTGAGAAGCCTGTACGCAAGAAAAAGGATAAGAGCAAACCAAGTTCTTATACCAAAAAGCCTGCTAAAAAAGCTTCGGCCAAGCCTGAAAGCAAAGAAAAAGCCAAGAAGAAAGTAAAAAAGAAAAAGTCCAATGCGAAAGCTAAGCAGGAGTAATTCTTTAGGGCAAGTTCAGTGATGGACTTGTCCTCCTTTAAAAATGAAACTTATTCGCCTATTTCTTAAAAAACCAATCAGCCAATATCACCCCGCCCTTTATTTCATCATAATTTGGATACGGCGAGGCTTTCGTTATGTGCAATGGAAAACTGATGGTCGTCAATATGCTCAAAGCTTTCACTCAAATCCATTAACCTTTAGAGTGAAGAAACACCAATCTGTCCTAATTCGTAAACTGGGTGACAGTGAGCAGCGTTGGCAGAAGAATAAAGTGATTAATTTAAAAATCGCAAGCGAACGAATTTCAACTATTCTAATTAAACCTAACGAAACCTTTTCTTTCTGTCAGCTCGTCGGTTTGCCAACAATCAAACAAGGCTATGTTGAGGGTATGGAACTTAGTTTTGGGCAAGCTCGTGGTGGAATTGGTGGTGGAATCTGTCAAATTGCCAATTTAATTCATTGGTTGGTGCTACATAGTCCATTGGAAGTCATACAGCGCTCACAACATTCTTTCGATCCTTTCCCAGATCAAGGACGTGTATTACCTTTCGGTAGCGGAGCTGCTATTTTCTATAACTATATTGATTATCAATTTTATAACCCAACAGAATACACTTTTCAGATCAATCTTTGGTTCTCTGAGAAATGCCTTGAAGGTGAGTTACGTTGCTCACATGATCTTGGCTATATTTATCATGTCTTTGAAAAAAATCATCGTTTTGTCAAAGTTGGAGAAAGTTATTATCGGCAAAATGAAATCTGGCGACATAAAAAAGAAAAATATAAAAGTGGTGAAATCATTGAAACAGAATGTATGACCAAAAACTTTGCCAAGCTCATGTACAAACCACAACAGATCGACGCTGAATATCAATATGTAGATGATGTGCACTAGAGATATGAGTTTTTCATTATATGTCTTGATTTCTCACCCACTAAGCCCTACATCTATACCTATGTTTAAAGATGATATGGCAAAAATACAATGACACTCCAACAAGCGACACTTCCCGTTCCTCAATTTGATCAAATTCAACTTGCTGACCTAAAACAACAAATTGAACAAACCATTCAAAACGGTCAAAACTTCTTAAATCAACTCAAGGAAGTGCCACAAAACAGCGAGGCACAATTGGCAACCTTGACCGAAGTTGATCAGCTTGAAAATAACATGAGTGAGTCATGGGGCATTTTGTCGCACCTCAATGCCGTGATGAACAATGCCGAAACCCGTGAAGTGTACCAAGCCCTGTTACCAAGTTTAAGTGAATACTATACGCAGCTTGGACAACACACAGCGCTGTATCAAACCTATCAACAGATTCATGATAGCAATGTATTTCAAACGCTGAGCGAAGCACAACAAAGCGCGATTAAACTGGCGCTACGTGACTTTAAACTGTCGGGTGTTGCACTCCAAGGCGAAGCAAAAAAACGTTATGCAGAAATCTCGGCACGTTTATCACAACTGTCTTCAGACTTCTCGAACCATGTGCTCGATGCAACCCAAGCCTATTTCAAGCCTTTAACGGAAGCACAACTTAAAGGTTTACCTCAAAGCAGTGTTGAACTGTTAAAACAATACGGACAACAACGTGAGCTTGAGCAAGCGGTTGCGACATTGGACTTTCCTGCATATTTTGCGATCATGACTTATGCTGATGATCGTGAGTTGCGAGAAGAGCTGTACAAAGCCTATGTCACCCGTGCATCAGATCAATCGGATAAAACCGAGTTTGATAACACGCCTGTGATGGAAGAAATCCTGAGCTTACGTCAGGAAATGGCACAACTACTTGGCTTTAACAACTTTGCTGAATATTCCCTTGCCAGCAAAATGGCACCTGATGTTGAAACTGTTCATCAATTCTTAGTAGATTTGGCAGAGCATGCGCGTACGCCTGCACTGGCTGAAATTGCTGAACTAAAAAGTATTGCACAACAAGATGGAATTGAAGAACTCAAACCTTGGGATTCAACCTATTATTCTGAGAAGTTGAAACAACAACAGTTCAATCTTTCTCAAGAAGCGCTTAAACCGTATTTCCCTGCACCTAAAGTGGTTCAAGGTTTATTCCAGATCGTACAGCGCCTTTACGGTATCCAGATCATTGAACGCCAGGCGCCTGTTTGGCAGGATGATGTACGTTATTTCGAAATTGAAGATCAAGGTCAAGTGGTCGGCGGTTTCTACTTTGATTTATATGCACGCAATGGTAAACGCGGTGGTGCATGGATGAGTGGTTTCCGTTCCCGTGTACAAACTGCTAGTGGTCTACAAAAACCAGTTTGCTATATGGTGTGTAACTTTACCCCACCGATTGGCGATCAACCTGCCTTGCTGACCCATGATGAAGTGATTACCTTGTTCCATGAGTTTGGTCATGGTTTACATCACATGCTGACCGAAGTGGATAATATCTCAGTGGCAGGGACGCATGGTGTGGCGTGGGATGCAGTGGAGTTACCAAGTCAGTTTATGGAATTTTGGGCATGGGACAATGAAAGCCTTGATGTGCTCAGTGAACATACCGAGAGCAAGCAAACATTGCCACAAGAATTGCTATCTGCCCTGCTCAATGCACGTTTCTTCCAGTCTGGTATGCAAACGCTACGTCAGATTGAATTTGCCCTGTTTGATTTAACAATTCACCGCCAAACACCTGCTTTAAACAGCCAACAGATTCAGGAAACGCTGAACGATATTCGATCCAAATTTGCAGTAGTGCCAACGGTTCCCTATAACCGTTTCCAGCATAGTTTTAGCCATATTTTCGCTGGCGGTTATGCAGCAGGTTATTATTCTTATAAATGGGCGGAAGTTTTGGCGAGCGACGCCTTTGATCGTTTCGAAAATGAAGGTATTTTTAACACCGAGACTGGAAAAGAATTTAGAAAGTTTATTCTAGCAGTTGGCGGAAAAGATACAGCACTTGATGCGTTTCGCAATTTCCGAAAAAGAGAACCAAAAATAGATGCATTATTACGTCATCAAGGTTGGACGAATACGCATAAAACCGCTTAAACTACGTCATTATTGTTCACAGGATGTAATTAACTGACATGAAAAGACAGTTCATCGCGGGTGCTAAATGCCCAAAATGTGGAGCCTTAGATCGTGTGGTTAAGATCATCTCTGTGGATGACGAATGGATTGAATGTATCGAATGTGCTTATAGTGAACAGCGTCCTACTCACGTAGAACCAGCTGAACCCGCTGAGCCAGATGAAATTGGGGTGATACAATTCAAGCCTCGTCATTTTGACTAGAAAGGTTAAAAAATGATGTCCTCGTATCAAAATGAAAACTCTAAATTATTATGGATGATCATCGGTGTAATCAGTATCGTCGTGGTGCTGATTTTTGCAGTACAGTGGTTTCTATCTCAAAAAAATCATGAGGCAACTGTTACACCAACGGTGCCAACGATTAGTAAAGCTGCACCGTCAGCACGTCCAGTCGAAACGACTGAAACTGTACAAGCTGCAAGCGAAGTTACTGCACCTATCCAACTAGTTGAAGAGTCAATTATCAAAGATCCAATTCCTGCAAATGACACTTTAGCCAAAGAAGAAATTGCTAAACTGGATGATATTCATCAACAACTTAAAGATCAGCAAAATGAGCTAAAGCAACAACACACTGATGTTGATACTTTAGTAAAACTGAAAGAAGATCAAATTAAGCTTCTTGAAGCTCAACTTGCAGCACAAAATAAATCATAAATAAGTAAGGCTTTAAAATGGGTTATAGCCTTAACGTCTTCGATGATTTGTTGGCCATGCTTGATTTAGTTCATCCCTTAATGTGAGGTCTTAACCTCTCTACTTTATATAATTCAATCGAAAATAATAATCGTACATTTCTTTAAAGGCAGCAGAGGCTTAGAATACAAGCTGCATCCTTGCTCTCACAATGATTATGACGCTGAATCAACCTAATCGTAAGCTCTTCTTAGCGATTAGCTGCCTGACCATCTCGGCTTTTCTTTTCTCCATCATGGGCATCTGCATCAGATACGCATCTCAAACTGTAGATAATTACACGATTGTTTTTTTCCGTAATTTCGTTGGGTTGATGCTTTTCCTACCATTTATTATGAAACAAGGTACAAGCTTTGTTAAAACAGAAAAATTGTGGATGCATACTTGGCGAAGTCTGGTTGGGCTTGCAGCAATGTATGGTTTTTTCTATGCGATTGCACATTTGAAATTGTCCAATGCCATGGTATTTACGTATTCCTCACCTATTTTTATTCCATTGATTGCTTGGCTATTTTTAAAAGAACGTATTACTAAAGCAATGTTAATGGCAGCTGCATTAGGATTCTTGGGCGTATTTTGTGTTGCAAAACCTGATCAAGGATTGTGGAATTGGGTATCTGCGATAGGCATAGCATCTAGCCTACTTGCATCAATGGCATTTGTAACCGTAAGAGCACTAACCAAAACTGAACCTCCAGAACGTATCGTGTTTTATTTTTGCTTGATCGGCTCCTTACTTTCAGCCATACCGATGTTTTGGGTTTGGCGACCATATGCTTTGAAAGAACTTTTTTTTCTTATTGCAGCAGGAATACTTGCGAATGTAAGCCAAATTTTTATGTCTCATGCTTATCGCCTTGCTCCAGCTGGACAGATAGCACCAGTCAACTATATGGCGATCATTTTTGCGGGTGTTTGGGGCTTCTTTCTATGGCAAGAAACACCTGATTTTTATAGTTTATTCGGTTTTGGATTAATATTACTGGCAATTATTTTATGTAGTCCTTTGAGTCAAAGGCAAAGAAAAAGTCTCTAATAAAGCACAAATTAAAAAGCACCCGAAGGCACTGCTGTCCCACAAATATCAAAAGAAGAACCTCAATTGAGGTTCTTCTTGTTTTCGCCATTTTTTATCAGGCACAAAGAGTGACCTTAAAAGTTTCCTTTCAAATAAATTGACCTGAATAATTCTCAGTAAACGCTGAACACTCCATCCTTCTTGTGCCATGTGTTTAGCGAAGTTCACCAGCAAATAGGCAATTAATGCAATCCATATTTGCGTTTGTATCGCATTGCGGCTTCGACCTAGA
>NZ_KB849655.1:1418505-1465511 GCF_000368765.1 Acinetobacter junii CIP 64.5
AAACTGATCCCAGCGGGTGGCTGATCTTAATTTTTGCCCAGAGTGGTGCAGTTTAGCCAGACGTTCAAAATCTTGTCTTAGAATGGGTTTGAGTAATTGATGAAATACGGTATTCTGATGTGACAAAACCTGAGTCCTTTATAGTTAAAGTGTTTGTTTGCATTCATATTTTAACTATTTAGACTCAGGTTTTTTTATTTAAAGCAAACTATGGGACAGTAGTGACCCGAAGGTGCTTTTTTAGGAGATAAGAGTTAGTGTTTATACCAACCAAACATTTGGAAAATGTATGGTGCGTAAGTTACCAACACTAAAGATGAGAACAATACGATAATAGGTAATAACCAACGCTCATATCGGAAGTAGAAACTTGTATATTTCTCTTTCGCTTCCTTATCAGCTGCCGTAACCTCTTCATCACCGACGGAGAGTCGCGTCAACAAATGGTTCAGCGCAACAGGCGGTGTCACATAACCAAACTCAAATGCAACCAATACGATCATCCAGAAGTGAATTGGATGGATACCATTCTCGTAAGCCACTGGAGCAATCGTTGCAGCAACAAGAATTACCGCACCGAATGGATCGGTTGTCATACCAATAATTGCTAGTAAAAGCGCAATAAATGCCAGTGAAATATAGATATTGCCCAAGTGTGTAGGCAATAACTCAACCACTTCTGCACGTTCGATTAGACCACCAACACTTGCAGACAGAGCCATCAACAAGATCAATGCACCAATATGTCCTACAGTTTCTGATGTTGCAAAACGTAAAGCCCCACCAAAACCAAAGCCTTTGCTGCCATGTGGATCATGCGACTTTAAGAACTCAGACTTTTTCTCATGCTCACGAACTAAAGCTTCATGTTTAGGATCTGTTACTGGTACTGGATGTTTAGCCGCAAATAATTTGTCGAACAAAATCATCGCGATTAATACCAATGGAAGAATCATTGGTGCTGTAAATTCATTGATTGATGTATCTAAAGCAAGCTTATAGAACATCACCACGGCCAAACCAATGATCACATAAGGAATCACAGGAATACACGCGCGTAACATACCAGGTACAGCAACTTTCGGTGAATTCACACGGAATTTTTCTTCAGCAAGAATCAATGAAACGCCTAAGAAAATAAATGCGGTTAGCCAGAAGACATAAATACCGTGATCAAATAACTCTGTTGAAGTCACATGACGACTATCAAGCATCGAAATCAAAATCACAAGTAAACAAGGACGGATCACTACACCTAGTGAACCTGACATTGCCGATACCGCTAAGGCATATTGACGACGTGCACCAGAGTTCCAAACCTCTTTATAGATGATCGCACCAGCTGCAATAACGAAAATACCAGAAGCACCTGTATATGCTGTTGGAATCGCTGCTGCAATCAAGATTAACCAAGTTAAAGTTTCTGGAGCCAAGTTCCATGGACGTAAAATATTCAGGAACAAATCCATGACACGCGTTTGAGTCAGCAACATACCTGCCCAAATGAACAATGCTAGATTTAAGAAAATCCCTGAGAATTCAACCAAAATACCGAGGTAAATACCTTGCCCCATTGGATAATCCATGAAGAAGGTAAAAACAATACCTGTCACAAGTGACATATAGGCATATAAAGGTACGCTTAAGAATGCTAAACCAACATTTCCTTTTTCTTGAGCATTTTTAGGGACCAAGAATAATTGGAATACACTGATAATGGTCATGACTACGAATAAAATAATCCATAACCATGAAATCGCCATCGTTTTAGCTGTAACTTCAACACCAGAATTGAGTAAGGACTGATATTGGCTCCAAACAGAAGCACTTAATAATCCATTACCCAAGATCATCAAAGTTGAGTAAACACGATAGTCAATTTTGCTTTTTGGCGCACGTAAACCAATATGGTGGTAGCGCAAAGATGCTGTAATTGACGTAAACAAGACCATAACTAATAAAAGAACAGTCTGGTTTTCCGATCCAACCTTAAAGATACCGAAGAAAGATGTTTCAACTTGACGATATGTACGAATGCTTGGATGTGCTTCCAAATGCTTCATAGCTTTATCATAAAATTGATATTTCTCTTCACACTGTTGTTGCGCACCCATTAAAGAAGCACGAACATCTGCTTCAGAAGCAGCACCAAACATGCTTGCGAACTCATCCGCAGCATTTGCTTTCATTTGGGCTTGAACTTGTGCTTCGATGTCAGGATGTCGATCACAAGAAGGTTTTTCAGGTTCAGCTCGTAAATACGAGTACTGCATTCCTGTAGTTTGATCACCGTAAAGACGCTCACCCATACGGAGCATCTGACCGTGAATCATTTCGCCAGTACCAATAAGCAAAGTCATTAGCAACAAAGCAAGAATGATAAATGTAGATATCCAATCATTCCAGATATAACCCAAACGAGCTAATCCAGACTTTTTGTCTTGATCATTTTGCATGTGTATTCCAGTTTATTTTTTCTCAACATCCATCCAAAGATGTTGAATCATGCGTTGTCCTTGGTTGATAGATAAATGAATTACCCTCTTCGGAACCAATCCCTTTTTAAACCGCCTAAATTTGCAGCAAACTTTTCTAAAAAATAATGACTGCAATCACTTTTTTGTAAGTTTTTTTTATCAATTTAAACAATGAATAATTTTAACCGTAAAAATATTAAAAGCATTTAACCTACTGTCTAAGCATACTGGTTTACTTGGATTTGCAAAATCTTTGGCAAAAATATTTAAAACGATTAACTATCTCAAATTTATTCAAATTTCTTATTTAGAGAAAATTGATGAGCTATTTCGAGAAATAAAAAAAGCACCCGAAGGTGCTTTTTTTATTGTTAGTTTAGTTATACCAACCAAACAATTTAAAGAAATACGGAACGTAAGCAATAATTAAGATTGCAGGTACCATCACCAATAAAGGCAATATCCAACGTTCATATCGATAGTAGAAAGACAAATGACGAACTTCTGCATCTGCTTCAGCCACTTCCGCATCACCAATCGATTGTCGAGCCAAGAGATGGTTTAACGCAACTGGAGGTGTGACATAACCCAACTCAAAACCAATAAGCGCAATCATCCAGAAATGAACAGGATCAATACCATATTGATATGCAACAGGTGCGACTGTAGCCGTGATCAGAATCACAGCACCAAATGGATCCATGATCATACCTACGAAGATCATCAATAATACAATCAACGTAATCACGACAACAATATTATTAATATCTTGCGGGAATGCTTCCATGATATGAATTTGCTCAAGGAAACCACCGACACTCACTGAAAGCGCCATCAGAATCACAAGTGCACCGATATGCCCTACTGTTTCACTTGAAGAAGCATGCAATGCTTTAGCAAAGGAGATATTACGCTCTGGTTTGCGTGGGTCATCTTCTGGATTAATTTTTGGTGCAGGTTGACTACCATCCGCAGGCAATGTGTAGCTATTCAAAGTACTGTCCCAATGACCAACAGGCGCCAACGGTGCAGGTTCTTTACGTAACTTATCAAACAATACCATCATCAATAGAATCACAGGCATCATTACAGGTGCAGTAAATTCATTGAGATCAGTTGCTAATGCATGTTTGTAGAATAACCAAATCAAAACAAAGATCACGATATATGGTGATACAGGTACGAATGCACGTAATGATTTAGGCAATGCAACTTTAAATGGTGCAATACGGAATTTTTGTTCTGCAAAGAATAATGCAATCACCAAGAATAACGTTGAGGTTAATAGGAATGTGTACATCCCGTATTTATAAAGCAAATCAGTCGTTACTTCTTTGTTCAGTGAAGCGACTACTACGATCAATAAACATGGACGTAGAACTACACCCATTGAACCCGATAGCGCCGTTGCTGCTAAAGCAAACTGACGGCGTCCACCCGCATTCCACACTTCTTTATAAATAATCGCACCCGCAGCGATAACGAAAATACCTGATGCACCTGTATAGGCTGTTGGTAATGCCGCTGCAAGAAGGATCAACCAAGTTAAAGTCTCTGGAGCCAGATTCCAAGGACGTAAGATATTGAGGAATAAATCAACAATACGTGTTTGCTTGAGCAACATACCAGCCCAAATAAACAAGGCTAGATTCAAGAAAATATTCGACAATTCAACCAACTGTCCCAGATAAATACCTTGCCCCATTGGATAATCCATGAAGAAAGTAAATGCAACCCCGGTGATAATCGCCATATAGGCATATAAAGGAATACTGAGGATGGCTAAACCGACATTACCACCTTCACGAGTTGCAGCTGGTGGTTTGATCATTTGAAATAAACTGATGAGTGTCAGCACACCAAACAATATCATCCACAACCAATAAATCACGTTCATTTCTGGTGTGATCGGAACACCTGAATTCATGACCGATTTATATTGGCTAATCACAGATGATGTGAGTAATGCATTACCCAACAACATCGCAATACCATAAACACGGAAATCAGTTTTAGTAGCAGGACTACGTAAACCAATGTGATGCGCTTTCAATGTTGCACTGATTGCAGCAAATACAACCATAATAACGAGGAATAACGCGCGGTTCTCTGCACCTAATTTAAAGATACCAAAGAAACTAGTTTCAATTTTACGATAAGTACGAACACTAGGATTGGCTTCGATATGCTTCATTGCCTTATCGTAGAATTGGTATTTCTCATCACATTGTTGCTGAGCCGCTATCAGCGAAGCTCGAACATCTGCCTCAGAGGCTACACCAAACATACTCGCAAACTCATCAGCAGCATTGATTTTCATTTGCTCTTGAACTTGTGCATCTATATTTGGATTTCTGTCACAGGTTGGTTTCTCTGGTTCAGCACGTAGAAATGAATATTGCATTCCAGTATCAGGATCACCATAAAGGCGCTCCCCCATACGTAAAAGCTGACCATGAATCATCTCACCTGTTCCAATAACCAATGTCATTAGAAGCAAGAAAAGTATGACAAAGGTCGAAATCCACTCTGTCCATATATGGCTGAGCAGACCTAATCCAGATTTTTTCTCTTGATCATGTTGCATGTCTATTCCACTTTATTGTTCTCAACATCCATCCAAAGATGTTGAATCATGCGATGTATATGGTTGATAGAGAAATAACACCCTCTTGATAACCAATCCCTATTTAAACCGTCTAAGTTGTTGATAAGTTTGTATGAAAGTGACTTAATGTTTTTATTTCTTAATCCTTTTTAATAGCAAATAACCAAGTCCACAAAATACACCTCCAATTGCTCCAATCAAATGTGCTTCTGTTAGTACAGGACTTCCTATTAATTGTGCTGTACCTGTTTGACCAAAGGTATTTTCCCAAACAAGTTTGGCAAATATGAGCACTAAAACTAAAATTGCGAATGTTCTTTCCTTTGGATATTTTAGATAAACCAAACTTACCGCTGTATAAAGACCATGCAATACGCCTGATAAACCTGCATAAGCTTCAATATAAGGAAAGTAAAAATAAAAAATGAGGCTGATAAATGGTGGTAACAGTAATAACAACCAAACTAGATGTCTATTACGCGCATGTGGAAAAATAAAAGGTAAACAAGCAAATGCAAGCATATTCAAAAAGAAATGCATCCATCCAACATGTACCCAATGGGCTGTCCATAAACGCCAGACTTCGACCAGTACACTAGGCTTCCAATAGATGAAATGATCAGCAAAAACTTGCAGACTTGCAGAGATCGAAATACATACTGCGATCAATATGACTTTCCGTATCCATATTTGATCTTTCATTTACGTACCCCTCTTTTAAAACGAACCTTTTACATTCAACATTAACCAGTAATCTACTTAAATAATGTAAAAGGTCGTTTAATCTAGGTTACTGAGGTGGGGTCTCTTCTGCAGGAGCAGACGCACCATCCCCACCACCATCAAATAGCTCATCTAATTCTGAAGAACTTTCTTGTTTATCATCCCAGAATGTTGATAGACCTTCATCGGTAGCACGTATGCCAGTATTTTCTGTCCAGTAACGATCCGCAATTCCACGAACCATTAGACCTGCCATTTTGTCAATTAATCTAAATTGAGGGTTTGCAGGTTTATCTTCCCCTGTTGCAGCAGCATATGAACGGAATGCATCTCTAAGTTTTGCATCATCACCACTTGCTTGTGCAGCAACAGCATAAAGTGCATGTGCTAAGCGAACACCTTTTTTCTCACCAATTTGCATCGATTCTTTCATCGTTGCATAAGGTTCAGGTTTACCATCACCAGCACCTGGTAATAATGTCCAAATCACAGCACGAGTCGCCATTGGAGCGCCCCAGAACTTTTCATTATCTAGACATGCCATACCACGTTCTACAATACCCGCAATATCTTTCGGTACATTGATTGCACCACCAGAGTTAATATCATTGGTCATCGCTTGCAGACCACTTACCATCCCTAAAAGGTAAACTGTCTGATCTAAATCATTGCGCATTGTTGGGCATGAATCACCCAATTTATATTTATATTTTGATTCCCAACGATTTGCAAAAAGTTGATAACCTGCATATTGACGTTCAGCAGCAATCCCCGCCCAACGTTTTTGTTCAATACGAGCATCTTGAGCTTCAGAAACTTGACCTGCTTTCGAAGCACGCAAATAGCGGAGTTCCGCTTCTAAGGCTTTATTTTCAGCACAAATACCTGCTGAGGTATACAATAACACCGCCATACGTGTTGGATCAGCACCCATATCCTTGGTTGACATCACCGCTGGAGTTAAGGCATTACCTGAATTACACACCATTTCGGCGTCATCCATCGCCAAAATTGGTGGAACAATATGATTTTCACTAAAACTTAATGCGACATTAGCCCCTGTTTTAATGATTTGTGAACACCCTGATAATATTGATGTTGTGAGTAACGCAACCGCCACACCCTGTCCCATTTTTTGGAATTTAGACATTCTTCCTGTCCTCTAATTAATTTGTTTTTCCTTTTAGACGTACCTTATCAGATGCAATACTTGAATTAAAGAGTAATTGCTCTAATTTAACATGCGCATTCTGACACAATTCACAGATAAGAGAATTGACAGAGAGTTGAAAATACAAAAATTTTAGGCAAAAAAAAGTAGCATTGCGACGGTTCAGCACATGCTACTTATTAACTGGTAAAAACTTGAAACTCTTTATCTTTTAGTTTTGTTGAAAGTAATCCTTGAGTGATGTTTCAGCTCTTCCTATAACAATCGCCATAACGACTGCAATTACTAGAAACATCCACATTGAAATCTCCATAGAGACCTCCTACACTTTTTGTATCTACTTTTGATAGATACTAGATCGACGTTCGACATCAGCATTAACGGGATTGTGATATATTGATGACACCTTCAATCTCTTTCTCTTGGTCACTGCAACATTACGTTGATGTGATTCAAGAAGTTCCCTGAGTAAAGTTCCTGCTCTTCCTATTACAATTGCAAAAACGATTGCAATCACCAGAAACGACCATGTTGGAATTTCCATCATTTTAGGACCTCCACCACACTTTACGTTGGTGTTTGTACTTTAGCGAAAAGGTAACGATCTTGATGCTCAGATTGTCTGACAATCATAATTTTCATTATTTTTTAGAGTATTTAATCTAACAATTGTTTTTAAATTTGAGTAAAAAAACACTATCTAAATGATTTATATTAAATTAATTTAATTATACAAATGTAGACTTGTCTAACAATTATGCAATTTTTGAGAGTAATTTGAGCATTTTCCATTGATTTAAAGACAATTGATCCCACCAAATTACACATGTTTTTGATTCAATATTAGAAAAATGCAGCACAATATATAAATGATGATCAATAATTTTGAGTAATTTTCCTTGCTCGATATTAGGCTCTACTCCATCAAAACGAATCGACCAATCATCGTCACAGAGATACTCAATTTGATTTATTTTCGGTTTGTTTAATGCCGACCAGCCCGCCCATCCCATAATCAACAAGCACACTAACCATAAAAAAGCTGACAATAATTGATAAAGCAGGATATTGATACCCAAAAAACAAAACAGCTGCAATCCTAGCGAAAATCGACTAGATTGCAGCTCAAAAATACGTTTAGCCGTGTACATATTTTTTTAATTTTAAAATAAACGCTTTTAACTCTTCACGTGGTGGCTCACCCACCTCCATGAACCAATCCAACAAATCAGGATCTTCTTGATCCACCAACTCTGCAAATAATGCTTTTTCTGTTGGGTCTGCAGTCAAATAATATTGTTTAACATAAGGGTCAAAGTACACATCAATTTCTTTTAACCCACGACGTGCACGATAAATCACCTTGCGCTCTTCCAGTGTCATTTCATCAGACATTACTTATTCCACTTGCAACAAAGATAGCATAGTGTACCTGATCCAGTTTTATCTGCGCATAGATTTTTATAAGGTGACCAAATACATCAATCAAAATGAGCATTGATCACATTGTTGAATAATTCAGCTTTCTTGTATCTTCATGATGATCATTTAATCCAATGAACTAGGGAAAAAATAACAAATGCAATCAGGTGCCATTCGTCCAATTCCAAACATGCTTCCACGTAAACTTTTTACTCCAGACCATGAAGCATTCCGTGAAACTGTTCGTAAGTTCTACGAAAAAGAAGTTGTTCCCAATATCGAAAAGTATGAGAAACAGCAGCACGTAGATCGCGATTTATGGAACAAAGCTGGTGCGCTAGGTTTGTTATGCACAACGATGCCTGAAGAATATGGTGGCTCAGGTGTTGATCGACTCTACAGTATGATTCTGATAGAAGAACAAGCATATGCGATGGATTCAAGCACAGGTTTTTCTTTACATTCAGATATCGTTGCTAATTACATTAATAATTTTGGTAATGAAGATCAGAAGCAAAAATGGTTGCCAAAAATGGCATCAGGCGAAACGGTTACAGCTATTGCTATGACAGAACCAGGCACAGGTTCAGATTTGCAAGCTGTTCGTACAACGGCTGTACTTGATGGTGATGAATACGTTATCAATGGTTCTAAAATTTTCATTACCAATGGCTATCTTTGCGACATGGCAATTGTAGTTTGTAAAACAGGTAACAGCGACAAAGGTTCAGCCAATCTTTCATTAATTATTGTCGAAGCAGATCGTGCAGGTTTTAGTAAAGGTAAACCTTTAAACAAAATTGGTATGAAAGGACAAGATACATGCGAACTCTTCTTTGACAACGTCCGCGTACCAAAAGAAAATTTACTAGGTATGGAAGGCATGGGCTTTATCATGCTCATGAAAGAATTAGCATGGGAACGTATGTTAGTTGCGATTATTTGCCAAGCAGGTGCTGAAGCAGCTTTTGCACATACAGTTCAATATACTAAAGACCGTAAAGCATTTGGAAAACCAATTGGGACTTTCCAAAATACTCGCTTTAAGCTAGCTGAACTAAGAACTGAAATTGATTTCTGTCGTACCTATTTAGATCGTTGCATGGAATTACAGTTAGAAGAAAGTCTAGGTGTCGATGCTGCTGCGGCTGCCAAATACAAAATTTCAGACATGTTCTCTAAAGTTGTAGATGAATGCTTACAATTGCATGGCGGATACGGTTATATGCTTGAATACCCAATCGCACGTGCCTACATCGACAACCGTGCAAACCGTATTTATGCTGGAACCAATGAAATCATGAAAGAGCTGATTTCTCGCACCCTATAATAAGATCTAAAGGGATAGCACTATCGATAATGCTATCCCTTTTTAAATCACTTCTGTTGTGTTTTTTCTGAGTGTTGTGCATCTTGAGGATTCATACGCATCATGATTTTCTTTATAGTGGCATGATCAGCATGTTGTTGCATCGTAGTATTCAGTGCTGCTCGAGCATCTTGTGTTGTGAAATGAGCAATCTCGCCACCAATACCACTTGCTTTCTTCGCCCAAGCCTTTCCCTCAGCAGATTCATAGAATTTCAACGCTGCTTCTAATTCTTTTTGATTAAAAGTTTCCACATAACGTTGAACGATAAACTGCTTTCGTTTTTCGCTATTCAAATTCTTGCTCAAATCAACATAAAACTGCTCAGGAATATCTTTCGGCAGTCGCATACGAATTTGCTCAATAATCATTTTATCAGTGTTCTGTAAACCTTGTTCAGTTCCGTCCATGGATACTAGCTTCTGTGCAACCGTCTCTTTCTTTTTAATATCGTCTGCAAAAGTCGCTGTGCTTAACATTAAAGTTATTAAAAGCAAGCCTAACCTCATGATTTATTCCTTGATCGTTATTTAAATTTTGAATCAATATACTCGAATTCTTAACAGAAATTAAAATTTAGAAATAAAAAAACCTATGTATTAACATAGGTTTTTTTTATCAAACAAAAAATTTATGAAACTAATTTAGGCTTACGATCCGCTTGCTCACCACGTTTATGGAATTGCAATACGCCATCGTTAAACTTAGCATCTTTTAGATCTTTACGATCTGCAAGATAGTTATTGGTAATTTTCCAAGGCGCTTGCTTACCTTGTTTTGGCATAACATCAGCTGCACGTGCGATATAACCAGAAGACAATTTACCCATAATAGTATCCTGTTCAAACTGACTTGGGTCAGCATGAGCAATCACTTCATCATAGCCATTCTTATCCATATGATTAATCAAGCGGCAAATATAATCAGCTGCGATATCAACTTTTAATGTCCAAGAAGCATTGATATAACCAATAATCATTGCCATATTCGGTACATCACTCACCATCACACCTTGATACAACATGTGTTTAGAGGTATTAAGTGGCTTACCATCGATTGAACCTTGCACACCACCCAAGATTTGGATCTCTAAACCAGTTGCTGAGATCACAATATCTGCTTCTAAGTGTTTACCAGATTTTAACTGAATACCATTTGCGGTGAATTTTTCAATTTGATCTGTTTCAATACTTGCTTGACCTTCACGTAAAGCTTTGAATAAATCACCATCAGGAACAACACACAAACGCTGATCCCATGGGTTATAGCTTGGAGTAAAGTGTTTCATATCCACTTTACCTTTTAACTGCAACTCGATTCCTTTCAACAGCAAACGACGAACAGTTTTAGGATGCTTTTGTGCTAATGCATAAATTGCACGCTGCATGCCAATGTTACGAGCACGAGTAAATTTATATGCTGTTTCTTCAGACATGAATCGACGTGTCTTTTCATAAATAAAGTCAATTGAAGGCACTGTTGCGATATAAGTTGGAGAACGTTGCAACATGGTTACATGACCTGCCCCACCTTTTACCATTGAAGGAACAAGTGTAATTGCAGTTGCACCACTACCGATAATTACAACTTTTTTGCCTTTATAATCTAAATTCTCAGGCCAGTGTTGTGGATGGATAAATTGCCCTTTAAATTTATCTTGATCTTGGAATTGTGGTGCATAACCTTGGTCATAATTATAGTAACCAGTACATCCCATCACAAAATTAGCTGACCAAGTCTGCTTCTTCTTGTTGTTGTCTTCAATTTCAACCAACCACTTTTTCTTAGCAGAATCATAGTTTGCAGAAAGTACACGATGACCAAAGTGAATTTTCTCTTTTAATTTATTTTCAGAGATGACTTCACCTAAATAACCTTTAATTTCAGGACCGCTTGCTAAAACTTTTTCTTTTGCCCATGGTTTAAAGTTAAAACCAAAAGTAGACATGTCTGAATCAGAACGAATACCAGGATAACGGAATAAATCCCAAGTCCCGCCAAAGCTATCACGACGCTCTAAAATTTCAAATTGGCGTTGCGGGCAGTTCTTAGAAAGATGCACAGCTAACCCAATCCCAGAGATACCTGCACCAATAATTAAAACATCAACTTGCTTTTCCATTTTTTTTATACCCTGTATAAACCATGTCTTTATTAAAGCACAAATTTGACAATACACAATGTCAAGTTTAGTCATTCATAGGTTTTTTTATATCAGTTCGGGACATTTTGAAAAAAAGAGGGTAAAAAAATCCTGAGATTTTTGCTTGGATTTGCTAATTTCTGAAACTGGAAATTAAGAATACATCCTTACTTTATTACAAAAAAATTAATTTAACTAATTAATATTTATAGAACATAAAATAGATTAAGCACATCAAATGTAGAGGCAATTTATAATGAAATTTTAATGTAAATAGGAAGCTTAAATAATTCATATACCTTGTTTTGAAAGCGAATAATCCTATAAACAAACCGTGAAGAGTGTGTACCATTGATTCCGAATTTATTTGCTGAAATTATACCAGCTCAATCTGCTGCAGGAATTGCATTAGGGTTAAATTTCAACACCTTTAAAGCAGTTTCAGATTTTCAAATCATTCATGATTATGAAGAATCAGACAACTTATCTTATGAGCAAAATAAATGGCTAGTTTTACACCGAAATTTAGTACAGCCAAGTGAACATCCTATTAGTGAAATATGTTGTTATTGGAATAAAAGCATTACGCTAACATTCAATGCAGATACAAATAGACTAGAATTCATCTATGTAGGCGAAGGATATCGTGGAAAATTATTAGGTTTGTTAGGAATAGGAGATCGGTTAGATTCAGTCAAAATACAATATAACTTTCAATTTGAAGGTGATAGACATTATCTTGAATATACGGAAGATAGTAGCCTGGCTGGAGAAATTATTCCTGTTGAGATAGAAACAAACTACAGAATAGCGTACTCAGAAGAATATTCAGACCAAATTATTCAAGGTTTCTTGATCTACTTACCGCCAATTGAAAGGAATAATTTAAAAATAATTGCTTAACTTAATGCTCCATCAATACATTTGAATACAATGTCCTTAACCTTAAACAATAAAAAAGGTCGGTTATTACACCGACCTTTTTTGGAACAACTGACTGTTCTACACGTAGAAGTATTATTTTACTTCACGGTCAACGAGTTCAACGTAAGCCATCGGTGCAGCATCACCTGCACGGAAGCCCGCTTTAAGAACACGTAGATAACCGCCGTTACGCTCTTTGTAACGAGGGCCAAGAACGGTAAATAATTTACCAACAGTTGCTGCAGAACGAGTACGAGCAAACGCTAAACGACGGTTTGCTACTGTATCGTTTTTAGCTAAAGTGATTAAAGGCTCAGCAACGCGGCGAAGTTCTTTCGCTTTAGGCAAAGTTGTTTTAATTAACTCATGCTCAACTAAAGCATTTGTTAAGTTTTGGAACAACGCCTTACGGTGGCTGCTTGTACGGCCTAATTTCACACCACTATTACGATGACGCATGGTGATAGTCCTACTTAATTAACGGCTACGATAGGCAAAACGGTCATCCATACGGAGACTAGCAGGTGGCCAGTTCTCTAAACGCATGCCGAGTTGTAAACCTTTCGATGCCAAAACATCTTTGATCTCAGTTAACGATTTTTTACCTAAGTTAGGAGTTTTTAACAACTCAACTTCGGTACGTTGAACAAGATCACCAATGTAGTAAATATTTTCTGCCTTCAAACAGTTAGCAGAACGAACAGTTAGCTCGAGATCATCTACTGGACGAAGCAAAATTGGATCAACTTCTTCGCGAGGTTCTTGAGCAACTGGAGTTTGATCTTTCTGAAGATCAACAAAAATTGCAATTTGTTGTTGCAAGATTGTTGCCGCTTTGCGGATTGCTTCTTCTGGATCAACAGTACCGTTTGTTTCAAGATCGATCACTAGCTTGTCAAGATCAGTACGTTGTTCTACACGCGCATTTTCAACGGTATAAGAAACACGTTTAATCGGGCTATATGAAGCATCTAATTGTAAACGACCTACAGGGCGAGTTTCGCCTTCTGGGAAGCGTGAATCAGAAGTTTCGTAGCCACGACCTTGAGCAACTTTAAGGCGCATTTTTAATGAACCACTAGAACTCAAAGTACCAATTAAATGATCAGGGTTAACCACTTCAACATTATGAGGTAAACGAAGGTCAGCTGCTGTTACGTCACCTGCACCTTGCTTCTCTAATGTTAAATATGCTTCGTTTTGATCGAACAGCTTAATAGACAATCCTTTTAGGTTCAGCAAGAGCTCGACGATGTCCTGCTGCAAGCCTTCTAAAGTACTGTACTCGTGCTCGACACCTTCTATTTCTACTTCAACCACAGCAGCGCCAGGTAAAGAAGACAATAGAATGCGACGTAAAGCATTACCTAGAGTATGACCAAAGCCACGCTCTAAAGGTTCCAGAATCACTTTTGCCGAGGTCCCGCTCACCGCTTCGACCTTGATCGCTTGCGGAGTTAGAAACTCGTTTGCAGTACGCGTCATTTATTGCTACCTCAAGGATTATTTAGAATACAATTCTACAATCAAGCTTTCGTTGATTTCAGCAGGTAAATCAGAACGATCTGGAGCAGCTTTGAACGTACCTTCTAACTTAGAATGGTCAACTTCCATCCAAGCAGGGATACCACGTTGAGCAGCTAATTCAATCGCGTTTTTAATACGCAATTGTTGTTTAGCGCCTTCATGCACTGCAATTACATCGCCCGCTTTAACTTGAATAGACGCAATGTTTACACGACGACCATTTAAAGTAATAGAACGGTGACTTACTAACTGACGAGCTTCTGCACGTGTAGAACCAAAACCCATGCGATAAACTACGTTATCAAGACGGCTTTCAAGCAATTTCAACAAGTTTTCACCTGTTGCGCCTTTAACACGAGCTGCTTCTTTATAGTAATTACTAAATTGACGCTCTAACACACCGTACATACGACGTACTTTTTGTTTTTCACGTAATTGTAGTGAGTACTCAGATTGCTTTCCACCGCGTGCCTGACCATGTTGACCAGGTGCTTTGTTAGCTTTTTTTGTTTTGACGTCAAATGGTTTAACGCCAGATTTAAGTTGCAGGTCTGTCCCTTCGCGGCGAGAGAGTTTGCATTTTGGACCAATATAACGAGCCATGAATGTTTCTCCTTACACGCGACGTTTTTTAGGTGGACGGCAACCGTTGTGAGGAATTGGAGTCACATCGGTAATGCTGTTAATCTTATAACCCACTGCGCCTAATGCACGAACCGCAGACTCACGACCTGGACCAGGACCTTTTACAAGGACGTCTAGGTTTTTCAAACCGTAATCTAAAGCTGCTTTACCAGCAACTTCAGCAGCTACCTGAGCAGCGAACGGAGTTGATTTACGTGAACCACGGAAGCCTTGTCCACCTGAGGTAGCCCAAGCCAATGCATTACCTTGACGATCGGTAATCGTTACAATGGTGTTATTAAAAGACGCGTGAATGTGTGCAACACCTTCAGAGACGGTACGAGTGACCTTCTTGCGTGTGCGAGTATCTTTAGCCATCTTTTAGCTTCCAGAAATCTTACTTTTTAATCGGTTTGCGCGGACCTTTACGGGTACGTGCGTTAGTTTTGGTGCGTTGTCCGCGAACAGGCAAGCTGCGACGATGACGAAGACCGCGGTAGCAGCCTAAATCCATTAAACGTTTAATGTTCATGGAAATTTCGCGACGTAAATCACCTTCGGTCGGAACCTTAGCAACTTCTGCACGAATCGCATCAAGCTGAGCATCATCTAATTCACGAATTTTTGTAGTCTCAGTGATACCTACAGCAGCTAAGATATTCTTAGCAGTGTGGCGGCCGATACCAAAAATATACGTGAGAGAGATAACAGCATGCTTGTTATCCGGAATGTTTACACCGGCAATACGAGCCATTCAATTTTCTCCAAAAAGGCAGTCAAGATAATCAACCGCCCCACAAAAATCTTGAGGGGCGGATAATAACCTAATTAGCCTACTGAAATCAACAGGTCTTAATTAAATTAACCTTGACGCTGCTTATGACGAGGTTCTGCGCTACAAATCACGCGAATAACCCCATTACGACGGATAACTTTACAGCTACCACAGATTTTCTTTACAGAAGCTTGTACTTTCATGATGAAACCTCTAAGTGCGCTTATCCCTGAGGATGAGCAGTCGTTTTTCTCATTAACGTTTGATTATCATATTGATGCGAAGTTAGATGCGCTTGAAGTTGCGCCATAAAATCCATCACTACAACAACTACAATAAGCAATGATGTTCCACCCAAATGGAATGGAATACCAAATGAACTTTGTAAAACCATCGGCATTAAGCACACAACGGTGATGTAGATTGCACCAATAAACGTCAAACGATTAAGGATATGATCTAAATAACGAGCCGTTTGCTCACCTGGGCGGATACCAGGCACATACGCTCCGCTACGTTTCAAATTCTCTGAAACTTCTTTCGGGCTAAAAACAAGCGCGGTATAGAAATAACAGAAGAAAATAATTAACGCACCAAAGAGCATTAAATATAACGGCTGTCCAGGCGATAACACCAATGCCAAGTCTTGCAGACTACGCTTAATAATCCCTGCATTAGGATCAGCACTACCTAGCCATTGCCCCAAACTCGCTGGAAATAATAACAATGAGCTTGCGAAAATTGCTGGGATTACACCTGCCATATTAATTTTCAATGGCAAATGTGTTTGCTGTGCAGTAAATACACGACGCCCTTGCTGTTTTTGAGCATAGTTCACTGGAATACGACGTTGTGCTTTTTCAATAAACACAATCGCAGCTAAAACTGCTAAAGATAATAATCCAAATACAGCTAAACCAATTAAACTACCTTGACCATTTTGTACTGTTGTAAATGACTGAATTACCAAGTTTGGTAAGCCTGCCACAATACCTGCGAAAATGATCATTGAGATACCATTACCGACACCACGTTCAGTAATTTGCTCCCCTAACCACATCAAGAACATTGTTCCAGCAACCAATGAAGTTACCGCTGGAACATAAAATGCCAATCCCGAAGTCAAAGTAATACCCTGACTAATGAGACCAGCACACATCCCCACCCCTTGCACTAGTGCAAGGAATAAAGTTCCGTAACGTGTATATTGATTAATCTTGCGTTTGCCTTGCTCGCCTTCTTTTTTCAAAGCCTCTAACGAAGGGATCACTGTCGACATTAACTGCACGATAATCGAAGCAGAAATATACGGCATGATACCTAACGCTAGAATCGACATGCGTTCTAATGCACCGCCAGAAAACATGTTAAATAAACCTAAGAAGGTACCTTCATTAGCTTTAAAAAAACGTGCCAGCGCTACATTATCAATACCCGGCAACGGAATATGCGCTCCTAGTCGAAAGACCAATAACGCGCCAATTAAAAACATTAATCGGCGGATAATTTCACGATATTTCACATGAAACGGCTGGCCTTTCATCATGTTAACATGACCAGTAGAACTAGGAGTCATAGACACTCGAGATTACTCCTCGACTTTACCGCCAGCAGCTTCAACAGCAGCTTTAGCGCCTTTAGTCAACGCAACACCTTGTACAGTGAACGCGCGAGTGATTTCACCAGAAAGCACGATGCGAGCACGAATCTGGTCACGACGAACAACATTCGCAGCTTTTAAAGTTTCAAGGCTAACGATGTCGCCTTCCACTTTATTCAACTCAGACAAACGCACTTCAGCAGTTTTCAAAGCGATTTGGCTAGTGAAACCGAATTTAGGTAAACGACGATATAACGCAGTTTGGCCGCCTTCAAAGCCTGGACGAGTACCACCACTTTTACGTGAGTTTTGACCCTTGATACCACGACCACCAGTTTTACCAACGCCAGAACCGATACCACGGCCTAAACGACGGTTTTCACGCTTTGCACCTTCAGCAGGTGAAAGTTCATTTAAACGCAGAGTCATGGCTTATTCCTCTACACTAACCATATAGTAAACTTTGTTGATCATACCACGGTTAGAAGGCGTATCTTGCACTTCTACAGTATGACCAATACGACGCAGACCTAGACCTTGTAGGCAAAGTTTATGATTTTTTAAACGATGCGAAGAAGATTTAGTCTGGGTAACTTTAATCGTTTTCATGATTGATTACCCTTGAATTTGTTCTACTGAAAGACCACGTTTCGCAGCGACTTTCTCAGGAGAAGTCATATCACGCAAACCTTTGAAAGTTGCGTTTACTACGTTAGCAGCATTAGTAGAGCCATAACATTTAGCAAGTACGTTATGTACACCTGCAGCTTCTAAAACGGCACGCATAGCACCACCAGCAATTACGCCAGTACCTTCAGAAGCAGGTTGCATGTATACACGGCTTGCACCATGACGAGCATTCACAGGGTGTTGTAAAGTAGTACCAGCAAGGTCTACAGTAATCATGTTGCGACGAGCAGCTTCAAGTGCTTTAGAAATAGCAGCTGGAACTTCACGTGCTTTACCACGACCAAAACCTACACGACCATTACCATCGCCCACAACAGTTAATGCTGTGAAAGAGAAGATACGACCACCTTTAACAACCTTGGCTACACGATCAACGGCAACCAGCTTTTCAACGAGACCTTCGTTTTGTTCAACTTTCGCCATGATTAGAACTCCAAGCCGCCTTCACGAGCAGCATCAGCCAAGGCTTTGATACGACCATGATATTTAAAACCAGAACGGTCAAATGCAACTTTAGTAACACCAGCTGCTTTAGCACGTTCTGCGATCAAAGCACCTACTTTAGTAGCCGCTTCAACGTTACCAGTAGTACCACTACGTAAAGATGCATCTAAAGTTGAAGCTTGCGCTAAAACTTTGCCACCATCTGCTGAAATAACCTGAGCATAGATGTGACGCGGAGTGCGGTTTACACACAAACGAGTCGCACCCAATGCACGGATGTGCAAGCGTGTGCTTTTCGCACGACGCAAACGGGTTTGTTTCTTTTCGTTCATAAGAACCTCGCGCCTTATTTCTTCTTAGCTTCTTTACGAAGAATAACTTCATCCGAATAACGAACACCTTTACCTTTATATGGTTCAGGAGAACGGTATGCACGGATTTCCGCTGCCACTTGACCTAACAACTGCTTGTTTGCTGATTTCAAAATGATTTCAGTTGCAGTTGGAGTTTCCGCTGTTACACCTTCAGGTAAAGCGTAGTCAATCGGGTGTGAATAACCTAATGCTAGGTTAACAACAGTACCTTTAACAGCAGCTTTGTAACCTACACCAACAAGTTGTAGTTTACGTTCGAAGCCTTCACTAACACCTTTTACAAGGTTGTTCAATACAGCGCGAGCAGTACCAGCTTGCATCCAAGCATCTTTCGATTCTTTTACTGGAGCAAGTTGAAGTTTACCTTCTTCCTGTTTTAGCTCGACCAGCGCATGCAGGTTGAAAGACAATGTACCTTTGCTGCCTTTCACTTCGACCTGCCGGCCGTTCTGAGTAACTGTTACACCATTAGGTACAGTTACTGGGGCTTTAGCCACACGAGACATGAGGAATCACCTATTAAGAAACAAAAGCAATAACTTCACCACCAACACCCGCAGCACGTGCAGCGCGATCAGTCATGATGCCTTTGCTTGTAGAAACAATTGCAATACCCAAACCTTGCTTAACGCTAGGAAGTTTATCTTTACCACGGTATTGACGTAGACCTGGACGGCTTACGCGCTTAACCGTTTCGATAACTGGTTTGCCTTCGAAATATTTTAGCGTAATAGTCAAAGTAGATTTTGCATCATCTTGAGCAACTTCTACATTTGAAATATAACCTTCTTGTTGAAGTACGTTTGCAATTGCAACTTTCAACTTAGAAGAAGGCATAGAAACAACTTGTTTCTTCGCCATTTGTGCGTTACGAACACGTGTTAACATGTCGGCAACGGTATCTTGCATACTCATTTAGTCGCTCCTTACCAGCTTGCCTTAACAACGCCTGGTACATCACCCTGCATTACTGTGTCACGTAATTTGTTACGGCTTAAACCGAACTTACGGAAGTAACCATGAGGACGACCAGTTAAACCACAGCGGTTACGAAGACGTACTGGAGATGCATTACGTGGCAATGCTTGTAACTTTAACATCGCTTCGAAACGTTCTTCGTCACTTGCGTTTACATTTGCAATCGTTGCTTTTAATTCAGCACGTTTTGCAGCGTATTTAGCAACTGTCTTTTCGCGTTTCAATTCGCGATTAATCATACCTTTCTTAGCCATATCGACCTCTTATTTGAACGGGAAGCCGAATGCACGCATAAGCGCACGGCCTTCGTCATCGCTACGAGCAGTTGTCGTAATTGTGATATCTAAACCACGAATACGATCAATCTTGTCAAAATCGATTTCAGGGAAAACGATTTGCTCTTTTAAACCCATAGAGTAGTTACCACGACCATCAAATGATTTTGAAGAAAAACCACGGAAGTCACGGATACGAGGAATCGCGATAGAGATCAAACGGTCCAAGAATTCGTACATTTGGTCGCCACGTAAAGTAACTTTACAACCAATTGGCCAACCATCACGGATTTTGAAACCAGCGATTGATTTACGAGCAAGTGTCACAACTGGTTTTTGACCAGCAATGAGTTGCATATCAGCAACAGCACCGTCTAATAATTTCTTATCAGTTGCAGCTGCGCCTACACCCATGTTAAGAGTGATTTTTGTGATGCGTGGAATTTCCATCACATTCTTAATGCCAAGTTCTTCTTTTAACTTTGCTTTAAGTTCGTCATTGTAACGTGCTTTAAGTCTGGCCATTGCCTTTTCAACCTATTACTTCGCTGCCGCCACTGATTCACCATTTGATTTATAAACACGAGTTTTCGTGCCATCAATCACTTGGTAACCAACACGGTCAGCCTTTTGGGTTGTAGCATTAAAAATTGCCACGTTAGAGATATGAAGCGTCGCCTCTTGAGTAACGATACCGCCTTCAGCACCTGTTACACGGTTTGGCTTTTGATGCTTCTTCACCAAGTTAAGACCTTCGACCTTAACTCGATCTTCAGAAACAGACAAAACAACACCTTGTTTGCCTTTTTCTTTACCTGCGATCACAATTACTTGATCGCCTTTTTTAATCTTAGCCATGATTGCCTCTTATAGAACTTCAGGAGCCAATGAAATGATTTTCATGAACTGTTCAGTACGAAGTTCACGAGTCACTGGTCCGAAGATACGAGTAGCAATCGGAGCTTTGTTGTTATTCAAAATAACAGCTGCGTTATCGTCGAAACGAATAACTGAACCATCTGGACGACGGATGCCGAATTTTGTACGAACAACTACAGCATTCATCACGTCACCTTTTTTAACACGTGCGCGTGGGATTGCTTCTTTTACAGTAACTTTAATAATGTCGCCAACAGAAGCATAACGACGATGTGAACCACCTAGTACTTTAATACATTGTACGCGGCGTGCACCACTGTTGTCTGCTACGTCGAGCATACTTTCGGTTTGAATCATTGCCCTACTCCAAAACCGAGCATCACCGGTCACAATTTCGAAAGGCTCAAAGAGTACTCGAAATTGTCCGATGATGCAACAAGAACGTCTAATTACTCAGCAGCAGCTTCAACTACTTCCACTAAAGTCCAAGCTTTAGTTTTAGAAATTGGGCGGCTTTCTTTGATGGTTACCAAGTCGCCTAATTTAGCAACATTGTTCTCATCATGAGCGTGTAATTTAGTTGAACGGCGGATTGATTTGCCATACAACGGGTGTTGAACGCGGCGTTCAATAAGCACAACAATAGATTTGTCCATTTTGTCGCTTACGACTTTGCCGGTTAACGTGCGGACTGTTTTTTCACTCATTGTCCGTTCCCCTGTTTTTCGGTAAGGAGTGTCTTGATACGAGCAATTGTCTTACGAGCAATTTGCACTTCGTGCGATTTGCCCAACTGACCAGTTGCTTTCGCCATACGAAGACGGAATTGGTTAAGCTGTTGCTCATCAAGCATCGCTTTCAACTCTTCTACCGATTTTTCACGTAGATCTTTAGTTTTCATTACATTACCGTCCGAGTCACGATAGTGGTTTTAAACGGAAGTTTAGCAGCAGCTAAAGCAAAAGCTTCACGCGCTAATTCATCGTTCACACCTTCAATTTCGTACAGGATCTTACCTGGCTGAATCTGGCAAACCCAGTATTCCACGCTACCCTTACCTTTACCCATACGAACTTCTAATGGTTTTTCGGTAATTGGTTTATCCGGGAACACACGGATGAAGATTTTACCACCACGCTTAATACGACGGCTAATGGTACGACGACAAGCTTCGATTTGACGCGCAGTCATACGACCACGTTCAGTCGCTTTAATCGCAATCGAACCAAATGATACTGTACTACCACGATGCGCTAGACCAGTGTTACGGCCTTTGTGCACTTTACGGAATTTGGTACGTTTAGGTTGCAACATGGATTATTCTCCCTTGTCAGCAGCACGGTCACCGCGACGACCACGACGCTCTTGACCTTCACCACGACCACGACCACGTTTAGCTGGACGCTCTTCAGCAGGAGCAGGGTTCATGACTTGTTTCATGCCACCTAAGATCTCGCCACGGAAAATCCAAACTTTAACACCGATCGTACCGTAAGTTGTTTCAGCACGCATAGTTGCATAGTCGATATCAGCACGAAGAGTATGCAAAGGAACACGACCTTCACGATACCATTCAGTACGAGCAATCTCTGCACCACCTAAACGGCCAGAAACTTCAACTTTGATACCTTTCGCGCCAGCACGCATAGTGTTTTGAACCGCACGCTTCATAGCACGACGGAACATTACACGCTTTTCTAATTGAGAAGCGATTGCTTCAGCAACTAAACGAGCATCTAAGTCTGGGCGATCAATTTCGTTGATGCTAACTTGCGCTGGAACACCCATAATGTTGGTGAGTTCGCGCTGTAATTTCTCAATATCTTCGCCTTTTTTACCGATAACGATACCAGGACGAGCAGTGCTAATAGTTACTTTAGCAGCGCCTGTAGGACGTTCGATAAGAATATTGCTTACCATCGCATTCTTAAGTTTTTTAGTTAAAAACTCACGAACTTGAAGATCTTTAAGCAAGTATTCAGCGTATTGTTTCGGACTCGCATACCAGTTAGCGTTATGGCGTTTCACAACACCTAGGCGGATACCGATTGGATGAACCTTCTGACCCATATCAAACCCCTACCTTAACGGTGATGTGACAAGTACGCTTTGTAATACGATCCGCACGGCCTTTAGCACGTGGCAAAATACGTTTAAGGCTCATACCTTCATCAACGTAAATCGTAGTTACTTTAAGATCGTCAACATCTAAGCTGTTGTTGTGTTCAGCATTTGCAATTGCAGATTCAAGCGCTTTTTTAACAAGCACAGCTGCTTTTTTGTTGCTGAAGTTCAAAATATCTAGCGCGCGCGCAACCGATTTACCACGGATCAAATCAGCAACTAAACGTGCTTTTTGTGCCGAGATAGCGGCACCGCGTAATTTTGCAGTTACTTCCATCATAGCACCTATTAACGTTTAGACTTCTTATCAACACCGTGACCACGATAGGTACGAGTTGGTGCGAATTCACCAAGCTTATGACCAACCATATGCTCAGTAACAATTACTGGAACATGGTTACGACCATTGTGAACAGAAATTGTTAAACCAACAAAATCTGGAAGGATCATTGAACGACGTGACCAAGTCTTGATCGGCTTACGGTTGTTAGCTGCAATTGCTGCTTCAACTTTAGCGAACAAGTGTGCGTCGACGAATGGACCTTTTTTTAATGAACGAGGCATTATTCAGATTCCTTTACTTGACGCGACGGTCGCGAATAATCATCTTAGTCGTACGCTTATTGGTACGTGTCTTGTACCCTTTAGCTTTTTGACCCCATGGGCTTACAGGTTGAATACCTTTGCTACGCCCTTCACCACCACCGTGTGGATGGTCAACCGGGTTCATTGCCATACCACGAACAGTAGGACGAACACCGCGCCAGCGTGAAGCACCAGCTTTACCCAATGAACGAAGGTTGCTTTCTTGGTTAGAAACTTCACCAATTACAGCACGACATTCAACGTGGATTTTACGCATTTCACCAGAACGTAAACGAACGATTGCGTAAGAACCATCACGACCTAACAACTGAACTGAAGTACCAGCAGAACGTGCTAATTGAGCACCTTTACCGATTTTAAGTTCAACGTTGTGAAGTGTAGAACCGATAGGCATATTACGAAGCGGTAAGCAGTTACCTGGACGAATTGGAGCATCGTTACCAGATTGTACTTTATCGCCAGCACGCAAACCTTTAGGTGCGATGATGTAACGACGCTCACCGTCAGCATACAAAACTAATGCAATGTGTGCAGTACGGTTAGGATCGTATTCAATACGCTCTACAGTCGCTGGAATACCATCTTTGTTACGTTTAAAGTCAACGAGACGATAGTGTTGTTTGTGTCCACCACCAACGTGACGAGTCGTAATGTGACCGTTGTTGTTACGACCACCAGTACGTTTTTTAGCTTCAACCAACGGTGCATAAGGTGCGCCTTTGTGAAGATGGTCATGAACCACTTTCTCTACAAAGCGACGTCCTGGAGACGTTGGCTTACATTTTTGAATCGGCATAATTTTCGTCCTTACTCCGCTGCGTTTTCAGCGGTATCGCCCAAGTCAGCCATTTCTACATCTTGGCCAGCTTTCAGGGTGACGTATGCTTTTTTAACATCAGAACGACGTCCTAATGTACGACCAAAGCGTTTTGTTTTACCTTTAGTGATCGTTGTATTTACTTTCACAACTTCAACACCAAAGAGCTGCTCAACTGCTTTCTTGATTTCAAGCTTGTTTGCATTTAATGCAACTTTAAATACTTGAACACCAGCAGTATCACCTAAAACTTGTGCTTTTTCTGAGAATACTGGTCCTTGTAGGACTTGATATAAACGTTCGTTGTTCATCCGAGTTCTACCTCAATTTTCTTAGCAGCAGCTACAGACATGACAACTTTATCGAATGCGATCAAGCTAACAGGATCAATTGCAGTTGCATCCACCACATCTACATGTGGGAGGTTGCGAGCTGCAAGATACAAGTTCTCATCTACAGCATCTGTAACGATCAATGCACGAGTTGCATTTAAGTCGTTAAGTTTTGCAAGCAATTCTTTAGTTTTTGGAGCCGCAACAGCAAACTCTTCAACTAATACAAGACGATCTTGGCGAACAAGTTCAGCTAAGATACATTGCATTGCACCGCGGTACATTTTGCGGTTAACTTTTTGAGACCAATCTTGTGGACGAGCAGCAAAAGTTTTACCACCACCTACCCAGATTGGGCTACGAATAGAACCAGCACGAGCGCGACCAGTACCTTTTTGACGGAATGGCTTTTTACCACCGCCAGAAACATCTGCACGTGATTTGTGAGCACGAGTACCTTGACGACCACCAGCTAAGTAAGCTGTAACAACTTGGTGTACAAGAGCTTCGTTAAATTCACGTCCGAAAGCAACTTCAGACAATTCAACAGCAGAGCCGGAAACAGTTTTTAAATTCACAGTATTTCCCCTCAGGCCTTGATGGTAGGACGCACGATAACGTCGCCGCCAGTTGAACCAGGAATAGCACCCTTAACAACTAAAACTGAACGTTCAGCGTCAATAGATACAATTTCAAGACCTTGAACTGTTACGCGTTCATCACCTAAGTGACCAGCCATTTTCTTGCCTTTGAACACGCGACCAGGTGTTTGGTTTTGACCTGTAGAACCTAAAACACGGTGAGATACAGAGTTACCATGTGTAGCATCTTGCGTACGGAAGTTCCAACGCTTAACACCACCTTGGAAGCCTTTACCTTTAGACTGACCAGTTACGTCAACAATTTGACCAACTGTGAACAAGTCAACACCGATAGAACCACCAACTTCACGACCTTCAAGCTCAGCTTCAGTAACACGAAACTCTTTAACTAAACGACCAGCAGCAACACCAGCTTTCGCAAAGTGACCTTTCTGAGCGCTAGTTACGCGCGATTCGCGACGTTCACCAGTAGTTACTTGAATTGCTTGATAACCATCAGTTTCAAGTGTTTTGATTTGCGTAATGCGGTTTGGATCGACTTCGATAACTGTAACAGGTACAGATACACCAGCATCTGTAAAGATGCGAGTCATACCACATTTGCGACCGACTAAACCAATAGCCATGTGCATAAACCTCTAAAAAAGCGGCTTAATTAACTTAGAGTTAATTAACCGAAAGCCTTAACCCAAAGCGATCTGAACATCAACACCAGCAGCAAGATCCAACTTCATCAATGCATCAACAGTTTTATCTGTAGGTTGAACGATGTCGATCAAACGCTTATAGGTGCGGATTTCGTACTGATCACGAGCGTCTTTGTTGACGTGTGGTGAAGTAAGAACGTTGAAGCGTTCGATGCGAGTAGGCATCGGAATTGGACCACACACTTGTGCGCCAGTACGCTTAGCGGTTTCTACGATCTCTTGAGCAGATTGATCAATCAGACGATGATCAAAAGACTTCAAACGGATACGAATTCTCTGGTTAGACATACCAGTAAACTCCAAGCCAAATATATAAAGAATCACCCATGACGCACCTCACCTTTTGGCAAGTGTCAAGGGCAGTGAAAATCACTATGGTCGTGATCGATGCCACGACTGTAATGCGTTAACTACTTTCTTCGTAGAAAACGCCCTCCATTTGAGGGTCGCCCATTATAGCGATTGTTTAAGTCTTATGCAATTCTTCTTTTATTTTTTACCGTTAAAAAATCAATTTAAGCGCTTACAACATATTCAATTGCTTGATTAAGCAAATCGTTGCCTTGTTGAAATTTATTTTGGTTTGTTTTTTTGAGCTCAGCGATTGATTGAACAAATTCCCCATTAAACACAGCCATGTCTTCTTCATTTTCGATCAACAATTGCAATGCATGTGGCGTCATTTCGGGATGAAACTGAAAACCTAAAACATTACGACCGATTTGATAAAGTTGATTTCTACATACTTCATTTTCTGCTAAACGGATACCACCTCTAGGTATTTCAAAGGTCTCGCTATGCCATTGCATAATGTTAATTTTCTCTGGAATTTGAAAACAATTTTCAGGTATGTGTGAAGCTCGACCAACATCCATCCACCCCAACTCTTGATATTGATTACGGCTAACCGCAGCACCAAGTGCATTTGCAATTAACTGCCCACCGAGACATAAGCCTATAGCAGGCTTTCCTGATGCCAAATAACGACGCAACCATCTTTTTTCCAATTTTAACCATGGGTAATTTGCTTCATCATTCACACTCATCGTACCACCCATGATAATTAACAAATCCACCTCATCTACATGTGGCAATGCTTCCAATTCCAATGGCAGGTCGACGGGCAAAGCAAAAAACTCTGTTGCCGTGATTTTTGCTTTATGTGCTTTCAAGAAATTGTAACAACTACCAAAACCTTCACCTGCGATGTGCTGAAAATAATGCACTCTTAAATGCGACTTCATGCGCTAAAACCTATTATCGTTAGAATGATATTAAGTCTTAGCAAAAATAAAGCCAGTTTCATTCAATCTATTTGATCTGTAACGATTGTGTACAAAACACCTGAACAACTAGCAGAATTGTTGTTTTTCTCTTAACCTAAATCCATCTATTGATTTGATTTAGCACCATGACTAAGCACCAAAATGCACAAACCAACCTTATTCACGCACCAAGAAAAGCCCCTCAATATATAGAAACTGTTCAACCTCCCCTATATCGTGCATCTACCATTATTTTTAAAAGCACATCGCACCTTTTTGATCGTCATTGGACAGATCCCTATGACTATAGCTACGGCACACATGGCACACCAACAACATTTACGCTAGGCGATAACATCGCTCAAATTGAAGGCGGTTTGTTTAGCTTACTTGCACCGAGTGGTTTATCTGCGATCAATTTAGTCAATAGTACTCTTTTAAATTCAGGCGATGAGGTATGGATTGCAGATAATATTTATGGTCCAAATTTAGAGCACCTCAACAACCTTCAAACTCGTTATGGCATTCAAGTTAAAGTTTATAATCCGATTGATATTGATAGTTTCACACCTTCAGAAAAAGCGAAGCTAATTTGGCTCGAAGCAGCTGGTTCTGTCAGTTTAGAATTTCCTGATTTAAAAAAACTAGTCAAAAAAGCCAAGCAATTTAATCTCCTCACCGCCCTAGATAACACTTGGGGGGCTGGTCTGGCATTTAATGCATTTGATTTCTCTGATGAACATTTATCGGTTGATGTAACAGTACACGCTCTTACCAAATATCCAAGTGGTGGTGGAGACATCCTCATGGGCTCGGTTGTAACACGCGATCAAAATTTACATCATAAACTTTATCGCATGCATGCAATCCAAGGCATATCTGTTTCAGGTGATGATACTGCGCAAATTCAACGTAGTTTGGCGCATATGTCGCTACGTTATGAACAGCAATCTCAAAGCACACTAAGATTATTAGATTGGCTAAAACAACAGCCTCAATTTACTCAAGTTTTACACCCAAGTCTTTCTGATTCAGCTGGACATCAATTTTGGAAAGAGGTTTGCACCACAGGCAAGAGTGCTGGCTTGGCAAGTGTAATCTTTGATTCAAGATATGATATGCATGCAGTTCGTAGATTTTGCGATAACTTAAAACTATTCAAACTTGGTTTTAGTTGGGGTGGACCTGTAAGTTTGGTGATGCTCTATGATTTAAAACAGATGCGTGCATTGGAAAATACACATTTACAACAAGGTTTATTGGTTCGTTTCTGTATAGGACTAGAAGATCCTGCGGATTTAATTCAAGATATTCAAAACGCATTAAAACAACTGGAATGACTCTTATAATAGGTGAAGAATGAGTACAACCATCGTAATTGCAAAAAAAACCACAGATACAACACAAGATATTGTTCTACATTCTCAATTTGCTAACCGCCATGGTCTGATTGCTGGTGCAACCGGTACAGGAAAAACAGTAACTCTAAAAGTACTTGCTGAGAGTTTTTCTCGTATCGGTGTCCCTGTTTTTCTAGCAGATGCGAAAGGTGATGTTTCAAGCCTAGCCAAAGCAGGTTCAAGCAGCCCCAAATTTGATGAACGCATTAAAAGTCTGCATCTGGATTCTGTTCCATTTGCAGCTTCACCTGTTATTTTCTGGGATCTATTTGGTCAACAAGGACACCCTATTCGAACCACAATTTCTGAAATAGGCCCTTTATTATTAGCGCAGATGCTAAATTTAAACGATACACAAGAAGGTGTATTGTCCGCAGTATTTAGAATCGCAGATGATCAAGGGCTTCTCCTCATCGACTTTAAAGATCTAAAGGCGATGCTAACTTATGTCAGTGAAAATGCTGCTGAACTGAAAAATGAGTATGGCAATCTCTCTCCTGCCAGTATTGGTGCGATACAACGCAATCTGCTTGCGTTAGCAGATCAAGGTGGAGATCAGTTTTTTGGTGAACCAAGTTTGAATATTCTAGATTTTATTCAAACAGATACTCAAGGTCATGGCTATATCAATCTTCTCGCTGCAGATAAGTTGATGAATACCCCAAAACTTTATGCAACATTCTTGCTTTGGATGCTCTCAGAATTATTTGAGCAACTACCCGAAGTTGGCGATATGGATAAGCCTAAACTTGTCTTCTTCTTTGATGAAGCACATTTATTGTTTTCCAATGCTAGTCCAGCTTTGCAAGAGAAAATTGAACAAGTGGTTCGTTTAATTCGCTCGAAGGGTGTAGGAATCTACTTTATCACTCAAAACCCACTTGATTTACCAGAAAGTGTTCTAGGTCAACTCGGAAATCGAGTACAACATGCTTTACGTGCTTTTACACCTAAAGATCAAAAAGCGGTCAAAACCGCAGCTGACACTTTCCGAGCCAATCCTGATTTTAAGGTTGATCAAGCGATTACTGAACTTGCCGTGGGTGAGGCCTTGATTAGTTGTTTGGATGAACAAGGCACCCCTCAGATTGTTGAGCGTGGTTGGGTGATGCCCCCATATTCCTCTTTTAGCCCAATCACCCCTGAAGAACGACAGGTGATGATGGGGCAAAGTATTGTTGCTGGGGTTTATGATCAAGCCTTAGATCGTGACAGCGCTTACGAACTTTTACAGAAAAAAGTATTACAACAGTCTCAGCAAAAGCAAGCTGACGAACTCGCTAAGCAGCAAGTAAAGGAACAAGAAACCCTCGCAAAGCAACAAGCAAAAGAACAAGAGCGATTTGCCAAAGAGCAACAAAAAGCGGCAGAAAAAGCGCAACGTGATCGTGAAAAGCTCACACAAGACATTGTCGGTACATTTGCAAAAAGTGCTGCCCGAAGCTTAGGTGGTAGCACTGGACAAAAAATAGTGCGTGGATTACTCGGCTCATTATTCGGAAAATAAAAAAATCTCAAAAATAAGGGATAATTAATTATCCCTTATTTTTTTATGGTTTTTATTATAAGATGTATTGCAAATACATTTTATAAGGTGTATTTTAAATATATCTTATAAAATAATAGTCCAGAGAGATCACTCATGACTCCACAGCAAATTGAACTCGTAAAAGCAACTGTTCCTGTCTTACGTGAAAATGGTGTCGCATTAACAGGTTATTTCTATAATCGTATGTTAGGAAATAATCCTGCGCTCAAAGAAACCTTTAACATGGGTCATCAACGCAGTGGTGCTCAAGCTCAAGCACTTGCAGGAGCTGTTTTAGCGTACGCAGAAAATATTGAAGATCCATCTGTGCTTTTGCCTGTGGTGGAACTGATCGCTCATAAACATGTCAGCCTCAATATCCAAGCGCCTGATTACAGTATTGTGGGTGAAAATTTATTACATTCGATCAGTGAAGTACTGAATATCTCAATGGAAGATCCTTTGATTGCGGCATGGGCCGCTGCTTATGGACAACTAGCAGATTTGTTTATCAGCACTGAAAAAGCGATCTACGACCAACATCAACAAACTAAAGGCAGTTGGTTAGGATGGCGTAATTTTAAAATCGCTAAAAAAGTGGTTGAAAGTGATGAAATTACGTCGTTTTATTTAGCACCTGTCGATGGCGGTGATTTACCAAACTACGAAGCTGGCCAATATATTTCAGTACGTGTTTTTGTCCAAGAACTCAATCTGAGACAACCTCGCCAATACACTTTATCAACAAGTCCACAAGCAGACTATTTACGTATTTCAGTGAAACGTGAAGATGCGAAAGGTGAGCTTGCCGAAGGCTGGGTATCAAATACATTACATAGTTTAGCGGAAGGTTCTGAAATCGAAGTTTCTGCTCCTACAGGTAACTTTTATCTGATAGATAGTAAAAAACGTAATGTATTTATCAGTGGTGGTGTAGGTTTAACCCCAATGATTGCTATGCTGAATCAATTAGTTACTTTAGATATGCCACAACCAGTAACGTTTATACATGCATGTCGTAGCAGTCAAGTTCATGCTATGAAACAACATATTCATGATCTTAAAGCTAAATTCCCTCGTCTAAGCACATTTACGGCGTATGAATTTCCACATGATGGGGATGTATTAGGCGTGGATTATGAAGCAGCTGGTCGTTTAGATTTAGCATCTATGGATGCAGCACTATTGCCAACAACTGCTGATTATTATTTATGTGGTCCGATGCCATTTATGGCTGAACAACACAAAGCACTTGTTGCACGAGGCATTCCTGCTGAAAATATTCATAGCGAAGCATTTGGCACAGGTGGTGTAAAACTTAGCTAATTAATGCTGCGTTTTGTATAAGGCTAGCCTATGATAGACTAGCCTTTTCTATTTATCGCAATAGATTGAGTGAAACAATGCAACTCAATAAATTTACAGATTATGCACTCAGAATCCTGATGTATGTCGCTCGCCCGAGCGAGATACCTTACACTATTGCTGATATTGCAAAAGATTTGCATGTTTCACAAAACCACCTCGTTAAAATTGTACATTTCATGGGTAAACAACAATGGATTGTTACTACACGAGGCAAAGGCGGTGGAATTCGATTAAATCCCTCAGCACGGACACTTCGACTTGGTGAAATTGTCCGTGTTTTACAAGGTCATCAGCAAATTGTGGAATGCAATAGCCCCCCTTGCGTCTTGCGCTCTCAATGTGGTCTGAAAGGCATTCTCGATCAAGCACTTGAAAGCTTTTATCATAGCTTAGATCAATATACTTTGGGTGAAGTGGTTCAACACGGCATACTCCCATCTTCCACTCGATCAGATATTACATTCTTAGAACTGGTCCAAAAAGCTTAGATTTAGGATGAAGATTCGCACGAATCCAATACATCCTTTATAATGCTTATTGCTATTCAAATTCAAAAGTAAGCTTCTATGCACCGTAGTGAAAAATCGAAAGACACCAAAGCTAGACTCGCACCTAAAGAAAAAATCAGTTATGAGAAAAAGACTGATCCTGCATTAACCGCTTATGCAGTACAGTCTTTGAATTGGTTACGCCAAGCTGAATTTTTAATGAGTGCACCAAAACTTGCTATGTGCGTTGAAGATACAGGCTATGAGATTGCATTTGCAGGTCGTTCAAATGCGGGAAAATCGAGTGCGATTAATGCCTTAACTAATAAAAAGCAATTGGCACGTGCTTCAAAAAGACCAGGTCGTACCCAAATGATCAACTTTTTTAGCTTGGGTAACCCTGATCAACGTTTGGTAGACTTACCTGGTTATGGCTATGCCGCTGTACCAGAAGCAATGAAAATTGTTTGGCAAAAAGAACTAGAAAATTATTTGATTCATCGCAAAAGCTTACAAGGCTTAGTTTTATTGATGGATATCCGCCATCCTTTACAACACTTTGATTTAATGATGTTGGAATGGGCGCATTCTCGTCATTTATTTGTTCATATTCTTCTCACTAAAGCGGATAAACTGAATCGAGGTCCAGCAAATAAAACCTTGCTCGACGTTAAACAACAATTGAAAAAAATGAAGCTCGACTTCTCAATACAACTATTCTCTTCTCTTAACCGTATTGGTCTAGAGGAGTTAGCGAGTGTTATGGGTGGTCGTTTAAATTACACACTTGATCAAACGGTGGAATTTGACCTCGATCAAATCCCAGAAGCATCAGAAACTGACGATAAAGAATAAATTATGCATTTCATGCAACTTGATGCATAAAATAATTTTTAATTGTCCTGAATTGCTAAACACAAACACTAGGTAGTTTTCATATACTGCTTAGTGTTGGTTCATTGCACTATCGATTAGGACTAAAGATGAAATTACTATCATTTGTGAAGAACAAAGTTCTTGGTTCTTCGATTGACTATAAAATTCTCCCTCGAAAAGTAAAATTTGATTGGGAAAAAACCCCTGTAGATTGGATTCCAAATCAACCTTTTGCTAGCTATTTTATTAACGAAATTAATAACATTTTGCCTGCTGGTGAGTTCTGGTTTTGCCGTTTGTACAACAAAGTACTTCCTGAAATCACTGATGAAAAATTAAAAGAAGATGTACAAGCTTTTATTCGTCAAGAAGCGATGCATGCTGTTGCTCATACCTCTGCGAATAAAGAATATCTCAGCCAACGCAATATCGATATTCAACGCAACTTAGACATCATGGATTTCTTATTTACCAAAGCTTTAGCTGATAAGCCTTTTGGTAAAGAAGTTCCTAAAATATTAGATCATCAATGGGATTTATTCCGTCTAGGTGTGATTGCAACCGTTGAGCACATGACGTGTGTTCTTGGTAAATACGCACTCTACAACAAACGTTGGGAAGAACTTGGTGCTGATCCTGAGATGATCGATTTAATTAAATGGCATGGTTCTGAAGAAATCGAGCACCGTACCGTTGCATTTGATCTTTATCGTCATTTAGGTGGTAGCTATATTGCACGTTACTACCTCAGCGTTGCGGTAATCGTTCTGGTACTTGGTTTGTGGGTAGATGGTGCTGCTCACATCATGAGCCAAGATCCTCGTTTTGCAGATAAAAAACCAAGTATATTCAAACCTTGGATATGGTTGGAATGGTATAAGATTGGCCGTAAAGACAATCAAATTCTTCCAAATCCAATCTGGTTAGTATCACAACAAATTGATTATTTGATGCCTTGGTATGATCCTGTGAAAGAAGGAAGTACCCTAGATGCAGTGAATTATTTAAATAATTCACCTGCTGCTAAGCGTGCACTACAACATGCTGCATAAGTGAAGAGAAAGAAAAAGCAGGAGTTTTCTCCTGCTTTTTTATGTTCGTACAACTCGATTAACTTGGCTCTATTTCCGTTTGCTTTGCATAACGATCGACAACCACACTGATCATCATATCTCCCTGTACATTAACTACAGTTCGAACGGTATCTAGCAACCGATCTATCGGCAGTAAAATTGCAATCGCTTCCGCAGGTAAACCAACTGATTGCAACACCATTATCATCGTTACCATGCCTGCACTTGGAATCCCTGGCGCACCTAATGATGCAATCATTGCGGTGAGACAGACGATAAACTGTTGGGTTAGGCTTAAATCCAAACCCATCAAATTGGCAATAAAAAGTGCAGCTGCAGCCTCATAAAGTGCGGTACCGTCCATATTTAACTGTGTACCCAAAGGAATTACAAAACCTGCCGTTTGCGGTCGTACCCCTAAATTCTCTTGTGCGCAACGCATACTCAGTGGCATGGTCGCAGAACTAGAGCTTGTTGCAAATGCCGTCACCAATGCAGCTCGCGCACCTCTGAAGAACGTCAGAGGATTCATTTTTCCAAAAATCCAAAGCAGTGTAGGTAAAACCACTAAGCCATGAAAAATCGTTGTCCCAGTCACCACGAATGCAAACTCAGCAAGACGACTTAATACAGATAAATCCTCAGTCGCAATCAACTTCGCCAATAATGCAAAAATCCCAAGTGGCGCGAGTTTCATTACCCAACTGACAAGCATCATCATCATTTCAAAGAATTGTTGGCTGAGTTGACGAACTGTATTAAAACGCTCACCACCTTTAACGAGAGCAACGCCTAAGAAAAGTGCAAAAACCACAACAGCGAGTACATTCCCTTCACTAAATGCTTTAAAAGGATTGATTAAGGTATTTTGAATAAAATTGGTAAGAAAACTAGAAGGTGTAAGCGTATCAGGCGTTTGATGATTTTGCATTGCTGACTGAAAAAGTGTGATATCAACGCCCTTCCCAACATCAAAAAGATGTGCACAACTGATTCCTAAGATCAGTGCAAGCGTTGTAGTGGTCACACAACTCAAGGCGGTAATCTTCCAAACTCGACCAAACTCCCCTCCAGCTTGTAAATTTGAAACCCCTACAACGATAGAACTAAATATCAAAGGGATCAGCAACATCTTTAACAAACCAATAAAAATGCTACTTAAAATACCTAAAACATATAACGTTGTTTGAGCAAAATCAGCCTGAGGATAGCTAGTCAATAAAAGTCCTAACCCTACTCCCGCGATAGCTGCAATTAAAATTTGGGTATTTAAATTCATTGTGCGTATTAAAAATGAATGCAGTACAGCTACTATGGCATGCTCAAATCTAAGAATCGAGCAATTTTTTGTCACAAGCTTATGACAAAAAAGCCATCATTATGATGGCTTTAATACGATTTCATGCAGAATAATTTCACATTATTGCGTTTCTATTTCTCTGAGCCGAATCAAACCTTCTTGTACTGTACTACAGACTAATTGTCCGTTTTGCCACATTTTTCCAAAGTTCAAGCCACGTGAACTTGCACTAATCGTTGCCTCCATGTCATACAACATCCAATCATCTGCACGCAGAGGACGATGGAAATAAATCGTATGATCAATACTAGCACATTGTAGATTTGGGGAAATCCAAGACAGACCATGTGGACGCAATGCTGTAGTCATCAAGGTAAAGTCAGAATAAAACGCAACAATCGCTTGATGAAGTGAAATTTCATCAATGTTCGATGGGATTCGATCATGAGTACGAATATAGTGTGCGTAAAAAGGAGCTTCCGGCTGAGGTTGAAACGGATTCATAGGCTGAATCGGTTTAATTTCAACATGACGTTCACGCATAAAGCTGGCGCGAACATTTTCAGGCACGAAATTGAGCATACTTTCCTTTAATTCTTTCTCAGACTTCAGCTCTTCAGGACTCGGATACTCTGGTTCTTTATGTTGATAATTTAAGCCTTCTTCTGGATTGGCAAAAGAGACCATTGCAGAAAAAATTGTACGTCCATGTTGGATCGCACGCACTTGTCGACTTGCAAAACTTTTACCATCTCGCAATGGATCAACTTCATAAATGATCGGTGCATCGACATCACCACCATATAAAAAATAAGCATGCAACGAATGTGCTGGACGATCTGTAGTGTAGGATGCGGCCCTTAACGCCTGACCCAGAACCTGCCCACCAAATACCCGTTTACCAACCAGATTGCGGCTGTTGCCCCGAAAGATATGTTCTTCAATCCGTTCCAGCGTCAATAGTTCAACGAGTTCTTGAGTCAAAACATTCATGTAATTACCATCCATCAATCAGGAAAAATCAACCCAGGCATAAGGCACAATATAGTGCCACAATAAAACACTGCTTTTAGCTCATGCACAAGGTGAATTCAGGACAATTCAGATCAACCGTTATGAGCAGCCTGACTTGATTGTGCCATAAATTCCCATAAATATACTCAGGATAAAATGATTTGTCCGTCACGTTATTCTTATTTATAACCGCTAAAAATACGATTTTTAACGATAAAATCTACCAAATACGCTATATTTTGTCAGAAAATAACATATCGTTTTATGTCAGAATAACGCAGAATGTCGTGCTCATCATGACTTACTGTCAGGATTATGATTTAGGAGTTTGTAATGTCCAAGACTGGATTTGGTCAAATGTATCGCCAACTTTCGAGTAAGTTACTTGACCTTGTGGTCACCCCACATGTTCTTGGTGAAGTTCCTACAGAATCCACCGCAGTAGAGCAAGAGAAACAGGATTCAAACAAGCTGGTCTGCTATGTTTTACAAAATTATTCACGTAGTAACGCACTGGTTGTAGATGGTGAAACTCGCCGCCTTCATCTAAAACCTGCTTTGGATGCCTTGAGTTTCGGGACGTATCATGAAAAAAACTCGATTCTATTTTTGCATCAGAATGAAAATAACTTTTTTAATACTCAAACATATCCCCCACGCCTTCTACAGTTGATCGAAGCATTAGAACAAAATCAAGAAGTAGATGTTCAATTAGTTCCCGTTACAGTACTTTGGGGACGTTCACCAGATAAAGAGGATTCATGGTTTAAACTGTTGTTCTCCGATACTTGGGCAACGCCTGGGACAGTCAAACAACTGGTCAATATTGGTCTACATGGTCGTGAGTCTTATTTAGAGTTCCATGCACCGCAATCCTTGCGTGAACTGGTAGATTATGCCAAGAGACATCATCCAAACATCTCTCCTGCCACGTATATCGCAAGTTCACTAGATGGCTACCTAGACCAGCAACGCGAAGTGGTACTTGGGCCTGACTTGTCAGACCGCCGCAACGTGATGCAGTCTATCATTAAGGCACCCGATGTACAGGATGCCATCCGTCGTGAAAGCATTCAGCATAAAATCAGTATGCTTGAGGCAGAACGCCGCGCAATTGGCTATGTCAATGAAATCGTTTCTGATTATTCAGCGTCAGCAGTACGCTTCGCAGATATGGCTTTAACACGATTATGGACACAACTGTATGACGGCGTTGAAGTTCATAATTTCAGTACAGTTCGCGAACTTGCGAAAGACTATGAAATTATTTACACACCCTGCCACCGTAGCCATATTGACTATTTATTACTGTCTTATGTGATTTACAAACGTGGCTTGATGATTCCATATATTGCTGCGGGTGATAACCTAAACTTACCTTTTGTAGGTCAGTTATTACGTGGAGGTGGTGCATTTTTCATACGCCGATCTTTCCGCGGTAATGCACTATATACATCTGTACTCAAAGAATATTTATACAGCATTCTATCACGCAATACGCCTATCGAGTACTTCATTGAAGGTGGTCGTTCACGTACCGGTCGCTTGCTACCACCGAAGACAGGCATGCTTGCAATGACCGTACATGGTCATTTACGCGGTCGCGCCAAGCCAATTGTTTTTGTTCCAACATATATCGGCTACGAACGCCTGATGGAAGGTTCAACTTATGTCGGTGAGATGCAGGGTAAGCCAAAAGAAGCAGAATCAATTTTTGGCATCGTCAAAACTTTACGTAAAATTGAAAGAATTTTTGGCAAGGTACACGTCAATTTTGGTGAACCTGTTTTCCTTGATGATATTTTAAAGCAGCATAATGCAGATAAAATTCAGATCGAAAAAAATGATGCGCCAATTCCAGCAGAAATTTCCAGTGTGGTGTCAAGCTCAGCCAACCTGATTCTGGAAAATATCAACCGTGCGGTGGTGATCAACCCTGTTTCATTATTATCTTTGATCTTATTAGCAACACCAAAACATACATTAGATGAAGAGATCTGTGCCAAACAACTTGATATTTATCGTGATTTAGCGACTCAACAACCGTATGATGAACGCACGCAAGTCACTTCTTTATCAGGTAAAGAAATCATTGCTTATGGTCTAAAGCTCAAACTGATCAAACGTGTGCAGCATGTTCTAGGTGATATTATTGCCATAGAAGACGATCAAGCCGTTTTATTAACCTATTTCCGTAATAACATCTTACATGCTTTTGTCTTACCATCACTGGTTGCATCATTGGTTGAGCACAACGGTAAAATTAACAAGACCGATTTAAGCAACGTCATCCGTACCTTGTATCCATTCCTGAAAGCTGAACTGTTCATGAAATGGCAGCCAGCTGAACTGCAACAGCATATAGATAACTATATCAACGCACTTGTTAAAATTGGTCTAATTTTCCAAGATCATGATGGCAACTTATTTAGCCCAACACCAAACAGTGAAGAGCATCAAAAACTTTTGACTTTAGGCATGCCAGTTAAACAAAGCTTAGAGCGTTACTACATGACGCTTGCGCTGATTACCCAGCGTGGTTCTGGCAATATCTCCACCAAACAGGTGGAGGAACTGAGTCACTTATTGGGTCAACGTCTGTCTGTGCTGTACGAGTTCAACTCACCAGAGTTCTTTGACAAGGCACTGTTCCAAAGCTTTATTAAGGTGCTAACTCAGCAGAATTATATTCGCAACAATGAACAGGGCTTCATTGAATATGATGACAACTTTAGTAAGATGGCGGCAGGCGCACAGTTGGTGCTTGACGAAGCGACCCTGCAGATGTTGCAGCACATCACCACATTCAGTGATGAGGAACTGGCGACAGCGCTGGAGGCAATGGCTTCACAGCAGGCCAAACGCCGTTTGAAACGTAAAAAAGCTTAATGTTTCGGTATTCACTTCTGATGGGTTAGTCAAAAATTTGGCTAACCCAATTTATTTGCGGCATTCTAAATATTTCGGATCATCTAGACATCTGAGTCGTTTGATTAGCTCGACAAAATAGGCATCGTAGTAACCTGAATCCACATAACGATTACGAATCTTAGCAACCAGCGCCTCATAGCCCTGCTTTTCATAACCCGAAATATCAGCCCAATAATACGCTGGCAAGTGATTTTCCGATTGAATCGCCTGTGCGGCCAATACATTACTATTTTTGACAAACCATGTACGAACATGATGCCCAAAATTTGCAGGATATGATTTTGGTTTAATCACAATATTCATTGCAAAATAAGCAACTGGGAAATTCACAACCTGTGTCGCTTCACCAAACTCTTTCTTGAGATTGTAGGGTAAAATTCCATAAGCAGGCGCCGCTAGAATATCAATCTTATGCTGTTTAAATAAATCAATTGCATTTGAAAAATCAACATAAGTCGCTTTAGCAGCAACACTTTGTACTAAAGCTTGTTGTGGTGGGTTATCTTCTAGAATCCCTATGCGCTTGTTTTTGAGTTGGGATACTTTACTGATCTGTTGAGTATTCATGATCATATATGCCGTTCCGATCGGAATCATACCAACCACTTCATACTTCGAACTGATCATTCTTTTTTCAACATTCGGATTATTCATAAGTTGCAAAAACATTCGTGCAACACGATTATTCGAAATTAAGCCAATTCCACCAGTGCTTCCCATAAATGAGTTGTAGCGGTAGGTATTAAAGTTTGATGCGATTAAACCTGTACATTTATTTTGCTCAAAAGCCTGAATCGCATCTTTTTCAATTTTAAAATAGCTGAATTTTAATTGAACTTGGCTTTGCATATCTTGCAAACGACGACTGATATCGCCTTTAGAACTCAAAGGCTCAAAAACACACCAAACCTGCTCACCAGCCCAGCTTGTTGTTCCCATAAATAACAGCAAAATTAAATAAATTATTTTTCTCATATACAACCTTCAATGCCTCACTGCAAACTACGTGCAAACTTAGGCAGTTCCTTAACGGAATGTGTTGGTAATTATCAATCAAGATTCATACCAACTTTTCAATCATGATCGCAGTTTAATCTAATTATTTTTCATTAATATGTACGAACAGCGCGGCTTCATAGTCATTAAAGCAAATCAAATGGTCAAATTCAAAACCAGTTTTAGCAATTCGAGTCGCATAAATACGCTTTCCAGTGTGCTGTTCAGACTCCAATTTCAATGCTGTCAAACCTAATTTTCGCTGAAACCAAAGCAAAATTTCATGCATCGCAATAGGTCTATTATTACTGAGAATATAACTTGATTCAGGACTTTCCAAAGTCGCCAACAAAGCTAAAAAACGAGCTAAATCATTTATATGAATACGGTTACTAAAGTGAATCGTCGGATAGTTCTGTGTGCGCTGGGCAAGCCTTTTTAAACGCTCAACGGATACACCATAAATACCTGTTGGACGAACAATCACAGCCTGTTGTGGATAGCAGGATTGCCATAACAACTCCATTTTTCGTAACAGCTCACCTTGTTCATCTATTGGACGTATATCAGACTCATCATCCACAAGCTCTCCTGCGTTCTCACCATAAACGCGTGTTGAAGAAACGATAATGATCCGTTTGACAGGATGATGTTGTAAAGCTTTAGCAATTGGTTCCACACTATCGACATAGGTATGTTGATAAGCATCAATTCCACTTTCACTTGGTGAAAGAATCACATATACCACATCGATTGGTTCAAATTCACTTAAATCAAGATGATGGGCATCTTGAATATGGTGTGTTGCGTAATGATCTGTTTTTTCAGTACGGCTAATTGTGCTAATGTGGTGACCTTGCTCAAATAAGTGTTTAGCGACACGCTGAGATGTTTTACCATAACCAATAAATAAAATATGCATACCGATCCTTGACCAAAAAATGACTTCAGTCCAGCAATTACAAGGCGTTGGTGCTGCCGCAGCAAGCCTACTAGAAAAGCTCCATATTTTTAGCACGGATGATCTACTGTTTCATCTTCCGCGTGACTATGAAGATCGTAGCACTATTATTCCAATGAATCAGCTGGTTGTTGGACGTAGTTATTTGCTTGAGGGGGAAGTTAAATCTATTGATTTCCCACCAGGAAAAAAGAAATCCTTTGCTGCGTTGCTACAAGATGATTTTGGCAAAGTCACCTTACGCTTTTATCATATTTATAAAGGTTTAACGGATCGTATAAAACCAGGTGCACGTTTAAGAATCTTTGGTGAAGTGCGTGTCGGTGCACGAGGCTTAGAGCTTTATCATCCTGAAATACAAGTCATTCAACGACATACCGCATTACCCAAAACTCAGTTAACAGCGATATATCCAAGCACTGAGGGTCTAACACAACCTAAGTTGCGTGAATATGTTCGCCAAGCACTGGAACATCATAGCGATGCTTTACCTGAATTACTGCCCGCCAAATACAGTAATGGCTACGAATTAAAAGAAGCTCTGCACTATATTCACGAACCACCGATTGATGCCAATATGGTACAACTCAATCAAGGCTCACATCCTGCACAGCAACGATTGATTTTTGAAGAACTGGTCGCGCATCAAATCAGCTTACTTACACGTCGTGCTTATATTCGACAAATAGCAGCACCTCGCTTTAGCAGCAGCAAAGTTTTAGCAAAGCGCCTTTTAGATGCCCTGCCTTTCCAGATGACCAACGCACAAAAAAGGGTTTCTAAAGAAATTCTACATGATCTGAAGCAAGATCAACCCATGCTACGTTTAGTTCAAGGAGATGTGGGTGCAGGTAAGACATTGGTTGCAGCCGTTGCAGCATGCCATGCTTTAGAAGCTGAATGGCAAGTGGCGCTGATGGCACCCACCGAAATCTTGGCTGAACAACACTATTTAAATTTCAAACGTTGGTTTGAGCCTTTAGGCATAAAAGTGGCTTGGCTCTCAGGTAAACAAAAAGGTAAAGCACGAACTTTAGCAGAGCAGGAAATTAAAGAAGGTCACTCACAACTCGTTGTCGGAACGCATGCCCTATTCCAAGACAATGTAGAATTCTCGAAGTTGGGCTTAGTGATTATTGATGAACAACACCGCTTTGGGGTAGATCAAAGACTTGCATTACGTAATAAAGGCGTTGATCAATTTACACCACATCAATTAGTGATGACAGCGACCCCTATCCCACGCACACTCGCAATGAGTGCTTATGGTGATTTAGATACCTCAATCATTGACGAGTTACCACCTGGACGAACCCCGATTCAAACTGTCACGATTCCTCTTGATCGTCGAGAAGAGGTTTTACAACGTATCGCCAGCAACTGTCGTGAAGGTAAACAAGCCTACTGGGTTTGCACTTTAGTTGAACAATCTGAAACCTTGGATGCCCAAGCAGCAGAAGCAACTTTTCAAGAAATTAAAGAACGCTTCCCTGATCTAAATGTGGGATTAGTACACGGCAAAATGAAAGCTGATGAAAAGCAAGCTGTCATGCAAGCCTTTAAAGACAACCAGTCACAACTTTTGATTGCCACCACCGTGATTGAAGTGGGTGTCGATGTGCCCAATGCATCCATTATGGTGATTGAAAATGCGGAACGACTTGGACTTTCTCAATTACATCAGTTACGTGGTCGAGTTGGTCGCGGTGCAACAGCTAGTTTTTGTGCCCTACTCTACAAAACGCCACTATCACAAAATGGACAAGAACGTCTTTCTATCTTGCGTGAAAGCAACGATGGCTTTGTGATCGCTGAAAAAGATTTGGAAATACGTGGTCCAGGTGAATTACTAGGTACCAAGCAAACTGGTGATATGGGGTTTCGTGTCGCACGCTTAGAACGTGATGACCATTTGCTCACCCAAGCACATTATGTTGCTGAACAATTACTCAAAGATTATCCACAACATGCTGAAGGACTATTAAAACGCTGGCTACCTGAAGCACCTCGATACGCTTATGTTTAAATTATTGAGCCGAAGAGCACAACAAGTTGCTGATTATTTCACAGCATGTCACTTATGCGATATTGGTGTCAGAGCACACCATGGTGTTTGTCAAAGTTGCTGGCAACAATTACCATGGTTAAAACATAAAATCGAACGACATCAGCAAGATATACTTATTGCCTGTCATTATGAATATCCGATCAGCCAACTCATTCAACAATTTAAATACGAGCAACAGTTACATCATCTTCGATTACTTAGCGGACTATTACTGGAACTTAAGCTGCCAAAAGTACATGCCATCGTACCAATGCCTATTTCAAATGATCGACTGATGGAAAGAGGTTTCAATCAATCACTTTTAATCGCTAAGGAACTGAGCAAAGTATTGAATATTCCAGTATGGCAGCCCGTGCAACGACTAGCCCAACATTCTCAAAAAGGTTTAAGCCGCTTAGAGCGACTGGAAAATATAGAAGATCAATTTGTCGCTAAAACACATCTTCAATTGATTTATAGAAAAGTGCTGATTATTGATGATGTCGTGACCACAGGCAGCTCTATCAATGCCCTCAGTCTAGTATTAAAACAGTTGGGGTGCCAACATATATACTCAGCCTGTTTAGCCGCTGGTGGTGTTAAACAGGCAAATCATGATGTTATTGCTTAAGACACCAAGGAATGACAACCTCGGTAGTTAATGGTGCAAGCAAAATAGACTCTTCATGCAAATCAATCCATTTCATTTCCGCGATTTCAGCCGCAATTTCAGGTTGTTGATGGAGTTCGACAACAAACAGATGGCTAATTAATTGATGATCAGGTTCATTTGCTGTTGCTGTCTCATATCGCCCCAAATACTGCTTGATGTCACAAGTAGACCCAATCTCTTCTAAAATTTCGCGCTGAATTGGTATTTCAGGCGCTTCATTGGGTTCAAGCTTTCCGCCAACTTGCATAAACACACGCGTGTTCTTTTTTCTTACCAATAACAACTCATTTTTGTCATTCATGATAATGGCAGCAGCGACAGTGATTGTTTTCAAAGGTTATCCTCAAGCTTGAATTTCATTGCGAGACGTCCATTTCGGAACTGCGGGTTGATATTTCTGAAATGCCGCTAAAATATCATGAATATTATCAGACACAATCAAGGTATCTACAAATCGAGCTTGGCTAAAACCATGCTCAACTGAAGTTTGTAACATTTTAATCAGATCATCATAAAAGCCATTAATATTTAAAAATGCACAAGGCTTTTGGTGAATCCCTAATTGATTCCATGTCCACTGCTCGAAAATTTCTTCCAAAGTCCCTGCACCGCCAGGTAATGCAATAAAACCATCTGCCAATTCAGCCATCTTGGTTTTTCGTTCATGCATATCTTTCACAACATATAGTTCGCTAAGTTCAGCATGCGCAAGCTCACGATCAACCAAAGCTTCAGGAATAACACCAATCACTTTGCCACCTGCTTCAAGCGCACTATTGGCAACCACACCCATTAAGCCAGAACGACCACCACCATAAACAAGGGTCAAACCTTGTTCAGCAATTATTTGACCTGTTGCTTGAGTGATTTGTTCATAAACCACATCATTACCGAGAGAAGAACCGCAAAAAACACATATAGAATTCATACAATTAAAACCGTTTTATATAACTGTCATGCTGATAAAGTAGGCTATGAGACAAGATTTTTGACAAAATAGCGTTTAGGCAAGTGTTTTTAGTTCAATCCTTGTCTAAAATACACGCTGACTTTCATAAACTGCGCGAGGAAAAAAGACATGCTTGAAGCCTTTTATGCCACAGAGCGCGGTAGTCTAGAAGATGCAACGATCAATGGGAGTTTTGATCTGCATCCTGAATTAGTTTGGATTGATTTAATCGCTCCATCACAAGAAGAACAACAATGGGTACTTGATGCTTATGAGCGCAACTTACCTACTCTCAAATCACTTGAAGACATTTCCTCATCCGCACGATTTTACCGTGATGATGATGGTATTTTGCATATCAGCACCTATTTTTTAACAAAGAATAAAAATTATCAGGTAGATGGTGATACTGACGACTCATCACATATGCTTGCAATGGTACAAACCGTCGCATTTATTTTGCATAAAGATCGTTTATTTACCATGCGTGGTGAGAAGCTCGTCGCTTTCCGTGCATTCCGTGCTCGTGCGCGTCGCAATGACTATGATATGGACTATAAAGATCCGACATGGATCTTATTAGGGTTACTAGAAGCAAAGCTTGATGAACTTGCGGATATCTTAGAAGATATCCACAAAGACTTAGAAAGATACTCCACAGAAGTACTCAATAATCATCATCGTGAAAAGATCTTAGATCTAGATGACATGATTACACGCCTAGCACAACAAGAAGATATGCTTGGAAAAGCACAATTATGTTTGATTGATTTGCGTCGAGTTCTTACCTTTTTATCTCGCCCACGTGCATTAGGCAGTCATATCTATGATGCAGATATTCGAGAATTAAGCGAGGATGTACGCTCACTGGTCGAGCACGATGCTTTCTTATTCCAAAAAGTACGATTCTTACTCGATACCACTTCTGGGTTCATTAACACTGAACAGAATGACACGATTCGTCGATTCTCTATTTTACCAAGTATGCTTGCACCACCTATGCTGATTGCAAGTATTTATGGGATGAATACAGATGAATTACCATTTGCTCACGGAAGTTTAAGCTTTCTCATCGTCGCTGGCATATTAATGGCTTTCTTAGTACTACCAATGGTCTACTTCAGATGGAAGAAATGGATATAAAATGAAAGGGTTATTCCTTTGTATAGGCATAACTCTTTCGATACCCACAACTTTTGCCTGCGCACCGCTTTCCCCAAATGATGTGTTTATTGCCCGCGTTAAGTCTGTTCAGAAGATCAATTCAATTAATCATACTAAATTCAAATTACAGCATCCTGACTTTGCATTTAAAAATTTGTTATCTAAAATCATTTCACCAAGACCTAAAGAATGGATGAGTGACTTTCCAGTTAAAACGATAAAAACGAATGACTTAATTATGGGCTTAGCATACCCATCAAATCATAATGCACCCCAGAAATATCAAATTGTCTCTTTAGCATTATTACATTGCAAAGAAAATACCATATCGATTGATCTTCCTATTGCACCATTTACCGCATGGAATAGAAGAATTAAAGGCTGTAATAATGAATCATCTATCAGATTACTAGATGGTTTTTTAGAACATGATGAAAGCTTTTATTTAAAAAAAACTACATCAAAAATATCCAACTTGCGAAGCTCTTTTTTCAGCTTATCCCAAATAATACCAATAAAAAAGAGAGCTTAAATAGCACTGCTGTCCCACAAATATCACAAGAAGAACCTCAATTGAGGTTCTTCTTGTTTTCGCCATTTTTTATCAGGCACAAAGAGTGACCTTAAAAGTTTCCTTTCAAATAAATTGACCTGAATAATTCTCAGTAAACGCTGAACACTCCATCCTTCTTGTGCCATGTGTTTAGCGAAGTTCACCAGCAAATAGGCAATTAATGCAATCCATATTTGCGTTTGTATCGCATTGCGGCTTCGACCTAGAA
>NZ_KB849655.1:1466126-1693712 GCF_000368765.1 Acinetobacter junii CIP 64.5
AAACTGATCCCAGCGGGTGGCTGATCTTAATTTTTGCCCAGAGTGGTGCAGTTTAGCCAGACGTTCAAAATCTTGTCTTAGAATGGGTTTGAGTAATTGATGAAATACGGTATTCTGATGTGACAAAACCTGAGTCCTTTATAGTTAAAGTGTTTGTTTGCACTCATATTTTAACTATTTAGACTCAGGTTTTTTTATTTAAAGCAAACTATGGGACAGTAGTGGCTTAAATAGCTCTCTTTTTGTAATCTACAAAACCAATTAAATTAACTTCAAGTCATCTTGTAGATGGCAAGCTTGGATGATCTTTAACATCTTTTCAGAAACATTTTTAAAATGTAATCCTTTACTCTCTGGAGTTTGACGTAACCATTGCACCAAAACAGCCAAAGATAAAGTATTACCATTTTCAAGCTGAGCAAGGTCAACAACTAAAGGAAAACTTTGATGTTGCTGAATATATGCTAAACCTGATTGATAAACTTGCTCTGCATTTTCAAAATCAATCGTCTTAGGAACGACGAGTTGTTGGTCGATATATTGAATCACCCGTCACCTACTTATTTTTTATTTACAGCTGCATCAGCATCTGGTTTAAAGGTCGCAATCGCTTTATCAATATTTCCACCATTGCGCTGAACTGTAGCAGCAAACTGGTTACGGAATTGTAAGCCTAGATCAATACCAGAAACATTGATATTACGCACTTTCCATTGATCTCCTTTGTCCGTTAATTGGAATGACACAGGGATCTTCTCACCATTATGCATAAAGTCTAAAGTCACCACAGGATTTTTGCTGTTAGTCGACTTAAACGGACGCATTGTATAACTTTCATTAGTATATTTCGCGAAAGCACCACCATAGTTTTCGATAATCACTTCACGGAAGTTTTTCTCAAATTGAGCACGTTGTGCAGCATTCGTGTATTGGTTATTTGCATAAGTACCCAATACGATACGAGTAAATGCTTGCGAATCTACATATGGATCAAGATTTTGACGGATAATCGTTCTGACCAAAGCTGGATTGTTTTGCAACTTCGGTTTATCAGCTTTCAAACGAGTAATTAAACCATCTGCAACACGTTTTACGAAATCAGGTGGGGTCTCTTTTGGCGCTGCAAAAGCGGCACTCGCAAGCATTGTCGATAATACGCTTGCTGTCAGTGTCTGTTTCAATAATGTATTCACTTCAATCTCCTAACCTGAATTACTCAACAAACGAAGGTTCTGCATCATCCGTAGCAGGTTGAGAAGCTGAACTTTCTGTTGATGAGCTTGATGTGGATTTACCCGCACCACCAGTAATAAATTTACTGATTAAATCTTCTAAATCCATTGTGCCTTGAGTGTTTGAAACGACGTCACCACGTTTCAAGTAGTTGACACCACCACCTGGTACGACTTTCAAATATTTTTCACCCAATAAGCCATTGGTTGCTACCATTATATAAGCATCTTCGTCCAGACTCGTGATGGAGGTCATGTTACCGATCAGTTGCTGTTCCATTTCTTTTTGTTTCGCAGCATCAGCTTGTTGATAATCAGAGCTATAGCGTAATTCCTCAAGTGCATTCTTCTGAACTTCTTTTAACTGCTCAGCATTAAAGCTCGTTAACTTACCATCTAATTCGAATTTCACAGTCGCTAAACGTGTGATTGGATCTAATGTAATAGATTCAACACGACCAATCGTTACACCACTCATCGTAACTTTTGCACGTGGTTTTAAACCATTCACATTGTCAAACTGCGCTGTCATGCTGTAGCTATCACGTAAATTTGTGCCAACTAAACCACTGACTTTCATTGCAAGAAAAAATAGAGCGATACCGAAGATAATGACAAAAATACCTACGGCCAGCTCACTAGTACGTGATTTCATTAAATCCCTCCGAACATGACCGCAGTCAACACGAAATCAAAACCTAATACACAAAGTGAAGAATACACGACCGTTCTCGTCATCGACGTCGCAATACCTTCTGGAGTTGGATCGCAGGCATAACCTTGATATACCGCTACCCATGTACAAATCAATGCGAACACTACGCTTTTGATAATGCCATTAACAACATCATGTCCAAATTGCACACTACTTTGCATTCCACCCCAAAATGAACCTTCGTCCACTCCGAGGAAATCAACACCAACTAATTTTCCACCGACAATACCAATTGCAGCAAAAATGACAGTCAGCATCGGTAAACTTACAATACCTGCCCATAAACGTGGTGAAACGATTTGCTTTAACGGATCAACACCAATCATTTCCATACTGGCAAGCTGTTCGCTCTGTTTCATCGAACCGATTTCAGCAGTAAGCGCCGAACCAGCACGTCCTGCAAATAATAATGCAGCGACTACAGGTGCAAGCTCACGAAGTAATGTCAAAGACACCATCGTCCCTAACATTGCTTCACTACCGACATTCACCAAGATCGAATAACCTTGTAAACCCAGTACCAAACCAATGAATAAACCTGAGACAGAGATAATCAATAATGACATCACTCCGACACGGTACATTTGGTAGATAAAACGCTGAAATCCGCCTTTGGATGGCATTGAAAATAAAATCTGAATCAACATTAGTGACGCTGCACCAATGCCTTTCACCCGCTCAATAACGAGTCTACCTAACCAGGCAATCGTATTCATGGACGAACCTCGTTATCTAAATAAGCTTGATGAGTAAATTGATATTCGACAGGTCCTTCAGCTGATCCTGTTAAAAATTGGCGCACAAATGGTGAAGCATGATTTTCTAATTGTTCAGGTGTACCTTCACCCTGAATTTTACCTTCAGCAACAACATAAATATAATCAGCAATCGATAAGGTCTCTGCCACATCGTGCGATACGATAATCGTTGTTAAATCTAATGCTTCACGTAAAGAACGAATTAATCGAGTTAAAACACCTTTCACAATCGGGTCTTGCCCAGCAAAAGGTTCATCATACATAATCAATTCTGGATCAAGTGCAATCGCACGTGCTAAAGCAACACGACGATTCATACCTCCAGAAAGTTCTGATGGCATTAATTGTTCTGCACCGCGTAAACCAACAGATTCAAGCTTTAAGGCAACAAGCTCTGCAATGATATGTTCAGGTAACTTCGTATGAGCTCGTATCGGAAATGCAACATTTTCATATACCGACATATCAGTAAACAGCGCACCACTTTGAAATAACATTCCCATACGCGCACGAGCTGTAAATAGCTCAGGACGAGACATTGCTGCTATATTTTTACCATCGATTAAAACCTCACCCCGATCAGGAGTTAATTGTCCACCAATGAGTCTTAATAATGTTGTCTTACCTGTACCTGACGGCCCCATGATTGCAGTAATCTGACCACGTCGAATTTTGAGACAAACATCATCATAAATGACACGTTCCCCTCGATTAAAGCTCAAGTGTTTAACTTCAATTAAGGCTTCAGTATCGCGAGGAGTTTTATTATTCATAAGGGCATTCATTCCTGCACTTTTTATGCACGCATACTATACACTGAAAGATTAAGCACTTGTTTTTATTTTGATAAGGGATGTATCAAGATTATTTAATTTATGTAGTTATTCTTAGACGCGGATTCACTCGCAACATGCATCGTATTATTGGCATTAAAACTGTCAGAATTGTTTTCATCAAACAATGCATATGCAAAGAATAATCCATTACATAACATGAGAATGACAAATAGACACGGTAGCCCTTCATTGCAAACGAAAGACCATGCTTGAGCAACAAAACTGTTATTTTGCTTAATATTATTCATTTTTTATATAAAATTTGAACTAGAACACATTTTTACCGATTCTACATGAATATCAAGTAATAAAAAAGCCAGTTTTTCAACTGGCTTCTTCATTTTATCGTTTTTTAACGATTAGAAGTCGTTTTTACGACGACGGTCGCCACCGAAAGTTTCTTCACGTGTACCGCGTACTGGACGATCTTCACCAAATTTACGCTTAGGACGGTCTTCACCACCGAATGTACGTTTTGGACGATCTTCACCACCAAAGCTACGCTTTGGACGGTCACCGAAGCCACCTTCACGTTGAGGTGCTGGACGATCACCAAAATCACGTTTTGGACGATCACCGAAGCTACCTTCACGACGTGGTTTATAATCTACACGATTACCACGGTTGTCATCATTCGAGTCAAAACGTGGTTTATCGTTGTAGCCACCTTCACGACGTGGACGATCAGAATTGAATTCACGACGTGGGCGATCTTCACCACCAAATGTACGCTTTGGACGATCATCAAAACCACCTTCGCGGCGTGGACGATCAGAATTGAATTCGCGACGTGGACGATCTTCACCACCAAACGATGGACGTTCACCACGTGGTTTATCATCAAAGTTACGACGTGGACGGTCTTCAAAACCACCTTCACGACGTGGACGATCAGAATTGAATTCGCGACGTGGACGATCTTCACCACCAAATGATGGACGTTCACCACGTGGTTTATCATCGAAGCTACGACGTGGACGATCATCACCACCTTCACGACGTTTGAAATTGCTTTCGCCTTCAAAACGACGACCGCCACCAAAACCACCACGACCACGACCGCCGCCATCACGACCACCGCGACCACGACCGCCGCCATCACGACCTGAACGTGCAGGAGGTGGAGATGGCTCTAAACCTTCAATTTCAGACACATTTAAACGTGCATCTAAATAATCTTCTAAAGCACGGATTTTGCCACGCTCACGATAAGTCGCAAGTGTAATCGCTTGACCTGTACGACCCGCACGACCTGTACGACCAATACGGTGTACATAGTCTTCATTTTTCATCGGTAAACCGAAGTTAATTACGTGAGAAATGGTTGGTACGTCTAAACCACGTGCTGCAACATCAGTTGCAACTAAGATTTTTGCACGACCTTCACGAATACTACGTAAACGACGGTTACGAACTGTTTGTGGCATAGCACCATGCAATGCAACAACTGAGTGGCCTGCTTCAGCCAATTCTTCAGCAAGCATGTCTGTATCTTCTTGCGTGCTTGCAAATACAACAGCTTGATCTACTGACTCGTCAGATAACCAGTGTGTAAGTAATTTTTTCTTATGCTCAAAGCCATCAGTCCAATGTAATGTTTGAGTTACATCAGTATTAGTACTGTGGCCTGTTTCGATTGCGATACGTTGTGGATCATTCATCATACGTTCAGCAAGACGAATAATACGATCAGCAAAAGTAGCAGAGAACATTAATGTTTGATTACGGTTTGCAGCTAACTCACCAATTGCTTCTAGATCTTCAGAGAAACCTAGATCAAGCATACGGTCAGCTTCATCGACGATTAAAGATTCAACTTTATCAAGTTTCAATTGACGACGATTAACCAAGTCAAGTAAACGACCTGGAGTAGCAACAATAACTTGCGCGCCTTTAAGCTGTTGAATTTGCTTACCAAAAGGCATACCACCCATAATTGCAGCAATACGAACACCTTTCATATGACGTACAAATGCAATCGCATCTTGGCTTACTTGTTGAGCCAATTCACGCGTTGGGCATAAAACTAAAATACTTGGTTGGGTAATCGCTTTCATGCGCTCTTTAAATGGCACGAAAGTTTCTTGACCAGTTAAAGCGTTTAATGTTGGGAGTAAAAATGCTGCTGTCTTACCAGAACCAGTCTGGCTAGAAACTAATAGATCTTTTCCTTCTAACGCAGCTGGAATCGCTTGTTCTTGCACAGGAGTTGGACTAGTAAAACCTAAACCTTCTAGGGCTTGTTGTAAGGTTTCGTGCAAAGAAAATTCGGCAAAAGTTTTGCTCATAGAGAGTTTCACCCTAATGGGTGCTCCATTTTAATAAATACAAAAAATAGACATCGGCAAAAAGCGGCAAAGCGACTCAAGCTGAAAATATATGAAATTCAGCGGCAATCCGAATAACGACGATGTGGACTAACGCACGCTTGATTACTGCCTCAACCTGAAGAATCGCTAAGCGATTTGGGCGCAAGATGTGGTCCTCTCTATGGACAGCGTGCGCATAATATGAATAGAACTGAATGTTCAGGTAATGAACTGGAATTTAAGTGCGTGGGCGGATTATAGCAGAATAATTTTAAAAGTCACCCTTTTTAATAGGTTTTTCTACTGGATCACCTTTATTATTTGTATCTGACCGATTAAAGAAGATGAAATTATAAAAATAACTCCTTCATTATTATCAGATCATAATAAAAAACCCTCAAATTATTGAGGGTTTTTTAATCTAAAATTTATTTTGCAGCTTCGCTCCATGCTGGAACTACTGCTTGCATTAGTGGTTTTAACATTTTCATTGAGCAAGCAATGACTTGACCATTTTCCATTGAATCATTACCACCACGAGCATCCACAACCACACCGCCCGCTTCTTTAACAATTAATTCGCCTGCAGCGATATCCCATGGTTTTAAACCTAATTCAAAGAAACCATCAAAACGACCCGCAGCAACATATGCCAAATCTAAAGCTGCTGAACCTGCACGACGAATTTGAGCGCCAGATTTTGTGACTGCCAATAACGAAGCAAAGTGTTGCTCTGCATAAGAAACAATTTCACCATTACGCTTCGCGCGATAAGGATGACCGACTGCTAGGAATGTTTTATCTAAAGTATCTTTGACATTCGCACGAATACGACGTTGATTCATCACTGCGCCACGACCACGACTAGCTGAAAATAACTCATCACGTACTGGATCATAGATCACACCGTGTTGTGTCACGCCTTTGTGTTGTACAGCGATAGAAATACAAAAGTGAGGGAAACCATTGATAAAGTTTTGAGTACCATCTAAAGGATCAATCACCCAACACCAATCAGCGTCGTGACCTTTACCTTCTTGCATACCAAACTCTTCACCTAGGAAACTATGATTTTTATAGCTTTTGCGAAGTGTATCTATTGTAAGTTGTTCCAAATAACGATCAACACGTGTTACTGGACCATCAATGCCTTTTTCTTCAACTTGTAAATCGAGTTTATGACGATTTTGATGTGCCTTTAAAAGCTCTTGACCAACTGTTTGAGCCGCACGCGCAGCCATAACCACCATAGGTTCCATTGAACACCCACTACAAATTTGAAGATTTTGACAAAGAATAATGCATAAAAGCCCTTACATTCTATCAAATATAAGGGCTTTTAGGGGAAAAATGTTTACGAAAAATTATTTCCGTTTTTTATCTAAAACCAAGCACGTTCAATTGAAGCTAAAATCCCATGCGCATCCAAACCACAATCGGCGAGCATTTGTTGATGTGTAGCTTGATGTAAAAACTCATCTGGCAAACCCAAATTCAGGATTGGCTTTACAATTTTTGCTTGTGCGAGGAATTCATTTACTGCACTTCCCGCACCTGCCATCACGGCATGTTCTTCAACAGTTACGAAAAGCTGAGTTCGTTCAGCAAGTGTTCGTATCATTTGTTCATCCAATGGCTTCACAAAACGCATATTTACCACACGCACACCTATTGCATGCTTATTCGCAAATTGTTGCGCTGCTTCGACTGAAGCTGCCACTCGACTCCCGAAAGCCAAAATACTGATCTGCTGATCTGCATCCAAATTAAATTCTGCAACGATTTCAGCTTTACCAATTTCTAAAGCAGCCATTTGTTGTTGAATTTCTACACCTGTTCCAGCACCACGTGGGTAACGAACTGCTGTTGGACCTTTATAATGATATGCAGTGTGTAGCATTTGACGACATTCATTTTCGTCTTTTGGCGCCATAATCACCATATTAGGTACAGTACGCATATAGGCATAATCGTATGCACCTGCATGCGTTGGACCATCTTCGCCAACCAAACCAGCACGATCAATACCAAAGGTGACATCTAAATTTTGCAATGCCACATCATGAATCAACTGATCGTAGCCACGTTGCAAGAAGGTTGAATAAATCGCGACAACAGGCTTTAAACCTTCACACGCCATACCCGCTGCTAAAGTGACTGCATGCTGTTCAGCAATCGCAACATCAAAAAAGCGTTCAGGGTATTGCTGTGCAAACTTCACCATGCCAGAACCTTCACACATTGCAGGTGTGATCGCTAATAAACGTGCATCTTGTGCAGCTTCGTCACATAACCACTGTCCAAATACATCTGAATATTTAGGTGGTGATTTTTTAACTGGTGCCGAAGCAGTAGGTGTAATCTTAGTAATGGCATGATAGGTAATCGGATCTGCTTCTGCTGGAGCGAAACCTTTACCTTTTTTAGTGTAAACGTGAACTAATCGCGGACCTTTGCGTTTTTTTAATGCGTGGAAGACTTGAGCAAGTTGTTCAACATTGTGCCCATCAAAAGGTCCGAAATAGTCAAAACCAATCGCTTTAAATAAGTTATCAGCTGCATCTGTTGCAGATTGATGCAAACGCGAATTGTATGTCCATTTTGGATGTGGCTGAACATAAGCTTCGCCCTGTTCATTTACATTGACCAATTGACCAGTTTCCCAGATCGCAGCGAGATGTTTTGCAAAACCACCCGTGCTGCATGAGATCGACATATCATTATCGTTCAATACCACGATTAGATCAGCATTATGTGCAACAGCATCATTCATGGCTTCAAAAGCCATCCCTGCTGTCATTGCACCATCACCGATAATCGCAACAACTTCGCAAGGCTTTTGCTGATAACGGCGAGCGAGTGCCATCCCTAATCCAGCAGAAATTGCTGTTGAAGAATGTCCTACACCGAAAGTATCAAAATTAGATTCATCACGTGCTGGAAATGCAGCTAAACCACCTTTACTACGAATTGTGGTAATACGTTCTCGACGCCCAGTCAGGACTTTGTGTGGATATGCTTGATGCCCTACATCCCAAACTAAACGATCATCTGGTGTATTGAAACAGTAGTGCAAAGCAACTGTCAGTTCAATCACACCTAAATTTGCGCCAAAGTGACCACCACTTTGTCCTGCTGCATACAAAATATATTGACGCAACTCATCTGCCACTTGAGGGAGTTGGCTTTGCTCGAGCTGACGTAATTGCTCAGGATGATCGATTTCATCCAACAATGGCGTAACAGGGCGTTGAGTTGGAATTTCGGTATACAACATAATGTGGCAAAGCCTTTTTAAGCCTGGCAAATCCGAAGCTGGGTTAAATGGGGGTGATCATACAATTAAACATGATGCACCTTCAATCAGCCACATGTGCGAATGATGTAGTGCTGAACATTCTCTTGCATACATTTACAGTATAGCCATCAGATTATCCTGAATTATGTCACTGTTTATCAACTATTATTATGTGCTTTGTATGAAAAAGAAAAACTTGTGTGAAAAATCAGACATTCTAATTCACGCAATCTTCACACATTAGGCTATACTTTGACAGTTTTTCTGATAATGGTGAATAAATCTGTGCCGATTGAATTTATTGCAACATCAAAGCTACCAACTGCTTTCGGTGACTTCAATATTTCCGTGTTTCAAGACCCAAAGACGGGTGAAGAACATGTGGCGCTTTCTAAAGGTTTAGAAACTCCACCAAATACTCCTGTTTTAGTTCGTATTCACTCAGAGTGTCTTACGGGCGACGCTTTTGCCTCACTGAAATGTGACTGTGGTCCTCAACTGCAAGCAACCCAACATTTGATCAATGAAGCAGGTCAAGGTGTCATCCTTTATTTACGTCAAGAAGGTCGTGGCATTGGATTGACCAATAAAATCCGAGCTTATGCACTTCAAGATCAAGGGCATGATACTGTTGATGCTAATCTTCTGTTGAATCTTCCTGCTGATGCACGTCGTTATGATATGTGCAGTATTATGCTCGATCATCTCCAAGTCAAAGAGGTTAAGTTGATTACTAACAATCCTCTAAAACTTAAAGCACTCACCGATCTTGGTATTAATGTTGTTGAACGTGTACCACTTACTGTTGGAAAAAATCCGTTCAATGAGCAATATTTAAAGACCAAACGTGAGCGTATGGATCATCTCTATCAAAATGATGACTTCTGATTCACGTTCTTAAACGTTTAAAAATAAAGCAATCAAGGGATTTTTAATCAGAATGATTAAAAATCCCTTATTTTTTTTATGGTTTTATGTTTTGATGTTACTAATATATAGATCACCTCAAGAGGATCATCATGCAGCATCCAACTTCAGCTGATATTCAACGTGTTCGTGAATTTTTACTTGATCTACAAGCACGAATTTGCGCAGGTTTAGAACAACAGGAACGTGCAGGCGGTGGAACCGCTGAGTTTATCATTGATGATTGGGAGAGAACCGAAGGCGGTGGTGGTCGCTCTCGAGTTCTACAAAATGGTGAAGTAATCGAAAAAGGTGGGGTGATGTTTTCCCACATTAACATCAGCAAACTACCTGCTTCAGCGACAGAACGCCATCCACAGATTGCTGGTGCAAAAGCACAAGCCTTGGGCGTTTCATTAGTCATTCATCCTAAAAATCCTAATATTCCAACCTCACATGCCAATGTTCGTTTATTTGTAGCCGAACCTGAAGGTCAAGATCCTGTTTGGTGGTTTGGTGGTGGCTTCGATCTGACACCTTTTTACCCAGATGATCAAGATATTCAAAATTGGCATCAAACCGCTTATGACTTATGCAAGCCTTTTGGTGAAAATGTTTATGCAGAACATAAACAATGGTGTGATGATTATTTTTATTTAAAGCATCGAGACGAACAACGTGGCGTAGGTGGGCTGTTCTTTGATGATCTCAATCAGTGGGATTTCGAAACTTGTTTTAAATATATGCAAGCCGTTGGAAATGGGTACTTAGAGGCGATCTTACCTATTTTTGAAAAGCATCGTGAGCAACCCTATACAGAAGCGCAACGTGAGTTCCAACTTTATCGTCGTGGGCGTTATGTAGAATATAATTTGGTTTATGACCGTGGCACTTTGTTCGGCTTACAAACAGGTGGGCGTATTGAGTCAATTCTAGTGAGTTTACCGAATCTAGCAGGTTGGTCGTATCGTCCAGAATGGGACGCTGACTCGTCAGAGAAACGACTTACAGATTATTATTTAAAACCAAGAGATTGGTTAGGTTTAACAAAATAATCCCTACTTTACATCCCTGTTTTTATAAATCAGGGATGTATTTTATTTGTACATTCATTTAAGTTCTAAATATAAAGATCTCAGTGTTCTTGATAGGGTTATGAATTAAATCTGATCTAAAATTTTGCATTAAAGACTTACTCAAACTTTGAGGCTGTTTGATCAAAGTAATCAATAACTGTAAAAACTGTCCGTGTGACAATCACTACGATGATTAATATTTGCAATGCTTTCGGCATGTCTAATAAGAAAGATACTCATAACATAATTTGTATAAATCTCAGCAAAATTCAGTCTTATCTGAACATGTTCTGAAAATTAAATCAGCCTGTCATATGGTGCGAGATGTAAATCAATATTGCGGCACACCATGTATCTTTAATAAACTTTGACCACCGCAATCAAGCTGATGACTCATGACGAAACAATTTGCTGTTATTGGAAATCCAATTGAACAATCCCGCTCACCAGAATTGCATCATGCTTTTGCAGCAAAAACAGGCGTTGATTTAAATTATAAAAAAATTCTTGCTCCGCTAGATGGTTTCGAGTCCGCAGTTAAAGCGTTCTTCGATCAAAACGGTGTTGGCATGAATGTCACTGTTCCATTTAAAGAGCAGGCTTTTGCGTTATGTGACCAACTCACTGAACGTGCCAAGATTGCCAAAGCAGTCAATACTTTATGGATGCAAGACGGTCAACTATATGGTGATAATACCGATGGGCAAGGTTTAGTTGCGGCGATACAAGCTTTGAATTGGAACTTAGCAAATAGCCGTATTTTGATTTTGGGTGCGGGTGGCGCAACACGCGGTGTGATTTATCCTCTGGTTCAAGCTGGTGCAAAACAAATTATGATTGCCAACCGTACATTAGCCCGTGCAGAACAATTAGTTGAAGATTTAAAAACGGCTGTGCCCGATACTGAGCTACATGCAATCAGCCTAGATCAACTGACAGGTGAGTTTGACCTCGTCATTAATGCGACTTCGGCAAGTTTAACGGGTGAAGCTTTGCAATTACCCCAAACACTTATTTTTCATCACGCCTACGAAATGGCATACGGAAAACCATCAAGTTTCCTTGATCAAGCCCTTATGAGACAAGTGCCTTCTAAAGATGGATTCGGCATGCTAGTGGGTCAAGCCATTGAAGCTTTCTCTATTTGGAATGGCGTGAAACCTGAATTAAAAGATTTCTTATAAATCAAACCATAAAAAGAACCTGCATGATGCAGGTTCTTTTTAACTGAATTATTTTGTGCTTATCATTTTCTGATAAACATCTTTGAAGATTTCATAATCAATAAATTCATTATGTTCAATTTTCAATGCCTTCAATGATTTATCAGAAAGCTGATTTTTACGTGCATCTATATATACTTGCCCCAGCACATTCGCTGTTTGCTCCAACAAGCTCTTTTCTTCGCTCGAAATACCATTGGTTTGTTCAAACTGGATTTGATATTGTTTCGCAAACAATTGCTGTGGTTGCTTATATTGAGCTTTTAGCTTTTTCCATTGCTGACGATCTTGGTCACCACGCATTGCATCCGTCACTAAACGATTTACGGCTTGACCCAACTTATCATCAAACTGATCTTCTTGCTCCAAATGGTGTTTTTTCTGTAAGCTTTCGATCTGTTTCAGAGCCTTACCTTCAGGACTATATACCTCTTCATCTGAGAACCAATAAGCATAGACACTTGCGACTTCTTGTAGCTCTTGAGAAGTGTAACGTTTCGCAAGACTTGGATTACTCTCAACCAATTTAGCAATGAACACCGCTTTGTAGGTTTGTTCATATGACTGTGTAGCATCGTAACGCTGCTCAGCAATTACTTTGAGCTGATCATCCAAAGATAATGTATAAGGCTGTGCTGAGCGCTCTTGAATGCCTGTTTGACCTAATTTTTCAGAGAAACTGCCGATCGCTTGTTCAAGGATAGAACCCTTACTCGCTTCCGCCCATGTTTTAGCTTGCTTTAACTGAGCTTGATCAATCGGGGTTGCTTTACCGTAATTTGTCACCAGCATATCTGCTTTGATATTAAAACTCGACTTCAGCTCAGGCAGTGCATAATTCAAGTCATAATCAAGTTTGACTGCACGTCCTTGTGCATCCAAGCCAACATCCATCACGAAAGGATTACGCTTTTCAACGGGTGGTAATGCTTTTTGAATGTCTGCTTGATGCTTCAGCCAAAGTGCTTTAAAGCCCTGATCATCAATAAATTGATTTTGATCGTATTGAACAAACTCTTTTTCAACTGCGACCAATTTTTCAATATAAGACAAGAAACCCGATGGCGTTTTCTGCTCACCCAAAACATCGACATCGTACATGGTTTGACAATACTGAATATCACCAAAATTTGTTTTGGCAGCATTTTGTAATGCTGTACATTGCTCGCCTGTTAGCACATGTTCTGTCGCGGTGGCAGACTCTGCAACGGCATCAGCCTCTTCTGAAATATCTTCAGCTTCTTGAGCCACATCCTCTGCTGCGACTTTGGTTGCATCTGCCTCTTCAGTATATTCATCCTCTGGCTCTTGTACTCCAAAGTGTTGATTCACTAAACGATACAACTCTTGGCTCACCACACTCGCATCATCAGCTGCTGTCTTTGAATTTAATAAAGTGCCACTTTGTTTAGCCTTTGAAGCAGTGTCTGTTTTGTCTTGTTCTGAAATCAATTTTTCAAGATTTTGCTCATCAAATTTCAAAATACTTTGCATTAAGTATTTTTCATTCACTTTGCTATATAGATTCGCTTGCAGAACCAGCTCTTCAATTGTGGTTTTTAAACGAATTTTCTCTACCACACCCGCAGCTTGATCAGCAGAACTCACCGACAAAGCTTGAATACTGTTTGGATCAGCTAAACGATAGTAAATAGCACTCGATGCTTTGATGTATTCTGCAAATTTCTTGTAATCGACTTGTTTAAACAAGCCTTGGTATTTTGAAAAATCTAAATACGCTAAATTGTTCTGATTTTCTTTATTCACCAAGTATGGCATCAATGCAAAATAATTGATGTAGAACTTGTAGTTATTTAAATCCAAAACCATCGGAACTTTTGCTTGAACCAATAAGGTTGGCTTTTCATAACGAGCAGTGAGGTTAAACGAGCCTATCTTTTGGCGATAATGCACAGATCCATCATACTCAAATTGCATATCATTTAAGATATTAGCCATTACTCGAGCAAATTTATCAAACTTGCTATTGCCCAAACCTTTCGGTTGCTCTGCCAAAGCTTTATATAGTGCTTGTTTTTGTTTTGCATCCAAATTGACTTTTTGCTCGCGCAGATATTGATCAACCTTTTGTTTCAAAGCAGCATCTAAAACATCTTTCTGTTGATCTGCTTCAGCTTTATGCTGATCAAGGTCAACATGAATATTAAATTTCCCCCGATAGTCGTAGCTCGGATATTCGTACATCGCATTGATGCTATTTATTGCTTTTTGCTCTAAACTAGAAGAGCTTGAATTGGTTTTAATGACATGCTGAGAACAACCTGAAATACTAAGACCAAACAAACATAATGTTAAATATTTTAAACGCATAGCTTTATCAAACACCTTTATATCGTTATATTTTCAATTACTAAATGGATCATTTTCATATTCAAAACGAGTCTAAAACTTTAGCAGAAAATTGAATTTTCAACTAAGTGTTTTTAGCCTTAATTAGCTTTTCTGACAGTCTTTTCCACAGTGTTTATCAATGTATTTTTATCACCACTGTGAATAATCAAAGTACTGATACAGATAATCCACAACGATTCAAATACAGGATTAAGATTATGCCAGCTTATAAAGCCCCGCTCCGTGATATTCGCTTCTTAATGAATGAAGTGTTCGATTATCCAGCACATTACCAAACTTTGACAAGTGGTCAAAATGCTGATGCTGATACAGTTGACATGATTCTTGAAGGTGCGGCTGATTACTGCGAAAACGTACTTTCTCCAATCAACCAGTCTGGCGACGAAGAAGGTTGTACTTTTAACAACGGCGAAGTAACTACTCCTAAAGGCTTCAAAGAAGCATACGACCAATTTGTAATGGGTGGTTGGCAAGGTCTTTCTTATCCAGAAGAGTTTGGTGGCCAAGGCTTACCAATGTCTTTAAACCTTATCAAATCAGAAATGATGGGTACTGCGAACTGGTCGTTCACGATGTATCCTGGTTTAAGTACAGGTTGTATGAACACCATCATGCAATTCGGTACTGATGAGCAAAAAAATACATATATGCCTAAACTCGTTGAAGGTACTTGGTCTGGCACAATGTGCTTAACTGAGCCTCAATGTGGTACTGACTTAGGTCAAGTAAAAACTAAAGCAGAAGCTGCTGCTGACGGTACTTACAAAATCTCTGGTACAAAAATCTTCATCTCTGCAGGTGAGCATGATTTAACAGAGAATATCATCCACATCGTACTTGCACGTCTTCCAGATTCACCTGCTGGTACTCGTGGTATTTCGTTATTCATCGTACCTAAGTTCATCCCAACTGCTGATGGTGGTGTAGGTGAGCGTAACACGGTTTCTTGTGGTTCGATCGAACACAAAATGGGTATCCGTGCTTCAGCAACTGCTGTATTGAACTTTGATAACGCAACTGGTTACTTAATCGGCGAAATCAACAAAGGTTTACATGCCATGTTTACCTTCATGAACACTGCACGTATTGGTACAGCTGTTCAAGGTATCGCACACGCTGAACTTTCTTTCCAAGGTGCTTTACCTTATGCGAAAGACCGTATGTCTATGCGTGCACTTTCTGGTAAAAAAGAGCCAGAGCGTGTTGCTGATGCGATCATTCACCACGCAGACGTTCGCCGCATGCTTTTAACTCAAAAAGCTGTAGCTGAAGGTGGTCGTGCAATGATTTATCACGCTGCCAAACTTGCAGATAAAATGGCTGATGCGCTGGCAAGTGGTGATCAAGCTGCTTATGAAGCTGCCGATGACAAACTTGGTTTCTATACTCCAATTCTTAAAGGTTTCTTGACTGAATTAGGTTTGGAAGCTGCAAACCATGGTATCCAAGTATATGGCGGTCATGGTTTCATCAAAGAATGGGGCATGGAACAAATCGCACGTGATGCACGTATCTCAACATTGTATGAAGGTACAACGGGTGTCCAAGCACTTGACTTATTAGGTCGTAAAGTGCTTTTAAGCTCAAAAGGTAAAGTTGTTCGTGACTATACTGCTGAAATCTTAAAATTCTGTGCTGCACATGCTCGCAACAAGTATTTACGTCGCTTCGCTTGGGACTTAACTAAGCTTTGCGCTCAATGGAATACATTAACTGTTCGCATCATGCTTGCAGCGCGTAAAGACCGTGACATCGTATCTTCTGCTTCTAATGATTTCTTGATGTTCTCTGGTTATGTAATGATGGCTTACTTCTGGGCTCAACAAGCTGTAATCGCTTCTGAAAAATTAGAAGCTGGTAACGGTGCTGAAACTCCAGAATTCTATAAAGCAAAAATCAAAGTTGCAGATTTCTACTTTGACCGTTTATTGCCACGTGCCCAAGGTCATGCAGAATCAATGGTATCGACTTCTCGTACATTGACTTCTCTTGCACCAGAACACTTCAGCTTCGATTACTAATCGGAACTGCATAAAAAAAGAGCGCTTAAGCGCTCTTTTTTATATTTAAATTCATCATGATTTTACTTTTTCAAAAACATAGGCTTTCTTAGGAAACGGATATTCGTTAAAAAACTTCCGATTTTGTCCGTGATCACCATTCCAAATCTTGTCTAAATTCATTACCAAATCTTGATTCGCATTAATCTGATAGTACAAATTCACATCCGCTGCATCACAACGAATCATGATTTCATTTTGATCTTTATGAACATGCCAATGAACCTGCTTACAGGTCTGTTCAATTTTGGCAATATTCTGTGATGAATCAGTGCCCAAACGTCCAAAGCTGGTATTGGTCCAAAATACAGATCCATCATCTAGTAAATTAATAATATATTCGGCTTCGTTTTCATTGTTCACACATCCAGCAAAAGGATCAGAACATGGAATACGCGCATGATAACGCCCGGCATAGATCAAATCTTGCGGTGATGGTTTTTCTATATGTTTCGATGCAACATGAGGAATGGTTGCCTGACCTGCTACTTTAGTTAAAGCAACACCTTCACTGAAAACTGCTTGATCATCTACAAGCACAGTCGATACAGCCGCCTCAACAGGTTTAGGCTGGGTTTGACTGTGTGATATCGCTGGTTCAGGATGATGACCATCACATGCTGTCAAACCTAAAACCAATAGAGTTCCTACACTGAGGGGCTGTAAGAATAACCGAAACTGCATATTCATCATTCTCTAACATCAACATCGTTCATTTTATTCAAGACCTCTCCACCCCGTGTAAATCATAAAGAACAGGATATACATTTACACATCTACAGAAGGAATAGAAATAAAGTAACGATGAGTCTGAAATCGCAGGTTGCTATCACAAGATGCGTTAAGTCGGTGCATTTTAGGCGATAGTGTCGGTTTTTCCATCAATTCTTTACATACCGTAACTATTCTCTCGCTTACAGAAACTTTAAAAAAATGAATTTGACCCTATCTCTAATATAACAACAGCACATTATCTCAATTTTTTGATTTTTCCCTGTTGTTTCATTTATTTAAGGAGAAAAACTCGATGGCCAATTCTGGTTTATATCGCTCAAACCAACAAAGCATGATCGCTGGTGTAATGGGCGGTATTGCGGAACGTTTTGGTTGGAATGCGAATTTACTACGTTTAATCTTTGTGATTATTTCAATTATGAGCGCCGCTTTCCCAGGTATTTTGGTGTATTTAATCATGTGGTTAGTCATTCCAAAAAGACAGGCGAATCGAGTTGAGCACGTGCAAGGTTACAACCAACCTGTTAAAACAGTGTATGAAGATCAAGGAATCAAACGTTAATCTTATTTTTTAGTTTGGTCGCTACGGTTGGATTTACCCCTATACAACCGTAGCTTTTTTTTGCTCAAAATACTGAAGATTGTTGTTTGATTTGCTGATGCAAGACCGCAATCATATCAGCCCGACTAATAATTCCAATTAAACGCAGCTCTTCGACCACAGGAATATAATTAAAAGATTTTTCAACAAAATAAGGTACAAGATCTTGAATCGGTTGTAATGGATCAACTTTCACAACTCGACGACTCATGATCTGTTTCACATAATGTTGCCAAGAATTTCGCGGATCAGTGGCTCCTTTGAACCACTCAACAACTTCGTACAATGCCAGAGTTCCAACCAATTGCTCTTGATCATTCACAACAGGCAGACTCATTAAATTAACCGATTTAAACTTGTCCAAAGCCTGATGAATATCGTCATTCTCATATAATTTAATTACATCTCGACTCATAATGTCCTGACATACGAACGAATGATTTAATCGCTCATTCGCATGTTCTTGTGCTTCTAAAATGATTTTCTCTAAATCGTATTGGCTGATATCTAATAGTTCAGTGTGTTGCTCTAAGGCATATTCGATATCTTTGGGTTGAATCGATACTTTTTGAGTAGGTGTTGGGTCTTTGGAGCGTTCATTGAGATGAGGCATAGTCGGATAATTTCGCCCAATCAGTCGATTAAAAAACACTGCAAAAACAAGTAATAAAAGTGAGTTGAGCAATACAGGGTAAAGGATAAAATGAAAGCCGAGCTTATGTACAGCTTCTCCACCCAAAACCGCAGTAATAGCTACAGCACCACTTGGTGGATGTAATGAATCTGTGGTCATCATCATAAAGATAGCCAATCCAACAGCAACACTAAATGCTGTGGTTAAATCAGGTAAAAGCTGGGTACATGCCACCCCAATAAATCCCGCTAAAGTATTACCAACCACCACATTCCAAGGCTGTGCTAATGGACTATTTGGAACTGCAAACAATAAAACGGAAGATGCACCCATCGGCGCGATATACCAGGCATTCATCCCGCCCAATACATACCAACTAATCAAAGAAGAAATCGCCAAACCACACAGTGCGCCAAAGCCTGAGAACACACGTTCTTTCACTGGAAGAACTTTATAATTAGGTTTTAGTAAATTTATCCAGTCTAGTTGGGTCAAGTTCACAATGCACCTTGCTGGTTGGATGTTTTGATTTTCGAACGAAGCAAGTATACGCGCAAAGCCAAATAAGGTGTATTCAAGTTACATCTTAAAGATATGAGATAATCTATTATTCAAGCAATTTTTACCAAATATTATAAATTAACCAATACCGATGATTGATCAATTCACTACTGTGCTAGAGAACTGTTTTGTATAAAACTGAGTTTTTAACACTGCTGCTGTGTGCATTAGCAGCATTACTACATGGTCTGAGTGGTTTCGGATTTCCGATGATCAGTACAGCAGCATTGTCTCTGTTTTACCCTCTACAGACTGCCATCGCGATGGTACTTATTCCATGTATTATCATGAATCTAAGTGTGTTAGGGACGCATGAAAAAGCCTCGATCTCCCTATTATATTATGTAAAAAATTACTGGAGTCTTATCGGCAGTAGCCTGATTGGAAGTCTGTTTGGCGTCATGCTACTGCTTTATATTGATGAAAGTTATCTCAAGCTGTTGTTAGGGATGGTCATTTGGCTCTATGTATTAGATCAATTTAGATCGGAACCTTTGCACCTAGATCGCTCAATTAAAAACATGCTCATATTTGGGTTGCTTGCAGGTGTGATTGGAGGCGCAACCAATGCGATGGCTCCATTTTTGATGATGTATTTGTTAAGTACACAGCACAGTAAAAATGACATCGTGATGATTACCAACATTAGCTTTCTTGCCAGCAAATTAATCCAGTTCTCGATACTCTACCCAACGCTTTTGACCTTTGATCAGGCACAGATATATCTATTGTGTGCAATTACGTTTTTTTCATTATTTTTTATTTATCTTGGTTCTAAGATCAGAATTCATATTTCCCAACAAAAATTCAAACGCCTTATTTTAGTCATTTTGACTGTACTCGGTACCAATGCACTGTGGCAGGGAATCAACATGATTTAAAAAGATTTTACATAGATGGCAGAACTTAATATTTACTTCTAGTTCTTTGAGACTTTATGGTTATTCAGTTGTATACGCTATCGCAACTAGAACAACTCAAATAAGGATATTTTATGAATGTTCCTCACCTCGAAACACCCACCAATGCCATGCCCAAAGGCTTAATCCGTGGCTGGGTGATTATTGCAATTGCAGCACTGCTGTCTTTCGGTTTATATGAAATTTTGCCTTATGACCAAAATGCCAATAAAGGTCTAAGTCTGTTGTTATTTATCGGTATTTTGTGGCTGACTGAAGCTATTCACATCACCATCACGGCATTGCTAGTCCCTGTGCTCGCGGTTCTCGTCGGTATGCCGAGTGTGGGAGGAGATGGTGAGATTGAAGCAATTTCTACCACTAAAGCACTGAGTACTTTTGCTGATCCAACGATTTTTCTATTTTTTGGTGGTTTTGCCTTGGCAACTGCATTGCATGTGCAAAAACTTGATCGAAAAATTGCCATGTGGATTATTGCAATGTCTAGAGGGCATCTGGGAGTAGCTGTTTTAGCCATCTGTTTGGTCACAGCCGTTTTGTCGATGTGGATTTCAAATACTGCTACCGCGGCTATGATGCTTCCACTTGCATTGGGTTTGCTTTCACATTTTGATGCGCAAAAAGAACGTAAAACTTTCGTATTCATTCTCTTAGGTATTGCTTATTCAGCAAGTATTGGCGGCTTAGGTACTTTAGTTGGCTCACCACCCAATGCGATTGCAGCGAAAGCATTAGGCTATGATTTTGCAGACTGGATGAAAGTCGGTTTGCCTATGATGCTCATCATTTTCCCTGCGATGTTATTTAGTTTGTATATCGTGCTCAGACCTAAACTTAATCATCGTGTGGAATTCAGAACAGAAACTATCCCTTGGAACCGTGATCGTATTCTAACCATGTTAGTTTTCGCTATCACTGCATTGGCATGGATTTTTGGTAAAAGCGTCAGCGAACAGTTTGGAATTACTCAACCTGATACATGGATTGCAGTACTCGCAGCCTGTATGGTCGTGATCTTAGGAATCGCCACTTGGAAAGATATTGCAGACAATACGGACTGGGGCGTATTAATGCTATTTGGTGGTGGCTTAACTTTAAGTGCCGTTTTAAAAGACTCTGGTTCTTCTTTGGTACTTGGGCAAACTCTGGCAAATGCATTTGGTGATGCCTCACCATTCCTAGTCATCGTGATTGTAGCTGCATTTATTATTTTCTTAACTGAATTTACCAGTAATACAGCCTCAGCTGCTCTGCTGGTTGCAGTATTTGCAGCAATCGCTGATCAAATGGGAATTCCAAAAGAAATTCTTGTGGTTGTCATCGGAATCGGGGCTTCATGTGCGTTTATGCTCCCTGTCGCAACACCACCGAATGCGATTGTATTTGGTACAGGGCATATTCAACAAAGTGAAATGATGCGAATTGGCTTTATCCTCAATATTTTATGTATCGCACTGGTTTCAATATTTGTTTACTGGTTTTTCCTCTAAATATAAAAAAGCGCTTCGGCGCTTTTTTTATCGCTTTAAATAAGAGAGAAGATCAAACGTATTTTTCATTCAAATAACGCCAATAGCGTTTAGGCAAATATTGCACATGCAATTTCACATTCTGACGCTCTTTAATATTGATACTATTGAAATAATCTTTCCAAAGCTGATCATATAATTCTTCTTGTTCATCTAATTCTAATTGAAAGTTTTGACTGGCCCCATTTTCAATATTACGGTCAATCTGATGAGCATCTAAAGACACCTCATGAATCTCGTGTAAGTCATAATACAATCCATATTTGCGTTGTTCGTCATAAATCAACCAACGTTGATCTTGATAACGACGCTTAAAATGCGGCTGTATCAAAGGTAATACATTAAAATCAGGTCGAACTAAACTTAAAAATAAACCATCTGTGGTTTTCTTAAACCGCACAAAAGCTTCCATACGATGCTTTTCTCGCCCGACCTTTTTCGTCCATTGCGATATCGCTAAAACACTAGGATGCGAATAATTCTTCTCAACTGAATGTTGATGTCGAAAGACATAGATACAGTAATTAAATAAATGCTGATAGGCATCCAAAGATTCAGATAAATAGGCAAAATAAAATTGTCTCAAAGATGAATGCGACAATTTCTGCTTTAAGGCTGACCAAACACGTGCTGCATGTTGCTCGTGATTTGGAATTTCAACTACCGTGGCAAATAAACCATGCTGTGCGCCTTGGTTTAAACACAATTGCACGTGGAATTCTTTAAATTGAAAAGCACGAAATACGCAGTTGAGTAAACCGACCATAGAGCCATCAAAATAGTAATAAACCACACCATCACTGAGCATGTTTAGAATCCTAAACTCAACTGAGGTGACAGTTGTTTGACGTACTTGGATGAACCCTGCGTTAATATTTGCTGACGAATATCAGTCGTAGAAAGTTCCTTTTGAAACCTTGGACTGTCTTCACAACGAATAAAAAACTGGGCACGTGAATATGCCACACCGAGTTGTTTCAATAAATCAGTATGTATCTTGCCAAAACGACGCGCTTGCACGATTTTCTTAGCTGACTTCACTCCGATGCCTGGTACACGAAGGATCATGCGATAGTCAGCACGATTTAAATCCACTGGAAACTGCTCAGGATGACGCAACGCCCAACTCAGTTTGGGGTCTACATCTAAATCAAGATGTGGGTATTTTTCATTGACGATTTCATTGACTTCAAAACCATAAAAACGCATCAACCAATCACTTTGATAAAGACGATTTTCACGCAACAAAGGTGGTGCTGAACCGACAGCAGGAAGATAATTATTTTCTGTGTTGATTGGAATATAACCTGAGAAATACACCCGTTTCAGTTTAAACTCCTTGTAATGTCGATCTGCCATTACCAACACATCTTGATCGGTTTCTTGATGCGCACCAACCACCATTTGCGTGGTCTGCCCTGCGGGTACATATTTTGGAACATGCTTAATAATTTGACGTTCATCTTTGAGTTGAATTAGTCGATCACGCACTAAGCCTAAGTCTTTTTGTACTTCTTGATGGGATTTTTCAGGAGCAAACGCTTTTAATCCGATCTCAGTTGGCATTTCTAAATTGATGCTCATACGGTCAGCATAAAGTCCTGCTTCATGAATCAGCTCAGGCGATGCTCCAGGAATAGTTTTGAGATGAATATAGCCATTAAAATTTTCCTCTAGACGTAGTTTTTTCACCACTTGAAGCATCCGCTCCATCGTATAGTCTGCGGATTTAAAAATACCTGAGCTAAGGAATAATCCCTCTATATAATTACGACGATAAAAATTAATGGTCAGATCAACCACTTCTTGTACGGTAAATGCAGCACGTTTGACATCATTAGAACGGCGTGACACACAATAAGCACAATCAAAAATACAGACATTACTGAACAAGATTTTCAGCAATGAAACACAGCGCCCATCTTCGGTATAGCTATGGCAAATCCCTGCCCGACTGGCATCACCTAAACCTTTGTCTTTATTTTTACGGTCACTACCACTAGAGGAACAGGACACATCATATTTAGCTGCGTCCGCAAGAATTTGTAATTTTTCACGAATGCGATCAGACATAGCAAACACCTCAGTGACAACATCATTTCAAAGCTAACATTTCATGATTTGAAAATTAAGATTGGTAAAGATGTTATGCGTCATGAGGTGACGTTTATGTGAATGGTCTTCCATTCAGAACTTTGCCAACTGGGAAAATATGTCGGCTATTGGGTCCGTTTTGAATTAACTCGAAAATTAAACAAAAGCGTTTAAATAATTTATTATCAGAACTTGTCGCTGAAACGCTTGAATCCTTTGCACTGCACCCGAAAATCCTTATACTTAACCACAATTTTTGTTTGATTCCAGTGGATGCACCATGAGTCGTGCTATATCGCATATTGATACATTTCAGGGCTTAATTCTTGCCCTACAAAACTATTGGGCGGAGCAAGGCTGCGTCGTATTACAACCATATGATATGGAAATGGGTGCAGGGACATTCCACACTGCAACTTTCTTACGCGCATTAGGTCCAGAAACTTGGAACGCGGCTTATGTTCAACCTTCACGCCGCCCGAAAGATGGTCGTTATGGTGAGAACCCAAACCGCTTACAACACTATTATCAGTTCCAAGTGGTACTTAAGCCAAACCCAGACAATATCCAACAGCTTTATCTTGATTCGTTAAAAGCGATCGGCATCGATACACTGACCCACGATATTCGCTTCGTAGAAGACAACTGGGAATCTCCAACACTAGGCGCTTGGGGCTTAGGTTGGGAAGTTTGGTTAAATGGTATGGAAGTGACTCAGTTCACTTACTTCCAGCAAGTCGGTGGTGTTGAATGCTACCCTGTTACTGGTGAAATCACATACGGTTTAGAACGTCTTGCAATGTACCTTCAAGGTGTAGACTCAGTTTACGATCTTGTTTGGACCAAAGGTCAATTCGGTACAGTCACTTACGGTGATGTATTCCATCAAAATGAAGTGGAACAATCGACCTATAACTTCGAATATGCGCCAGTCGATAAATTATTTGAATTATTCGATTTCTATGAAGCTGAAGCAGCTCGTTTAATGGATGCTGAACTTCCACTTCCTGCTTATGAGCAAGTGATTAAAGCATCGCATAGCTTTAACTTATTAGATGCGCGTGGTGCGATTTCCGTGACTGAGCGTCAACGTTATATTTTACGTGTTCGTACCTTAGCGCGTTCAATCGCTCAAAGTTATGTGGCTGCGCGCGCGAAACTCGGTTTCCCAATGGCAGAACCACATTTACGTGATGAAGTATTAGCACAGTTAAAAGCACAAGTTGAAGCAGAAGCAGCCCAAGCTGAAAAAGCGAAGGAGAATAAATAATGACAAAGCATACTGTTTTATTCGAACTTGGCTGTGAAGAACTTCCACCAAAAAGCTTAAAAACTTTACGTGATGCCTTAAAAGCTGAAACGGAAAAAGGCTTAAAAGATGCAGGCTTAAATTTTGCTGCGATCGAAGCTTATGCTGCACCACGTCGTTTAGCGCTCAAAATTGTTGATATTGATGCTGCTCAAGCAGACACACAAAAACGTTTTGACGGCCCTGCTGTTCAAGCCGCTTATGATGCAGAAGGCAAACCAACTAAAGCACTTGAAGGCTTTATGCGTGGTCAAGGCATCACGGTTGATCAGCTTTCGACGTTCCAAGCAGGCAAAGTTGAAAAAGTTTGCTTTTTGAAAGATGTGAAAGGTCAAAGCCTTGATGCTTTACTGCCACAAATTTTACAAACTGCATTAGACAACTTACCAATCGCAAAACGTATGCGTTCTGCTGCAAGTCGTACTGAATTCGTGCGTCCAGTAAAATGGGTGGTATTGCTGAAAGATGATCAAGTGGTTGAAGCAACCATTCAAGATCATAAAGCAGGTAATGTGACTTATGGTCACCGTTTCCATGCACCTGAAGCCGTGACTTTGGCGCATGCAAATGACTACCTTGCTGCTTTAGAAAAAGCTTACGTTGTTGCGAACTTTGAAAAGCGTCAAGCAACCATTCAAGATCAAGTGAAAAAGTTAGCTGATGAAGTTAATGCAACTGCGATTGTCCCAGCAGACTTACTTGATGAAGTCACCAGCTTGGTTGAATGGCCTGTTGCATTACGTGCAACTTTTGAAGAGCGTTATTTAGCTGTTCCTCAAGAAGCATTGATTACAACCATGCAGGACAACCAAAAGTATTTCTGTTTGATCAATGCTGAAGGTAAATTACAGCCTTACTTCATTACTATTTCAAATATTGAGTCGAAAGATCCGATTCAAATTATTGAAGGCAATGAAAAAGTTGTACGCCCTCGTTTGTCGGATGCAGAATTCTTCTTCCTACAAGATCAAAAGCAACCGCTTGCATCTCGTAAAGAAAAACTCGCAAATATGGTATTCCAAGCACAATTGGGTACGCTTTGGAATAAATCAGAACGTATTGCTAAATTAGCTGTAGCATTGTCACCAATTACAGGTGCAAATGCAGCCGATGCTGAAAAAGCAGCTTTACTGGCTAAATGTGATTTGACCTCTGAACTTGTGGGCGAATTCCCTGAACTTCAAGGGATTGCAGGAACTTATTATGCTCGCCTTGAGGGTGAGAATCATGAAGTTGCTGAAGCTTTAGGTGAGCAATACTTACCTAAGTTTGCGGGTGACGTATTACCACAAACCAAGACAGGCACAACGATTGCGCTTGCAGATCGTTTAGATACGCTGGTTGGTATTTTTGGTATTGGTCAAGCGCCAACAGGTTCTAAAGACCCATTTGCATTACGTCGTTCTGCAATCGGTATCTTACGTTTGATCATTGAAAATGAACTTGATGTGACGATTGAAGAACTGGTTAATTTTGCGCTTCAAGGTTATGGCGATATAGTTAAAGATCATGACAAGACACGTGCGGATGCCGTTGCATTCCTTGAAGGTCGTTACCGTGCCAAATATGAAGACCAAGGCGTTGCAGTTGATGTGATTCAAGCGGTTCAAGCACTTGCTCCAAAATCTCCTCTTGATTTTGACAAGCGTGTGACTGCGGTGAATCACTTCCGTACATTGCCAGAAGCGGCTGCATTGGCTGCGGCAAATAAACGTGTTGCCAATATTCTTGCAAAAGAAGCAACACCTGAAGGAAGCGTCGTTGAAGCGAACTTGGTTGAAGCTGCTGAGAAAGCACTTTTTGCAGAGTTATCAGCTTTAACACCAGTAGTTCAGCCTTTACTTGCTGCGCGTAATTATACCGAAGCATTGTCTAAGCTTGCTGCGCTTCGTGCGCCAATTGATGCCTTCTTTGAAGGCGTGATGGTCATGGCTGATGATGCAGAGTTGAAAGCAAACCGTTTACGTTTATTGGCTCAGTTACGTAACTTGTTTACTGCTGTGGCTGATGTGAGTGTGTTGCAGGGTTGATTATCTAGCTTCTTTAAATATCTTATTAACCCTGCTTTTAATTAGCAGGGTTTTCTTATATGATCATCAAGCATTTTGGCCATATATCTTTTGATATCATCTGTATGCAAATATAGGTGCTACTGATTTAGAGTAGCTTTTCGCTACTAGGCTTTTGCCTGATCCTTCAAATAAGGATAATACTCTGTTACTTTTTGATGGCCTAAATGCACCATATATAATAAAATCAAGGCAAAATAGCATGCAAATCAACGATAAAATTTGGTGGACAAAAAAATCTAAAATATTTCACGAGAAAAGATTATTAGCTTATAACTTTCATTCACAATTATTACTAATCTGGTATTCATTATTTACAGTAGCAGCATCAACCTTAAATGCAAAATCATTATATCTACTAGGAATAAAACAAAATCAGCTCGACCCCAATATTCTTATAATATTCTCTGTTTTAACTCTTACTATGTCCTGCTTTGTTTCATCATTAAATTTCAAGGCCAGATCTCTTAGCATAAAGCAATGTTATGAAAATTTAGCTTTACTAGAACCTAAAAATGACATAGCAACTAATGAAAAATACCAAAAACTATTAGATAGTTGTGAAAACCATGAAGATATTGATTATATTTCTGCAAAAGTAGAGATATACTATTCAACCCCAGAAGAAGATAGAGTAAATATAAATCCAAAACCAACATATTTTGAAAAATTTAAATATGCTTATAGAAAAATAACTAATATTATAATTTTAGTTATTCTTTATATGCTACCAATTTGCACAATTATATTTACAGAATATAATTGGCAGCAACAGCAACATGTCTAATACTAAAATATTTAAATCAAGAATTTCTATTGAAAATCTGCATGAAACATATAATCAACATGTATATTATAGCTACGCCATTGGCATAGATAATATAAGTCACACCCAATTTAACAAGGATTTAAACAATGAGTTAACTCTCATAAATCGAAAGATATCTAAAAATAAGTATAAATTTAGTCGATATAAATTAAAATTATTAAGTAAAGGAAAGGGAAAGCCACCAAGAGAAATTTACATACCAACTATCAGAGATAGAGTGTTGTTGAAAGTCATTCAAAAATTCCTTAAGGAAGTTTTTAAAAATGAAGTCACACAAGATTTACCTCAAAATATTATTAGAGAGTTAAAACTGGATCTCGCTTCAAAAAGATATGATACATATATAAAGGTTGATATAAAAGATTTTTACCCTTCAATTGACAAAGATATTTTATTAAAAAAAATTAGATTTAGAGTTAGGAGTAGTGAGTTCACCCATCTATTAAGAGACTCATTAAATCCATCAAAAAAGGAAAATATATCTGGCGTTCCTCAAGGGCTATCTATATCCAATATTCTAGCCCACATATATCTTCTTTCATTAGACAAAAAATTAAATAGCCAATCAAACATTAAATACTTTAGGTTTGTTGATGATATTTTTATTTTGCTAGAAGCATCAAACCAAGACAAAATAATCAATTTAATCCAATCCGAGTTTTCAAAACTAAAGTTAAAAATCCACCCTATAACAGAAAAAAATAGCAAATCAAAAATTTCGCTCATAAGAAATGGATTTGATTATTTAGGATATACTTATTACTCTAACCAATTTTCTGTTCGAGAAGGCTCTATAAATAATTTAAGAAACTCTATTGTTGAATGTTTCACCTCATACAGATATGCACCATCGTCCAAAAAAAATGTCAATTTCCTTATTTGGCGTTTAAATTTAAAAATCACGGGATGCATTGATGAAGGAAAAGCAAAGGGATGGTTATTCTTCTTCTCTCAGATCTCTAATCAAAATATTCTGCATGAGCTCGATCATTTTATACAAAAAATAGCAAAACAATTCAAAATACCTTCAACAGATAGACAAAAAATTAAGAAATTCTCTCGCACATATTTCGAAATTACTCATAATCTTTATTCATCAAATTACATTCCCAATTTTGATCAACTTGATATAAATAAGAAAAAAAGTATCTTAACCGATGTATTTAATACTGATTTAAAAGGGCGCTCGGATGAAGAAATAGATGATATATTTAAATTTAAGACTAGGAAGCACATTAACAAGCTTCTCATTGATCTTAGAAATTTTTCTTAGTTATATTAACTATTAATAACGTAACTATATCACTACCACTCTTTTCTTGAACTTGACGATAAGCTATAAAACTTGAATTGCAACGTTATTGCCAAAAGGATAGAAAGATGATGAAAAAAGTACCTGCTCTGTGTTTAACGACTGCACTGATCGCATCGTCTTCTCTCTGGGCAGCCGAAACAAATACAACTACGACGAATACAAACACTGCAACGGCAGAAAAAACACTCCCATATGGTGACAACCCTAGTCTCGGTCGGGTATTGCTGTATAAAACAGGAAAAGGACTACAAAACTTAGGTGATTCAATTCAAGGAGCATCTGAAAACACCTCACAAAAAATGAGTGAGAGATGGAAAAACACCAAAGAATATACCGCTGAACAATCCGTCATTGTTCAGGAACAAACACAAAAAGCCAAACAATACACTGCTAAAAAATGGCAAGACACCAAAGATGCTGTAGTAGGTACAAATAATGGAAATGTGCCAATCGAACGAGCTGAACTTAGTCAACCCTCATCAAATTAATACGATTGAACAAAATTTATAGGAATGAATGAAACAATGACAGTTATGCCTTTTAAAACCATTTTGCTTTTTTTAGTCAGTAGTATTGGCTTTACCGCGTGTTCAACGCTCTCTTCTCAAACCGAGCAGCCTTTACAGCAACTGCAAGTGGTTCAGAACATTGATGCCCTACCCGATACCAAGACCAATGCCGCATCCTTAAATAAATACAAGAATCATTGCATGATCCAGTTTACAGGTTATTTTGATGGTGGGCGGAGTACGGAATCATGGGAATTTAAAGGCAATCAGTTGAGTCGGGCTTTTTCTGAGACCTATCAATATGTGCCGAATCGTTTATTCAATGCGGCCACTGAAAAACCTGTATTAGATCAGAAAACGCGAAAAACCACAGTATTTGACATTCAGAAACCTGAGGTAAAACATAACTTTGACAAGTTAAAAAGCTACTTTAACCAAACCGTTTTGGACCAATGTGGCTAAGTTTGCCATCTCCACAATTTCTATCCAAAGTGTTTTTAAGCTGTAATCTAGTTGTAAAGTTTTGCTGAAATCCATAGCTTTCTCTCATTTGCTCGATATGATTCATTTGCGTTCATGAAGTGCCCCAACATGGCACATCTTTAAAGGAAACCGCAATGAAGAAAATGATCAAAACAGCTATCGTGACAACAACTATTCTCGCTTCTGCTTCTGTTTTTGCACAAAATGTAGGGGTAAATGCGAATGGATCTGCTCAAGTTAATGTTCAATCTGGTGGATTGGTAAAAGGCATTACAGGTGCAGTTGCTAACACAGCACAAGGCGTTGGTCATGCAGCACAACATGTTGGTCATGCGGCCGTCAACACAGGTGTGAATGCATCTCAGAAAACAGTGGGTACTGCTGCAAATATAGGATCAAAAGTGATTCATACCACGGGTACTACCGTGAAAAATACGAAAGATTATGCTGTAGAGAAAGCCGTAGATGGTCGAACATTTGCTGCTGACAAAACGGCGGATGTGAAAAAACGTATTGCGGACAAGCAAGCAGCATCTAAGGCGCTAAGCTTAGAAGCTCAAACCAATGCAAAAGCGCAGCTGAATAATAAAACAGCAGCGGTAGATGCCAAAACAGGCTTAAATGCAGATAAGAAAAATCTGCAAGCAGGCACTAACGTGGGTGTAAAAGTTTTAGGTGTAAATGCCAATGTAAACAGCAATGCTAAAGTCGGTATTAATTAATTACTTAATATCCATCTCATAAATAAAAAGCCCTTAGCAATGTAAGGGCTTTTTTTGTTTAACAGAGTTGTAATCGACTTTGCTCAGCAGAATGACTCTCAATAAAATGCGTCAGACCATCATCTTCACAACTTAAAGTCAGTTGCTTATAACTAAGATTATAAAAATCTGGATATTGTTTAAATATCAGTGGTGATTGATCTAGAGGTAAAGCACCACCAAACTTGATCAGTTTATGAATCCCCCGATCATTCATGGTCAAGAAATAATATTCATCGTTTAAATTTAACTCAACTAGTGCATTCGGCTTTAAGTGCAAAGGCACAAGGTATTGTGAATTTTCCTGAATATGTTCTGCACTATAGCTTTCAAGTTTTAAACTAACCAAGTTAAAAACCAAGAATTGGTTTTGTGGGGTACAGACGTTGGCAGCTGCTGTTTGAATTTGTTGAACAAAATGTGCATGCGCACCTAATTTATGTAAATTCTGCTCAGTTCCCTGTCGCAATTTAAACAACTGTTGAACGAGTTTTTGTTTCATTACAGCATCAAAATATCGTTCATCAAGTGCAAAGTCATTGTTTTCTAAAATCTTTAACAATGCTTGTTGATGCTTCGATAAGGCAGCATCCAAAACATGACGATAGTAGAACTTACTTTGTTTTTTCACTTCACGCACACGGCGATAAAAATACGTCAGCTCAAACGGCTTTTCTACAAAATCATGTAACAGTTGCGAGCTTGCCAATACCGAAAGTGCTTCATGTGCTGTAAAGGGCAAATGAATAACATCCATCTGTGGCAACAAAGGTTTTAATTTTAAGAAATGCTCTTTATCTTCAGCAAAATAGGGATCATAGACAAGAATATACTCCCGAGATGCGTCGACCTCATCCGCCTGAATCTGCATATTTTGATGAATAGATGCATCAAAAAATTCTGCATAACGACGATCTTCAACAACTTCTGGGTCAATCGAAAATTGTGGAACAAATGCCACAATTTTTTGCATATTCAACAAGTTTGAGTATTTTATTGCGGCATAGCCACCCATTGAACCGCCATAGCCCACTCGCTTTTCAAACTGTTCAAGAATTGGCTGAATCTGTTGTTGCATCTGCAACATGCTGGCCTTAGGAAACCATGTTTTTAATTTCGGCATTATACCGATGACATTGTATTCATATTTAATTAATGATTTTTCAGCATTGATGGACATTCCTTTGGCTCGACTAATCAAATCGCCAAAAGAAACCACTAATGTGTCGCTTGAACCTTTCAAAAAAATAACGCGAATATGTTCATCTTCAAATATTATTTGCTTATCCATGCTCACACTGAAAAGTTGATCCTAGGTTGGTATCAAAAAGTCACCAAATCATGACTTTGCCAAACCCAAATTGCGGAGTATCTTATTTTATAGAGATAGAACAGATTAAAAAGCGCAAAAAATGACACAATCCCTGCATCCTTCGGCGCAAAAAGGCTTCAGTTTAGGTGCTGAACTTTACCAACAGGTTCGTCCCAATTATCCACAAGAAATAGTGGTTTGGCTGCAAGATCGTCTCAAAATAGGTGAAAGTTCAACTGTTATAGACCTAGGTTCTGGGACTGGCAAATTCTTACCTTACCTGATTCAAACAGGTGCCAAAGTGCTGGCTGTTGAGCCTGTAAATGAGATGTTAAAGCAGCTCCAACAAAGCTACCCAGATACAGAGAGCTTTCAATCATCAGCAGATTCACTCCCCTTCAAAAATGCTTCTATTGATCTTGTTATTTGTGCGCAATCATTTCATTGGTTTGCAAATCAACTCAGCCTTTCTGATATCCATCGAGTCCTCAAACCATCAGGTCTTCTAGGATTAATTTGGAATCAAAGAGACATCAATGTTGATTGGGTTCAAGCTTTAGCAGATGAAATAGCGCCTTTTGAAGGAGATACTCCACGTTATCATAGTGGTCGCTGGAAAGAAGTTTTCGATGATCAGGATTTATTTAATTTAAATAGTTTGCAGACCTTTCAACTGATACATTCTGGTACGGTAGAACAGGTAGTCAGCAAACGCTTATTGTCCACCAGTTTTATTGCAGCGATGCCCTATCCTGAACAACAACAGTTCAAAGCGAAATTTGAACAAATTGTATTTGATTTTACGGGACGATCTCCGCAAGATCAGATAGATTTCCCTTATATCACCTATGCCTATCACTTTCAGAAAATATCAAATTAATCAGGGATGAATATGTCCATGCCAACCGTTAAAACCACTTATGTCCTTGCAGCATTGTTTAGTTCAGTCCTTTTTCTCACAGGCTGTAACAAAGACAAAGAACCTACAGCAACAATTGAAAATCAAACCAGCTCTAGTCAAGATGCGATTGGTCAATTGAATCAAACACCGATCAAGCAATTTCCTGCAACTGCAGATGATGCGCATGATATTGCTGTGTTGGATGACTATGATCGTCGCTTTACTGAGATGACTGATAGCATGGAAATCGAACTTGCCAAAATGAAGCAAGAAAATACGCTGACACCAGAGTTTGAAGCACAACGCCAAAAAGACAATGTGAACTCTGCACTCACAATGCTTAAAGATTTAGATCTAAAAACTGAACAAGGACGCTATATTCAAGGTTTGTTATATGATTATTGGGAAAGCCAAGCAAAGGCGCTACAAAATACGACAGACACCAATCAGCAAGTTAATCAGTTAAATGAATATTTACATGCACAAAGTCAACTCCATCATTGGCGAAGTGCTCAAGCTACAGAAAATAAAAGCAATTAAATAAAAAAACGAGGGTTATTCCCCTCGTTTTCTTGGATTAATTTGAATTAGATTTTCTGCTTTTCAATCCATTGAATCGAATTCACTCGAAATAACTCACATGCCCCATCGCCGATATCTGTAGGTGATAGCGAAGACTTCCATACTAAGTCTTTATCACGAACTTCAACCAGTTCACCTTTTAACTGGACCAAATCACCACGTTTCACTTGTTTAATCTGTTTGGCAATTTCAGGATTGGCAGGAATGATGTGCATGTTCGATACCATTTGCATGGCTTGATCCGCAGGCACAGGAAGTTTATCCATTTTCCAATTCAAATAGCGGTCATATTGACTGACTGAAATATTACGTGCGATTTCAGGATGCGCGAACAATCCCCAACTGACAGCATAATCAATCGGTGAAAACTTGGCTTGCTCATCATCTTGATAAACTTTAGATCCTAAAATACGAAAATTACCGTAGAAAGGCTGCAATACGGAAATCGATTGGTCTTTCACTTGAGGGGATAAACCTTTCGCAATATTGTATTCCACTCCACTGGCAGAAGCATGTGCCTGACCCAGTGCAGCCACCATGCATAAACTCATCCATAGACGCTTTTTCATGGCTTTTACTTCCTCAAAAATATGACTGATAGCAAATAAACTCGTTTGAGCTTTCATAGTATGCTTAGACCATGAGAAAAGTTGCTTTTTTTGGTAACAATCAAATAATCTTTAGTCATATTTTTGTGCAGTGTTTAGGGTCTGTTGACATTTCACATCTAGCTGCGACAGCCCCCCATTAAATCTACGAATGGATTCTCTATGATTTATCAATTTTATCAACGCCGAATCTTTCCGCATTTACTCAATCAAGTCATGCAAACGGGCAGTTTGATGGATAAACGACGCGAATTACTCATTCCGATCGAAGGTGAAATTCTCGAAATTGGGTTTGGTACAGGTCTCAACATTCCATTTTATGGCAATGTAGATACCCTGTATGCGCTTGAGCCAAATCCAGATATTTATCATTTGGCGATTGAGCGTGTTCAGAATGCACCTTTCCACGTGAAACACGTCCAATCCAGTGCTGAAAAATTACCATTTGCTGATGCATCGCTAGACCATATTATTTCGACATGGACGCTGTGTAGTATCCCAAAACTGGAACAGGCATTAGCTGAAATCTATCGTGTGCTTAAACCTACAGGAACATTTCATCTCGTTGAGCATGTCAAACATCCAGAATCGGTAAAAATGCAATCTTTACAAACCTTACTGACTCCGATTCAGAAGCGCATTGGAGATGGTTGCCATTTAAATCGGGATATCGAACGGAGCCTAGCGCAAGCAAAATTCAAATTTATTGAAAAGCAATATTTTGATGCTGAGGGGATTCCTGCGATCGCACAAAAGATGCTACTTGCACGAGTGCAAAAGATTTTGTTGAATCCTTGAACTAATCATCAAAGTCGATCCGTAAAGTTTCGAAACGAACTCGACCTTCTCGAACAGCTTGAGCAATCGCCTGTTGTCCTTTGCTCAAGCGCGCACCACCACTTTTGATATCTAATAAAATCACTTCAATATCTTCTGCATCACCATCACCGTCACGAAAATCGGTATAGCCATCAAACACCACATAATCGACAGGATCACCAAGAAATTTGGCATCACTAGGTAAATATTGAAACTCAGGTAAGATCGGGGCAAATTGCTCAGCCATTTTTCCTTTTAAGACCGCACGACTGGTATTCACACTACGCTTTTGAGCATCTAATAATGCCTGTTTATGCTCTAGTTCCAATTCAGCAATATATTTCTCATATTCAGCTTGAATACGACCATTGCGGCTATTTGATAAAATGAGAGTGGTAATCACAACCCCTATACAGCCACCAATCAACATCGCAAGCCAAACCGACATAAGTCTTTCCTTTTTCAATAACGCTGCTATTTAACTGCAACATTAAACTTTTGTCATGTGTAGCACACTCTGTTCAAAAAGATGCTAAGGTATAGTGGAATACAAAACACACGTTAAAAAATCTAATTTCATGAAGACAATATTAATCGCAAATCAAAAAGGCGGCTGTGGTAAAACAATGACGGCGATTACGCTCGCCACTGCGCTCTCACAAAAAGGTTATAAAGTCGCTCTCGCAGATGCAGATAATCAAAAATCATCCTTACAATGGCTGAAACAACGCCCCGACTCTGTCACTAATATTCAAAGTCTCGATTGGCGACATGAGAAATCAATCGGCGAAGCTCCCAAAAATCTCGATTATTTAATTATTGATGCGCCTGGCGCTTTATCTGGTGAACATGCTGAACAATTGGTGAGCGAAGCACATGCGATTGTGACACCATTACAACCTTCATTTTTCGATATTGATAGTACACGCCGTTTTCTCAAGCATCTTCACGAGATTAAACGTATTCGAAAGGGAAAAGTACAAATCTTATTGGTCGCAAATCGAGTCAAACCGAATAGCGCAAGCTCTAAAGATATCCAAGATTTCTTTAACAAGATTGAACAAGAACCTGTGGCATGGATATCAGAAAGAAGTGCCTATGGAACATTAGCCATGCAGGGTTTAAGTGTTTTTGATAAGCCACAAAAAAACTTTGTCAGCATCCAACATCAATGGCAACCTGTTTTAAACCAATTGGTCGATGACCCGAGCGAATGGTTCTAAGCACTGTATCTAAGGCTAATCTTTTGATCTTTAATGCTGAAATCCTATAGTGAAAATTTCACTCAGGGTGTTTTTCAGTTAATATGGTTTCAATTATCTTTTGGCACTAGAGAAAACCATGGTGCAACAATACGCTCCAACACTACAACGCGTTTTGCTGTTTGGATTGTTTTTTGTTTTATTGTTTTTGGGCTTTAGTATTCTTAAATACTTTATTGTCCCTGTTCTTTGGGCGGCTATTATCGCCTATATGACATGGCCCGTTTATTTATGGGTACAACGTCGTTTTTTTGGTGAGAACCGCCCTACACTGAACGCTACTATTATGATTACACTTGTAATTTTAGTGATTGGTATCCCATTTATTTTTGCGATTTTCATGCTGCAACTCGAAGGTCGCAATTTATATTTTAATCTACAAAAACAATTATTTTCAGGACACATTCAAGTCCCAGATTTTATTCGAAACCTCCCTATCATTGGCAAAGACATCAGTCGTACAGTCAATGAATTAAGTGCTGATCCGAATAGTATTACCAAAAATGTCGCTGAATGGATTCAAGGTCATCTCAGCTACGGTCGTTTTGTCTTGAGCGAGATTAGTCGTAACCTCGTCAAACTTACGTTTGCCATTATGACCTTGTTCTTCTTTTATCGGGATGGTCAGCTGATTCTGTCACAAGTGAGTCGTGCACTTGAAATGGTGATTGGTCCTCGTGTGCATCATTATCTTGAAACGATTTCTGAAACAACACGTGCAGTCGTTTACGGTGTAGGTTTAACCGCTGTAGCTCAAGCAATTTTGGCAGGTTTAAGCTATTTTGTAGCTGATGTACCCAATCCAATGTTGTTGACTATGGTGACATTTATCTTGGCATTGATTCCTTTTGGAACTCCAATTTCATATCTCAGCGTCGGTTTATGGTTATTTGCTCAAGGTCAAACAGTTGAAGCAATTGGGGTTGTGGTGTGGGGCTTATTAGTCGTCAGCAGCTCAGATAATGTGATTCGACCACTCGTGATTTCAGGAGCAACAAAAATCCCATTCATCTTAATCATGTTTGGTGTATTGGGTGGTATTGCCAGCTTTGGATTGGTCGGCTTATTTATTGGTCCAGTGATTTTGGCAATCTTATTAGCGATTTGGCGCGAATGGCTACATGAAAATGTTCAAGAACCTATTGCTGCGATCGAAGCGCCACCAGAAACTAAATCCTAAATGCGATTTTGACCATTTATCTTGTCATACAGAATCTAGCTTGCGCGTTATCCCAGACTTTGTTTGAATCAATCAAATAAAGACAAAATAGATAAGGATAATTCGCAATGCTTTCAACCTTAAAACGGTATACAGTTTTTAGTGCAATCATGATGAGTATCAGCGCATGCTCATCAATTCCCTTAGACAATAATGCCGCAAAAATTCAGAAACAGCCCACTAGCTACGACCATAAATATTTAATCCCAATCCATCAGGTAAGCGCCGATGGTATAGGTGCTTCGATTGGCACAGTATCCTTCCAAGAAAGTCCAAGTGGTCTGATCATCACCCCTGCATTGTGGAAACTTCCATCGGGTGAACATGGTTTTCATATTCACGAGAAACCGTCATGTGAAGCTGCAATGAAAGATGGAAAAATGGGTGCAGCACTGGCAGCGGGCGGTCATTACAATCCTGACAATATTGCCCACCACGGCACACCAGAAAATGGTCATTTAGGTGATCTACCTGCACTCACTGTCAATGAAAAAGGCTTTGCAACCCAAGCCGTTATCGCTCCTCGATTAAAGCTCTCCGATATTCAGGGACGTGCGATTATGATTCATGCAGGTGGGGATAATTATTCTGACACACCTAAACCCCTTGGTGGAGGTGGTGAAAGAATTGCTTGTGGTGTGATCAAATAAAGATTGTGGGTATCTCAAAAGATATCCACAATTTAGGATTTTATTCACTTAATTTATCTATAAAGATGACTATAAATAAAAGATGAGCACGAATTTTGCTTAGTTTTATTAAATGAAAAATCAACAAAAATAGGTTGAAAAATTGACTCAATATCTTGATCAGCACATCATTTTAGCTACGCAATATGGCTATATGATAATGAATCAACACATAGCAGAATATAGTCGTGAATAGTCTTTATCATCTTTTTAATCGATTCCGATCAAACTCGATTCTACTGTATTGCCTACAAATTTTGATTGTGTTGACAGGCACTACATTGGTGTTGCACGGATTGGGACTAGGTCAATTCATTGTTCCTGTTACATTAGGCGCAATTGCGGCTGCCCTCACAGACTTCGATGATCGTCTGAGTATTCGGCTACGCAATTTGGTCTATGTCTGTGTACTGTTCTTTAGTGTTAGCACCATTTTAGAATTTCTAGTACCTTATAAATTTTGGTTTATCGTTTACCTTAGCCTGTCCAGTGCAGCACTGATTCTCATGGGGGCTTTAGGTCAACGTTATGCGACGATTTCATTTGGTACGATTCTCCTTTCGATTTACACCATGTTTGGTCTAGGAGAATATGCAAATTGGTATCAACAACCGAGTTATTTTGTCATCGGTGCTGTGTGGTACGGATTGACCTCGATCTTATTTTTTATGATTCGACCAACCCTACCCTTACAGGAGAAGATTTCAACGATTTTCAAAGAAATGGGTGAGCTGCTACAGAGCAAAGCCAAGTTGTTTGATCCAGATAATGTCGATAATGTTGAAACACTGTTATTTGAACTCTCACAAAAAAATGCACAGGTGGTGAATAGTCTAAATCAAGCGAAGCAATCCTTACTTTCTCGACTTAAATCCTCACGCATCAATAACAGCAGTATCTATTGGCTAAACTTATATTATTTTGCGCAAGATATTCATGAGCAAGTCACCTCTAATTATTTGCACTATGAAAAAATTCATCAGAACTTTAGCCGTAGCGATTTAATTTTTCGTATCCAAAAAAATATGTTTCTACAAGCAACTGCCTGCAAAAAACTGAGTCAGGCTTTGCTACATAAAAGTACTTATCAAAATACCCCACTCGCTGATGCTGCGCTTGCCCAATTAGAAGCATCCATGCAAGACTGGATTGCTCAACATCCAAATAATCTTGAAGTTAAAAACCTAGAACTGATTCTGAATAACTTAAAAAGTATTCATGAACAATTTGCTCAACTGCAATTTCCACAAAACATCGAAATACGATCAACACAGCATCAACAAGCTCATCTCAACTTACTGGATGAGGATATTCAAGGCTTTCAGGATTTATTGTTAAAACTAAAACAGCATCTAAGTCCTCAGTCTGCATTATTTCGTCACGCAATTCGCTTAGCCATTGTCTTTGCTGTAGGTTATGCCGTGTCCTTGATGCCTTTTGCAAAAAATGGCTATTGGATTTTATTGACCAGTTTATTCGTTTGTCAGATCACTTACTTTGCCACCAAAAGTCGCTTAAAACTTAGAACGATTGGCACGTTGTTGGGTGTGCTTTTAGGTGTGCCCGTTCTTTATTTTGTACCTAGCATCGAAGGTCAATTGGTTATTACTGTAATTTGCGGAGTATATTTTTTCTATTTGCGTCAGAAAAAATATGCACTCGCAACAGTGATGGCAACGCTAATGGTGTTGTTAATTTTCAATTTAAAAGGCGCAGGTTTCAGCATTATTTTGCCGCGTATCATTGACACGTTGATCGGCTGTGCAATCGCATGGCTAGCGGTTAACTTCATATGGCCAGATTGGAATTTCCGAAATATTCCTGAAAATATCCGCAAAAGCAGTCAAGCAACGCTCAATTATTTGCATGCAGTCGTCCAGCAATATCATCAAGGTCGCTCCAACGATCTTGAGTATCGAAAAGCTCGTCGTGCCGCCCATAATGCTCAGATTGAATTATCTAATATGATTTCTAGTCTGAGTACAGAACCTGAACCAAACCAAGAACTCATTCACTATGCATTTCGCTATTTGGTCTATAGCCATAGTCAGTTGAGTTATATATCCGCACTGGGTCATCAACGTGAGCAAATTCAAGATCAAGATATTTTGAAATTATTAGACCAGAGTGAAATATTACTCAATCAAACATTGATCGAAAGACAAGCACTTCCAGAAAAGCACATCGAAGAGATGTTTAGTGAAATTGATCGTTTAAATTCAATGGCTCAAGTCTCAGAACAACAGCAACTATTGTTAAAACAAATGACGCTATTGCTTGAGACTCTGCCTGAATTGGTGATGTTAAAAAATAGATTACTTGAACTAGAAATTAAGTAGCGCGTTTAGCTCAACGCTATTTAATGAATGCCTTGTTGCAGCCTTGTTTGCATATATTGTTTAAGTACCATTCGAGGTATGCCAAACCAAAAAGTTATCAAGGCAAAACTCGTCAATACAAATGCCCAAATATGAAAATAGGTATATAGCAGACGAACCACTTCAATAATTGAGAAGAAACTCACCATCATCAATATTGAAACCGCAGCCGCGACCGTTCCTTTCGATACGTCAGAGGACATCAATGCAAAACGATAAATCACTGAAAAGCTAATCCCTTCACCAAAACTAATTAAGGTCATACCGATCAGCAAACAAGGCACTAAATAGGTTTGCCAAATCACACCGAGCATCAAAAATAAAGTACCTACTAGCATAATCGGCAAACCCATTAAAATGGTTTTACCAAGTGCGTAACGATCCATAATTTTGATCAGAACGATATTGCCTGCAATCAAACCAAAAAACACAGGAAACTGCGCCAAGCCATATTGCACACTACTCAGCTTTAATTCATCTACAAGAATAATCGGTGACAAAGCAATCCATAACATCAGTGGCATTCCTACAATCGGTAATGCAACACTTAAACCTAAAAACTGGCGATTACTAAATACTTGTTTGAAATCATCCCAAATATAACGAAAGGGTTGTTTCGCTTGTTTACGACTTTCTTTCGAGGCTGGCATAAATTTATTTAAGCCGAACCAACTGAGAAAAGAAATAAAAGCAATCGCCACAAAGCCCCAGTGCCATGACACATAATCAATCAGGAACGCGCCCAACACAGGTCCAAGCAAAGGCGCAAGCAAGGAGATATTTGCCATCAATGCCATGACTTTAATGGCATCACGCTCTTCAAAAGTTTCTTGAATTGCCGCATATCCAACTGCTGATATCACACTTAAACCAATACCCTGCAAGAAGCGCAAGGTCAGGAATTGTTGAATATTATGGGTCAATAAAATCAACAAACAGCAAATCGTAAAAAAAGCTACACCGGCCAATAGGACTTTCTTACGTCCAAGCCGATCTGAAAGTGGTCCCAGTAACCAAGCGACACTAGCACCACCCAATAAGTAAAATGACATTGAAGATGGTGCCCAAGTTGCGCTAACTGCAAATTGCTCCGTGATCGCCAACATCGCTGGCTGAATCAAGTCATTACCGATATAAACTGAAAACTCAAATAGCACTAAAGCCAATGGAAACATGAGCGTTATACGGTTTAACGTCATGCTTTGATTATTCGTCATCATGTCTTATTCACAAAAATAACCAATTCGTGTGCCGTCCATTTCTCTGAAAAAAAGAAAATAGATTCCGCACCACATCATTTTATGGTTTTGATTTAAATTAAATTTTGATTTCCATGCAGTGAGAGCGCATGTAAAAGTGTGAAAACACCGTATTCACAAGGTGTATTAAGAAAACAATTTATTTACGTGAGATTGGTAAAAAGTTTTACCTATTGGAAAAATTACCAAGCGCAACTTTAGCACTTTTTAAAAATGACCGCAATTTAAGCAAAGCAAATCAATTGTGTGGATATGTGAATAACCAAAAAGTTATCCACAATTCTGCTCAACTTTCACACGACCTTAAAAGATAACTCACTATTTAAGGACATAGCTCAAACTGGAAAGTCTTGGTATTGCCTCCTCGAGCACATTGATAGCTTTGTTTTTTATTCACCACTTTCCAAGTCTCTTGATCACGTTTTAACTGATATTCAGTGCGAATAGCCGCTACCGAATCATCTAACTGCGCTTGCTCTACGATAATCTCAGCATCTGTAGGATTTTCAGCACGATTAAATTGCTGATCAATTTTGAGATTAGTTTCATCATGAAACAAATTGGGTTGGTCAAGTAGTACTGCATGCATCGCTGTACTTTTTTGCACAGCAGCTTGTTGTTGCGACTGAGCAATCGGTTGATTACATGCAGTCAAAAAAATTCCACATCCTAAAATGATCCAAAGTTTATGCATTTTGTAGTCTTCCGATTTGCATTATTCTTTTATGCTACTATGCAAAAATGAACTGTCGAATAACAAAATGTATGCGACATATGAGAGATTTGTTGTATTTATCAATGCTTTGATAACAATTGTGATCCTCAAAATAAAACAAACCCATAATATCAATATCAGAAATTTTTAGGCATACACATGTCAGATTTAGCAAAAAAGTTAACTCTAATTTTAATCATAAGCAGTTCAGTAATTGCTTGTTCAAAAAAGGAAGAAGCGCCTGCAGGTGAAGCTGCAATGGCCACTGAAAGTGTTGCCGCAGCGCAAGATACATCTCAAAGTCAGACTGCAAAAAATCCTGAGCAATTACTCAGCGATCAACAAAGCACCCTAGAACAAAGCCGACAATTAGTAAAAACAGCTCAACTGCAATTTGAAGTCAAAGATGTTCAAAAAACGACGGCTATACTTGAACAGCAACTCCTCAAACAAAATGGCTATATCGAAGAAAAACAAGTGAATTATCAGGTTAGTGATAGTTCGCAGCGCGAACGTCTCGATGGTCATATAGATGTTTATGAAAAAATCATCCCTACCGTACAACTTACGATTCGTGTTCCAAATGAACAAGTTACTGCCTTTTTGAATAGCCTGTTGCCTTTGATGTTGAACTTTAATAATCAAAGCTATGAAGCTAAGCGATATGAACTGAAACTGTTAGAAGAAAAACTTAATACTGCAAATCAAAGCCCTAGCACATCGAATACTGTCAATAATCAACTTCAACAATTGACTCAACTTGAGGTTAAAGATCGATTGACTTACAGCACAATACGCATCGAATATTTTCAACAAGCACAGGTTCGCAAAACTCAAGATTTAAACATTCATCGTATTGCGCATCTCGATAGCGAACCTTTAATGACTCGGATAGCCAATGCATTCAAAATTGGGCTTTCTTATTTTAAAGAAACTATTTTGTGGTTGATCCAATTCTGGGCATTTTTCCTTGTAATCGTTGCAGTTTGGTTTATTCGTAAATCCTATAAAGCTAGAAAACAAAACAGCTAATTATTGATTTTTGATCAATAGTATTTTGCTTATTTACGCATTTTTGCTCATGAATAGATTCTCTAAAATGCACTCAAGTTTTAGAAATCAATTTTTGAGTTTAATTTTATGAGCAATATTTTAATTATTAATGGCGCGAAACAATTCGCTCACTCAAATGGTGAATTGAATGACACCCTGACTGACTTTTCAGAATCATATTTAAAAGCTTTAGGTCATACACTACAAGTGACTCGTACCGACAGTGACTATGACATCCAAGCAGAAATTGAAAAATATTTATGGGCAGATGTGGTGATCTATCAAATGCCAGGTTGGTGGATGGGTGCACCATGGACAATGAAAAAATATATTGATGATGTTTTTACGATTGGTCATGGTTCCCTCTATGCAAGCGATGGACGTAGCCGTTCTGATGCTTCTAAAAAGTATGGTTCAGGTGGCTTGATTCAAGGTAAAAAATACATGTTGTCGTTGACATGGAACGCACCAATGGAAGCGCTCACTGATCCTGACCAATTCTTTCACGGTGTGGGTGTAGATGGCGTGTATTTACCTTTTCATAAAGCCAATCAATTCTTGGGTATGGAATCATTACCTACATTTATCGTGAATGATGTAATCAAAATGCCTGATGTCCCAAGCTACGTCGAAGCTTATAAAGCACATTTAGATCAGCTTTTTGCGACTGCCCATTAAGAGAGAAATGCTATGTTGACAATTATTGCAGAAATTCAGACACATGCAGGTGCAGGACACCGCCAAGCAGTACTAGATGCTTTCCAAAAAATCATTCCAACTGTATTGGCAGAAGATGGTTGTCATGGTTATGCGCCATTGATTGATCATTTACCTGCAATTGAAATGCAAACACAAGATGAAAATAGCATTGTGATGTTAGAACAATGGGAAAGTACCGCTCACCTTGAAGCACATATGCAAACGGCACATATGCTGAAGCATTTTGAAGCGACCAAAGCGCATGTGGCTGATGTGAAAGTGCGTATTTTGGAAAATGGGATTTAGAACAAAGATTGGTTATTTATCAAATCCTCATAAAATATATGATACTCGGTAATGTCATCTGCAACCTGCGTGATTTCAAGAAGATACTGTTTCTGCGATAAATTTTAATTAATACAAGAAGTGAACAGGTTTTGCAGATGACAATGCCTTTGGTTACTTTGGGCAAAACCAAAGTAACTCCAGCCGAAGGCTAATCTTGAATATGAATGAGAACACAATACGACTCCGTCAAGACAAAGAAAAATATAAGCAAATGATTTTACTGATAATAATACTGCTTCAAATGTCGGCTATATTCTGTTAAATAACATTCTAAGCCCTCTCGACGATCAGCTTTTTGCATCTCTTTAGCAGCCAACTGCTCAATCTTAGTTTCAAGTAAATTCAGAATAGCGGCTTGTTCCGCTTCAGGAAGTTGGGCTTTTTCTTTCTTCTGTTTTTTAATTTCCAAATAATCTTCTGCCCAATGACGTAATGGATCATGCTCAGAGACTTGTGCAAATAAATCGGTAATCAATAATTCAGGCATGACTTCTTGAGTTGCTAACTCTGCCGACATCAAACCACGAATCGAATAAAATACTTTCTTATAAGTAAAATTATCCGCAGTTTGCATCACTTTCATACCGCCTTTCGCCAGCGATAAGTAGTGGTGATATAGCGCACTATAGTCGATTCGCTCAAGCAATCCATCGCGAAAGCTTTGCCATTCTGGAAAAGCATTAAAATAAACAACATGCGCTCTGACCCATTCCAAAACCGTTGGGTTACTTTTTGCCAATAAGCCAAACATTTTGTCGAGATCATAAGAAACGAAATCAAAATCACCGTCCATGATTTCGATTAGATCACGGTACTTTTTATAATCAAAATATTGCTCTTTACTCGGTAAATGAAAACCGCGTACATCATAGTCACTGTCAGGACTTGCCATGCCCCATAAACGGCTGCCACTTTCGATATAAAATAATGGAATGTCTTGGCGCTGTTGAAAGAGTTTTTCAATTTCGTGATGGATGTTCATTGTTAGAGTTTCTTTTAATTTTAGCATTAGATCTTTCATGTTTTGATATTGAAATATATCATAAAAAATATAAAAAAAGAGAGCCATAGAAGCTCTCTTAAAATATATCTGTTATATAAACTAAGCACACTGCCCTGCTTTAGTGTTACTCTTTTCTCGCTTACTTTCTGAAAGAAAAAAGCCCGCCAAGAAACTGACATGCTTATGACCTTTCGCTACTTTAGAAGAAGTTTCACTTGAATTCGATGGTACTGTTGAAACAATAACTCTCATTTTCTTAGGTTCCATAAATTTCCCCTTTCAACTGTTTTTGTGCTGTTTCATAGCTAGTAAATACAGTTCTAACTCCACTCTATCACCAATTTCATCCAATAATGTTGCAAATTCGTTTGCCTCATTTTGATCGTTTGGTGAGCAAAAATAGGTTCCGTATGATACTAAAGTAAAAACATATTTGTAAGTTTTTCCCTGAATTTTTATTGTAACAGGCTTACAATAGATTGAGCCTACATTATTGACACTATCAGATCTAACTGATGTTGAAAAGATATTTTGACGAATCCCTTCATTTAAATCACTCAGAAAAATACTTTCACCTTTATCTAAAGCAACTCTAGCTAAAGATGTAGAACTCATAATTATATTTGCATCTGTATAGTTTTTTTGTCTATCTAACTCAACTTCATATTTCCAGTTATTACAATCATTTGCCCCTATTATAGTCATTTCAATGTTTGATCTTGGCACACCATAAAACTTCATAAAATGGACAACTTGATCCATGATATATCTTAATTGATCTTTTGGATGAGTGATTTCATCAAAAAAATTAATTTTTTTATTGAGTTGGAGTCTAGTGACGCGATCATAAAAACGGGTTCTCTTCGCATGAACAACATTTTTAATAAAAGATAAAAATTCTTTCAATAACATTTCACGATCTTGTTTTATCGCCTCTAATCTTGCTTCTTCTTTATCATCAATATACTCAAGGCAGCATTTAGCAATAACACAAACTATAGTTAAAAACATTAAAATAGAATAAATACAAGCATGTATATTAGAATGTTCCGAGATCCATTTCCAATCATCCCCCCAAATATCTAGCGTCCCATAATACAGACCTGTCAATATAACTGCTGTAGAACTAAGCCATGGCGTTTTTAGTATTTTTTTTAAATTCATAAAAAAGCATCCTCTTCGGATGCTTTTTACGACAATAATTTCTAAATTTCAAGCATTAAAGATCAAATAATTTCCCTGGGTTCATAATCCCATTCGGATCAAATGCCAATTTTAATGCTTTCATATATTCAATTTCTTCAGGTGAACGTGAATATTCTAAATATGGCTTTTTAGTCATTCCCACACCATGTTCGGCAGAGATCGAACCATCATATTTTTTCACAGTCTCAAACACATATTTATTCACCACCTGACACTTCGCAAAGAATTCGTCTTTAGTTAAGTTTTCAGGTTTTAAAATATTTAAGTGCAAGTTACCGTCACCAATATGACCGAACCAGCAGATTTCAAAGTCTGGATAGTTTTGTGAAACGATCGCATCAATTTCTGAGATAAACGCAGGGACATGCGAAATTAACACTGAAATATCATTCTTATAAGGAATATACGGTGCAATCGATTCCGAAATATCTTCACGTAAACGCCATAAACTCTGTGCTTGTTCTAAGCTTTGGCTCATTACGCCATCAATCACCCAACCTTGTTCCATACAATGCTCAAAAATCTGCATTGCTTTGTCCATAATCGGCTCATACGGCGCTTCAAATTCAAGTAATACATAGAATGGGCAAGTTGTTTCAAATGGACGTTGTACATGACCACGATCCAACACTTTTTGCATTGCCACTTCACCAAAGAACTCGAATGCGGTTAAGTCGATTTCTTTTTGGAAAGCATGTAATACAGGCATCACCGCTTCAAAGTCAGGCGTACCCAATACCATGACTTGTAGGTTTTGTGGTTGACGCTCAAGTTTAATCTCAGCCTCTGTCACCAAACCTAATGTGCCTTCTCCACCGATAAACAAATGCTGCAACGCATAACCCGTCGCATTTTTAATCATGCCTTTGTTCAAACGTAAAATGTCACCTTTACCCGTAACAACCGTTAAACCAAGCACCCAGTTACGTGTCATGCCGTATTTGATAACTTTAATACCGCCTGCATTGGTTCCGATATTTCCACCAATTTGACTAGAACCTGTCGATGCAAAATCAACTGGGTAATACATGCCTTGTTGTTCGGCATAATTTTGCAACTGCTCAGTCACAACACCTGCTTGAACACGAACCATACGATCCGCTGGCAAGAATTCCAAGATTTGATTCATCTTGTCAAAGCTAATCACGATCTCGCCATTGTTCGCTACCGCACCAGCAGATAAACCTGTGCGACCACCTGATGGCGTGATTGCCACTTTAAAACGGTTCGCCAGTTTTACAATCTCTTGAACTTGTTCAGTGCTTGATGGAAAAACGATGACTGATGGGTTCGGATCAAAGTGCTTAGTATGATCTCGTCCCCAATTTTCCAAGCTATCGGCATCAGTTTTAATACGGTTTTCACCCACGATTGCCTTTAAGAGGGTCAATAACTCGGGTGTTAAAGCGACTGGAGCATTCATCGTTTTCAGGCCTAGTAAGAAAGAGATATAGGACTTCTGGATGATCCTGAATGTATTTCAAGGGCTTGAAAACAAAGGATTCAAAACATCCAAAATATAGAAACGCTAGCGAACTATCAAACTGTCTACACAACGAGTTCGAGCTTCGTATTCCTTTATTTTACATGTAAGCAAGCGAGGGATAAAGCACAGGATAAACATCTCGTCATAACAAAATGTGTATATGAACTAAAATTCATTCGAAACTGAAAAAATCTCAACAATTATGCTGAGCTAATTTTAAACGAAATATCTATAACACAAAGCTCTATGCTATGATACCGCAACTAAATTTTGGCCTTTGTAGCGGAGCCGTAATGAGCCAACATCTATCACTACCTAAAGACAAAATCCGTTTCCTTTTGCTTGAAGGTGTGCATCAAAATGCCATCGATACATTAAACGCTGCGGGTTATACCAACATCGATTACCACAAAACTGCGCTTGAAGGCGAAGCTTTGAAAGAAGCGATCAAAGATGCGCACTTTATTGGTATTCGTTCGCGTACTCAATTGACTGAAGAAATCTTTGAAGCAGCGAATAAATTGATTGCGGTAGGTTGTTTCTGTATTGGTACAAACCAAGTTGATTTAAAAGCAGCAATGTCTCGTGGTATTCCTGTTTTCAACGCACCGTATTCGAATACGCGTTCTGTAGCAGAATTGGTTCTTGCTGAAGCAATTTTATTACTTCGTCGTGTACCTGAAAAATCAAAAGATACGCACGCAGGTGGTTGGAACAAGTCGGCTGTTGGTTCATACGAAACTCGTGGTAAAACATTAGGTATCGTAGGTTACGGTTCTATCGGCTCTCAACTTTCAGTTTTAGCTGAAAGCTTAGGTATGAAAGTTTGCTATTATGATGCGGTAACTAAATTACCGTTAGGTAATGCACGCCAAGTCGGTTCTTTGGATGAGCTTTTAGAAACTGCTGATGTGGTTTCTTTACACGTTCCTGATGTTCCTTCTACGCGTAACTTCTTCAAGAAAGAACAGTTTGCGAAAATGAAGCCTGGTTCAATCTTCATCAATGCTGCACGTGGTACATGTGTAATTATCGAAGATTTAGCTGATGCGATTAAATCTGGTCACATCGCTGGTGCTGCAGTAGACGTATTCCCGAAAGAGCCAAAAGCAAATGGTGAAGAATTCCAGTCTCCACTTCGTGGCTTAGACAACGTGATTTTAACACCGCACGTGGGTGGTTCTACGATGGAAGCGCAAGCAAACATCGGTTTAGAAGTTGCTGAAAAATTCGTTGCATATTCAGATAAAGGTATGACACTTTCTGCGGTGAACTTCCCAGAAATCGCATTACCACTTTCTGATGGTCAACATCGTTTACTTCACATCCACAAAAACGTTCCTGGTGTATTGTCTAAGATCAATACATTGTTCGCTGAACAAGGAATCAATATCTCTGGTCAATCTTTAATGACTAAAGGTGATATCGGTTACTTGGTAATGGATGTTGATGCTTCTGCTTCTCAAGAAGCTTTGGATACTCTACATAATGTAGAAGGTACAATCCGAGTACGTGTATTGTTCTAATTTAGACAATTCACTCAAAAGCCACGGCACTTGCTGTGGCTTTTTTATTGGTGATTGAATTATTATGTGAATATTAAACCAATTGTTCTAATAATAAGTGTCCCAATGCTAAAAACACCTGTGCACGCTCTCCTCCTCTTAATGATCGCCATGTTATGTGTACAAGGTAGCGGTTCTTTAGCCAAAATTTTATTTCAAAGTTTTCCAGTATTGACCGTATCCGCAATGCGCCTATGTTTTGGTGCGATCATTTTGGCAATTATTTTTAAAATTTGGACCATCAATTTTAAAGCTGTTCGTTGGAAAGCCATTCTCAGCTACGGTATGGCACTAGCAGGAATGAACGCCCTCTTTTATTTATCACTGGAGCGCTTACCTCTAGGCTTGGCTGTTGCTTTTGAATTTATTGGACCTTTGAGTGTAGCACTTTATCATGCTCGCCAAAAATACGATTTCATTTGGGTGGGATGTGCCATTTTAGGCTTGATTCTACTTTTCCCACTACAACAAGCCCAGCAAGGATTGGATCTAGTCGGTGTCTTTTTTGCTGTCAGTGCGGGTGCCTGTTGGGCACTTTATATTATTGCGGGACAGAAGCCTTCTGGCATTTCAGGCAATCATACTGTCTGTTTGGGAATGAGTATCGGCATGCTATGTTTATTACCTTTCGCCATCTTTTCAGGGGCGCTTGATCGTGTCATTGAATTGCCAAATATCTACTATTTTATTGGACTTGCAATCTTAGCAAGTGCATTGCCCTTTACTTTAGAAATGATCGCATTAAGAAGCCTAACTCCTTTAAGTTTTGGAACACTCATGAGTCTTGAACCTGCCGTAGCTGCATTATCAGGATTTATTTTTCTGGGTGAGACTTTATTGTGGAATCAATGGCTTGCGCTTGGCACGATTATCATCGCATCGATCGGTTGTACATTTACCACTCAACATGCTCGACAGCAAAAAGTGAATAAATAAAATGAAAGCGTTCCATCACGATGTACTGTCTTCATCTTATAATCAAACCACCTATCTTGTAGGTATTTTTACTTTGCTTTTGTAGATCTTCCATGAAAAATATCCAGTTGGTCGCGGTGCTGTACATGGTTCTTTCCATGGTGTCTTATCAAATCAGCGCTTCATTTGCCAAACAACTTATTGCAACACTTGATCCACTGACTGTCACGATTCTACGACTCTGTTTTGCAACGATTTTGGTTGCGATCATGTTCCGCTCATGGAAAGTATTATCTAAGCTAAAGTATTTAAAATGGCGTGATTTATTACTTTATAGTGCATCCTTAGGTTGTATGAATATTTTGTTCTATACATCTTTAGGCAAACTGCCTCAAGGGATTGCTGTAGGCCTAGAATTCATCGGTCCTTTAGGATTAGCATTACTATCAATCAAACAGCGCAGTGATTATATTTGGGTGGTTTTTGCTATCTTAGGAATCGCATTAATGGTTCCTTGGCACGATGCGAACTTGGAAAATTTCTCCTATTTTGGAGCTGCTTGCGCTTTAAGTGCTGGACTCTTTTGGGCCTTGTATATTTATTTTGGGCATCGCGTGGTACAACAAAATATTGGGATGCATGCGCTTACTATTGCGATTGGTTTGTCTGCACTGACCTTATTACCCTTCGGACTTTGGAACAACACGCCTGCCTTAATCGATACGCAATATTGGGGCAAAGCCCTAGTGATTGCAGTATTAGCCACCGCCATTCCCTATGCGCTTGATTTGATGGCATTGAAACGCTTAAGCAAACTCAGTTATGGAACACTGACGAGTCTTGCACCTGCTTTAGCAGCATTAGCAGGACTCTTCATACTGCATGAGCAAATTAGTTTGATTCAATGGATCGCTCTTCTTTGTATCATGATCGCATCAATTGGAGTGACCTTACGTGGTGAAAAATCACAACCACAGTAAGATCACTTCTTATACTTTAAATAGAGAAAAATTAGGCATCTGAACGTTTATATTTTTTATATTCAGCTAGATATTTCTTACCTAATTTTTCCTTCTCACTATCTGCCAAAATTTTTCCTGCTTGTTGGAAAAACTTATGTTCCTCTTCTTTTAAATGATGATGCACCTTTTCACTTAATTGTTTTGCTGTCGCTAACCAACTTGGATTACTCATATCGGTTTCTTCTAATTTTTCTACCAATTCATCCATTTCATGATGTTCAGCCAATGCATGCCGAGTAATATCTAAACCCACATCATCAAACATCAATGGAATATACAAATAACGATCTTCAGCAACTGAGTGAGCATATAATTCATTTTTGAGCAAATCAAAAAGTTCTTTACGCTCATCACTCGATCCACTGGTAGTAATTAATTGATTCGCTAAACTACGTTGTTGTTCATGGCTTTCTCGAAGTGCTTCAAATATATTCATTTTTACCTCTAAGATTGGCGAACAACCACAGTACGAGATCGTGAGCATCTTGTTACTGCGGTTTTTGGCTAAACATCCATCTTAGAAAGTGTTGATTTTTTAGACAGCATTATTTAGGTATGTTTTTGTTGTGAAACTTTATCTTCTGGTTCAAATATTAACTATCATTTGATATCCCAATCGACAAATCAAAATACTCACCAAAATTAAAAACAATATTCGAATAAATCCGCTTCCATATTTTAAAGCAAGGCGTACACCCAACAATGAACCAGCAATATTTGCTAGTGCCATCATTAAACCCAATGCAAATAACACATGACCTGTTGGTATAAAGAAGCTTAATGCCGCCAGATTCGTCATGAAATTGCCAATTTTGGATAGTGCAGAAGCATGCAAGAAATCAACTTGCAAAAAACGAATGAAAAAGAAAATAAAGAAGCTGCCTGTTCCAGGTCCAAAGATTCCATCATAAAAACCAATTGCTAAACTACCGACCGCAGCAAAGATCAACAGTTTAGGAGTAATGCGTTGATCCACATGAACTTGCCCAAACTGCTTTTTCATAAAAGTATAAATCGCAATCACGACCAGCATGACCAATACAAAAGGTCTTAGAATATGAGTGGGGATCATGGAGACACAAGCAGCTCCAGCGAAAGAACTTATGAATGCAAAGATGGCAATCACAAGTAAAAGTTTCCAGTTTAATTTGACCCGCCTAGCAAAAGAAAATGCCGTCGATGCTGTACCACAAATTGAAGCAAGCTTATTGGTACCAAATATTGTTGCAGGTGAGGTATTTGGTAGTGCCCCCATTAGGGCAGGGATTTGTATGAGTCCACCGCCACCTACTGCTGCATCAATTGTTCCTGCACAAAAAGCAAAAAAGATTAAACTCAGAATGAGTTCCCACTCCATGAGTTATATCCTTATAAATTCAATAAACGTTTTGGCACTAATCGTTTTTTATCTGTAATTTCAGCTAAGCCCAAACAACGATCACCATTAAACACTAACACTTCCGCTGCTGCTTCGTGATCAATATTGCTTTCTTGCCCATTACCAAAATATTTTTCGCGTCCCTCAGGGAGCTGTACACGAGGGAAATGCTCAACGGGTGCATAGACAGGTAGCAATAAAGCATCCCGTTGTTCAAGTGACAAACTTTCCAAATATTCAATGGTATAGTTTGGATTAATCTCAAAATGCCCTGTTTGAACACGGTGTAATTTTGTCAAATGTCCGCCACAGCCCAAAGCCTCACCAATATCCTCCCCCAACACACGGATATAAGTTCCTTTAGAACACGTCACGTCTAAGGTCAAACTGTCTTCTGTAAAACTTAAAAGCTTGAGTTCATAAATAGTGACTGGACGCGCTTCACGCTCAATCTCAATTCCTTGGCGCGCTAACTCATACAAAGGGCGACCTTCTCGCTTTAGCGCTGAATACATCGGTGGCACTTGCTTGATATCACCACGAAACTGTTCTAAAACCTGTTCAATATTAGCTTCAGTTAATGCGAGCACATCTCTTTGTTGAAGAATTTCCCCTTCAACATCACCCGTAGCAGTTGTTTGTCCAAGTTTTACTGTTGTTTGATAACGCTTGGTAGAATCCAATAAATAATGCGAAAACTTGGTTGCCTCCCCTAAGCAAATCGGTAATAAACCTGTTGCAAGCGGATCTAAAGCACCTGTATGTCCTGCTTTCTGTGCATTAAAAAGTCGACGTACTTTTTGCAATGCGGAATTGGAACTTAAACCCAAGGGCTTATTAAGCAAAAAAACACCACTCAGATGGCGATAAGAACTTTTTTTCATAAATGAAAAGTCAAAGTATAAAACGGTATTTTATCAAAACTATTCATCGGATTTTTAAAAATTAAACGCTCAAAAAAACAACATTTATGATAAATTTATATTCGTTTCCGAAATTAAAAGCAAATGGATTATGCTTAATGAATAAAAATGGAAAAAAAATAGCATTATTATGTAGCTTATTGATCATTTCAGCAGTCACGCTGAGTGTATTGTATTGGTTATATCCTCAAGATCAGCAGTCACGGTTCAAATCAACTGCTCAATCCAGCGGCACCTCCAATTCAGCAGAACATTCTGAAAATTTAGGGCAGGCACAAGCACTTGATGCAACATTCAACAGCACAAGCCAGCTCGATACTGAAATCAACTGCAAACTACAGTTTAATGCATCACAAAAATTAGTGGTGAATGAGCTGACCCGAAACTGCTTTGAATATTTCATTTCCCAATATGGCGAACGGAATATTGATGAAATCCGTCAGAGTTTTCAGCGCTATATTGCCAAGGGTTTTCAGGCATCGGAGCAACAGCAGATTTTAGCCTTGTGGTCACGCTATGTAGATTATCGCAAAGAGCTGAGTAAATTACAGGTGCAACAGCCTGCTCAGGAAAGCTATCAATATTTCCAGACTGTTTTTAATGCCATGCATGATTTAAAACAACGTTTCTTTTCAAAGCCTGAAATAGAAGGCTTATTTGGCGCTGAGGATATTTATCAGCAATATACGCTCGACCGTATGCAAATTTTAGAAAATAATGCACTGGATGCTGGAGCAAAAGCGAAACAATTACAACAACGCTTTGAACAACTTCCTCAGGATTGGCAAGACAATCTTAAGGATTTATCCAAACTTGATGATTTGCGCTCCTTAACTGCACAAATCAAGGCCAGAAATGGTTCAGCGCAGGAACTTCGGGATATGCGGGTCAATCTGGTTGGAGAGGCAGCCACCCAACGTTTAGAGCAACTCGATCAACAACGATCTGATTGGAAACAGCGAGTTCAAGCCTATCTTGATGAGCGTAAAACAATTGTAGATAGCAATATGAGCACTTCAGCCAAGGATCAAGCCATTCAACAGCTCAAACAACAACAGTTCCAGTCTCCACAGGAACAGCAACGTCTACAAACATTTGAAACGGTTCATGACCAAGGAGGCATCTTACCTTTTAGCAACTAGAAACACGTAATACAAGACATTGAAATAATGCGATTTAGCAAGGATGCAATGTCAGTTCGCAAGAACATCAAGACCCTGATGAAAACAAAAATTGAGAGAAATATCATGCAAAAACTTATTCGCTATCTTGCCGTATCCATTATGGCAATCAGTGCATCAGCCAGCTACGCTTCCAACGCCACCCAGGTCAAGGAAAGCTTTGTGCTCTCCAGCTATGCCAAAACCAAGTATCCCATTGTTTTTGTACATGGGGTGGCAGGTTTTTCACGCGTTGGAAGTGACCCACTAGGCGTTGATTATTGGCATCAAATCCTACCTAACCTTGCTCGTAATGGTGCAAATGTCTGGGCGACACGACTTTCACCTTTTAACTCAAATGAAATTCGTGGTGAACAACTCGCGCAACAAGTTGAAGAAATCATTGCAATCACTGGACAACCTAAAGTTAATTTAATCGGTCATAGCCAAGGCGGTCCAACGATCCGTTACGTGGCTGGCATTATGCCAAATAAAGTTGCATCATTAACCAGTGTAAGTGGCACTCATAAGGGTTCACCTGTCGCTAGTTTAATTATGAATGTAGATGGTACTATCTTAGGTACAGCTGGCTCTGCCGTCGTGAACTTTTTCTCAGGAGCGATTACATGGTCACAAGGACTTGATCCAAAAAGCTATCCTCACGATGCTTTAGCCGCTGGACGTAGTATTTCGGTAGAAGGTTCAACCCAATTCAATACACGATTCCCAATGGGCGTACCAACCACAACATGTGGCGAAGGTAACTATCAAGAGAAAGGAATATATATGTATTCATTCTCAGGGACTCAAGCAGTCACAAACATTCTTGACCCACTTGATCCTCTATTTGCAGGTACGAGCCTAATTGTCGATATTAAAGGAGATAATGACGGTATGGTAAGCCGTTGTAGCGCTAAGTTTGGACGTACAATTAGAGATAATCTCCCTTGGAATCATGCAGATGAAGTGAATCAGGTTTTAGGTTTGAAATCACTGTTTGCACCTGATCCAATTGATATTTATCGTCAACATGCCAATCGACTAAAATTACAAGGACTATAGAATAGCCAAAAAAAATGCGCCAAAGGCGCATTTTTTTGCTTTACAACAAAGTTAAAATTAACCTTGTTTACGAGCTGGTAACTTTTCACGAATACGTGCAGCTTTACCAGACAACTCGCGTAGGTAGTAAAGTTTAGCACGACGAACGTCACCACGACGTTTCACTTCGATTTTAGCAACGATTGGAGAGTGAGTTTGGAAAACACGCTCAACACCAACACCGCTAGAAATTTTACGAACTGTGAAAGCAGAGTTCAAACCACGATTTTTCTTCGCGATTACAACACCTTCAAATGCTTGAAGACGCTCACGGTCACCCTCTTTTACTTTTACTTGAACGATAACAGTGTCACCAGGAGCAAAAGCAGGGATATCAGTTTTTAACTGTGCATTTTCAACAGCTTGAACTAAAGGATGTTTACCACTCATTGTGGAATCTCCAATATGTGCGGGAGAGAAGAGGTCTCTTACACCGCTGAGGATAGAGGCTAAAGCGCATATCTCTCGTTTAACTTTCCCTTTAAAGCAAAATTGCCCTAAAGAGCCTATTTTTCAACTTAAACTAAGTTTAAGTAGCAACTCGAAGCAATGCTTCTCGTCTGGAACAAAGATAAATCATACTTATGAGCCACATATCTAAAACATATTTAGATTTGCATTTATCCTTGTGAATTTTTTAACCATTTTATTTGCTGCTTAGTCAATTCTACTTTTTCAACCAACTCTGGTCGTCGATCTAAAGTACGCTGATAACGCTGCAAAAAACGCCATTTTTCGATATTGGCATGATGTCCTGATTTAAGTACCTCAGGCACATCCAACCCTTCAAAATGGTCAGGTTTTGTATATTGCGGACAGTCTAATAAACCATCCACAAAAGAATCTTGGATCGCTGATTGCTCGTCAGACATAACATTCGGCAAACGGCGAATAATACTATCAAGCAACACCATCGCAGGTAGTTCACCACCAGATAATACGTAATCCCCAATTGACCACTCTTGATCAACATAATGCTGGATTAAACGTTCATCTACACCTTCATAACGACCACATAATACAATCAATCCATCATAATCAACGAATTGTTGCACTGCTTGTTCATTTAAGGTTTTGCCTTGCGGTGACATATACACCACTGGCGCTTGAACACAGCCTGCTTGTATTGCAAGTTGTTTAGCATGGGTAATTGCTTTTGCCAAAGGCTCAGCCATCATGACCATACCAGGACCACCACCGAAAGGACGCTCATCCACTCGTTTGTAGTTGCCCTCTGCAAAATCTCTTGGATTTATGCAAGTGATTTTCACAATATCTTTTTTTGTTGCTCTTCCGCTAATGCCATATGCCGTAATTGCTTCAAACATTTCAGGAAATAATGTGATGACTGCAAAAAACATCGCAGACTCCTCTATTCCTACTGCGTTACAATCCATTGAGGATTAGTAATCTACGCCCCAATTAACGTAAATACGACCAGCTTCAAGATCAACACGTTGTACTACATCTTTATGCCAAGGAATCATTCGTTCTTCAGCATCAATACTGTCAGCAGTCGCTTTGACCACCATGACATCATTGGCACCTGTCTCAAATAATTCAAAGATTTGACCAAGATTTACTTCTTGCTCATCATCACCAAGACCTAATACTGTTAGACCTTTAAGATCTGACCAGTAATATTCGTCTACATCAGCTTTAGGAAGCTGAGATTTGGCAATCCAGATATTTGCACCGACTAAGTTTTCTGCACCTGTGCGATCATTCACACCTTTTAATGCAACAACTAAGCCTTTGCCATGAGGTTTCCAACGTTTTACATCTATAGTTTGCCAACCTGCCTTAGTCTCGATGTACCAAGGAAGGTAGTCAAACATATTACTCATAGGTTCAGTATTTGAGTAAACCCAGAGCCACCCATTCAATCCATACGCTGAACGTAACTGTCCAATCTGAATTCGATCTTCGGGAACATTCTGTATTGATGTCATGGGTTATCTACTACCCTTAAGCAGTAGCTGCAGCTTTCTTAGCTTGAGCAGCTAAAGAAGCAACGCGTTCTGAAGGTTGAGCACCTTGAGCAACCCAGTGAGCAAAACGGTCAGCGTCTAAACGAACTTTTTCAGCTTTACCTTGTGCAGTTGGGTTAAAGAAACCAATACGCTCGATGAAACGACCATCACGTGCATTACGGCTATCAGTAACGATGATTTGGTAGAATGGACGTTTTTTTGCACCACCGCGCGCTAAACGAATAACAACCATGAGAACAACCTTATAATTTTTACGGATTATCCCTGCGCCGACCATCGGCAGCACTTCAAACCCCTTTCATAGAGGGCGGTATTTTACGTTAATTTTATGCTGAAAGGAAGAATAATTTAGATTTATCCACAGTTTTGAATGTACAGCTAATAAAACATGAAGACACCCGATACATAAGAAGCGAATACTCGGAATATTTGCTTCTTGTAAACTATTTAACTGTTAATGACCATTCCAGTTGGTTGTAGCTGATGGCATACAAGGCGAACCACTATTTTTGTCAGAGCCTTTCGTCCAGCATTTTTCTCCACGATGATTGAGTACAAGATGACCATCACCTGTTTGAGCTCCAATAGGGGTTGCAGTTAATGTCCATGTTCCTGCTGTGACATTAGATAAAGCTAGGTTATATAAAGCTGTTCCTGATGGTGGAAGTTGTTCACTTCTTCCAATGTCATCGAGTTCAATCGCTGTACCATCCGACTTTAAAAATTTAAAATTTACAATTTTGTACCGTTGTAATTGACCAGCAATATTTACCATTTCTGCCTGAGCATCTACACGTTTAGTTTTGCGTGTATACTCCTGATAGGATGGATAAGCGATGGCAGCCAAAATCCCAATAATTGCCACGACAATCATAAGCTCAATTAGAGTAAATCCATATTGCTTACCAACTTTCACTGTTTGCTCCACATGGGGTTACTGATGCTAGCTTCGTCGAGGTTAAGACCTCACTTTCCACTAACTTATCTTTTGTTTTACAACGGATTCCACTACTAGTTAAAAGAAAACTATAGTTCTGTTCTTGTAAAACATTACAAGTGGTACAACTTGTACCATAGTTTATTTTAGAATTTGCTTCAGCCAATATAACCCATCCTTGCCCCAAAGCTTCATTATTTTTTAAATCATTGGCTGGAGTCGTTGCATCACGTATGTAGACTGTATATTGCTTTTCTGACCCTGTTTTACCTGTTGGTATAGCAACAGAAGTAGTCTCAAAATTTCTATAATTAAGATTCCGTGATTTATGTCTCTCTAACAAAGTTGCTAATCGCTGCATTTCCTGTTCAGCATGTGAAGCAATTGCACGACGGACAAACTGCTGGTAACTTGGGATTGCGATTGCAGCAAATATTGCAATGATCACAACGACAATCATCAATTCAACCAAGGTAAAACCTTTGTTTCTCATAAATATCCCGCCTTAACGCTCATACCAACGCTGGGAAACGAACTTGGTTTTTCCAGTATATGTTCTTAATGTTTTATCTGTTGGCAAGTTCAGTACGATATTTCTGTCTCGGCTAATCCCCCCAAAACTAATACCAACATTTCCTTTACCTAAGAAAATTTCATCGGAACTTCCTCCTCCAGTGCCACTACCTGAATCCTGAACAAGTTTACAATCCCCATCACCATAAGGTAGACAGAACTGTTTTGCGTTACTTTCACCTCGTACACCACCAGCGCAGTTCACATCATTAATATCAACAGATGAATCAAAGATACTTACATATAAATCACCATCAATTGCAACCGTTTCATTTAAAACTCGCTTTTTTGTTCCTAGAGGATAGTACCATCCACCACTGGTAAGGGTAGTTTTGGTAATACCATTGGTATTCTGTATCAGCTTTTTCCCACCTGTGGCACTTGGTTTAACATCTTGAGTATATAGTTCTGATGTTGTTAATACAGCTAAATTACGACGTGTTACATCCTTATCATATATTACATATACACCATCATCAGTATTAGTAGATGCAGACATTGGATAGCTCAAATTACCGGAACCGATACTAACCGCAGCAAACAGTCCATTATTTGAATTATGAATCGTGAAGTTTGGTGCATTATAAAAACGAGGTACTTTGGTTGAGCCAGACATATCTAAAATACGCACTGCACGAATAGCGAAGTTTTCATCCTTTCCTGCCTTAGATGAGGCATTTAAATCAACACGCCAAACCTGTCCGCCCAAATCACCAAAGTAGAGATGATCAGTAATACCATCACTATTACGATCAATAGCCTTGATGCTACTGACCACGCTACGCTTCATCTCGGCAGCATAAGTTTTGTTGGTTGCGGTATTGGTTGATCCTGCATTAGCACTTGCCCACCATAACAAATTACCATTGTCTGCATCGAACATATAAATGCCTGCGCCTTGATCTGTGTTACTTGGGGTATAATCTACAGAACTTTCGTATGCAGCGTCATAACCACCACCAACTAGCATCACTAGTTTACGTTGGCCTTGCCAATTAACCCATGTAAGCGTTGGTTTAGACCAGCTTTGCCCCATACAGCCCAAAGCATTTGTGGTACTACATGTTCCTGCTGGATTAATATGGAATTTAAGTTTTGGCGTACCGCTACTTGATGTCACATCAGATAGGTCTAGCGCATAATAGCTTTTACCTCCCATACGCAACCCACCATACAACCATTGTTTACCACCTTTCACAGTCACTACAGGTTCATTAACATTTGTGCCTTTTTTCGTGACAAACTCAGTATAAGCTGTCCATTGCCCATCCAAGCCATATTGCAAATTTGATGACTGATTGTCTTGTGACAAAAAGCCTTTTGCTTGTTTTTCAATTATTTCATTTGGGACAAAGGTAAAAACTTCTTTTCCTGCATCTCCATCCGCTGCAGATGTGCCTGCACGTACTATATGTAACAAGCCTTGTGTCGTACCAAAAACAATTAAATCATCACGTTTATCATAGGTAGTCACTTTATTCTCTGCATCGTATTTTGTAGTCCCCTCCTGAGTAATCAAGATCGGTTTGGAGTGCATTACAGATCCCATTAACCAATCTCTTTTTGGCGTTTGCTGAATGAGTTGTTCTAATTCAGTCTGAAATGTTTCCTCTTTAGGATATAGTTCAACGTTATAAGCTAAGTCTTTGCCCACTGGATAACCAAATAATGACAATAGATATGCTCTTTTAGGGTCTTGTTTATACAAATTTGAACTGCTTGAAATAAAGTCATCTCGTCCCAACTTTATAAGGTTACCTGAACTTATAGTACCAATATCATTTTGACTATTATCTGTACTATTCTGCTTAATAGTACGATCCGTAAAAATTCTCCTTTCGTTTGGGGTCTGGGCTGTACTATAACCCAGCAACATACGACTTAACGCTCCTCCAACCTTCACTTCCTGACTTATTTTTACGCCATCCACTTCTTTTTCAATGGTTTTTTTAATTGATGTATCTGCCCAATAATCATTAAGGTCATCTTTTAAAAGCCCATTACTGTTGGTAATCGTATTAGAATCACGATCTTTTAAAACTCCATCTACGACTCTATACTTTTTCAGATTTCCTAACCAAGTGACCACACCTGTACTCCCAACTGCATCAGGTTTAGGGTCAAATTGTGGGAAATAACCCCAAGGCTGGATATTTTGTGTATCCAAATTATCAACAGGAATTGTTACTGAACCCGTGGTTACAGGAGGAATATATTTTCCAAGTTTTTTTACAAAGGCATTTACACTATCAACTACGGCTTTATCATCATTACCTGAATACCATCCGCCTTTTCCTAGTGTTCCCCAGTCTCTAGCATCACTAATATCATTTCCACTTCCCGTACTAAAGTCGGAACCAAATCCAACAACAGCCGTCAATATTTCAGTTCCCGATGGATTTAAGTTAGGGTTGATTAATGCCTGAGTAAAAGCACCAATACAATCCCATCCGTTTGGAGAACTCATTGTACTATTAGTACTATAACCACTCCCCCTTTTTCCCAAGGTACTCGGATTTGAGCAAGAAAAGCTACTTCCCTTAGAACCAAGGGCTTTTTTCATAAATTCTTCTAATGTACTTCTTTGTTTATTATAATAATACTGTGGTTGACCATCCGTTAAAAAGTAAATACCTTGCGTATTACACTGCTTGGTAGAATCAATTTGTGTAGGTTTCTTATAATTATCAGTATCCCGAATATTACCTACAATCGATTCTGCAAAACCACTCCCTGTTTGTCCTTTTGTTGTTTGTCCCATCATATAAGCCGCCACCTCAGCATAAGCATAACCTGTAGGCGTACTATCACCAACACTTAAACTATTTACTTCCCTCAACATCTTTTTACGATGTGTTTCATAGGCTGCACCTGTATAGATAATACTCTTTGTAAATGAGGCAGTGGCTTCCTGATCAACTTTTTCAGTAGTAGTCGTTTTTTTTCCATTTTGAGTTAGTTTATTTTCTTGTTTAAGACAACGATCAAAAAAATCTGAGTCCACACATTGTGTCTCATCCATCGCAGGTATTGATTGAGCAGGGGAGGTTGCTGAATCTGTAGAAATATTTGTGAGATTGGAATACGTCACATTACCCGTTTGAGATACAGGAATAGTTCCTATAAAATCTTCTGCACGCTTTGTAGTTGCTACCCAACCATTTGTCTTACATTTATAATTGCTCTCCCAATCTACACACTCTTGAGCAATGGTGCTTTTAACTACTTCACTTCCTGTCAAACTCCAACCAGACTCTACCCAGTCGGACCAACTCCCATTAGACGTTTTATTTGTCCATCCAGGATTACTCCAAGCCGACCAACTTCCACACCAAAAACCACATGAACGAGTTTGTACTCTTATACGCTCTTGCCATTCTTCATTTGTTTTAGTACGTGTTCTTGTTCTTTGTGCTTGTTGCTCTACTTGTTGGACTGTCCTAAACACCTCTCTATTTCCAGCCAATTGTACAGGATCACCTAAAGGTTTTGCTTCAAGTTTAATACGCCCTGTTGCCGCACTAAAAGTAGATAAACCCACCACTAACTTATCATCCAATGGGGCAATCCCTGCACTACTGTCACCTTGTAACAGAGTGGTCATACCTTTTTTAAGATCCCTTATACGACTTCCGTCCATACTCCCAGACACATCCAACATAAACATCAGTGTGGTTTGTGAAGTTTGTGGTGCTTTATAGAGTTCGATATCACTGGCTTGAGTGGTGACAGCTACACTGGTGGCTAAAGTAAAAGTAGCCGCTTGGCAAGCAACGACCAATTTTTTCAAGTTGATATTTTTCATTGCATTATCCTCGCCTAACTACCTTGTTTCGTTGCGTAACTTACCACGGCATAGTCCATGACTTGCTGACTGTAGGGCACACCCAGCTTTTCAAAACAGTCTGCTACCGTTTCAGTGTCCGTGTACTCTTTCGACTTCTCATTGGTGTAATTTTTAAAACATTTATTAATTTCTGTCGTATTTGAACTCCAAGCATTACCACCTGATACCATACTTGGGATTACTGTCGTGACCACTACCCGTACTGGCTGAATATTGTCGAGTTGTACTGTAGAAGTATCCGTTCCAATTGGATAGAACTTAAAAGGAACATCACTATTCACAGCACTTTTTTTAACCGCGATTTGTGAGATCATAATATCTCTACCACTACTAAAATCATTTGATGTGTACTGGCAAAAACCTGTAATCCCTAATTCATCATTTTTAATTTGAGTAATTTTCTTAGTATTGTCAGTTGGATCAGTTGTTTCTTGCCAAGACACGATACTTGCCTTATTCAAATCAAACATTGTTTTTTGTGATTTTGGACGATAGCAAAATACTAATTCTTTAGTTAAAAAATTATCTGACTTTACCATCCCCAACATACCTAACGAACTTAGGTTTTTTTGTAAAATGGCATTGTCTTTATTGTCCTGTTCCAAAGCAAAAAAGACAGCATCCGCAGTTTGCTGCATTAAATTTCGAGCTTGGCTATTGGTCGCAATTCCTAAACCCACAATACTTTGTTTGACTGCAAATGTACCAACTACTGTCACAAGCAATAATACAAAAAGTATAGTGATCAGTGTCGCACCACGCTGATAGAACATAGACATTACAAGCTCTCCATCAATCCATAACCATTACGTAAAGCAATCGTTTGTGTGACGACCTCCCGAATATATCTTTTTGATTTAGCAGCATTATTAAGCGAAACACTTTGGTCTAATATTTGGAATGTTTCAGGTACATCTTGCCCACCTGGGATTGTTTCCACACCACGCATTAATATACCCAGCTGTACAGACATAATACGATTTCTAGGTGTTCCATCTTTTATAAGACTATTATTATTTCCCATATAATCTTTAATCGACATATATTTAAATTCATCTTTACTATTATCTTTAATCCCTAGCAACACGTGAAAATGGTCAACTCTACGTATAATAATTTCTCCATTTCCTCCATAATTACTAATCGTGGTAGGTAAGTCAGATGTTGCAAGTAATGTTTTATAACGTCCCGCATCACACGCTAAAGCAAGCTCATTTCCATCTTTTCTTAAAAAATATCGTTGTACAATAAATGTACCTTGATCTATCTCTGCTTGTGTAATGCTATTACCCTCACAATCCATAGCCCCTGCAATAATTGCTTTATATTGAATCACCAACTGATCACTTTTATATTCATTTATATTCGTTTGACCAGCCCAGTTTGTTTGACCATATCCTTGGGTTAGAAGAGATATTTTAGTTGTATCCGCATTTGTTAAATGGAGAGGCAAATTGGCCGTTTGTACAGCCTTATCATCCGCTGTCAATCCAGAATAGCTTTCCAAACTTGTCAGCACGATCCCACTATATAAATTTCGATCATTAATCACAGCCAGATTTGCATCTAAATTCGCTAGACGAATATCTTTAGTAATATAATTTAAACCAAAGTTACCATTATCCTGCAATTCACCTAGCGTCTTTTGCAAGCTATAATTAATCGTACCTGAAACAAATAATTGAAAACCAGCAGCAGTAATAATTAATCCTAATGCCAATGCAACCATCAATTCAATCAAGGTCATACCAAGTTGTTTACTCATCTCAATATGCCTCCAAGACTATACATTTTGTATCTAAACCATAGCTTCCATTTTTAGTGCAATCATTAGTATTTGAACCATCTTTCGGATTTGTTTCATCCCAAGCCACATAAATACAGTAACGGTTTCTCTGTACTGCTCCAGCACATTGACTTAAACCAATTTTCATTCCCATTTGATAAGCTTTATATAGTGCCTGCTTTGCATCTTCTTTCGCAAAATTTTCACTATTGCAAGCATTTGCTGTCCCAAAACAATTGGTATAACTATAACTACTTAAATTCTCTTTACCCTCAAAGCCCTTAATATAGGCTTTATAAATCTCTTTTTTACCATCCGAATCAGCTTCCCCTTCTATATCTTTAATCAAACCCTCTTGATTTGCCCGAATACGCTCTGCAATATCTTTAGCCAAACTCATGGCTTGAATACGTTTGGATGCTTCTATAGATGAATTTAATGCACTCACTTGCAACAAAGTAAAACCTAAAACCCCTACTGCTAGAAGTAATAATGCAACGAGAACCTCAACCAACCCTACCCCTTTCTGATACTGAATTCCCATTTATCAGCACTCCTGATCTTGTCTGGATTGATCTTTTGTGGTTATTTTACCAAGTGGGCTAATTTCTACATACTTAGAAGTATTACCATTCGATATAATGACCTCAATAGAGGAAAGTTCTTGTTTTTGCCTTTGTGCATTGCCATCATCATCTGTATAACCACGAAATAGTTCAGCTGTACCATCAGTTGCAAATATCAGTTGCTTTACACCGTCAATAAGCGTTCCCTGCCATTTATTACTTGTACACACGAACTTTTTAAAAGACAAAGTTTGCTCATCAGGAACAGACCAATATAGTGTATTTGTACTAGAGGTACCTATTTGCCCTAAATTTACCATCATTCTTTGTCGATGTAAGATTGCATCATAACGTGCCTGTAATAAGACTTTTTCTAAATCCTTGGTTGAATAGTCTATTTTTTGCTGAGCCCTTACAGCTTTGAAACTTGGCGCTGCAATTGAAGCCACAATCGCCAGCACAGCAATCGTTACCATCAATTCTATTAAGGTGAATCCTCGATTTTTCCCCATCGCTCCGCACCCAAGAAAAACTTTTACTTATATTAATAATAAACTTATCTCTTACAGAACCAATACAAAGCAGATAAGCATCATAAAAAAACGGATGGAGTGTCGTCCATCCGTTTTGAGTTCACATTTTTCTATACAAATTAGGCCTGTATCACCTGTATTCGTAACTCTTTGGGTAGGCTAAAAGTAATATTTTCCTCGCGACCTTGAAGCTCTTGCGGAGGAGTCGCACCCCAATCCTGTAAACGCTGAATGACCTGCTTGATGAGAATTTCAGGCGCGGATGCACCAGCCGTCACACCAATTTTACTGTCTGACTTAAACCAATCTTTTTCTAGTTCTTCTGCATTATCAACCAAATAAGCTGATTTACCCATACGCTCAGCCAGTTCACGCAAACGGTTTGAATTGGATGAATTCGGAGAACCTACCACCAACACTACATCACATTGTTCCGCCAAATCACGTACCGCATCTTGACGATTTTGAGTGGCATAACAGATATCATCCTTACGCGGTCCCATGATCATCGGATATTTTTTTCTCAGAGCATCAATCACTTTCGCTGTATCGTCGATTGAAAGTGTTGTTTGGGTTACAAAAGCAACTTTTTCAGGATGTTTGACAACTAACGCTTCCACATCATCTTCATCTTCAACGAGATAAATCTCTCCACCTTTGGATTTATCATATTGCCCCATCGTACCTTCAACTTCTGGATGGCCTTCATGCCCTATTAAAATAGCTTCTGTGCCTTCACGAGCATATTTAGTGACTTCAATATGAACTTTGGTCACCAACGGGCAAGTAGCATCAAATACTTTTAGACCGCGACGTTCTGCTTCTTGTTGTACGGCTTTTGATACGCCATGAGCGCTAAAGATTACAATTGAATCATCAGGAACTTGGTCCAGCTCATCAACAAACACTGCACCTCTTTGACGTAAATCATCGACTACAAATTTATTGTGAACGACCTCATGTCGTACATAGATCGGTGGATTGAAACATTCTAATGCACGATTGACGATCGCTATAGCACGGTCAACACCAGCACAAAAACCTCTTGGATTGGCCAACACGATTTCCATAACAACCTCTCTCATCATTTGAATATTTATGCCAAGCTATTTCGTTTAGCGGCACGCTACACTACAATAGCCAAGATATTTTATCATATCAGGAAAAATATCATGTCGGGTCTATTGTTTGTCGTTTCTGCGGCATCAGGAACAGGCAAAACATCTCTTGTAAAAGCCCTACTCGATCGAGTCAGCAATCTACACGTTTCTGTCTCACATACTACGCGTGGACAACGCCCTGGTGAACTTGATGGTGTTCACTATCATTTTACTGATACTGAAACATTTTTAGAGCAAGTAGAACAAGGTGGTTTTATTGAGTACGCTGAAGTATTTGGTAATTATTACGGCACATCTCAAGCAAAAGTAAAAGAACAATTACAACAAGGTCACGATGTTTTACTCGAAATTGACTGGCAAGGTGCTGAACAAGTTCGTCGCCTTTTCCCTGAATCAAAACAAATTTTTATTCTCCCTCCAACCCAGTATGACCTAAGACAACGTCTTTCAAACCGTGGTACGGATTCAGTCGATGTGATCGAACATCGCCTCAGTTGTGCAGTTGAAGATATGCGCCATTTCGCTAGTTTTGACTATGTCATTATCAATGATGATTTCAACAAAGCTGTGCATGATCTCGAAGCAATTATTACGGCAAATCGTTTAGTCACTCTGCAACAAAGCAGTCGCCATCAAAAGTTGATTGAAAACTTAATTACACTCAATCGCGAATAACTTGAGTCTTGAGCAAAAGCCTTTTATACTATTTAGTCTTTTCAAGTGTAATGTTCAAACGAGACAACTTATGGCACGTGTAACCGTTGAAGATTGTTTAGACCATGTAGATAACCGCTTCGAGTTGGTACTGGTAGCGAGTAAACGTGCACGTCAATTGGCACGTCAAGGCATGGAACCAACTGTTGAGTGGGATAATGACAAGCCAACAGTCGTTGCATTACGTGAAATTGCGATTGGTCATGTAACAAAAGACATCTTAAAACAACGCGAACAAGACTACCAAACATCAAATCTTGATATGGTATTGTCTACAAATTCTTTGAATTTAGAAGGATTTACATTTTAAGTAAATCTGCTCGCATAAAGAAGCCCAATGTGAAGACACTGGGCTTTTTTGTTTATTGAAAATTTGGATTCAAATTGATAAAAGCAATCGGTTTAATTGAAAAAAATTCATATTTTTTCCAATGAACAAATTGACAAGTTTATCAATATGCTTTTCATTAGAAGCTAAGCAATTCAATATCGAAATTTAAGTTATATAGGTGTTTTCTATGCCAGGCGAAGAGGTCAGCCAAGCCAAGCAACAACTCAAAGTCATCATTGAAGCCTATCTCAAAGATAGCGAAATTCAGTGTGTGCTTGCTGCCTGTGATTTTGCCGATTTAGCGCATAGTGGTATCACTCGAAAAAGTGGTGAACCTTATGTACTGCATCCTATAGCTGTAAGTTGCATACTTGCACATATGCGCTTGGATGCCGATACTTTGATGGCAGCCTTATTACATGACGTTATTGAAGATACCGCATTTACCAAAGATGAAATCGGACAAAAATTTGGAATAGTTGTCGCCGAATTAGTCGATGGTGTAACAAAATTAAGCCACTCCAGTGATAAAGAATATAACAAAGCCGCTTCTTTCCGGAAAATTCTGCAAGCAACCTTACAAGATCCTCGTGTCATTATTATTAAATTAGCCGATCGTTATCACAATATGACGACCTTGGATGCTTTACGCCCCGATAAAAGAGCACGTATTGCACAAGAAACTTTTGATATTTTCGTACCGATGGCACGTTTGGTTGGTATGAATGAGATGGCTGATAACTTGGAACATCTCTGTTATCAAAATCTTGATCTTGATATGTTTAACGACGTACAAGCAGCCCTACTTGCAACAAAACCAAAGCGCTGTGAATATCAAACAGTATGGGAACAAAAACTAACTGATTTATTAAAGACATACGACTTAAAAGGCCGTATTAAAAAGAAAAACAATAATATTGAATTGCTACGCCATTTTGTAAAAAATGAAATAGACTTAAATGAATTAAGCCACAGCCATGCCTTTGAAATTATTTTAAACAGCATTGCTGATTGTGATCGCTTCGTCGATGCACTCAAAGAGAACTTCCAAGTTTTACAATACAAAGATCACATCCGACGTCCACTTCCAGGTGGCAACCAATCGTTAATGATCAAATTAAAAGGTGAAAAAACTACACTTTCACTCACCATACAAACCGAACTTATGCGTAAAGCCGCTCGCTTTGGTGTGGTTTTAGGTGAGAACGCGCCTCAAGCTTGTCGTTCAGCCATTCAAGCCTCTATGCAGAACTTGAACACCCTCATTGATGGTGAATGCGCAAAAACTACTTTTAGTGATTTGCTTGATTATTTACATCAAGAAAAAATTTGGGTCTACACACCTCACGGACAGTTACATGAACTACCACAGGGCGCAACTGTTGTAGATTTTGCCTATTCTGCCAGCTTATTTTTAGGTAATCATGCTGTTGGTGCAAAGGTTGATGGTGAAATTCGCCCTTTATCAACACCCTTACACAGTGGACAGGTTGTTGAAATCATTACTGATGTACTCGCCACCCCAAACCCAGATTGGCTGAGTTTCATTAATACGCAAAAAGCTCGACGTGCTCTCCAAAACATGCTCCGAGAGCAAGACATAGATGAACAACGTCTTGTTGGTCAACAAGCTCTTAATCGCGCACTAAAACTTTTCCACCGCTCAATAGATGATCTTTCTCAAACGGATTGGATTAATGTATTGGAGTGGCGTCATTTAAGTAGCAAAGATACCTTGTTTGAGCAAATTGCAGTGGGCGACTTATTGCCTCAACTAGTTGCTAACCATTTGTTTGCGCAAGATCATCATACACAGCACCAAGCAACATCAGACCGTTTGATCTCAGGCACAGAAGGTGTCGATGTCAAATATGCACACTGTTGTAATCCTGTTCTCGGTGATCCAATTCAAGGGCATTTATCTCGAAGAGGATTAATCGTCCATCGTTCACGCTGTCGTAATTTACTACATGAGCAGCATCTTCATCCTGAAAATATTATGCCCCTACATTGGCAAGCTGAAGAAGTTGATGATGTTCGTTTTAGTGCCTATCTATGCATTCATATGATGATGAATGATGAACAAATTTCCGATCTGATCTACCAGTGCCGAAAAGCTAAAACTGGCGTAGAGATGGTGGAATCACAAGATCATAAAACTTACGTCAATATAGTCGTCAGTAACCGTAATCAGATCGCGCAAATTATCCGTGATTTACGAATGCATTTTGGATTCCCTCGAATAGAACGCCTCAATATGCCAATTGTGCAAACTGAAATTGCCAAAGTATAAAATCTAACACTTATCCTCACTAGCAGATATAAATCATGACAATAATCGACTGCGACTCAGCAGTCGTAGGCAGTTTCGTGGGCGATCTTTTGTGTTAAAGTCACATTGTTTTATGATAAAAACGACATAGGAGAGCTTAATGTCACGTCAAGTAATTCATACTGAACATGCGCCAGCTGCGATCGGAACGTATTCTCAAGCAATTTTAGTCGGTAATACGCTTTACCTTTCAGGCCAAATTGGCTTAGACCCTTATAGTATGGAACTTGTGGATGGAATCGAAGCTCAAATTCGTAGAGTATTTGACAACCTAAAAGCTGTATGTACTGCAGCGGGTGGAAGCTTAGCAGATATCGCAAAACTCAATATTTTCCTTACAGATTTATCTCATTTCCAACTTGTGAATCAAATCATGGGCGAATACTTTGCACAACCTTACCCTGCTCGTGCAGCATTGGGGGTTGCTAGCCTTCCCAAAGGTGCATTGGTTGAAATGGATGGCATCGTTATTATTAACCAATAATCTATAAAAAAATTAAATACTTAATTAATAAATTGCATTTTTAATTGGTCATCAATCTCGAGAGGAATTCCGTGTATAACTCGGATTTCCTCTCAAATGATCTTTTTTTATTCAAATTCTCAATAAGAATATATTCACTATCAGAATGAAATTCATTGACAAACGATAATAATTATCAATAATATCAATTATCGCATTAATATTTGTGGATCACTCCCATGTATGTTTGTTTATGCCGTGGAATCACAGACCAAGATATCAAAGATGCTGTTGCAAATGGCGCTGAAAGCTATCGTGAAATTCGTGATTTACTCGACTTAGGCACTTGTTGTGGTCGCTGTGTTCCTGAAGCTCGTTCAATTATCAATGAAGAACTCGCTGAAATTGCAGCACGTATTTCTGTCGCTGCATAACTCCTTTCAAATATTTTAATAATAACCCTGCTTTAACTACCACTATTAAAATTAAGTCTTACTTTAACCTTCTCTATGCAAATGAGACTCACATCATCTGCTTTTGATTGTGATTTTCATTTGCCGTTCAATAAATTACTCGCGCCAAATCCATTTGTTGATTAATATAATCTAAATTGCCTTAGCGATTAGGGTATTACTGGATGTTTACGGAGTAAGTGCAATGAAAGGCAATCGTGAAGTCATTAATCAATTGAATCAGGTGCTTTATCACCATTTAACTGCGATCAACCAATATTTTTTACACTCGCGTATGTTCAATGATTGGGGAATTGAAAAATTAGGTTCAGCTGAATACAAAGAATCTATTCGCCAAATGAAACATGCTGATAAGATTATTGAACGCATCTTGTTTCTTGAAGGTTTACCTAATCTGCAGCACTTAGGCAAACTTTATATCGGACAGCACACAGAAGAAGTCCTAAATTGCGACATTCGCAAAGTTAAAGAAAATATTGAAGCACTCAAGCAAGCTGTAGAGCTATCAGAAACGCAACAAGACTATGTAACACGTGATTTAGTTCAAGAAATTCTAGAGAAAGAAGAAGAATACTGGGATTGGTTAGATACTCAATTAGATCTTATTGAAAATGTTGGCATTGAAAACTATATTCAAAGCCAACTTTAAAACATATAAAAAAAGAGCGACTTAATGTCGCTCTTTTTTATCATTTAAACTATTGATTTAACTCAATAATGTCAGCCAAACTCACATCTTTTTTATACAAACGATTAAGTATGTAAAGGTATTTCTCAGCTTCCTTATTTTGCTGATTGTAGACCAATACTTGTGCAAATTTCTTCAAGTTATACGGTGTCGCCTTATTCTTCACCATCTCAGCAAATTCACTTAACTGCGCTTCAGAAAACCTTGTTTTAGGATCTAAGGCTATCCAATCTAAACGCTTCTGAAATTGTGTTAATAATAAAATTCTTGAGCTACCCAATATTTCTTCGGTAGGTTGTTTACCTTTAAAGATAAGGCGACTGTTATCCTGAAACAGTTTGTAATCCCGCCAGATCAACAAAAGAACAATGACACTGATCAACCATACACAACGCACGACATTTTTTTGAATGGTAATACCTTTTAATTGCGGTGTTTGTGCTTGAATAAGCCCCAGCAAGAAACCCATTGGCAACAGAAAATACGCATAACGCTGCGGGAACTCCAACATAGCATGAATCAAAATCGCACAAACCATCATAATCGCGATAATTGAGGTACTATCTTTTGCCGTCTTGTTTAACCATAACAACCATAGAGATAAATATCCAATAATCAAAACACCAAGCGGAACACCATTCCAAATTAAAAGATCAAGGACAATGTTGTGGGCGCTATTAAACCAAACTTGAACAGTATTAAACTCAATACTCTCGACTACAGCGATACTTGTTTGATTCCAGCCGTAGCCAAACCAAGGACGTTCTGCAATCGCATGCAGAATTTGCATCCACATGCCTAACCTTTCATGTCCTGAACCTGCTCTTTGAACAATAGAAGCTGTATGAGCCACTCCCGTACCCAAATTAGAACTCATAAACTGCGTTAAATATGGAAGTAAATAGCCCGCAATCACAAAATACAATAAAGTCCATAGAAGCAATTTAGGGAAGTTAAAGCGCGGATTATTTTTATGCTGCTTATAAATCCAATAAAAAAAGAAAAATATACAAACAATCCATGCTGTTCTTGATTGCGTCAATGTAATTGTAAACAATAGGATTAGAGAAGAAGGGATAAGCAACCATAGAGATACTTTTCTTTTCTCATATAGATAAAGCCCACCCATCAATGCCATCACCAAAAAGGTCGATAGATTATTAGGTTGTCCAAAATTAGCGTAAGGGCGGTTCCCTCTTAACCCCATGATTCCATAAATATAGGATTCAAGATTTAACCATTGGACTACCGCCATAAAGCTACTCAGCAATCCAGCAATTAAAACAACTAAGCTAAAGCCAATCATAAGCTTTTCACGATTTTCAGCCTGTAGTGATAAGTTATATCCACATAACATCATCAGCCAAAAAGTAAAAAGATAGGCAAAACTTAGAAAGGCAACACTTAAATCTACTATTAACCCGGAACAAAACTGAAGTAGCGGCAATAAAACAATGATCAACATCAGAATTTGAGGACGCGGAATTTTGATCTCTTTTATTAGAAACAAAGTCATTACAGCAAAGGCTGCACCAAAACTTGCAAGCTCACTTGAGAAGGTTACCCAAGGATAGGTATGGAAAGGAGAGAGCCAACCGAATGCTATGAGTACACTTGCAATTATTAAACAGAAGATTTGCATACTTTAAGGGGGAATAGAGCTTTGACGCATTATACACCGAAGCTCTTTTCTACAAATTAAAATCAGAATCCAATGATTACTGCCAAGGACGCAAATCTACAATTTTAACGACTTCGCCTTTTTCTTTACTTAGATTATCATTTGAAGTGTAACACCATGTTGTTGACATGATACCTGACTCGGACTTTTAATTCTGAGTTTAGGGCATAACCCTCAGTCACAATTATTAGGAGTAAATCTGTCTGGTAAATTTTCAGTATGACAACTATATATTCCTGTATTAGTTCTGGTTAGATAAATCTCAGCATTATTCCCAATAATATCCATAGGATGTAACTGGCATCGAATCGCTTTTACAGCCAATCCAGTTGAGTCTGGTAAGTTAATACTAATACGACATTGTTTCGTCATACTCGGTAAACTAAGTGCCGATGGATCTATAACACCTCCATAATTCTGATTAACCAGTAATTCATAAGATGTTCTACCACTCGTTATTTCATGTAACGCTGTAGTCACTTTAGCTCGTACTGTATACATTTGATACATCGGCATAGCGATTGTTGTTAATATGCCAATAATAGCAATTACAATCATCACTTCAATCAGTGTGAATCCCTTATTACTCATCAGCTTCCCCTATATATTTACTTTAATACATACAAGAATAATGCCAAAAAATTAATCAATATTTTTCAATAATTTAAATAATTAAATATATTTCAATTAACAATTATTGTCATATTCTTACTGCAAATATTAATGCGCTTAATGATATATAAGAGATAAAAAACAAGAATAAAAAAACGCATCTAGATAGATGCGTTTTTTCACAAACTAATATTACAGAGTAGTATCTTCACTACAGCTACTTGGACGTACAGACTGATCTAAATTAGATGTGCAAGACCAATCACCAGTAGCAACTGTATAAGTAAATGCAACTTTTTTACCTGCAATTTTATCATTAAGACCACTACCTGCTGGCTTGAATGTTGCAATTAATTTACATTGTGTTGTGCCTGTAGGAACAGCTGTAATACCACTCACATACTTACCGGATAAAGTGTACCCATTAGCTGAGTTAAGAGCACCTGCTGGTATAGCTGCTACAGCTGGAGGACCAACCTGTGCAGCGACAGCAGCATTTGTACTACATGCATTCGCTAAACCAGAAGAACCTGTAATATCAATCAACGGTGTCTTTAAACCACCTAATAAACTTAAAGCTTCTGAAGCTTGTGAACGCGCGATATAGTTCTGATATGCAGGAATCGCGATAGCAGCCAAAATACCGATGATTGCTACAACGATCATTAATTCAATAAGAGTAAAACCCTTTTGCATTGATTTCATAACATTTCTCCAATGTATAAATTTTTATAAGCTTTTATTAGCTACTTGTATTCAGCATGTTCTATGCCAGTCCTTAGCTTATCGAATTTTAACCCAAAAAAACAGAGACTTAAAACATTATTCAGCATGAACAAAAGCCCCTCTTTTTTTGACAAAAAGAAATAATAAATGACAAAATATGTCACCATTTGGCAAGCTTGAGACCTTACCTAAGAACTTTGTACTGTTTTTTTAGTGATTTTCGCAATTAAAAGAGAATTTAATCACAGAGTTTTACTTAACTTTTTTTCTAAAAAATGTTGAATAAATAGACCATTTATCGGAAGATAAACGGTCTAATCGAAATAGGTTGAATTGATTTTTGAAAAAATAGACTAACAAAGGCTCAGTTTATAATATATGGCTCGTTTGGAAGCTCATTGTTCACTTCATATTTATTATTTTTACCGTAAAACTCATCAAGCACTGAACCAATCTGCTCCACTCCATGTTTAACAGCTGCTTGATATTGTTTCGCAGTCAAAAGGCTGATCATTTCCTGACAGATTTGAGTCCAAATATGTGTTTGTGTTGCATTCTTCAAACCACGATCAATCAAAATCTCAACTTTACGCTCACACAGATTTAAATAAAGCAGCACACCACTATTCAACTCGGTATCCCAAACACCTAATTCTGCAAAGAGTTGCTGCGCACGTAAACGTGTATTTTGGTAATAAGCTTGTGAACATGGTATATGACCTTCAATTACCACCTGAATTTCGCCTACATGACCTTTTTCTGCTTGCTGTACTGCTCTAGCGATCTCTTGTCGATCTTGTTTATTAAAATACCGATGTGCCGATGAAACATAAAAAAAATGCTTTAACCAGCGTTTTGCACTAGGTTGTACAGATTCATCTAGCTTTGGTTGCGTAATAATTTCTGTTGTATCTGTTTTAGTTACCATGATCCTGAGGCACCTCCCCCTCCAAAGCTACCGCCACCACCGCTATAGCCACCACCACTACCGCCAAATCCTCCACCTCCGCCTCCGCGTCCTCCACCAGACAAGAAAGCTTGAAAAATCAGTTGAGCAAGTGATGTGATTAATAAAAAGAAAATACCCACGCCTAGCAGCAAACTCATAAGGATACCAGCACCATTTACCAAACCTGCAACTGTTGCAGCAACAGCAGCAGTAGATGCACTTAATCGTTTACCGACAATGAACGATCCTATGACACCCGCAATTAAAATAAATAGCGCCATCGTAAACGTATTATCTTTCGCTTGTTGTGCTTGGATTGCCTGCTCATGTCTCTCTTTGAGCTCTTGAGCAGATTGTTGAGCGATCTCTGGATCAAGATTCACAATACGGGTAAGCTCATCCAAACCTGACGAAATCCCTTGTGCATATTGACCTTGTTTAAAATAAGGCGTGATCTGATTTCGAATTATTCGGCTCAATACTACATCGGGTAATACACCCTCCAAGCCATAACCTGTCAATATTTGAATTTTACGATCATTAATCGCAATCGCCATTAATAAACCATTATCACGCTTGGCTGAACCTAATTGCCATTTTTCGCCTGTACGCAAAGCAAAATCAAAAATGGCTTCTTGTCCTGTCGTTGGCACAATAATTACACCGATTTGAGCTTTGCCTTGTTGATATAAACTCAGAATTTTTTGGTTAAGTTGCTGTATTTCAGCCTCACTCAATACCTTAGCTTGATCAATAACAGGCTGATTTAAAGTTGGTAAACCACGTATAGATTCCCCATCCGCCATATCATTGGCAACTGTAGGTAATACGGGAGCCTGTTCTGTGGTTGTCGATGACTTATTTTGTTGCTGCTGTTGCTGAATCATTTTTCCAGCAACCACTAGATCACCTTGATCTGTCGCAGTGGCGGTCTCAGCCCAGGTTGTATGTTGAAAACAAAGCATTGCAAAAATGATGGTTAAAACATATTTTAATTTTTGCTTTAACTTGATCAACATACGCCCCTCCTAAGCCGAAAACAATTTCAACGATTAATTAAATGAAACTGTTGGCGCCTGTTGTGCAGATGAGTCTGCCTTAAAGTTTTCCTTGGTTTTCATCCCAATCACTTTTGCTGTCATTGCTTGTGGGAACTGACGCACATATGAATTGTAATCTTGCACTGTCGTAATATAACGGTTACGAGCAACCGCGATTCGATTTTCTGTACCTTCCAATTGTGCTTGTAAATCACGGAATTGTTCATTGGCTTTTAAATCTGGATAATTTTCAGAAACAGCAATCAAACGAGATAATGCACTTGTCAATTGACTTTGTGCTTGTTGATATTTTTCAAATAGCGCTGGATCTTCTAAAACTTCTTTATCTACTTTTAAACCCGCAACATTCGAACGAGCTTGCGTAACCTCTGTGAGGACTTGCTCTTCATGTTTGGCATAGCCTTTCACTACATTGACAAGATTAGGCACAAGGTCAGCACGGCGTTGATACTGGTTTTGTACTTCAGACCAGGAAGCATTGACCGCCTCATCTTTCACCTGCAAGGTGTTATAGCCACAGCCTGTGAACAATAAGGTGCTTGCCAATACAGTTGCGAGCGCAGTTTGTTTGATCACTTTCATAAAAATTTATCCTCAGGTTTTTCTTTATATTTTTGCGATAATTCATTGTAATGTGATTTTTTGTTCTCTGTGTAACATTTATTTGTTGAAATCTTTATATCATTGCATAGAATCTTCGGAGAACTGTAACCGTCGTACGGTAATCCCCAATGCCTTGAGGCAATTTAAATAATTTTCTCTGAATTTGCATTTACAAGAGCCATCTTTATTGCCTGCACAATTTCCTGATTGGTCTTTGAAAATCACGCTGAAAAATGATCAGGGACAGGGCAAAATAGCTTATACGATTTGCCAAAACTACCAAAAAGATAAGGTGAAAATAGTAGAGCCTGCATAATGCAGGCTCTACTTAGACGTGTTTTACAATATTTTCTGGATTAAACACCAAGGTAATCTAAAATACCCTCGGCAGCTTGACGACCTTCCCAGATAGCAGTTACCACAAGATCAGAACCACGCACCATATCTCCACCTGCGAAGATTTTTGGATTAGAGGTCTGGAACTTAAACTCTTGCTGTTCAGCTGCCACTACACGACCTGAACCATCTAAGCTCACATTCGCAGAACCAAACCAATCCGCAGGGCTTGGACGGAAACCGAAAGCAAGCAATACTGCATCAGCTGGTAAAACTTCTTCAGAACCAGGAACTGGCTCAGGGCTACGACGACCACGGCTATCAGGCTCACCCATCTGTGTAGTCACGACTTTTACGCCTGTTACCTTGCCATTTTCACCAACAATTTCAATTGGTTGACGATTGAATAGGAATTTCACGCCCTCTTCATAGGCATTCTTTACTTCACGCGCAGAACCCGGCATGTTGCTTTCGTCACGACGGTAAGCACATGTCACATCATGTGCACCTTGGCGTAATGAAGTACGGTTACAGTCCATCGCAGTATCACCACCACCAAGAACAATCACCTTTTTACCATCTACACTGATGTATTCGCTTGGATCTTTTTCCCAGCCTTGGCAACGATTTACATTCGCAATTAAGAAATCTAATGCATCGTAAACACCATCAAGATCTTCACCAGGGAAACCACCTTTCATATAAGTGTATGTTCCCATACCCATGAATACTGCATCGTATTCAGCAAGCAACTGTTCAATCGTTACATCGACACCAATTTCAGTATTCAAACGGAACTCAATGCCCATCCCCGTGAAGATTTCACGACGACGTTTCATCACATCTTTTTCCATTTTAAATTCTGGAATACCGAATGTAAGTAGACCACCAATTTCAGGACGTTTATCGAATACAACTGGTTTTACACCACCGCGTGCAAGAATATCTGCACAACCTAAGCCTGCTGGACCTGCACCAATAATTGCAACTTTTTTATTCGTCCATTTAACGCCAGACATATCTGGGCGCCAGCCTAGAGCAAAGGCAGTATCGTTGATATATTTTTCAGCATTACCAATCGTTACTGCACCAAAGCCGTCATTTAAAGTACAAGCACCTTCGCATAAACGGTCTTGTGGACATACACGACCACAAACTTCTGGCAATGTATTGGTTTGGTGGCAAAGTTCAGCTGCTTGAAAAATTTGACCTTCAGCAATCAGTTTTAACCAGTTTGGAATGTAGTTATGTACAGGACATTTCCATTCACAATATGGGTTACCACATCCTAAACAACGATGAGTCTGGTTTGCAGCCACTTCCGCTGTAAAAGGTTTATAAATTTCCACAAACTCTGCTTTGCGGACAGTAATATCTTTTTTCTCTGGATCTTGACGTGGTACATCCAGAAATTGAAAGTCATTATTGAGGCGTTCTGCCATGTCTCTCTCCGTGGGTAGGCGCAGCGATGTCTCTCATCTCTGCACCTGCCTATGTCTTTGCAGTCGTGGAATTATTGTGGATCAGCTTGGGTTGTTTTCAAAAGCGTTTGCAAATTAGCAGCTTTTGGTTTTACAAGCCAGAACTTACGACTATAGAAGTCGAACTCATTACGGATTTTATATGCCCAAGCACTACCTGTTTCTTTGATATGTTCATCAAGGATACGCAGTAGATTTTCTTTGTGATCTTCCATCGACTCGGTAGAGATACGATTTAGGTCAATCAGCTCATGGTTGTAGTAGTCTACAAAGTCATTATCAAGGTCAAGTACGTAAGCGAAACCGCCTGTCATACCCGCACCAAAGTTATGACCAACTTTACCTAAGACAGTTACCACACCACCTGTCATATATTCACAGCAGTGATCGCCAGCACCTTCAATTACCGCAAAAGCACCTGAGTTACGAACAGCGAAACGCTCACCCGCAGTACCCGCAGCAAATAACTTACCGCCAGTCGCACCATACAAACAAGTGTTACCGATGATTGCAGTATTTTGTGTTTGGAACGGTGAACCTTTTGGTGGGAAGATCGAAACGCGACCACCCGCCATGCCTTTACCAACGTAATCGTTCGCATCACCTTCAAGTTTGATATGCAGACCACCTGCGTTCCAAACACCAAGTGACTGACCAGCTGTACCAACAAGATTCATAACAACTGGGCTGTTTTCCATACCTAAGTTGCCGTAACGACGTGCGATCTCACCTGATATACGTGCGCCAATTGAACGATCACAGTTACCAACAGTGAAATTAAATGAACCGCCTGTACCTGCTTCAATCGCTGGTAGCATTTCAGCAACCATTTTCTCAGCCAATACACCTTTATCAAATGGTGCATTACCTTGAACTTGGCAATACTGAGCTTTACCTTCAGCAGATGGATGTGAAGTCAATAAAGCACTGAGATCAAGATGAGCATGCTTTTCAGTTTCACCTGGTAAAACTTCAAGCAAATCAACGCGACCAATCAAATCTTTAAGTGATGCAACACCTAGAGCAGCTAACCATTCACGTGTTTCTTCTGCAATAAATTTGAAGAAGTTAATCAACATTTCTGGTTCGCCAATATAGTGTTCTTGACGTAAATGATCTTGCTGAGTTGCAACACCAGTTGCACAGTTATTCAAGTGGCAAATACGAAGATATTTACAACCTAATGCGATCATTGGTGTAGAACCGAAACCAAAGCTTTCAGCACCTAAAATTGCTGCTTTGATTACATCCAGACCTGTTTTTAAACCACCATCAGTTTGTACACGCACCTTACCACGCAAATCATTTACACGAAGTGCTTGATGCGCTTCACTTAAACCTAATTCCCAAGGCGAACCTGCATGGTGAATTGATGAAAGTGGAGATGCCGCTGTACCACCGTCATAACCAGAAATGGTAATGAAGTCAGCATAAGCTTTTGCAACACCTGCTGCAATCGTTCCAACACCTGGCTCAGATACCAGTTTTACCGATACCATTGCTTGAGGGTTGACTTGCTTCAAGTCAAAGATCAACTGAGACAAATCTTCAATTGAGTAAATATCGTGGTGTGGCGGTGGTGAAATCAAAGTCACACCTGGTACCGAGTAACGTAAACGTGCAATTAAGCCATTCACTTTACCACCTGGTAACTGACCACCCTCACCTGGTTTTGCACCTTGTGCCACTTTAATCTGCAAAACTTCAGCAGAAGTTAAGTACGCTGGTGTTACACCAAAACGGCCTGATGCAATCTGTTTGATTTTCGAGTTACGAATCGTGCCGTAACGCGCTGGGTCTTCACCGCCCTCACCTGAGTTCGAACGACCACCAATTGTATTCATTGCAATTGCAATTGCTTCGTGTGCTTCTGGAGATAATGCACCCAAAGACATACCAGCAGAGTCGAAACGCGGAAGGATATCTTCAATGCTTTCAACTTGATCAAGCGCAATTGAATTTGTCGTTTTTAATTTGAATAAGTCACGAATCGTAGCCACAGGACGGTTATTCACCAACTCTGCATATTCTTTAAAGTCTTGGTATTGACCTGAGCGAACAGCCTTGTGAAGTGAGTTAATCACGTCAGGGTTGAAAGCATGGTACTCTTTACCAAATACAAATTTAAGTAAACCACCTTGATCAATCGGCTTACGGTTCTGCCAAGCAGTTGTTGCCAATTTTTTCTGATCGTTTTCTAAATCTGCAAATGTTGCACCTTGAATACGGCTTGGTACACCAAGGAAACACTTATCAACAACTTCAGAAGATAAACCTACCGCTTCGAATAATTGACCACCGCGATAAGAAGCAACTGTCGAAATACCCATTTTAGAAAGAACTTTCAACAAGCCTTTCTCAATACCTTTACGGAAGTTTGCTTGTGCGTGGATTGGATCACCCAATAACTCGCCTTTAGCAACTAGGTCATTGATTACATCATAAGCCAAGTAAGGGTAAACCGCTGTAGCACCAAAGCCGAGCAATACTGCAAATTGGTGTGGATCACGCGCAAAACCTGTCTCAACTAAAATGTTTGCATCTGTACGCAAACCAGTTTTAATTAAGTGATGATGTACGGCACCTGTTGCCAATGCTGAATTCGCAGGTAAGAAGCCTTCACGGAAGTTCTTATCTGTTAATACGATCAGTGTTTTCCCATCACGAACAGCTTGAGCAGCTTCTTCACAAATACGAGCAATTGCCGCTTGTAAGCCTTCAGCCTCAGCGTAGTTCAAATCAATATCAACAACGCCATAACCTTCGCGCTCTTTTTCCACATCACGAAGCTGCTGCATTTTTGAGTTTGACAATACAGGACTTGAAATAATGATGCGGTCAGCGTGCTCTGGACCTTGTTCAAATACGTTTTGCTCACGACCTAAGCAAGTTTCCAATGACATCACAATCGATTCACGCAATGGATCAATTGGTGGATTAGTTACTTGAGCAAACTGTTGACGGAAATAATCAGATACATGACGTACCTGACGAGATAATACTGCCATTGGCGTATCATCACCCATCGAACCAACAGCTTCTTGACCACTTTCTGCGATAGGACGTAACAACTGATCACGCTCTTCAAATGTTACCATAAACATTTTTTGAGCTGCTTTTAATGCATCGCCAGTTAAACCTTGATCAACTAATTGTTCTTCAAGTTGCGGGTTCGCTTGCAAACGGATTGCGTGATCACGTAACCATTCACGATATGGACGCATGTTTTTAAGATGGTTACTAACATCTTTAGTATCGAGAACTTTACCTGTCAGTGTATCTACAACAAGGATTTGACCAGGACCTACACGGCCTTTAGATACCACATCTTCTGGTTCATAACCCCATACACCGATCTCAGATGCAAGTGTGATGTAATCATTTTTAGTGATCACCCAACGTGCTGGACGCAAACCATTACGGTCAAGCATACAGATTGCATGGCGACCATCTTGAATAACCAAACCTGCTGGACCATCCCAAGCTTCCATATGCTTAGAGTTGAACTCATAGAAAGCACGTAAGTCAGCATCTAAGGTTTCAACGTTTTGCCAAGCTGGTGGAACTAACATACGTAGTGCACGGAATAAATCCATACCACCACCAACTAAGATTTCAAGCATATTATCTAAGCTTGAAGAATCTGAGCCAGTACGGTTAACAATTGGATTTAGTTCAGTTAAGCCTGGAAGTAATGGGTTTTCAAATTTTGGAGTACGCGCCAAAGCCCAGTTACGGTTTGCAGTAATGGTATTAATTTCACCATTGTGTGCAAGATAACGGAAAGGCTGAGCCAATGGCCAACGCGGCAATGTGTTGGTTGAGAAGCGTTGATGGAATACAACGATATGTGATTTTAGACGCTCATCTGCCAAATCAGTATAGAAGTCAGCAATAGCAGCAGGCATCATCAAGCCTTTATAGCTAATCACTGTTGTGGCTAAAGTAGTCACATAAAATAAAGGATCATTTTGTAATTGTTGTTCAGCACGACGACGCGCTAAAAAGAGTTTACGATTAAACTCAACTTCAGTGACACCCATAGGGCAGTTCACTAGAATTTGTTCAAATGCTGGAAGTGATTGCAACGCAATTTCACCTAGAGCATCATTATTTGTCGGCACAACACGCCATGCTGCAACGGTAAGACCTTCAGCTGTAATTTCTTTGTTCAGAATATTTTTGGCATTTTGAGCTAAAGCAGGGTCAATATTTAAAAATACAGTACCCGCAGCAAAAATCTCAGTAAGATTAGTACCTAACTTCTGAGCTTCGTCACGAAAGAACTGTTTCGGCATAGCCAATAGCAATCCGCACCCATCTCCCGTCTTACCATCTGCGGCAATACCACCACGGTGCGTCATGCAACTTAAACTGTGAATTGCGGTTTCCACAAGATGATGACTTGAATCACCCTTCATATGGGCAATCAAACCAAAACCACAGTTATCCTTAAACTCATCAGGTTGATATAAACCTTGAGCGGGAGCTACAGTATTAGGCGATGGCATGTGCATAGCGTACCCTTCTTTCAACATGGCTCTTTCGAGCAACAAACAATCAATTCATTTTCTGCGATATTGCCGATCAACTCATATAAAGTTCAATGCTTCGCGAAAACATTTTTTCTGGCGGATTTGCAATATACGCTGTTCTGCTAGGAGATTCAGCGCATTTCACCATACAAAGTGTTTTTAGTTATTACACCTTCACACTTCTTTGTAAAGCACAAAAACTTTACATTTCACCAAAATAATGAATCATTTAGCACTAAAAAGAGCAATGAGCAGATAAATTAGCACCACAACGATGCAAAAAATATGCCACAAAATTATAAATTTACTAAATCATTAAAAAAGTTAAAATAACTAAAAATTATAAAGATATGCGACGTTTCCTTTTAGAACAAAATTGCACCAAAAAAAAGCTTAATGCAACAATTTTGAACTATTTTGCACCATTTTAATGCAATATTAATTAAACGGATCCGTTACCTCTCTTCCGGAAGAATCTGAATTTTCTCTTATTTTTTCAGGAGTTGAGCTGTTATTTTGTTGATTAGACTGACTTTGTCTAACATTAACCACATTACCTTGTGCATCGCGCTGAGTCACCGTTGTAGTCACAGTTGTCGATGTATTTACACTCTGAGTTGTAGCGGTATTTGATGAACCCTTCGCCTGCTGCCCACTCATCAACAAAGTTTCATCTATTTTAGGTAATGCTGCTGGCTTCAAACGCACTTCAAATAACTGATTCGAAGCTGATTTTAACTCATCTGAGCCTAAATCATTTACATAAGACGTATAAGTAGATAATTGCTGAATGGTCGGATGTATTGACTTTGGTAGAACTAAATTAAGTTGGGAAAATTGACGTTTAGCTTCTTCAGCGTTTGGGAAAAGACCATATGTCAATACATATTGTTCAACCTGTTGATCACCACTCAAACGAAAATAACTAAATTTATTCCGATCTGCACGACTCAACAAAAAGTTTTTAACAATTGCCTCATCTGAACTACGAAAAATTTCAACAACCCATTGACGTTGATTTTCACTGATAAATTTTGTTCCACGGAATTCAGGCGCATGTTCATTCGACACAACAACACGAGTAGTTAAATCTAGCGGTTTAACCTCATTCGTTAATGCACCTAAATTCGTAGTCGCTGTTACTTTTTCAGCCTTAATTTCAACCTGTGCTTCATTTTTAGAAGGGTGATCCACCTCAACAAGCGCATCACGATCCGTTACAGCCCAAAATATCAGTGCAGCCACCAAACAAGCGATTGAGAAAAAAAGCCAGCTATACTGTTGAATATTTTGCCAAATTGATCGTGACACAGCCATATTACCCTAATTTTAATTACGCGCTTTGGTTTGCAAGAATCGCTTGTTTCATCAGCTCAACATCAAAATCCTTAGTGATCACTGCTTGTCCAAGTTGTTTCAACAAAACCAAACGCAATTGACCATTCAAAACTTTCTTATCATGTGCCATATAAGCTAAGAATTCTTCAAGAGGAATTTTTGGACATGATATCGGTAAACGAGCACGTTGAATGATTTTTTTTGTACGCTCAAGATCTCCCCTTGAGATCCAACCCAAACGTTCAGACAAATCAGCAGCCATCACCATACCCGTAGCAACAGCTTCTCCATGCAACCAAACACCGTAACCTAAATAAGACTCTATTGCATGCCCAAATGTATGTCCTAAATTCAACAAAGCTCGCTCACCTTGCTCTTTCTCATCATTTGCAACAATTCTAGCCTTATGAGCACAAGAGCGATAAACTGCTTCAGCTAACAGGTTTGCATCTCGAGCAACCAACCCATCCATGTTCTCTTCGAGCCAAGTTAAAAAATCAAGATCACCAAGTAACGCATATTTAATCACTTCTGCTAATCCAGCCGACAACTCTCGATCAGGCAAAGTGTCTAACTGCACCATATCAGCCAGCACCACTTGTGGTTGCTGAAAAGCACCCAGCATATTTTTACCCAGTGGATGATTAATTCCTGTTTTACCCCCAACACTCGAGTCCACTTGCGACAATAAAGTTGTAGGAACCTGAATGAAATTTACACCACGTTGAAAACAAGCGGATGCAAAACCAGCCATATCACCTACAACACCACCACCTAAGGCAAGCACTGTACAATCTCGATTAAAACCCGCTTCTAATAAAGCATTAAAAATCAGATTCAAATGCTCAATATCTTTATACTGCTCACCATCAGGTAAGATACAAGTTGCAACTTGTTTATCTAATTGCTCTAAAGCTTTAACATAATGCTCCGCGTATAAAGGTGCGACAGTTGTGTTAGATACCAACATCACTTGTCGTCCGTGCAGATAAGGTTCAAGTAATCTCTTGGGATCTAAATGATTACCAATAAAAATCGGATACCGACGATCCCCCAACTCTACATGTAACGTCTGCATAGCATTAACCACTAAATAAATTACTTGACTTGTTTAGATAAAATTAACTGAAGAATTCTTTGAGCTAAATCTCTTGCTGCACCTTGATTTGTTTCAATAATATAATGAGCAACTTCGCGATAGAGTGGATCTCTCGCCTCTAGCAATTCTCTAAGTTTCTTTTCAGGATTTTCAACTTGAAGTAATGGACGATTTTTATCACGATAGGTACGCTGCAGTTGAAGTTCTACAGGCGTATAAAGATAAACAACTATTCCTCGCTGATGAAGGAATTGACGATTTTCTGCTTGAGTAACTGCACCACCACCTGTTGCTAGAACTAATGATGAACGAGAAGTTAAGTCATTTAATACATTTGTCTCGCGTAAACGAAATCCCACTTCACCTTCTTTTTCAAATATCCATGGAATGGTAGCGCCTGTTTTACGTTCGATTTCATGATCACTATCAATAAAATCACGACCTAACAATTCTGCTAAATGCCGACCAACTGTTGTTTTACCTGCCCCCATTGGCCCTACCAAATAAATATTTGGTAGGGATTCAAACGCTTTGCTTGGCAACGCGCCACCTATATTCATTGCGACTATTGAAAATATATTAATGATTTCTTGTCAAAGTGTCATTAACAATTCTCGGCGTAACAAAAATAAGCAACTCGCGTTTATTGTCTTGTTTAGACTCTCTGCGGAATAATTTCCCAACATAAGGTAAATCACCCAAGAATGGAACTTTGGTCTGAGAATTAATATTTTCTTGCTCGAAGATTCCACCAAGAACAACAGTTTCACCATTATCAACCACAACATTCGTATCAATTGTGTTTTTATTAATCGTCAACTGACCTGTAGGTGTTGGTGTTCCTGGTGAGTCTTTGGTGATGTTTAATTTCATCATCACCTTACCCTCAGGGGTAATACTTGGTGTAACATCCAAACTTAAGGTCGCATCAATAAATTCAGTTTTTGGAACAGCATTAGCTCCACCACCCGTAGAAGATGAATAAGGAATTTGAGTCCCTGATTCAATTTTTGCAGCTTGCTTATCTGCGGTTAGAACTTTCGGAGTTGAGATTACTTCACCATAACCATCAGCCTGAACAGCCGACAACTCTAGGTCCAACATAAAATCTGAAAGACTAATTAAACCAAAAGCAATACGACTTGCTCCAGGTGTCACAGCACCTAAATTCACATTCAGATTATCTGGACGCTCAATATCATATTTCCAACCACCAGTTTCACTATCAGCTGTAGGTTCTCGTAAATTCCATAAAGTTGTATCACTACCACCAACAAGCAAATCATTATTAGATGCTATACCTTGAGACAATATCCCCCATTTCACTCCCATCTCTTTGGTAAAGTCGGTACTCGCACGCACAATACGTGCTTCAATCATCACTTGCTTCACTGATACATCGAGCAAGTCAATCATCTTACGGATTTGATCAATCTTTTGAGATGTATCATTTATAATCAACGTATTTGTACGTGGATCAATCGAAACCGTTCCGCGCGGGCTTAATAAACTACCTACGCTATCTCCTAAAGGATCACCCCCCCCCTGATTGCGATTACCATTAGCTATGCTATTTTTACCTTGAGTGATGAGTTTTTCAATATCTGCTGCTTTCGCATAACTCAATTGAATATACTCTGTTTGCAAAGGTGAAAGTTTCACACTTTGAGCGACTGCTTTCGCCTCATCCTCTTCCGCTTTGATCAGCTCCGTAACAGGTGCGATCCAAATTACATTTCCATTACGACGCTTATCTAGATTTTTTGTTTTTAAAACGATATCAAGCGCCTGATCCCAAGGAACGTCTTTAAGACGTAGCGTAATATTTCCTTGTACAGTATCAGCGGCAACCATATTGATTCCTGTAAAGTCTGCTAATAACTGCAAAACACGGCGGACTTCAATATCTTGGAAATCTAATGAAATTTTATTTCCAGTATAGGTCTGTGGTTTAGCTTTATTCGGTGACTTGTCTTCTGGTCGTTTCAAACTAATTGTAAGTTTGTTCTCTGCCTGATAAGCCATGTACTCATAGCTACCTGCAGACTGAATAGTAATAACCCCATTTCCTTTATCGTTATAAGCATCAATACTTGCTACGGGGGTCGCAAAATCATTAGTGTTTAAACGACGCGCCAAGTGCGTTGGGATTTTATTTCCAAGAGTACGAACAACAATTTTACTTCCTTGTTGTTGCACATCTACTGGTGTATTACCCCCCAATAAATCGATAACAACTAGTCCTTCACCTTGATTTCCTCGTTGAAAACCAATATTGGAAACACCTTGTTGAACTTGTCGAGTAGCGACCGTAGGATTAGTGATTAATGTTGGTTTTGCTGAATTTATTTTCAAAACAAAAGTATTACCTTCAACACGGGTTGTGAATGCACCTGAATCCTTTAGATTCACGATCAAACGCGCACGCTGATCATCTGCAGCCACATTGATTGAACTTGCTTCATTGGTTGAAACAGGAATGGATGTTTGCTTTAAGTTCTGCTGAGCCTTATCAAAATCTAAAATTAAACGAGCAGGCTGCTCAAGTTGATAGGCCTGTGGTTGAGGAGGCAAACCATTAAACATAACTCTGATTTCAGTACCCTGATCACCCAAGTTCATCGGCACGATATTTGTAATACCCACCTGTGCCGAAGCTACTTGCGAAATAGCAATTGCAACCGCAGCCATAGAAAATTGACGGAATGCATGATTCATGGTCTTCGCTTCCCCAAATAAAGAATCTTTAATCTGTTTTTTCATTTTTATTCCCTTAATTTTATGGTGCCATACCAATTAGAACGAGCGTTCTTGGTCTCTCCACATAACCATCACGCCCATCTGGTACAATTTCCACCAAATCAATCTGAGTCGGACTAATTTTTACCACTCGACCTTGATTCATTCCTAAGTAGTTTCCAACCTGCACCCGCTCAATTTGTCGATCAGGGGTCTGAATCAGTGCTATCGTTTCATTGGTTTTACCACGCATGCTACCCTTCATATTTAGGGATTCCAACGCATAACTTTCCAGTGGTTGCGGTTGACGATTGAAATTTGGATAAACGCGTTTACCCGCCATTATCTTTAACTCAGCCGCCAATGAGCTTGGCATAAATGGACTTTTCAATTGATGTGCTGAATAGTTAAATAATGGTACAGGGCTAAATACCGGTGCTGGCTCAATAGGTAAAGCAGGTTCGTTCCGAATTTCAGCCATTTTTTGGTTTACGGCGTCAATTTTTGAATCACACCCAACCAAAACAAGCCCAGCCATAAAACTAAATAATAATTTATAATTATTCATTAGTTAGTTCCTCCTTGACTAGGTGGATTATTCTGAGGAGGTACCGCCGCTCCAACCTCAGTGTTTGCTGCATCATCAGCCCCCACATAACGGTAGGTTTTGGCTTTAACAGAATAATTCACAACAGGAATATCTGACTTCTTCGTCTTATCTTCTGAAGCTTCAACCGTGAAATCATGTAAAGTTACAATTCGAGGCAGTGCAGCAATACCTGTAGCAAATGCTCCAAATGCATGATAATCGCCAGTTGCTTCAATACTAATCGGTTGTTCAATAAAGAATTCTTGCTTAACCTCATTTTCTAAGCGAATATTCTTAAACTTCAACCCCGAATTCACACCAGTCAAGTTAATATCTTCAACCAAACTTGGAATCTCAGTTTCTTTCGGCAATTGTTCTAGTTGCTGATTAAAATTAGCTTCCATTTCTTGTAACTGAGCTTGGTAACGCTGCAAATTACGCAGTTTAGAGTCTTTTTCTCTAAATTCATTCAATAAACTTTGCTCTTTAGCCTCTTCATTAGCAATACGCTCAAGCTGAGATTTAATAACAACAAAGTAACCAAGTGCTAAAACAGCTAAAAAAACAAAAATCCAACATGTCACTTTTACAGATAGCGGCCAGCTACCGTAATTATTCATATCAAGCGTATTAAATTGCTGAAAGAATTGCTCTACTGTCATTTTCTTTTTCTTTACAGCAACATCTTGATTGAGTTCATTTAATTCTTCTTGACTCATTGTGCTGCCCCCACTGTTCCTGATGCGACCGTTTCTGCTAATGGGTCAGCTTCAACTGTTGTGCCTATTTCACCAAGATCAACAGTTACAACAAAACTTCCATAGTTTTCTTCAATACGAGGTATAAGCGAGCTGACAGTTTTGTCTTTTTTCTCTTCAGCCGCTAAAAAGGAATTCATAAAAGCGTTGCGATACCAAGGTGATGCTTCAAGATTTCTCAGTAATTCAGCTACTGTGTTTGGACTTTCAGCTTTACCTTCAATCGTGAACTTATCGCCTGTACGTGTAAATTTAGTCAAATACATGGTAGGCGGAGTAACTCGCACCAATTCATCGATTAAACGTACAGCGACAGGTCTTTGACCTTGCAAACCTTGAATGAGTTTCATCCGTTCAATAATTGCATTACTTCGCTCTTGCAAGCCATCTAAGGATTTTAATTGAGCATCAAGATTTTGATTTGTGCTCACAATCAGTTGGTTCGCTTGTTCTTGATCATTTAATTTGTAATCAAGATAACCCCATCCTGCCAAAACCGATGCCACACCTAATGCAGCAACCCCTACACAATATGCAATAAATTGTTTCTTTCGTTGTTCTCTTAGCTCATCACGCCAAGGGAGTAAGTTAATCTTTGCCATTAATCAAAACTCCTCAATGCTAATCCACATGCCACCATCAAGGATGAGGCATCATTTTCTATTTTTTTGATATCGATTTGGGGAGAAAAGCCCATTTGTAAAAATGGGTTGGCAATCGTTACTCGATAACCTAGCTTTTGTTGCAGCAGTTTAGCTAGACCTGGAATATTGGCATTACCACCTGCTAACAGGATGTGGTCAATCTCATTAAATTGAGATGATGAGAAAAAGAATTGCAGCGAACGTGCAGCTTGTTGTACAACTGCATCAAGAAATGGTTCTAAAACTTCGGTATCGTAATCATCTGGCAAACTTCTTTCTTTTTTAGCTCGACCAGCTTCTTCAAAAGATAAACCATAACGATTTTGAACGTCTTGAGTAAGTTGTTTTCCACCAAACACTTGCTCACGAGTATAGATAATTTTACCTTTTTGCATGACCGATAACGTCGTCATCGTATGCCCAATATCTAGAATACCCACTGTATTCGCACCCATAGGTAGCGTATCAGCGAATACACTAAAAGCACGTTCCATAGCATAACTTTCGACTTCAGCAATCTTTGCCTTTAGACCTGCTAGTTCAAGAACTTCAACACGTGAATCAACATTCTCAGTACGCGTAGCGACTAATAACACATTGACACGATTAGGATTTGCCAATCGATCAGCTAAGACTTCAAAGTCCAAACTAACTTCATCTAATGGGAATGGAATATATTGCTCTGCATCCATACGAATTTGAACTTCCCGTTCATCATCCGTCATGTCAGCATCCATCTCGATGATCTTATTAATGACCATCGAAGTAGGCACGGCAATAGCCACATTGGTAGTGTGAGGGTTTGCAAGATTAACAACTCGTTCAAGCGCGTCGCCAACTGCTTCTGGGTTTAAAATGCTTTTCTCAACCACACTATTTTCAGGTAGTGGCATCAATGCATAACTTTCAACCCAATATCGACCGTTCTTAACAGAGAGTTCCAATAACTTAACAGTTGTCGAACTAATATCGACACCCACTAACCCCTTATTTGGTTTACGATATAACCTGAGCACAGTACTTTCCTATTTATTTTTTTATCCCCAAAAATACAACACACTAATTTGTTTTGGTCTTTAATTTATACGGATACAATATCTCATCTAACAATCCGTATGTCTAAAGGATATACTGACCACAATTAGTTTGCCATTCGCTCTTATTAAAACTTACTTATTATGAAAAAGCTATCCAGTTCTGGCATTGTTCGCCCATTTTTTTTGATGCTTATTATTATCTTAGTCTCACTTCCAATGGGTTTTTATGGCATGTATCTCTATCTAGCACCCTCTTTACCAGATATGAGCTCTCTTAAAAAAGCGCCATTATTGAAGCCATTACAGGTGTATACAGCTGATAATAAGTTAATTGCAGAATATGGTGGGAAGCTATCCATTCCAGTTCAATATGAGCAAATCCCCCCTACATTTATCCATGCTTTTTTAGCAGCGGAAGACTCCTCTTTCTTCGAACATAATGGCATCAGTTTCAAAGGTTTAGGTCGAGCACTCACTGAATCAATTACAGGTTCCGACGTACAAACTGGTGGCTCAACAATCACCATGCAGGTTGCGAAAAACTATTATTTAAGCCCAGAAAGGACACTTAAGCGTAAGCTTACCGAAGTATTTTTAGCACGAAAAATAGAGCAAAATCTAACCAAACAAGAAATCTTAAGTTCATATGTAAATAAGATATTTTTAGGTAAAAATGCCTATGGAATTGCTGCGGCAGCCAGAATTTATTACAACAAAAATTTAGATCAACTCAGTATCGCTCAAATGGCGATGATTGCTGGTTTACCTAAGGCACCATCGAAATACAATCCAGTCGTAAATCCTGAACGTGCTTTAGAGCGTCGTAACTGGATTTTAGGTCGAATGTTACAGCTAGGTTACATCAATCAATCACAGTATCAAAAAGCAGTTGCTGAACCGATCAATCTCAATATGATTGATCGCTCTGTGAGTAATGTTCATCCTTACGTCGGTGAAATGGTTCGTTCTGAACTAGTAGAACATTTTGGTGAACAAGCGATTGATTCTGGTTATAAAGTTTACACAACGATTGATAGCAACAAACAAAAATTCGCCGAACAATCCATTCAAGATGGTTTAGAGGCGTATGATCGACGACATGGCTGGCGTGGTCCTGAAGATCACGACAAACCACTTAATCAATTTATGGCATATGCAAATACTTTTCCAGCGCAAGTAACCAAAGTAAATACCAATTCATTTGAAGCTTTGATGCAAGATGGCTCGACTGTCACCGTAAATTGGTCAGGCATGTCATGGGCACGTCCTTATCGCAATGCGAATAGCGTTGGTGGTGCGCCTTCTCGCGCATCCCAAATTGTGAAGGTAAAGGACATTATCCGCTTACGTCCTAATGAAGACAAATCAGCCTGGTCACTGGTCCAAGTTCCAAAAGTTCAAGGGCAATTAATCGCCTTAAACCCAAATGATGGCTCAATTGAAGCAGTTGTTGGCGGATATAATTTTTATCAATCGAAATTTAACCGTGCTGTGCAAGGCTGGAGACAACCTGGTTCGACCATTAAACCTTTTGTTTATGCACTCGCTTTAGAACGAGGTATGACACCCTATAGCATGGTAAATGATAGCCCGATCCGTATTGGGAAATGGTCACCAAAGAACTCTGATGGACGCTATCTTGGGATGATCCCTCTACGTCGTGCGCTTTACCTTTCTCGAAATACGGTCTCGGTTCGTTTATTGCAAAATGTAGGAATTGAACGAGCTAGACAGCTGTTTATGGACTTTGGTTTAGAAGAAGAACAGATTCCTCGCAACTACACAATTGCCTTAGGTACACCACAGGTATTACCAATTCAAATGGCTACTGGTTATGCTACTTTTGCAAATGGTGGATATCGAATTCAACCACATTTCATCAAACGTATTGAAGATGCAACAGGTAAAGTTATTTATGAGGCAAAACCTGAATATGCCTGCATCCCATGTATCAACAATCCAAATGCTTATGCAGAACAACAAGCTGTAGAAGAAGCTAAAACCAAAGAGATCACTAATGAATCTTTAGATGATGCACTCGCAGCTTCAGACGCACAAACAACGACTTCTGCAGTCGACACCAAAACCAATAGCGATTATCGTCAAGCTCAACGTATATTAAAATCAAGTTCAGCATATGATATGGCGAATATCTTACGCGATGTAATTCAACATGGTACGGGTCGTGCAGCGCTTAAAATTGGTCGTGATGATTTAGGAGGTAAAACAGGTACAACCAATGATGCAAAAGATGCTTGGTTCGCAGGTTTTAATGGAAAGTTAGTTGCGGTAGCTTGGGTTGGTTTTGATCAGCCACGCACATTAGGTCGTAGAGAATACGGTGGAGTTGCAGCCCTACCAATTTGGACAACATTCATGGCAAATGCACTCAAAGACACACCATCGTCATGGGTACATTTAGATAAAAATGCTAAAGATCCAATTTCACGAGATAAACTACAGATCCAATCAACTGAAGATAAAAAAGAGTATCGTGCCGCTCCACCATTGGCTCGACCATTGTATCGCCCAGAACCAGCACCACAAACACGCTCTGTTGAGAATGATTTTTCTGATTTACCAGGAACAAATGCTTCAGGTGAAGAACAAATTATTGTTCCAGCAAATAGACAACCACCTCCAATGAATAATGATTCACTAAACCCCGCGCCTAAAAAGGAACGGGATGGAATTGAAAACCTAATTAATCAAATACAATAATTCATTCGAAGCCATCAATTTGATGGCTTCTTTCTTTTCTGAAATAAATAAATCTGAAAAGCAGCCGTAACCTCAAATTCATTTTGCTGTTCTAATTGGGCTCTACGCTCAGGATTTGCCTTATATGCATATGGAGTCATCGCAATAAGATTCTTCAAATCTTGTTGTTCCAATCGCAGTGACGCTTCTATAACCTGTGCTTGCTTTAAATCAAATTCATCATTTAACTGATCGACGAATTTTTGTGGTTCATGCAAATTCACTTGTTCAAATAATGCTTCTCGCAATGCAAACAAGTGCTTCGGTGCAGGCGTTACTACAATCAAATATCCTTCTGGTTTTAATACCCGCCCAATTTCACTTTGCGGGATGGGACTAAAAAGACTGCTACAAACATCAATTACAGAGTCCCTCACTGGCAATGTAGCACCTGTGCCAACAACCCATGTGACTTTATTATTCAGTTTTGCAGCTCGTTGTACTGCTGTTTTTGCAATATCAACACCGATACAGACTTTTGCACAACCTTGCATTGCACTTGTGTAATAGCCTTCACCACACCCAATATCCAAAATAGAACTGGGCTGCAATGTTTGTAGCAACTCAACAACAGCGTTTTGAAGAGGTGCATAAAAACCTTTTTGCAAGAATTCACGTCTAGCCAAAACTGATTCTGCTGTATCCCCTGGGCTTTTACTATGTTTATGCTGTACCACATGCAAATTGACATAGCCTTGCTTAGCAACATCATAATGATGTCCATTTTCACATCGCCATGAGTTTTCAACCAAATCCAATGAGTGTCGACAGACAGGACACATCAGCAAACTCATTTATTTTCTCCAAAAAAAAAGCCGGTATCCACCAGCTTTTTTGTGAATTTTCGCTTAACGTAATTTTAACGTCATTAAACCTAGCACAACGAGGAAAATCGTAATAATCCAGAAACGGATAACAACTTGCGTTTCTTTCCAACCTTGCTTTTCATAATGATGGTGTAAAGGTGCCATCAAGAACACACGCTTATTCCGCATGCGTAAGGATCCGATTTGCAAGAAAACTGAAACAGCTTCCATTACGAAAACACCACCCATAATAGCAAAAACAATTTCTTGTCTAACCATCACCGCGATTGTACCCAACATTGCACCTAGTGCTAATGCTCCTACATCACCCATAAAGACTTGTGCAGGGTGTGCATTATACCAAAGGAAAGCTAAGCCAGCACCGATCATTGCAGAACAGATCACCACGAGCTCTGAAGTATATTTTACATACGGAATATGCAAATAATTGGCAAAACGAATGTCACCAGACAAATAAGCAAACACGCCTAAACCTGCAGCAACCATAACAACTGGCATAATCGCTAATCCATCTAATCCATCAGTTAGATTAACTGCATTCGACGCTCCATTGATGACCAAATAAGTAAATACAATGAATGCTAATCCAAAAGGAACAACTGAAAGTGGGATCGAAAGATTCTTAAAAAACGGAATAAGCAAATCCAGCATATTTGCTGTATGCACAACACTATCTTGTTGCTTTGCAATAACATACAACGCAACACCTGCTCCTAAAGATGCAACCGAAGTCCAAAAGAACTTCTTACGAGCAGGCAAACCAGCGTTATCTTTATAACGGATTTTAATCCAGTCATCAGCCCAACCAACAGCACCAAAGACAACCATGACACCTAGGACAATCCAAACATAAGGATTTGAAAGATCAGCCCACAATAGCGTACTGATCCCAATTGAAAGCAGAATCAGGATTCCCCCCATCGTTGGGGTACCCATTTTTTTAGCATGGTTTTCTGGAGCAAACGAGCTAACTGCCTGACCATATTTCAAAGCTTGTAGCTTGCGTATCATGATTGGTCCTAAAACCAAACCAATCATAAGCGCAGTTAACACGCTCAATAACGAGCGTAATGTTAAATAACGAACAACCTGAAATGAGCTGTTATAGCCCGCCAGTTGCTCAAATAACCATAACAACATTTAGATTTTCTCCATCAAATCAGCCATCAACGTTTCCATGTGGGTAAAACGAGACCCTTTAAAGAGGAAACTCATTGACTGGGGTTGATGTGTTTGAATTAACTGAATTAAAAATGGTAAAGCTTCTGCTTGTGTCGCAAAGGCGTGTAATTTTTCTGAGTGGGATGAACCTTGTAATGCGGCATTTGCATATTCACCCACTACAACAATTTGATCCAAGGCTAAAGCAGCTAAATCGCGACCTAAATCATGATGCTCTTGCCAACTACTATCACCTAACTCACCGATATCACCCATGACCATGACCTTGAGGCCTTGTTGTTGCAAAAGCACTTGGGCAGCAGCACGCATTGAAGTAGGATTCGCATTATAAGTGTCATCGATGAACAAATGGTTTTGATGTTGAATAAAATTCAAACGCCCTTTCGCACCCTGAGCCTGTTCCAAACCCTCTACGATATCATCTAGTTCGATACCAATTGCCAAAGCAAAGGCTGTAGCTGCCGTTGCATTTTGAACATTATGCTCACCAGCAAAAGGTAAATTAACTACACGCTGACCTTGTGGGGTATGTAAATTAAATCGAACAGATTGAGGCTTTAATTCGATCTCAGTCGCGTAAACATCACCACCTTGACCAAAGCTTAAATTTGAGTGTGCTTGAGCACTATTTCTAATGTTGGCAGTAAAATCATCAGCAGCAGGAACGATCGCTACTCCTTGAGGTAAAATGTGCGCATAGATCTCAGATTTAGCACGACAGATTCCTTCACGCCCTCCAAATTCACCTAAATGTGCAGTACCAATATTTAGGATTCCTGCGACATGGGGTTGAACCAAATTAGACGTATAATCAATCTCACCTTGGTGACTGGCACCCAATTCCATAACCGCGTATTGATGTTCTTTACGCAATTCAAGCAACATCATTGGGACACCCAAATCGTTATTTAAATTGCCACGTGTAATCAATGTCGGTGCCAAACGAGAGAGAATACTCCCGAGCATTTCCTTAGTTGTTGTCTTACCACTACTTCCAGTCAATGCGATCACTTTCAGATGTGCATTCTGTTTACGACGATAGGCTCCTAGATCACCTAAGGCTAAACGTGTATCTTTAACAACCAATTGCGCAATATCAGCATCTATTGGACGCTCTACAATCGCAATTTGACAGCCTTGAGTCGCGACCTGAGCCACAAAATCATGAGCATCAAAACGCTCACCTTTAAGCGCAAGAAATACATCGCCAACTTCTGCATGACGTGAATCCGTCAAAATTCGCTTTATTGCACCTTGAGGAATATTGCCATGAAGCCATTCACCTTGAGTTGCTTCTTGTAATTGTTCTGGAGTCCAAGGCTCTAATGGAACTGTACTGGTTGTGGAGGTATGCATAATATTCCCTATTGCGCAGGATAAGCTGAATCTAAAACATGTGATTGTGCAGCGATTGCTGACTGTACTTCAACCACATCATCAAACCAATGTCTTACACCATCGATTTCTTGATAATTTTCATGTCCTTTACCCGCAATCACAACAATATCGCCTGCCTGTGCTTGCTTGACCACAAATTTAATTGCCTCACGGCGATCATGAATTTCATCTATTTGATGACCATCAAAATCAACACCATGCTTCATATCAGCAAAAATTTGTTCTGGATTCTCAGTTCGAGGATTATCTGAAGTCAGCACTACTGGATTGGCATGATCAAGGGCTGCCTGTGTCATCAGTGGGCGCTTTCCTCGATCTCTGTCTCCTCCACAACCAAAAACAGCCCAAAGTTGACCTGTGACGTGGCGTTTCAAAGTGGTCAACACTTGAATCAATGCATCAGGTGTATGCGCATAATCCACCACAAATAACCGTTCATGGTCTTGGATCACCTGCATACGACCAGGTGCGCCTTTTAGTTCGGGTACAAATTTCACTAAGTCAGCAAGATCAAAACCTGCATACTCCGCAGCAATTAAGCTAGCTAAAAGATTTTCAACATTGAACTGACCCAGCAGTGGACTATTTACCGCATAACTTCCGACAGGGCTGATCAGCGTGAAACTTGCCCCACTCAGACGATACTGTAAATCAGCAATATGATAATCAGCAGAAGTTTGAGTTAAAGAATAAGTTAGAATTTTAGGTTGTGAAGGGTTATTTTTTGCTGCTTTTAGCATAATAGAAGCATATTGATCATCTAGATTAATCACGACCGCTTTTAAAGTAGCAAATTTAAATAGCAATGCTTTAGCTTCGGCATAAGCCTCTAAAGTGCCATGGTAATCCAAATGATCTCGACTCAAATTACTGTATACCGCAATTTCGATATCACAACCATTTAAACGACCTTGCTCTAGACCATGAGAACTCGCTTCAAGCGCAACAAATTTGGCACCTTGCTGCGCATAATCATGTAATGCAGTTTGCAACTGTAAGGCATCCAAGGTCGTATGTGTTGATGGTGTGAGATTAGGTAAAATCCCATTACCCGTCGTTCCCATAACGGCACACCCCAAACCTTGAGAACTAATTAACTCAGCCACCAAACGTGAAATTGTTGTTTTGCCATTTGTTCCCGTTACAGCAACGCCCCGCAATGCTTGTACAGGCTCACTCGCTTGTAGATACTGCTTTTGCCATTCACCCATCAAGTAACGCACTTGGGGACACACCCACTCATTCTTTAAGCCTAAAGCACTTTCGCTAATCACAGCCAACGCACCTGAATCTAGAGCTTTTTGGGCAAACTCAATGGTCTTTTCAGGTTGGCTATAGCTATTTAGTGCGATAAAGATCTGCCCAGAGGCTACCTTGCGGCTATCCAAACAAAAGCCATTGAATGGCTGTGAAACCCAAACCGCATCGATATTAACTGGGTGTATCTGCTGAAAAGTAATCGACATAATCTACCTACGGATTGGATTTTGTGGAGTATCAAGAGGTTTATCTAAAGGAACGTTTAATAAGCGCAATGACTCTTGCATGATTCGAGCAAAAACAGGAGCAGCAACAAGACCACCATAATAGCGTCCCTGTGGATTCTCAACGACAATAATCATAGCAAGCCGAGGATCACTGACTGGTGCAACACCTGCAAACAAGGCACGATATTCATTATTGGAATAGCCTTTACGGTCTGCACGTAATTTATGTGCTGTACCTGTTTTACCACCAACACGATATCCTGGAATGTTGGCTTGTAATGCAGTACCACCTGGCATCGTCACCTGCTCTAACATCAACAAAACTTGATCTGCAATTTTAGGATCAAGCACCTGTTTTCCTTCAGGTGCTTTGTCTAATTTACGCAGACTGAGTGGCATTTCAACCCCATGATTTGCCAACATTGCATAGCCTTGAGCTAACTGCAAAATAGTCGCATTCAACCCGTAACCATAAGCCATAGTTCCTAATTGAGAAGGATTTAACTTGTCTCCAGAATAAAGTAAACCTGCACTCTCACCAGGGAATTTAACGTCGGAACGATGACCAAATCCAACACGACGGAAAAATGAAGGCAGAGCGTCTTTTGGCAGAGATAGCGCTAATTTTGCGGAACCAACGTTAGAAGATTTAACAATAATACCTGTCAGTGTTAAAGCACCATAATTATGGGTATCACGAATGGTATGCCAACCTAAACGCATGGTTCCCGGCGCAGTATTTACAATCGTATTTGGTGTGTATTTACCACTTTCTAATGCTGCGGCAACAGTAAACGGTTTCATCGTTGAACCCGGTTCGAACATATCGATCGCACCACGGTTACGCATCGCATCTTTATTGGCTAAACCATTTTTATCATTCGGGTTATAAGATGGCCAACTAGTCATTGCCAAGATTTCACCCGTTTTTACATCTACAGCGATTGCCGTCGCAGAACGTGCATTATTGGCAACACCTGCTGCAGTCAATTCTCGATACATGATGTACTGTAGGCGAGAGTCGATGCTTAGTGTGATATTTTCACCTGACTCAACTTCTTTGATAACTTCTGAAACTTTTAAGCGATTACCTTTTTTATCACGGATGATTTTCTGCTCACCATCCATTCCAGATAATTGCTTATTCAGTTGCATCTCTAAACCTTCAATCCCTTTACCTTCACTATTGGTTAAACCAATAATTTGCGCATTGGGTTGAGGTTGTGGATAGTAACGCTTATAACTTTTCTCAGCATAAACACCCTGAAAATTGCGCTTAACAATTAAATCAGCTTGTTGAGGTGGAATTTCTTTTTGTAAAACTAAATAGCGTGAACGAGGTCGATCATTCATCTGCTTTCTTAAATCTTTACGATCAATACCAACAGCGTCTGCTAATTCGTCTAAATTTAAGTTTTTATCAGGTAGCTGGCGTTTGAGTTTACGATTAGTTGGGTCCTTTTGGAGTTCAGCTGTAATTTCATCATAAAGATGCTTTGCCTCCCAATAATCACGTGGATCAATCACAATTTTCATGATGGGTGTACTGATCGCCAAAGGCACACCATGACGATCACTAATCACACCTCGCATTGCTTCAAGGCGTTCAGTCCGCAAAATATTGGCATTGGCTTTATTTTGTAAAAAGTCTTTATTAACGACCTGCACATAAAATGCACGCGCAACCAAGACCACAAAGCACAGTAGCACCGTTCCCCAAAGCAGGTAAAAGCGCCACATATCCAAAGCTAAAGTTGGCTTTTCTGAGATAGACTGCTGTTTTTTACGTATTGGTTTACTTCGCTTATCTGCCATACAGCATGCCTTATTTATCTTGCTTTGTAGTCATAGGTAAAGAAATCACAACGGTTTGCGCAGCTGGAGGTGAAAACATACGCAATTGCGTTACTGCACGTGAACCAATCTGTGCAGTTGCACCAAAGGTTTGTTGCTCGATCAGCAAACGCCCCCATTCAGCATTTAAATCGTCTCTTTCACGCATATAAGCACTCAGGTCACGATAATCATGTCGATATTCGAACACCTGAAATACCACCATCATGGCGCTAATAAATACTGATGCAACTAACACCGCATAAACAACAACTTTTTTTAGACCTTTTTTGGTGTTCGATACAACTTCGTCATCATTTTTGTTGTTCATTGTTAGCCTTTCTTTTCTAAGCGCTCTGCCACGCGCAACCAAGCACTACGCGAACGAGGATTTGCTTTTACTTCTGCTTCACTCGCACGAATACGAGAAACCTTCTTCAAACGACGGGTATCAATCTGAGCTTGAGGCATGCCCCAGCCCGTATCCTCCGCTAAAGTAGATTCTTTTTGGATAAACTGCTTAATTAAGCGGTCTTCTAAAGAATGGAAGCTAATCACAGCCAACTGTCCTTTAGGTTTGAGTAATTCTACAGCTTGCGGCAAAAATATCTCAATATCTTCTAGTTCTTTGTTAATTGCGATACGGATTGCCTGAAAAGTCCGTGTTGCAGGATGCTTATGCTTCTCCCATTTAGGATGCGCAGTTTTCACCAATTCGGCTAATTGTGCAGTAGTTGTAAGCTCACCTGCTTGTTTAATCGCTTTAGCAATACGGCGGCTATAACGCTCTTCACCATATTGATAAATAATATTCGCTAATTTTTCTTCTTCAATTTCTAGTAACCACTCGGCTGCTGTAGGACCTTTTGAATTATCCATACGCATATCCAATGGTCCATTTTGCATAAAACTGAAGCCACGTTCTGCTTGATCTAACTGAGGAGAAGAGACTCCAAGATCTGCCATAATGCCATCGACTTCAGTAATTCCAATATTCGCTAATTCAGATTGAAGATCAGCAAAACTGGCATGAATAATTTTAAAACGCGGATCTTCTTGTTCTAATTGCGCAGCAACTTCTAGCGCTTGAGGATCTTTATCAAATGCATAAACTCGTGCATTTTGATCTAATTTAGAAAGCAAAAGTTTAGTATGACCACCTCGACCGAACGTGGCATCAACATAAATGCCAGTATCGCGACCTGCCAATACGCCATCAACGGTTTCATGAAGTAAGACAGAAATATGCGACATAAGAAATGAATCAACAGCTAAAAATGTAACTGCACATTATCACCTTGTTTTATGCCAGTACCAAACGACTTTTTGTAGAGAATTCTTAACTTTCCATAGATAAAACCGTTTTCTTGTCATTTTTCATCCAATAAAAAAGCAAATACACGACATATTTGCTTTTCACGACTAACTAAAAGGCTGATATAACTTTATTGAGCTAAGGTTTCTCAGCATAAATCTGATCAAAAATCGCCCCATTCACAAAATGAGTTTTTTGTGCCTTTGCCCACCCCCCAAAGACATCCTGAATATTAGGGTCTGTTGACATTTACTGTTCATAATTAAACCTATAAAGGTAGCCATAAAAATATACAGGCTAAGGCAACAGCACTTTGATAATTTCTTTTGAGCTTGTCATATCGAGTAGCTATCCCTCTAAATTGTTTTAATCTACAAAACATATTTTCAACTAAATGCCTGATTTTATATAAATACCAGTCCATATGATCATTGTTCGATTGGCTATTTATTTTCTTTGGTATATTCGCTTTTGTTCCTGTTTTTCTGATCTGCTCACGCAGTGGTTCTGAATCATAGCCTTTATCTGCGCATACCACTTCTGTCTCTTTTAAATCTAATGTTGCTATTAAATCAGGTGCAACTTTGATGTCATGTGTAGTGCCATCGGTAATCATGAAATCAATAGGATTGCCATGTGAATCAACAATCAAATGTATTTTTGAGGAGTTTCCTCCTACACTTTTAGAAATGGATTGATTCGCTATACCGGCAGAATGTTGATGAGCACGTACGTGAGAGCCATCAATAAAAATCCACTCCATATCGGGGCATGATGCTAATAATTTGAATAATCTAAGCAACTTACCGCTGCTTGACCAACGATTAAAACGTTTGAAAATAGAGTTTGATTGACCGAAATAGGAAGGAATATCTCGCCACGGACAGCCTGTTCTAATTCTATAGAGAATAGCTTCAATAAAATTACGTAAATTTGAGTTGTGATGAATAGATAAATTACGCAAAATAGTTTTCAACTTTTGCCAGTGTTGATCTGTCAGCATGGTACGAGGCATAGCGAATAGTAAAATTGGGTTTGGCGATTTGATTTTACTACTTCGCTATTTTTTTAAGCTAAAAGTGTCAACACACCCTAAATAATTTGATCTTTGGAAACTGTTTTGCATATTTCGTAGCGACCTCTGGATTTCTCGGGCGGAAATAATGTTTTGCAGCTAACTCTTGTCCTAGGGGTGAATAAAGGAAATTGAGATATCCACGCGCTAAATTACGATTACCATCCTTTTCCACCGTTTTATCAACGATCGCAACTGAAGGTTCCGCCAAGATCGAAATCGATGGATAAACAATTTCGAATTTGTCTTTGCCTAACCCTTGTGTCGCTAAAAGTGCTTCATTTTCCCATGATAACAATACATCTCCAATTCCACGCTCTGCGAAGGTTGTTAATGAGCCTCGAGCACCAGAGTCTAAAACTTTGACATTTTGATAAAGTTTTTTTACCAACTCACGAGCTTTGGCATCATTTCCATTCGGCTGTTTTAAAGCATATCCCCAAGCAGATAAATAAATCCAACGTGGAGCACCACCAGTTTTAGGATTTGGAGTGATGATTTCAACTCCTTCTCGGGTCAAATCATTCCAATCACGAATATTTTTGGGATTACCCTTTCGGACTAAAAAAACAACAGTTGAGGTATAAGGTGCAGAATTATTTTTAAACTGTTTCTGCCAATCTTTACGAATTAATCCTGCATTCGCAATCTCATCGATATCATTAGCTAATGCCAAAGTTACAACATCGGCCTGTAAGCCATCAATCACAGAGCGTGCTTGCTTGCCCGATCCACCATGTGATTGCTTAAATTCGACTTCCTGCCCTGTTTTACTTTTCCAGTATTTGCCAAAAGCTTGATTATATTCTTGATAAAATTCACGTGTTGGATCATAAGACACATTCAAGAAAGAAGTTGCTGCATGGGCACTCCCCCATAATCCAAATATAAATGCAACTGATGTGAATACACGCTTCATATTTATAACAACCTTATTTTTACTATTTATAGCACTATATTTTAATAAATATATTTTAGAATCAATCAGTTATAATGTTTTCTTCTTTATTATTCAGTTTTTAATCTAAATCATTTTGATCCATACATTTAGATGAGGAATCGTATTAGCTTATTTAAAATTGAACGTTCTTCACGTTTTCTACATATTTGCTTGCTAAATTTGACTTGCAAACAAACTAGCCACAAGGCTATAAATATTGAGTAGAAATTTACTGGAAGTTTATCTTTTTTGTGAAAAGTGTGACGTAGTTCTACTTTTTTATTAAGATTTATGTTTGAATCGTATCATTAAAGCAATAGTATAGTTGTTTAGTTAGTCTTGTAGACTCGGAAGTAATAAGGGAATGTTAGCAATGCGAGCATTAAAATTGAAAAAAACGATATGCTTAAGCCTATTTTTAGCTTGTTCAGTACAAATGGGACACGCTGCTGCTATCAAAGAAAGCAACAACATAAAAACTGTAGACAAATCTTCTTCTTTAATTGTCAAAGCGCTGGATCAGCAAAAACGTAATACATCGATGATCCCGTCGAGCAATGATGAACTTAAAATGTTGAATACGATTCGTACAACACCAACGCAAAACTTCTTTGCTACACAGCACGAACGTTTTTCACGCTTTGTTCAAACCATTTTCCAACCGCATAATTCTTAATTCTTTAAATATGTAACCCCTAACATGTTTAAATGCGCCTAGTCATTCCGTGACTAGGCTTTTTCGTTATAATAGTTTCAATTCTAATTTTAAATTCGATCACTTATGAAAGTCCGTACTCGTATTGCTCCCTCTCCTACTGGTTTCCCTCATGTAGGAACTGCATATATCGCTCTCTTTAACCTATGCTTTGCGAAACAGCATGGCGGTGAGTTTATTTTACGCATCGAAGATACGGATCAACTTCGTTCAACCCCAGAATCTGAAAAAATGATTTTAGATTCTTTACGTTGGCTTGGACTTAACTGGTCAGAAGGTCCTGATGTTGGTGGACCACATGCACCGTATCGCCAATCAGAACGTATGGGTATCTACAAACAATACGCACTTGAATTAGTGGAAAAAGGTCATGCTTTTTACTGTTTTGCGACAGCAGAAGAACTCGACCAAATGCGTGCTGAACAACAAGCACGTGGTGAAACACCTAAATATGATGGTCGTGGTTTAAAATTAACTCAAGAAGAAGTACAACGTCGTCTTGCAGTTGGTGAACCTCATGTCATTCGCATGAAAGTTCCAGAAGAGGGTGTCTGTAAAATCAATGACCTATTACGTGGTGAAGTTGAAATTCCTTGGGCACAAGTAGACATGCAAGTGCTATTGAAAACTGATGGCTTACCAACCTACCACCTTGCAAATGTTGTTGATGACCATTTAATGGAAATCACTCACGTTTTACGTGGTGAAGAATGGCTACCATCTGCACCTAAGCACCAATTGCTTTACCAATACTTTGGTTGGGACATGCCAACGCTTTGTCACATGCCTTTACTTCGTAATCCAGATAAGTCAAAGCTCTCTAAACGTAAAAATCCAACATCTATCAACTACTATCGTGACATTGGTGTATTGCCAGAGGCGTTGCTCAACTATTTAGGGCGCATGGGTTGGTCTATGCCTGACGAACGCGAAGTCTTTACTCTACAGGACATGATTGAAAACTTTGATGTGCAGCGTGTTTCACTTGGTGGACCAATTTTTGATGTAGAAAAACTCAATTGGCTTAATGGTCAATGGATCAAATCATTAACACCAGGACAACTCCTTGCTCGTTTGTTGACGTGGAAGTCTGATCGCCAAACACTTGAAGATATTGCAGCGGCGATTCAACCACGTATTAATCTTTTGTCTGAAGCTGTTAATTGGGCAGGTTTCTATTTTAACCATATGCCTCAAATCAACAAAGAGCAGTTTGAAAGCAAGAAATTGACAGAAGAACAAGTCCGTCAAAGCCTGCAATTTGCGATTTGGCGCTTAGAAAGCCAGTTCACATGGAACAATGAAACTGTCAGTCAAATTTTGATGGATTTGGCAAATCAAATGGAAATCAAACTACGTGATTTCATGCCTGCTTTCTTTATCGCAATAGCAGGCTCAACAAGTTCTACGCCTGTAATGCAAGCAATGGTGACTTTGGGTCCAGATTTAACTTTTGCTCGACTACGCCATGCTCTAGAGATCGTAGGTGCGCCTAGCAAGAAAGAACTGAAAGTGTGGGAAAAGTTAAATGAATCACTAAAATTGCCGAAAAATGATGCAAATAGTGAGACTTAAGTCCGTTTAATCATTGACGTGTGAGCGTAATCCACCTAATATTGCGCTCACACAAACTGGGGTCATAGCTCAGTTGGTAGAGCGCTACAATGGCATTGTAGAGGTCAGCAGTTCGATCCTGCTTGGCTCCACCAAACATTTTGTGTTGCCTCATCTGTCCCTATCGTCTAGAGGCCTAGGACATCGCCCTTTCACGGCGGTAACCGGGGTTCGAATCCCCGTAGGGACGCCAAATTCTTTTATCTAATAATTATATTTTTCTCTCAATCTTTCTCTTAATCAGATTGCACATTTCATAATTTTCCATAAAATAGCCGCTTCTCTATGCGTGGACAAATTGTCGTATGCAATCTTCCAACTCAAATTCGAATTCAGAATCAAAAACATTAAAACGTTCGATGAGCACGCGCCATTTAGTCATGCTATCTCTTGGCGGTGCAATTGGTACGGGCTTGTTTTTGGGTTCTGGTGAAGTAATCGCCCAAACTGGACCGATAGGTGCAATTATCGCCTATGTCTTGGGTGGATTGATCGCCTATATGGTGATGTTGTGCTTAGGTGAACTTGCAGTACACATGCCTGTCGCAGGATCATTTGGCGCATACGCTCAAAAATATATTGGTCCAGGCACAGGCTATATGATCTCATGGGTCTACTGGCTGACATGGACAGCAACATTAGGCACAGAATTTACTGCCGCAGCACTACTAATGCAAGAATGGTTTCCTCATATTTCTATGTGGATATGGACGATTATCTTTGCCGTAACTATTTTTGGACTCAACATGAGTTCAACACGCATTTTTGCTGAATCAGAATTTTGGCTGGCTTTAGTAAAAGTTGTTACAGTAATTGCCTTTATTCTTCTTGGCCTGCTGGCAATTTTTGGTTTAATCCCATTTAAAGGTTCTGAATCAGCACCTTTATTTCACAACTTAACTGCTCACGGTTGGTTCCCAGAAGGTCTTTTACCAATTTTCACCACGATGTTAATTGTGAATTTTGCCTTTTCAGGTACAGAACTGATCGGTGTCGCTGCTGGTGAAACAAAAGATCCTGCGGTGAATGTACCTAAAGCTATTAATGCGGCAATTTGGCGTCTGCTAATTTTCTTTGTTGGTACAATTATTGTGATCAGCGCATTATTACCATTCCAAATTGCAGGATTGGGTGGTGAAGGCGTCAGTAGCAGTCCTTTTGTTACCGTATTCAACTATATTGGCATTCCTTACGCAGATGACATTATTCGATTTGTCATTATCACTGCCCTTCTTTCTGCAGCAAACTCAGGTTTGTATGCAGCCTCTCGTATGATGTGGTCTTTGTCTGATCAACGTCAATTACCGAGAGTTTTTTCTAAACTGTCTAAAAGTGGCACGCCAATTATTGCACTTATCGTGACGATGTTTGGTGCTCTACCAGGATTATTATCTGAACATTTTGCACCTGAAACGATCTTTAAAAATCTACTTGGAATCGCTGCATTTACGATGGTGATCGTGTGGATGAGTATCTGCTGGAGTCAATTTAATTTTAGACGCCAATGGTATAAAGCTGGATACACAGCAAAAGATTTAAAATTTGCTGCCCCTCTTTATCCTATCGTTCCTATTTTAGGTTTTGTGTTCTGTTTCATTACTGGTTTAAGTATGGCAGCAGATCCTGAAATGCAGGCGGGCTTTATTGGTTGTTTATTATTCATTGCGGCATGTTATTTAAGTCACTATGTCTTTTATCGTGATCAAAAATAAGCCGACAAACAAAAATGCAGCTTAAACAAGCTGCATTTTTTATTTAGGTATAAAAATCATCATCTAAATAGTATTTTATCTCTTAAATCCTTATTTTTGATTATTTATCCCCCAATGCGCTTTATTTTTAAACATTCATTTATTTTTTTTAATTTTTCTTTAGAAAAGTGTTTGACACCCCACCCAATTCACCCTAATATACGCCCACCTCTGAAACGTCCCTATCGTCTAGAGGCCTAGGACATCGCCCTTTCACGGCGGTAACCGGGGTTCGAATCCCCGTAGGGACGCCAATATTTATTATTGTTTTCAGATGTATGCCTCATATAAGTCCCTATCGTCTAGAGGCCTAGGACATCGCCCTTTCACGGCGGTAACCGGGGTTCGAATCCCCGTAGGGACGCCAAATTCTAAAAAGCCACTGCATCGACAGTGGCTTTTTTCTTATTCGCTTCCAATCCCAACTTGTACTTCTAAACGACCTGATTGTACACGCAAGCCTCGAATCTCGAATTGATCTACTAATTGCTGAACCAACTCTCGACTTTCTTGCAAAATGTTTAATCCCGGCAAAATACTAAAGTCAGTCAAACTCAATAATTTATCGACCATCCATGAACGATTATTAATGAAATCAATAAATCCAGCTTCTTCAAGGTCGATATACCACAAGCGATGCCCCTCTTTTTGAATACCAGGTATATCGCGAACCAAGTGATTAATCAGAAATGGAATCGGTAAGGAGTTAATCAGCTCAAAACTCACGTTGCCGACACGACGTGTTGCCCAATTCGTTAAAGTTCCAGCATGGCGAACTTGTAAATCAAGATGCTCATCGACCTGACGCAAGCGTAAATATTTTTCTTGTCCTATCCGACACTCTAAAACATTGAATTCAAGCGACAGACGATACAAAAAACGACGATAGTGCCCATCCAATTCGATATGAAAACGATCATTACCACATTCGATTTTGATATCGTCGATTTCTGTACGGTCAATGCGTTTACGAATTTGATTATTGAGCAACATTTCAGGTAAATAAAGCGTTAAGCTACTTTTGCCTAAAGATGCTCTAGCCATGGCCAATGCAACCTGACGAGCAGCTTCACTGGTTTCCGAAACCATGTCTCGCACAGTATTGCGTACACCTTCCACACCACGTTTCGTATGATGTGTAACATGATCCAATGCATCTAATGCCGCATCCGCCACACCTGCGATATTTCGCGAGGTGTCACTAGCAAATTCAACTGCATCTTGTGCATGTTGTAATGTCTTATTGATTAGCCGACGTGATAAAGATGGTTTCGCAGTCACTTCATTGTCTGCAGGCATAGTATCAAACATCGCCTTTTTATCATCTTGTCGATTCAAGATGCTCTCCCTCTTCCCTTTTTACTGGCTCAATACAAATGAGCTGCGATCTGCTTTCTGAACTTATTAGACGTTTTTAAGTAGATTAGCATGCTATCTAGAGCAATTTGCGTATTTTTGTTGCACAGAAATAAATAATCCTGATCAACATTTAGCTCTAGATGGCGTCTAAATTCTACTCCTCATCTTTATGAACGATATTCAATTCATCCTGATCGATCTGCTGTTTCTGCTGCTCCAATAAAGCCTTATATTGTGCAAGCTCCTGTTGTATCGTGGCTATTTTGCTTGGAATGTCGTTATCGCTAAATGATCGACTTGCTCTTAAAGCAACCCATGCCGCTTGTAAGTTTTCAAAATCATTTGTTTTCTCAAGCTTTGCTTGCATCCATTCCATCAATCTTTGTGCTCGACTCTGTCGCTCAAATTGGTAAGCAAACAGCGCACTCCACAAAGCTTGCTCAGTCGGTTGTTTCAACAATGTTTTTTGTATTTGCTCAAAGAGCTTCAATTGCTGATCACAATATACTGTGAGGATATGCTCATAAAACCAATGTGCAAATTGAGCCATCTCATCTACAATTTTCTCACGTTGCACAAACAGCTGCTCTCGATCAGGATGTTGCTTATTCAAACGGAACTCACCGAAATATGCATTGGTCCCTTGATCTAAAATAAGTTGAATATCTGCTAAATCAAGCAGCTCTCCTAGACGACGTGTTGAAGAAGCCAATTGTTCGAGCAGCTGTAGTCGAGAGAAAGAATCAGATAATGTCCCGATTGATGCAGGATGAGCTTCCATCTCTAACCAAAATTTAGTCAATAATCCTGCATCATGATTTAAATAGTGCTGAAACTGCTCTTCTCCAATCCATCGTCTAAAAGATTGTTGCAGCGTAGCAGTCCGCTCTAAACTCATTATCATTTGATCTGTACTGAGCAGTTGGGGTGCACTGGCTATCACATCTTTACTCAAAGGAATATTTAAGTCTTTTGCTCCAAAAATTCCTCCTAAAGTTTTACCCAATGAGTTTAAACCACGCCCAACATCTGCAAATACACTGGTTTCTGCACTTCGTGATTCCAAGAACGCAGATGGTAGTAACTTCGAAATTGATTGGTCTAATATTTTGTTGTAACTCTTTTGATCTATTGGCTTTTCAAATCGACACAACAAATCAATCGCATGCTCAACATCGCTAATACCTTTTTTGTACTCAGACTGGTTTCGATGAACGAGACACTCGATGTAACTATAAAAAGCAACTTCATTACGTTGTGTTGATTGTTGTGCTGCCCATTCATACAATTCGATCGCCTTTGAATATTCGGCGGCTCCAGCATATGATTTAGCTAATGCTGTAGCGTGCTGAACTGTAGGATATTGCTGGTAAAAATACCTCAACAAATCCAATTTTGGCTGTTGATCCAAACATAGATCCAATTGCCTTAAATAATGATTAATTTGTTGCTGATTAGGTTCAGTTACTAAAAAATTAAGCTGATACTCTAGACATTGTTCATACCAAGCATGCTTTCGGGCATGAAATTCATAGGCAGGGATAAATTCGTTCTCGATCAACTGAATGAGTTGACGTGTATACAGGATATCTTCCTCAGTCTCTGAATGAAACTTCCATTGCTTGGGCAAAGACATCTTAAATAAGCGCAGCAAAAAGTTAGCACTCAGATCTGGACTCTCCATACTCACCAACATCAATTTATCTTGAGAGGAAAGATGCTCTTTACCTTTTTGAATGCGTGATAAACGTAATTTTAGAATTTTAATCGGTAACATACGTATTCTTCGAATAACTATTCAGTAACTCTTCAACTCAAATTAGCATGGCTGAATACTGCTTAGCGAATAGCTTTAGACGAAGTGCAAAATATATCAATCTAATTATCCAAACTGCTCTAGAATTGGCATACCTACAACTGAATCAGTAAATAAAACAATTCCATAGCCACAACATTTTAGCTTTTTCACAATTTTCGCTAAAATAAGCAAAACCCTATAGGATAAATCTATGCAATACCGTTGCCCTAAATGTCAAAGCGTGAAAATTATGCCTGTCAGTCAGGGTGCAAATAGCCCTCGTCCCAATGTACCTAAAAGCTTAGTACTATTAGTCCCTGCGATCTTTATTTTACTGATCCTTGTCTTAATTAGTATTGGGATGTGGATTTTTGGAAATGGTGCAGGACAAGGCTTACAAATTGCGACAGTTGCTGTATTTGCTGTGTGTGTAATTGCAGGTGTTCTATTTTGGCGTGATCTTCCAGATTTTAAAATTTCAATGCAAGCCTTTATGCAAGCGCAAAAGCATTGGAAATGTCGTGATTGTAACCACGAATGGCAGAATTAATTTAAAAAATAGAAAAGTTCACATCAGCTCAATGCTGATGTGAATGTTCTTGTTCGGCATGTTGATGCGTATGCTGGCAGTTCATTTCAGCATCATCTTCAATTTGTAATGTCACCTCAGCTATACCATGTTCATGTGCCAACATTTCAGTTGCAGCTTGATGTAATTGCTTACGATCAGCATTTGGTGCAAATAAATGTACGGTCAGATGAATATTCTTTGAGGTAATCGCCCAAACCTTAAGTTGATGAATACTCTCAACACCCTGTAACGCCAATAAGTCGTTACGCAGTTTTTCAATATCCACTTCTTCAGGTACACCTTCAAGGAGAATATTGATACTTTGACGAAGCAAAATCCAAGTTCTTGGTAACACCCAAAACCCAATTGCAACGGCAATAATCGTATCAACCCAATACCAATTGGTGTAGTAAATAATGACCGCACCAATGATCACACCAACTGAGCCAAGTGCATCACTTAACACTTCCAAATAAGCGCCTTTCATATTCAAACTTTCGGCTGCACTCGACATCAAAATCTTCATGGAAATAAGATTAATGACAAGACCCAAAGACGCAACGATAAGCATGCCTACACTCTGAATCTCAGGAGGTTGTGTAAATCGTTGATAAGCTTCGTAAAGGATATAGATTGCAACAAAAAATAGCATGGAAGCATTAAATAACGCCGCCAAGATTTCAAAACGCTGATAACCAAATGTGCGTTTATTATCTGCTGGACGTTTAGCGATTTTAATCGCAGCCAAAGCAATCGCGAGTGCTGCCGCATCAGTAAACATATGCGCTGCATCGGACAGCAATGCCAAACTTTGTGTAATTAAACCCGCAATAACTTCGACGATTAAAAATGTTGTTGTCAGCACCAACGCAATCGTCAATTTTTTTGCGTTGCCTTCAGTAACTACAGCATGACTATGATCATGCCCTTGATGTCCACTCATGTTGGACTCCTTATCATTATTAGCGTAAAACCCAATGAGTTTTACAAGTCAGCCAAAGTTGAAATGCTTTGGCTGGTTTAGTTTCTTCTTAATAAAATGCTTTACTAAGAAGATAACATAAATAGATTAAATGGTGCTTTCCTGACTTTTGCTGGATTTCGTCTCATTCATCCAACGATAAACGATTGGTAAAATGAGCAAGGTCAGTAAAGTTGATGAAATAATCCCACCAATCACCACAGTTGCTAAAGGACGTTGCACCTCTGCACCAGTACCAGTCGCAATTGCCATTGGAATAAAGCCAAGCGAAGCAACAAAAGCCGTCATTAATACAGGACGTAATCTTAAGATTGCTCCCTGCCATGTGGCTTTATGCACATCAAACTGCTCACGAAGTTCTTTAATAAAACTCAGCATCACAAGACCATTCAATACAGCGACACCTGACAGTGCGATGAATCCCACACCTGCCGACATTGACAGTGGAATATCTCGAAGCCAAAGTGCAACCAAACCACCAGACAATGCGAATGGCACGCCGCTAAAGACCAATAAACTTTCTTTAAAGTTATGGAACACAGCCATCAATAAAACAAAGATGGTAATTAACGCGAGTGGAATCACGATCTGCATACGTGCTGCAGCAGAAGCCAAATTCTCAAACTGCCCACCATATTCCAACCAATATCCCGCAGGCAAAGGTTGTTGTTTAAGGGTTGCTTGTAACTCTTGGACAAATGAACCCAAATCACGCCCTTCCACATTGGCAGTCACAATGACACGACGTTTACCATTTTCACGTCCGACCTGATTCATACCTGAAATGGTTTCCACCTTGGCAATATCTTGCAACTGGATCAAACCACCATTAGGCAATTGGATAGGTAGTTGAGCTAGGCTTTGTGCTGTACGTTGACTATCAGGTAAACGGATTTCAAAATCAAAACGGCGGTCACCTTGTAAAATCTGACCGACATTCTGACCACCGACACTCGCTGCAACAACATCTTGAATCGATTTCACAGATAAGCCATATTGCGCTGCAAGTGCATGATTGATATCTACATTTAACACAGGTAAACCACTGGTTTGTTCAACTTTGACCGCTGTTGCACCTGAGATCTTTTGTACTTTCTGAGCAATTGCTTGTGCTTGTGTATTGAGCACCTCCATATCATCGCCAAAAACTTTGATACCGACATCACTCCGTACACCCGAAATCAACTCATTAAAGCGAAGCTCAATCGGTTGTGAAAACTCACTGTTGTTGCCTGGAATATTTTCCAGAAATGCCTGCATCCGTGTCCGTAACTCATCAATAGTTTCCTTTGGATTTTCCCACTGATCTCGTGGTTTTAATAAAATCACCGCATCGGAAATATTGGGTGGCATTACGTCCGTTGCAACTTCAGCCGTACCTGTTCGAGCAAAAACAGCTTTAACTTCTGAGAAATTCTTTAAGATTAGTTTTTCAGTGTTCTCCTGCATTCTTAAAGACTGTTCCAAACCTGTGCTTGGAGAGCGCATTTGCTGTAAAGCAAAATCCCCTTCACTCAATTGTGGTGCAAACTCACTACCAATTTGCGTGGTCAATACACCAGTCAAAACTAAAATACTCACCGCTAAAGTCACAACCACCATCTTAAATTGATATGCCCAATCTAAGATTTGTTGATATTTTCTTTTCAGCGCTTGCATCCAACGAGATTCTTTTTCTTTCACCTCACCTGTAATAAATAACGCCACAGCCGCTGGAACAAAAGTCACCGATAAGATCATGGCACCAAGCAATGCCATCACCACGGTCATCGCCATTGGATGGAACATTTTTGCTTCTACACCTGTTAGTGCAAAAATCGGCAAGTACACAACAATAATAATCGCCTGTCCAAACAGTAACGGCTTACGTGCTTGTTTTGCTGCAAGGAATACTTCTTTAAAGCGCTCGCGACGTGTTAATAATCGACCTGCATGATGTTGTGCTTCTGCGAGCCGTCGAATACAGTTTTCGACAATCACCACTGCACCATCGACAATAATCCCGAAGTCCAATGCGCCTAGACTCATCAAATTGGCACTAATATTTTGCTCAGCCATTCCTGTTAAGGTAAACAACATCGAAAGCGGAATGACACAGGCCGTAATTAAAGCCGCACGGAAATTACCTAAGAACACAAAGAGAATCACGATGACGAGGATCGCACCCTCAACTAAGTTCTTTTGAACAGTTTTAATGGCTTTATTTACTAAACTAGTACGATCATAAACCGTTTCAATTTCAACCCCTTTCGGCAAAGTCGACTGAATTTCTTGGATTTTTGCATCTACCGCTTGGGCAACAGTACGACTGTTTTCGCCCATCATCATCATGGCGATACCTAATACCGTTTCTTCGCCATTATAGGTTGCAGCACCCGTACGTAAATCATGCCCAATCGCAACCGTTGCAATATCGGCTACACGTATGGGTAAACCATTTTTGACACTTACGGTAATATTTTGGATATCTTCAACAGTGCTCAACATGCCTGGAACACGGACAGTAAGCTGCTGACCATTTTCCTCAATAAATCCCGCACCACGGTTTTCATTATTTTCCTGTAGAGCTGTTTGAAACTCTGTCAGTGAAATTTGAAGCTGCTGCAAACGTTTTAAATCAGGAGAAACGATATAGGTTTTGTTATAACCGCCAATACTATTGATTTCAGCAACACCTTTCACTCGCTGCAATTGCGGACGCACAATCCAGTCTTGGATCTCGCGCAAATCCATAGCAGTATATGGCGTACCATCTTCTTTTTTGGCATCAGGTTTAGCTTTAATCACCCACTGGTAAATTTCGCCCAAGCCCGTAGAAACAGGTGACATGAGTGGATCAACTGCATCTGGCAACTGCCCATCGGCTTCTTGCAAACGTTGATTAATTAACTGTCTCGCCCAGTAAATATCAGTGCCATCTTTGAAAATAATAGTGACTTGCGATAAACCATAACGTGATATTGAACGAGTTTGCTCTAAGTTTGGAATCCCTGCCATGGCGGTTTCAATCGGATAAGTAATCCGCTGTTCGACTTCGAGAGCTGTATAACCATTGGCTTGGGTATTAATTTGCACTTGGGTATTGGTAATATCTGGCACTGCATCAATCGGCAGTTTTTGATAACTCCATATCCCAACCGCAATCCACGTCATCACAAACAACATGACCCAAATCGCATTACGGATCGCAAATTGAATAATGCGATCAAATAAGCCCTCTGGCTTCGGCAATTGAGAGGAATTAGTGTCCATGCGCAGCCTCTCCTTTCTCAAGCTCTGATTTCAGCAAGAAGCTTCCTTCAGCCACATAAGATTGACCTGCTGTTAAACCTTGGGTAATTTCAACCCATTGTCCATCTTGGGTACGCTGTCCAACTTGCACAGGTACTGCAACAAAATCAAAGCCTTTGTTTTGATTTGCTTTTGCAACAAAAACGGTATCTTTACCTTCAACCTGTTGAATCGCCTGTGCACTGACGCGGATAGCCGACTGTTTTGAGCCTACTTGTAGCTCTACATTCACCATCAAATTTGGACGTAATTCGGCTGCATTTGACAATACTTTAGCACGTACTTGTAAACGCCCTGTTTGTGCATCGGCTTCAGTCGTAAGACTTTGCACTTGTGCGTTAAATTGATTGCCCGTTTGCAAAGATTTGAAGCGAATTTGTTGATTTGGCTGAACATTAACGTTCGCCACCGTTGGCATAACAAATTCCAACCAAAGTTGATCGAGTTGATCAATAGTGAACAACTGATCTGCAAGTTGGACATTTTCCCCAATCACAATATCTTTATTACTGATCACACCATTAATCGGTGCTGTTAGAGTGTAACGACCACTAGAATTCGAACCTGCACCAAAAGCTGTTAAACGTGAGCGAGCGGCTTGCACCTGAATTTGCGCTTGGCGATAAGCATTATAAGCACGCTGATAATCTTGTTTTGCAGAAATTCCCTGCGACCACAAACTGCGTTCACGTTCATAATCTTGTTTTGCCAAATCCAAATTTGTCTGCGCAATTTGTAAATTGGCTTGTTGATCGACTAAATCGGGTACCAACAAATTTGCTAGAGCTTGACCACGTTTGACTTGCTGGCCCAATTCAACATACACAGACTCCACTCGCCCTGCAAAACTCGGCGAAACGTGTGCTTGTCTATCCGTATTGACCATTATCTTTGCTGGAAAGGTCTGAACTTGATTGACTGCACCCAAAGCAACTTGAGCAAGTTTGACGTTTTGCTGTTGCATTTGCTCATTGGTCAGAGTGAGTTTTTCCTCGTCTTCCGCCTGCTCTTTTTCACCTTCAGCACCTTCTTTTTCATTTTCTTGATGGGCATGCTCTTGCTCTGCATTCTCTGTGGTTTCAGCTTTTGAACCCCATAACACAGCTCCAGCAAGTATTCCTGTGACAACAATAATGATGCTAATCCAAACCCATTGAGAACGTGTCTTTAATGTGTTGCCCATGTTTATTCTCCTAATTGGTTTGGAAATGAATTACTTTGTTGCCAAACACGTTGATTCAATTGCATCAGTGCATCTTTGGTTGTGATTTGCTCGACAGGAAGACCCATACGCGCACTTTGAACTTCTACACTCAACTGCCATGCTTGTTTAAGGAGTTGTACTTTACGCAAGCGAACATCTTGTAATTGGGTGGTCGCTTGCTGCACGTCAGTCACAGCAAATTTACCAAGACGAAAACCTTCTAAGGTTTTTTGCTGAACTTGGGTTGCCAAGGGCACCTGCTGATCATTCAGTTGTTTAAATTGCATGTGTAAGCCACGTAATTCTGCAAGACGAACATCGATATCCATCTGATTTTGTTGACGGTAGAAACGCTGTTGCTGTTGAATCAGTGTTTGTTTGGCCTCTGCAATCTGAATACCGTATTTTTGTGGATTAAAAATATTAAGAGGAATCTCAACGCCTAAACGAATTTGATTTTCAGTGTTTTGATCTGCTGATCGAGTCCGATTCACCCCTAAGGTCATAATCGGCTGAGGACGAGATTTTGCTTTGAGCTGCTCGATATTGGCTTGTTGACGTTGTGTTTCTAATTGCAAACTACGCTCAAACAAATTCTCAATGTTTTGTTCATCAGTCTTCACAGCTGTGGCTCTTGCCCAAAGCTCATTGACAGTTGGTGCAATCATAAATTGATTCGCATCACTGCCCCAGAAACTGGCTAACTGTTTCTGTGCGACTTGCAGCTGTAAATCAGCCTGCTGAAAAATACGCTGATTCTCTAAATGAGCCATACGCACACGTTCGACATCAACTTGAGCAATACTACCGGCCTGATAGCGTTTTAAAGTGGCATCTAAATTTTGCTGACTCACTTGCAACTGTTCTGCGATCAATGACTTTTCTAATTGGAATAACGCCACTTGCGACCATGCATATTGCACAATCAAATCTAGCTCTGCATTGTAACGTTGCTGTTCTAAATCAACTTGAGTTGCCGAAAGTTGAGCGACTTTCTGCGCTGCACGACGCTGACCAAAAAGATCCAAAGCTTGCGAAACACCAATTGCTAACTCTTGATCTTTGTTACTTTGTAAGCCTGTTTGTTCAACAGAAATACTTGGATTCGCCCACAAAGCGCTTTGTTTAAGCTGCGCACTTGCCATTTGTTGCTGTGTTTGCCAACTTGACTGATTCGCTTGATAGCTACGAATCTGTTCGAGAATTTGCTCAAAGTTAGCATTTGATTGCACTAGGCGTGCTGCGTTTTTATTTGCATTCAATAACGACTCAGCAGAAACAGATTGACCAACAGCCATCACAGTTAAAGCTGTAGCCAATATCGACCATTTGAATGCTGACAATGAAACTTGATTTTTTAGCGCCAGAGTGCGCTGATTTAAACTTAAAGACATTTTAAGCCCCGTAAATTAATAAGGTTGCGGTGGGCTATTTTTCGGCTACCCCACCTATAGCGGGGTGAATACAGGTGGCGGGGTGAGTTGTGATAAATGTGGCGACTGGTACAAATTAGACCAGTAATATTTTTGTTCTATTTCATGCGTCTGTAAAATTGGTTCATTCAACTGCTGTTGCGCTTCGGTCACAACGACATGAAAACAAGATGGCAAATGATCATGATGATCTTGCAAGCTCAAAGGCATTGGTAAATCAGTCGTATCCTGATTAATCGAATGGATATGCTGTTTCGTTACAACCTCAGCATTCGCAGGAAGATGATGACCAAAATGACTATCTAAGATTGACTGTTGACTAATATTTTCATGTCCGCAATACGCGGCAGCCACATTCCAAAGACTTTGGAATATGAACAAACTCAGCAAGACGGAAATGAAAAGACTAGAATGGCGCAAAAGTTTCTCTTTAGACAAAAATTTCTCAAATGGACTATAGCAAGTAAGTTCGATGTAATAAAATTACATTTAGCAAGATAAAAATAGAAAACAAAGTAAATCTGACTGCTTTAAAAAATAATTTAACTCATCAATATATTTATCTTCATGAATAGGAAACTGATTATTTAAATAGGGTCTGTTGACATTTACTGTTCATAATTAAACCTATAAAGGTAGCCATAAAAATATACAGGCTAAGGCAACAGCACTTTGATAATTTCTTTTAGCTTGTCATATCGAGTAGCTATCCCTCTAAATTGTTTTAATCTACAAAACATATTTTCAACTAAATGCCTGATTTTATATAAATACCAGTCCATATGATCATTGTTCGATTGGCTATTTATTTTCTTTGGTATATTCGCTTTTGTTCCTGTTTTTCTGATCTGCTCACGCAGTGGTTCTGAATCATAGCCTTTATCTGCGCATACCACTTCTGTCTCTTTTAAATCTAATGTTGCTATTAAATCAGGTGCAACTTTGATGTCATGTGTAGTGCCATCGGTAATCATGAAATCAATAGGATTGCCATGTGAATCAACAATCAAATGTATTTTTGAGGAGTTTCCTCCTACACTTTTAGAAATGGATTGATTCGCTATACCGGCAGAATGTTGATGAGCACGTACGTGAGAGCCATCAATAAAAATCCACTCCATATCGGGGCATGATGCTAATAATTTGAATAATCTAAGCAACTTACCGCTGCTTGACCAACGATTAAAACGTTTGAAAATAGAGTTTGATTGACCGAAATAGGAAGGAATATCTCGCCACGGACAGCCTGTTCTAATTCTATAGAGAATAGCTTCAATAAAATTACGTAAATTTGAGTTGTGATGAATAGATAAATTACGCAAAATAGTTTTCAACTTTTGCCAGTGTTGATCTGTCAGCATGGTACGAGGCATAGCGAATAGTAAAATTAGGTTTGGCGATTTGATTTTACTACTTCGCTATTTTTTTAAGCTAAAAGTGTCAACACACCCTAATCAGTTTCCTAAAAAATTATTTACATTCACAACTTAAGTGAGAATGATGATGCTGCTTTGTAGTCTTGGTTTTCATTTCTTGCTGAGACTGAATATTTTTTCTAGAAAAATTAATCCGCCATCTGCATTTGCGAGGGTTGCAGAAAATAATAAAACTACTAAGCCTAATTTTACATTTAATTGAATAGACATACTCATTACCTCATTTAAATATTTCAGATTTATTTAAGGATTTAATCCAAAAATAAAATTAATTTGACTTATGCTTTCATCAACCGACCTTAGTACTCATTAAAAGGTCTAAAAAACATAAGGATTTCTTTGCTACTAAAACCAACTGAACAATGAAGGAAGCACACCATGTAAACGTAGCTCTTCAAAAAGCTGAACTAAAGCTGCAACCCAGATAAACCAAACCACTTGCCCCAAAAAAATACGGAAATGTTTTGGAGATACTTGATAAAAATCAGGCTCTTTAAAGTTTTTGAAGCTTGGTAAAAAGCGAGGGGTTGTGCTTACATAATCTGAATATCTTGTTCCATATTTTTTACTCAAGAACACTTCTTCTTGACGCATAACATAATGGTAATAACCAAGAAAATAGATCGTAAATAAGATTGGGAAGACAAACGTCTCTGTCAGAAACATGATGCCAACGCCGCCTAAATAACTAAATAGATATAGTGGATTTCTACAAAGAGAATATGGACCTTCGGTCACTAATTTTGCATTCTTAAATCCTGAAATATAAAGACTGCACCATATTCTCCCCATCACACCAATGCCTACAAATAGCCATCCGAAGAACCATAAAATATGTTCTATAAATGAAGACTGGAAATGCCATTCACTAGAACTCAATGCAAGAATAATCGCCAATGTAAATCCAATAACTCTTGAACTCACAGTCCTAACACGTGGGGAAAATAAAATATTCATTTTATAAACCTCAATGACTGCAAATCATTAAAGATGAAATAGGAACTTCATTAAAATGATATTTTTGCTGATGAGGAATGGAGGATGAATACTGGAACAAATTGGATTCATGAATGAAGGAAACGTTCCGTAAAGATTTACAAAATCTTGATAAAACTGTAGATAGCATCGTCTTATCAGCATAATGATGAGCACGTTTCAGTGAGTAATCTACAGAGAAGATCGTTGTACTGTATTTACAAGTATAATTAAGCATAGAATAACCCTTTGAAATAGATATATTTCTAGTGGGTTATTTTTTGGCTACCCCACTAATAGCGGGGTTGATTCAGGTGGTGGATTAAATTCAGACAAATAAGGGGATTGGTAGAAATCTACCCAATAATATTTTTGTTTTAATTCATGTGCTCTGAAAATTGGCTCATTTAGTTGTTGTTCTGAAGCTAAAACGACTACATTCGTACAGGTTGGCAGATGATCATGATGATCTGTGACATTAATAGATTTCGATGTATCTGAAACCTTTAAATCAACCTCAGCATCACTGCTATTTTTGGTTGAGCTTTCAGAAAAATGATGACCAAAATGCGAATCTGAGATAATTTGTTCAGTTGGATTTTCGTGCGTGCAATAAGCTGCAGCCACATTCCAAATGCTTTGGAATATGAACAAACTCAATAAGACTGTCATAAATACAGCAGAACGTCGCACGTTTGATCAACTGTTCAAAATTTATTGAAGCATAGCAACGAAAGCTTATGTAATAAAATTACATTATTAAGTGAGATTGTTTTAATTACGTAACCAATCTTATAAATCCATTTTTTGTCCTTCAAATGATAATCTAAGCAATAAAAAAACCAGCCCGAAAGCTGGTTTCTTTTAGTTTACGGGCAATTAACCTGTAATCTTCTTATATTTGGTGCGTTTCTGGGCCGCATCTTCACCTAAACGTGACTGACGGTATGCTTCGTATTCTGCATAGTTACCAGTATAGAATTCTGGTTGTTCGTTTTCGAACGATAAGATATGCGTTGCAATACGGTCAAGGAACCAACGGTCATGCGATACTACCATTACCGTACCAGGGAATACCAAAATAGCATCCTCTAGTGCACGTAAAGTTTCGATATCCAAATCGTTTGATGGCTCATCCAGTAGGATTACGTTAGCGCCCATTTGAAGGATCTTGGCAAGTTGTAAACGGTTACGTTCACCACCAGACAATTCACCTACGCGTTTTTGCTGATCTTGACCTTTAAAGTTAAAGCGACCGATATATGCACGTGATGCAATTTCGTAATCACCAATTTTTAAGATATCTAAACCACCAGAAACTTCTTCCCAAACAGTTTTATTGTTGTCTAGGGTGTCACGGATCTGACCAACATAAGCGACTTTAACCGAATCACCTAATGTCACAGTACCTGTATCAGGTTGCTGCTCACCAGTCATCATACGGAATAACGTCGTCTTACCTGCACCGTTTGGACCAACGATACCGACAATCGCTGTAGGCGGTACAGTAAAGCTTAAGTTCTCGTACAATACGCGACCATCAAACGATTTACTGATGCCTTCAACTTCTACAACCTTATTACCTAGACGTGGACCAGGTGGAATGTAGATTTCAGACGTTTCATTACGCTGTTGGAATTCTTTAGAGTTAAGCTCTTCAAAACGTTCCATACGCGCTTTGTTTTTCTTTTGCTGACCTTTCGCATTTGAACGAACCCATTCAAGTTCTTTTTTCAATGCTTTAGCAAAAGATTCTTCTTGTTTCTGTTCTTGCTCTAAACGCGCATTCTTTTGCTCTAACCAAGAAGAATAGTTACCTTGATAAGGAATACCATGTCCACGGTCAAGTTCAAGAATCCACTCAGCCACGTTATCTAAGAAATAACGGTCATGCGTAATCGCAACGATAGTACCAGGGAAATCTTTTAAGAAACGCTCTAACCAAGTAACTGATTCAGCATCCAAATGGTTCGTTGGTTCGTCTAGAAGCAACATGTCTGGCTTAGAAAGCAATAAACGACACAATGCTACACGACGGCGCTCACCACCTGAGAGTTTAGTAACATCAGCATCCCAAGCAGGAAGATTTAATGCGTCAGCAGCAATCTCAAGTTGATTATTGAGATTATGTGCATCCCAAGCATGAATAATTGATTCTAACTTTTCTTGCTCTTTTGCAAGTGCATCAAAATCAGCATCAGGATCAGCGTATTCAGCAAAAACTTGATCAAGACGTTCTAGAGCATCAAGTGCCTCACGTACGCCATCTTCAACGTTTCCGCGAACATCTTTAGTAGGATCAAGTGGCGGTTCTTGTTCTAAGTAACCGATTTTGATTCCAGGTTGTGCACGAGCTTCACCAGAGAAATCTTTATCTACGCCCGCCATAATACGGAGCAAGGTAGACTTACCTGCACCGTTTAAACCAAGCACACCAATTTTTGCACCTGGGAAAAATGATAAAGAGATGTCTTTTAAGATTTCGCGCTTAGGCGGAACCATCTTCGACACTCGGTTCATCGTATAAATATATTGGGCCACGCAGGACTCCTCAATTGAAAAACCAATACATCGCAAAAAGCGAAAAATAATCGCACGTATTATACGCTGAAAACCCAATCAACATGAAGTTAAGTTAGATTTTGTTTGTGCCAATTAAAAGCATTTTCTTTTTCAAGACATTACGCAATTTCATTAAACAAATACACCAAGTCTTATGCAGCCACATCTTGCTATAGATATGAATAAAAACGCTATAAATCGCATAATTTATGCACCATTTTGGATAAGTTTTAGGCTACACTCGCTGATTATTTAACTCACGAAGATGATGTAACCATGACATACAAAGATGAAACTTTAGCCATTCATGCGGGATATTCACCAGAAGCAACCACCAAAGCAGTGGCTGTTCCAATTTCTCAAACAACATCTTATGCCTTTGATAACACTCAACATGGTGCCGATTTATTTGATTTAAAAGTTCAAGGCAATATTTATACTCGAATCATGAATCCCACCACAGCAGTACTTGAGCAACGTATCGCTGCACTGGAAGGTGGGATTGGCGCTTTGGCACTAGCATCAGGAATGGCTGCAATTACCTATTCGATTCAAACGATTGCTGAAGCTGGAGATAATATTGCATCCGTATCTACTTTATACGGTGGTACTTACAACTTATTTGCTCATACTCTGCCTAAGCAAGGCATCGAAGTTCGTTTTTTTGATTATCAAAACCCAGAAGCACTACGTTCAATCATTGACGACAAAACTAAGTTAGTTTTCGTTGAGTCGATTGGTAATCCACTTGGTAATATTATTGACCTCGAAGCAATTGCCAAAATCGCCCATGAATATGGTGTACCTGTCATTGTTGATAACACAGTGGCAACACCTGCTCTACTCAAACCATTTGAGTTTGGTGCCGATATCGTAATTCATTCACTCACTAAATATATCGGTGGTCATGGCAACAGCATTGGCGGCATTATTGTGGATAGTGGGAAATTCCCTTGGGGTAAATATCCTGAACGTTTTAAAACTTTAAATACTCCTGATCCAAGCTACCACGGCGTGAATTATGTCGAAGTATTAGGTGAAGCCGCCTATATCGCACGTGCGCGGGTCGTTCCATTACGTAATACTGGCGCTGCAATTAGCCCACTCAGTGTATTTTTGATTTTACAAGGATTAGAAACCCTAAACCTACGTATGGAACGTCATACCGAAAATGCCCTGAAAGTTGCCGAATATCTGAAACAACATCCAAAAGTAAAATGGGTGAACTATGCAGGTCTTAGTGACCACCCACAGCATAAATTGGCACAAAAATACGTGAAAGGTAAACCTTCTGCGATCCTTTCCTTTGGAGTTCAAGATGGTCGTGAAGGAGGAACTCGTTTTATTGATGCATTACAGTTGTTTACTCGTCTCGTAAACATTGGTGACGCAAAGAGTTTGGCATGCCATCCAGCAACTACAACTCATCGCCAATTGAATGCAGAAGAACTTCAATCTGCAGGCGTGAGTGAAGATCTCGTTCGTTTATCTGTTGGTATTGAGCATATTGATGACCTGATTGCCGACCTCGAACAAGCTCTTGCACAAGTATAATTTATAAGCAAAAGAATAAGCCCCATAATTGGGGCTTATTTTTTATACAAAATCCATTAAATATTTGTTCTTTTTCAAGTATTACAATATCTTGTTTTAGAGCTTTTACTCTAAAAAATTATTATGTTTCAAATGTTTAAACTGGACAAACCTAAAATATCGGTTAATATTACACCAAAATAAAGTGCAGTGTTTAATCGCAATAAGAAAGCATTGCAAACAACAGCTTGATTAATGTAGGTAACGTACATGAACGCAAAACTCAAAAAACTTTTTAATCAAAAAGTCGACGGTAAAACAATCATTGTCACTGGTGCTTCAAGTGGTATTGGTTTAACGGTTTCAAAACACCTCGCTCAAGCTGGTGCGCATGTCTTATTGCTCGCTCGTACCAAAGAAACTTTGGATGAAGTAAAAGCAGAGATCGAAGCAAACGGAGGAAAAGCATCGGTATTTCCGTGTGATTTAAATGACATGGAATCAATTGATGCGGTTTCGAAAGAAATCCTTGCCTCAGTTGATCATATTGATATTCTGATCAACAATGCAGGCCGCTCAATTCGTCGTGCTGTGCATGAATCAATTGATCGTTTCCATGATTTTGAACGTACTATGCAACTGAATTATTTTGGCGCAGTTCGTTTAGTACTCAATGTATTACCGCACATGATGCAACGTAAAGATGGTCAAATCATCAATATCAGCTCAATCGGTGTACTTGCCAATGCAACTCGCTTCTCAGCTTATGTTGCGTCTAAAGCTGCATTAGATGCTTTCAGCCGTTGTTTATCTGCTGAAGTGCATTCTCATAAAATTGCAATTACTTCGATTTATATGCCTTTAGTCCGTACGCCAATGATTGCACCGACTAAGATCTATAAATATGTACCGACTCTTTCACCTGAAGAAGCAGCTGACCTAATTGCTTATGCTATCGTGAAACGTCCGAAGAAAATTGCGACACACTTGGGTCGACTAGCTTCTATCACCTATGCCATTGCACCTGATATCAACAATATCTTGATGTCGATTGGCTTTAATTTATTCCCTAGCTCGACAGCATCAGTGGGTAAGCAAGAGAAATTAAATCTAATCCAACGTGCGTATGCGCGCTTATTCCCAGGCGAACACTGGTAATCTGCGATAATTTGAAAAAACCTCCTCTACGGAGGCTTTTTTATGTACAAAAATACAATGTGTATAAATCCAGACTTATCCACAGGGTGTTGATTATCTAAGCAGATTTCGGCTGTTGTCCGACCCAACGACTGGTTTTTTCTAAAGCCAATTTCAAATCGATTTCGTGTATATTCCACTTTTGAATCAGTTGAGCCAATGAAGTCGTATTCAGTGGCTCAGTTCGAATAAAATCTAACATTTCCTTAGACATCTCTAACTGCTGAGCCAGCCATTTCCATTTTAGTATCACTCTTAAGACAGCTAAAGGCACATAGCGTGTAGGTGCTTGCTGATTAACTTGTGTAGCGATGATATTAAACATCTCAGCTAAAACAAAACGTTGTTGATGAGCTACCAACAGTTCACGTTGGGCTAAACTGTTCTCGGTTGCAGCAAGTGCCATGACTTTCACCAAGTAATCTACTGTCACCAGTGGCAAATAATGTTGAGGTGTAGCAGGTATTGCACCCATTTTTTTCCGCTTTAATAAATCCACCATTTGGGCAATCGGTTGATTGTCAGGAATTTCTCCCGTAAGCGCATCGCCCACGACAGTTGCTGGATGAATGATGGTCCAATCGATCTTTAATTCTTCTGCCAATCTCATCCATGCATAATGAGCTTCAATTTTGGATGCCTCATACGCACCCAATTGTTGATAAACCCTATTCCAATCAGTGGTTTCAGGTTGATCGAGACAAATTCCCGCTTGTTGTAAATGCGAGTGAATAGTCAACATGTACCCTGAAACGTGGATGGCACGTTCTAATTTGCAGTATTTATTCAGACTTGAAAGTAAATTCAGCGCCCCTTCAACATTAACCTTGCGCGCATGTCGCATACTTAAATCCCAAGCAAACAATGCACTACTGTTGTACAAAGTATTCACTTGCTGTAATTGTTCCCAAGTGCTGCTCTCTATACCCAAATCAACTTGCGTCACATCACCTTGCACACACTGAAAACGCTCTAAATTTATATTTCGATTTCTCAGCCAATCTTCGAGCTGTCTTTGCTGCTGAGCTTTATTACGGAGCAATGCAAAAACTTGATGTCCTTGTTGTAACAATTCGGCAATCAAAAACCGCCCAACAAATCCTGTAGCACCAGCAACAAATGTGACTTGTAAAGATTGCTCTACTTTTAAAGTTGTTTGTTTCATTTGAATGACTCTTTTTTGTCGTTGTAGGAATAGGCTAAAGGATGGAGTACACTCAAAGGTCAAGGGTATTTTTATAAAAACTCAAAAATAAAAAGGTCTTATTATGTTGATTGGACAATTATCTAAACATAGCGAATTAAGTAAAGATACCATTCGTTTTTATGAGAAAATGTCACTTATACAATCAGTTACTTGCGCTAATGGCTACAAAGACTATCCAGAGCAAGCTTTGCAACAACTGTTATTAATTCGAACGGCAAAAAATTTGGGATTCTCACTCAATGAAATTAAACAAATTTTAGAAATGACCTCAGAACAAGAAATACCTGCGCATCAAATGCAAAATATCTTTCAAGAAAAACTCGCGGCGATAGATGAAAAAATCTTTCAACTCCAACAAATTCGAAACATGCTGAGCCAATTCACTCAAGGTGAACCGTGTCCTTTGCGAAGGGATTGTTCTATTCCACAATTAAAGTAATTGTTTTTTAAAAAATTACTATTTAATTATCACTATATTCTTACTGCTAAAGCCTTCTAGAACTCTCAGGTCTTTCTCACCATCTAAAAATACAGTCATAAAAAGCATACAAAATAGTGTCATTTTCATGCTTTTTTAGCGGTATATAACAAACGGTAAAGATTCAGTAACAGAATCTTGCTTAGTGTAGAAAGGATCAGATATGAGTCAGACATATAGCAAGGAAGAAAGAACGAGCCGTATTAAAGGTATCGTTGGTGCAGCATCAGGGAATTTAGTGGAATGGTTTGATTTTTATATCTATGCCGTTTTTGCTGCTTATTTTACTCATGCATTAACCGCTCCAGATATGGAACCCACGACCAAAGCCATTTATGTTTGGGGGGTGTTTGCAGCGAGTTTCTTTATGCGTCCAATTGGTAGCTGGTTGTTTGGACGAATTGCTGATCGGCATGGTCGTAAAAAATCGATGGTGATCTCGATTTGCCTGATGGCACTCAGCTCATTTCTTTTTGCTGCCCTACCAACCTATGATCAAGTCGGCATGCTCGCTCCATTTTTATTACTGATGGTTCGCTTATTACAGGGGTTATCTGTAGGTGGTGAATATGGTGCAGTTGCCACCTATATGAGTGAACTGGGTTTAAAAGGTCAGCGTGGTTTTTTTGCTTCTTTTCAATACGTCACCTTGTCAGGAGGCCAACTACTCGCAAGCTTACTTGGGGTCATCTTACTGGGCTTCATGACCGAACAACAATTAAATGATGGGGGATGGCGTATTCCCTTCGTGATTGGCGGTGTCGCTGCATTGCTTTCATTGGCTGCACGTAGCCGTTTAGAAGAAACCTTATCAAATGAAGATGCTGAACGTGAAGAATCGGGAAGCTTAATTGCACTATTAAAGCAACATTGGAAAACTTTCTTATTGGTGGTGGGTTATACCTCAGCAGGTTCACTGACATTTTATGTAGTGACTGTATATTCAAAGACCTACCTAACCAATATTGGCATGGATGGCAAAACAGTGGGGTTTATCATGACCACTGCTTTATTTGTTTTTATGATCGCTCAACCCTTTTTTGGAATGTTGTCTGATCGAATTGGCCGTCGTGCCTCTATGCTCGCTTTTAGTCTATTGAGTGCTATTTTCATCTATCCCGTGATGGTAACAGGAATGCGTAGTTTTGCAGACTCGCCTGTGATTATTACCTTATTGCTCATTTTCTTGATGATGTTGTTGAGCTTCTACACTTCAATTAGTGGTTTGGTCAAAGCAGAAATGTTCCCGCCTCATGTACGCGCATTAGGTGTTGGTTTCTCCTATGCGGTGGGTAATGCACTATTTGGTGGTTCTGCACCTTCTGTTGCACTGTTATTCAAAGATGCAGGCATTGAAAATACATTCTTCGTATATGTCATTATCATGTTGATCATTTGTTTCTTCTGTAGTTGGGCATTACCGAAAAAACCTGAATATTTAGAACATGACCACTGATAAAATTTAATCGATTAAATCAGCCACTTTTGTCCTAACAAAAGTGGTTTTTTTATTTTATTGATCAAGGTAAGGATTAAATTTAACTAAATATTTAAACCCACTTTGTACCACCATCGCAGTACGTGATTTCGGACGAGCTTGAGCTTCATGTTGGGTGAATTCAATCATATGTTGATTAAAATCTAAACGCGGATATTGTTGATTTAACTGTGTTCTGAATGTAGTAGAGAACTCAAAACCACGGCTGCCTATCACATCACAACTGGCTGCTTGTTGTAGTAAATGAGCTTCTACACCATCCTCAAGCGCCACGAATGGATTCATATGCATACTGATCGCATCAAATAATTGATCAGCACGTGGTGTTTGCCAACCACGTTGTATTGACCAATCTTTGGCTGCATAAGCGCCCTGTCCTGCAAAGCAGCGACAGTTTGCATGGTGTTGGTAATGCTGCTCAGTCATTCCCAAATCATGCAACAAACATGAAACTGCCAATAACTCCTCATCCATTTTTAGCTTTTGAAGCTTGGAAAATGCAACGGCGTAATACCAAGTCCTCAAACAATGATTTTGTAAGGCAATTGAGCTACAGGACTGCATCTTTTCAATTGCGTGTTTGATCTCGACACTATCAGGAAAATGCAAATCATCTATCTGTAATATTTTTGGAGCTTTGGTCATACTGCTTGCAAATGCATACATTTTTACACTTTGCTGAAGTACAGGCAGCAAACTATGACTTAACAATCTCATACGATCTGTTAAGGATAAATCACCTGAAGTTTGAACCATCCATACCTGTCGACCGATTTGCATTTGACCCACCAATAAAATTAGAGTAATTACTCTAATTTTTATAAGTATTCTGTTTATATGTCAACTCAGGATAATAAACGTTCCAGAAATCAACTAATTCAACCAAAATACCAAACCATAAAAGCATGCCAAACTTAATATAATCGTTAACAAGGTATGACGAACTACATAAGCAATCAAAATCGTCAAAATTGTGGCGAGAAAATAAGGATTGAGTAAGCTCTCACGAAATGCACCATGCTCATCCATAAACACGATTGGGGTGGCAATTGCAGTCAATAAACATGGAGCAGAATATTGCAAAGATTGTTGAAACCATTTCGGCAGTCGCAAAGGAAGATTAGGTTCAAGCAATATATAGCGATTCATAAATACAACTAGTGCCAGAATAATCAGGATAAACCAAGTCATACTTTACGCTCCCGAAAATTCTGTAAGCAACTCGCAGCAAACATCCCGATCACTCCAGCCATGATTGCTGCACTTTTAATCCCCAGACTTAAAAAAACCACCGTTAATGTGACTGAAACAAGCACACCAACCAAAGTATTTAAGTTTTTAATAAATGGAACCACGATTGCAATAAAAGTTGCCACAATGGAAAAATCGAGATTGTATTGATCTAAATTAGGGACTGCAGAAGCAAGGAATACACCACAAGCGCTAAACAGTACCCAACACAAATAAAAACAAAATCCAGCACCAAGTAGATAGTGAATATAATGTTGCTGCTTTTTAATACTCACCGCGAACAATTCATCCGTCAGCAAAAAACCCAGCATCAAACGATTTTTTAAGGGTTGTTTGGAGATATCTTCTCGCAAATACAAAGCATATAAATAATGCTGTGTAGTAATCAGAAAAACTGAAATAATGATCGTTAACGCAGGTGTACCCGCCATAACTAACCCTAAAGTCATCAACTGTGCTGCACCCGCAAAGACAAGTGCAGACATTGCAATGGCTTGCATGGTTGTAAGGCCTGCTTGAATCGCCATCGAACCTGCCAACAAGCCCCAAGGTAATACGGCAAAACACAATGGAAGTATTTTGATCACTCCATTTAAAAATGCCCGTGATTCGGTCATCGGGGTATGATCTATGTTTTCAGCTAACATCTACATCACAATCATTGATTAAAAACCCAATGACTATGCCAAATCTAGATCATCCAAGCTTGTATAAAATTGCTGTTTTTTTTATTTGAGATAAGCAGTATAACCGCCTGGCGTAATACCAAACGTTTGACGAAAATGCCGACTAAAATGACTTTGATCTGAGAAACCACATTGCTGTGAAACTTCTGATAAGTTCAAACCCTGTCTCAATAATTTTTGTGATTTCTGTAATCGCGCTTGGATCAACCACGCATGTGGTGAGAGTCCAACATGCTTTTTAAATTGACGTAAAAAATGCCACTGGCTCAGATTCGCCATTTCAGCCAATTCGATGAGTGAAAACTCTTGCTCAGGCATACTCGCCATTAATTCTTTAATATTTAAAATACGCTGTTTTGCATTACTGAGGTCAGCGGCATGCGGTTTTGTTTGGCTATATTTTGAGATTAGCCAAGCAATCGTAGATAAGAACAAGGTTTGTTTGAGCAAGGTATTGCTCGGTTGCTCTAACAAATCAAATAGTAATCGTAATTGCTGCGCCAGACCTTCGTCATGCAACACGGCTTCTCTAAACCACGGTGCTGTGCCATGAATAGTCGTGAGATCACGCGTCAGTTCATGGAAAATTTCTGGAGTTGGATAAATTGCTCGATAACGCCAGCCCGTTTCTACCGCAGATGAGCCTGTATGTACTTCATCAGCATTCACCAAAATAATATCGCCTTGCGGCGCAACATGATTGCCCCCTGTACGATAAAAACGTTGCGCACCCTCTTCAATCACACCGATACAAAATCCTTCATGAACATGTCGCGAGAACTCCTGCTGAAAGTAACTGGCTTTCAACATTTCTAAACCACCGAGTTCTTCGAGGTGTAAATAATCGACTTGTTCACGAGGTCTGCGTGACATCACGACCTCCTAAGGCATGTATGCATCATTTCAGGTTAACGCGATTTAGATAGATTTATAGAACAAAATTGCTGTTCATAGCTCAAGCTATATAAAACAATTTACTAAATTTTACGTTCAAAAAAATTAAGCGATCTGAGGTAAAAATTATTTTTCAGCTTTTTTTCTTATTAGATTACTAGGTACAATAAGAATAATCTAATTTATATAAGCTATCTTAATATTGTGAGCACTACTGAGAGAGAAATCGCCAAACTTTTTACAAGTAATAGCTTAAGAGCCATTGCTTCTGGCGACGTTTCACCTCTTGAAAAAATAATAAATAACAAGAACTTAAGATCAAATGTAAATACAACTAGTATCGATGATATATATTCATCTGCATTTGAGTTTTTAAGTCGGAATTATCGAAATGAATATGTCTATAAAAATTTGATTGCTCGCAAAATTTTAAGAAGCAAACATTCACTCCAGTCATCCGTTTTACTTTCAGAATTCAGAGTAGGTCAGAATAAAGCTGATTTAGTCTTACTAAATGGCTGTTCAACTTGTTATGAAATCAAAACAGAATATGATTCATTAAACAGATTAGAAGACCAACTACAGTCATATATTCAATTATTTGAAAAAGTTTATGTCGTTTGCCCTAGTTCCCTACAAGTAGATGTAGAAGCTATTATTCCTCATAGTGTTGGTATTATTGTTTTAACCGACAACAACACTTTACGAACTATAAAAGACGCTATATCAAATAATATTTTTGATATTAGCCTTATGATGAAATCTTTAAGAAAAGAAGAGTATTTAGATATTGCTGAAAATATATATGGATTAAAAATTGATGTTCCCAACACTCAAGTTTTTGATCTATGCTTTAAAATTTTAAATAAATCTGATAGAGCTGTTGTGAACAATTTATTTTTAAAAACTTTAAAGAAATACAGAAAGAATAATATTGAAGCCATAAATACTCTACCTTCCCCTTTGACTAATGCTTTGATAAGCTTTAAATTCAATAAAAATGATATTAAAAACCTAATTAGCTTTTTCTCGGAGAAAGAACTTAATGTATTATCCAATTTTAAGAGGAAAACTTAATGAGCTTTTAGCTATTCGAGAACTATCAGAGCTAGGACTTAAAAACTTTACTCCTGTTATTGAGCCTGTAAAAAATGATATAAAAGCACTATGCAAAACCATTGAAGTCCTAAATAAGAATGGTATCGTACCTTATATAATCATCAACCCGACAATTGGTGACTTCAAAAAATCACAAACGGAGTTCAATGAACTTATAACTAAAATAGAGAATATAGAGTATATTCCACTCTACTCAATCAACGAAAAAACTAACTCATACAGTGATTTTTTAGGATTAAACTCTTTTGGATTATTTATCCAAAAAGGCATTGATCAAGAACTTATAAATTTTTCAAATTTATCTAAAATTAACTTTATACAGAATGATAATAGCCCAATAGTTAAAAAGCACATACGCAATAAAGTTGTATATGAAGATTTTTTTAAAAGACAATTAAGAAATGCAGACTATCCTCAAGAGTCATCATTCTCTGCTTTACATAGCTATTATAAAGACGAAAACAATATAGGTTTTGGTGATTATACTATTACAGGCAATGATTTTATTGAAGGTGGTGGTCCAGCTTATGTTGTAACAGTTCATGCATCATATATTGATTCTCAAAGGTTTGATGAATTATTCATTCGCCACTATTCATCAGAAGATGATGGAACACCTACCAACCCTGGTGCTAAATTTAAGCAAGCGTTAACAAAACTTATTTCTGATTTTCAATCAAAAAGAATCCTCTTCGAAGAAACAGAAGGACTACAAGAGTTCATTTTTTTATACAAAATAGGACATTTCCCTGGGTTAGGGCAAGTTAAAAAAATTTCAATAATGCATCATATTGAAACAATAAATATATATTTAGAATCAAAGGATTAAGACTAATGGTTCAAAAATGTTGTAGTAACTGTTTTTCAGACAAAGCATTAAAATTACAAATAAACTCAATCGGTAGAATTTCACGTTGTCATTATTGTGGAACAAATGATGCAAGTACTATAAACATAGATCAATTATATGCACTAATCTCACCACTTATTGAAGTTATTGATAACATATTTGAAGAACATATAGATGGTTATAGTTTATTCCATATCCTATCAAGTGAATTCAAATTATTTACTAGCAAAGTTCACGAGCAAATAATTGAAGATGCTCTACAAAATAGACAAGAGTTAATTAACAAAAAATATAAAAACTTTCCAACTAATACTCAGAGTGAATGGGAAGCCTTTAAATATGAACTAAAGCATAATAATCGTTTCTTCCCCCAAATTGAAATATACAGAGATGCTTTTCTTGAGACTGGAAACCTATTCGAGAAATTCACAGAGGTAATTGAGCAATTAAATTATGAAATTACTACTTCTGATACACTTTTCCGAGCCAGAATATCGGATAGCGCACTTGATCACCCAAATATGAAGAAACCACCAATAGACAAGGTGACTATTGGGCGCGCAAACCCTGATGGTATTTCCTATCTCTACACGGCGGAACAACTTGAAACGGCTCTTACAGAAGTCCGTCCAAGTAACGGGCAAACTGTCTATATTGCTTATTTAAAAGTCAAACAAGATATTAACGTTATTAATTTATGTGATCCTAAAAAAGATATTTCATTCATATCTTTAAGCTCTACAGATGATTTCCATAAGATTATGAAATTAGTTAATCTATTAGATCAATTCGCCAAAGAGTTATCTCTACCTGTTTTGCCTAATCGTTCACATCTCGATTATATACCAACTCAATTCATTACTGAGTTTTTTAAAAATTTAGGTGGGATTGATGGATTAATGTTTAATAGCTCTTTTGGAAACGGTTACAACTTAGTCATATTTGATCAAGACAAAATAGACATTCCAATTGATATACCCTTGAAACAATTGAGAATTATGGGCATACAGCCTGATTATACTGAATTATAAAAATAGTATCACTTAAAATAAAAGCCTCCGAAGAGGCTTTTATTTATTTGATCAGTTACTTAGAGCCTTTAATCCCTGCTTGTAATAACAAGGCACCTAAACCACCTATTTTTTGCTCTTGCGGTTTTTCAGCTTTTGGCTTGTTATTTTGCGGACGCTTAAAGTCGCCCTCTTTACGTGGAGGACGTTGACCTTGAGGCTTACGTTCTGAACGCTCAGTACGCTCTTGCTGTGGACGCTGCTGCTGACGTGGTGCTTTAGTAGGCGCAGAACCTTCAGCACGCATACTCAAGTTCACACGATTACGTTCAACATCAACTTGCATCACACGAACTTGCACGATCTGACCTGGTTTCACGACTTTGTGTGGGTCAGAAACGAATTCATTTGCAAGTTCAGAGATATGCACTAAACCATCTTGGTGTACACCTACGTCCACGAATGCACCGAAGTTGGTTACATTGGTTACAACGCCTTCAAGCTGCATACCTTCAGTGAGTTGTGCAACTTCGGTAATGTCTTCACGGAACTTCGCTGTACGGAACTCAGGACGAGGGTCACGACCTGGTTTTTCCAATTCTGCTAAAACGTCTTGAATCGTCGGCAAACCGAATTTGTCATCGACAAACTCTTCTGCTTTTACTTGGCGAATAATTTCTGTATTACCAATGATGTCTTTTACAGTTGTTGCTTTTGCGGCAACAATTTTCTCAACCAAGCCATAACTTTCAGGGTGAACAGCAGATGCATCTAATGGCTCAGAACCATCTTGAACACGTAAGAAACCAGCTGATTGTTCAAAAGTACGCTCGCCTAAACGTGGAACTTTCTTCAATGCTTGACGATTATCAAAACGTCCATTTTCTTTACGGTATTCAACGATTTGTTGTGCAATCGCTTTGTTTAAACCTGCGATATAAGCCAAGATCGCTGGAGATGCTGTATTGACATCCACACCCACCGCGTTCACACAGTCTTCAACAACTGCATCTAGTGTTTTTGCTAAACCTGTTTGGTTTACATCGTGTTGGTACTGACCTACACCAATTGATTTTGGATCAATTTTTACAAGCTCTGCTAATGGATCTTGTAAACGACGAGCGATTGAAACCGCACCACGAATAGATACATCAAGCTCTGGAAGTTCTTGTGCAGCCAATTCACTTGCAGAATAAACAGATGCACCTGCTTCACTCACAGTAATACGTGTTAATTTCAGATCCGTATTTGCCGCCATCATTTCAGCAACAACTGCTTCTGTTTCACGGCTTGCTGTTCCATTACCAATCGCAATAAGTTCCACGTGGAACTCTCTGCACAAACGCGCAAGCTCCGCAATCGAACCTTCTTTATCTTCTTTCGGTGCAAATGGATAGATTGTGCTGTGTGCAAGGACATCACCAGCTTCACTAATCACTGCCAGTTTTACCCCTGTACGAATACCAGGATCAACACCTAAAGTAACACGTCCACCTGCTGGTGCAGATAGAAGTAAATGACGCAAGTTCTCCGCAAATACATCCATTGCTTCAGCTTCAGCAGATAGACGCTTATCTGTTAGCAATGAGTGTTCAATCTGCGGACGAATCTTACCTAGCCAGAATAATTTTGCAGTTTGCTTTAAATAATCTTGACGGCTCTGTGGTTGTACTTGGTCTAAGTTGTATTCAGTTTCAATACGCGCCAATGGTGCATCATCTTCACCATCCACTTTTAAACCTAATACATTTTCTTGACGACCACGAAGCATCGCTAACAAACGGTGTGAAGGAACTTTGTTTAAGTTTTCAGAGAACTCAAAGTAATCACGAAATTTCTTACCAACTTCTTTTTTCTCTTCAGATGCCACAGCACTCTTTAGCACAGCAGTTTTAGAAAAAGTTTGTTTTAATTCAGTGGTTAATGCAATGTTTTGCGCCCAATCATCAATTAAAATATGCTGAATCGCATCCAACTGACTTTCAAGATCTGGGTAGTCTTCATGGCTGAAGCCTGATAATGCTTCTGTAGGATCAACTTGTTCAGCAAAAATCTTTTCTGCGATCGGCCCTAAACCCGCTTCTTTCGCTTTGAAAGATTTGCTTGTGCGTTTTGGACGATACGGCGCATAAATTTCTTCTAATGCATTCTTGGTTTCAGCCGCATTTACACGTGCAAGTAAATCATCACTTAACTTATCTTGTTCTTGTAAAGATTGAATCACTTTCTCACGACGTTCGTACAAATCACGTAGGTAAGCCAAACGTGTGTCGAGTTGACGCAATTGAGTATCGTCTAAGCCTTGCGTGACTTCTTTACGGTAACGTGCAATAAAGGGAACACTGGCGCCTTCATCAATTAAACGAATAGCAGCTTCTACTTGGTTTGGACGTACGGCAAGTTCATTTGCCAACTGCTGAACTAAGTCAGTCATCGTGATTGATTCCACAAGGGTTAATTCTAAAAGCACTGATTATAAAGTCCACGGCTATAAAATCCACCATTGTTTTTTTGAAAATTTTACGAGTAGATTATGCAAATTGATCAATGTTTCTAAAATCCCAAGATTTTTTCAGCTAAATATTGAAAAATAGATTGATTGTCATAATTTTACCTGTATATGTTTGGTATCTATCTCTTGATTTTATTGGCAATATTTGTTGCTTTATAACATAGCCAAACCTGTGCAATGAATCGTATACTGCCTGACATTGCATAATTACGATGACAATAAACGATAAAGGAGCACATCATGAGTTTAGTTGTACCTGCTGAATCGACGGAAACCGTACACCATGAGACAGACCGAGTCGAACGCATTTTAGTGGTCGATGACGATGTGCGTTTGCGTACGCTTTTGCAACGATTTTTAGAAGATAAAGGTTTTGTAGTCAAAACTGCTCATGACGCGACACAAATGGATCGTTTATTACAACGTGAATTGTTTTCGTTGATCGTTCTTGATTTCATGCTTCCTGTCGAAGATGGCTTAAGTATTTGTCGCAGATTACGCCAATCTAATATTGATACTCCAATTATCATGTTGACGGCACGTGGAAGTGACTCTGATCGCATTGCAGGTTTGGAAGCTGGCGCAGACGATTATTTACCGAAACCATTTAACCCAAATGAACTTTTAGCTCGTATTCGTGCTGTATTACGTCGCCAAGTGCGTGAAGTACCAGGTGCACCGAGCCAACAAGTTGAAGTTGTTAGCTTTGGACCATGGTCTTTAGATCTTTCAACTCGTACACTTACTCGTGAAGGTCAAGTCGTGACTTTGACGACTGGTGAATTCGCTGTATTAAAAGCCTTGGTTCAACATCCACGTGAACCTTTGACCCGCGATAAATTGATGAATTTAGCACGTGGTCGTGAATGGGGTGCAATGGAGCGTTCGATTGATGTTCAAGTGTCTCGTTTACGCCGTTTAATCGAAGACAACCCTGCCCGCGCTCGTTATATTCAAACCGTTTGGGGTGTAGGCTATGTTTTTGTTCCAGATGGTGCTGAGTAAGTTCAGGAATTTCAACGTTGAAACTGGAACCCATTGACCCTCAAACTTTTACTGAGTTTGTATCTTACTCTGAACGACCACGTACCAAGTGGGAACGTTTCTTAGATAAGATCAAACCACGTTCCGCTGCGATGCGTACCACTATTTTGGTACTGTTCACCGTATTCTTCAGCTTATTTATGTCTTTGTGGTTCTTCTGGCGAACTTTGTATTTGCCAGAGTTACAACAACATGCACGCTATCTCGCAATTGAATTAGAGCTGGTCAATAATCCTGATATTCGAATTTTGCATCGTGATACAGAAGTCGATATTGATACATGGTTAAAAAACCGTATTGGTATCGAATACATCACTGATCCTAAAGAATTTCCAAAGATTGAAGACAAATTTCTAGCTGAATTATTTACTGATGAAATCGAAGCCAAACTTGCCAAAGAGTTAGGTGTTGATAACGTCACCGTTTATTTTAAATTTAAACCAATTCCTCGTATCTGGATTCAAACTCCAGAGATGAATGGTAACTGGGTGCGTGAACCACTAAAAACCTATACCAATTACAGTGTTGAACTGATTGCAACATGGTTATTTGGTGTACCGATCTTATCTTCAATTATTATTTTAACCTTAGTTCGCCAAATGAATCGTCCATTGCGTCGATTACAAAATGCCGCCAATAGTTATAGTAAAACAGGTAAAGCACCTTATTTAGATACTAATCACGGGCCTTTAGAAATTCGTCAGGTGAACCAAGCTTTTAACCATATGGTTTATACGCTTGAACAAACTGAGCGAGACCGTCAAATTATGTTGGCTGGGATTTCTCACGATTTGCGTACACCATTGACGCGTATTCGTCTCACTGCAGAAATGCTACCCGATGAATTCTTTCGTGAAGGTCTAATTTATGATGTTGATGATATGGATGCGATTCTCAACCAATTCATTTCGTACATGCGTGATGGATCGGATGAAGAACTCACCGATACCAATATCAACACATTGCTGCAAGAACTCGTCATTCAATTCAAACCATTAGATATACGTTTTGAAATGCAGGATTTACCTATTATTCCTGCTCGTAGTCTCTCTTTAAAGCGTCTGATCGCCAATTTAATCAATAATGCGAAACGCTATGGTGCCGAACCGATTGAACTTTCTGCAAGCCATGTAGACGAACACATCCTCATCACTGTTGCTGATCATGGTGAAGGCATTCCACCCGATCAAGTTGAAGAACTCATGCAACCCTTTGTACGTGGTAATTCAGCGCGCACTGTTCAAGGTAGCGGACTTGGCCTTGCAATCGTAAAACGTATTGTGGATATTCATCAGGGTAAAATTAGCATTCGCAATCGTGAGCAAGGTGGTTTAGAAGTTGTGATCTCTTTACCAATCGTGACTCCTCATGTTGAAGAGACTGAGAAAAATACGATTAGCAAGATTAAACAAACACTTAGTGAACACTTCTAATTCAATACGAGACCAATCAAAAATGTCTCGTATTTTTGCTCGCAAATCATCTTCTATTTCACATATTAGACCTTAGCCGTAGTCCAATTCCCTTTTGCTTTTTTAGCGCTAAAATCCATATCTAATGAAAAAGCAATATTGAGAATGGATGATGTCTTTAAGTCGTATTCGCCTTGCGTCTCTACACGACAAAGTGATGAGTGCAGAACAGGCTGCTCGCTTTATTGAAAATGATATGACGGTTGGTATGAGCGGATTTACTCGTGCAGGAGAGGCGAAAGCTGTTCCTCAAGCACTGGTTGAACAAGCTAAAAAAAATCCGTTAAAAATCACGTTAATTACTGGTGCAAGTCTCGGAAATGACTTAGACAAACAACTGACGGAAGCAGGTGTACTTGCACGTCGCATGCCATTCCAAGTTGACAATACCTTACGTCGTGCAATTAATAACGGCGAAGTGATGTTTATTGACCAACATTTATCTGAAACCGTTGAACAAATGCGTAATCAGCAGCTCAAACGTCCAGATGTAGCTGTGATTGAAGCGGTCGCAATCACTGAAGATGGTCACATTGTTCCAACAACATCCGTTGGTAACTCGGCAAGCTTTGCAATTTTCGCTGAAAAAGTGATTGTAGAAATCAACACATCACTCAGCGAAAACTTTGAAGGCTTACACGATATTTACATCCCAACCTATCGTCCAACGCGTACACCGCTGCCTTTAACTCAAGTGGATGATCGTATCGGCTCGACTGCGATTCCAATCGATCCTGCAAAAATCGTCGGCATCGTGTTCAACGATACAGCTGACTCACCTTCAACAGTGACAGCGCCAGATGATGAGACTCAAGGCATTGCGAATCATTTGATTGCATTTTTTGAGAAAGAAGTTGCTGCTGGTCGTTTAGCGAAAAACTTAGGTCCTTTACAAGCGGGTATTGGTTCTATTGCAAACGCTGTTCTCACTGGTTTGAAAGATTCAAACTTCGAAGATCTTGTGATGTACTCTGAAGTACTTCAAGACTGTACGTTTGAGTTGATCGATGCAGGTAAAATGAAGTTTGCTTCTGGTAGCTCAATTACACTTTCAGCTCAGTGTGGCGAGCGTGTATTTGGCAATCTAGAGCACTACAAAGATAAATTAGTCTTACGTCCACAAGAAATTTCAAATCACCCTGAAATTGTGCGTCGCTTAGGTATTATTGGGATCAACACTGCCCTCGAATTTGATATTTATGGCAATGTGAACTCAACTCACGTTTGTGGTACCAAGATGATGAATGGTATCGGTGGCTCAGGTGATTTCGCACGTAATGCGCACTTAGCAATCTTTGTCACCAAGTCAATCGCAAAAGGTGGCGATATTTCTTCGATCGTGCCGATGGTGAGCCATGTTGATCACTGTGAACATGATGTTGATATTCTAGTGACAGAACAAGGCTTGGCTGACCTTCGTGGTTTAGCACCGCGTGAGCGTGCACGTGTGATTATCGATAATTGTGTACATCCACTCTACCAAGCCGCATTAAACGATTATTTTGATCGTTCATGTGAGCGTGGTGGACATACACCTCATATTCTTCGTGAAGCATTGTCATGGCATGCAAATTTTGAAGAAACAGGTCATATGCTATCGAACGGTTCTTTAGCTAAAACAGCTTAAATTTCCTTTGTAGCAAATAAAAGGCTGAATCTGTTGATTCAGCCTTTTTCTATTTAGAACTTCACACCGTAAGATATACCTAAGATATGTTGATCCATTTCTAGATTTGCCTCACCCCCACCAAATGCTGTCGGGATCGATTGATTGCCTTTTACGGTTTCTTTTAAACCATAGGTATAGGCAACACTTAACTCTTGCGCTCGATCAATATCCCACGTCGCACCTAGACTAATATGATCTTTAATCACACCTGGTGCTAGAATATTTAAGAAAGTCTGATCTTGTGGGATAGGCTGATCATTATGGCTATAACCAGCACGCATTGTGAGTTGTGGATTGACTTGATAGCTTGCTCCCAACTTATAGACGTTAATATCTTTCCAACCGAAACCCTGTCCCTTTTCTGATCCGAAAGTATTGCCTTGCATCACAGAAGCTAAACTAAAAGGATTACCGACCGAATCAACATCCGAATAATTGATTCGCTGTATATCCGCTAATACAGTCAAAGCAGGGGTTAACTTGAAGCTTGCTCCAACCCCATAACTCTCAGGAACATCAAAATCACCCGATTCAGCAAATAAACCGCGATACTTATCAAATTTATCTGCATCAATTTTTGACGCATAGTTTGCTCCGACAGTAACGACATCATTTAATTTCGCACTCCAGCCCACTCGCACCCCAATCCCTGTAGCAGAGTCTTTACCTTTATTGCTTAGATTTTTTCCATCATTTGAAAATGGGGCAAAACCAGAAATTCCTTTCGCTTCAAAACGTTGATAAAGAAAATTTGTCGCAATCCCGATTGATTGATTTTCACTATAGCGCCATGCAACCGTTGGAGAGACAAATATCTGAGATAAATCAACACCCGCTTCGCCTGTATTACCAAATTCAGCATAAGGATTGCGTTTATAGGTCGTATTCATACCACCATTGCCATAAATCGCTAAGCCTAAAGCAACGCTATCATTTACTTTCTTATTGATCGCAAATTCAGGCAGTACAAAGTATTCACGACCATTACCGCTGTATTGTCCATTGGCACCGGCTAAGTTCCCCTCAATCTCAGCAGAGCGTTTAGGATTAAATAGGGTCGCACCAACATCTACACGGCTATCAATCCAGCTCAAACCTGATGGATTACTCGCTATAGTGAGCGCATCGTTAAATGCAGCGATAGAGGCACCAGCTTGACCTTGGGCTTTCACGCCATAACCATGCATAAAATAGCCTGTAGTCGCAGATGCGTGCTGTGCTATACCCGATAAAAGAACAACTGGAAGAGCTACCCCGATAAACTTTTGCATAACTTATCTTCAACAAAAATAATATATTCGCAAGTATATTGTTTTTCTTTTATTCATATAACTAAGTAAAATTGAGATGCATATTCTTTTTATTCATAAAGAGTTTTTAATATAGAACTTAGAAAGACTTAAATATGAATTACGCATAATTTAACCTATAAAAAAACCCCAAACATTAGTTTGGGGTTTTTGAATATGGTGGCGTGACCCAGGATCGAACTGGGGACACACGGATTTTCAATCCGTTGCTCTACCTACTGAGCTATCGCGCCAATGGCGTGTATTAAGCCGTATCTACAGCAAATAGTCAACAATTATCCTGAGCTTTTGATTTGATTGCCCATTTTTCAGGCAAAAAAGTCCAGATAAAAAAAATCCCTGATGGGATCAGGGATTGAAATTTCGAATCTATGGTGGCGTGACCCAGGATCGAACTGGGGACACACGGATTTTCAATCCGTTGCTCTACCTACTGAGCTATCGCGCCAAAGTGGGCGTATTAAACAATGTTTGTCAAAATCCGTCAAGTTAATTTAAGGATTTTTAGATTAAGTGTTTAATTTAACTCCAATTAGACCCCATATTTAGCTCGCGATTAGATTTTTCCAAGATGTGATAGACAGCGATGAATCGCGCCACATCCAGGTTCAAACTGTTTTACGCCCTGCTCTTCCTCAATACGGCAAACTTCCTCAACGAGACGTTCTGCCACACCGCGACCGCGATTGGATGGATGTACAACAATATATTCCAAAACACGGCTTTCACCTTGTCCTGTGACCCAGATTGCACCTATAATTTTGGTGTTAAATTCAGCGGTATAAACTGTGGTATATTGCTGTAGATCTTGTTCAAGTTGCTGCATTGCATCTTGCCCATCACCAAACTCTGGACTGGTGTCATAAAGTCGCTCTAGCTGGGTACGAATTCCTAGATTTTCTAGTGAACTGTAAGCATGTACGGTAATAGGCATTGATTAACCCTCCTGAGCAAACTATGATGCTGTCACTTTTTCGTCACAGCGAAACTTTGGTTTTTAATTCAATCATTTTTGACGTTTTTTGAGGAACGTGTCCATGACGCAACGTATCAGTGAAGTGGTAAGAAATACCAACGAAACAAAAATTCGAGTTCGTCTCAATCTCGATGGTACTGGTCAAGGCACACTCAACACTGGAGTTCCATTTTTAGACCATATGATTGATCAAATCAAGCGCCATGGTCTATTTGATATCGATATTCATTGCGATGGTGACTTGGAAATCGATGATCACCATACCGTCGAAGACTGTGGAATCACCTTGGGACAAGCCTTTGCGCAAGCTTTAGGAGATAAAAAGGGCTTACGTCGTTACGGTCATTTTTATGCACCACTCGATGAAGCACTTTCGCGTGTTGTCGTTGATCTCTCTGGTCGTCCAGGCTTGTTTATGGATATTCCATTCACACGCGCCCGTATCGGAACATTCGATGTCGATTTATTTTCAGAATTTTTCCAAGGTTTTGTCAACCATGCGTTGATGACCTTACATATCGACAATTTAAAAGGCAAAAATAGCCATCACCAGATCGAAAGTGTATTCAAAGCTTTGGCACGTGCTTTACGTATGGCATGTGAGGTTGATCCTCGTGCCGAAGGCATGATTGCATCAACGAAAGGTAGCTTGTAATGACGCGTATTGCTTTACTTGATTATGGCATGGGCAACTTACACTCAGCAGCCAAAGCGCTAGAGCATGTAGGTGCAACAGTTGATGTGACTAACGATCCTAAGCTGATTGCCAAAGCGGATAAAATCGTGTTCCCAGGCGTAGGTGCCATGCGTGACTGTATGCAAGGCATGCATGAGGCAGGAATTGATGAAGTCGTTCGTCAAGCGGCTTTTAACAAACCTGTACTCGCGATTTGTGTTGGCATGCAAGCATTGCTACAAAGCTCTGAAGAGAATGGTGGCGTAGAAGCTTTGGGTATTTTTGAGGGTGTGGTCAAACACTTCCCTGAAATTCCGAATTTAAAAGTTCCGCACATGGGTTGGAACCAAGTACATCAACTTGATCCAAGTCATCCAATGTGGAACAACATCGAGCAAGATGCTCGTTTTTATTTCGTACATAGCTACTATATCGAACCAAAAGATTCTACAGTTACAGCGGCAACTTGTGATTATGGTGTGAACTTCTGCACAGCGATTCACAAAGACAATTTATTCGCGACCCAATTCCATCCAGAGAAAAGTCATACTGCTGGTTTACAGTTGTTAAAAAACTTTGTGGAATGGAAAATCTAAGCATTTGAACAAGTTTAGCTCCTGATAATAAAGCCAATTTTAAATTGGCTTTATTTTTTTAATTGCCTTATCTATTTATTTCTCATTATTTTTTGCATATCATGCAAACACTTTGAATAAAAATCAAACAACAGATAATTTCAAAATTAAATTTAAAAATCAGAGACTACAGGAAAATAATATGTCTTCTCAGCTTCAAACAAATGATTCAGGTTTTAGTGCAAATGGGCGTTTTGGCAGACTTTCTTACTTAGGCTGGAATATGTTACTCGTGGTCTTCGTATTCATTTTGGGTATTATCGCAGCGTTTTTTGTTCCAGCTTTGAGTCCTTCAACGACAAGTTCATCGATGTATGTATTTGGTGGACTCTTTATCATTGTTTATATTGCAATGATCTACTTCAGCTTTATTTTCTCAATCCGCCGTTTACATGATCGAAATCAAACAGGTTGGTTGTCATTAGTGATGATTATTCCTTTCATCAATTTCTTATTTTTTATTTACTTGAGTTGTGCAAAGGGTGATGAAAATACAAATAACTATGGCTCACCTCGTATTACTCAGGGTTGGGAAAAAGTCTTAGCTTGGATATACATTATTATCCTTCCACTCTGCATTTTAGCCATAGCAGCATCCGCAATTCCTGCTTACCAAAACTATATTCAAAAAAGCCAACAGCTCCAGATGGAACAAATGAATAGATATGCAGAATAAACCAAGTCTATTTTTCAAAGCCAAGTGGGAAAACTTGGCTTTTTCAATTGATCAAAACGGTTTAAGCTGAGTGAAACGATTTGAGCTCATTTCATGGAAATGCAACAACAAACTGCGCTTTTAAGCAAAGAACAAATACGCACCTTCCCTGCATTTCAAAACTTAAATCCAGATCGAATTTATGTCATCCATACACTTAATCAGTGTTTACAAATTGAAGCTGAGCTTAAATCTGTGCAAGTGTTCGGCTTTGATACAGAATCCAAACCGACCTTCAAAGTCGGTGAAAAATCAACAGGCCCTCACCTTATCCAGTTGTCTAGCTTAGAAAATGCTTATCTTTTTCAGGTGAATCCAGAAATATTGGCTTTCTTAAAACCTATTTTAGAAAATGAACAACAACTCAAAGTTGGTTTTGGTTTAAAAAATGATGCCAGTGGTTTTAGACGCAAAGGGATTCATCCAAACGGTCTGATTGATTTAGCAAAATGCTTTTCAAATTTTGGATATAACACCCAAGTCGGTGTACAAACGGCAATTGCTTTGTTATTTCAGCGTTATTTTCCTAAAAGTAAAAAAATTAGCACCTCTAACTGGTCTGTTAAACAACTCAGCCCTCAACAAATCAATTATGCTGCGGCAGATGCTTATGCCGCGCGTATTATTTTTGAATATCTCTACCAGCATCAAAGTTTCACGTCACCACTTCAACAACAAATCGAAAGAATACTCACAGGTTCTCAATCCAAGACTTAGAGATTGATCAATACTTTGTTAATATGTAGCCAATTTTAATTTACGATGAAGCTAGGAGCGAAAGCATGCTAATCATCCCTGCAATTGACCTGAAAGATGGTAAATGTGTACGTTTAAAACAAGGACGCATGGAAGACGATACTGTTTTCTCTGATGATCCTGTGGCAACTGCACAACATTGGGTTGATGAAGGCGCACGTCGTTTACATTTAGTTGATTTAAATGGTGCTTTCGCTGGTACGCCAATTCACAAACCAGTGGTTGAAGCTATTGCGCGAGCACAACCTGAATTACCAATCCAAATTGGTGGTGGCATCCGTTCACTTGAAACCATCGAGCACTACTTAGATGCTGGCGTATCGTTTGTCATTATCGGTACCAAAGCAGTCAAAGAACCTGAGTTTGTTGAAGAAGCATGTAAACAGTTTGCAGGTCATATTATTGTTGGTATCGATGCGATCAATGGCATGGTTGCAACTGACGGTTGGGCAAATGTCACTGATGTTAAAGCGACAGATCTTGCTAAACGTTTCGCTGACGCTGGTGTATCTAGCATCGTCTACACTGATATTGCACGTGATGGCATGATGCAAGGTGTCAACATTGAGCAAACTGTTCACTTAGCTCAATATTCAGGATTACCTGTTATTGCATCTGGTGGTGTCACCAATCTTGATGATGTACGCAACTTGAAAGGTCAATCAGGTATTTTAGGTGCTATCACAGGTCGAGCAATTTATGAGGGCACTTTAAGCCTTCGTGAAGCTCAACTTTTACTGGATGAACAATCACTTTAATTGTGTTTAGCTCTAGCGATTTGAATAATGGCTAGAGCTTTTTTCGCTTAAATGTTATCCTCATCCTGATTTTTATCTCGATCTTCAATTCTATAATGTCACTTACGCCACCCTAGTTTTTACAGCCCCCTCTTGTAAATAACTCATCACTGTCTAGTGATGTGGTGTAGTCGTGTGCATTTTTATATCACATCACTAGCCTTTAAAATATTTTTCAAAAATAGGCTATTTCTATGTTTTCCAATGTACGAGAACAATGGTTCTCTAATATTCGTGCCGATGTGCTGGCGGGTCTTGTGGTCGGCTTAGCGCTGATTCCCGAGGCGATTGCATTTTCAATCATCGCGGGGGTTGATCCCAAAGTTGGTTTATATGCGTCCTTCTGTATTGCAGTCGTGATTTCTTTTGTTGGTGGGCGTCCTGCCATGATTTCAGCAGCGACTGGCGCAATGGCTTTGGTCATGGCAAGTCTGGTGAAAGAACATGGATTACAATATCTACTTGCAGCAACATTATTAACAGGTGTACTGCAAATTCTGGCGGGCTATTTAAAACTCGCAAAACTCATGCGATTTGTTTCTAAATCTGTGGTGATTGGCTTCGTCAACGCGCTTGCTATCCTCATTTTTATGGCGCAATTACCTGAATTGATCAATGTAACATGGCATGTATATGCATTAGTTGGCTTGGGTTTAGCCATTATTTATCTCTTCCCTTTACTCCCTAAAATTGGAAAACTTATTCCCTCTCCTTTGGTCTGTATTATCGTTATTAGCCTGATCGCTGTAGGTTTCGGAATTGATATTCGCACTGTGGGAGATATGGGTGAATTGCCAGATACACTGCCTGTATTCTTATTACCCGATATTCCTCTTAACCTAGAAACGCTACAAATCATTTTACCTTATTCGATTGCACTCGCAGCCGTGGGCTTACTTGAATCCATGATGACAGCCACGATTATTGATGAAATGACCGATACGCCAAGTGATAAATTCCAAGAATGTAAAGGTCAAGGGATAGCTAATATTGCATCTGGTTTTATGGGTGGGATGGCGGGGTGTGCCATGATTGGTCAATCCATGATTAATGTGAAATCAGGTGGTCTAACCCGATTATCAACATTTTCAGCAGGCGTATTTTTGCTGATCTTAGTCGTCTTTATTAGTGACTGGCTCAAAGTTATTCCTATGGCAGCATTGGTTGCCGTGATGATTATGGTCTCGATTAGCACATTTGAGTGGAAATCACTGACAGGTTTTAAATCTAATCCCCAAAGTAGCAACGTGGTTATGATTGCCACTGTCATTGTGGTTGTAGCAACCCATAACTTGGCACTCGGTGTACTCACAGGTGTATTACTATCCGCTTTATTCCTTGCCAATAAATTAGAAAATGATATTCGTGTTGAAAGCTATATAGAAAATGATGCACGAGTCTACGATTTAAAAGGTCAAATCTTTTTCAGCTCCTCAGAAAAATTCATGCAGGGTTTTAATTTCCAAGAACCAATTTCTAAGGTCATTATTGATTTAACTCATTCACATATTTGGGATGTAACTTCAGTGGCAATGCTAGATTCTGTGGTGAATAAGTTCCAAAGAAATGGAGTCAATGTCACGGTACGTGGGTTGAATGAAGCCAGTTCAATCATGATTGATAAATATGGAACACATACTAAACATCAGTTTGATGCAATTTAGCTCAACAGACTAACGCCATTAAGCATAAAAAAGCCAAACTTTCGTGTTTGGCTTTTTTAGATCAATAAATCACATTTCGAATAAAGCGGAGTATGTCAGTACCTTGATTGCTATAACGGTAAGGAACAGAACTATCAAATAAAAACGATGTACCCGCTGCAACTAAATGTGTTCCAGAAGCAAATTCTAGACTCAGTTCACCTTCAATGACATAGATCAACTCCTGCCACCCTTGTTGATCAGGTTCAGCAACATAGGTCTCTCCAACGGCCAATGTCCATGTCCATAATTCGACTTGAGTACGTGCAGGGATGGATGCATGTAAAGTTGCCTGACTCTCAAGATGAGTGCCTTGCCATGCCAAAGTCTTAACGACCGCAGAATCCACAAGCTCTGGTGCTGTCACAAGTTGTTTGAAATTCACATCTAAAGCATTTGCAATCGCATCCAGCTTGGTCAGACTAATATTCACCATTCCTGTTTCTATAGATGCGATGGTACGTCGGCTGACTCCAGCCCGCTCTGCCAACTCTTGCTGACTTAATTGATGCTGGTTTCGATAAAATCGAATATTCTGCCCTACATATTGCAATACCGCATCAGGATGATTCATGCAGTTTCACTCTCATTTAATTATGCGCAATATATTGCACAAATGCATAAATTAATGCAACATGTGCAGTATATTGCACTTTGATTTGGAATTTGGTTTTGACAGCTTTCTCGCAATCGCCTAGAGCAGCACAATTTGCATTGATTTTTATCACCATGATTTGGGGTGGGACTTTTCTAGCAGTGCAATATGCGCTCAACTTTAGTACACCGATGTTTTTCGTCGGTTGCCGTTTTGCAGTTGCTGCAGGTGTGATTTTCCTACTTTCATTAAAATCCATGTCGGGTTTAACGCTCAAAGAAACGCTGGCTGGAACTGCCATCGGCATCATGATTGCGATTGGTTATGGCGCACAAATGATTGGTCTACAAAGTATTTTAAGTAGCGAATCGGCTTTTCTTACTGCGCTTTATGTTCCTTTAGTACCTATTCTCATGTGGGTTATTTTTCAAAAATCACCATCACTCATGACATGGATCGGCTCAGCATTAGCATTTACAGGCTTAGTCCTACTGACAGGAAATGGTTTTTCCAATATCACGCTCTCTTATGGACAAATACTTACCCTGATCTGTGCTTTGGTGATTGCATTAGAGATTATTTTGATTGGCTATTTTGCAGGACGAGTAAATTTACGACGTGTTACTGTAATTCAACTCATGGTTGCCGCTCTACTCTCTTTCGCCAGCATGCCTTTGGTTGGTGAACATCAATTGCCAGCATTTTCGTGGCCTCTCCTTTTAATCGCAACTGGATTGGGACTCGCCAGTGCTTTAATTCAGTTTGTTATGAACTGGGCACAAAGCATGGTTGATCCAAGTCGTGCAGCGATCATTTATGCAGGTGAACCTGTTTGGGCAGGTCTGATTGGAAGAATTGCAGGTGAACGTTTGCCCTTACTCGCATTATTTGGCGGATTACTGGTGGTATTGGGTGTTTTGGTGAGTGAGCTCAAACTCAAAATCCTCAACTCTCCTCAAAACAATAAAGATGCTTAGCTTACTTTTCTTTTATTGGCGGCTCATTCTTCTTCAGTAGCATCTGAGGTTGATAATATTCAACGATTGGCATTGGATCATAGAAGGGATGTAATAAAGCTTTCCATTCTTGATAAGCAGCAGACTTTCTAAACCCTTCTGTGTGATCTTCAATATGATCCCAAAATATCATTAGAATATAGCGATGATCATCTTGAACATTTTTGATCAGCTGTACAGCATTTAATCCTGCCATCGGATAAATAATCGCTTTGGCTTTTTGAAATGCTGCCTCAAATGCCTGACTTTGATTGGGTTTAATTGTTAAATGCACATGCTCAATAATCATGATCCAACCTGTTTAAATGATTTTTACTAAAAACAGCATCACTTCCATCACAAGCACTATATTTAAAATAGCATTTTTCCAATACACGTTTGGATGCATGATTATTTTGATCGACATAAGCCTCTATATTATATATGGCATATTGTTGATTTAAATAGGTTTCAAGCCATTTTAAGGCTTGAGTTGCATAACCTTTATTCCAGAAATCCTTAAAAATGATATAGCCAACGTAAGCAGTTTGCTTATGAGGGAAAATGGTAGCTTGCAGCGTACCAATCGGTTGCTGTTGACTTGTGTCATCAAAAACCACCCAATTTACCCAGACTTCTTCGAGTGTGCCTGAACCTTTGGCGAGTTGTCTAAACCGTTGTCTTAATCCTTCTCGCTCAGGATATTTCACGTCAGGAATAAAACGATATAGATCATCATCAAGCGTATATGAATAAATGAGATCTGCATGCTCAACAGTCAAAGGTTCATAATATAAACGCATCAAATAAATACCAATTCTTCAGGTTCAACACCTCAATTCATTGATACATAGGTTTATTGTCATTGAGAGCAATCAAGCCACGTATTGCACGATATACAATCCAAACCCAAGCAGCGAAAATCACCGCTACACAGAAAACCGTTCCTGATAATGCAACACCCGCAAACGCATTCGGATTATCGCCTGTAAAAAACAAGAAGAAGAATGGAATAAAGGCAATGATATTCCAAGCGAGATACCACCAAAATGTCCGAATCTGCCAAGTAAAATGACTTTCAAAAATAGAGCCTCTTACATCGCTACGTTTTACATAGTTAATAATTAAGGCAATCACTGCCAATAATCCACCTGTAAAAATCGCAATGATATAAAGTACGTAAAGGACCAAAGTCAAAGTACGGTTCGGGTCTTGATCAACGGAATAATTCATTTTATTTATCTCCAGAAACGAACTCCCTCAATAGAACACATTGAGTGGAGAAATTAACCAACATATCAATAATATATGGAAGACTATGGTACAGAAATAAATCTTACGAAACGGTTGTTTTTGTGTTTTATGTCTCAGTTTTTGTTGTGCTAACCAACCTGCACACCATCCTCCAAGCGAATCCACGATATGTAAGGTTTGCTCAGGAATACGGCGATTCCCCAATTGTGCCGCCTCTTTGTCTTGAGCATATAGCCAATAACTCAAGACATTCATCAAACTGACGAACAATAAAGTATAAGGCGGTAATAATTTACTAAAGCTCGCGATGACCATGAATACAATATAAATCACAATGGCAATTTGCATCGCTGTCCAACGTTTAGCAGGCTTCGCAGCTGAAGGTTTCGGCTTATGTTCAAATACTTGGGCTGCTTTTAGATAACTGACTTGCTGAGCACGATAACGACCACGCTCATCTAAGATCACCATGTACTCCAAAGCACAACCTATAATAGGTCGAGGACCTGTGCGAGCAAAGTCCTTGATGTGTAAAAAGACCCGATCTTTGTGCTTATCATTCGGTTGAATAAAACCATAGCCTTTATCATCAAACCATTCTACTAAACGACCTTGGTCTCGCATGCTTTTTCCTTAAGCTTGAACTTTTTGTAAACGATCTTGCAGCATCATCCGCATTTCCATCGGGTCTTTTTGTGAAATGTCTTCACCAGTACGACCCTGTTCCGCATTTTTTTGTGCAACTTGGAGACGCATACTCCAGAAACGACATGCAGCCATTGCCAAGAAAATATTTAAACACGCTAACTCATCAGCTGTGAGTTGACGAATGCTTTGATACGCTGCAAGGAAAGCTTCTGCCTTGGCTTGGTCTAAATGAGCCTTTGGATAAGCTGTACAAAAATCATTGATACTAATCGCAATATCAAATAAAAACTCATCTTGATTTAACTCATAAAAATCAAGAATCCCTCGTAATTGATCACCTTCAAATAATGTATTGTCTCTAAATAGATCAGAATGAATAAAACCGACAGGACGATCAGGATATTGCTGTGTAATTTTGGCAAATTGCTGAAAAACTTGATCCAATAGGGATTGATCATCGTCATTCATATTGGGTCTCAGTTGCTCTGCTACATCTGACCAATACTGATGATTACGATTAAAATCACGCTTTAAAGGAAAATCTTTCAACGCCACATGAATTTTTGCTTGAGCCTGAGCAATCGCTTGGATTTGTAATAATGTTGCTTCTTCTGGATGTTCACCCATCAAGCGTGGGGCGATTTGTGCAGGTTTATCTGCGATGCTATGAATGGCTTGACCATGATGTTTCAATGGTACAGCAACGGCAACCCCTGCCTCTCCCAAACAGTCTAGTACGGGAACAAGCTCACCAGCTCCTTCAGCATCAAGCTCTTCAAAAACAGTAAGAACATAATGTTTTTGAGTATGATCCACCAAAAAATAGTTGGTGTTTTGAATACCGCCTTGGATTGGAATCAGGTCAATCACTGCCAAACCATAAGGCTCAGCAAAAGCTTGAACATCTTCTAAACTCAACGGGGTATAAACCGACATGGAAAACCTGCAAAAAATAGCTGTGAAGTTTGATAGAATACCCTTTCCCTCCATGAAGGTGTAGCACCCCTTTCTTTATTGGCGATTTTTTGGAATATTTTATGCTCGCAAAACGTATTATCCCTTGCTTAGATGTTGATAATGGTCGAGTCGTCAAAGGCGTTCAATTCCTTGATATTCGTGACGCAGGTGACCCAGTAGAAGTTGCCCGTCGTTATAACGAACAAGGTGCCGATGAAATTACCTTTTTAGATATTACTGCTACCCATCATGGACGTGACACTACTTACCGTACTGTTGAGCGTATGGCAGAAAGCGTTTTCGTTCCTCTCACCGTGGGTGGTGGTGTACGTAAAGTCGAAGATATCCGTTTACTTCTGAATGCCGGTGCAGACAAAGTCAGTATCAACTCGGCAGCGGTGTTCAACCCTGAATTCGTTCAAGAAGCATCTCAACGTTTTGGTGCTCAATGTATCGTGGTTGCAATTGATGCGAAAAAAACTGGCGAAAATAAGTGGGAAATCTTTACCCACGGTGGACGCAAGCCAACAGGTATTGATGCAATAGAATGGGCTGTCAAAATGGCAGACTTTGGTGCAGGTGAATTACTGATTACCAGTATGGATGCCGATGGAACCAAAGCAGGCTATGACATCGCTTTAATGCGTCAAATCAATGATCGTGTCACGATTCCAACGATTGCTTCAGGTGGTGTAGGAAATTTACAACATTTGGCAGATGGTATTTTGAAAGGTGGCGCAGATGCTGTACTTGCCGCTTCCATTTTCCACTTTGGTCAACATACTATTCCTGAAGCGAAAAAATATTTAGCTGAGCAAGGCATTGAAATGCGCCTTTAAGCAATAAAAAATAGCTAGATCCAAACCTCTCAATGCGATTGCTTGAGAGGTTTTTTATTCGGCAAATTTTAGTCAAAAAAATACCTTGCTCAGCAAGGTATATGAAATGCGTTTATACAACGCTAGAGGGTAAACGAAAAACAATAAATTTGGATAAATATCAAGCAACAAAAAGGCTTGGGCTAAATTAGCGAGATATTCAGCAAAAATATTGACATTAAAAGCCAATTTTATTGACAATTCACGACAGAAGCACGCGACTAGCATCATGTTTTGTCAAAATACCCTCTTCACGCTATATCAAGATGCAACCGATACTTTTTCGATTTCTTCTGTCTGAGCGGTGGTCACCAATTTTGGTTTCTGCTCTACCCATTTTGCAGGAAATACTGATTCAATCGCTTCAGTTAATATCTTCGAAATCGGTGCAGGTAAAGGCAGACCCAATGGATTAGCTTCTTTCAAATCTGCTGAAGACACCACACGCGTCCCCATCACATAATCAAACCAAGGACGAGTAACACACCAATTTGCATCTTGGTTCGAGTTCATGTGGTGATCATAGTGCCACGGGATCGTGCGCTTCGCCCAATCAGGCTCAAGATGGGCACGGCGATGAACATAATAATAATTCCCCGCACTATAAATCGCTGCAAGTGCCATGCCTTTTGAAAAAGGATAGAACACAACACTTGCCACACCTGCGGCTACAGCAAGTGACATTAACTCATTACGCGTACGCCAGTGATCAATGCCTTCCACATAACATTCATCCGAGAAATCTTGTTTACGTACTTCACGATGATGCGCCCAATGCGACTCCATGCTTTTAGGTACAGGGCTATAACGGGGTTGCCCAGGACGATGCACACCATGCAAAACGTATTTATGTGCGAACCATTCAAATGCATTTGCAACCGCTAAACCAGCGATAAAACCCTTGATCATTTTGATCTCCTAAACTGTGCTTCTTTTTATTTAAGATATAAATTTTTGTAGGCGAAGTATTGACGATACGATATATTAATATTGACAAAACACGACAATAAGAGGAACAGACAGGATGTCTCAACTCAAGAATTATACAGGATCAGTTTACGGTGGCTTGGGGCATTTACTGGCGACTTATTGTGAAGCTAAAAATCTAGCTTTACCTGAACAATTACAAAAAATTCAAAACCTTGAACGCTTTGATTATGTCATTTGGCGGGATCTACTTGAAGAGTTGAATCAACTACATCCAAAAATCGGTTTAGGATTAGAAATTGCGGAATACGTCCAACCTAAGCATTTAGGGATTATTGCTTACTTAGCCTTATCTTGTGAAAGTCTTGGTGAAGCTTTAGCACGCTATCATGATTTTCATCGACTTATTTATGATGGAAGTCCTTTAATTGTTGAATTTAATCAACCCTATGCATCTATTTGTTGGGAAGCACCTGAACTACACCCCACTCAACTGACAGACGAAATTGCAATAGCACTGATGGTGCAATTCCTTAAACTGTTTATGTCAGGGGAAATGATCCATTTACACGAAGTTCATTTTGTGAATCCTGCACCTAAAAACCTCACGGTGTATGAACAGTATTTCCACTGCAAAGTTCGTTTTGATCAACCTAAGACTCAGCTCTTACTCCCGATTACTGAAGCATTCAAACCACTAAAAACAGGTGATCACACTCTGCAACAATTGTTATTGCAACAAGCTCAGGCACTATTAGATAAACTACCGAATTCAACACAATTAGATCAGCGTTTACAACATGCAATTTTAACGGGCTTACAGAAGAATCAATATCAGATTGATTTTATCGCTGAGAAATTGGGACTTTCTGTACGACAATTACAGCGTCATTTACAACAGCAAAACACAACCTTTCAGGAGCGTGTCCAACAAGTCCGCTTTATGTTGGCTACAGAATACTTAAAAGATCCGCACCTGAGTTTGCAAGAAATCTCTTTATTACTTTGCTACTCAGAACAAAGTGCTTTTCAACGTGCTTTTAAACTTTGGACAGGACAAACTCCTCAACAATGGCGAAAACTCAACACAACTTACAGTTATTTATAAAAACGATTAATGTTCTCACCATTTTACAATTGATCACTAATTAAACAATCTTTATACGAGATTCAGTGACCTATGCTTAATTCATTTAATCAGTATTCCTGTGACGAATACATCTGTGAATCCTGCACGTAGTACAGGTGTAGCTTTCTTTGCAGAAACTGCGGCACTTGGTCAATTATGGTTATTCTGGATTGCACCAATTGTAGGTGCAGTTATTGGTGCTCTCATACACAAAGTGGTTGCTACACTCCGAAATTAAATGATCACTCCATAAAAAAACAGCCACTATATGGCTGTTTTTTATTGGATTATAAAAATGGATTCTCTATTTCCTGCTCAGGCTTTCGCTCGATCTGTACAGGTAATTCTTCTTTTTCTAAAGCGATCACCACATCATTGATCAATTGCTGTAAAGCTTTAGCCGCTTTTAATCCCACTTGATCTTTTGTAATCTGCAAATTACCGTACAAACTGACGCAGTCCACTTGGTTTTCAAGCGTCAAATCATAAATCGAAGATGATTCATTTCCAGTTTCAAATGGTTTAAACATTTTCTACTCACTTTATTATTGTCGGGCTATATTCTGAATCTAAATCAATTTACGGCCAAGATCGATTCGATTATCGCAACAATTGTAAGAAATACTGCACAAGTGCATCGACCAATTGTTTAATTAAAGCTTGTTTGGTTTCTTCATCAATTTGCGGAAGACTACTCTGTGAAGTTTGGCTTTGACCCGAACTAAACTGTTTTTGCTGTGTCTGTATCGCTTCTGTAGTCGCTTCTTCAGCACATTGACTTTGACCATCCCAATGTGAATAGCTGATTTCCTTATTGGCTTTGACCTGTTGAGCCGATAATGGTAAATGATAAATATTGCGCTTTTGCTGTTCAGTCAGTTGTGGAAATAAATTAATCCCTAATTTTTCTTCTAGATAACAAACGCTCACCACCTCGACCTGTTCAGAATTATTATTTGGTGCGTAATAAGCCCCAATAATCCCTTGTTTAGGTAAGTACACAGCTTTATAAACCGCAGTCGGGACAATCACACCGCTACCGATTGTTTTGAGTCGTTTTCCTTCAAAAACTGGACCTGTTACAACATATGCATCTTTATGATGTTTGGTCACAACTGCACGGACAGCCTCTTCAAGTTTTCGCCAAACTTCCTGATTGTTTTTAGGTGCTTGAGGTACCATGTTGGCTAAAGAAAAACTATCATATTGTGCAGCAGTATTGTTCATATCTGCATTGGGTGCCATATGCCCACGATCATATCCTGAACCACGATAGTCCGATAACAATGCTCGATGAACCATTTCTACACGTGTTTCTTCGTGGAAATTATCTTCGCGTTTAATTTTTATACTTAATCGATCAGGGCTTAAATACTCGGCTGACCATAGTGGTGTTTTTGAAACACCTGAATACATGACATTAAAATCATTAAAACATAAGGCATAGCTATGTTTGGTTAAGCTTTCCTTATTGAGCAATGGAGGAACTTCACGATAAAACTGATTAAGACACGCTCCACTACTTGATTGCAATGGAATAAATTTAGAAATCTTTTCACTACCAAAGGCTATCGCAAAGCTTCCTGTTGCGATCAACGCGAGCAGCACTTTTCCAGTATTTTTGCTCAAAAAAGTAGTTTGTGATTTACCTTTTCTCGTTGTTTTCTTTGCCATGACTACATCAAAACCTTTAAGAATGCGAAGCTTAACAACTCAAAAGCTTGATGTATATTGCGTTCCGAGCATGAACGACAATTTATGTCGCAAAACTGTACAATTGATCAGCAGACAATAAAAAAGGCACGCGAACGTGCCTTTTTTAAAACCAGTTCTTAAATTTCGATTTGACTACCTAACTCGACGACACGGTTAGTCGGAATTTGATAAAAATCACTAACAGGGCTAGTGTTTCGTTGCATTGAGATAAATAAACGTTCACGCCACGGAGACATTCCATCACCAACACTGTGCACGATACGATCACGTGAAATGAAGAAACTAATCTGCATCAAGTCATATTCAAATTCTAATTGCTCATATGCTTGCATTAATGCACGTGGAACATTTGGCTCATCTTTAAATCCATAGAAGATTTTAATGCGATAGAAATGCTCATTTAGTGTTTCGACTTGCACCCGCTCCTCTTGAGGAACAAAAGGAACATCCTCAATCACAACCGTGACTAGAATATTTCGCTCATGCAATACTTTGTTGTGCTTAATATTATGCAACATCGCATGAGGTACAACATTCGGCGTACCTGTCAAAAATACTGCATCGCCAGGCACACGATGGACATTATCCCCCAGACTTCGGACGAATAAATCCAAAGATAAAGTATCGTGTTCAAGTTTAGCAAAGGTCAACTCTCGACCACGCTTCCAAGTCATTAGAATCATGACTGCGATACTGCCGATAAGTAAAGGAACCCAACCACCAGAGAACATTTTTAATGAAGCAGCCGCAACCAGTACCGATTCCAAAAAGAAAAATGGAATAATTAAAAGCAATACTTTAGGCAGACTCCATTTCCATGCATAGAAAATAAAGATCGCAACCAGAATGGTGTCACACAACATCGTTAAGGTCACAGCTAAACCATAAGCACTTGCAAGGTTTGAGCTGGTCTTAAAGATTAAGATTAAAATTACAATCGCGACGAGAAGCAACCAATTCAGGAATGGGACATAAATCTGACCTTCTTCTGAATCTGATGTATGTTTAATACTTAAACGTGGCAAATATCCCAATTGAATCGCCTGACGTGCAAGGGAAAAGACCCCTGAAATGACCGCTTGTGATGCAATCACCGCTGCCATAGTTGCCAAGATAATCATTGGATATAAGGCCCAACTCGGCACCAATAAATAAAATGGATTTTCGATCGCAGCAGGGTTACGAAGTAGCAATGCTCCTTGACCCGCGTAATTTAACACCAAGCATGGTAAAACAACGGTGAACCAACCAAAGCGAATTGGACGAGGACCGAAATGTCCCATATCCGCATATAAAGCCTCACCACCAGTCACGGTAAGGACTACAGCTCCCATAATAAAAAAGGACTGTAAAGGATGAGTAAAAATAAATTGGATTGCCCAATGCGGACTCACCATGCCCAAAACCACAGGTGTCTGTATGACACTGACAATTCCGAGAATACCTAATGACAAAAACCAAAGTAAGGTAATTGGACCAAAAAATTTCCCGACAAAAGCGGTTCCATGTTTTTGCATCAAAAATAAGGTCGTAACGATCACAATTGCAATCGGTACAATAAAAGGATCGAGTACATCTGTTGCAATGGATAAGCCTTCTACTGCGGAGAGGACTGAAATCGCAGGCGTGATGATGCCATCACCAAAGAAGAGTGATGCGCCAATAAACCCAATTGCAATCAAGTAAATTTTTTTAGTATCTGATATTTTGGCTTTGCGCAAATTCAAGGCCAGTAAAGCCATGATTCCACCTTCACCATTATTGTCTGCTCGCATAACAATAGCGATGTATTTGATACTAATAATGAGCATCAAACACCAGAAGATAATGGACAGGATACCCAATACATTTTCAGGCTGAATCCCGAGTCCATGTGCAGCATGAAATGATTCTTTCAATGCATACAGTGGACTTGTTCCAATGTCTCCAAAGACTACCCCTAGTGCTGCTAATGCCGTGGCTGGCAACGCTGCTTTTTTTGCAGTACTTTGCATATATTGTCTTCAATATAAAACGTGACTTGACGCAATATTATCATTAGACAAGAAGTTTTTCTGCAAATCTGTTTCGCTACAACTTGGCAGCCTGCTTTTTTTTAGTTACTATCGCACCCCATTGGTGAGGTGTCCGAGTGGCTGAAGGAGCACGCCTGGAAAGTGTGTAAACGTTTATAGCGTTTCGAGGGTTCGAATCCCTCTCTCACCGCCAAATTCGACTTTTACGGTAGTTTACCGTAGTGCAAAAGGCTTGATCCTAAAGGGGTTAAGCCTTTTTTTATGCCCGATGCACTACGATGGATAACGGTAGTATACCGACAACTTTGTCGGTATATTTGTCGGTATAAATCCAAATCAGCTAATTTTTGACCGAAAACTCTCCAAAAGTGCTGATTTTATACCGACAACCAGGAGAAATCAGAATGGCAAAACAGTCTAATAAACTGACTGCTAAAGAGGTTAGAAACCTTAGCTTTGATGTGGATGGCGCAAAGAAGCAGAGACACCCGGACGGCGGTGGACTGTATTTATTGATTGATGAAACAGAAGCGAAATACTGGCGAATGGATTACCGTCGACCAGTAACTCAAAAATATAACACCCTGGCAATCGGCACCTACCCAATGGTTAGCCTTGAGCAAGCAAGATCCAAACGTGATGAATTTAAGAAGATGCTGTCAGATGGCATCGATCCGGCTGAGCAACGTAATAATAAGAAACGTGAGCGGCGTCAAACCTTAGAGAATACCTTCAGTAAATTCGCAGCAGAATGGCTAGAGATCCGTAGACATGAGGGAAAGGTAGACCACGAAACAATTCGTAAACTGGATAAAGATATATTACCGTTTATTGGAAAGTTACCGGTTGCAGAGTTGACCACTGAACAGCTGGAACGTGATGTGACTGATGCACTCGTTGAACGAGGTGCACTTGAATCAGCAAGACGTATTAAGTCCATTATAAACATGGTACTCAAGCTTCCATTGAAGCGAAGAATCATTACCTATAACCCTGCTCCAGACATCATTCTTCCCCAGCCGACTAAAGGCAATCATAACGCGGTGACGGATGAAAAAGAGTTGGCAGATCTATTGCGTAAAACATGGCGTTTAACCAAAGACTTTCCTCGTACGAGAATTAGAACTGAGTTAGCAATAAAGCTATCAGCATATATCTACCAGCGCCCTGGGGAAGTCAGAACCCTACTTTGGGAATCGGTAGACTTTGAAAATAGATGCCTGTCCTTTGCAGCAAGTAAAACCAATCAAGACCACATCGTACCGTTATCAATTCAAGCGTATGACATTCTCAAAGAACTTGAAGAATTACGGACCACTTCAAAATACGTTTTTCCAAGTGTCAAAACTTCATCTGAATGCATGAGTACAGACACCCTTACCCAGGTATTAAAACGATTGGGTTTTAAAGGGAAACATACAGCTCATGGATTCCGGGCAACGGCGCGAACATTACTGGATGAAGAAATCGAATATAGAACCGATATTGTAGAGCACCAGCTTGCTCACAAGGTTAAAGACCCTAATGGCACAGCTTATAACCGAACCAAATTTTTACGCCGTCGACGCGAAATGATGCAGCTCTGGGCAGATTATCTCGACACACTTCGTCAAGGTGGGGATGTGTCTAAGTTCAAGCCAAACAACGATAGTGAAAATTTAATTCACTTTAAACCTAATACCAAGATGGCATAGCTCTGCTGCGTTTTCTAAAAGGATAAATGGTCATGAGTAATATTAAAGATATTAAAAATCCAGCTCCTTTCTATACATTGAAAGATGCAGCAAAAGAGTTAAACCGAGCCTTGGAAGTTGATTACTATGATGCCAAGAAGCTATTAAATATGGCGTTGGTATATGACCTGCAGCTCTATATCTTCGTAAAAGGCTGGCATGGTCAAGCATCTTATGCTGAAGAGATGACGGACGAATGGAACGAGTATGCTGATGTTAATAAACATGGCGGGTATACAAAGCTGCATTTCGATATGGATGCCACTCTAGAGGCTATTATCAATGCAAGACTTAATTTATTTTTTGATGATGGTTGCTTACTTGAAGTACAACAAGAATTAATAAAACTTTTAACTATAAATAAAAAGTTTATTGGAGATACTTCATTTGGTTATTTCGGAAATATTCTAGACATCCAAGACTCATATATAAGAAACCCCAAAAACTATTTTTTAGAAGTTTTTAAAGAAAGGCCTTCTTCTGTTTTAGTAAATGAACTTAGGGGATCTACGCTGCTTTCTGATGCTATTGCTTCCGTAACTGACGTCCATATTGCTTGGATTGAACTTTTGCGGGAAAGACCTAGGCTATATCATGGGTCTGTTATACCAAGGCCTGTAATTGACACCACAATTGAAAAGGAAGGTGAGCCTGCTATTTATCAAGCTATAAACCGAACAGATCTTCTAATAACCCATTATCAACTTTCTAGAATTATTGAAGGCTCTTTAAAGCTTAGAGGCAGAAAAGTTGAAACGATTGAAACTTTAATTGAAAAACAAATTCAAAAGCCACGAGGAATAAGCCCAGCCAGAGAACGAGCTAAATTAGCAGCAAAAACTCTAGCTAATTATCTATGGAGTCAAGATAGGGATAACAAAATTAAAATTAAAGAAATGGCTATTACAGTTTATGCAGAGCTAAGCCAGACCGAACACCGTATTGAATTACCTGATCAGGCCATATCATTAAAAGACTGGATTAAAGAAGTAGCTCCTCCTTATTCTAGAGAGCCTGGAAGGACCAAAGAAAAATATATATCAAGTGAAACTTAATATAGATCAAGTGGAACTTTCCATCTATTAACATATAAGAACCAACAACATACTACCTCTAACGCCGTTGCAGTACGGCACATAGTTAGAGGTTTTTTCATGTCTACTCAACAACAAATTACGGCGCCAAAAGGCTTTTATCGCATGTCACAACTTGCAACTACGGCTGCACGTAAAGAACGCAAGTACATCGCTAAAGATGGAACAACTCGAATCATCAAAGCACGCCCTGAGCGCCAAGGCTTACTGCCAATGGGTGAAACAACTATTTGGGACAAAGTGCGTGCTGGTGAGTTCCCTACCCCAATTAAGCTAACCGAACGCATCACCGCATGGCGTATTGAAGATGTTGAAGCATGGATGGCTTCTAGAGGATTGGAGGCTTAATCATGAATACTTCCATCACTTCCTTTTTGCCATCGCAACAGATGCTTAGTTCGGATATCGCAGCTATTACGAAAATACGCCTAGATTCTGTAAAAAGGACTATCGAACGTTTAGCTGAACGCCTCGTTATAGCTTTACCACCAACGGTGGAAAAGCCTACAAACGGTCGTACAAGTACTGAATATGTGTTTTCTGGTGAACAAGGAAAGCTTGATTCAATTACTGTGGTTGCCCAGCTCTGCCCGGAGTTTACCGCAGCAATTGTAAAGCGCTGGTATGAGCTTGAGCAGCAGACCCCAGCATTTGATATCAGCAATCCTCAGCATCTCCTGCAGGCGATTGAAGTCCAAGCTAAACAGAATCTCCAGTTAAGTGCTGAAAACCAAGTGCTGACCAAGGCAATCGAAACCATTACTCATACTGAACACGGTGTGAAGTTCCAGCAAGCATGTAAGATTTTAAATGTAAAGCAGCAAGAACTGGCCGAATGGCTTCGGAAACATAATTGGGATCGGTATCTAAACAATGCCAGGGCTTCAACTTATTACAGTGAAAATCGCGGCTACTGTGAAACTAAGTATTCACTCAAAGAAGGTGTAAAGCCTTCAGGTCAATCATACAGCTACACACAGACTGAATTTTTTATATTGCCAAAAGGTATGCAGATCCTAGCTAAAAGGTTTGGGGAGCAGCCATGAGTTTTCAAAATATTTTCTGTTTAAGGCTTCTCAAATTAAAAATGATCGGCTATATTGATCGTGTTCGGTGCAAAATCACTGAATTAGCTTTGACAGGCTATAACTACGAAGGCGCATATAGTCCGCTCTGGGCTTTTTTTATGCGTAAAATCTCTATGCTTCTGCATCTTTATGTGGAGCTTGGGAGGGACACTTTCGAGTGTGCTGGTTCCCTTTGTAGCCAGTCTGTCAACCTTCTCAAGCTTCACACCAATCATTTGACAGTGACGTGTGTGGCTCTTAATTACAAAGGAGCGCATTCATCATGAACGCTAAAGTACAAATTCAATTTTCAGAACAATCAATTCCTTTTTACAGTGTCGCAGATATTATCAATGCTTACTCACTTGCATCTGAAACTGCCACACAGCTTCGAACTCTGGCCAATCAAATCAGTAAAGCAACGGCTTTCGTTAAAGCATTTGTACAAGAAAATGATAGAGCTGACTCCTCTGCTTTTGCTGAACTAGAAAATCTAATCATAATTTCCCAGCAGCTTGCTAACAGCCAGGCAGATACCTATAGCCTTGAGCTTAAGAGACATCAACAAGAACCCGATGATCACTACAATGCGGGTGATCTGTACGATGCATATTCATTAGCTTATGAAAACACATCATGGCTTGAGACCATGTTCTATCAAGTTAAAGATGAAGTCGAAGTAGTCAAAGAGGCCATTAAGCAAAATACTCATGGCGCCGTCTTTGGAACGCTTGAGCACTTAATTCATATTGCTGCTTACTTGGCAGGGAGCCATAGCAATACATTCGACATTGAACGCGAAAATTATGAAATACAGTGGGAGGCTACTAAAAATGGATAAGCCTTCTACCCCATCAGAGCAAACTAAAGTACAGCCAAAACCTACTGTCGATCAGACAACAATGCTCCCATCAGCTGCATATGTTGAATCAGTACGTATTACTCCAGAACGTCTTTGGAATACTGTGTTGAAAAATCATAAGCAGCAAGGAGGGCGTAGTGAGCATTGATGCAACACGCTGGGCTTGGACTGCTCCGGTAAATAATTCATCACAACGTCTCGTTCTGCTTTCGTTAGCAGATCGAGCTGGTGAAGAACATACGGCTTGGCCAAGCATAGATCGCCTGGCCAAAGATACCGTGCTGGACAAAAAGACAGTTCAAAAAGTTATTTTAGAGTTAATCAACTTGGGCCTAGTTGAAGATACGGGTGAACGCACGGGGCCAACTAAACGAGTTAGGGTTCTCAAGCTCAACGGCGTAAAGGGTCGCGAGGAATACACTCAAATTCAGAATGATTCTAATACACCCAAAAACGGGAATATTAAACAATCCCAAAAACGGAATGATTCCAAAAATGGGAATGATCCCGAAAATGGTGCTTTGAATAACCCCAAAAACGGGATGTTGAATGATCCCAAAAACGGGGTGCAGAATCTATCAGGGAATCTACCAATGAATCTCTCTCAAGAGCATGACTGGATTCCTGATGTAGATCAGTTGATAACAAAGATAAAGATGGCAGGTCATGGCAACAATATAGACCTAATCTTTGGCCTACCTAGCTTTGAATTCGAGCTGAGTGCATTCAACTCTTATTTTGATAATAGCGGCCTATCTGACAGTAAAAAACTACATAAGTTCACGGCTTGGATCGTAGACAAGTTTGATCGCTACAAAAAGCAGAATCCTGAATATGGCAGTCAGTCTCCGACCGGACAGCAAGCTAATACTGCTCAGCCATTTCTTAATTTACCGACTAAGCCTAAGAGCCTATTAGGAGGTCCTCAATGAATACGCCTATTCATAATCTACAAATTGAACAAGCTGTACTTGCAGCACTGATGACTGTTTCAAATTCATATGGCCAAGTTGAGAACCTACTTACTGAAGATGATTTCCATGCTACACGCCACAAATTGATTTTTCAGGCTGTAGTTGATCTGGATTCGAAGAATTCACCATATGACGCTGTATTAGTAAATCAGTGGCTAGAAATGCGTAACTATTCTGAAGCTGCCGGTGGTGAGCAATACATCATGCAAATTTTAGGTGATGCCCCTTCCAGCTTTTATAACTTGGTGTCTTATGCTGAGAAATTGAAGGATCTTACGACATGCAGGCAAGTTGAAGCTGAAGCCATGAAAGTAATTAACCATGCTCGGAACTTAACGGTGAGCCGTGGTGAGCTGGTCCAGAATGCACAAACTGCTTTTGCAGATCTGAATACTGAATCTGGAAGTGAATCCCTCTTTCATATTCATGATGCTGCATCCAATACATTTCTTGAGATGCACCGTAAGATTGAAGCTGCAATTGCTGGCAATTCGATGATCAAAGGAATCCAGACTGGCATCTATGACCTCGACAAGAAACTAGGCGATGTTGAACCTGGTTGCCTAATGGTGGTGGCTGCACGACCTGCAATGGGTAAGACGACTATGCTTCAGCTCATTGCAAATAATGTAGCAGTCATACAGAAAAAGCCTGCCCTCATCATGTCTGGCGAAATGCCTAAAGAGCAGATCGCCATGCGTCTCTGTTGCGCGATTGCACCGGCAGATATTGGAGTAGTACGTAATTCCCCTCATCTGCTACCTAAAGAGGAATTTACAGCATATACAAACGCCGTTGTGATGCTTCAAAAGGTACCAATGCAGATCAATGATACTTCCCGTCCATCTATTGCAAATATCAGGGAGTCTATCCGTAAAGTAAAACATCAGTATGGCTCTGTCGGTGTAGTTCTGGTTGATTATCTTCAGATCATGAAGACAACAAAGCAATTCGCCCGGGAGGATTTAAAGATTGCTTATTTTACCGGTGAGCTGAAAGCCATGGCCAAAGAGTTTGATTGCGTCATTGTTCTTTTATCTCAGCTCAATCGTGAGTTAGAGAAGCGACCTAATAAAAGACCAATGATGTCGGATCTACGTGAATCAGGTGCAATTGAACAAGATGCCGACCAAATTATTTTTTTGTACCGGGACGAAGTTTATAACAAAGAATCCCAATACCGAGGTATTGCCGAGGCCATTGTAGGAAAGAACCGCCACGGAGAAGCTGGTACTGCGTACATGCATGCCCAGCTGAAGTACTGTCAATTTACCAATCTAGATCATGATGCACTTAATCAAATCCAGGGGAATACAATATGATGTTTATTAATGGCCAAGGTATCGACTCTACTGTATTCAAAAAGTCACCAGCAGATAGATTTATAAACCTCAGAACTCAAAAAAAGGTAAAGGAATTTATTGTCAAACTCCGTGGCTACAAACGTCCGGACTTTAATCGAATGATTCTGGATCTAGGTCGTCTTGGTTGGACACATGAGAAAATAGCCTTTGTATTACCTGTCTCTGGTGCTTCTACAGTATCTGAGTGGGCGCGTGGTGGCGTTCCGAACTATGAAAATGGTGAAGCACTTATTGAGCTGTGGCGAGCTGAAACAGGTGTTAGTCGTGAACCTCGTGAAGGTGAATGGATGACGTACAGATACAAGATTGGCCAAATGGATATTTTTGAAGATAGCAGCGAGATAAACGGCGTTATAGATTAATAAAATAAAAGGATTAAGGCATGAATTTAGTAAAAATTTGGGATAAAGAAATTAAAGGGAGGTTGTGGGCCGTTGGGGATATTCACGGTTGCTACAACCTGCTTATGACTCGCCTTAAGGAAATCGGTTTTGACTTTGAAAATGATTTACTGGTAGCAGTTGGTGATCTAGTGGATCGTGGCATCCAGAACGAAGAATGCATAAGCCTGATCGATAAACTTTGGTTTACATCAGTAAAGGGAAATCACGAGGATTTAGTCATCATGGGTGATGTTAATCGCTCTTATTTTAACTGTCATATTCAAAATGGTGGTGAGTGGTTTTATGACTTGGATTATCAGATTCAGCGCGAAATCATTGAAAAATTCAAAACACTACCGATTGCTTTAGAGGTAAGCCACAAGGGGAGAAAGTTCGGTTTTGTACATGGACATATTGAACAAAATGATTGGGATGAATTTAAGAGGGAACTTAATAATTTTGATCAGGCTCAACACATCATTGATCACAAGCGAGCCCCTCCAGAGATAGCCATGTGGGGCCGTGAACGTTTGAATGATGAAAATTTGCAATATACCCATGTGTCAGGAGTTGATGCGGTAATCATGGGGCATACAGTTACCCAGCGACCGTACAAGCGCGATAACTGTTATTGGATCGATACTGGTGCTGTACACTGGGGAACTATGACAATTTTGGATTTGAGTCGACTTTAAGGAAATTAGATAGCATCTAATTTCATGCATATTAAGAATGGTAGAGCCGTAGCAAGAGATTGAAAGTAATTGGCAAAACCACAAGACAAATGTGATGGGTAACATCTTTTATAAAAAAAAGCCCACCTTTAAGGTAGGCATTATACTTGTGACCATAATTCAAAAGTATTAAGATTAAGTTTCCTAGGCTCGTCTAATACAGTTAATTCTGGTCAATTACTCGAGATAAGAACCGATATAAAAGCAATATGTTTTTATATCGGTTTTTTGTTTTCTGTATCTGCGGTCATATGATTGGTAGCATTCTTTCTTTCCTCTACGTCTTCTGTAAAGTCCATAGGAATTAGAATTGGCTCTTCGGTCGAATTGACGCTATTCCAGTGATCCATATCTAATGATAACTGCAATGCATCACCGAGAATTCCATCTCTTCGCTTCATGAATGACTTTTGTATTAATGGGCGTGGAGCTTCATCAATATCAATCCATAATGACTGTTGAGAGCCTTGCTTGGGCACTGCATGGTTTACTCGGTATGGTCGCCCTGTCGACTTATCTGTTCTAGTCTCCTCTCTCGCTGCAACAGCAATTTTTTTTGCTAAAACATCTAAAGGATCTACAGGTTCTGGAAGTTTATAACCCAGCTGCTCAACAGCAAACTTTGCCACCTCCTTTAAATCAACTTCCGATAGCCCAGTTTTCCTCTTGTAAAGCCTTATGGCTTCTTGAAATGCTTGGTTTTGATTCACTTAAAATTACTCCTTAGTCTTCAAGTGGATAAACATCCCCCCAGCCATCAACTACAGCTGAAGGTGTAAGAATTGGTCGAATTGGAACCAAATGCTTTCTAAATAAATTGTATTTTTTCGTATGGTACTGAAGTTTCCCAGCAATAATTCCTGGATGTACTTTAATAGTATTTGCTAATCCCATAATGTCGATATCAGCAAAGAAAGGATATTTACGAGCGATAAAACTATTCATTTTTTGCTCACTGATTGCATAATATGCCGCAGCCTCATTTGCAATTTTCTCATCCTCATCTTCACTTTCACCAGGGTGAATATCTATATCGATTTTTGGGACAATTTTACCGTGTCCCTGAATGACATGTTCTAACTCGTGGCGTAATACAAACCAAAAATTATCAATCCTATCAAAACGTAATGACATTCCAATAACTGGTGAAGTTCCATCATTTAACCATAGACATACGCCATCCATTTTTGATCCTTTAAGCGATTCTACAATCACAAAGCGGATACCGTGTTCCATAAGAATACGAGGAACTTTTCTAATTTCTTCAGCGGAATACAGTAAAGGTTTTAATTTTTCAGCTGCCATTTTTCCTTTTTCTGGACTATAGGCTGGCACAATCATTTCCGAGGCGATTCTTTTTACATGATTGATCCACGCTAACTGCACGGGCGTAGCAATATCATCACAATTAGATTTTTTTGCACTATGAGGGGTTATTTCTATTATCTTTTCTAAAGAATCTACTTTAAAAAGACGTAATAGCTCTGACTCAATCTTATTGAAATCTTTCTTATTTTCTACATTTAGCCATGAGCGATTAATCATATCGGCTATGGGTAGACTACCGAATAACTTAGCACGGTACTCAAGCTGAGGGTCCGGCATAATTTTAAGTCTAGCTTTGGCTAGATCATATTGACCTTGCAAATTAATAAACTGTTCGGCTGGTACTTTAAAGATATCTTCAAAAATAATAGCTAAATTAGGAGAAATAGATTTTTTATCTTGTAATAGCCTATTAACGCCAGACTCATCAATTTGTAAAATCCCAGCTAAGACTCTACCATTCCACCCCTTCTCAATTAGAAGAGCTGAAAGAGCTTGTCCAGGTGTACGATATTGTTCGAGATTTCTTTCCATAACTTGCAGATTATTTCAGTTTGCGCATTTACGCAAGTTTAAAATTATTTAGCTAGATATGTCCATAATATTTAGATTGGAAATTCCTTTAGATAAAGGCTTAATGCCAGTTAAGTCTCACATTATTTAGCTTAGATTCAGGACTTTATCGGTGAAATCCACTAGCGTCGACTTTTTTATAAAATCAAAGATTTAATACTTAAGGAGCAACTTTAAATTTCATTGGCTGAAAGTCATCAATATGGACTTTCTTAGCTTTCAATAAATCTTCTCGTTTACCATCTACAACCAGGACGGCGCGCTTAACTTGAACTGTCCAGGTACGATCCGCTCCGCACATAGTCTCTGATTCGATAAAGATATTCCCAAATGCTTTACCTTGAAGGTTTTGTATATCGCCGTAGGTTATTACATTCTCAGAAGTCCCTTGCACTCTGCCGGATTTGTCCTTTGATCCTAGCCAAGATACTGGACAATCGGTCCCTCTAAAGATAGTTTAATTTTAATCTTTGGAGATGTAAAAATGGCTAAACGCTTTAGTCCGGAATTTAAACAACAAGCGATTGATTACGCCTTAGCGAACTCAAGTGAATCGATAGCCGCACTAGCCAATAAACTTGGTATCGGTTACTCAACACTAGATAAATGGATTCGTCAATCTAGCGAAGCAGGCTCCAGTAAACGTCAATTAACACCTGAGCAGCAGCGCATTCTAGACCTTGAAAAAGAGAATAAGCGACTCCGTGAGGCGAATGAGATACTAAAAAAAGCGCATGTGTACTTTCTCACCGAGGATGCCAAGAGAAGTACACGTTAATCAAAGGAATAGCGCCTGAAATGGTTACTGTTGCTTCAGCTTGTGATTGCATTGGTGTGAGTCGATCGGGCTATTATGCGTGGTTGAAACGAACACCTAGATGCGAGAAGCAACTCAATGATTTACAGTTACTTTATTGGCAGCATCACGCACGTCTAGGTGCCCCATCATTGGTCCATGATATGCGTGATAAGGGCTATTGTTTGAGTGAAAGAACGGTAGGTAGAATGTTACGTACTCTGGGGTTGCGCAGTAAAATATCCCGTAAATTCAAGTATAAAATTGACCCAGCAGATTGCTTATCAGCAGCACCAAATTTATTGGACCGTCAGTTTAAAGTATCGAGACCAAATAAGGTATGGACTACCGATATCACCTATATTTGGACTCAGCATGGCTGGCTATATTTATGCGTCATGTTGGATCTATTTAGTCGCCGCATCGTTGGTTGGCAGACTAGCAAACATATTGATCGTCACTTAGTCTGTGATGCGTTTAATTATGCGATGGCGCGTCAAGGTTATCCTCGTGGAGTAATGGTTCATTCTGATCAAGGCAGCCAGTACGGCAGTCATGACTACAGAGACTTGTTAGCTGCCAATAGAGCCATTCAAAGTATGTCACGACGAGGCAACTGTTGGGATAATGCCGTCACTGAAAGCTTCTTTCACACATTAAAAGTACATATCGTGCATGGCAGTGTATTTAAAACGCGAAAAGAGGCAAATAAGGACTTGTTCGAATATATTGAGGTTTATTACAATCGAATCAGACGACATTCTGCAAATGGCTGGGTTAGTCCCGAAGCTTTTGAAAAAGAATATTTGAAAAATTTAGAGGGAACCGCTGTCTAATTATTTGGCTAGGATCACTTTGCCACCAGGTCTAAATACAGTTTGTCATAGGCCCCAAGAAAATCATGGATCGTCACATCCACCACGGCGGAACAGATCCCTGAGTTCACATAGCTGGTCTTGGAATGCTGAAGTGTAATTGGGGTAGCCAAAGCCACTGAGCTTATAAGACTCATTAGAGAGAAAGCTAATATCTTCTTCATGATGTGAAATTCCTTTTTCTACTAAAATTATGTATGTGATGTTATCAGAGGCTTTATTTCAAGTGATTCAAGCAATCCACTGTTTCTTTCCCAGGTATCAACTGCTTTGATCCCGTAACGACTGCTTGAGCGTCCATGCGCTTTAATGACTGGTTCAGGAAAGTTCTTTTTATTTCGCCAGCTGATCAAAGTACCTTTAGTAATTCCATAGCGCTTCAATAACTCAGGTGTTGAGATATATAAGGTCATCAATTATTCCTCAAAGTGTAGTCATACTAATCAAGCTGTTCAGCAATAACTGCAACTTTGAATTGTATTTCACATTCATTCTTCATATGTTCTTAGTGGGAATGTATAGCTGTAAAGTTCCATAAAATTACTATTAATCACTTTAAAAGAAAAATGAGTGCCATTTACCCTATAAACTTGAGAAGTACCAATAGCTGAGGAACAAGCGTAATTTCTAATTAATTGACTAAACTTTTCCAAGTCTATTTTTTCCGATAAATCCTTTTTAGTTTCAATATCTCTTAGCGCATAAGTCTGAGAAATTAAAGGTCTGCTTACCACCATGGTTAATAGCTCTGTATCAGCATCAACCTTTCTAGGTAACGTCGAAACTACTTCATTGGTGATTTGACGAGTAAGATCGTTAAAGCTATCAATATCAATAATTTCATATTTCTCATTAATTATCTTGGCATTGATTAACGAGCGATCAAATCCATTCTCTGCTAAAGCTACTGTTGAATACCCTAAAAGTAATATGGGTAAAACTCTACCAATCATATTTCCCCCTTAATTGTCTCATCACATCATTCGATGTTGAATTTGGGCTATTTATAAATATTAATACAACATAGTAATCTAAAAATTAAAAAAGGAGCCGAGGCTCCTAATTTTATTCTTCTGATAAATCCCACCAGTAACTATTACCTAAGTTCTCCAGGCGCTGCTGTGTTCTTGGTAGATAATCAGGATCAATCATATTCTGCATTTTGGAATACAGCATTCGATCTACGACCAGCTTACTGTACCAAAGATTCTGCAATGGAATATTACTCTTCAGGGTATTGGCCACTTCCATCATCCGGGTAGATTCTTTCCCCTCAATGATGTTGTTACCCATACCGGTTAGCAGCATACCCAACTTCATGCTTTGGCCTAATAATGGGCCACTGATAAAGTCTGATGCACTTCGACCGGTTGGATCTGAAAGTGCAGACATGATGTCCCCTAGGAAGGAAAGCCCGCCACCTTTAAGAAGTGACTTACCAAAGAAATCAATCGTAAATACAGGCTCTGGATTCTTACCATTGGCCAAGTTCTGGGTCTGAACGATCAATGCACCTGCTAAAGTTTGATAAGCCAGTAGCGAAGCTAGGAACGTCACCCGACTCTTAATATCTCCCTGGGCAAAGGCACGATGACCAATACGGAACATATAAGCCAATGGGAAGCCTTTGAACTGGAATAGGGTTCGGCCCAATTCCCCTTGGATAGTTCCGGCTTCACCTAAGTTAATGATGCTACGTTCACGTACACCTGCTTCAATAATAGCGACTGACTCCTCATTAAAGATATGAGTCTGGTATTTCATAGCAGCTTTATACCGGAAGTCAGCCAGTGCATTAGCATTGTCCTGCTTGTCCAGTGGCAAGAACTGCTTAATCACATCATCTGGTGCATTAAAGAAGTCATTCTGCGAAAGTACCGCCGTCCCATCTTCACGCTTACTTGGCTCCAGCTGCTGCCACAACTGCCAGTCACGTTCGGTAATACCGTTCCCCTGCAGGATCTTAAGATCATCTGCACCAAGATCCTTCCAATCCGTTTTACGGGTCATTTCAGCAAGCTTATTCATATGCACCAAATTAAGCGCTCGTTTTGCTCCTGCAGTGACAGCGTTCAGTCCTGATAGTTTCATAGTCGTTGCAGCAAAAGCCTGCATACGTGCATTAAAGCGGCCTGACTTGGTAGCACTGCTGACAATATCAGCATCACCAAAACGAGTCATTGAACCGGCCATTTCGTTAATCCCAAGGCCAAACCGCAATGCTTCATCACGTGTGGCACCCTGTTTCAATTGCTTCATGTATTCAGGGAGGATCGATTTGGTATAGGACAGGCCCAGCATATTAGCGACCTTCTTCATACTGGCATGGTCGCCAAAGGTCGTCAGCGTGGTGCCACCTAATTTAGATGCAACCATTAAGGCGCGTAGACCACCCATAACGTTACCTAAAGTTGAATCAATCGCCCGGGTATTGGCATCCAGAGTGTTATACATGGACATGGCCCGATGAGCCTGCTTATCAATCTCACCATGTTTCATGCCATTCTGTGGATCTGCTTTCAGTTTGATCTTGGCTTCATCCAATAACGACTCAAATGTATTGCGAGGATTGGACCCAAGGTTCTGCATCATGGCAACTTCTGTACTCATGCGGTGAGTATGGTTTTTCAGAATCTCATGAAACCCTGCTTCATCATAAGTTCCATATTTCTTCTGATACGCCAGCCATGCGTCACCATCTTTGAAATGCAAAGCCCTGGACTCTTGGTGACGATTTGCCATCTTGGAGCGACCACCTACAGGCGATGCACCTGCTTTGGCCTGTTTATTCAGTATCAGTAAGTCTTTGTTGGCGCCGTTGGTTGAGATGGTTTTATAAATCTCCTCGAGCATGGATTTAAGCTCCAGCTCATCCATCAACTCACCAGTCTCTTTGACATACTGATTACGATCTACTCCAGCCAATGCATCGTTCACCCACTCTGATTGATCTGTTAGGGCTACTTTCTTCTGATCATGTGAGGTCATAAAGCCAAAGTTATCGAGCTTCTTAATATTCCCACCAGCCCGGTTGAAGGCTAAACGCATTTCCTCCAGGGCTGCACTTACTTCCTTGGCCATCGCCGTAATTTCTGGATTATCAGACTTGCCACCAAACATGACCCGGATAATGTCGTCAGTCATTGCCTTGTTCACTGACATACCAAAGCGCTCTTGTGTCTTGGTAAACACATCAGCAACCAATGACATCCAGCGGCTATGCAATGCTTGAGATTGTTTCTCTATAGACTGGATACCACTCTGATCCGAGAAGTATGCAATCTTCCGCATTAAAGCTTGGACCGGATTTAATTTAGGATGGTTATAGATTTCGTTCTGCAGTTGGGCTTTGAGAATTGCATCCCGGGCAATGTTCTGATTATTCTTGGCGATCTGGACGGCGAGATCCGTAGCAGTTTTCTGCGCAATCGCTTCAGCACGTTCAGCAGAACTTTTAAACATCCAATCAGGATCTGTTCTGGCCAGAGTATTTTGTGCCCGGATATACAGTGATGAAATACGATTACTATCAGCTGCACTTAATTTTCTTTTACCTAATGCCTTTGCAACTTGTTCTCTACATTCAGCTCTCATGCTGCTTCACTCCCAAATCTTAATGCGCAGCTTGCCAATGCTTTCACTGCCTGAATTTCATCTTTTGCGATTTCTTCTTGCTCTTTGACATAGTCCAATAAATCTCGGGATGACATCGTCACAATTTCTTCATTCCCGGTTTCATCCAGGCGTGTAAATGTCACTTCCATATCGAGATCTGCTTCCAGAATTGAAACTGCTTCCCTACCATCTGCCGTGTCAGTGAATGCACCGTACTCCCCTTTACTAGACTTGGTTAAGTCCGGTGCACCATCAACCTTAGATTTACCTGGCTTCCAGAACTCCCGTTCTAATGCCTGGGTAGCTTTATGCTGTACTGCAGTTAATTCAGGACTATCGGCTTTACCATTAGCAGGATGGGCGAATAGATCATTTCCATTACGTGTAGCCTTTACCGGGCTAATGGTGCCATCCTGATTAATCTGGCGCTGGAATGTCGTATTAGAAGTACTATTGTGTAGCTCTTGAATAACTCCCCCATCCTCCATTAAACGCTCTCGTTTGAGATAGTTTTGCGATCTAGTTGGGGTCCAATTATCTACACCATCAACAATTGAGTTTTGCGGAATATTTGAACCTGATGTTCTGGTATTGATATCCAAAGTATTCGATTCTGGATCTGGAAGAATAACGCGTTGTTGTTCTGGCTCAAGCTGGTAAAGATCAGAGTCCAATGTATCCAAATTACGGCTGGCACTATTACCAGGGCCAGATAAGTCGACCTGAGGTTCAACATACGGCGTTCGGTAAGCACCTCCTTCCGAATACTGATAATGCGCCGTGGCCTTGAGGTATTCCAGATCCTCCTTGGTCAATGGAGAAGATAGGGCTTCAAACTCTTCCTGGAGTGACTTCACACTATGCTCATCTGCACTGAGTACAAAAGGCATTGCTTCAATTTCAGCATCAGATTGTGACTTGTAAGCAGGGGGCGCAGTTATATCAGACTCAAACTGTGGGAACTCTGATTCGCTTCCTCGGACTTCAGTAGATCTTACTGAAGCATCTGGACTAACATCACTATAAAGACTTGCAATTTCGTTCCAGCGCTTTTCGTATTTGGCCTTTACTTGTCCTACGGTCATACCATTGAATTGATGACTTGAAGTGATACCTTCTGCAATCTGTCTTGCAGTCTTTTTCTGATTGCCTTTACTCCAGCGTGTGGCCACATCTACAAAAAGCTCATTATCTTTGGCTTTTAAAAAGACTGGTCCACCCCCCTCACCAAAGAAGTGCAGGTAGTAAAGCTCTAGGCCATTCGGATCTCGATTAAAGTGACTACGAAAAACCTTGGCATTGTGCTCGTAGTAGTTCAGGCCCGCTTTAATTTGATCATTACCATCAAACTTATTCTTACCTCCCATACGGGCAAAGGTGCTATCCAAAGTCTGAAATAAGCCGGTGGCCGATGAAAGCAACTCCCCATTTCTGCCCTTTGGCTGGATTGAAGTACTGAAGGTGCCACCAGTTTCCAAATGGGAAATGATTAAGGCATCTACTGGATTGATACCCCGTTTAGAGGCTTCCTGGACAATCGTTTTTGTCCAAGGTTTTTTATCAAATACAGGATTAGTCAAAAGTTCCGCTATTACTGGCGCTTTATTTTCATCAGTATTAATAGCACCTGGTCTTACGATAGCTTTCGGTGTACCTGTTATTGGTACCACTGGTGTACTGGTTACGACTGCTTTAGGTGTTCCGCTCACTGGTGCTTTTAAGCTGACCAGCTCATCATTCAGTGCGCTCTCCATTGCACTATCCAATGCATCAAAGTGTGAATTGGCTTCTTTAGCATTAGTTGGGCTAAATGGATTCGTACCCTCTGCATGCTCGATGTTGGCCTGAATATGAGCCGCATCATTCATGGTATCTACATTACTATGGTCTTTGATCTGCTCTGGCCGTAAACGCCCTTTGTTCGCCCACAAGTTGAGTAGCAAGGCCATCCCGCCGTTTGCTGCCAATGTGGACGGACTCAATGCATTTTCCTTTAATGCTTCACCGTATTGAGCGACTTTCTTATTTTCATTGTTTTCAAGAAATGAACCTTCAAGATAATCACCAGCTACGCCAGCTCCAGTAGCCAGCGCAGTAGTAGCCACAGCATCAGCCACTACAGATTTAGCAACACCATGGGTAGGAATAGCAAAGCCCAGAGCATCTGTAACCCCTTTAATAGCCCCACCGGTGCGAGCCGTTTTTATATCCGCCCCTTTGTTAAGTAAGTCTGATTTCTCTGCTTCAAAGGTCTGGTACCCAAATAGTCCAGAGTTTAGGGCCAAACCAGGTACACCACCTATACCTAGTGTAGTAACGGCGTTCCAGCCAATACGTGTAAAGTCTTTGGTCAGGCCATAGGTAAACTCACCTATGCCACCTAAATCATCAGGCTTAAAAATCTCGAGGTTTTGCGCTCTTAAGGCCGCTGCTTTCTTATCACCACGTACTAAGGCATCCGGTGCAGTGGCAGCCTCAATGGTACCCATGGCAACACCGGAAACAGTACCTAATACGCCGTCACTAAATCCACCGCGTTCACTTTTAGGTTTAAAGCGAGGATCGTCCTGATTTAACGTTAATTCATCATCTGCTAAAAATTCCATCTCTACCTCATCTCACTTTAAAAGTTAAGCGTGTTTGACGCTTCTTATCGGTGGCATCCATGATGTACTTGCTACCATTCTTGAAGTAATAGACGTATGGATTTTTAGGGTCTTGCTCTAAAGGCAGATCCAAGAAGAAGTCTTTATCAGATCCGCCATAGTTACGGGCATTGCGAGAGTTAAAGCTCTCCAGCTGCTCACGAAAAGCCTTTTCACCAACAGTATGAGGCCGTAACACTACTGATTTACTTCCGAAGAATCCCCCTGAGGTGAACTTGCCTCCTGTGACATTCTTGGCAGCTCTATTGAAAAGCTCTTCATCAATGGTTTTATTTAAAATATTGCCTTTGGTATCAGTCACCTTCTCAGCTTTTTGAACCAAATAAGCATAGTTGGCTTTGATTGAATCCAGATAGATTTGAAAGTCAGGTTTACCTGGTGAAGTAATGCCGGCTAAATAGGTTTCTGTATGCTTTGTTAAGCCGGTTTCATCTACTTTGACTAATCCCTTCTCAATCAGATCCTGACCGGTAACGATCTGACCAGCAATATCTTGCAGACCACGGTTATTCAGTGATGCAGATAAACGATATGAACCGCTTTCGCCTGCAATGCTATTAATCATGTCTCTGGATGCATTGGCATTGCCTGCACTAGATTTATAAATACTGGTTAGTAAACCTAATTTGTCACCAGGTTTAGCCTTTTCCCAGAACTGCTTTAATTCAGATTGTTGTTGGGTAGAGAATGGATTTAAGGACCCTACAGTACCGTTTAAAATATTGTTGGCATGAATAGATTTGATATTCTTAGATAGAGCACTAATGGCTTCAGGATTGCCGCTTAGAATCGCATTGGTTGGTACTACTGTTAGATCTTGGCCAGTCTTAATCGAGTAAGCCAGAGCTGAATTATTTTTCTCATAGCCCAGCATATTTTCATGCGTTTTAGAAAGAAGATTTAACTTCCAACTCACGTCTTTAGCATTATCTTGCGCCGTATTTTGAGCCTCTGAACGCCTTTTACTGAGGTAAGCTTCGCGCTCATCCGCTCCCAGTCTCATGAACTGCTGGACCTCAACCAAGGCCCCACTATATTGAACAAACTCAGATTCTTTTTGAGTTCCCTGCACACGTGCCAAACGAGACTTGATTACTGCCTCACTTGGAATTAATCCAGTTTCAATGTCTGCCTTCATTTCATTAACAGCATCTTTAGCATCATCATCTAACTGCTTTTGCTGCAAGGCAGCCGCACGTTTATTTTGATCCATTTGAGTGAGTGCACGACCACTCCAGTAGACAGCCTGCTCTTGGGTTAAATTGGGATGTTTTGCTATTACAGCTTCAGGAGTCGTTAGTTCAGTAAGCTTTTCATTGTCCGACTTATTTCCTAAATAGAATGCAGCTACCTCATTGCTGGAGCGATTATTTTTATATTCGTTATAAGCATCTTTAACATGGGCCAAAGGTAGGCTCTTAGATTGTCCATATGTAGCTAAACCATTCCAAACTTCTTGCTCGGAAGCATTCGGGTTCTTTAAATAATTTTCTTTCATGTCCTTGAGCTGGACAATTGCCTGTTGCTGCTCTGACTTCTGCGCGATCGGCAAATACTTCGATGCACTTTGATAAGAATGCTGTTCGAAGTAATTATTAAAGTTTTGCTCAAACTGCTTTGGTACGGCAGTTTTATACTGGGTCTTGATTGACTCAAGGCTTTCCTGTCTTTGCTTTACTGCATTATCGTAGGTCAGTTCTCCACTCTGCATTTTAAGCAGCAAATCATTATCAACAACGCTGATATCAGCACCAATCTTGGATGACTGTAATGCAAAATCAGCCTTCTCTGTTTTATCCTTTTCCTCTTTACGTGCCTCAAGCACACCATCAATAGCTTTACCAATACTTCCGAGTCCGGTTATTGGTGTGTGCTGCTGCAATGTTGGCCGTGATACTGTTCGGCCTTGTGAACGTGGAATTAATGCCATTTTCTTTCTCGAAGTAATTTACTCAATACTTCAAAATTAAATGGTTATGTGTCCTCAAAAAATGGGTGTGTAAAGCAATGAAAAAAGGAGGCTATGAAAGCCCCCTTTTATACTAGAATATTCTTAAAAAGAATGTGAAATGCTTCTAATACCGGACTTTCGGCCTACAGCGAGTGATTGTAATACTGGCTTTATAAACTGAATTTTTTTAACAATTTGTCTGACTTCATAATCAAACGTATTCCGATTAAGTAAACGCTTAAACTCATGATTAGGATCCAGATGGTATGCCGTAATGATTAATGGATTAGGTGCGTAACTCAAACTTTTAAGAATCGCGAACAAATGCCTAAAGTAAAATGCCTTATTATTTTTATTCGCCAAATAAGTGAGCCGGTGGATCAGCTCTTCCAGGTGGGATGCTATCTTTAATAATTGAGCCTGGTATTCGCTATTAAATAATTGACTCGACTCCTTCCCATTAGTTTGTCTCTGAAACTCATCAATTAAATATTCAATACCATTGCATAGCTGAATGGATCTCTCCATTTCATCACAATCTAATGGCTTAAAAGCTGTTGTCTTAATATTCCCCATATTCCTACACACTCCGGTAATTAATTCTTGGAATATCCTGATCTGTCTTATCAGTAAGAGTTTTCCATAGTTCTATTAATGCTTCACCATTTTCATAATTTGGCTGTCCACCTTTAGTCCACTCAATCACACTGGAAGCACCAGAGACAGGTAGCAAGAAAGCAATTTTTTCGCTACTCATCTCATGGTATTCATAAAGCTCTCGCACTATCGCAAAGTAATCAGGTGCCTGATATTGAGTCTGTGCTTTGAGAAAAATTAGCCTTTTGGATACTTCGAAATTATTAAGCTCAATATAAATCCCCATAGCCCTCCCCTCTAATAAGTTTCAAATTATTAGGAGGTAATCCAAGTCCCCAAAAAATGGGTATATTTCAACAAAACGCGCGCGCGCGCGAGGGAGACCGTAAAACACTATATTTTTAGTCTTTTACTCCACCTGGTGATCAATGCCCCCCTTCAATCATCTTTAAGACTACGGCGTATTTAAATGGATTAAATAAGACTTTCTAAAAATACCCCTAAAACGTTCTTATTCGCCGTATTAGCCCCTTTAATATTTTCATGTACCTTTGTTTGTTTTTCTTACTAAAGTTGCTCAGTGATGAAATAGGTGTGAAATTCCCCTATGGATTTACCCATCTTTAGATATTCCTCATTAAAAAAGAGAGGAATCGTCAAAATAGCAGTTTCGAAATACTCTAATGAACACTTGAAAGGTTGAACTTTTCTTCTCAGAGAAACTGACAGATTCTTTGGTAGATTCATTGATAGGTTCTGCATCCCAAAAACGGGTACATTCAAAATCCCAAAAACGGGATCGTTCAAAACCCCAATATTGGGAATATTACCGTTTTCGGAATGATACCAATATTGGGTAGATTAAATAGCTGATATAAAACCTAGTCACACACGGATAATTTTTCTTTATGAGAATACCCTTCTGACTTGTATTTAATATGATCAGCCAATAATCTGGATCTTTATATTTTCGAACTAGATTACAATGTCAATTCAATCCATATCCTCAACTATTTCAAGGCTTAATAAAGAGCTATCCGATATAACTCATAGGATGAGTTTAGAGCAGACAAAAGCAAGTAGTGTCACAGCTAAGATTATTCAACTTCAAACGTCTATTACAAAGACCACTACAGCTAGCACACTAAAAACTAAGCTTTCTGAAATCAGCAGAAAAGAACAGGAAAATGCACAGATCCAGAAAAAACTTTCAGATCTGCAAAAAAAGAAAACTGATATCCAAAACAAGTTATTAAAAGAAAACCAGAACTTGGCTAAAGCTGAAGCATTAGAACGCAAAAAATTAGATGCTCTAGCCAAGAAGCAACAAAAAGAAGAGATCGAACATCAAAAAAAACTGAAACGTGAAATTGAAAGTATCAAAGCATCCACCCAGCATATCACTGGTGCCACGGCGTCCCCTTATCTCGATGTCACACCTGAACCTGAATATGATTTATTCATCTCCCATGCTTCAGAAGATAAAGATGACTTTGTGCGCCCTCTAGCCGAGACATTACAAGGGCTAGGTTTAAAGGTTTGGTATGATGAATTTTCTATGAGAGTTGGAGATAGTCTGCGTCGGAAAATTGATAGTGGTCTAAGGAATTCACGATATGGAACTGTAGTTCTGTCAGCAGATTTCATAAAGAAAGAATGGACCAACTATGAATTAGATGCATTAGTAGCCAGAGAAATGAACGGTCATAAGATGATATTGCCAATTTGGCATAAGATCACCAAAACTGATGTGATGAACTATAGTCCAAATCTAGCGGATAAAATTGCCTTGAATACTTCTTTTAGCACTATCGAAGAGATTGCTCATCAATTGGCTGATGTCGTATTAGATAAATAAAACTCCAATAGCTTGATTAGATCAGGATGCTATTCAAGCTATGTGTTCGCTTTTAACGATTGAAGCAGAAATTTAAGAAGCAATGAATGAGTGTGTCTTTTTATCCCGTCTCAAATGTTGGTCTTTAGAATTCTGTCTACCCTGTTTATTCAAATAAATCTTATCTGCATTTCGACATACCAATTCAAACTCTTTCATATTCTGAGCCTTTTTAGCAGTAAACCGTACATAGTGAAGATTTTGAGGGAAATACATTTGATTTAGTTTCTTATGGTTTGGATCCCTACTATTTAATTTTGATCTGGTCTTGGTCTGTAACTTTCCAATTTGGTGCCGGGTACCATGGAAATTACCATGTGCACTTAATCGATATGTAGCTTCTTTTAATCGATCTGCCTTACCTGTAGAGATTAAATCAATCTTCTTATCTAACTCCCTTTCAGCCGACTGCATAAAATCTTTTGATAGATACCAGGTGTAGCGGACTTTCTTCTGAGAATGACGCTGGAAAAACTCCAAGTGCTTTTTACGAACTCCACGTAATACCCTAGTCAGTTCTTTTAATCGGTCGTTATAACCGGTATTAGCATCAAACTTAATCCCAAACTGATTTAATAAAAACTGACTTACAGAGGTTTTATTCCAGCGAGTGTGTTTATTTTCGAGAAAGGCGAAACCAAAATTTTTATTAATGCCGGCTAGACGATTTAATTCAAAATTATCGAACGGTTTAAATATCCGGTAAGTTGAATTCTTATTACTATCAATTGTCTTGGTTCGGATTGTCTTGGTATTAAATATCACTCCAAATTGTTCCGGGTGATAATAAGTCTTAGCAAATTGAGGTTTAAGATCGCTGAACTCTATGTACTGTCCAAGTACATAATCTCCATAGCGAAGCAGCTTCTCTTTTTTGACAGTCAAAATACTGTTGAGCTTTTGCTTTTGCACCATGCTGGAATTTTTAGCGAGTATTTCTTTTAGCGTCAGCTTACTTCTTCGAGCTTCTCTATAGCCTGTGGTAAATAACCAGAACTGGAATACATCATTCCTTGCCGGATCATAATTGATGACCAAACTCCACACTGGTTCCCCATAATCTGATTTTCGCTTGCGTAAAGATTCATCCAGATTGAGACCATACTCCAAGATCAACTTTGGAATGACGGTATGAAACTTTGAAAAGCTCACAGAATCAGAGAACCAAAACTTTGCACTGCCGTTAGAAATGCACTGCATGAGGCTTAAAAGGCAGTCTGTTTTCGTTGTAGTGTAGTAGATCATTATTCATTCAAAAGTGTCTTTTTATGCGGAAAGCATAAAAGTTTATCTTTGATTTTGAAATGACAATTTCTCTTACTTTCTTATAAAAAGATGACTTATTAACCAGACATGGTCTTTACATAAATAAGAGTTCCTGTACATGATGAAGATCGACCATCTTTAACTACTATACGGATAGAACCAGACCATGATGGAAAGCTACAAAAATTTCTTAAAATCTTTTCATAAAGAGGATGATATTCCCTTTAATTGTCCAGAATGTAATAAGCCAACCTTAAGCTTGGATGAGACTACTTGGCTTCAAAAAGAACAAGTTTCTAGTGTTTTAGAAAGAGAGCAGAATGATTTTTATGAGGTAGAATGGGTAAAGTATACCTATACCGGCACACTTAAATGCCTAAATCCAAAGTGTGGAGAAATTGTTATAACCTCTGGATCAGGATCAGTAGTAGAAGAATATACCGATTATTGTTTAGATGAAGATGGTTATCCGGTACCATATGAAAGAGAATATAGAGATATATTTTTTCCTAAATATTTTTATCCAACTTTAAGTTTTTTTAATATCCCTAATGGAACTCCGGAAGATATTAAATCCACCATTATTGAGGCGTTTAGTTTAACGCCTAACTCGCCCAGTGTGATCCTAGCCAAGATACTGGACAATCGGTCCCTCTAAAGATAGTTTAATTTTAATCTTTGGAGATGTAAAAATGGCTAAACGCTTTAGTCCGGAATTTAAACAACAAGCGATTGATTACGCCTTAGCGAACTCAAGTGAATCGATAGCCGCACTAGCCAATAAACTTGGTATCGGTTACTCAACACTAGATAAATGGATTCGTCAATCTAGCGAAGCAGGCTCCAGTAAACGTCAATTAACACCTGAGCAGCAGCGCATTCTAGACCTTGAAAAAGAGAATAAGCGACTCCGTGAGGCGAATGAGATACTAAAAAAAGCGCATGTGTACTTTCTCACCGAGGATGCCAAGAGAAGTACACGTTAATCAAAGGAATAGCGCCTGAAATGGTTACTGTTGCTTCAGCTTGTGATTGCATTGGTGTGAGTCGATCGGGCTATTATGCGTGGTTGAAACGAACACCTAGATGCGAGAAGCAACTCAATGATTTACAGTTACTTTATTGGCAGCATCACGCACGTCTAGGTGCCCCATCATTGGTCCATGATATGCGTGATAAGGGCTATTGTTTGAGTGAAAGAACGGTAGGTAGAATGTTACGTACTCTGGGGTTGCGCAGTAAAATATCCCGTAAATTCAAGTATAAAATTGACCCAGCAGATTGCTTATCAGCAGCACCAAATTTATTGGACCGTCAGTTTAAAGTATCGAGACCAAATAAGGTATGGACTACCGATATCACCTATATTTGGACTCAGCATGGCTGGCTATATTTATGCGTCATGTTGGATCTATTTAGTCGCCGCATCGTTGGTTGGCAGACTAGCAAACATATTGATCGTCACTTAGTCTGTGATGCGTTTAATTATGCGATGGCGCGTCAAGGTTATCCTCGTGGAGTAATGGTTCATTCTGATCAAGGCAGCCAGTACGGCAGTCATGACTACAGAGACTTGTTAGCTGCCAATAGAGCCATTCAAAGTATGTCACGACGAGGCAACTGTTGGGATAATGCCGTCACTGAAAGCTTCTTTCACACATTAAAAGTACATATCGTGCATGGCAGTGTATTTAAAACGCGAAAAGAGGCAAATAAGGACTTGTTCGAATATATTGAGGTTTATTACAATCGAATCAGACGACATTCTGCAAATGGCTGGGTTAGTCCCGAAGCTTTTGAAAAAGAATATTTGAAAAATTTAGAGGGAACCGCTGTCTAATTATTTGGCTAGGATCAGTGCAGCTGCAAACAAAATCAGAGTAGCCGTTGAAATCTTAGCTACAGAGTTTGGAGTTCTTTCAAAAAGACCAAATGGTAGTTTTATTCCTCTAGATCAAAGAATAAGAAACATAACAGACCATGGAAATAGACTTTATGAGCATAAGGATCTAATGCTAGCTATTAAATACATTGGGAATGCAGGTAGTCATGAGGAGGATGTTATTAGCCTTGACGAGTTGTTTGATTCATTTCAGATTATAGAAGAATTATTAAAAAGCCTGTATGCAGAAAAAAATATGGTTCGTGAAATAGTCAAAATTATAAATGACACTAAAGCTCCACTTACCCGGACTCATAGACGGAGTATTAAAAGCTGAACATAGTGTATTTGTACCCTGTTTATTAGCCTCTACTCTTTTCAAAAATAGAACATCAGGCTAAATATTCATTATATTATTTTTATCTAAACAATTAGTTTTATATTCCCAGAATACCAAAATTGAGTATTAAAGAATCAAATTCACGATACGTGATCTGATATTTTTCCTTTTTTCACTTGTCGGTATATTTGTCGGTATATTTAAACTTATTACTTTTTATATTAATAACATTCAATAACTTAAATAATATTTACGACTTCCTCTCTCACCGCCAAATATCATTCCCACGATGTCTTATGGGATCTTAAAAGACTTAAACCACAAGGGTTTAGGTCTTTTTTTTGTCTTATGCTATCTCACAACATCTATTGAAATCCTGTTCCAGTTGGGGGTATAACTGGGGGTACATATTTATACCCCCAATTTTTATACCCCCAATTTCTGCGGAACTTCAAAATGCTTACAGATGCAAAAGTACGAAAGCTTAAACCCCTAGAAAAAAAAGCTCGTTATTCCGATGAGAAAGGTATGTACTTAGAAGTCACACCATCGGGCGGTATGTATTGGCGAATGAAGTTCCGCTTTAACGGTAAAGAAAATATTTTCAGCATCGGTACCTATCCTGAAACCTCACTGGCTCAAGCAAGAAGAATTCGAGACGAAGCTCGGTTAAAGTTAAAAGATGGGATTAATCCCAACGAAGCGAAGAAGCAAAAGAAACAACAAGCTGCTGAAAATACGCTTTTCAAAGCACTTGCTATGGAATGGATGGAAGACCGTAAAGCTGTTATTAAAGAAAATACCTATTTACGTGATTTATCCGTATTTGAAAAAGACCTTTTCCCAGATTTAGGCAATATGCCTATTGATCAAATCAAAGGTAAAGATGTGCTTGCCTGTGCCAAAAAAATCGAAGAACGTGGCGCACAGGAAATGGCTAAACGCTCCATACCTTTAGCAGGTCGTATTTTCCGTTTTGCGATTCGTAAGGGTCTCATCGAGAATGATCCGACACCTCATCTTCATGAGGCTTTAAAACCTCGTAAAGTGAAGCATATGGCACGTTTGGATATTTCTGAGTTCCCACCCTTCCTTGAGCGAATGGACCGCTATCATGGCAATCCAATGATTAAAACAGCCATTCAACTAATGACGCTGACTTTTGTACGCACAGCTGAACTCAGAATGATGGAGTGGAATGAGATTGATTTTGATAATCATTTATGGCGAATACCTGCTGAGAAAATGAAAATGGCTCAGCCTCACATTGTTCCATTATCCAAACAGGCAATTGAACTCATTGAAGGATTACGGCCTCTCACCGGCAATAAGCAGTACGTTTTCTATAACCATAGCACGGCAAAGCCCATGAGTAGCAATGCACTCCTCTGTGTGATCCGTACGATGGGCTATAACGGTAAAATGACTGGTCATGGATTCCGTGGACTTGCATCAACGACACTTCATGAGCAGGGCTATATGCATGATGCAATTGAAATTCAGTTAGCACATCGAGTTGGTAATGCCGTATCTCAAGCTTATAACCATGCTCAACACTTAGAATATCGAATCAAGATGATGCAAGAATGGTCTGATTTTATTGATAGTTTGAGAAATAAAATTGTGCCTTTTCCGAAGCAAAAGATAGGGTAAATAGTCTATGCAATAGGCTAAATTTTGGGCTATTTTGCAACGATGATATTTTTCTCTTCAAAACTTCTAAAAGTTTCTATGGTAGGCTTTTTAGGGTAAGCGGATTAAATGGTTGATCTTACCTTTGCATGAGAGTGAGGCAAACCGGCATCTCATCGGATTATCTGGTTGGCACTCCAACCTACTGCTGATGCATGCTTCCCTCGCTAATTCCAGCAAGAACCCCACACGCCTTAACTTCCCGGTCATCGTTGCAACGCGCTCTTAGTGAAACGAGTTGTTTCTCAAGCGCCTGTAGAGCGGTTATCTGCGAGCGCACATGAGAGATGTGATCATCGAGCAAGGCATTGACAGCGGTACAGGACTGATGAGGGTCGTCCTGATAGCGCTTTAGTTCGTGAATTTCTGCCAGTGACAGATCCAGGATGCGGCAGCGACGAATAAAGGCCAGCCGCTCAACGTGTTTCTCGGTATAGACACGGTAACCGTTCTCCTGCCGACCAGGCGGCGGCAACAAGCCCTGCCGTTCGTAGAAGCGGATCGTCTGTGTATCTACCCCTACTGACTGTGCCAACTGACCAATACGCATCGGGTTCCTCCGCAACGGATTCTCTACGCTATTGACATTATAGCTACTATATAGTTTTAAATGAAAACCCGATCACATTCAAGTGGAGTCATATCATGAGTAAAAACTGCGGAGGCCCCTGTGGCGACCATGCAAGGCCTGCGGCGGATATCGATATGCAGGCCTCCTCCGAGGCGCCAGGGAGATGGGTCAGTGTTTATGCCGTGCCGAAGATGGACTGTCCATCAGAAGAGCGCATGATTCGCCTGGCCCTGAACGGCGTTGAGGGGATTCGGGCACTGTCCTTCGACTTGTCGAACCGCCGGTTGAAGGTCGTGCATGACGGCGAGGCTGAGCCCATTACCGCGAAACTGGCGACCTTGGGGCTAGGCGCCTCGCTTCAGGAAACCGTCATTGCCGACCCAGAGACGATCAAGGCCGCTGAGAGCTCGGCAGTCTCTGCTACGCAGGAGTCAGGCACTCTGCGCGTGTTGCTCGGTATCAATGCGATCATGTTCGTGGTGGAAATGACTGCTGGCCTGATCGCCCAGTCTACCGGCCTGATCGCTGATTCCCTGGATATGTTTGCCGATGCAGCCGTCTATGGTCTGGCTCTCTATGCCGTAGGGCGCAGTGCGAAAATGCAGGTACGTGCCGCGCATCTGGCAGGGGTACTGCAACTGATTTTGGCTATCGGCGTACTCGTCGAGGTGGTGCGACGCTTTGTTTTCGGTAGTGAGCCTGAATCGCTGATGATGATGGCGATCGCCTTCGTCGCATTGATTGCCAATACCAGTTGTCTGCTGCTCATATCCAAACATCGGGAGGGCGGAGCGCACATGAAGGCAAGCTGGATATTCTCGGCCAACGACGTGGTGATCAACCTGGGGGTCATCACCGCCGGCGCTCTGGTCGCGTGGACCGGGTCCAATTATCCGGATCTGATTATCGGCACCATCGTGGGGGTAATTGTACTTAACGGTGCTAGACGCATTTTGGCGTTGAAGGGTTAAATAATGCTCATTATTGGCAAAAAGCTCTCGCCGTATGCCCTATTGTCCATATCGGGCCTGCTGGCAGCGTCTGATCAGGCCGTAAAATGGCTGGTGCAACAATCAATGGCATATGGCGAGTCTATTTCAGTGACCTCATTCTTTAACTGGGTACACGTATGGAATACCGGTGCCGCATTCAGTCTTTTTGCGAATGGTGGAGGCTGGCAGCGCTACTTTTTTATCGGAATCGCGGTAGTGGTCTCGATTTTTCTGATCAAGCTGATCCTTGAAAATCGTCATAAAGGAGAAGCCATCGCTTACAGTCTTATCCTCGGTGGCGCCATGGGCAACCTGATTGACCGGGTCTTTCGCGGCTATGTTGTGGATTCCATTGATTTCTATTGGCGAGACTGGCATTGGCCGGCCTTCAACCTGGCTGATATTGCAATTGTCCTCGGTGCCTTACTTTTAGTTTCCAGCAGCTTGTTGGGTAAAAAAGCAAACACCAATGCCGAGTCGGATGGATCTGACTGACACCTACGCCTATACAACACCATGACCGAACTTCCCGACAACATCCTTCACCTGCCGCAATACCAAGTACTGGGCTGCAAATCAACCGACGACGAAATGCACTTCCAGGTGGACGTGCCCGATCCCATCGCCTGCGAGGAATGCGGCGTGCAGGGTGAGTTCGTACGGTTCGGCAAGCGTGACGTTCCCTATCGTGATCTGCCCATCCACGGCAAGCGGGTCACTCTCTGGGTGGTCCGCCGCCGATACACCTGCCGGGCCTGCAAGACAACATTCAGGCCCCAGCTACCGGAGATGATGGACGGATTCCGTATGACACTGCGGCTGCATGAGTAGGTGGAGAAGGAATCCTTCAACCACCCCTACACCTTTGTGGCGGCACAGACCGGCCTGGACGAGAAGACGGTGCGCGACATCTTCAACGCCCGCGCCGAGTTGCTGGGGCGCTGGCACCGCTTCGAGACGCCCCGCATCCTGGGCATTGACGAGCTATACCTGAACAAGCGCTACCGCTGCATTCTGACCCAACATTGAGGAGCGAACCCTGCTCGACCTGCTGGCCACCCGCCGCCAGGACGTGGTGACCAACTACCTGATGAAGCTGAAAGACCGGCAGAAGGTCGAGATCGTCAGCATGGACATGTGGAACCCCTACCGGGCAGCGGTCAAGGCTGTGCTGCCCCAGGCCCGTATCGTGGTCGATAAGTTCCATGTGGTGCGCATGGCCAACGATGCCCTAGAGAGAGTGCGCAAGGACCTCAGAAAGGAGCTGAAACCGTCCCAGAGCCGGACTCTCAAGGGAGACCGGAAAATCCTGCTGAAACGCGCTCACGAAGTCTCAGACCGGGAGCGCCTCATCATGGAGACCTGGACAGGCGCGTTCCCGCAACTGCTGGCCGCCTACGAGCACAAGGAGCGCTTCTACGGCATCTGGGACGCCACCACACGGCTCCAGGCAGAAGCCGCCCTGGACGAGTGGATAGCTACCATCCCGAAGGGCCAAAAGGAAGTCTGGAGCGATCTGGTCAGGGCAGTGGGAAACTGGCGCGAAGAGACCATGACCTACTTCGAGACGGACATGCCCGTCACCAACGCTTACACGGAGTCCATCAACCGACTGGCCAAGGACAAGAACCGTGAAGGGCGCGGTTACTCCTTCGAGGTGATGCGGGCACGAATGCTCTACACCACGAAGCACAAGAAGAAGGCACCGACTGCGAAGGTCTCTCCTTTCTACAAGAAAACCATCGGTTACGGACTGCCGGACTTCGCAGAGGAACTCAACTACGGAGTCGATCTATCAACCATCTGAGGGTGGTATCAGATTGATGGGGTGAAGGTGCCCCATCAACCATTAAATCCGTATACCCGCTTTTTATTCCAGTAGCCACCGAAGTGGCTACTGGAATAAAGTTAAATATCATTTTGATAAATAATTAAACAATATATTGAATATGTAGAATGATCTAAGATTACCTTGACTTACAGTTTCCTTATAATACAGCTGTAATAACTTGATCTATGTTTGTACGTTGCTCATTTTCATCAGCAAATTTATATTGGTCTATTCTTTGCCCATTAATTGTCCAAGCCAAAAGAGCTAAATTCAATAAAACTTGCTGACGCTGTAGAATCTGCTCCTTTTTCCATTCAGTAAAAGCATATTTATAATCATGGATAAATTGATTCGTTGAGGTATTTTTACCAATACTAAACTCATTATCTAGCATTTTACTTAGTACTAATGCTGAATTTTTATACTCAGATTGCTTTTGTTTAAACCAATCTGCACTTAGGTTATTAAAATTATTAACAGACTGATTAATCTGACTTTCTAATAATGTCACATTACCTAACATATAAACTTGGCCACTATATTCTAAATAGTCAGCCCCATACTCTTCAGGAATTACATCAGCCTTAGGTGTCTGAGGTAAAATATGTTCAACTTGCAGACTTTGGATAAATCCATGATCCTTCAGTGGCATATTACAAAGCTCAGCCGCTTTATTTTCCAATGTACCTAGAATATAACGCAGACGATAAAGCGGATTAAAAGCATCATGACGTTTCGTTAAGAAGGTTTGTTTAAATTCTGCCGCCTTTTTAGTTATATATTTTGCAATAGTTTTTTCAACAGCAACTTTTACCTGTTCAATGGTTTTTAAGCCACGGAAATATTGCACCCATATACTAAAATTATTCTCGTTATATTTTGCCTGTATACCTAATGTATTACTCACAAAAAACAAAGTTTCTAATTGTTTTGCAAGATAATTGATCACTTCATCTTCACAATTAACATCTAGGGCCAACAACAGTAATAAGTGCTGTCTGGACATATATTTATTAATGTAGCCTATATTAACTACAGCAGGGTAAGCTTGATGATGGTCAGCTAAACTTGTCGCATTAACTAATTTTGAATAGCGTTCTGAAGCACTCAATAATGCATTTACAAATTCGATTGGTTTATTTTTATAGTTGATTAATGGCTCACCCTCAGAAATGATCCATTTATAAATATCTTCCTCACGTAGAATTCCATTATTACAGTAACGTGCCATTAAGAAATATCGTAGGAAGCGTAATGGGTTCTCCCCTTCCTTACATGCATGAATATTTCCAACAACCATTTTCCATTTAGATTTGATATCAGGAAAATCTTTTTCATTAGCTTCACTAAAAATAAGATTTTTGACCAAATCCATAGCATCCAGGCTTGCCCCACGCTGATTACTGGTTTCAAATATTTTCAATGCGCCATGAAGGTCCGCAGAAACAATAAAAACCAGGACAATTTTATTAAAAAAGAAAGTAATAAAATCAACCAGATGCTCTTGTCCTTCATTCTTCAAACTTGCAATATATTCATACATCGCATCATAGGCAGCCTGCATTTTTTGAATAGATGGCGTAACTTTACCTTTGTATTCTTTTTTATGAATAAGATAGCCTAAATAATTTTGGCTTTCTTCGTATTGCAACTCTACACGGTTTTGATGGGATGCCGTTTTCATATTGAAAGTCGATAACCATGATTTAATCGCGTTATAAAAGTTTTCAGCAGATTCAGTACGGGTAATACTTTCTAAAAAATCTTTTAACGCACAGAGAGTTAGTACGATTGTAGTAAGACGTTGCTGACCATCTATGACATCATAATTATCCTGTTTTTTAACAATAATTACTGACCCTAGATAGTAGCTCGAATCATTATTTGAAGTTTCAAAAGCATTATCTATATCTGTGATGAATTGTTTTACTTGATCATTAGCTTTCCATACATATTCCCTTTGATAATCAGGAACAATAAAGAATTGATTAATATCTGAAATACTTTTTACTTGGGCATCAATTTGCATTCTCTTTCCCCCCTCTCCCTCTCTAAAATTACCCACCACTCAACATATCAAAGATCACCCGCGCAAATATGCTGGCTTTCGCCGGATCAGACAGTAACTGCATCATCTGTTCCTGATGTGCCGCACTACTGCCAAGAATGGCATCATCCATGGCTTTCGGGAAATCACCCAGCATGGCCTGTTCACGGGTATTGTTGGCAATCTGCTTCATCACAATCTCATTTTCCGCCAGCTTGTCACGTACCGTATAGGCATAGTTCAGCATGTCTTTATCGGTTAGGTTATCAGTGATAAAGACATCATTCAGACGCTCAATGATCTGTGACAGGAATTCTTCTTTCTTATCGCGTGGCTTGGCTGCACCGAGGTCATTGCCCGGTTCCAACTTAAAATCTTCGGCATCTTCTTTCAGCTTGATGTCCTGCTGACGGATCTTGGACAGGCGGTAATGGCTCATACTAACATTACTTAAGTCCACCTCATCGTCTTTCGTTGCGGTTTCACGCAGCAATGGACGCAGGTTACGCGCATACAGACTGAGCTTCTCCAGTTCTTTGTCATCGTAGTCCACGATCTGTGACATAAACTCGTAGAAACGGGTAAAACTTCCCAAGTCTTTTTTAAAGATTTCCAGCTTGTCTTTTTCAAGCTTGGCCTCTTTAAAGGCATTGTCGGCATTAGCAATCAGCACCGCTTCATTGGTTTTCTTGCAGCGTTCCAGCATATCGCGACTGTTGTTATAGGCTTCGATGGCTTGGCTATAGCGTTTCTGCCAGCGTTCAACCGCAGGCTTGCAAATGTTACTGATCGCGGCATTGGATTTGTTCTTGGTAAAGAACGCTTCGACAAACTGTTCAACTTCCGTCCACAGAAAAATCTTGCTGGCTTTCAGCTTTTCAAACAGGTCAAAGATCTGATCTGGATTGGAAACATCGGCCAGTTCAGCGGTTTGGTAATACGGTTGGAAGGCCGCCAGGATATCTTCAGGATCGTTAAAGAAGTCCAAGACAAAGGTGCCAGATTCCGCCTTGCCCGGATAGGTGCGGTTCAGGCGTGACAGGGTTTGTACGCACTCAACACCACCCAGCTTTTTGTCTACGTACATGGCACACAGTTTCGGTTGGTCAAAGCCAGTCTGGAACTTGTTAGCCACCAGCATCACCTGATAGTCATCACTGTCAAAGGCCTTGCGCATTTCCCGACCTTTCAGCCCCGGGTTCATGTTGCGTTCATTAAAGGTCTGCCCGACTAAACCACTGCTGTCGGTATCCTTGTCATTAAACTCAACCTCACCCGAGAATGCGACCATAGCCTGAATGGACTTATAGCCCTGATCCGTCACGTATTTATCAAAAGCGAGCTTGTAACGCACCGCTTCTTTACGTGAACTGGTCACCACCATGGCTTTGGCCTGTCCACCCAATAAGCCCATCACGTTATTTTTGAAATGCTCGACAATGACTTTCACTTTCTGAGAAATGTTGTGGTCATGCAGGCGCACCCACTGATTCAGTCTGATCTTGGCTTTTTTGGCATCGACCTGTTTGTCGGCTTCTTCAATTTTCTGTTTGAGTTTATACACCACTTTATAGTTGGTATAGTTTTTCAGCACATCCAGAATAAAGCCTTCTTCAATGGCTTGGCGCATGGAGTAAACATGGAAGGCTTCCGGCTTGTTCTGCTTGGATGGCGGTAGCTCAGGATTGGGTACACGGCCAAACAGTTGCAGGGTTTTGTCTTTCGGTGTCGCGGTAAAGGCATAGTAGCTGAGGTTATTACTGCCCTTACGTGCAGCCACCACCGCATCCAGAATATCTTCCGAAGACAGTTCAGCATCCTCTTCGCGCTCTTCCAGCATCAACACTTCTTTGAGTTGTCGTGCCGTAGAGCCGCTTTGTGAAGAATGCGCTTCATCGGCAATCACCGCATAACGTCGCTGTTTCAGATTGGTACTGTTTTCAATCGCACGCAACACAAAGGGGAAAGTCTGAATGGTCACAATGATAATCGGCTGTGATGTTTCCAGTGCCTTGGCCAGTTTTTCCGACTTGGAGCCATCACCCTCTTTGTTATTGATGCGTCCGACCACGCCATCGGCATGTTCAAACTGATAGATGGTGTCCTGTAGCTGGGCATCCAGAATGGTACGATCAGTGACCACAATCACCGAATCAAACAGTTTCTGATTGTGTTGATCGTACAGGGTCGACAGCTGATGTGCTGTCCAGGCAATTGAGTTGGACTTGCCTGAACCTGCACTGTGCTGAATCAGATATTTCTGTCCAGTGCCCTCCTCTAAGGCGGCATTGATCAGTTTGGTGACCACATTCCACTGGTGGTAACGTGGGAAGATCAGCAGTTCTTTTTTGTACTTGCGGCCTTCCCAGTCTTCTTTTTCTTCAATTTGCAGATGGACAAAACGTCCAATGATATTCAGCAAATTGTCTGGGGTGAGAACTTCATTCCACAGATAGGCCGTAGCGTACTGATTCTGGTCTTCTGGCACATCATTGCCTGCGCCACCGTCATGCGTGCCTTTATTGAATGGCAGGAAGAAAGTATCTTCTCCGGCCAGTTGGGTCGCCATATAGACTTCGTATTGACTCACGGCAAAGTGTACCAATGCGCCACGCTTAAACATCAGCAAGGGTTCAGGCTTGTTGGTTTCTGGATCTTTCGGCAAGCGGGTGCGTTTGTACTGCAACATGGCATTCTGCACCGCCTGTTTAAACTCGGACTTGAGTTCCAGTGTTGCCACAGGAAAGCCGTTTATAAACAGCACCAAGTCAATACGCCATTTCTTGGCCTGTTTGCCCATGTCCTGTAACTCGGCAGCCGTAACATACGGGCTATAGACCAATTCTGGCACAATGCGGCAGATGTTCTTTTTGTAATTGGCTAAGGTATCGGGATTTAGCGCATGTTCTGGTTTAAACTGACAGAGGAAAAAACGTGCGCTGCGGGTTTTCACTCCGTGACGCAGCACACCTAAAGTGCCATAGCTACGTGACTGTTCATCAGTGGCATTGATGTCGGCTTTCTTCAGCTGGGCAACCACGGCTTCTAGAAAATGCCGTTCGGTATCTTGCGGAAAGATGCGCTGAAACTTCTGCCAGTCTTGTGCTTGGGTTTGTTGCACAAAATCTAGTACGTCCTGCTCATACAAGGCGGTTTCACGGTTATAACCTTGTGGGGTTCCGAGTTGCCAGCCTTGGGCCAGCATCTGTTGAATGATGTCGTTCTGGAAAATACTTTCACGGGTAGCGTCCATGATTATTGTTCTCCATCGGCGAGCAAGCGTTGTTTAGCACGTTCCCTCGCAAGGTGTAAGCGCTGTTCCAAGACTTCTTTGGGTGGCAAAACCGTCATATATTCAGCCACATGAATATCCGATTTTTCCAAGTCCAGCAATTCAATTTGTTCATGTTTTTTGGAGGTACAGAAAATAATGCCCAGCGGTGGGTTTTCACCTTCTTCCTGTTCGTATTTGGCCAGCCAGCGTAAATACAGTTCCATCTGGCTTTTATGCGAATGGCGGAATTTTTCAGTTTTCAGGTCAATCGCGACCAGTCGTTTGAGTTTGCGGTTATAAAACAACAGGTCAATGTAGAAATCATCTTCATCAATCTGAATACGCTTCTGGCGGGCAATAAAGCTAAAGCCTGAACCAAGCTCTAAAAGAAACTGCTCAATATCGCGCAAAATGGCATCTTCTAAATCCTTTTCCAGATAGCGGTCATTCAGATCGAGAAAGTCCAGAATATAAGGATCTTTGAGCAAGAGCTGCTGATGTACAACCCCTTGTTCCTTGAGCTGTTGCAGTTCATGCAGAATGGTTTCATCCGGTTTTTTGGAAATGGCGGTGCGTTCAAACAGCATTGAACCGATGCGTTCATCCAGCGTTCGCGTAGACCAGCGTTCCTGCACTGCCATGTTGAGATAGAATTCTCGTTTGATGTGGTCATCTATATACATCAGGGTTTTAAGATGCGTCCAGCTTAATTGTCCACGCACTGCATGGACAAAGTTGAGATCATCAAAAACTTCGGCAAATTTAACATAGTAGTTGAGCTGTGACTTTCCCCAGCCTCGGCCTAATTGCGCTGTCAGGGCTTTGGATAAATTGCCAATGATGTGTTGCCCATATTCTGCCCGTTCGCCTTTGAGGATTTCCTGTCGGATACGTTGTCCCACGTGCCAATACAGCAAGGTCAGTTCGGCATTGACGGCTACGGCTGCACGCTGTTTGGCGGCATGGACAAGTAAAACAATATCTTGGGTCAGTTGTGGCAAAGCTAAGCTCGTTAATGAATGCTCACTCATGCGCTTAACTCCGTTTTTGCCTCAGCAAGCGTTGGGGCTTGCCAATTACGAACGTCGATCTTTCCTGTAACCGCAGATGAAATCAGGGCTGTACGGCGTTCTTGCATTAATTTTACACTATAGCTTGCTTTATAGATTAAATTTTCAAACAATAAACATTGATTCTCTAAATATTCAATGATTTCCTTTTGCTCTGATAAAGATGGTGCACAAATTACAGTATTTTTAATATCTTCAGCATGAATATTTTGATTTACGCCCCCATGAATATTTTGTTTCACAGAAAGTTGAAATGAATCTGATTGAAATAAAAACCTTAAATAATCAGGTTCAAATATCTTGTTCATAAATCGGAAACGGATCAAATATGAAGCATAAATTAAATTTTCATAATCTTCGGTAATTACTCCAAACGATCCTGCACCTCCAGTTCTAGCAAACACAACATCGCCTTTTTGCAACTTAAATAAATGGGTAGTATCACTTTCATTAACCATAGGACAATTAGATATATTAATTTCTCCTAAATCACGTAAATCAGTAATACGTAAAAGTTTTAATCCCTCATCAACATATGATTCAGTAGTATAATAACCTTGTCGATGCTCAACTAAATACCTACGGACTGGAGCCATATTCCAATGCTCAGGCACTTGCCCTAACCATTCCACGCCTGAATCTTTCATCGGGACATTCGGATTGAGTCCTTTGGTCACGGCATGGCTAATTACCGCCTGACGTTTTTCTTTGACCAGTTCGATCAGTTGATGTTGTTTTTCAATCAGGTGGTCGATTTTGGTGGTTTCATGGTCGAGGAAATTTCTAATCTGATTTCGTTCGAAAACACTGGGAGGTACAGAAAACTCAAAATTATTGAGGTTCTCTTGTGTCATACTTGGTAAAGCTGTATTAGTTGAATAGCGATTAAAGAGAATAGTTTTGCTTAAGTAATAAAAATATTTTACATCAATGTCCTTATTCACTTCAGTGTAATACATCGTATCAACTGTCCAAAATGGCTCATCAATATAAAGTGGTTTATCAATTGTCCCTTTGCGCCCCAAGAGCACTGAAGGCCTATTAAACATATAAGTAGAGCTAAAAGTAAATTGCCCACCCGATCCCATAACAGGGAAGCCTGTTTCAGTTTCTACATGCTTATAATCTTGACCATTTCTAATTTTTGCCAAGAATTTTAATCGCGTTAATTTCCAATGACTCGGAATCTCACCTAACCATTGAACACCTGAATCCTTATACTCCGCATAGGCCTGATACTTTGCCATTAGGAATGCACCTCTTGTAGCAGCTGCATAATCTCGGCACTCACCGCATCCAAATCCGCATCAATCTCAGCTAAATCACGTGGTGGCTGGTACACGTAGAAATGACGGTTAAACGGAATTTCATAACCCACAATGCCAATCTCGCTATCTTTCTCGTCACGCTTGTCGGCATTGATCCAAGCATCCGGCACGTGTGGCTGTACTTCACGTTTAAAGTAATCTTCAATCAGCTCCGTGGTGCTGACTTTTGGATTCAGTGCAATATTCTCCGCATCACGCAAGTCACCATCCTGCACAAACTCAACAACTTTGCCCTGGTAGTTGAACTGGCCATATAATGGATTTTCCGCCTGTTTCACGACCTTGTTAATCACTGGTTCTGCTTCCGGATTTTTCCAGGTAATGGCATCTAACAGCTGTTTCTTCTCTTTGGCATCCAGCTTGATGTCGGTTTGCTTCAGGGCTTTTTTCAGCACTTCATCAAACTGGTTGAAATCATCAAACTGCTCAGTGCCAATCACATTCTGTAAGGCTTGGGCTTTTTCCATCAAGGCTTTCTGGAATAGCCAGATTTTGCTGTCCAGTACCTCTTTAATGTCTTTTTCTTTTAGCTCAGGGAATTCAGCTTTAATCAGGGCACGTACCTCAAGCGCCACGTCCTGCAACTGACCATAAGTTTCTGCTGTCCACACTGTACCAAAGGCTGTGCCCAATTGCGCATCGATACTTTGCATCACGGCATTAAACGGTTTCGGCGCAAAACGTAATGCAGCAATCGCGCTATCCGTGATCTGTGCCGATAAACGTAATGGACGTTCAATGGTCACGCGACGGTAGCCAAATTCATGGCTGTCAAAAATCTTGCTGGCGAATGGTTTTTGCTGTTCGGTTTCGCCATCCTGCGCCAAGGTGTCTACCGCCACAAAGTCACCGTAATTTTGGGTAATGGTGGCAATTTCAGCTTCAGTCAGATAGTTACGTTTTGAACCCAGCGACTTACGCATTTTGGTACTGAGGTTTGAGGCATTAATAAGCTGTACCTTGCCTTTACGTTCAGCGGCTTTTTTATTGCTGAGTACCCAGATATAGGTGGCAATCCCGGTGTTGTAGAACATATCGTTCGGTAAGGCAATAATGGCTTCAAGCAAGTCGGCTTCTAAAATGTAGCGACGGATCTCGCTTTCACCACTGCCTGCACTACCGGTAAATAAAGGTGAACCATTCAGGATAATCCCGATGCGGCTACCGCTCTCGGTACTGCTGGCATCACGCATCTTGCTGATCAAGTGCATCAGGAATAATAATGAACCATCCGATACCCGTGGCAAGCCTGCACCGAAACGGCCATCAAAGCCTTTTTGTTCATGCTCGTCCTTGATGTCCTGTTCGATCTTTTTCCAGTCCACGCCAAAGGGTGGATTCGACAGCATGTAGTCAAACTGATCGACCGAGAGTTGATCATTCGACAGCGTATTTCCGAGTTTAATCCGGCTCACGTCCTGCCCTTTAATCAGCATGTCGGCTTTACAGATGGCGTAGGATTCTGGATTGAGTTCCTGACCAAACGCACGCATCACCGCATTCGGGTTCAGCTCATGCAGATATTCCATGCCTGAAGACAGGAAGCCGCCTGTTCCCGCTGTAGGATCGTAAATGGTACGGATAATGCCGTCCTTGGTCAGCACGTCATCATCTTCCATAAACACCAGTGCCGTGGTCAAACGTACGATGTCACGCGGGGTAAAGTGTTCCCCAGCCGTTTCATTAGAACTTTCGGCAAAACGACGGATCAGTTCTTCAAACACCAAACCCATGTCATGGTTGGATACGTTCTTTGGACTCAGATCCGTGGTAGCAAACTTTTGCACGACTTTATACAAAAGGTTGGCATCATCGAGGAGGCCCACAAATTCGATGAAGTTAAAGTATTCAAAGATCTCACGGGCATCTTTAGAGAAACTTTGCACATAAGTGCTTAAGTTGGCCTTGATATCACTCTGCCCCATTTTGCTAAGATCCATTGGGGATGTATTAAAGAAGGCTAGACCGTTGGTGGCACGCAGCAATAACTTTTCTTGAGCTTCTTCTGGCAGATTCAGCTTGGAGACTTTTTCATGTTCTGCCAGTACCGCAGCCTTGCTTTCTTCCAGTACACATTCCAAACGACGTAACAAGGTAAATGGCAGAATGATGCGACCGTATTGCGATTGTTTGAAGTCACCACGCAGCAGGTCGGCAACCGACCAGATGAAAGAAGCGATTTGTGAAAAGTTATTGTTGGTCATAGTGTTCTGAAAAATCCTGGTTCTTATTTGACGCAGTAGCATCAACTGAAAACTTGCTTACCTTTATCTTACTGAAATTTTGTTGAACTTTTGGAAAAAAATAGTGATTAATCACTGAATTGATTTCACTCAGCGACAGAAAATGTCGTTTAAAGCATCTTTTGATTGTAGTAGTGAATGGCTTGATTCATTTTATTCTTTAGATTTTTAACATTTCCATAGTTTACTGAAAACCAAAAAATAAGGGAGCCGAAGCTCCCCACTTTTATTCACGATTTTCCAGCTTATCTTCAATCCATTGATTTATTTCCCAAGCTGACCAGCCAATACGAGATTCACTTAGTCGCACAGGCTTTGGAAAAGTAGAATCGTAGTATTTTGATTTCTGATTGATCATTTCATAGATTTTAGCTCGACTGATACTTGTAAATTGAACTACCTCTTTAATATTAATGATTTGATTCATCGGGAAAGTTTGACCAACAAATGCATTCATGATGTTTACTCCTATCTCATGATTTCGAGCAACTCGCTCATGAGATACGGCAATCTCGTAAGGTTTTACCTTGTACGATTTAATTCAAAGCCGTCACTGATCCTTTCAATCCCTGTTGAATATCAAATGCAGTCTGAGTCTCTTCGATCTGCTGGCCTCCGACAGGCTGATAAAACTCCTCAATTACCTCCAAGCCTTCCTCCATGTCTACGTCCATCCTTCCATTCCCCAAACCCTTCCTTGCGGTAAAGTCTAAAGCCTCCTGATAAAACCCCGCCTGCTTGCTCTGTTCATCAATTTGCTTTGCCTGAATAATGGCTTCATTCAGGCTAATACCTTCCCTTAACGTTAGATCCACGTAATACACCGGCTGACGATAACTTTGTGTCGTACTCTTGCCTCGCAATATCAACTGCAAGGGTAGACATGACAACAAGCCATTTGATGCTGCATGGTAATAACTCAGTCGCGCAGCCAAAGTCCGAATACTATTAAAGCCTGTAGTTCTAAAGATGAAGGTGCCAAACTCATCCGATTCATCTAAGTTCACATGCAAACGCCCGTAGGGCTTACAGTTCCCTCCTTGAGCCAATGGACATAAATCAGGGGATGGACAGGGAAGTTGCTCCACGCCTTGATTGGTTAAACGTTGGCAGGTTTCTCCATTACCGACACAGACAGGTCTTCCAGTCTGTCGGTCAAACAGGCTGTATTCTGCACGCAGGTTTAAATCAGGATCATTAAAGATCATTCTGACAGGGATTGAACGTAGCTTTTGATTCGGAGCATTCGCTCGCAGCTGATCATCCAGTGGATGTTTAACCCAGCCTTCTTTGCTTTGAATCTGGGAAGTAATGGTGAACTGGTCATCCTTTTCCGGTAGGCGCTTGCCATTCTTCTCGATCATCCGACCGATACTGATCCGTCCGAGTATTGGAGGAGTAATTGCTAAACCTTTAATCATGTTGATATTCCTTAATGTATTACCTTACAAATTTGGGTCTATGTATGTAGGTCGGAACAAGGACCAAATAAGTTACCCAAAGAATGTAGAGCCAGATAAAGTGCTACAGAAATCGCGACCGATTTGCTCTCTACCGAAGGGTAGAGAGCGGGGAGCGATTTTTGTGAATTTTTGATTGGGTGCTGTAGATAGGGCTTAGTCGGTATAGATGTTGAATCGACGACTGCCCTGCTTTTGAAGTGGATAAAGCTCGATGAGTTCAGGCTGGTGCTGAAGCAATGCTTTGGTATTGAGGCTGATAGAATCCTTGGCTTTCTTCCAGACTACTGAGCCATTTGCAAAGACTGCCCTTTCCTTGTCTTGCATCATCATCTGGATTTCATGTTTAAGCTGGTCAAAGCGTTCCTGCTTATGCTGGATCTCTTCTTTTATTTTGATGAGCTGGTCGAACATCAAATTGGCATTTTCGTTTTGCGAAAGATCCTCTACGGTTAAAGGTACATGCGCTGGATAAAGTTGTTGAATCGCTTTAGCTGCGGATTCACTTGCATCCACGGATGGTGGTGTATCCTTTTCCACGCATTCCCAGAAATATCGTTCTGCTTGAACAATATGTTCAATCACCGATTCTGATCGTGTCACTTTGAAGATCTTGGTTTCATGCCCACAAATCAAGACACAAACATGTGCTGCCTGCTTACCAGTCACCGCCAGTTGATGCTGCACCTGACAAAGCACGTATAAAGGCACACCATCACGCCACAATTTTGCTCCATGCTCACCTGCTGTTTTGCATTCCAAAATTTGAACTTCATCGCTGCCGACTACGCTGTAATCCAGATTGGCTAACATAAAGTGTTTATCGGGATCAGGATGCTGAAGCACCGCATTGATTCGTCGCACCTTGTTATGGGTGTGCATGCTATAGAACTCTGCCACCAAAGGTTCCAGCTGCTTACCCCAATACAACGGTGCAAGACCTGTGCTTTCATCTTCAATAGACTGAGCTTGACGACCTGTTTTGATTAGCCACAGTTCTAGCATCGACATATACGGATTTAAGCCACAGGCTGTCGCTGCATCACTACTGCCAATACCTTGTTTACGAACTTCAAGCCAATCTTGATACGCCATATCTTTGGTACTAACCAAGCGTTTGGCAGAGTTAGCTCGCTTGTTTGTGGTTAATGGATTTAATACTGTCTGAACACCTGCCTGTACAGTCTGATTTGAAATCGGTGCGATTTGATTCATGGTTCTATCCTTATAAATTTCAGTTTTTGTAAAAATGAACCGCATAAAAAAGCCATACCCGACACGAGGTCGGGTATGGCGATATGTATGCTGATTCAGATTGTTGATTGTGAGTTGAAAGTAGAGAGAGTTACGTATGTGCTGTATTCAGCGATTGTTGAGACTTGCGGGGTTAAGGTTGCATGAGCTTAGGCTATCAAAGATAGAGCCTGTTGCAGTCCACGTTGCTTAAGACCTGCGCCTGCACCAAACCATGCTGAGTCAAGGCGATGATCTGTACTCATGGCACGACGTTCATGATCGACGAATTCCGTGATTGAACAGAGTAAGCCATAAGCCGTGTCCTTCGCAGATGAAAGATCTGCCCCTCGTCCCTGACCATTAAACATATCTAAAGCCTTGCTCATGGCTCTTCCATTTGGCTCAGCCTTGTTTTGCTGTGGTGGGTTGCTTGCCACCTGACGATAGAACTGAATGATGTTCTCTTCAGGATCAGAAATTGACATGGTGCTATTGTTGAACACGGCATCAAAGTAAGCTTTTGCTTCCTGCTGACTGACTTTACGCTGTGTGAGCTGTTTCATTTCATACATGTGTTCATCCCATGTACGCACTGAAATACCCAATTGTTGTTTCACTTTCTCCGCATCAAACTTGGTGCTATGCGGTACTTTGACTACACCAGCACTAGCCGTTGCTCCCTTCAAAGCAATCGCAAGCGTGTTGTTACAGACGACACGGATACTGGTGAACTGAGCTGTAGTCGCCAGTGTACCGTCACAAGCTGATGCCAAAAGGACATAGCCATTACTGACATCCTTACCTTTCAATGCAGTGCTTTGACCTGTACGAGCTAAAGCCCAGAACTTCTTGCCACCTTTCAGCACACCTGCTGTTTCTAGCTCAAATCCTGATTGTTCAGTCAGATCACGATAGAACTCCAAAATCTCTTTTGGTTGGACTTCCTGATAACGCTGACTGACCACAGATAACGGTGCCTGAGTATCTGAGCGATACAAAACACGTTGTTCCTCAAACGGCATGATGATGTTCTGACCACGTTCATTCTGAGCCATGTAACTGACATCAGATGACTCGATACGCCAATCCATCCCGGCTTGCTGTGCCCAAACTTCCAGTGGCTGATTTGGACTGAGTTGATTCCCTAAGCCATGCCAAGGGGTTTCACCAACATAGGCGATTTGTTCAATTTGATGTGCCATTGATTCGTTCTCCTATGCTGACTTAACGAAAGTTCTGCTGACAGTGATTGCAGTGATAGTAGGTCAGGGTGATTGGCTTTTTCGGCTCATCAAACATGCTGCTGAATAAACCACCAATGACCGCACCTGCAAGCCCGCCAAGCAGTGGTGATACGGGTAAAGGTAAACCCTTTGATATGGATGCACCAATCGTTGCGAACGAAGCTGATGCTGCTAGACCTGTAGAATCAGAACCATTCACCTGCTGATTAACCACCTGAATGACTTGATCCGATAAGCAATAAGGACAATTTAAACTCATAATATATACCTCTAGAAATGACAAAGGCTCGCCGATGGGCAAGCCTTGCAAAGTTAAAAAACTCGTTTTCATCTAGATAATGTATATCTGAGATTATTTTCAGATCAGATTATATAGGATCTCTAATCTTTGCTTTTTATAGATATTAAAGGCAACATTGAAACCAGTCTTTACTTCCTCCTCCGCTTCCTCATAAGTACAATCTCTTGAAATATAAAAAAGCTCGATCAATTGCTCTAGATCCAAAGAAAGAGTGAAAGCCTCCTTGTCATTGAATGTGTCTTTGCCAGGAACCCATAATTTTTTGATTTGCTCGATATGACCTATAGTTAAATATTTCAGCTTATGTGTTTTCATTTCACTTTTGAGGATAATAGGGAAAATCCAATTATCCTCAAAAGGTTTATCATTACAATAGCTTATATTTCGTTTTAGCATTTAATCAGCGGAATGACTATTCACTTTTCCATTTTAGTCGTTCTAATGTCTTATCTACCCCTCGTCTCGAAGGTTTATAGAATTTGCCATGACCAAAGGTCTGCATATTCTTTACTTTTATCCTGAGATATTGTTCAATTTTAGCTGGCTCAGTAAAATAACGTACTATTTTTAGAACATTAGCTCGTTTTCCCTCATCCTGTCTATTTACACGACCAAGAGCATCATTGCCCGTAGCCTTGTAACTGTCACGATTTTTGGCAGTATTACAGTTATACCCTATTCCAGTCTCATCTGTGATCTTCTTCCAAGTATCAATAATACAGTCTGCAACGTAACGATCTGCTTGTACTTTATTACCATCATAGAACAACAGGAAGTGAGCGTGATATCCTTTTTCAGTGCCTTGTTCTAGGGCATAGATATATCCCTGTAAATCATTGAAATGGCGATCCCCATCCTGTAATCGATCCAATAGTTTTCGAATATCTTTTCTGAAATCTGATATATCAATAAAGGTACGTTTATCCTGTCTGTAAGAAAGATCAACACGAATAATAGCCAACTTAGAATAATGCTCCAGTAACATTTCCGTGTACTCTAGAGCTTTACTTCGATTTCTTAACTCATCTTGTTTAAATCTCTGTACCTCCCGTTGATGCCTTTTTTCAAACTTATCAAAAACAGACTGAACATCATAAAAACTCAGCTCAGCTAATATTGAGCTATCTATAACATCTGATTCCAAATTTTGTTCTAATTCCAACATGAGTTCGATCATAGCTTCGTTATAGGCTGAATATCTTAAATCTGGATTATATTGGTCTTGCAGTTCTTTGAGTAAATCACCTAATTCAGACCAGTAACCATCCCATGGTTCTGTACGATTAATAGTATCCTCTACAAAGTTCTCAATTGCAGTAATAAGAGGTGAATGATTGATTCGAGTTTGTTCCATTGCTATGTACCTGTGGTTATTACATAGCAATAGGGCTAATCAATAAGAAATTACATATAGGCTTAAATTAGATAAGAGCTCTATATAATGTGAGTGTATATAGAATCATATATTTAATTAGTATTAGTAATATAGCCTTATAATACCCACTAAGACTTCAGCTACAAATGCAGTGATTCATTAGGCTTTCATAGTCATATTTCTATTCGTGTACACGTTTTGCCGATCATATTGTGAAGCGACAACTTTTTACACCCATCTTCTCAAATTGCTGTATCAAACTTTCGTGTGCCTCTACTAAATCTACTTCGAATTTCTTCATCATCAGTAAGTTCTAAAAATTCCTGATATACAAAAAAAGGTAATATTTTCTTTTCAAATACGTTCCATCCATCACGATCATTTACTTCAAGTAATATCTGAGAAGGTAAATCTAAATGTCTCATTAATGGAACTGGCTCTACTTCAATTTCGGGCACTTTATCATTTTCGAAGATGAAGCTTCCTCTACGCTTTAGTAATTCGACAGCATAATCTTCGAATTCTTGCCTCACATTTCGAATACTACCATTAAGTTTGCTTTCACCTACTTGTAGCAAAGTATCGCTATCTATTATCAATACAATATCTTGGAACCATTGATCATTATATTTATCCCAAAAATAAAAGAAGTTTAGATATCCTTTAAAACCTACTTCAGGTCTAGCTGCTCTCTTATTTAATTCACTGAAAAATTTTTTAAATTGATCTAATGTAATTTTTTGGTTATCACTATCTAGCCAAATTCTAAATCTATAGAGAGTAATACTACTAGATCTATAACTTTTAAAATAAGTAATAGCTTCTTGTAATTTTTTCGAATACTTATTAACGGCTATTTTGAAATTTTCAGCATTTATTCCGCTCACAGTATCATTAAAAGATTTTTTTCTGCTTGACATCGATAATTGAAATGTTGGTCGCTTATCAAATTCTCCTTTACTTATTGCATTTTTAAGATCACACACAATATGATTAAGTTCGTTTAAAGGTTTAAAGTAAATTTCCTGATTTAGTAAATTACGTTCCTGCCCAGTATGCCTGTCAGGTGAAAATTTATAATCTTCCATAAATTTTAAGAATAATTGAATATGTGAGGACAGGTATCTCCCTCCATTCATTGCACGTATGGTTTTTAGATTATCAAATAAGTACAGTAGTTCATGACCTAGAGCCGTTATTCGCTTTTGGACCTTTTTCAATGGCTCTTCATCCAAATCTTTTACACTTTCATCATCAAACATATAAGCTGGTGTGGCGTTATAAGCTAATACCAGTACAAATCGTTCAAGGCGAGACAGCAATCCAACAGTATCATTTTGATCATTTAATATCCTATCCACTATTTCTAGGTACGTATTATTAGAGCTATCCGTTTTATAAAAATTTTCGCCAAGCTCAGTCTGTAGCTCAGTATAAATCAGCTCAATTACATTCAAATACTCTTGAGCAAATTTGACTTTTTGACTTAACTGTAGCGGTTTTCTGTTAGGATCAATTAAATCTCTAATCTTTTGAATTTTTCTTGAAGGATAACTCCTTTCCTCTTTGGTTGATTTCCTGATTTCAGTGGGATGGCTCCTCTCCTTTAAGCTACCCAATACTTTATCAAAGCGACTATCTGCTAAAATTTTTTCCACTAGTAACGATGCAAGATCGTCCATTTTTTCATCAAGAGCCATGACAAAATTTTCGTCTTCGCAACTATCCAATTCATTAACTGTATCAATTACGTCATTTTCAGTATCGTTATTAACTTGCTCTAATTCCATATGCTTTTAAGTAAATTACTACTTTCACCCCTGATCAGATCCTTTAAAATAGCACTTCAATTCCTAGATTACAAACCATTAATTCCTAATAATTTTTACCCCGATTCCTAGGTTTTTCACTATAAATTCCCAGCCCAAAATTAAATATCAGGCAAAAAAAACCACGCTCAAAGGCGTAGCTATACAATCCATTCTTTCACTTGTTTCTCATACAACTTCAGCAACCTTACTTTCTCATCCCAGTACTGTACTCGGTTATAGGCCGAGCGAATCCTATTCTGAGGTACATGAGCAAGCTGGCGTTCAATTGCATCTGGATTAAACAGATTTGATTCGTTTACAACTGTACGGAATAGAGATCTAAAACCATGTGTGGTCATTCGTCCCGCATAGCCTGAATGTTTGATCACAGCCAAAATCGATTCACTGTGAGTAAAATAATTCAGATATACCAACTGGTTGTTATTTGTTCATTTAATAATAACCATCAGATGACATAAGAGCACCCTTATATAGTTGGGGGTATAAATGTGGGTATAATTAAAAATATATATTTTTATTTAATTATATTTCATTTACTTATAAAACAAATATGACTCCCTCTCTCGCCAAATTTAGTTTCTATGATGTCTCATAGAGTTCTAAAAGCTTAAATCTAAAGGGTTTAAGCTTTTTTTATTGCCTTATGTTTTCCAATATATCCTATTAAATCCTGAGTTGGTTGCGATACGAATTGAGATAGAGTAATTCATATAAATTTTATTCCTTAATTTTTTATACAAATCCCTAGACGATTCAGATTAAATCAAGTCACAAAACAAACATAAAAAAAGCCACCTCTTGGGGATGAGATGGCAAAACCAATAAGTATGTATTTTTATTCAGGATAAATATTGATACTTCAACAAATCAGTCATATCTGTAGCTTTAATTTTTCGAAATGTTGTCCAATAACTCAGGCTCTAACATAAAAAACTCTCGCCCAAAGTGTTCAACATCCATTTCCGCAAGATTAATTTGATATTCAATCTCACCATTTAAAAATGATTGAGAAGTTTGAATCATTTTTCCCCAGCCCAATTCTCGCTCACAGTGTGTCAATAAAAAGTGATATACCTTCGCATCATTGATCTTCAATACAAAAGCAGTATCAGATAATTGAAGAATTGAGACATTTTCGGAATATTGCACATCAATCATGAACTATCCCTAATTTAAATGCAGAAATGCTTAATTCATATCAATACATAGAAAGCAAAAAAAATTCAATGAAAAAATGATTTTTTATATATTTGTTATATATTTAGTTTTAATTTTTGACACAAAAAAACCACATTTCTCGTGTTATGGCATAAAGTGTCACTCCTAATATTTATAAATATTTTCTAGGGCATCCCACTCATATAGTTCTGAATCGGGGCAAGTACTTTTGCAGTTTTAGCAGCTCTTCCCATACATCTCACTTTCAAACAAGCAAAAATTGATCAAAATTTGATATAAAAATTTTTAGTGGGGATAAATCGAATTATTTGCTCATTTTTTCGCTTGTTTTTTTCTACGGATTATCTATAATTCTCGCCACGTTGCCGGCATAGCTCAGTTGGTAGAGCAACTGACTTGTAATCAGTAGGTCCACAGTTCGAATCCGTGTGCCGGCACCATTTTCTACTTTTTCTTCCTCATCATTTTCTCAAAATGCAAAAGCTCTGGATTTAACATATCCCACTGATTTGCATGACTCACAAAAATTTCTGCTTGCGGTTGATACAAACTTGGATCATCCAAAGTTCCTGCACGAATCGAAATCATATCTGGTACTATTTCTGGTAACCCAAACATTTGCGAGCCGCATCTCGGGCAAAATGCACGTCGAATTGGCTTCCCAGATGCACCAAATGATTCAAAATAATGAAGTTCACCCTGAATATTGAGTTCTGATTGATGAAAAAATGCGATCGGCGCATATGCAGCACCTGTTGCTTTCTGACAATCTCGACAATGACAATTAAATTGATAATGTGGCTCTACACTAGCTTGATAACTGACCGCACCACATAAGCATGATCCTGAATATAAGACTGGCATATTATTTTCACTTTTTGACTGCACTCACCTGAATATACCGCACCAATCCATCATGGTAGAGCTTTGCACACAACTTGGCAGTCATCTCAATCTTAAGTTGAGCAAAATCAAACGGTTTTTTTATTGCGGTTTTATTTTTTATAAAATTTGAAAAACCGTTTAAAACGGGTTCTGAAAAATCTTGAATAATGATGTCATCTAGACCATTTTCTAGCAAGTTTAGACGCAATTTTGACTCTGTTTGAAGGTTTAAATCATTAACATCCGCAGCCTTTAATAAATAACGGTATTGTTGCTTTTGGAGTTGAGAACAGTTTTGCCAACGGTCAGACCACATTAAATAATGAAAAGCAATTCGTCCTTTTGAATTTAAAACTGATGATGCTGAGAGAAGAAATGAATTCAAATCACTGTGATAAGCTGCATCCAAACACAGCACCACATCAAATAAATTCAAAGTAACGGGTTGCTGTAAATCTAAAAAGGATTGGCAATAAATTTCAACCTGCGGTAACTCATGTTGAATTCGTTTGACACATTCAGCTTGCAGCTCCACTGCACTGAGTTGACGAACATGATACTGCTCAATCCAATGCAATAAACTTGCACCTTGCCCACATCCGAGATCTAAAACACGATCGGAACCTTTAAGCTGAACTGCCTCAGCGATTTGATCTGCTAACGTTTGACATGCTAAGGGATAATCCTGTAGCTGTTGCCAATATCCTAAATTACTCCAAGCAAGCCTAGATTCATCACCAAGTCGTTTTGCATCTATGGCATATTTATGCCCGATGAGGCTTTCAATCCATGCTTGCTTGAAGCGCTTCATATTTAGTAACCGAGTTCAGGTGCAACTTTAACTTGTGGTTTAAGTCCAACAAATGGAACTGGGGCACCTAAAATTTCTGCAATATGCATCGCAGAAGTCACTGCTGATTCTAAAATTGGCAAGCCATCACATGACCAAGAACCACAATAAAAGACCTTACGATTCTGTTGTAGATGACGTTGTTGAATCTCTTTATTCAAAGCAACAGTTTCTAAATCAACCACTGCTCGTGTCAATTTAACCTTAGAAATAATTTTCTTTGGATCGATGTCAATGACTGGACACCAAGTTTGGAACACTGCATTTTTTCCCACTAAAGATGGTTCAACTGCATTAATCCAAACTGTAAATTGTTGGCGGGTAAATTTACGATCCATCATATAGCTCAATACAGCCCAATCTTTACGACGTGCTGGCATGACGACAGGATCGGTATGAATCACCAAATCACCATCTTCAAATCTGAACTTTTTCAATATGTCGATGTCATCAGCAAATTGAGGCTGCTTTAAGAAATTCTCAATCACAGGTGTCGGCGTTGCAATCACAACACGGTCAAAAGCTTTGCTTTCACCTTGTCCATTGTCGACCAATACTTTATCGCTGTGCTCTTCAACCTTCTGAACGGGCGCACCACTATGAATTTCAATCCCTTCGATTAAACGATTCACCAAAGCAGGTGTTCCACCTTTCATTCGTAGTAGTGCTTCGCCTTCCGTCAATTGACGTACAAATTCAAGTAATGGTTTAGCTGGCCATTCACCAATGGTTTTAGGATGGCATGTACAAATGGTGTACAGCACTGGCATCACCGTACCATGCCAAAATACTTCTTCAATATGATATTGATTCATGAATTCAGCTAAGGTGATGTCTTGATTATCTGATTTGAAAAATTGATTAACAGCAGTTTTGAGTTGCAACATCCCTTTTACGAGACGCCAGCCATATTGCTGAATGCCTTTGCGGTTATTAATAATCGGAAAGTTACCAATTCGACTGCGCGAAGTGGTCAACCATGTGTCTGTTTTGTCTTCAAACAACCAACTACACGCCATAAACGTGCGCACTGGAAACGTTTCTATTCCTAAGTGACTGGCTAAACTTAAGGTATTCTTCCAAAGTTTAGGATTCATCACACGTAAGGGTGCATCAATAATACCACCATCGAATTCGATACTGTGGCTATCCATACCTCGTCCAGCGAGTGCTTCGAATATGGTTACTTTGTGCCCTGCATCATGTAGGATTCTGGCGGCAGCGAGTCCTGCCATTCCACTGCCAATAATTGCAATATCCAAAATTTTTGTCCCATCAGTTGATGATTTTTCTTGATTATGACTGATAGTTAACCCAAATGCCGTATTAAAAAATACCAGATTCAGCATTTAAGCCATACTTTTGTAGTAATAATGTCTTCATGTATTGTTACATTTAGCACAGCTGATTTTTTAATCGTAAGCTTATGAATAAATTAATTTTATTATTAAATGAATAATAAAAATATACAGATCGTTCTTTATTTTTCCATTTTTCACGCTGATCCCCCTTTGCAAGTCACAAAAATGGGGCTATTCTGATTACACAACAATGAAAACTGAGTCACATAATAAACTGCATAATTATAAGTGACATAACATTAAAATAATCAATAGAGGAACCTTATAGCCGAAAGCCCATAACGTCAAAGGAGTTATGGGCTTTCTTATATGAATCAATGTTTGGTTAAACTTAATTCATTATTCCAAACTTACCACGATTAAAATCATTAATTGCATCAACGATTTCCGCTTTATTGTTCATTACAAATGGACCATAACCTTCGATTGGTTCATTCAATGGTTGGCCAGTTAAGATCAAGAATTTACTGTTCTGAGTTGCTTGAACAGCAAAATCAATCTCTTCACGGCTTAACACGACTAAACTTGGAGAATCAATGGTTTGATTACTCAATACAACCTGACCTGACAACAGCACAAACAATGTGGTGTGTCCTTCAGGCACATAGAACGTATGGCTTTGACCTTCGATCAATTGACCATCCCAAACATTGACTGGACTAAATGTTGTTGCTGCACCTGCAAGGTCTTGGTATTCGCCCGCAATCACACGTAACTCGCTGCCCACATCATCTAATGCGATTTTCTGAATCTTGCTAGATTCAATCGCTTGATACTTTGCAGGTGTCATTTTTGAGTGTGCAGGTAAATTGACCCATAGTTGCACCATTTCAAACAAACCACCTTGCTGAGCAAACTCAGGAGAATGAAACTCTTGATGCAGAATTCCACAGCCAGCAGTCATCCACTGTACATCACCAGTTTTGATCGTACCGCCGCCACCTGCTGAGTCTTTGTGTGTCACTTCACCCTGATAAGCTATTGTTACAGTTTCGAATCCACGGTGTGGATGTGTACCCACGCCATGCTGAACTGTAGTTGGTTCAAAGCGATAAGGTGCTGCGTAGTCCAAAAGTAAAAAAGGACTGATTGTTTGCCCTAAGCGATCATAAGAAAATAAGTTGTACACTGGGAAACCATCACCCACCCAATGCATATGTTTATTTTGATAAATACCTGTAATCGTTTTCATCTTTTTACTCCTAAAGTGTAGAAGTTGCGATCTTGATGATTATTCTACGCCTCACGGAGACAGACTTATAGGCACAGGACAGCAACACATTATTTCATAAATAGGACAAATAACTTGGTCACAGGGTATAAATCAGGATGAGACTTAAATAATCCTATTTATAGTATTGTTTGTCTCATTTTTCAGACTTCTGAACCTAGAAAATTTCCAATAGCATAATTTTAATTTCAAGCTTCAATCGAAGCCTTTCTTTCAAAATCAACCTAAAACAACTTGAGAATAAAATCATGAGCCAAGACTATATTCGTTTAGATAAGAATAATGCGGCTGTGTTATTGGTCGATCATCAAACAGGCTTATTGTCATTAGTCCGCGATATCGATCCTGACAAATTTAAAAATAATGTGTTGGCACTTGCAGATGCTGCGAAATATTTTAATTTACCGACAATCCTAACAACAAGTTTTGAAAATGGTCCAAATGGTCCCCTCGTTCCTGAACTTAAAGAAATGTTCCCCGATGCGCCTTATATTGCGCGTCCAGGTCAGATTAATGCATGGGACAATGAAGATTTCGTTAAAGCGGTTAAAGCAACTGGCAAAAAACAATTGATTATTGCAGGTGTTGTGACTGAAGTTTGTGTGGCTTTCCCAACACTATCAGCACTTGCTGAAGAATTTGAAGTTTTTGTAATTACCGATGCTTCAGGTGCGTTTAATGAGTTGACTCGTGATGCAGCATGGGATCGTATGTCTAAAGCGGGTGCTCAATTAATGACATGGTTTGGTATGGCGTGTGAGTTACATCGTGTCTGGCGTAATGATATTGAAGGATTGGGAACATTATTCTCAAACCACATTCCAGATTATCGTAATTTGATCAACAGCTATAATCAAAACACTAATCAAAAATAATTGACCTGCTCCATCAGTTGAGAATAGTTCATGCTATTCTCAACTGAATAGTTATAGGATTTGATCTGCCTTGATGAACTCATTTGATGATTATTATTATTTCTATCTAGTGGTAAAACATGGTGGGTTTAGTGCTGCAAGTGAAGCAGAAAATATCAGCAAATCAAAGCTCAGCCGCCGTATCATTGACCTAGAAAATAAATTTAATGTCAGCCTCATTCAGCGTACAACTCGACATTTTAAAGTGACCGAATTAGGTCAAAAATTTTATGAAGAGTGCTGTAAAGTCATCACTCAAGTTGAGTGTGCGGAAAATGTCTTACTCAAACAAAAAAGCGAACCACAAGGCTTAGTTAAAATTAGCTGTCCACCGTTAATGATGCATTTTCAAATTCGCAAAATCCTCAATCAATTTTTAAAAACCTATCCTAAAGTAGAAATATCACTTGAGCTCACCAGTCGACGAGTGGATATTTTACATGATGATATTGATCTCGCGATTCGAACCAATTTTGAACCAAATGAAGATTCTAATTTAATTGTTCGAGATGTCATTAAAACAGATCATTGTCTAGTTGCCTCCCCTGAGTTACTCCAAGGTCGCAGCATCAAGCATTTTTCTGATCTTAAAGATTATCCAAGCATTAGCCTAGGCACCCAAAAAGCAAATTATATTTGGCATTTTTGCAATACTCGCACAGGGGAAACGATGGATGTTCCCTATCAACCGCGAATCAAAAGTAATGATTTGGCCGGTGTGTATTATGCAGTAGCAGATGGTTTAGGTATCGCTGACCTACCATTCTTAACTGTGGAATCCGACATTCGCAAAGGTAAACTGATTCATTTGATGCCTGAATGGAAATCTAATATTGGGACCTTGCAATTGGTCTACGTATCTCGAAAAGGACAACGCCTTGTCGTCGAACGCCTGATCGAAACCTTGATTGAACATTTAAGAAGTTTGTCTGAGAGCCACAAAGGTTATCTTTCGGCTTAATAAAAAAACGGTCATGAATGGGCATGACCGTTTTTATCGAACACATTTGAGTGTTCAGTTATCCAAGATTTACTCAGATAAATCCACACAGAGGTATTTCATTTCGAGATATTCCTCAATGCCGAATTTTGAACCTTCACGACCTAAGCCTGATTGTTTAACTCCACCAAATGGCGCAACTTCATTTGAAATTGCTCCTGTGTTAATTCCAACCATGCCATATTCAAGTGCCTCACCAACACGCCATTGACGAGCTGCGCTTTGAGTAAACACATATGCGGCCAAACCAAATTCCGTATCATTTGCCATGGCTACGGCTTCGTCTTCAGTTTTGAAACGGAATAACGGCGCCAGTGGACCAAAGGTCTCTTCTTTAGATACTCTCATGTCTTGAGTGACGTTGGTCAGTACCGTCGGTTCAAAGAAAGTGCCACCGAGTGCTGAACGCTGACCACCAATACGTATTGTCGCGCCTTTTGAAGTCGCATCAGCAATATGTGACTGGACTTTGGCAATCGCATCTTCATCAATCAATGGACCTTGCGTTGATGTTTCCTGACGACCATCACCGACTTGTAGCTTAGCCACAGCTTCAACTAACCTATCCGCCAAAGCATCGTAGATACCATCTTGTACATAAATTCGATTCGCACATACGCAAGTCTGACCACTATTGCGATATTTACTCGCCATAATGCCCTGAACGGCTTGATCGAGATTGGCATCATCAAACACCAATACAGGTGCATTACCACCCAATTCGAGCGATAACTTCTTAATCGTCGGCGCACATTGCTGCATTAAAATGCGCCCCACTTGGGTTGAACCTGTAAAGCTCAACTTACGTACAATATCGCTCTCGCACAGTGTTTTGCCAACTTCAATCGCATCACCACTGATATTTAACAAGATATCGGCAGGCAAACCTGCTTTGAGAGCTAACACTTCCAGTGCATATGCAGTCAAAGGCGTTTGTTCAGCCGGTTTGACCAACATCGAACAACCCGCCGCAATTGCTGGTGCAGCTTTACGTGTGATCATCGCCGCAGGGAAGTTCCACGGCGTAATCGCAGCAGTCACCCCGATTGCTTGTTTAATAACAAGTAAACGTTGATTTGGCAATGTTGGCGTTAACACTTCACCATCAATACGACGAGCTTGCTCAGCAAACCAACGGATGAATGAAGCGGCATAACCAATTTCACCACGAGCTTCAGCCAACGGTTTACCTTGTTCGGCAGTTAAAATCTGTGCAAGATTTTCTTTATGCTCAAGCATCAACTGATACCATGCCCAAAGCACATCGGCACGAACTAAAGCAGTTTGCTTTTTCCATGCAGCTTGGGCTTGGGCTGAACGCTGAATCGCGGCTTCAACACCAGCACGGTCATAACTTTTCACCCATGCCAGTGTTTCACCTGTCGCAGCATCTTTCACTTCGATATCGTTATGAGCCGCAGGTGCAGCTAATGAAATATCGGGGTGCTGTAATAAATACTGCAAATTGTTTTGAATCATGCAGATTGCTCCACTGCTTGTGCACTGTCTGCTGTTAATGCTGCAAAACCTTGTTTTAAAATATCGAGACCTTGACGGAATTGCTCAGCAGGAATGGTTAACGGATATAGGAAACGAATAACATTACCGTATTTACCACAAGTGAGAATCAATAAACCATGTTCCATTGCATAACTTTGTACTGCTTTTGCTTGTTCAGCTGTTTCTAGCTCTGCAGCGACCATTGAACCCAAAGCACGAATTTGAGTAACAACATCGCCTGAAGTTTCTTGAATTTCTTTTAAAACAGTAACCAACTCTGTACCTAGCTCATTGGCACGATCACATAAGTTTTCTTCTTCGATTGCATCAATCACCGCATGAGCAGCAGCAACTGCAATTGGGCTACCTGCATAGGTGCCACCCAAACCGCCTGGGTTTGGTGCATCCATCACTTCGGCACGCCCCACTACACCTGAGATTGGGAAACCACCACCCAAGCTTTTCGCCATCGTAATCAAATCTGCTTTGGTTTCATAATGATTCATGGCAAATAATTTGCCTGTGCGCGCAAAACCAGATTGCACTTCATCAGCGACCAATAAAATACCGTGCTTATCACACAAAGCACGTAAGCGTTTTAAGAATTCGGCAGGTACAACGTTGAAACCACCTTCACCTTGTACAGGTTCAAGCACAATTGCCGCGACGTCATGTGGGGCAATATCTTCGCTAAAAATATCTTCAACACTTTCAATCGCTGCTGCAACTGAAATACCTTTTTCTGGCACAGGATAACGCGCATGGAATACACCTGCTGGCATCACACCAAAGTCACGTTTATATGGTGCTGTTTTACCTGTCATTGCCATAGTCATAAATGAGCGTCCATGGAAACCATTACCAAAAGTAATGATACCGTGACGACCTGTATATGAACGTGCAATCTTCACTGCATTTTCAACTGCTTCTGCGCCTGTAGTGAAAAATGCTGTTTTCGCTGCACCTGCGATCGGCGCGCGCTGATTAATGCGTTCAGCCAAAGCAACATAACTTTCATAAGGTGTCACTTGATAAGCCGTATGGGTAAATTTAGTCAGTTGCTCTGTGACAGCCGCGATCACTTTCGGATGACGATGGCCTGTATTGAGTACTGCAATACCACCTGCAAAATCGATATATTGCTTGCCTTCCTTGTCCCAAATGGTTGCATTTTCAGCTTTTTCTGCATACCACTGACACATCACACCGACGCCACGTGGCGTTGCTTGCTGTTTGCGTGTATTCAGTGCAGAATGTTGAGTATCCATTTTATTCCCTCATATCTCATCATCAGTTACAGCTTTGGTCGTACATCCTAGGGGTCGATTTTTAGGATGCGATACAATGACTGCCTATAGCTGTAATTTCGCTCGTCTCAAGGCAAGAGACGAGAGCCATTTTTAAACTGTAGGAGAGAGCCAATTGCGTAGTTTACTTGGAGATCATTTGCTGCAAAGGCTCCAACAAGACACGGAGGGAAAACTACATCAACGCCTTTTTCGATGTCTACGTGGTGCAATCATAGAAGGCGTCATTCAACCGATGACGCGCTTACCTGCGTCACGTGATTTAGCCAGTGAAATTCATGTCTCTCGAAACACTGTGCTGAGTGCTTATGAGCAGTTACAAGCAGAAGGATATTTAGAAGCACGTACAGGACATGGAACTTGGGTCGCAGAAAAACTCCCTGAAAGTTTCTTAAACACCAAAAATAAAAAGAAAAAACCTGAACTCCCTAATATCCAAAGTTCATATGTACTATCACAACGTGGCTCAAACTTATTGGGCTATGCTGCTGCATCACCGCATCAATGGGGAGCTTTTGTACCCGGGGCACCTGATGTCACTGAGTTTCCACATCATATTTTTAGTCGTATTCAAGCACGTTTAAGTCGTGAACCTGATGTGAATCGACTGATTTATAGCAATGCTGGGGGATGTATTGAACTTCGGAGTGCTTTGGCAGATTACTTAAAAGTCGCCCGCTCTGTGCAATGTGATGCAGATCAAATCATTATCACCGAAGGCATTCATCAAGCGATTGACTTAGTTTCTCGTGCGCTGAGTGACATTGGTGATCGTGTTTGGATTGAAGATCCCGCATATTGGGGAATGCGTAACACACTCAGGATCAATGGCTTGGATATTCAACCTATGCCCGTTGATGCAGAAGGTATTATTCCTGAAAACAATCCAACTCAACCGCCTAAACTGATCTTTGTTACCCCTTCTCATCAATATCCTTTAGGCTCTCATCTCAGTGTAAATCGACGCAAAGAATTGATTCAAATTGCTCGTCAACACAACAGTTGGATCGTAGAAGATGATTATGACAGTGAGTTTAGATTCTCAGGACAACCTTATCCCTCCTTGCAGGGTTTAGAAAATAATGCCCCTGTGCTCTACATGGGTACCTTCAGTAAAACCATTTATCCATCACTCAGAATTGGATATCTCGTTGTGCCTAAACCCTTGTTCTCATCTTTAAGAATCGTGGCAGCAGAACTATATCGTGGTGGGCATTTGCTTGAACAAAAAGCACTCGCTGAATTTATTCGTGAAGGTCATTATGAAGCGCACATTCGACGTATGCGCCTACTGTATGGCAAACGCCGGGATTATCTGGTCAGTTTGATCAAACGCTATCTAGGTACTGAATTTCTACATGAATATGATGAAGCCGCAGGCTTACATTTGGTTCTCAAATTACCAAGTGATTGTGATGATGTCGCGATTACCAGTAAAGCCTTAGAACGAGGCGTGAAAGTTCGCCCATTGTCGCAATATTACATGCAATCACATGCTCTCGCTGAACGTGGACTGTTGATGGGCTTCGCCTGTGTTAATGAAAAAGACATGGTGATGGCTTTTGGTGTGTTATTGCAATGCTTACGAGAAGCAGGTGTTCCCACGCTCAATTGATGCTGTTTTACGATTGTCGTATCTAAAAAAAAGAGCCTCATGATTTGAGGCTCTTTTTCACTTTTAAACGAACTTAGACCAATTTTTCTTCATGCACTTGGCTCAGGTGAGATGCTCGACGCTCTTCACCCCAACGCAATTTTTGCGAGACAAAACCAAAGAACACGATAATGCCAAAGAGCGCTGTGGTGTAAATGACTTCTTTAAAATAGGTTCCCTCTATCAACATGGTAAGAATTGCACCGATAATGGCAAATATCACGAGATAAGTGATATAAGGGAATAACCACATTTTAAATTCAATTTTTGCGCCCTCTGCTTCAAGTTTTTTACGCATACGCAGCTGAGAATAGGCAATGGTTAAATACACATACAGTGTTGCTGCACCTGTAGTTAACATGAAAAAGTCATATACATTCATACTTTCGGTAGCCGTTAAAATCACAGCAATTACTGAGAAAAAGCATGACACAATCACCCCTACCCAAGGGCTGCTCTTACTATTTACAGAACCAAAACTTTTCGGTGCATCACCACGTTTTGATAATGAAAATAGCATACGTGAACAGGTATACAATGCTGAGTTAAAACAACTGCATACTGAAGTTAGCACCACGAAATTCACGATATGACGTGCTTCTGGAATACCGAGTGCCGTTAAAGTCACACTATAAGTTCCCCAAGTTGAGTCTTTTAATAACTCGTTATTATGTGGAATCAAACAAACCGCGACAAACATTGAACCGACGTAAAATAATACAATTCGCCAAACCACTGAATTTGAGGCTTTACGAATTTCTTTCGATGGATTTTCTGATTCAGCCGCTGCAACCGTGACAATTTCAGCTCCAATATAGGCAAACATAACTCCAAGTAATGCCGTAATCACTGACGATGCGCCATTTGGCATAAAACCTTGAGCGGTTAGATTACTGACCCCAGAAGCAGACGCATCAGCCCACGGCCATAAATGCATGATCGCTAAGCTACCGATCACCAAAAACACCACGATCGCAATGACTTTGATCAAAGCAAACCAAAACTCAAACTCACCATAGTTTTTGACGTTTTGTAAGTTGACTGCAACTAATCCGCCGATGACCAAGACCATATAAGCCCAAATCGGGATAAAGGGGAACCAACTATTCAGAATTTTACCTGCGACATAGGCTTCCCATCCCATCAACATCGCCAAGGTACACCAATACAACCATCCGATTGAAAAGCCTGCCCATCGACCAATTGCACGGTCAGCATAAGTTGAAAATGAACCGCTGTCTGGGTTTAACACCGCCATTTCACCCAACATACGCATGATGAACCAAACCAGTAAACCACCTAAGGCATAGGTTAGAAAGACCACTGGTCCTGTGTTGTAAATAATACTGCCTGAACCGACAAATAAAGAACCACCGATCACACCTGCAATTGAAATCATCGTGAGGTGGCGTGACTGTAGCCCGTGTTTTAGACCTTGGGAGAGATTGGCTTCAGAACTATTTTGATGTGCTGCCATATCATTTTCCTTAATATATTGAAGGTATTAGCGGCTTTTGGCATCACATACACCATGCCGCAAATACCTCCTAAAAACTGTGTCGTTCAACCTATTCCGTCCAGAATGGAATAAGGATTAAAAACGACGCTTCCGCATGCATACTTTCTATGGCTTTAATTTGTCGTTTCGGCTCTGAAGAAACGAGAGCCATTTTTAGAATAACAGAGAGAGCCAATTGTAAAAATAATGCTCAATCTCGGCGAGTTTTTTAAACAATATTGAAAGGAAACATCATCAAATTAAAAAATACAACATCAAATTAATTAAAATAAATCAGTGATTTAATATATCAACCCCTTCTTTAAAATCCTTTCTAAAAATAAAATCTGAATCGAAATAGAAATTTGTCTAGACCCTAAACTTCGATTCAGCTCCATTTAAACTTGGCTTCTAGTTTCAATAAATCTCCATAAAAAAACCTCTTTTCGGATCAGGAAAAGAGGTTTTTCATGTCTTTTAACTGATTAGAACGGTAAATCATCATCTAAGTCAGCTGGAGCAGCAGCAGGTTGAGGTGCGGCTTTTGGTGTATTAAAACCATTACCTGCTTGCGGACTGCCTGCATAATTGCCCTGATTTCCACCACCAAAACCGCCACCTTGACCATAACCATTTTGGTTGTTGTTATAGCCTGTATTTTGGTAGCCACCGCCTTGATTGTTGTTAAAACGCGGTTGGTTAAAATCATTACCCGCTTGATGCTCACCACCTTGCTGGCGAGAATCGAGCATTTGCATTTGGTCACCACGAATTTCGGTGCTGTAACGCTCTTGACCATTTTGGTCTGTCCATTGGCGCGTACGCAATGAACCTTCGATATAAACTTTCGAACCTTTACGTAAGTATTGCTGTGCAATTTCACCTAAACGGTTATGCAATACGATACGATGCCATTCTGTTTGTTCTTTTCGTTCGCCTGTATTTTTATCTGTCCACGATTCACTTGTTGCAATCGAAAATTGGGTCAGTGATCCACCATTTGGAAAGGTTTTTGTCTCAGGATCTTTACCCAAAGTACCGACTAAAATAACTTTATTCACACCACGCATTAGCTTGTCTACGTCCTATCTATTTCTATGTTTTACTTTATAAGAGTTATGCTTAAATGGCTACCTCTTTACCCAACAAGTGCGTTAAATCTTGTCGCGCAGCATCATCTAGATGTTGTTTATCGACCTTAATATAAGCAACTTGTTGCTCAGACATCACCACGACTTCTTCAATACCACGAATTGCCAGTAATTTTGAAGACCATTCATCTGTTTGTTGCGCTTCAGGTAGTCGAAGCACGATTGAAGACAAATATCTTGGTTGAGACAACCCAAAACTAACCAGCAGCCATAGTATAGCAATCCCCGTTAACACACTCCAGCCAAGCGCCGTATTCTGTAACATCAAAAGCTGACCGCCCAATGTTCCACCAAAAAAAGCACCTAAAAACTGACTACTTGCATTGACACCCATCGCAGTGGCTTTGGACTGAATCGGAGCGACCTTCGATAACCAAGAAGGCAATAAAGCTTCCATGACATTGAAGGCAATAAAGAAAATTCCTAAGCCTGTTAGCAACACATATTTCGATTCATAACCAAAAATGAGAATTAACAAGCCCCCAATAATGCCTGCGATTGCAGATAGAAAAATCCCACGCATCTTGCGGTACTTTTCCGCAATGATGATGCTCGGAAATGCAAAAAACAAACTCACCAATAACAAGGGCAAGTAAATCAAACCATGTTTTGCTAAAGGAATTTGTGCGTAGTCGATTAATTGCGAAGGGATGTAAATAAACATTGCAGTGAGCAATAAATGCAATGAGAACACTGACACATGCAAGCGATTTAAATCGCCCATTTGAATCACTTGTTTTAGTTGTGCCCAATAACCTTGTTGAAAATTTCGATGATGGCGAGTGACTTTCGGCACCAATAACAACATTAAGATCGCGGCTAATCCCATGATGGTCGTGACAAAAAATAAACCTGAGATTCCGACTAAACTCGTCAACCACGGCCCTAAACTAAATGCCACCACAAAAGACAAGCCAATACTCATACCCATGGCTGCCATTGCTTTCGTTCGTTGCTCTTCACGGGTTACATCTGCCAACAAGGCCATCACAACTGCCGAAACAGCACCAGCACCCGCAATCGCACGACCGATGATTACACCATAGATCGTCTCGGAAAACCCTGCTATCGCACCGCCAATCGCAAACAATAGCAGTCCGAGAACAACCAGTGGCTTACGACTAAAACGATCTGCCAACAAGCTAAAGGGAATCTGTAAGATCGCCTGCGTTAAGCCATACACCCCGACAGCTAAACCGATCAAAGCAGGTGTTGCGTATTGATATGATTGCCCTGCAACTGAAAAAACAGGAATAATCATGAACAAGCCCAACATGCGTAAGGCAAAAATGCTACTTAAGGCAAAGGTTGAACGACGTTCTAAAGCATTCATCATTGACTAGACACTAAAACTGGCTCAAAGGATTATAAGCTATTCCTTTTAAAGCGTTGAAAAAATAACAATCGAATAAATAAAAAAGGGACGTTACCGCACTACTGTCCCATAGTTTGCTTTAAATAAAAAAACCTGAGTCTAAATAGTTAAAATATGAGTGCAAACAAACACTTTAACTATAAAGGACTCAGGTTTTGTCACATCAGAATACCGTATTTCATCAATTACTCAAACCCATTCTAAGACAAGATTTTGAACGTCTGGCTAAACTGCACCACTCTGGGCAAAAATTAAGATCAGCCACCCGCTGGGATCAGTTTGTTGCCATATTGATG
>NZ_KB849655.1:1694457-1704612 GCF_000368765.1 Acinetobacter junii CIP 64.5
GAAGCCGCAATGCGATACAAACGCAAATATGGATTGCATTAATTGCCTATTTGCTGGTGAACTTCGCTAAACACATGGCACAAGAAGGATGGAGTGTTCAGCGTTTACTGAGAATTATTCAGGTCAATTTATTTGAAAGGAAACTTTTAAGGTCACTCTTTGTGCCTGATAAAAAATGGCGAAAACAAGAAGAACCTCAATTGAGGTTCTTCTTGTGATATTTGTGGGACAGCAGTGACGTTACCGTCCCTTTAAAAGATCTTAAGTGATCAAACTGAAACTAATCTTAAGAGCTTAGCTTCTGTCGTTTACTGTATTGGATCGAGGCAATTACCGCCCAAACAATAAATGCGACACCAATCAAACCAGTCACCACTTCAGGTACATGTAAACCTGTACCACTAGCAATCATAATGAATGCCAATGCACCAATCGCATAGTGCGCACCATGTTCAAGGAAGATGTAAGCATCTAAAGTGCCTTTCTCAACCAGATAGATCGTCATCGAACGGACGAAGATCGCACCAATCGCAAGACCCAACATAATGATCACAACATCACTGGTAATCGCAAATGCGCCAATAACACCATCAAAACTGAACGATGCATCTAGGACTTCAAGATATAAGAAACCACCAAAACCTGCTTTGACAACACCTGATGCAGCCCCATTGCCATCATGCATTACGGCATTACCGTGTTCATCAATTTCAGGTTCACCACCCAATAAATGACTGAGAACTTGCACACCGATATAAACCACGATCCCCCAGATTCCAGCCATCGTCACTACCAGACGTTTGCTTTCCTCAACATTCGCCGCCATGATTAACATCGCAACCAAAGCAATGAAAACAGACATCGCAGGAACACTTGCAAGATGTGAGAGTTTAGATTCGATCCAACGGAACCAATGAGTTTCCTTTTCATCATCGAAGAAGAAATTCAAGAACACCATCAATAAGAAAGTACCACCAAAGGCTGCAATTTCTGCATGATGTTCCATCAAACGAGCTGAATAAGACTTCGGATCGTTAAGTGCCAATTTCACGACTTCCATCATGCCCATATCTGCTGTGACAGCAACAATCACGACAGGGAAAACCAAGCGCATACCAAATACGGCAATTAAAATACCCACCGTTAAGAAGATCATTTTCCAGAAATGATCCCAATTACGGAGTACTGATGCGTTGACCACGGCATTATCAAAAGAGAGAGAGACTTCCATCACTGCCAAAATTGCAGTAATAGTTAATGCTTTCAGCATTGTTGCAATACCTGCTTCTGGGCCATGCGTATAGCCCCAGTAAGCAGATAGTGCTAAACACACTACTGTAAAGAAAATTGAGAAACGAAAATGCTTCATGAGCAACCTTTTATTCGAAATCGTTTGGGTAGAAAAATGTGACTATTGTAGGCGAGTTTTGACCGAAAGACAGAAAAGATTGTTGGACTTATTTTGAGATCAAATACGATCAAAGCTAAGTTCTGATATAGTTTGAATAAAATCTTAGACTTATTGTTTTTACAGGTTCAATTTATGACTTTTTCTCAGGATGTCTGGCAGCGCAACATCGACCTTTATCAAAAAATCCTCGCACTTCCATTCAACCAAGAACTTGCAGCAGGAACATTGGACCCTCAAGTCTTTTGTCATTATGTGATTCAAGATGCACATTATCTATTGGCTTATGGTCGTGCGCTTGCAGTTGCTGCTGCTAAAGCTTATGAAGCGGATGATGTAATTCAATTTTCTGAAGCTGCAAAAATTGCAATCATCGTTGAACGTAGTCTGCACAGTGATTTCATGCAAGAGTTTTCCATCAGCAAAACTGAATTTGAAAATACCCCGCTCACCCTTGCCTGTCATCACTACACATCTTTTCTAACGGCTACAGCTTGGTCAGAAAGTTATCCTGTGATTTTAGCGGCATTGCTTCCATGTTTTTGGATTTATGCAGAAGTCGGGAAATCAATTACTCACCAATCCGCTGACAATAACCGTTACCAAGCATGGATTGATACCTATGCAGGTGAAGAATTTAATACAGCGGTAAGTAATGTGATTGCAACGATTGATAAAGTAGCAGCGCGTTGCGATGAAGATACTTTAGCGAAAATGCACGCAGCATATACGATGGGTGCAAAACTGGAGTGGTTATTTTGGGATAGCGCTTATCAGCAACGCCAATGGTTAGGGCTAGATCACGCTTAATCCTATAAATAATTAAACACGACATTCTCTTAGACATAAAAAAGCCCCATAAAGGGGCTTAGTCGTATATCGTATCGTCCGATATACTGTATGAGGCTCATCTCAAACTGGCTGCATTAAAACACAAATCAGATCGAGTGAATACCTTTATTACTTAAAAACAGTTAACGGCAATTAAGGCAATCACTGCGGGTATAGATTGGATATAAATAATTTTTTTGCTTGCCGTCAAACCACCATAAATACCTGCAATCAATACACAACCTAAAAAGAAATTCGCCAAAGCCACAGCATAGGTTTCAGGTGCAATTAACGACCAGAATAAGCCTGCTGCAAGAAAACCATTATAAAGACCTTGGTTTTGCGCTAAAACTTTGGTGAGCTGGGCTTTTTCAGGAGTATTCGTAAATGCTTTTAAACCTGCTGGTTTATCCCATAAAAACATTTCCAATACTAAGATATAAACATGCAAGACAGCAATTAGTCCTACGAGCAGTTGTCCGATCATCTCATTTTCCTTTTTATTGTATGACTCAATATCAGTAGACCAGCCTCACGACTGGTCATGCAATTTTCAAAATTAAGCTTTTAACAACACTTTACCCTGACGTGCTCCCTGAGTCGCTTTCAGTGCAGCAGTTTTAATGTCATCAAAACTGAAAACGCCTTCTACAGGTAGAACCAGTTTTTTCTGGGTCGCAAGTGTAAGTAGCTCAACAAATAATGCCTTTTTACGCTCTGCTGGCATTTCTTTATTGACTACACTTGCCCAAAAGCCTTTCACTGTGGCCTGTTTAAAAATCAAATCACCCGATGAAATCTGCATGGTTTCACCCGTCATGCTGCCAAATGAAACTAATAAGCTATTTTCACTCAGTAGATTCAGCATTTCACCACTCGCCGCTCCACCAATTGAATCCACGCCTGCAATTAATGGCTGATCAGCATGAATGGCTTTCACTTGTTGCTTCCAATCCGCCTGATCAGTCGCAACTACATGTTGAATACCTAAAGCCTGCATTTCAGCAATCGCATCGGTACGACGCACGAGATTAATCACTTTCAAACCACGCGCTTGAGCAATCATGGCAACGGTTTTACCCACAGCACCATTCGCTGTGTTCTGAATCAGCCATTGACCTGCTTGAACATTTACAAAGTCCAATAACATCAATGCACTAATCGGCATACCAATCAATTGAGCTGCTGTTTCATCATCAATCGCATCATTTAAAGGAATGCTGCTTTGCGCAGGAGCAATAAAATATTCTGCCCAACTGCCATGTACCCCAGCGACTGCAACCCGTTGCCCTAATTTACTTTCATCGACACCTTCACCTACAGCATCAACGATACCTACCGCTTCACTGCCACCAATTGCAGGTAAAGTTGGCTTATAGCCATAACTTCCCCTCACCGTCCATACATCATGATTATGGATTGGAGACATAATGGTCTTGATACGCACTTCACCTGCTTTAGGCTCTGGTTGAGGCATATCCGCTACTTCTAAAACATCTACGGGTTCGCCAAATTGGTAGTGGATAACACTTTGCATGATTTATTCCTGTATCGGTTGTAACAGCTGTTTCGTGGTATCCAAAGCTAGATGCAATGGTGCTTTGTCTTGTGCCAATTTGGTCATCAATGCCGCACCCAACCAAAGCTGATACATCACTTGAGCTGTTTTAAATGGGTCAAGATGTGTTGGAATCGAACCTTGCTGCTGCCCTTCTTGTAATAGCAGCGCTATGCGTTGCGTGAGTCGATGCACACCTAAATTCAAAATTTGTCGCATGTCTTCTGATAAATCAGAGACTTCAGCCGCGAGTTTCACTATTAAGCAGTTTTCTGCCCAACTGCCGTAAATTGGATCGTCAATCCACGCCTGCCACAACGCCATCAAACGTGCATAAGCGCTTTGTTCAGAGTGCTGCCACAGCTGCTCGACACGTACTTTATAGTCAGCCATATACTGTTCTAATAAAGCACAACCAAAGGCCTCTTTAGACGCAAAATAGTGATAGAACGAACCTTTGGGTACGTCACAGGCTTTCAAAATTTCTTGTAAGCCAAGCCCAACAAAACCTTTATGCAATACCAATTCAAAACTGGTATCCAAGATGTGTTTTCGGGTTGCTTCACTTTTCATTGATCGTTTCATGTTCACACTATAAATAAATATTAGACCAGTCGTCTAGTAAAGTTATGTATTTTTATTTAGCAACAGCTTTACAGTAGTAAAATGAGAAAAGGAATGATAAAAATACAACTCGGTTTGAGACTGATCATGTTTGAAAAAGTGGTCTGACCGTCACAATTTGTCGTTTTAAATATTTTTATACCACTTGAACAATTTTAAGGCGCTATCATATAAGACCTGTTAAACAGCACGATGCTGCTCTGCAATTATTTTAAATTGATTGGTACTGAACTTTCTCTCAAGACATTCAAATTAAATAATTGATGATGCACCCCATCAATGTTCAACGTCTTTTGATCTTCTATTGCATATTATTGAGATGTTTTCATGAGCCAAAGTCATATCCGTATTCGAGGCGCACGTACCCATAATTTAAAGAATGTGTCACTCGATATTCCACGTGACAAATTTGTGGTGATCACAGGGCTTTCAGGTTCAGGGAAATCATCGTTGGCATTTGATACCTTATATGCTGAGGGTCAGCGCCGTTATGTTGAATCACTTTCGGCTTATGCACGACAATTCCTTTCGCAAATGGAAAAACCTGAAGTTGATTCAATCGAAGGTTTATCCCCTGCGATCGCGATCGAGCAAAAATCAACGAGCCATAACCCGCGTTCAACAGTTGGAACAATTACCGAAATTTATGACTATTTACGACTGCTCTATGCGCGTGTGGGTACACCCTATTGTCCAGAACATGACTTACCGATGGTCGCACAAACCGTTTCGGAAATGGTCGATGCAGTAAAATCGCTTGAAGAAGGTACGGCACTGATGTTGCTCGCACCTGTGGTCCGTGAGCGCAAAGGCGAATACAGTAACTTATTTGAACAATTACAAAGCCAAGGCTTTGTGCGTGCGCGTGTCGATGGCGAAATTATTGATATTGATACCCCACCTGAATTAGACAAAAAGAAAAAACATACCATCGAAGTCGTCGTCGACCGTTTCAAAGTCCGCGATGATCTTGGCAATCGAATTGCTGAATCCTTTGAAACTGCCTTACGTTTAGGTGGCGATATTGCAATTTTATCGTGGATGAATGGCGAACACCCAGAACGTGTCTTTTCAGCGAAACACTCTTGTCCTGAATGTGACCGTGCGGTTGCTGAACTCGAGCCTCGTTTGTTCTCATTTAACAATCCTTTTGGTGCTTGCCCTGTCTGCGATGGTTTAGGGACGCGTAGTCATTTCAGCGCCGACAAACTTATTCCAAACCCAGAAGTATCGATCAGCCAAGGTGCAATTCGTGGTTGGGACAGACAGCGTCCGTATTACTATACGATGCTTCAAAAAGTCGCAGATCATTTTGATATTCCACTCGATACCCCGTGGAATCAACTGGATAAAGAGACACAAAAGAAATTCTTACAAGGTACAGGCAAAGAAAAAATCGACCTCAGTTATATTGATGAACGTGGTCGTAAACATAATCGTGTGCAACCTTTTGAAGGAATCTTGCCACATTTGGAACGTCGCTATCGTGAAACGGAATCGAATTATGTCCGAGATGACTTAGCTCAATACTTATCTAATGCCGCTTGTGATGCCTGTGGTGGTTCTCGTCTCAATGAAATCTCGCGTCATGTTCGTGTTAAAGACAAAACCATTGCTGAAATCACCAAGATGTCGATTGGTGATGCAGAAAGTTATTATCAAGACCTCAATCTTGAGGGGGCTAAAGGCGAAATCGCCGATAAAATTTTTAAAGAAATTCGTGAGCGTTTACACTTTTTGGTGAGTGTTGGACTCAATTATTTGAGCTTAGCACGTTCGGCTGAAACCCTTTCAGGGGGTGAGGCACAACGTATTCGTCTCGCTTCGCAAATCGGTGCAGGTTTGATGGGCGTGATGTATGTGCTTGATGAACCATCGATTGGTCTACACCAACGTGATAATGATCGCTTATTACAAACGCTCATTCGTTTACGTGATTTGGGCAACACCGTGCTCGTCGTTGAGCATGATGAAGATGCGATTCGTGCTGCGGACCATATCATTGATATCGGACCAGGTGCAGGGATTCACGGTGGTGCGATCATTGCTGAAGGAACTTATGACGAATTGGCGAACCATGCCGATTCGCTTACAGGTCAGTATCTTTCAGGCAAATTAAAAATTGCAGTGCCCAAACAACGTACCCAATCACCACGTCCTGATGAAGTGATTAAGCTTTCAGGCGCAAGCGGACATAATCTGAAGAATGTTGATTTAACCATTCCCTTAGGCATTATGACCTGTGTCACTGGCGTTTCAGGTTCAGGAAAGTCAACCTTAATTAACCGAACTTTATTGCCTTTAGCAGCCACTCAACTCAATGGTGCAACCACTCTTACCGCAGAAAAGTTTGATTCAATTGATGGTTTACAGCATTTGGATAAGGTGGTTGATATTGACCAAAGTCCAATTGGTCGTACACCACGTTCGAACCCTGCTACCTACACGGGGTTATTTACCCCAATTCGTGAGTTATTTGCGCAAACCCCTGAAGCCAAAGCACGTGGTTATAGCGCAGGTCGTTTCTCGTTTAACGTAAAAGGCGGGCGCTGTGAGGCATGTGAAGGCGATGGCATGATCAAGGTCGCGATGCATTTCCTGCCTGATATGTATGTGCCTTGTGATGCCTGTCATGGCAAGCGTTATAATCGTGAAACACTGGAAGTAGGCTATAAAGGTAAGAATATTTCTGATGTGTTAGAAATGACGGTAGAAGATGCAGCCGAATTCTTTAGTGCAATTCCTGTGATTCATCGTCGTCTAGAAACACTGACTCAAGTGGGACTTGGTTATATCCGTTTGGGTCAAGCCGCAACAACCCTTTCAGGTGGTGAGGCTCAACGCGTGAAATTAGCGCGTGAGTTAGCAAAACGTGATACGGGTAAAACCTTATATATCCTAGATGAGCCAACCACAGGTTTACATTTCCATGATATTGCCAAGTTACTCGATATCTTGCATGAGCTACGTAATAAGGGTAATACCATTGTGGTGATTGAGCATAATTTGGATGTGATCAAAACTGCCGATTGGGTGATTGATCTAGGCCCTGAAGGCGGTTCTGGTGGTGGTCAAATTATCGCTGAAGGCACACCTGAGCAAGTTGCTGAAGTTGAGATTTCACACACAGGTAAGTTCTTAAAACCGATGCTTAAATAAAATACAACTTATTGTAATTTAATGATAAAACGGTGATTAATTCACCGTTTTTTATTTAATGGACAAAATTATTTATCCCTCCACCACATTCTTCCCTTTAGCCTTCGCTCTTAACATCGATTGATCCGCATTTTCTAGCAGTTCAAGCCAGCTTTCTGCTCCGACAGCAACTCCAATACTTACCGATACTTGGATGGATTCACCTAAACTCGAAACCTCTATAGACTGACTGGCGATTTCAGTACGAATACTTTCCGCAATATGCTTAGCTGCATCTAACTGAATATTTTCAATGACCACTAAAAATTCATCACCACCATAACGCACAATCAGATCAGATGCCCTTACGTTATGCTTCAATTGATCCGCGATCATTGTAATCACCTGATCACCCACAATATGACCATACTGATCATTGACCAACTTAAAGTTATCAATATCAATCACGATCACACCTGTTTTAGAAAAGGCATTTGGGCGACTTTCCAAAACCCGAATGTATTCATCCAAAGCTAAGCGATTCGCTACACCAGTCAGCACATCGGAGTTCGCAATTTTCTTCAACTGAGACTCCATCATGTCTCGTTGTTTTAACATCGCTTTTAAACGATCGATCGCTTCGAATAATGAAGCAAATTCCTGTTTTGATGCTTTCGTATGCAGGTCTTCATAGGATGTGTTAGATAAGCGTAAAATCATTTGCCGAGCCCTAATTAAAGGCATAAATACCTTCCGCTTGGTATAAATCATAATAAATAGAGCAGTCAGCAATGAAACACTGGTCATACACAATGTAAAAATCAGTTGTTGTTTCGCTTTTCTATTTTGCTCATATGCTACTTGAATACTGCTATCCAAAATATAATTTTGTAGATCCATCACCGTAATAAATTTATCTACAATTTGCTCCGTGAGTTGCGTTCCTGTAAGTGAATATGTTTGTTTCTTCGCACTCTCATCTAATAATCTTGAGATCAGTGGTAATCCCTGATCAAGAAACTCCGTTTTTACACGTCGATGTAAACGATAATATTCTGTAGTTTTGGTTTGTTCAGGCTGAATCATATCAACCAAAGACCATAGATATCTGGCTTGATGTTGAGTTTGTAATGATCGAGCACGATTAATATCTGATATCGTTTCCTTAAACGTCACAGGTGCCATGATATTAGATGCTACGCGGCCCGCTTGATCACGCATATCCGTTAAAACAACAATCGAAATAAAGTAATTTGACATCTTACTGTCTTTACTTTTTGCTTCTAGCATCAAAGCACTCAGATATTCACGTGTCTTATCCCATGCAGCGAACATGGAAGCTATCGCATGATCTAATTCTGCTGCATTACGTTGTTTTGGAGGGATCAGAGCATAGTCATCAACGACTTTTCGTGACTGTGCTAATTGAGTTTTTAAATCAGAATTTAAAGCCGTCGCGATAGAGTTAAAACCTGCTTGATGAAGTGTTGTAATCGCCTCATCAATTTGCTGATCAACAACCAGTCTAAATTCTTTCAACTCCTTTTGATGTTGCTGAAGCTCATCAGGCGTACTCGACATGAGCTTATTGGCAGGCGCTCGCTCTCTTGAAATCTTATTGGCTGTTTTTACTAAGGCACGCAAACTTGTGATTTCTGATAATACTTGTTGAGTTTTTATATAATCTTGATAACTATGAATTATTAATGGAATAGAAATGTATAAGATCGAAAAAATAATCACGACCATGCAAGAAAATAGACGAAGGCTAATCTGCTCTGAACGTAATTTAACACGTTTCAAACTACGTTCCATGAAGACATCCTACTCTTTTCAAAAACTCATCCTATTTGATTTCTTGAGAATATTAATCTTACCTTAATTTTTAAATTGCGCTGATATGATTCCAATTAATTTTGAGACTTTTATAATCAAAGAATAATATGCAACTTTTTAAATTTCATTTTATTAAAATAACACTTTAAAATAATTAAACTAGTTTAGTTTTAACAATACTCTGGTGTATTTACAAGTATTTATAAAAAATGAATAGTCTCTTTATCATTTGATACAGCAGAAAATTTTAAACTATTGATTTAATTAAAAAAACAAATAATCGAAAAAACAAATTCTGAAGATAAATATTATCAATTTCCCTAATTAAGTAAAAAGAGACACAATCAATTTAGATAAGAAATTAAGCAATTTGATACAAATTCCTCAAGGATGTTTCTCCCAATGATCAAACATCCTTCTTCTCATACCCAACCCACCTCATAGGGTTGGGTCTTTTTTATTATTAATTTATTAAAAAACCATCAAAACCAAAAACTAAAGCAGAATATAAACACCACGGAAAAATAATATATATCCCAGATAATCTAGGGTGTGTTGACACTTTTAGCTTAAAAAAATAGCGAAGTAGTAAAATCAAATCGCCAAACCCAATTTTACTATTCGCTATGCCTCGTACCATGCTGACAGATCAACACTGGCAAAAGTTGAAAACTATTTTGCGTAATTTATCTATTCATCACAACTCAAATTTACGTAATTTTATTGAAGCTATTCTCTATAGAATTAGAACAGGCTGTCC
>NZ_KB849655.1:1705652-1877143 GCF_000368765.1 Acinetobacter junii CIP 64.5
AAGGGGCTTAGGAAGTTAAGCATATCAAAAAGTATGGTAACTTCCTTATATGAAAGCAAAAAATAGATACTATTCCCGTTCAAGAATCACAGAGGCAAAATTCAGACAGATCATTCGCTTTTTTGCCATGGATTTAACTGCTTCAGATACAGCTAAACTCACCAATATTTCTGTACGTTCCATCAATACAATTTACATCAGGTTGCGTAAAAAGATTGCGGCTCAATGTGAGGAAATATCTCCTTTCAACGGTATCGTTGAACTTGATGAATCCTACTTTGGTGCTCGTCGTATTCGAGGAAAACGTGGACGTGGTGCATCAGGAAAAACCATTGTATTTGGACTACTCAAAAGAGATGGAAACGTATACACAGAAATTGTGCCTGATTGCTCCAAAGCTACGCTACAGGGCATTATTCGGGGGCAGATAGAGCTTGATTCTGTGATCAATACAGATGGATGGAGAGGCTATGATGGTTTAGTTGATATTGGTTTTGACAAACATTTAAGAGTGAATCATGGGAACAACGAATTTGCATGCGGGGAGCGTCATATTAACGGCATAGAATCATTCTGGGGATATGCTAAAAAGCGACTCGTCAAGTTTAATGGAATTGACAAAAAGATGTTTTATTTGCATCTTAAAGAAACGGAGTATCGCTTCAATCATCGGAACGGTAATTTATATCTCGATTTGCTTAAATTACTCCGTAACAATCCTCTTTAACTTCCTAAGCCCCTTTTTAAAACTAACTGCATGTGGTTTTTTTTAATATTGTCATACTTTGTCTTACAACATGATGTCTGAAGCTGATCAAAACAGTCGATCGAACAGCTATTTCATAGATTTATAAATAATTTTTTATTTGAACAACTTATAAATCAAATTTCCTACACTAAAAAATTGATAAAAAAAAGCTCAGCCTTGGGGAAAGCCGAGCTAGTAAAATCAGATGCTTTTAAACATCGAATACTCAAGAAAATGTTATGAGATAGAATGCTAAACAAATATCTCTTGGGTGCAATTATGTGAACTAAGTCTCCAAATGTAAAGTCGATTAAATAGATCAGGATTCTTTTTTTGATCGTTTTTTGGAATCAAAAAATAACACTGTTCAATTAAATATTCTATTAAATAGCAAACCTTGACCCGAACTACTGTTAAAAAATATGATTTATCATTCCAATTTGTAAAAAAAATAGATTTTGAACACAATTTTTCCAGCCAATTATGACAGTTTTAAGAAACCAATAATTGATAAATTAGATTAATACAATCGTATTTATCAATCAAAATAGTAAATTATGAACCCCAAATAATATGTGCTTTTATTCACTATTTTGAATCTATCTATTTGTAAGATATAAACTTCAATCTCGGTTGACAGCACCACACACAGTTGTATGTATTTTGATCACAACCTGAGTGCATTATGATCGTTTATCGGGTTCTCAGATTTATTACATTGACATCATATTTTGTTACAATACAATGACTCAACTTTATTCATTACTGTTAAAGCTGGAAATTATTATGAAAAAACTCGGTTTAGCCACTGCTTTAGTATTAGCCATGACCGGTGCTCACGCTTACCAATTCGAAATACAAGGTCAGTCTGAAGCTCTAGATTCTAACGATGAAAACAGAGATTTTAATAATTACACTGTTGGCGGACAAGCAACTTACTACTTCAAAAATGTAGATGCTTCTAAAGGTCCTTTAGCTGAAGCAGCTTTTGTTAACCAAGCTTCTAACGTATCTCTTGGTTATAACTTTGCTAATCTTGACGAAGTTAAATCTCAAAACGTAGGTGTTAAAGCTGAAGCTTATGTACCAACTCCATATACACCAGCGTATGCAAGCTTAAGCTATAGCGCGACTGACAATGACGGTAAATATGGTCTTAATGATGACCGTGGTCAGCGTTGGGCTGTTGAATTTGGTTCGGTAATCGCTCCAAACTTCCTTGTTGCTGTAGGTTATACAAACGTTGTTGAACAAACATCTTTGGATACTTTCAAAATCTTAAATAGTGGTTTTGCTAAAGCAGTTGGTGAAACAGCGACTATCGCTGATGACCAAGATGCAATCACTGCTCGTACTAAATACGTGGGTGCGATCGATGGTACTCCAATGTCAATCGGTTTTGAAACTGGTCTCGTTTATGGTGAAGACACTGCATACGAGTTAAAAACTGATTTGTACTTAAACTCTCAACTTAGCGCTGGTGTTTCTTACGCTGAATCTAGCTTTGCTGGTTCACCAGACTCAGCTTGGGGCGTGAACGTAAATTACTTCATCACTCCAGCGATCGCTGTTGGTGCAAGCTACTTAAATGCTAATGGTGTTAATGCAGCTGATATGCAAACTGTAGGCTTAAACGCTAAAGTACGCTTCTAATGCAGTCATAGATGTTCTAATTAAGCATCTATGCATAAAAAACCCAGTTCATATGAACTGGGTTTTTTATTGTCTTTAAACATTTGAATAACCGAATGAGTTATTCAACTTGTTAATTACATCTTTTTATCTTCGATATTTAATGCACTAATCGCAAGTACTGCCTGCGTACGGTTTTGTACGCCTAATTTGCGGAAAATTGCTGTCACATGCGCTTTAATTGTCGCTTCTGATACATCTAGCTCATAAGCAATTTGTTTATTTAACAAGCCTTCAGCAACCATCATCAACACACGGAACTGTTGTGGTGTGAGTGATTGTAAACGTTCTGCCAAAGCCGTTTCATCGGCAGCTCGAGGATCAAAACCTGAATGTGTCGGTAGATTTGGAGGTAACCAAATCTCACCTTCCAAAACATGTTTAATAGCTTCACCAATATGACTTGGATGAGATGATTTTGGAATATAACCCATCGCACCATGTGCAATCGCACGCTGAATGATGGAGGTTTCTTCATGTGCAGAAACAACAATGATAGGAATTGCAGGATATTGCGCTCTCACATATACCAACGCAGAAAAACCAGAGGCACCTGGTAGATTTAAATCCAACAAAACTAAATCTGGCTCTGCACCATGTTCTAAGCGTTCATAAAATTCATCAACATCCGCAGTTTCCTGAATTTGTGCCTGCGGAATGCTATAACGAACCGCTTGAATCAAAGCGTGTCTAAATAACGGATGGTCGTCTACAATTAAAATATTCATAAGCGCTTTACGCAATCTGCAAGTACGTCACTGTACGGTGTTTATTCAAATCTAATCTATCTTAGCCTATTTTTGAAATAAACTGTTGTAAGAGCATCAAAACTTATTTATTTCGCAAATATGAAAAATAAATCAGATAATGATATAACTCACACAACCTAGATCATTCCCAAACTACTATACCGAAATAGCGAATAGAAACAGAGCATTAAATTCATTTAATTTGCTTCAAAACGTGATTTTTCAACTTATATTTAAAAAAGATAAGCTTGCAGCATTTCCTTATTTTACAGTCGACAGGAGCTATAGATAAATAAATAGCAATTCCTTATTGCTGATTTAGGCGTTTATCCATGTCACATCAAAATAACCTTTCTACTCCCTTAAATATTGTTGCGGTCTCAGGTGGCTTAAATAGCCCATCAAAAACAGAAAGCTTGGTACAAGCAATTTTGGATGAACTTGCGGAGGCAACTCAGATCCATGTGCATTTTATTAAACTCAGTGAGATTGGTCCCTTATTAGGAGGTGCCATCTATCGAAATCAGTTACCACAACGTGTCCAAGATGATTTAGCTGCAGTTGAAGCTGCCGATGCATTGATCGTGGGAACACCTGTTTACCGTGCTTCATTTACAGGGTTGTTTAAATACTTTTTTGATTTCGTAGAGCAAACCGCTTTAGTTGATGTACCTGTTTTGTTGGCTGCATCAGGAGGAAGCGACCGCCATGCTTTGGTACTAGAACATCAATTACGCCCGTTATTTAGCTTTTTCCAAGCACAAACCTTACCTATCGGGGTTTATGCAACTGATCGCGACTTTACCCCAGAATATACTGTTAAAAGTGAACAATTGGCGGATCGAGTCACCTTGGCTGTAGCACGAGCTCTGCCTATTTTGGAATGGGCACCCACCAAAGGCAAACGTGCCGAAGTTATCAAAGCAAAAACTGAACAGGCCAATCAGAATCTCGGCATTAATAAACAAATTGAACAAGCCGAAGTTCTCCCTTCAGCCGCTGTCCCAGATTTGGATGCTGCGGAATCACGTTTACATCAGAAATCTAATAAAAATTTAACTCAGGTTGCATAAGCGACCTGAGGGAGGAAAATCTATGTCCTTGCAATCATCAGAAATTAAGTTTGCATATTGGGTTCCAAATGTGAGTGGTGGTTTAGTGGTCAGTACAATTGAACAACGTACTGACTGGAGTTATGACTACAACATTCGTTTGGCGCAAACAGCAGAAAAAAATGGTTTCGAATATGCACTCACTCAAATCCGTTTTACTGCGGGCTATGGTGCAGAAAATCAGCATGAATCGGTGAGCTTTAGTCACGCTTTGTTGGCAAAAACAGAGAAACTCAAAGTGATTGCGGCCATTTTGCCAGGGCCGTGGAAACCAGCACTTGCAGCAAAGCAATTGGCAACGATTGATTATTTAACTCAAGGTCGTATTGCCATTAATGTGGTCAGTGGATGGTTCCGTGGAGAATTTGATGCAATCGGTGAGCCTTGGCCTGAGCATGATGAACGATATATCCGTTCTGAAGAGTTTATTCGAACCCTTAAAGGCATTTGGACTACAGATAATTATAGTTTTGAAGGTAAATATTACCAATTCCAAAACTATACGCTAAAACCAAAGCCAGCACAGAAACCCTATATCGAAGTCTTTCAAGGTGGTAGTTCACGCGCCGCACGAGACATGGCAGCTCGTGTTTCTGATTGGTATTTTACCAATGGGAATAGCGTTGCAGAGATTAAGAAACAGATTGATGATGTCCGTGCCAAAGCAAAACTCGAAAATCGCCATGTGAAAATCGGAGTGAATGCTTTTATTATTGCACGTGATACGGAGCAAGAAGCTCAAGCCGTGCTGAATGAAATCATCGCTAAGGCAAATGTCGAAGCAGTCAATGCATTTGGTGATGCAACACGTGAAGCAGGTGCAGCAGCACCAGAACAAGAAGGAAATTGGGCTAAATCAACCTTTGATGATCTAGTACAATACAACGATGGTTTTAAAACTAATTTGATCGGTACACCACAGCAGATAGCTGAACGAATCGTGGATTTAAAAAACGTAGGCGTTGATCTCATCCTGTCAGGCTTTCTGCATTTCATTGAAGAGGTTGAGTATTTCGGTGAAAACGTTCTACCTTTGGTTCGACAAATCGAACAGCAGCAATTACAACACTTGCAAGTACCTGCCAAATCAGCTTGACACACTGTGATATAAGAAGAAAAAGAAAGAGTAAAAAACCTTTTCCTCAAGACTCGGCTTGGGGATTTTTATTTTAGTGAAGCTCTATTTCTCGCATCACAGTTTCAACTGAATAGCGACTCCACTGCGATAATTTCTCTATAAACTGATTTAATTGGGATGGATTAAAATGACTCACAATCATATAGCAGCCATTTCCTAAGGTTTTAAAACATTCATCAATCTGCGGATATTGCTTGACCAGTTGCTCAATCTCTGTAAAAGCCTGTTGCTCATTTAAGAACAGTTGAATGAATTGTTTATATTCATAACCTATCGTGATGGTGTAATTCTTAATAATACCCGCATCCATGAGTTGTGCGATGCGAGCACCTACGGCTTGCCCTGTACGATGCACGTGTTGTCCGATCTGCTTATGAGTCAGACGTGAATCGTGTTTGAGTAACGCAATAATTTTTAAATCAATTGGATCAAGTTCAATATTCATTTTTCATTACGAAAGAAAATAGGATTCAAAGCTTTCATCAGACTATAGCTGATTTTTCATCATCTCCCTAAGCTTGTTTTATCTCCTATTGGGACATTTAAAATGAAACAAGCACTCCTCATTATCGACGTTCAAAATGATTATTTTAAAGATGGCAAAATGGAATTAGTGAATCCAGAGCATGCTTTAGAAAAAATCAATCAATTAGAATATTACTTTAATCAAAACAATTTACCGATTATTTATATTCAACATATCAACCCTGCATCTGCGGGCTTTTTCCTTGAAAATACGCTGGGTGTTGAATTACATCCTGAACTTCTACTTAGCGACTCATCACTCGTTGTGCAAAAGCATTTTCCGAATAGTTTCTTGAAAACAAATCTTCAATCAATGCTTCAAAAGCTTCAGATCGAACAACTCGTGATTACAGGCATGATGACGCATATGTGTATAGATTCAGGTACACGTGCCGCATGCGAGCTTGGCTATCAACCCATATTAATTGCCGATGCAACAGCAACTCGTGATCTAGAATATAAAAACTCCATCGTCAAAGCATCGGATGTACAGTCAGCGTTTTTATCAGCTCTAAATGTTTTTGCGAAAGTACAAAATACCTCTGATTTCCTGAACAATCAGTAAGCGCGAAAATAAAAAAAGAGCGTTCAGATGAACGCTCTTTCCAGATATTTTAAATTCAACGATTTGGATAAACCGTTGCAATCAGGTTTTCCACCACTGCTGGCTCAGCCAATGTTGAAGTATCTCCTAAGCTATCTAACTCATTTGCCGCGATCTTACGCAAGATACGACGCATGATCTTACCTGAGCGTGTTTTGGGTAAAGCAGGCGCCCAATGCAAAGCATCTGGTGTCGCCACAGGACCAAGTACTTTACGTACCCAATCCACGAGCTCTTTACGAAGTTCTTCAGATTCTGCAACATCAGCCTGCAAAGTGACAAAAGTACAAATTCCTTGTCCTTTAATATCATGTGGCATACCAACGACCGCCGCTTCAGCGACTGCCTCATGCGCAACTAGCGCACTTTCTATTTCAGCTGTTCCCAAACGGTGTCCTGAAACATTCAGCACATCATCTACACGTCCAGTAATCCAGTAATAGCCATCAGCATCACGGCGTGCACCATCTCCTGTGAAATAGCAGTTTTTAAAAGTTGAAAAATAAGCTTCGATAAAACGCTGCGGGTCACCCCAAATCGTACGCATTTGACCTGGCCAAGAATCTTTAATCACAAGATTCCCTTCTGCTGCACCCTCTAACTCGTTGCCTTCACCATCAACTAAAGCAGGTTGCACACCAAACAATGGACGTGTTGCAGAACCTGGTTTGAGTGCAGTTGCACCTGGTAATGGTGAAATTAGAATACCGCCTGTTTCAGTTTGCCACCATGTATCAACAATTGGGCAACGGCCTTCACCGACCACTTCGTGATACCAGTTCCATGCTTCAGGGTTAATTGGTTCACCCACCGAACCAAGCAAACGTAAACTGCTGCGATCACTTTCACGGACATAGGCATCACCTTCACGCATCATCGCGCGAATCGCAGTTGGTGCAGTATACAAAATGGTAACGTTATGCTTATCAATTACATGCCCGATACGTGCCCACGTTGGGTATTGAGGAATCCCTTCAAACATCACTGTGGTGGTTGCATTGCTTAATGGACCATACAACAAATAGCTATGTCCTGTAATCCAACCCACATCAGCAGTACACCAGTACACATCATCTTCTTTTAGATCAAAGACTTCTCTAAATGTGGTGTTCACATAAACTAAATAACCACCTGTGGTATGTAATACCCCTTTTGGTTTGCCTGTAGAACCCGAGGTATAGAGAATGAATAGAGGATCTTCCGCTTTCATCGGTTCAGGTGGGCAATGCTCATCCACTTCCATGATGGCAAGGTGGTACCAAACGTCACGATCATCATTGAATTGAATTGGGTTTCCAGTACGATGAACCACGATTACATGTTCAACACTTTCTGTCCCTTTGATTTGCAAAGCAGCATCTACATTCTCTTTCAATGGAATAAGCTTGCCACCGCGCATGCCAGCATCTGCAGTAATCACTAATTTTGCTTGGCTATCTTCAATACGACTCGCCAATGAGTCGGGTGAGAAACCACCAAACACTACACAATGGACTGCCCCAATGCGTGCACAAGCCAACATCGCAATTGCTGCTTCAGGCACCATTGGCATATATAAAACGACACGATCACCCTTCACAATGCCCTGCTTTTTCAATACATTTGCGAAGCGGCATACTTCGTCATGTAATTCAGCAAAAGAAATAATTTTATGACGTGATGGATGATCACCTTCCCAAATAATGGCAGGCTTTAAAGGGTTGGTTTTTAGATGGCGATCCAGACAGTTTGCGGAGACGTTCAACTCCCCATCTGCAAACCATTCGATCTTGAAATTGTCCTGTTGAAAACTAGTATTTTTCACTTGGGTAAAAGGCTTGATCCAATCGACCTTTTTCGCTTCTTCAGCCCAGAATGCATCTGGCTGCTCGATAGAGTACTGATAACGTTTGAAATAGTCTGTTTCCGAGATTCTTGCCGTTTCTTTAAATTTCTCTGGCACTGGGTAGATTTCTTTCATAGCTCACTTCCTTGGTTTTTTATTTCATACCTTAGATATACTCATCTAGCATTGGTATGTTTTGTTTTCTCTTGCAGTATGGTCACCATTAACAAGAGCAAACAATTCGGCTTTGGTCGTAGGACTGTTATTGTTTTACAACCAATTTTATTTCAAAAATTTACTCAAAATAATTTAAAATTTAACAGCTTGTCTATGCTTTTTCTTTTTAAAATAAGTGAATATTTTGATCATTATGCATAGATTTAAAGATTAAATAATCAAAAAAATAGGTATCTGTAATGTTTGACTCTTCATCCACTGGTCGTAATGCTTTAGTAAAAGATAATCCACTGTCACCTAAAGGACGTTTTAATCGTCTAAGTTATTTGGGTTGGTATGGGTTACTGACCATCGTTTATCTCGCCACCTTCATTTGTATTATTGTCTTTGCAGGTCAATTGAGCATCAACAGTGTCAATGTAAATGATCCTATCATGCCTGCATTTTCAGGCATTGCGGTACTCGCACTAGTGATTTCATGGTTTCTCGCTTTTTATTTTCAAATCGTTTTTCTTATTCGACGTTTACATGATTTGAATAAAACAGGTTGGTTAAGCTTGTTATTACTGGTGCCATTTATCCAATTAGTTTTCACTCTCTATGTATTACTTGCAGCAGGAACACCTCACCGAAACGATTATGGGGATGTTCGCCCATCAAGAACTTGGGAAAAATTACTCGCTTGGATCATGATTCTCCTCAGTCTATTTATGATTTTCGGCATGTTTATTTTTGCTTATTATTTCGCAAGTCCTGATTTTTGGGATGCGCCGACACAGATGATTCAAAACACAACCGAATATTTCTAAATCGACATCAATCGCTACTGTTAACGAATTTTTCATGCGTGCTGACGATAAATTTATTATGATTGCGTTCCTCATCACACCCAACTTTGCGAAATAGAGATTTTCTTGTGGCAAATGAACAACCGACATTGACTGATGTCGCAAAAGATACTGGCGAATTGATTCACCAAGCAGGTGCCAAAACAACGCAAACTGTATTGGCACACACTGAAAAATATCAAGATGCATATACGACCATCGATAAGATCATGGACAGTTTCTGGGAACGTGTTCCTTATATTTGTATTGCCTTGGTCGTTTTTATCATTTTCTGGTTACTGACCAAACTATTTAAATTGTTTATTCGTAAAACCTTGGAAAATCGAACTTACACGCGTCAAAATTTGGTGTTGGTATTAAACCGTGTCGGAAGTACCTTTATTATTTTCTTTGGTTTTCTAATCGCACTTGTGATCGCAATTCCAGGTTTTACACCGAGTCAATTGATTGGTGCTCTTGGAATTGGTTCGGTAGCAATTGGTTTTGCCTTTAAAGATATTTTCCAAAACTTACTGTCAGGAATCTTAATCTTGCTCAGTGAGCCTTTCCGTATCGGTGACGATATCGTAGTCAATGGTTTGGAAGGAAATGTTGAAGATATCCAAATTCGTGCAACATTTTTACGCTCTCCCGATGGTCGTCGCATCGTGATTCCAAACGCAACGGTATATACCAGCGCTGTTATTGTGAACAGTGCGTATCAACGTCGCCGCTGCGAGTTTGTTGTAGGCATTGGGTATGAAGATGACATGCAAAAAGCTAAGAAAATTATTCTGGATATCCTGAATAATAATATGACTGTACTCAGTCAGCCTGCTTTTTCTGTAAATGTCACTGCTTTGGCGGATTTCTCAATTAATTTAACCGTGCGTTGGTGGGTCAACACCACCGAGACATCGACCTCTGCATCGATCAGTGAAATTCAAGAATTGGTTGTTACGGCTTTTGATGAGAAAGGGATTTCGATTCCTTACCCTGTGCAAGAAGTCAAAGTCTATCGCGGTGATCAATCAGATAACACCGAAAATTTAGACAAACAAACGACCTAAGATATTCGACACCGCTGTTTCAGTTCGCAAAATTCGGTTGCCTAGACTCATTGCTTGGCAACCATTTTTTTTGAGTAACTCAATTTCGTACGGTATAAACCCACCTTCTGGCCCTACAATTAAATTACAGCCATGAGCTATCGCATGGGGCATCGATTGTTCTGCATAAGGATGTGCGACATAAGCAGGTCTTTGCTCTGAGATCAAAGTTGGTAAGACATCTTCAACAAAAGGTTTAAACCGTTTGTAGAGTTGAATTTCAGGAACAATCGTATCGCCAGCCTGCTCTAAGCCGAGTGTCACATAATCATCGAGTTGTTGCAGAAAAGGACTTTGCCAATAACTTTTATCAACCCGATAGCTATGAATCAAACTTATGCGTTCCACACCTAGCGTCACCGCATCCATAATCATACGTCGCAACACTTTGGGGCGAGGTAAAGCCAAGATCAAATGCACAGGAACTTTGTTCGGCACACTTTCTGTTTGAATGGGTCTTAGCATAATCTGCTGTGCTGTAAAACTCTGCACCTCAGTGAGATAACGCTGACCATCACGAACGCCTACCTTTAAAGTATCTCCAACCTTTAATTGAAGATGTTGATTCAAGTGCTTGATTTGACGTTGATCCTCGATTGACCAAATATCACTTGAGCAATCTTGGTTAGCGTTCAGTAAAACGATATTCATGAAGCAGTTCGTTGCGCTAAATAATGGTCAATTAATTGAATATGTTTTTGCAATGAGCCTTTATTGCGTTGCAACACCAATTCAGCTTGATGAATCAATCGCTGGCTTTGCTCTGGATGATTTAGGCAACTCATCAGATTTTGTATAACTAGTTCAGCATTTTCAGCAACAAAGATCCCTTGTTCCGTCACAAACTCATCGACAATCGTTTGAAAATTAAAATAGCGAGGGCCAATCACAGTGGGTACATCTAAAACCATTGGTTCTAAGATATTGTGCCCACCTCCTGGCTCATTGAGTGAACCACCAACAAAACATGCCTGACTTAATGCATACCATAACCACATCTCACCCATACTATCTGCAAGATATACCTTTGTATCCGCTGTAATCTCTTGTTTAAGACTACGCCGCTGCGTATTTAAATTCAGGGTTTGGCAGATCTTATGTACCTCATCAAAACGCTCTGGATGACGTGGTACAACGATACACAACAAATGAGGGTTTGAATTTAAATGTGGCTGTAACTGTTTAAGTAACTGTTCTTCTTCAGGTGCATGTGTGCTGGCTAAAGTAATTATTTGGCGTTTCTCTAACTGCCATTCCTGTTTTAACTGTTCAGCTTGCTCAATAAAGGAGGTTGGAGCACTAATATCAAATTTAATATTTCCAACAACCTGACTTTTGGCTTTCTCTAATCCTAAATCCACATAGCGTTGCTGTGTCGCTTGATCTTGCGCCAACATCCACGTTAATTGTTGCAACATGGCTTGGGTAAGTCGACTCACCTTGGCATAGCCTTTGGCGGATTTTTCGGAAAGACGTGCATTAAGCAAAATACATGGAATCTGTTGCTGTTTCGCTTGGGCAATTAAATTTGGCCAAATCTCAGTTTCAACTAAAGCGAGTAGCTTCGGCTGATACAAATCAAAAAATTGCTTGAGTAATGGTTTTTGATCAACAGGCAAATATACAGCTTGAAATAACGCTAAGTAGGGTGCTTTAAGAAAAAGTGATTTGGCACGGGCTTGTCCCGTTTTTGTGGTATTGGTCACTAAGACAGGATGACCTAATTTTAAATAATGCTCGATAAGAGGTTGTGCAGCATTGGTTTCACCTACAGAAACCACATGGAACCAGATCGTATGCAGGTTTTTTGGCGTTTGAAATGGTCCAAAACGCTCAAGGCATTCTTGTTGAAAGAGCTCTTCGCTTTCAGCACGTTGTTTTATTTTCCAGCGGTATAAAGGCTTGAGACAAGCCAATAAAATGTTATACCAAAATGGTGTTTGTTGTGCTGCGATTTCCTGCGCCATCCTAGACCATATATTTCGATTTGATTTCAGCACATTATGCGGAATTTCAAAAAAAAACTCATGCCATTTTGGTAAATGACATGAGTAATTCTAAAAACAACTTAAGCTTCGAGTTGTTCAAAAACAGGATAATCCGTATAACCTTCGGCACTCGGACCATACAAGGTATCGAATTGAACCTGATTAAGCGGTAGATCATTTTCCAAACGCTCGAATAAATCAGGATTTGCGATATATGCTAAACCAAATGCAACTGCATCCGCTTGTTCAGTCGCTAAAATACGCTTGGCTGAATCTGGCGTTAATTTTTCGTTGGCAATCCAAGCACCTTTGAATTTAGGACGCAACTTTGGTTGTAAACTATCTTCAGCTTCATACTCGCGAGTAAAGATAAACGCAACATTACGCTGATCCAATTGCTCAACGACATAACCAAAAGTTGCTAATGGATTATCATCACCCATATCATGAGAATCAGCACGTGGCGCTAAATGTACACCGACACGACCTGCACCCCATACTTCAATAAAGGCATCCACGACTTGCAACAACAAACGTGCACGGTTTTCAATTGAACCACCGTATTCATCTTCGCGAGTATTGGTTTTACTTTGCAAGAATTGATCGATTAGATATCCATTGGCAGCATGCAGCTCAACACCATCAAAACCTGCAGCCTTTGCAAGTTCAGCAGCGTGTTTATACTCAACTACAATTTCTTGAATTTCTTCGTGCGATAAAGCTCTAGGTGTCACAAACGGGCGTTTCGGACGAAGTAAACTCACTTCCCCTGCTGGCTGGATTGCACTTGGTGCGACAGGTGTATCACCATCTAATAAGTCTGGATGTGAAATACGTCCTACATGCCATAACTGAACGACAATTTTTGAACCTTGCGCATGCACGGCTTTTACGATTTTATTCCAAGCTTGCGCTTGTTCTTGTGACCATAAACCTGGGGTATTGGCATATCCTACCGCTTTCGGGCTAATCACAGTCGCTTCAGTAATAATCAGACCTGCATTAGCACGTTGTTGGTAATACTCAACCATCAGATCATTTGGGATACGTTGTTCACCGCTACGTGCTCTTGTTAACGGTGCTAAAACCAAACGGTTCTTGATTGTAAAGTCACCGACTTGCAATGCAGAATTTAACTCAGCCATAATCGCCTCAACTTACACTTGTTACTTTAAAGTGTTTGTTTTAAATGTTCGATGTATTGCTGAATCAAAGCTTCATTACGCGTAAAATATGACCATTGCCCATATTTCTCAACCTTAATCAAACCTGCTTGCTGTAATACAGACAGATGATTTGACATGGTCGATTGAGCAACCTTTCCTAAACGTTCGATGTGTCCTGCACATACGCCGCGTTCGAAACTGCCACCACATTCTTGTACAGGTAAAAATTGCTCAGGCTCTTTTAGCCATTGCAAAATCTGTCGACGCAACGGATTGGCTAAGGCTTTGCTTATAACATCAATATCCATAGACTCACCACGTTTCTCAACAGGCAAAGCTTTGTTCAGCATCTCAACCCAGTATATCGAATTTTATAAATATTAATATCTATTTTTTTCGATATTAATATCATATTTTTTCGATTAAGGGTCGAGAGCTGAACGAGATTGCCGTTTTTATTGGATAAAACTTACAGACCTTGTTTTAAACTCGCTTCAATAAACTTGTCTAAATCCCCATCAAGCACAGCTTTTGTATTGGAGTTTTCGACACCTGTACGCAAGTCTTTAATACGTGAGTCATCAAGTACATAAGAGCGAATCTGACTTCCCCAGCCAATATCCGATTTAGAATCTTCGAGCGCCTGAGCTGCTTCGTTGCGCTTGCTCATTTCTAACTCATAGAGTTTGGCACGTAGTTGTTTCCACGCATGGTCACGGTTGGCATGTTGTGAACGTTGGTTCTGACATGCAACCACAATACCTGTTGGCGCGTGAGTCAGACGAACAGCTGAGTCAGTTTTGTTAATATGCTGACCACCCGCGCCTGATGCACGATAGGTATCCGTACGGACATCTGATGGATTGATATCAATTTCGATATTGTCATCAATCTCTGGTGAAACGAATACTGCAGAGAATGAAGTGTGACGGTTATTATTACTATCGAATGGAGATTTACGAACTAAACGGTGTACACCACTTTCTGTACGTAACCAACCATAAGCAAATTCACCATCAACTCGAATCGTCGCTGATTTAATACCCGCCACGTCACCATCAGAAACTTCCATCAGTTCTGCTTTGAAACCATGACGCTCGATCCAACGCATATACATACGTAATAACATCGAAGCCCAGTCTTGTGCCTCTGTACCACCCGAACCAGATTGGATTTCAAGGAAGCATGGGTTTGGATCCATCGGATTACTAAACATACGACGGAATTCGAGGTTCCCAAGAGCTTGTTCAGCGCTATCTAATTCTGCTTGCACATCTTCAAGTAAGCTTTCATCATCAGCTTCAACAGCCAGATCAAGCATTGCTTTTGCATCATCTAACTGTTCTGCAAGACGATCAAATACACCTAAAGTATTTTCTAAACTGCCCTTTTCTTTCGCAATTGCTTGCGCACGACTTTGGTCATTCCAAATCGCAGGGTCTTCTAATTCTCTTAAAACTTCTTCTAAACGCTCTGCTTTTAGATCGTAGTCAAAGATACCCCCGTAGTGTTTGGCTACGATCAGATAAATCTTTCAATTGGATTAAATACGGATTGATTTCCACGCGTCTGTTCTCACAAATTTTCACCTAACCTAATATTTTAACATAAGTGCTTTATGCGACACAGCCATAACCTTTTAAAGTGTTTTTCTTATAGATTTACTACTTTTTTATCAGAAATACTGAAAAAAAATAATCGTACTTTGAAACATCTAGCGACAAGATTGTCACTTAAATACACGAAAATTACCTAAACACACAATCTCTCCTAAGTTTTAATAAATCAAAACATTATTAAATATTAAATATAAATCAATATCTTATATTTTAAATTTTACACAAAAATTACATTCGTACAGTTTGATTACTTTCCTTTGATTGACCCGCTAAAGTTTTTAACTAGACTGAGAGTTGTAACAAAACATGTAATTAACATTCAATTGGTTCATTATCTCAAAGGGGAGTAGCCATGAAAAAATTAGCAATTGCATCAGCACTTTTATCTGCTTTGGCAGTAACAGGTACTGCACATGCGTATCAAGCTGAAGTCGGTGGTTCATATACTTATACAGATTGGGATCAGTTCGATAGTACACATAGTTTTGGTGTAGATGGGACTTATTACTTTAATCCAGTCCAAACACGTAATGCACCTCTTGCTGAAGCAGCGTTCTTGAACCGCTCTAGTAATGTAAATGCAAAAGTGAATTATGCCGACAATGACGGTGTGAAGAACTCGCAATACGGTGTTGGTGTTGAATACTTCGTTCCGAACAGTGACTTTTACTTAAGCGGTAATTTAGGTCGTGACGAACTTGAAGTAGACAACCTGCCAATCGATCAAAAAGTAACAACTTATAGTGCTGAGGTAGGTTATTTACCAGCACCAGGTTTATTACTTGCGCTTGGTGTTAAAGGATACGATGAGAAAGATGGTGAAGATGGCGCTGACCCAACAGTTCGTGCTAAATACGTCACTCAGGTTGGAGCGAATGATGTCAACCTGGAAGCTTATGGTGCATTTGGTGATTTAGATGAGTACGGTGTTAAAGGTGACTTCTATCTCGACAAAACCTTAAGTGTCGGTGCAGATTACTACAACAATGACCTCACAAAACGTGATGAATGGGGTATTTCTGCGAAGAAATTCCTAAATCAACAAGTAAGTTTAGAAGGTCGTGTTGGTTTTGGTGATGACTACAATACCTATGGTATCCGTGGTGCATATCGCTTCTAAATAAGAAAGTGACTAAACATCACTTCATACGAAAAGACAAAAGCCCTGCTCTTTAAGATCAGGGCTTTTTTTAATTTCTTAGATAAAAGTACATAGAAAAAGAATTAAGTCTCAAACCAATGGGTCGAAAAAAATATCAATAAAATTTTACTGTCCATTTAAGCATTATTGACGTGTTTTCAAATATCACTACACTACATCGCGCAATAACTTATTAATAGCACGTATTATTTTAAAAAGGGGTCAGGTTTTTTTATGAAAAAATTAAGTCTTATTACTGCACTATTAACATCTTGCATCGGTTTAAATGCAAATGCATACCAAACTCAGCTTATGGGTGCTTATGAATATACATATATTAAAAACAGCGAAATGGATAGCCATCGCGTTAATACCGCAAGTGTAAACGGTAAATATTATTTTAACCCAGTTCAAACACGTAATGCTCCACTAGCGGAAGCGGCATTCTTAGATAAAACATCAAACATTGGCTTAGGTTATACCTATGCAGAAGAATCAGGTATTTATTCTTTTGTGAATTTTGGCGGAATACCGCAAATAAACGTAGATTTCAAACAAGAGTTCAACTCTATCGGTCTTAATGGTGAATTTTATATTCCCAACACGCAATTCTATATCTCAGGAAGTCTGCATAGAACCGACATAGAAGCGATTGCAAAGAGCTATAATGAGTCTTACAAATTTGCGAGTGATGATGGCAATGGTTATTCGGCTGAAGTAGGCTTTCTTCCAACACATGGGATGCTACTTGCCGTAGGTGTCGCAGATTTATCGAAAAGTTTTGATCCTATTCAAGCTGCTCAATATGGCTTTATCACAACTTATTCAAATGCAGTCGCTATCACAGGCGAAGACGATGAAGACACTGCGATTACGCTTCGTGCTAAATATGTTTCACCTATTGCAGGTTATTACACCAATTTTGAAGCTCAGAGCTATATAGGTGATGAGACAACATATCGTTTAGCTGCTGATCTCTATCTAGACCCAACACTCAGTGTCGGAATTGCATTCGCAGATTCAACCGCTGAAGATGCAGATACCATTTTCAGCATTCGTGCGCAAAAATTCTTTACTCCAACATTTGCTGTGGGTGTTGGTTATACAGGGATCGACGGCGCGAACTCGTATGGAATTAACGGCACATTCCGCTACTAATCTTTCTAAAAACCGCTCAAATTTGAGCGGTTTTTTATTGTTTTAAATGCACAACCTGTAATTGTAGACTGACATTTCCATTAAAAACATTACGCTCCAAGGTATAGACCAAATCAACAAAACCCTGCATTGGATTAAACTCAAAACGGTCAACCGCATTAAATGCAATTGCATCAATCGACTGTGTACCAAGTGAAAGTTTTAACTTGAGATGCTGATCTTTCAACCAGCGATAATCAATGACTTTGAATGTTCCTTGAAATTGTGGAAATGGAAATTTTTGTCCCCATGGGCCCATTTGTTCAATCCAATCCACTGTAGATAGATCTAAAGCGTTCTCAGGCAATTCACCATCTGTCCAAATCGTTGCATGAAACAATTCAGCATCCATTTCAGCAATTGTCTGAATAAATAGCTGTTTGAACTCATTAAAATGTGCTTTTTTGAGCGTCAAACCCGCTGCCGCTGCATGCCCACCAAAATGAGTCACAAGATGCGGATATTGCTCTGCGACATGTTCAATCATATCGCGGATATGAATCCCATCAATAGAACGTGCAGATCCCTTAATATGAATACCATCTTCATCGGGGGCAAAAACTAAACTCGGACGATGAAACTGCTCCTTTAAACGTCCAGCGACAATCCCAATTACACCTTGATGCCACTGTTCGTCATACATCACGATAGCGGGCGGAATTTGATCTGTTTCAAGTTGAACGTTTTGCAAAGCAATTAATGCTTGTTGCTTCATTTCAGTTTCAACTTGGCGTCGCTCAACATTTAACTGATTGAGTTGCTGTGCCAGTGGATAAGCTGTTGCCATATCCTCCGCGAGTAAGCATTCGATCCCAATTCTCATACTTTCCATACGACCAGCAGCATTGATTCTCGGTCCTAAGACGAAACCCAAATCTTGTGCTCGCAAAGTTGAAGCCTCTCGACCTGCGACGTCAAGTAGCGCGAGAATACCTGCCCGACATTGGTTTTGCTGAATACGTTTTAGACCTGCATCAATCAAAATACGATTGTTATAATCCAAACTTGCAACATCCGCATAAGTACCTAAAGCAACCAAATCCAAGTATTGAGACACTTTGCTAGTACTTTTATTTTGCTGACTACGGTGAGTTGCCAATTTTGCTAAGACATAGAAAGCAACGCCAACCCCCGCCAGTGACTTACTCGAAAAGTCACAATCCAACTGATTAGGATTAACCACAGCTTCCGCACTTGGTTTTGGCTTAGTGGTCAGGTGATGATCTGTAATGATCACCTGCATCCCCAGTGCTTGAGCGACCTCAACACCTGCATGGCTTGAAATTCCATTATCAACGGTAATCAATAAATCTGGGCGATAAGTCTGGGCTGCTAACTCTGCAATCTTAGGTGTTAAACCATAACCATATTTAAATCGATCAGGAACAAGATACTCAACTCTTGCTCCCATCTCTCGAAGTACGAGAACCATCAAAGCCGTACTGGTTGCACCATCAGCATCATAATCTCCCACAATCACGATTTGTAATTGACGATCAATTGCTTGATCAATGATTTCTACAGCTCGATCCAAATCTTTTAGATTGGGTGCAAGCAGATGTTTAAGCTTCAGTTCTAGTTCTTGCTCTGAGGCAACACCACGTCGTGCCAAAATCTCGGCAATAAACGTTGGCACGCCCTGAAACTGTTCAGGGCGTGTGAGTAATGGTCTTTCTAAAATTTGAATTTTTGTCATTTATGGCATCAATCGTTGAACAACCCAAACCTGATCTGTTCTTTCATAACTCAAACGATCATGTAAACGATTTGGTCGACCTTGCCAAAACTCATAATAATCTGCTTCTAAACGATAACCGCCCCAAAATACAGGTTTAGCAAGCTCCTCTTGATCGCCCACTTGCTGCTGCAAGTCCTCAAAACGAGACTGTAATGCTTCACGATCAGCAATCACACCACTTTGAGGTGTACTGATATGTGCTGCAATCTGACTGTCACGTGGGCGTTTATGGTAATAGTCGGTTGATTCCTGTTCAGAAATCTTAGTCACCTTTCCACTAATCCGCACTTGTCGTTCCAAACTCGGCCAATAAAACAATAACTCAGCGTATGGATTTTCCGCGAGATCCAAACCTTTTTGACTATCGTAATTGGTGTAGAAATCGTATCCGTTTTCAGTCGCTCCACGGAGTAAAACCGTACGAACATGTGGTCGACCTAGTCGATTAGCTGTTGCCAACGACATTGCGTACGGTTCATGCAAATTTGCAGCTAAGGCGTGATTAAACCAGTTTAAAAATTGAAGATGAGGATCATGACTGATTTGAGACTCATGCAACTCACCTTGCTCATAGCTTAAACGTAGTTCACTCAAATCTTTAATAACATCGTTCATTCTTGTCACCTTTTAAGCAGCTTGTGCTTGAGCTCGGACCGCTTCTGCTAAGTGATTTGCCAAGGCTTCAACTTCTTCCAATTGATCACCTTCCACCATGACACGAATCACAGGCTCAGTACCTGATTTACGAATCAAAATACGTCCACGACCTTCAAGTTGTTTTTCGGCTTTATCAAATTCAGCAACTAAGGCTGGGATAGAATATGGGTCGAGCATTTGCTGCAAACGAACATTTACCAACACTTGAGGGAATAAAACAAAATCTTCAACCAATTCATGCAAAGCTTTACTTTGCTCTACCATGACAGTGAGCACTTGCAATGCAGCAATAATAGCATCGCCTGTCGTGCTCTTATCAAGGGTCAAGATATGACCAGATGGTTCACCACCAATCACCCAATTATTTTCTTCAAGTGCCTGTAATACATAACGGTCACCGACTTTAGCTCGTACAAAATTGACATTTGCTTTTGCTAAAGCCAACTCAAGTGCCATATTACTCATCACTGTACCCACAATACCCGCAGGTTTATGACTTGCTTGAGTCGCCAGAATATACAGAATATGGTCACCATCAACCAATTGACCGTGTTTATCAACCATCACGACACGATCTGCATCACCATCAAAAGCAATACCTAGATCTGCTTGTTGCTCTACAACGGCTTTCTGCAATAGTTCAGGATGCGTTGAGCCACAGTTTTCATTGATGTTTAAACCATCAGGCTCATTAAATAATGGAATCACCTTCGCACCCAACTCACGGAATACAGAAGGTCCAACGCTGTAGGCTGCACCATTTGCACAATCGACAACAATTTTTAAATTTCGTAAGTCAAAATGATATGGGAAAGTTGATTTGCAGAACTCGATATAACGACCATTGGCATCTTTGACACGAACGCTTTTACCCAAATTAGCCGTATCTTCAATGATCAAATCTTTTTCTAATTCTTGATTGATTTCTTCTTGCAAAGAATCTGGTAGCTTTTTGCCTTCACTTGAAAAGAATTTAATTCCATTATCAAAATAAGGATTATGTGAAGCAGAAATCACAATACCCGCATGGGCATGGAGGGCACGTGTTAAATGCGCAATCGCAGGTGTCGGCAATGGACCTAGTAAGTGAACATACACTCCTGCTGCATTCAAACCTGCTTGCAAAGCAGCTTCCAAAATATAGCCCGATAATCGCGTATCTTTCCCCAATACAACAATCGGTTTATTTTTGGGACTGTTTCGTTTCAACACCTTGCCCGCAGCAAAACCTAATTTTAATGCAAACTCAGGAGTAATGGGCATTTGTCCAAACTTGCCACGAATTCCATCAGTTCCAAAATAGCTCATCTTCTACTCACTTTCTTATCTTTTATATGACCTTTAGTCATAGCTTTTTTACCCGTTTCACTTTACACCAAAACGAAAAAACCGTCAGCGAACTGACGGTTTTTCTATCGGTAAAATTACGAAATATCAACCAACTCGATAGTTCGGCGCTTCTTTTGTAATCGTAACATCATGCACATGTGATTCAGACATACCTGCTGAAGTAATTTTCACAAATTTTGCATTTTGGCGAAGATCTTCAATTACAGATGAACCTGTATAACCCATAGAAGAACGTAAACCGCCCATCATTTGGTGTACGATGTTACCCATAGGACCTTTATAAGGAACACGACCTTCAATACCTTCTGGTACTAACTTTTCAGCACCCGCTTTAGAATCTTGGAAATAACGGTCGGCAGAGCCAGTTGCTCCAGCCATTGCACCCAATGAACCCATACCGCGATAAGCTTTGTAGTAACGACCTTGGAAGAATTCAACTTCACCAGGTGCTTCTTCAGTACCTGCAAGTAGTGAACCCACCATAATTGTGCTTGCACCCGCACCAATTGCTTTTGCCATATCGCCAGAGAAACGAATACCACCATCCGCAATTAACGGAATTTGGTCTTTCAATGCACTTGCAACACTGTCAATTGCAGAGATCTGCGGCATACCAATACCAGCAACAATACGTGTTGTACAGATCGAACCTGGACCAATACCAACTTTAACAGCATCAGCACCCGCATCAAGTAACGCCAATGCAGCATCACCCGTTGCAATATTTCCACCAATCACTTGAACTTGTGGATAGTTTGCTTTAACCCAACGTACACGCTCAATCACACCAGCTGAGTGACCATGTGCAGTATCAACGACGATCGCATCAACACCCGCATCAACTAAGGCTTCAACACGGCTAGGTGTTTCAGCACCTGTACCAACTGCTGCACCAACGCGTAAACGACCAAGGTCATCTTTACAACTGTTTGGATAGCTTTCCGCTTTACGGAAGTCAGTCACCGTAATTAAGCCTTTGAGTTCATTGTTTTCGCCAACAACTAAGACTTTTTCAATACGGTGCTTTTGCAACAAAGCTTGAATATTTTCTTTCGACTCACCTTCACGAACAGTCACTAGACGGTCTTGACCCGTCATGATGTTGCTCACTGGTTGTTCAAGATTGGTTTCAAAACGAGTATCACGACCTGTGACGATACCCACAACTTTGCCATCTTTTACAACAGGTACACCGCTAATATTATTGGCTTGAGTAATTGCAATAAGTTCACGAACTGTCGTTTCAGGAGTTACTGTGATTGGGTCTTTCACCATTCCAGCTTCGAATTTTTTTACACGGCGTACTTCCGCAGCTTGTGCGGCAATATCCATGTTTTTATGCAAAATACCGATACCGCCATTTTGCGCCATCGCAATCGCCATACGTGATTCAGTCACGGTATCCATTGCAGCAGAAACAAGAGGGATATTAAGTTGAATTCCGCGAGTTAAACGTGTCTTTAAGGAGACATCTTTTGGGAGAACAGTTGAGTAGGCAGGAAGTAATAAGACATCATCGAAGGTTAACGCTTCTTGAACGATGGTCAGCATAACAATCTCACTGGTAAATTCCGTGAGCTATTATAAACAAATTTCAGGGTGATTTTCATTTTCTATGATGAAAATTATTTGAGAAAAGCTGTTGATCGATATATCAACTGCTTCAAAAACTCAATTTAAGCTATCGCAATCAACAGACTTGATCATAATCTTCATTATTTTCTGAGTCTTGTTGTTCAATATCTATCAACGGGATCAGATTGTATTTCAGCCTTGCTTTATTGCATTGTTCATCCGCAATTTTCACTTCTTTACAAGTTGTGCTTCGAGCATGATATATCGAACAACTCACACGCGTTCCAACCTCACCTTCAAGAGCAATGCATTTGGGCTGTGATTGGTTGGTTCCCTTCATACAAGAATAAATAGCTGTGAGTGGTTCAACCATAGTTTCAGGGATATATTCAGCTTCAGCCCAATAAAATGAAACTCGATAATTCGCGCAGCATGCACCACAAGTCATACATGCATCTGGCGTTGCAATTTGAGACAACATTTTTTTAAAATTCTCGTTATCAAAACCAATTCCTTTGCAACGAGAATCCTAAAAAAAGTCATTCTGAAAAACAATATTGCCTATAAATTTTTTATGCAATCATGCGTCGATTTTGCTAAATCACCTACATCCCAATTAGGTTGTTGGGCAGCTAAATACGTATTCGTTCATCAGATCAACACCGCATTCAAGTGTTTCAATCCAATCAAGAAATTGATTGATCATTTCTTTACCGACAAATGCCGTACCATGCTGTGGAACAATCATATCAATATCCATTTGACGAACCATATTGACCCATAAACGTATCACTTTGTTGGAACACATATAGCGTTGGTGAAAGCCTTTCATTTTTTTAATATGCGCTTCAAAGTCGACAATCGGCAGACTAGCATCTTCAACAATTGATGCGCCCATATCACCTGAGAAAAGAATCTTTGCAGTTGGGTCATAAAACTGAAAATTCCCGACGGAATGTAAGAAATGCGCAGGAACTGCAATAATCGCCGACTCTCCCAAAGGAATAACTTGACCTGTATCAGGGAGTTCAATCAAACGCTCTTCCCAATTGCCTTTCATTCGATCACTCATAAAAGCAGAATTGAGATGGGGTAAGAAACGTGCCCATAGCTTAGATGCAACGACTTTAGCATCGGTATAGACCAACCAACGTGGCATCGAAGTGATAATGTCAGGATCTTGATGCGAAGCCATCACATAATCTAGATTCTTCAATTTGGTATAGCGATTAAGTTCCATTGTGAGCGGGACATAAGTCAAATCACCACCTGGATCTAAGACAGCTGCACGATCATGATCAATAATTAAAAACTGGTTGGCTTGAATTCCCTCACCTTTTACCAAACTGGTAAAACTAATACATTTATGCTTACCATTATCGAATAATATCTGTGATGTTGTCCTTTCAAAGCTCATAGCAACCCCATAAAAATCTTTAAATATGAATTATTTTAATTCCATAATAAAATAATGGGATTAAGTTCATGTTTCAATCGAATGTTGGATATTTATCGTAATTTTTAAAAAAATTCTTTTTCGATATATTTATTGGATTTAACACGCCTAAGCTATAAAATATAATAATTCTCATTAGCATCTTTATTGATCTGCCCTTTCTTGGAAATTTCTATGCTCTTTACGCGCCCCACTTTACTTGCAACCTTTATTTTGAGCCATATAACAAGCGCTGCTTATGCAACTGAAGATCAAAGCAATATCCTTCCAACAATTTCCATCAAAGCTCAACAAGATAAAAACAATGATTATGTGGCGACACAAGCAACATCCACTTTGAAATCAAATGCGCCATTATTTAAAACCGCACAGTCTGTTACGGTGATTACCCAAGAACAATTACAACAAAAACAAGCTCAAACTTTGGCTGAAGCCCTAAATGGTGTTGCAGGGGTCGTCTCAGGGCAACTCGGAAAACGGGGTTGGGATGATTTTATTATTCGTGGGCAAACTTCGTCTGATCAGGTCTTTATTGATGGGTTACGTCAAGGTCAAAGTACCTTTGTTGCTACTGAAATTTCAGGTATGGATCAAGTTCAAGTTTTAAAAGGGCCTGCATCGGTTAACTTTGGTTTAGTTCAACCTGGTGGCATGGTGAACATGGTCACCAAACGCCCACAAGCCGAGAGCTTTTACCGCAGCGCTATCACCTACGGCTCTCATCAACTCAAGCAAGCAACATTCGATATCAACTACAGTCCGAATGAAAGTGAGAAAGGTGCTTTTCGCTTAAATAGTCGCATCTCTGATCAAAATGATCCGACTGACTTTGTTTATTTTAAAAACTACTATATCTCACCTTCTTATAATTTTGATTTAGGCGATAAAACCGATTTATCAGTGATTGCCAGCTATCAACATCGTGAATATCTACGACAACAAGGTTTACCAGTCTTAGGTACATTATTAAATAATCCAAATGGCGCATTGAATCCCAAACTATTGATTAGTGAACCATCACATGGCGCTTATGAGGCCGATGTCTATCGTATAGGTTATAATTTCGCACATCGTTTTGAAAATGACTGGCAATTTAAACAAAACTTTGCAGTACAAAAAACAGAAATGCTTGGACCCGCAGTATTTGCTGCAACAGGTAAAAACTTTTGGGCAAAAAATGAAGAAGGTAAAATTGATTACACCACAATCCAACGACAAGGGCGTTATCAAGATGTCGATAACTTAAATTTTTCTATCGATAATCAACTGCAAAAAACATTAAATTTCGGCAATACCTCATATGAAATCACATTGGGAGTTGATGCCATGCAAGAAAAAAGTGATTACATCAATAACCGTTGTACAGTGGGTAATTTGAATCTCTATCAACCTGAATACAATATCAAGGTGACTTGCCCAGATATACCGACCAACCATGATATCAATCGTCTCAGATATACAGGTTTATATCTTCGTGATCGAATCGAATTGAATGATCAGCTGGTTTTGAATCTCGCAGGGCGACATGACTGGACTGAAACAACCACTCAAAATCTAGTTAAAAATACCGAAACAACCCAATCTGAGAATGCATTTACAGGTAATGCCTCTTTGCTTTACAGCATCAATGAAATCGCTGCACCTTATGTGAGTTATGCAACCTCATTCTTACCTGTAAGTGGTACGGATTTCCATGACCATGCCTTTAAACCCGAGAAAGGCAAGCAAATTGAAGTAGGTCTAAAACTACAAAGTCCAGATCAACGCATTCAAGGCAGTATCGCTTGGTTTGATTTACGTCGCCAAAATGTTTCCGTGACTGATCCAATCAACACAGGTTTTAAAGTACAACGTGGTGAACAACTGACACGTGGAATCGAAACAGAGCTTGCAGCTCATTTATTTGATCAACTCAAAATTACTGCTGCCTATACCTACACGCCTGATGCAGAAATAAGTAAAGATACTCAAGCTGAAAATATCGGATTAACGATAGATAATGTTCCAGAGCACAGTTATAGCTTATCTACACGCTATCGTTTTGAACCCAATTCAAATTTGGGTTGGTATGTAGGCGCTAGCTTTCGCGGTGAAAGTAAAAAAAGTGTCAATGGTTTAGCGATCGATCTTCCAAGCTATACCTTGTTTGATACTGAGGCAGGTTATGATGCCAAACACTGGGGTGCTCAACTGGCAATCCGCAATATGTTTGATAAAGATTATTATGCTGGTGCGCTCAACGAGAACTTGGTTACTTTAGGCAATCCACGCCAAATTAATTTTACAGTGAAGTTTAATTATTAATTTTCTCTCGACATAAAAAATGCACCTGCTCAACAACAGGTGCATGTTTGAATAAGATTAAGCAAAATAATAATGCTGAACTAAGGTTGAAATACCTACCACCAAGAAAATCGCTGCACCGATTTTATGGATTAAAGAGATTGGTAATTTATCAGCCAACTTATTACCAATAAATACTGCTGGGGCATTTGCAAGCATCATCCCAACAGTAGTACCACACATGACCCAAAATACGCTGTCAAAACGTGCGGCTAAGGCAACAGTTGCAATTTGGGTTTTATCACCGATTTCGGCCAAGAAAAATAAAATAAAGGTCGCGCCAAATACTCCAAATCTCTGCCATTTATTGATGCTTTCTGTTTCATCACCAAGTTCATCAGGGATCAACATCCAGATCGCCATCCCGATAAAACCAAGTGCAAGTATCCAAATCAAAATTTCAGGACTGAGAACGGTCGTAATCCATTGACCAAAAACAGCAGAAATACCGTGGTTAATCGTGGTTGCTAATAAAATTGCGATGAGGATTGGAACAGGTTTTCGGAAACGTGCTGCTAACAATAAAGCGAGTAATTGTGTCTTATCACCCATTTCAGCAAGGGCAACGATCGAAGTAGAGATGAGAAATTCATACATAATTGAATGCTCTGGCTAGCAATATATACCGATGATCTACCCCTCCTGCTAGCCAAAATCAATTAGATTGATGCAGAGTGATAAATCAAAGGTCTTGCCAACAAAAGCACAGCTAAATAGCTGTTCTTGGTTCTTTGCTATGATGACCATGTTCTGTTGAACAATTATGTTGATCATCACCTCTTTACTTTGCGTAAAGAGCGGCTACTCCCCAATGAAGTGTTTTTATTCTATCAAAGAACTTTATTGTTTTGAATCTTTAAGTCCAAAATTTTTGGTAACTCCACATTAACAATCGAACCAGACCTAATAGCAGAGCTAAATAAACACTTATACCAACAAAACTAAAACCACCCCAACCACTGCTCGTATTTAAATTTTGTGCCTGATATTCCATCGCCATCACAATGGTTGCGACTAATAGTTCAATCCCCATCACAATATAAAGCACCCACTCTGATGGAAAATGCAGAAAGCTCACCCATAATCCCATAAGCACAGAAACTAGCAGCAATAATGGCAACATGACTCTATAAATCGCAAACATTTCTCCACCTCAAATTCAGTGCTTGATTCCCTCATTGCTCATTTTCAAATTGATAGCAAATAAAGTAACGTTTTTCTATATTCAATAAAAAGAAAACCCCGCCTGAGCGAGGTATTCTTAAATCAATTATTCGTTAGAGCAATAAACTACGAATATCTTTTAATAGCTTGGTCAATTTATTGGTAAAGCGTGCCGCATCAGCCCCATTAATAACTCGATGATCATATGACAACGATAATGGCAACATTAAGCGTGGATCAAAATCTTTACCATTCCATACAGGTTGCATGGTTGCTGGAGAGATACCCAAAATTGCGACTTGAGGCCAGTTCACTAAAGGCGTAAATGCAGTTCCACCAATACTACCCAAGCTCGTAATGGTAAAGTTGGCACCTTGCAAATCTTTCGGTGATAACTTACGATCACGCGCTTTTTGACTGAGTTCAGCCAGTTCCATCGCGATTTGCTTAATGGATTTTTGGTCTGGATTACGCAGTACAGGAACTGTTAAACCATCAGGTGTAGCGACTGCGATACCCATATGAATTTCGTTACGCAACAACACTGACTTTTGATCATCTGCCAAATGACCCGCGAAATAAGGTTCTTCTTTTAACAAGTGAGCAACCGCTTTCGCGATGAACGCTAAAATAGTTAAGCTAATTCCTTGTTTTTTGAACCCATCTTTCAGTTCGCCACGCCATGCTTCAAGCTCAGTGATATCAGCCAAGTCAAACTGCGTTACTTGTGGTATGAAGTTATTCAATGACAATTGCGGAACAGAGACCTGTTGCAAACGTGTCATTGCTTTTACTTCGCCACCACCGAAGGCAGTGAAATCAGGTAATGATGGCAAGCCTGAAGCGACAGGTGCAGCCTGTGTACTAGGAGCAGCTTGTGGTGCAGTTAAACGCGTTTTTACATAAGCAAAAACATCGTCTTTCATCACACGACCGTGTTCGCCAGAGGCTTTCACTTGACCAAGGACTACTCCGAGTTCACGCGCCAATTTACGTACCGCTGGACCCGCATAAACTTTGGCATTGTCAGCTTCTTGCTCTTTGGTCAGCTTCTCAGCTTGCGCTGGCGCACTCGGTGCTGCTGTCGCTACCGTCTGTGGTTTTACTGGTGCAGCTTCAGTAGCAGTTGGTTGAGTTTTTGGTGCTACTTGAGCAGCAGCCTGACCACTCACCTCTATCGTTGCCAAACCCATGCCTTGACGAACTTCTTGATTGGCTGACACATGGATTGCTCTCACAATCCCCGCAACCGAGCTTGGAACTTCAACAGATGCCTTATCTGACTCAACCACGCATAAGCTTTGTTGAGCTTTAACGCGATCACCAACATTGACCAAAATTTCTGAAACAAGTGCTTTTTCTACACCTAGATCAGGTACTTCAATTTCAACATTACCTGTTGAGCTATTAGTTGCAGCTGAGGCTTCTGTAGTTGCTACTGTTTGAGCTGGAGCTACTTGCGGTTCAGATGGTACTACAGCACTCGCGGTCTTGACCTGAATCAACACCACTCCTTCCTTAATGCTGTCACCCTCTTTGATTTGAATCGCTTCAACTACGCCTGCAACTGAACTCGGAACTTCGACCGTTGCCTTATCTGACTCAACAACGACAATACTTTGTTCAACTTCAATTTCATCGCCAACTTTTACAAGAACTTCGGCAACCAAAGCTTTTTCAACACCAATATCTGGAACTTTTACATCCACAACTTGCGTCGAAGTCGCAGATTGGTTAACGACAGGTGCAGATGGAGTTTCAATCTGTTCAGATTGAGTTTCTACCTTCGGAGTTTCAACTTGAGCTGTTTCAACAACACGACTTTCCGTTGCTTGAGATTCTGCTTCCAGCTCAACTAAAGCAACACCTTCAGTAACTTCATCACCTTGTTTAACCAAAATACTTTTCACGATACCTGCGGCAGTACTTGGAACTTCTACCGTCGCTTTATCAGACTCTAGAACTAAAAGACTATCTTCTACAGCGACTCGATCACCTATTTTTACCAAGATTTCGGCGACCAAAGCTTTATCAACGCCAATATCAGGTGCTTGGATTTGCATGATTAGTTCCCCTCACCTGTTTGGTTTTCGTGATATTCAGCCACAGCTTGCACTTGCGGGTGCGCCTGTGGTGCCCATGCAACTGGACGATCTGTATCTAACTCAAATGATGAGATTGCGTCTTTTACTAAACGGTTTTCCACCTCACCTTCGTCGGCTAATTTTTTCAAAGTCGCAACTACGATATGTGCCGCATCAACTCCGAAATAGCTACGCAAATTAGCACGAGTATCTGAGCGACCATAACCATCTGTCCCCAAAGTGACATATGGACGATTGTCTGGTAAATATGCTCGGATTTGCTCACTATAAACGCGCATGTGATCCGTAGCTGAAACTACAATACCGTCAGTATCACGTAATTGCTGAGATACCCAAGATTCTTTTGCTGTCTCAGTCAAAGGATGTAAACGATTATATTCGTCACATGCCATACCATCACGTGCTAGCTCGTTGAAACTCGTCACACTCCAGACATTTGAATGAATCTGATATTCATCACGAAGTATTTTTGCTGCTTTGATCACTTCACGTAAAATGACACCTGAGCCTAATAATTGAACTGTTGCTTGCTCATCTTTCTGCAACAAATACATACCACGCTTAATGCCTTCTTCTGCACCTTCAGGCATTTCAGGATGTTCGTAGTTTTCGTTCATCACTGTTAAATAATAGAACACACGCTCTTGATCTTGATACATGCGTTTCAAGCCGTCATGCACAATCACCGCAAGTTCATAACCAAAACAAGGATCATAAGAAACACAGTTTGGAATCGTACCTGCCAAGATATGAGAATGACCATCTTGGTGTTGTAGACCCTCACCATTTAAGGTGGTACGTCCAGCAGTTGCACCTAACAAGAAGCCTTGCGCTTGTGCATCACCTGCCGCCCATGCGATATCCCCAATACGTTGGAAACCAAACATTGAGTAATACATGTACATCGGAATCATTGGTAAGTTATTGGTTGAATAACTAGTCCCTAACGCAGCCCAAGCACTCATCGCACCAGCTTCGTTAATCCCTTCTTGCAACATATGACCATCTTTCGCTTCACGATAATTCATGAGCTGTTCATTGTCTTCAGGGGTATATTTTTGTCCGTGTGCGGCATAAATCCCGAGTTGGCGGAACATACCTTCCAAGCCGAATGTACGAGCCTCATCTGGAACGATTGGGACAACATGATCTTTGATAGCTTTTTCTTTTAACAAAGCTGAGATCAAACGTACCATCAACATCGTCGTTGATTGCTCTTTTCCACCGCTGCCTTTTAATACGGCATCAAATACTGACAGTTCAGGTATTGGCAAAGAAGTACTTTCCTTACGACGTGCAGGTAGGTAACCACCTAACGCTTCACGACGTGCTTTCATGTACTTCATTTCTGGAGAGTTTTCACTTGGACGGTAGAATGGAAGCTCTTCTAACTTATCATCTGTAAATGGCAAGTTAAAACGGTCACGCACATATTTCAAAGAGTCGATCTGCATTTTTTTGATTTGGTGAGTTTTGTTCACCGCTTCAATTTCTTCAGACAAACCATAACCTTTAACCGTTTTTGCAAGAATAACGGTTGGTTGACCTTTGGCTTTCATTGCTTCTGCGTAGGCAGCAAAAACTTTGTATGGGTCATGACCCCCACGGTTCAGATTATCGATATCTTCATCGCTTAAATCTTTTACCAGTTCTGCAGCTTCTGGGTACTTGCCAAAGAATTTCTCACGCGTATACGCACCGCCTTTCACTTGATAGCGTTGGTACTCACCATCAACAGTTTCTTCCATGACCGCTTTTAAAGCGCCTGAAGTATCTTGAGCAAGTAGTGGATCCCAATGACGACCCCAAACTACTTTAATGACACGCCAGCCTGCACCACGGAATAAAGATTCTAATTCTTGAATAATTTTACCGTTACCACGTACAGGACCATCGAGGCGCTGTAGATTACAATTCACGACCCAAATCAGGTTATCAAGCTTTTCACGCCCCGCAAGTGAAATTGCACCAGTACTTTCTGGCTCATCCATCTCACCATCGCCAAGATATGCCCAGACTTTACGATTCTCTTCTTTAATCAAACCACGATTCATCAAGTACTTTTGAATATGAGCTTGATAAATTGACATGATTGGACCAAGACCCATCGATACGGTAGGGAATTGCCAATAGTCAGGCATCAAATATGGATGAGGATAACTTGGGAGACCATTACCACCCACTTCACGACGGAAATTATTAAGTTGCTCTTCATTCAAACGTCCTTCCAAGAAAGAACGCGCATAAATACCAGGTGCACAGTGACCTTGGTAGTAAATCATGTCGCCACCAAAATTATCAGAGGCAGCGCGGAAGAAATGGTTAAAACCAACATCATATAACGTCGCAGAAGATGCGAAACTAGCAAGGTGACCACCTAAGTCATCACCTGTTTTGTTTGCACGTAAAACCATTGCAAGTGCATTCCAACGAATCAAGGCACGAATACGACGCTCCATGTCTTGATCGCCTGGCATTGCTGGTTGTTCTTCAACTGAGATCGTGTTGAGATAAGGTGTATTTAAGCGTTGGATCGGCACATGTTTTGCAATCGCACGTTGATATAGTTTTTCTAGTAAGAAAGCAGCGCGTTCTGTGCCCATGTGTTGTAATACTGAATCAAATGCTTCTTGCCATTCCTGGGTTTCTTGCGCGTCAGAGTCGCCATAAAACGCCATACAATTCACCTTTTCCCTTAAGTTATTTTGACGTTCTATTTTTATCATGTTTTGGCTTCATAAAGGTATCGCCCCAAATGAATACAAAATGCCTTAATATTTTCTCACTAAATAGTCATTGACCTAAATAAAACAAAAGACATAAAAAATCGCCAATAATGGCGATTTTCTCAGAATTAATATACAAATGTTATACAAATGACTTAAGGCAGCATCGCTAAGTATGTTGATGGATTTTTACGCTGACCATCTTTAACAACTTCAAAATGTAAATGCGGACCAGTACAACGACCAGTACAACCTACATTTGCAATGTGTTCACCTGCACTCACTCGATCACCAGCATTTACGATTAAACGCGAAGCATGAGCGTAGCGTGTGATATATCCATTGCCATGATCAATTTCAACGTATTGTCCATAACCTGAACCCCAACCAGATTTTGTTACAACGCCAGGACCGGTTGCATAAATCGGAGTTCCAGATGGTGCTGAAAGATCAATACCTGAATGGTGACGAGTAGAACCGAGTAAAGTACGAGTTCCCCAAGATGAACTTACACGACCCTCTTCCAACGGATGGCTCACTAACCAAGAATAACCCGTATTTGATGAAAATGATGATGTAGATTTTTCTTTCGGAGTAGAAATTGCCGAACGGCCATATTTCTTTTCAATCATTGCGTTGTTTAATTCAATCGTCTTTTCACGCAACTGAACAGATACATTTGAAACTGCTGGTAGATCTATATCATCTGGATGATTATAAGAACCTTGAGCAAGTGTTTTTGATAATTCTTCTAAACGGTCATCACCCGTAGTTTGAGTGATATTTTGATAATCTGCAAAGGCAACCGATGCTGCAGAAGCAGCTAATGAAAATGCGAGTAAAATACGACGCGTATGATGCATAAAAAACCTCTTGAAACCGTCCTTACTAAAGTTCCTTTATCATCTCTTCCTTGAAATCAGCTGAAGTGAACGCTTAAGATGAACATCTAACCTCGTGGGAAGTTAAAATGTCTGAACCTACAAACGTCTTTCAACAGAAAGGACAACACATAAAAACAGGAAACTTAACGTTTCTGACTACGCAAGTCACACAATGGAAACAACTTACGAAAATTATTCAACCATTATTGCCCCAACCAGAACAATGGCAGGTTGTTTGTTATCAACATGGCGTTTTGACCATAACAGGTGAAAATCAAGCAATGATTAGTCAGCTCAGTTATTTACAAAGTCACTATGTTGCGCAGTTAGCTCAGCTTGAAGGTCTCAGAGATTTAAGAAAAATCCAAGTCCGTTTAAGAAATAAGACCGTGGTTTCTCAACAAGTCTCTCCCCCGCCTCAAGCACTTTCTTCAGAGACAAAGGAGCTATTACGCAGTGCCGCTGAATATGTGAGCGACGCTAAGCTTAGCCAAGCTTTACTACGTTTGGCAAGCAATAAAAAGTAAAGTACCGATATTGACGATCGAAACACTCAATCAAATAACGAGAACTACATCACAATTTTAATTGTTATAATATAACATACACAATATAAGACAATGACTTATGTCACACTTACATACGGAATCGGACATTCATTCTCGTTAATAAATGTTACAATTTCATAGCTGCTTGGATCGTTTTGAACATTGCGAAGAAGCTGATTATTCAGAGCGTGTCCTGACTTATAGCCATCAAATTTCGCAATAATTTGATGCCCTAATAGATATAAATCACCTACTGCGTCTAAAATCTTATGGCGAACAAACTCATCGGCGAAGCGCAGCCCTTCTTCATTGACTACGCCTGTATCATCAACACCAATCGCATTTTCCAAACTTGCACCTAATGCAAGATTGTTGGCTTTTAAATAATCCAAATCTTTCATGAAACCAAAAGTTCGGGCTTCGCTAACTTCATAGACAAAGGTTTCTGTAGAGAAGTCGATACTGACAGATTGATATTCTTTTGCGAAGGCGGGATGGTCAAAATCGATCGTAAAATTAAGTTGAAAACCTGAATGAGGGGTAAAAATAGCACGCTTATCCTCAAGCAGCGCTTCTACAGGTTTTAAAATTCGGATAAATTTCTTCGGTGCATTTTGCTCTGCGAGCTCACCTTGCATAAGAAGATAGATAAATGGACCAGCACTACCATCCATGATTGGCACTTCAGATGCAGACACTTCAACGATAAGGTTATCAATCCCCAATCCTGCAATCGCACTCATCACATGCTCAATCGTTCCGACTTTAATGTCTTCTCGAACGAGATTGGAGCACATAAAGGCTTCTTGGATAAGTAAAGCATTTGCTGGAATATCAACTGGCGGATTTAAATCAATACGGCGAAAGACAATACCTCCATCAATATGGTGTGGAACAAAATTAATCAGCACCTTTTGACCACTGTGCAGACCAATACCGCTCGCTTTCACCACACGTTTCAAAGTACGTTGTTTCACCATGCCACGCCAACTTCATTTGCAAAAACCGATATAACTTAGCATATTTTGCCATTTTAAAAAAATAAAAAAGGGGACAATTACTGTCCCCCTTTAGCTAAACATATGATTTTGTTATTTACGCTGTTGATTTTTCAGATAGTCCTGAATGCTCATCGGCGAAGAACGCGGGGTTGAACTTGGTGCGTTCGCTACTGGTGATTCAGCATTTGTACGCTTACTAATTGCAGGTACATCATCTTCATCAACTGATTGTTGGGCTGTATGTGCTGTGGCATGATGCGTTGTCGTAACGCGCTTCTTCGCCTCAACTTCGCTCGCATTACGAGTCAGACCAGTTGCAATTACAGTCACACGAAGTTCATCACGTGCATCAGGATCAAATACCGTACCGTAGAAGATTTCACCTTCGTCCAAATCAACAATTTGATTGACCACATCGGTAATAATTTCTGTTTCACGTAAGGTAATATCATCACCACCAGTAATATTGATCAATACACCTTTAGCATTGATAATATTCACGTTATCGAGTAATGGGCTACGGATTGCTTGTTCAGCTGCTTGGCGAGCACGGTCTTCACCACGTCCCAAACCAGCACCCATCATTGCATAACCACGTGTGCTCATCGCAGTTTTTAAGTCAGCAAAGTCTAGGTTAATGTGACCACGATTTACCACTAAGTCAAAAATACTGCGAACAGCATTTAACAATACATCGTCTGCCTTTTTATAGGCATCTTTCATTGAGATGTCACCATACACGCTGAGTAAGCGTTGATTTGGGATAATAATCAACGAATCTACATGTGCTTCAAGTGCATCAATACCTTTTTCAGCTGATTTTTGACGACGACGACCTTCAAAATTAAAAGGGGTTGTCACAACACCAACGGTCAAAATACCCATTTCTTTAGCTACTTCGGCAACCACAGGTGCTGCACCTGTACCTGTACCACCGCCCATACCTGCAGTGACAAAAACCATGTCCGTGCCTTCGAGATGTTGACGAATCACTTCACGGCTTTCTTCAGCAGCAATCTGACCAACCTCTGGATTTGCACCTGCACCTAAACCACGAGTACTTTGCTCACCCAGCTGGATCTTGAATGGAGCATTCATGCTATCTAGGGCTTGTTTATCCGTGTTTGCACAAACAAACTTTACGCCTTTGATGTCTGACTGCACCATGTGTTGAACAGCGTTACCGCCACCACCACCCACGCCAAATACTGTGAAACGGGCTTGACCGTTGCCATCGTCTAGTTCATCTTCTATAAATTCAAATGAGGCCATGACCTTTAGATTTCCTAATATATAAATGGCAGTTACTTCAGCCCGTTACTGCCTTGATTTTTAAAACTACTGATGCCTAGGATGCTGTTCAATATTACTCAGCTTGTCAAGTCCAGTGACTTACTATTACAACTTCCTAACAATTTTTCCCCAAAATACCTACAAGTTAGAAAATCGCCTTAAGCTTGCTATTGAGTGCATTCCAACCATTTGCGACACGATCCATAAAACTCCGATCATTCGCTTCTTCAGGTTCTTCAACAGCATCTTGTAAGTCACTTTGGCTAAACATCAACAACCCTGCCGCTGTCGCATACATTGAACGACGCAATGCAGGTAAGTGCTGATCTTCAGCATAAACTTGCAAAGGCGGATTACCCAAGTGTGCAGATACACCAAGCATACGACGTGCCAAATTCACCATTCCTTCAATTTGACAAGCATCACCTGTGAGTACAACACCATGATATAAACCATGTATTGCACCACTATGCTCTAACTCTTCACGGATAGATGTAAAGATTTCTTCATAACGTGCAATTACAATTTCTGCAAGCTCAATACGACTAATGGTTTGCGTACCATCAATACCTTGAACTTGAATCATATGGTCTGGTTTGACCACACTGATATCGACACAACCATGTAAAATTTTGATGCGTTCGGCTTCTTCAGTTGTAGTCTGTAAAACTGCTGCAATATCACGTGTCACATTTTCACCACCACGCGGTAAAGTACGTGCTAATGCCAAACGTCCATCCAAATAAACCGCAATATTGGTAATACCTGCACCAATATCAACTAAACAAACACCATATTCTTTTTCATCTTTCAGCAAGCTCGATTCAGCTGTTGCAAGGCAAGATACCACCATTTTCTCAACACCAATGTTCGCACCTTTCATCGCGCGATCAAGGTTTTGCATAGTGCTGATCGGCATCATCATCAGCTGATAGTGTCCTGTCATGCTATGTGCTGACATATTCACAGGATTTTGTACCCATTCAGCAGAGTCACCTAACTCAAAGCCTAAAGGCACAGCACTTGCCAAATAATAATCAGGGGTCACATGGCTCGCTTTAGCCAACTCTAACGCTCTAACTACTTCATTTGTCGTAATAATATGATCATGATTTGCGACAGGAGTGCGACCTGAAGCATAAAAACTTTGTAATTCAGTACTTGGTATCGACACCCATGCGCTATGAATACGACATTCCGCCATATCTTCTGCTTCGGATACTGCATTTTTAATGGCAGCAATCACTTTGTCTAAGCTGACAATCTTGCCTTTAACCATACCTCGGTTGCGAGCAGTTGCCATGCCGATCACTTGGATTTTATCCGGTGCATGGATCTTACCAATCAAAACTGAGACTTTATGAGTCCCAATATCAATCGCAACAACTGAGGGAACAGCTTCACTCATTACTTCAATACCATATCTTTTGTTGTTTATACGGGCAAAATTGCCTGTTATTTTCAAGCCACGTATTATGGCTTTGCCTGAATTGCACCCGCAAGGTTTGTGTCATCAATCGTTACAACTAATTGACCATTGACAATCTTTGGCGGCATTGCATTTTTCCACTGAATGGCTAAACCATTTCGGTAACGTAAATCAATCGCCGAGATTTTTGACCATACAGGTTTTAAATCCGTTTGTGCCAATTGGCTCAAGCGTTGTAACTTATTCATGGTTTGATCTTGGTCAACAATAATACGTAAACCTGAGTCAAACTGCATGAACCATGTCATACGCTCTGTTAAATAAAGCTCTTTTAACCGCAAATTTGCAGGATAAAACAACTGATTAATTTCATTATAGCGACGCATCATCATTTTGGATTGGCTGACTGGACCATGCAAAAGCGGCAAGTTTGGATGTACCTTTGGCACAGCTTCGCTAAATACATCGCCATTATCACTGAGCAAGCGCCCTGTTCCCCAACGTGCAATCGCATGTCGCGGCATCACCCGCACACGAATTGCATTTGGCCAAGCTCGTGAAACTACCACCCGATCAACCCATGAGACTTGTAACGCCTGATCACGAATTAATTCTAAATCTGAAGTGAAATAATTATCTTTAATTATAGGATTGAGATGTTGAACCAACTGTTGGTTCTCAACTTCTGATTGAGTACCCACCACCTGCAATTGTGCCACAGTTGCATCTGTCATGACTTTATATAAGCCATAAAGACCAACTGCAAGCACGGCAAATGCAACAACAAGAAGCAGCCAACCACCCGCGTTCACCATTTTTTGTTTAGGCGAAGGCGGTTTCTCATGAATAGAGCTGATGGCAGGTCGTGTTTTACGACGCATTGATGCAGGAAGTTGAGCCATGAATAATTAAGCCGACTTTGCTAAAGTTTGCTCTAAAATTGCTAGGCAAAGCTCATCAAAACTATAACCGACCGCTTGTGCAGCTTTAGGTACAAGCGAGTGGCTGGTCATACCAGGTACAGTATTTACCTCTAACAACCAGAAATTACCTTGCTCATCTTGCATCGCATCAATACGTCCCCAACCTTCTGCACCTACTGCTTGAAATGCACGTAAGCATAGCGCTTGCAAAGACTTTTCTTCAGTTTCACTCAAACCACATGGAATACCATATTGCACATCATCGCGTTGGTACTTCGCTTCATAGTCATAAAATGCGACATCAGCTGGGGGTTGCAAACGAATAACTGGCAACGGTTGACCATTCAGGAAAGAAATCGTGAATTCACGACCCGTAATCCATTTTTCAGCCATGACCACTGCATCATGTTGAGTCGCTTTCTCGATTGCCGCAGCAAAATCTTCTGCTTTTTCAACTTTACTCATCCCGACACTCGAACCTTCATGTACAGGCTTGATGATCACGGGCAAGCCTAGATCAGCTATAACTGAGTTCAAATCAGAATCTTTTGTAATAATGCGGTATGGAGCTGTTGGCAAATCACTACCCTGCCAAATTTGTTTGGTTTTGACTTTATCCATACCAATCGCAGAGCCTTGAACGCCCGTTCCTGTATATGGAATATTTAACCACTCAAGCACACCTTGAATTTGTCCGTCTTCACCACCACGACCGTGCAATACAATAAATGCACGATCATAGGCAACAAGCTCAGTTACGCTTTTTTCTTGTGGATCAAATGCTTCTGCTTGTACACCTGAACGCAATAAAGCCTCTAATACAGCTTGACCACTGTCTAATGACACAGCACGCTCAGCCGACTTCCCACCAAATAACACAGCAACTTTGCCGAATTTTGCAGCATTTGACACGTTTATATCCTTAAAACTTTTCTAAATTCTCTAAATCTTCCCGCCCCATCTTTATGAAAGAGGGGAACTCCGCCCTTTGTTAAAAGAAGGTTGGGAGGAATTTTCTAAAACTACTGGGCATACAAGCGATGCTGAGCCAATTCTACCGAAATTGCACCGACGTTACCCGCACCTTGTGTTAATAACAGGTCATTCGGTTGTAACACTTTTTGCAAAACGTTTGGTAAATTTCCTTCAACAGGATCAACTAAAATCGGCTCAACCTGACCACGCAAACGAATACTACGCGCAAGAGCACGGCTGTCTGCACCCACAATCGGCTTTTCACCCGCTGGATAAACTTCTAACAATAAAAGTTGATCAACTTGCGAAAGAACATCCACGAAGTCATCAAAGCAATCACGAGTACGACTAAAACGATGTGGTTGGAACATCATGACTAAACGGCGATCTGGATGACTGGCACGCGCTGCCTTAATCGTTGCTTCAACTTCTTTTGGATGGTGGCCATAATCATCAACGAGTTTAACAGTGCCTTCACCAACCTCAAATTCACCTTGAACTTGGAAACGACGACCAACACCGCTAAAGCCTTCTAAAGCACGACAAATCGCACCATCAGAAACACCTTCATCTGTCGCAACACCAATCGCCGCAAGCGCATTTAGGACATTGTGTAAACCTGGTTGGTTAATCGTGACACGTAATGGCTCACGATCTTTACGCAATACAGTGAAATGTGAGCGCATACCATCTTGTTCAACGTCAACGGCACGTACATCATTATCTTCATTAAAACCATAGGTCAGTACTGGACGCCCAACACGCGGTAAAATTTCGCGAATATTGGCATCATCACCACATACCACAGCCAAGCCATAGAACGGCAAGTTATGTAGGAATTGAATAAAGGTATCTTTTAATTTATCGAAACTACCTTCATAAGTGTCCATATGATCGGCATCGATGTTGGTCACAATCGCGGCCATTGGCTGCAAATATAAGAATGAAGCATCTGACTCATCCGCTTCTGCCACGATAAAACGGCTTTCACCCAATGCCGCATTTACCCCTGTACTATTCAGCAATCCACCAATCACGTATGTCGGGTCAAGATTTTCTTCCGCCAACATCGTTGTTAATAAACTAGTCGTTGTAGTTTTACCATGTGTACCTGCAACTGCAATACCATGACGATAACGCATCAACTCACCAAGCATTTCAGCACGACGTACAATCGGTGTACGTTGTTCAATCGCGGCTTTAATCTCTGGATTTTCAGGATCAATCGCTGTTGAAACAACAAGGACGTTGGCATTTTTAATATTGTCAGCGCTATGTCCAATAAAGACTTTAACGCCATTCGCTTCGAGTTGCGCTGTGGTTTTTGAGGCTTTAATGTCTGAACCCGAAATTTTATAACCTTGGTTGGCTAATACCTCAGCGATACCGCACATCCCCGCACCACCAATACCAACAAAGTGGATGTTTTTAATACGGCGCATTTCAGGCACTTTGATTAGCTTTTTGGCTTGGTTTGGATTTGTAGGTGACATAGATGGACTCGAATTACAATTTTTTAATCAGATCAACCACATGCTGTGTAGCATTTGGTTGTGCTTGTTGACGTGCTTTAACTGCCATTTCAGAAAGTAACTGACGATTGATCAAGCTACTTAGCAGTTTATCTAACACATCAGGTGTCATTTCTGCTTGTTGACAAATCTTAGCCGCACCAACATTTGCTAAAAACTTCGCATTTGCAGTTTGGTGATCATCTACAGCGATCGGTAGTGGAACAAAAACTGCAGCAACCCCTGCTGTCGCAACCTCGGTGACGGTTAACGCACCCGCACGACAGATAATCAAATCTGCTTCACTATACGCCTTTGCCATATCATGAATGAATGGCTGAACATCAACTTTTAATGTCGCTGGCGCATCTTGATAACGCTCAAGCGTGACATCCTGTTGGTTCTGACCACATTGATGGAATACATTGAGAGGCGCATTTATTTTTTTCAATGCTGCGGGTAAGCGCTCATTCAACGCTTGTGCCCCCAATGACCCTCCCACAATCAAGATGCTAATCGGTTGATGCTCCTGCTCTCGGGTTTGATAACGCCAAGAAGGATTCAAAATCGAACTAATTTCCGCACGTACAGGATTGCCTGTGGTGACGACTTTATCACTGTTTGGGAAAGTATTTGGAAATGCCTGACACACGGTTTTGGCAATACGAGCCAATTGGGTGTTGGTAAATCCTGCAATCGCATTTTGCTCATGAATTAATACAGGAATACCAAGTAAACGTGCAGCTAAACCACCTGGTCCTGCGACATAACCACCAAAGCCTGCAACTACATCAACTTTCAACTGTTTCATGTAGCGCATAGCGCTTAAGGTCGCTTTTAAGATTTTAAAAGGTGCGCTGAGTTTACGGACTAAACCATTACCGCGTACACCTTGAATATCAATTTGATAGATTGGAATATTTTGATCTTTAAGTAAGCGATTTTCCATACCCGATGGTGTCGCTAACCATGAGACTTGGCAACCTTCTTGTTGAAGTTGTTTCGCAACTGCAAGTGCTGGAAAGACATGTCCACCTGTACCAGCGGCCATCATCATGACATGTTTGGGTTTGTTCTGTGGCGAATTGGTCACGGTCTAATTCTTCAACTCAAAAAAGAAGGTTATCGTCTATTGTTTTCGGGAGTTATTTTAATCCTAAAGCTTCATTCACGAAAAGCGAATTTCACCTGTTTACAACAGAAAGCGTAGCTTTTTTCAATTGTTTGCTAAAAACATGGTTCTGTCGACATCTAAATGCCCATTCGTATGTTAATTTTCGCAAAAAACAAATGGGCATTTGGGTCAAAATCTAACAGCTCAATTAATTTGAACGGCCTGCTTCTAAGACATTGAATAGATCGTCTGCAATCGACGTCCCAAATTGTGCATCAATCTCACGGATACAGGTTGGGCTCGTGACATTAATCTCTGTCACATAATTACCAATCACATCAAGACCGACAAAAACTAAGCCTTTTTCACGCAGGAAAGGACCCACTTTTGCTGCGATCATTTTATCATTTTCAGTGAGTGGACGCGCCTGACCTAGACCACCCGCAGCCAAGTTACCACGCACTTCGCCATTTTGTGGAATACGTGCCAAACAATAAGGTACAGGTTCACCGTTCACCATCAAAATACGCTTATCTCCTTCGACGATTTCAGGAATATAACGTTGCGCCATGATTGGACGTGTGCCCATTTCGGTGAGCATTTCTAGAGTTGAACCGATATTTACGCCATCTTGATATAAACGGAAAATCCCCATTCCACCCATTCCATCGAGTGGTTTTACGATCACATCGCCATGTTCTTTAATAAATTCACGAATCAGGCTTTGTTGTGAAGTCACTAAAGTGGGCACTTGAAGTTCTGGGAATTGAGTTGCAAACAATTTTTCATTGCAGTCGCGTAAGGATTGGGGTTTGTTAATAATCCACGCGCCTTCACGTTCTGCTTGTTCCAAAATATAAGTGGTATAGACAAAATTCATGTCAAATGGCGGGTCTTTGCGCATCAACACCACATCGTAGTCAGCCAATGACTCTTTGCGCTTGTCACCCAAGTCATAATAATGATCATAATTTTCAAAAACTTTAAGCGGTGCAATCAGACCAAATGCTTTACCTTGATCAATATATAAATCGTGTTGTAATGCATAACCCAATTCATGCCCGCGACGACTTGCCGCCCATAACATTGCCATCGTGGAATCTTTCTTAAGATTTACCGTTTCGATTGGGTCCATCACTACAAGTACACGCATAATTTGACGCTCGTATTTTTAATCTTGGCAAAAAGTATAGCGAAGTTTAGTGATGATGTTTAAACAAGTTATGTAATTCTTAAATCTAAAAAATTCTAATTTATTCAGATCACTAGATTCTATTTATTTAAATAGACGATTTTCTGAGTGATAAAAATTATAAAATTACTGGCAAATGATTTCATTGCCAGTAATTCGTGCAGCATTCGCTTTCAGCATCAAATTAAGCCAAAAGTTTCTGAATATCTTTGCCAATTTTTTCAGGTTTGGTCGTTGGAGAATAACGTTTAATCACTTCGCCATTTTGATTAATCAAAAACTTGGTGAAATTCCATTTGATGCTTTCACTACCTAAAATACCTTTGGCTTCTGAGGTGAGGTATTTATAAATCGGATGTGCATTTGAACCATTCACATCGACTTTGGCAAACATAGGAAATGACACACCATAGTTGCGCTGACAGAAGCTGCCAATTTCTTCATTGCTTGATGGGTCTTGGTTTGCAAACTGATTACATGGAAAACCTAAAATCACCAAACCTTGTTGTTGATAGTCTTGATATAGCTTCTCAAGCCCTTCAAATTGTGGGGTTAAGCCACATTGACTTGCAGTGTTCACTACCAATAAAACTTTGCCTTGATAGTCTGCAAGGTTCTTTTGCTCACCTTCTAAAAGTTCAGCCTGAAAATCATAAATTGTGGTCATACAACATCTCGCTCTGATTCAATCCATCTTATTTGCTTAATAGCTTTGTCTATTTGTTCAGCTATGCGAATTAATATTGCACACAATTATCTTGCATACAAGTTAATTATGCGCAATATACTTTTCTTATTAACCAATCTATACTGTGAGCTAGCAAAGGTGACCTTGGGGAGTAAAGCATGACTGAATTTTCTTACTTGGATAATCAAGTGTGTTTTGCAATGTATTCCGCGACCAATGCAATGATTCGTCAATATCGTCCCTTACTTCAGGAATACGACCTAACCTATCCGCAATTTATCGTACTGTTGGCTTTGTATGAAAAGGACAATGTGACGTTGTCTGAAATTGGACAAAAGACCTTTTTTGATTCAGGCACGCTGACGCCAATTATTAAAAAACTTGAAGAAAAGCAATTTTTAAAGCGCGTTGCGGTAAAAGAAGATGAGCGTATGAAAAAGGTAATCTTGCTAGAAAAAGCACTTGCTGCAAAAGATCAAATTACCTTAATTCCTTTTAAACTCGCCTGCTCATTGGGTCTCGATCCCAATGATTTGGTGGCAATTCATAATCTATGCCATCGTTTTTTAAAGGGTTTAGAGGATTCTAAACTCGAAAGTTTGAGTGAATAAATGCAGCAAGCTATTGTTGGTTTTCATATCGATGAAGAAAATCATTGGGTTGCTGATCTAGCTTGTGGTCATACGCAGCATGTGCGCCATGATCCACCGTGGCAAAATCGCCCTTGGGTGTTGACGGAGCAAGGGCGTAAGGAAAAGTTAGGGGTGATGTTGGAATGTAAGAAGTGTGAGGAGAAGTTGTTATTCCCAAGTAGAAATGTCCTACCTAATAACCAAATAGAAATGTCCTATATGGACATTTCCAAGTCAAGCACAGGATTTAGATTTCGTTGTTCAATCGCTGTTTTCTGTGCTTGTCTACGTGGCATCTTTTGAGAACGATTGCGTTTGTTTTGGTGTTCCAGTTGTTCATGCTGTTGTTGAATATGTGCCAGCACAGAACCCAAACGTTTATTCTCAACGATCTCTCGCTGGTTGAGCTGACTTAATTTATCAAAGATGCTGTAATTGATTTTTCTTCCCTGATATTCAATGGCTACAGTACCATCCGGATATTCCAGGAACTCAAGATACTTGCCGCCCAATCTTTGATTTTCTTCGCTGTTTTCCAAGATATATACGCATTTATCATAAGTAATCGTCAAGCTGTTCGTGACCCTGCGGGGTTCACGCCAGGTAAAAACATCATCTAATTCTTCGGCTGTTTCAGCGATAGGCCGATGTAGATCCTTGGAATTAAAAGCCATCTTGGCGAATTTACGATTAAATTGCTCAATAAAGCACGGCAGCCACTTATTGGCATCTGCAATTGAACTGATGCCTTCTAGACGCATCTCCTTAATCAGACGATCCTGAAGTGTTCTATTCGCTCGTTCTACACGACCTTTGGCTTGAGGGGAGTTAGCGAAAATGATATCGATATTGAGAGTGCTCAGAACACGTCCAAACTGGGTAATCTTGGTGTCTTTCTTGCTACTTTGATTCACCCTAAAAACTGAATGTTTGTCACTGTAAAATGCCAATGGCTTACCATGCTGTTCGATATATAAACGTGTCGAAATCATATAGTCAAAGGCTGACTCTGACGCACAGAAGCGTAAATGCTGCAATTTTCCTGTGGCATCATCGATGAATACTAGCAGACAGCATTTAGGTGCTCGACCTTCAAACCAATCATGGTGTGAGCCATCAATTTGGATCAATTCACCATAACAATCTCGGTTATAACGAGGCTGATATGGTCGTTTCAGGCGCTTGCAGCGAGGGATCCATAAATCGGCTGCAATCATCCAGGAACGCAGGGTTTCTACTGAAAGATCGAATCCATGCACGGTGGTGAGCTTTTCATGCGCTAAAGTGGGTCCGAAACCATAAAGTTGATCTGAAACAATATTGAGACACTTAAGTCTGAGTTCTTCAGGAAGTTTAGAATTGCTGATTTGGCCACGACCGGCATGGGCTAATGCAGCGGGACCTTGAGCTTTGTATTTCTGCAGTAAGCGTCTGATGTGACGTTCTGAGATATGAAGTAGCTGAGCAGCCTGGGATTGAGTTATACGTTGATCACAGATTTCTTGCAAGACCGACAATCGTTTAAGTTCTTTATCCGACATAGACACCAACATATCAAACCGTCCGCTAAGGAAATTGCAAAAGCGCATATTCTAAAAGCGGACATTTTTACTTTGGAGAAACCGGACATTTCTATTTTGGGCTTACAGAAGTGATTCGCATTAGAGATTTTATGTTAAATGAGAAAGCACCTAGGTAGGTGCCTTCTGATTTAGATTTTTGATTCAATGAAGTCTTCTATATCTCTCTCAAATATATAAGAACTATTTTTGCAAAATATTGATTCTAATAATATGAGTAGTTTATGGACTGTACTTATAGGATTAATAGAGTCAACAGAAACCTGTTGCTCTATTAGCTTTGTAGAGTGATATATAGCTCTCTTATATTCATAAGTTAGTTTTTCAATGCTTTCTTTATTCGTCTCAGAATATTCATTGTCAAATTTTTGCCTAAAGTAGTCTTTTACAGTATCTCCAATAGATTTATTACCTGTAACATGAAAAGGCTTCGTGCATATTTCAAAATGAAGAGAAAAAAAGACTTCGATACAAGGAAAAGAATATATTGGAAAAATTCTAGTTTCCTTTGATTTGTAGTTACTTATCACATCAAGGAACTTTTTATTTTTTACCGTATCCAAATCAAATATGCAGAATATATATGTATAAGCATTCCCTTTTCTTTCTTCCGCTTTTGCTAATTTCACAGCCTCACTAACAATACCTACACTATCCGTACATGAGCTTTTTTCAGAAAAAACAGTAGGTAACGACATATTTTCAATTAGTTTCTGAAAATATATTTCTTCTGAATCGCCCTCTGTAAGTATTAGGACTTTAGGAATAAGACTACGATTACCGGCTGAACGTTTTGCAAGTTTACGATCTTCTTTTGCTTTGCGACTGGCTGCAATTCTCTTCTTCGCTATATCATCAGTACCCATTAAAAATCTCTATGTACAATTATTTTAAAAATGGTGTTGCACCATACCTTCCTGATAAATAACGTAACTCCCAGTTTTCGCGATCATTTCTTGGGTTAAATTCTAATAAAGAATAAAGAGATGAAGCTTGATCGTTATCTTTTTCTACAAAGTAGATTTGATCTTTTCTTAAGAAATCAGGATCAATTAAGTGAGTGTCGTGAGTGACACAAATCATTTGGTTATCATTCTCATGAAAAGTTTTTAAAAAATTTCTTACAAGAAGAGGGTGTAATGCAGAACTAAGTTCATCTACGTAAAATGTCTTAGTGGGTTCTTCTGAATTTTTTACAACAAGTGGAGATAAAGCAAATAATTTATGAGTGCCATTAGACTCTAATCCAAATTCGAAAGGTACTAAATCACCATCAATGTCCTTATGGACAGTTTGGATATCATAAACCATCTCATCTTTGAAATTACTCATAATTTTCTCCTTCATTTCTGGAGGAATATTTTTATCACTTTTAAGAATTTTTTCAGCTAATGATGAGGGATCAACATTAACATTAACAATGTCTATATCCTGTTTACTAATAAAATTTAGAAACTGGTTTTTGAAAGTATCATCACTATAGATTTTTTTTGCAGCGTCTTCTAATGAAGTTTGCTCTACAAGTACTTGATCAAACCAATCATAAATTGGTTTTAAAAACTTACTATTATCTTGAACTGCTTTTGATAAAAATAAAACATTTTCGGAAGTTCTGATTGCGATATCTTCATAAATTCTTTTAGGTTTTAAATCATCACCAAAGCTATAAAAATATTCTTTTGTATCGTCTAATTGTCGTGTAAAAATATTCTTTTTGTATTTCTTTGGATAATAAGAAAGATGCTCAAAATAGACTCTCTGTGAATCTAGTTCAATCAAGTAATTATATCTGATGCCATTACATAAAAAATTAAGCTCAAAAGTAGAAGGAGTAATACGACTTTCTTTATCTAACTTGAATGGCAAAATTTTAGTTTCATCATTTGGTGAATGACTAACAGAATTTACAACTAATTTTTTTAAACGATGTAGAGCTGATAAAAAATTAGATTTTCCTGACGCATTAGGGCCATAGATGACCGCCACTTTTAAAAGTTTAAGATCCTTAATAGGTGTATCTAATAAGTGGTTACTATGGGCTAAATTCTTATTGTCAGCAATAAAACTTAATGTTTGTTGTTCTCTAAAAGATAGAAAATTTTCTACTGTGAAGTCAATAATCATATATAAAACCTAATTTCTATGGACATTTTATCCATAAAATGGATTATTCATTATAAATTTTACTATATCAAATCTATTTGAGAATGAAAGACAAAATTAATCTTTCTTTTTAGAGATTATTTATTAATTTTTCTAAAATTAACATAATACACCTTATGCGAAATACTTGTGTAAGCCCAAAATAGAAATGTCCGGTTTCTCCAAAGTAAAAATGTCCGCTTTTAGAATATGCGCTTTTGCAATTTCCTTAGCGGACGGTTTGATATGTTGGTGTCTATGTCGGATAAAGAACTTAAACGATTGTCGGTCTTGCAAGAAATCTGTGATCAACGTATAACTCAATCCCAGGCTGCTCAGCTACTTCATATCTCAGAACGTCACATCAGACGCTTACTGCAGAAATACAAAGCTCAAGGTCCCGCTGCATTAGCCCATGCCGGTCGTGGCCAAATCAGCAATTCTAAACTTCCTGAAGAACTCAGACTTAAGTGTCTCAATATTGTTTCAGATCAACTTTATGGTTTCGGACCCACTTTAGCGCATGAAAAGCTCACCACCGTGCATGGATTCGATCTTTCAGTAGAAACCCTGCGTTCCTGGATGATTGCAGCCGATTTATGGATCCCTCGCTGCAAGCGCCTGAAACGACCATATCAGCCTCGTTATAACCGAGATTGTTATGGTGAATTGATCCAAATTGATGGCTCACACCATGATTGGTTTGAAGGTCGAGCACCTAAATGCTGTCTGCTAGTATTCATCGATGATGCCACAGGAAAATTGCAGCATTTACGCTTCTGTGCGTCAGAGTCAGCCTTTGACTATATGATTTCGACACGTTTATATATCGAACAGCATGGTAAGCCATTGGCATTTTACAGTGACAAACATTCAGTTTTTAGGGTGAATCAAAGTAGCAAGAAAGACACCAAGATTACCCAGTTTGGACGTGTTCTGAGCACTCTCAATATCGATATCATTTTCGCTAACTCCCCTCAAGCCAAAGGTCGTGTAGAACGAGCGAATAGAACACTTCAGGATCGTCTGATTAAGGAGATGCGTCTAGAAGGCATCAGTTCAATTGCAGATGCCAATAAGTGGCTGCCGTGCTTTATTGAGCAATTTAATCGTAAATTCGCCAAGATGGCTTTTAATTCCAAGGATCTACATCGGCCTATCGCTGAAACAGCCGAAGAATTAGATGATGTTTTTACCTGGCGTGAACCCCGCAGGGTCACGAACAGCTTGACGATTACTTATGATAAATGCGTATATATCTTGGAAAACAGCGAAGAAAATCAAAGATTGGGCGGCAAGTATCTTGAGTTCCTGGAATATCCGGATGGTACTGTAGCCATTGAATATCAGGGAAGAAAAATCAATTACAGCATCTTTGATAAATTAAGTCAGCTCAACCAGCGAGAGATCGTTGAGAATAAACGTTTGGGTTCTGTGCTGGCACATATTCAACAACAGCATGAACAACTGGAACACCAAAACAAACGCAATCGTTCTCAAAAGATGCCACGTAGACAAGCACAGAAAACAGCGATTGAACAACGAAATCTAAATCCTGTGCTTGACTTGGAAATGTCCATATAGGACATTTCTATTTGGTTATTAGGTAGGACATTTCTACTTGGGAATAACAACTTGAGATTTTAACATAAATATCAATATCTTAAATTAGGTCGTTCTAGGGTTCAGCATACTGAAACGGCTTTTATATGATTTTTCACGTTCCACGCTTATTTTTCAATCATTATTTCCAATAATTGATGAATTAAACTCAATAAAAAGGAAGCATCAGCTTCCTTTCTCTATCTAAAACTTAGATGCCATATTTTTCACGATAAGCCTGCATATTTGCCAATGCTTCTTTCTCGCCTTTGGCATCCAAATAATCCATCAAATCTTTCATTGTGATTAAAGCATGCACTGGGATTTCGAGTTCTTTTTGTACTTCCTGAATCGCAGAAAGTTCACCTTGACCACGTTCTTGACGATCTAATGCAACCAATACCCCCGCAATCGTTGCACCAGCATTTTTTAAGATAGTCACAACTTCACGAATCGCAGTCCCCGCAGTGATCACATCATCAATGATCCAGACTTTTTGACCTGCAACCGATGCACCAACCAACACACCACCTTCACCATGATCTTTAGCTTCTTTACGGTTAAAACCCCAAGGAACGCTCTTGCCATGTATTTGAGACAAGGCCACCGCAGTTGCTGCTACAAAAGGAATACCTTTGTACGCAGGACCAAAAATCAAACCGACATTGTCACACTGAACCAATTTATCTGCATAGCCTTGTGCTAAAAGAGAGAGTGCTTCACCATCATTTAACAAACCTGCGTTAAAGAAATAAGGACTGACACGACCTGATTTTAAGGTAAACTCACCAAATTTAAGCACACCACGTGATAATGCGAGTTCAATAAAAGCTTGCGGATTAAATGACACAGGCGTTGTCATAAGGTGCTCCAAATTCATCAATTGAGGTTAAACATACGCATGATACCAAAGGATAGCTATCCAAGTGATGTAAAAATTCTTCGAGTCGTCTCAATTAACGTAAATGGGCTACGTTCATCAGTAACCAAAGGTCTACTCGAATGGTTAGAACAGTCCGATGCGGATGTCGTATGTATGCAAGAAAGCCGCATCACCCATGAACAATGGACTGATAAATTCAAACCTGAGGGTTGGTATACGCACTTATTTCCAGCTGAACGTGCAGGCTATGCAGGTACAGCAATTTATAGTCGTTTGCCATTTATTACGGTGAAAAATGGACTTGGCTTTGAACTTGCTGACTCGCAAGGGCGTTTTATCACGGCGGAGTTTGATTTAGGACTGTCACATCCTGTTCATATTGCTTCTCTATACTTACCATCAGGTTCAAGTGGTGAAGATGCACAAGCACGTAAAGATTTATTTTTACTAGAATACGCCAAGATTTTAAAACAATGGCGAGATGAAAATAAATCGATCATCGTCTGTGGTGACTATAATATCGTGCATAAACGTATTGATATTAAAAACTGGTCAGGCAATCAAAAATCATCAGGCTGCTTACCACATGAACGAGCATGGCTTGATCACATTTATGATGATTTGGGCTATGTGGATACTTTCCGTGAAGTCCGCCAAGAAGCAGAATTATATTCATGGTGGTCAAATCGCGGTCAAGCCCGTGCGAAAAATGTCGGTTGGCGCATCGACTATCAAGCTTGCTCTCCAGACTGGAAAGCACGTACAACCAATGCATGGGTCTATAAAGAACAATGGTTTAGCGACCATGCCCCTGTGATCATCGACTACAAAATAAACGAATAAGTGAACAAGTGTTCACTTTGACCGCTTCTTTAGCTTACATATCGTGTCGTTTTTTGTGTATTTTTATTTATCACCTGTAACGGCATTATAGCACCACGGCACAGGGAAGCGGTCAGGATGACCAGAAGGGATAGGACGCCGTAGGAAGATAAAATAAACTTAGTTTAAGTTTATTTGCAAGGATGAGACATTGGACGTTGAAATGAGACCCGCATGATCAGGATGATTAGATGCGGGTTTTCTCTTTTTTAGATATTCGATTTTTTTCTTGACGCTGTCTTTAGCTTTTATGCTCAATATATAAGAACAATTTAATCAATCACCCATCTTTTAGAAATCTCTCAATCAACTTTATAAACAATATCGATTGGCAACTGAGTCAGTTTTTACGTTAGGCTTTCGAATAAATCTTTTCATCAATCTATATGGTTTTTCAGTATGTTTAAAATTTACGGTATTAAAAATTGCAATTCAATGAAAAAAGCTTTCGATGCTTTAACTGCCAAAGGAATTGCTTACGAATTTCATGATTATAAAAAACAAGGTATTGATGCTGAAACTTTAACAGTCTGGCTGAAAGAGATTGGCGCAGACAAAGTATTAAATAAAAAAGGCACCACATGGCGCAAACTCAGCGAAGCGGAACAAAATCATGCGACTAGTAACGAATCAAATCTGATTGAAACATTGATCGCACAACCGAGCTTGATTAAACGCCCAGTTTTACAAACTCCTCAAGGTTATGTGATCGGTTTTGATGAGGCGGCTTATGCAAATTTATCGGCTTAAAATAAGCAAACAATAAAAAACCGAGTGGATTTACACTCGGTTTTTTTATATCGAATTCGGTTTAGTTGGTACGAATCCAAGTTTGGTTACGACCTAATGCTGCAACGCCGATGTAGCCACGTAATTTAAGCTTTTTACCACCATCGATGATTTCAGCTTTCAATTTATAAGTTTTACCATTTTTAGGATCAATGATAGAACCGCCATCATAATTTGTACCGCCTGCATTTTTAAGACCATGAACAATTGTCACGCCTTTCAGCGGTTTATTTTTAAAAGTACCTTCACATTTAGTGCAGGCATTTTCCTGACCAGCCACTAAAAATTTTTGAATTGATGCATTGAGCGTACCGTCTTTTTGCTCTGTAAACTTCACAATCGCTTTCGGTTGTTTAGTTTCATCATCAATCGTTTGCCAAACACTACCGTTAAGCACATCTGCCGCATTGGCAAAAGTTGTTAAACCGAGCAATCCAAATGCTAAAGCAATTTTCTTCATTTTTGTAATATCCTTAAGGGGGTCTTTTCAAGACTAAGAGTATTGAGAATTTCTATCAATATTGCAATTCTTGATTATGACTATTGGGTATAGCCTGAGCAACAACAAAACATTGCTGTAATTACAGTGCAAGGCACATGAGTCAAAACTCTCTTAGTTATATACTGAACTAACAATATGGAAAAATTATGAAATTTGGTACTGTTTGGAAATATTATTTTACTGAATCGTTACTAAAAGCGACTATTCGCACGCCGAGTCAGTTTAATTTAGCACCGAATGCGTTACGACCTGTTTTAGATCAACTTTGTCGCTTGTTTCCTCAGAATCCAACAGTACAAATTCGACCACTACGTTTGGCTGGTGTTCGCGGTGAAGAAATCAAAGCTCAAGCTTCTGCAACCCAACTGATCTTTCATATTCATGGGGGTGCCTTTTTCTTAGGTAGCCTAAACACACATCGTGCATTAATGACTGACATCTCAGCTCGTACTCAAATGCAGGTGATCCATGTAGATTATCCACTCGCACCTGAACATCCATTCCCAGAGGCGATTGATGCAATTTTTGATGTATACCAAGCACTACTGGTACAAGGAATTAAACCCAAAGATATTATTGTCTCTGGCGACTCGTGTGGGGCTAACCTTGCATTGGCGCTTTGCTTACGCTTGAAGCAACAGCCTGAACTGATGCCAAGTGGTATGATTTTAATGTCACCATATTTAGATCTGACACTCACCAGTGAATCATTACGTTTCAATCAGAAGCATGATGCTTTACTTTCGATTGAAGCTTTACAAGCAGGAATCAATCATTATTTGAAGGATGGGATTCAAGCGGATGATCCTCGCGTATCTCCTTTATTTGATGATCTAAAAGGTTTACCGCCAACGTTGGTTCAAGTCGGCTCTAAGGAAATCCTATTGGATGATTCAAAACGCTTTAGAGAAAAGGCGGAAAAAGCCAATGTCAAAGTGAACTTCAAACTTTACACAGGTATGTGGCATAACTTCCAAATGTTTAATGCATGGTTCCCTGAAGCGAAACAAGCACTAGCGGATATTGCTGAGTTTGCTCATTCCTTAGATCGAAATTAACTCATTTTCTCCAAATGAAAAAAATGGTCAGCAATGGCTGACCATTGTCACTCTTAATTTGTTTTTGTCATAATAGTTAAAATTTGATCGATTATTTAGATAACCAAGCCTTTTTCCAAAAAATTTTCCCTTGCGATTTAACATTAAAAACCGAGAGCTAGACTTTTTTCTCAATCTAAAGATGCTATTGTAATTTCAATAATCGTTTTTCAATTTTTTTGATGACAAATTTACACTTATAACCGTTCTTAGGAATCTCATTGCATAAAGGATGCATGTCAATCATGAAGGTTCACTTTAAGAGTTTAGCAAAACGTGAAAAATGGAATTTCTCACAACTTTGGGAGCATGAACCGCTTATCAATTGGGACATGCTGAAAAAAAGTATTTTGTTGCTAATACTCACTGCACTGATGAGCTTGTTTGGAATTTTGTGGGACAGTTTTGTCTTGCTGAATCCTAGTACATGGCAATGGGTGAATTTACCACTCGTTCGCTCAAAACTACTCACCAACTTGATCATGCTGATCGTTTTTCTCAGCTTGATTATTGCTTGTTATTTTTACAAAGATCGAGTGTGGGTTCAGGAAATTATTCCTATTTTGAGTGTACAGATTGTTACGGTATTGCTTTGCCATACAGGCTATCTGATCGGCAGTTTTAGCCCTGCGACCATGGTGACATACGCTAGTGTAGTCGGTGTCGGTCTCATCTTGTTTGATCGTCGTATGATCTACTGCGCATTGATTCCCGCGACTATTGCTATGCTCTTTTGTAATTTCCTCAGTATGTATGGCATCCTTCAGTATGCGCCAATATTTAATCCTGAGATCTTAAATCAAGCGGAAATGCACCCTTTCTGGGTTGGCAGTATGTTCTTCTTCCTGCTCCCAATTCTATTGGCTTGTTTGTATTTGTTTGAAATTTTACTGCAACAATGGCGTACTCGTGAAACTGCCATTCAAGCTCTGAGCCGCCTCGATCCTTTAACCAATGTCATGAATCGTAGAAGCATTAGTAATCAGCTAGAGAAGCTCAATCAACAAGTCGATCAGTTGTATTCTGTGATTTTGCTCGACCTTGATCATTTCAAAAATATTAATGATCACTTTGGACATAGTTTAGGGGACGAAGTATTAGTAAATGTCGCGAAATGCTTAACTGAAAATCTACGTGATCAAGACATGATTGGTCGCTTTGGGGGCGAGGAATTTATTATTTTGCTTCCCAACAACAGTACAACACAAGCAAAAAGTATTGCTGAACGTTGTCGAATTGCGATTTCACAATTAAGTTTTATTTCTGAAGATCATCAAGAATTTTCGGTTAGTGCTAGTTTTGGAATTAGCAGCTCACAAAATGCCAGTGAGTCACACTTAATTATTAGTCAAGCTGACCAAGCATTGTATGCAGTCAAAGCAAATGGGCGCAACCAAGTCAAAATATTTAGTGAGCTGGTGGGTTGATCAATAAAAGAGGGAAATTCCCTATTTTACTTTTTGTCTATTTCTTTAAATATTCATCTCGAGTCTGACGATATGGCTCATCAAAAGGTACAAACATTTGCTCTTGTTTTGCTTCCGCAATCCACTGTTGAACCGATGGTAAAGACAAAATCTTGTCTATATAGCTTTTGCCTGATGCTGAAATAGGTAAGTCAAAACATTCAAAACGCATCACCACTGGTGCATAAAATGCATCGGCAATACTAAACTCACCACACAAAAACTGATCTTCGCTTGGTCGCTCTGACCAAATTTGATCAATACGTGCGACTTCATTACGCAGTTGCTCATGCTCAACCCAAAGCTGTTTTCCTATATGTGATAAATCTGCTTCAACATTCATCGGACAAAGATTACGTAAATTATGAAAACCACTATGCATTTCTGCACTAATACAACGTGCGCGGGCACGTAACTTTTTATCTTGAGGTAATAAATTTTTATCAGGATGTTGTTCAGCAATATATTCTGCAATCGCCAGACTATCCCAAACAATAATATCCTCATCAACTAAAGCAGGTACTTTTCCTGTTGGATTAAGTTTTAGAATTTCAGTTTTGAACTGGCTATCTGGCTCAAAACTATCAAACTGAATCCAATGTTCTTGAAATGCAATACCCGCCTGTTTTAACAAAATCCACGGACGCATCGACCATGTGGAGTAATTTTTATTTCCGATGAACAGTTGATAACTCATAATGATTTCTCTTTTAATGCAGCGAGTTGTTGTATTAGTTCAGATTTCTGGAATGCACCCGTCAAACGTAAAGCACGTATTTCTTTCTTTTGTTGATCTAAGAATAAATAAGTTGGCGGACCTAATATGTCCCATTGATTGAGTAAGTTCTGATGCGATAGATCATACTGACTGAGGTCAAGCTTGATCAAATAATAAGGAGCCAAAGCATGTTGGACCTCTGAGTCTTTTAAAATCCGATGCTCAATCGGTTGGCATGCTACACACCAGTCTGCATACACATCAACCACGATCATTTGATCTTTCGGCGCAGTTGCAAGAAGTTGTTCAAACTCATCTGCTGTTCGTGCAATATGCCAAGTAGCAAGTTGATCAGCTTGTTGCGTTGTCAAATTCTGTACATGCTGATATTGATTAAATGCCAAAAAAGGAACAACAACCAACAACAATAATGCGTATAGCCATTTTAATTGGCTCGTCTTCACAAAGAGTCGATACGCTGCAAAAACAATAAATCCAAGACCTAATAATAGACTGAGAATCTGCATCGCCAATTCAGGTAGAAGTGGTCGAATAAAATACAAGCTTAGCGCCAACATCAAAAAAGCAAAAATCACCTTGATTTGATGCATCCATTCTCCCGCTTTAGGAAGTGCTTTTGCACCAAGTACACTCGCCAAAAGCAAAGGTATACCCATCCCAAATCCGAGCGTAAACAAGAGTAATGCACCTTGCCATTGATTTTGGGTCTGTGAAATAAACAGTAGCGTTCCAGCAAGTGGAGCAGTCATACATGGACCAACCAGCAAAGCTGAAATCATCCCCATCACACTTGCGCCAATCAAGGTGCCACCTTGTTGAACCGATTGCATTCGATCAAGATGATTGACCCATTTTTGTGGCAGTTTAATTTCAAATAAACCAAATAAATTGAGTGCAAAAACCACAAACAATAAACTAAAGGCAATTAATGTCGCTGGCTGTTGAAGCCACCGTTGAAAGTTCAACCCTGCAGCTGATGCGATTAATCCCAGTACCGCATATACCATCGCCATGCTGATCACAAAGGTCAATGCAATCATCCATGCTTTAACACCTTTATGTTCACGCACGATCAATGATGTCAAAATAGGCAACATCGGCAATGAACATGGCGTGAATGCCAGTAAAATCCCTAATCCTAAGAATAAAGCCAAACTATAAGCTAAAGAATGTTGTTCTAATGTGCTCGACCATTTCTGATCTTGGGCCATAACAGTATTGTTGCTGTCTACCGTTGATTGGTCTTGTGGAGTTTCACTTAATACCGCGTTATTTGTATTCGCTGCCTGAGCAGATCGAGCAACATCTAAAAAACGCTTTTGAGAGTTTGCAGTGGTATTTTGCATACTCACCAAACCATCAATATCGGTTTGAAAGTCAATCGTTTGAGGTGGGTAACAAATTCGATCTTTGGCACAACCCTGCCATGTGACACGGTAGTGCTGCGATGCTAGTGTCGGAATATTGAATTCAACTTGCTGATAATAAACTTGGCTATGACCATAGTTTTCATCATATTGCTCAACGGCTTTGGGCAAATCCAACGCAACAGCTTGATTGCCTTGCTGAACTTCAAATTTATGTTGATATAAATAATAGTTTGGCTGAATTTCCCAACGTAATCGTGCTTGATCGGTTTGCGTCGATTCAACTGAAAATGTAAATGCCTCTTCAGGGCTTAATAATTGTGCTGCTGAATTTTCTTGGGCGTAGGTTAAAGACCCACATAACAGCAATAATGTACCCAAAAAGTATTGGATCAGCGAGACACTAGCCTCACCCCGAACATGCATTTTCATATCATCTCTCTATGTTCTCTCAAATGCCCGATTTCTTGAATGGCAGTTCAACATAGAGCATTTGAGAGATCATCTATCAGAATAAAACGGATACGCCTAAACCACCGTTATAACTTCTCACATCACCATCTAAATCGACACCCACACTTGCATCAAGCTGTGCACGATCATTGATGGCATAAACCAGTCCAGTCCCTAAACCATATTGATAGTCTTGGCTTTCTGCTTTACGATAAACAAACTCTGAAAAACCAGATAATTTACCCGCAATTTTATAATCAATGGTTGGAATTGCAGTCACGGCCCAATCACTGTTTTGTGCTTCATAACGCATGGTAATTGATGTACCCACCAAATCGCTGAAATTATACGCAACTGCTGAAGTGAGGCTATAAATATCATCTTGATTCGTGAATTCATCATTGCCAGTCGCAATAATCGCTTCTGCTAACAATGCCATTGTTAAACGATCATCTTTTAAATTAATCGCCTTTTTCAAACCAATACTGACATCACCCAAACCGTTGGTTTCTTTTTTCATGCCTGCATATTTATGTTGCTGCCAAACAGGACCTTGCCAACCCAGTTGCAGTTCTAGGCCATCAGCTAAACCTGTGCGTAAAAGCATGTCAGCGTTTAATGTAAGCGTCTTATCTTTTACGCCATCGACGGTCCCTTCTTGATAGCTTACGCTCGGTAGTCCTTGCTCCCACGCCAAGTGACCTACAGGTGTGATACCCGTACCTATACCTGAGCCTGGACGGTCAAAAGAAAATTCTGCTGCAAATGTTGCAGTTGTCATGATTGATGCAGCAATCAAGCCTAATACTTGAAACTTTTTCATTGTTCTCCCCTTTATATCTTGTTGGGTAGACTTATGCCGTTAGCTCTTTTGACATTTTCGCGCCATGTTTGCGTAATAATTCGAGTGTTTCACGCTCTTCTACCAAAGATTCTGACCAGTCAATTTCATCAAAATCGCAGTCAAAGAATAACTGGCTAATGGATGACAAAATAGTGAGACCCTCTTCATCTCTTGTGTTTGGATCGACTTTTTCATCGAGTAAGCGTTGAACCACAGGTGCGCATGCTGAACTTGCAGCATCCCAAAGCGGACCATAAAACTCTTCAGCATCCCATAAATGAAGATTGGCTTTCGCTTGAATTAATGCTTCTAAAATGTCTTGATAAACTTGTAATTGTTGTTGTTTGTCTGCTTCAGTCAAGGGCTGACCTGCTTCATAAGCTTCACAGACATTCTCCCACCACACAAATAAGCCATCACATAAAATAGAGACTGGGAAACCATGTTCTGGATCAATAAAGTTCGGGTCGAGTCCTTCAGCAAGTAAAGATTGCACTTGGTCTAAATCGAGTTGTTGTATGGCTTGCACCAAGGCCTGCTGCTGATTGCTTAACATGACCAATTCTCACAATATATTTAATGTTTCTATTATGCCGAATATCCCGACAGGTTTTTATAAAATCACGTATAAATTTGATATACACAAAAAAAAAGCCCAAAACTGGACTTTTTTTTCGCGTTTATCTTTACGCTTCATCATCAACTTTTACATCGTCATCGACGTCAACATATTCTGGTAAACCACCACGATGATGTTCTTTTTTCTCATATAAATGTTCCAAACTACGTTTTAGCTTATCAATCGCACCATGAATAGATGCATCAATATTTGCAGCTTTATGAGTCACGGCAAGTGGCTTCATACCCGCTGGACGAGCTTCGATCATACAACGTTTGTCATGATCGCCCGTTTTCTCCCCATTCTCATCACTAATATGAACCGAAAAATGTGTAATACGCTCGCTATAGCGTTGAAATTCTTGCGTAAGTTCTGCACGGACATAACTAATTAAACGTTCGCTACCTTGAATGTTTTTATCTGTACGGATTTCAATATTCATAAATATCTTCCTCTCTTTTCTATTGAGACGGTGCTACAAAACTTTGTTATCTGGCACACTTTGAGCATGCATTCATTCAGTGCAGTTGTATATTCTGATTATGTAAATGCTTGTGGTCTCCTTGCTTCGCATCTGTTGCTTTTCAGTAGTTAAGAAGATCTTCTATAACTCCAATATCTGACTTTCATAACAAATATGCAAGCTGATTTTTGACATTTTTATTAAAACTTGATCAAAAAGATTTTTAAATTCATTGGCTTTTTTCTTTTGGTCGGCTCTATACAAATCTTTTGAGCATCTGGTCAAATTTGGCTTTATTTTTGCTTAATTCCTTGTATGCTTGACACGCCATTTTTGGGGGGATTTTTTAAATGCAATTGAAGCAACTTGCAGCGACTTGTTTATTGGTATCTACAGCAGCTTTCGTTCAGGCAAAGCCTATTTGGCAAGATTTTAGCCTCACTGGTTTATACGGTGAAAACTATGAAGTTGTCGATGAAAAACAAACGACTTTAACTGTCGAATACGCTGCAAAAGTACAATATGCCGACGTATTCTTCTTTATGGATCGTATGCGTGGTGGTGACGACAACAAAAGTACCTATTTCGAACTTTCTCCTCGTTTGAGCTTAGGCGAAATTTTTGGTCAAAAACTTGCTTTCGGCCCAGTCAAAGATGTCTTGATCTCAACAACATGGGAAAGCAATAGTGCCAATGGCAATAACTTTGACAACTTCTTGTACGGCGTAGGCTTTGATTTAGCAATTCCATATTTCCAATATGCGAATGTAAACTTCTACCGTGCCAATAATGAAAACACTGCTGATGACTATCAAATGACCATTGCCTATGCAGTGCCATTTAAAGTATCCACTGAAGATTTCTTGGTCGATGGTTTCCTTGACTGGTCAAGTGCTGCCCACGATGGTAAGGAGCATCATGAAAGTGAACTCAACTGGACCACACAATATAAGTGGAATGTTGGCAAACATATTTCACCTGAAACACGCTTATATTTAGGTGTAGAACATTCTGTTTGGAATAACAAGTTTGGTATGAAAAACCGCGATGAAAACAATGTCAGCGCCTTGGTTAAATACCACTTCTAAACAGTCAATCAATTCAAAAACAGCAAGCTTAGTCTTGCTGTTTTTTTTGCAATCACGCATATTCAGAATATATGAACTTTCATTAATTCATCCATGCCATTCAAACTTAAGCTTGCAGCGCGTTCTTTGCATTCACCTTATCAAATTCGTTTTGCCACACTGAATGATTTGGAACAGATTCTTACGATTTATAATCATGAAATCCTGACGGGTACAGCCAACTGGAATGATCAAGCTGTTGCTTTAGAACAATATCAACAACGTTTTCAAGACATGCAACAGCAGCAATTCCCAATGATTGTGGTTGAAGACCAACACCATAATAAAGTTGCTGGCTATGCGTACTATGCTGCATTTCGTAGTATCAGCGGCTATCGTCAGAGTATCGAACATTCTGTTTTTGTTGATCCAAGCTACGCACGTCAAGGTCTAGGCAAAGCCTTGATGCAACAACTGATCCATCTCGCGATACAGCAAAACATGCATATCATGGTGGCTGCGATTGATAGTGAAAATATGGGTTCAATTGTGCTACATGAACAGCTTGGTTTTGTACAAACAGGTTATATGCCACAAGTCGGACAAAAATTTGGACAATGGCGTGACTTGGTTTGGATGCAGCTACAACTTTCAAGCTAACAATTTGCTCACAACATCTATTTTCACTTCTTGTTTAAAATGAGTATCAAGCAGCTTTAGAAATATTGAAAATGATGAGAACAACGCAACTTTGCCTAATGGTTATAACAGCAATTGGCTCAGCCTCAACTGTTGCTGAAGATTCATTTGAACAAGAATTACAACAAGGGTGTGCCAAAGTGAAACAATATGCCCAAGCAGGCAAAAAGTTTTACGATCAAAAGCAATATGCCAAAGCAGTGAAACAATTTGAAGATCAAGCCGCATGGGCACATTTCTGCCAAATGAATGCTGAAGAAAGCGGTATTAAAGTGACTGACCGTGAGATTGAAATAGCCAATAATAATGTCGGGTTGAGTTATGCAAAATTAGGCAAGCCACAATGGGCAAGAGTATGGTTTTTACGAGATGAAGATTCAAAAATCAGTCTATACAATTTAAAACAGCTTCCTAAACCGCAGATCACGAAAGACCTACAAGGCACTTATGTCCGAGCCAATGGTTTCGGACAATGGGATTACATCACGGTCAAGAAACAACAAAATAAATATCTAATTAATTTTGAAGGTTATTACTTTGGGATTCGAGGTCTGATTTATGGCCCAAATATGGGGCAGTTTGAAACGACCATGCCCATCACGGCAAAACAAGCAAACTACCGTTATGAACACTGTCAGATCAAACTTCAATTTGCTAACGATCCGAATCTAGGTCAAAAAATTGAGGTGGAACAGAAAGATAGTGAATCTTCTTGTGGCTTTGGACACAATGTTTATGCTGGTGGGACATTCTATAAAGTGGAGAGTAAATAAGTAAAAAGCCTCTTACGAGGCTTTTATTAAATCGCCACCAACTCCCTTATTCCCTTTTCAGGCATTTCTGCACCTTGCCCATGTGCAATCACTTGACCACGCGCCATCACCGTATAGTTATCTGCCAATTCTTCAGCAAAGTCATAAAACTGCTCGACTAAGACAATCGCCATTTCCCCTTGATCTGCCAATTTACGAATCACTCGACCAATGTCTTTGATGATCGAAGGCTGAATCCCCTCAGTCGGTTCATCCAAAATCAGGACTCTTGGCTCCGAAGCCAACGCTCGCGCAATCGCGAGCTGTTGCTGCTGACCACCTGACAAATCTCCACCACGGCGATGCTTCATTTCATCCAAGACAGGAAAAATTTCGTAGAGATGACTCGGTACTTTCCGGGTTTTTGCGCCTGAAAATTTTGCCATGCCAATCAGGATGTTTTCCTCTACCGTCAAAGTTGAAAAAATATCTCGTCCTTGCGGTACATAGGCCAATCCTGCACGTACTCGTTGCTCAGGCGACATCTTGGCAATATCTTTGCCGTCTAACAAAATTTGTCCTGATTTAATCGGTAAAATCCCCATCAAGCATTTCAGCAACGTGGTTTTACCTACGCCATTACGCCCTAAAACGACGCTGCATTTCCCTACAGGCGCTTGAAAAGACACGTCACGCAGAATATGACTACCACCATAAAACTGGTTAACTTCTTTCACTTCTAACATGGCAGTCTCCTAGCGTCCCAAATACTTTTCAATCACATCTTCATTGGCTTGTACCTCTGCCAATGTGCCCTCTGCCAAAATTGCGCCTTGCGCCAATACCGTAACTTTCTCGCTGATAGTGTCAATAAAGCTCATGTCATGCTCGACCACTACTAAGGTGTGATTCTTTTTAAGTTCTAAACACAATTCAGCGGTGCGTTCTGTTTCCGCATCGGTCATACCCGCCACAGGCTCATCCAATAAAATCAGCTTCGGACGTTGCATCAATAACATACCGATTTCTAACCACTGCTTTTGACCATGAGATAATAATCCTGCGGGCTTTTTTACAAATTCCTTTAAGCGAATTTGCTCCAAACTTTCCTCCAGTGCTAACTGTGCTTCTGGATCAAGTCGGCTAAACAAACTTTTTTTCACTCGCTTATCGTGTGGTGCAGCGAGCAATAAATTTTCCATCACAGTGAAATTTTCAAATACCGTTGGTTTTTGAAATTTGCGCCCAATCCCTGCTTCCGCAATTTCCTCGGTACTCATTTTGGCAAGATCATAGTTTTGACCAAAAAAAGCAGTGCCCGTGGTTGGACGCGTTTTCCCTGTAATCACATCCATTAGTGTGGTTTTCCCCGCACCATTTGGTCCAATGATGCAGCGTAATTCACCTTCAGCGATGTACAGTGATAAATCATTTAAAGCACGAAACGAATCAAACCAGACACTGACTTTTTCTAAATACAAGGCAATCCCGTGACTAAAATCTGCGCCCTCAGTTTTGGCACGTCCATAACCCTCGCCGAGTTGACCGCCATGTTGAGCTGAGTCTAGGAATAAATCACTCATTTAATTGCTCTCCTTTTTAAAACGGTCAAATAATCCAATCACACCTTTCGGTAAGAAAATCGTCACCACGATAAATAAAGCGCCTAAGATCAATAACCATGCTTCTGGTGCTGCTACTGTAAAATAAGTCTTCACAGCATTGATTAAACCTGCACCAAGAATCGGTCCAATCAAGGTGCCACGCCCCCCTGCTGCAACCCACACTGCCATTTCAATCGAATTGACTGGATTCATTTCACTTGGGTTAATGATACCGACCTGTGGCACATACAACGCCCCTGCGATACCTGCGATCACAGCCGACAATACCCATGCTGAAAGCTTGTACCACAGTGTGCGATAGCCCAAATATTGCAAACGGTTTTCACTGTCACGAATCGCGCCAAGCACTCGACCATAAGGACGATTCATCAGTTGACGTAAGCCGATAAAACACAGCATTAACATCAAAGCAGTGACAAAACATAAAGTGGCACGCATCGGCGCTGAGGTGATATCAAAACCAAGTAAGGTTTTAAAACCCGTGAAGCCATTATTTCCACCAAAACCTGTCTCATTGCGGAAGAACAAGAGTGCCGCTGCAAAGGTCATGGCTTGGGTAATAATTGAGAAATACACACCCTTGATTTTTGAGCGGAAAGCAAAGAAACCAAAAATAAACGCAACTAAGGCAGGCACAAATAAAACCAAGATCATCGCCCAAGCAAAGTGCTCAGTCCCCACCCAATACCAAGGGAGTTCTGTCCAACTAAGGAAGCGCATGAAATCAGGTAAGCCATCACCTGCGGATTCGCGCATCAAGTACATGCCAAAGGCATAACCACCCAAGGCGAAATACAAACCATGCCCCAAGCTTAAAATCCCTGCATAGCCCCACACTAAATCCAGTGCCAACGCGACCAAAGCCAAGCACATGATTTTGCCAATTAAGGTAATCCAATACGCTGACAGATAAAATGCCGAATCAGGGGATAACAAATGCAACCACGGCAAAGCCAGTAACACCGCAAAACAAATGGCAATCGCGATTGCACTATACGGTTTATCTGCAAATAAAGAAGTGATTTTCATTGGCTTACTCCACGAAACGACCTTTGATGGCAAACAAACCTTGTGGACGCTTTTGGATAAACAAAATCACAAGAACCAAGAGAATAATTTTTGCTAAAACCGCACCTAGACCAATCTCTAGAACTGTACCGCTAATCCCTAAACCTAAGGCTGCAAGTACCGCACCCCACACTTGCCCCACGCCGCCAACCACAACAACAAGGAAGGCATCAATAATGTAGTTTTGTCCGAGGTCAGGCCCGACATTCCCTACTTGTGCCAGCGCACAACCTGCCAATCCAGCTAAGCCTGAACCCAAACCAAATGCCAGCATGTCGATGCGTGCAGATCGAATGCCCACGGCACGCGCCATTTGACGGTTTTGTGTCACAGCACGGACAAATAATCCGAAACGGGTTTTGTTTAATAAGAAAACTAGAAGCAGTAAGACCGCCACGGTAAAACCAATAATCGCAATACGGTTATATGGCAACATCAGGCTTGGCGTCAGGGCAATACCACCACTAAGCCATGCGACATTCGACACTTCAACATTCTGTGCGCCAAAGATCATCCGAACCGATTGCATCAAGATTAAACTCACACCAAAAGTTGCCAATAATGTTTCCAATTGGCGACCATAAAGCGGACGAATCACAGTACGTTCAATCAACATGCCGATCAGCGCACTCACCAGAAATGCAGCAGGAATCGCAGCCAATAAATACCAATCGACTAAGCCTGCAAAGTGCGTTTTAAAAAAACTTTGAATGACGTAAGTGGTATAAGCACCGATCATGATGAGTTCACCATGTGCCATATTGATGACACCAAGCAAACCATATGTGATTGCAAGACCAAGCGCTGCTAAAAGTAAAATACTGGCAGTACTGAGACCCGAAAATACATGTCCTGACCATTCACTGATTTGAATACGCGTTTTAATTTTATTTTGTGCTTCAACTAAAGCTGCTTTCAATGCGGGATTATTTTGTGGTTGTTCTAAACTTTGATTGATTAATGCCAATACATCTGGACGATTTGAATCCGCCAAAACTTTTACCGCTTCGATCTTGGTAAACTCATCTGAGCTATTAAAATCTAAACGTGCTTTCAGTTGTGCTAAACGGGCTTTAACACCTTCACTTTTTTCATTGAGATAGAGTTGTTTGATCGTTGCGACATCAAGCTCATCCAAGTTATTTTCTAAAATATCAACAGCGGCTAAACGTTGTGATGCATCATCAGAATTCAATTTAACTTTGGCTTGTCCAAAGTTCAGTGCCTTACGCAAGGTATTGACCAAAGTCACTTGAGACAAGTCTGAAGGCCAAGTTTCGATGACTTGTAGTTGTGGGTAACTTAATAATTTTTCATCGTTTTTTAGAATATAAGTATTGCCTGCGCTATCAGTATATAACTCATTTTGATCAATATATGCCACCAACTGATCGAGTTGCTCAATACTGGCTGGCCATTGATTCAACATGGCACGACGAGTAGCAAAGTCAGATTTAACAAAAGTTTGGATGGCATCCTGAGAAGTTGTAGACGTCACAATTGTTGGTGAAGTAACTTCTGCCCATGCAGGATTAAACATGATCTGAGCCATGATGCAGAGCATTGCCAAAACATAGTGTTTCGCCATAAGACTCCCCTTATATTTTCTATTTAAACCAATCAACAAGAAATAAAACTAAGAAAAACCTACTGCCGAAACAGCAGGTTGCATAGGAAAATTATTTAGGAATATATGGGCTCCAAGGCTCAGCTTTGATGGTTTGAGGCGTTTTATAAACAACATCAAATTGCCCATCACCACGAATTTGCCCAATCATCACAGGCTTATGTAAATGGTGATTGGTTTCATCCATTTTGAGGGTATAACCCGATGGTGCTGCAAAAGTTTGACCTGCCATTGCATCACGAACTTTATCAACCTCTGTAGAACCTGCTTTTTCGACCGCTTGTTTCCACATATTGATACCAACATAAGTCGCTTCCATCGGATCGTTGGTTACAACTTTATCGGCATTTGGAAGTTTGTACTCCACTGCATATTGCTTGAATTTATTCACAAACTCGGTGTTTTTCGGATTTTTAACTGACATGAAATAGTTCCATGCCGCTAAATGACCTACTAATGGCTTGGTATCAATACCACGTAACTCTTCTTCACCAACTGAGAATGCCATGACTGGAATATCAGCCGCTTTAATACCTTGGTTACCAAGCTCACGATAGAAAGGTACGTTAGAGTCACCATTGATGGTCGAAATCACCGCAGTCTTTTTGCCTGCAGAGAATTTCTTAATATTGGAAACAATGGTTTGATAATTACTATGACCAAACGGTGTGTATTCTTCCATGATGTCTGCATCGGCAATGCCTTTAGACTTCAAGAATGCCCGTAAGATTTTATTGGTCGTACGTGGGTAGACGTAATCTGTACCAAGTAAAACGAAACGTTGTGCTTTACCGCCCTCTTCTCCCATCAAATACTCAACTGCAGGAATCGCTTGTTGATTCGGCGCTGCACCTGTATAGAAAATATTTTTTGATTGTTCCTGACCTTCATATTGCACTGGATAGAACAGTAAACCATTCAACTCTTCAACCACAGGAAGAACCGACTTACGTGATACTGATGTCCAGCAACCGAAAATAACAGCGACTTTGTCCTGAGTAATTAACTGGCGAGCTTTCTCAGCAAATAACGGCCAATCTGATGCTGGATCAACAATAACTGGTTCTAATTTTTTACCGAGTACACCACCATTGGCATTGATTTCATTAATAGTCATCAATGCTGTATCTTTCAGGGAAGTTTCAGAAATCGCCATAGTGCCTGAAAGGGAATGCAGAATCCCCACTTTAATGGTGTCACCACTTTCTGCTGGTGCTGTTTTTGCTTCAGTTTTTGTTTGTTCTGTTTTCTCTGCTGGTTTTGAGCAACCGACCAGTCCTACCCCCATCATCGCTGCCATAAGTACAGACATCGACATCAATTTATTTTGCATCTTTGTTCTCCACAGGTTGATCTTCTGATTTTTACTGAATGGAGTTATTCAATATCTGTGCCAACACATCAAGATATTGTTTTATAATAAAATTAATTCAAACCAGTAGAAAAAAATCCAATCTTGTATACAACATTGCATACAAAAAATACATGCTGAACTAAAATGAAGCACAATTAGGCAAAATAGAAAACTGACACCTTGCTCAGATAAAGAATATTTAACTTTTTGATCCAGAAGATTCAAAAATCAGATTGTTTTAACGAATCCAAGTAGCATTTCGGTATTTAAAACATAAAGCACACATGGTGACAGCTAAGCTATACGACCGAATTAAAGCAATCCAAAACCCATCAATACCCAATGGAGTAATTTCAAAGATCCACCAATCCATTCCCCAATATGCCAATAGCTGTCCGCCACCTAAACCAAAGATCAACAATGAAGTGCTATAAATCATGCTTGGCACAATCGTTATGCCCCAACAGCGTAATACCGTTGCAAAAATACATAACATTGCATCTGCTAAATGAAACAAAATTCCGAGGATAAAGAGGGAGGTCGTGATTTGAATAACCGCTAGGTCTTGGGTAAATAGAGAAATGAACTCATCTCGAAGAAGCAGTAATACACTGCATAAAGTGACGGCAAAAATAAAGATAAGCAGAAAGGCCTTTTTTGACCAAAGCAAAGCAACTTGTTTCTGTTGAGCGCCAATTTTTTCAGATAACATTAAACTGAAAACAACAGAAAATGCAGCTGGTAAAATATATAACATGGAACAAATACTAGCGACCACCTGATGCGAGGCAATCACGATACTTCCTAGTGGCAATGCTAGAATCGAAATTGCCATAAAAGCAATCACATCAATCACGATCATCAGTGCGGTAGGTATTCCAATTCGAAGAAAACGGCGCAACAATTCATAACTAAAGGAAAAACGACTCAGATCAAGTTTAAAAACAGCTTTGCCACGTATATAACCGTATAACAATATCAACATCACACTATCCCCAAGCAATGTCGAAAATACGGCGCCATAGACACCCCAAGGTGCAATATCAAAGTACGCTACTCGATTGATCAAAGCATAGGACAGAGGCAATTTAATCAATAAAAAAATTACGCCTATATAAGTTGCGATAATTGGACGATCAAGAACCTGTATTTGTATGGTTAAAATACGGCAACATAGCCGAACCACCAGATCGATTGAAAAAATCATCAAACAATTTTTAACCAATAACAGGACGGTATCTGATGCTTGAAAAAAGGTTAATAAATGCTCGGCATTATTGATCAAAACAATCGCAACAATACTAAATACAGCTGCGATTAATACCGCCAAGCTTACGATATTGGTTAATTTCTGCTGATTAATTTCCCTCCCTTTTTCTTCAGCGAGGATTTGAAACATTCCTTGTAGTAATCCGTAGCCCACCACAAAAACAATCATATAAACTGAGAGAGAAACCGATAAAGCCGTTAAATGCACATGGCTATAGTGAGATAAAAATGCGGTATCAATGACACCACTCATAATAAAAATCGTATTACTAAACAGAATTGGGAAAAAAATACTTAAAAAACGCTTCATTCTATTTTCACTATATCATTTAAAGATTTGATATATTTGAATTTTAAAATCTTAGAAACAAACAAGCTATTTTGATCAATACGCTTCAAATGTTAGATAAAATTTTACCAAGAGATAAAAAGCAAATAGCATTCCATGTTTGTTTTTCAGCTTATGAATTTACATTTTTTAAAAAGGCATAAAAAAAGCCCAGATCAACTGGGCTATGCAAAAAATCGATTCAAATCAAACCACAATATCCGCCAAATTACCTTTCTGCTCTAACCAGTGTTTACGATCAGCCGCTCTTTTTTTCGCGAGTAACTTGTCTAACAAACCTGCAGTTAAATGTGCATCATCTAGATCCAGTTGCACCAAACGACGTGTATTTGGATCCATCGTGGTTTCACGTAATTGACTGGCATTCATTTCACCCAGACCTTTAAATCGAGTGATTTGTGGATTTTTATTACCTTTTACTTTTTTCAGAATTGCCTCTAACTCATCATCATCTAGGGCATAGTGCACATCTTTGCCAATATCAATACGATAAAGCGGTGGCATCGCGACAAATAAATGACCGTCCTCAACTAAAGCTGGAAAATGTTTCACAAACAATGCACAGAGTAAAGTTGCGATATGTAGACCATCTGAGTCCGCATCGGCAAGGATACAGATTTTGCCATAACGTAGTTCAGACAAATCATCACTACCTGGATCAACACCAATCGCAATCGCAATGTCATGAACTTCCTGAGATGCCAAGACTTCATCCGAAGAGACTTCCCAAGTATTTAGGATTTTTCCACGAATCGGCATAATCGCTTGGAAATTTTTGTCACGCGCTTGTTTAGCACTACCGCCTGCAGAATCCCCTTCGACAATAAACAACTCACTGTCTTCACGGGTTAAACCAACACAATCTGCTAATTTTCCAGGTAATGCTGGACCAGCCACAATCTTCTTACGTTCGACTTTCTTAGCTGCTTTTAAACGACGACCTGCTTTGGCGATTGCCATTTCAGCTAGTTGAGTTGCGATCTCAGCATGTTGGTTTAACCATAACGCAAATGCATCTTTGGCAATATTGAGCACAATATTCGAAGCTTCACGACTCGAGAGACGCTCTTTGGTTTGTCCTGAAAATTGTGGCTCTTGGAATTTTAAAGATAGGATGAAATTCACCCCATCCCAGACATCTTCTGCCGAAAGTTTCATGTTACGCGGTAATAAATTACGTAATTCACAGAACTCGCGTAAAGCCTCTGTGACCCCCGAACGCAATCCATTCACATGCGTACCGCCTTGCGCAGTTGGAATCAAGTTGACATAACTTTCTTGAATCTGTTCACCACCCTCAACATTCCAGCAAATTGCAAATTCACATGCGGCTCTTTCTGCTTGTCCACTACTCACAAAAGCAGGTGCTGGTAAAATCTCTCGATCTTCCAATTCATCCATTAAATAGTCAACGAGACCATTTTCGAACTGCCATTCGATTTTTTCATTATTGATTTTATCGTCATAAATAATTTTTAAGCCTGCCGCCAATACAGCTTTGGCTTTTAAATTATGTTTCAGCGCTTTTAATGCAAACTTAGGACTATCAAAATATTTAGCTTCCGGCCAGAAACGAACGGTTGTCCCTGTCGCACGTTTCGCAACTTTACCTTCTAACACAGACAATGGCGCAACAGGCTCACCTTGCTCAAATGCCATTTGATACAAGTTACCCTGACGTTGTACAGCGACTTCAACCCGTGTAGATAAAGCATTGACCACAGAAATACCAACACCGTGCAAACCACCTGAAAACTGATAGTTATCAGTACTGAACTTACCACCTGCATGTAGCTTGGTCAGAATGATTTCAATACCACTTTGACCATACTCTGGATGGATATCGACAGGCATACCTCGACCATTGTCTTCAACTGACAACGAACCATCCTCATAGACCGTCACACAAATTTGGTCAGCATGTCCTGCCAGCGCCTCATCGACAGCATTATCAATCACCTCTTGCGCCAAATGGTTTGGGCGTGAGGTATCTGTATACATCCCTGGACGACGACGAACAGGATCTAAACCAGAAAGAACTTCGAGGGATTGTGCCGTGTATTGTGTCACTTGATCTGACTTCCTTTTTATATGCCTGCCGACAAAAATTCGAGTACTAAGGGTAATTTGTCTTTAAAATCATCCATTGCATGATTACCACCCACATCCGTTAATATCAATGCAGATGGATGTAGGGCACTATAATAGCGTTGTGCCTGACGATAATCCAAGACCTCATCATCTTGTTGCAACAGCACGAGAATTTTATCAGCCTGTTCTGTTTTCGTATCAGCAATTGATTGTAATTGCTGCAATTGATCGTGATCAAGCGTCCATGATTCAGTGACTTTGAGTGGGATTTGCTCAATACCAAACAACTCTTGAAAGAGTTGCCATGGTTGCATAGCAGGATTGATCAGTACAGCAGGACAATCATATTTGGCGACAAAATATGTCGCATAGAATCCACCCAAACTGCTACCGACCAAGACAACTTGATCGAGTGGTAAACTTTCGATTAAATTAGAAACGTGTTTTAAGACCACTTCAGGCGGTTGATTCAAATCGGGCAAATGCACGTGAATATGATCGTGATTTGCACAATATTGATACAGCTCTTGCCCTTTTTTTGACAGTGGGCTGCTTCTAAAACCATGTAAATAGATAATTTGCATATGCACCAAATTAGACAAGCGCTTGACTTATTGTGAAATAAATCACATTATTTTGCGTAATGATTAAACATATAACAATATAAATTACATTTAAGCTCGATATTGTCTGACACAAAAAACGATACTGAATTCCATTCATCAGTATTCTAAAAAAATTAGTTCTGAAAGACATAAGATGTAAGAGTTTGTTGTAGTTTATCTAAACAATGTTAAGTTAATAACTTCAAACCTTCGGTATATATATCAAGGATGGGGAAAAATAATATGCCAAGTTTAACACCTCTGCATGAAACCTACTGCAAATGGGACAGTACGCCCCCAAGTCAGGCAGATGTTTTGGAAGGTTTGGCACAATTAGTGAGCACAAGTTTAAGTGGTGTTCATGAACTGGTGCAATTAATTCAAACTGAAGTGTTAAGGACTACGCTCGGTTTAAGTGCACAAAAAGCCAAAAAATTACAGAAACATCCACAATTACAGAAATTCTATCAATTTTCATATGATGCTATTCAAAAATACGGAAGTAGCTTTCTTGCTCCTAGTCTGCGTCATATCGTTGAAAAATTTCCAGTTCTACACGATAAACCATTAACGCCAAGCCTTCATTTTGTTGTAGGGGCATTGAATGGGATTTTTGGGGATTTCTTCCTAAAACAACATAACCCAATGGCATTACCGATGGTGTTATATGATCACTATGGATCATTACAGCAAGGTGAACTTACTGGGCGTATCGTAATACTCACACATGGTTTATGTATGAACCATTTGAGTTGGTCAAATCATCGTTATGGCGGAATCGGTGAGCGTTTACTTGCTCAGCGTGACAATAACACGATGCTGTATTTAAATTACAATACAGGTCGTCGAATCTCTGCAAATGGTCGCAGTTTTGCCAACGTATTAGAAGATTTGATCCAGAGAAACCCTCGTATTACCAGTATCGATTTGATCGGACATAGTATGGGTGGACTGGTTTCACGCAGTGCGCTTTTCTATGGCAAACAAAATCTACATCAATGGGTACATATGGTAGAAAATCTCGTATGTATCGGTTCCCCACATCACGGTGCCGTACTGGAACGATTTGGTTTTGTCTTACAAGACAAATTAGGGGCATTCCCTTTTATCAGCCTGATCGGTCAATTAGTAAATGTACGCAGTAATGGGATACTCGATCTACGATATGGTAGTGTTCGTGATGATGACTGGGAACATAATGATGCGCGTATCGGCTTCGCGGACGACAATCGTAAACCTGCACCATTACCATCTCATATCAACACATTCCTGATTGCTGGAACATTAGAATTTGAGAAAGTTAAAAATAAAGCACTTAAAGTGATAGGTGATTATCTCGTCAGTGTTAAAAGTGCTCTTGGTGAACATCCGAACCCTCGTTTTCAGCTTAAATTACCAGATACACATAAAGCTGTTTTCTATGGTTTGAATCATTTTGAAATTCAATACCATTCGAGTGTTGCTGAGCAAATCACAAGATGGCTTTATCCAGAAGTTGGGGAAGTCGTTGAAGAAGGTGTTCAAACACATATGATTAATGTACCCAACAATTATACCTTTGATGATTTAGAAGGGATTGTTGAGACATAAAAGTAAAAAAGCTCAGCTGTATAGCTGAGCTTTTTTTAGATTTTTGAAATTAAATATTCAGATTAATTTTGCTTAACTGTAATTCTAATCATAAAATTCACTGTATCTTAGGTAAAAAAAATCTAAATTTAGAGCATTACTCCTCATAATCGCTGCAATCAATTTTATTGTTTTTCAAATTTTCATCAGTTGTATAGCCAATTTTAAAATTTAAATTCAATAAATCTTTTTTTCTAAAAACCTTAGGAACAATATTCCAAACATTTTTTCCATTAGTGACAAAAACTAAATTAAATTCTGGTACTTTATTATTAGTAGTATCAATTTGATACTCTACAGAAAATCCATCTTTTTTCTTACCAACAATATTATATATACGTGGCTCCTTTAACCCTTGATCACAAGCTTGATATATATAAATTTTATCTTTTAAAATCTTAATTGTACTTTCACTACAATAACATCCACCTGTTTCCAAATCTTTCATGATACCATTTGTATATTTAAATGGTTTTATTAGCTTTCCTTCTAAACTATCAAGGTCCAAATATGAATTTTTCAAATCTTTTATTTTAGAATTATTAAAATCACTTAAACATTTATAGTTTCCACTATTTGCTTCTTTTCCATTAAAATTACATTTTAAATTTCTATTTTTCAACCAAGAACATTGAGTATCAACAAGATATTTAACTTCATTTTTATTATCACTGATATAGCCTTTTATATCTGAATATACACTATTCAGATCATACTCACTATTACTATATATTTTTTTCTCGTCTAACCGTTGTGGTTTATAATCTGCAGCATTTGAGAAAATACATACACTGGTAACCAATAAAAAATTATAAAATTTAATAAAACTAGTTCTCACTATATGTACCTTCAATAAAAATCAAAACTCAGACAAGTTGCTATTTTTATAGTTTTTTTCTAATCCTAAAAACAAATATCACACCTAAGTTATTCATTTTAATAAACTATATTAGGTTGAAAAATGTAAGACTTACCATTCTTACATTTTTATTCAAAAAGAAAAACTAAATCAGTTTACCTGCTTAAAATATACTTTTTCCCCTTCAGAACATACTCCATAAAAAACTCCATAAGATTCATTCTTTACAGAGGGATTATTCAAATAACTATTACAGTCCAATACTAAATCTCCAGCATTTTTCTTAAAAAATATTTTTTGCTTTTGATAATATGGAGCACCCGTATAATTATCAGCTAAATAATAGATTCCCGATTTAAAATTCTTTGATTCAGCCTGTTTAGTTGCATATCCATTTTTTATAAAATCAATCCCACCCAAGGCTAGGTTAACTTTATCAATATTTAAACTCAACTCACTACTATTATTTTTATCAGCTTTAGCTTCTGCCCATCCAACTTGAACATCTTCACTATAAACATTTTTATAATATAAGGTAAAATTACCATTATTATCTTTTATATAAAATTCATCATATGCAGGATCAAGTCTTTTAAAGAGATAATTATCCATCTTTTTTGTAGGTGTAAAATTCTTACACTTTCCTGCCTTTTCACAGATTCGATATGAAAAATAAAGTTTTGTGTTACTTGATTTAGGCTGATCAGCTTCAGTTGTACATGCATACGTTAAACTAATTAAAAATACAAGAAATAATCTGCTCATCATTGCATAGTCTCTATGTGCATAGCACCTTCACCAGCTACATCTGCTAAAATAAAATATATTGAAACATTTGATACTTAATTTTGAACATCAACTGTTTTACGTAATTTAATATCAAATATTTTAGTTAAATATAATTAATAGTAATACATACCATCTTACACCTAATCTTATTACTTAAATAAGATTAGGTGTAAATAATATTATTCTCATATCAAGTACTTAGTCTCTCTAATTTATAAAAGTAAAAAAACTTACCACTCTTGCTATAAAGTTAAAGAGTTAATATAGTAAAAAACAACCTTGGTTATAACTCTGGAATTTCTTTAAAATAAATTTTTTCCTTATCAGAACAAACGCTATAGAACATGCCTGAATAATTATTCTTCGGATCTAAATCTTTCATATAACTTTTACAATCAAGTAAAAGCTGCTTATTTTTCTTTATAAAAGTTAATTTTTGATATTGTTTGAAAGAGTAACCATCATAGAAGTCATTAATTATATACATATCTTTTCTATAGTTTCTCGAGGGAACATAATTAGAGTTATCACCACTACCTATAGAATTATAGTTTCCTAAAGTTTGAAATATCTTATTAGTTTCCATAACTAGATTATTTTCATTATTTGTAACTATTTTCATTTGTGCCCACCCCATTTCAACACCTTCTGAAAAGATATTTTTATATATAACATAATATTTATTATCTTTTATTTCTATATAAAATTCATCTACCGGAGGCTTATAAGCAAACAATGCATAGCTGTTTTGATTTTTTGTATAATTAAATTCATTACAAATGTTTTTTAAAGTGCATTTTTTATATGAATAATAAATTGTATTAGCTGTATTAGCTGTATTAGCTGTATTAGCTGTATTAGCTGTATTAGCTGTATTGAAACATCCAGAAATTAATAAAACTAGTATTAATAATAAAGTATTTTTCATTGGGTTATCTCTATATGCATTGCACCTTCTCCAGGTTCATCCCCAGAAATAAAGCCACTAATGATACCATTAAGCTTAGCATCCTTACAGGCTTGCTTAAATTTTTTCCCTTGTGCATTCAAGTGACTATTAGTACCAAAACCATTACTATTTAATCCTATATCTACTACATTAACCTTGTTATATTGTTCAGTACTGACACAATGTTTGGAAACTTTTTTATTTTGTTTTTGTAATTCAATAATTTTCTCTACCATTTTACTAATAGTTTGTTCCTTCCTCATATTCTTGGCTTTACATTCATCTCTGACTCTTTTTACTTCTTCTCCCGGCGCAGTATACCTAATATTCTGACTATACATTGCATTAGCTTGGGATTCAGCTGTTCGAATTGTGCTTGTTATATATATTTTATTCATTCCCGCTTCTTTAGCTAAAAATGCTAATATTTTTTTGGTTTTTTCAGAAACAATATTTCGTCTCCACTCTTCATTCACGCCGCTAAATAGAACACTTACTCCTTCAACCTTAGCTACTTCTGCTTTTTGAATTTTCAAATTAATCGTTGCCATACTATTTTCAATTTTTCCATCAAAAATAATTTTCTCTTTATTGGATTCCAAAACTATAATTCTAATAGATTCATTTATTACCCCTTTATGAATTTTTTTACCCAGCCCATTTGCACCACTGACATGACTACGTTTTGTTCCTTTATACTCAACAATATAACTACCACCATTAAATAATTGATTAGTTTTAACGTCATAAGTTAAAACTGTAAATTCAACTTCTCTACTATCATTGACCACCATTTTGGGATGACCATCTTTACTTACCGCAGTGTTTTCATCTCTTTTAGGAGTAGAGTCATGAGTTTCAACTGGCTTATCAACTGGTTGTTTATGTTTTGATGAAGGAACTTGTCGTTTAGATTGAGCTATTTCTACAACTTTAGTCCCTGTCTTTATATTTTTTGATGCTTGCTCTATTGCTGACGAGTCAACGTCGATAACACGAAGCGATTTATTTTTATCAACTTTGATAGTCAATAAGTTCCGTTCATCTCTTAATTTATAATTCAGCTCGAATCCTGGCATTGCACTAACAGTTATCTTTCCATTACCATCAGTCTTTTTTTGCTTTATCTGATTTCTATATTTTTGAATTAAATTCAAATTTGTTATAGGTTTTTTCGTATCTTTATGTCTAAAAAGAATATTAAAAGTATGTAAATTAAGCTTTATCGTCTTTTCGCCCATACCTTCGTGTGCTGTAAAACGAATAATTTCTTGTTTTGAGTCTAGCCCACTAATTAAAAATGTAATCTCCTCGCCACTTAATGCTTTTAAGCTATTTTCAATACCATTAGCACCTACCCTATGCTTCTTTTCTGCATTTTTATATTTTAGAAAATAAGAAAAATTTGGAATCGGTTTATTTTCACTGTCTATGACTTTAATACTAAAATTAACATTTTTTTGCTGATCATTACTTTTACTTACTTTCGCGTTTTGCTCAACACTTGCTTTATTTTCTAATTTCACAGGCTCCGGTTTCTGCGAAGGAGTCGGTTGTTGGGTATGGATATCTGTTTGGGATTTGATTCCGCTTATACCATTTGCAACCACCAAAACTGCAGAATGATTTTTACCATCAGCAATTAATAGTACTGGCTTTTGATTATTATCAACAACAGGTTTTCCATCAACGGTAATCCTTGCTCCCCATCCTCCTTTCACTAAAATAGATCTAATTTTTCCTTGACTATTTGTCAATAAATTACTAAGAGTTGGCACTACTTTTGTTTTTTTGTAACCAACACTTACTCTAGAGTTAACTAATGGGCTAGCACTTTTATCTACAAATTGCAGGTAAAACCGTGATGTACCTTTGTATCTATGCCAACTCATATCATCATTTTCAGTACCTTTTATTTCAACTTTTTCTGTTTCAGAGTTTACAAATGCTGGTGGATACTTATAAATTTTTGGCTTATCCTTATGTAGTTGTGCTTGTGCTTTTGGGCTCCAATATAGCACGATGCCATTTGTAAAATCCTCTTCTTGTCTATTATAAATTGGTGACACTAAATCAATAATATGCTGAGTAGATTTAGAAATTTTATTAGATTTCATTTCCAACCTAACTTGTCGAACAGCATCAGTTTCATCTGTTAAAGCATCAAAATCATTTTTTAAATATCCCATTATACTTATGTGTTGAGCCCATTCACCAAAACCTATTCTGTTCATTATACAATGTGCAACGGCTCTCTTTGAAATATCTCCACAAATACCCGCTTCGCCTTTTATAGTTGCGATAAAATCAATAAACTCTTCAGAATAACTCATCGTTATTCTCCACATGGATTAGCTATTTTTTTATTAGCTAATATGGTTGATTCATTATTTGCTATTAAATTTAAACTACCATCAGGTAAAAAAGAACTCATATTTTTAAAATAACTGTAATAATCAAACCTTTGAATCAAACTATTAAATTCTTTAGTTTTTAAATTGACAATTTTTCTAGCCTTATTTGTAAACAATTTTCTTGCATAAATGATTTTCTTTTCACTATCACTTTCAATCAAACAATTATTTTTATTATCAATGGCAATAAATTCGTCTGTGGAATCCTCTTTATTTTGACTATAGAAAAGCGTAACTGAACATGGAGACCCACAAGATGTTTTTACTTTATATAAGTTTTGATTTATTTTTGAAATATTTAAAAGTTTGACACCTTTTATAACTATTTCATTCTGAGCATTTACAGTTCTCACAATGTCACAACTAGAATTATATTCATCCTTACATTTCGCCGAAACTTCAAACGTATCGCCATTTGCATAAAGATTAAAACTAAAAATAATTGTGCTCAATAGAAAAATTGATATAAAAGTCTTTTTCATATTCAATCGCGAAACTTGCGTTGTTTTTCGTTTAAATATTTCAATCATGTTCATGCTCTTCTCCACACCCACAACCATCAATCTCTTCATCGTCTAGTAATTCAGCTTCCTGTTCAGGAATTAGCTCTTTAATTTCTGTTAAATAAGCTCCCGGTATTAAAGCGAGTTCTACATTATCAACAGAATCACTATAAACTCTCGCGCTACTTTCTTGCTCAAACTCATATACAGCTTCAATTTTCTTAGAGTGATTAATCAATTTATACTTCATATTTTTTAATATATTAGTATCAAATATTTGATTTAAATCAAACCTCATACTGTACATCCCAGTTGCCGGCATTTTTGGCAACTCAGCATTTACTGTTGCTCCTCCCGTAAATAAATGCTGCCCAGCTTTACTTTCAAACTTACCGCCTGTGGTTGAAAATACGCCATTAGCATTAATTTTGAGCTGTGAACCACCTGCTGTTAATACAATTTCTTTTGGACTCGTAAGCTCGATTTTTTCTTCAGTAGAAATGAGCTTGATGACCTTCTTGGCAATTGCTTCAATAGCATCATCTTGTGCTTGCAGTTCCAGCTTTCCTTTTGCTGCATAGGCTCTAAAACCTTTTTGTGCTGCAAACAAACTAATTTTGTCTTGTGCATGCCCAATAATATTTTTTTGCGCACTCAGGTTAATTGAACCGCTGGCACTCTCAGCTATGTCCTGAGAAGCCTGCAAAATAATATTTTCAGGTGTGGTTAACGCAATTCCATTAGGGGATGCCAATAACATAAGCGCCTGTCTGAAAATCTTGCCTTGTTCTTGTTGTTTAGTATCGGAACTGCTTTCTAAGCCTTGGGTATAACCTTCCATAAAGCCTTGTAAAGAACTTAATGCTTTAGAAGGTGATACTTCCAATTTACTGCCTTTACTAAAAGTTCCGCACGCACTCATCAAATCAAAGTCTTTAATCTCGACATTGGCTAAGACTTTTCCAACCTCTTGAATACTTTCAAATGGATTTTTATGAATACGGTCTTTAATGCTAGCAAGTTTGCCTTTAACAATGTCAGGGCCATGTTCTTCAACGTTTTCGATAAATGCTTTTAAGTTTTCCACCGCATCTTTGGCATCGCTAAAGAAAGTATTAAATTCATCTACAACACCTTTTGCAGCTCCCCCTAGCGCACCAATATCTTGAATAAAACCACCACAGTCTTTTAAAGCGTGAATAGGATCGTTATTGATCCCTTCTTTAAACAGGTCCACCGTACTATTTAATGCCTGACCTGTGGTTTTTAACTCAAGTGACTGGATAAATTTGGGTAAGCGATTAATCACGTTCAAAGCATCAGTTTGTTGCTTGGCTGCAACTTCACTGAGCATTTTCATGCTTTCATAACCTTGTGACAGCAAAGATTGTGCTTGAGCGGCTTCTAGATGATCTGCAATCGCCTGTTCTTGAGCATAAGTACTAATCAACATGCCTTTACCAGCACGTACAGCCCCCCAAGCATCAGTTCTCAGTTCGAAACCTTCACCGCGACCACTGCTGGTTTCCTGAATTTTAGGATGACTTAAATTACCTAAGTTCAGTTGAGTTGCTGCATGGCTACTTTGCAACTGTGTACTGATTTGTCCTGTTGTATCATCGAAACGTAACTGGTTAAAACCACTACCATTGACTTCTTGACTACGGATACCACTGAGTTTTTTAGTATCGGGAAGCTGCCCTTTGACATCAAATTTGGTTGGAGAACGTTGCGCTTCATGGATTCGTCCTGTCACAAAGGGACGATCAATATTGCCATCAAAAAAATCAATAACGACAACTTCACCGATACGTGGTAAGAAGCGAGCTCCATACCCCTCTCCCGCCCAAGGTGTTAACACATCGACCCATGCTGAATCGGTATCATTGTCATTACTGCCCGCACCGCCATCATGTCCATGATCATCACTACGGGTAAACAGAAAGCGAACCTTAATACGCCCCCATTCATCTACATATATAGTTTCCCCTTCTGGTCCAACAACTTTAGCGCGTTGTGGATAGGCGATTGGGCGATGCTGTAGAGGATCATATTCTGGTGTAATTTTGATTTGACGGCGAATCAATGTCAGTTCATTTGCCTGCCGCTCAGCCTCTTCATCTTCTAGTGCATGCCAACGACTTTGTTTTAATAATTGGCGTACCTGTTGCTGTAAATCTTTCGGTAAATTATTTTGGTTGTAGAACGTTTTAGCAATAATCAAGAACTCTTGATCTACGACGTCATGCTGATTAATTTCTGGATGATCAATAAGGTTGAACCAATATCCTACTTGGCTGTCACGCACAGAACTATAAGCTTTAAAAAACTTGGCCTGAAAAGCATACCTGTCATTTAATATTTGATTTTGCTTTTCTAATTGGCTGTTACCTGAAGCTGTAGCTTGATCTTCACCTTTTAAATCCTGCATCCATGCTGGACTTACATGCCATGCTTGTTCAAGACCTAAACTGACTGAGTCAAAACTTGTAGAATGACTATGTGTGGTGATGACTGAACCAGCGCCTTCGTCTTGTGCTAAAGCATCAGGCTGCCAACGTTGCAAATGAACAGCAGTGGGTTGCAAACTTCGCACTGCGACAAAACCTGTAATACTGTCTTGGTATTCGGTTGCACTACTTCGATGATAGCGAATACTGCGTCGAGCTAAAGCTTGATATTGACTATTATCATCAATCAATCTTAGCTTTTGTGATTGAATCGGTATGGAAAAATGCGGAACAAAAAGCTCTGCTTCATCAATGAGCCAGCTAATCCCTTCACTACGCCATAAGCGTGTAAGAAAATCATAATCAGATTCATTATGCTGCATCACAAATGGACGCACATCATAACTTTGCTTTAGTCCATTCAGGTCAAGACTCAAACTTGCAGCAAATAATGGGCTTTTTTCTTGCCATTCTTTGAATAAAACTTCTGTAACTTCAACGATTGTTTTATTCATAAAAACACGACTATTACGGCGTTTATGCCATAAGTTTGTCGCATCACTCAGAGTCAGTTTATATAGAGTTAAGGCACCATCACTTTGTCCATAGCACGCTTCAGTTACTATGCCAGTCATACGGAACAACTGTCCTGAATCTGTGACTTGATCCACAGCCAGTTGAACACCGATAAATTGTTTTAATGCAATATGAGCATTGGTAGAGAGGCAAATTAACTCCGCATGTAAGCCATCATTCAGTTGATGCTTTCCCTCGATACGCTGTAAAAAAACTTGGTTATTTAATTCTTCATTAGAAAATTGTACGTGTATTGCACGTTTTTGTGCATTTAGCCCTATTTTTTCTAATACATTAGATATATTAAAAAGCATTTTTTTATAATCATAGGATAAAGAAACGGCTGCACTTTATAAAAAAAACAGACCTATCTGTCTATAATTATATTTTATTTTTAGCAAATCTTTACATTTTCGCTTATCAATAAAAAAAGAGCCTATAAATTTCGGCTCTTTTTATTCAAAATGGTATTTTAAGCTTTAGTAGAATCATATTTTCTAAACAACTGCCACAAACAAATCAGCAGAATAAAACTAAAATATACCAAAGACCAAACAGGTAACGACTGACCTAAAAAAGTCCAATCGATCAAGGCACATTCACCAGAACCTGTTAGCACTTGCTGTAAAACCGTTTTCATCGGCAAAGCTTCTACCAAATAATCCAAACCAGGACCACAACTTGGCACTTGATCAGGTGGTAGATTCTGCAACCAAACATGACGTGCAGCAACACCCGCAGACCAACCAATTGATAAGGTCGCTAATAATGCATAAAAACGTTTGAAGCCATTCGAAATCGGATTATGAATAAAAGCAATCAATGCGATAAATCCCATACCGATCAAACCAATACGTTGGAAAACACAAAGTGGACATGGCTCTAATCCTTGTACGTGTTCTAAATACAAGGCAAATGAGATACCAATAATACTGGTCAGAACAAGTAAAGCACTGACCAAACGGTAATTCCAACGCATGGGAAATCCTCTAAAAAATTTTTAACGGTATTTTGCAAGATATTGGCTAAAACTCATGTCGTTATCTTGTTCAAGTTCAGCCTGTTTTTGCAACGAAGTTTGTGCTAGCTCATCAAAATACTGTTTTCTTTCTTGGTTTAATACATGCTGATCATAATATTGCACATGTTGCTGAGCCATAACGCTGCCAAAACTCCATGTACCACCATGCTTCAAGGTATCTTCAATGACATGCGCTGAAAGCGTATTTTCAACATGTGCTAAGCGTTGTTGCATCACAACAATTGCGTCTTGATACAACTGTGTTTGATTCGCTTGATCGAGTAAAATCGCACATTGCTGAATAGTTGCCAAATGCTGCTGTGCCCAAGCTTGAAAAGTCATTGTTTTCTCACCAAGCTCAATCTTTACATCAGCTGCACGACCTCGATTCACAACCTCTGTTTGATTGCGATCAATCTGTTCTTGTTCATCTGCATACAACTCTGGACTATCACTCAGTAAACAATATAAAGCTAGACTTTCAAGAAAACCAGCAGCAATCTCATCAATACCGATTGAACTATACGGATTGACGTCAACAGCACGAAGTTCGACATAACCAACACCACGATTTTTCAACGCTTGTGATGGCGTTTCACCGGCCTGAGGAACTTGTTTTGGACGTACCAAACTATAGTATTCATTTTCGATCTGAAGCACATGATCATTAATTTGGATAGGTTCACCAGACTCATCGTCTAAGCCCAACGCACTAAACTCTGGATAAGGCGTATGTACTGCTTTCTGCAATCCATCCAAATAGTCATGCAGATCGTTATAATGAATGCCTAATTCTTTCTGTGCTGAGTTTTGGTATCCCAAACGCCCCATACGTAAAGCCGTAGCCTCTGGTAAATACAAAGTGCCTTTAACCAAAGGTTGTAAATGATGTTCACGACCTGTCAGGAAACAACGACAAACGGATGGACTCGCTCCTAATAAATACATCACCAAAGGAGTTAAACGAATAAAATTACGAATTAAGCCAAAATAACGATGGCTACGATAATCTTGAGCACTGAGTTGTTTTAATTCTTGATCGCTCTCTTGCTGTTGTAACTCAGCAAACAATTGATCAGGGAAAGATAAATTATAATGCACCCCTGAAATCGTCTGCATACGGCGACCATAACGCACACCTAAACCACGGCGATAAAGCGTTTTAAAACGACCAATATTCGAGGTTCCGTACTGTGCTAATTGGATATTCTCTTCATTATCATCCAGCATACATGGCATCGACAGTGGCCATAAGCGCTCACCTTCTTCTAGGTGTTGATGCACCACGGTGTGAATATCTCGCAATTCATCTAATGCCGCAGCAATAGTAGATTGAGGAGTGGTAATAAACTCCATCAATGCTTCTGAATAATCCGTTGTAATATGAGGGTGCGTGAGTGCAGACCCTAAAGCTTTTGGATGATTTTTTTGTGATAAAAATCCATTGCTTTGCATTCTTAAACTTTCACGTTCTATGCCGCGTAACATCCCCTTCAATAGCGAAGCATCTACCCATGTTGGAATCACAGAGGAAGAAAATGTGTTGGGTTGATTCATAATTTATATGCTCGCTTATTCAAGATCGGCCAACAAGATAAGTGTTAGCGACTTCGTTATTCTGCCAATTATAACGACAATTGTGATCTAGTCATCTGATTTAATTTGGCAATTTTTATCACAATCTTGTTACATAAGACACGCTGAATTTGTGATTTTATTAAAATAATCGATCTTTCATTTGGCACTTCTTCATGCAAGCACAAGACATTCTCGACTTTTGGTTTGATCCGAATCATCGTTCACTTTGGTTCGCGAAAAGTGATGCTTTTGACGATAAAATTCGCGAGCAATTTCAAATAATTCACCAGCAAGCAAGCCAAGCAGAACTTTGGTCTTGGCGCAAAACGCCAGAAGGTCGTTTGGCTGAAATCATTGTACTCGATCAATTCTCTCGTAATATCTACCGTGACCAAGCACAAGCATTTGCTTATGACAGTTTGGCATTGGCACTGGCACAGGAAGCGATTAGCTTACAACTTGATGCGCAATTGAGCCCTGAACAACGTTCTTTCTTATATATGCCGTTTATGCACAGTGAATCTAAATTGATGCATGAATATGCCCTCAAGCTTTTTCAACGCTTGGGGAATGAAATCAATCTGAGTTTTGAAAAGAAACATAAGATCATTATTGATCGTTTTGGCCGCTATCCACATCGAAATGAAATTTTAGGTAGAACATCAACGGCGGAAGAGTTGGAATTTTTAACCCAACCCAACAGTAGCTTTTAAGTCAGTTTTACAGACATTGAAATAGGAATTGCATATGAAAACTGTATTGAAATGCACCCCTCTCCTTGTCGCATTGGCATTTACAGGGTGCGCGACCATTCCACAACAACCCAAAACCTTTGACCAACTTGGTCAATTCACCGCTTATCCATTAAATAGCAAAACGTATCGTATTGGTTTTCAAGCAGGTCCAAATCTAAGTTATGGTACAGCTGAAGAAATTACCTTATTAAAAGCTGCTCAAACAACACTCAAAAATGGATACCGTTATTTTACGGTTGTGGATGACCCAAGTAATGCACGGAATAAAGCACCGCGTCAGACTGTGATTTATCCATCGCCTAGCTATTATCCATATGGCTACTATCGTCGCCATCCAGGCTTTTGGCCCGATCCATTCTATGATATGCCACAAGTGGTCAATATTGATCCAATCCAAGTGTCGTATACTATCGAGTGTTTCAAGACTCAAGATCAATCTCCAGATGCTTTTGACGCGCAAATGATTTTGCAATCATTAGGATCAAAGTACGGATTGAGTCCATCAGGAGATGTGTTACAGCCCGCTGTGCCCACTCAAAACAAAAAGTGAATAAAGGATGACTAAATGAATTCAGTCGAAGAAATCCACGTACCTAGCCTCCAGAGAAGTAAATACTTCGCCACGATGGCACTGATTATTGCGGTAGTGTCATGGATTGGCTTAATGGTCGCGGCGCATTTTTTTCCTGAATACAAATGGATCATCCATATATTTATGCTTGGTGCAGAAGCAGGTGTGGTTGGTGGTTTAGCAGACTGGTATGCTGTCACAGTATTATTTCGTAATCCTTTCGGCAAAATGCCTTTACCGAAATTACTCCGTGACCACACGGAAATTATTCCACGTAATAAAGCCCGTATTGCCGAATCGATGGGTCGCTTCGTCCAAGAAAACTTTTTATCACCGCAAATCGTAGAACGTAGTCTCAAAAATGCAGACATGAGTTTGGCAATTGGTGAATGGTTAGCGAATCCTAAAAACAATACGCAAGTGGTGCAGATGATTCAGCACACAGTCCCTAGAATTTTTGAATTTGTCAGCCAAGATCAAATTGCCCACTTTGTACAGAACAATAGTGTGCAATGGGTTCGTAGCACCAAAATCAACAAACTTGCCAGTGAAATGTTACGTGCTGTTTTAGATAATGATTTCCACCAAGATGTATTGCAACGTGGGCTTGATCTAGCACATGAATGGATGGTGTCTCATCCTGAAGAAGCACGAGACCTATCTCGTAAATTATTTCAAGAATTAGGCGTATGGAAACTGGCAAAAGGTGCGAGCTGGATTGGAATTGATGTACAACAACGGACGATTGATTCACTGATCGAAAAAGTTGAATCGATGTTAGCCAACCCTGATCACCCATGGCGCCAAGACATTGAAGCCACAACACATACACTGATGTTACAACTTGCTGATAACGATAGCGAAGCCAGTCTACGTCTAAATAGTGGCAAGGATGCTTTGCTCGATAGTCCTCAGGTGCTCAATTTTATTAGTGGTGCTATCGCGATCCTGTGTGATGCAATTAAAACGGATTTAATGCAAGAAGATTCAGGTATCGCAACGAATTTAAGAACTGCGATTCAACAGCTTGGTATAAGCTTGATTCAAAATGAAAAAGTTCGTGAAGTTTTGAATGAAAAAATGGTCGGCTTAGCAACCAACTTCAGTGAACAATATAGCGATAAAATTATTCGTTATATCAGTGAGCGCATCCACGAGTGGGATTCTCGAGAAATGATCGCCAAAATCGAAAGCGAAGTGGGTGGCGATTTACATATGATCCGTGTGAATGGTGTGATTGTTGGCGCATTTATTGGTTTGGCACTTGGCGTCATTCGTGCAATTGTTGAAAACGTTTTATAAACGATAGAGCCATATACGGTAGAGTCTTTCGACTTTGCCGTCTTTTGCTCTAAGCACCCTGTGATTAGGGCTCATCCATCTTCCCAACAAAAACACATAAAGAGAAAGATCTCTTTTCCTGTCATTCATCAGCAAACCAACTGCTTACTTTCTTGATAATAGCGTGCCAAAGCTTCGGTATCTTGTTTTAAAAAGGCAGTTACGTACGCTTTTACTTGAACCAATGACAGATGGCTAAAATGAATTCTCTCTTTTGCCTGAAATTGTACTAAACCAAAGATTTGTTTTTTAGCAACGACCACAGGAATATCTGTTTTTACCGTGAAGCTCAACTCTTGAGATGAGGCATAGGGATTTAAAACGATTTCGATGGTGTGTTCTGTATTACCATCTGTAATGGTAAAAGTCGGGCTTGCACCGTCGAGCTGCAACCAACGATTGAGTTGTTGTTTCCAACCCATTCTGTCAAATCGAGTTAATACCCCAATGGTATTTAATGCTCCACATTGTTCTACATCATTTAAATCAAGATGATGCGGATAGCGTATTTTTAGATCGAAATTGTCCATTGCTTAATGTCCTATTTCACAATTATTCGTATTTATTTTAATCTCTCGATATAAATTATATCGCTTAAATAATTAAATTAAAACACCATATGTAATTGAAAAATAATAATTTATTAGACAAATTTAATTAAAAAATGACCAATTCTGTCACTATTGTTTTGATTAAGACACTATTCCACTATTTCTCTTGATATTTAGCACATTATTGAAGCAAGGAAGAGACGTAAATCTCTGTTCGCACCAGTTGCGACGATTTGGATATCTCATCCTTTTACCGATACAATCAACTCAAAACAAAACTTCAATTAGGTTAATCACCATGCTGCAACTTCAGTCAAAACTTCCAAGTCAAGGTGTGACCATTTTTAGTGTAATGACTGAACTCGCTCACAGGCTCAATGCCTTGAACCTATCACAAGGTTTTCCTGATTTTCCTGCCCCACCCGCTCTGTTAGAAGCACTTAGCCAAGCAACATTAGATGGCTATAACCAATACCCAGCAGGAGATGGTGTACTGGCTCTGCGCGAACAGTTAGCACAACAATTTCTGCAACGTGATCAATTAAATTGCGACCCCATCACCGAAGTTACCATTACACCTGGTGCAACCATTGCCATTTTCTGTGCAATCCAAGCCTGTATCCACGCAGGTGATGAAGTTATTATTTTTGATCCAAGTTATGACAGTTATGCACCTGCGGTACAACTCGCAGGTGGTAAGTCGATTCATATTCATTTGGAAGCACCTTCATTTCAGGTAGATTGGCAAAGGGTTCAAGACAGCATCACTGCCAAAACTCGCATGATTATTGTCAATACACCACATAATCCTACAGGAGCAATTTGGTCAGAGCAGGACTGGCAACAACTGATTCAACTTATTGAAGATAAAAATATTGTTGTATTGTCTGATGAAGTTTATGAACATCTGGTCTTTGATGGGCAAAAACATTTTAGTGCTCTAAGTTTTCCCGAACTGCGTGAACGTAGTTATGTCATTGGTTCTTTTGGAAAGACCTATCATGTCACGGGTTGGAAAACAGGATATTGTGTTGCTGCACCGGAATTAATGAGTCTATTTCGACAGATTTATCAGTACGCAAATTTTTGTGGTACTACACCATGCCAAATCGCACTGGCTAATTATATGCAGCAGCATCCTGAGCATATTCAAGAACTTCCTCATTTCTACCAAGCAAAACGTGATCGTTTTAATGCTCAAATCCGAGACTCACGTTTTAAATTTCTACCATCTCAGGGAACCTATTTCCAAAACCTAGACTATAGTGAAATTCGACCTGATCTGAATGACGTGGAGATGTGCCAATTCCTTGCAGAGCAACACAAAATTGTCGCTATCCCAATTTCTGTCTTTTATCAGCAAGCCCCTGAATCGCTCAGACTCATTCGATTTTGTTTTGCTAAAACCGATATAACCTTGCAACGTGCAGGAGAAATCCTCGTACAGTGTTGATCAACAAAACATAAACCGAACTCAACCCAAGCTCGTGCTGCATATGTTATTTTGAAGAGATGATTTGCGTTTCCAATAGACGCGTAAAGGAGTTTAAATGACGCCACGCCAAACGTTGGTGATGCAACCCAATCTCTGGAAAACCTTTTTTGTTTTTCTTGTCCCGCTAATCGCCACAAATATTTTGCAGAATCTTTCAGGTACGATTAATACGATTTTTGTCGGTCAGATGATGGGCGTGGATGCGATTGCAGCCGTTTCTGTATTTTTCCCTATCCTGTTTTTTCTCTTGGCTTTTGTGATTGGAATTTCAGCAGGCACTACCGTATTAGTTGGGCAAGCATGGGGAGCACAAAATCTTGAAAAGGTTCGCTGTGTCATCGGCTCAACATTATTTATTACCCTGATTGGGGGCACCTTGATTGCCATTTTAGGTCTGGTATTTGCTGAGCAGATTTTAAATGTGTTGGGCACCGACCCTAAAGTCATGCATCTATCATTACCCTACGTTCAATGGATGCTAGTGGGTAGTCCGTTATTATTTGTTTATATTATTTATACCTCGATTTTACGGGGTGTTGGCGATAGCGTGACACCGCTAATTGCCTTGAGTTTAACCAGTTTAATTGGCTTGGTGGTTACACCTGTTTTATTAAAAGGCTATTTTGGTTTTCCTGAATTAGGCATTATCGCACCTGCAGTTGCCACCATCATGGGTTATGCGGCTGTACTCATTTTTCTAGCTTTCTACTTAAATTATAAAAATCATCCTCTTAAAATTGATCGTCAACTGCTTCGAAGTATTCGTCACGATCCAAGTTTAAGTAAGTTAATTTTAAAACTGGGTATTCCGACAGGCGTACAAATGGTCACCACGTCTTTGGCTGGCTTAGTGATTATTAGCTTAGTTAATCGTTATGGCGCACACGCAACTGCCGCATATGGCGCAGTCAATCAAGTTCTGAACTACATTCAATTCCCAGCCATGTCGATCTCCATAGCGGCATCAATCTTTGCAGCGCAAGCGATTGGGGCTGGAAAATCCGACTTATTGGCTAAAGTGACACGGACTGCCTTAGGCATGAATATCTTGTTTACAGGAACACTCATCACTTTGGCTTATCTATTTTCTAAGTATTTAATGGCGCTTTTTATCACCGATCATAGTGTGGTGGTATTAGGGCAACAGCTATTATTTATTGTGCTATGGTCAATTTTGTTTTTTGGTGCAAGTGCTATTTTTGCTTCAATTATGCGTGCCAGTGGTACAGTCAATGTCCCAATGATGATCAATATTTTGACCATCCTTCTGATCGAAGTGCCTTGTGCTTATTGGTTTAGTTCTACGTGGGGCTTAAATGGTATTTGGACAGCTTACGCGCTCGCCTTTGTATGTCTATGTATTTTCCAAGCAAGTTATTATCAATTTGTCTGGAAAAAACGTGATATTAAACGACTCATCTAATAAATAAAAAAGCCATTCAAATCTGAATGGCTTTTTTATCAAGCATATAAAGCTTAAAGCATCTTAGTTGCAAAAGCTGCAATACGTTGATAGCCCGTAGGGAATAGACGTTGGAAAGAATCTAAAATTCGAGCATCTGTTCCAATCAACAAACGGCGTTTATCTTTTAATACCGCATTTAAAATTTGACGTGCAGCTTCTTCTGGTGGTGTACGCAAGAATTTATCAAACTGCTTGATTGATTTGCCTGGATCCATACCTAGGCTCTTTAAGCTGTCGTTCATTTTTGCAGCTTTGGCAATATTGGTACGAATACCACCTGGGTGTACGCAAAGTGAACTTACACCGCTCTTTTCAATATCAAGTTCTTGGCGTAATGACTCTGTGAAACCGCGTACCGCAAATTTTGTTGCGTTATAAGCAGATTGAGTTGGTTGTGATGTCAAACCAAAAATACTTGAGATATTGATGATGTGACCATCTTTAGTTTGTTTGATGAATGGAAGGAATTCTTTTGTTCCATACACCACACCCCAGAAGTTAATTCCGACGATCCACTCTAAATCTTCGTAGCTTGCACCTTCAACGGTAGAACCCAATGCAACTCCTGCATTGTTAAAGATCATATTGACACAACCATGATCTTGAACTGTTTCTTGTGCCCATTGTTTTACCGCTTCGCGATCAGAAACATCAAGCACTTTGGTTGTAACTGTAATTGGATTATCTTTCACAAGCTCAACAGTTTGTGCTAAGCCTTTTTCATTGATATCGCTCAATGACAAGTGACAACCTTGTTTAGCCAATAAAACTGCCAGTTGTTGTCCAATCCCAGAACCTGCACCTGTGATCGCTGCGACTTTATTTTTAAAATTTTTCATTGCCTATCCTTTGTATTGCGAATGAATTGCACACATTTGAGTAGATCATGTGCAGTTTGAGTTATAACCAATATAATTTTGACAATACATATTGTCAATATAGTACAATATCACTTTAAGACAAATGGCAAGAATCAACATATTGCTTGTCATATTAGGTCTATTTACATTTCATGACCTAAGATCTTGGAACGAGACAAAGCATATTGCGTGGAATTTAGTTATGCTAGAGCCGCATAAAGCATCGACAATTGGTAAAAAATGTTATTGTCGAGAGTGTTAGGACTAAGATGTTTCCCCAAACTTCGTTATAAAATTTAACAAGGGGAATAATTTTGTCTACCTTTTGCAAGTTGTGGCATGGATGGTCATCCTCATGATTTTTGATCTGAAATGACAGTAATTCAATGCAAACTCGTCCGAGCCACACGATTTAAAGATTTTTTAGGGAACGGTTTTTCTAATGACGACTCAAGATCAGGCGACACGTAAAAAAAAGAATGTTGACGCGAAAGAACGCCAATTTAAAGGGCTTTCTTTGAGTGAGCGTAAAGAAGCGCGCCGAGAGAAACTGATTGAGGCGGGTATCGCCACTTATGGGACACAAGGTTTTTTCTCTGTCACTGTGAAAGATGTCTGTAATGAGGCAAAACTTACTGAACGCTATTTCTATGAATCTTTTAAGAAAAGTGAAGAGTTATTCCAAACCGTTTTCTTAAAAATGATTGGAAAAATGCAAACTTGCTTGACCCAAGCGGTCATCATGGCTGCCCCTGAACCTAAAAACATGGTAACTGCGGGTTTATCTGCATTGCTCACTGCGATTAAAGATGATCCGCGTATGGCACGTATCATTTATATTGATGCCATGCTCGTTCAAGACTTACATAACCAAGCCACCATTCAAGAAACATTGACGCAATTTGACCGCATTATTCAGGCTTTCGTCATGATCACGATGCCGAATGCCCCTCAAGGCAATGATGAAGTGTCGTTAATGGCTACAGGGCTGAATGGATACGTGACTCATATTATTATTCGTTGGGTCTCTGAAGGCTTTAAACAACCACTTGATGAAGTTCTTGCAGCCTGCTGTGCCGTGTTTTTATCCTTTATCGAAACCACATCACAAAAAAATTAAAATCTTTTTACAGTTTTGTTACAAAGCATATACTTAAATGATGATCCGATTAAACGAATGAATTCATTTGATTTATTAATCAGCAACCTGTCATCATTTGGTCATTGCTCTGCCCCACAATTGTCACAATTTATTGCTAAATTCGACTTTATTAACTCTTTTGCAATGATATTGTCATAATTAATCTTTGTAATAAGCCTGTCATAACAACAAAACGGTTCACCGTTACAGATATTAAGGGTATTGCGCTGTGAAAGATGACTATATTTTAATTGTCGATGATGAACTACCGATCCGCGAAATGATCCATACATCTTTGGATATGGCAGGCTTCCAATGTTTGCAAGCGGAAGATGCTAAACAAGCGCATCAGATTATTGTTGACCAGCGTCCTGCTCTTATTTTGCTGGATTGGATGCTACCGGGTGGTGTGAGTGGTGTCGATTTGTGCCGTCGCCTAAAACGCGATGAAAACTTAGCAGAAATTCCTGTGATCATGTTGACTGCACGCGGTGAAGAAGACCATAAAGTTCAAGGTCTTGATGCTGGTGCTGATGACTACATGACCAAACCATTTTCGACGCGTGAACTGGTTTCACGTATTAAAGCAGTGTTACGTCGTGCCAATGCGCTGAGCGGTGAAAAAGTTATTGATGCCAATGGCTTAATGCTTGATCCTGTCAGCCAGCGTGTGAGTTTTGGAAACAGCATCCTCGAGATGGGGCCGACTGAATATCGTTTGCTTGCTTTCTTTATGACTCACCCTGAACGTGCATATACACGTGCTCAATTACTTGACCAAGTTTGGGGCGGCAATGTATATATCGAAGACCGTACTATTGATGTACATATTCGTCGTTTGCGCAAAGTGTTAGAACCCTTTGGTGTTGATCGTTTTGTTCAAACGGTACGTGGCACTGGTTATCGTTTTTCTACACGAGCTGACTTAGCAGCAGGTTAAAACCCTTTATGTATGAACCTTATCCCGTCCCTGAACTGGCACGTGAGCACCAACAATTTCGTTACAGCAGTTTGTGGACGTTTGCAAAACAAGATTTAAGACTGTTGATGTTTTTCTTATTGATTGCAAGCTTAATTGGATTTGGGGTTGGATACTTTTGGAGCTGTATCTTTGTTGCCTTTGTTGTTTTCTTTCTTTTGCAGCTCCGCTCGCTTTATCTAGTCAATGATTGGATTTCAAATCGTCCCTACGATATGCCACCTAATCTAAATGGCATTTGGGGCGCACTATTATTTAATGTCTACCGCGCACAACGCCAAGAACGAATCGTACAAGCTGAGATGGTGGGATTAATAGATCGTGCCCAGTCATCATTAGTTGCATTAGCTGAAGCGGTGGTTTTAATCGATGATCAGCATCAGATTGAATGGTGGAATCCTGCTGCTGAAAAGTTATTGGGAATTAATCCTTTAGATCGTGGTCGCAATTTACTCTCTATTTTGCGCCAACCCAATTTCATTGAATATTTCAAAAATAGTGATCAAGCGCCAGATGGAATTCGTCTTCAAGCACAGATGGACGAAGAGCGTTATGTACAAGTTAAAATCACACGTTTTGGTGGGGAAAGCCGTCTCTTGGTTGCACATGACATTACTCGAATGCATAACCTTGAACAGATGCGTAAAGATTTCGTGGATAATATTTCCCACGAGCTACGCACGCCACTGACGGTATTGAGCGGATACCTTGAAACCTTTACCGATCAAGATGATATTACCCCACGTTGGAAACGTGCATTTACCCAGATGCAGTCGCAAACCAAACGTATGAATGCTTTGGTCAATGATTTATTACTATTATCCAATTTAGAGAATAATAAAAAAGTCGCTAAAAATCAGATTATTGATATGGCAAATCTGATGAATCAATTATTTGATGATGCACGTGCCTATAATCTCGATTATGGTCATACACTCAACTTAGATATTGATAGCCACTGTGATCTGATTGGTTCGGACATGGAAATTGCTAGTGCTTTCAGCAACTTAATTACCAATTCCATTAAATACACACCCAAAGGTGGAATTATTACCATTGGTTGGCACGAAGATGGCGATCATGCCTATTTTTCTGTCCAAGACAATGGTATTGGGATCAACCCTAAACACCTCCCTCGTCTCACGGAGCGTTTTTATCGGGTTGATAGCGCTCGCAGTCGTCAAACTGGCGGCACAGGTCTAGGTCTAGCGATCGTTAAGCATGTGCTGATGCAGCATGGTGCACATCTCGAAATCACCTCTAAAGAAAATGAAGGTTCTACATTTACAGCCGTGTTCCCGAAAGAACGCCTTTACCATATGATCTAAAATAGTTACAGGGAACTGCCAAGTTCCCTGATTTATGATGTTTTTCTATACTTTTAAATAATATAATAAGTTGTTGTTTCATTTCGCTATTTCTACACCTCATCTCGATGTAAAAACGACTTATGATTATTTCTTTAATTCGCAGCTTTGCGTTACTCCTCGGACTCATTACTGCTTTTCATATTCAAGCAAGCCCTTTTGATCCTCTAATTGGTACATGGAAAGTTGTCGATGAACGCACTGGTTCTTATGTGTCAGATATTGTGATTCGACGCAATTCTAAAACAGAACAATACAGTGCTGTCATCGTCAAAATGTATCCCTCTGCTAAAGAGGTCGCTCCGACTACTTGCACAAAATGTACAGGTGCTTTGAAAGATCAACCTATCGTCGGTATGGAAGTATTAACTAAGCTCAAAAAACTCAATCAAGATGAGGAATTTGGTCAAGGTGTCTGGATCAACCCTTATGATGGTCATAAATACAGTATTCAAGGACGTTTAAGCAAAACAGGTAAAATGCTAAATATCAGTGCCAAACATCCAAGTAATAATAGCTTTCGTGCTATGACATGGATTCGCTTATAAAAAATATACATCGCTTAATGTCATAGATAAAAACATGGGGGCTTTTATAAGTCCCCATTTTTATGTGCAATCATGATTGCTTGAATAGGCTTTGATTTAAATTAAAGCTTAGTCGTTGAAGGCAATGGTTTAGTTTCAAGCAAGTGACTGGGTAAACCAAATAAATGATCAAAAAAGTAATTATAAACAAAGGTATAGCATGGAATGATGATCATCAAACTAAAATCTAATAAGAAGGCTTTGACTAAACTGATTTGCATCCACCAAGCAATCAATGGAATCAAAATAGTGACTAAGACCACTTGAAAGCCGATAGCATGGGCGATACGTCTAAAAATGGTTCGTGTCTTAGAATGCTGTCGTTTTTCCCACCATTCAAAGGCATAGTTGTAAAAGAAATTTACGCTGACAGCGATCACCGCAATTAATAATGACAAAGGTCCAGTGTGACTGATCGTTGAGCCTGAAAGTACAGCCAAAATCATCGCACAAATCAAAAAACTGAGTACTTCATAGAAAAATACATAGGTCACTCTTCTTTTCATTCCTTGCATGACAGCACCTCAAAATCAACAAAACGTGGATTTTACGCGCTCTTTCTGATAAAAAAAGTTAATCGTGATCAGTTTTACTGACAAGCAAACTTGAGATAAATATGAATAGTGAACAGCTGGAATTAATTCTTGAAGTGATTGATCGAGGCAATTTCTCTGCTGCAGCACGTGCTTTAAATCGAGTACCTTCGGCTGTGAGTATGGCCATTGCGAATTTAGAAGCAGAATTGAATTTAAAATTATTTGAACGTAGCAAAAATCATTTAGAACCTACCGAGATTGCCCTATCTATTGAACCACATGCACGATTAATTGTGACCAAATTGCGTCAACTTGAAATGCATCTCACAGAGCTTTCTATGGGATTGGAAACAAATCTTAAAATTGGCGTTGCGGCTGATATTAATCAAAAAATTGTATTGGCAGGCATCGAAGATTTAACGCATCGCTATCCGCTGTTAAATATCGAAATGCACTGCGCAGCACAGCAAGAACTCAAAGCACGCCTTAGAAATAATGAAATCGATCTGTATGTTGCTTATAGTTCATCTACGATTGATGCCAATGAACGCTTCCGTTTATTGGGTGTTGAAAAATTTGTTGCTGCGATTTCCCCTAAAGAAGCACAACAGCTTCGGGCACAACATAAAAATGAACTGACGATGTTATCTGAGCTTCGACAAATTATTGTGGCAAGTAAAAATTATCCTCTCCCTGACCCACGTATTTTGGTCTCAGATGCCTACTGGCATACAGATAATTTATCCATGGCGATTGGGATGGTGGAGCAAGGACTCGGCTGGGGTAATTTTCCGTTGTCCATCGTTCATGAGCATTTTGCTAAACAAAGTTTGGTTCGTTTGGAGTTTAGTGATACCACCAACGGACTAGATATGCCAATCCATGCGATTTGGCCTAGTTATAAACCTCTCACTAAAACTCTCCAGTTGCTGATAGAACTTTGGGCAACACAACAGCTTTAACAGAAAAGAAAAAAGCCCGACATCCTGTCGGGCTTTTTCGTATTCCTTTCACTAGATACAACTCCTGTCATATCTCACATCCTGATGCTCAAACTTATTATTATTGTTTTATGTTTTTGGAACTTCCTGTTCCTGATGAGTTGATATTAGGGAATTTAACTTAGGCTGAAAATGGGACATTGACGTTAATCGGTGTAGGAAATGGCTTACAGAATTAGTTTTATGTTTGGCAAGAAATATCAAACATGCTTAAAAAGCAGCCGACTTGTTTCCGAGTCGGCTTTTTAGTGTTTGTTTGGATTATGTAAAATTTATAAGATATTGATTTAATTGAAATAATAAAGAATATGTTATTCCCAAGTAGAAATGTCCTACCTAATAACCAAATAGAAATGTCCTATATGGACATTTCCAAGTCAAGCACAGGATTTAGATTTCGTTGTTCAATCGCTGTTTTCTGTGCTTGTCTACGTGGCATCTTTTGAGAACGATTGCGTTTGTTTTGGTGTTCCAGTTGTTCATGCTGTTGTTGAATATGTGCCAGCACAGAACCCAAACGTTTATTCTCAACGATCTCTCGCTGGTTGAGCTGACTTAATTTATCAAAGATGCTGTAATTGATTTTTCTTCCCTGATATTCAATGGCTACAGTACCATCCGGATATTCCAGGAACTCAAGATACTTGCCGCCCAATCTTTGATTTTCTTCGCTGTTTTCCAAGATATATACGCATTTATCATAAGTAATCGTCAAGCTGTTCGTGACCCTGCGGGGTTCACGCCAGGTAAAAACATCATCTAATTCTTCGGCTGTTTCAGCGATAGGCCGATGTAGATCCTTGGAATTAAAAGCCATCTTGGCGAATTTACGATTAAATTGCTCAATAAAGCACGGCAGCCACTTATTGGCATCTGCAATTGAACTGATGCCTTCTAGACGCATCTCCTTAATCAGACGATCCTGAAGTGTTCTATTCGCTCGTTCTACACGACCTTTGGCTTGAGGGGAGTTAGCGAAAATGATATCGATATTGAGAGTGCTCAGAACACGTCCAAACTGGGTAATCTTGGTGTCTTTCTTGCTACTTTGATTCACCCTAAAAACTGAATGTTTGTCACTGTAAAATGCCAATGGCTTACCATGCTGTTCGATATATAAACGTGTCGAAATCATATAGTCAAAGGCTGACTCTGACGCACAGAAGCGTAAATGCTGCAATTTTCCTGTGGCATCATCGATGAATACTAGCAGACAGCATTTAGGTGCTCGACCTTCAAACCAATCATGGTGTGAGCCATCAATTTGGATCAATTCACCATAACAATCTCGGTTATAACGAGGCTGATATGGTCGTTTCAGGCGCTTGCAGCGAGGGATCCATAAATCGGCTGCAATCATCCAGGAACGCAGGGTTTCTACTGAAAGATCGAATCCATGCACGGTGGTGAGCTTTTCATGCGCTAAAGTGGGTCCGAAACCATAAAGTTGATCTGAAACAATATTGAGACACTTAAGTCTGAGTTCTTCAGGAAGTTTAGAATTGCTGATTTGGCCACGACCGGCATGGGCTAATGCAGCGGGACCTTGAGCTTTGTATTTCTGCAGTAAGCGTCTGATGTGACGTTCTGAGATATGAAGTAGCTGAGCAGCCTGGGATTGAGTTATACGTTGATCACAGATTTCTTGCAAGACCGACAATCGTTTAAGTTCTTTATCCGACATAGACACCAACATATCAAACCGTCCGCTAAGGAAATTGCAAAAGCGCATATTCTAAAAGCGGACATTTTTACTTTGGAGAAACCGGACATTTCTATTTTGGGCTTACATTAGAATTTCGTATAAGGTGTATTATGTTAATTTTAGAAATATTTAAAAATAATAAAATTTACTAAATTTTAGATTTTCATTATTTAATTCTAAAAATATCTTTATAATTGTAAAATCAATATTTTACAGGGGGATATATGAAAAAGTACTTATTACTAGTTAATTTAATCATTTTGACAGGATGTTCTACTGTTGGATATGGCACAGCTAGACACAATGGAAAGCTATATTATTTCCCACCAAACTGTAAGCAATTCTCTTATTCTTACTCAGATACGGATACATTGTATTGCCAGCATAATGGCATGGCTACAGGGCAAGTTATTACACCAGCAGATAGTGCGCAGATCGAAGCATATAAAATGCAACAACAAGCAAATAAACAGGCTTGGAATGATCTTAATGAAAGCCTACAAAAGATGGCTCCAAAAACTACTAATACCAATTGTTATAACTATGGATATGCAGTGAATTGTAGCTCTACAACTTATTAAATCCACCCATTTAACATAATGGCGCTTATGCGAAACTATTCTTGTAAGCCCAAAATAGAAATGTCCGGTTTCTCCAAAGTAAAAATGTCCGCTTTTAGAATATGCGCTTTTGCAATTTCCTTAGCGGACGGTTTGATATGTTGGTGTCTATGTCGGATAAAGAACTTAAACGATTGTCGGTCTTGCAAGAAATCTGTGATCAACGTATAACTCAATCCCAGGCTGCTCAGCTACTTCATATCTCAGAACGTCACATCAGACGCTTACTGCAGAAATACAAAGCTCAAGGTCCCGCTGCATTAGCCCATGCCGGTCGTGGCCAAATCAGCAATTCTAAACTTCCTGAAGAACTCAGACTTAAGTGTCTCAATATTGTTTCAGATCAACTTTATGGTTTCGGACCCACTTTAGCGCATGAAAAGCTCACCACCGTGCATGGATTCGATCTTTCAGTAGAAACCCTGCGTTCCTGGATGATTGCAGCCGATTTATGGATCCCTCGCTGCAAGCGCCTGAAACGACCATATCAGCCTCGTTATAACCGAGATTGTTATGGTGAATTGATCCAAATTGATGGCTCACACCATGATTGGTTTGAAGGTCGAGCACCTAAATGCTGTCTGCTAGTATTCATCGATGATGCCACAGGAAAATTGCAGCATTTACGCTTCTGTGCGTCAGAGTCAGCCTTTGACTATATGATTTCGACACGTTTATATATCGAACAGCATGGTAAGCCATTGGCATTTTACAGTGACAAACATTCAGTTTTTAGGGTGAATCAAAGTAGCAAGAAAGACACCAAGATTACCCAGTTTGGACGTGTTCTGAGCACTCTCAATATCGATATCATTTTCGCTAACTCCCCTCAAGCCAAAGGTCGTGTAGAACGAGCGAATAGAACACTTCAGGATCGTCTGATTAAGGAGATGCGTCTAGAAGGCATCAGTTCAATTGCAGATGCCAATAAGTGGCTGCCGTGCTTTATTGAGCAATTTAATCGTAAATTCGCCAAGATGGCTTTTAATTCCAAGGATCTACATCGGCCTATCGCTGAAACAGCCGAAGAATTAGATGATGTTTTTACCTGGCGTGAACCCCGCAGGGTCACGAACAGCTTGACGATTACTTATGATAAATGCGTATATATCTTGGAAAACAGCGAAGAAAATCAAAGATTGGGCGGCAAGTATCTTGAGTTCCTGGAATATCCGGATGGTACTGTAGCCATTGAATATCAGGGAAGAAAAATCAATTACAGCATCTTTGATAAATTAAGTCAGCTCAACCAGCGAGAGATCGTTGAGAATAAACGTTTGGGTTCTGTGCTGGCACATATTCAACAACAGCATGAACAACTGGAACACCAAAACAAACGCAATCGTTCTCAAAAGATGCCACGTAGACAAGCACAGAAAACAGCGATTGAACAACGAAATCTAAATCCTGTGCTTGACTTGGAAATGTCCATATAGGACATTTCTATTTGGTTATTAGGTAGGACATTTCTACTTGGGAATAACAACATAAAATAAAAAGCCCCTATCTAGGGGCTTTTTATAATTTTACTAATTAAATCGAATGACCTAACCGCTCACCCATTACCACAGTCGAGTTCGCTTTAAATTGTTCTTCCCATACCATTTTATCTTTTTCAAATAAAACCACAGCAGTAGAACCTAAGTAGAAACGACCTAACTCAGCACCTTTATCTAACTGCATTTGATGATGCTGTAATTCAACTTTACCTGAAGGTTTTACTTTACCTGTTGCAACAGTTTCAATCCCAGCCACAATCATCGCACCAACTAAAACCACCGCCATACGACCAAGTTCTGTATCAAACAAACATACCATACGCTCATTACGCGCAAACAAACCTGGTACATTTTCAGCAGTCGTTTGATTAACTGAGAACAACTCACCTGGGATATATAAAGTTTCAGTCAATGTACCTGCAAATGGCATATGTACACGGTGATAATCTTTTGGTGATAAATAAACTGTTGCAAACTGACCATCTACAAATGGCTTTGCAAGTTGCGGATCACCAATCAATTTCTCTACAGAAAAACTTTGACCTTTGGCTTGGAAAATATCACCTGCCTCAATCTTACCCAGCTGAGAAATTGCACCATCCGCAGGACAAACAATACTATCCGCACGCTCGTCCACACCGCGTACACCTTCTTTCAATGCACGGGTGAAGAACTCATTAAATGATTTATATTGATTCGGATTAGTCTGCTCAGCAATGCTCATGTCAATGCCGTATTTCGCTTTGAATGCCTGAATCACAGCAGTTTTTACCAAAACATTTTCACTGGCTGCCACTTTGCCGATGACACGGCTCAGTTGATGTTGAGGTACTAAGTTTTGTGCTTTGATAAAAAGTTGTTTTTTTAGGTCTGCTGAAAAACTCAAGATGGTGACTCCCCTGAAATAATAGGACTATCGAGGCGATTGCCCCATTCACTCCACGCACCATCGTAGGCTCTCACTTGCCAATTGAGTAATTTTGCCAAGATATACGCCAAGCCCGAACGGTGATGTGACTGACAATACACCACCACAGGTTGTTGTAAATTAAAGCCTAATTGTTCCAAACGTTGTTGAGTGCGTTCAAGCGGGTGTAATTTTAGATGATTTTCACGATTTAGGGCAGTACTCCATTCAAAATGCAAAGCATTTGGGATGTGACCACCGCGTCGCGCAGCAAGACGTAAACCCGTATATTCATCTATGGTACGGCAGTCCCAAAGTTGAATATTCTTATGATTGACTTCATTGAGGAGTTCATCATATTCAATACGATGCTGTTGGACTGCCTGCTCATCAATAGCAACTAACTCTGCAACAGGTTTGTATGGCTCAACTTCAGACGTGGTTGGTAAACCTGCACCTAGCCAGCCATGAATACCACCATTAATCAAACTGGTACGTGTGAAACCTAAGCAGTGTAAATTCCAAATCAAACGCCCTGCCCAAGCACCACCCTCGTCGTCATACACCACTACATGATGTTGCGGTGAAATATTTAATTTCTCAATCAAGGTTTTTAAACCATCGACATCTGGCAATACACCATTCGCTTGTTCATTCTGCGCAACTAAATATTTAGGTTGCAAATGAATAGCATGTGGAATGTGCAGTTGCTCATAAACCGAAGCTCGGCTTAGATCGATCACTCGAATCAACTCATGACCCAAGTATGGTACAAGTTGTTCAGGTTCAATCAATAAACCTAATTTAAAATCTGTGTCAGTCATTGTTATGGTGTCTTGTGATTACAGCATTGCATCAAATTTTAGCATAGCTCACTTTTTATCTTTGTCTGATTTTTCATATTCATTTAGCAGAAAACAAGATATAGGAAAAAACCCAACGATTTTAGATTTAAAGCATAAAATTTGCTGACAATTGCGAAAGTTAAGCCATATAAACCTGTCGAAAAAATTTACTGGTGCAGAGGCGGCATCCATGCCGTCTCTGTGGCTGCCTTGCGCTGCTTTCAAAGCGTTGCTTTGAAATTGCTGAGGATGTGCCGTCAGTTCAACAAAAAATTGTTACTTTGGATCTTTCAAAAGTAAAGAGTACCTATTACAGATCTCTCATAACATTTGAGCGATTCCACAGCCGTACTAAATTTTGAGTATGAAAGAATAATTAGGCCTCTTCAATCTCAAACACCTGACGCAAATACGCCAAAAACGTTTCATTATCGCTCATGGTCTTGCCTGAACTATCAGAAATTTTTGCTACCGATTGCCCATTACATTCCACCAGTTTTAAAACAATATTAAGCGGTGTCTGTCCCATGTCATTGGTGAGATTAGTTCCAATACCAAAACTAACCTGAAAGCGATCTTTAAAATATTGGTGCAATAACCATGCTTTCTCTAAATTTAAACCATCACTAAAAGTTAACATTTTGGTCTTGGTATCTATTTTTAATTTGCGATAGTGCGCAAAGGCTTTATCACCCCATTCATAAGGATCACCACTATCATGGCGCAAACCATCAAATAATTTGGCAAAATACAGATCAAAATCTCGCAAGAAAGCATCCATCCCAACCACATCGGTCAAAGCGATACCCAAATCCCCTCGATACTCTTGTACCCACGCTTCTAAAGCCGCTTTTTGGAAATTACGTAACCGTACATCCAATGCCTGAAAAGCCTGTAAAAACTCATGTGCCATGGTTCCGATCGGGCTAATGCCTAATTCTTTCGCTAACAGCACATTGCTGGTGCCACGGAAAACTTTGGGTGCAGCTGAGTGAAAGGCTTGAACTACATGTTTTTGCCATTCAAAACTATAACGTCGTCGTGTTCCAAAATCTGAGACTAAGAATGGAGGATCATTTTCTTGCTGTTGCTGAGCATAATCTTGTAGTTGAACTAGCTTCTGCTGTAAACGGCGCTCGCCTTCTACAAAAACGTCATCATTACGGATGCGTTGGAAATACAGCTCATTGACGATAGCTAAAACGAAAATCTCAAACATCATGGCTTGTACCATTGGACCTTCGATTCGAATATCGAGCCGACCTGCCTCATCCATACTGGCTTGGATAAAACGACGTTTAAGTTGAAATAACTCTAAGTAATCAACAAAATCACTTTTAATAAAACGCAAGGAACGTAAATACTGTAACTCATCATCGGTGAAGCGCAGCTCACACAACAAATCAAGTTGATGGTTCAAATCATCCAAAATCTCAACTAGCGGATAAACCGTGTCATCTAAATTGCGGCAACGAAATAAATAAACACTGTGAGTTTGCGGAAACTGATGTAGCACGACTTGCAACATCGTGAATTTATACAAGTCCGTGTCGAGTAAAGATCGAATAATGGCAGGCATAAAGGATGGTTTTAACCAATTTTTATTAGATATCTGTTGTTATACAACCAAACGCTGGAGATTGAATAGTAGACTTTTGCTGCACGACTCATTTTTATCCTTTTGCTCTGCTAAAATTGCGCATCTCCTATCATCCAATTTTTAAAGTTATGCGTGCATTAATTCAGCGAGTTCTTGAAGCAAAAGTGGTTGTGGACGGACAAACCACGGGCGAGATTGAAAAAGGCTTATTGGTTTTTCTAGGCTTAGGGAAAGACGATACTTTAGAAAAGGGTCAGAAACTGATAGATAAGATTCTCAAATATCGAATCTTTGACGATGAAAATGGCAAGATGGGGTGGAATGTGAGTCAAGCCAGTGGCGGTATTTTATTGGTATCTCAATTTACCCTCATGGCACAAACTCAAAAAGGGTTACGACCAGACTTTGGACCTGCGATGCCACCTTCAGATGCCAAAGCACTCTACGAGCAATTGGTTGAATACGCACAACAGCAATTTGAAAATGTACAAACAGGTATTTTTGCTGCGGATATGAAAGTACATTTGGTGAATGATGGACCTGTGACTTTTAATCTAGAGATTGAATAACTTTAGGCAATAAAAAAACTCCCATCTAGGGAGTTTTTTTCAGGCTTGTTATTTACCTGTTTTTTCTTTAATAAACGCACGTGCTTGGCGAATTTTTTCTTTTACAGGTTTTGGTACTTTAGGTGGGATCAATTTCGCTGCTTGGTTGAACCAAACCAATAAGCTAAAGTCACCTTCCATTTTAATGCTACCGTCTTGCATACCTGTCATGAATGCTGTTGGGTCGCCTTTTACTAAAGTTTTTACGCCTTGCTCACTTGAAGCAAATTGCAAAATAAAATCCGCTTTTTCAGGATTGCCTGCAACTGTATCGATCTTACCGTGATTGACAATAATCTGACGCGCCATACCCAAATCTGTACCAATTTGAATACGAAATTCACGATCATGAACTAACTCAATAAACTTAGGGCTAGTACGTGCCAATTGCTTCATACGCAACGCCAAACCTGCCACCAACAAATCCAGTGGATCTGTACTTACATCAACGATAGGTAACTTAACCACAGGTAGAGAAGAAAGCTTCATGACAATTATGCCCACAGTATAATGATGAAAATTAAGACAACCCGTATCCTAGCACAATTGTGAAGAACTCTGTAAAAGCTTTGTTTCAGAAAGTGAATGTAAAAAAGGCGTGCTGAGCACGCCTTTGATGTGATTAGAATTATTATGTATTTATCGACTAGAACATTGTTGTTGGTCATCCTTATAAACAGGCGTGTGTTCAATATACTGGCGATTTGCCAGTTGTTTTTGTGCTTGTTTGTCTTCACGTAAAAGAATAAATGTCACCGTCACCATCGCAAGGCTGAGCGCTGTCAGATAACTATAAGCGACAGACATTTCGAACATGGTTTGCACACCAAAGCGTACCACTTCGAGCAGTCCCCAACTAATCATACCCGCCAACATAAAACCTAACCAACGACGATAAGGAGAGAAGAAAACAGCAATAACTGCGACAGCGATCAAGCCAAATCCAACCCACATGGTGAAATTCGCTGCTTCCATAGAAACCTCCGTCTTTAAAAGGATGTCTGAATCAACGTTCAGACCTTATATTGTTCTGTAATCTCTAACAGTACTTCGTGTTGCATTAACGTCTTTATGCATTATGGAGCGTTTTTTTTAGAAAAAAAGAGCTTAAAATTAACGATACGACACAAGATGTCGCAATATGCTTTTGTAATTACATTTTTTAAAAATCATAATTCTGAAATTTCTATATAGCATCAATTACTGAGTGTCATTACAAAAAAATACGCTTAATTTTGACGTCAAAAAAACTTTTTTCTGAATTTTTTAATTGTAGGTTTTCTATACATTTAGACATAAATATGACGAAGTGATGACAGCCAATAAAATCAATAAAGCCACATGATCTGTGGCTTTATTTGAGGGCTCAGATCTACATTTATCTATGCTCGATTGAGGTCTTTATCATGCATACCTAAAAGATAAAGCACGCCATCTAAACCCACACTCGAAATTGCCTGATTGGCATTTTGACGAACTAGAGGTTTGGCACGGAAAGCCACACCTAGCCCAGCGATTGACAGCATTGGTAAATCATTTGCGCCATCACCAACAGCCATCGCCTGCTCTAATGAGATACCCATTTTATCAGCCAACTGGCGTAACAGCTCTGCCTTACGCGCACCATCAACAATCGCACCTTTCACTTCACCAGTGACAAGCCCATCTTGCACATCCAAAATATTGGCATGCACTTCATCAATGCCAAGTTTAGCTTGTAAATACTCTGCGAAATATTGGAAGCCACCTGAAAGAATTGCTGTCTTATAACCCAAGGCCTTCAACGTTGAAATTAAGCGCTCTGCACCTTCTGTCACAGTTAGACGCTCAGCAATTTTAGGCAGAACAGATGCATCTAAGCCTTTTAACAACGCAACACGTGCACGGAAACTTTGTTGGAAATCAAGCTCACCTTGCATTGCACGTTCTGTAATTTCAGCAACTTGCTCACCCACACCCGCTTCTAATGCAAGCTCATCAATCACTTCTTGCTCAATCAATGTAGAGTCCATATCAAAGCAAACCAAGCGACGATTACGGCGATAAGCATTATCTTCTTGTACGGCAACGTCGATGTTTAACTCACCTGATAAACTCAAACAAGCAGCACGCATTGCTTGTGCATCCAGCATTTGTCCGCTTAATCCGAACTGAACGCAAGCGCGTCGTGGGAACTGACTTTCTTCTTCTAGTTCTAAACGTCCTGATAAACGTGTTACCGTTTCTATGTTAAACCCTTGACCCGAAACAATTTGAGTCACAGCTTGCAAATGTGCAGCGGTCAGTTCAGGTGCAAGAGCCGTCACGATATAGCGTGTACGTCCGCCCTCACTCACCCATTGGTCATATTCTGCGTTGCTGATTGGTTTAAATCGCACAGTTAAGCCAATATCATGTGCTAAAATCAGAATCTCTTTCATTGCTAATGCTGTTGCAGTCTCGTTATCTGATGCAACAACGATCCCAAGGGTCAGTTGATTGTGAATAACCGCCTGACCGACATCGAGTATTTGCAAAGAATGTACGGAGAGTACCTGCATTAATCGAGTAAACTGATTCGGTTGATCTGGTCCTAAAAAGGATATAAGAATGATTTCTCGCATGAATTGACTCGTGTTAGAGCGACAACTATTGTAAGAATCATAACATAACCCATGAATCTATTTGCCTTGGAAGTTTAACTTGAATGCGCCTCGCCAAGGGCTATTTGCTAGCCTACTGATCGTTAGTTTTGCCTTGCATACCTTTTTATTGGTGATTGCAACGACTCATCAACTCAATGAAAACCGCGCCAGCCAAGGACAACTGATGACCAGTCAGTTAGTGGCAGATACTCTTTCTGAAATGGAACCCGCCAATACTGTTTCTTTAGCGTTGGTTGCTAATCGCTATGCGACCAATCCAAGTGTTGCCTCAATCCGCATCTTGGATGCCAACAAACAAGTGTTAGCAACTAGCGGTATGGCTAAAACTCGTCAAGGCGAAGTATTTGTCCGTGATGCCTTACAGAATGAAAAGAAAGTGGGAACAGTCGAAATAACGCTGATACAACCAAGTATTGGTGAAATTTTACGCACACAGTGGTTAGCGATTCTATTGTCTCTCTTGATTCATGGATTAATTTGGTTAGGCTACCGTGCTATTGCACGCCCAACGCGAACCGAATATCTTGCTCGTATCAATCAAGAAAATCATCTCAAGCATGAAATTCAACGTTTAACTCAAGCTTTGGCATTAGAAAAACAAAATACCGTTACTTTGGTCGCTCAAGCACAACAACAAGCAAAAGTACAACCCAAAACTCGAGTTGAGAAAGTCAGCACTGAAACACCTCCAGTTGATCAGCATACATTGGCGCTTAACATCCAGTTTTATGATCCAAAACAACTCTTAAATAGTGTTAACCAATCCGTTTCATTGCCTTACTTTAAGCTTTGTCAGTTATTTTTGGATAAAAGTATCGATCTATGTGCTAAACATTATCAAATTGATCCATCTAAAATTTGTGTTGAACAAGAGTTTAATGCTGAAGGGGCAACCTTAAGTACTCAGTCAGATCAAACACATGCTTTAGAATGTCTTATGATGATTGGTGCTGTTTTCCAACTGCTCGCAGAAGTACTGTATAAACGTTATCGCGAAGACAAACGCTTTGCCTTGCAAACGCGTGGTTCTGTTGCTAGCCCTGTAGATGCCATGCAGCTCGACGCAATTGAAGCTTCGAAACGCCTAACTCAACATTTACATGCAAAAGAAGCTGCCTTGCATTTGAATCTCGAGCAATTAAAAGCGATTCAACATAGCTATGAATTAGTTGCTATGCCTAACCCAAGCAACATCATGACACGTCATGCATTTATGATTAATGGTATGAATGAGGAGTGTGCAACTTTAGCTCAAAATCTGCGCACTGAAATTTTAATGGGTAAAAAGGCAAAAGTCTCATCTGAATCATCCAGCCTTTCGTAATTCACCTCGATAAAATATCCCCATTTTTTAAGTATAGAATGGGGTTATTATTTGAATAATGATAAAGTTCATTCCATCAAAAAGTGCTTGATTTGCCTAAATCATCAACACACTCAAACTATTTTCTTAAATCGATTCAGCGCAGCTTGAGTTAAAAAATTATTGTAAAATAATGAAATTTTTAGAAAAAACAAAATATTATATTCTGAATCAAAACCAAATATTTAGATCAATAAAAGCGTTGACTCAGCGTGATGTATAAATTCGCCACGTGCGATAAGAAGCACAGGCGAAAAGTTTTAAAATGCGGTAAACTATGCCAAATTTATCGAATACTAATGCCTTAAAAGGCTGCTTAAAAGGTGAAAGCGAATGCCGCTGAGTCGTGTTGAAGAACTTGTCGCAGATATTCGTGCAGGCAAAATGGTTATCCTCATGGATGACGAAGATCGAGAAAATGAAGGTGACTTAGTCATCGCTGCTACCCATGTTCGTCCTGAAGACATTAACTTCATGATTACGCATGCACGTGGTTTGGTCTGTCTGACATTAAGCCGCGAACGTTGTAAGCAACTCAACCTTCCGCTTATGGTTGATCAAAACGGCGCTCAACATGCCACGAACTTCACCCTTTCAATCGAAGCAGCCGAAGGCATCAGCACAGGCATCTCAGCAGCAGAACGTGCTCATACCATTCGCACAGCTGTAGCTGCCCACGCTAAACCAAGCGATATTGTTCAACCTGGTCATATTTTTCCATTAATGGCTCAACCAGGTGGTGTCTTACACCGCGCAGGTCATACCGAAGCTGGATGTGACTTAACACGCTTAGCAGGTTTAGAGCCTGCTTCGGTCATCTGTGAAATTATCAATGAAGATGGCACTATGGCGCGCCGTCCTGATTTAGAAGTATTTGCAGAAAAGCATGGTCTCAAGATCGGTACGATTGCGGATTTAATTCACTACCGCATGACCAACGAGCAAACTGTTGAACGCTTATCTCAAGAAACCATTCAAACTGAATACGGGACTTTTGATCTTTATAAATACCGTGAAATCGGTAACCCAGACATTCATTTAGCTTTGGTAAAAGGTGAGCCGAAAGAAGGTGTGACCACTGTTCGTGTTCATGGATTCAATCCTGTTCGTGATCTTTTAAAGCTCAATAAAGCTGATGGTTCTCCAGCATGGAATCTTGATCTTGCAATGAAAACGATTGCTGCAAGTGACCGTGGTGTATTGGTTTGGATTGGACAAGATCACTTGGAAGATTTAGGTCATGCCATTCATCATTTGAACCAACCAAAGCCACTGAAATCAAATGCAGCGCTATCGCAGCAATATCAAACAATTGGTGTCGGTGCACAAATTTTACGTGATCTTGGTGTTGAGAAAATGAAGTTGTTGAGTTCTCCGCTTCGTTTCAATGCTTTATCAGGATTTCATTTAGAGGTGGTGGAATACATCACTGCCGATCAAATCACAGCAAAATAATCGAGGTTGCTATGGCAATTCGCCGAATTGAAGGTTTATTACATCTCGCAAGCGAAGGTCGTTATGCGATCTTAGTTGGTCGTTTCAACAGCTTCGTTGTAGAACATTTACTTGAAGGTGCGATCGACACATTAAAACGTCACGGCGTTGCAGAAGATGCGATCACCGTGATTCATGCACCAGGTGCATGGGAGCTGCCGATCGTTGCGAAGAAATTAGCGGCTTCAAACAAATTTGATGCCATCATTGCTTTAGGTGCAGTAATTCGTGGTAGCACACCTCACTTTGACTTCGTTGCTGGTGAATGTGCTAAAGGTCTAGGTGTTGTAGCACTTGAAAGCACAATGCCTGTGATCAACGGTGTTTTAACTACCGATAGCATCGAACAAGCGATTGAACGTTCAGGTACGAAAGCAGGTAATAAAGGTAGCGAAGCTGCACTTACTGCTATCGAAATGGTTAACTTATTAAAGGCAATTTAAAGCATGTCGCAAACACTTCAGGCCGCTTATGCAGCGAAACGCAAAGCACGTCGTTTTGCTGTACAAGGGATTTATGAATGGCAAATGAGTCAAAATCCTGTTCATGAAATTGAAGCACGTACACGTGTTGAAAATGCCATGCACAAGGTTGACCTCAACTACTACCATGAATTACTCACTCAAGTGGTTGCTCAACATGAAGCTTTAGATGAGTTACTCATTCCTGTACTTGACCGTGAGCTATCTGCACTTGATGGTGTAGAACTTGCAACCTTACGATTGGGCGCTTATGAATTACGAGATCATCTCGAAGTTCCTTATCGCGTTGTACTTGATGAAGCAATTGAGCTAGCAAAACACTTTGGTGGTGCAGACAGTCATAAATACATCAATGGTGTATTAGATCGTCTTTCTTCAAAGCTTCGTGAAGCCGAAAAACAACAAGCGAAATAATAGGCTTGATGTTTCATGGCTGAGTTTTCAATTATTGACCGTTACTTTAAACGAGCATCTCATCAGGATGTCAGTTTAGGTATTGGTGATGACTCAGCCATCCTCACCCCTCCTTCCTCGCAACAACTCGTCATTTGCACAGACACTCTAGTCGCTGGTCGCCATTTCCCTTTAGACACCTCAGCACATGCTGTGGGTTGGAAAAGTGTAGCCGTGAATTTATCAGATATCGCGGCAATGGGAGCTCAACCACACAGCATCTTGCTTGCACTCAGTTTACCAAGTGTAGATGAGGCATGGTTGGCTGAATTCAGTCGAGGACTCTTTGAATGTTGTGACCAATTCAATGTTGCATTAATCGGTGGAGATACTACGCAAAGCTCCCAATTAACGATTACAGTGACAGCGCTAGGTTGGATCGAACAAGGACAAGCAATTACGCGAGCTGGTGCGCAAATCGGTGACTATATATGCGTGAGTGGGCAAGTTGGTGATGCTGCGTATGGACTGCACCATTTAGGTCATGCACTACAACAACGTTTAGATTATCCAACACCACGTTGTCAGTTAGGTCAGCGACTGAAAGGTCGAGCGACCAGTATGATCGATGTCTCGGATGGTTTAGCACAAGACTTAGGACATATTCTGAAAGCTTCTAGCGTGGGTGCGACCTTATTTTTAGATCGTTTGCCAATAGATTCAGCACTAAAAGCATTAGACCAACAACAAGCTTGGCAATATGCGCTCGCTGGTGGGGATGACTACGAATTATGCTTTACAATATCACCGCAAAAATTCGAAGAACTATCGCGACATCAATCTGATGTACCGTTTACAATAATCGGCGAAATTACCCAACAAACTGGATTGTTATTTAAGTATATGGGCGAAGTTTACCCATTACATGTTCATGGATATCAACACTTTGCATAAACCCCCTATTCACTTTAGCCAAATGACTTGGTTTGACCGCTTTATTGTGTTCTGCGGTGTAGGATTTGGCTCTGGTCTCAGTCCCAAAGCCCCTGGTACTTTTGGGTCAGCGTTTGCTCTTCTTTTCGTCCCCCTGTGGCTAATACTTGGCTTCAATGCCAGTGTTTTTGCAATCCTACTCATGTCGATTGCAGGCATTTATATTTGTGGTCACACTGCCAAAGTGATTAATGTCCATGATGATGGTCGTATCGTTTGGGATGAATTTGCGGGACAATCGATTACCTTTTTACCTCTGCTTTACTTACAGCAAATGAATTGGTTATGGGTCATTGCAGGTTTTATCTTATTCCGTATATTCGACATATGGAAACCATTTCCAATTAATTGGGCTGACCAAAAAGTTTCTGGCGGCTTTGGTATTATGCTTGATGACCTGATTGCAGGACTTTGGGCTGCATTGTGTATTTTTCTTATTCAATTTTATTTTTTGACCTAACACATCAATATTAGGGTTAATTATGTCAACAACCGTCATTATTCTAGCTGCAGGGAAAGGAACGCGAATGCGTTCAAAGCTTCCTAAAGTATTACAACCACTTGCAGGTCGTCCACTTTTGGGACACGTCATTGAAACCGCAAAAAAACTCAACGCCCAAAATATTATTACCATTTATGGGCATGGCGGTGAACTTGTTAAACAAAGCTTTGCACAAGAACAGATTGAATGGGTTGAACAAGCTGAGCAATTAGGTACTGGTCATGCTGTACAGATGACCTTACCCGTTTTACCGCAAGATGGTATCTCACTCATTTTATATGGTGATGTGCCTTTAGTTCGACTCAGTACTCTTGAACAATTACTAGAGGCATCTAGCCAGTCTGGTATTGGGATGATCACACTCGATGTCGAAAATCCAACGGGCTATGGTCGTATCGTTCGTCAGGCTGGAAAAGTTCAAGCCATTGTTGAGCATAAAGATGCCAATGAAGAACAACGTCAGATCCAAGAGATCAATACAGGTATCTACTGCGTTAGCAATGCAAAATTACACCAATGGCTACCAAAGCTGTCGAATAACAACGCACAAGGTGAATATTATCTTACCGATATCGTAGCGATGGCGGTTGCAGATGGTCTAGAAATCGCTTCCATTCAACCTGAACTGGCATTTGAAGTTGAAGGCGTAAATGATCGTCTACAACTCGCTACGTTGGAACGTCAATTTCAACAGCAACAAGCCAAAGAATTAATGCAACAAGGCGTTCACTTAATTGATCCAAATCGTTTTGATCTACGTGGCACATTAAAATGTGGGCAAGATGTTCAAATCGATGTGAATGTTATTATTGAAGGTCACTGTGAGCTCGGTGATAACGTACAACTTGGTGCAGGTTGTATCCTAAAGAACACGCGTATCGCAGCAGGCACTAAAGTTCAGGCTTATAGTATTTTTGAAAATGCAGTAGTAGGCGAAAATACTCAAATTGGTCCTTTTGCTCGTTTACGTCCAGGCGCAAATCTTGCAAATGATGTGCATATCGGTAACTTCGTAGAAGTTAAAAATTCTAATATTGGTGTAGGTTCTAAAGCCAATCATTTCACTTATCTTGGTGATGCTGATATTGGTGCGGATTGTAATATCGGTGCAGGTACGATTACTTGTAACTATGATGGCGCAAATAAGCATAGAACTATTATTGAAGATCATGTATTTATTGGCACCAATAATTCACTGGTTGCTCCGATCAAAATCGGTACTGGTGCTACAACTGGCGCTGGTTCAACCTTAACACGAGATGTGACTGACCATAGTTTGGCTGTCGAACGATCTAAACAGTTTGAAAAAGCAAATTATCAACGTCCCCAAAAGCTGAAAAAATAAGAGGATAAAATTATGTGTGGTATTGTTGGAGGCGTTGCTCAGCGTTGTGTAACTGATATTTTGATCGAAGGACTCAAGCGTCTTGAGTATCGTGGTTACGACTCTGCTGGCTTAGCATTACTCAATAATCAAAAAATTCTACGTGAGCGTCGCGTAGGAAAAGTAGCTAATCTTGCCGAAGCTGTTTCAGACCAACATTTAATGGGTAATATCGGAATTGCACACACACGTTGGGCAACTCATGGTAAACCAACTGAAAATAATGCACATCCACACGTTTCTGGAAATGTCGCTGTCGTACATAACGGTATTATTGAAAATTACCAAGAATTAAAAGACGATCTACAAACCTTAGGTTATGTATTTACCTCTCAAACAGATACCGAAGTTGTTGCTCATCTCGTACATGACGCATTAAAACATACTGATAGCTTACTTGAAGCCGTACAAAAAGTTATTCCACAACTGAAAGGTGCTTACGCTCTTGGAATTATTCATACTGAACATCCAGATGAATTAATCACTGTCCGTGAAGGTTCTCCTCTCGTGATTGGTGTAGGTATCGGTGAAAACTTTATCAGTTCAGATCAATTGGCTCTACTTCCAGTCACGAATCGCTTTGTTTATCTAGAAGAAGGCGATATTGCTCGCTTAACTCGTACGAGCATTGAAGTTTTTGCGCAAGGTGAAGCTGTTCAACGTCCAGTGAAAGAACTGGATGCTACGGTTAGCAACGCATCTAAAGGTGAATATAAGCACTTCATGCTCAAAGAAATTTATGAGCAGCCAGAAGCGATCCAGCAAACCATTTCTCAAGCTCTAAATGGCAATTATTTGCGTGAAGATTTTCTTCAATATGCTAATGCTGATTTTGCTAAAATCCAACAGGTACAAATTATTGCCTGTGGAACCAGCTATCACGCAGGTATGATTGCAAAATATTGGTTTGAACAATTAATCGGCGTACCTTGCCAAGTCGAAATTGCCAGCGAGTTCCGCTATCGTACGCCTGTGATTGTGGCAAATACGCTGTACATCTGTATTTCTCAATCTGGTGAAACGGCAGATACCCTAGCAGCCTTACGTGAAACCCAAAAACGCGCTAAAGCCAATACGATTGACATTAGCACGATGACGATTTGTAACGTTGCGACATCATCGATGGTTCGCGAAACTGATCATCATTTGCTCACTCTTGCTGGCCCTGAAATTGGTGTTGCTTCAACTAAAGCATTTACCACGCAACTTGCTGCATTAATGTTACTGATTCTAAAAATCGGTCAAGTGAAGCAACGTCTCTCTGATGCCCAGTTAACAGAAATTACTGAAGCTTTATGGCATTGCCCGAAAGTAATTCTAGATACTTTGCAGCACAATACTTCGATTCTTCGTTTGTCTGCGTTATTTGTAGAAAAGAACCACTGTTTATTCCTTGGTCGTGGAACACACTTCCCAATCGCACTAGAAGGTGCTTTGAAGCTCAAAGAAATTTCATATATTCATGCTGAAGGTTATGCGGCAGGTGAACTCAAACATGGTCCATTGGCATTAGTTGACAATGAAATGCCTGTGGTAATTTTGGCACCAAATGATGACATGCTCGATAAATTAAAATCGAATATGGAAGAAGTACAAGCGCGTGGCGGCGAGCTTTTTGTTTTTGCTGATGAAAATAGCGGAATCCAAGAAAAAGATCGCCAACACGTGGTTCATATCCCAGCAGTCAATGAATGGTTAGCACCTCTTGTTTACAGTATCCCTGTACAGCTTCTGTCATATCATGTCGCTGTATTGCGTGGTACTGATGTGGATCAGCCACGTAACCTTGCAAAAAGCGTAACGGTCGAATAATAAAAAAATGGAAGAAAGGTTCGCCTGTAAGTAGACAATAAAGCCTCACACCAAACAATAAAGTGTCATACTAAACAAAAAAGTATCATACTAGATTGTTTGTTTTATGAACACCTGTTATGCTCATTTCAGATGAACACAACAGGTGTTTTTTTATGCTCTCAGTCCAACAACAACAGAAATGGATCAAAGATGGCCGAGGTGATGGTGAGTTATCATCATATAAACCGTGGTTGACTGTTCGTGATCTATCATCACTTGGTCGTTCTCATCGAGTTTATGGCCATAAAACAAAGCGGACACACCATCTACTCTCAGACTTAGAGCTCGCTATTTTCTTAATTTTAGAATGGAATCCTCTGATTCAAGATATACGAGAACAATTCCCTCTCCGAATAGAACAGACTGAAGAAATCGCCCATTTAACTTGTATTCCACACCCTGCCGTTAGAGGCATTAAGCAGATAATGAGTACAGATTTTTATGTATTTAGTTCCGACGCTATGAATCCTCGATTTAGCATACAAGCTAAATACCAGAAAGATCTTGAAGATATCCGTACAATTGAGAAACTAGAAATCGAACGACGTTATTGGCAAAGCAAAGAAATCCCTTGGCAAATCATCACTGAACAAGAAATTCCTAAAGTGGTTTTTGACAACATTAAATGGTTATATCCTGCCATTAGAGATAATGATCACATCAATCTGTATGATCAAATTGAATTCTATGTAAAACAGTTCCATAAATATCCAAATTTATCCTTGATTAACTTAGCAAAAAAAATTGATTCATCTTATGACCTTGAGATAGGTACATCTCTATCAGAATTACGTGTACTTTTTGCTCAACGTTATTTTAAATTCGACCTAAAATTAAATTACAAAGATTTAGTCCCACCCAATATTCAATTAGGCAATCTAACGACTTGGGAGGAGGTTCGTTATGCTGCGAATCAATGATGTATATCAGTATCAGGATCTCTCGATCAGAATCCTCAAAATTTTATCTGAACATATTGTTTGGATTGATATCAATGATGTGAAAGCACTTCCTGAAATCATCAGCAAAACGGAATTATTTCATGCCATTGAATCTTTTGAGGTATTTCGAATTGAAGATCCATTCCAAGAAATTGCCCTCATCCAGCCCGAAAAAGGTTCTACTTCTCAGCTAAAAAGAGATGAAAATTATAATTTAATCAAAGCCATAGTGGATAATGAACAGTTTTATATTCCCAGTATCCGATCTTCACTAATTAATGAAATTATAAATAATAAAAAATCTACTAAACAGACAATATACCGCTTGCTTAGACAATACTGGCAAAGAGGACAGACACCAAATGCCTTAATCCCTAACTACCAAAACTCTGGTGCAAAAGGAAGCAAAAAAGTTGCAAGTCAAAAATTAGGAAGAAAGCGCACTCACAAAGAAGGTACTGGAGCTATTATTACACAAGAGATTGAACGTCTGTTTCATCTCACGATTAGCAAATATTTATTATCAAATAAGAAGCATTCTTTAAAATATGCCAATCGAGAATTTCAAAAGCTATATCGCACACTTTACCCAGATATCCCTGAAAATGAATATCCTACATTACGCCAATTTCAGTATTTTTATCACCGAGAATACAATCAAGTAGCTCGTTTACAGAAGCGATCAAACGACATTGAGTACTCTAAAGACTTACGCCAGCTCCATTCTACTGTAAATACACAAGTTCTTGGCCCTGGTTCACGGTATGAAATAGACGCCACGATTGCTGATATCTATTTAGTTTCTAATCTTGATCGAAGCCGAATAATTGGCCGACCAACAATTTACTTCGTCATTGATGTCTTTAGTCGTATGGTTACTGGCTTATATATTGGCTTAGAAAATGCTTCTTATAAAACAAGTATACAAGCTCTTTATTGCGCTTTTACAGATAAAGTCGCTTTATGCAAAAAGTATGGAATAGATATTACTTATGAAAACTGGCCTTGTATCGGCTTGCCTGATGCGATTTTGGCTGACCGAGCCGAGTTATTTGGTCATCAAGTTGAGAATTTAGAAAAAAGTTTTTCGATCAGGCTTGAGAATGCACCACCCTATCGTGGTGATCTAAAACCAATTGTTGAAAGCAGATTCAAATTAATACAAGCTGAATTTAAACCCTTTGCAAAAGGAGTGGTTCAAGATGTGATCACAAAGAAACGAGGTGGAAAGGACTACCGTTTAGATGCAACACTTAATCTAGATGAATTCACTAAAATTATTCTTTTATCAGTTCTGAAATATAACCAATTTCATCAAATCAACAATTATGATCGTGATATCGATTTACCACATGACCTACCAGCCGTCCCAATGGCGTTATGGAACTGGGGAATACAGCATCGTACGGGGAAACTACGAACAGCTTCCGATCAGGCTGTTTACGTCGCATTATTGCCTAGAGAAAAGGTAACTTTGTCGAACCGAGGTTTGAAACTTTTTGGTGTGACTTATACCTGCCCAGAATTATATGAAAAGGGTTGGCTACACCGCCAAAATACAATAAATCGACCCAAGTTTTTATATGCTGCCTATGATCCAAGTAATGCAGAAAAAATTTATGTTTTCTATGAACAAAGTAGTCTGAAATATTGGGAGGCAACGATTTCCGACTATTCCCGTGAATTTAGAGGCTATAGTTTTTGGGAAGTTTGGCAAATTAATAGTGTTCAGAAAAAAACTTTTGAAAAACAAGACATAAAAAACAACTTAGCTCAATCTGAGCTAGAACAAAAAATCATGGATATTATTCAACAAGCCAGTAGCGAAACACCATTGTCCACTCAAAGCCAGAAAAGTCGAATCTCTGAGATCAGAAGTAATCGAAGCCATGAAAAAGAGCTTGAACGTTCTAAATTGAAGGGTACGACTTCCAGTGTTATTGATACTGCGACAAGTGTTATGAAGCCCGAAATCACACAAGATGCTCAGAGCAATGTCATTCCTATGCCAAAGCGAAAGAAGTCATCTGATGAACTTGATGAGGATTTAAAGTTACGTTTCCCCCTATACCACGATTTACTCAGTGAAGATGATGAGCCATAACGTTATTCACGAATAAGGATAAATAGAATGAGTAATAAAGTCATTGTTAAGGAATATCAACCTAGTATTGGGCATTATGCTGGCAATCCATTCATTGAAGCATTACCCCCTATTCTAGATACGCCTGATATTATCAAGGCCTTGAGAGGAAAAGTAAATTTCGATATTACAGATCAATCCCTGCCAGCATCACAGCGCATACATCTTATTCCTCAATTGCTGAATAGTTTTTTTCATCCAATTGAACGACATATTGAACTTTGGACAAAATTTTCAATTATGTTAAGACAAGGGTATGTCGGTCGAAATATATCAAATGGAGAATTGAACAAACATATTCAGAACGGTTATGAGCGAACAATGAAAGGAGATATTTCAGCTTTTAGGTATGAGCCTGCTCGATCAACAGCTCAAAGTATGAGTATTATCGGATGTTCTGGAATCGGTAAAACTACAACAATCAATAATATTCTCAGTGTATACCCACAAGTTATTTATCACGAAAAGTATAACTTTACCCAAATTGTATACTTAAAAATTGACTGTCCTCATGACGGTTCATTAAAAAGCTTGTGCTTACATTTCTTTAGAGCCGTTGATATTGCTCTTGATACCAACTATGAAGCTAAATACGCTTTAAAGCGTCATGGTGTTGAAACGTTACTCAATTTAATGCGTCAGATTGCAAATTTTCATGCAATTGGCTTGCTTATTATTGATGAAATACAGCACCTTAATATCAAAAACTCTGGCGGTGCTGATAAAATGTTAAATTTCTTTGTCACACTCGTTAATGTGATTAGTTTGCCCGTCATCATGGTAGGTACACCAAAGGCAAGGTATATATTTAATGATCTTCGTGGTAACCGTAGGGCTGCTGGATTTGGATCTGTATTATGGGAACCTATAAAAAATGAACCAAACCTTGAGTTAAATAATCGCATATATAAATCTGAATGGAATGCTTTTACCGATGCTTTATGGAAATATCAGTGGTTAAACAAAGCAGATATGCATCTCTCTGATGAGATTCGTGAATGTCTTTATGATCTTAGCCAAGGCATTCTTGATATTGCTGTCAAATTGTTTGTACTTGCACAAATTAGTGCCATTACATCTGGTCTAGAACGCATTACAATTAAATTATTAAAAAAGACTTACCATGATGAACTTAAGCCCATCCATCCAATGGTCAATGCACTTAGATCTAAAGATCCAGAAAAAATCATACAGTTTTCTGATCTAATTATTCCTGAAGTCGATCAGCAAATTCTTAAATTACAAATGATTGTAGATAAGCATACTGAATCTACTGAGTATGATGATTTGAGTGAATACAATGGTAATAAAGAGGCTATACGCTTACATCACCTTTTACTTGGGCTAGACTTTAAATCTGAACTTTTAGTACCAACTATTAAACGAGCCTTTCAGCAACATCCCCATCTTTCAATGCAAGAACTTATGCCAATTGTCATGATATGGCTGAATGATATAGGCAAAAATATTCAGACTAACCCAAAGCCTAAAAATAAAAGTAAAAGGGTTAAACAAGATCAATGGCATACTTTAGATACAGAGGATTTACGATTCCAATTCTCACAAAAAGATGAGAAACAAAATTTCTATCAACATCTTAAAGAACATACTCAGCTTATTTTTAATATGGAACGCTGGTTTGAGCAGGTGAGTTAGATGCTAAATTTCCCTCTGCCATATCAGAATGAACTCATTTACAGTACTGTGGCTAGGGCTGGAATCCGTCTTGCTTTAAGCAGTCCAAAACAATTATTGGATGAAATTTTTCAAAACCGCAAAGTTATTGCTACAGTTGATCTCCCTTGTCACTTAAACGCTATTATCAACCAATATCCTAGCAATCAGTTAAGCCTAGAGGATATTGCATATCAGCATACGCTCTTCCCTATCTATGCCCCCTTTGTACCTGAGGATAGACGGCAACAGTGTTTACAATGGATGGCTGAAGTATCCCAAGGCTCAATTCATCTTGCTCTGGGTGTTAATGCGTCACGACTTAAACCCATCCATAAACTCCGCTATTGCCCAGCCTGTTTTAAAGAACAGTTAGAATTATATAGTGAACTTTATTGGTCACGCTTATGGCAAATACAAGGTGCTTGTTGTCCAATACATGGTGAACTTATTGACTCAATCATTGAACTAAGATCATTACATCGACATGATTTCATCACACCAACATACCAAACGTGCCCTGAGCAAATTCAGTCGAAAGCGACATCAGATAGCCTATTTATTACAAAGAAATTATTAGAATTATTGTCTCTTCCGTCTTCTGAGTCACCTCATTATGAGCAATGGACAAGGTTCTACCATCAGCTTGCTCAAAAAAATCATTGTATACGTGGTCGAAACTACATTAGTCACGACAAAATCTTAGACAAAATCATTGCTCGATGGTCTTCCAAATTTTTAAGACAATACAATTTAGGCGACTTAAAATCTGAAACAGGTTGGTTAAGAAGTATCTTTAGAAAACACCGAAAAAGTTTTAGTTATCTGGAACATATCGTTGTGATTGAAGCATTAAGTAATAAAGAATGGACTTTTTCAGCGATTCTAGAACAAGTTAAAAATTTAAATGAAGACTCGAAAGACAATAATAGTCAAAATTTAAATATATGTGTGCACCCCAACCACTTTGAATATAGAGAAAAATGGCTAAAACTGGTCAAAGAATTAGGTATTAAACCCGCTCGTTCTATAGATCAAGCTTTATATGCTTGGCTATACCGTAATGATAAAGACTGGCTATTGAAAATAAATCAAACCTTCCATCAGGGCTTTATTCCACAGGGAGCTAAAGTTGACTGGTACAACCGTGATCTTACTTATGTAAGACAACTTATTCAGCTCTACAATGAGCTCATTTGGGATGTAGATAGTCCTCGACGCTCTGCAAAATGGTGGCTTTCACAAATCACCCATGTTTCGACTATTGAAAAAAATTTATATCGTTTACCCATTACTCAATCATTTTTGAAACGCTATAGCGAAGATATTAGTAGCTACCAAATTAGACGGTTAACTCAAGTTTTTATTGAAATAAAAATGCAAAGCCAAGACTTACCTCGTTGGAGAATTTTACGCAAAGCAGGTTTGAGTGACGAGCGTATGACCTCTGAAACGGCAAAATTTCTAAATATGGCATTACAATACTTAAGGTTAAATTAATGAAAATTAAGAATTTCCCAGAAAATGCAAAAATTACATTCTTAGGTGAAATATTTAAATTTAATCACTTAAAATCTTGGAATATTAAATTAGGAATCCATGTTGATTCTGAACTATCAGTCAAGCACTCACGTCTATCTAATTTACCAGCTTTTGCAAGAGGTCGATGTCTGAATCCAAGTGACGGTCAATGTAGTAAAGGTGGGTATAAAATTAATATCAATATTCAATCAAATGAAGATTGGAAAGTTAAAGTTGATTCAAAGAATAGAGGGTATTATTTTGAATTTGATTTTAATAGAGGTAGTGAACAAAACCCAGATCTCCTGCATATCCGTATACCCCAGATTGAGTTAGCACGCGTTCTTTTCTTTCACAATGCCTATTTAGCAAGGAACTGTATTGATCAAGGTATCTTAGCGAGAGAGTTTTTTGTTGATCCTATAGATCAGACAACGACCGTTATTCATGTGCTACCACACCGCACATTTCCTTTAGGCCAATTTAGTAATGAAGGCATCCGCAGATTACTCTCATGGATATTATTAGATGAAAACGCTAGGCAATCCTATGAAAGTATTGCTCATTATTTCAAATTAGAAGCTAAGCAATTTGAAGAAAAAACATCCTGGCAATTTCATTTTATACCACCACAATTAGTAAATATTTCACTCAAAATGATTGGTCGATTTGATCCCACCACAAATGAATATATAGTCTTTGAAATCACTGATCTTCATAATATTCAGACCTCTCTTCCTCCAATCGTTCTTTATGAAAGCCCTGAGTTCAAATCAGGTAATTCAACAGGCTCTGGAGGAGGCTCTTCTGGCTCTAATCAAGGGGGAAATGATTCTTCGGTAGATGACGATATTGAAGGTGATTCAAATTCAAAATTAGTAGAAATAGAGATCCCTCAGACATCCTTAAGTTTTTCGAATCCTATTGAAACAAGAAAAGTCGTGAAGAAAAAAACGAAAAGCGGATCATGTGGATATGATGATGTGACTGAGTACGAAGAAGTCGGTGTTGGAACAGGTGAACCAACCGTTAATGGAGATGGGGCTCAAGGCGAATTTAATGGATTAAAAGATGACAGCGACGTGATCGCTCTCTACATGCAACGTTTTGATGCTTTTAAACTTCTTGTAAAACAACTTGCCTTAAAACATCATCTAAAATATGAAGAAAAACTGCACTATTTGCAAAAAGTTGGACGTTCACGTCTGCATCGGACACTAGACGGAAACAATCGATGCCTACTTGAGGTTAGATTCTTTATTGAGAATCACTGGTATGCAATATTAGAAATTGATACCAGTGATAACGCAAAACCACTCTCAACATTGATTGTACAAATTTATGATCTCAATAAATGGAATCATAATTTTAAAGATATTGCTAAAAAGATTGTTAAAAATTCTCTTCGATGGCCATCTGTTGAAAGTCTACAAGATTTTGGGACTCCTTATACGTTGAATCATCCCAAGCATTTAGTAGAGCTAACTGAATCTGATGATGAGTTTAATGGGTGGCTACAACGGATGGAAAAGCTACTCAATCTTTGAAGTAATATTGCTCCAATCATTGCAAAAACTATAAATAAAGCATACTCAGCTTTTACCATTCAATGACTAAAATGGAGTTTATATAAAGCAATAAAAAAACTATATTTTACATTTAATTCCTAGGTGACAAATATAAATATTTGCAATAAAATTTGGTTGACATATTTTTTTATTTGCAATAAATTTTAAGAACCAACATCTTACTAGGGCTTACTTTATGGATTTATCGAAGAATCCTCCCCCTAACTATTATGATTCCTCATTAAATAACGAAATATTAAGTTATTTTGCTAATCATATGTTAGAGGTCCACTCTCAAACATTACGTGATCTTAACAGCCAAGATGATGATAACTACACAATTAGTTGTACTATTTTTGGCCGTTGTCGCAATAGATTTTCACGTGTAATTCGTAATGGTAATGCGCCTGTATCAACCTCTTTGGAAGATTCATCGAATAAATTCACATTTAAAATCGGGAATACATCTGGAATCCGTTTTTTCAAAGAATCTGATTATTTAAGACCTAAAAGACCCAACTTTTTTAAGCAAAGTCATAATTTCGAGCTCTTTGAAATCGATGATAACTTACCAGTTTTTTGGCGCTTCATTTTAGTTCCAGCTAGAACTGATGAGGAAGAAACATTTATTGCTTTTGTTGGTTTTAACCAAAAACTACAGCCGATAACTGCTTGGACATCAAATAATACTTCTAGATTTATTTTTGATCCAGAAGCTATTCTGCCAGAACCAGCAGATTTGAAGTCCTACAATATTGATGATCTATTAGCTGATGATGATTTAGACAACACAAGTGAAATTGAATAAATCCTTAACAGCAAATAGGTAAAAGTTGATGAGAAAATGAATACTTATTTTAATGGCCTAGAATTACGACTCTTAAGACAATTGAACCATTTGTCACTAGAGGATTTATCAACCCATGTAGGTAAATCTCGTCAATTTTTGCATAAAATTGAAATGAATCAAGTCGCTCCGACATCAGATTTAATCGGTGTTCTGAGCAACTTTTTTAATGTTAAAACGGAAATTTTTTTTAGTTCTCATCCTATTTTGCAAGAAGAACAAATAAACTTCCGAAGTAATAAAACAGCAAAAGTATTTACAAAGCAGTCGGTCATTGCACAAGGTGAGTACTTAAAAAGGTTAGTAGAGTTTATAGAAGCTAATTTAAGGCTACCTAGATATTCTATTCCTTCAGTTGATCATGTACAAAACTTCCAAGATATTGAAAATGCTGCTCTGCAATTTAGGAAACATTTTAACTTGGGTTTAGGTCCTATCAGTGACATGACTAAACTCTGTGAAATGCTTGGAATTTTTGTTACTACATTTCCTAGCGTTTCTAATGAAGTAGACGCGCTTTCTATTGCATCAAAACGTCCAATTTTCGTTAATAATGAAGATAGCAGTACGTGCCGCCAACGATTTAATTTAGCACATGAGTTAGGACATCTAGTATTACATGATGGTTGTGTCACTGGCGACTCTCTTACAGAATCCCAAGCTCACCGATTTGCTAGTGCCTTACTAATTCCTCAAGAAATGATGAACTCTCATTTCCGTTATTGTTTCAATGGCAGATTTAACTGGAATAAGTTAAGTAAAATGAAAATGGATTGGAAAATCAGTAAAGCTGCATTGCTTTATAGAGCCAAATCATTGGGGCTTATAGATGACGTAAGTTATCGAAGTGGCTATATTCATTTAAAACGTACAGGTGAAGCACTCTTAGAAACAGAGGATAAGGATATTCCAAGAGAAATTCCCCACTTACTAGAGAATTGTTTCAAAGCTTTGAATAAAAAAAGAATATCAGCTGAATCCATTGCAAATGAGCTCAATATTTCTTTAGATTTATTGAATAAAATTACTCAACTCAATCATCAGAAGCCAAATACCTCAAAACTACAATTAGTGATTTAACCCTTGGCGGGTATTCTCCCGCCTTATTTTTCTAAAATTTTGTTTCGAAGCAAAATTCAAAGTCATGGGAAAAATCAATTTTTGGAAAATAGTAAAGCTAAGAATTTTTATAAAGATCACAAACCTAATCATTTTCGTTTAGAATTACAAAGTTCTCATTTATTAAATTCAAACTAACTGAAAGTCAGAGTAAAGGAGCTGTGGAGTGAAAACTGTTCACCAAGTATGCCAATTGCAGCCAAAAGCATTAGAAATTAACGTTGGTGATCAAATCGAACAGCTTGATCAAATTATTCATGATACTGATGGCAGCGAATATTTTAAAAAAACATTTATTACAGATGGTTTTAGAAATTTACTTTCAAAAGGTATAGCACGCCTTGCTGGTAAATCAAATGATGCTATTTTTCACTTAAAACAAGCTATGGGTGGAGGTAAAACCCATTTAATGGTCGGTTTTGGTTTACTTGCCAAAGATGCCCAACTTCGAGATGAAATTCTAAGTTCAACCCTCTACCAATCCGATTTTATATCAGCAAAAATTGCAGCATTTAATGGGCGAAATAACCCTCATACATACTTTTGGGGCGAAATAGCTCGCCAATTAGGCAAAGAAAAAGATTTTAAAGAATATTGGGAATCGGGCGCAAAAGCTCCTGATGAACAAGCTTGGATAAATCTTTTCGAAGGTGATGAACCTATTTTAATTCTATTAGACGAAATCCCCCCTTACTTTCATTACTACAGCACACAAGTTTTAGGGCAAGGAACTATCGCAGATGTAGTAACCAGAGCTTTCTCAAACATGCTTACGGCCGCACAAAAGAAAAAAAATGTCTGTATTGTTGTCTCAGACTTAGAGGCTGCATATGATACAGGTGGCAAATTGATTCAAAGAGCATTAGACGATGCTACACAAGAATTAGGTCGGGCTGAGGTATCAATTACACCTGTAAATTTAGAATCAAACGAAATTTATGAAATTCTACGTAAGCGATTGTTTTCATCATTACCTAATAAAAATGAAATTTCTGAAATTGCCTCAATTTATGCAGCCAGACTTTCTGAAGCGGCTAGAGCAAAAACCGTTGAACGTAGTGCGGAAGCCCTTGCAAGTGATATCGAATCAACTTATCCATTTCATCCAAGCTTTAAAAGTATTGTTGCTCTTTTTAAAGAGAATGAAAAATTTAAACAAACTCGTGGATTAATGGAACTAGTATCTCGCTTACTCAAATCAGTATGGGAAAGTAATGAAGATATATATTTGATTGGCGCTCAACATTTTGATCTTTCTATACACGAAGTACGCGAAAAATTAGCTGAAATTTCAGAAATGCGTGATGTTATTGCTAGAGATCTTTGGGATTCTACCGATAGTGCTCACGCACAAATTATTGATCTAAACAATGGGAATCAATATGCGAAGCAGGTAGGCTCTTTGTTATTAACTGCAAGCCTTTCTACAGCTATAAACTCAGTTAAAGGCCTAACCGAAAGTGAAATGCTAGAGTGCCTAATTGCTCCAAACCACCAAGCTAGTGATTATCGTAATGCCTTCGTAGAGCTTACAAAATCAGCTTGGTACTTGCATCAAACACAAGAAGGTCGGAACTACTTCAGCCATCAGGAAAATCTTACCAAAAAACTTCAAGGATATGCAGATAAAGCACCTCAGAACAAAGTTGATGAATTGATTCGTCATCGCTTGGAGGAAATGTACCGTCCAATAACTAAGGAAGCCTACGAAAAAGTGCTGCCATTGCCTGAAATGGATGATGCTGATGCCACTCTCAAGAATAGCCGTGCCTTATTAATCATCAGCCCAGATGGAAAAACTCCACCAGGGGTGGTAGCAAACTTCTTTAGAAGCTTAGTGAACAAAAATAATATCTTAGTTTTAACAGGCGACAAGTCCTCTATTGCCAGCATTGAGAAAGCTGCACGTCATGTTTATGCCGTAGCCAAAGCTGACAACGAGATTGCTGGGTCTCATCCACAGCGTAAAGAATTAGATGAAAAGAAAGCACAGTATGAACAAGATTTTCAAACCACTGTACTTTCAGTATTTGATAAACTCCTATTTCCTGGCAATAATCGTGGCGAAGATGTGCTACGCCCTAAAGCATTAGATAATACCTATCCTTCCAACGAGGCTTATAATGGCGAGCGTCAGGTGGTCAAGACTCTGACATCAGATCCGATCAAACTCTACACCCAAATTACTGAAAACTTTGATGCACTAAGAGCAAGAGCAGAATCATTACTGTTCGGTACTCTGGATGAAGTCCGAAAAACTGATCTACTCGATAAAATGAAGCAAAAAACACAGATGCCATGGATACCTAATCGAGGTTTTGACCAGCTAGCTATAGAAGCTTACCAACGTGGTGTCTGGGAAGATTTGGGAAATGGCTACATTACGAAAAAACCCAAACCCAAAACTACTGAAGTCATAATCAGTGAAGATTCATCACCAGATGATGCTGGTACAGTTCGTTTGAGAATTGATGTAGCCAATGCAGGCAATAGCCCTCGTATTTATTATGCTGAAGATGGTGACGTATCTCAAAGCAGTCCAGTGCTCAGCGATAATACTTTGGCAACTAAGGCGTTAAAAGTACAATTCTTAGCAGTGGATCCGACCGGTAAAAATCTTACTGGCGACCCAACTACTTGGAAGAATCACCTAACTTTACGCAATCGTTTTGATGAGATTTCAAGAACGGTTGAATTGTTTGTAGCGCCCAGAGGTTCTATAAAATACACTCTTGATGGTTCCGAAGCGCGTAATGGTGAAACATACACTGTCCCAATTCAACTATCTGATGAAGAGACCACAGTCTATGTTTTCGCTGAATGTGAGGGTTTAGAAGAAAAGCGAAACTTTACCTTTGCTGCATCTGGTTCAAAAGAAATCCCCATCATTAAAGATAAACCAGCCATACTAGTTAGCTCCTCACCGAAACGTATGGATAGCTCAGCAAAAACCTATGAAGGACTAAATATAGCAAAAGACAAAGGTATCAAGTTTGAACAAGTTAGTTTGATGGTTGGTTCTGCTCCAAAGGTGATACACATGTCACTAGGGGAAATGAAAATTAGTGCAGAATTCATTGAGACTGCTTTAGCCCACTTACAAACTCTGTTAAGTCCAGAAGCACCGGTAGTAATGACTTTCAAAAAGGCATATACCCAAACTGGCCATGACCTTGAACAATTTACTAAACAGTTAGGTATAGAGATCGGAAGTGGCGAGGTAGAGCAGCAATGAATAAAACCATTGATTTTGGTGCGTCTCCAGAGTTTGGCATGCATCATTTTTATGTAGAGATTCCTGCAGCACCTCATGATGCAGTAACAATTTATGAAGATTATGGTTTCGATGGTGATGAATCACGTCGAGAAACTATTGAATGTCGCTTGATATTAGCTAGAGAACTATGGACCAAAATCCGTGATGATGTGCGTCGTGATTTCAATGCTCGCCTCAAGGTGAAAAACCAAAGTACAGGTACTTGGTCTACGGGTAAAATAAAGCTTGATCGTTTTCTAGGGCGTGAACTGTGTGTATTAGGCTGGGCAGCCGAACATGCCTCACCCGATGAATGCCTAGTTATTTGTCAAAAATGGCTAGCTCTACGTCCAGAAGAAAGATGGTGGCTTTATAGTAAAACTGCTGCCGAGGCAGGTCGTAACGATCAAACTTATCATGGATGGCGAAAAGCCCTGTATTGTGCACTTTCTGATGGTTCGAATATAAAACTGGGAATCAAGATAAAACCCAAATCTAAAAAGCTACAAACTGAAGAAAAAGTACAAGATCTATTTGGATTTATAGAAAAGGGAGAGATTTAATGGCATTGCAACCCCTTGAATGGAAAGATAAACCATCCTTGATTGAGCATCTTTTTCCTGTGCAGAAAATTTCTGCAGAAAGTTTTAAAGAGCAAAGTGCTGTACAAAGTAAAACTTTAGTTGCTTTGGGTAGTTACTGGAAGGGTCGTAAGCCTTTAGTTCTTAATAAAGCTTGTATTTTAGGTGCTCTGCTACCAGCGACAGAAAATCATTTGAAAGACCTGGAAATCTTTGAGCTTCTTATGGGTATGACTCCCGAAGCAATGCAAAAGCGAATCGAAGAAAATTTGCCTCTTTCCAAACGTGATGATATTGGTGATTATTTAACCCTTCCATTTAATGATCAGGTTCGTGCCGGCAAACGCGCCGAGGAAATTGGAGACTCTCTTTTTTCCTTAATTTGGAATAAAGTTAATACCCATTTAGGTACATCAGCAAACTCGATTCCTGAATTAGTAGAGCAAATGGGTATTGCTCGCTTTGGTCATAGACCAAACGTCGCAGATGTATTTTCAGGTTCAGGGCAAATTCCTTTTGAAGCGGCTCGACTAGGCTGCAATGTATATGCCTCTGATCTGAATCCTATGGCATGTTTATTGACATGGGGAAGTTTTAATATTGTTGGTGCACCTGCAGAGAACATATCAAACTTAACCATTGCTCAAACTAAATTAGTCGAAAGAGTTCAGCAAGAAATTGATGAACTTGGCATTGAAACCGATGGTAAAGGCTGGAGAGCAAAAGCGTATCTTTATTGTGTCGAGGTCATTTGTCCAGAAAGTGGTTGGGCCGTTCCTCTTCTTCCAACACTCATTGTTAGTGCAAGCAAGTTTGTAGTAGTCAATTTGGTTCCTATTGAATCAGAAAAACGTTATATGATAGAAGTTAAGTACTGCAAAAATAAAAATGAAATGGAAATGCAGGATAAACCAACAGTTAGTGGAGGTTATTTAATTCATAGCCCGTCTCCTGATCAAGAGTATAGATCAAAAATTAGTAGTATCCGAGGAGATATTCGCGTCGGAAGAAATACTACTTCAGCCCTTCGAAAGTGGGAAAAGGAAGATTTCACTCCCAGAAAAGATGATATTTTTCAAGAACGGCTTTACTGCGTGCAATGGGAAAAGGTAGCTAAAGAAAAATCACGACTTGAAACTGAATTCCGCTCAGTAACTCAAGCTGATTTAGAACGAGAAGCTAAAGTCATTAGTTATGTTGAGAATCACTTTAAGGAATGGCAGGAAAAAGGTTATATACCTGATATGGTGATTGAGAAAGGATACAACACTGACCAGCCAATTAGAGAAAGAGGTTGGACCTATTGGCACCATTTGTTCGCACCAAGACAGCTCTTAATGTTAGGGATCATAAAAAAAACATTGTTAACAGATCCCGAGTTTTCTGAACAGTTATATGTATCATTCAGTAGGCTTTTAGATTGGTCTACGAAGCTGTGTCGCTATGGAACTGGTGCAGCACGAGAATCTATCGCACAAACATTCTACAATCAGGCACTCAATACATTTTACAATTATGGGGTGCGCCCTTTTTCTTTTGCCACTAAGTATTTATTAGAAAAGACGTATAATTTCCCTCTTCCATCAGAGACATTCGTCAATTGCCACCCTGCTCAAGACATTGAAGTTGAGAATGATATTTATGTAACCGACCCTCCGTATGGAGATGCTGTTAAATATGAAGAGATAACTGAGTTCTTTATTGCTTGGTTACGAAAAAATCCACCAGAAAAATTTTCTCAATGGACATGGGACAGTAGACGATCTCTGGCAATTAAGGGAGAGGATGACGGATTTCGAACAGGGATGATTGCCGTCTATCGCAAAATGGCCCAAAAGATGCCAGACAATGGTTTGCAAATTCTTATGTTTACCCATCAAAGCGGTGCTATATGGGCAGACATGGCCAACATTATTTGGGCTAGCGGTCTGCAAGTAACCGCCGCATGGTACGTTGTAACAGAAACTGATTCTGCTTTACGTGGTGGTTCCAATGTGAAAGGCACCATCATCCTAATCTTACGTAAGCGCCATCAGAACCTAGAAACCTTCCGTGATGATTTGGGTTGGGAAATAGAAGAAGCCGTAAAAGAGCAAGTCGAATCATTAATTGGTCTGGATAAAAAAGTTCGTGCCCAAGGTACTGAAGGTCTTTATACTGATGCTGATTTGCAAATGGCTGGTTATGCCGCGGCATTAAAAGTTCTAACAGCTTACTCCCGTATTGATGGTAAAGATATGGTCACTGAAGCTGAGGCTCCACGCAAAAAAGGCAAAAAGACTTTCGTTGATGAACTGATTGATTTTGCGGTACAAACTGCGGTTCAATTTTTAGTTCCTGTCGGCTTTGAAAAAGGAGAATGGCAGAAACTTCAAGCAGTTGAGCGGTTTTACCTCAAGATGTTAGAAATCGAACATCAAGGTTCTAAGACTCTAGATAATTACCAAAACTTTGCCAAGGCATTTAAGGTTCACCACTTTGATCAATTGATGAGTGATGTCTCAAAGGCAAACTCTGCAAGGTTAAAGCTCTCATCCGAATTCAGAAGTGCCATGATGTCAGGTGATGCTGAAATGGCTGGTACACCATTACGGGCTTTACTCTACGCTTTGTTTGAACTCTCAAAAGAAGTTGAAATAGATGATGTATTGTTACACCTAATGGAGAACTGTCCTAATTACCTACCTAATAAGCAACTGTTAGCAAAAATGGCAGACTACTTGGCAGAAAAACGTGAAGGTTTAAAAAGTACCAAAACATTCAATCCTGAGCTAGAAGCAAGTTGTGCTCGAATATTAGCTGAAGCTATTCGAAACCAAAGGTTATAATCTATGGCTATTCAGCGTTTTTCTTCCCGTACGGAAAAATTAGATACGGAATTCTTAGCTAAATCATTAAAAGGAGCAATCAAGTACTTCCGAATTGCTGGATATTTTAGGAGCTCTATTTTTGAACTCGTCGGTGAAGAAATAGCAAAGATCCCAGAGGTTAAGATCATCTGCAACTCCGAGCTCGATCTAGCTGATTTTCAGGTGGCCACAGGTAGAAATACTGCACTGAAAGAGCGTTGGAATGAAGTAGATGTAGAAGCTGAAGCACTTCTAAAAAAGGAACGTTATCAAATTTTGGATCGGCTTTTACAATCGGGTAATGTCGAAATTCGTGTGGTACCTAGAGACCGTTTATTTCTGCACGGTAAGGCAGGCTCTATTCATTACAACAATGGCTGTCGCAAGTCTTTTATTGGATCGGTGAATGAATCTAAAAGTGCCTTTGCTCACAATTACGAGCTTGTTTGGCAGGATGACGATGAAGAAAGTGCCGATTGGGTAGAAAAGGAGTTCTGGGCACTTTGGAACGATGGAGTACCATTACCTGAAGCGATTCTAGCTGAAATCACAAGAGTAGCTCATCGTAAAGAAATAACCATTGAGGTATTAAAACCAGATGAAGTGCCAGCCGCAGCTATGGCAGAAGCACCGATATATAGAGGGGGTGAACAATTACAGCCATGGCAACGATCATTTGTCACGATGTTTCTGGAGCATCGAGAAGTCTATGGCAAGGCTCGCCTACTATTAGCTGATGAAGTAGGGGTGGGTAAAACGCTATCAATGGCGACCAGCGCATTAGTTAGTGCTCTGCTTGATGATGGCCCTGTTCTGATTTTGGCACCATCTACGCTCACCATACAGTGGCAAATCGAAATGATGGACAAACTTGGTGTTCCTGCTGCAGTTTGGTCTTCACAGAAAAAGGTCTGGCTAAGTGTAGAGGGACAAATACTCTCACCCCGAGGTGATGCTTCCTCCATCAAGAAATGTCCTTATCGAATTGCAATTGTCTCTACTGGTCTAATTATGCACCAACGTGAGAAGGCTGACTTCGTTAAGGAAGCTGGAATGCTTCTGAAGAATCGTTTTGGCACAGTTATTCTGGATGAAGCGCATAAAGCTCGTGTTCGTGGTGGCTTGGGTGATCAGGCTATAGAGCCTAATAATCTCATGGCCTTCATGCAACAGATTGGCAGGCGCACGCGGCATCTGATACTGGGTACAGCGACACCTATTCAAACTAATGTTCGAGAACTTTGGGATTTAATAGGTATTTTAAATAGCGGCGCAGAGTTTGTGTTAGGTGATGCCTTATCACCATGGCATGATCATGAACAAGCCATACCTTTGATCACTGGCAAGGCTCAGATAACATCTGAGGCTGAAGTCTGGCATTGGTTAAGTAATCCTTTACCTCCAGGAAAAGAACACCACATTGTCCAGCAAATACGTGATTACTTGTCGATTGATAATAAATCCTTTGGTTGTTCACATCGTTTTGAGGACCTCGACTATATGATTCAAAGTCTATGGCTCTCAGAATGCATGTCAGCTGATTTCTTTAAAGAAAATAATCCCATCCTTCGTCATACTGTACTACGCAAGCGTAAACAACTGGAAGATGACGGTCTTTTAGAGCGAGTTGGAGTATACACACACCCAATAGCACGCAATCTGGCTCAGTATCAAGCCCGATTTGTAGGGCTTGGAATTCCGACCAATACACCATTCCAGGTAGCTTACGAAAAAGCAGAAGAGTTCAGCAAGCTGCTTCAGTCTCGTACACGATCCGCAGGTTTCATGAAATCTTTGATGCTGCAACGGATCTGTTCTAGCTTTGCGTCGGGTTTAAAAACTGCTCAGAAGATGCTAAAACATACCGTTTCTGATGAAGACGAAGATTTGATTGCAGATGTTGAACATGTACTCTCCGAAATGACTCCCGCAGAAGTAGCCTGTTTAAAAGCTATAGAAACACAACTATCACGCCCCGAGGCCGTTGATTCAAAGCTAAACACAGTGAAATGGTTCTTAACGGACTTCCGCACCGATGGAAAAACTTGGATGGAACATGGTTGTATTATCTTTAGCCAGTATTACGACACAGCAGAGTGGATAGCGAAAGAACTAGCCAAGTCCTTTAAAGGCGAAGTAGTAGCTGTTTATGCTGGTGTTGGCAAAAGTGGGTTATTCAAAGGTGAGCAATTTAATAATGTAGAACGTGAAGTTATTAAATCTGCAGTAAAGACACGCGAAATCCGATTAGTAGTTGCTACAGATGCCGCCTGTGAAGGTTTAAACCTACAAACCCTTGGGACACTCATCAATATCGATCTACCTTGGAATCCATCACGGTTGGAACAGCGGCTTGGGCGAATCAAACGTTTTGGTCAGACACGTAAGTTTGTAGATATGCTCAACCTTGTATACAGTGAAACACAGGATGAGAAAGTCTATAACGTGCTGTCAGAACGTTTACGCGATACATACGACATTTTTGGCAGTCTCCCTGATACAATTGATGACGAATGGATCGACAATGAGGAAGAGCTCAATAGTCGCATGAATGAATACATGCACGAGCGTAAAAAAGCACAAGATGCTTTCTCAGTGAAGTACCGCGGCACCCTTGATCCAGATGCCCATCTATGGGAACGTTGTGCTACAGTTCTATCACGTAGAGATATTGTGAATAAACTTAGTGAACCATGGTAAAAGACTTTACAGAGCTTTTCGTTATTCAGTATGAAACTTTATTGTTTCTTTTTCCATCTTGGATACTCTAAACCAAAAAGTAGTATGAAACTTTATTGTTTTATGATGAAATAAATATCAATAACTTACGAAAAATCCAGTATGAAACTATATTGTCTCATTACATCGCCTTTCTTCCATTTCTTTTTAGAAACTTTTAATCGTATTAAGCAATATAACGACTGGTTTTATGATTCAATAAAATAATTAAATTTAAAATTACCGCACCCAAAATTGAAAATAGAATTAACTTCCAATCCACATAAAATAACGATGCCAGTAAAATTGCAACATCGATGCCCATCTGTACTTTTCCAGCAGGAATTTTAAATCTCTCTTGCAGATATAAAACCAACAAGTTAATTCCACCTAAACTCGAACGATGTCGAAATAAGATCAAAAAACTGACTCCCATCAATACATTTGCAAAGATAGTTGCATAAATCGGATTGACATCAGACAACTGAAAAAAATGTGGAATGGTCTCTGTAAAGCTAGCCAGTAAAGCAACAGCAATGAAGGTTTTGACCACCAACCCCATACCCATCTTTTTATAAGCAAAATAATAAAATGGAATATTAATCAGGAAAAAGAGTACCCCGAATTTAATATCGGTCACATAGTGGATGAGTAAGGATAGACCAGCTGTACCACCTGTCATAATGCCCGCTTGCTGCAATAGGGTCATCGCAAAAGATAAAATGAAGGTACCGATTAACATGGCCAAGGCATCCTCAATCTTAGAATGCTGATCTATTGCAGACATGACTGGACTTACCAAAGATACATTTTGATCGGTATTCATAATGGTATAACTCAATAGGAGAACAACAGAAGGGAGAGATCTTTAAAAAAGATATGACATATTTGATCATTTTTATTTAATTTTCGCAATTTTTTCTTATATTTTTTATCATAAATGCAATTTATATTCACAATAACGGATTTCGAATGATCAATCAGATATGAATATCCAGCAATTTGACTAATCAGCTTTTAGCGTCATAGATCAAATTTTTTATTTCATCGCGATGCCATTTTCTTTTAATTTTTCTAAAACAATTGAGGTATTTAAGTTACTTACACCAAAATCACTGGAGGACAAGATCCCAATCAGTTTTACCATTTCATCTAAGCTTTTAACAGCGACTTTAAGTGCAAAGTCATAACTGCCTGTAAGTTTATGAATATCTTTAACCGCAGGTTCTCTTAAGAGAAAGTCGACAAAGCGATCATGCGTCGCATCATTATAATTCTGCAATTTAACTTCAATAATTCCCATAATTGGCGTGGGATCTGCGCTCAGAGCCACCTGAGCATAATATCCTGTAATCACTTTGGTCTGTTCTAAATGGATTCGTCGACGAGAACATTGCGAGGTCGAAAGCCCCACCAGCTCAGCCAATTCTTGATTAGCTAAACGACCATTGAGTTGTAAATGATGAATAATTTTTTTATCAAAATCATCTAATTCGTCAATCATACAACTCTCAAATAAATCTGGGTAAATACAAAGCATCACTCGATAAAGTGTAGCTGTTTTGGGATATAAACCACAAGTTTAAAGCAAAATGCTGGAGGCTTCGATGCGATGCACGCCCTTCTGCGACATATCTTGCCATGCTTGTTGCAAAGAGCCGTTTAAATCAATTGCCTTGCAGGCATCTTCTATCACATAAGTATCAAAACCCAGTTCAGCAGCATCAATCGCAGTCCAAGCGACACAAAAATCTGTAGCAATCCCAACGATAAACACAGTATTTATCTGATGTTCTCTCAAATATCCATTCAATCCAGTTGGTGTCTTACGATCTGCTTCCATAAAAGCTGAATAACTATCAATATTTTGATGGCAACCTTTTCGAATAATCAGTTGGGCTGTCGGGATATTTAAATGGGGATGAAATTCAGCATCATGCGTCCCTTGAACACAATGTTTAGGCCATAATACTTGGCGACCATAATCCAATTCGATGGTCTCAAAGGGATTTTTATTGGGATGATTATCTGCAAAAGAAATATGTTGGTCAGGGTGCCAGTCCTGCGTTAGCACAATATGCTCAAACTTTTGTGCAAGTTGATTAATCTTCGGAATAATTTCATCGGCGTTTGCCACCGCTAAATTTCCTCCTGGCGTGAAACCATTCTGCACATCCACTACAATTAAAACACTTTGTTTTACTTGCTTAAGCATTTGATCAACCTATTTAAATTCCATCATTCTAAAATACGCTGCTGCTTGTTCTATGACTAGTCATGTTTAACTTTTTCAGCAAATGAAAAGAATTCAATACAAAGATCAATTAAAGTTTTCCACAGTTTAACTAAAGCATATTGTTCTTATGTCGCTGATCAGTCATAATTTGCATAATTGTCATTCAACTCACCATATTGATTGAGTGACGAATCAAAATACTGCAACCATCCAATATTTCGTTTCAAATACTTCAATCTCGGATGGGAAAATAGGATATTTTTTCAAAATGACTCAGCTAGCACAGAATATTCAAGGCTCAATTGTCGCAATCGTCACCCCTATGTATGAAGATGGCAGCGTAGATTGGAAGAGTCTTGAGAAGCTTGTTGAGTGGCACATCCAACAAGGTACTCACAGTATCGTTGCGGTCGGCACAACAGGCGAAGCATCGACCCTTAGTATGGAAGAACATACTCAGGTCATTAAAGAGGTGATTCGTGTTGCAAACAAACGTATTCCGATTATTGCGGGTACAGGTGCAAACTCAACACGCGAAGCGATTGAGCTGACCAAAGCTGCGAAAGAATTAGGCGCAGATGCAGCATTACTTGTAACGCCATATTATAATAAACCAACTCAGGAAGGCTTATACCAACACTATAAAGCTATCGCTGAGGCCGTTGATATTCCACAAATTCTTTATAATGTTCCAGGTCGTACAGGCGTGGATATGCAAAATGAAACTGTTATTCGTCTTGCAGATGTGAAAAACATTATTGGTATCAAAGATGCAACAGGCGATGTTCCTCGCGGACAAGCTCTCATCGAAGGTTTAGCTGGTAAAATGGCTGTTTACTCAGGCGATGATGAAACTGCTTGGGAACTGATGCTACTAGGTGCTAAAGGCAACATCTCTGTAACTGCGAATGTTGCACCAAAGCAAATGAGCGACGTCTGTGAAGCTGCTTTAGCTGGCGACAAAGAAAAAGCTCAACGTTTAAATCAACAAATTGCAAATCTACACAATATTTTGTTTTGCGAATCAAACCCAATTCCTGTGAAATGGGCTTTGCATGAGATGGGTTATATTAGCACTGGTCTTCGTTTACCGCTAACCCCTCTCGCTGAACAATATCGTGAACCTATCCGTAACAGTCTAAAAGCTGCGGGAATAATTTAATACGAGCAATTTATGATGCAATTACGTCTTGGTGTTGTCCTTGTTATTTCAGCTTTAAGTTTGGCTGGTTGTGGTCGCTTTGCCCTCAATAATCACTCATTAGATTATAAAAATGCGAAAACACTGGAACCTCTCAAATTCCCTGAGAATGCAACGGTAAGACCATTTACACCATTGTATCCAGCTCCAACGGTTGATCCACTTGCGATTCAACATGCACCTACATTCGAAAATAAAAGTGGCAACCGTTACGCTTTACCTCGCCCTGATCCGATGCAGGCAACAGCGAATACCAGTGATGCGACTACAGCAACTTTAGGTCGTCCTCAACTTGTAATGGATGGCAATAAAAACCCGTTACTTAAAGTTGAAGGTCCAACTGCTGCAGCTTGGCAATACACTTTCGCAACATTGAGTAGTCTCAACTATAAGATTGTCTCTCAAGCAGATAATGGTTATGAGGCGACGATTACTGTAGGTGATCAAAATTACCTACTCAAACTCTCTGCTGTGGGCTCAAGTAATACTGTTGCTCTGTTTAAGCTAGATACAACTTTTGCTGACCCTACTGTCGCAACTGAAGTATTAGCCCAGATTTATCAAAATTGGCCAGCCTAGTCGTTTACTAGGCATATTTTTCAAAAGGTTCCCCCATGTTAAAACAAACCTTGCTCTATACTGGTAAAGCAAAATCTGTGTATGAAACAGATAATGCTGACCACCTGATTTTAGTCTTTCGTGATGATGCCTCTGCGTTCAATGGCGAAAAAATCGAACAACTAGATCGTAAAGGCAAGGTCAACAACCGTTTTAACGCCTTCATCATGGAGAAGTTGGCTGAAGCAGGTATTGAAACTCATTTTGAAAAGTTACTTTCTCCAACGGAAGTACTTGTTAAAAAGCTTCAAATGATTCCTGTAGAGTGTGTCATCCGCAATTATGCTGCTGGTTCACTTTGCCGTCGTTTAGGTGTTGAAGAAGGCAAAGAGTTAACGCCTCCTACATTTGAATTATTCTTCAAAGATGATGCTCTTGGCGATCCAATGGTAAATGAATCGCAAGCAATCGCTTTAGGTTGGGCAACTGCTGATCAACTTGAAAAAATGAAAGAACTTACTTACCAAGTGAATAATGTACTTAAAGCATTATTCGATGCAGGTAATATGATTCTTGTTGATTTCAAACTTGAGTTTGGTGTGTTCCATGACCGCATCGTATTGGGTGATGAATTCTCTCCAGACGGTTGCCGTTTATGGGATAAAGATACCAAGAAAAAATTAGATAAAGACCGCTTCCGTCAAGGTTTAGGCGGTGTGGTTGAAGCTTATGAAGAAGTTGCTGCACGTTTAGGCATTAACTTAGATGATATCTAATCATTTTAAGCATTCATGATTTATAAAAAACCAGCTCCTTTGAGCTGGTTTTTTATGTCTTCATTTTGAATACTGCTGATAAATAAATTTACCTTCTTTATAGGTCGCCAAAACTTTAATTTTTTTGATTTCTCGGCTTGGTACAGTCAGTGGGTTCTTATCTAAAATCACTAAATCAGCGAGCTTTCCTTGCTTTAAGGTACCCTTATATTGATCTTCAAAATATTGATAAGCAGCCCAATCCGTCATCGATTTTAAGGCAAGATAAGGACTTATACGTTCATCGGCACCTAGAACATAATCACTACGCGTCACGCGATTGACTGTAGCATCGAGCATCATCATGCTATGTGGTGGAACAACGGGAGCATCATGGTGTTCGGTAAAGATTAAATTTTTCTTTAGTGCAGTTGCTGTTGGGGAAATATGTGCTGCTCGCGTCTCGCCTAGTGTTTGTTGGCGATGCCAATCCCCCCAATAATAGGTATGTAATGAGAAGAACGAAGGAATAATATCTAAAGCCTTCAATTGGTCTAGTTGATCATCTCGAATCGTTTGCGAGTGAATCAATACACTTCTGCGGTCTGCTTTACCTTGTTTTGCCGTAGCATCTTTGACAGCACCTATAAACTGATCTATTGCCGCATCTCCATTGGCATGAACGAGCACTTGCCAGCCATGTTTGAAGGCTACATTAATATATTGATCGACCTGTTGATCGTCTTTGATCGCTGGATAGCCTTTATAATTTTTATCTTTACCTTCAGGTGGAATCTTATAGGCTTGAGTTAACCATGCAGTCTTACCTTGAGGTGAACCATCTAAACTGATTTTAACGCCACCTATACGGAAGTGATGATCGTATTGTCGGCTACTTCCTTGCTTAAGCATATATTCTTGGCTAGTGGTGATATCAGGATAAGATACGACATCTATCGGAAGTTGATTTTGCTTGGCAAGCGCCTGCCACATCTCCGTCGTACCTTGATCTGCTCGTTCCTCTTGTACTGTAGTGAAACCATTTTTGACATAAGCATCAAGACCTTTACGAGCAATTTCAAACATCACTTGCGGTGGCACATCTTTGAATATTGAACCAATCGCAGTAAATAATGCGGACTCTTCCAGCACCCCATTAGGAACATTCGAATTTGCTTCTCGACGAATAATCCCCCCTGCTGGATTTTCAGTATTTTTATTGATATTTAGCTTTGTGATTCACTGAAGCGAGATGCCCTGATTGATGTAAGATCATCACGGGCTGATCTTTGGAAACTCGATCTAAATCGGTTGCTGTCAGATGACGCTGTTCACTTAATTGCGCATCATCATAGCCATTTCCTAAAATCCATCCCCCCATCGTTTGAATGACTTGAGGATTTTGCTTTTTCCATTGTGTTAATTAATACTTGAACCAAAGAATCAATATCAGAAACTTGACCGTCTGGCGCAGGATAAAGATTTGCAACCATCTGATGGAATCCAACCATATTTACATGGCTGTGTGCATCAATAAAACTTGGCAAAAGTGTTTTATTTTTTAAATCAATGGATTGAACATTCGAATTTGCTAAATGCTCTGCCTGTTTTTTTGAACCAACAAAAATGATCTTTCCATCTTTAACCAGCAAGGCTTCTGCATATGTTGGCGTCATACCTTCCATCGTTAAGATCGAACCACCAAAGAACAATTGTTCTGACCGATCTTGATCAAGTGGAGTACTTGCACAGCCTGATAAGGTAAAGGCGATGATTGTTGCTGTCGTCAGTTTATTCAAATATTTAAAAGTCATAGATTAAAACCATATTTTTATTATGCCTTTTTAGATTAAGGCTCATTCTTTCTGATATAAAAAGGCATAACTTGTTATTTTTGTAATGCTTGATAAATTTTTGAATCAATAAATAGTTTAAACCATTGATCAATAGCTATTTCACCAAGCTGATTTGAATAAAAAACACTTTTTGCTTATGACTTCGCCTTTGTCGCCAACCAACACAGTATAGAACCGACACACACCATCAGCGCACCATACCAAAAAGAAAGACCTAATGGCGTACTCAGTAACAATGCAGCAAAAAAAGCGGAAAGCACAGGAATAAAATAAGATGCTCCTGCCAGTAATGTCACATTACCATGCAAAATTCCAACATTCCAAGCTGCATAGCCGAAGCCCATCGCAGCAGCAGCAAAAACCAAGGAAATAGAGGATGACCAATGAAAAATAAAGCTATTACCCCCCATCACAAGATATTTAATCCAAAGCACGATCGAAACCAAAATAAAGAATAAAGTAATTCCATTTGCTCCCTGAGCGATTCGTGCTGTAAGGGTACAATAAGCCGCCCACAACAATGTCCCTAGAAATGCCAATCCATAACTCAGTGGGTTCTGTTGAATATTGTTAGCCATGCCAATCAAATCAAATCCTTGCTCTCCTCCCAAAACCCAACAAATACCGAGTAGAGAAACAACGAAGCCAGGAATGATCAGAAAATTTGCTTTTTGTTGATTAAATAAAATCGCCGCAACCATCGTGAAAGTTGGCCATAAATAATTGACCATTCCGACTTCAATTGCTTGTCTATTTGTTTGGCTATATCCAATTGAAAGTGAAAGACAAATTTCATAGGCGACAAATAAAAAAGCACCCCAAATCAAATAAGTTTTTGGAAAACTTTTGAGAGGCGTCCAACCAACAGAAAGTAATAAGAATATTGAAGCAAGTGTATAGATTAATGCCGCACCACCAACTGCACCAAACTGAGTACTTACTTCTTTAATGAGCGCAACAATTAAACTCCAAAGCAAAATGGCAAGCAGTCCAATCAGTGTTGCTGTTTTTGAGTTCATATTGATATCAATTGAATCTTGGAACCAAAGCAACATGCCATCAATCGGGGCTAAAATGCTGTTTGGTAAATTTAAAATGAGGCACGCGCCCAGAACGTATTATTGCTGTTGCTGTTCTTGCTGCCAGCGGCGCTGTTGCAAACGTTCAGCTTCAACTTCACGTTTATTTAAGGCTCGTTCATACAGCTTCGTACCACGCAATTCAGGTGGTAAATAGTCTTGTAATACAAAATGTTCAGGATAATTATGTGGATACAAATAATCCACCCCATATCCTTGTTGCTTCATCAGTTTGGTTGGCGCATTGCGTAAGTGCAATGGTACAGGCAAATTCGCCGTTTTCTCTGCCAACTCTAAGGCACGATTGATGGCTAAATAGGTACTATTACTTTTCGGGCTGGTTGCCAAATAAACTGCGCATTGTCCTAAAATAATACGCGCCTCAGGCATACCCACCGCTTGAACTGAACGGAAGCACTCCCCTGCAAGTAACAAGGCATTTGGATTAGAATTTCCAATATCTTCTGATGCCGCAATCAACATGCGACGAGCAATAAATACTGGGTCTTCTCCACCTTTCAGCATTCTTGCCATCCAATACAAGGTAGCATCTGGATCACTTCCCCGAATCGATTTAATAAATGCTGAAACCAGATCGTAGTGCTGCTCACCTGACTTGTCATAACGCGCAATGTTCTGCTGTGCAACTTTGACGACAATCGCGTTGGTCACGACATTTTCAACATCAGCTTCAAAGGTACTGGCGATTAAATCGATCAGATTAAGCGCCTTACGCGCATCACCTGCAGCAAATTGAATCAGTGCATCATATTCTTCAACTTGAATAAAACGCTCTTTGAGAAACTTATCACTTTGAATCGCTTTATTGATGAGTGTTTGAATGGCATCCGCATCCAAACTATTCAGCGTGTAGACCTGACAACGCGACAGTAAAGCGCTATTAACCTCAAAAGATGGGTTCTCTGTGGTTGCGCCGATCAGCGTAATTTTGCCTTTTTCGACTGCATTTAGTAACGCATCTTGCTGCGATTTATTAAAGCGATGAATCTCATCAATAAACACCACTGGAGTCAGCAGATCACCACTTTCCGCAATCACTTCTCGCAGCTCTTTTACACCAGTATTCAACGCAGATAAGCTAATAAATGGGCGATCAACTGCTTGCGCCAGCAATAATGCGATCGTAGTTTTACCTACCCCTGGCGGACCCCAAAAGATAATCGAAGGTAAATGCCCTTGATCAATCATTTGGCGCAAAGGTGCATTTTCACCTAACAAATGATCTTGTCCGATAATTTCGGATAAGTCACGAGGACGTAAACGTTCAGGTAAAGGAATATGCGTATCTGACATCATCACTGGCTTTATGCTGTTTTATCCTAGTCTATTGTGTCTGAATCAAATCTACAATTTGAATCTACCAACAACTGAATAAGTTAACGGGTCGCTTTCTCTTTAAGAATCTGCTGCATCGCTTGATAGGTTGCTTTAATACGCGCTTCATTTGGGAAATTGGTATTGGCGAGCATCACCATACCGATTTTATGCTGAGGGACAAATGCGGCATAAGCTCCAAAGCCATTGGTAGATCCTGTTTTATTAAAATAAGTGGATTGTGAGGCAATTTTGGGGTGTTTGATCAGCGTTACTGCATGGCTTTCTAAAGCCATTTTACTTGAGTTGCCTTGTAAAAGTGTTTCAAGCTTAACGGGATAAGCATATTGCTCCCATCCCAAACCCTGCGTCATTGCACCGACTTTAAAATAACCGATATGGGTATTTTCAACGGCTTGACGAATTGGCTGATCTAATTGAGCTGAATTGATCTGTGCATCTAAAAATTTCAGCATATCCGAACTACTGCTTTTGACACCATAGGCTTCAGCATCAAAGATCCCCGCTGATACACGGATTGCTTGGTTATTCTTATAGCCCCAAGCATATTGTGACATCTTTTGTTCAGGGACATGAATATAACTCTGCGTCATTCCTAATTGAGGAAGTAAGGTTTTCTCTATCAATTCCGCATATGGCTTTTTCATCGCCAAAGCTGTGACATAACCCATTAAACCAATACTCGGATTTGAGTATTGACGAGCCTCCCCGATTTTGGTTTTTGTTTTCCAGTTTTGAAAATATTGAACCATATCCTGCTGAGTAACAACTTCATCTGGAAATTGCAGTGGAAAACCACCTGCACTATAGGTTCCCAAATTCAGCAATGTAGCCTGATTCACGGCTGCATTTTTAAGTTCAGGGAAGTATTTGGCAGGATGATCCGATAATGACAACCGTCCTTGTGCTTGCGCATAACTTGCTAGAGTAGCATTGAAAGTTTTACTGACTGAACCAAGTTCAAATAAGGTACTGTTGCTGACCACTTGTTTGCTTTTGCTTTGTAGCGAAGCAACACCATAATTTACAAAGTAATGTTGACCATCTAAAGTCACGGCAACGGCTAAACCAGGAATTTTGTATTCTTCTAAAAGTGGTTTAAATTGCTGATCGACTATTTTTTTTATCTGTAGCTCAGTTAAAGGCTGTGCCCATAAACTGGAGCTACAGGACAACAGCCCAATCAACATCAATGTTTTATTTGAAAATAAATTTTGGTATTTCGACTGCATCATTAATCTTTTCACTTTGAGTTCATATTTAGTTTGCATTGAGCTTTAGCAATTTCGCTTGTGGACCATTCTCAATCACCCAAATCGAACCGTCTTGTGCTTGTTGTAAGCCACGAATTCGTTGCTTCATATCCAAACGTTGCACTTCTTTAACGGGTTGCGATTTTAAATCAACCACAATAATCGACTTGGAAGACAAACCACCAATCAAAGCTTTCTGCTGCCATAATGGGAATTTATCGCCCGTGTAAATAATCATGCTTGAAGGTGAAATCACAGGTGTCCAATCGATTGCTGGTGCTTTAAATTCTGGGCGTGTTTTGTGATCTGGAATTGGTAATCCTGAGTAATGATCGCCATTCGATACGATTGGATAACCATAGTTCGCGCCTTTAAGAATCTGATTAAGTTCATCACCTCCTTTCGGCCCCATTTCCACTACCCACAATTGTTTTTGGTCATCAAACGCCATACCCAGTGGATTACGATGACCCAATGACCAAATTTCAGCAGTCACGCCACCTTGTTGACTAAAAGGGTTATCTGATACAGGAGTTCCGTCTTCATTTAAACGTAAAATCTTACCTAGATTGCTTTTCATATCTTGGGCAGGATCGAATTTTTGTCGCTCACCTGAACTTACCCAAAGTTTTCCATCAGCACCAAATAACATACGATGAGCATAATGTCCTTGCCCTGACACTTTAGGTACTTGCTGCCAAATTCGTGTTAAATCGGTTAATTTCGGTTGTTCAGGATTAGATAAATCAAGTTTGGCACGAGAAATTTCAGCACCATAACCACCACTGCCTTGCACAGCATAGCTGAGATAAATCCAATGATTATTTTTAAAATCAGGATGCAAGACTACATCACCTAAGCCACCTTGCCCCCCATAACTTACAGTTGGGATGCCCTGAACATTAAGATTCTTCTTAGTTTTAGGATCAAATAATTTTAACTGTCCTTTACGCTCAGTGATCAGTAAACGCTGATCAGGTAATACAACAACAGCCCAAGGTTCATCAAACTGGGCAAAAGTATCAATTTGAAAAGTTTGGTTGAGCGTATTTTGAGTATGTTGAACAGAGTTTTCTGGTGCCTTAGAGTTGGTGTTATTGGGACCACAAGCGAGTAGCAAAAGTGCACTGCTACAAATTAAAGGTGCTACAAATAATTTTGACATGACTGATCTCCCTTCGCATTCATTCATATTACGGGGATCAGCATATAGAAATACTGTAAAATTGTTGTTTTTGATCAAGATCCATTTAACCAAACGATATGATTAAAAGATCAACGCACCCACCGTACGACATAATCTTCAATGTCATCTTCATTAACTTCAGTTTCTGAAATACAACGTCCTGCCGCAGATTTTTTTGCTTTTAGAACACTCTGACGAGAGCCAGTATTCAAATAATGCCATGACGGAAGATTTTTCCCCTCATTCAGACGTCTGTAAGCACAGCTTGGGGGCAACCATGTAATCGTTTGCAAACGTTCAGGGGTTAATTGTAGACAATCTGCAACATGCTCTTGGCGGTGTGCATAGTCTGAACAGCGTGCCGTTTTACAGTCTAGAAGCTTACATGCCACTTTGGTATATACGACTTCTGCGGTGTCTTCATCTTCAAGCTTGACCAAACAGCACAAACCACAGCCATCACATAGAGCTTCCCACTCAACAGGATTTAGCTGATCAAGTGAGTAGTTTTTCCAAAAGTTAGGACGCAGTTCTAAAGACATGGTTTTAAGCTAAAGAGGAGAATGTACATAGTATAGCATTCCAATTCAAAAAACTGAGTTACTGAAATCATTCGCTTTTTAACACTTCTTTCTATAGTGAACATTTCAACCACAGAAACACCACATTTTGCTCAAAAAATACACGCTATAGTAAAAACATAATAAAATTAGGAGGGTAACTCATATGTTCCGTTGGGCTATTATATTTGCAATCATCGCATTAATTGCTAGTTTACTTGGCTTTGGTGGTGTAGCAGGTTTATCCAAAGATTTTGCCGTTATTTTACTTGTTGTCGCTGTTATTCTCGCTGTCGTGGGCTTCTTGTCACGTGGCAAAGTATAGAAAATTAACATCTCAATTTATAAAAAGAAGAATCTTTGTATTCTTCTTTTTTATTGCCATTATTTAACAAAAGCAACAGTTTATTAGTTTTCTCAGCGTATCAACTTTTGCTTTTTATGTTTTAATCAATGCATTCTAAAAATACAGATTAGGATTTGAAAATGAGCTTCCCGATTACAACTCGTGAAATTGAATATACAGCACCAGATGGTCAACGTTTGGTAGGTTATTTTGCTGCACCTGCAATCGATATGCCGACAGCAGGCGTAATCGTTGCACCTGAATGGTGGGGACGTAATGAATATACAGAACAACGTGCACGTGAACTGGCTGAACACGGCTTTGCTGCTCTCGCAATTGATATGTATGGTGATAAGAAAGTAACAACAGTTTCAGCACAAGCATACGAATGGATGATGCAAACGTTTGAGCATGTGGATACTGTAGTTGATCGTGCACAAGCAGGTCTAAATACTTTGGCAAATCAGCCTGAGGTAAATGCCGAAAAACTTGCAGCGATTGGCTTCTGCTATGGCGGCAAAGTGGTATTGGATCTAGCTCGCTCAGGTGCTAACTTAAAAGCGGTAACAACGTTCCATGCGAATCTCAGTCCCAAAGCTCCTGCTGAAAAAGGTAAGCTAAAAGCAGAAATCTTAGTGTTACATGGTGAACTAGATAGCATGGTTACTTTGGACGATGTTGCAAGTTTCCGTGAAGAAATGCACGCTGCTGAAGTGAACCATGAAGTAATTATTTTCGAAGATGCTAAACATGGTTTTAGTAACCCACAAGCCGATGAGCGTGCTAAAGCCAATAACGTAGATTTGGGCTATAACGCAGAAGCAGAGCGTCAAGGTCTTGAAGCGATGTATGAATTGTTAGATAAGCATTTAAAGTAATTCTAAAATTCGTATTTATACCAACACTTGCCAAGATTGACTTGTGAAACGGCGACATGGATGTCGCCAACAGACTGCAATTTTTTTCGAGAGTTTTTAGAAATTTCAGATAATCCTCTCATCCTCCTAGATAGAAATCGTAAAGCTCATGAGCTCTTCGCACAAACCCTCTAGTGCATATTTCCGCTATACTATAATTCTACTTTTCAATGTTCTGATTCATGTCTGATTTCTCATTTTCTGATGCTTTACTTACATGGTTTGATCAACATGGTCGCCATGACCTACCTTGGCAAGTTGCCGATGACCCGTATAAAGTTTGGGTATCAGAAATTATGTTGCAACAGACTCAAGTCAAAACAGTGTTGCAATATTTCGATCGTTTTATTCAACGCTTTCCTACCGTAAATGATCTAGGTCAGGCAAGCTGGGATGATGTTGCTCCTTATTGGGCGGGTCTTGGATATTATGCAAGAGCAAGAAATTTGCACAAAGCCGCAGCGATTGTTCATCAGCAAGGTAAATTCCCCGCAACCTTAGAACAATGGATTGAACTTCCTGGGATCGGACGCTCAACCGCAGGGGCGCTCATGTCGCTCGGTTTGCGTCAATACGGTGTAATCATGGATGGCAATGTGAAACGTGTTTTGGCTCGTTTCTTTGCGATTGAAGATGATTTATCCAAGCCACAACATGAGCGTGCTTTATGGAAAATTGCTGAAGATTTATGTCCAGAACAGCGAAATCATGACTATACCCAAGCCATTATGGATTTGGGTGCAACAGTATGTACTCCGAAAAAACCTCTCTGTTTATATTGCCCTATGCAACAACACTGTCAGGCATATCAACAAGGCCTAGAACAAGAGTTGCCATTTAAAAAGACCAAGAAACCTGTTCCTGTTAAAACAGCAAGTGTCGTTGTGATTCAGTCAGGTGAAGAATGGTTTTGGCAACAGCGTGAAGCTCATGGTCTTTGGGGTGGATTGTATTGTCTTCCTATCATTGAAAGTGCAACTGAATTACAACAGATCGAACAGCACTTTAAGTTACAAGCTCAAGTATCATCCTTACAGATCAGTCATAGTTTTACACACTTCACATGGTTGCTCGATGAAAAAATGTTCCACGTGGAACATGATCAGAAAGAACAACTGAGCTTAGAATTAAATGGGATATGGCTCACACCAGAATCTGCGATTGCTAAAGGTATTCCAACCGCGATGAAGAAACTGATCACTGCAAAACAAAAAACTTAAACACTTTAAAATGCGATGGATCAAAACATAGGAGTTTATGTGCGACATTCAATTTCGTATACGGTGATTGGACTGCTCATTATTTTTCTATCTGCGTGTACCACCACACCCCAAAAACCATCTCCTTTACCCAGTGCACAAGTCAGCAAATTAAAAAATATGGGCTTAGACTCTCGTCTCCCCATACCTGTAAAAGGTGTTCGCAAAAACGAGTTGCGCGATACTTGGGGAGCTGCACGTAGCCAAGGGCGAAGCCATGAAGGGATTGATATCATGGCAGAGCGTGGCACGAAAGTGTATAGTGCAACCGAAGGACTCATCGCAGATTTACGCAATAATAATTTGGGTGGCAAGGTCATTTGGATCTTAGGACCATCAGGTTCTTGGCACTACTATGCACATCTGGATGACCACAAACGCGGACTTAAAGTTGGGGATTATATTCGCAAGGGTGATGTGATTGGCTATGTCGGCAATACAGGTAATGCACGTCATACTGCTCCGCATTTACATTACGGTATTTATTTAAATGGCAAAGGGCGTGGAGCAGTCAATCCATACCCATATTTACGTTAGGAACACACAATGTCAGAAGCATTGATAGAACGTCTGGTTACATTTGCAGAATCAGGAAATCAGCAAAAAATTATTCTGAATGGCACCAGCTATCAAGGTTGGATTATGGAAATCACCGAAGATGCTTTGCTGATCAGCACAGGTTTCGCAGATAAATCTGGTAAAGACTTTTGGTTGAAATTCACTGATTTGAGTTCTGCTGAGTTGTATTATTGGGATACTCGCCCAAATGAATGGGTTGCATTCAAACTTTAATTTTCTCGATATTTATAACGATATGGAGCATCAAAATGACAATTCAACGCTGTGGTTGGTGCTCTGATGACCCCCTGTATATCGCTTACCATGATGAAGAATGGGGTAAGCCTGAATACGATGAAGCGCGTTTATTTGAAATGCTTTGCCTAGAGGGTCAACAAGCTGGTCTCTCTTGGATTACGGTACTCAAGAAAAGAGAACACTACCGTGCTCATTTCTTTCAACATCCTGTAGCAAAAATTGCCGAGCTTACAGATGATCAACTGGAACATAAACTGAGTGATACAGGTCTGATTCGCCATTTAGGTAAAATAAAAGCCATTCGAGACAATGCGATTGCTTGGCAACAATTAAAGCAGGATGTTGACGATGTCTCTGCATGGCTGTGGGCTTTTGTCAGTCACGATGTATTGAACAATGATGTGATCAATTATCGAGAAGCCCCTGCACAAACAGAGATCAGCCAAACCCTGTCTAAAACCTTAAAAAAGCGTGGATTTAAGTTTGTGGGTCCAACGACTTGTTATGCATTCATGCAAGCTGTGGGCATGGTCAACGATCACGAAAATCATTGTCCCTTTAAATAAAATACAATCCTCTCCAAAGGAGTCCTTCCATGAGCAACAATCAAATACGTGCTTATGCTGCGATGCAAGCAGGTGAACAACTGGTTCCTTATCAATTTGACGCAGGCGATTTACAAGCCCATCAAGTCGAAGTCAAAGTTGAATATTGTGGTTTATGTCATTCAGATATTTCAGTGATTAATAACGATTGGCGATCATCTACTTATCCTGTGGTTGCTGGTCATGAAATTATTGGAACCATCACTGCTCTTGGTTCTGAAGCGAGAGGACTCAAAGTAGGTCAACGTGTAGGTATCGGATGGACAGCAGAAAGTTGTCAAGCTTGTGATCCCTGCATCGGTGGTAATCAAGTGTTATGTACTGGCGGCAGTGTTGCAACGATCGTAGGACATGCTGGTGGATTTGCAGATAAAGTTCGAGCTGGCTGGCAATGGGTGATTCCGCTACCCGATGATTTAGACCCAGAAAGTGCAGGTCCTTTGTTATGTGGCGGGATTACAGTTTTCGATCCTCTACTTAAACATAAAATTCAAGCCACGCATCATGTCGGTGTAATTGGTATCGGTGGCTTAGGTCACATGGCGATTAAACTGCTCAAAGCATGGGGTTGTGAAATTACGGCATTTAGCTCAAATCCTGAGAAAACTGATGAGCTGAAAGCCATGGGTGCAGATCACGTGGTGAATAGCCGCGATGCGCATGCCATCAAAGCTCAACGAGGAAAATTTGATTTATTGTTGAGTACAGTCAATGTGACGCTAAACTGGCAAGCCTTTCTCAGCACTTTAGCACCGAATGGCTCATTGCATTTTCTAGGTCTGACTTTAGAACCTATTCCAGTTTCAGTCGGTGCTTTGATTGATGGTGCCAAATCAGTAACTGGTTCACCGACGGGTTCTCCTTTGGCACTTCGTCAACTTCTTCAATTTGCAGCACGTAAAAATATCGCCCCGCAAATTGAACTCTATCCAATGTCACAGCTCAACGATGCCATTGAGCGACTTCATTCAGGTCAAGCACGTTATCGCATCGTATTGAAAGCAGACTTCGACTAACTCAATTTCGACGTGAGACTTTCTCTGACCCAATCCGCCAACTGCTGAATAGCTTGGCGGATTTCATCTGTCAAAGCATGGCCAGCGTTTAATCGTAGAAAATGCTGATAGCGCTGATCTTCACCAAATACCTCACCTGGAACGATATTGATTCCATATTGCTGCGCGCGATAATACAACTCTAAACCTGTAATGGTGTTTGGTAGTTGCATCCACAGCGCATATCCACCACTCGATTGGCTAAGTGCGATCGGAATCCCCTGAAACTGCTCCAAAATACATGCACGATATTGTTCGACTTGCTGCATGAGAGCAGGTCTTAAACGTTCCAAATGTTCTCGATAGGCACGACTATAGATAAAGTCGGCTAAACCAAGCTGTAAGGGGGTATTAACCCCAACATTATTTGCTAACAGAGCTGGTCTTAAGTGCTGTAATTGTTGACCTAAACAAAACCACCCCACACGATAAGCACTCGATAAAGATTTAGAAACAGAACCACACCAAATTACATAGCCCTGTTGATCCCAATAACGAATCGGTAAAGGGCGTTCTTTTTGAAAACTACATTCAGCATAAATATCATCTTCCAAAACAAAGCATTGATACTTTTGTGCCAACTCGGCAATTTTTTGTTTTTGCTGATTGCTCAGACAATAGCCCAAAGGATTTTGAAAATTCGCAGTCAGTAAGCATAACTTCGCACTACCCTGCTGCATAAAATATTCTAACCGCTCTAGGTCTATGCCTTGATGATCCGCAGGTATTTCAATAATTTTACGTTTCAATCCTGCAAGGAGCTGAAGCTGACCGTTAAAGGTTGGTGTTGGAACGATAATACTGTCGCCCTCTCGACTCATTTGCTGAATCAACAGTGACAGTGCAGGCATACATCCATTACTAATAAAAATATCGTCTGGGGCGATGTAGATACCATCCTCACGCCAATGATCAGAAAGTGCTTGTCGGAGCTGTAGATGTCCTTGTTTATTACAGTACAAAAAATCTTCAGGTTGGCAATGCTTCAAAGCTCGCTGCAAAGAGTGGCGTAATCCATCCACAGGTATTAAATGAGGAGATAACTGAATCGCACCTAAGGGCGTTAAATGACTTTGTATGGATGCCGTTTGAATTTGATTTTGCAACTCTAAATTTGAAACTCGTCTTGGCATCGATTCAAATTTTGGGCTTTCAGGTACCGGACTTTGGTATTGTCTCGAGCTAACAAAGTAACCTGATTTAGGTTTGACATAAATCAAGCCTTTGGCTTCTAACAATTCATAACATTGCTGCGCTGTGCTTAAACTGATTTTTTGTTGGCGTGCAAATTCTCTTAATGAACTTAACTTCTGTTGCGGTTGCAGTTCATGTTGGTAAATCTTTTGTGACAGCTGTTCCGCCAAGCGTTGATATTGAAATGTCATGTCTGTACTGATTTTTTAAAAATTTCTGTATCTGTATTGGTTTATACAACACCTTTAAGCTATAAAAATCAACAGCAGAGGAATAAAACAATGAAAATTAATAACTTATTTTTAGTAAGTATATTGCTACTTACAGGTTGTCAGTTGCCTGATCAGAAAACATATCAGCAGCAAGAAATTTGCAAATCTCTCGCTGAAGGTTATTTAAAAATTCAAAACCGACAAGGTTATGAGCTATGGAAACTAAAAAATCATAACCCTCAAACCAAAACAGATACGGTAGAGTTGACCTATAAAAAACCCAATGAAAATGGTGTGGTCGTAAGCGCATCATTATTATCAACAGTTGTTTTGGAGTGTACGCGCAAAGAGCAACAGATTGTCATGTCTATCCCTCAAACAACAGGAGAATCTATTCCTGTTCTCGAAGTTCAAGTTCCACCCACGTCTACTGACACACAGAAAAACCTTGGCTTAGTTGCTCAGACAAAAATTCAATAAAGAGACGAACACGTTTGGGTAAATGCTCTTGTTGGTAATAAACAGCATGGATGCTTTGATAAGAGTGCTCAATTTGGTCTTCAAATAATGCGACCAAACGTCCTTCGTTTAAATCTTGCCAGATTTCAAACTCAGATAATCGTGCAATTCCCTGTCCTCGTAGACACAATTGCCGTACTGTCTCCCCACTAGATGCTTTGATTTTGGCTTGTGCAAAGAAGTATTCATCATCTACTTTAATCGGCCACTGATTAATATGAATCGGGCGTGTGAAGCCAATTAAATCATGCTGTAACAATTGTTTTGCTTGCGTCGGTGTCCCCATCCGTTTTAAGTAATGTGGACTTGCCACAATATACAAGCGACTTTTACATACCAATTTTGCATGAAGACTTGAGTCATGTAATTCACCAAAGCGAAATGCAACATCAGTTTTATGCTCTAGTAAATCAATCACTTGATCATTACTGTTTAATTCAATTTCAATATTCGGATAGCGCTGCCGAAATACGCGCATCAAAGGAGCAATCACGTGCAAGATAAATGGCGCAGCCGAATCAACACGAATCAAACCAGATGTATCTTGATCTGAACGCTGCAAAGCTTCTTCGGCCGCATTCAAATCATTTAAAATCTTTCGGGCATGCGCTAAGAACTGCTGACCTTCTTGAGTGAGTTTTAATTTTCGTGTGGTGCGTTCCAGCAAAGTCACTTCAAGCTTAGACTCTAAACGACTTAAAGAACGACTCAAGCCAGATGCTGTTTGACCTAATCGCTCAGCAGCTGCAATAAATGAACCTGTATCAACAATCGTTATAAAGGCGAGCAATTCCTCAATACTTGATTTCATCATCTCCCCCTATTGTTGATATTTAGTCAACTATATTTTGCAAATTCATCTATTTTTTAGCAACAATAATCATCGCAAAATTGCCTTCATCAACAAATTAGACTCTTTTGAGTTAAAAAATTAGGTGAAGAATATGCAAATCCCTCAATTTGGTTTAGGTACTTATCGTTTAAATGATCAAATCCTGATTGATTCAGTCAAAACTGCCTTAGATGTCGGCTATCGCGCTATTGATACAGCACAAATTTATGAGAATGAAGCAGCAGTAGGACAGGCTATCCGTGAAAGCGGGATTGCTCGCCAAGATTTATTCTTAACTACAAAAATATGGGTCAATAACTTTTCTGAACAACGCCTGATCCCAAGCCTAAAAGAAAGTTTGCAAAAATAGGCACTGAAGCAGTTGATCTGACCTTAATCCATTGGCCAGCACCATCGCAAGGGACAGATATCACAGAAGTGATGCAATTATTATTAGAAGCCAAACAACAAGGCTTAACCAAACTCATTGGGATTTCAAATTTCAATATTGCACTTACTCAACAAACGATTGATAGCATTGGCGCAGAACATATTGCCACCAATCAAATCGAACTAAGCCCTTATTTGCAAAATCAAAACTTGGCAAATTACCTGATACAACAACAGATTGATGTAACCTCTTATATGACTCTTGCTTACGGGAAAGTGCTCAAAGACCCAACTTTGCTTGAGATTGCAGCACAACATCAGGCTACTTCAGCACAAGTTTCTTTAGCTTGGGCACTACAAAAGGGTTATGCGGTTATTCCATCATCAACCAAACGTGAGAACCTGATCAGCAACTTGAAAGCACAAGAATTAAAACTAAGCGAACAAGAAATGCAGCTGATTGCGGAACTGGATCGTAATGGTCGTGAAATTGACCCACCTGAACTTGCACCAGTATGGGATAAATAAACATGAAGCAGCGCATCAATCTTCCTTTGCTCGCATTAGCTATTGGTGCGTTTGCCATTGGAACCACTGAATTCTCGCCTATGGGCTTATTGCCGAACATTGCCCATGATCTTGGTGTTTCGATTCCAAGTGCAGGTATGTTGATCACAGGTTATGCCTTGGGGGTGATGCTAGGTGCCCCAATTGTCACTTTATGGTTCGGTGGTTTTGCTCGTCGCAATGCTTTAATTCTTCTGATGGCCATTTTTACCATAGGCAACTTAATTGCGGCATTTGCACCAAATTATATGAGCCTGATGGGCGCACGCTTGATTACCAGTCTCAATCACGGTGCTTTCTTCGGGATTGGGCTGCGAGTGTTGTACCTGCACATAAACAAGCCAGTGCTGTAGCTACCATGTTCATGGGACTAACAATTGCCAATATTGGTGGCGTTCTTTTAGCGACATGGGTAGGACAAACCATTGGCTGGCGGATGTCTTTTCTTGCGATTGCGGTGTTGGGTGTAGTGACGATGTTTTCTCTATGGAAAGCACTGCCTGTGGGTGCTGTTGGACAAAAACCTGATGTTAAAATGGAATTAAAAGTTCTCACTCGGCTCCCTGTGATTTTGGCACTTCTTACCACCGTGTTCGGTGCCTCCGCAATGTTTACCCTATACACTTATATCGCCCCGAGTTTAGTTGCTTTCAATCACGCCTCACCGATGTTTATCACCATGATGTTAGTTTTAATTGGGGTTGGCTTTTCAATTGGAAACCATCTAGGTGGCAAGCTTGCAGATCGGTCTATTGATAAGACTTTAATTGGTTTCTTCATCGCCTTGATTGTATTGATGGCAGTTTTCCCTCTGCTGGCTCAAACCCAAGTCGGAACTGCTGTTGGGCTGGTTTTATGGGGCGCGGCAGCATTTGCAATTGTGCCATCACTGCAAATGCGCGTTATGTCGGTAGCACATGAAGCATCTGGTCTCGCTTCCTCTGTAAATATCGGAGCATTTAACTTAGGCAATGCAGTTGGTGCGGCGGCTGGAGGAGCTGTTTTAAGTCTAGGTCTGAGCTATGCCTCAGTATCAATGATCGGAGCAGGTCTTGCAGCGATTGGATTACTTTTGGTGTTTATCCAAATCTTTCTCGCATCTCGATCTAAGCTTAACTATCAGCACTGCACCCAAACCTAGAACATAAAAAAGCCTGATTGAATCAGGCTTTTTTATTACTTCAGTACATCTGGTAATTTCGGTTGTGCATACAAAGGATTATTCACTTCCTTTTTCATTTTCATCAGCATTTGATAGGGTTGTTGCTGTACAAACATATTCACAAAACTAAGCGGAATTGCACCAGCTGGATCTGCATAACCCGTTGTTGATACTTTGACTTTATTATTTGCTAACTTTTGAAAAGTCCAATCACCCTCATAGCGGGTTAAACGAATCACATCAGGCTGTTCAGGATAGTTATTTTTAATGGCATTGTTTTTAATACTAATACTGCCATCCGCGTTTTTACTCATTTTCCCTTTAATCACTACATCGCGATCTTTTAATGGAAAAGGAAAATCAAGCACCATATATAACGTGAACTCACCCTTCTTCTCGTCTCGAGATAATAGTTGAGCCTTACCCACATAAGGAACCCATTGTGGGGTGCGTTCAACATCTAGAACTACGGCTACAGCCCGTTCTAATGGCACATCAAACGTTGTTTCTGCTTTATATTGGAATACTGGATTATTTTTAGTTTGATATGTCCAAACTTTAATATTATTTCGATGCAAACTGAGTTTTGGAGCTTCTGCGGCACTGACGACCAAACTCGTCGCACTTAGCAGCGTAGCAAGAACAATATGTTTTTTATTCATGTCATGCTCAATTGTTGTAATGAGGTTTGGAGCTTATCGTGCTTTTTGGGATGTATTGAAAGCGCAATAAGCTCTTTTTATAGTGCAAAAAGGGAACTTTTTATACTTGAATATCGTTAAAGCCTAAGACATCTTTCATGTCATATTTACGAGCTTCACGCCCTACAACCCATGCTGCTGCACGTACTGCACCCGAAGCGAAGTTCATACGGTTTGTCGCTTTGTGCGTCACTTCAACACGTTCACCTTCACCGATAAACATAACGGTATGCTCACCCACAATATCGCCACCACGAATGGTTTCAAAACCGATAGTTTGACGATCACGTGGACCCGTATAGCCTTCACGACCATAGACTGCAACTTCTTTTAAGTTGCGCCCTAAGGTATCAGCTATTGCTTCACCCATCATAAATGCTGTGCCAGACGGTGCATCTACTTTATGACGGTGATGTGCTTCAATGATTTCGATATCGACCGTATCACCAAATACTTTTGCTGCAAGTTCCAAAAGTTTGATTGATACATTTACACCTACAGAATAGTTTGCAGCATAAACAACTGGGGTTTGAGTTGCTGATTCATCTAAGAATGCTTTTTGTTCCTCAGACATGCCCGTCGTTCCAATCACCATCGCTACACCAGCTTCACGACAAAGCTTTAAGTGTTGTTCTGTTGCGGCTGGTGCAGTGAAATCAATCACCACTTCACAATCTTTTAATACTTCAGCTAAACTGCCAACGATCTTTACGCCCAAACTTCCAACGCCTGCAAGCTCACCTGCATCTGCGCCGACTAAACTGCTTTCAGGGCGTTCTACTGCTGCTGCAAGTTGATAGCCTGCTTCTTGTACAGCCTGAATCAGAATACGGCCCATGCGTCCGCCAGCACCTAAGATCCCAATGCGTGGAGAAGTTGACATAATGTTTCCCAGTCTTTTATTTAAACAATTTCGCTACTATAGCAAATGAATGGCATCTATACATCTATAAAGTATTACTTATCATAGACTTAAATCCCCCTAACACCTCTTTAAAAATAGAGGGTAAATTTCTGCTAATTCAGTATGTTATAGGATAGACAATGCGCCCTCATTTGAAAAATGAAGGTTGCTGAGGATTTAAAATTTCCCATAAAAAAACCTGCCGAAGCAGGTTTTTTATTGATGCCTATTAATCAAAGAGGCGATCAAAGAATGATTTTTTCTTTGGAGACGATGCATGACCATCACCATCTAAAGAGGCTTGTAATTCTTTAAGTAACTCGCGTTGACGGCTGGTTAAATTTACTGGGGTTTCTACAACGATGCGGCAAAGTAAATCACCCACCATACTACTACGTACAGGGCGAACACCTTTACCACGTAAGCGGAATAATTTACCCGTTTGAGTTCCCTCAGGAATCTTCAAACTCACACGACCGTCCAAGGTTGGGATTTCAATTTCTTTACCCAAAGCGGCATCCGCGATACTAACTGGCACATCCATATATAGATCAGCGCCATCACGTTGAAAAATTTCATGCTCGCGCACAACCACTTCAACGTATAAATCACCTGATTGACCATCACGAATCGCTTCGCCTTTACCTGTTAAGCGAACACGATCACCGTTGTCCACACCCGCAGGGATAGTAACTTCAAGTGTTTGTTGACGATCTGCAACACCAGAGCCATGACAAGTATTACAAGGATTTTTAATAATTTTGCCTTGACCACGACAGGTGCTACAAGTTTGCTGCACAGAGAAGAAACCCTGTTGCATACGAACTTGACCTGAACCATGACAAGTACGGCATGTTTCGACATCGTTTGGATTTTTAGATCCTTTACCGTCACAAGTTTCACATGGTGCAGGAGCCGTAAAAGTAATGGTTTTTTTAACGCCTTTAACTGCTTCTTCTAAGGTCAATTCCATCACATAGCGGAGGTCTGAACCACGGCGTTGGCGTTGCTGCTGGCGACCGCCACCAAATGCACCACCAAAAATATCACCAAATTGGCTGAAAATATCTTCGGCACTAAAACCGCCACCGAAGCCACCGCCACCACCAAAACCGCCTTCAAATGCACTATGTCCAGCACGGTCATACATACTGCGCTTTTCACTGTCAGACAGGATTTCATAGGCTTCTGATGCTTCTTTGAATTTTTCTTCAGCTTCAGCGTTGTCAGGGTTACGGTCAGGGTGATACTTCATCGCCAACTTACGATAGGCTTTTTTGATCTCATCATCACCTGCGGTTTTCGAAACGCCTAAAACCTCATAATAATCACGTTTAGCCATGGTTGGCGATGCTCCTCACGGAATTTATTAAATCTCTACGAATAAATAGGCTCTGTTGATCTTATTTTTGAGATCAACAGAGCCTAGATAGGGGCTATATTACAAATTTACAAGGTCTAAGTTAATAAAAAAGCAGCTTTATTAGAAAACTGCTTTATTTTTTAAATACTTAGAAAGTCCTTTCAGCCAAGCATTCAACAAGAATAACCAAGCAATTGAACTAAATACGACACCTGCGACTGTTGTAGCAGTCACCCAAATTGCACTGTCCCATGCAAAAAAGAACAATGGGATAAACCACAAAGAGGCAAAAAAAGCCATCATAATAAATAACAGCACATTACGCATGATCCATAGGGCATGCGCATGAATCCAAACTTCGGCATTATCCACAATCGCAACTTTTCGTGCAAACATGTATGCAAACGCAGCAAACAAAATTGTAAATAATGCAAGAAACATGAACACGTAAGAAATCGCTACATAGCGACGATGCTGCTCAATATTGTCTTGCCCCATGCTCTATTTCACCTCAATCCATGCATTTTGCCAAATCAATCATGCAATGAAATTCAATTATTTTTTGGTCTTAAAATATAGGTGCTACTATATTGAAATTTTCAATATTTCGCACCTTTATTCACAAAATAATTACGTTAGATATGTTGCTTTTTTGACCTTAAACCACGCTGCATAGAGTGCAGGCAGGAAAAATAGGGTTAATAAGGTCGCAACAATCAATCCACCCATAATTGCAACAGCCATTGGACCAAAGAAAATACTGCGTGAAAGTGGGATCATTGCAAGAACTGCAGCAAGTGCTGTCAGTACAATCGGACGGAATCGTCGCATCGTCGCATCAATCACCGCATCCCATGCTGCTTGTCCAGCCTGAATGTCTTGCTCAATCTGATCAATCAAGATCAATGAGTTACGCATGATCATACCAGACAAGGCGATTGTCCCAAGCATAGCCACAAAACCAAAAGGCTTATTAAACAATAGCAAGAATGCAACAACGCCTATTAACCCTAATGGTGCGGTTAACAATACAATCGTCGCACGCGACATACTGCGTAATTGAATCATGAGCAAAGTCATCACTACAGCTAGGAATAATGGCATTCCTGCATTGACTGAACTTTGACCCTTAGCAGATTCTTCAACAGTTCCCCCAACTTCGAGCAAATAACCATTTGGCAGATCATCACGCAAGTCCTGCATCTGATCAGCTAACTGCTGAACTACCGTGGCAGGTTGTAGATGGCTACGAATATCTGCTCTTACAGTAATGGTTGGTAAACGGTTACGATGCCAAATCAAGCCTTCTTCAAATCGTGATTCGATTTTTGCAATCTGTGCCAATGGGACTGTTGTGCCCTGCGTTGTCGGAACGGCTAAAGATGCTAAAGATGCCACTTCTGCACGCTCAGCCTGATCTCCTCGCAAGCGAATTTCAATTAACTCACGTTTTTCGCGATACTGATTCATCACTGTACCAGTCACCGAAGCATTCAAGAAATTGGCTAAATCAAAACTCGTAACACCCATTTGACGCGCACGGTCTTGATCGATTTCGATAGCAATAATCTTGCTTGGCTCACCCCAATCTAAATGCACATTGGTGGTATTCGGATCTTCACTCATCACTTTTGCCACTTTTTGTGCCCATAGACGCACGGTGCTTAGATCTTCTCCTGAAACACGATATTGCAATGGGTATCCCACTGGTGGACCATTTTCGAGCAACGAAACACGAGTACGCACTTGAGGCAATAATTGCTTGATTTGCGTTTCTAAAGAACGGCGAATTTCATCACGATCATCTAAAGACGATGCGAGTACGACAAACTGCGCAAAACTGGCTTGCGGTAGTTGTTGGTCTAAAGGTAAGTAAAAGCGAGGAGAACCTGTTCCAACGTAGGCAACATAATTATCGATCCCTTTTTGTTTAGATAAGAATGACTCCACCTTTTTAACAGCCTGTTCAGTCGCTGTCAGTGACGCACCTTCTTCAAGCTTTAAATCCACTAAGATTTCTGCACGGTTAGATGGTGGAAAGAATTGTTGAGGAACGAATTTAAACATCGCAACTGATAAAACAAAGATTGCCACCGTGACTCCGATTACTGTTTTACGATACGTAATACAGAGCTCTACCATACGACGGAAAGACTGATAAAACTTGGTTTGATAGGGATCATGGTGCTGTCCATGTGCCTGTACAACAGGTTCAGGCTGTTTCCGCAATCTCGCCCAAAGCCTCAAATACCATGCTGCTTTCTGTTGTTGCTTGGTGAAGTCAGGGAGTAATTTTTCACCCAAATATGGAACAAATAGTACGGCTGCTATCCATGACACAATTAACGCAATGGTTACGACTTGGAAAATAGAACGTGTATATTCGCCAGTGCCTGATTGTGCCGTTGCAATCGGTAAGAAACCTGCTGCGGTAATCAATGTTCCTGTCAGCATTGGAAATGCCGTGGTTTGCCACGCAAATCCTGCTGCTTTGAGTCTGCTATAGCCCTGCTCCATTTTAATTGCCATCATTTCAACAGCAATAATGGCATCATCGACCAACAAACCGAGTGCAAGAATCAAGGCACCGAGGGAAATCTTATGCAGACCGACATCAAATAGATTCATCCCTGCAAAGGTCATTGCCAAAACGAGTGGAATAGACAAAGCCACCACCAGTCCTGTGCGAAAACCCAATGAAAAGAAGCTGACCAATAAAACGATAATAACCGCTTCAGCCAATACCTTTAAAAATTCCTGAATACTGCGTTGTACTGCGACTGGTTGATCTGAAACTTTTTGAAGTTTCATGCCCACAGGCAATGATTTCTGCAAATGATTAAATTCGGTTTCTAAGTTTTTGCCCAAAGCGATAATGTCACCGCCTTTGCGCATCGAAACCGCGATGCCAATTCCATTTTCCCCCATAAAACGCATGCGAGGCTGAGCAGGTTCACTGAAGCCCCGATAAACATCAGCAACATCCCCCAATTGAATGGTTTTATCACCGACCAATAGCGGCATTTTTTTCAGATCATCTACACTGTGCAAATGTCCACTGACGCGAAGTTGAATACGATCTGTGCCAGTCTCAAAGAATCCTGCACTTGCCATATCATTTTGCTTTTGTATCGCTTCTTGAATCGCTGTCACAGGTACACCGAGCTGCACCGCTTTGGTATTGGATAATTCAATCCATATTTTTTGATCTTGTAATCCGACTAAATTGACCTTGCTCACATCTTTGACTCGTTGCAATTGCAGTTGCAAACGATCGGCATATTCTTTCATTACCGCATAGTCAAAATCGTTCCCTGTAAGGACATAGATGTTGCCAAAAGTATCGCCAAACTCATCATTGAAAAATGGTCCTTGTACACCACTGGGTAACTGATGGCGGATATCATTGACCTTTTTTCTGACGTTGTACCAAACATCAGGTATTGCACTCGAAGGTAAACTGTCTTTAGCAACAAAAGTCACCAAAGATTCTCCAGGACGTGAATAAGCCATGATGCGGTCATACTGACCTGTGGTCATTAATTCTTTTTCAATTCGATCGGTCACGAGTGTCGAGACTTCTTTAGCCGTTGCACCTGGCCAATAAGTCTGTACCACCATCACTTTAAAGGTAAAAGGTGGGTCCTCACTTTGCGACAGCTTGGAATAAGACATAATCCCGACGATGCCGAGTAGCAGCATAAAATAAAGCACAATGCCTTTATTTTTCAGTGCCCATTCTGAGAGGTTAAATTTCATGATTAACCTCCAGTTTTGATCGTGACTTCACGATTCTCTCGGTCTACAGGATGAATCTTTTGTTGCTCACGTAACAAATGTACACCGCCAACCACAACCCAGTCCGTTGCTTTTAAACCAGACAGGACAGGAACACTATCTCGACCATAAGCACCCAAGCGAACTGGAACTTTACGTAAGGTCTTATTTGTCGTCACGACCCATACAAATGCCTGCTGATCATTAGCCGTCACACTAGAAAGTGGGACGCTGAGGACATTCGTTTGATTTGCAACAAAGAATACACGCGCACTTTGTCCCAACTGAATGCTAGATTGACCTTCCAATAAGGAAACCTTGACCGTAAATGTTCGAGATTGATCAGCAGCAGGAGAAACCTCTCGTACTTTAGCTGCAAAGCGAAGGTCTGGCTGAGACCACAGTGTGACCCAAGCAGGCTGCCCCACTTTAATCGTTGCGACTGCTTGTTCAGGGACTCCAAATACAACTTCACGCTCTCCATCAATCGCGAGCAGATAGGCAGCCTGTCCTGCTGCAACCACCTGACCCACTTCAATTTGACGTTCGGTAATCACGCCATTTTTATTGGAGATCAGCTGGTTATATCCCGTTTGATTCGAAGAAACTTCATAGTTTGAGCGTGCTTGTTGCAAACTTGCTTGTGCCGCTTCGTATTGATTTTTGATCGCATCAAATTGTGAGCGACTGACTGCATTTACTGGCAATAATTGCTGATAACGCTGATATTCTTGCGCTGCAATTTTTGCTGCTGCTTGTGCGCTGTCTAGCTGTGCTTTAGCTGCATTAAGTTGTAACTGAGCATCTTTAACATCTAACTTCGCTAATACTTGCCCAACTCTGACTCGATCACCAACATCAACAAAGCGTTCGGTAATTTGTCCTCCAACACGAAATGCCAATGCCGTTTGCTGTCTCGCCTGTACATCACCTGCATAGCTTTTTTGATCAATATGATTACTACTCGGTTGCGCGACCATGACATAAGGAATTTCTTCCGTCTTTGGAACCTCTTTTTGACATGCTGTTAAAGTGACACTGCTGAGTACGAGCAATCCCACAATTACATGATTTAGCAGATTCATCTCTTTTTCGCTCTTATTCAAATTGATTTTTTAAGGCACAATATGAATATCATGATAAATTGTTTATTTTTTAATTAATATACCCATGAGTACACTAATTAAAAATTAAAGTTATTTATTTGATTTTTAATTTAATTAAAAGAGAACGATAACGTGCAAAACAGTAGTGGTCGCCCTAAAGATTTGGAAAAAAGAGCTAAAATTTTACAGGCTGCGAAATCTCTTTTCCTAAAAATGGGTTATCACGCTGCCAACATGAATCAAATTGCCAAAGAAGCAGGCGTCACGAAACTGACCGTGTATAACCACTTTCAAGACAAAGCCAATTTATTTATCTGTGCAATTGAAGAAACCTGTGAAGAATCTATTTGTGCTAAAGAAATCATTCTCACGGCAGAAACCAATTTTACACAAGCACTCTATCTGATGTGCCATCGTGCTTTAACTATTATTTATCTTCCTGAGGCATTAAAACTTGATCGTTTATTGTTCGAACTCGCAGCAGAACAAAGCCCTTTAACACAGCAGTTTTTCGATGCTTCACATACACGTATGAGCAATGTTTGGTGTAATTTTTTTGAGCAGGCAATTGCACTTAAATTTATTCGTGCTGACGATCCTTTAAAACAAACTGAATTAATCGTGTCTTTAATGTTGGGCTTACGTCATTACCGAGTTCTACTCGGATTGGATGAAGTGCCGACCGCGAATGAAATCGATCAGATGATTCAACAAGCGATTGAGCTTTTTTTGCTTAAATATCAACCCAAAAATTAAATAAAATTCACATTTTTTTACGTTCTGCTCTTGGATTGTCTCTCAATCACGTTATAGTCGAATGAGAACATCAGGAGAAATAGAATGATTCAACAAATCACAGCTCCATTACGGGAAGACGTCCGATTACTGGGCAACTTACTTGGCGAAACATTAAAACTACATGCTGGGCAAGATTTGTTTAATCAAATTGAGCAAATTCGCGCTTTAGCAAAAGGCGCACGTGACGGTCAAATAGAAGCAGAGAAGCAGTTAGAACAGCTTTTTCTTGGGCTAAAAGATGAGGAGATTTTGCCCTTAACACGAGCATTCTCACATTTTCTTAACTTCGCTAATATCGCTGAACAATATCACGTGGTACGTAGTCGACGTCATGCAGAGTTTGACGAGCATGCGCCTAGCCCAAATCCACTCACTCATCTATTTGAGAAATTTAAAAATCAGCAAATTTCTGAACAGCAATTATTTCAACAAATTTGCGATCTAAAAATTGAGCTAGTACTGACAGCGCATCCAACAGAAGTGAGTCGTCGTACCCTGATCCAAAAATATGATGATATTACGGATTGTCTATCACAGCTTGATCAAAAGAAATTAACGCCTCGTGAACGTCAACAGACCATCGCCACACTCAAACAGCTAGTCACCTCTGCATGGCAAACCGATGAAATCCGTCAACACCGCCCGACGCCTGTAGATGAAGCAAAATGGGGGTTTGCAACGATTGAACAAACGTTATGGAATGCTGTACCTAAATTTATTCGTGAATTAAATGAATTAACACAACAGCATTGCCTGCAAGCTTTGCCTCTCAGCATAGCGCCGATCCGCTTTGCTTCATGGATGGGTGGCGACCGCGATGGTAATCCGAATGTCACTCATCAAGTGACACAGGAAGTTCTGTGGTTATCGCGTTGGCAGGCTGCAGATTTATACCTCCGTGATATTGAGAATCTACGTTGGGAACTTTCTATCCAAAATTGTTCTAAAGAACTTAGTGAAGCTTTAGGTTATGAACATCCTGAGCCGTACCGTGAATATCTACGCATTACCCGTGAACGACTTAAAGCAACACGTTATTGTTTAGGTCAACGTTTACAAGGTTTGGATGCCGACGATAGCAATATCATTCGAAATAAAGATGAATTATTGGCTCCTCTTCTGCTTTGCTATCGCTCCCTTGTGGACAGTAACCTTGCTGAAATCGCCAACGGACAACTGCTCGATTTTATCTATCGTGTGAATTGTTTCGGAATTGAACTACTCAAACTCGATATCCGCCAAGAATCAGGTCGTCATCGTCAAGCCATTTCTGCGATTACGGAATATTTAGGTTTGGGTAATTTCGAATCGTGGACAGAACAAGCGCGTCAAAACTTCTTGATTCAGGAATTACAAAGTAAACGTCCATTATTACCTAAGTATTTGAATGAGCCAGAAGGTAGTCTCATTCAACATCCAGATGTGCTCGAAGTGTTTGCCACTATGCGTACTCTAGCTGAGCAACCAGCAGAGAGTTTAGGGGCTTATATCATTTCAATGGCTGAATATCCAAGTGATGTGTTGGCTGTATTGCTCTTGCAAAAAGAAGCGGGTATTCAACATCCTCTGCGTGTCGTGCCATTGTTCGAAACCTTGAAAGATTTGGACGGCGCTGCCAAAACCATGGATACCTTGTTTAATATGCATTGGTACAAGCAGCATATCCATGGCAAACATGAAGTGATGATTGGTTATTCTGACTCTGCCAAAGATGCAGGCTTTATGTCAGCAAATTGGGCTCAATATCGTGCACAAGAAGAACTCACCTCGGTTGCAAAAAAACATGATGTGCAATTAACCCTATTCCATGGTCGTGGTGGTTCAATCAGTCGTGGCGGTGCTCCAACCCAACAAGCGCTCTTTTCTCAACCACCAGGCTCAATCTCAGGTGCTATTCGTGTGACTGAGCAAGGTGAAATGATCCGCTTTAAATTTGGTTTAGAAGGGATTGCCTTACAAAACTTGGAAATCTATACTGCTGCGACCTTAGAAGCGACTTTATTACCACCGCCAGAACCTAAGAAAGAATGGCGTGATTTGATGAATCAGATGACGGATCTCTCCGTTAAGGTATATCGCCAAACGGTTCGTGAGAATCCAAATTTTGTGAGTTATTTGCGTACCGTTACACCAGAATTAGAGTTGCAAATGTTGCCATTGGGATCACGCCCAGCAAAACGAAAAGTCAGTGGTGGCATCGAATCCTTACGTGCAATTCCATGGGTATTTGCTTGGACACAAATTCGTTTGATGTTGCCCGCTTGGCTGGGAACTGGCACCGCAATTAATCAAGTGCATGAACAACATAAAAATACGCTCAATGACATGCTAGATCAGTGGCCGTATTTCCAAACCTTAATTGATATGTTGGAAATGGTACTGTCTAAATCAGATGCAGACATTGCGTTGTATTACGAATCTCATTTGACTGATGATCAGGACCTCAAAGCTCTCGGGATAGAGTTAAGACAACGATTACAAAATGCGGTTGATACACTTTTGAATCTGAAAGGTGAGTCTAAACTTCTGAGCAATAATGAGGTCTTAGATCAGTCGATGCAGGTTAGAAAACCTTATCTACTGCCTCTTCATTTGTTGCAAGCTGAGTTGATGAAACGTCGTCGTTTATATTTAGCTGAGCATCAAACAGAACATACTCCTGTTGATCATGCCTTAATGGTGAGTATTGCAGGTATTGCCGCAGGGCTTCGCAATACAGGTTAATCATTCTCTATGTCTAACCCTCATCAAATAATTCAGTTTGATGAGGGCTAAATTGGCAAAATATGCCAACTGGACAAAATTTTTTTAAATTTATTTTAAAAATTAAATTGAGCTATTTTGCAAATACAACAATCAAAATCAACAATGAATTCTAAAGTTTATTTACATATATATTTTACCAAAAGGTAAAAATATGAAATTTATGACCATTTGCGTTCATTCAGATCAATGACCAATAGATGAAAGCATAATTTAAGACAGGGTATCATACGCGCTGATATCACATAATGAGTCTACTTTATGTCAAATTGGTTTCCAAAATGGCAGCCGTATCAGGGGAAGATTGATCATCGCCCTGTTGCGACAAACGAATATTTACCGCCCTTACAAAGCGCGGTACTCGGGGTACAACACGCATTTGCAATGTTTGGAGCAACTGTTCTTGCGCCATTGCTGATGGGTTTTAATCCAAATCTCGCGATTTTAATGTCAGGGATTTGTACGATTATCTTCTTCTTGATCACAGGTGGACGTGTACCGAGTTATCTCGGTTCAAGTTTTGCGTTTATTGGTGTGGTTGCAGCCGCTACAGGTCACATCACGGGCTCTGGTGCAAACCCGAATCTATCAGTTGCACTTGGAGGTATCGTTGCTTGCGGTATCTTGTATGCTTTAATTGGCTTTGCCGTCATGTTGACAGGCACACGCTGGATTGAAAAATTAATGCCACCTGTTGTAACAGGTGCGATCGTAATGATCATTGGTTTAAATCTTGCTCCAGTAACAATCAAAGGTGTTGCAGGTCAGCCTTTTGAAATGTGGATGGCGCTCATCACTGTGCTGAGCATGGGTGTTATCGCGGTATTTACCAAAGGCTTATTACAGCGTTTATTACTGTTGGTAGGTTTACTGATTGCCTATGCCATTTACGTCATCGCGACGAATGTGCTTGGCTTTGGAAAACCAATCGATTTTTCACAAATCGCGGCAGCACCATGGTTTGGTATTCCAAGCTTTTCGCATCCTACTTTTGATATGAATGCCATGTTAATTATTGCACCTGTTGCATTAATTTTAGTTGCAGAAAACTTAGGTCATATCAAAGCAGTGGGTGCAATGACAGGCGAAGACCTAACCCCTCAACTTGGTAAAGCATTTGTTGCCGATGGTTTAGCAACCACGTTATCAGGTGGTGTGGGTGCACCAGGGATGACGACTTACGGTGAAAATATCGGTGTCATGGCTGTTACCCGTGTTTATTCAACCATCGTCTTTGTAATCGCTGGTGTCTTTGCAATCTTTTTAGGTCTATCACCAAAATTTGGTGCCGTGATCAGCACAATCCCTACCGCGGTACTTACGGGTGCCTCAATTGTGGTCTTTGGTTTAATTACCATTGCTGGCGCAAAAATCTGGATCGAAAACAAAGTCGACTTCTCTAATAATAAAAATCTGATCGTTGCATCTGTGACAATTATCTTAGGTGCGGGTAATTTCGAGTTATTATTCGGAAGCTTTAACTTAGGTGGAATTGGTACAGCAACCTTTGCCGCTATCTTTCTAAATGTTCTATTTAGCCTAAAAAAATAAAAATTTAATCATCAAAGGCAGCATGAGCTCACTACTGTCCCATAGTTTGCTTTAAATAAAAAAACCTGAGTCTAAATAGTTAAAATATGAGTGCAAACAAACACTTTAACTATAAAGGACTCAGGTTTTGTCACATCAGAATACCGTATTTCATCAATTACTCAAACCCATTCTAAGACAAGATTTTGAACGTCTGGCTAAACTGCACCACTCTGGGCAAAAATTAAGATC
>NZ_KB849655.1:1877793-1961641 GCF_000368765.1 Acinetobacter junii CIP 64.5
AACTGAAGTCATTTCTAGGTCGAAGCCGCAATGCGATACAAACGCAAATATGGATTGCATTAATTGCCTATTTGCTGGTGAACTTCGCTAAACACATGGCACAAGAAGGATGGAGTGTTCAGCGTTTACTGAGAATTATTCAGGTCAATTTATTTGAAAGGAAACTTTTAAGGTCACTCTTTGTGCCTGATAAAAAATGGCGAAAACAAGAAAAACCTCAATTGAGGTTCTTCTTGTGATATTTGTGGGACAGCAGTGGCATGAGCTGCCTTTTTTCACCCTGTTCAATTGGTTATACGATCCCACCATTTACTCGAATAGTCTGAGCATTAATCCAGTTACCATCATCACTAACTACAAAATTAAGTACCGCCGCAATGTCTTCAACTGTGCCCAAACGCTCAAGTGGGGATGCTTTTGCCAATTGAGCAATCAACTCATCACTTTTTCCTTCAAAAAATAATTCCGTTGCAGTTGGACCGGGTGCGACTGCATTCACAGTAATATTTTTAGCTCTAAGTTCCTTGGCTAGAATGGCAGTCAAAGACTCGATCGCAGCTTTAGAGGCTGTATACATTCCATATCCTTCTAGTTTCATACCAATCACACTACTCGATAAATTAATAATTTTCCCGCCTTGCTCAAGTCGTTTCGCTGCTTCTCGCATGGCATACAAAGAGCCTTTTAGATTAATCGCAATCACTTTATCGATTGTTGCATCATCCAATAGCGCAATTTTTTTGAAATTCATAATGCCCGCATTATTGATCAGAACATCTATTTTTCCATACATATTAATCACGTAATCAAACAATAATTCCACCTGATTTGATTGGCTGACATCCGCTTTAAATCGGCTCGCAGTACCTCCAGCCGCTTTAATATTTTCTACGATTTGAGTGGCTTGTTGATCATTATTGGCATAGTTAATCACCACCTTATGTCCTTGTTGCGCTAACAAAGTTGCGGTAAAAGCACCAATTCCGCGTGATGCACCTGTAATCAGAACAACTTTTTTATCATCGCGATCATTTGAAGATGTATTCATTATAGACCTCACATAAGTCAACTTATCATTGAATACCAATCATGATAATGTTCTGTTAGAGGCAAATAATCCTGATAAATTCGGCATCATTATCCGAAGAATACGAACAAAAGAAGGGCGCTATGGATAAACTCAATGCGATGTCAGCATTTATACAGGTGGTTGAGCATAAGAGTTTCACTAAAGCAGCGCAGTTCCTTAATTTACCTCGCTCGACCCTTACTGATGCTGTCCAGCAATTGGAGGCTCAACTCAATACACGTCTACTTTTTCGCACAACTCGTCAAGTGAGCCTGACTGATGAAGGTGCGATCTATTATCAACATTGCAAATATATTCTGGCTTATATTGATGAATCCGAAAATGACTTCATTCATGCTAAGCCTAAAGGCATATTAAAAATCGAAGTGCATGGAATCTTCGCATCTCATTTCATCATTCCACATTTACATTTATTTTTAGCAGAGTATCCAGACATACAACTTCATTTGACTGAAAGTGACCGATATGTCGATCTCATAAAAGAAGGAATTGATTGTGTTATTCGAATCGGACAACTGAATGACAGTGAACTTGTCGTTAGAGCACTAGGACAGGTTGAACAAATCACACTTGCGAGCCCTAAATACTTAGAAAAATATGGTGTACCAAAAACATTAGCGGATTTAAAACAGCATTTTATGGTCGGGTTTTATTCTTCAGCTCGACAAAAACCACTACCTTTAGAATTTGTAGTGCGTAATGAGTTAAAGCTATATGAGCTAAATTCAATGCTTCAAGTCAACGGCGCTCACTCATACTCAGCCGCAGCAATTCAAGGTTTTGGAATTATCCAAGCGCCTCGTTATGGTCATCTAGAAGAAATTGAAAATGGACTACTTTGCCCATTATTAACAGAATATATCGTCCCCTCTTTACCAGTCTCTTTACTTTATCCATCTAAATCATTGGTCTCGCCTAGACAACGTGTGTTTATCGATTGGGTTGTCCAGCATTTTAAAGATCATCCTTTAAGGTAGTACTCAAAAATAAAGAGCCACAAATGCGGCTCTTTTTCTTTTAATTTAAAGCATCTTTTAACTGCTGAATGTTCCCCAACCATAACTCATATTCATCGGACTCTAGCCACAATTCCTTGAGTTCAGAATCATCAGCAACTATTCGTTCCAAAACACGCTTCGCCAATGACAACAGATCATCACTTGGTTGCTCCGAAATGGTTTCTAACCATTGATCTACTTTCTCAGTGTAAACATCGGATTGAGTCCCTTTGCCAAGACGCTTTGCAATTACTTCAACCGCAGCAATGGCTTCCATCGCTAAATCAGCATCTAAATACTCATCGCCCTCATCAAGTGCCACCTGTAAAGCAGCCTCAATCACTGAAAAGTCTGTCGCATCCTCTAGTTCGTATGCCCAGTCATTTGCAGTGTCATTTCCAAACGATTCATGTGACCATGTTCCCATCATTTTTTCCTTTTTTATTGTTCAGTATTAAAATGCTCAAAGTTACTCTTGGCTTTGTTGTTTATACTTTTCTTCTAAAACATTACTAATAATGCTTTCAATCATCCACACTCGATACAAACTATTAAACACATAAGTTTGTCCGTCTATACGAAACTCTAAGACTGGAAAATCAGGTTGATGCTTTTCCTGACACAGAACATCATTTTGCTTTAAGTATTGTTCAACATCTTGTTCAGTCAGTTGGTCAATATCCAGACGCTTTTGCATTTTTTGAAAATGCGCCTTAAAGGATAAGTCTTTTCCACGTGTCCAAACCGCTTCTAAAATCTCATGCATGCAGTCGACTTGTTGCTCAACAGGGACGCTATAAAACAATTTTGCCATTTCATAGGTTGCCTCTTTGGTTGGTCGACAAAAAGGTGTAAATGCAACTTGTGTCCGCTTAGATACTCGTGTTGCCAAACTCCAATCAAACCAATCACGTCCGTGATAACTTAATGGATACACGCTTAATTGGATATTGTAATAATTTGCCAGTTCTTCTTTGATGTAGGCGAGTAATAGCCAGCTCATTGGATCTTCAAGAGCGATATATAAATCCAGCTCTGGATGCAAACCTTGAACTTCAGTTATAGACTCACCGTCATTGATTAAATGCTCTCGCCACTCAATATGATTAATCAAAAAGATGGGATTACCCGTAAGTAGTTTTTGTTGTTTTAAACGGCGGGTCAAACGTAATAAATCATCAACAGCTTGATACTTACGCTCACCAAATTCGAAATAGCTAGCAATCACTGGCACATCTTTAAAAATGCGTTCTGGGTAATTTTGTGGAGTTTGATGCTTGCTGGCCATGGCATGCAAAGTACGTAATTTTCCATATTGCTGCTGCCAAAGCATATGAAAAACATCTTCTAGTAAATGTAAAAAATTTTGTTCTCTTAATGGCGTATTTCTTAGAATTGTTTCTGCTTGTTGTAAGGCTTCTGCTGTTGGTATTTCAGGTGTATCGTCAAATCCAAAACGATGCTGTTTTGCTAGAATCTTGGCATCATTTAGACAATATTGAAGCCAATCTTCGGCTGTCATTCCATTTGGGGGTTCTGCACCCTGTCTAGATATAATCACCTTTAATGGTTTGAGTTCGTCACTCAAAATCTCATTCAACTGATCCAGTTGTTGTACCGCAAGATAACTATAAACATCGTCTAAACGAAGATAAATGCTTAAACCCTGTTCCGTGGGTAATTCCGCCTGCCGAGAAGGTTTTTGGTAAAACCAACGCGATCGGATGGGATCAAACCAACGACGTAACAAAGACATGTCGATAGCCTCTAATGGTCATAAAATCTGTAAGTGAATGAAATTGTACTCACGTATCAATTTATACGTCAGCAAAAATTATCTTCAGTATCTAATAAAATCAAAAAAAAATCCCCCTTTTATTGTAAGAGGGATCTCGCCGCTTTAAGCGGCGATCAGAATTACAGAACGCGAATAGCGCCTTTTGCTGCGCTCGTAGAGTGCATTGCATAAATCTTAAGTGATTTAGAAACTTTACGCTTGCGCTCTTCAGCTGGATGCCAGCCTTTCGCTTCTTGAACCGTACGACGATGAGCCATCGTTGCATCATCTACATTCAAGTGAATCGTACGATTTGGAATATCGATTTCAATGGTATCGCCATCTTCAACTAACCCAATCGCACCGCCTTCAGCAGCTTCAGGAGACACGTGACCAATTGATAAGCCTGAAGAACCACCAGAGAAACGACCATCCGTAATCAAAGCGCAGTCTTTACCTAAACCTTTTGATTTCAAGTAGCTTGTTGGATACAACATTTCTTGCATACCTGGACCACCGCGTGGACCTTCGTAGCGAATCACAACAATGTCACCTGCAACGATCTTATGATCTAAGATTGCTTCAACCGCTGAATCTTGGCTTTCAAAAACACGTGCTGTGCCGGTGAATTTCAGAATCGATTCATCTACACCCGCTGTTTTAACGATACAACCATCTAATGCGATGTTACCGTAAAGTACAGCTAAACCACCGTCTTTAGAGAAAGCATGTTCCGCATTACGGATTACGCCTTTCTCACGGTCACCATCAAGCGTTGAATAATAACGGTTTTGTGAGAATGCGACTTGCGTAGGAACACCGCCTGGAGAAGAGCGATAGAATTCATAAACATCAGGATCTTCAGTGCGAATAATATCCCACTTATCTAAAGCATCTTTCAGTGTTTTTTCATGTACGGTTGGGCATGAAGTATTCAGTAGATTGGCACGATCAAGCTCACCTAAGATCGCCATAATACCGCCCGCACGATGCACATCTTCCATATGTACATCAGATTTTGCAGGTGCAACTTTAGACAACACTGGTACTTGACGAGACAAGCGATCAATATCATCCATTGTAAAATCAACTTCAGCTTCATGTGCAGCTGCAAGTAAGTGTAATACGGTGTTGGTTGAACCACCCATTGCAATATCAAGCGTCATTGCATTTTCAAACGCAGCTTTAGTTGCAATTGAACGCGGCAAAATGCTGTCATCATTCTGTTCGTAATAACGCTTCGCAAGTTCAACAACTAAACGACCCGCTTTTAGGAATAATTTTTCACGATTGGCATGAGTTGCAACAATTGAACCATTGCCTGGTAATGATAAACCTAATGCTTCTGTTAAACAGTTCATCGAGTTTGCAGTAAACATACCTGAACATGAACCACAAGTAGGACACGCAGAGCGTTCGAAAGCAGCAACTTCTTCATCGGTATAGCTTTCATCAGCAGCAACAACCATCGCATCAACAAGGTCAATCGCTTTTTCATCGCCACGGAATTTAACTTTACCCGCTTCCATTGGGCCGCCAGAAACGAAAACCACTGGAATATTAAGGCGCATAGCCGCCATGAGCATTCCTGGTGTGATCTTGTCACAGTTCGAGATACAAACCATCGCATCTGCACAGTGCGCATTGACCATGTATTCTACAGAATCGGCAATTAAATCACGTGATGGTAGTGAATACAGCATCCCGTCATGCCCCATGGCAATCCCATCATCCACGGCAATGGTATTAAATTCTTTTGCGACACCACCAGAAGCTTCAATTTCTCGTGCAACCAGTTGCCCTAAATCTTTAAGATGCACGTGACCTGGAACGAATTGGGTAAATGAGTTGACCACCGCAATAATTGGTTTGCCAAAATCTTCATCTTTCATACCAGTCGCACGCCATAAACCGCGCGCGCCCGCCATATTTCTTCCATGTGTTGATGTTTTTGAACGATAATCAGGCATTTTGTATTCCCAACAAGTGTGTGCTCGAGATGAATAAGACATTCTCTCTGGCGAAATGATACTGAGCTTTTCCCATCATACTACAAGTTATCGTTTAACTGATGACCAGCGAACCTATCTTTTTTGTTCAAAGACAATTCCTTTCACCTAATTAGGGGCTAGTGGCTTTTTGGCTTATAATTTGGGGCAAATTTTCTGTGGATTATCTTTGTGAAGATCATTTTTGCTGGTACGCCTGAATTTGCGGCAACCGCATTGGCGGCATTATTAAAAACACCACACCAGATTATTGCGGTTTACACTCAACCTGATCGTAAATCAGGACGCGGACAAAAGCTTACACCTTCTCCTGTGAAGCAACTTGCACTTGAACATGGCTTACCTGTTTTTCAACCACTGCATTTTAAAGCGTCAACTGAAGAAGGTTTAGCTGCCCAACAAGAGCTAGCAGCTTTGGGTGCTGATGTCATGGTAGTCGCCGCTTATGGTCTGATCTTGCCACAAACCGTATTAGATACGCCTAAATATGGTTGTTTAAACATTCACGGTTCTCTATTACCTCGTTGGCGTGGAGCAGCTCCGATTCAACGTGCAATCGCAACAGGAGATGCTGAAACAGGTATCACCATCATGCAAATGGCAGCAGGTTTGGACACAGGCGATATGATGTACAAAACCTATTGCCCAATTACTGCAGAAGATACCTCTGCAACCTTGCATGACAAGTTGGCAACTCAAGGTGCTGAAGCCATTTGTACCGTGCTTGAATCTGAGCAAAGTTTGCAATCATTTATTGCCAAACGTGAAGTTCAAGATGAATCCCTGACGGTTTATGCACATAAATTAGTAAAATCAGAAGCACGTATTGATTGGACAAAAACTGCAATCCAAATCGACCGCAATATTCGTGCGTTCAACCCTTGGCCTGTGGCTTTTATTCAATTGGATGAAAATAACGCCTTACGTGTTTGGAGTTCAATGCCCTCCGAGATCAGTAAAGCAAATGCTCAATTAGGTGAAATTCTTGCAATTGATAAGCAAGGCGTACATGTCGCTTGTGGTGAAAACAGTGTCGTGTGCTTAACCAGTTTACAGTGGTCAGGTGGTAAAGCGCTCAATGCTGTCCAAATTGCCCAAACTCAAAAATTACATCTTGGACAAATTCTCCCATGAGCCAATCGAATCAATCATCTATAAAAAATCTGAATCTACGTGCGCAAGTGATCAAAACACTTTTGGCTGTTCAAAATGGACAATCTTTGACTTCCGTATTGAATCAACATATCAATATAGTCTCTGAACGTGATCGTGGTTTATATCACGAACTGACTTTAGGTTGTTTACGCCAGTGGTTTTCATTAAAAGCCATTACCTTACCATTGCTCACCAAACCGTTAGACAATGAAGCATTAGAAAGTTGTTTATATCTTGGCTTATATCAAATTTTATGTACCCGTATTCCTGTACATGCTGCAATCTCGGAAACTGTAAATGCTGCTAAGCAATTAGGTTTCGAGCCAATGAGTGGTTTGGTCAATGCGATTCTGCGTCGTGTTTCACGTGAAACAGATGAATTTCAAATAGCTTTGAATAGTACACATGGTTTACCAAGTTGGTTATTCAAACGAATCAAAAAAGATTGGCCTGAGCAAGCAGAGTATCTATGCCAAGCCTTAAAACAAGTCGCGCCACTCACCCTGCGCGTCAATGAACGCCAAGTTAGTCGTGATGAATATTTAGAGATTTTGGACGAAGAACAGATTGATGCTCGTCCTTGCATGCTTTCCGACGTTGGTATTGTTTTGGAACAAACGGGCAATATTACCCATTTACCAGGTTTCGAAGAAGGTGGCTTTTCTGTTCAGGATGAACATGCTCAATTGTGCGCCACGCTTTTACCGAACCTAGATGGCAAAGTGGTGGTTGATGCTTGTGCTGCACCAGGCGGAAAGACAGCACACATCCTTGAGCGCTTTAATCCTAAAAAGCTGATCGCATTAGATCATGATGCAAAACGTTTATTGCGTGTTTCTGAAAATATCGAACGTCTTGGCTTAGATCAAACTGAGGTGGAGATTATCGCAGCCGATGCCACCACATGGCAGGCACCAGAACCCGTCGATTGTATCGTGCTGGATGCACCTTGTTCTGCAACAGGTGTTATTCGTCGTCATCCTGATATTCGCTTGCTCAGACAATCCACAGACATCGCACAAACCGTGGCTTTACAGCAACAGATTTTGAGACAGATGTGGCAACAGCTTAAAGTTGGCGGTACGCTGCTTTATATCACCTGCTCAATATTAAAAGTCGAGAATGAGCAGCAGATGGTCGAGTTTTTTGCAGACCATCCCGATGCAAAAGAAATTAAAATCTCTGCGGATTGGGGTATAGAACAGATTCATGGTCGTCAGCTGTTGCCTTCAAATCAATCAGGTGATGGTTTCTACTATTGTCATATCCAAAAACAAGCGTAATAAAAAAGCAGGCTTAAAAGCCTGCTTTTTTTAAGAATCAATCATAGCGTATGCTGATCTTTAACTTCTTCAAGAACATCATCTAAATCTTCTGGATTCTTCATTAGGTGGCGAATCGACAAAGCGAGTCCACCCCATAAAAACACCATTGAAATAATCATCATTACGATTGCTGAAGTATTCATAATTTTATTCTCCTAGCGATCTTTCATTCTGCTTAAAACTAGCGCAACGACAGCACAGAAAATGACACTGCCCCATCCAAACACGCCTTGTAAGCTCATACTATAAGTATCGTAACCGTTCTTAATCAAGTTAATCACTGTCATGCTCAAAGTCGTTAACAGGATCAATGATGTGATCACAGTAAGCGTAAACGCCCAACCTTTACCTAACTGAATCGTAGAAATACGGTTCACATGATCACGAAGTTCAATCAAAGCAGAGCGTTTAAACCAAGCAATACTAATGATAGAAACCAATGCTCCGCCAATAATACCGATGTTATTGATGAAGTGATCCACAATATCCACCAGCTTAATGGCATTAACGCTTGAGAATAGAATCACTGAAACTAGCGCACTACCACCACCGATGATCGTTACTGCCTTCTTACGTCCCCATTTCAATTTATCCTGCATTGCTGCGATTGGCACTTCAAGAATACTCACCATCGATGAAATACCAGCAACAAACAACGATGAGAAGAACAACAGACCAAATACGTCTGCGCCTGCACCTAAGCTTGAAATAATTTTAGGGAATGCAATAAATGCCAGACCAATACCACCACTTACGACATCTTTAACTTCTGTACCCGCAGCATGTGCCATAAAGCCAAGTGCAGCAAAAATACCAATACCAGCAAGGATTTCAGTCGATGCATTGGCAAAACCAACGATCAAACCAGAGCCTGTTAAGTTAGTTTTAGGCTTCAAGTAAGATGCATAGGTCACCATGATCCCGAAGCCTACAGAAAGTGAGAAGAACGTATGACCATAAGCTGCTAACCAAACTTTATAGTCCATCATCGCTGCCCAGTTTGGCGTAAAGAAAGCATTTAAGCCTTGAACCGCACCAGGTAAACGTAAAGATTGAACAACAAGGATAGTGAACAATACGAACAGTAAAGGCATGAAAATCTTGTTCGATAGTTCAACACCTTTTTTAACTCCACCATAAAGAATGATGAGTGTTAATGCCCAAATTCCCACAATTGGCCAGAATAGATGACTAACAAACTGGAAATCAAAACCTGAAGCTTTTGAAGTTTGTAGGTAAGTATTAAAGAAGAAGCTTTCAGGATCACTACCCCACGCTTGCCCGATCGAGAAATAAATATAACTTCCCGCCCAAGTCAAAACACTAGCGTAATATAAACCGATGATAATACAGACACAGACTTGCCACCAACCTAATGTTTCACCGCCTTTAAACAAAGAACGATAAGCTTTCGGTGGAGAATTACGAGCACGATGACCTGTGGCATAATCTAAAAATAAAAGCGGTAAACCCGCAGTGATAAGTGCCAATAAATACGGGATAAGAAAGGCACCACCACCATTTTCATAGGCAACATATGGAAAGCGCCAGATATTACCTAAACCTACAGCTGAACCTACAGCTGCAATAATAAAACCAGATCGTGATGTCCAGTTTTCACGAGAATCTGCCATAGAACACCTAATATATTCATGTGGCACTTTTCAAACTGCGTTCACTTGTTATTATCCAACAGAGAGAAAAGTACCGTAAAAATCTTGTTTTGCTTGCATGAAAGTTCAACCTTGTGGGTCTCTTATTTCCATGTACAAACAAGCAAAAACCAAACCATCTTCCTTAAAGATTGGATTTTGTTTTTCTGCTTTTAATAGCTGAACAATACCTGTTTTTATTTCTTTTTACTGTAAATTCCTGACGAAAAAATCACACTTTTCGAGCGATTGATTATTTTTCAACTCAGTCAATAGTTGACCTTACAGTCAAATGATAAATTTAAGATACAGAAAACTATTAGGTGCAGAATCATAAGGTCTACCTGAATAATCTATTGCTTGATCGCCAGCAACCGTTCTTCCTGCATATCTCGAATCGCGGATTGAATTCCCTCTCGACCTAAGCCTGAGTCTTTCACACCGCCATACGGCATATTATCGACACGGAAGGTTGGCACATCATTGATAATTACACCTCCTACATGTAAATGGTCCCATGCATACAACATTTTATTGAGATTTTGTGTATAAACTCCTGCTTGTAATCCAAAACGACTTTGATTAATTGTTGCAATTCCTTGCTCGAAATCCTTATATTTTTCTAAAATGGCAACGGGGCCAAATGCTTCATCCTTATAAATTTCTAACTTTGAATCAACATTTTCCAATAAGGTGGGTTCAAAACAAACGCCATCTAAAACACCACCAACAAGTATTTTTGCACCTTTCTTCTCGGCTTTATCAATCCATTTTTTCAGTCGAATCGCTTCAGCTTCTTTAATCATTGGACCGACCAATGTCGTTGCTAAACTTGGATCATCAACTTTAATCTTTTTTAATTTTGTGATTAATTTCTTTTTTAGATCCGCATAAATATCAGCATGCACTAAAATCCGCTGCACGCTGATGCAAATCTGACCTGCATGACCATAAGCTGCACCAATTAAACGGTCAATCAAAGCATCATCAATGATTGCATCCGCCTCAATCATCACCGCAGCATTACCCCCCAATTCAAGCGTAACCTTTTTACGACCTGCTCGCGCTTTCATATCCCAGCCGACTTGATCAGAACCCGTAAAGCTGAGCAACTTAAAACGATCATCCGTAACTAAAATATCCGCCGCTTGACGATCACAAGGCAATACTGACCATGAACCTTTAGGCAAATCTGTTTCAGCCAATACCTCTGCAATTTTAAGCGAACTAATTGGCGTTAAACTTGCTGGTTTCAGTACAAAAGGACAACCCGCTGCAATTGCAGGTGCGATCTTATGCGCCACTAAATTCAAAGGAAAATTAAATGGACTAATTAAGGAAACTGCGCCAATCGGCACCTGTTTAACCATCCCACGATAACGAGAAGCTGCTGGTGTGACCGCTAAAGGTATTATTCGGCCATCATCCATTTGAGTCACTGCATCCGCAGCCAATTGGAAGGTATTAATCAGCCGTTCAACCTCAGCACTTGCTGCACCACGAGGCTTGCCGCCTTCCGCAATCAAAATCTCAGTCAATTCACCACGCAATTCATTGAACCGTTTAACGCAATGCAACAATATTTTTTGTTTTTCAAAAGGTTTTAAAGCAGCCATTTCAGCTTCGGCTTTAACAGCTGATGCAATTGCCTTTTCTAGAGTTTTAGCATCAGCCAAAGCAACTCGTGCGAAAACCTGAGTCTGATATTTATGATGTACATCTAACCACGCTGCTGTTTTTACCGCTTTACCAGCCAAATATAATGGATATTCAACAACGTTTTCTTGCTCTTTCATTTCTTATTCTCTTTTCAAAAAACTAAAATTAGACTACTGCATAATTTTACAGATCACTATATGATTCGCCCAATCTATGATGAATTCACAACAATTCATTACGGTTTACGCTCATAAATTAGGACTATACGATGAAAATTTTAAAAATATCGATGCTTGCTTTAGGAACAAGTCTTTGTGGTTTAGCACAAGCAGATGTTATTGGTGTCAAAGGTGATGTGAGCTACTGGGCATACGACGGTAAAGCAAATATGGCAACCCAAACTTCTGCTCAAGATCAAGACCTTGACCGTAAAGGGGCTGCACAAATTTCTCTTGCTGTTGAACACCCTGTTCCATTAATTCCAAATGCAAAAATCCGTTATGTGAATTTAAAAACACAAACTGAAAATGAAGTTTTAGGTCAACCTGTTTATGACTTAGATATCGATCATACCGATTTCATTTTATATTATGAAATTCTCGATAACGTTGTGAATGCAGATGTTGGTTTTGGTGCAACCAATTTGAATGGCGATGTCAAAACGTTGAATTTAACAAAAACTGATATCGATAAAACCATTCCAGTAATCTACGGTTCAGCTGGGGTCAAACTACCGTTTACAGGTTTGAGTGCTAAAGGTGAGTTACTCTACAGCAACTTTAATGATGCTAAAATCACAGATGCCCAAGCAGAATTACAATATAACTTTATTGATAATTTATTGGTCGATGTAGGATTGAAAGCAGGCTACCGTATCTTAAACATCGAATTAGATGATTATGAAAAAAATGATCTTAAATTTGATTTTAAAGGGCCATATGTTGGTTTAGACATTCATTTCTAAATCAAATTAATAAAAAGCGGAGTCTGATGATTCCGCTTTTTTATTATAAAGCATATATTTTCCATGTAAGCTTAAGCCTACAACCATCGTCGTCATTGGCGAATAGCTCAATTTAAAACTCTTCCTTATCATATAAAACATAAAGAGACAGGAAGTCTCATTGAAAATAACAAGATACGCAGGAAGCGGTCGTTGATAAGGAATATAAACGACAAGAAACTGAATACTAAGAAGCCCCGTCAGCATGATGGGGCTTCTTTTTATTTATCATTTTATGCGTGATTTAAAGACTTTTTAGGTAGACAACCACTTCGTCATGCTCTGCCATTTCTGCAAGCTGCAGCGCAGTATATTCGCCTTTATAAGCCACATTTGCCCCTTTACTCACTAGTAGCTTCACCACCGCCAAATGATCATTCTCAGCAGCAGCCTGTAACGCGCTATACCCTTCATCATCAGTCTGGTTTGGATCTATACCGTCAGCCAATAATTGTTCGACTTGTTCCATATCACCAAGAGAAGCCCAATAGACCAGTTCAGGAAGATGAAGTTCTTCATCATCTTCGGAGAGTGGAGAGAAAGAGTTTTGTTTCATAATAATTCTCTTTAATAACCTTTCAAATTAATAATTCTCAGCGATAAATTCGCCATGAGATTCAGCAACAAGAAATTGAACCACATTTTCACGTGTCTCTAGAACCCATACACCTGTAAATTCTGGTGTCCGTATTACAGTAAAATACAACTTAAAAAGATCACGGATGGAACTTATACCATCCCTTACTACTAAAGCAAAATCTTCCCATTCTTTATTGTTGCCCCAAGGATTATCAGCGTGTAAATATTTTCCTAATCGATCATACAATTTAATAAACTGATTTTTGTCAAAGAATTTTCCTGTTTTTCTATCAAAATGCCAAGTCCCATTCTCTAACTTCTCAGCTGGTAACAAAGGTATAGGGTAAAAGTCAGAATTTATTCCACTTAAAGCTTTTAAAATTGAGCTAGCTTTATAATCTTTTGTATAGTCAGGATTTTTATCAGCTTGAGCACGATATTCTTGATATTTAATTTTATTTGGGGCGATCGAAGCTAAAGCAAATATTTCTAATGCTTTACGTAAATGTAATATTGAGGATTCTAAATCTAATAAATCTTTGATTTCGAAATATGACTCTATAAGACTTTCACACTTCTGTAATCTAAAAAGTGCCTCGTTTACTTTATCAGTATAAATTTTTTGTAAATCTTTCATTTTAATATCTGTTTAAAATTCAAACAATATATTACTTTCGCAATAAAAAACACCCCCTCTGCAATAGCGGAGGGGGTGTTTTAGAATTAAAAGCTGGCGATGACTTACTCTCACATGGCAAACGCCACACTACCATCAGCGCGAAGAGGTTTCACTTCTGAGTTCGGGAAGGGATCAGGTGGTTCACTCTTGCTATTGTCGCCAGCAAACTGTTGTGGTGTTTTCGGGTCTTATTCACATTAATTAATAATGTTTGCCTTACTTACGATCCAAAGAGTTATTAACGGATTAGATATTGAGTCTAACTTTGTGTTCAGCATTTTAACTAGTTTATACACTAAATCAAGTTGTGTATTGAATTTATCTTGAATACAACAACTGTTTGGGTGTTGTATAGTCAAGCCTCACGAGCAATTAGTATTGGTCAGCTTCACACGTCACCGTGCTTCCACACCCAACCTATCAACGTCCTAGTCTCGAACGGCTCTTTAGAGGAATAAATTCCTAGGGAAATCTTATCTTGAGGTAGGCTTCCCGCTTAGATGCTTTCAGCGGTTATCCCTTCCGAACATAGCTACCCGGCGATGCCACTGGCGTGACAACCGGTACACCAGAGGTTCGTCCACTCTGGTCCTCTCGTACTAGGAGCAGATCCTCTCAAATTTCCAGCGCCCACGGTAGATAGGGACCGAACTGTCTCACGACGTTCTAAACCCAGCTCGCGTACCTCTTTAAATGGCGAACAGCCATACCCTTGGGACCTGCTTCAGCCCCAGGATGAGATGAGCCGACATCGAGGTGCCAAACACCGCCGTCGATATGAACTCTTGGGCGGTATCAGCCTGTTATCCCCAGAGTACCTTTTATCCGTTGAGCGATGGCCCTTCCATACAGAACCACCGGATCACTAAGACCTACTTTCGTACCTGCTCGACTTGTGGGTCTCGCAGTTAAGCGCGCTTTTGCCTTTATACTCTACGCGTGATTTCCGACCACGCTGAGCGCACCTTCGTACTCCTCCGTTACTCTTTAGGAGGAGACCGCCCCAGTCAAACTACCCACCAGACATGGTCCTCGTCCCGGATTACGGGACAGAGTTAGAACCTCAACATTACCAGGGTGGTATTTCAAGGACGGCTCCATTGGAACTAGCGTTCCAACTTCAAAGCCTCCCACCTATCCTACACAAGTAAGGTCAAAGTTCAATGTCAAGCTGCAGTAAAGGTTCACGGGGTCTTTCCGTCTAGCCGCGGGTACACTGCATCTTCACAGCGATTTCGATTTCACTGAGCCTCTGCTGGAGACAGCGCCGCCATCATTATGCCATTCGTGCAGGTCGGAACTTACCCGACAAGGAATTTCGCTACCTTAGGACCGTTATAGTTACGGCCGCCGTTTACTGGGGCTTCGATCAAGAGCTTCGCTTACGCTAACCCCATCAATTAACCTTCCAGCACCGGGCAGGCATCACACCCTATACGTCCACTTTCGTGTTTGCAGAGTGCTATGTTTTTAATAAACAGTTGCAGCGGCCTGGTTTCTGCGGCTGCCAACCGCTCAGGGAGCAAGTCCCATCACCGTCAGCAGCGTACCTTCTCCCGAAGTTACGGTACCATTTTGCCTAGTTCCTTCAGCAGAGTTCTCTCAAGCGCTTTGGTCTACTCGACCTGACCACCTGTGTCGGTTTCGGGTACGATTCCTGTGTAACTGAAGCTTAGAGACTTTTCCTGGAAGCATGGTATCAGCCACTTCACTGTACAAGTACAGCTTGCTATCGACTCTCAGCATAGAGCACCCCGGATTTGCCTAAGATGCATGCCTACGGTCTTCCACCTGGACAACCAACGCCAGGCTGACTTAACCTTCTCCGTCCTCTCATCGCATTACACAGAAGTATTGGAATATTAACCAATTTCCCATCGACTACGCCTCTCGGCCTCGCCTTAGGGGTCGACTCACCCAGCCCCGATTAACGTTGGACTGGAACCCTTGGTCTTTCAGCGAACGGGTTTTTCACCCGTTTTGTCGTTACTCACGTCAGCATTCGCACTTCTGATACCTCCAGCATACTTCTCAATACACCTTCATCGGCTTACAGAACGCTCCCCTACCACTTGACTAATGTCAAATCCGCAGCTTCGGCACATAGTTTTAGCCCCGTTACATCTTCCGCGCAGGCCGACTCGACTAGTGAGCTATTACGCTTTCTTTAAAGGGTGGCTGCTTCTAAGCCAACCTCCTAGCTGTCTATGCCTTCCCACATCGTTTCCCACTTAACTATGATTTTGGGGCCTTAGCTGGCGGTCTGGATTGTTTTCCTCTTGACTACGGACGTTAGCACCCGCAGTCTGTCTCCCGGATAGTACTCATTGGTATTCGGAGTTTGCATCGGTTTGGTAAGTCGGGATGACCCCCTAGCCGAAACAGTGCTCTACCCCCAATGGTATTCGTCCGAGGCGCTACCTAAATAGCTTTCGGGGAGAACCAGCTATCACCAGGCTTGATTAGCCTTTCACCCCTATCCACAAGTCATCCCCTGGCTTTTCAACGACAGTGGGTTCGGTCCTCCAGTTAGTGTTACCCAACCTTCAACCTGCTCATGGATAGATCGCCTGGTTTCGGGTCTATACCCAGCAACTAAACGCCCTATTAAGACTCGATTTCTCTACGGCTCCCCTATTCGGTTAACCTCGCTACTGAATATAAGTCGCTGACCCATTATACAAAAGGTACGCAGTCACCGAACAAGTCGGCTCCCACTGCTTGTATGCATGCGGTTTCAGGATCTATTTCACTCCCCTCACAGGGGTTCTTTTCGCCTTTCCCTCACGGTACTGGTTCACTATCGGTCAGTCAGGAGTATTTAGCCTTGGAGGATGGTCCCCCCATATTCAGACAAGGTTTCACGTGCCTCGCCCTACTCGTCATCATTATGTGTGCCCTTTCGTGTACGGGAATATCACCCTCTACGTTCGCACTTCCCAGAGCGTTCCACTAAAACACACATAACTTAATGGGCTGCTCCCCGTTCGCTCGCCGCTACTAAGGGAATCTCAATTGATTTCTTTTCCTAAGGGTACTGAGATGTTTCACTTCCCCTCGTTCGCTTCATAAACCTATGTATTCAGTTTATGATACCCGCCTTATAGCGGGTGGGTTCCCCCATTCAGAAATCTCCGGATCAAAGGATATTTGCCGCCTCCCCGGAGCTTTTCGCAGGCTATCACGTCTTTCATCGCCTCTGACTGCCAAGGCATCCACCACATGCACTTAATTACTTGACTATACAACCCCAAACAGTCGTTAACACATACAAGTGAGTGTTATCGTTGCAAACTTAATTGCTACTGGTTTGTTGTCTGTGAATTTAATCACCATACAGCTTCAATCTAAATTCATATACCAAAACGCTTGATTCAGTGTTTTTGCTAGTTCTCAGATTAAATATTAATTTAACAATTACTTGTTATCTTCCTATTTAATCGAGTTTGAACAATTTATTTCAGACTCAATTTTCTAATCTGTTAATGATTAACTACCACCTCGTCGGTGCGTAGTAAACTGTGATAAATCACAGAAGTTAAGAAGCTATTTGCTTACTAAGTTCTGTAATCTTTAGCTCCAAGCTTCGTTCTATGTGTGCCTGCGCACAGCATAGCTGTTTGCTTAAATTCTCGGACAAAGCGTTGCTTTGTTTACCCTCGAATTTGGTGGAGACTAGGAGAGTCGAACTCCTGACCTCCTGCGTGCAAAGCAGGCGCTCTACCAACTAAGCTAAGTCCCCAGCTTTAATCATAATGAACGACATATCTTTTTATCTAGCAGCTTGTGATTATTCATCACTTCGTCAGTAGTGGTGGGTCTGACAAGACTTGAACTTGTGACCCCACGCTTATCAAGCGTGTGCTCTAACCAACTGAGCTACAGACCCTCAGATACATCTTCGAAGAACAACTTGTTGTGGATTCTTACCGGTCACCAATCTTTCGTTAAGGAGGTGATCCAGCCGCAGGTTCCCCTACGGCTACCTTGTTACGACTTCACCCCAGTCATCGGCCACACCGTGGTAAGCGTCCTCCTTGCGGTTAGACTACCTACTTCTGGTGCAACAAACTCCCATGGTGTGACGGGCGGTGTGTACAAGGCCCGGGAACGTATTCACCGCGGCATTCTGATCCGCGATTACTAGCGATTCCGACTTCATGGAGTCGAGTTGCAGACTCCAATCCGGACTACGATCGGCTTTTTGAGATTAGCATCACATCGCTGTGTAGCAACCCTTTGTACCGACCATTGTAGCACGTGTGTAGCCCTGGCCGTAAGGGCCATGATGACTTGACGTCGTCCCCGCCTTCCTCCAGTTTGTCACTGGCAGTATCCTTAAAGTTCCCATCCGAAATGCTGGCAAGTAAGGAAAAGGGTTGCGCTCGTTGCGGGACTTAACCCAACATCTCACGACACGAGCTGACGACAGCCATGCAGCACCTGTATCTAGATTCCCGAAGGCACCAATCCATCTCTGGAAAGTTTCTAGTATGTCAAGGCCAGGTAAGGTTCTTCGCGTTGCATCGAATTAAACCACATGCTCCACCGCTTGTGCGGGCCCCCGTCAATTCATTTGAGTTTTAGTCTTGCGACCGTACTCCCCAGGCGGTCTACTTATCGCGTTAGCTGCGCCACTAAAGCCTCAAAGGCCCCAACGGCTAGTAGACATCGTTTACGGCATGGACTACCAGGGTATCTAATCCTGTTTGCTCCCCATGCTTTCGTACCTCAGCGTCAGTATTAGGCCAGATGGCTGCCTTCGCCATCGGTATTCCTCCAGATCTCTACGCATTTCACCGCTACACCTGGAATTCTACCATCCTCTCCCATACTCTAGCTTCCCAGTATCGAATGCAATTCCCAAGTTAAGCTCGGGGATTTCACATCCGACTTAAAAAGCCGCCTACGCACGCTTTACGCCCAGTAAATCCGATTAACGCTCGCACCCTCTGTATTACCGCGGCTGCTGGCACAGAGTTAGCCGGTGCTTATTCTGCGAGTAACGTCCACTCATCTAGAGTATTAGTCTAAGGAGCCTCCTCCTCGCTTAAAGTGCTTTACAACCATAAGGCCTTCTTCACACACGCGGCATGGCTGGATCAGGGTTCCCCCCATTGTCCAATATTCCCCACTGCTGCCTCCCGTAGGAGTCTGGGCCGTGTCTCAGTCCCAGTGTGGCGGATCATCCTCTCAGACCCGCTACAGATCGTCGCCTTGGTAGGCCTTTACCCCACCAACTAGCTAATCCGACTTAGGCTCATCTATTAGCGCAAGGTCCGAAGATCCCCTGCTTTCTCCCGTAGGACGTATGCGGTATTAGCATTCCTTTCGGAATGTTGTCCCCCACTAATAGGCAGATTCCTAAGCATTACTCACCCGTCCGCCGCTAAGATAAGGTGCAAGCACCTCATCTCCGCTCGACTTGCATGTGTTAAGCCTGCCGCCAGCGTTCAATCTGAGCCATGATCAAACTCTTCAGTTAAAATCATTTTGCACCTTAGTTAAGACAAGGTGCTAATTCTGGCTCATCAATTTTCTGACTAAAAATTCGCTCAAATAAACTTCGAGAAATTTCTACCATTCAATCAATGAAAATTATTTCGATCGATCAACCAGTAAAAATCCACACAAGTTGTTCTTCTATTCTCTTAATGATCTTCTCGATGATTCGTCATCATCAAGCTAGGTCGGCTATATTACTCTAAATTTCTTTAAAGTCAACAGGTAATTTAGATATTTTTAAAACTTATCAACCAACCCAAGAATCCAACCATTTTAGCCAAATCCTTGTTTCTCAACAAGTTTTTATCCGCATCACCGCCGATGGATGTGCATTCTACAGCATTTCTAATCGCTTGCAACCCTGTTTTTTATTATTTTCTTTTGCATGTTTCTTTTTTCTACAAATCTGATGTTTTCGTTGTTTTTATGATCTATTTATGTACAAAAAGCAGGCTCACGGCCTGCTTTTTATTTTTTCCATTGCCGTATTTAGTCAGTAAACGTCACACGGGCGATGGCTTTTTTACCAGACTGAATAATATAAGTTCCATTCTCTTTTACAGAGAAACTCATATCCACAACATTCCAATCGACTTTAACTGCACCACGTCCAACGGCATCTTTAGCTGATGCTGCATTCGGATTTAAACCCGCCACACGTAAAATAGTTGCAATAAATAATTCACCACCAAATTCAGCACGAGAAATGGTTACTTCAGGCGTATCTTCAGGAACTTCACCTTCAGTGATTCGATTCCCTGCACTCTTATGCGCATTTTCTGCTGCTTCTGCATCATGGAAACGTTCAACAAGCTCAAGTGCTAAGATGCGTTTGATTTCTTGTGGATTACGACCTGCAGCCATTTCCTCAAGTAGAACTTTAATTTCATCTAATGACTTAAAGCTAAGTAGATCAAAGTAACGTTCAATTAAACTATCTGGCATCGACAAGATTTTTTGATACATTGCACCTGGCGTGTCGAACACGCCAATGTAGTTGCCTAAAGATTTAGACATCTTATTTACGCCATCTAAACCTTCAAGAATAGGTACTGTAATACACACTTGTGATTCTTGACCATAACGACCTTGCAAGGTACGCCCCATTAATAAGTTAAAGGTCTGGTCTGTACCACCTAACTCAACGTCTGCTTCAAGTGCAATTGAGTCATAGCCTTGTACTAATGGATATAAGAACTCATGAATGGCAATTGGCTGATGATTGTTATAGCGCTTAGTAAAGTCATCACGTTCTAACATACGTGATACGGTTTGTTGGCTCGCCAATTGGATCAAATCAGCTGCAGACTTCTGATTGAACCATTCTGAGTTAAAACGGACTTTGGTTTTATTTGGATCTAAGATCTTAAAGACTTGTTCTTGGTATGTTTTTGCATTGGCAAGGACTTGTTCTTTTGACAACGGCGGACGTGTCGCACTTTTACCCGTTGGGTCACCAATCATCGCAGTATAGTCACCGATTAAGAATGTGACTTCATGCCCTAAATCTTGGAAGGTTTTTAACTTATTGATGAGAACAGTATGTCCTAAATGTAAATCAGGAGCCGTAGGGTCAAAGCCTGCTTTTACACGTAGTGGACGATTCTCTTTGAGTTTTTTCAATAAATCTTCTTCAGAAATAATCTCGTGCGTGCCTCGTTGGATGAGAGCAAGCTGTTCTTCGGCGGGCAAGAAATTTGACATCACAAAACCTAAACACATCAGTTATTCAATTTGTGCGATATACTAACATTTTTTCAGCGTCTTGCAGGGGAAGTTGTATATGAGCGCAATCTATATTGGTGTAATGACTGGCACAAGCATGGATGGTGTTGATATTGTTGCAGCTTCTTTTAATCCTTTAACTTTGCACGCAACCCTGACTGTTCCGTTTGATCCAGCGTTACGTGACGAATTGATGGCGCTCACTTTGCCTGATGATAACGAAATCGATCGTATGGGCAAAGCCGATGTGGCTCTGGCACAGATGATTGGACATGGTATCAATGAACTGATCAAACAAAATAATTTAGATCGAAATCAAATTAAAGCCATTGGTTCTCATGGACAGACCATTCGTCATCGTCCTGAACATGGGTTTACATTGCAAATCGGTGATCCCAATATTATTACTGAAATCACTCAAATCCCTGTTATTTCGGATTTTAGACGTCGAGATATGGCTGCTGGTGGTCAGGGTGCACCTTTAGTTCCTGCTTTCCATCAGGCCTTGTTTCAGCATGACAGTATTCATCGCGTCATCTTAAATTTGGGCGGAATTGCAAATGTCAGTATGCTACCTGCAAACAATGCGGACGGCGTATATGGATTTGATACAGGTCCAGCCAATATTTTGATGGATGCATGGTGTCATCGTCATACAGGTCATCCATATGACGAGAATGGTGACTGGGCTGCATATGGCAATCCCATTCGCTCATTGCTAGATCGTTTACAAACACACGAATTTTTTGCCAAAGAACCTCCGAAGAGTACGGGTCGTGAAGACTTTAATTTAGAGTGGTTGGATGAGCAGCTCAGCGATTGGCGAAGTGATTTAGAGTACGATGAACTTGAAGATACGCCAGAGAATGTTCAAGCAACCTTAATGAAACTGACAACTCGTGCAATTAAGAAAGCAATTTATCGCAGTAAAGATGCTATGCCGACAGGTGAAATTTATGTCTGTGGTGGTGGCGCATATAATTCATATTTACTTGAACAACTACGCTGGCGTTTGCGCAAGCATAATTGGTCTGTGCAAACTACAGATGCGCTGGGTCTTGCTCCAACATGGGTTGAAGCCACAGCTTTTGCTTGGTTAGCGATGCGTTTTATGGAGCAACTCAGTGGTAATTTACCAGCTGTCACGGGTGCATCAGGAAATCGTATCTTGGGGACAATTACGGCGGTGTAATAGCAAAAAAGCTTCTCATATCGAGAAGCTTTTTTATATCTTTTTTAAACTTAAATCGAGAAAGAAGATCCACAACCACACGTCGTTGTTGCATTTGGGTTTTGTACAACAAAACGTGAACCTTCCAAACCTTCTAGATAATCAACTACTGAACCGACTAAATATTGATAACTTAATGAGTCAACCAACATTTTAACATCTCCATTGGTAAATTCAGCATCGTCTTCATTGGCACTTTCTGCAAAGTTAAAACCATAAGAAAAGCCAGAACAACCTCCACCTGTTACATAGACACGTAACATAAGATCATTATTCCCTTCACTTTCGCGTAATTGGCGAACTTTTTTGGCAGCATTATCTGACAATTCAAGAGCTTGTGCGTTCATGATGGATATTCCTCGACTTTTCTTTGTCTTTCATACATAAAAGACCCGATATTCAGTATAGCATACTCAATATCAGGTCTGTATTTGAAGTTTTAAAGGGCTATTCAAAATACTTTTACAAGATTATTTGTAGTTTTCGTCTTGTAAGCCACATTCAAAATTCTTTGGATTTTCTTTACAACGGAATTGCCATAAAAGCTTCATCATGCGTTTATCGTAAATCCCTTTTGCTGTCAGGTTAATACGTGATTCTCGCATAAGTTTTTGATAGCCTGGCTTATCAGACTCAGGAACTTCCATCCAATATTTTTGCGGAATATCCGCCTTCATTTTACCAAGGATACCAAATGCACGTGGTAGTTGGCTTTTAACCCACTCGCGTGACTTTTGACCAAATCCTGCTGGGAATTTATCTGGATGAATAATCAAATTACCTGTCACTTGTAAGATCGGATAATTCACAATTGCGCCTTTTGTACCCAAACCTTTATGCAATTCCAAAGGTTTAAATGCAGCTGCTGGCGCACCAATAATATCAACCTGACCATTATTAAATTTTGCACCAAAGTTTGTAATATCTGAACTTACAGCCTGCGCTCCGACTTGTGAAGCCATAATTTTTTGTGCTTCATCATAGTCTAATACCGCAATTTTCTTACCTGCAGCTTTTGCCACCGTATTGATATTACGATCATTAACAAGTAAATAAGCATCACCGACTGGGATCACACCGACAACTTCATATTTGCCATTGACCATCGATTTTCCGAACACTGGGCTAGCAAGACCTTGCATCACTTTAACTGCAAGTTTTAAGTCAGTGATTGCGCCAATTGCATCGAGAGAACCTGTAAATTTATTGAATTGGCGACCACGCATTCCTGTGATACTCACACCATCACATTTTCCAGCTTTAAAGTCTTCAGCAATTACAGCCTCATTGGTGCCAACTTTCAATTCGATATCAGCGCCCCAAGTCTTTGCAGCGAGCTGATAATCTTTCATAAGTGCGTAAACATCGCCACTTTTACCAACAATATCAAATACACAGATTGTTTGCTTTGCTTGAGCGCCTGCGGATACGACTGCAACACCTGTTGCAAGCATTAATGTTTTAAACCATTGCATGTTCTTTTTTCCTTTGCATTTTGGTGATTGTTGTGACATCACACCCAAAATCGTAGAACCACGTTTAATTCCCTAATGGTATATAAACGAAATCCCTCATCATCAATCGTAAATCTTCCTGATCAAAATATATTTTAATCTTCACGATTTCATTTGATTTTTATCTCATTATGATTACGAGATTTTAAAGTAAAGGCTATGACTTAAATGACGATCACAAAAAAACAAAAAGCCTAGATAAATCTAGGCTTTAAGTGTCATTTTTGGCAATTACTGATTATTCACCAGGTAATGCACATTCAAAGTTTGATTTGTTCACTGAACAACGAGATTTTTTCAATACAGACATCATACCTGCATCGTAAATACCACGCTTAGTCAAATCCATACGACCATCACGTAATAATTTTTGATACTTCAATGTATCTTCTGCGCTTAAGTTCATTTTGTACTTCGCTGGAATTTCAGCTTCGTAACGTTTGATCATTGCGAATGCTTTTGGAAGTTGCTTCACAAAGTAATCACGAGATTTTTGACCAAAACCAGCAGGGAATTTTTCTGGACGAATAACAAGATCCGCAGTTACTTGTAAAACTGGGAAGTTGAAGATACCACCATTAGTACCTAAACCCTTGCTCAATTCTAATGGTTTGTATGCATAAGCAGGCGCACCTACCATATCAACTTGACCATTGTTAAATTTAGCAGCGAAGTTAGAAACGTCAGAAAGTACTGCTTGAGCGCCTACGCGTTGTACCATGATTTTTTGAGCATCATCGTAACCCAATACAGCGAATTTCTTACCAGCAGCTTTTTCAATTGAGTTAATGTTCTTGTCACGTACGAAGATATACGCAGCACCCAATGGAGAGATACCCGCTACTTCATATTTGTTACCACCAAGATTAGTCGTCATCTTCGCAGCATTACGAGCATCTAGAACGTAAGTAATCGCACGTTGAGCAATTTCATTGCTCGGCGCACCACCTAAAGAATCGATAGAACCCGCGAATTTGTTGTATGGGCGAGCACGCATTGCTGTCATTGCTACAGCAGCACATTTACCAGCCTTGAAATTATTGTCAGCAACTTGCTCATCAGTGATTGCTAGAAGGTTAACGTCAGCACCCCAACCTTTTGCAGCAAGTGCCCAGTCTTGCATCATTTTGTATGATTCACCTGACTTCCCTAATAAGTCGAATACACACACATCGATTTTTGCTTGAGCAGATGCTGACATGCCCATCATCGCAGTTGCTGCAATAGCTAATGCAATTTTTTTCATATTTTTCATCCTTTCACAAACTTTATGTTTGTCTCCTTGTTCGAAGCAAATATTAATCATGTTTTCTGAAAAAAAATAGAGCTTGTACTCTATTTTTATGTCAGGATTGTTTAATATTTGTCCTTTTTTATATCATCCACTTCTTTTATTAGACATTTTTGTGATAAGTCAAAAGTTGTACGCTAAGGTTCACGATTTGAAATAACGTAAAACTTCTATTCTCCACTCAATGTACATTCAAAGTTTGTACGTTCAACAGTACAACGTGCACGTTTGAGTACGTTCATCATAGTAGCATCGTAAACGCCTTGTTTTGTTAGATTCATACGCCCTTCTCGTAACATTTTTTGATAGCGTACTTTGTCTTCATTCGATAGGTTAATTTTTCGGGCATTCATGCCTGATTCTAAACGTTGCACCATGGCAAAGTTACTTGGAAGTTTATTGATGAACCATTGTCTCGATTGAGTACCAAAATTTGCAGGAAATTTACCTGGACGAATAATCAGATCACCTGTGATATTCACAACAGGAAAATTAAACAAAGCACCATTTGCCAATCCTTTGCTAATTTCCAAAGGTTTATAGGCATATGCTGGTGCAGCAATTACATCGACCTGACCGCTGTTAAATTTTTTCACAAAATCAGAAATATCGGATGGCACAGCAATCAGATCTAAGCTTTCAACAATTATTTTTTGTGCCTGATCGTAATGCAAATAAGCGAATTTTTTTCCTTTCGCTTTTTCTATCGTATCAATTCGTTTATCCCGCACAAAAATATAGGCAAGACCGACTTCAATGATTCCCGCAACTTCGTATTTTTCTCCATTGACGGTTGCAGTCAGACGGCTTTTATTACGTTTGTCGAGCACATAACTAATTGCTTTTTGCGCAATTGCATTACTCGTTACTGCACCCACAGCATCAATCGAACCAGCGAATTTGTTATATTTACGCGCACGCATTGAGGTCATGTAAACCCCATCACACTTACCAGCATCAAAGTCTTGTTCAGCTTTTTGTTCATCTTGATAAGCAATTAACTCAACGTCACCCTGCCAAGTTTTTGATGCAAGCTTCCACTCTTCAATCAGTTTATATGACTCCCCAGCCTTGCCTAACAAATCGAATACACAAATTTCTTGTTTTGCCTGCACAGAAGTGGTCATGGCAAAAAGCGTTGCAGCGCTCAGTGCCCAAAGTCCTTTTTTCATCTTGTTTTCCCTTAATTGCTGTTTTTGCATATTTTTCCACCAGCTAAGGACAAATATAGTCAGGTTTTATTTAAAAGCCTAGTCCTTTTGTCTACATATGTCGGGTTTTTCAGATATTTAACTATCCTGATCACACTTTCTAAAGAGTCAATTGACGATGTCTCATAGCAAAGCATTTGATTGAAATATTTGGACTAATCAGAACTAGGATCAGGATATTTACTATTCACCACCTAAGGAGCATTCAAAGTTTGTGCGTTCTACCGTACAACGTGCGCGTTTCAGAACACTCATCATAATCGGATCGTATACACCTTGTTTCGTCACATTAATACGTTCGTCTCTTAGTATTCGTTGATAGCGAACCTCATTTTCTTTACCTAAGCTCAATTTATATTTCGCGGGTATAGAGTCTTCTAGGCGTTTAACCATCGTAAAGCTTTTCGGTAGCTGCTTAACAAACCATTCCCGTGACTTTAATCCAAAATTAACAGGAAACTGTTCAGGACGAATAATTAAATCTCCTGTGATATTTACAACTGGGAAGGTAAACATGGCTCCCGACTTTGCAATCCCTTTTTCAATCTCGAGTGGCTTATAGGCGTACGCAGGTGCAGCAATCACATCAACCTGCTTGCTATTGAATTTTTTTACAAAATCAGAGATTTCTGAAGGTACTGAAATCATTTGTAAACTATCTACTACTGCTTTTTGAGCTATATCGTAGTGAAGATATGCAAACTTTTTTCCTTTGGCTTTTTGGATCGTATTTAAATTTTTATCTTGTACAAAAACATAAGCCAAACCAAATTGTAAAATGCCAGCAACTTCGTAGTTTTGATCATCAACTTTTGCCAGTAATCGGTGCTTATTGCGTTTATCTAAAGCAAAACTAATCGCCTTTTGTGCTACATCATTACTGGTCACACCACCAATCGCATCAATCGAACCTACAAAACCATTGTATTTGCGGGCCCGCATAGAGGTCATATACACACCTTCACAGATTCCTGACTCGAAGTCTTTTTGTGCCTTCGCCTCATCCTGATATGGGATCAATTGAATTTCAGCTTGCCAATTTTTAGCCGTGACAGCCCATTCTTGCGTCACTCCAAATGTTTCACCTGCTTTTCCTAATAAATCAAATACACATACTTTTTGTTTTGCTTGAACAGTCGTTGCAAACCCCATCAATGTTAAGATTGATAAAGCAAATAGCCCTTTTTCATTTTTCCCCCTATAAAAAAAATAAAAACACACTTTAATAAAACAAAAAATTATTCACCACCAAGACTGCATTCAAAGTTTGTGCGTTCAACCGTGCAACGTGCACGTTTTAAAACACTCATCATGGTTGAATCATAAATATCACGCTTGGTTAAACTGATTCGTGCTTCACGTAGAATTTGTTGATAACGGGTTTTATCTTCCTGACTTAAATTAATTTTGTATTTTGCAGGTAAATCCGCTTCCATGCGTTGTATCAAGGTGAAATTACTTTTTAAGCGTCCAAGAAACCAATCTCGTGAGTTTTGTCCAAAATTACTCGAAAATTTTTCAGGACGAATAATCAGATCCATTGTCATATTTACAGCTGGAAAGGTAATGATTGCTCCATCCTCTCCAAGCCCCTTATATAGCTCTAGAGGCTTATATGCGTAGGCTGGTGCTGCCATGATGTCAGCTTGACCACTATTAAATTTCTTTGCGATATCCGAAATATCTGACAATACTGCTTGCCCACCTAGACTTCGAACAACAATTTTTTGTGCTTCGTCATATCCTAGCACCGCAAATTTTTTCCCTTTGATTTTCTCAATGGTGTTGATCTTTTTATCTCGGACGAAGATATATGCCAAACCAATTTCTGATGTACCTGCAACTTCATAGCTCTGATTTCCGTCCCTACTTACCAAACGGCGCTGATTACGTTTATCTAAGGCAAAGCTGATTGCTTTTTGGGCTATTGCATAGGTTGGAACTGCACCAATTGCATCAACAGACCCAGCAAATTTATTGTAAGTTCGCGCGCGCATAGAAGTCATATACACGCCATCACATTTCCCTTGTTGAAAATCCTTTTCAGCCTGAGCTTCATTTTGGTAACTGATCAGATCAATATCACCACGCCAAACTTTTGCAGCTAACGCCCACTATTCAATCATTTTGTAAGCCTCTCCTGACTTACCTAATAGATCAAATACACAAACTTTTGCCGCATTTGATGATGTCTTTACCCCCAAAAATTAACATTGCCCCCAATGCCAAAATTCCCTTATTCATCCTGAATTCCTGTCGTATAGTTTTGGTCTTGTTACTTATTTTTTCATCTAAACTAAATAATATTCTGATTTTAAACACAGAAGTAGAGTTTTTACTCTATTTTTATCATCTAAATGCATTTGATTTCAGCTTTGCATAAATTCATATAAAAATTTGCAATCGCTTCGGATCACCTTAAAATGCGGCTATCTATTCGCTATTTTGCATACTCATGATCCAATTTGACCAAGTTTCTTTACGCCGTGGTGGGCGCGTTCTCTTCCAAAAAGCATCTATGCAACTTCATCCAGGCTGGAAAATTGGTCTCACAGGCGTAAATGGCGCAGGAAAATCTACGTTATTTGCAGCACTTTTAGGTGATTTAGTCGCTGATGAGGGAAATCTAAGTCGTCCGTCTGTTTGGACAGTGGCTCATATGGCACAAGAAATTAAAGCCTTAGATATTCCTGCCATCGACTTCGTACTTTCAGGTGACGAAGAGTATTGGACGATTCAAGAAAAACTCGCGCATCCTGATCATTTAAGTAATGAGGATTTGGCACAGCTTCATGGTCGTTTTGATGAAATTCATGGTTATGCTGCCCCTGCTAAAGCAGCACAACTGATGGCTGGACTAGGCTTTTTAGATCATCAAATTCGATTAAATGTAGCCAGCTTTTCAGGTGGATGGCGCATGCGACTTAATCTTGCTAGAACACTGATGAGTCGTTCAGATTTATTATTATTAGATGAACCAACCAACCATTTAGATTTAGATGCAATTTTATGGCTTGAGGACTGGCTTAAAGCTTATGAGGGTACTCTGGTTTTAATCTCACACGATCGTGATTTCTTGGATGCAGTGACTGATCATATTCTGCATATCGAAAACCAAGAATTAACCTTGTATACAGGAAATTACTCAACATTTGAGACCACACGAAGCGAACGTTTAGCACAACAACAACAAGCTTTTGAGAAGCAACAAGAAACACGTGCTCATTTACAGAAATTTATTGATCGTTTCAAAGCAAAAGCCACCAAAGCCCGCCAAGCCCAAAGTCGGATTAAACAATTAGAACGTATGCAGCAATTAGCACCTGCACATGTGGATACACCTTTCACCTTTAGCTTCCGTGAACCTACCAAAATGAGTTCCCCATTACTCAGTCTTGATGGTGCAACGATCGGTTACGGTGACAAAGTCATCGCTGAAAAAATTCGTTTGCAGATTACGCCAAGCTCTCGAATAGGCTTACTCGGAATGAATGGCGCAGGTAAATCCACTCTAATCAAAACCTTGGTTGGTGACTTGCCACTATTAGCTGGAGAGCGTAAAGCTTCTGAACTTCTTAATATCGGTTATTTTGCTCAGCATCAAATGGATGCTTTAGACGCGCATGCAAGCCCAATGCTTCAACTGGCACGTATCGCAGATAAACAAATCAGTGAAGCATCTTTACGCTCTTTCTTGGGTGGCTTTGGCTTCAGTGGTGAACGCATGGACACACCATGTGAGAGCTTCTCTGGTGGAGAACGTGCTCGTCTGGCTTTAGCTTTAATTGTTTGGCAACGTCCTAATGTACTGATTCTAGATGAACCGACTAACCATTTAGATTTAGATATGCGCCACGCTTTGACCATGGCATTGCAAGATTTTGAGGGTGCAGTGGTCTTGGTTTCGCATGAACGTCAATTGATTGCAAGTGTGTGCGATGATTTGTTACTTGTTCATGCAGGAAAATGCACAGAGTTTGAAGGTGATCTTCAGGACTATGCAAAATGGTTACGTGAAGCGCGCCAACAACAAATAAATGCACAGAGTGCTTCACAACAAGAGAGCCATTCATCTCAAGTTGCTGCTCCTAAAGTTGATAAAGAAGCTCAACGTAAAGAAGCTGCTCGCCGTCGTGAACTGACTCGACCTATCCGAAAAGACATGGAAAAAGTCGAATCACAGATTGGTAAAATTCAACCACGACTCATTGAGATCGAAGAACTTCTAGGCGACACGACACTTTATGAAGCAAATCGCAAAAACGATCTTATGAAGCTCATGAATGAACAAAATGAACTCAAAGCCAAATTGGAAAATTTTGAAGAGCAATTATTAGAATTCATGATGAGTTTAGAGGAACTTGAAGGCTCATTTGAAAACTAAGTAACATCCCCTAACCACACCAAATGTGTGGTTAGGTTTTTTCAATTTAATCAATACAAGAAAAATAGAAACTCAAACTCAATTACATCGATAATCCACATTTAAATACCATGTTTTTTCTATCTACTCAGTTAAATTAAAAAATGGAAATTTCCTCAAAAATTGAGCTTTGTGTTTAGGCTCGATATACTCAGCTCCCATCATTCTAAAGTTGTGACTTTCGATTGACGTTTAAAACGTCTACTTTCTTAATATTTTTTGTACTTCAATTTGGTAAGTACCCGATTTGGACTCATACAAACTGAATGAATTCTTTAGATTTTATTTTTAATTTTGAACATTTTCTTCCAATCTTGATCCAAGAATATGGCGTTTGGATCTACGCTATTCTTTTTTTAATTATATTTGCAGAAACCGCTTTTGTTTTTATGTTCTTCCTCCCTGGTGATAGTTTATTACTCACTGTTGGTGCACTCTGCTCAGTCATTGAAATGATGCATCTTGGCTATATGATTAGTTTATTGTTTGTGGCTGCAACATTGGGCTATATGGTGAATTATCATATTGGTCGTCATTTTGGTGATCGCATTTTTAAAATGGATTCACGCTTTATCAAACAAGAATATTTAAGAAAGACTAATACATTCTTCCTAACTCATGGTGGTAAAACGATTCTTCTCGCACGTTTTATTCCTTTTGCGCGCTCTTTTGCCCCTTTAGCAGCGGGCTCTGGCAACATGAATTATATGCGTTTCGTAGTCTATAACATTTTAGGCGCATTGTTATGGATCAGTGTTTTAGTCACCGCTGGATATTTATTTGGTCATGCCCTAATTCAGATGAATGATTTGGTTGACCAATAGCAAAGGTTCCACGTGGAACAAAAAAGAGCTTAAAACCAGTTTAGTTTTAAGCTCTATTTCATAATGATCTTAAAGTTAATCTAAGTATCATTTAAATTGTTGGTGATACTCATTGCGCAATTTAACCAACTCTAGTGCCTGTACTTTGGCTTGTTCGAGCTGCCCCTTTTCAACCAAAGCATTGACTGAATCAATTTGAGCTAACAATAGATCTAAGCCATGTTGATATGCTTTAAGCTGTTCATCATCTTTAGACACACCATCAAGCTTATGCGGTGAAGAAGCCTTTGATGCAACAGCTGCTTTGCGCATAAGCATCAATTGTTTCTTCGCTTCTGCTAAATCCTGAGTTTGAGCAAAAGCCGTCATACTTTTAGCCAATACTCGCATATCTGTTTCAAGTTGATGAGCAGATACACCTTGATTGAACATCAACACACTTGCAAATAAAGTAGCTAAGCAAAATCCTTTTTTCATTAAAAATATCCTTTTTAGCGCTTAAGCATCAATATCTGCATTCAAGGCATTCTCTTCAATAAATGCACGACGTGGTTCAACATCATCACCCATTAAACAAGAGAACATACGATCAGCTTCAATGGCATCATCAATCGTCACTTGGAGCATATGACGGTTTTCAGGATCCATCGTGGTTTCCCAAAGCTGCTCAGCATTCATCTCACCCAAACCTTTATAGCGTTGGATCATCATGCCGCGACGAGAATCTTGCAAAATATGCTGCCATACTTGATGGAAACTATTCACCTGAATACGACGATCACCCTTCTGCAAATAAGCGCCCGTTTCGAGCAACGTAAACCAGCTCTTCGCATTCTTCAGTAAGCGTGCATATTCAGCAGAGTTTAACAATCCTGCGTCAAGCAAATATGAATGTGGCAAGTTATGTACATACACGGTGACACGTGGCCAATAATGAGCTGATTTCTCGCCGTGAGAGTTCTCACGTTCAAATGATTCTAAAGAAATCTCTGGACGTAAACTTGGTTGGAGTTTCTCAATTGCAGCACGTAATTGTTCTGCCCAAGACTCCACATAATCACGCTCATGATTGTGATCCGCCTTAAAAGCTTCTAGTTCAAGCAGACCATCTAACAAACTCGCAGGATAACGTAGTGTTAAACGCTGCAAGCTTTTTTGCGACACTTGATAGTCTGCGATAACTTTAGCCAAAGCTTCACCCGTAATCGCAGGTGAATCTGCACTTATATGCAAAGCAAGTTCATCAATCGCATTCGAAATAAGGTAGGTTTCTAATGCATCATTATCTTTGATGTATTGCTCCTGCTTACCTTTCTTTAATTTATACAAAGGTGGCTGGGCAATATAAATATGACCACGCTCTACCAATTCTGGCATTTGACGGAAGAAGAAAGTCAACAACAAGGTACGAATGTGTGAACCATCAACGTCCGCATCGGTCATGATAATGATTTTGTGATAACGTAATTTATCAGGGTTGTATTCTTCACGACCAATACCACAGCCTAAAGCTGTAATCAGCGTTCCAACTTCCTGACTTGAAATCATCTTGTCAAAACGTGCTCGTTCAACGTTTAGGATTTTACCTTTCAACGGCAAAATAGCCTGCATCTTACGGTTACGACCTTGCTTGGCACTACCGCCCGCAGAGTCACCCTCGACTAGATACAGTTCAGACAATGCTGGATCTTTTTCCTGACAGTCGGCTAATTTTCCTGGTAAACCTGCAATATCTAAAGCACTCTTACGACGTGTCATTTCACGCGCTCGACGAGCTGCATCACGTGCACGAGCTGCATCAATAATTTTGCCCGCGATTGATTTTGCTGCTTGAGGGTTTTCAAGCAAATAAGCTGAAAACTCTTTATTCATTGCTTGTTCAACAGCAGGTTTAACCTCACTCGAAACTAACTTCTCTTTGGTTTGAGAAGAGAATTTTGGATCAGGAACCTTTACTGAAATAATTGCAGTCAAACCTTCACGAGCATCATCACCTGAAACGGCCACTTTCTCTTTTTTGAGTAAGTTTTCATTTTCCATGTAGCTGTTTAAACCACGGGTCAAAGCCGCACGGAAACCTGCTAAGTGAGTACCACCATCTTTCTGTGGAATATTGTTGGTAAAGCAACGAACATTCTCTTGATAGCTATCATTCCACTGCAATGCCACCTCTACACCAATGCCATTATCAGCATCAGTCGTGAAGTGAAAAATTTCATTGAGATGTGTTTTGCCTTCGTTAATGTATTTAACGAATTCTGATAAACCACCTTCGTAATCATAAACATTTTCGAGATTAACGCGTTCATCACGCAATACGATACGCACACCCGCATTCAAGAAAGAAAGCTCTCTTAAACGACGTGCAAGGATATCCACACTAAAAATGGTCTGACTAAAAGTAAGCTCACTTGGCCAGAAACGAACAGTTGTTCCTGTTTTATCTGTCTCACCCACAACCTTCAATGGATATTGCGGATCGCCATGGCAATATTCTTGCTCATGAATTTGACCTGCACGTTGAATGGTCAAATGCAATTTTTTAGACAGGGCATTTACAACTGAAACACCAACACCGTGTAGACCACCAGAAACTTTATAACTGTTGTCATCAAATTTACCACCTGCATGCAGGATCGTAAGAATCACTTCTGCCGCAGATACACCTTCTTCAGGGTGAATATCTGTCGGAATACCACGACCATTATCAGATACGCTAACAGATTCATCTTCATGAATCGTCACTAGAATTTCATCACAGTGACCTGCTAGTGCTTCATCAATCGCGTTATCGACCACCTCAAACACCATATGGTGCAAACCTGTACCATCATCGGTATCCCCAATGTACATACCAGGACGTTTACGAACCGCGTCTAATCCACGTAATACTTTAATGCTAGAGGAATCATAAGCCTTTTCATTTGTTTGTTCTGTTTGAGAGACTGATTGAGACTCTGAACTCATGGTTACTCCCTAGTTAATATCGAATCTATCCAAAAATGAGGAAATAAAATTATGGTGCAGCAAGACTGACTTGACCGTGTACAACATGGAACAATTGAAAGGAAATCGACAAATCATGTAAGTGTTTTAATACCGACGCATGGTCTAAGGTGGTCAGAAAAACCTGACTTCCTAACTGACTCAGTCGCTCAATTAAACGTTGTTGTGCAGCTACATCTAACTCTGCTGTCAGATCATCTAATAATACCACAGTTTCCTTATTACTCGCATGTAGCATTGCAATTTGTGACAGTTTTAATGCCATGATTAACAACTTTTTTTGCCCTCGAGACAACACATCATCAGCGTTACCTTGTGGGGTTTTTAGACGTAAATCAGCCCGATGCGGACCGTATTCAGTATATCGACGCTCAAGGTCTTTTTGATGCTGTTGAATAAGGTCTTGAAACAACCCTTGCTCAGTATGAAATCCTGAATAGTATTCGAGTTCAATATCAATATCTGGCAAAAGCTGCTGTAAATCCTCACGAAAATATTGATTCCATTGCTCAACGATACTGATCCGTTGTGAATGTAAAATTTCACCATATTCACTGAGCATTTTGTTCCACGGCTCAAGTTCAGACAAACTGAGATTTCGACGTGTTTTTAATAAACTGTTTCGTTGTTTCAGAGCACGTGAATAATACTGCCAAGCAAAATAAAACTCAGGTTCCACGTGGAACATCAACCAATCCAAGAGCTGACGACGAGGTTTAGCACCATGATCGATAATATCAGTACTTTGCGGATCAATATGCTGCAAAGGGAGCAACTTTGCTAGCTGCCCTTGCGTTGCAATCGTATCGCCATTGACCTTAATTAATTGCTCACCAGAAATGAGTTTTTTCATGCCCACACGTTCGGTTGCGGACTGAGCAAATACGATCGCATCATTACACTGATGCTGAATATAATGTTTTGGAATATGTGTGCGAAAAGAGCGTCCAGTTGCTAACAAATGAATAGACTCTAGAATTGATGTTTTTCCAGAACCATTCGCACCATAGAAAATATTAAACGGCTGCAACTCAGTGAGTGCAACCGTCTTCAAATTTCGTACACGTTCTATATTTAAACGCGTGATTTGCATGATTTAAACCTAATACAACAATGCAAATTAAACTCGCATAGGCATAACAACATAAGTTTGATCAGGATGCGCAGGATCTTGTACCAATACCGACTGATTCGCCTCTGTCATACTCATTCGCACATCATCACCATCAAGAACACTCAACACATCAAGGATATATTGAGCATTAAAAGACATTTCAAGAGGTGCATCTTGATATTGGATTACTAAATCTTCACTCGCCTCGTCCTGTTCAGGGTTATTGGCGCGTAATTGCAATGTATCTTGGCTAAAGTTCAAGAAAACACCACGCAATTTCTCGTTACTTAAAATTGCAACGCGTTGTAGCGATTGCTTAAATACATCATGTGCAATCAACACATGTTTGTCACCACCGCGAGGAATCACACGGCGATAGTCAGGGAATTTACCATCAATCAACTTAGTCGTAAAACGCACTGTAATATCACCCTGTTCCTTATCTCGACTTGGCGTATTGATAGTTACATTCAACAACTCACGACCGATTAATAAAGTGAGTTGTTCATCTTCAATACTGAGCAAACGTTGTAACTCCCCTACTGCCTTGCGAGGAACGATCGCTTGAATTGAAGATGTCGCTGTTGATGAAGCTAACACTTCACACAATGCTAAACGATGACCATCAGTTGTCACTGTACGTAACTGATTTTGATCAATTTCTAGTAATGTCCCTGTTAAATAAAAGCGAACATCCTGAACTGCCATAGCAAATGCAGTCTTTTCAAATAAACGTTTGAGTTCACGCTGAGTGACTTGAACTTGCGTGCCTAAACTATTCTCAGTAGAAAGTAGTGGATAGTCTTCAGCTGGAAGAGTACCCAATACAAAACGACTGTTACCTGATTTCAAGATACAACGTTGATCTTCTGTGATTTGTAAATCGATCAAAGCCGCACTAGGAAGTGACTTACAAATTTCGACTAATTTACGCGCAGGAACCGTCGTTTCACCTGCTTCTATACAAGCACCATCAGCTAAGGTCGTACTGGCTACCAACTCAACTTCCAAATCAGAACCTGTGATCGTCAAGGCCTGCTGTGTGGTTTGAATTTTAACGTTTGAAAGAATATTCAACGTATGACGGCGCTCCACCGCACCCACAACGTGTGACAAAACATTGAGTAAACTTTCTTTAGCGATTTTCAAACGCACGATTTTATTCCTCTTACAACGGAAGCCGATAAAAATGTTAGCAGTGTACTATGCTGCACTTAAAACGAGTTTGCAACTCTGAAAATGAGTTTAACTTTGTAACAGACGAAGTAGGTTTTTATAATCTTCATTAAAAATCGGATCTTCTTCGCGAAGACTTACAACCTTTTCACAAGCATGCATCACCGTACTGTGATCTCGACCACCAAAGGCCATTCCAATCTCAGGGAAACTATCCCCTGTCAATTCACGTGCTAGCCCCATTGCTAACTGACGAGGGCGAGCATAAATACGGGTACGCTTCGGTCCAACCAATTCTTTTAAGGGAATACGGAAATACTCACTCACGACACGTTGAATATTCTCGACACTAATCGTTCTCGCTCGAATCGCTAACACATCTTTCAATGATTCGCGTACCACATCAAGATCAATAGAGGTACCTTTAAAGCGAGAAATAGCGACAACCTTATTCAACGCGCCTTCAAGTTCACGAACGTTTGCCACTACTTGTTGAGCGATAAATAAAGCACAATTTCGAGGTAAATCAACACCACTATTTTCAGCTTTTTTAAGCAAAATCTCGATACGAGTTTCAATATCTGGTGGTTCTACACCCACCGATAAACCCCATGAAAAACGAGAAACCAAACGAGGATCCAATTCAGTTAATTCTTTTGGATAACGATCTGAAGTTAAAATAATTTGCTTGGATTCGTCTAACAGAGCGTTAAACGTATAGAAGAACTCAACAAGACTTGCTTCTTTACCTGCAAGTAAATGAATATCATCGACCAATAACAAATCTAGAGAACGACAGTTTTTCTTAAATTCTTCAACCTTGCCTTTTTGCAAAGAGCTTACAAAGTCTTGTACAAAACTTTCAGAAGTCATGTACATGACACGTGCATTCGGTTTTGCTTGTAACAGCGCATTTCCGACAGCTTGCATCAAATGTGTTTTACCCAAACCTGTAGGGCCATAGAGAAACAATGGATTATGTTGCGATGCACCAAGCTGCGTTAAAACTTTTCGACAAGTTTCAGCTGCCATCTGGTTTGAACGACCTTCGACAAATAAAGAAAAAGTGAATAAAGGGTTTAATTGTCTTTTCTTAGGAATTTTAGAAACTGGGGGATTCGCTTGAACCAATTCAGCTTCTTTTTTTACTTTCATTGGGGAAGGCACTGCTGTGCTCAAAGCAGCTGTCGTTGTTGCAGGCTGTTCACTCGAAGATAAAATCGTTCCAGGTCTTGAATCTACCAATATCTCTACTTGACGCACTCGCCCTTCAGACAGTTGTTCAGCCAATATAGAAATCAACTCGAGATGATTATCTTGAATATAACGAGTCCAATAAGGGTTGGGTGCATATAAACGCATCACACCATCCACTTCTTCTGCAACTAACGGGCGAATCCACATCGCAAAGACGTTATCAGATAGCTCTTGTCGCAAGCGAGTTAAGCAGTCTGTCCAGAGCATGTGCATCCCCTATATATCCTTTTTTTTAAATTTAAAAGTAAAAAAGCCTACACCCCACCTTTCGAAGGGGTCGCCATTCTAACCAAGTTATCCACATCTGTCAGGCAAATTTATGGGACTTTTGCCGAAAAAGAAAGCGTTTGTTTATAAATTTAAATTTAAAAGCACTTGTGAATAACTTTTAGCACAAGCTGTGGATATTTTTAACACCAAAGTTATCCACAAAGCATAAAACCATTAAAAACACACTTATCCACACCGTAATCTAATGATTAAAAATGAAAATAGTGTGATTTCCACAAAAAACACCAACCCTAATAGTAATAAATTTAAATTTTAAAATTTGAATTTATTTATAAGTGAGATTCCGAATGTGGATAACTAAAATGTTTTAAATTTAAATTCAAAATACCGAAACTAAATTTAAAATCAAAAATGAATTGTTGATAACCTTGTTGGTATGGTGTGAATATAAGGTATTTCATATAAAATTTAAATAGATAGCTTGTGAATAATTATTTTCCTTAATTTCATATATTTAGTTGAGAACAATCAACTTGCTGTAAAACAAAGCAAACAATATGTAAAGTTTTTGCATTTTGATTGACAGAATAAAGATTGCGCAATAAAATCGCGGACCTTTATAGAAAGATCATTTTTGGGAGTTTCGATATGAAACGTACTTTCCAACCATCTGAATTAAAGCGTAAACGCGTTCATGGTTTCCGTGCTCGTATGGCAACTAAAGCTGGTCGTCAGGTTTTAGCTCGTCGTCGTGCGAAAGGTCGTCACAGCTTAACTGTTTAATTACTGTTAAGCCGACCAGACTTGGGTGATGGCACTTTACAGTTTTGGCACTGAATCTCGTATTCGTTGTGCTGCAGATTATAAAAGTGTATTTGATGGTGCGCTTTTTAAAGTGCACCAGCCCCATTTCCTTTTTTTAGCAAAATTAACCGAACAGCCGAATAGCCGTTTGGGTATTGTCGTTGCTAAAAAAAAGGTGCGTCGTGCACATGAGCGAAATCGAATAAAACGTCTTGCTCGGGAGAGCTTTCGTTTACATCAAGCACAGTTTGATGCAGACATTGATATTGTGGTAATGCCTAAAGTGGGTATAGAAGCAATTGCGAATAAAGAATTACATCAGCAATTAGATTTTGCTTGGCAAAAATTACAACGTTTAGCAAAAAAGCATTCTAAAGTCGTTGTGACCTCCCTCCAAAATTAGAGATCTCCAATGGTACGTCTACTGCATTGGTTGATAAGATGTTATCAAATCGCAATCAGTCCATTATTGGGGCCTCGGTGCCGTTATATTCCAACTTGTTCACAATATGCGCTTGAAGCTTTACAAACGCATGGTGCGGCAAAAGGTGTATGGCTTTCTACCAAGCGGATTTGTCGTTGCCATCCATGGGGTGGATCAGGCTATGACCCAGTACCACCCAAAGCACTTCGTTTTATTTCGTTTCATCAAATAGATTCTCAAATGCATCACGTTGCTGTACCCTTTCGTGATCGTTTACTCAAGCAAAATCTCTCTAACCATTTGGGATAATAGATATGCAACAATGGGCCAGATTTGCAATTCTTGGAGCCATGTTTGTTACCGCATATTTGCTAATTTTGGCTTGGCAAAAAGATTATGGTCATGCACAACCTGCTCCGCAGCAACAAGCAGCAGCAGTCACCACGCATGAAGTATCTGCAGATTTGCCAAATGCTCAAAATGCAACAGCGGCTTCAGACTTGCCACAAGCAAATGTGACTGCATCACAAACCACAGAAAAGCCATCTGTGAATCAGCAACTGATTTCTGTTAAAACGGATCTTTATCATCTTTGGATTAACCCAAAAGGTGGAGATATTGTCCGTGTTGAACTACTAAGCCATGATGAAAGCAAAGACAGCGAAAAGCCGTTTGTTATGCTTGAAAGTGATGCGAAACGTACTTACGTCGCTCAATCCGGTTTAATAGGTTTGAATGGTCCTGACAGTAGCCGTAGTGGTCGTCCGACTTATGATGTTGAAAAAACAACATATACTTTGGCTGATGCAAAAAGCATAACGACGCAGGATGGAAAAAAACAACAGGTCTTAACAGTACCTTTGGTTTTCAAAACACCTGAAGGCGTAGAGATCATCAAATCATTTACCTTCACGCAAGGTGATTATCCGATTACAGTCAAGCACCAAGTCATCAACCGTAGCCAGCAAAACTGGCAAGGTCAAATGTTTGGTCAGCTGAAACGTGATAATTCTGATGATCCAGGGAAGTCTTCTCAAGGTATCTTCACTTTGGGAACTTATCTTGGGGGTGCATGGGGCACGCCAGAGGAGCATTATAACAAGTTGAAATTTGAGAATTTCAATGATGAAAAACTGAATGTCGAAGCCAAAGGCGGCTGGGTGGCCATTGTTCAGCATTATTTCGTCAGTGCCTGGATTCCTGGGAATTTAAAACTGACACAAGCTGATGGCCAACCTTATACTGCCAAGCTGGAATCACGCCAGTCTACTGATGGTATGAATATCATCGGCTTCACCTCTCCAGTGATCAATGTACCTGCGGGTACCTCAATGGAAGTGGATGCGAAACTGTATTCAGGCCCTAAAATTCAGTCTGAACTTAAGGATTTGGCCGATGGTTTAAACCAGACGGTTGATTATGGCTGGTTATGGCCAATCGCCAAGTTATTGTTCCTGGGCTTGCAATTCTTCCATAACCTTGTGGGCAACTGGGGATGGTCAATTATCTTATTGACGATCTTGGTGAAGTTGATTTTATGGCCACTTTCTTCGAAAAGTTATCGCTCTATGGCGAAAATGCGTGTGATTGCACCTGAAATGCAACGCATGAAAGAAGAGTTTGGCGATGACCGTATGCGTTTCTCTCAAGAAATGATGGCATTGTATAAGCGTGAGCAAGTTAATCCGTTATCAGGTTGTTTACCATTACTATTACAAATGCCAATTTTCTTGGCTTTGTACTGGGTATTGATGGAATCTGTAGAGCTACGTCACGCACCTTGGTTAGGTTGGATTCAGGATTTATCTGCGATGGATCCATGGTTTATTCTGCCGTTGATCATGGGTGTCACCATGTATGTTCAGCAGATGCTTAACCCACAACCAACTGATCCAATGCAAGCAAAAGTATTCCGTATCATGCCGATCATGTTCACGGTGTTTATGTTGTTCTTCCCAGCAGGTCTCGTGCTTTACTGGATTGTGAACAACAGTATTACTATTTTGCAGCAATCGTTCATCAATAAAAGCGTTGAGAAAGATCGTCTGAACAAGTCAGAGTCAGCGTCTTAATCTCGAACTTTTACTGAATAAATCCGCTTAAGATGGTAATCTTAAGCGGATTTTTCTTTGGCTGTTTTTTGGATCTTTTAGATGAACACTATGCAACATCAAACCACTATTGCGGCGATAGCTACTCCCTTAGGTCGTGGCGGTGTTGGCGTAATTCGTTTGTCAGGACCAAAAGCGTATGCGATCGCTGAACAACTTACAGCGAAAGGTTTACCAGCAGCTCGTATGGCTGGATTTCGTCAGTTCTATGATGCTGATGGTACGGTCATGGACGAAGGAATTCTCTTATGTTTTCCAAATCCACATTCCTTTACAGGTGAAGATGTGGTGGAAATACAGGGACATGGTGGTCCTGTCATTCAAAATGCATTACTTGCCCGATTACTTGACTTAGGTGCTGTAGCAGCCAAAGCAGGTGAATTTTCAATGCGTGCCTTTGAAAATGGCAAAATGGATTTAGTACAAGCTGAAGCGATTGCAGATTTAATTGATGCAAGCTCTCAAGCGGCCGCACGTTCAGCAGTTCGTTCACTACAAGGTGCGTTTTCCACCAAAATCAACACAGTATTAGAAAAATTAATTCATTTACGCTTGCATGTCGAAGCTGCAATTGATTTTCCAGAAGAAGAAATTGATTTCCTTGCGGATGGGAAGATTCTAGCATTGCTGGATGATGTACAAAATTCAGTTAAGGCAGTACAACAATCTGCGCGTCAAGGTCAGTTGTTACGCGAAGGATTACAGGTTGTGATCGCAGGTAAACCAAATGCTGGTAAATCGAGCCTCTTGAATGCGCTCGCAGGACATGAGCGTGCGATCGTTACCGATATTGCTGGTACGACACGTGATGTGTTGCATGAAAAAATTAGTTTAAATGGGTTACCGATCACATTGACGGATACAGCAGGTTTGCGTGAAACAGGAGATATTGTTGAACGTGAAGGGATCCGCCGAGCAATCAAAGAAATTGAACAAGCTGATCTATTGTTACTGGTTTATGATTTAAACCAAAACGATGATCCATTGTTGTTGGCTCAAGAATATTTTGCTGAACATTTAGAGCCGAAACGTTTACTTTTAATTGGAAACAAATGTGATTTGACAGGACAAGCGGCCGAATTAAGCGATTATCAGGGCTTCCGTCATATTCGTGTTTCAGCAAAACAAGATATGGGTGTTCAGGCATTGATAGATGCGATTACAGCGCATGCTGGCTTCCAACCAGAAGAAGATACCTTTATTGCGAGAACTCGTCATTTAGACGCAATGAAGCGTACTCAGCGCTATTTAGCAGAGGCGCGTGAGCAACTCGTTGTGTTTAATGCAGGAGAATTGGTTGCTGAATCATTAAGACTTGCTCAAAATGCCTTGGGCGAGATCACAGGTGATTTTAGTGCTGATGATTTGTTGGGTAAGATTTTCGGTTCATTTTGTATTGGTAAATAATAAAAAAGCCTAGGGTGTGTTGACACTTTTAGCTTAAAAAATAGCGAAGTAGTAAAATCAAATCGCCAAACCCAATTTTACTATTCGCTATGCCTCGTACCATGCTGACAGATCAACACTGGCAAAAGTTGAAAACTATTTTGCGTAATTTATCTATTCATCACAACTCAAATTTACGTAATTTTATTGAAGCTATTCTCTATAGAATTAGAACAGGCTGTCCGTGGCGAGATATTCCTTCCTATTTCGGTCAATCAAACTCTATTTTCAAACGTTTTAATCGTTGGTCAAGCAGCGGTAAGTTGCTTAGATTATTCAAATTATTAGCATCATGCCCCGATATGGAGTGGATTTTTATTGATGGCTCTCACGTACGTGCTCATCAACATTCTGCCGGTATAGCGAATCAATCCATTTCTAAAAGTGTAGGAGGAAACTCCTCAAAAATACATTTGATTGTTGATTCACATGGCAATCCTATTGATTTCATGATTACCGATGGCACTACACATGACATCAAAGTTGCACCTGATTTAATAGCAACATTAGATTTAAAAGAGACAGAAGTGGTATGCGCAGATAAAGGCTATGATTCAGAACCACTGCGTGAGCAGATCAGAAAAACAGGAACAAAAGCGAATATACCAAAGAAAATAAATAGCCAATCGAACAATGATCATATGGACTGGTATTTATATAAAATCAGGCATTTAGTTGAAAATATGTTTTGTAGATTAAAACAATTTAGAGGGATAGCTACTCGATATGACAAGCTCAAAAGAAATTATCAAAGTGCTGTTGCCTTAGCCTGTATATTTTTATGGCTACCTTTATAGGTTTAATTATGAACAGTAAATGTCAACAGACCCTAGTTACTTTACAGGTAACTAGGCTTTATTCTTGTGTCAAAATTATTAAGCTTCTTCTTGCTCCTCAACTTCCTCTTCTTTGACCATGTTCAGTGAAGTGGTTGAAACCGGCATCCCATCTTGGCGTGAACTTTTTAATTTAATTTGCAAGCGTAACTCATTGACAGAGTCGGCGTTACGCAATGCTTCATCGTAACTAATTGCACCTTCGTTATATAGATCAAACAAAGCCTGATCAAAGGTCTGCATACCTAACTCGCGAGATTTGGTCATGATCTCTTTGAGCACATGGAATTGCCCTTTCAAAATATTGTCTGCGATTAATGGCGTATTGAGGAGGATTTCAATGGCAGCTCGACGACCTTGACCATCTTGAGTTCGCACGAGACGTTGAGAAATAATCGCTTTCATATTGGATGAGAGATCCATCAACAGTTGATTGCGACGTTCCTCTGGGAAAAAGTTAATAATACGATCCAGTGCCTGATTGGCATTGTTGGCGTGCAGTGTTCCCAAACATAGATGCCCTGTTTCAGCAAAAGCAATCGCATGTTCCATCGTTTCAGTATCACGTATTTCACCAATTAAAATCACATCTGGTGCTTGGCGTAGCGTATTTTTCAACGCGTGATGCCATGTATGACAATCAACTCCAACCTCACGGTGCGTGATCATGGATTTTTTGTGTTTATGGACGTATTCAACAGGATCTTCAACGGTAATGATATGTCCAGCAGAGTTCTCATTTCGATGATCAATCATGGCTGCTAAAGAGGTTGATTTTCCTGATCCTGTTCCGCCAACCACCAGTACCAAACCTCGTTTTTCCATAATCACATTTTTTAGTGATTCTGGGAGTTTTAGTTTTTGAAAGGTTGGAATTTCAGACGTAATGGTTCGAATCACCATGCCTATTTGTAATTGTTGTTTGAAAACATTGACCCGAAACCTTGAAACATTCGGGACATTAATGGCAAAGTTACATTCCCAATCATTTTCGAAGTCTAGACGTTGTTTGTCATTCATTAAACTATAAGCAAACAACTTGGTTTTTTCTGCAGTAAGCGCTTGTTGTCCTAAAGGGCGCATCAAACCCTGTAACTTAATGCTAGGTGGGAAATCTGCGGTAATAAATAAATCAGATCCCCCATACTCAACTACTTTAGTGAGCATATGAAACATAAAGGTTTTGGCTTCTTCTAATAATTCAGTGGTATACATGGGTCAACCTAACGTAAAAACGAGACTAATGAGTGTTGTTTGTTGGAAAATGGTTCATCAAAAGAAAACATCTCCTTGTTTCTTTTAAATGAAGGACAACACGGTTTTTTGAATCATCAGATTATTTCAAAAAGCGACTAAACGTTCTACTTTTAATGTATTTTTTGTTTTTATATCAATGTGCTGTGATAATTTTTGTCGCTTTTTTACTTCGCGTGTTTGTAAAAGTGTGATCCATTTCAAATCGAATTTAGCGCTATGATGTTCCACGTGAAACATTGCTGTATTTAGTTCAAGTTTGGTTGTATCTCGGTAAGCTCAGCTACCCCTTAAACATGATATGCGTACAATACGGAAAACCTTTTATTCGAGTTGCACTATGCTAAAAAAAATTGGAATGCTGGCTGTGTTGGGAGGAGTGTCTACCCTAGCAATGGCGAATGTTGAGACATTGAAAAGCAATTTAAGTAAACAGTATCCAAATATGGAGATCACAAATATCCAAAAAACAGAAATGTCAGGCTTGTATAGTGCCAATCTTGATAATCAAATTATTTACTTGGATGAAAATGCACAACATATGTTCATAGGATCTATGATTCGCCTACAAGATCAGAAAAATCTGACCAAGGATTTAGTGCTCAAACAAAACTCTATTGATTGGAAACAACTTCCTTTTCTGGATGCAATTAAAACGGTAAAAGGTAGTGGTAAACGTCAGTTGGCTATTTTTTCAGATCCGAATTGCCCGTACTGCAAACAGCTAGAAGCAGAACTTGATAAACTCAATGATGTGACCATCTATACATTTATTTATCCATTAAAAGCACAATCACTCACTGTATCTAAGCAGGTCTGGTGTGAGCAAAATCAAAGTGTAGCGTGGAAAAACTTGTTGCAAAAAAATGTTCAGCCGAAAGCAAAAACATGTGAAAACCCAATTGAGAGAAACCTGAGCTTAGGACGTAAATTGGGTGTGAATGGTACACCAACGTTAATCTTTTCAAATGGTTTAAAAATGGTGGGTGGGCGAAGTGCCGCTGATATTCAAATGATTTGGAAAGAACTAGGTTTATGACATCAGATGCTCCCAATTCAAGTTAATGATTTGGGAGCTATCAGATTGATTAGGTCTTTTTCATAATTAAATTATAAATAAACAGAATAATCACTGCCCCTATCACAGAAGCAATAAATCCTGCTGCTGAATTATCGCCATAAAGCCCCAACAGTCGGCCACCATAAGTCGCGAGTAAAGAACCTGCGATACCAAGCGCAGTCGTCACTATAAAGCCTGCTTTATCATTTCCTGGATGCAAAGCGCGAGCAATCAAACCCGCAAAGAAACCAACGACGATTGCTACAATCAGAGACCACATTGTATTTTCTCCTTGTTTTAACATTAGTATTTTGTCTTATCCTGCTAGATTTCACCTTGAAATGTCTGTAGTCAATTGCCCACTTATGTCGTATTTTTGTGCAAAATTGAACAGTGTTTGATGAAAGCTCAAGCAAAAAAAAGGTACGCAAGTGTACCTTATCAATATTTAATCTGCTTTTAGTTATGACAGCATCGTTATTAAAAAATGCTAAGAACCTATGCCAATTAAAGACCAATTTCTCCAATGAATGGGAGATGACGGTACTTCTGATCGTAATCTAGGCCGTAGCCGACAATAAAACGATCTTCGACTTCAAAGCCTAAGAATTTCACTTCTAAATCAATTTCACGGCGTGATGGTTTGCTCACCAGAGTACATAGTTCGATTGAATTTGGATTACGTGTTTTGAGCATTTCAACAACTTTGCTCAAGGTATTCCCAGAGTCAATAATATCTTCGACAACGAGGACATCTTTGCCGTTAATCTCACCATCGAGATCTTTTAATATTTTGACATCACGCGTGGAAACCGTACCACCGCCATAACTTGAAACCGTCATAAAGTCGAGTTCATGTGGCTTTTCAATTGCACGGCATAAATCTGCCATGAAAATGACTGAACCACGCAATAAGCCAATCAATACCAGTTCTTTATCACTTTGAGCATAGTGTGCGTTGATTTTGTCACCAAGTTGTTTCACTTTGGCTTGGATCTCTTCACTGGAAATCATTACGCGCATTGCAACAGTCATCGATAGATTCCTAAAACTTTAAAAATGGGAAAATAAAAAAGGTGTTGACCTGCAACACCTCGAAATCTTGAGTTAATACGAGAATTTTAAAACAAAATGAATTTTCATGCATCTTTTGATGCTGATGAAAATGTATCATTTTGAGAGGAATGACTGTCTCGTCGAAGTAAGACAGCACATTCGATCGCCAATAAGAGAAGTCCTAAGCTTTTTGAATTAAATGCTTTGGTTTTGCTGATAGGCCTTTTGTCCATAGATATAAGTCGCCTCAATATTGCGGTCATCGCCCATGGTAAATAGTGCAAACAAACTATCTTCGATGGATTTAGCACGTGATTGACGCAACTGTTGTAATGCCGTTGCTTTAAGATCAAGTACTACAAAATCCGCTTCTTTACCTACAATAAAGTTACCCAGCTTATCATCTAAATCTAGCGCTTTTGCGCCGCCTAAAGTGGCATGGTACAACGATTCATATGCGGATAATTTATCGCCTTGTAGTTGTTGTACCTTGTAGGCTTCATTGACTGTTTGCAATAGGCTAAACGAAGTTCCTGCACCAATATCTGTACCGAGTCCAACTTTGACTTGCTGATCCCATGTTTTCTTTAAGGGAAATAAGCCACTGCCTAAGAACAAGTTTGATGTTGGACAAAAAGCAATTGCTGAGTTTGTATCATGCATACATTTCCACTCAGTATCCTCTAAATGTACACAGTGTGCGAAAACGGAGCGTTGACCTGTTAAACCATAGTGGTGATAAACATCAAGATAACCATTTTGATGAGGAAATAAATCTTTCACCCATGCAATTTCATCTTTATTTTCACTTAAATGTGTGTGCACATACACATCAGGGAACTCTGCTTTAAGTTGCCCTGCTCGTTCAAGTTGTTCTGGTGTCGAGGTTGGTGCAAAACGTGGGGTAATCGCATAAAGTGCGCGACCTTGACCATGCCACTTCTGTATTAATGCTTTAGAATCAACATAAGCGCTTTCTGCGCTATCACATAGCGCTTCAGGTGCATGACGATCCATCATTACTTTGCCTGCGATTAAACGCATTTGGTGCTGTTCTGCGGCTTCAAATAAGGCATCAACAGACTCTGGATGTACGGTACAAAAAACTAAAGCTGTGGTCGTACCATTTTTGAGTAGTTCATTAACAAAAAATTTGGCAATTTCTTGTGCATAGGCTTTGTCTTTAAACTGGATTTCTGTTGGAAATGTATAGGTATTTAACCAACTTAATAATTGTTCGCCATAAGCACCCACCATTTCAGTCTGTGGGAAGTGAATGTGCGTATCAATCATTCCAGGGATGATCAGTTGTTCTGGGTAATGTTGAATCTCAACATCTGTAGGAAGATGATCTTGAGCAGCTTCCCAAGGGCCAAACCAGCGAATTTTGCCCTGTTCAGTGATCAGAACACCATCCTCAATATAACGAACCTGCTCTGCGATCTCTGTCGCGTGTGAAACTATGTTTTGAATATCTAAGAAGCGACCACGAACAACCGTGATGGGAGTAGCCAAAGTCATAACAACCTACAATTTTACTTTTTTCGGTTGATTGTACCTGATTTTGATCATTTTACTGGATTGTTCTCATATTTTGACGCAGTAAAATGGATTGAAGTGAACTAATCATCTGAATCAATTCACTTTACTTTTAAGCTCAAATGAGTAAATTGTCAGCAATAATTATAGGGTCTGTTGACATTTACTGTTCATAATTAAACCTATAAAGGTAGCCATAAAAATATACAGGCTAAGGCAACAGCACTTTGATAATTTCTTTTGAGCTTGTCATATCGAGTAGCTATCCCTCTAAATTGTTTTAATCTACAAAACATATTTTCAACTAAATGCCTGATTTTATATAAATACCAGTCCATATGATCATTGTTCGATTGGCTATTTATTTTCTTTGGTATATTCGCTTTTGTTCCTGTTTTTCTGATCTGCTCACGCAGTGGTTCTGAATCATAGCCTTTATCTGCGCATACCACTTCTGTCTCTTTTAAATCTAATGTTGCTATTAAATCAGGTGCAACTTTGATGTCATGTGTAGTGCCATCGGTAATCATGAAATCAATAGGATTGCCATGTGAATCAACAATCAAATGTATTTTTGAGGAGTTTCCTCCTACACTTTTAGAAATGGATTGATTCGCTATACCGGCAGAATGTTGATGAGCACGTACGTGAGAGCCATCAATAAAAATCCACTCCATATCGGGGCATGATGCTAATAATTTGAATAATCTAAGCAACTTACCGCTGCTTGACCAACGATTAAAACGTTTGAAAATAGAGTTTGATTGACCGAAATAGGAAGGAATATCTCGCCACGGACAGCCTGTTCTAATTCTATAGAGAATAGCTTCAATAAAATTACGTAAATTTGAGTTGTGATGAATAGATAAATTACGCAAAATAGTTTTCAACTTTTGCCAGTGTTGATCTGTCAGCATGGTACGAGGCATAGCGAATAGTAAAATTGGGTTTGGCGATTTGATTTTACTACTTCGCTATTTTTTTAAGCTAAAAGTGTCAACACACCCTACTTTTTGGAAAAATAAGCATGTATTTTTGGAATACCAAAGCACTTGCACATGAACTTGCCGAAGATACTTTGAGCAAACAGCATTATAAAAATTATTATTTAGCTGCGGCTTTGGTCGTGAGTGTGGTGTATTACTATGGGATGTATTCTCCTTATTATGATGTACGTGTGATTAGCCTAGAAGCCATTTTAACTTTATTGATTATGCTGATTGGTATTCAACGAACTTATCAAGCCAATGGTGCTGATGAGGGAATCAATTTTTTGAATCGGATCACCGCCCTCTCCTTTCCGATCTTGATTCAAACCACGGTTGCTGGTGTGGTTTTTGGAGTTGTTCTTTTGCTGATCTATCAATATTTTGGATTGGCTCAAACTGCATTTGCAATATGGTATGAATGGTGTGTGTCAGCCTTTACAATTTTTCTGCAAATTTTATTTTTTACACGTTTAGTGTCTTATATGAAACGTGTGGCAGCACATACGATTTAAACTTGATACGGTCAGGATGTATGTCATTAAACCCTGACCGATTGATGATTGTTATCTAGATTTAATCTATAAAATAATGCGCTGCGAAATGTGCATCATTGCCAATAATGTCATAACAGTCTTCACGAATCGACATGCCTGCACATTGATGTCCGACCATCCATAACCCCAGTGTCGGTAACTGACCAGAAAATAACGGCGTGTCGACCCACTTCTGAATCACATAACCATATTTGTCATAATCATCAAAATAAAAACTACCTGAAGCAGCGCCCTGATCCTGACCATCTTGCAAGACACGGATATTTGCCCCTTCTCTCGCCAAGATTGGTTTTTTTACCCATTTTCCACTGAAGTTTTGTTCAGGGTCATAGGCATAGGTTTCAACCAACAGTGGGTGATTTGGATACCGCTTCCATAGCTCAACTAAAATCGCTTTATTGGAGAGCAACATTTTCCAACACGGTTCGATCCAGTTCGTTTCTGGCTGAAGATACTGGGCAAATGATTCTTCCCAAATCCATTCCCACGGATATAACTTAAATAGATTTTGAATCGGTCGATTGTTTAGATCTACAAAACTCTGACCATTCCAACCAATATTTTCCATTGACAGTTCAGAGACCTGTAAATGAGCTTGAAAGGCAGTATCCATTAAGTATTCTAAATTGCCCCAATCTTCTCGCCCTGCTTCCTGACAAGCTGCAAAGTGGAGATGGCTTCCCCGAGGTAAAATAGTTTTCCAACGCTTAATCAGGTCTTCGTGAATGCTGTTGAATTGATCTCGATTTGCAATGCCTGAGACTTGTTCGATCCATAGCCATTGCGCTACAGAGGCTTCCAATAAACCCGTGGGTGTATCAGCATTGTATTCCAGCATTTTGATCTGCAGTCCATCATAGGCGAAATCAAAACGTCCATAGAGCATTGGACTATTCCGTCGCCATGAATGCTCAATATGTGGAATAGCAGCCTGTGGAATCTGGAAATAATTGGGATAATCACCACGTTGAATTAAATCCCCTACTACAGCTAAACACATTTGATGAAGTTCGTTTGCTGCATCTTCCAACTGTTCGATTTGTTTTAGCGTGAACTCGTAGGCGACACCTTCCGACCAATAAATAGAACCGTCCAATGAAGGTAGATTAAAATAATCGAACCCAATCTTTTGGTGTTCAAGCTGCCAATCGGTACGTGGGGAAAATAATTTTCTTTTCATATTGTTGTTCTAATTTAACCACCGAAAGACATGCCACCACGTCCAAATCCGCCACGGATTGGAGAAGATAATGAAGAGCTTTTCAGCGTAGTTGAAACGGTGGGTTGTCCCACACTAAGATTGCTTCTAGGTCGTAAAGTATGACCTCTAAACGAGACCTCACGATTATTTTGGTAGTATTGTGGTCCTAGATAACGGTTTGATCCATAACTACCTGCATAATAACCACTACTCGCGTTGTTATTCTCTTCTTCACAAGTGTCAGTATTCCAGTCAGCTGCGCAGTCATATTGGTTGTTGTAAACATCTTGAACCAATGGACCATCATTATGGCTACATGCAGTTAATAATAGCGGGACGACAACGAGATTGATTTTTTTAGAACGCATAATCTGCCACTCATTTAATTTAGTTGTAAGCGCCTTCATGGCGAACCAACTTTGTTTATTATGTTTCTAATCAGAAAGATAAAAGCGTAAAGCCGACATATCATATTGATCTGTTTTTTTAATGTACAGTCTAATTTTTAGTTTTTAAATCTCAAGACATCTGAAGCTCAGATGTCTTGAGTGATTCGCTTAGGATTGTAGCTGTTTTTTGTTATGACGCAGAGAAAGGTAAGCTGTAATGCTTAAGACGAGGACGATGAAGCCTAATGAAATCCAAATCGGCATGTGGAACACGTCGAGCATCAGCATTTTTGCACCAATAAACAGTAAGATAATCCCTAAACCGTATGGTAAGTAATGCAATTTAGTTGCCGCACCAGCCAACAAGAAGAACATTGCGCGTAAGCCTAAAATCGCCATTAGGTTTGCAGTCAATACGATAAATGGATCACTTGTTACCGCAAAAATCGCTGGAATTGAGTCGACCGCAAAGATAACGTCGGAACCTTCAACCAAAATCAGAACTAAAAATAATGGTGTTGCCCACAACAAACCATCACGGCGAACAAAGAATTTTTCACCTTCAAGTTGTGGCGTGATACGCATATGTTTGCGTAACCATTTTAAGGTTTTGATATCTTCGATATTGGTTTCTTCGTCTTGTCCTTTTAGGAATTTGAAACCTGTATAGACCAAGAACGCACCGAAGATGTAAAGAACCCATGAAAACTCTTGAACGAACCATGCACCAATAAAAATAAAGATGGTTCTTAATACGATGGCACCTAATACGCCGTAGAGTAGGATTTTACGTTGCAGTGCAGAAGGAATCGCAAATGCAGAGAAAATCATTAACCAAACAAAAACGTTGTCAATCGCTAAAGATTTTTCTAACAAATAACCTGCAAAGTATTCCATGGTTTTTTGGTTGGCTATACCTACCCCAACAGTTTGTTGTAAATAGAACCACAAACCACCACCAAACATTACCGCAACTGAAACCCAAGCAATACTCCAATAAGCCGCTTGCTTAATTGGAACATCCTGATTTTGCTTTTGTTTAAAGCCCAAAAAATCGATCAGTAGCATCACGATGACGATGCCAAAGAAGATGGCATATAGCCATATATTACCGATAGTGTCCATCACAACTCCCTATCTGGCAAATGGGCATAAAAAAACCTTGACCAGTTGCCAGATGAATAAAAAACATCTGTTTCAACATGATCAAGGTCTTGCCTACATCACAATGTACTGTGATGCTCAGAGTCCGACTTTTTGCAAAGTGTAATGACGAAACTCTGACACCGAAGGCATGATATGCACTTGGGCTTGGAGGAGGCTACTCCCCTTGTCAAACTAATTCTGTATGGACGGTAACATCCAAATATGTACATAGGATTACATAATTTGTGTGTTTGTGCAATTTTTGAATGAATAAATTTTCAACAATATTTTATCATGCTCGTTGTTGCCCTTTCATTCTGAAGGATTTTCTTAGCAATGATGAACAAAATACAGCGTAGAGAAAAAACATATGAGTGCTGAAAAACTTCACCACACAACATTAAAGGCATTTGCCCCACGAGATCCCCAAGAATCACATCGTGCCGCTACCCCTTTGGAGTTGTTATTTGATTTGGTTTTTGTTGTTGCGATTGCAACTGCAGGTCAACAACTGCATCACGCTATGATCGAAGGTCATTTGTGGCATGCTTTACCGACCTACTTTATGGTGTTTTTTGCACTTTGGTGGGCATGGATGAACTTTTCTTGGTTTGCTTCAGCCTAGACAATCACGATACGTTGTATCGTTGTTTGACCTTTGTACAAATGGCTGGTTCTTTAGTGATGGCGGCTGGTATTCCTGCGGTATTTCAGCAGCATAATTTTGACATGATCATTATCGGTTATGTGATTATGCGTTTGGCTTTGGTGACCCAGTGGATTCGTGTCGCTAAACATGATCCTTTACGAAAAGTAACCGCCTATCGATATGCCATCGGCATTGTATTAGTTCAATTCATCTTGGTCCGTTGCTCTTTCTAGTGTTGGTGATATGTGAATTAGCAGTACCATTCTATGCCGAAAACATGCGATCACACCTTGGCACCCACATCATTTTGTGGAGCGTTATGGCTTGTTGACGATTATCGTATTAGGTGAGTCGATTATTGGATGTTTTGCTGCTACTCAAGATGCATTTTCGAATCAGGTATTGAATCTTGAAGAGATTTTTCTGATTGTAGATGGGCTATTGATGATGTTTGCGATGTGGTGAGTTTATTTTGATCGCAGTCATCACCACCATCAACGCCGTGGTGTACAACCATTTTTATGGGGTTATGGGCACTTTCTCATTTTTATTAGTATTGCTGTGTTAGGGGCTGCATTAGCCGCTGCGGTCGATGTTTCAACGAAACATGCCGAAATTTCAGCTCAAATGATGGGTTTGATTATTGCCGCAAGTTTAGTTGTTTATAGCACCTGCGTATGGCTATTTTATGAAGCGTTTTATTTAAAGGGATGGAGACGTTAGATTTATCCAATCACGGTTTTTATTCTATTGTGTATGCCATTTATCTTTAATCAGATTGGACACATTGTGTTTGCGATGGCGATTGTCTACATCCTTCGTCTTATGTTGTCTAAAGCTTTTTTGATGAATTGTGATGATGAGCAAAGCATCACAACGCATTAAGCTTCCTTTCCATTTGAACTACCACCAAGTTTGGCGTTTTAATACGCTAACTTGGTAGGCTCAAAAAATTTTCAAAATTTCATTTCGAAGAAACTGATGGCGAGGATTCTTTCTGACGTGTTCGTGCCAATACATCCCCATTTTAATTTTAGGCAGCTCGATGGGTAACTGATGTATTTTTAAATCTTGTGCATAATGCAGATGTTTTAAAATACTATGAGGAATGGTGAGAATCGCCTTAGGATACTGAGCCAAGACTTGTAAGGCAGTGGAATAGTGCTGACAGCGCATAAAAATTTGTCGAGAAAGTTGCTGTCGATTGAGATAAATATCTTCAAGCAATAATCCTGTTCGCCGAGAGGACACACCGATATGTGGTGAGGATAAATAGAGCGATAAATCCATCTCTGTTTGAAGTGTACACGCCACAAAATGATCTTCAATCAAGTTTTCAAACTGTAAATTTTCTTGATAGGGTTGTACTAGATCAATCACAAAATCAATTTGTTGTGCTGAAAGATCAGCCAGCATATTTTTTCGATCAAGTTTGGAACTCAAAAACTGAATATCGAGATTGAGTTGACTAAAATGATGCACTAATTGAGGAAAAATAATCGGTTCAATTTCATCATGAATTGCGATTTTCACGCTTTTCAGCATGCTAGGATCAAAGTCGTGTTGTGGAATCGCAATATTTTGAATCGTTGATAACGCCGTTTGAATCGGTTGATAAATTTGTTCGGCAAAAGGTGTGGGAAGCATTTTTTGTCCACTACGCACAAATAATTCATCTTTAAGTTGCAGACGCAAACGTTGTAAAGCATGACTGACCGCAGATTGACTAATACAAAGAAGTTGAGCGGCCTTAGAAATACTTTTTTGCTCAAAAATCGCAATAAAAAGTGGATACAGATTGATATCAATACGATGGAAGTTACCCACTTCTAATGGGTTTATATTATGAATATGATTCATAGTGTTGAATAAAATAAAATCATTTCATTCATAATAAGTTTTCGCTTAAGGTGATGTAAAGCAGCGAATTCAGTTTCGCCACATATTTACCTTGAGGGAAATGATGATGTTTGCATTATCTGAACGTGCACAGGATTTTATTGCTCGCACACAGGCGTTTATCCAACAAGAAATAGAACCAATAGAAAAAGCATTTTGGGATGAAACACATCGTTTAAATGTCGATGGTGATTGGACCAAATGGCAATGGCCAGCACAACTTGAACAACTCAAAGCGAAAGCCAAAGCAGCTGGCTTATGGAATATGTTTTTGCCTGATGCTGAGTTAGGTGCGGGTTTATCGGTTCAGGAATACGCACATATTGCTGAACTCACAGGACGAAGTTTACTGGCTCCGACAGTATTTAACTGTAATGCACCTGATAGTGGCAATATGGAGCTGCTATGGCGTTATGGCAGTCGGGAACAAAAACAACAATGGCTGCAACCACTACTGAATGGTGATATTCGCTCTGTATTCTGCATGACTGAACCTGCGGTCGCATCGAGCGATGCGACTAATATGCAAGCCACGGCAGTGATTGATGGCGATGAAATTGTTCTGAATGGCCGTAAATGGTGGTCATCTGGCTTGGGTGATCCGAATGCCAAAGTGATTATTTTCATGGCTTATACCCCTGACTCAAACAAAGATCGTCATCATCAACACTCAATGGTATTGGTGCCAATCGACACGCAAGGCGTAACGATTGAACGGATGTTGCCTGTGTTTGGTGATTACGATGCACCGCATGGACATGGACAGGTCAGTTTTGACAATGTGCGTGTACCTGTGAGCAACTTTATTGGTGGTGCGGGTCAAGGATTTGAAATTGCTCAAGGGCGCTTAGGACCTGGTCGTATTCATCACTGTATGCGTTGTATCGGTGCAGCGGAAAAAGCGTTAGAACTCATGATTGATCGTGGCATGTCACGCAAGGCATTTGGTAAAGAAATTCTTAAACTTGGCGGCAATTTAGAACGTGTCGCGGAAGCCCGTGTGCAGATCGATCAAGCTCGCTTATTAACGCTGTATGCTGCTTATAAGATGGATACCTTAGGTAATATGGCAGCACTCACCGAAATTTCTGCAATCAAAGTCGTTGCACCGACTGTATTGCAAAACGTCGTTGATATGGCGATCCAAATTCACGGTGGTGAAGGTGTGTCACGCGATACTCCGCTGACAGCATTTTTCAATCAAGCACGCAGTTTACGTTTAGCTGATGGACCTGATGAAGTGCATAAGGGCATGATTGCTAAATTAGAATTGAAAAAACGTGGCTATGGTCGTTAATAAGGATAAAAAAATGACAATGATTGATATCGGCGGTCAGGTTCGTCACGGTGAAGAATTGGATATTTCCGCTGTTGAAAAGTGGTTAAAGGATCAAGGTGTTCAACTGCAAGGTCAAGCACAAGTCACTCAATACTCAGGTGGCGCTTCGAATTGGACCTATCGTTTGCAATACGACAATCAAGATTTAATCCTACGACGTCCACCGAAAGGCACTAAAGCCAAATCAGCGCATGATATGGCTCGTGAATACAATGTGCAGAAGCATCTTGCACCGTTCTACCCAGTCCTACCTGAAATGGTTGCATTGTGTCAGGAAGAGAACGTAATAGGTTGTGATTTCTATGTCATGAAGCGGATTGAAGGCATCATTCCGCGAGCTAATTTACCCAAAGAATTACAATTGGATCAGTCACAAGTTCAACAGTTGTGTCTGAATGTTTTGGATAAATTAATTGAATTGCATCAAGTGCCATATCAAGGTACAGAACTGGAAAAACTGGGCAAAGGCGAAGGCTATTGCCGCCGTCAAGTTGAAGGTTGGGATGCACGTTATAGTAAAGCGCTTACGCCAAATGTACCTGATTTTAGCTTTGTGCGGGAATGGCTACAGCAACATATTCCAGCGGATTCTAAAACTTGTGTCATTCATAATGATTGGCGTTTTGATAATGTCATTTTAGATCCACAACAACCAACTACAGTGATCGGAGTACTGGACTGGGAAATGGCGACTATTGGTGATCCGCTGATGGATTTAGGCAGTGCTCTCGCCTACTGGATTCAAGAAGATGACGATGCATTGATGAAGTCTAGTCGTCGTCAACCGACCAATCTACTAGGCATGCTGACACGTCAACAAGTCGTGGATTACTATTTGGAAAAAACTGGTTTGCAACCTGCCAATTGGGCATTTTATGAAGTGTTTGGTTTGTTCCGTTTGGCGGTGATTGCTCAACAGATTTATTATCGTTATTACCATCAACAAACCGATAATCCAGCTTTTAAGGATTTCTGGATCATGATTCATGCCTTACATATTCGGGCACTAAAATTAATTGCACAAAACAATGCTGAAGCACAGCAATTGATTCCTGAATATGGGGCGAAATTACAGGATATTTTAAAACGATGACCACGATCTATTTGGTACGACATGGGCAGGCATCATTTGGTGCTGCGAGTTATGATCAGCTTTCGGCCAAAGGTGAACAGCAGGCACAGGTGGTGGGTGATTTTTTTAAACATACCTTGAAAGAACGTCCTTTGGTGCTTGCAGGATCAATGCAGCGGCATCAGCAAACAGCACAATTAGCCTTGGCTCAAGGTTTTGATGATGCGCCAATTCAAACAGAGTCGGCTTGGAATGAGTTTGATCATCAACAAGTATTTGCCAAATATGATGAACGTTTTAATCAACCAGAGTTATTGAAGCAGGATGTTGAGTTAATTGCTAATCCACGTGCTTATCTTGCCAAAATCTTTGATGGCGCTATTGAACGCTGGACAGGAGAGCACTATGACCATGAATATCATGAGACATGGTTAGGCTTTCAAACACGTGTAGAAGGTGCTTTGCATGGTTTATGTCAGCACATTGATGCCACACAACCACGTCAGGCTGTAGTGTTTAGTTCAGGTGGTGTGATTTCTGTGGCGGTTGGCAAGGTTCTAGGTTTGAATGCTAAACAGATTTTTGCGCTCAATTGGTCGATTGCCAATGCCAGTATCACCACATTGCGTTGGACAGATGGTCGTTTGCAATTACTCAGTTTCAATGAGCATCATTATTTGAAAGCGCGTGATGCTGAACTCTTAACATGGATATAAATAAGAATAGGTGAAGGAAATGACAAAGACGATTTTAATTACAGGTGCAAGTTCAGGTTTAGGCGCTGGGATGGCACGTGAATTTGCAGCCAAAGGCTACAATTTGGCATTGTGCGCACGCCGTTTAGATCGTTTGGAATCCTTACAACAAGAATTGCAAAGCCAGTTTGCAATTCAGGTCAAAATCAAAAGTCTTGATGTGACTCATTACGATGATGTTTTTACGGTTTTTAAAGCTTTTCAGCAGGAATTTGGGACAATTGACCGGATTATTGTCAATGCAGGTGTAGGTGATGGTCGTCGTATTGGTAAAGGGCATTTTGAAGTAAATCGTGCCACAGCGGAAACCAACTTTATTTCAGCATTGGCACAGTGCGAAGCAGCAGTTGAAATCTTCAGAGCGCAAAATAAGGGTCATTTGGTGGTGATCTCCTCAATGAGTGCAATGCGCGGTTTACCGAAGCATTTGTCGACCTATGCTGCGAGTAAAGCAGCAGTGGCACATTTAGCGGAAGGCATTCGTGCAGAGTTGTTGGATACGCCAATTAAAGTTTCAACCATTTTCCCCGGCTATATTCGTACTGAAATGAATGAGGGTGCGAAAAAACTACCATTTGAAGTGGATGAAAAGACGGGTTGCAAGGCGTTGGTGAAAGCCATTGAGAAGGAATCAGTAAAGGCTTATGTACCTCAGTGGCCATGGTTGCCAATGGGCATAGCAATGAAGATTTTGCCGTTAAAATTGGTGAATAAACTGAGTTAATTACTATTCAAAATAGATCGGAGATATCTCTATTTGGAAAGTTTGACAGCCTCATATAGGCTGAATCATTGACCTGTTTGGATATAGGCATTTACTTACTTTTCAAAGATGAAAAGTAACAAAAATCTTTTGTTGGACTGATGGTATATCCCTATACCACAGTCAAACGGGCGGCATCCATGCCGCCGTCACAATAGTAAATATCAGCAAGAAATTAATTTAATCTGAGTTCGACAAGAAAGACGATACGCGTAAACGTCATCCACAACCTGAGCTAACTAAAGCGTTTAAAGCTTTGAGTTAGCGCAAGACAAACAAAGTGCGTAGTTTGTTGCTCAAGCATAGCTTTCACCTTACGGTACGGCTAAGATTATTAATCTTTGCTATTCGTCCCACAGGTTTTGCCTACTTTTCCCGAAAGAAAAGTAGGGCGAGCCGCAGGCTGATCCAGAAATTAGATAAGAACTTGCAAGACTCCGTTAAGAGAATAGTTTTTTCAGAAAGTATTGACTTTAATTACGACAAAGCCTTAATTAACTTTTGGTGTAAACCACCAAAACCACCATTGGACATGATCACCACAGCATCGCCCTCGCCTGCTTCATTCACTACACGGGCAATGATGTCATCCAAAGAGCGGCTGACTTCAGCCTTGTTTGAAGATGCTGAGATTACAGGTTGTAAATCCCAGTCTAAACCTTCTGGTTGATACCAAATTACCTCATCCGCTAAACGTACAGAGTGCGCCAAACCATCTTTATGACTGCCCATACGCATAGTGTTAGAACGTGGTTCAATGATTGCCCAAAGTTTACGTTCACCAAGACGTTTACGTGCGCCGTCGAGTGTAGTTTCAATCGCAGTTGGGTGATGGGCAAAGTCATCATAGACTTCGATGCCACGCACAGTACCTAACAGCTCCATACGGCGCTTTACACCACCAAAGTTAGATAATGCTTCACAGGCTTGTTCAAGGCTGACACCGACATGCTGAGCAGCAGCAATCGTTGCCAAAGCATTGGCTACACTGTGTTGTCCTGTCATATTCCATTTTACTTCCCCGATTGCCTTGCCATTTTCAAGGACTTTAAAATGACTACCATCGGCACTGATCAGCTCCGCTGATAAAGCAGCTTGGTCATTAGGTTCAAGACTGGTGCGAACCACAGGCGTCCAACAACCTTGTGCTAATACTTCATCAATATTGGTTTCAGTAATTGGAGCAATAATACGACCTTCGCTTGGAATGGTGCGTACTAAATGATGAAACTGTTTTTGAATCGCAGCAAGATCATCAAAAATGTCAGCATGATCAAATTCGAGATTATTTAAAATTGCAGTTTTTGGATGATAATGGACGAACTTAGAACGCTTATCGAAGAAAGCAGAATCATATTCATCAGCTTCCACACAGAAATATTTGCCACCACCTAAACGTGCGCTTTCGCTAAAACCAAGCGGTACACCACCAATTAAGAAACCTGGATTTAAACCTGCTTGATCGAGTACCCACGCCAACATTGTAGTCGTCGTCGTTTTTCCATGTGTACCCGCGACACCTAGGACATGTTTACCTTGTAGCACATGATCAGCTAAGAATTGTGGGCCAGAAATATAAGGTAGACCTTCATTGAGCATATACTCGATGGCATCAATACCACGTTTCATGGCATTGCCGACGATTACAAGATCGGGATGTGGTTGCAAATGGCTGCGATCATAACCTTGCATCAGTTCGATGCCTGCATTTTCGAGTTGAGTCGACATCGGTGGATAAACATTGGCATCTGAACCTGTGACTTTATGTCCTAAATCTCGTGCTAATAGAGCCAAAGACCCCATAAATGTGCCACAAATACCCAAAATATGCAGATGCATAACTCGCCTACTCCACTGCTTTGCATACAGCACGGAACACGTGTGTATGATTGTCGTTATCAATAAAATTCAATCGCAACGATAGCAAGGCTTGCAGTGAAAAGATAGTCAAAATTCGTTGTTGTTCTTCACTTAAAATTTAAGCGAGAAGTGTTAAGATTTCATCGTTTTTAAGATGTATCTATCTCCCTGTTGTCTTTATTTTCCGAATCAGAAGGACGCTATTTTGAGCCCGACGCTTTTAGCCCTGTGTTTATTGATTATTTCAAACTGTTTTATGACCTTGGCATGGTATGGACATCTCAAAATCTTACACGATGCTCCGCTTTGGCAAGCGATTCTATTTAGCTGGTGTATCGCTCTACTCGAATACAGTTTTATGATCCCCGCAACGAAATTATTAAATCAATATGGCTGGAGCTTGGGGGAAATGAAAATTACCCAAGAAGTCGTGACACTATTGGTTTTTGTTCCGTTCATGATTTTTTTATTTAAACAGCCATTTAAATTAGATTATGTCTGGGCAATGTTGTGTTTGCTTGGGTGCGTCTACTTTGTTTTTCGTAATCAGAGCTAGTTTTTCTATGCGATGCTTAATCGTTTCTGTAGTTGGGGATGCCTGAAAAAAACGCTATAATATCCCCCAATTTATTCCTTTGTGCTTGGCGCAAGTCGAGACACTCTCCTCTTTTTATCTTGTTTTGGAAAAGCCAATGAATGCGGTCGCAACAGATAACCAACCTTTAGTCGGGATTATCATGGGTTCTCAATCGGATTGGGCAACACTTGAACATACCGCAAACATGCTCAAACAGTTGGGTGTGCCTTTTGAAGCTGAAGTGGTTTCTGCGCACCGCACACCAGATCGTTTATTTGAATATGCTGAAACAGCACGTGATCGTGGTATCCAAGTGATTATCGCGGGTGCTGGTGGGGCTGCACATTTACCAGGAATGTGTGCAGCAAAAACTGATTTGCCAGTGCTTGGTGTGCCAGTGAAATCTTCGATTTTAAATGGTGTTGATTCGTTGTTATCGATTGTGCAGATGCCTGCAGGTATCGCGGTAGGCACGTTGGCAATTGGCCAAGCTGGTGCGACCAATGCAGCCATCATGGCAGCTCAAATTCTAGGTTTAACACGTCCAGAGATCGCAAAAAATGTTGCAGATTTCCGTACTGCACAAACTGAAAAAGTATCGAGTAATAACATTCCTGGTCAAGTATAACGAGGTTGATCATGAATAAAACCATCGGTATTTTTGGTGGCGGACAGCTTGGACGCATGATGGCGCAAGCCGCTTTACCACTCAATATTCAATGTAGCTTTTTCGAAGCAGAAACAGATTGCCCTGCGGCTATTCTAGGTCCTGTATTTTCAAGTAAAGATCCACAAGCGCTTCAAGCTTTCATCGCAAGTGCTGAAGTATTCAGTCTTGAGTTTGAAAATACGCCTGTAGCTGATGTGGATGTTCTGACTCAGACCAAAACATTACACCCTCCTCGTCTTGCTTTAGCGACGGCTCAGAACCGTTTAGCTGAAAAAGGCTTGTTTGATGAGTTAGCTATTCCTGTTGCGCCGTATCGAGCAGTGGATAGCTTGGAAAGTTTAAAGCAAGCTGTTGCTGAATTAGGCTTACCGATCGTATTAAAAACCGTAACAGGTGGCTACGATGGTAAAGGTCAGTTCGTATTGCGTTCAGAAGATCAAATTGATACAGCTTGGGCAGAACTTGGGCCTGCAAAAAGTCTAATCGCTGAAAGTTTTGTGAAATTCAGTCGAGAAGTATCGATTATTGCAGTACGTGGACAAGATGGCGATGTCAAAACGTGGGCATTGGCAGAAAATCATCATCACAATGGTATCTTGTCACACTCGATTGTTCCTGCGCCAAACAGTACAGATTTACAGCCTGTTGCACAAGATTACATTACCCGTTTATTGAACCATTTGAATTATGTGGGTGTGCTTACGCTTGAGTTATTCGTAACTGAGCAAGGGCTTTATGCCAATGAAATGGCATGTCGTGTACACAACTCAGGACATTGGTCGATTGAAGGTGCGATTTGTTCGCAATTTGAGAATCATATTCGTGCAGTTGCAGGCTTACCACTTGGTGCAACGGATGTTGTTCGTCCAACTGTGATGGTAAATATCATCGGGCAACATCCTAAATCTGAGGACGTTTTAGCGCTGAAAGGTGCTCATTTACATCTTTATAATAAGTCTGAGCGTGCTGGTCGTAAGTTAGGACATATCACTTTGATGCCGAATAATTCTGATGAATTAACAGATTTATGCCGTCAATTGGCTCAAATTTTACCTGTGCCTTTAGCTTTGACGACTGATATGAATATCTAAGTTATCCACAATGCAACGAAAAGCGATCCTCGGATCGCTTTTTTATTGGCTTAATGTTTTTGAATTTAAAAATGTATAAGGAATTTGGTTGTGGATAACTCTTGCTGGTGTTTTGAATTTAAACAAGGTGTCCTTAATTTGAATTTAAAACTGGGTTTTGGTTGTTAGGTTACTTTTAAATTCAAAAGTATGGGGTGAGATTTAAATTTAAACTTGATGATTTAAGTTGTTTTGAATTTAAATTTTAGTGGTGTGTATCAATGACTATATGTTGATTTTAAAGAGAAAATTGGCTTAATTCATCTTCTTGATAGTTTTAGGATGATTGCTAAGGAAATAAATTTAAATTGAGTAGTTTTTTTGAATTTAAAACAAGTTGTATGACTTGGATTGTGTTTTGAATTCAAAAAAGATGTGCTGATTTGAATTTAAAAAAAGATAGGTCAAAGTTTTTAAATTTAAAAATCGCAAGTTTTATGAATTTAAAATATTCATTTAAATTTAAAAGACAAGAAATGAATTCAAAGTTACGATTCCAAACGATACATGCTGTTGCTGCATGCTATCTTGAATACGAAATTTAAATTCAAAAATTCTGGTTAAGACATGAAACATTCTTTGCGTTTTTTTCTAGGCACTGCCTTATTCACTTTATTCAATCAAGCTCATGCGGAACTGGTGATTAATGGTGCTACCATTTCAGCTACCACTGTAACGCCAACTAGCAACGTTTATTCTCCAAGTTCAAATTTTCAGGGATGTTTGGCAAATTTACGTTCTCAAGCCATCGCATCTGGTGTTTCTGCTTCGACCTATGATCGTTATACGCAAAATCTAACGCCAGATTATTCAGTGATTGATAAATTAAATTATCAACCTGAATTTTCGACACCGATTTGGGATTATTTATCTGGTTTGGTTGATAACGAGCGTGTGCAAGCAGGTCAACAGAAACTTACACAGCATCAAGACGTACTACGCCGAGTAGAACAAGCCTATGGTGTTCCAGCAGAGGCAGTCGTTGCTGTTTGGGGGGTTGAGAGTAACTATGGTGATATTTCAGGTAAATATCCTTTATTACAGGCTTTAGGCACTTTGAGCTGTGAAGGACGTCGCCAAGGTTATTTCCGTGGTGAGTTTTTTGCAACAATGCGTATTTTACAGCGTGGAGATTTAACCCAAGACCAACTTTATGGTTCATGGGCTGGAGCATTTGGACATACGCAATTTATGCCATCAACCTATGAAAGCTTAGCTGTAGATTTTGATGGAGATGGTCGCCGTGATTTGGTTTCTAGTACAACCGATGCGTTAGCCTCTACAGCAAATTTCTTGAAAAGAGCAGGTTGGCAAACAGGAATGCCATGGGGATTTGAAGTCAAAATTCCTGATGGAATGTCGATTTCAGGTGAAAGTCGCCGTAATAAAAAATCACTTAATCACTGGATTGCACAAGGTCTTACACGTGCCGATGGTACCGCTTTAATTCAAGGAAATCTCTCTGGTAGTACATTGGCGGGTTTAATGGCACCAGCAGGTTCAAATGGCCCAGTATTTTTGGTCTTCAAAAATTTTGATGCGATTTATAGTTATAACGCTGCGGAAAGTTATGGATTAGCGATTGCTCATTTATCTGACCGATTACGTGGAGGTACGCCATTTTTAACTTCATGGCCGACGGATGATGCGGGTACTTCACGCGCGGAACGCCGCGAAATTCAACAATTTTTACTACAGCGTGGCTATGATATTGGTGCAGTAGATGGGCTAATAGGTGATAAGAGTCGTCAAGCTATTCGACAAGAACAAACACGACTTGGCTTAAATCCAACTGGACGCGCAGGGCAGCAGATATTACGAGCTTTCCGTCAAGAACAAGCAAAACAAATGATGCAATAAATCATTTATCAATAATTTAAAAATAAAAAGGTCTACTCAAAGTAGACCTTTTTCTTAGGGTTCAACGTCTAATTTGACTGCTTCTAAGATATCAAAAATTACCGCAGTCACATCTTGGCTCAAATCTCTATCATTAAAGATTTCATAAGCAGTAATAGTGACATCTGTATCACTTGGTAATTGTTTTTGTTCTTCTTCAATCAGATGTTCGATAGGTAATAGCGTTTGTTTTACTTCTAGATGAAGAATCTCATCATACGTCACATTTTCATCTTCAAGTTCAACGATTTGTTCATTGAAATATGGAATCAAAATTGAGTGGAGATAAGGGCTAATATCTTGAATATTCAAGATCTCAATATCACGAGTTTGTTCAATCGTACTGATGTGGTCGTTCACTTCAATGAGGATATGATAATAACTCATGTTGATCTCCGTTAAGACTAAGATGATGTTTTATCAACACAATAACACGAATAAATCCAAAGAATCGACCTATTCTTGTTACCTGAATAGAAATGTAGATTTCATGTGATTTTATAGAGGAATCATCATTAATTTGTATGATTTAACAGTGCGAGATCAGTTGCTGTTAGTTGGAAGTTTTTGGGATCTTGCTCCTTAATTCGTGGATACATCAATGATTTAGGATTATGTGTGTGTTTCAATCCCAAAGCATGTCCAAATTCGTGGGCTAGGGTTAAGCGTAAATCATCAATCGAAGAAAACTCATAAATAAAGATCTGTTTTCCTTTAAATTGCCCTTTATGAACGAGTTGAGGTGCAAAGTATTGATTAAATCGATCAACGGACTGAGTTAGCTGTTCATGAAGTTGTTTTAATTCATCTGTTTTAACCTGAATTTGTTGATGGTTACGATCATGATCATTGATCAGGATTCTTAAGACGTCTCTTTGCTGATTGAGTAGTTTTGTGCGCTCTTGAAGTAAGTTTAAATTTTTTGTATTTGATTTATTGAGATATTTTTTCTGAGCGCTTGCATAAGCATTGAGTTGGGCCTGATATTTAATTTTTTGTAATTCTAATTGGGTGTGCAATTGTTGAGAGTCTTGCTTCAGTTTTAGCAGTTTTTGATTCTCATCTAACCAGAGTTGTTTTTCCTGTTCTAAATTTTTGAGATTTTCAGTTCGTTTCATACTACGAACTTGACGCTGATCAAAGACTAGATTTACAGTAAATGTGGCTTTAGGATCATAAACAAAATAGCGTTTTCCCGTACCTTGTTCCCAAATAGCGGCAGCTTCTTGACTAATTTCAATCATTTTTTGCTTACTAATGCTTAAGCGAGGATCAAGATCGGCAATACGATAGAGTAGAGGCGAATCATCATCTTCCGCCTCATCCAGATGTTGAGACACAGGGTGAGCATGAGTATGGATTGAGGTAAATGCTGAAATAATGATAAACAACAGCCAAGACAACGGATGCATATACAGGAGATAAACTGGAAAAAGGACGTATTTTATTCAGTTAAAATGATCAGTCAAATTTCTTAAAAAACCATTTTTACTATTTTTTCTTAATAATGGAGTTCTAAATAAAATAGGGAATTGGCTTTAAAATTGCCATTTTTTGTGTTTTTTATGCACAAAATTTGAATATTAAAAATAATTACAGCATGTTAGATTTAATAATAAACTTTGAATATTATATGAAATTAATCTTAATATTTGCTTTCCTATTCATCTGATAAAAAAGTTTGTTTGTTTAATAAATATACCAAATGGTTAAATTTATCGGTGCAAATCAAGTTCTTAATATGATTAATTGACGGTACGAACCAACTCTTGTTGATCTGCATGTGCTAGTGCAAATCGTTCCATATTTTGTTTTTGAATGACAGGATACATTAATGACGTTGGATCATCAGTATGATCTAAACCTAAGGCATGACCGAACTCATGCGCAAGAGTCATACGTAAGTCATCTTTGGAAGAGAACTCATACACAGAGATTTGTTTTCCATTAAATTGACCTTTGTGGAAAAGGCGTGGTTGGAACGTTTGGTTAAACTGATTTGCTGAAAGTGCCAATTGTTGATTGTTTTGGTTTAACCCTTTGATTTGTTGATTTAGTTGTTGCGTTTTTTGACTGTGTTGTTGGATTGCTTGTTTCAATTCAGCAGATTGTTGCTGTAGTTGTTTTTGACGTTGTGCTAGTTGATCTGCCCATTCTTTAGAGGAAGATCACATTTGATTGAAGCGTTGTACATCTGCATTGTATTGTTGGAATTGTGCAGTGAGTTGGCTTTGTCTGCTTGCAATTGAGGCAGTTGCACGTTGTATCTCATCTTTAACTTGTTGTATTTGTAGAGAGTCGATTTCCCATTGCTGCTGTTGTTGCTTAAGTTGATTGAGACCTTGTAAGCGATTTGAAGTGTGTTGTTGACGATCATCGTAAACTAGATTGATTGTAAATTCAGCATTTGGATCATAAATGAAATGCTTTTTACCCGTTTCTTCTTCCCAAATTTTTGCAGCCTGCTGAGTCAGCTCTAGGACTTGTTTGCTACTCAAATTAAAACGAGGATCTATTGGAGCGATACGATAGCGTAGGGGCATGTCAGCAACTTGATGCTGATGCGAAGTTGCATTGTGCGGATTATTTTGAGCATGGCTTAAACTACTAATATTTAGACTCAAACACGCAACAATAATGGATAAAGCTTGATAACGCATGAGCAACATCCCCCCAAATAAAATTCATTTTTGAGCAAAATTTTGATGTCGTCAAAACGCTATCTAATTAATAATTAATATGAAAAAGTGTGATTTTTTTCCTTAAAATAAAAAAAATAATGCGATTCATAGCACAACGCAATAAAAGAGAGATGGAGTCTATATTGTTGTTTTTTTATTCATAACATTAGATTAATCAATGCTTTAAAATTGATCAATTGACTGAAAGTGCATTACTTAAGCTTCTTTTTAGTTAAAAATCAAATTGTTATTTTTTGTAATTTAATTTTTTAATGAGATGTACTTCACCTTCTATAACTTTCTCTATTTCACGCTTTGAAGTAACTCCAAATCAGCAGGTTTTAAACGGAAATCATTGAGGTCTTGATCTTGCATTAATGGATACATCAATGCTTGTGGATCATTATGATGGGAGAGCCCCAGCGCGTGTCCAAATTCATGAGCAAGGGTGAGCCGTAGGTCATTTTCAGATTGGAATTCATATATCAAAATCTGTTTTCCGTTAAATAACCCTTTGTGAAAAAGGCGTGGCTGAAAGCGCTGTCGATATAATTTTACAGAACTATCAAGTTGTTGATCTAGCGAATTTAAGCTGTCAATTTTTCTATTCAGTTCGACAATGTTCTGATTAAAGTTATCAATCTCAAGCCTGAGTTTTTGTACAAGTTGTTGTAATTCGTATTGTTGCTGTTGGAAATATTGGCGATCATGATCAGTAGCGTTTTGTTTAGCCAACAATACTTGATGGTTGTAGTTTTCAATTTGTTGATTTAATTCTTGTTTTTTTCGATCTAGGCTTTGTTTATTGAAGGCTAATTGCTGTTCCATTTGATCTAATTCTTGTTTTTTATTGATCCATTCTTGTTGATTCATTTTGAGTTGATTGAGATGAGCGCGTTGTTGTTCACTCTCAAATTGACGCTCATCATAGATCAAGTGAATTGTAAGCTGAGCATTTGGATCATAAACAATATATTGCTGACCTGTTCCATCGTTCCAAATCGTCGCTGCTTGTTCGCTAATTTGTCGTACTTGTTCGATGCTGAGTTTAAAACGTGGGTCAACATCGCCGATACGATAACGTAGGCGGGTATCAAAAGGATGAAGCACTCGATCTGAAAGCGCATTAAATTTGAGTTGTGGATGTTCCCGACTTTGATAATTTAGCCAAAATACAGCAATCATTATAAATATAACAATCAGAAGGTGAGGCATTTTTTGAATATTCTTGTCTAAGCTTACATTGCATCAATGTTGTAGAAGCATATTATGTTCATACATAAAGTAGCACTACTGTAAAAGAGTGGATTAAGAAAATATATCATTGTGTTTAGGCTTTTGCTTTAATAACGCAATACTTGGAATGATAAAAATAATCAAGGAATGCAGATGCGCAACTATTTATTAAAAGTACCTGATCACCAGTGGAATGCAAGTTCACCAGCAAAAAGTAGTATCCAAAATTTAAAGATTCAATACTTGGGAACAGCAGGATTTATACTTTCAGATCAACATCGAACTATAGTTTTGGATCCTTTTATTAGTCGTCCGAATTTTTGGCAAACATTCACGCAACCTTTGCTCAGTGACCCAACTTTAGTCAAAAAATATATTCCAAATGCCGATGACGTGTTAATTGGGCATGCGCATTACGATCATATCTTGGATGCACCAGAGGTATGTAAACAAACAGGTGCACGCCTAATTGGTTCTCAAGCAACCTTAATGTATGGACGATCAGCAGGTTTGTCTGAATCGCAAATGCTTGAAACAAAGGGACGGGAAGTCATTGAATGTGGGCAATGGCAAGTTGTTGGACTGCCGTCGATTCATGGCAAAGCATTGTTTGGTCGGGTGCCATTACCAGGGGATATGACTACACCGCCACCTTATCCACCGAAATTTCATCACCTACGGCATGGTCAAGTGTTTAATTGGTGGATTAATACGGGGTATCTTCGCGTTGTACACATTGATTCAGCTGATTTTATTGAACAAGAATTACAAGGTAGGCAAGCAGATATAGTCTGTTTATGTGCGATTGGACGCAAATATCGCCCGAACTATGTCAAAGATGTCGTGCGCTTGCTGAAACCTAAATACATTATTCCATGTCATTGGGATACGATGCTGACGCCTATTGATCAATTACCTAAATTATTACCTGGTGTGAATATCCCTGAATTTTTAGAAGAAATAAAAGCTTCTGGAGTCGAACCATTATTTATGCCGATTTTAGGTGAACTATATTTCGATCAAAATAATGAATCTTAAAATAAAAAAAACCGCGCTTTCGCGCGGTCTTTTTTAAAGAGACAAATTATTTTTTGTCATCTTTAACTTCTGTGAACTCAGCATCTACAACGCCATCGTCCGCTTTTTGTTGTTGACCAGCATCACCACCTTGGAATGCATTTGGATCAAAACCTTCTGCGCCGCCAGCACCTTGCGCTTGTTCATAAGCACGTTGAGTGATTGGCATCAAGATGTTTTGTAAAGCTTCAGTTTTTGCTTTGATGTCTTCAACATCATTTTCTTTAGTTGCTGCTTCAAGCTCAGAAACCGCAGTAGCGATTGCAGTTTTTTCATCTTCAGTCACTTTGTCACCTAGATCTTTAACTGCTTTGTTTGAGCTAGATACTAAAGCATCTGCTTCGTTACGAGCTTTCGCTAACTCTTCAAATTTGCGGTCTTCTTCAGCATTCGCTTCAGCATCTTTAATCATTGCTTCGATTTCAGCATCAGACAAACCTGAGTTCGCTTTAATCTGGATTGATTGCTCTTTACCAGTGCTCTTATCTTTAGCCGATACTTTTAAGATACCGTCAGCGTTGATGTCGAACGATACTTCAATTTGCGGTACGCCACGTGGAGCAGGTGGGATATCGCCTAATTGGAAGTTACCCAACAATTTGTTTTGTTGAGCCATTTTACGTTCACCTTGGTAAACCGAAATATCTACAGCAGGCTGGTTGTCAGCAGCAGTAGAGAACACTTGTGATTTCTTCGCAGGAATCGTAGTGTTCTTCTCAATGATTGGTGTTAATACACCGCCCATTGTTTCGATACCTAAAGTTAATGGTGTTACGTCTAATAGAAGAACGTCAGTTTTGTCACCAGACAATACAGCACCTTGAATCGCAGCACCGATTGCAACCGCTTCATCAGGGTTCACGTCTTTACGTGGCTCTTTACCAAAGAATTCTTGTACTTTTTGTTGTACAAGTGGCATACGAGACTGACCACCAACTAAAATTACGTCAGAGATGTCTGAAGTCGAAAGACCAGCATCTTTAAGCGCGATTTTGCAAGGCTCGATTGTACGAGCAACTAAATCAGCAACCAAACCTTCAAGTTTTGCACGCGTTACATTGATCACTAAGTGTTTAGGACCAGTTGCATCAGCGGTGATGTATGGAAGGTTGATTTCAGTTGCATTTGATGAAGAAAGCTCGATTTTTGCTTTTTCGGCAGCTTCTTTCAAACGTTGTAACGCAAGTGGATCATTTTTCAAGTTCACACTTTGTTCTTTCTTAAATTCTTCAACCAAGAATTCAATTAACGCGTTATCAAAGTCTTCACCACCAAGGAAAGTATCACCATTTGTTGATAACACTTCGATTTGCTGGTCGCCATCAAGGTCTGCGATTTCAATGATTGATACGTCGAATGTACCACCACCTAAGTCGTAAACTGCAACTTTACGGTCGCCTTCTTTCTTATCCATACCGAACGCAAGCGCCGCAGCAGTTGGTTCGTTAATGATACGTTTAACATCAAGACCTGCAATTTTACCTGCATCTTTAGTTGCTTGACGTTGCGCATCGTTAAAGTAAGCAGGAACGGTAATTACCGCTTCAGTAACGGTTTCACCTAAATAGTCTTCTGCAGTTTTCTTCATCTTTTTCAAGATTTCAGCCGACACTTGTTGTGGTGCCAATTTTTTATCGTTAACTTCAACCCAAGCATCACCATTGTCTGCTTTGATGATTTTATAAGGTACAAGACCGATATCTTTTTGTACCGCTTGGTCTTCATAACGACGACCGATTAAACGCTTAATCGCGAATAATGTATTTTTCGGGTTGGTTACAGCCTGACGCTTAGCACTTTGACCCACTAAGATCTCGCCATCTTTATAAGCGATGATCGATGGAGTTGTACGTGCGCCTTCAGCGTTTTCGATTACTTTTACTTTATCGCCTTCAAGTACAGCAACACATGAGTTGGTAGTACCTAAGTCAATACCAATAATTTTCGCCATTTGGTGTGTTCCTCTAAAATTTTGTTGCAATGTTTTGCTTGTTATTCGATATGAGAGTCAATCGGTTTTTTTCAAGCATTTTTATGAAAAAAAATCAAAAAACTCTCAAATTCCTCCATTTTTGAGCAAAAAACGCTTGCTCACACGCATTATTGACCCACCATCACCATCGCAGGACGAAGTAAACGTCCATTCAGGGTATAGCCTTTCTGCAACACCGTACCAATCTCATTGGCCTTGGCATTTGGATCGATACCTACCGCTTGGTGTAAGTCAGCATTGAAGCCATTTTGGGTATTCGCCTCAACCACGCCAAATTTTTCCAGTGTGGTCAAAAGGGATTTTAGGGTCAATTTCACGCCTTCGAGTACAGGTGTTTGTTCATCACCAGCGGCTTGAATCGCACGTTCAAGATTGTCGACTGAATCCAACAACTCTTTAGCAAATTTCTCAAGAACGGTATCTTTGTGTTTTTCCGATTCACGCTGGATACGTTCAACACTCTTTTGTGCTTCGTACACGGCATTTGCGGTACGGGCTTTTTCAAGTTTCAAGCTTTCTTCGAGTTTGGTGATTTGCGCTTGTAAATCTTCAACGCTAAGCTCGTTTGCTTGCTCTACACCTTCAGCTTGAGTTTGTTCAGTTTGTTGCTCATTTTGAATGTCTTGAGCTTGCTCATTTTGCTCATTAGCCATTGATGATCTCCGTTGAAAAAAGTTCTTAAACATGTACAGTCCTTTTGGCGTGAATGCTCATAGGGTTAAACCCGAACTGCCACATCTTGTTCATTCATAGATAGGGATGAAGTATGGGCAACACGACAAAATTCAAGCGTTCAGGTTGATTTAAATCTTTTAATTTTGCTGATTTAAGTAAAAATTTAAGTTTTCGATGACAAAAGCAATAAATTCTTGTGTGATTTTCGGTAAATGTTGCCTTGATGCATAGACTAACGACAAGGTTAGGTCAGGTGCAGAAAAATCTGTAAATACCTGTTGCAAACGATGTTGTGCTATATCCTGACGCACCAATAGCGTTGGTAACATGGCAATGCCTTCTGCTTTGAGACACATTTGATAGAGCGCAATCACATCATTACTTTTAAACGTAACATTTAATGGATAATTCTGAGGTTGTTGATCTGTATCAAACAAAGTCCAATACTGATTATGCGTATGGTGGGCTATACATTCATGCTGAATCAGTTGGCTTGGGTGTGAAAGGGGAGTGTGATCTTGTAAATAATGTGGATGCGCACAAAAGATAGATTCAATATCACAAACAGGACGAGCAATTAAACCATCAGCAACTTTTTGTGTAATTCTGAGTGCAAGATCAAACTGAGCATCCATCAAATCAACCGTATTTTCAGTTAAATACACATCAAAATGAATGTGTGGATATAATTTTTTAAATTGCTTAATGCATTCATTTACCCCTAGTTGAAACAAAAACAAACCACAAGTAAAACGGATCGTACCACTATGTTGTTCAGGTGCAGCCAAACCTTCAAGCAACTGTTGCTGCTGTAAAATATTCTCACAATAGACCAAGGCTTTTTCACCCGCAGGGGTAAGAGAAACTTTACGTGTATTACGCTGAAATAGGCGAGTAGAAAAGGTTTGTTCCAAGTGTTCAAGATAGCGTGACACCATCGCTTTCGAATAGTCTAAATGTTCCGCTGCTTTACTCAAATTGCCTTGTTGAGCAATACATACAAAAACTTGAATGGCTTTTAAAGTATCCATATAGAATTCTTATTGTTGCAATTTATGCAACATTTTATCTTAATTTAGGGTGTTTATTTGGCAACAATTGCAACTTAAAGTGTTTCTTATCAGATAGGAGACATATTAATGAATATCAAATCATTCACACTTGCACTAACTGCATTAGCGGCAACATCAACAAGCTTTGCACAGGATTTAAAAATTCAGAACTTCCTAGCAAAGCCTGAACATTTTGGCGTAACTTCAACATTAATCGAAGGTGACAAAGAAGTCTTACTGGTCAATGCGCAATTTTTCTAAATCGGAAGCTTTACGTATTGCGGCAGATATTTTAGACAGCGGTAAAACTTTAAAAACAATTTTTGTCAGTTACGGTGACCCTGACTTCTATTTTGGCTTAGATGTATTTAAACAATATTTCCCAAACGTGCAAATCATTGCAACACCTGAAACGGTAAAACATATTCAAGATACGCAGGCTTTAAAAGTTGCTTATTGGGGACCCAAAATGGGAGCCAATGCACCGAGTCAAATTATTGTTCCGCAAGCGTATACGGCTAAGATCTTAAAATTTGAAAATGAAAATATTGAGATTAAGGAAAAAATGAGCTGACTTATTTGTGGATTCCAAGTGCTAAAGCCGTTGTAGGCGGTATTCCAGTCTCTTCCGGGATTCATTTATGGATGGTAGACACCCCAACAACAAAAGATCGTAACGAAGTGGTACTGGCATTAGAAAGTATCAAATCATTAAAACCGAATGTTGTTGTTCCAGCACACATGAAAGCGGGTGCAGCAGAAGGATTGGATGCAGTTAACTTTTCTATCGATTATTTGAAGCAATATGAGAACGCAGCAAAAGTTACGAAAACATCGACTGATTTAATTCAAATGATGCAAAAAGAATATCCAACTTTAAGCGAATCAAGCAGTTTGGAATTAGGTGCTAAAGTGGTAAAAGGTGAAATGCAGTGGCCTTAAATTCGCTGTAAACGAAGAAAACCGTGATTAATTTTCACGGTTTTTTTATTTTTAATACATCTATTGTTAACTCAAACTTTTTAATTGTAAGTTTTTAGCAGTGTTAATAGCACTTTGTATAAATGATAAATATTGAAGATAAGACTATATTTGTATGATCTGATCCGAATCGTATTGCAGAAAAATAATAAATTATAAATATTTAATCTAATTCAAAGAATTGCAAAATTAAGTGAATGCTCATCTAAACTGGTTTAATAAAAATTGCAAAACAATACGGCTTAAACAACAAACTGCAACCAATCCTCACCACGTTCATCGAAAAAATTGTGAATCATAGGCAACGCAAAGACAACTTTGCTTTTTGTCATAATGGAAGGAAATATACAATGAAAAAGTTAGCCCTAATCTCTATGGTTGTATCTGGTGTTGCATTCACAGCTGTAGGTTGTTCAACACAAGGTGGTCTTGATGCTTCTGGTTCAGCACAAACTAGCGTTAGCCCTTCAGGCGTACAAGGTGGCGTAGGTGTACAAGCGGGTTCATCTGTTGATGTTCAACCTGGTGGTGCTTCAGCAGGTGTTTCTGGTTCTGTTTCAGGCTCAGCAGATGCTTCGGCACAATAATTTCTTCGTTCTTGAGTAAAAGATATGATTAATTGGTGCGATAGATGCCCAATCCAATTGATCAAAATGTACTGCTATACATTGCATCAATTTACTTGTTAAGCACAAATGGATCTTGATCCAGAGGATGAGAGTGAATAGAAAAAATTCTCATCCTTCAATGACACTCATGAAGCATTTTTTGACATAGATTGGCAAAATAATCAGTTTGGATTAAGCAGAATAGTTAATGACTTTTTAAGCTTAGCTCTTTAGCGTACATCATATTTTTGAAATCTTGATCTTGATCTCTGGCTTTATAAAAGCATATAGTCGGAAAGAACAAGAATTATGAACAGTGCGATAAAGGGGACAAACGTGACAGCATTACCTCAGAAAATTCAAACGATTTTAGATAAAGGACAAGGTACAGCTGCACGTGCATTAGATAAACTTCCCAAAATAGTTCAAGAATCTCTCGCAAAAGTTTTAGGTTATCCTTATCAATATCCTGACTTAGACGCCTTTACCAAGTGCTTAATGGCGGTGCAAATTAAACAAGGGCGTATAGGGTTTATCGGGGAAGATCCAATTGAATCACGCCGCCAGTTTGATGCACAAATGTTGGCTATCCTAAACAAAGCGACACAGATTGAATCGGTAGAAGACATTCGATTACCTTTACAAAGTGGAACAGTCTTCGCTAGACATTATCATCCTGCACCCAATAAAAAACTACCTATGATCTTGTTCTATCATGGTGGTGGTTTTGTGGTTGGTGGATTGGATACTCATGATGAGGTGTGTCGACTCATTGCCAAATATGCCAAAGTACAGGTATTAAGTATCGATTATCCACTTGCACCTGAAGCTTCTCCGCAACTTTTAATCAAATCATGTGAAGATGCATTAGCATGGGTCTATCAGAATCGCCGACAATTAAAGATTTATAAAAATAGAATTGCTGTTGCTGGTGATAGTGCCGGCGGAAATATCAGTACAGTCGTTGCACAACACACAGCTGGTAAATCTTATGCTCCACAAGCTCAATTACTTATATATCCAGTTGTAGACTTCAAAAGTAGACATCCATCATTTTATGCATATGGTGAAGGGCTAGTATTGACGAGTAAGGATGTTGATTATGTTACTCAGTATTATGCGACTCAACACAACATCGCTTTGGATAATCCACTGATCTCTCCAACCTATGGTAATTTGAGAAAGCTAGCACCTGTGTATGTTATTACAGCTGGGCATGACTTGCTTCATGATGAAGGGGAAATTTACAGCCATAAATTGAGACAAAGTGGAGTCAAAGTTCAATATGTAGATTATCCAGATCAAACACATGGATTTATCAATTTGACACCTATTTCTAGTAAGGCTAAGCGCAATACAATCGAAATAGCCAAGAACTTTAGAAAATTTTGGGATAAGCATAGCTGATTCAAAAAATGCCGATGTTTCACGTGGAACATCGGCATGCTTTAATTAACAATTAGAAATAGCAAAATTATAGATAGAAAACTAAAATCGGTACCCATTCTAAATAGACTTTAAATTGAGAACAGTAATCATGAAAAAACTATTCCTCGCAACCAGTTTGGTTTTAGCAAGTAGTCAGCTATTTGCAAATACAATTATTGATATGAAAACCTCAATGGGGAATATTGAAATTGAACTTTTTAATGATAAAGCACCCGTATCAGCAAAAAATTTTGAGAGTTATGTAAAAAGTAACTTTTATGCTGGAACCATTTTTCATCGAGTCATCCCAGGATTTATGATTCAAGGTGGGGGGATGGATGCCAATATGATTGAGAAGGCAACTAAAGCTCCAATTATTAATGAGGCAAATAATGGTATCAAAAATGCACGGGGAACTTTAGCAATGGCACGCACGAGTGATCCTAATTCTGCCACGAGTCAATTTTTTATTAATGTTGCTGATAATAGCTTCTTGAATCGTTCAGCTATGGATGCAGGTTATGCCGTATTTGGTAAAGTCACCAAAGGAATGAATGTTGTTGATAAAATCGTAAATGTGCCTACAGGTAATTATGGAATGCATCAAAATGTACCAAAGCAACCGATTAAAATTATCAGTGTGCAAATAAAGAAATAATAAATAAATTAAAAGAAAATTTAATTTATTTATTTAAATTCAATATTTTAATTTGATTTTTGCTGTATTTTTATGGGTGTTGTGGGTAAAAAAACAACACTCGTCACAATCTTTTTCTAAAAACACTTGCGCACCAAAAAAAACCTCCTATAATGCACACATCCCGACGCAATGAAGCAAATAACTTAGCTTTAAACGGTTAAGTTGATTAACTTTATTGTGTTGAATTTTTCACTGACGAGGTGAAAAAAGATCATTAAGAGAATAGAAGAACAACTTGTGTGGATTTTTACTGGTTGATCGATCGAAATAATTTTCATTGATTGAATGGTAGAAATTTCTCGAAGTTTATTTGAGCGAATTTTTAGTCAGAAAATTGATGAGCCAGAATTAGCACCTTGTCTTAACTAAGGTGCAAAATGATTTTAACTGAAGAGTTTGATCATGGCTCAGATTGAACGCTGGCGGCAGGCTTAACACATGCAAGTCGAGCGGAGATGAGGTGCTTGCACCTTATCTTAGCGGCGGACGGGTGAGTAATGCTTAGGAATCTGCCTATTAGTGGGGGACAACATTCCGAAAGGAATGCTAATACCGCATACGTCCTACGGGAGAAAGCAGGGGATCTTCGGACCTTGCGCTAATAGATGAGCCTAAGTCGGATTAGCTAGTTGGTGGGGTAAAGGCCTACCAAGGCGACGATCTGTAGCGGGTCTGAGAGGATGATCCGCCACACTGGGACTGAGACACGGCCCAGACTCCTACGGGAGGCAGCAGTGGGGAATATTGGACAATGGGGGGAACCCTGATCCAGCCATGCCGCGTGTGTGAAGAAGGCCTTATGGTTGTAAAGCACTTTAAGCGAGGAGGAGGCTACTGAGACTAATACTCTTGGATAGTGGACGTTACTCGCAGAATAAGCACCGGCTAACTCTGTGCCAGCAGCCGCGGTAATACAGAGGGTGCGAGCGTTAATCGGATTTACTGGGCGTAAAGCGTGCGTAGGCGGCTTTTTAAGTCGGATGTGAAATCCCCGAGCTTAACTTGGGAATTGCATTCGATACTGGGAAGCTAGAGTATGGGAGAGGATGGTAGAATTCCAGGTGTAGCGGTGAAATGCGTAGAGATCTGGAGGAATACCGATGGCGAAGGCAGCCATCTGGCCTAATACTGACGCTGAGGTACGAAAGCATGGGGAGCAAACAGGATTAGATACCCTGGTAGTCCATGCCGTAAACGATGTCTACTAGCCGTTGGGGCCTTTGAGGCTTTAGTGGCGCAGCTAACGCGATAAGTAGACCGCCTGGGGAGTACGGTCGCAAGACTAAAACTCAAATGAATTGACGGGGGCCCGCACAAGCGGTGGAGCATGTGGTTTAATTCGATGCAACGCGAAGAACCTTACCTGGCCTTGACATACTAGAAACTTTCCAGAGATGGATTGGTGCCTTCGGGAATCTAGATACAGGTGCTGCATGGCTGTCGTCAGCTCGTGTCGTGAGATGTTGGGTTAAGTCCCGCAACGAGCGCAACCCTTTTCCTTACTTGCCAGCATTTCGGATGGGAACTTTAAGGATACTGCCAGTGACAAACTGGAGGAAGGCGGGGACGACGTCAAGTCATCATGGCCCTTACGGCCAGGGCTACACACGTGCTACAATGGTCGGTACAAAGGGTTGCTACACAGCGATGTGATGCTAATCTCAAAAAGCCGATCGTAGTCCGGATTGGAGTCTGCAACTCGACTCCATGAAGTCGGAATCGCTAGTAATCGCGGATCAGAATGCCGCGGTGAATACGTTCCCGGGCCTTGTACACACCGCCCGTCACACCATGGGAGTTTGTTGCACCAGAAGTAGGTAGTCTAACCGCAAGGAGGACGCTTACCACGGTGTGGCCGATGACTGGGGTGAAGTCGTAACAAGGTAGCCGTAGGGGAACCTGCGGCTGGATCACCTCCTTAACGAAAGATTGGTGACCGGTAAGAATCCACAACAAGTTGTTCTTCGAAGATGTATCTGAGGGTCTGTAGCTCAGTTGGTTAGAGCACACGCTTGATAAGCGTGGGGTCACAAGTTCAAGTCTTGTCAGACCCACCACTACTGACGAAGTGATGAATAATCACAAGCTGCTAGATAAAAAGATATGTCGTTCATTATGATTAAAGCTGGGGACTTAGCTTAGTTGGTAGAGCGCCTGCTTTGCACGCAGGAGGTCAGGAGTTCGACTCTCCTAGTCTCCACCAAATTCGAGGGTAAACAAAGCAACGCTTTGTCCGAGAATTTAAGCAAACAGCTATGCTGTGCGCAGGCACACATAGAACGAAGCTTGGAGCTAAAGATTACAGAACTTAGTAAGCAAATAGCTTCTTAACTTCTGTGATTTATCACAGTTTACTACGCACCGACGAGGTGGTAGTTAATCATTAACAGATTAGAAAATTGAGTCTGAAATAAATTGTTCAAACTCGATTAAATAGGAAGATAACAAGTAATTGTTAAATTAATATTTAATCTGAGAACTAGCAAAAACACTGAATCAAGCGTTTTGGTATATGAATTTAGATTGAAGCTGTATGGTGATTAAATTCACAGACAACAAACCAGTAGCAATTAAGTTTGCAACGATAACACTCACTTGTATGTGTTAACGACTGTTTGGGGTTGTATAGTCAAGTAATTAAGTGCATGTGGTGGATGCCTTGGCAGTCAGAGGCGATGAAAGACGTGATAGCCTGCGAAAAGCTCCGGGGAGGCGGCAAATATCCTTTGATCCGGAGATTTCTGAATGGGGGAACCCACCCGCTATAAGGCGGGTATCATAAACTGAATACATAGGTTTATGAAGCGAACGAGGGGAAGTGAAACATCTCAGTACCCTTAGGAAAAGAAATCAATTGAGATTCCCTTAGTAGCGGCGAGCGAACGGGGAGCAGCCCATTAAGTTATGTGTGTTTTAGTGGAACGCTCTGGGAAGTGCGAACGTAGAGGGTGATATTCCCGTACACGAAAGGGCACACATAATGATGACGAGTAGGGCGAGGCACGTGAAACCTTGTCTGAATATGGGGGGACCATCCTCCAAGGCTAAATACTCCTGACTGACCGATAGTGAACCAGTACCGTGAGGGAAAGGCGAAAAGAACCCCTGTGAGGGGAGTGAAATAGATCCTGAAACCGCATGCATACAAGCAGTGGGAGCCGACTTGTTCGGTGACTGCGTACCTTTTGTATAATGGGTCAGCGACTTATATTCAGTAGCGAGGTTAACCGAATAGGGGAGCCGTAGAGAAATCGAGTCTTAATAGGGCGTTTAGTTGCTGGGTATAGACCCGAAACCAGGCGATCTATCCATGAGCAGGTTGAAGGTTGGGTAACACTAACTGGAGGACCGAACCCACTGTCGTTGAAAAGCCAGGGGATGACTTGTGGATAGGGGTGAAAGGCTAATCAAGCCTGGTGATAGCTGGTTCTCCCCGAAAGCTATTTAGGTAGCGCCTCGGACGAATACCATTGGGGGTAGAGCACTGTTTCGGCTAGGGGGTCATCCCGACTTACCAAACCGATGCAAACTCCGAATACCAATGAGTACTATCCGGGAGACAGACTGCGGGTGCTAACGTCCGTAGTCAAGAGGAAAACAATCCAGACCGCCAGCTAAGGCCCCAAAATTATAGTTAAGTGGGAAACGATGTGGGAAGGCATAGACAGCTAGGAGGTTGGCTTAGAAGCAGCCACCCTTTAAAGAAAGCGTAATAGCTCACTAGTCGAGTCGGCCTGCGCGGAAGATGTAACGGGGCTAAAACTATGTGCCGAAGCTGCGGATTTGACATTAGTCAAGTGGTAGGGGAGCGTTCTGTAAGCCGATGAAGGTGTATTGAGAAGTATGCTGGAGGTATCAGAAGTGCGAATGCTGACGTGAGTAACGACAAAACGGGTGAAAAACCCGTTCGCTGAAAGACCAAGGGTTCCAGTCCAACGTTAATCGGGGCTGGGTGAGTCGACCCCTAAGGCGAGGCCGAGAGGCGTAGTCGATGGGAAATTGGTTAATATTCCAATACTTCTGTGTAATGCGATGAGAGGACGGAGAAGGTTAAGTCAGCCTGGCGTTGGTTGTCCAGGTGGAAGACCGTAGGCATGCATCTTAGGCAAATCCGGGGTGCTCTATGCTGAGAGTCGATAGCAAGCTGTACTTGTACAGTGAAGTGGCTGATACCATGCTTCCAGGAAAAGTCTCTAAGCTTCAGTTACACAGGAATCGTACCCGAAACCGACACAGGTGGTCAGGTCGAGTAGACCAAAGCGCTTGAGAGAACTCTGCTGAAGGAACTAGGCAAAATGGTACCGTAACTTCGGGAGAAGGTACGCTGCTGACGGTGATGGGACTTGCTCCCTGAGCGGTTGGCAGCCGCAGAAACCAGGCCGCTGCAACTGTTTATTAAAAACATAGCACTCTGCAAACACGAAAGTGGACGTATAGGGTGTGATGCCTGCCCGGTGCTGGAAGGTTAATTGATGGGGTTAGCGTAAGCGAAGCTCTTGATCGAAGCCCCAGTAAACGGCGGCCGTAACTATAACGGTCCTAAGGTAGCGAAATTCCTTGTCGGGTAAGTTCCGACCTGCACGAATGGCATAATGATGGCGGCGCTGTCTCCAGCAGAGGCTCAGTGAAATCGAAATCGCTGTGAAGATGCAGTGTACCCGCGGCTAGACGGAAAGACCCCGTGAACCTTTACTGCAGCTTGACATTGAACTTTGACCTTACTTGTGTAGGATAGGTGGGAGGCTTTGAAGTTGGAACGCTAGTTCCAATGGAGCCGTCCTTGAAATACCACCCTGGTAATGTTGAGGTTCTAACTCTGTCCCGTAATCCGGGACGAGGACCATGTCTGGTGGGTAGTTTGACTGGGGCGGTCTCCTCCTAAAGAGTAACGGAGGAGTACGAAGGTGCGCTCAGCGTGGTCGGAAATCACGCGTAGAGTATAAAGGCAAAAGCGCGCTTAACTGCGAGACCCACAAGTCGAGCAGGTACGAAAGTAGGTCTTAGTGATCCGGTGGTTCTGTATGGAAGGGCCATCGCTCAACGGATAAAAGGTACTCTGGGGATAACAGGCTGATACCGCCCAAGAGTTCATATCGACGGCGGTGTTTGGCACCTCGATGTCGGCTCATCTCATCCTGGGGCTGAAGCAGGTCCCAAGGGTATGGCTGTTCGCCATTTAAAGAGGTACGCGAGCTGGGTTTAGAACGTCGTGAGACAGTTCGGTCCCTATCTACCGTGGGCGCTGGAAATTTGAGAGGATCTGCTCCTAGTACGAGAGGACCAGAGTGGACGAACCTCTGGTGTACCGGTTGTCACGCCAGTGGCATCGCCGGGTAGCTATGTTCGGAAGGGATAACCGCTGAAAGCATCTAAGCGGGAAGCCTACCTCAAGATAAGATTTCCCTAGGAATTTATTCCTCTAAAGAGCCGTTCGAGACTAGGACGTTGATAGGTTGGGTGTGGAAGCACGGTGACGTGTGAAGCTGACCAATACTAATTGCTCGTGAGGCTTGACTATACAACACCCAAACAGTTGTTGTATTCAAGATAAATTCAATACA
>NZ_KB849656.1 GCF_000368765.1 Acinetobacter junii CIP 64.5
GCTAAACACATGGCACAAGAAGGATGGAGTGTTCAGCGTTTACTGAGAATTATTCAGGTCAATTTATTTGAAAGGAAACTTTTAAGGTCACTCTTTGTGCCTGATAAAAAATGGCGAAAACAAGAAGAACCTCAATTGAGGTTCTTCTTGTGATATTTGTGGGACAGCAGTGACATGACTGTTCTCTTTTTTAATTTATACAAACTTGATTAAGCTTCGACAGTTTGTACAGCAATTTTCTTAGCAGGGTCTACTTTGCGACGAACCGCAGGAACAGGTTCACCATGATACTGACGATCTGCAAAGTAGCTTGAACGGACCATTGGTGCAGACCAAATATTTCTGAAGCCTAATTTACGACCATGTTCTGCGTAACGTTCAAATTCTTCTGGCGTTACAAAGCGATCTATTGGCGCGTGTTGCTTAGATGGTTGTAAATATTGACCAATTGTTACGTAGTCCACATCATGAGCACGAAGATCATCAAGTAAAGAAATCACTTCTTCTTCAGTTTCACCAATACCCACCATCAAACCACATTTGGTAGGAACGTCTGGGCAGTATTCTTTAAACATTTTTAAAAGATTCAAAGAATGTTGATAGTCTGAGCCTGGACGCATAGCTTTATATAAGCGAGGTACTGTCTCTATATTGTGGTTAAAAACGTCAGGTGGACATTCAGTCATAATGCGTAAAGCAATATCCATGCGACCACGGAAATCAGGAACTAAGATTTCAAGTAGCGTTTTTGGACTCAAAGCACGAGCTTCTTTAATACAATCCACAAAATGTTGAGCACCGCCATCTAAAAGATCATCACGATCTACAGAGGTGATAACTGCATATTTCAAACCCAAGTTTGAAATAGTTTCCGCCATATGACGAGGTTCATCAGGATCAAGTGCATTTGGTCGACCATGAGCAACGTCACAGAAAGGACAGCGACGAGTACAAATATCGCCCATAATCATAAAAGTCGCAGTACCACCACCAAAACACTCTGGAAGGTTAGGGCAGGCAGCTTCTTCACAAACAGTATGGAGTTTTTGCGAACGTAGAGTTGTTTTTATACGCTGAACCTCTTCAGGTGCAGTCATTTTGACGCGAATCCAGTCTGGTTTACGAGGTACTTCAACCGTAGGTATAACTTTTACAGGAATTCTAGCGACTTTTTCAGCGCCACGAAGTTTTATGCCCTGTTCAGGTTTACGGTGTTCAGACATCTTATTTTCTACAACCTATTGCTTGAGATATTCGATTATTATAGTCAAATTTATAGGTTTATAGGATGAAATAGGTATTCATTTTGAAAATGTGAATATATAAAAATATATGGTTGAGAAATACATCAACCCATAGCATATTAGTTATCATATATATAGAAGTAAACAGCTAAGAGATAAAGGAGCTTTGAATGCCACGTAAGAAAGAGGTCGTTGGTGGGAATGTTGTAAAATTTGATGCAGTCATTCTCGGTTCTGGCCCAGCTGGTGAAGGCGCGGCAATGAAGCTAGCTAAAGCAGGTAGAAAAGTAGCAATCGTGGATGTACGTGATCAACTCGGTGGTAACTGTGCACATGTAGGTACAATTCCAAGTAAAGCCTTACGTCAAACAGTTTCAAGTATCATCCGTTATCAGCGTGATCCAATGTTTCAAAAAGTAGGTGAATGGAAACAATTCACCATGAAACAAGTGTTACGCAACGCGCATAAAGTGATTCAACAGCAAGTTGATACTCATACACGTTTTTATGATCGCAATAAGATTGATGTTTTTCATGGACGTGCGTATATCCAAGATAAAAATACCGTACTCATTTTTGGTCAAGATGGCATTAAAGATACCATCATCTGTAAACAAATTGTGATTGCAACGGGTAGCCGTCCTTATCAGCCACAAGGTTTGGATTTTAACCATCCTCGTGTTTTTGATTCTGACAAAATTCTTGATTTGGATTATTCAATTCAAAAAATCATTATTTACGGTGCTGGTGTTATTGGTTGCGAATACGCATCGATTTTTATTGGTCTAGATCATAAAGTTGATTTGATCAACACTCAGCAAAAGCTTTTAAGCTACCTTGATGATGAAATCGCTGATGCATTGTCATATCACTTGCGTGAGCAAGGAGTATTGATTCGTCACAATGAACAAATCGATCGCCTAGAAACCTTTGATGATCATGTGGTTTTACATTTGCTTAGTGGCAAGAAAATCAAAGCTGATGCCATCTTATGGTGTAATGGTCGCTCAGGTAATACTGACGGTTTAGGACTCGAGAATGTAGGTCTTGTACCAAACAATCGTGGTCAGTTGATGGTAAATGATCAATATCAAACTGAAGTTGAGAACATTTATGCTGCTGGTGATGTGATTGGTTGGCCATCACTTGCATCTGCTGCATATGACCAAGGTCGTTGTGCAGGTGCAAACATGGTCGGTGAGAAAAATGTTAAACCGATTAAAGACGTACCAACAGGCATTTATACCATTCCAGAAATTTCTTCGATTGGAAAAACTGAACAAGAATTGACTGAAGAAAAAGTACCTTATGAAGTAGGGCAAGCATCTTTCCGTCATCTAGCTCGTGCTCAAATTACTGGTGATACCGTAGGTGAGTTAAAAATCCTCTTCCACCGCGATAGTTTGGAAGTTTTAGGTATTCATTGTTTTGGTAACAATGCCGCAGAGATTATCCACATTGGACAGGTTGTAATGCATAGCCCTAATAATACATTAAAGTATTTTGTTGAAACGACATTCAACTACCCAACAATGGCAGAAGCATATCGTGTTGCAGCTTTGAATGGTATGAATCGTCTATTCTAACTTTAATAGAGTTGTATGAACAAAATGCCAATCAATATGATTGGCATTTTGTTATTTAAATTGAAATAAAAAGGTTAAATATGAAAATCCAGAAAAATAATTTAGTGATCGTAACGATAATTGTTGTGCTAATTGCTGCTTATGTCGGTATAGATTTAAAGCAAAACAACCTGAACGATAATGTTGTTCAGACTTCAATTGTTGAGGAAGCGGCGGTTGATGATCAGCATAAGATTATGAAAGCTTATAAACAACAGATAAGTAACATTCAAGTTCAATCCAAGGGTGAAGTAAAAGCAATTTTAGCTGATGATAATGATGGTTCAAGACACCAAAAAATGATTCTAAAACTGGAGAATGGTTTAACCGTTTTAGTGGCGCATAACATTGATTTGGCACCTCGGGTGGAGGGACTTAGAAAAGGTGAAATAGTCGAATTTTATGGAGAATATGAATATAGCCCTAAAGGTGGAGTGATTCATTGGACTCATCATGATCCACAAGGAAAACATGTGGATGGATGGCTAAAATATCAAGGGAAAAGCTATCAATAATCTCTTTTAGCTAATTAGCCATCCATAATATGCTCTAAATTAGCTTGAAAGCCCCAAATTTTGACGAGATTTCCATTTGGGTAGTATCTTAGCTAAATAGGCATCCATGCACCATACAGGCCCAATCAGAAGGAATTGCAGATCTTTGAAGAAAGACGGTTTCTTTCCTTCAACTTTATGACCATAAAACTGACCAATCCATGCGATTACAAACACGCCGATATAAAATCCTACCCCTACAGGTAGAATAATAATAAGCCAAGCCATTACCACCAACAAAGCAGCCATAGCCACAGCTAACACGATATCCAAGCGAGCATAGAAAACGAGTGTAAGTACAAGCAATAAAGCGGTGAGGAGAGTACTAAAATGCGCAAGAATACCAATTATTGAAAAAAGAATTGCTGGGACACATACCCAATGTATTTTTTTATTCGTTTGGTTTTGGTGACTATCGCTGTATTCATCGAACCATTCATCTATCGATTTCACAACTGCACTCCTTGCTAAATTGACAATTTATAATGTCATTACTATAGCGAAGAAAGTAGTGAGGGTCAAAAATGAATCAAAAAATAATATAAATAATAAAGCCACGTATAAACGTGGCTTTATTATTAGTTGGAAGTCTAAATATTAAGAATTTGGACCATCAACACGTTCGATACTTACTTTAGCAGTACCAGCATTGGTAACACCAAGTTGCTTAGCTGCGCCATAAGATAAATCTAATACACGGTTACCATGGAATGGACCACGATCGTTAACCTTAACTACAACGCTTTTACCGTTGTCTTTATTGGTCACACGAATGTAACAGTTCAATGGCAGGCTACGATGAGCAGCAGTTAAACCATTCATATCGAATGTTTCACCGCTTGCAGTCTTACGACCATGAAATTGACGACCATACCATGATGCTACGCCAGTTTGGCTAAACTTACGTACAGTATTAGACGCAACAGTGTTAAGTTTTTCAATCACTGAAGGCTCTTCTTCAGGGATATCAATTTTAGCAGCAATTGTTTGGCGACGTACTTTGTCACCAGAACTCTCAGTGATTGAAAGACTATTGACGTTAGAAAAACGAGAATTAAAATTTTGAGAATCTTTGCTCAAAACGCGGGCTGCTAAATTAGAACCTTCAACATCATTTGTTAATGATGATGATTGTACCATTTCAGCATGTAACGGGCTTAAACTTAAGCCTGCCGTCAGCGCTAGAATATATTTCAGCGAAAACTGCATTGTATAAACTCCTAGAGAACATGTTTTTCTATCTCGACAAAACAGCATCGAAATACAGTGCACATGTCTAATTATTCACTTTTGCAATTACTTTTCTTGGGTGGATAATATTCAGCGCTTACGAAGTGTGTCTAGTCTTTAACGATAAATAGTTACAAAAAGGGTAAAAACTTACAGTTTTAGATTAAAAAACAATCAATATTGTAACAAAATATTAAAATTGATTATTTAACACCCTTTTTGAGCCATAAATTTATTGACTTTTAAATTTTGTTTAAAAAGTCGGGTTATCTTCCTGCGACTTCAGTGCCTAATAACCACACCGCTGTGGCATACATTCGACTCTTATTATAAGTCGTGATTACTTGGAAATTTGGATAAGTGATGTAGTAAATAGGTCCAAATTGGTCTTGTAATTGAATAACATTTACTAAATCAAGATCATCTATTTTTACCAAAGGGTCAATAGGTGCGATACCTAATCTTTTTAGCTCACCATAGGGAGTTGGTTGAGTTAAATCCTTAGCAATAATACTTTCAGGATCGTTACCTAAATAACGAGCAGGGAAGCCAATTGGACGATCACGTTGCCAACCATATTGAGCTAAATAATTCGTGATTGAACCAATTGCATCAACTGCGGAGTTTCTTAAATCAATATGTCCATTACCATCATAATCCACACCTAGCTTTTGGATGTTACTCGGCATAAATTGTGGATAGCCAATAGCCCCAGCATATGAACCAACGATACTGTTGGTTGGATAGCCTTCTTTATATGTCCATGAGATCAACGCTGCAAGTTCATCACTGAAGTAATCAGCACGACGAGGATAACCAAAAGCTAAGGTTGCTAGAGCGTCACGGGTGATGAAAGAGCCCTTATTTGCACCATAACCTGTCTCAACACCTAAAATGCCTAAAATTACAGATTTTGGTACACCAAATTGTTGTTCCGCACGATTCAGAACATCTTCATAGTGATTTTTAAAGCGGACACCACGTTGAATTGTACCTTCCACCAAGAACATAGAGCGATATTCATACCAAGGCTTACTTTCACCTGGACGCGTCATAATGTTTAAAATGTTGGATAAATTACGTGCGCCACTCATTGCAATATCAATTTGTTCACTACTTAAACCATAAGTAGTCATCGTTTTTTGTTTAAAAGCAAAATAATTTGGATGAGTGTAAAATTCATTTGCTTGCGCCCAATTACTACTCAGAAATAGACTGGCACTTAATGTTAAAAATTTAAAAGTATTATTTAGTTTAGGATGAAACATGTGTTTTATGAATTCCTCGTTATCGATGTGTATGAATTGACATCACAAGTCCAAATGTTGACATAAGTGTAATAATTGCAGTTCCACCATAGCTCATAAACGGTAACGGCACACCCACTACAGGTAAAATACCACTGACCATGCCTGCATTTACAAATACATAAACAAAAAATGACAAACCAAAGGCTCCTGCAACTAAACGCCCATAGTTATGGAAGCTTTGTAAGCCAATCTGAAATGTTCTAAAAATAATCGCGCAATATAAGAAAATAAGTAGGGTAACGCCGATCAAGCCAAATTCTTCAGAATAGGCTGCAATAATAAAGTCGGTATGACCTTCTGGTAAAAAATGTAAGTGAGATTGAGTACCTTCTAAAAAGCCTTTTCCTGAAAAACCGCCTGAACCTATCGCAGTTTTAGATTGAATAATATTCCAACCTGTACCCAATGCATCAGCCTCAGGATCTAACAAGGTAAGTACCCTTTGTCGTTGGTAATCGTGTAGTAAGAACTCCCAAGCAATTGGAATGATTACAGCAGCAACTCCAGCAGCGGCAGCAATCAATCTCCATGATAATCCACTCAAGAAAAGTACAAAAATGCCACTAGCAAGCACAAGTAATGAAGTACCTAAGTCTGGTTGCTCTGCAATTAAAAGAAAGGGTACGAGGATGAGCAGCAAAGATAGTATGACTTGAGACAAACTAGGAGGTAAGGCTTTGCGAGATAGGAACCATGCGATCATCATTGGCATGCCAATCTTCATGAATTCACTCGGTTGAACACTACCAAAGCCTGGAATATCAATCCATCTTTGTGCGCCCATACGTACTTCGCCAAACACAACAACGGCTACTAAAGATAAAACACCGAAGACATAAAAATATGGTGAGAATGCTTGATAAACTTTTGGAGGAATTTGCGCCAGAATAATCATGACGGTAAAACCAATGCCAAAGCTCATTGCTTGTTTACTGACAAGACCAACATCTTGGGCAGAAGCACTATATAAGACGGTAAGTCCTAAAAATGCATTTAGTACCAGAAATAGGCAAAGCCATGGGTCTATATGGAGTTGTTGCCACCGTGAAGGGTGAGTGGCAGTACTCAAGCCATCACGCGGTGCTTGACGTAAAAATTTGTACTGTGAGCTTGGAGACATGCGCTTCTAAATCAAGTAAATCAATGCTTCGCGAATGCTAACATAAACACTGATTTAGACAATGCAAATTTAGAAATTGTGACATTATATAAGTTTGAAAATGACTCATCTTTTTCTATAAAAAAAGCGACTATATATAGTCGCTTTTTTTTGAATATTCGAAGCTTATTTCTGAACGAGCAACTGATCGAAATGCTTAGTGAATACATCTAACTCAGCTTGGCTTAAGCTAGGAATAAGTTTTTTGATTACAATATGTACAGCAGTTTCAACACCGCTAGTCGCAACACTTGCAACACCACGTTTTACCATGCCTAAACCCAATGTTTTGTTGTATTCAGTCATGAAGTGTTGAATAAGCGCGTCAGCAAAAGATTTGAACTGTTGTGTTAATGCATCACGTTGTTCTTTACCGTTGCCCGCAGCAACTTCAGCAAAGCTTTTTTTCATGTCAGAAACTAAAGCATCTGGTAGTTGAGTACCGATACGTTGTTTACCTTCATTATCAATAAACAAGCTCTTTTCCATGAAAGCTAAAGATTCAAGGACTTGTTCATTCGATGCTTTGCCTAATAATTGCTTCATCAAAGTAGAGACAATACTACGAATCTTTTGAGCGAGTTCTTCAGTTGTATCTCGTTTGTCACTTGGTGGGAACTGCTGTACCAAATGCACCAACATCGTGTCAATCAGCTCATCAGTAAGTTGAAGAGAAATCTTGTCACGCAAAGGGTATTGTGGTTCTTTGCTGTTACGGTTGGCTTGTGCAAGTTGAATATCCTGACTCAACGTTGCAGATGGAAGAATACCGAAATAACTGGTCATTGAAGAACGTCCTCTATATCAAATTTATTCGTTTTATTGTCGTGCCAAGCGGATCGGCTTGGGCATCCATGACAAGTCAGATACTCGACAAGGGTTGATATCCAATCCACCACGACGAGTATAGGTTGCATAGACCATCAGTTTTTCTGGTTTTAAGTGTTGCCAAATATCTGCGAATATTTGTTCCACACATTGTTCATGAAAACCATTATGCTGACGGTAAGAAATAATATAGGCTAATATACTGCGATAACAAGGTTTTTTACCTTGAAAACGAATAAAAACAGTACCCCAGTCAGGTTGTCCCGTCACCGGGCAATTACTTCTCAAAAGATTAGAGTAAAGTTCTACTTCAATATTTTCTTCACTGACAGCATCGTACTGCAATAAGCTTGAATCTGGATGTTCTGAAAGACGTTCAGGGATCAGATCATCTATACAGATTCCTTGGGGTTTAGAAATCTGTAAATCATCCACTTGAAATAGTTGCAGTTCAACTTTAGCACCAGCAGCATCTGATAAATCACGCTCAACGGTCTCAACAAATGATTGTTGCGATGCAAATTGCGTGAAATTCATGCTGTTGAAATATAGTTTAAGTGATTTTGATTCAATTAAATTCGGAGAGTTGGCTGGTAAGGTTAAACGTCCTATAGCCACTTGTGGTAAACCAAGTTGGTTTAACCATGAAATCTCAAATACATGCCACCAGTCTTTGCCTTGCGCTATGCCTTCAATATCGGCATAAAGTTTGCGAGATTCAGCACGAGCAATCGGAAATAATACTTCTGGTTGATATTGAGTAGGGTACTGGGTGTCTTTACCTAATAAAGAATGTTCTACACTCATTCACGCATTCCTGAACCACGAGCTAATAAATGATATGCAACTGCATAAAGGGCAACACAACATAATGTGACAACAGTGAGGGAGAATGAAACATTGACATCACTATGTCCCAAGATACCAAAACGGAAAGCGTTGACCATGTAAACAATTGGGTTAATTAAAGATAGATTTTGCCAAAATGGACTTAAAGCACTAATCGCATAAAATACACCACCCAAGTAAGTGAGTGGAGTCAAAACGAAAGTTGGGATAATCGAAATATCATCAAAAGATTTTGCATATACGGCATTAATGAAACCACCAAGTGAAAATAATAACGAGGTGATAATCACTGTATATATAGTTACAAAGAAATTATAGATTTCCAAGTGAGTGAAAAACAAACTCATCAGAGTAACGATTAAGCCGACCAATACACCACGACATACACCACCAATCACATAACCCCAAAGAATTAAATGTAATGGCACTGGACTCATAATCAATTCTTCAATGCTTTTTTGGAATTTTGCACTAAAGAAGCTTGAAGAAACGTTTGCATAACTATTGGTAATCACTGCCATCATAATTAAACCTGGCACAATGAATTGCATATAGCTAAAGCCACCCATTTCACCAATACGTGATCCGACTAAATTACCGAAAATCACAAAATATAGGCTCATGGTAATCGCTGGTGGTAGCAAGGTTTGAGGCCAAATTCGCATAAAACGACGAATTTCTTTAACGACTAAGGTCCAAAGAGCGGTTTGTAACTGATTAAAGTTCATTGATCCGCTCCTGAAAGATTTTTCTCAACCATTTTTACGAACAATTCTTCTAAGCGGTTTGATTTGTTACGCATACTACTGACTTGAATATTTTGTGATTGTAAAATCAAAAATAAATCATTCATGCTATGCGCTTTATCCATCGTAACTTCTAAAGTCACTGGATCGATTAATTCGAATTTAAAGCCAATAATATTGAGTTGCAGGTTTTCGATCGGTTCTGCTAAATCACAAATAAACGATTCTTCATTAAGTTGATTTAGGAAACCTTTCATAGTGGTATCTTCTTTGATCACACCACGGTCAATAATGGCTATGCGACGACACAACATTTCAGCTTCTTCTAAATAATGTGTCGTTAAAATGATTGAAGTACCTTTTTCATTCATTTCAGTCAAGAAATCCCACATTGAACGGCGTAATTCAATATCAACGCCTGCAGTAGGTTCATCGAGAATCAAAAGTTTTGGTTCATGCATCATCGCGCGTGCAATCATTAGGCGACGTTTCATACCACCTGAAAGCATTCGAGATTGAATGTTACGCTTTTCCCAAAGACCAAGTTTCTCTAAATAATGTTCAGCACGCTGTTCAGCGAGTTTTTTTGGAATTCCATAGTAACCAGCTTGAGTGACCAAAATATCAAAAGTTTTCTCGAATTGACCAAAGTTAAACTCTTGAGGCACAACACCTAAACACTGTTTTGCCAATGAAGGGTGGGTATCAAGGTTATGGCCAAAAATTTCAACTGTACCTGATGTTTTTTTAGTTAAAGAACTAATGATACTGATCGTCGTCGATTTACCTGCACCATTAGGGCCTAATAATGCATAAAACTCTCCTTCAGGTACGGTTAAATTAATACCTTTTAATGCCTGAAAACCATTACGATAAGTTTTGGACAAATCGCTCAACACCAAAGCATCAGTCATGAACGTCTCTCATTGTTAGATTGAACGCGTATTTTGAGCGATATAAAAAAATAAACCAAGTGTAAAAGTGGTTTATCTTGTTCTATATATAGAACAGCGTTGAGCAGTCATTTAGAAAGCAAATTAATAAACAGCTAGAGCCTCTATTAAGATAAAGTTTTTAAAACGTTTTTATAAAGCTTTGTTGGTTAAATAGGTGAATTTATCAATAAATTAAGAGCTTAATTTTTTAAATTGTTTAATCAGGAAATCAATAAAAATTTGAAGCTTTTTAGAGATATTCTGACCATTGGGATAAACCGCATAAAAGTTCATGTTCGGGCTGTGATAGTCTTCTAAACACCGAGAAATAACACCTGCATCAAAATATTTTTTAGCAATAAAATCTGGTAGGAAGACGATGCCATGTCCTTTGGTACATAATGGACTGCTCCCAGTATCCTAGACATGAGACCGCCT
>NZ_KB849657.1 GCF_000368765.1 Acinetobacter junii CIP 64.5
TCATATTTTAACTATTTAGACTCAGGTTTTTTTATTTAAAGCAAACTATGGGACAGTAGTGACAGTCATGTTCTCTTTTTTATTTTTTGATATGAGATAATCCAATTTTAAAAAATAATTTCTGTGCACTAATTAACGTTTCTTAACGAGCGTGAATTCCTCGTGAATAATTACCAATCGACACGCTACTACCAAAAAATCACTTAAAAACATTAATTTACTTTATACCCTAGTCCGCATAACCTGATTCAAGTAGAAGTGAATTTCAAAAAATTGTGATTTGTATTTTTTAACTTAATACATCCATCTTTTTTGGAATTTCCTCCAAACAAAAAATGAATATCAAGAAGCTTTGTCAATTTAAACCGTTAATTGGAAGACGACTTCTTATTATAAATAACTTTGAGATCAGGATAGACACATGAATAAGAAAATTACAGCTTTGACTGTTACTGCATTAGCAAGCTTTGCATTGTTAGGTTGTAATAGTGATTCAGACAACGATAACGAGTCGTCAAATGTGAATACTGGCGATACTTTAATTCTAACTGCCAATGGAATGATTAGTTCAGTCGATAGATCAATGCCTGACAAGGTTGTGTCTAACCGCAAGATTAAAGGATTAATGTCTGGAGATGAACTGGTAGGTATTGATTACCGCCCTAAAGACGGCAAACTTTATGCTGTTGGTCTAGAAGGGAACTTATATACTTTAAATCCAAACAATGGCGAAGCAATTTTCCTGAGAAAACTAATCGCCGACCCGAGCGATACTACAGATGGAAATGCATCTTTCACACAAATTATGGGTGATGCCAACCTTATCACTGTCAATTTTAACCCTGCTGCAGATCGCCTACGTGTAATTTCTAACACAGGACAAAACTTGCGTATCAATGTTGATACTGGTGCAACCATTACAGATGGCACGATTAATTTAGCCACAGGTACTGCAGCAGTTGTTGCAGGTGCTTATACCAATGCCTTTGCTGGCACAGGTTCAACCAAACTATATAGCATTGACCAAAATTCTGATCGCATTTATCTTCAAAATGCGAACGCAGGTACATTAGGTAATTCTACGGCTTTGGGTGCAGACATTAATACAAACGGCGGTGGCGGTTTTGATATAGACCCTGTCAGCAATGTAGGTTTTGCCGCACTCAAACTCGCATCAGGCAATTATAAATTTTTTAAACTTAATCTAGCTAATGTCGGCACCTCAAGCGATGCTGTTTTTGAATCACATGACTTGAATAATAGTTTTAATAGCATGGGGATTCGTGGTATTGCATTAAAACGTTCAACCGATGCCACAGCTCAAGGCTATGGTTTAACAGCAAACAATAAACTGCTTAGCTTCGTTATTACCAATCCAAATACTGTAATTGAAAAGAGCCTCACTGGATTGCTTGTAGATGAGAAATTTATCGGTATCGATTACCGTTTTAGAACCTCAACTGACAATTCTGGCAAGCTATATGGATTAACCAATAAAGGGAATTTGTATACGATCAATACAGACACGGGTTTAGCAAGCCTCATCACAGCACTCAAACCAGCTACCAGTAGTACTTTCACAAATCTAGATGGTACAAGTTTCGCAGTTGATTTCAACCCTTTAGCAGATCGACTCCGCGTAATCAGTAATACTGGCCAGAACTTAAGAATTAACGTCGATACTGGCGATACTATAAAAGATGGCGATATTAACGGAATTTCTGAGGCTAAAGTTACGGCAGCTGCATATACCAATAGTTTCGCAACACCTATTGCGATGTTAGCTACTGAACTATTTGATCTTGATCAAACAGGCAAAACTCTCACTAAACAGAATCCACCAAACGAAGGTACATTAAACCTGATCGGTAATTTAGGAATCAACTTAGGTATAGACAATGGCTTTGATATTGCTGGTGGTGACAATGGCTTAGCTTTAGCGACTGTGGCAGGTGAAACTGGACCATCTGTACTTTATCGAGTCGACTTAAATAGCGATACAACAATTACAACACCTAGAGCACGTTTAGCTATCAGTGTAGATGGAACACCAAATTTAGCAGCTTCAACTATTGGTGGTAACACCACTCCACAAGTCATCGACCTAGCGATCTTACTTAAATAAGCTGAAATCAAAAAAACCGCATCATTGATGCGGTTTTTTATTTTTGCCTATAAAATTTAAGCAATATGTTTTTGTACGATAATCGAACCAACCGAATATCCTGCGCCAAATGATGAAATTACAGCATATTCACCATTATTTACCTGCTCGCCTGTACGGTGCATTGCAATAATTACGCCCGCAGAAGAAGTGTTAGCAAACTCATCCAAAATAATTGGTGCACGATCTAAATCAGCATCCTTACCAACAACGAGTTTTAAAATTAACTCATTCATATTAGCATTCGCTTGATGCAACCAGAAGCGTTTAACTTGTTCAGGTGTTAATTGTAATTTTTCCAACTGTGCTGTAATGATTTTTGCGACAAGTGGACAAACTTCTTTAAACACTTTGCGCCCATCTTGACGGAACAATTTGTCATCAACAACCGCATCTTCACTACGGTTTAAGAAACCAAAGTTATTGCGGATGTTATTTGAAAATTGGGTAAACAAATGAATATCTAAGATTTCATAACCTGATTTGGTTTCAGTTTCTTCGATAATTGAAGCAGTTGCAACGTCACCAAAAATAAAGTGCGCATCACGTGTACGATAATCCAAGTGACCTGAGGTAATTTCAACATTCAAAAGTAAAACACGGCGAGCACCACATTTCACAGCGTCATAAGCTTGCTTTAAACCAAATGTTGCAGCTGAACACGCGACATTCATATCATAAGCATAGCCTTTAATACCTAATGCCGACTGAATTTCAATCGCAACAGCAGGATAAGCACGTTGCATATTTGAGCATGCCAAAATCACAACATCGATATCTTCAGCAGTAACACCTGCATTTTCCATCGCTTGTTTAGCAGCAATTACCCCCCACTCGGCTTGGAGCGAAAGTTCATCATTACTACGTTCTTGTAAGCGCGGACGTAAACGTGTTGGATCTAAAATACCTGACTTCTCAACCACGTAACGGCTTTTAATACCAGATGCTTTTTCAATAAACTCAGGACTTGAACCACGTAGAGCTTCGATCTCACCTGCTGCAATTTTGTCAGCATTTTGTTGATTAAATTGTTCTACATAAGCATTTAAACTTTCAACCAACTCTTCATTAGAAATTGTTTCAGTTGGGTGAAACAAACCTGTACCTGTTATACGGATGCCCATGTAAAACTCCTGTAAAGAATGGTTCTAACTTTCATTATTGCTCAGTTTAACCGATTGCTAATCGATCCCATAGTTTTTGTAATCTAGTTGGTGAAATTGGCATCTTTGTTTTCATTGGTTGAGAAAACAAGGAAATTCTCAATTCCTCTAACATCAAATACATTTCTTTGATTTTAGGATCATTTTTAAACTTAAATACTTTGTCCATCCATGGATCGACATCATCAATTGCAGCAAGGTCACGTTGTAGATTATTTGGCAAACGATCTAAACGCAATAGCAATGCTTTTAAATAACGTGGATATTCCTGCCAAATCTCACTTGGTTTGCTATAAACAAAGTCCGCCAATGACATTAAATCCAACTGATCCTCTATATCGTCAATACTACGACCGAATATATCTTGATCTAAAACCAACAACTCACGACGAACTTGCTGCCATTGGGTAAAAATTTCAGTGATGTCCGTTAGTACTTTTTGACCATTGCTCAAAAAGTGTTTTTTTACATCAAGTGCTAAGGTATTAAATTCTTCAGCATTTTGTGGAAGTTGTTGAATTGATACTTGTAGAGTTGCATAAACCAACATTTGTTCGAGTTTAGCGCGCTCACCCAATGGAGAATATGCCAAAGCCAAAGGTTTAGAAATCTGCTTTTTCAGTTGGCGAATCAAATCTCCAAGCTGCATATGAATCAGACGAATTACACCTTCACGATGCTGTTTAATGGCTTCTTGCTGATCATTAAACGTTTGTACAACCACACCTGATTCATCTTTTGCTTCAAGTGCAGAAAATATCTTTGTGGGAACAAGCGCTTGATACTGTTTAACTATCACTCCTGTAACCTTTTGAGAAGCTTCAAAGATAAAGCTCTCAGGGAAGGCTTGGAACTCGCCTTGCTGTTGTTTTACTGGACGATGAGTTTCAACTCGGCATCTCGCCTTTAATTCATCTAAGTCACGACCTTGTGCAATTAATTTTCCTTTTTCATCAATCACTTTGATAAAAGGAACAAGGTATTGATCGATACGTTCAAACGAGAAATCTTTTTCAGTAATCTGCTCTCCACGTAGAGCAAAAGCGAGATAGTTAAATAGATGCTCACGTAAATGAACAGCATCGACACCCTGCATTAACTTTTTGGCTGTATCAGGAATTGGAACTAAATTGCGGCGTTTATCTTTAGGTAGTGCTTTTAATAAAGCCTCGATCAAATCTTGCCGCCAGCCAGGTATTCCCCATGACCATTGCTTTTCATCCACTTGAGGCAATGCTTGCACAGGAATTTTAACCGTAGCCCCATCTTCATCATGACTTGGATCAAAACGATAACTTGCTGCTAAACGTAATTGGCCGTTGTGCAAATAATCTGGAAATTGTTGCGTAGTTGGACGATCACTCATCCAGAGTGCATCATCCTCAACAAACAAATAACGAGGATTTTTTGCTTCTACCGTCGCTCGCCAATCTTCAAAACTATGTCGACTCGCCACTTCAACTGGTACACGTTCTGCATAAAATTGATAAATCGTTTCTTCATCGACAACTAAATCACGGCGGCGTAATTTATCCTCAACTCGCTCCACTTCTTCAAGTTTAAGCAAGTTATGTTTTAAAAATGCAGGGGTAATGCCTAAATTGCCAGTCGTGAGCGCATCACGCAGAAAGATTTCATGTGCAGCTACCTGATCAACTTTTTCAAAGTTCACTAAACGTTTTGGTTCGATAATCAAACCAAATAAGGAAATTTGAGCATAGGCATTCACTATGCCACCTTTTTTTGACCAATGTGGTTCAAAATAGTGATATTTCAATAAATCTCGAGCAGCCAATAATATCCATTCGGGATCTATTTTGGCCAAAGTACGCAGATAAACTTGGGATGTTTCTACCATCTCAAATGCCATGACCCACGCTGTATTGGTTTTATGCAATGTGCTGGCTGGGAAAACTTTGGCTTTTTGCTGACGAACAGCCATAAAGGTATTACGTTCATCAGTTTTGTTGGCAATAAATGAAAGTAAACCAGTTAATAAAGCTCGATGTAAATTTTCATAATTTGCACCCTTTTCATTAAAACTAAGTTTTAAACCTTCTGCCAACTCTACTAATTGTTGATGTGTTTGTTTCCACTCACGCAAACGTAACCAACTCAGAAAATGTTGGCGTGCAAACTGACGGCGTTTATTTTCAGATTGAGCATCAGGGCTTGTTTGCAATGTATTCCATAATTTTAAATAAAACAAAAAGTCAGAATCAGCTTCTTTAAATAAAGCATGCTTTTGATCTGCCTGCATTTGTTTATCTGCTGGTCTCTCACGAGGGTCTTGAATCGCTAAAGCACTAACAATAATCAAGGTTTCTTTGAGTACCCCAAAGTGTGCCCCACCGATAATCATACGTGCTAAACGAGGATCAATCGGCATACGTGCCATCATTTGACCAACTTTAGTCAGATCATTCTTGCGTTCGTTCAAGGCACCCAATTCAATAAGCAACTTACGACCGTCATTTACCAAACGGAAATCAGGTGGCTCAATAAAATCGAAATCTTCCAAATTGCCCAGACCGAGACTTTGCATTTGCAAAATAACCGAAGCTAGATTGGTTCGTTTAATTTCTGGCTCAGTAAATTCTGGGCGACTTAAAAAGTCTTCTTCGCTATATAGACGAATACACACACCCGCTGCTATACGACCACAACGCCCTTTACGTTGATTGGCTGCTGCTTGTGAAATCGCTTCAATTGGCAAGCGCTGAACACGCGATCGATAGTTATAACGTGAAATACGTGCAAATCCACTATCAACCACATAGCGGATATTTGGAACGGTCAATGCCGTTTCTGCTACGTTCGTGGCAATAATGATGCGGCGACCTTTACCACCAGGATTAAAGATTTTTTGTTGTTCAGCGAGAGCTAGTCGTGCATATAAAGGTAATACCTCTGTATGACGTGGCCCATATTTTTGTAATGTTTCTTGTAATTCTCGAATTTCTTGCTCTGTACTGGCAAAAATTAGAATATCAGCATGTTCAGGATGACCTTTTGCTTCAGCATCAGCAAAACACTCTTCAACAGCTTGAACAACGGCTCTAGGTAGATTTTCCTCAAAATCATCAAACTCATCATCATCACTACCAACAATACTCAATTCAGAAATAGGACGATAACGAACTTCAACAGGATAACTGCGACCTTCGACTTCAAAAATTGGTGCATTATTAAAATATTGACTGAACCGATTTACATCTAAGGTTGCAGACGTAACAATCACTTTTAAATCAGGACGCTTCGGCAATAATTGCTTCAGATAGCCCATGATAAAGTCGATATTGAGAGAGCGTTCATGCGCTTCATCAATGATAATGGTGTCGTATTTTGATAAGAATCGATCATTAGTCAATTCAGCTAACAGAATACCGTCCGTCATCAACCGAACGATCGAGTCTTGAGAACCTTGCTCATTAAAGCGAACTTTAAAACCAATTGACTCGCCAAGCTTTTCACCAACTTCTTCCGCAATACGTTGCGAAACACTTCGTGCAGCCAAACGACGTGGTTGTGTATGTCCAATCATGCCAGTAAGTCCACGACCTGCAAGCATTGCGATTTGAGGAAGCTGTGTGGTTTTACCAGAGCCAGTTTCACCTGCAACAATAATCACCTGATGCTTTTGAATAGCCTCGATCAAACGATCGGCGTATTGCGTAACAGGCAAATCTTGGTTGAGTTTGATTTTAGGCAAGCGAGCTAAACGCTGTTTCACCTTTTGGTTTGATTGTTCAAATAGTTTTTCGAGTTCTGCTGTTTCTGTTTTTTTATCTTTGCGCAGTCGATTTAAACGGTGACGGTCACGTGCCATAACCAATTGATCTACATTTAAATGACTCTGCACTGAACAGCTTTCCTGAAAATTAAATAATCGGCTATTTTACGCCTTAAAATCTTGCTATGCAAAGGAACTACAGCAATCTATTGATGATATTGCTGTAGTTCTAGTTTGGTTTTTATGATTTAGATGAATGATCAAAACGATTACGTAACTGTTTGACGTATTTTTTAAATGGCCAAGTAAATTGCTTTACAAAGCTATTGGGGATCTTATACCCCACAGTTCCATATACACTTGCCAAATGGTTTGGCATATAAACGGTTTTAAAAATGACATCATACAATGGGATAAATGCTGCATAGTTTTTATCAATCGCAGGTTTCTCTGAAGAGTGATGCCAATGATGGAACTCAGGGGTAGCTATCACCCAGCGCAAATACGGAAATCTAAAACGTACATTTGAGTGGATGAATATTGCATGAAAAGAAATAAATACGAGATAAGCAAAAACGGCTGAGGTATGAAAACCTAATAAAAATATCGGTAAGGTTGCAACAAATCGCGTCATCAATACTTCGACAATATGTAAACGTGAAGATGCTAACCAATCCATATGTTCCGTTGAATGATGGATCGCATGAAAACGCCACAAGAAATTCACTTCGTGCATCGCGCGATGCAACCAATACACAACGAAATCAACAACAATCAACAACTCTATAAATTGCAACCAAATCGGCTGTGCTTGTACAAAAGGAACGATTGGATTATTCGGAAGATGAGTAATCCAATACTGAATCGGCATGACTGTTAGAAAGGTAAAGAGTTGAATGCCAATGTGACTAAACATGAAATATTTCATATCCGTCACCCATCCCACTCTAAGTATTTTTTGATGGGGATTTTTAGCAAAAAAACCTTCTAAAGGGATAAAAACTAAAGCCAAGATCACAAGTGTTAGTACGAAATAATCAATACCTGCATAGAAAGGAATGTTCGGCAAAGTTGGGGCTTTGATTAACCCACATCCCAAAACAGCCGCAACTAATGCGAAACACAAACCATAAAACCCATATCGATTTTGTCGAAAAATCGCACTAAACGCCCCAAAACCGACACTAAGTACAATCGCGATCATCAAACTAAAATAAAAAGCATCATAATGTTTAACGTATAGCGGACGTAGTTCTGGCATGGTGAGAACTGAAGGAAATAAAAAGCATAAAGCACTGAAAATGCTTAATAATCCTAGAGACATAGATATAAAAGCACTAATCTTGCCTAAACCAGCATTGAGTTCAAGATTCTCAAATTTTTCTCTCAATTGATCTGTCATTTGTTGTATTAATTCTCTTTAAATACGAGTAATCTCGCTCGCGGTTAACTTTAATCCTGCTTAATACTTCACAGTATTTCTACCCTATCTCAAATTCTAAACATCCCAAACATTTGAAACAAGAAACATTTCGTCCAATATTTGAGCATAAACAATAATATCTCCAACATGCATGAACTTCGTGCAGATCATGGTTTTTTATATAATTTTATTTTTTTCAATTTTACCCTTGAATTTTAAGGCTATCGGCTTCATGTTGTAGAACACGATCATTTTCGATATTTGTCATTTTTGCTTCATGTGAATGGAGTCAAATGGAAATATCTTTTTTTGGGTGAAAGCTATCGATCTCGGATCATTTAATTTTCCGATTTTAGTCATGTAAAAATACTATTTCCCCAATAACTAGAAATTATTTATTCTAGACCTCGCAAACAAGTTTAAAGATAAACCTCAATCATGGAGACAATGATGAGCTTGATTAATACTGAAGTTAAACCATTTAAAGCTGATGCATTCCGCAACGGTGAATTCATTCAAGTAACTGATGCTGATCTTAAAGGCAAATGGTCTGTTCTTATTTTTATGCCAGCTGCATTCACATTTAACTGCCCAACAGAAGTTGAAGATGCTGCTGAAAACTATGAAGAGTTCAAAAAAGCTGGTGCAGAAGTTTATATCGTAACAACTGACACTCACTTCTCTCATAAAGTATGGCATGAAACTTCACCAGCAGTTGGTAAAGCTCAGTTCCCATTAGTTGGCGACCCTACACACCAATTAACTCGCGCTTTTGACGTTCATATTGAAGAAGCTGGTTTAGCTTTACGTGGTACGTTCATCATCAACCCTGAAGGCGTAATTAAAACTGCTGAAATTCATGACAATGCTATTGCTCGTGATGTATCAGAAACTTTACGTAAACTTAAGGCTGCTCAATTCGTAGCAAGCCACCCAGGCGAAGTTTGCCCAGCGAAATGGAAAGAAGGTGAAGCAACTCTTGCTCCATCTATCGACCTAGTGGGTAAAATCTAATTCTTTAGATTGAACAACCTCGTCAGAAGCCACTCTTTTTAGGGTGGTTTCTTTTTATCTGCCTTTATATAAATTTCTTATCCGCTCTCCCCCAGCTTGATAGCAAAATTTTTACAATTCTTATACTTATAAATTTATAACGAAATTCATTTATCAATTGTCAGCCTGCATTACATGGAGTAATGTCAAATTATGAAACATAAAGAGTTTTTTGTATGTACTAAATGATCAAACTGAAATGGGGGCAAATATATGGAAAAAACTGTTGTTGTAACCTCTTGGAAATATGATATTTCTTCACGCTATTTAAAAATTTTTTACAGCAATGGCACAGCCGAGCTTTATCATCCTGTTCCAGAATTTGTGTATGACAATTTGCTACGCACAACCAATAAGACTGCTTTTGTCCATAAATACCTTGAGTTTGATCTTCATTTTAAACGTCTTCAAATTTCTGCTTCATCATAAAAAAAGCCCTTTTCAGGGCTTTCTTCATATCATATCTATCTCTTCTGCATATTTTTCATATATTCGTGCTTCGGCATCAGGGTGTAAATTTACTTTACTCAAGTCACCGTTGTAATGCTCTACCACTCGATCATCCATAATTTTTGACCACCATGCTGGAATGAAGGCTGGTAAAAGCATGGCGCCATAACCTGCTGGTAATTGAGGTGCATTTTCAAAATGACGTAAGGTTTGGAAACTGCGTGTCGGATAAGCATGATGATCTGAATGACGTTGTAACTGGTACAGAAATAGATTCGTCACTAAATTATTATTGTTCCAGCTATGTTCTGGCAAAGTACGCTCATACTGCCCATTTTCTTTCTTCTCACGTTTTAAACCATAATGTTCAATATAGTTAACGGCTTCAAATAGAGTCACCGCATATGTAGCTTGAGTGAGTTGAAATGGAACTGAACGCATACCAAATTTCTTAAACATCAAGCCATGATAAATTGCTGACATGACCCAACCATGAATCAGTTCATTTTCCTTGCAGAAAAATGGTAGTTTTTTGCGTTCTAAACGTTTCTTTTCTATCTCAATTGCAGATTTAAAACTCCCAATCACTGTACGTGGTAAGAACTTCCAAAAGGTCTCACCCAAACGTGATGATGCAGGATCTTCAGGCGTTGCTACTCGACGATGATGCCCATATGGATGTTCAATTCTGAAGTGGTTATACCCTGATGGCGCTAATGCAAGATGTGATAAATAATGTTCTAAACGACCATTTTTATGGCTTAATTCATGTGCAGTATTAATTGCAATACCATTCACCATACCAACTAAAGTTCCTAACAGAACTTGATCAGCTACAGATGTGCCTTTTCGACTTGCTAAGTATCCTCCATAAACGTTGGTCGCATATTGGAGTGGTATAAAAAGCTTCACAATGCGAGAGTAATATGGGTCAGCTTCTAAGTCCGCAATCGCATCTAGTGGTGGATTTTCAGTATCCTCACCAATTAATTTGTCTAGAGTTGGGATCACACCATGGATAAATAATGGTCCAAATGAGGCAAAAAACTTTTTCGATTTTTTAGGTCCAAATTGATAGCCAGCAAGTCCACTCATCGCAATAGCAGGTACTGCAAGACCAAGTAACCACAAATGACGTTTTTTATCTTTAAAAGTTGTTGTTGCTTGCTCTACATCCAGTTGAGTATGCATATTCATTAGAAATTCCTCAATCAAACACAAAATGTTTTGCTTGAATTGATTGTGTTCTTTTGCAGTCACTCTATATTATCATTTTAAGACTTGATATTATCATTTTAAGACTTTAGTGGTTTTTTATTGTGCAAAAACAGCAAATCCCTGTTATTCCGTCTCGTTATTATTTGCGGTTGATCGAAATTCTGATTGGCACTCATCAATATGATAATGAGGTATTAAACGCATTTCATAACGAACTTTCTAAAACTGAGCTTTTATCAATTCAACAAATTGAACAATTTATTGCACTTGGCCTGAGCCTACCTAATACAGAAGATTTGGCTTTTGAACTCGGTAAAAATCTAAAACTCAGTTCGCATAGTTTGGTTGGATATGCATTAATGACCAGTCCAAATTTAGAACATGCATTGAGATTAATCACACAATATTTTCGGCTAATTATGCCAAGCTTTAAGCTATCGATTCAATTTCCAACTCATCAACATAAGGTTGAGTTATTACTTGAACCCATCTTACAAATGAATAAGCAATGTTTAGCATTTCATATTGAAGCAATTGCCGTTGGATTTTATTACAGCTTATTAGAACTTGCAGGACAACAATTACAACGTTACCAAATTTATTTAAGTATACCCGAGCCTGTTTATGCTGAACGCTATATACATCTCGTTAAAGCAAATTTTCATTTTAATTACACATGGACATCAGGTATACGCGTCGTGATTGATCAACAACAACTGGCACTACCTTTACCTTTGGCGGATGCTCATAGCCTAAAAGTGGTTGAACAACGTTGTCAGGAACAGATTCAAAAAATTTATCATCAAGGTGAAATTGTTGAATGGGTCAGCATGATGTTAAGACAAGCCCATCAGATTCCAACATTAACTGAATGCGCTCAAGTTCTAAATATTTCTACTAAAACTTTACAACGTTATTTGCAGCAACAAGGAGTTGAATTTCAAGCTTTGAAACAAAAAATTAGTACTGAGCGAGCAATTGATTTATTAGAAAATTCAACTTTTACCATCACCCATATTGCTTACGAATTAGGCTATTCGAACCCTGCAAACTTCACCCGCGCATTTAATAAAATGATGGGATGTAGCCCACAACACTATCGCCTATCGCGATGCAAGACCCAATAAAACAATTAAGTGATCTGTATCAATTTGAAACGTGGAATCAACTGTCCATCTTCAAGCTGAACTGTTTCGGTAAACATACTGAGTGGACGTACCCACATCGAGTAATCTCCATATAAGCATTGATACACCACCAATTCTTCTTCGGTTTCGCTATGACGCGCTACGTTGAAAACCTGATAAAGTTGCCCCTTATAGTGTTGGTAGATGCCACGTTGTAATGCCATGCTATTTTTCCTTTAGGCTATGCCATGAAATAATTGCAGTTATATAACAAGTTTGAATATATTCAAATTTTTAGGTATAAAAATCTTCAAAATGTTTATTTTATCTTAAATTCAAAAATCCGATCAAACCCATAAAAACATACTGTTTTACCTATTTATTAGTTTTGCGTACTATAGCTTCATTGAATGAATTTAGCTGATTTGAACTGCTTAGAATTTGGAGAAAGACATGTTAGATCAAAATATTAAAACTCAATTAAAAGCTTACTTAGAACGTTTAGAAAGTCCAATCGAGTT
>NZ_KB849658.1 GCF_000368765.1 Acinetobacter junii CIP 64.5
CCAGCCATATCAGCAAAAGAAGCACAACCAGAAATGGTCATCACTGATGCTGCACAAAGGCTTAAAGCCAGCTTCTTCATACTTATTTTCTCCAAATCAGTATCTTATTGGTTTAATCTTTCATTAGAATTATAAAAAATGTTTGAAGCGCATAACATTCTGAATTTCTCTATAATCATTGTAATTATGTAATCAAACTGAAAATGATATTTGAGATAAATCAAAAAATTAAAGCCAGTGTGAGGCACTGGCTTTGTTAAGAGTCACTAGAAGCGTGTAACGATTATTCTTCGTCGTCAAACTCTTCTTCAGTAAATGCATTTTCTTCTAATGAAGTATCAAAAATTAAAATTGCTTTACCATCAGTTTGAATCATGCCTTGATCTTCAAGCGTCTTAAGAACACGTCCAACCATTTCACGTGAACAACCGACAATACGACCAATCTCTTGGCGAGTAATACGGATTTGACGACCATTTGGTAAGATCATTGCTTCTGGTTGCGAAGATAAATCAATTAAACAACGTGCAATACGACCAGATACATCAATAAATGCAAGGTCAGTTACTTTACGTGTTGTATTTTTTAAGCGGCGAACTAATTGAGCAAATACCGCGTAGCTCAAATCAGGATATTGTTTGCTTAATTCGTGGAAGTTGTCATATGAAATCTCAGCGATTTCACAAACATCACGAGTTCTTACTTCCGCAGTACGTTGTGGGTTCTTCTCAAAAAGACCCATTTCGCCAAAGAAATCCCCAGGGTTTAAATATGCAACGACAATCTCACGTTCATCATCTTCACGTAAAATAATTGACACCGAACCTTTTAATATTAAATACAGTGATTTTGATTCCGTTCCAGCGTCAACAATCGTGGTGCGTTTAGGGTATCTGTTAATATGAGCACGTTTTAGCAAGGCTTTAACAGATTCAGGTAATTGACCTGGTGATAAAGCATCAGTGCTAAGCTGTGAAAAATTTGAAGTCATGCTTAAAATTTCCGAATTTGGATAAAACCGATCGCACAGGCCTTGTTAGAGCCTTTTCTACACAGAAGAGATGAAATTCCTTATCAACTCATTTTATGTTAGTGTACAAGAACATAGTAAATTTATAACGTTTTTTGGGTAGTTGCAATGCAAACAAGTGTACATTGGTTAGAGAATGTTGCTTTTGAAGCGAAATCAGAAAGTGGTCACACTGTGCTGATGGATGGTTCCGCTGAATATGGTGGTGAAAACCGTGGTCCACGTCCTATGGAGTTGATTTTAATGGGACTTGGTGGGTGTGCTTCGTTTGATATTGTGACCATTTTAAAGAAATCTCGTCAAGATGTGACCAATGTCGTATGTCAGCTAAAAGCTGAACGTGCTGACGCGATTCCAGCAGTTTTTACCAAAATCCATTTGCACTTTATTGTGACTGGAAAAGCTGTCAAAGAAAAGCAAGTTGAGAAGGCAGTTGAACTTTCTGCTGAAAAATATTGTTCGGCAAGTAAAATGTTATCTGATGGTGGTGTCGAAATCACGCATGATTTTGAAATTGTTGAAACTGCCGAAGCTTAAGATTGTTTAGATTTTCTAAAAGGTGATCTATATCGATCACCTTTTTTATTTTAAAAATAATTGTGGATCAACTCGTGCATTATTTAAACTCATACCCCAATGCAAATGTGCGCCTGTCACTCGTCCAGTTTTTCCTACAAGACCGATAAGTTGACCTTGACGAATTGCTTGACCTTTTTCAACATCAATTTTACTTAAGTGGCAATACATGCTGATTAAGCGCTGACCATGATCAATCATGATGGTATTACCATTGAAAAAGTAGTTTCCAGTCTGAACGACAATACCATCAGCAGGTGCAATTACTTTTTGTCCTACAGGTGCAGGAATATCTAATCCAGAATGTGGAGCACGTTCTTCTCCATTAAAAAAAACGCTTCCGACCAAAAGCATTACTGAATTTACCTTTAGTTGGACTGATAAAATTGGGAAATTGAGTCCAAGTACTGTTTGTAAAAGAGTCGTAAATATCATTTTGTTCTTTAGCTTCGCGAGCATAGCGGTTAAGTTGCGCTTGGGTTGGATTTACATAATCCTGATTTTTTACGTTTAAACGTTGCTCAGCATATGAGAATGCATTGATCTCAATTTGAATTGGGGCGATATTCGTTTCTAAGCTCAATATTCCAACAGGAGCAGATAAAGGAATACCGAAAACAGCATATCGTTTAGAATTTTCACGGGAAATTAAAACAGGTTTATGGTTATAAAACACCTGCGTTATTTGATCTGATAATGGTATTACCGCAATTCCTCCCGCTCGACGCGAGTCTTTAGGTAATTCAGCTACTGAGACTGATGAAAGTGTAATAAGAACAGAAGAAATAACAAACTTATTAAAATACATTGCTTTTAATGACATGAAATTATTTATGTCAAAGTAGGTCAGATTGAAATTATAAGCAATAGTCCATTTGTGATATTTCAACACATTAAAAATTTATAAAATTACACTTGAAATAGGGAGTTTATAGTCCCATATTATTACTGAGTTTTATCAATGATGATTAATATAAATTTTTGAAATATATATTAATTTTATTTGAAATTTAAAAATTAGTTCCCATCTTAATTACAAGTTGAAAATTTGTTGTGAGGAATAACAAGAATGCGTTTTGAAAAATTTACAAACCGTTTACAGCAAGCTCTTTCAGATGCTCAATCGTTAGCAATAGGTAAGGATCATACAGCGATAGCAGGAATTCATATTCTGACAACCTTGTTAGAAGAGCCTGCTAATTTAAGCTTATTACAACAGGCTGGCGCTCGCTTACCTGATTTAAAGCAGAAATTAGAGCAAGCTTTAAAAAATGCTCCAACATTAGCAAACCCAACAGGTGATATTAATCTTAATCCTGAAGCGGTAAAGGCATTGAATCTTGCGGATCGCTATGCACAGAAAGTTGGTGATGAGTTTTTATCAACAGATTGGGTATTGTTGGGTTTAGCTGAGACAGGCGAAACCAAAACTATTTTGAATGGTGTTGGTGTTACAGCAGAGAATTTACGTAAAGTCATTGAAAATATTAGAGGAAATGACAAAGTTATGAGTAATAATCACGAAGATCAACGTGACTCATTAAATAAATATACGATTGATTTAACTGAGCGTGCATTGGCAGGTAAGTTAGACCCTGTGATTGGGCGTGATGATGAAATTCGCCGTACCATTCAAGTGTTGTCGCGCCGTACCAAGAATAACCCAGTGTTAATTGGTGAGCCTGGTGTGGGTAAAACCGCAATTGTTGAGGGGTTGGCACAACGGATCATCAATGGTGAAGTACCTGAAAGCTTGAAGAATAAGCGTGTACTCTCTTTGGATTTGGGCTCATTACTTGCGGGTGCAAAATATCGAGGTGAGTTTGAGGAGCGCTTAAAAGCCGTTCTAAAAGACCTTGCGAAGCATGAGGGTGAAATCATTCTCTTCATCGATGAGTTGCATACACTTGTTGGTGCTGGTAAGGGTGATGGTGCGATGGATGCAGGTAATATGTTAAAACCTGCTTTGGCTCGCGGTGAGTTGCGTTGTGTAGGTGCAACGACTTTAGATGAATATCGTCAATACATTGAAAAAGATGCTGCACTTGAGCGCCGCTTCCAAAAAGTCTTGGTAGATGAACCGAGTGTGGAAGATACGATCGCAATTTTACGTGGTCTTAAAGAGAAATATGCAACACATCACGGTGTACAAATTCTAGACTCAGCGATTATTGCTGCTGCGAAAATGTCTCATCGATATATTACCGATCGTCAGTTACCAGATAAGGCGATTGACTTGATTGATGAAGCTGCATCGCGCATCAAAATGGAGATTGACTCTAAACCTGAAGCTTTAGATAAATTGGATCGCCGCTTAATTCAGTTAAAAATGCAACTAGAAGCGGTGAAAAAAGATGAAGATGCGGGTAGTAAAGCTGAAGTTAATCATTTAGAGCAACAGATTGCTGAAAAGCAAAAAGAGTACAATGATCTAGAGGAAATTTGGAAAGCTGAAAAAACACTGGTTGAAGGTGATAAAAAGGCTCAAGTTGAACTTGATCAAGCACGTGTTGCTTTAGAAAAAGCAAAGCGTGAAGGTGATTTAGCTGAGGCTGCACGTTTGCAATACGGTGTGATTCCAGAGTTACAAAAACGTTTGGAACAAGCTGAAGTCGCAGAAGAAAATGAGGAACCAAAGCTCATTCGTACTAAAGTGACTGAAAATGAAATTGCTGAAGTGGTAAGTGCAGCAACAGGAATCCCTGTTTCAAAAATGCTTCAAGGCGAGCGTGAGAAACTTCTTAATATGGAAGAGTTTTTACATAATCGTGTAGTTGGACAAGATGAAGCAGTCGTCGCCGTATCGAATGCAGTTCGTCGTTCACGTGCAGGTTTGTCAGATCCAAATCGTCCAAGTGGGTCATTTTTATTCCTTGGTCCAACTGGGGTTGGTAAAACTGAGTTGACTAAAGCCTTAGCAAACTTCTTGTTTGATAGTGATGATGCGATGATTCGTATCGATATGTCTGAATTTATGGAGAAGCACTCAGTTAGCCGATTAGTCGGTGCACCTCCAGGTTATGTTGGTTATGAAGAGGGCGGTGTTTTAACTGAAGCTGTACGTCGTAAACCTTATAGCGTTGTACTGTTTGATGAGGTGGAAAAAGCACATCCAGATGTATTCAATATCTTATTACAAGTGTTGGATGATGGTCGTTTAACGGATTCGCAAGGTCGTGTGGTTGACTTTAAAAATACGGTTATCGTAATGACATCTAACCTTGGTTCACAAGATGTTCGTGAATTAGGAGAAGGTGCAACTGATGATGAGGTAAGAACTGTTGTGATGAGTGCTGTAAGTCAGCATTTCCGTCCAGAGTTTATCAACCGTATTGATGAGCTAGTGATCTTCCACTCACTACAAAAAGCTCAGATACGTGGTATCGCAGATATTCAATTAGATCGTTTACGTTCTCGTTTGAGTGATCGTGATATGGGCTTGACTGTTGATGATACTGCATTTGATCTGTTAATTGATGCTGGTTTTGACCCGATCTACGGAGCTCGACCTTTGAAACGTGCGATACAACAGCAAGTTGAAAATAGTCTAGCTCAAAAAATATTATCAGGTGAGTTCCAACCAGGAGATAATATTTTGATTAAAGCTGAGGGCGGACAACTAGTATTTGATAAAATCAAACTCAGTTAAATTTTAAAATCTTCAAGTAAAAAAGATGGTGACATAAGTCACCATCTTTTTTTGTATTAAGCAATTTATCAGATTTTTCAATGAATATTACCAATGACATTGCGACATTATGAAAAACTTGATACTTTCTGAGCAAATAAGAAAAAAATTCAGGATGAATTGCAATGGAAAAAAAGCAGCACTATTACACCAATATCGGTGTAATTTTGTTCATAACCGCTCTGCCTTTGAAAGGTTGGGCTGTTCAGCCACTATCAGAAAGGATTCTTGCTCAACAAACAGCTATATTAAACAATACCTTACCTTATATTATTCAGAAAGCTGAACAAGATGCTCAGAAGCCTGAGGAAGAGCGGTGGCGTGCTCAGCGAATTTTAAGTGATAATTATTTGCGAGAAATTCGTATTGAAACGCTTTTAGATGGTGTTCTGTCGCCATACGAAGAACAAAAGAAAAATAATGTCGCTGACTTGCGAGAAAAGAAAAAGGCAACGATCAAGCCTCATGCACAAGATCCAGATCGCTTTACGATATATGAGTTTGAATCATCAAATATCAAAGGTGAGATTCGGATTACTGTCAAGTAACCCGATCTCTTGGATGATTTACTTATATTTGTTGATGTTGGATTTTCCAAGCACGATGGATTTTGTGATTTCGTTTGAAATCTAAACCGATGGTTTCAGACGTTATTTCCTCAATCTGATACATCGCTTCAATTTCTTCATCTAACTCAAACCCACGATAGTTGTTTGAGAAATACAAGGTACCATCACTTGTTAGGCGATTCATTGCACGTTTAATTAATGAAACATGATCTCGCTGAACGTCAAAAGTCCCGTAGAATTTCTTTGAGTTTGAGAAAGTAGGTGGATCAATAAAGATTAGATCATATTGTTCATGACCTTCTTTTAACCACTCAAAGCAATCACTTGCAAAGAACATATGTTGTTCATCGGCATGATCAACAGTTAATCCGTTCAATACAAAGTTTTCTTTTGACCAGCTCAAGTAAGTATTAGATAAATCCACACTCGTTGTGCTTGCTGCACCACCCAAAGCGGCATGTAAGCTTGCTGTTGAAGTATAACTATACAAATTAAGGAAGTGTTTTCCACGTGCTTCTTTTGCAATACGTAAACGCATTTGACGATGGTCTAGGAATAGACCTGTATCCAAATAATCAGTCAAGTTTACTAAGATACGTGCTTTACCTTCTTGTACGATAAAGCGTTTTGATGCTGTACTTTGCTTGGTATATTGATTTGTACCCGTCTGTCTAGCACGTGTTTTGATAAAAATCGCATCACGATTTAGACCTGTAACTGCACGAATAGCAGCTAAAGCTAAATTGAAACGTTTTTTAGCTTTTTCAGGATCAATACTTTTTGGTGGGGCATATTCTTGTACGTGTAATCGATCACCATAAAGATCGACAGCAACATTAAAATCAGGCAAATCTGCATCATAAATACGTAAACAGAATACGTTTTCTTTTACAGCCCATTTTTTTAGGTTTTGCATATTTTTTTGCAAACGGTTTGTAAAATCTTCTGCACCTTCAATTTTTTCAAATTGTTGAGGTTGCCATGTCGCTAGAAATGGTTGAGTAACTGTTGCTGGTTTAATTGTCCCGAATCGAGTGTAGATCGGCAATTTACCATTCATCAAACGTAATGTTTGTGGGTCATTAAATGCCAACACATCCGCTTGTTCAATTTGCGCAGCGATAATTGCAGCACGCTGATTTGGAAAATTTTTCTGCAATAAGCTAGATAAACCTAGATAAAGTGAGCGGTTAGATGCTTTATCACCTAAACGTTCACCATAAGGAGGATTCGTTACGATAAATGCTTTTTTACCTTCAGCATGGAAATCATCCCAATCTGCTAAAGTACGTTCTTCAATCTGGATTTGATCCAATAGTTTTTCGAAGCCTGCAGCAATAATATTTTGACGTGTGGCTTTAACAGCTTCCCAATCTGCATCGTAAGCATAAAATTTTGGTAAATCTTGTTCTAACGCTTTTTCATGGCGTTCAGCAGCTTCGGCTTTGAGAGATAACCATAAATCACGATCATGTCCATGCCAACCATTGAATCCAAAACGTCTCACTAATCCTGGTGCACGATCAGTGAGTATCATGAGTGACTCAATGATAAATGTCCCTGAACCACACATTGGATCTAAAATAATATCAGGTCGATAATTTGCTAAATCTGCTTTTAGTAATATCGCAGCTGCAAGGTTTTCTTTGATCGGAGCGTCAGTCATAAAGCGGCGATAGCCACGCTTGTGCAATGAGTCACCCGATAAATCTAAGCAATAAGTATGTTCAGTTTTACCAGCCAAAGCATAAAGGGTAATTTCAGACTGTTTAATATCGATACTTGGACGCTTACCAACAGCTTCCATAAACGAATCGACTACACCGTCTTTCACACGTAAAGTTGCAAATTGAGTGTTTACTTTAATGTCTCGTTCAACATGTAAACGCACTGCGAAGGTGCTTTGCGGTGCAAAAATGAGAGACCAATCAAAGCTGATTGCACCTTCATAGAGTTCTTCTGCGACATCACGGGCATCGTGAGTATGTTCTAATTCGTGAGTGTGGATCGGTAACAACACGCGAGAAGCAAGTCTAGACCACATACAAACACGATATGCATTTTCTAGTGTACCTTTAAATACCAAACGTCCAGCAAAGCGTTGAATGTTTTGAATACCTAAATTTTCAAGTTCTTGTTGTAATAAGGTTTCAAGTCCATCCGCACAGGTCACCCAATAGTTTGTCAGACGTTGTGTAGAATTCATGCACATTTCCAAAAAAGCAGTTCAGCAATCGGCTATTTTAACTGATTTTTAATGAAACTGTCGGTGCAAATTTGTGTGATCGACCGCATTATTGACTATTATTTTTACTATTTTTAATCAATTTTCATAAAAATATTTTTTAAGTTTAAATGTGTTTTTAATTATTGGTACATATTTTGCTTTCTATGTGATGAATCAAGAATATACATTTCTCCCAACGACGTGAGGACTTTATGAAAGAAAGCATGAATAGTGAAATTAAGGTAAATGCTGAAGCTTTTGCTATCGCAACACAAATGTATGTTCGTTTAAGACGTGTATCCAGTCGTGTAATTGATGTGATGTACTTAGTTAACAATAAAGAATATGCAAAACACATTATAGAAATTGCTTTGGAAACAAGTGACCAAGAGTTGGCTCACTATGTTGATCGTTTACGTCCATTAATAGATTTATATCCAGAGCCTACGTTAGCCATAGTTGAAAATAAAAAGCTAGAAGAAACAGAAGAAAGCTATTTTATGGAAGTTACAGAAGAAGAAATTTATAAAGCTCAAGTCGCTCACCATTATATTGGTGCATTGCGATAAGTGATAATAATAAAAAAACAATAAGTGAAAAATAATTACAGCGTTACAAGGGTGTAGAGCTTTTTCTACATCCTTATTTTTTTGATTTTCTTTTCATCAAATTACCATGCAGAGAAAATATTAAATCGTTATTGTAGATCACCACTAAAAAGTTTTGCTGAGTGCTGAAAACTTCAACGACGAAAGAAATATAAAATCTGTATAATGCGTTAACTTAACGTATAAGGAATCTCTTATGCACGTGGCAGCATTGCATACTTTGAGTCAGATACAGCTCAATCAACAAGGAAATCTCAAGCATTTTTTAACGATTGAGGGGCTTTCAAAAGAAAGTCTGACTAAGATTTTAGATACAGCACAAAGCTTTTTAGATGATAATAATAATTTGATTAATCGTCCGCTTCTAGAAGGGCGCACGGTAATGAATCTATTTTTTGAAAACTCTACTCGTACACGTACTACCTTTGAAGCAGCAGCTAAACGTTTATCCGCAAATGTATTAAATATTGATATTGCACGCTCAAGTACATCTAAAGGTGAAACTTTGCGTGACACGCTGTGGAATTTAGAAGCTATGGCTGCGGACGTATTCGTCGTGCGTCATTCCTCTTCAGGTGCAGCGCACTTCATAGCAAAAGATGTATGTCCTAAGGTCGCAATTATTAATGCAGGTGATGGTCGTCATGCGCACCCAACGCAAGCGATGCTAGATATGCTGACCATTCGCCGTGAAACTAAAAAGCCTTTTGAGCAATTAAGCGTTGCAATTATTGGTGACATCAAACATTCACGTGTTGCACGTTCAAATGTCGCTGCTTTGCAGACATTGGGCTGTAAAGACATTCGAGTGATTGCACCGAATACTTTGTTACCTGTGGGTTTTAATGAATACGGTGAACATGTTCGCTTGTTCAATCAAATGGATGCAGGTGTGACTGACTGTGATGTCATCATTGCATTACGTATTCAGAATGAACGTATCGACTCTCCAGCATTATCATCTCAATCTGAGTTTTACAAGATGTATGGTTTAAATAAAGAACGTCTTGCTTTAGCTAAACCAGATTGTATTGTGATGCATCCTGGACCGATGAACCGTGGCGTTGAAATTGATTCGAGTGTCGCTGATGGCGATCAATCAGTGATTTTAAAACAGGTCACGAATGGTATTGCGGTTCGCATGGCAGTATTGGCACTTGCGATGCAAGGTCAGCTCCAAGAACAAGGTTTAATTGAAGTGATTGCTGTATAAGGGTGCTACACATGAGTATTGTAAAAATTGAAAATGTTCGTGTACTCGATCCAATTCAAAAAACAGATCAAGTTAAAACTGTTTATGTAGAGAACGGTAAAATTGTTGATGCAGCATCTCAAGTTGATCAGACGATTGATGGTCAAGGTAAATGGTTAATGCCAACTATGGTTGATCTCTGCGCGCGTTTGCGTGAACCAGGACAACAACAGCACGGCACATTAAAATCTGAGGGGAGAGCTGCGCGAGCAAACGGTATTTTGCATGTAATTACACCTCCTGACTCAAAGCCGATCGTGCAAGATAATGGTGCGTTAATCCATGGTCTAATTGAGAAAGCTCAACTAGATGGTGGTATTTATCTTCAAATTATTGGTGCTCAAACTCAAGGTTTAAATGGCAAGCAACCTTCTAATATGGCTGGTCTAAAAAAAGGTGGCTGTACTGCGGTTTCAAATGCTAATGCCGCCTTTGAAAATGATGATGTTGTGATTCGTACGCTTGAATATGCTGCTGGTCTAGATTTAACAGTAGTATTTTACGCAGAAGAGCCGCAAATCGCGAAAGATGGTTGTGCACACGAAGGCTTTATTGCATCGCGTCAGGGTTTGCCAATGATTCCTGCGATTGCTGAAACTGTGGCGATTGCTAAATATTTACTCATGATCGAAGCAACAGGTGTCAAAGCCCATTTTGGTTTATTGTCATGTGGCGCATCTATTGATTTGATTCGTGCTGCGAAAGCCAAAGGTTTGCCAGTAACTGCGGATGTAGCAATGCATCAACTTCATTTAACTGAACAATTGACGGATGGATTTAATTCTCTAGCACATGTTCGTCCGCCACTGCGCTCTGAACAAGATAAAGCTTTGTTGCGTCAGGGTTTAAAAGAGGGCGTGATTGACGCTATCTGTACCCATCACGAACCATTAAGTAGTTCAGCAAAAATGGCTCCATTTGCTGAAACTCAACCAGGTATTACAGCGTTCGATACCTATGTCGGTTTAGGTGTTCAGCTTATCCAAGAAGGTGTTTTTGATGCTTTAGAATGGGTCGAAAAAGTTACCTTAAATCCTGCTAAAGTTGCCAATATGACTGAACGTTGGAAACAAGAAGCAGGTTGGGTACTGATTGATCCAGAGCTAGAGTGGACTGTTTCAAAAGAAACAATTTTATCTCAAGGTAAAAATACACCGCTATTAGGTCAAACCTTGAAAGGCAAAGTGCTTCAGACATTTATCTAAACTTTATTTCTAAGCAGAATAGGTCAAGTTACTTATTCTGCTTAATTATTTCAATTAGTTAATTCATTATTGTAATCTTTTCTTAAAGAGTTTATTGGTAGATTATTTCGCTTCTAAAAAGGTTCTATAAAAATGAGAATTACATTCATTGGTGCAGGGCGTGTTGCCTATCATTTAGCAAAAGTACTCCATCCTGATCACCAGATTGTACAAGTTTTTAGTCGTGATTTAGAAAAAGCCAATCGTTTAGCATCGTTAGTGGATGCTGTTGCCATCAGTGATTTTGAGCAATTAAGTTCTGATATTGATCTAGTGATCATCGCTATTTCAGATCAAGCAATAGCTCAAGTTATTCAAAAAATTAGCGCTTCTTTGCAGCAAGTATTAATTGTACATACTTCAGGAAGTACAAGTTTAGAAGTTCTTTCAGTAGTTCACGACAAATCAGGTGTATTTTATCCTTTACAAACATTTAGTTATGAACGAGAGATTGACTGGACTACAACGCCTGTGTTTGTCGAGGCTGTAAACAATCATGATTTGGATTTACTCACCTCATTAGCAGGTAGTTTGACTCAGAAGGTTTACCAATACAGCTCTCAACAGCGTCAGACATTGCACATGGCTGCTGTTTTTGCATGTAATTTTAGTAACTACTGTTATGATATTGCTAAACAAATTGTTGATGAACAACAGGTCGATTTTTCTTTACTTCACCCATTGATATTGGAGACTGCACAAAAAGCAACGATCAATGACCCTAAAGAAATACAGACAGGTCCAGCCATGCGTGGTGATGAAAATATTTTAAAAATGCATCATAACTTATTAAAAAAAGATGCAAGAAATGATCTTGTTGATGTTTATCAGCTCTTAAGTGAAGGTATTAAGACCCGTCATTTACATGGTAAATAACCATAAATGTTTGAATTGTATAATCTTTTTTATCTAAACTAAGCTCTGTTGTGTTTGCATTTTTTTATAATTAATAATAAGAGGGGCAGGTTGAATAATGCCTGTATTAGAAAACATAAGTATTGTTTATAAACACATTTAGCTGATATGAGTTGTTTAAATATCAGCTTAGAAATTAGGTAAATGTGTCTTGAACTTAATCAATTCTTTTGTTTAAAACGATGTTTGCATTTTAGACATAAATAATCTTGGAAAATATTCTTGTCGATCACGACACCCGCTTTTTTTCCGAAAATATTACCAACGACGCCACCTGTAATCCCGACACTAATTGCACCCACGAAAGTTCCAATAGTTCCACCAACAATTACACCCAATGGACCTGCTACAGTTCCGATAGCTGCTCCAACTGATGCACCAGTTGCTGCACCACCTACTGTACCAGCAGTTGTGCCAGCAGCAGTCATTAAAACGCCACCTGTAGTTTTAAGTAATTTGTCATGATCACGTACTTCGATTTCTGTAGAACCACATTTGGGGCATTGCAGAGTTTTTTCCATAAAACCAACCTATCTTCATCTTTGGGCTAAATCATTGCACTGAATAGAGTACTCATTGTTTATGAAGCAATAATTTCTTCATTTGAGATCAAAATGATTCATTTTTTATTTTAGCTAAACATGAACAAAAAATATTTATAGATCATGTAAATAGAGGGCTGTAAATTTGAACACATTTGATTTTACAAAGTAAGCATATAGGTTTGATAGGTACAGCTTTTATAAGTTGTTTTAATAATTCACTTTTTGTCTTTTATATTTGAAATTTAAAATTGAGTTGGTTTTTAATAGGTTGAAATAGCATTAAATGTTGATATTTAATGCTATTTTTTAATTTTGATGAATTACTACTTTATTTTTTTGAAAATAAAGTCATTGATCTTATGACCAGATTCAAGCCCACGACGTTCGAATTTGGTCACTGGACGCCATTCAGGGCGAGGGTAGCTATTACCTTTACCTGCTAAATTTTCCATATCAGGACGATTGTCCAAAATATCAAGCATCCATTCTGCGTATGGTTCCCAGTCAGTAGCTGCGTGGAAAGTCCCACCAAGTTCCAACTTCTGTTCAACTAATTGCATACGCTCATGTATCACGAAGCGGCGTTTAAAATGACGCTTCTTCTGCCATGGATCTGGGAAATAAAGTTGTACACAGTTAATACTGTTGTCTGGCATTTCACGTAATACTTGGATTGCATCAGCATCCAATACAAATAAGTTCTTTAAACCTGCCATGCCTGCTTCATAGACACATTGTGCGATACCAGGAACATGCACTTCAATGCCTACAAAGTTTCGCTCAGGGTTTGCTTTAGCCATGAGTACTAAAGAACGTCCCATACCAAAACCGATTTCAACGGTTAATGGACGTTCTGGATGCTCAAAGTGCTGACGTAAATCACCAACAGGGTATTCCAAAATTAAATCACGATAATCTTCTAAAGCAGTACGTTGTGACGTATTGAGCGGAGCTGAACGACGCATAAACGTCACAATTTCACGGTGCTCAGGCAAATTGTCGAGTTCCGTAATTTGCGTTTCTAACTGATCGTTTGACATGATTCTGGAGATATAAATATAGAAATGCCGTATTTTAAGTGTTCAGGTGTTCAAGTCAAACTTTTAAATCGTTTTATTTACTTGAAATTTTTTAGTAGTGATTAAAATTTGTCAAAAAAGCTTCATAGAGTTGTCATAGAAGTTGCATAGCCTAATTGCAATTTAAAACACTTAGTAAAAAACTATGAAAAATTTTAATTACCATTCGCTTACAATTTGTTTAGGTCTGTTAGGAGCTTCTTCTACATTTTCTATTGCACATGCGCAACTCATGTTTAGCCAATATGTTGATGGTAGTAGCAACCGTAAAGGTTTAGAAATCTATAATCCTGATGCGACAACAGTAAATTTAGCAGATTATGAAATCCAACAATTTAATAATGGGGGAACAGTCAAAACAGCAGCATTTCCTTTACAGGGGGCTTTAGCCAGTAAACAGAAATATCTAATCGGGCGTTCAGAATTACAAACACAATTAGGCAACAAAGTGAATCAAGTAGCAGGTCTGTCATTCAATGGAGATGATGCGATTGTATTACTTTATCGCGGTACGCCTGTAGATCGTTTTGGACGGATAGGTGAGCGTCCAACTTCAGGTTGGGGTACTACAGTTTATAGTGTTGCTAATAGTTTTAAACGTGTACAAACTGATAATCCTGTGATCAGTGTTGATCCGACCAGTCCATTTGATTTAGATCAGTATTGGCAAGCTTGGTCAGATCGAAATGATTTTTCAAATTTGTCAGGTTCAACAACAACGCCTCCAGTCAATGAATCAGTCAGCTGTAGCAGTGCGGATACTCCAATTGCGAATTTAGCACAGTCAACCCAAAATCAAAATTATACGATTCGTGGGGTGATCACGGCGGACTATCGCTATAGCAATGGATTTTCAGGTTTCTATATACAAACGCCAGATAGCAAGGCAACACCTAATGTGAGTAATGCTATTTTTGTTTATATTCCTGCGAGCAGTGCTGTCAAAGGTGGACAAATCGGCGATGAGGTGATTTTACGCGGTCGTCTCACTAACTATCAAAACCAACTTCAAATTGATCAATTACAGCAAGACATACAAACCTGTAATCAAAATATGGCATCTCTAATTCAGCCGATTGATCTTAATTTGCCATTCACGAGTCTTATTGACAATACAGGTAATACACCAAAACGCTATCAAGGGATGTTGGTGAAATTACCGCAAACTTTAACTGTCAGCGAGAACTATAATTTTGGGCGTTATGGTGAGTTGTCACTGAGTCTCGGTCGCCTATTTATTCCTACCAATCTATATCCAGCTTTATCGAATGAAGCGAAGGCATTGGCACAACAAAATTTGCTTTCTAAGATCATTTTTGATGATGGTTATAATAATCAAAATCGAGCGCCATGGTTGCCACAAAACTTTAGTGCTTTAAACACTTTACGTTCTGGATATCAATTAAAGAATGCACAAGGTATTTTGGAATATCGCTTTAATGCATGGCGTGTACAACCAATTGCAGGTGTAAACTTGCCTGAAGTCGTTACCACGACTAATCCACGTACGACAATTGCTGTGAAACAAACTAAACATATTCGTGCTGCAGCATTTAACGTGTTGAACTATGACAATGGCAAGAATGGTTTCCCTACAGAACGTGGTGCGAACAGTCAGGCTGAATTTGATAAGCAACATGCTAAAATCATAAACGCATTAAAATCCATTGATGCTGATGTGTATGGTTTGATGGAGCTTGCCAATAATGGTTATGGTAGTGATAGTGCGGTTGCTTATTTAACCAAAGCTTTAGGACCAGATTGGAAATATGTAATTCCTGAAGGTATAAATCAATTAGGCACAGATGTGATTGCTGTGGCGATTATTTATAATAGCAAACGTGTTCAACCAGTGAATAAAGCAGCCGTTCTAGATCTGGGTGAAAAGAATCGTTCAACTATCGCACAATCATTCAAACCAGTGCATGGTGGACAAATTTTCACAGTAATTCCAAATCATCTTAAATCTAAAAGTTGTTCGGGCGTTGACTTGAACTCGCTTGATGCTGATCAAAAAGATGGTCAAGGCTGCTGGAATCCGACTCGTGTTAAAGCCGTTGAACAGCTCACTCAGTGGATTGCAAAGAATCCTACCCAAGTCAAAAATCCAAATATTTTGTTGCTTGGTGATATGAATAGCTATGCCAAAGAAGACCCAATTTTAGCTTTTGAAAAAGCCAACTACAAAGTTCTACTCAATGACAGCAAAATCGGTGAGGGTACGAACGCTTATAGTTACGTCTTTGGGGTTTCCAGTAATAGTGATGGTTATGGTGGAGCAGGTAATCTTGATCATGCGATTGCTGATGCAAATCTCTATAAACGTGTAGTTAAAGCTTTTGCTTGGCATATCAATGCTGATGAGCCGACAGTACTTGATTACAATGAAGAATATAAAACTGATGAGCAAAAAGAGCTTTTCTTTGCTGCAGACCCATATCGTTCATCTGACCATGACCCTGTCATTGTAGACTTAGACTTAAAAACACCTGATGCTCAGCTAGAACCGAATCAGAAAAATATCATTGTCGAGTTCTTAAATTCTCTATTTGAGTGGTTAGGTAAGCTTTTTGGTCGAGCTTAACTACATTCCGTGACATTGCGCAGTTTGTTTTTTCATAAATTAATCAATCGTCACGGAATATAACTTGCAAGCTAGAAAAAAATTCATTAATAGTAGATGGGTAGATGTTTTTAGCATTAGAGCTATTATAAATTTAAATCTATATCTGTTCTCGATGTTCATTCGAAGTTCAAGAGCATAAGTAGTTAGATAACAAGGATTAGAGATGAAGTTGTATTATTCACCAGGCGCATGTTCGTTAGCGGCACACATTATTTTAAATGAAATAAATGTTGATTTTGATTTAGAACGAGTTGATTTAAAAACGCATAAAACTTCTAAAGGTGCAGATTATTACGAGATTAATCCAAAGGGTTATGTCCCAGCACTAGAAATTAATCCAGGTCTAATTTTGACTGAAAATGTTGCGATATTACCATTCTTAGCACAACACGATCCAAAGCAAGATTTGATTCCACCATCAGGGATGGGGCGAGCTAAAGTATTGGAATGGTTGGGTTATTTGAACTCAGAACTTCATGATGCATATGCTGTTTTCTTTGGTGGTAAACTTACAGATGATGAAAAGACCAAAGCATATGCAGAAGTAGATCGTTTACTTAAATATATCGATAATTATTTAGCTGAATCTGAATATGATTATCTAGTTGATGATAATTTTGGTCCAGCGGATGCATATTTATTTGTACTGACAAACTGGTCAAATCATATTGAGCATGATTTAACGCCTTATACCAATATTATCGCGCTTCGTAATAAAGTAGCTGAACGTCAGTCTGTACAAATTGCTATGCGTGATGAAGGTTTGTTTAATTAAAAATCTACAAATAAAAAAGCCTCTATACAGAGGCTTTTTTATTATCAACAAATTATTGTTGAGCTTTTTCTTTAACGTTCGCAGCACCTGATTCTACAGCACCAGCAACATTGGCAGTCGCATCACGTGCAGCAGCTTCAGTTTTAGCAGCAGCTTCAGCAGTTGCATGAGCAGTATGATCAGCAGCAGCGTCGATTTGATCAGCAGCAGTATCAACCGCTGTAGCTACATTGGTTGTTGCAGCATCAGCAGCATCTTTCACATCAGCGCCAGCTTGTTCAGCAGCGTTTTCTAAATGTTCACCCGTTGTTGCACCAGTTTCAGGTGCTTTATCTTTATTACAGCCTACAAGAGCAACAGTAGCAGCTAGACCTAACGCAACAAGTAATTTATTCATTTTCATATTTCCTTTTCGTTGTGGCATCCAACAAGTATGGATATCGAAAATATAAACACAAAGCGAGTGAATAAGAAAGTTACAAATTTGTTGATAACTTGTAAAAACACACACTTACATTGTTAAATGTAAGTGTGGTCACAAAACAAGATATTGACTTAGTTTGTAGAACGAATCATGTAATCAAAGGCAGATAATGC
>NZ_KB849659.1:0-115027 GCF_000368765.1 Acinetobacter junii CIP 64.5
GCGAGCGTTAATCGGATTTACTGGGCGTAAAGCGTGCGTAGGCGGCTTTTTAAGTCGGATGTGAAATCCCCGAGCTTAACTTGGGAATTGCATTCGATACTGGGAAGCTAGAGTATGGGAGAGGATGGTAGAATTCCAGGTGTAGCGGTGAAATGCGTAGAGATCTGGAGGAATACCGATGGCGAAGGCAGCCATCTGGCCTAATACTGACGCTGAGGTACGAAAGCATGGGGAGCAAACAGGATTAGATACCCTGGTAGTCCATGCCGTAAACGATGTCTACTAGCCGTTGGGGCCTTTGAGGCTTTAGTGGCGCAGCTAACGCGATAAGTAGACCGCCTGGGGAGTACGGTCGCAAGACTAAAACTCAAATGAATTGACGGGGGCCCGCACAAGCGGTGGAGCATGTGGTTTAATTCGATGCAACGCGAAGAACCTTACCTGGCCTTGACATACTAGAAACTTTCCAGAGATGGATTGGTGCCTTCGGGAATCTAGATACAGGTGCTGCATGGCTGTCGTCAGCTCGTGTCGTGAGATGTTGGGTTAAGTCCCGCAACGAGCGCAACCCTTTTCCTTACTTGCCAGCATTTCGGATGGGAACTTTAAGGATACTGCCAGTGACAAACTGGAGGAAGGCGGGGACGACGTCAAGTCATCATGGCCCTTACGGCCAGGGCTACACACGTGCTACAATGGTCGGTACAAAGGGTTGCTACACAGCGATGTGATGCTAATCTCAAAAAGCCGATCGTAGTCCGGATTGGAGTCTGCAACTCGACTCCATGAAGTCGGAATCGCTAGTAATCGCGGATCAGAATGCCGCGGTGAATACGTTCCCGGGCCTTGTACACACCGCCCGTCACACCATGGGAGTTTGTTGCACCAGAAGTAGGTAGTCTAACCGCAAGGAGGACGCTTACCACGGTGTGGCCGATGACTGGGGTGAAGTCGTAACAAGGTAGCCGTAGGGGAACCTGCGGCTGGATCACCTCCTTAACGAAAGATTGGTGACCGGTAAGAATCCACAACAAGTTGTTCTTCGAAGATGTATCTGAGGGTCTGTAGCTCAGTTGGTTAGAGCACACGCTTGATAAGCGTGGGGTCACAAGTTCAAGTCTTGTCAGACCCACCACTACTGACGAAGTGATGAATAATCACAAGCTGCTAGATAAAAAGATATGTCGTTCATTATGATTAAAGCTGGGGACTTAGCTTAGTTGGTAGAGCGCCTGCTTTGCACGCAGGAGGTCAGGAGTTCGACTCTCCTAGTCTCCACCAAATTCGAGGGTAAACAAAGCAACGCTTTGTCCGAGAATTTAAGCAAACAGCTATGCTGTGCGCAGGCACACATAGAACGAAGCTTGGAGCTAAAGATTACAGAACTTAGTAAGCAAATAGCTTCTTAACTTCTGTGATTTATCACAGTTTACTACGCACCGACGAGGTGGTAGTTAATCATTAACAGATTAGAAAATTGAGTCTGAAATAAATTGTTCAAACTCGATTAAATAGGAAGATAACAAGTAATTGTTAAATTAATATTTAATCTGAGAACTAGCAAAAACACTGAATCAAGCGTTTTGGTATATGAATTTAGATTGAAGCTGTATGGTGATTAAATTCACAGACAACAAACCAGTAGCAATTAAGTTTGCAACGATAACACTCACTTGTATGTGTTAACGACTGTTTGGGGTTGTATAGTCAAGTAATTAAGTGCATGTGGTGGATGCCTTGGCAGTCAGAGGCGATGAAAGACGTGATAGCCTGCGAAAAGCTCCGGGGAGGCGGCAAATATCCTTTGATCCGGAGATTTCTGAATGGGGGAACCCACCCGCTATAAGGCGGGTATCATAAACTGAATACATAGGTTTATGAAGCGAACGAGGGGAAGTGAAACATCTCAGTACCCTTAGGAAAAGAAATCAATTGAGATTCCCTTAGTAGCGGCGAGCGAACGGGGAGCAGCCCATTAAGTTATGTGTGTTTTAGTGGAACGCTCTGGGAAGTGCGAACGTAGAGGGTGATATTCCCGTACACGAAAGGGCACACATAATGATGACGAGTAGGGCGAGGCACGTGAAACCTTGTCTGAATATGGGGGGACCATCCTCCAAGGCTAAATACTCCTGACTGACCGATAGTGAACCAGTACCGTGAGGGAAAGGCGAAAAGAACCCCTGTGAGGGGAGTGAAATAGATCCTGAAACCGCATGCATACAAGCAGTGGGAGCCGACTTGTTCGGTGACTGCGTACCTTTTGTATAATGGGTCAGCGACTTATATTCAGTAGCGAGGTTAACCGAATAGGGGAGCCGTAGAGAAATCGAGTCTTAATAGGGCGTTTAGTTGCTGGGTATAGACCCGAAACCAGGCGATCTATCCATGAGCAGGTTGAAGGTTGGGTAACACTAACTGGAGGACCGAACCCACTGTCGTTGAAAAGCCAGGGGATGACTTGTGGATAGGGGTGAAAGGCTAATCAAGCCTGGTGATAGCTGGTTCTCCCCGAAAGCTATTTAGGTAGCGCCTCGGACGAATACCATTGGGGGTAGAGCACTGTTTCGGCTAGGGGGTCATCCCGACTTACCAAACCGATGCAAACTCCGAATACCAATGAGTACTATCCGGGAGACAGACTGCGGGTGCTAACGTCCGTAGTCAAGAGGAAAACAATCCAGACCGCCAGCTAAGGCCCCCAAATTATAGTTAAGTGGGAAACGATGTGGGAAGGCATAGACAGCTAGGAGGTTGGCTTAGAAGCAGCCACCCTTTAAAGAAAGCGTAATAGCTCACTAGTCGAGTCGGCCTGCGCGGAAGATGTAACGGGGCTAAAACTATGTGCCGAAGCTGCGGATTTGACATTAGTCAAGTGGTAGGGGAGCGTTCTGTAAGCCGATGAAGGTGTATTGAGAAGTATGCTGGAGGTATCAGAAGTGCGAATGCTGACGTGAGTAACGACAAAACGGGTGAAAAACCCGTTCGCTGAAAGACCAAGGGTTCCAGTCCAACGTTAATCGGGGCTGGGTGAGTCGACCCCTAAGGCGAGGCCGAGAGGCGTAGTCGATGGGAAATTGGTTAATATTCCAATACTTCTGTGTAATGCGATGAGAGGACGGAGAAGGTTAAGTCAGCCTGGCGTTGGTTGTCCAGGTGGAAGACCGTAGGCATGCATCTTAGGCAAATCCGGGGTGCTCTATGCTGAGAGTCGATAGCAAGCTGTACTTGTACAGTGAAGTGGCTGATACCATGCTTCCAGGAAAAGTCTCTAAGCTTCAGTTACACAGGAATCGTACCCGAAACCGACACAGGTGGTCAGGTCGAGTAGACCAAAGCGCTTGAGAGAACTCTGCTGAAGGAACTAGGCAAAATGGTACCGTAACTTCGGGAGAAGGTACGCTGCTGACGGTGATGGGACTTGCTCCCTGAGCGGTTGGCAGCCGCAGAAACCAGGCCGCTGCAACTGTTTATTAAAAACATAGCACTCTGCAAACACGAAAGTGGACGTATAGGGTGTGATGCCTGCCCGGTGCTGGAAGGTTAATTGATGGGGTTAGCGTAAGCGAAGCTCTTGATCGAAGCCCCAGTAAACGGCGGCCGTAACTATAACGGTCCTAAGGTAGCGAAATTCCTTGTCGGGTAAGTTCCGACCTGCACGAATGGCATAATGATGGCGGCGCTGTCTCCAGCAGAGGCTCAGTGAAATCGAAATCGCTGTGAAGATGCAGTGTACCCGCGGCTAGACGGAAAGACCCCGTGAACCTTTACTGCAGCTTGACATTGAACTTTGACCTTACTTGTGTAGGATAGGTGGGAGGCTTTGAAGTTGGAACGCTAGTTCCAATGGAGCCGTCCTTGAAATACCACCCTGGTAATGTTGAGGTTCTAACTCTGTCCCGTAATCCGGGACGAGGACCATGTCTGGTGGGTAGTTTGACTGGGGCGGTCTCCTCCTAAAGAGTAACGGAGGAGTACGAAGGTGCGCTCAGCGTGGTCGGAAATCACGCGTAGAGTATAAAGGCAAAAGCGCGCTTAACTGCGAGACCCACAAGTCGAGCAGGTACGAAAGTAGGTCTTAGTGATCCGGTGGTTCTGTATGGAAGGGCCATCGCTCAACGGATAAAAGGTACTCTGGGGATAACAGGCTGATACCGCCCAAGAGTTCATATCGACGGCGGTGTTTGGCACCTCGATGTCGGCTCATCTCATCCTGGGGCTGAAGCAGGTCCCAAGGGTATGGCTGTTCGCCATTTAAAGAGGTACGCGAGCTGGGTTTAGAACGTCGTGAGACAGTTCGGTCCCTATCTACCGTGGGCGCTGGAAATTTGAGAGGATCTGCTCCTAGTACGAGAGGACCAGAGTGGACGAACCTCTGGTGTACCGGTTGTCACGCCAGTGGCATCGCCGGGTAGCTATGTTCGGAAGGGATAACCGCTGAAAGCATCTAAGCGGGAAGCCTACCTCAAGATAAGATTTCCCTAGGAATTTATTCCTCTAAAGAGCCGTTCGAGACTAGGACGTTGATAGGTTGGGTGTGGAAGCACGGTGACGTGTGAAGCTGACCAATACTAATTGCTCGTGAGGCTTGACTATACAACACCCAAACAGTTGTTGTATTCAAGATAAATTCAATACATAACTTGATTTAGTGTACAAACTAGTTACAATACAGACCAACTATCTAATCCGTTAATAACTCTTTGGATCGTAAGTAAGGCAAACATTATTAATTAATGTGAATAAGACCCGAAAACACCACAACAGTTTGCTGGCGACAATAGCAAGAGTGAACCACCTGATCCCTTCCCGAACTCAGAAGTGAAACCTCTTCGCGCTGATGGTAGTGTGGCGTTTGCCATGTGAGAGTAAGTCATCGCCAGCTTTTAAATACTAAACACCCCCTCCGCATAAGCAGAGGGGGTGTTTTTTATTGCGTGGTTTTAAGATTTATAAAGAAAATTAAGGCTAGCACAATTTAGTCTGGCTTTTTAGCATACGACAGCTTAAGACGTTCATAAATGAATTAAGGTTTTTTTTAAACTTAAAATCTAGCATGCTATAACAAATAATAAATTTCCCAATATTTTATGCAAGAAAGACCTTATATTCGAGCTGTAAAGTTTAAGTCGCCTGAGTCTTTGGATTGGGCTAGCTACCCTTATGTCGTACCAGCTGTTAACGATTTAGAAAGCATCAAGTTTCACCCACAAGTAACTTTCTTTGTCGGGGAGAATGGTTCAGGGAAATCGACCATTCTTGAGGCCTTAGCACTTGCTTTGGGTTTTTCAGAAGAAGGTGGAACGCGTAATGTACAATTAAATACAGCGACCACAGCTTCTGATTTGCATCAGGCGATTCGAACGATAAAAAGCTATAAGAATCCTCAAGATTATTACTTTTTACGTGCCGAGAGCTTTTATAACGTTGCAACTTATATGAAGCAAGTCGGCTATCTAATTGAGTACGGTGGAGATATACACTTATGCTCGCATGGAGAGGCTTTCTTAAAATTATTAACAATAAAATTAAAAGGGAAAGGTTTATACTGATCCTAGCCAAGATACTGGACAATCGGTCCCTCTAAAGATAGTTTAATTTTAATCTTTGGAGATGTAAAAATGGCTAAACGCTTTAGTCCGGAATTTAAACAACAAGCGATTGATTACGCCTTAGCGAACTCAAGTGAATCGATAGCCGCACTAGCCAATAAACTTGGTATCGGTTACTCAACACTAGATAAATGGATTCGTCAATCTAGCGAAGCAGGCTCCAGTAAACGTCAATTAACACCTGAGCAGCAGCGCATTCTAGACCTTGAAAAAGAGAATAAGCGACTCCGTGAGGCGAATGAGATACTAAAAAAAGCGCATGTGTACTTTCTCACCGAGGATGCCAAGAGAAGTACACGTTAATCAAAGGAATAGCGCCTGAAATGGTTACTGTTGCTTCAGCTTGTGATTGCATTGGTGTGAGTCGATCGGGCTATTATGCGTGGTTGAAACGAACACCTAGATGCGAGAAGCAACTCAATGATTTACAGTTACTTTATTGGCAGCATCACGCACGTCTAGGTGCCCCATCATTGGTCCATGATATGCGTGATAAGGGCTATTGTTTGAGTGAAAGAACGGTAGGTAGAATGTTACGTACTCTGGGGTTGCGCAGTAAAATATCCCGTAAATTCAAGTATAAAATTGACCCAGCAGATTGCTTATCAGCAGCACCAAATTTATTGGACCGTCAGTTTAAAGTATCGAGACCAAATAAGGTATGGACTACCGATATCACCTATATTTGGACTCAGCATGGCTGGCTATATTTATGCGTCATGTTGGATCTATTTAGTCGCCGCATCGTTGGTTGGCAGACTAGCAAACATATTGATCGTCACTTAGTCTGTGATGCGTTTAATTATGCGATGGCGCGTCAAGGTTATCCTCGTGGAGTAATGGTTCATTCTGATCAAGGCAGCCAGTACGGCAGTCATGACTACAGAGACTTGTTAGCTGCCAATAGAGCCATTCAAAGTATGTCACGACGAGGCAACTGTTGGGATAATGCCGTCACTGAAAGCTTCTTTCACACATTAAAAGTACATATCGTGCATGGCAGTGTATTTAAAACGCGAAAAGAGGCAAATAAGGACTTGTTCGAATATATTGAGGTTTATTACAATCGAATCAGACGACATTCTGCAAATGGCTGGGTTAGTCCCGAAGCTTTTGAAAAAGAATATTTGAAAAATTTAGAGGGAACCGCTGTCTAATTATTTGGCTAGGATCATACCTTTTAGATGAACCAGAAGCAGCCTTGTCTCCAACGATGTTGATGACAACCTTATCGGTTTTAGATCGTTTATGTCAGGAGCAATCTCAATTTATTATTGCTACCCATTCTCCTATTTTATTGGCTTATCCAAATGCCAAAATTTATCAGTTTTCGGATACAGGGATTAGAGAGATATCTTATGAGGAAACAGAACATTTTAGAGTGACAAAGGATTTTTTAAATAATTATCAAAAAAGAATTCAGCAATTGCTAGAGAAAGAATAGATAAAAAGAAGCCCCATCATCCTGACGGGGCTTCTTAGTATTCAGTTTCATGTCGTTTATATTCCTTATCAACGACCGCTTCCTGCGTATCTTGTTATTTTCGATGAGACTTCCTGTCTCTTTATGCATCTTATATTAGCGGTCAAGTCAACAGTGAAATAGACGTAAATCTACCTGATCAATGTACGCTTAGACGTACAACTAAGCGATATTATATTTCTGTAATTTGGCAACGAGAGCTGCTAATCCTTTAACTTCAAACTCATTGGCTTCAAAGTTTTCGTCTTTATGACGTTTAAAGATGTCGCGAATTTCAATGACGGCATTTGGATCAACTAGACCTAAACTTGAGGTTACTTGACGAATTTGGCTAATTGAACGTGAACCATTGGTTGAACCATAGCCGATAAAAGCTGCTGGTTTGCCTTGCCATTCTTTACCGACATAATCTAAGGCATTCTTGAGTGCTGGACTATAGCCATGGTTATATTCAGGGCTAATAAATATGAATCCTTGTGCTTGTGCAATTTTATCTGCCCAAGCTTGCTGTTTAGGTTGGTCATAGATACCTGTTGCAGGTGGGTGAGCACCTGCAAATAACGGTAAATCCCACTCTTTAAGATCGACGATTTCTGTTTGAAGATTATTTAATGTGAGCTCAGAGATTGCTTGTTGTACCCAGTTTGCAACTTTAATTGCAGTTCGACTTTCACGAACACTGCCGACAATAATATAAATGAGCATATTTAAAATCCTATGTGTTATTGCTTTGATTTAAAAATGAATGTTTCTATGATCTTATACAATTCTTTAGCGTTAAAAAAAGCTCTCATTTGAGAGCTTTTGTGTTACATCAATTTGATGCCTTGCTGACCTGCTGGGGTCACTTTAAAGATTTCAACTTCAAAGGTAATGTTTTTACCAGCAAGTGGATGATTAAAGTCAATCTCTGTGATGTCATCATTGACTGATTTTACGATGCCAAACAAGGTTGCTTTAGCTTTATCTTCAAATTCAATCATATGCCCGATGATAGGACGTTGTTCAAACTTCACGGTATCAAAAGTTTGAATATTTTCAGGATTCCATGGACCAAAAGCATCTTCTGGCGGTAAATGTACAGTACGACGATCGCCTGCACGTAAACCAAATAATGCTTTTTCAAATCCTGGGAGTAGGTTGCCATCCCCAATGACTAGACTAACAGGCTCTTCACGACCACGGGTATTATCAATTTCAACACCATTTTCGATCGATACTGAAAAATGTAAATCAACTTTTGAACCATCTTCAATCCGAATTTCTTCGTTTGGTTGGATAATTTCAGACATTTTTTGTTTCCGCATTTTGGATACGTTTCTTTTCAAGGAAGAAAGTATCAATAAGTAGCAGGATTGTTCCTAAGGTAATCGCACTATCTGCAATATTAAAAGCAGGGAAGTGACTGTCTTGATAATAGACATGAATAAAGTCAACGACATAACCCAATGAGACGCGGTCTATAAGGTTGCCTATAGCACCACCGAGAATTAATGCAATTGCCATCGGAAGGATGATCATTTTTTTTGGCATTTTCATTAACCAAAAAATAAAGATAATCGAGACAAAGCCTGCTAAAGAAGTAAAAAAGTAACGTTGCCAGCCACCAGCATCAGAAAGAAAACTGAATGCAGCACCATAGTTATGCAGTAATGTCCAATTCAGGAAAGGTAATACAGGAACAGGATCGGCATAGTTTAAGTGTGTACTTGCAATCCATTTTGTCCATTGATCTAACACAATGGCAAGGACTGAAAGTCCAAGCCACATGAGATTATGAGGATAAAACTGGAACAAGCCTTTTTTTGCTTGTGTATTAGGCATACTTTCTCACTTCGCCACTACCAGTGACATTGACGATACAACGAGCGCATAAACCAGCATGACCAACGTGGGTATTCACGTCTGGCAATACATGCCAGCAACGTACACATTTTTCACCATCAGCCGCAGAAACTTTGACACGTAATCCTGTTAAGTCAGTGCTTTCACCTTGTTCAGCATACGGGTAAACGATGACTTGAGACGTGATCAAGACGAAACGTAATTCATCAGCCAACTGATTTAATAATGTTTGTAATGCTTCATCTGCCCAAAGTTCAACTTTTGCAGATAAGTTACTACCAACAAGTTTAGCGTTACGTGCTGCTTCAATCTGTTTATTTACTGCTGATTTTACGCTAATCAATGTTTGCCAATCTGCTTCTGAAAGCAAGTTTGCTGTTGATGCCGTTGGGATGTCATACCATTCAGCAGTAAATACATATTTCTCAGTTTGCTCTGGGATCAATGGCCAAGCTTCTTGAGCAGTAAAGCTCAGGATTGGTGACATCCAGCGCACAAAAGCTTGTACTAAATGATACAGCGCAGTTTGTGCTGAACGGCGAGCTTGTGAATCTGCTTTGGTGGTGTACTGACGATCTTTGATGATGTCGAGATAGAAACCACCTAAGTCATTGATACAGAAATTGGTCAATGCGTTAGTTACAATGTGGAAGTTCATCTCTTCATAGGCTTGCTGAATGGTTTTTTGTACTTCAGCAGCACGTTGCAAGATGTATTGGTCTAATGCGATCAATTCGTTTACAGGTAAAGCATCTGTTGATGGCTTGAAACCATTTAAGTTTGCCAACAAGAAACGTAACGTGTTACGGATACGACGATAACCATCAGACGCACGGCTAAAGATTTCTTTACCTGCGGTCATTTCATATCGATAGTCAGCCGAAGCAATCCAGAAACGTAAACCATCTGCACCCATATCTTTGATGATGTCTTGTGGGGTGATGATGTTGCCTAATGACTTAGACATTTTACGACCTTTCTCATCCACGACGAAACCGTGAGTGAGTAGACCTTTATACGGTGCACGTTCATTAATCGCAATTGAAGTTAACAATGACGATTGGAACCAGCCACGATGTTGGTCTGAACCTTCAAGATATAAATCTGCAGGGTCTTGTAACTCTTCACGTTCACGCAACACTGCATAATGTGTAGTACCTGAGTCAAACCAAACGTCAAGTGTATCGCGTACGGCATTGTACTGTTCAGCATCTGCGCCAATGAAGTCGCTAGCATCGCGGTTATACCAACCATCAATACCTTCTTGTTCGATCAGTTTAGCGACTTCTTCAATGAGTTCAGGTGTACGAGGGTGTAATGCATTAGTATCTTTGTGTACAAAGAATGGGATTGGTACGCCCCAAGTACGTTGACGTGAGATACACCAGTCAGGACGACCTTCGATCATCGATTGAATACGATTTTTACCCCAATCTGGAACAAATTCGATGTCATTCTCAATCGCATTTAAAGCAGTTTGACGCAAACCTTTGGCATCCATGCTGATAAACCATTGTGGTGTTGCACGGAAGATAATCGGTGTTTTATGACGCCAGCAATGTGGATAGCTATGTTTAATCGGCTGATGTGCCCATAAACGACCTACAGCACCCAAAGCTTCGATAATTTTTGGATTGGCTTTGTAGATGTGCTCACCCGCAAAAATCGGTGCAGTTGGTAAATATACGCCATTACCACCAACTGGATTATCGACTTTTAGATTGTATTGCAGACCGACTTTATAGTCGTCCACACCGTGTCCAGGAGCAGTGTGTACGGCACCTGTACCGCTAGTCGCAATTACGTGCTCACCAACAATTACTGGGACTTGACGATCAGTAATTAAAGGATGTTGTAATAATAGCTTCTCAATGACAGCGCCTTTAAAATCAGCCAATACAACTGGATTTTCGAGCTTGTAACGTTCGATTGCTGATTCAACTAAATCTTTGGCAAGAATGAAGTTTTGTGAGCCTCGTTCAGTACTTACTTGTACCAGTTGGTAGTCAATGTCGGCATGTACTGCAACAGCTTGGTTGGCAGGTAAAGTCCACGGTGTAGTTGTCCAAATGACAATATCAGTCACATCTTGAACATCAATACTTAGACGTGCGCTTAAATCTTTAAGATCAATGACGGTGAAACCGACATCAATTGCATCAGATTTTTTATCTTCATATTCAACTTCTGCTTCTGCAAGTGCTGAACCGCAGTCCAAACACCAGTTCACAGGCTTCAAACCTGGTTCAATATGACCCGCTTTAGCAATCGCACCCAAAGAGCGTACGATGTCAGCTTCTTGTTTAAAGTTCATGGTGAGGTATGGATTATCCCAGTCACCAAACACACCCATACGCACGAAGTCTTTTTTCTGTAACTCGACTTGTGTGTAAGCATATTCACGGCAGGCTTTGCGGAAGGTAGATGCGTCGACCTTGACACCAACCTTACCCACTTTCTCTTCTACTTTAAGCTCAATCGGTAATCCGTGACAGTCCCAACCAGGAACATAGGGTGCATCAAAGCCATCCATCACGCGGCTTTTGATGATGATGTCTTTTAGAACTTTATTGACTGCATGACCTAAGTGGATTTGACCATTGGCATATGGAGGGCCATCATGAAGTACATATTTTTTCTTGCCAATACGCGATGCGCGAATCTGCTGATAAATGTTGTCGGCATACCACTCTTCTAACCATTTGGCTTCACGCACAGCCAAATTTGCTTTCATCGCAAATTCAGTATCAGGCAAATTGAGTGTGGCTTTATAATCCACTGCATTTTCAGGAGTTTGCTTATCGCTCATGCAAGTTTTCTTCCAGTTTTATCAGTCTAAACTGACATGTTCTACAAAAATGAAATTTAAAATTTAAAAAGGAAATTCTGGTGTGCGCTTACGATAGTCTCGTAGTTTTTGCACATCATCATCTATCCCAGCTTTGAGTGCTTCAAGCGAAGGGTAATTCAGTTCGCCATGTAAATAGTGAAGAAAAGTTACCCGCATCAATAGGCCATACAGATTAGCAGAAACATCAGGGAAATGTACTTCTAATCGCCACTCTGGATGATCTTGTTGAATAGCTGGACGTGTCCCGACATGACCTGCACCAAACAAACTATCAGCTTGATAACCAGCAATTCCATTCAACTCAGTATCTATATGTTGAATTTTGGCTGTGAGAGAAGCATTCTCACATACCACGTCCACCGCATAAATACCACTTAAACACGGTTTATGGCGATTTAAACGGACATTAATCGTTGGAAAATCAAGGGTACGTCCAATCTGATCGCCATATTGCACACGACCTGTAATGCTGTATGGACGACCCAATAATTTAGCAGCTAAAGCAAGATCACCTGCTTGTAAAACTTGGCGAATACGAGTTGAACTCACACGTTCACCATTTAAAGCCACCGTATTTAAATTAGTGACGTCAAATCCATAATCGCGTAGGAATTCGCTATTGCCTTGGCGGTCTTTACCAAAATGAAAGTCATCACCTAATACTAAGCTTTGAGCATTGAGTTTTAATTTGAGTAACTCAGCAAACTCGGTTGCATTAAGACTTCTAAAATACTGATCAAACTTGGCGACAGCAATATAATCCACCCCTAACTCAGTTAAATATTCTACTTTTTCTCTCAGCGAGCTAATACGTGGTGGTGCGTCATAACCTTTAAAAAATTCAAGCGGTTGTGGCTCAAAAATCATCACTAATGTTTTTAAGCCTTTGGCATCAGCCAATGTTTTCAGTTGAGCAATCATCGCTTGGTGACCCAGATGGACACCATCAAAATTGCCAATCGTTACCGCGCTCGGAGGTAACTGAAAATCTGGCGATAATGCGTTGAGACGAAGCAACTTCATGGGCGTTAAATTCAGTGAATTTTGCAAAGGCTATATATTGCCATATTCTCAGCGATTCGTCTTGTTGTTGTGTTTTTACGCAAGGAAATTTCAATATTTAAACGCAATATATCATTTTTATTGATTCATTAAATAAAAATAAATCAGTTTTTCTTATTAATTGGGTCGCTTAAGATAGCTTAATCGTCGCTATAGATCGAGAAAGAGATGAAAAAGCCATTTTATCAGCTAGAACAAAGCAGAGATGTGATTCGCCATTTTACCCCAAACTGGTTTACCGCCACGATGGGAACAGGTGTGGTGGCGATGATTTTAGCACAGCTGCCTTTTGCTTCATCAGTCTTGTTTATGCTTGCGACTAAATTATGGCAGTTCAATATCTTGCTATTTATCACTTTCAGTATTCTTTATGGCTTGCGTTGGATTCTATTTCCGACTGAAGCAAAACAGATTTTTAACCACCCAAACATGAGCTTGTTTTTAGGTGCGATACCGATGGGACTAGCGACGATTGCGAATGGTTTCCTGAGCTTTGGGGTGCATTTATATGGTGATATTGCGGTTCAGATAGCGACTTATCTTTGGTATCTCGATGTATTTTTTGCGGTGCTGATTGCCTGGGTGGTGCCATTTTGTATGTTTAGCTGTCAGGACCATCAATTGCAACGTATGACTGCGGTTTGGCTGTTGCCAATCGTGGCATGTGAGGTGGCTGCGAGTTCTGCAGGATTACTATTACAGCATTTGGCCGCGGATCAGCATGCTTTAGCGATCTTGATCATGGGGTATGTGCTGTGGGGGATTTCTGTATTGCCTGCTTTTGCAATCTTAACCATTTTAATGTTACGTCTGGCTTTGCATCAGTTGCCTGAAAAAGAAGTCGCGATTTCTAGCTGGTTATGTTTAGGACCGATTGGAACAGGGGCATTGGCTTTGTTGTTACTCGGTCAGCAAGCTCAACGTATTTTGAATGCTGTTGGATTAGAAGAATTGGCGACAATAGTGCCAGCCATAGGCGTCATTGGTGGTTTGGTGTTATTGGGCTTTGGCTTGTGGTGGTTTGGCATCGCGGTTTTAACGACTGTACGTCACGCGCGTACAGGGATTCCTTTTAACCTTGGTTGGTGGGGGCTGACTTTCCCATTTGGTGTATTTATTTTAGCGATCTTTAATTTGGCGCATCAGTTACAGTTCAATTTCTTTACCTATATTGCTGTAGCTTTGAGTATTGTTTTGCTAGCGTTATGGGCTTTGGTGATGAAAAAAACAGTGGTTGGTGCATATAGTGGTCAACTATTTTTCTCTCCTTGTTTGGTCGCCATACAGCAAAAGATGCAATAAGATAATCGTTGTGCAAGAGCACACCTTTTTATGTGTGTTGGCTTTAATCTGAATAGAGTATGTGGTTATGAATGCTGATGTTGCTTTGATGATGGCACTGCCAAATGAATCAAAAGGTCTATTTGAGCAAGCTGGAATTGAAGTTCACTATAGTGGTATCGGTAAAATTAATGCAGCATTCAAGGCATTTGAGGTAATCCAAAAAACGGGATGTAAAACCTTGATCAACTTGGGTAGCGCTGGAAGCTCTCATTTTAATGCACATAGTTTAGTTGAGGTGACGACTTTCGTGCAGCGTGATATGGATGTATCACCCTTGGGCTTTGCGGTCGGGGTCACGCCTATGGATGAACATTTACCTGCTGAGATTCATACACCAGCCTATTTTGAATATTTACCTAAAGGGATTTGTGGTACGGGTGATTCATTTGAAACTGGGGTTCCGAAGGTTCATTGCAATTTAGTCGATATGGAAGGTTATGCTCTGGCAAAGGTGTGTCAAAAACTTGGGGTGCGGTTGATTTCAGTAAAATATATTACGGATGGGGCAGATGATACTGCTCATTTAGACTGGGAAGAAAACCTATTGGTAGGAGCACAAAAACTGCTCGCTTTGTATCAAGCTCACTTCTAATAAAAAAGCCCATCGATCGAGATGGGCTTTTTTCAATGGGCTAATTTAGCGAGGGATCACACCATAAAGCATCATATGCACAGTGTGCTCAACCGTGCGTTGAAACATGCTACGGTTACGTAAAGTTTTACCCGTAACCATTTCTATTTGCGTCGAAAAATCAGCATAGTTTTGAGTGATTGCCCAGATATTGAGAATCAACAATTCAGGGTCAATCTCTGCCGACAATTTACCTTGTTGTTGCCAAGTTTGAATCACCTTGGTTTTACGCTTAAATAGCTTTTTCAATGGACCTTTCAGGATTGGCAGAATATGTGGCGCACCTTGAATGATTTCCAATGCAAATAAACGAGAGGCTTTCGGTTGATCACGCGAGCTTTCAATTTTTTGAATTAAATAGTGAGTGAGGGCTTCAGTTGGCTCAAGCTCAGACTCTAGGGTTTGCAAGGGTGCAAGCCACTTTTGTAATACCGTGGTGAGCACTTCAACATAAAGTGACTCTTTATTTTCATAGTAATAGAAAATATTCGATTTATGCATATTTGCAAGTTGTGCAATCTCATCCAAACTTGCGCCGCTGAACCCATAGACGGAAAAAACATCTAGGGCAGCATTCAGCAGTTGATTGCGCTTTTGTGTACTTTTTTTCTGTTCCATCTGCGAGCTTGATTCAAAAAATGTCCTTGACATTGTAAGATAAATTCATATATCTGTGCACAAGAACACATTTTTTTTAGCAAAAATCTTTCAGTTCTTAGATTAACGGTAACGTTCTGTTGATTAACGGTAAAAACTGACCATTTTGGGTATCTTCTGCCGCTTATTTTGTAGACAAAAACAGAACGATCAGTCATTTTTCTTAGTCGTAAAACATATAGCTCAAGTGGCTAAAACAGCCTCTAAAACCTGCTGTTCTAGGCGTGTGAAGGCAATATTCTTAACGCGTGGACGAGCTAAATCTACGTTGAAACTCTGTTTAATGTGACCTTGATCGAGCAAGATAATACGATCTGCCAGTTGAACGGCCTCACTAACATCATGGGTCACTAAAATAGCGGTAAAACCTTGCTCATTCCAAAGTTGTTCGATGAGATTTTGCATCTCTAATCGTGTGAGCGCATCTAATGCACCTAATGGCTCGTCCAGTAGTAGAATGCGAGGCGCATGCGATAGAGCACGCGCTAAAGCAACACGTTGACGTTGTCCCCCTGAAAGTTGAGTGGGCCAATGTTCGGCTTTATCTTTTAAGCCCACTTTTTCTAGCAATTGCTCGGTAAATTTATATTTTTCTTTGGCTAATCCAAGTTGGGTATTTTTCAATACACTTTTCCATGGTAGTAGACGTGGATCTTGAAACATGACCCTAATATCAGCATTGGTAATCCCTTCTCTAAAATGGCGTGCAGATTGATATTTGATTTCGCCATAACTTGGTTTTTCCAGTTGGGCGATTAAACGTAACAAGGTGCTTTTACCACAACCACTACGTCCAACAATTGCAACAAATTCACCTGCTTGAATATCTAAATCTAGATCTTCTAATACTTTGACATCACCATAAAATTTATAGAGTTGCTCAATTTGAATAGCAGCCCCATTGCTATTGTCATCCTTTGATAGTGAGTCTTGGGTACGAGATTCACTTAGGAATTTTAGGTTGAGATTCGTCATAAATTGATCCTTTTTATTTTTGATAGCCTGCATGCCAACGCAATAAATAACGTTCTAATATCTGTGCAAAAACATCAGCTAGTTTTCCAAGTAGGGCATAGAGCAAAATGCCGACCAAAACGATATCTGTTTGTAAAAATTCACGTGCATTCATGGTCATATAACCAATACCAGATTGCGCTGATATCGTTTCAGCTACGATGAGAAGCACCCAAACCAAACCGAGTGAAAAACGAAAACCGACTAAAATCGAAGGCATGGCCCCAGGTAAAATAATTTCTTTATAAAGTTGCCAGCGACTCAGACCATAACTTTTTCCCATTTCGATTAGTTGAGGGTCAACAGAACGAATACCGTGATAGGTGTTGATATAAATTGGAAAAAACACACCGACCGCAACTAGAAATAATTTGGCTGTTTCGTCAATACCGAACCATAAAATAACCAAAGGAATCAGTGCTAAAGCAGGGATATTGCGGATCATTTGTAGAGTGGTATCGAGTAAGGTCGACGCGATCCGTGATGAACCATTCAACAACCCGAGCAGTAGACCTAGTCCGCCTCCGATGAGTAATCCTAGTAATGCCCGTCCAGCGCTGACCTTTACGTGCTGCCAAAGCTCGCCACTAATTAGTAAGTGCCAAAAGGCACTCACTACAGCGGTCGGTGCAGGAAGAACACGACTTTGCAAGAGACCCGAACTTGATGCAACTTGCCATATCACGATCAATAAAATAGGGAATAGCCACGGTAAAAGATTGGTAAAAATGCGTTGTGTTCCACGTGAAACATTTTGTGTAGTCATGCGGTCTCCTTGTTTAACACTTTAGGCTGTTTGACTTCGGGCACATAATTGTTGGCAATAATTTCACCGAAGGGGCCTGTTAAATGAGGTTGTGCAAGTTTCTCTCGTGTTTTTAGTGGCAATAACGGAAACACCAATTCTGCAAAACGGATTGATTCTTCTAAATGTGGATAGCCTGAGAAGATAAAAGTATCGATACCTAACTCAGCATATTCTTGAATACGAGCAGCAACGGTTTCTGGATCACCAACCAAGGCTGTGCCTGCGCCGCCACGGACTAAACCAATACCTGCCCATAAGTTTGGTGAGACCTCCAACTGATCTTTACGTCCACCGTGCAGGGCTGCCATGCGCTGCTGGCCGACAGAGTCCATTTGTGCAAATTTTTTCTGCGCTGCTGCAATAGTCTCATCATCTAAATATTGAATTAATTCATCGGCTGCTGCCCAAGCTTGTTGGTTGGTCTCGCGTACTATCACGTGTAAACGGATTCCATAATTCAAGCTACGACCCTTTGCCGCAGCCTTAGCTTTTAAATATTCGATTTTGTCTTTTACAGCAGCTGGTGGTTCACCCCATGTTAAATAGGTATCCACTTGTTCCGCCGCAAGTTCAGTAGCATCTTCTGATGAGCCGCCAAACCAAAGGGGAGGATAAGGTTTTTGCACAGGTGGGTACAAAAGTTTGGCATCGTCAACGCTTAAGCGCTCACCATGAAACGTGAATGACTCACCAGTATGTGATCGGCTTAGGATTTCACGCCAAATTTTTACATATTCAGATGCCGTTTGATAACGCGTACTATGGTCTTCATATAAGCCATCACCTTTGAGTTCTTGCTCATCACCACCAGTCACAAGATTCAATAAAATACGACCATTTGATAAGCGATCAAATGTGGCAGCCATTCGTGCAGCGAGTGCAGGCGTCGTGATTCCTGGTCGAAGTGCGACTAAAAATTTAAGCTGTTTTGTGGCATCGATGAGGCTTGCTGCGGTGATCCAAGGGTCTTCACAAGAGCGACCAGTTGGAATTAATACTCCTGCATAGCCAAGATTATCTACAGCAACCGCAATCTGTTTCATATAAGCATGATCGACCTGACGAGCTCCCTTGCTGGTGCCTAAATAACGACTGTCACCGTGAGTGGGAATAAACCAAAAAATATTCATGTCGATGTTCCTTATGAAAGTAAAATAAGTATTTATTTGGTAGACCAAACGCTGCGCTGAACGTCAATTTGCACAGGGATCAATTGCTCTTGTTGAAATAAATCGGCAATCTCTTGTTGGTGGAGAATTACCTCTGTTGTGAGAGGACGAACAGGCGAAGGTTTTGGTCTTTTGTCTAAAACACGTTGAGCAACTTGACTATCTAAGCCTGTACTGCCTGCATAGATTTTTAAGGCTTGATCTTGGTGTTTTACGATCCAGTGATCTGCATCATTGATCGCATTTATGACTTTCTGTACAGCTTGAGGATGCTTCTGGATGAAATTTGGGTTGCCAATATAAAAAGAATAAGTGGTTGGGAAAGATCGCCCGTCAATCAACGCTTTGGTATGACCCTGTAATTCCGTAGTGCCCAAATAAGGTTCCCAAATTGCCCAAGCATCTACCGCTTGTTTGTCAAATGCAGCACGTGCATCAGAGGGCGGTAACCAAATGGGTTCGATATCTTGCCAAGACAATTGAGCTTTCTGTAAGGTCTTAGCGAGCAGCTCATGTGCACTAGAACCTCTTTGCACAGCAATTCGTTTACCTTTCAAATCTTGTAGTGTATTGATTTGGCTATTGGGGTGAACCAATATGGCTTGTGCAGTAGGTGCGACAACTTCATAAGCCACATAAGTTAATGGCTTGGCAGCTGCTTGAGCAAAAATAGGTGGTGTATTTCCAACAGAACCAAAATCGACAGCACCAACAGCCAATGCTTCAAGTAATTGTGGACCTGCAGGAAATTCACGCCATTCAATTTTGGCATTTGGAAAGGCTTGCTCGAATAATTTCTGTTGTCTTGCGACCAGTAGATTCAGCGAAGATTTTTGGAAGCCGATGGAAAGTGTTTTTACCGCGCTATTTTCAGTAGAGCTCGCAGTGTCTGCCGACGGCTGTTCGATTTTTTGACAGCCTCCGATTGTCGCTGCCGCGATCAATAAACCCAAAATTGAAACTTTAGAAAACACCTTCATCGAAATCTCCAATTATTTAACATCGTTTTTTAGAATGGCATCTTGGATGACAAGCTGCTTTGGAATAAGTTTTTGCGCAAAAAATGCATCAGCAACGTATTGTTGTTCTTTAGCGACTTTTTCAGAGATTGGTTGAACGCCGAAACCCATACGAGAGATTGATGTTTTTAAAACCGCAAATTCCAGCCCTGTCGGTTTTTCGAGTAATTTAGCTGCGTCATCAGGATGTGCTTTGACCCAGTCAGTTGTTTGATTCAGAGTGGCAACTAGAGTTTCCAAAACTGCAGGATTGGATTCAGCAAACTTACGATCAGCCAAATAGAATTGATGATTACTGACCAGATGTTCACCGTTCGCAATTACTCGAGCTTGGATTTGATGTTCTGCAGCAGAGAAGAATGGATCCCAAATTACCCAAGCATCGACGGCACCTTTTTCAAACGCAGCACGTGCATCAGAAGGAGGGAGATAAACGGGTTGAATGTCATTGAGCGTAAGGTTATGTGCTTCAAGCAGTTTTAATAAAAGATAATGAACGTTTGAACCTTTGTTTAAAGCAACACGTTTACCCTTCAAATCTTGTATTGATTGAATCGGAGAATCTTTCTGCACAATCAGAGCTTCAGCAGTAGGTGCAGGTGGTTGGTTTGCAACGTAAACTAAGTTAGGGTTCGCTGCTTGAGCAAAGATAGGTGGTGCTTCACCTGCTTCACCAAATACTACGCTCCCAACATTTAAACCTTCTAAGAGTTGAGGACCCGCTGGAAACTCAACCCATTTAATATTCACACCCTGAGCAGCAAGACTTTTTTCTAATTCACCTTTTGCTTTGACAATCGGCAAGATGCCATATTTCTGGAAGCCGATGTTTAATGTTGTGGTTTCTTGTTTTGTTTCTGCTTGCTGCTCAGGTTTTTTAGCACAACCAGAAATACCCAATAAGCTGCCAAGACTTGCAGCAAGAAGTGTGTATTTTAGCCATGAAGAATGGATTGAAATGTTCATAGTGGTTGTGCTCCCCGTAAATCCAAAAAGATCTAAATAAGTGAGCAATAAACTAGAACGCTTTTTATTGCAGAAAAAATAAATAATCAGGCTTTAGTTATCAGTAAAAGTGCAAAATAGAAAAAAGAATAAGTTTAGTGATTTATTGAATAATGAAAGAATTAAAAAATCTCACCTAAGCTAATGTTTATTATATCTTTTAAATTTTCTTTAGGGTTTTAGATCAAATTAAATTAAAACGATAATCACAGTATTGAGCGATTCGAAGATATCTTTATCAGAAATAAAAATATCTTCACGTACTTGGATTAGTTCAATGCCTTTTTAAACACAAGTGAGTTTCTTTGATAATTATAGAGCGCTTGGCGGGCGTTAGGTAAGTCATCCACAGTGGCAGGAATAAATCCTTGCTCTAAAAACCAGTGACCTGTTCGAGTGGTGAGAACGAATAATTGTTGTATACCTTGCTGTTTGGCTTTGCTTTCCAAGAATTGCAGAATTTGGCTGCCACGATTGGATTTTCGATAGCTAGAATCGACTGCAACACAGGCAATTTCGGCTGAACGAATTTCATCGTCCTGTGCAGGTATTGGATACAATGCAGCGCAAGCCAAGATCATGCCATCTCGTTCAATCACTGCAAATTGTTCAATCTCACTCTCAAGACGTTCCCGAGAGCGATAAACCAAAATACCTTCTTGTTCGAGTGGACGAAGTAGATTAATGAGACCACCAACATCATGGATATTGGCAATTCGAACTTCTTCATAATGTGCATCGGTAATCATGGTACCTATACCATCACGAGTGAATAACTCCTCAATCAATGCGCCATCATAAGCATAAGAAATTAAATGTACACGATGAACCCCTGATAAAGAGGCTTGTTGAGCTTGTTTTAAATGTAATGAAAATTCAGGATTATCTGCTTGGAACTGTTGAATATAAGGTTCAAGTTGACGAGGGCTTAGTTCACGAAGCAAGTGCTGTTTTTGATTCATTAAACCTTGTTTTTCACCCAAGAAAATAAGTTTATCGGCTTTAATCGCAGTTGCGGTTTTGGTTGCAACCTCCTCAGCCAGTAAATTAAACACCTCACCTGTGGTGGAGTAGCCTGTCGGTCCCAGCAATACAATATTGTGATTATCTAAATGACGCTGAATTGCATCTGTATCGATTGAACGTACATCACCTGTCAGTTGGAAATCGATACCATCACGAATACCATAAGGTTTTGCGGTGACAAAATTACCCGATACAACATCAATACGGGCGCCGTACATCGGTGAGTTCGCAAGGCCCATAGACAGTAGTGCTTCTATTTCTAAGCGAATCGAACCAACAGCATTCATAACGCCACGTAAAGACTCGCGTGTCGTTACACGACGATTTTGATGAAAAGGTGTTTCAATTTTGCGTTCAAGCAAATTTTGATTAATTTGAGGGCGTGCACCATGTACTAGGATCAGACGAATACCTAACGAGTGCAGTAAGGCAATATCATGGATGATATGTTGGAAATTATCATGTTGAACCGCTTCACCGCCAAACATCAGGACGAATGTTTTATCACGATGAGCATTGATATAAGGTGCTGAATGGCGAAACCAATGTACATAATCTTGCGCTGTACTATTTGAAGTTTCAGTGATTTGGTTCGCCATATCGATCTCAGATTTACTGCAATTTATTTGATTCTAACCAAAAAAAGCAAAAGATAAATCTCTTAGTACTGTTGTGGCGAATTTAAATTGCTCAACTGAGGTTTCAAAGGCTTAGAAACCGACAATACGAATAATACTATTATCATCGGAATTGACTAGAATGTAGTCATTATTGATTTTATACCATTGTTCATTTCGACCCGGTTTCGGAAGATTATTTTGTTTATAATCAACTTTATAACCATTACCTCGATAATGTTGAGGCATCACATAACCTGCTTGCCAGCGATGTTGTTTCAAACGTTCAACACCACGTTCTTCGCGTATACGACGTTCACGCATACGATTTTCATTATCCGAGTTATCTAAACCACGACCCTGCCAACCACCTCGCGAGTCTTCTCCGCGATCAAAGTGTGGACCTGCGATGCTGTTCATACTACTTAATACAGCGGTTGAACCTAAAACAAAGATAATGAAAATTTTTTTCATGATGCACCTTAGTGACTTCGGATGTCTCTCATGTGAAAACTGTAACTTAAAAATGCAGAGAAACTGTGAAGATCAATTCATGATTCGTTTAAAACTATGAAGATTCCTTCAGCAGCCTCTCTCACTCATCCGTTAGAATTTTTATCATTCTAACTTTGAGCATCTATGCTTTGACCATTCATTTCTAAACTGTCATCACCCATCAAATATAAATAGGCAGGCATGATGCTATCCGGTGTTGGTAAAACCTTTGGATCCTCTTCAGGATAGGCTTTTGCTCGCATGGCTGTTCGCGTCCCACCAGGATTGATGCAGTTGAATCGAATATTCGGATACGTATTTTCAGCTGCAAAAATTTTACTCATCGCTTCAATCGCGACTTTTGAAACGGAGTAAGCCCCCCACAATGCACGAGCTTCTCGACCTACACTTGAACTGGTAAATACAACTGAAGCGCGATCAGACTTTTCGAGTAAAGGTAATAATGCTTGAGTTAATGCAAAAGGCGCTCTTAGATTAACGGCCATAACATCATCCCAAACATCTACAGGATAATGTGCTAATTCGACGCGATCACCTAACATGCCTGCATTATGTAAAATACCGTCTAAACGACCAAACTGTTGCTCGAGTGTGTCGACCAATAGCTCATAGTCATGGCTTGATGCGGTAGACAGCTGTAAAGGTAAAATTGCAGGTTGAGGCGCACCTAAGCCCTCAATTTCATCGTAAATAACTTCAAGCTTATTTAGTGTGCGACCATGTAATACGACGGTTGCGCCATGCAAGGCATAACTAATAGCAGCCGCACGACCAATTCCATCACCCGCACCTGTAATCAGAATAATGCGGTCTTTTAATAGATCAGGACGAGGTTGATATTCTGAATATTTCATTGTTATGCCTCCTATAATTATCTTTAATGTTTAACCCATCATACGCTGATTTTCTGACAAAACAGTGATTTTCTGTTTGAGCAATTCATGTAATTCCGGAACTGTTTGGATAATCGCATCTGCATTCCACGCATCAAGGTCATCACGTGATTCAGTTGGTAAATAACCATACGCTGCCAAAATCGTATACATACTCGCATTACGACCTGCATCGATATCACGAGGATGATCACCAACATAGATGATTTCTTCGGCAGCGATTTGAAGTTGTTTTGCTGCCAAATACATTGGTTCAGGATCTGGTTTGGTATTTTGAACATCTTCGGGGCAAACCAAGACTGAACAACGTGAGCTGAGATTTAACTCTTTAAGCAGTGACTCACTCAGACCACGTGGTTTGTTGGTTACGATACCCCATGGAATTTGTTTTGCTTCTAGCTCTTCGAGTAAAGGGTACATACCATTAAAAAGGTCTGTATCAACAACGATATTTTTACCATATACATCTAAAAAGCGTTGGCGATGAGCGAGAAACACAGGATCAGTCACGTCTAACTCTGGATAAACCAATTTCACCATGGCTCGAGCGCCTTCTGACACTTGAGTTCGAATTAACTCTGCATCAACAACTGGACGTTGCTCATCACGACACATCTGTTGAATAATGCGAATAAAGTCAGCCGCAGTGTCTATGAGCGTTCCATCAAGATCGAATAATACCGCTTTCATTAGGCACCTGTATTTGTAGTATGAACCATATAATTCACATCGACATTTGGGGCTAACCAATAGTGTTTGGTGATTGGATTATAGTGAAGACCAATCATTTCTTTTAAGCTAAGACCAGCGTTGCGAATATCATGCGCCATTTCAGATGGGCGAATGAATTTATGATAATCGTGCGTGCCTTTTGGTAGTAAACGTAACACGTACTCAGCGCCAATGATCGCAAACAAATACGATTTAGGATTACGGTTGATCGTTGAAAAGAATACATGACCGCCTGGTTTCACCAAACTTTGACATGCTTTTACAATCGAAGCTGGATCAGGCACGTGCTCCATCATTTCCATGCATGTGACAACATCGTATTGACCTGCTTGCTCTAGAGCAAGCTGCTCAACAGGGATTTGGCGATATTCAATGTTTTGTACATTTTCTTGTTGTGCGTGTAGACGACCGACAGCGAGTGGGGCTTCGCCCATATCAATACCGAGAACATCTGCACCACGACGTGCCATGCTTTCTGCGAGGATGCCACCACCGCAACCGACATCCAAAACTTTCTTGCCTGCCAATCCACCTACACGCTCATCAATCCAGTTTAAACGTAATGGGTTAATTTGATGGAGAGGGCGGAATTCAGAATGTTGATCCCACCATTTGGCAGCCAATGCTTCAAATTTTGCGATTTCTTGTGGGTCAACATTCAATTGCGACATGGTGTCACCTCTATTTATTGGCATAATGATCTAGGTCTAGTGTAGCGATTCTTGAAAAAAAAGCGATAAATCCTATAAAAAACTTCACAGAAGCAAAACGAATTGATCGTGTTTGATTTATATTTAGCATATAAACTTACGAAAAATGCTTAGAGGAAAAGCAAACTCAATGAAAAAGTTAGTATTAGGTGGTTTAAGTGCGGTTGCAATGGCGTTTTCAATGAATGCTATGGCGGCTAATTTTGTTGCTGGTAAAGATTATACGGTGGTTGCGAATCCAGTGAAGACCGCTGCACCAGCAGGCAAACTCGAAGTACGTGAATTCTTTTGGTACGGATGTCCACATTGCTTCAAACTTGAGCCACATATGCAAACGTGGTTAAAGAAGATTCCAAGTGATGTTTATTTCTTACGTACACCTGCTGCGATGAATAAAGTATGGGAGCAGGGCGCACGTGGTTACTACGTTTCTGAAGCGCTTGGCGTACGCAAGAAAACACATATTCCATTGTTCCATGCGATTCATGAAGGGGGTCAACAAATCTTTGACCAAGCTTCTCAAGCAAAATTCTTTGCACGTTATGGTGTGCCAGAACAGAAGTTTAACAGTATGTTCAATTCATTCCCAATTACTGCAAAAATTGCTGAATCCAACAAATTAGCTCAACAATATCAGTTGACGGGTGTTCCAGCAGTTGTAGTAAATGGTAAATATGTGGTGCAAGGCGAAGATGCTAAAGTGACTCAAGTCGTTGACTTCCTACTTGAGAAAGAGCGTAAAGCTAAATAATTGGCATGCTTCGATCATAAAAAAAGGACTGTCATCACAGTCCTTTTTTTATTTAAGCATTTTCATCGAGCTGAAATTCTTTTAGATCGATCTGTACTGTTTGAGTAGGTAAAGATAGCGCTTGGCTGACATAGAGATTAATCAGTTTTTGGCGAGAGCCAATTGAACGCTGGTAATAGCTTGAGTTCAATAATAATGCTGCGCCATAAGTAAGAGACCAGATATAAGATAAATAGTCTCGAATCGACATATCGTAGTTCTGTGATTTTAAATATTTTTCAGTCATGTCTTTGAGTGAAACAATACGTTGTTGGCGAACAGCGTATAGTTCATCAAACAAATGTTTGAGTTTCGACTCTGTCATGGTCAGATGTTCTTCTAACTGATGTAAAAGAATCGTACGACTCGGCGCCGTTAAATGATGCAGCATATAACGAGGGGCATATTCTTTGAAATCTGTATTGTATTGATCCGAAATCTTGAGAATTTCTTTTTCATTTTGAATGATCAGTTCAAGTAACAATTCATTTTTGCTACGGAAATGCTTATATAAGGTGCCTTTTGCGATATCCAGTTCGGCAACCAGTTCATCGAGGGTCATTTCTTGGTTGTTTTCTAATAATAGCTTTTCCGCAACCTGCAAAATTTTTTCTTTACGTATTAAGAACTGAGTATGACGATCAGGATTCATGATGCTTTTAAGCTCCTCATAGTGTTCTAAACGGCATCGCGCTATTGTCTAATGCATCATAACGCTTAGCAATGCTTTTATATATCAACCTTTCATATTGATATGATCAAGCGTTTTGAGGTTCCCAGTTTGAGATCCCACGAAATAGTAAGCGCACTTGAGTCGCTGCATTATCGATAAATAAATTTTGCTGTTCTAACAAATGATCAATCGTGAACTGTTTGGGTAAGTTGATCCATGTCATCGCCCATGTAAAGGACATATTAATCAAAATCGTTGATAAGACTTGGAGGTCTTTGGCTTCTTTAATATGTTTGAAGGTTTCGAGTTTGCACAGGTCAATGGCAAGATCTTCTATCAAAAATTCGATTTCACGGGCAATCGCAATTCGTACTGTTTCAGAACCACCCCAACGTTCAGCGATCATAAATTGCCACTGTTGAGGGCTATGATTTACTGCTTGGACAAACAACTCAATGCTGGTTCGTGTTTTGGCAGACCCACTGTGTTGTAAATAACTTTGCCCCAGTTGATGAATCAGGCTTTTGAGATGCAAAGAAACTTGATCAACGAGTTCTTGCCCTAACGCTTCCATGTCTTGGAAATGACGATAAAACGCCGTTGGTACTAAACCAACTTCGCGAGCCACTTCACGCAAACTGATACTACTAAATGAGCGTCCAGAAGTACTGAGATGGAGTGCTGCATCAAGCAGAGCTTGTCGGCTCTGTTGTTTTCGTTCATCTCTAATCGACATGAAAAAGATCCATTGAATTCATACAGCAGAGTCTAGCAAAAAAAACATGATTTTTTTAGCCCTGAGCGAGGATTAAACAAAGCAACTTTGTCCTGAGAAGTGTCTAAAGCCTAGCAAGAAAATGAGCAAATAGGCTGCAAATAGAATTTATACCAATACTTTCTTTGTTCTCATAACCATTTAATGCCTGTTAAGAAGTGAAGTTGCCAAGTGAGAATAGAAACATGTTTTGTTAGGGTTAGATTTGTTGATTAATCCATTATTTTTTTATCGTCATTTTAGCGATTTATAAAAAAGTATTAAAAATAACCAAAAATTAGTGAACAAGTGTTGACTCAGTGAACACAAATTAATATAGTGTACACATGTTCACTACATGAACATTTGTTCACTCAATATAAATAGCCAGATACAAAACGAGGAACGTATGAACGCTAAGTTAAATTATCAACCGCATTGGGTTCGTGAAGATTTTGTTGATTTTATCCTTGCAAAGGTTAACCCGATGTGGACTTTGCGCCGCATTATGGCAAAAATCGAAGCGATTGAGCCTATTGCAGATGAAATGATCAAGGTCACTTTAAGCAGTAACAATAAATTTACAACCTATCAGCCTGGTCAATTTGTGATGGTGACGGTTCGTATTGATGGTGTGCTGCATCAACGAGCGTATAGCTTGGTGAGTTCACCAAGTCACGACAAATTGGTATTGGGTATAAAAAAACAAGGTCGTGTATCTAACTATTTAGCTAACAGCGCACGTGCTGGTGATGTGATTGAAATTACTCAGGCGATGGGCGAATTTACGCTAAAAGACTTTGATACAGAAGAAGGTAAACAACCAATTCTTTTGGTATCTGCAGGTAGTGGTATTACGCCGATTATTCCGATTGCGAAACAGGCTTTAGCACGTTCAAATCAACCTGTAACGTTGATTTATTACTCACGTGATCCAGCGTTCCGTACTGAATTGGAAACACTGGCAGCAGAATATGCGCATTTTAAGCTACACATTATTGTCGATAGTGCTGAACAACCTGCTTATTTTGATGAAGAAACTTTGGATCGTTTGTGTGCTGATGCTGCTCAACGTCAAACCTATGTGTGTGCTGCTCCAGGGTTGATGAAAGCGACACGTCAAATCTGGGCGAAACGTGGTTGGTTAGACCGTTTAACGCAAGAAAGCTTCTTGCCAGTGACGATGGATGTGGATGCTCAAATCCAACCAGTCAATTTCCGCCGCAGTGTGCAAGAATTTGAAGGCCGTGGCAACCTATTGGCCAGTGCTGAAGCTGCAGGTTTGAAACCATCTTTTGGTTGTCGTATGGGGATTTGTAATACCTGTGTTTGTACCAAGGTTAGTGGTGCAGTGAAAAATCTACTTACAGGTGAAATCGATAACCAAAACAATGTGCAAATTAAGTTGTGTGTGAGTGAAGCGGTGAGTCCCGTTGAGATTGACCTTTAATTCATATTGACCAGATAGAGAATAATATTATGAACATGATGACAGTAAATCCGACTAAAACGATTCCTCCAATCAAATTTGGCGGTAATACAAGCCGTGCATTAACACCAGAAGAAGTACAAGAGTTTGGCCGTAAGATTGAAGCCATCCGTACTGAAACCATGGCTAAAATTGGCAAAGAAGATTCTGATTATATTTATAAAGTACGTAACTTTGTACGCTACACCGAAATTGCGTCACGCGGCATGTTGATGTTTGGTGGTTGGATTCCACCTGTATGGTTATTAGGTACCGTTATGCTAGGCGTATCTAAAATCGTTGAAAATATGGAACTTGGTCATAATGTGATGCATGGTCAGTTCGACTGGTTAAATGATCCAACGCTTAATGGTGCAACCTACGACTGGGATACGGTGTGTACGGGTGAAGATTGGAAATATACCCATAACTATAAGCACCATACTTATACCAATGTGTACGGCATGGATCATGACATTAGTGGTTATGGCGTGATGCGTATGAGTCGTGAGCAAAAGTGGGAACCTCGCTTTTTGTTTAACGTACCAACGGGTTTTGTATTATCTACGGGTTTTGAATGGCTATTGGCTTTACAACGTCTAGAGATGGAAAAAGTATTATTTGATGGCACCAAAACTTGGAAAGAAGTGTATGTAGAATCCAAAAATCTACGCAAAAAGATGGTACGTCAGTTCGGTAAAGATTATGTATTGTTCCCATTGATTGCTGGTCCAATGTTCTTGCCAGTATTAGCGGGTAACTTTGTTGCCAATTTGATTCGTAACTACTGGGCATCGACCGTGATTTATTGTGGTCACTTCACAGAAGACTCTGAAATTATCACTGACAATATTGATAATGAAACCAAAGCAGAGTGGTACTTGCGTCAGATTCGTGGTTCAGCAAACTTTACTGGCGGTAAAATCATGCACTTCTTGAGTGGCAACTTGAGTCATCAAATCGAACATCACTTGTTCCCAGATGTACCTGCCAACCGCTATCAAGAAATGGCTCCTAAAGTACGTGCAGTCTGTGCAGAGTTTGGTCAACAGTACAATACAGCGCCGTTTGGATCTCAAATTGTGAGTGTATATAAACGTCTGGCGATTCACTCTTTGCCTGACAATGTGGTAGACCGTTTGGTGGCGATCAAACATAGCTTTGTTGACGCAGTGAAAAGCATGTTTGGTAAAGCTGCTTAATTAAGATAGAGCATTGTTTGAGTCATTAAGCGATGCTCTTTACCAACAAGCAAAAGGGAAAGTACGTGTAATTGAGATATACTATGGTGCAATTATAGTTGTGCTATCGTTTTAAGGAATTATTATGCGTATTGACCAAAGAGCATTAGACCAGTTACGTGACGTAAAGATTACGCGTAATTATACCCGTTACGCTGAAGGTTCAGTTTTGGTTGAATTTGGCCATACCAAAGTGTTGTGTACAGCAAGCATTGATAATTCAGTACCTCGTTTCTTGAAAGGCCAGGGACAAGGTTGGGTAACTGCGGAATATGGCATGTTGCCACGCTCAACGCACACGCGTAGTGATCGTGAGGCAGCACGTGGTAAGCAAACGGGTCGTACTCAAGAGATTCAACGATTAATCGGTCGTAGTCTTCGTGCGATGGTGGACTTGAAGAAGTTGGGTGAAAACACGATTACGATTGACTGTGATGTGATCCAAGCGGATGGCGGTACACGTACTGCGGCAATCACAGGTGCAGCGGTTGCATTGGTAGACGCAATGAATGTATTGCTGAGCAACAAGAAAATTAAACATGACCCATTAAAAGGTTTAGTGGCAGCGATATCAGTCGGAATGTATCAAGACGAAGTCCTACTAGATTTATGCTACGAAGAAGATTCAAATTGCCAAACGGATTTAAACGTGGTGATGACACAAGCAGGTGAATTTATTGAAATTCAAGGGACGGCAGAAGACAAACCGTTCACACGCCAGCAGTGTAATGCCATGTTAGAGCTTGCAGAAAAAGGAATCTCAGAGTTGATTCAAAAGCAACAGCAAGCACTCGGTTGGTAAGTTCCAGTTGATAGTGCGGGCGGTCTGTTTTTTTTAGACCGCCTTTTTTTTATTTAAGATTAGATCAGAAGGAAAAAATAAATAGCCAAAAAGATAACCATGCCCCATGTAATAAAGCCAACAATAAAAACCTCAGTGCTCTCAATATCAACGTGACGTCTCAATCGATAAGCAGATACAACACAATATCCAGTGCCACGAATTAAGCCTTCGATAATCACTTCAAAAATGATATGCAGAAAAAAGCGGATGATTTGAAAAAGCAAAGTAAAGAAGGTTTCGAAAATAGATTCCATTTTTTATGATTTAAAATAGTTTATGGGTCAATGTATCTCTAAGCGACATAAAAATAAACATGATCAATGAATATCTATCTCTACATAGACGCATTATAAATTTTCAAACGGTAACAATACCCGCTTATTTAGCTCATCTTAGTTTGGTACGCTTGCGTAAATTGAAAATAACAAGGAGGGGGAATAATGGTTCAAGTATTTCTCGTTTTTTTAACAGCAGTGACTTTTGTTTTGATGGCTGTTGATCCACGCTCTACTGATTCGACACAAGCTAAGTCAGCTTGGAATGAAAAAGTCGAAGTATCTCGTGACACTTCGACTCAGAAGGAAACAAAAGATGTGGATGATGCTTAAGCATTAAAACGCATAGATAAATCTACAGCTCTCACATCCTTAGTCAGTACACCCATTGAAATATAATCTACGCCAGTTGTTGCAACTTCGCGTAAGTTCTCAATAGTAATATTGCCTGAAGCTTCTAACTTACAACGTCCTGCAACATGCTTCACTGCATCAATCATTTGTTGCTGGCTGAAATTATCTAACATCACGATATCAGCTCCAGCTTCGAGTGCTTGATTCAGTTCGTCCCAAGTCTCTACTTCTACTTCTACTGGTTTACCTGGTGCGATTTGATGTGCTTTGGTAATGGCTTGGGCAATACCACCTGCTGCCATAATGTGATTTTCTTTAATTAAGAAAGCGTCAAATAAACCTAGACGGTGATTTTGACCACCACCGATTGCCACTGCATATTTTTGAGCGATGCGTAAGCCAGGTAAGGTTTTGCGTGTATCCAAAAGTTTAGTGTTTAAACCATCCAATTGTTTGACGTAATTTGCCGTTTTGGTCGCCACAGCCGAAAGGGTTTGCACAAAATTCAAAGCAGGGCGCTCAACAGTCAGTAAGCTACGGGCTGAACCTGCCAATTTTAGAAAAGCTTGATTGGCTTGAACAAGTTCACCTTCTTGCTTTAACCACGTGATTTGAACATTTTTATCATAAGCTTTGATTAAGGCGTTAACCCAAGGTTGACCAGCTAATACCATGTCTTCACGAGTGATAATCGTTGCTGTAGCTTGCTCATCTTCTGGTGTGAGCATTGCGGTAATATCACCGTCCCCAATATCTTCCTGTAATGCTTGTTGAATATTAATTTGAATCGATTGTTCAAGCAAAGATTGAGGAATGCTCATACTATTTCCAGTATAGGTTGACCAAAAAACTAGTGCGTTATATTAGCACCCTCAACATAAAAAATAAGCATTTCATCTCGATTATTGCGCATAAAGCATGTCAAAATGGCAAAGATAAAGATTAAATTGCCGATTTGATAAACCATGCAACGTTCTAGATTTGCGCAAATTCGAAATGGTGTATTAGAAGGTGCGACGCAACTTCCATCACCAAATTTTAATGCACGTCCAGTGGATGCTGACATTCAACTGATTGTTATTCATAACATCAGTTTGCCACCTTCTCAATTTGGTGGTGGTTATATCCAGCAATTCTTTCAAAATAAGTTAGATTGGAATACTCATCCTTATTTTCAGACTATTGAAGGCATGCAAGTATCCGCACATCTATTGATTTTGCGCACTGGTGAAGTGATTCAATTTGTAAATTTCAATGATCGTTCGTGGCATGCTGGACGTTCGAGTTATCTAGCACACAAAGAATGTAATGATTATTCGATCGGCATTGAGTTGGAAGGTAGCGATGATCTTCCTTTCGAGGACGAACAGTATCAAGCATTGGTTGATGTTGTATTGATGCTAGTTAAAAGCTATCCAAAAATTCAGAATCATATTGCGGGGCATTCTGATATTGCACCAATGCGGAAAACAGATCCAGGTCCTTATTTTGATTGGCAAAGATTCCGAAAAGCACTATCACAAGCCAAATTAACTTAAAAAATATCCGCCAATTTATGATTTCACAACGAAATCTATTTTGAGTTTCATTACAATAACGCTTTTTAAAGATAAGCCGTAGGTGAATGCGATGGCATTGTGGCGATCGACTATTATTGTCAGTGCAATGACGATGTTATCTCGAGTTTTGGGATTAGTGCGTGATATCGTGCTATTAAATGTATTTGGTGCAGGTAAAGATTTCGATACTTTCGTTGTTGCCTTTCGTATTCCAAACTTTTTTCGACGCTTATTTGCGGAAGGGGCTTTTTCTCAAGCCTTTATTCCTGTTTTAACCGAATATAAAACTAGTAAAACACATGCAGAAGTACAGATTCTGATTAGCCGAGTATTTGGTTGTTTGCTGACGGCTATGTCATTGCTAACTTTTGTGGCGATGGTTGCCGCACCAGCGATTATTTATTTGTATGCACCAGGATTCCATAACGATCCTGAGAAATTTGATTTAGCGGTGGATATGTTCCGCCTCACGATCCCTTATTTAATGTTCATGTCGTTGACGGCTTTTGCGAGCAGTATCTTAAATAGCTATGGCTCATTTGCATCGCCAGCATTTTCACCTGTGCTTTTGAACATTGCGATGATTGCAGGAGCATGGTGGTTAACACCTTTTATGGCAGAACCCATTATGGCATTAGGGTGGGCTGTCGTGGTTGCAGGTGTTTTACAGTTAGCGATACAAATCCCTGAGCTTTGGAAAAAGAACTTACTTATTCCACCTAAAGTTGATTTTAAGCATGAGGGTGTTGATCGTATCTTAAAACTAATGTTGCCTGCATTATTCGGTGTTTCAGTGACACAAATTAATTTATTGTTAAATACGATTTGGGCATCGTTCATGCAAGATGGTTCAGTATCGTGGTTATACAGTGCTGAACGAATGACTGAATTACCATTAGGTCTCATTGGGGTTGCGATCGGCACAGTTATTTTGCCTTCACTGTCTGCGCGTCACGCTGAGCAAGATCAAGCTAAATTTAAAAGCATGATTGATTGGGCTGCCAAGATCATTATGTTGGTCGGTATTCCTGCAAGTATTGCATTATTCATGTTATCGACGCCGATTATTCAAGCTTTATTCCAACGTGGCGAATTTACTTTAGAAGATACACATATGACGGCACTTGCATTGCAATGCATGAGTGCGGGTGTAATTTCATTTATGTTGATTAAAGTGTTTGCACCAGGTTTTTATGCACAACAGGATACCAAAACACCAGTTCGTGTCGGTCTCATGGCAGTTGCTGCAAATGCGATTTTAAACGTTGTATTTATTGGGTTCTTTAAATTAATTGATTGGCATGCTGAGCATATGGCTTTAGCACTCGCTTCTTCTGGCTCTGCTTTAGTCAATGCTGGGATGCTTTATTTTTATTTACACAAAAGAAATATCTATCGTTTTGGGGCGCATTGGAAAAAGCTTAGTTTCCAATTTTTAGTGGCCAACATAACCATGATTGCTGCTCTTGCATATGCTTTAACATGGTACCAAGGTGATATCGCTCAGTGGTTGCGAATCGCAGAAGTTGTTGGCTTGTGTGTATTGGGTGTCGCTGCTTATGTTATTGGTTTACTAATCACGGGTTTTCACCCAAGACATTTGAAACATTAAAAAAATAAACCCTCATGAAGAGGGTTTATTACTATTTTACTTCGAGTAATTCAATATCAAAAATAAGTGTGCTATTTGGTCCAATTGCATCTCCAGCACCCACGTCACCATATGCTAAGTTAGATGGAACAAAGAAACGACTTTTGCCACCTTCTTTCATCGTTTGGACACCTTCAGTCCAGCCAGAAATGACTTGATTCAGTTTAAATTCAACAGGATGGTTGCGAGCAATTGAGCTATCAAACACAGTTCCATCAATTAACCGACCTTCGTAATTTACTTTTACTGTCGATGTTAACTTTGGCGATTTACCAGTACCTTGTTGAAGAACTTGATACTGTAAACCTGATTTTGTTGTGATGATATCTGGTTTTTTAGCATTCTCTGCTAGAAAGTTTTTTCCTTCTTGGGCATTTTTTTCTGCCTGCTCTTGGAATTCAACTAATTGTTTGGCTTCAAGTCGCTTTTTATATTGGTTGAGAACTGTCGCCATTTGCTCATCACTGAGAGTTGCTGGTTTTCCCTTAATTGCATCTTCAAGCCCTAGCACAAAGGTTTCGATATTTAAGTCTTTGAGTGTTTCTGTATTTCCTTTCCCCATTAAATAACCGTAGCTATAACCTAATTGATCTTTTTGTGGACTTTTTAGGGTGATAGGAGCTGCTTGAACCGTTCCAATCATCAATGTTATGAGAGTAAGTGTAAGTTTTTTCATTCTTTCTTCCAAAATAAAGGAGAGCACAAGCTCTCCCTATATCATTATTTTACAGCGATTAATTCGACATCAAAAATCAAAGTACTATTTGGTGGGATAGAGCCTGGCACGCCTTGTTCACCGTAGCCTAAGTTGGCAGGGATATAAAGCGTTGCCTTACCGCCTTCTTTCATGAGTTGTAGACCTTCAGTCCAACCAGGAATGACTTGATTTAATGGAAACTCAATTGGTTCACCACGATCGTATGAGCTGTCAAATACTTTACCGTCAGTCAATTGACCTTTGTAATGTACTTTAACCACAGAAGTTGCAACAGGTTGTTTGCCAGTTCCTTCTTTGGTGATTTTGTATTGCAAGCCAGATGCTGTTGTTTTAACACCTTCTTTTTTAGCATTTTCAGCTAAGAAACTTGAGTTAGTTGCCTCAACTTTTTTGGTTTCGTCTTGTTGCTTTTGTTGCATCTCTTTTTGGAATTCTACATATGCTGCTTGTAATTCTTCCTCAGAGTATGCTGCAGGTTTCTGAGCATGTGCATCACGAAAACCTGTAATAAATGCATTCGTTTCAAGCTCTGGTGGAGTTTGTTTTGCAACTTCATAACCGAGAGCATAGCTGATCTTAGCAACAGGCGCTGCATTTTTATCAGCTTTCGCGCCAAACTCAGTGGTTGGATTTTGTGTCGCATAATAAACAGGTACTAGGGCCGCACCGCCTAACACAACTGCAGCAATGAGAGGTAAAGCTTTACTCATGAGATGTCCAAATCATTTTTTGCATAAAATTGATGCCATTGATCTTAGCATGGTTGAGTTAAAGCATAGAATCATTGATCTTAAAATCGAGTGAATTTTTGCTACGTTTCTTATGTATTTGTGAACATACTCTTTATATATGTGATATCTGAAGAATCAAAATAAAAGAGTGATTTTTCTAGTGCTTCTTTGCAGTACAGTTTGAGAATGGATTTAGTGCTAAATCAAAGTCTGATATTATATCAAACTCTAATATTCAAACTATCTACAGATTGAATTTTCTTAGATAGTTCTCTCGCTTGTCACTTAGGGCTGAAAACAGGATATATGTCGTGAAAAAAGTCTTATTGGTTTTCGGTACACGTCCAGAAGCAATCAAAATGGCACCACTTGCATTGCATCTTCAGCAGCAGAATGACTTTGAATGTAAAGTCTGTGTGACAGGTCAGCACCGAGAAATGCTGGACCAAGTCTTAGCACTATTTCAACTGAATCCCGATTATGACTTAAATCTGATGAGGCAAGGTCAGACATTGTCGGACGTGACAGCGGGTGTTTTAAAAGGGCTTGAGCAGGTCTTTTTAGAGTGGCAACCAGATCTGGTTTTAGTCCATGGTGATACAGCGACGACATTTGCAGCATCTTTGGCTGCATACTACCATAAAATTAAAGTAGGTCATGTTGAAGCGGGTCTACGTACAGGTGATCTCTATTCACCTTGGCCAGAAGAAGCTAATCGACAGTTAACAGGCGTTTTAGCCAATTATCATTTTGCGCCGACACAATCGTCCTATCAAAATTTAATCAAAGAAAATGTGCAACCTGAATGCATTGTCATTACGGGTAATACCGTGATTGATGCCTTACTCCAAGTCAAAGAGAAAGTTGAACATGATCAAGCCCTGATTAAAGAATTTCAACATACTTTTACCTTTCTGGATTCAACAAAAAAATTACTTTTAGTGACCGGGCATCGTCGGGAGAATTTTGGCCAAGGTTTTCTCAATATTTGTTCAGCATTGGCTGAACTTGCAGAGAAATATCCAGATTTACAAATTGTGTATCCTGTACATTTAAATCCGAATGTACAACAACCTGTACAACAGTTATTGTCCAATATTCCAAATATCTTTTTAATTGCACCGCAACACTATCTACCTTTTGTGTATTTGATGAATCGTTGCGATCTCATTATGACTGACTCTGGGGGCATTCAAGAAGAAGCACCTTCCTTAGGCAAACCAGTATTGGTAATGAGAGACACAACAGAGCGACCAGAAGCAGTTGAAGCAGGCACAGTGAAATTAGTTGGGACAGATAAAGCACAAATTGTGCAAAATGTCTCTGCATTGTTGGATGACCCAGCTATATATCATGGTATGGCTGGAGCACATAATCCCTATGGGGATGGTACAGCTTGTCAGAAAATTATTGATTTTCTTCGACAGCACGCATTGTAATTTAAAATTTTTAAGTGATTTAAATCATTAAGTTGGGTATATGAAGCATTCTTTTAAACATCTTTGTGTTGTGGGCTTGGGTTATATTGGATTACCCACTGCGGCGACGTTTGCTGCACATGGTTTAAAAGTGACAGGGGTCGATGTTAATCAGCATGCTGTAGATATTATTAACCAAGGTAAAGTGCATATTGTAGAGCCAGATTTGGCCGCTTTAGTCCGTGATGTGGTTGCACAGGGACAACTTTCGGCGCAAACGGAGCCTTGTGCAGCTGATGCCTATATTGTTGCGGTGCCGACACCCTTTAAAGATGATCATGCGCCTGATCTAGCGTATATTGAATCTGCAGCAAAGGCTCTAGCACCTTATTTAAATGCAGGCAATTTGGTGATTTTAGAATCTACCTCACCTGTAGGTGCGACCGAAGAAATGGAAGCATGGCTCAGTGCTGCTCGACCAGATTTAACGTTTCCTCAACAGGCTGGAGAGGCTGCTGATGTTTTGATTGCCCATTGTCCCGAGCGCGTCTTACCAGGTAAAGTATTACAAGAGTTGATCAGTAATGATCGTATTATTGGGGGGATGACGCCTCGATGCTCAAAAGCTGCGATTGAATTGTATCGAACCTTTGTCAAAGGGGAGTGCATTGAAACCAATGCACGGACTGCGGAAATGTGTAAGCTGACAGAGAATTCATTTCGTGATGTTAATATTGCTTTTGCCAATGAACTTTCAATCATTTGCGATAAGTTAGACATCCATGTGGCTGAATTAATTCAATTGGCCAATCGCCATCCACGCGTCAATATTTTGCAGCCTGGTCCGGGTGTTGGTGGACACTGTATTGCAGTTGACCCATGGTTTATTGTGTCTAAAACACCAGAGCAAGCTCGTTTAATTCGTACAGCCCGTGAAGTGAATGACAGTAAACCTCACTGGGTGATTGATCAGGTCAAGATTAAAATTGCCGATTATTTACAACAACATCCGAGTAAAACCATTCAAGATATTAAGCTGGCTTGTTATGGTCTTGCGTTTAAAGCGGATATAGATGACTTGCGTGAAAGCCCTGCCTTGGATATTAGTTTACATTTGTTCAAACACAGTGGTTGTCAGGTGGTTGCTGTAGAGCCGAATTTGAATGTAAATCAGTATCAAGACATTCCTTTGGTGGATTTAATCGAGGCTGAGCAGGCGGACATTCGTGTATTATTGGTCAAACACCGTGAATTTAAGTCGATTGACTTTGGTGCAAAAGCTTTCGATTTAGTCATTTGAGTTGAATAGATGATACGAATCCTTGCGCGTGGTTTAGCCTATCTGCACAACTTTTGTTTTAGGGCATGTAACCGAGTCTTGATGTATGGTTATTTGCAAAAATTTCGTAGTGCAGGTGAGCATGTCCTATTTAGTCCCTTAGGCTCGGTATTGAGTTATTCCACCATTACTTTGGGGCATCATGTTTTTATTGCCAATCGCGCTTGGTTCTCTGGCGAAATTGAGATTGGTTCTTATGTGATGTTTGGTCCGAATGTCACCATATTGGGCGGTGATCATGAATTTAAGGACATTACGCAACCCATGTTTTTTGTCAAAGACAATCAACAGCGTCAAGCGAAGATCAAAATAGGGGATGACGTTTGGGTGGGTGCCAATGTCACCATTTTAAAAGGTGTCGAGATTGGGCAAGGCGCAATCATTGCCGCAGGGAGTGTGGTAAATAAATCGGTTGAGCCGTTTAGTATTGTGGGGGGCGTTCCTGCAAAAAAGATTGCTGAACGATTCACCCAAGCAGAAAAACAAGCGTATATTTCCCATTCACACCATTGGTCTAAGTAGCCATGAACCCTCATGTGATTATGGTGGTCGGTGTAGGGTCTGCACGATTCTTACAATTACTCTTTAGTCTGTATTTGGCATGGTATTTTGGACATGCGGCACTCGCCAGTTTTGTATTAATGCTGAGCCTGAGTGCTGCATTTGGCGCATTTCCCTCTTTAGGAGGGGGACCTCAAATTTTACGGGCAGGCGCTTATTCACAGCCCGAGCAACATATACAAATGACGCTCGCAACCAGCATATTACTCCTCGTATTGAGTTTGTTTCTGTTACCTTTTGCGACCATGTTGTGGGGAGGAGATACGCAAAGTCTGCGCTCAAATGGTCTACTCACTGCTGCAGCTGTATTTTTTACGACAGGCAGTGTGTGTTTTGCCATGATTCAATCCTTATGGTCTTATCAACAAAAATATAAGGCATTAGGGTTATTTGCTTTATTGAGCTACATTTTGGCATTCATCATTGCTTGGATGGCCAGTGTATTTTTGGGTAAAACCGCTGCGAGTGAGATCATTACGATTTATGCACTGGTGTTTATGTTGTTGAATGCACTGGTATTCTATCACGTTGGCTTTCGGCCTTATACTTTAGGGACTGGTTTGTCGCAACTGCTGGATAAAACGGTTCTAAAGCAATGTCTAGAACAATCAATTAAAGCGGCTCTATTTGGTTTTATCACGCTTTTTGGTCTTTACGCGTTGATGAAAGCGGTGAATGTTGACTATTCCGCATATGATGCCGCAGTATTTTCTTTAAGTTTCCAGTTCTTTCAAATCGGTATTTTTATTCCGAGTGTGCTCGGTGCGGTATTTGTGCCGAAATTGGTCAAACAACAACAGGCGGCGGGTCAACAGAAAACCATTTATCTGTGGATCTCGATGTTTTGGGTATTCTGCTCGGCTATAGCATTGGTTCCTGTATTCTATCTATATCATTTTGCCTTAGAGGCATCTACGATACTCACCTTTGTATTGTTACAGTGTGCGGTGCCCTTATCTGCGTTACAGGCGATGTACATTCAACAACATGTGGCTATGGGGAAATTTAGTCGTTTAGCATTGAATGCGTTATGCTGGGCGACAATCGCTTTAAGTTTGCAAGCGATATTGCCAACACAGATTTACTTTTCTGGATTGGCCATTCTCTTGGCTTATGCAGGTAGTGTATTGCTATTTTTTTGCCGTCAACCTCAGCGAGTGTGAAATTTAATCATGGCGATGCAGACCCCACCCATTAGTTATGTAGCCAATGCCAGCAGTCCGCATGTCAGACATTGGGTGGAATATCTCGATGAATTAGGTTCTCCTTATCACATCTATAGCATTCATAAGAATAGCTTTTTCCCACCAGAACAGGTGACGACCAAGTTTAATGGTTTACTTCGCTTTGGTGCTTTAGGCAGTATTGTGGCCTATATCCTGTTGGGATTATGGTTGCGACTGTTTGTGCCGAAAGCTTTGCAATTACATGCGCATAATACTTCAGGTTATGGTTTGAGTGCATATTTAAGTGGTCGAAAATATCTGCTGACCACCTATGGGAGTGAGATTTTTTCTGTACCGCAAAAAAGCATAATCTATCGATTTTTGATTCGACGGACCTTACATGCTGCAGAAAAAATCACTGCATCTTCACAACATATGCAAGACACTTTGACGAAACACTTTTCAGTACCAGCATCACGTGTAATGACCTTTAGTCTCGGAGTTTCTTCGGTATTTCGTGTATCCACTGAACAACGTTCAATTGTTCGCCAACAGTTAGGCATCTCTGAACAGGACACGGTGTGGATTTATAACCGCCGAATTACGCCGCTGTATCGTACACTGGATGTGGTGGAGGCTTTTCAACAGTTTGCACGAGGTCGTCAGAGCTATCGACTGCTGCTCTTGGCAGGAGATTTTGATGCGCAATATTTGGCTAAAGTTAAATCACATATTCAAGGTGACAATAATATCCAGTTAATTGATGGTTTCATTGATCAGGCGCAATTGTCAGGTTATTTATGTGCTGCGGATGTCGCCTTGTCTTTACCAAAGAGTGATCAGTTATCTTCATCAATTTTAGAAGCTCTTTCTTGTGGTTGTTTACTCATTTTGGCGAAACTGGCTGCTTATCAAAGCATTACAGATCACTTTCCCTGTGTGGTGATTGATGATGTCTATGTAACCTCCATTCAACAGGCTTTTCAAGACAGTGTATTATCCCTGCAGTCGGATATTTCTCATCTGCAACAACAGCAACTGAAACAGGTGGCATGGGGGCGTCAGCAGGTGATGTTATGGATCAAAAAATTGTATGCGTGAATACGAATATGGCGATGAGTTGAATTTTGCTTTAAATACAAAAAATCAGTTGCTGCTGATACATGCAATTATTCTCGGCTGGGGTAAAATAAAACTCACGTGTGCTAAGTGGTTTTATTGGTGTTTGAGGCTGCATGGCTTGCACTTCAAGTGGGATTTTCTTTTTCTAAGGTGATGTGAATGCGTCAAATTCTTCAAGACATGGCGAATGGTGGAACAACGGTGACGGAAGCACCTGCACCCCAATGCACATCAGGACATGTGCTGATTGCGACGACTACATCGTTGATTTCCGCAGGCACCGAACGAATGTTGGTGGGATTTGGGAAAGCGTCTTTAATTGATAAAGCACGTCAGCAACCTGAAAAAGTCAAAATGGTTCTTGAAAAAGTGCAGACCGATGGTTTATTGACAACCTATGACGCAGTGAAATCAAAATTGGCACAACCTTTGGCTTTAGGTTATTGCAATGTTGGCGTGATTCATGAAATTGGGCATGGTGTCGACGGGCTGAAAGTGGGTGATCGTGTCGTATCGAATGGTCCTCATGCCGATGTGGTGAAAGTGCCAAAAAATCTCTGCGCGAAAATTCCAGATCAAGTCTCCGATGAAGCGGCCGCTTTTGCAGTTGTTGCCAGTATCGGCCTACAAGGAATTCGCCTTGCTGAACCGACCTTGGGGGAGTGCTTTGTCGTCACTGGTGCAGGACTGATTGGTTTATTAACCATTCAAATGCTCCGTGCAAATGGTTGTCGTGTACTGGCGATTGATTTTGACCAAAGCAAGCTGGAATTGGCGAAGCAATTTGGTGCCGAAGTGTGCAACCCTGGGCGTGGAGAAGACCCTGTTGCAACAGGGTTGGCATTTAGTCGTGGTTTAGGGATTGATGGCGTGATTATTACTGCCTCGACTAAAGTTAGTGACCCAGTAACTCAGGCCGCACGGATGAGTCGAAAACGCGGACGCATTATTTTAGTGGGTGTGACAGGTTTAGAGTTGAACCGTGCTGACTTTTATGAAAAAGAACTGAGTTTCCAAGTTTCATGTTCTTATGGGCCTGGTCGCTACGATGCCGAATATGAAGATAAAGGGCATGATTATCCACTTGGATTTGTACGTTGGACAGAACAACGCAACTTTGTAGCTGTTTTGGATATGTTGGCTGCAGGTACCTTAAATGTTGATCCTTTAATTACCCACCGATTTGATTTTGAAGATGCGCCACAGGCTTACAATGTGCTGACCGAAGATCAGGCAGGGTTGGGTATTTTACTCAAATATCCTTCAGCAATTGCCTCACGTCTTGGACAAAATGTGGTGTTGAAACCGATACAGGTTGAACCAGAGAATGCTGTAGTTGGTTTTATTGGAGCTGGTAATTATGCCTCACGTATTTTGATTCCCGCATTTAAGAAAGCTTCCGCACAACTTCATACCATTGTGACTGCTGGCGGAATTAATGGCGTCATTCATGGTAGTAAAACAGGATTTGCCGAAGCATCGACAGATCTGAACGCCATGTTACAACATCCAGAAATCAATACGATTGCGATTGTGACACGGCATAATAGTCATGCATCGATGGTGGAGAAAGTGCTTGCTGCAGGTAAACACGTTTTTGTAGAAAAACCGTTGGCGTTACATGTCGATGAAATTGATCGCATTGAACAATTGTATCAACAGCAAAGTACAACCGATCGTTATAGTCGTGTTATGGTAGGTTTTAATCGTCGTTTTGCACCGCAAGTGCAAAAAATGAAAGCCTTGCTTGACACAGTAAAAGAGCCAAAAAGTTTTATTATGACTATGAATGCAGGGGCGATTCCTGCAGAGCATTGGACACAAGATTTACAAATAGGTGGTGGTCGCATAATTGGTGAAGCGTGCCATTTTATTGACTTGATGCGTTTTCTTGCAGGTTCGAAAATTGTATCGATTCAGGCTCGTCGTATGGGTGAAACCGATGCTGTGCAGGTTCTAGAAGACAAAGCCTCAATGACGTTTGGTTTTGAAGATGGATCATTTGGTACGATTTTTTATTTGGCGAATGGTGCATCCAGTTTTCCAAAAGAACGCATAGAAGTCTTTACAGCAGGGCGTGTTTTACAGCTCGATAACTTTAGAAAACTGAAAGGTTTTGGCTGGCCTGGATTCAATAAAATGAATCTGTGGCGTCAAGATAAAGGTCAAGAGGCATGTGCGGCAGCATTTGTGGAAAGTATTCGACAAGGGCAACCGACACCCATCCCTGCTGATGAAATCTTTGAAGTCGCACGTGTGACTTTACAAGTTGCTGAAATATTACGAGCACAAACATGAGTCAACTCCAACTCAAGGCAAAGACGGCATGGGCATTAGGCTTTATGAGTCTATTTCGTGTATTGAAATATCGCTTGAGTGTAAGAATTGGGTTGAATTCTGTGCAAAAATTGACAGCACAGTTGCCTCGAGGCAATTTTTTTGCTTCGCCACGACCAAATGAAGAATCGGGTGCCACAGTAACGGATATACCTAATTGGTTTTATAATCGGTTTAGCCATCGTCAATTTAAAGATACACATTTACCTTGGTATCAAATTCCCGACTTTGATGAACAGATCGGTGACATTAAAGGAATTTGGGAAATTTCTCGCATGCAATGGGTGCTTGACTTTGTCGTGCGAGAGCGCAAACAGCAAGATGGTCTGGCCTTACTTGAGCTGGATTGTTGGCTGAATGATTGGTGTTGCAATAATCCAGCTTATTTTGGGCCGAACTGGAAATGTGGTCAGGAAGCATCGATTCGTGTTATGCACCTGATAGCTGCCTATCTTGGTTTACCAAATCGGGCTGATCCACAAATTCAATTATTGGACTTAATACACGTTCACTTGCAACGAATTTCCCCCACCATAGATTATGCGATAGCCCAAAACAATAATCATGGTACCTCTGAAGCCACCGCACTGTATATAGGTGGAGTTTTTCTCAATCATTTTCGACCATCATCACAAGCCAAGCAATGGCAAGATACAGGGCGTTATTGGTTAGAAAATCGGGCCAAATGCTTGATTATGGCAGATGGTGGTTTTAGTCAATATTCAGTCAATTATCATCGTGTAATGCTTGATTCTTATTGTCTAGCCGAGATTGTTCGTCGACAGTTTGACGATAAGACCTTTTCCATACGATTACAACAGCAATTACAACGTGCAACAGATTGGCTTCATGTGTTAACACAAGTACATGGGAATGCTCCCAATTTAGGTGCGAATGATGGTGCACGGTTGTTGGTAGTATCGGCAACCGATTATGCGGATTTTCGACCAAGTGTACAGCTAGCTAGCACGCTATTTGTGGGACACAGTTACTATCAAACTGCGGGCACGTATGATCAGGTATTGGTATTTTTTGCCTTAGAAAAAATGCAAAATCAGGCCTTTGAATTGCCGAGTAAGCAACAGTTTTTTCAGGACAGTGGCTTAATGACCGCTACAATCGGACCCTTTTTTTTGGCATTTAAACTACCGATCTTTCACTTTAGACCGAGTCAATGCGATAGTTTGCATCTGGATGTATGGTGGCACGGAGAAAACCTGTTACGTGATGGGGGAACCTATAGCTATAACTCTACCCTAGAAGATTTGGACTATTTTTCAGGAACAGCCAGTCACAATACCGTACAGTTTGATGATCATCTGCAAATGCCACGTTTGAGTCGTTTTTTATTTGGTGATTGGCTGAAACCCAAAAATCTTCACTATGCAAAAGATCATTGGCGTTGTGGCTATCAAGACGCTTGGGGTGGACAACATGAACGTGAGATTATTTTAACTCGTCATTCTATTAGGGTTATTGATCGTGTCTCTGACTTTAAGCGTCAAGCCATCTTACGTTGGAGACTACAGCCTGATCATTGGGTACTCACGCCAGACGGAGTAAGCAATGGTCAAATCATGTTGCAGCTTGAACGACCTCAGAATGCGCAAATGCATTTAATACAAGGCGAAGAATCTCGTAACTATTATCAAAAAAATCCATTACCTGTGCTCGAGATCACTGTAACACAGCCCACTACCATTGTGACCATTATCAAAGATTTGACATGAAAATTCTCTATTTCCATCAGCATTTTTCAACGCCAAAGGGATCGACTGGTATTCGTTCATATGCCATGGCACAAGCTCTATTACGTCAAGGACATCAGGTCACTATGGTGTGTGGTTCTTTTGGTGCAGGGCAAACTGGATTAAGCCAGCCTTTTGAAAAGGGTGTGCGTCGTGGCATAGTTGATGGCATCGATATTATTGAATTTGAATTGCCTTATTCTAATGCTTTGTCCTTTCTTAAACGCGTACTTATATTCTTAAGTTTCGCATTTAAGTCGATTCGCGTGGCACTCACCGAACCTTACGATGTGGTTTTTGCCACAACCACACCGCTCACAGCAGGTATTCCTGGTATTTTTGCAAAATGGCTACGTCGTAAAACCTTTGTATTTGAGGTGCGTGATTTATGGCCAGAATTACCCAAAGCTATGGGAGTGATTAAGAATCCCATCATTTTGATGATGATGTCTATGCTCGAATGGTTGTCTTACCATTCAGCCGATCGTTTAATTGGACTGTCACCAGGGATTGTGGATGGCATTATTGGTCGTGGTATTCAGCCTGAGCGTGTGGCCTCAATTCCCAATGGATGTGATTTGGATATTTTCGATCAGCCGATTGAGGTATGGCGACCAGAAGGAGTCAATCGCGGTGATTTGATGGCGATTTTTACAGGTACACATGGTCTAGCCAATGGTTTAGATGCAGTGATTGCTGTGGCAAGTGAATTAAAACAACGTGGACGGGATGATATTAAATTGGTGTTGGTCGGTGACGGTATGCAGAAACCAGCCTTACAACAACAGGCGCATCGCTTAGAATTGAATAATATTATTTTTCATGATCCTGTAAATAAGCAACAACTGGCGGCATTAATGGCAGGCGCCGATATTGGTATGCAAATTTTAGCCAATGTTCCAGCCTTTTATTATGGAACATCGCCCAATAAATTCTTCGACTATATTGCAGCTGCATTACCTGTATTGAATAATTATCCAGGATGGTTGGCGGAGTTGATTGAAAAAGAGCATTGCGGTTTTGCTGTGCCTCCCGATCAGCCGAAGGCCTTTGCGAATGCGCTAGAGAAAGCTGCGTCAGATCGTGATCAACTGAAGCGTATGGGACAAAATGGACAAAATGTTGCTAAGACGCAGTTTAATCGCGTGGCTTTGTCACAGCAGTTTGTACAATGGGTGACTGGAGCAAAACATGATTAAACGCTTATTAGACATCGTGATTGCTTTATTAGCGCTTATCTTACTTTCACCTATTTTAATTATGGTTGCATTACTTGTTCGTAAGAATCTAGGCTCACCTGTTTTATTTCAGCAAGAACGTCCTGGTTTACATGGTCTACCTTTTAAAATGATTAAATTCCGAACCATGAAAGATGCTTATAATGCCCAAGGTGAGGCATTACCCGATAGTGAACGTCTAACCGCTTTTGGAAAACTACTGCGATCCACCAGTTTGGATGAATTGCCTGAGCTTTGGAATGTGTTGAAAGGGGAAATGAGCATAGTAGGACCTCGACCGTTATTGATGGAATATTTACCATTGTATAATGCTGAACAGGCCAGACGACATGAGGTTCGACCAGGCATTACGGGTTATGCACAAGTGAATGGCCGTAATGCTATTAGCTGGGAACAGAAGTTTAAGCTTGATACATGGTATGTTGACCATCAATCGCTGTGGTTAGATATTAAAATTATGCTGAAAACGGTTAAAAAAGTTCTCATTCGTGATGGTATTCATGCTGAAGGAGAAGCGACCATGTCGAAATTTATGGGTTCGGAGTCAGGTAAGCATCATGACTAAACCTATTTATGCAATTTATGGCGCATCGGGGTGTGGGCGAAGTTTAATGCCTGTTGCGAGACAGCAATTACAGCGTGATGGATTAACCGCAGAACTCTATTTTATTGATGATCGTTTTGATCAGCCAACAGTATGGAATGGTCATCCTGCTGTAAATTATGCAACATTTCAGCAGTTGCAAGCGAGCTCTAAACATGTGGTTATTGCAATCGCGAACAGCCGAATTCGAGAAAAAATTGCTCTACAATTGCAGCAAGATGAGATCAAAATGTGGTCTATTTGTGCAGACAATGTGGTACTCATGGATGAAGTTGACCTAGGTGAAGGTTCAGCATTAAGTCCATTTGTTACAGTGACATCTAACATTCGTATTGGTAAGTGTTTCCATGCCAATTTATACAGTTATGTAGAGCATGACTGTTTGATTGGGGATTATGTGACTTTTGCACCAGGCGTCAAATGCAATGGTAATATCCATATTCATGACCATGCTTACATTGGTGCTGGAGCTGTGATTAAGCAGGGAACGCCTAATCAACCCCTCGTTATTGGTCAAGGTGCTGTGGTAGGTATGGGGGCTGTAGTGACTAAAAGTGTCCCAGCAGGGGTGACCGTTGTTGGTAATCCTGCACGAATTATGCAGAAGAAATAGTTGATAAACGAATTATTTGGAAGAACAAAATGTTAAATACCGCATTTGAACCTTGGCCAAGTTTTACGCCCGAAGAGGCAAACGCGGTACAGCAGGTTTTATTGTCGAATCGAGTTAATTATTGGACAGGACAAGAATGTCGTGAATTTGAAAAAGAATTTGCACATTATGTCGGCACACCGTTTGCGGTTGCACTGGCCAATGGAACTGTGGCATTAGATGTGGCGTTAAAGGCTTTAGGCATTGGCGCGGGCGATGATGTGATTGTCACTTCTCGTACCTTTTTGGCATCTGCTAGTTCGATTGTCACAGCAGGTGCAAATCCTATTTTTGCTGATGTAGAGCTGGATTCTCAAAACATTTCACGCCGTACCATTGAAGCGGTTTTGACAGATAATACCAAAGCGATTATCTGTGTGCATTTGGCAGGTTGGATGTGTGACATGGATCCCATCATGCAATTGGCTGAAGAAAAAGGCATTTATGTCATTGAAGATTGTGCGCAAGCACATGGCGCGATGTATAAAGGTCGAGCAGCAGGTTCGATCGGACATATTGGTGCATGGTCATTTTGCCAAGATAAAATCATGACTACAGGTGGTGAAGGTGGCATGGTTACTACCCATGATGAGCAACTTTGGAAAAAGATGTGGTCTTACAAAGATCATGGTAAGAATTACGACAGCATTTACCATAAACAGCATCCACCAGGATTCCGTTGGTTGCATGATTCATTTGGAACCAATTGGCGAATGATGGAAATGCAAGCAGTCATCGGTCGTATTCAATTACGCCGTATGTCTGAATGGACGCAAAAGCGTTATGAAAATGCTCAACAACTTTTTGATGTATTTAAGAAATCTCCCTACTTTATAGTCCATGAGCCTTCGGTAGATTATCAACATGCTTATTATAAATGTTACGTTCAGGTGAATACTGATGCATTACCTGAAGGCTGGTCGCGTGACCGTATTATGCATGAATTAAATTCTTTAAATGTGCCATGTTTTAGTGGCTCATGTTCAGAAGTGTATTTGGAACATGCCTTTGATGATACCCCTTGGCGTCCGCAGCAGCGTTTAGTCAATGCACAGAAACTAGGTGAAACCAGTTTAATGTTTCTTGTACATCCCACGCTGAGTAATGAGAATATGAATACAATGTTAGAAGCAATTCAAAAAGTACAGCAAATGATTGAATAGGGGATGTCCCAAAAATGTGATAAATGATGTGATAGCATCGTTTATCCCCAAATGACTCGTATTTTGTACCCCTTTGCCCAGAAGATACCTTGTGAAACAAATTATTGAACAACTTGATACCGCTCCACGTCCATTCAAACAAGCATTTTTAGTGCTATTGGATATTATTGCGTTACCAATTTTATTTTGGCTGTGTTATGTCATTCGTTTGCTCAATTTTGATGTCGAAGCTATGTCAGGGTTAGATTTTTGGTGGATATATCTTGATCTTATTGCGATTACTTTGTTTTGGGGACTAGGTATATATCGTTTTATTGTTCGAGCCTTTAACGAAGCATTTATTGTCAAGTTGGCATTGGCTGTATGTTGCATGATGATTGCTTTATATGCGATGAAAACTACCACGCCAGCTTTTATTCCAATGTCTATTCCGATCATGTTCGGTTTCATGATGTTTGCTTGGGTATGGTGCAGCCGTGCTTTAATTCGTTTTGTAGTAAATAATGCATTAGGTGTAGCACATCAACAGAAACGTATTGCAATTTATGGTGCAGGCTACGCAGGTCAGCAAATTGCAGCAGCTCTATTTCGATCAGATAATCATCTTCCTGTTTTTTTTATTGATGACTCACCATCTCTACAAGGTCAGATGCTCGGTGGTCTAAAAGTTTATTCATTAAAAAAAGCATTGGGTCGTCTTAAGCAACGTCATGTAGCAGAAGTATTATTGGCATTACCATCCGTAGGTCGCGAAAAGAAAGCACATATTATTCAGCAATTAGAGCCAGCACATTTAAAAATTACTGAATTTCCAGATTTGACTAAATTAGTCAATGGGGATATTCGAATTAATGATATTAGGGAAGTTGATATTATCGACTTATTAGGTCGAGACCCAGTACCGCCTATTTCGGAATTATTAGCTAAAAATATTAGTGGCAAAGTGGTCATGGTGACTGGTGCTGGTGGATCGATTGGTTCTGAACTTTGTCGTCAAATCATTAAGAATCAACCAAAACTTTTAATTCTATTCGAGTTAACTGAGTTTGCATTGTATAGTGTGGAAAAGGAACTCAATTCGCTTACAAGTTGCTCAATAGTGCCAATATTAGGCAGTGTTCAAGAACAGCACAAGCTTGAGCGAATTATAGAGCAATACCAAATTCAAACAATCTATCATGCAGCTGCCTATAAACATGTACCTTTAGTTGAATGCAATCCGATCGCAGGGCTAAAAAATAATGCAGTTGGTACAGCTAGTTGTTTAAATGCAGCAGTTGCAAAAGGGGTAGAAACTTTTGTCCTGATTTCAACTGACAAAGCCGTACGCCCAACCAATGTAATGGGTGCGTCGAAACGTATGGCAGAGTTGTATTGCCAAGCAATGGCTGAAACTCAGAAATCTACACAAATTAGTATTGTTCGCTTTGGTAACGTACTGGGTTCATCTGGTTCCGTAGTACCATTATTTAAGCAGCAAATTGCTAAAGGTGGTCCCGTTACAGTAACACACCCAGATGTAACACGATACTTTATGACTATCCCAGAGGCTGCGCAACTAGTCATCCAAGCAGGAGCTTTAGGGCAAGGCGGAGATGTCTTTCTACTTGATATGGGGGAATCGGTAAGGATTCAGGATTTGGCTCGACAAATGATTGCTTTGAGTGGTCTAACAGTTCGAGAAAAACCTACAGGTGATGGGGATATTGAAATTCAATATACTGGCTTACGACCTGGTGAAAAACTTTATGAAGAACTTTTGATTGACCAAGAAAATACAGAATATACTGAGCATCGTCGTATTTTACGTTCTTTTGAAAAATTTTATCCATTACATGAAATACAAGCAGTTTTTACAAGATTTGGTCAAATGACTGCTGTTGCTCAGGATATTGATTGGGCATTACTTCAACTTGAGTATTATGTAGATGGGTATCGCCGTAATAGTGAAATTCAAATCAATTAATTTATAAAAACTATTGAGTTGCATATTATCCTAAACAAACTCTTAGCGATTTAGCTTAACCAAAGAACGAAAAAACCGAGTACTAATCTCGGTTTTTTCGTTCTAGGATGAAAATTTTAATCTTCTTTATCATCCTTATGTGCAGTATAAGCATATGCATAGCTATAGCCATAACCCGCACCAACTGTTTGTTGGATGTCATTAAGAATGAAACCATTGACTTTAACATTGGCTTGTTCGAAACGATTCAATGTCAATTCTAGCTCTTTCATTTGCGTTTTAGCATAACGGGCAACAACTAAATTTACACCACTATATTGAGAAATAATAATGCCATCAGTAACAGCTAATACAGGTGGTGTATCAATAATAATATGGTCGTATTGAGTACGTAATTGTTCTAGTAACTCACCAAAATATGAAGTGCTTAACAGCTCTGAAGGAGATGCTGGACTCTTGCCTCGTGTGATCATATCCAAGTTTTCAACGCTAGTTTGATGAATTACTTGTTGTACATTAGCTTGATTGCTAATTAAATCAGCTAAGCCAGGTTTCACATCCAAGTTAAAATACTTATGCATGTAACCACGACGCAAATCAGCATCAATTAAAAGAATTCTCTTCCCGCTTTGAGCAAAGATAGTTGCTAAGTTTGTAGAAATGAATGATTTTCCAATTTCTGGAGCAGGACCAGAAATTGTAATAATATTATTTTTTGCATTAGCTAATGCAAAGTGAATCGCTGTACGAATACTACGCAGACTTTCAATTGCAATATCGTCACTTTGTTTCACTGCTAAAATTGGAATACTCTTTTTCTTTTTCAAAATACTCATACGAGTTTCTTGAACAGGGGAGCGAGGTACTGTTGCATATACAGGTAAGTCAAATTCATTTTCAATTTGAGATGAATCTTTGATACCTGAACGAAGCATATTGCGAGCAAGTGCAATTAATACACCGATAAATCCACCAACAAAAATAGATAGAATAAGCACAATAAGCTTTTTGGGTTTGATTGGTTTGATTGGTTCAACAGCGGTATCAACCACACGAACATTCCCAATCTCACCAGCTTTTGCAACACGAAGTTGTTGATAACTATTTAATAAGTTCGTGTAGAGAGATGTATTTACTTGAACATCGCGATAAAGCTGTAAGTATTGGCGTTGTAATTCAGGTAGACGCTTCAAAGTCGAGTTTAACTCTACAATTTTTTTATTGACAGTTTCTAATTGAGCATTAATTTCCCGCATTAATGGATGATCATTAGTATATTTTGCGGACATTTCAGCTTGCTTTTGTTCAAGCTCTGTTTTCATTGTTTCTAATTGAATGTTTTGTTTTAAGAATAATTCAGATTCTTGAGTAACATCAACAGTGTTATTCTGCTCACGAAATTGGTTAAACTTTCTTTCAGAATCTTCTAACTGCTGACGAAGTTCAGGCAATTGTTTATCTAGAAAACTTAAAGTTTGCTTTGATTCTAATGTTTTTCTTTCAATATTTTGTTCATGGTAAACTACCAAAATACTATTCAGAACTTGAGTAATATGCTCTGGGTTTGTTCCTTGATAACTTAACCCTAGAACCCCTGTCATTTTTCCTTTTTCAGCTACAGCATAACTTTTTTTAATAGCATCAACAGCTGTTGGTAAAGATAACTTTCTTATAGTAAATGTTTGCTCAAAAGGTTGCGAAGAATTGATATAAACATACCATTGACCTTTAGCATCATTTAAAGCACTTTCTTTTCCAGTTGTACCATTAAAAATGATATTATCTTTATAACTAAGGGTGAATTTATTATTTTTTTGAAACTGTAACTCAAGAGGTTTATCTAAATAATAATGAGGAACAATTAATTTTTTGATATGAAAAGATTTGTTTTGCTTAGAAAAAAAGACTCCCTGACTTGAATATTCTATTAGTGGTTTCTTGGTTGAAATTAAACGATGAATTAAACCATCCTGACTATCTTTTAGTTGAATATCCAAATTTAGATTGCTTATCACCTTGCCTAAAACCATACGAGAATTTAAAACTTCTGTTTCAGCATCAGCTAAAGACTTTTGACCAGAAATACCAGGAATACCTCCTAAGCTACCCAATAATGCTGCAGAAGCAGCGCCTTTACTATCTTCGACTTGAACTAAGGCATCAACTGAGTAAATTTCAGGTGTAGTTCGTAGAAATAATACTGCACAAATTAAGCTTAAAATAATACACAGAGCAATGATTTTCCATTGCGCTATTAAAGAGAAAAATAACTCTTTTAAATCAATTGTATCGTCGTTGAGATTTTGGTTTTGGCTCATGTTTATGCAACTACGTAAAATTAAATATGTGATTTCCAGTCAGATACATATGACTGTATATTCAAACAAGTTTCATTAAAAAAATCTTGATCATGTTGGTAAGGATCAGGAACATTTTTACCTTGCCAATGTCCTAATCTGAATACCTTACCCTTAGAAAAAGGCCATGTTTGCTCAAGATGCTTTTGTTGATTTTGACTCATTACAAGTATCAAATCAGCTTTCTTTATGTGATCTGCATTCAACTTTTTTGCAATATGTTGACGCATATCAATGTTAAAACTATCCATACACTTGATTGCTTTGTCGTCAGCAGAATGACCAACCAAACCAGAGATTCCAGCAGATTCTATTTCAATATTTGGATGATTTTGTTTGAGAAAATACTCGGCCATAGGGCTACGACAGATATTCCCAACGCAAATTACTAAAATATTACGAATTTGCATCTTTATTTACCCAATTGATTAAAAGTATAGAGGGTACTTGAGAAAGGAATAATTTGATTCATGACTCGTTGCCAGCGTGTTAAGCCAGTTGCATCGATATATACAATATCGTTTTTCTTCATTTCAAATTGATTGGCTAGCGCTAAATTACCGAAACTACTTAAATTAAGATGATAAATTGTAGATGATTTTGTGTTCAAGTCAGTACGCATTACATAGATGCGAGCTGCACTTGCAGAAGTAGGATTAATTCCCTCACTTTCACCGAGGACATCACTAAGCGTCATGCCTTGATCTCGAAGCGCTATTGCTTGGCTGCGACTGGACTCACCCATAACATAAAGTTTTTGATTTTGTTTAGTATTTACATAAATCGTATCATTTGGTTGTATGAGTAAATTATGTAAAGAATACCCTTTTTTTTCTAAACTTAATGTATTCAGATTGAAGGTTTTACCATTTCGTATAAGTTGAATGGAAGTGTTGTCACCTGTTTCTGTATTTACACCACCAGCCATGCTAAGGGCTGTATAAATACTAATGGGCTGATCGTTTAAAGTATATTGGCCACTTTTAAGCACCTGTCCATTTACAAAATAGCGCTTGCCTTCATAGGACAAAACCCGCGCTACAACATCAGGTGTTTTTAGAAAACGAGCATATTCAGAACGAAGAGACTGATTAAACTGAGGAAGTGTTTGTCCAGCAGCTCGTATTTTTCCTATCAAAGGTAAATAAATATATCCATTAGTGTCGATAGGATAACCTACAGCTTTTATGTTTGTTGCATCTTGAATTGGTGGAGTAATTTCAGGATAAGCCCACAATTGTATAGAGAGTACATCACCTGCGCTAAGTCTATATTGCGTATGATTTTTATTAAATAAAGCTGAAATATTTACTGTATCATTTTGTGTCAGATTATTATCTGATTTCGGAAGATTAGATTGTGTTAAATGAACAACGGAGACTTCAGCACCCTGATCAGTTTTATATTGACCTTGGTCTGGAATGTCATAGGTTTGTAAACCAGAAGTGATGGCACAACCAGAAAATGAAACAGAAATAGCTAAAATTACTAACAGTGGTGTGTGAGGATACTTCACATTCAAAACCCTTATTTTGTATTACGTTGTTGCTTAAAAAATACTTAGAATCTAATTCTTGAACGCAAATTGTAAGCTAAAAAAGATAAGTTGGGTATCATAAAAATGTAGGTATTTTTATTTACGCAAGGCTACTTCACTAACAAATTCTGATAAATTCTGATAAAGTCTGAATTTGTTTGCGCAAGTGTAGGATTAGTGTTTATTTGAATTATTGATTTTTTCTGTTTCAACTCTAATAGTGTTTTTCAAATTAAGTTTTAAGCTAGCGTATAAATGCTTGAGTCAAAGTAGTATTCATCTGTGAAAATATTTCAAAAAATCAAAAGTAAAGTTTTTACGAATGCTTTATGGATGATGTCTGAAAAGTTAATTTCGATCTTTGGTCTTATTTTTGTGACTTCATTTGTTGCTCAATATATTGGACCAGAAAACTTTGGTAAGCTAACTTTTGCAAGTTCGATTTTTGCAATTATTCAAACGATCGCCATGCTTGGGTCAGAAAATATTATTTTTCAAAAAACTGCAAAAGATCGTAAACTTGGCGAGTATATTATTGATTCAACAAAAAAAATTAGGGATATTTTATATTTAAGTTTGTCATCATTGACTCTGTTGTACGTATATTACTTTGCTGACCACATGACATTTGTTTTTTCTATTGCAACAAGTGTAGCCATTTACTTTGCTGTACATGATGTATATACAATTTATTTTAATGCAATTTTACAGTCAAAAATAAATGCATATTGCAATATCTTAGCACTGATTATCTCATTGATTGTAAGGTATTGTATTGCGAAGTTTCAGTTGGCAATTGAATTGTTAAGCTTACCTATTGTTCTCATTACAATGATCCCATTTTTAATTAGAAAATATGTATATTCAAAAATTAAAGTCATTGATCATGAAATTGCTGTAAAAAAATTCAAGCGCTATCGAAAGCTTATGCTAGGCATAGGACGTAAGCTCATTTTTTACTCTTTGTCAGTTGCGGTTTTTACAAAGACATCACAATTGTTTCTTGGTCTGAAATCTCAGTATGATCTCGGGATTTATACTGTGGCAATGACTTTAGGGAATAGTTTTTATTTTGTTCTTGTCTCAATTATCTCATCATATTTTACACAAGTCTATCTTGAGAAAGATTTTGAAAACAGCCAAAATATGGTTGCAAAATTGAATGTAGTAATTATTGCGATATGTTTATTGGTGATGGCATTTTTTGCTATAACTGGGAGCTATATTGTCAATTGGCTATACGGTGAGCAATATGCAGGTGTGAATGATATTTTACTCTTTACTGTATTGGTTACTTTATTTTCAGGTTTGTCAACAATAGCTGAGAAATATTTGTTGAAATTTAATGCTTATGATTATTTAAAGAAAAAAACACTTTATCTGGTCGCATTCAATATTGTATTAACTGCTTATTGTGTTTATCAATGGGGGCTGAATGGGGCAGTTTTCGCTATTTTACTCACAGAAATCATGTCATTCACGGTATTTAATTATTTTTATCAAAATAGAATCATACTCGATACTCAAAAGCGAGTTTTCTTAATATCAACATATAGAAATAGGCAAAATCAATGATCAAGCTGAGTGTGATTATTCCAATTTATAAAGTGGAAAACTACATTATAGAGTGTTTAGAGAGTGTATGCTGCCAACTTGTAGAAGGTGTAGAAGTTATTGTGGTGAATGATGGTACACCTGATAACGCTATGTTGATGGCTTGTCAATATATATCTGAAAAATATAATCATTTAGAAAAGCAATTTGTTTTTATAGATCAAGAAAATCAAGGGTTGAGTGGAGCAAGGAATACGGGGATTTCAGTTGCGAAAGGAGAATATATAGCTTTTTTAGATTCAGATGATAAGCTGAGTAATAATTATATTGAAGAAATTCTTAAAGTACTACAGTTAAATTTAGATATTGATATTATTCAATTTGATGCTTTGAGATTTAATAATAGTGGATCAGTATCTTTATTTCTAAAACCTTTAGAGTACCTTGGTAAATATCAATTAGATAATAATATTTATAAATTTATTTTTTCGAGTGCATCTTGGTTTGCTTGGTTAAGAGTATATAAAAGGAAGTTATTTGATATATATAAATTCCCTGTGGGAAGAAACTATGAAGATGCTTACCTAATTCCAAAAATTTTTGCAATTAGTAAAAATATTTATTTTTTAAATAGTCAATTAATTTGGTATCGTGAAAATTTGCAAGGGATTAGTAATACATTCTCTTCAAAAAACATTGATGATCTGGAGTGGGTTGCAACAGATATGTTAAGAAGTTTTAACTATGATGCTGATTATTATCAGTATTCAATTTTGCCAATTTTTAAGCATCTACTTAATATAAGCTATAATAATGAAGAAAAAAATTACTTTATACAGAGAAGTAATTGCTTTAAAAAAGAATTTAGAAAGTCAGCTTTAAGTAGTAAAAATAACTTTAATCTTAAAAATAAGTTTTTTTGTTTTTTTCCTGTAATTTTTATTTTTATTCTAAATTTAAAGCATAGGTTTTGAAAAAATTTTATGAGAATTCAGTCATCTAAGGTTTTAATAAACTATATTTTTTATTTATTATCATTGTTTTTTGTTATTTATTTAGTTAATGTTGTTCCTGATGATTTGGTCTGGGATAGGTTTAACTATTATGTTTTTTTTGATAATTCAAGTGATTATTTGCAAAGAATGGAGGGGGTTAAAGATTACCTGAGAGGAGAGTATGTTTTTCATTATTTAAATAATTTTATTTATTCTATGACAGGAAACCCTGTTTATACAAAAATTTTTTATTTAACATTTATTGCTTTTGGTTTTACCTTTTTACTTTTTTATCATTCAAAAAATATTTTTATTTACTTACTTTCGTTGTTAATTAGTTTTTTTATTTTACCTTTAGTTCATTTAAATATCGTTGCTTTACGGCAAGCATTTGCTTTGTATATATTTTTGTTTTTTTTCTCTTTTTGTAAGAATAAGAGAATAAATCTTTTTGTTTTGTTTTTTGTTTCATTGATACATAATTCTTTTTTCTATATTTTTATTATTTACTTTATAAACTTTTTTATTATAAGTGAAGGGAGATCATTTAATTTTAGGTTGTTATTAAATGGCGTTTTTTTTCTTACAACAGCCTTTTTGTTTATAATTGTTGGTCAGATTTTAGGGTTTTCTCAGATTACTGATGTGTACTCTTTATATGGGGCTAGAGGGGTTGGTGCAACTTTTTTATTTGTACTATTTATTTTCATTATTTTTTATTCATTTTTTAAAGATGATCGTAGTAATAAATTTTATATTTTGTTAATGCTTGGTTTGTTAAACTATTTGATATTTAGTATTTTTGTTAATGCTTCAATTGCTGCAAGATATTATGAAATATATTTGCCTATTATTTTTATATTTTTAGCTTCTAAATTTAATAGAAAATCATTAATAGTTTTTCTTATTTTGTTTTTATTTTATTTTATGTTTCACTTTTCCGTTGAGAATTTAAGGAGCGTATATAATATAAATACTAATATCTTTGATTATATATTTTAGGATTATGTTATGAATAGCTTATGTTTTTTTATAAGTAATTTTAACTCTTCAGGTGGAACAGAACGGGTTACAGCAACTGTTTCGAATGCGTTATGTGCCTTGGGTTTTGAGGTTCATATTCTAAGTATTGTTAAAGATGAAAAAGACGTTTTTTATTCCGTTGACCCAAATGTTTTAGTATCTAATTTAGGATTTCCACCAAATTCATCAAAGAAAAATTTTTTAAATATTTGCTCTGAATTAAGAAAATATCTTCTAATAAATAAAATTAATAATTTAATTATAGTTGATAGTTTATGTGCAAGTTTTGCCTTTTTTGCTACTAGGCTTTTAAACATTAATGTTATTTGTTGGGAGCACTTTAATCTTGAATTTAAAGATAAATCTATCCTTAGATCTCTAGGTCGATTTTTAGCCTCCATTTCTTGTAATCACATTGTTACTTTAACAGATATGGATCAAAGGGATTGGGAAAAAAAATATAAATATTCTAGAAATAAAGTCTCTGTAATACCTAATCCTATAGCCTTTGATGTTAGACCTAAAGAGTTTAATCAAAAAAAATTTATAGCTTTAAGTATTGGGCGCCTTTCTCCTGAAAAAGGGTTTGATGATTTAATCACTATTTGGGCTGACTTTATACAATATAATAAGGATGCTACATTAAATATTATCGGTAATGGTGTGGAAAAAAATAGACTTATAGCACTTGCTGAAAAATATAATCTTACAAAAAAAAATCTTAACTTTTTGTCATCTACAAAGGAAATTGATAGGTTTTATCAGGATGCTACAGTATATTTAATGTCATCTCATTCTGAAGGATTGCCAATGGTTTTATTAGAAGCGCAGGCTTTTGGTGTTCCAATTATTACTTTTGAATGTGGTCATGGCGTTAATAAGATTGTTAAAAACTCTTATAATGGTTATGTCGTAAAAAATAGAGATAAAAAAATATTTTGCCAAACTCTTGCGGATTATATGAATCTATCTGAAGAAATGCTAAATACGTTATCTAAAAATAGTAACACAGTAGCATCTGACTATGAAATAGGTCAAATTAGAGAATTATGGGTTGGGCTGTTAAAATGAAAGAACTAATGAAAATTGCATTTTTATTACCATCTTTAAAAAACTTAGGTCCTATTATTGTCGTGAAAGATATTATTGATGGTCTATTGAAGAATAAAAATGTATCTGTGACTGTTTTTTATTTTGATGATTTCAAAGAAGATATTTTGGATTTTAGTGTTAATTGTATAAAAATAAGTTTTTTTCATAAATTTGATTTTAATGGTTTTGACATTATACATACTCATGGAATAAGACCAGATTTATATACAAAAATACATAAATTTGATAGTTTTTTAATCTCAACCCAACATAATGTGATCTATGATGAGTACATCATTAATAATTCTTTTTTGAAAACTAAAGCTATAGAATCTATTTGGAAATTTGCACTTACTAATAAGAATTTAGTCATATCGATAGGAGGTACAGCTAGTAATTACTATCGTAAACTATTGCCTAATAATAAGGTTGTTAATGTGCCAAATGGTAGAACTATAGCTAATAATCAAGGCTATGGATGTTCTGAAGATGATGTTGCAAAAATAAAGGTTTTAAAAGAAAGATATACTTGTATTGGAACTTGCACACGCGCAATTAAACTAAAAGGTCATGCTCAGATTATACAGGCTTTACCTAACTTACCTGATTATTGTTTTGTCCTAATTGGTGATGGTGGATATATTGAATTTTTGAAAAAATTAGCTTTGGACTTAAAAGTAGATGCTAGATGTTTATTTTTGGGTTATCGTAAAAATGCTACTGAATATTTGAATTTATTTGATATATATGCTCAGACTTCTTACACTGAAAGTATATCCATTGCTTTACTTGAGGCAGCTGCTGCAAAGAAAGCTGTTGTTTGTTCGTTAATACCATCAAATACTGATGTCTTTCAAGAAAATGAAGTCGTTTTTTTTAATTTAGATGATATTGATAGTTTGACTCAAGCTTTTTTAAAAGCGAGAATATACAGAGAAGTTTTAGAAACTAATATCTATAAAAAATATAAGGCTGAATATACATCTGAAGTTATGATTGAAAAATATCACAATTTGTATAAGGGTTTGATGAATGAAATTTAGCATACTGCTTTCTTTATACTATAAAGAATCTCCTGTTGCATTGAATCAATGTTTTTTAAGTATTTGGCAAGAACAAAGTATTCATCCTAATGAAATAATTTTGGTGTTAGATGGTGATATTGGCGTTAAATTACACCGAGTTATCGATAGTTGGAGGTTAAAAATAGGTGATATTTTAAAAGTAATCCCTTTATCCAAAAATATCGGATTAGGTCAAGCCTTAAATGAAGGGTTGAAGCATTGCACCAATGAGTGGGTTTTTCGAATGGATACAGACGATATCTGCAAACCTGATCGTTTTGAAAAACAAATATCTTTCATCAAAGAGAATCCTGATGTTGTATTATTTAGTGGTCAAATATTAGAGTTTGATAAAGACCCTCAAAAAGCTAATGTTTTGAAATCTGTGCCTATATTACATGAAGATATTGTTAAATTTGCACAAAAGAGAAGTCCTTTTAATCATATGGCTGTTGCTTATAAGAAATCTGTAATAGATAAAGTTGGTGGATATCAGCATCATTTATATATGGAAGACTATAATTTGTGGTTAAGAGTTATTGGAGCTGGCTATAAAGTAGGTAATCATCCAAATGTATTATTATATGCACGAGTAGGTAATGGTATGCATGCTAGACGTAAAGGTTTGGAATATATAAAAAGCGAAAAGCAGTTACTAGATTTAAAGAAAAAACTAAAGTTACAGCCTATAATATATGCTAATGTACTTTTTTTAGGTAGATCAGCGTTACGTCTTCTGCCTGCGAATCTTTTAGGTAAAATATACAATACTTTTTTACGAAAGAAAGTTGAAAATAGAGTGGAATTAGAATGAAACGTTTGGTAGATATTGTTATTGCATTAATTGCTTTACTTTTGCTATCCCCGATTTTTCTATTAGTTGCATATAAAGTTCGTCAAAATCTAGGTTCCCCGATTTTCTTTTATCAGGAACGCCCAGGACGAAATGGAAAACTCTTTAAAATGATAAAATTTCGTTCTATGAAAGATGCTTTTGATGAGTATGGTAATCCATTACCCGATGAAAAGCGCATAACCCCATTTGGTCAAAAACTTCGCTCTACAACACTTGATGAAATGCCACAATTAATTAATGTGTTAAAAGGAGATATGAGTATAGTTGGTCCACGTCCTCAACTTGCTGAATTTTTAAATCATTACACTCCTGAACAAATGCGCCGACACGAAGTGAAACCTGGTATGACGGGTTTGGCTCAGGTGAGTGGTCGAAATAACTTGGATTGGGAAGAAAAGTTTAAGTTGGATATAAAATATGTAGAGTCACACAATATACTTTTAGATTTTAAAATTATGTTTAAAACAGTAGTTGTGATGATTAGAAAAGAGGGCATAAATGCTCCAGATCAAATTGTTGGTGCAAGTCGTTATTCAAGTGAAGCAGTCAAAAAGTAAAAACAGATATTTAGTTTGGATATAGAGTTATTATGATCAAAAAAGCAATTTTGCCTGTTGCAGGTTTAGGTACACGTTTCTTGCCAGCAAGTAAATCGATTCCTAAAGAAATGGTGACTGTTGTAGATCGCCCTGCGATTGAGTATGTTGTTCGAGAGGCCGTTGATGCAGGTATTGAACAGATTATCTTAGTCACGCATTCATCTAAGGCATCTATTGAAAATTATTTTGATCGAAATTTCGAGCTTGAAACGACGCTGGAACAAAAAAAGAAATTTGATTTATTGAAAGAAATTACCGATATATTACCTCAACATATCAGTGTTGTAAGTGTACGCCAGCCGCAACCATTAGGTCTGGGGCATGCTGTACTTTGTGCGAAAGACATTGTAGGTGACGAAGCGTTTGCAGTTTTGTTGCCTGATGTGTTGGTTAAAGACCATGCAGCTGAAAATGATTTATCGTTGATGATTCAGCGTTTTCAACAGTCTCAAGCAGCACAAATTATGGTTGAAGCAGTGCCTGATCATTTAGTGGATCAGTATGGCATCGTAGATGTTGCACAATCACCGAATGAAGGTGAAAGCATTATCATGAACGGTATTGTAGAAAAACCCGCAGTAGGTACAGCACCTTCAAATTTATCAGTTGTTGGGCGTTATATTTTGCCAGCTAAAATCATGCAATTATTGCAAGATACACCTAAGGGGGCTGGTAATGAAATACAACTCACTGATGCAATTGCAAGCTTGCAACAACTTGAGGCTGTAGAGGCTTATCGAATGAAAGGTCAAACCTTTGATTGTGGCAGTAAGATTGGTTATCTTAAAGCAGTATTGCACTATGGTATTGAGCATCCAAAGCTAGGTGCTGATTTTAAGGGCTTAATTCGTGAGTTAGCCCTGTAATTTAGGGTTAACGGTTATGAAAATTGCAATATTTGGCAATACTTTATATGCGGGAGTAATGTCCGTACTTTTATCTGAATCTGGACATCAGGTTTTTTGGTGTTCAGATACTCAAAACAATCAAAATAATTTGCAATATGCATTTCATGATGAGAATGTTAATCAACTATTAGAAAAACAATTAAAGAGTGGCTTTTTGAACTACGCAGCTCTTTCTGAGTTGCCATTAGATATAGATGGGTATTTTTTTAGTTTTAACCAAACCCAAGAAACTTTCGTTTTTCAGTTGCTTGGTAGGCTAAAGCAGCGAAATATTATCCATCCAAAACTCATGATTAATGCATCTACTTTTGGTCTGCATGGTACTGAAAAAATGCAGAAAATACTTGCAGAGGATGATTGGGTATATTTACCTGACACAATCCAAGAAGGTAATGCTTTGCAGAGCTTAACCCAAGCTAAGCAATTGATCGTGGGCTGTTTGGATCATCGTGCTCAATGCAAGGTTAAAGAATTATTAAGACCTTTTTTTCCTTTGGAACAGCAATTTTTGTTTATGCCCATCCTAGATGCCGAGTTTACTAAACTTAGCATCTCAGGCATGTTGGCGACCCGTATTAGTTACATAAATGATTTGGCTGTAGTCGCTGAAAAACTTGGAATAGATATTGCCTCAGTACGTCAAGGCATGGCTGCAGACAATCGTATAGGCTCTGCTTATTTATCACCTGGAGCGGGGTTTGGTGGTGAAAACTTTTCCCATGATGTTTTGACATTGGCCAGTACTGTAGCAAATACAGGAGTTAAAAGTCAGTTACTCGCACAAGTTTGGGATATTAATGAGCAGCAAAAAGAAATTCTGTTCCGTAAATTATGGAATTATTATCATGGTGATTTGCAAGGTAAAACAATAGCGATATGGGGGGCTTCCTTTAAGGAAAATACCTCCAGTATCCAACAATCACCGATCCATCACATGCTAAAAGCACTATGGGCACAAGGTGTTACAGTCCATTTGCATGATCCACAGGCTTTAGATGAAATTGAAATGATTTATGGGCAACGCTCAGATTTGATTCTCTGTCAAAATCAATATGAAGCTGTTCAGAATGCTCATGCCCTTTGCCTTTTAACGGCGTGGAAACAATACTGGAGCCCTGATTTTAAGCGATTGCAGCAGCAGATGGAGCATCCTTTGATTTTGGATGGGCGTAATATCTATGACCCTCATTATGTGAAAGCACAAGGTTTTGCTTATGTAGGCGTGGGGCGTTAATCATGACTCAACCGAACCAATCGTTAACGCAGAAGTCGCCTGCAATCGAAAACTTATCTTCTTTAAAAAATCAATTGATTGATACTCATCTCAATACCTTATTTGCTGAAGATTCAAAGCGTTTTAATCATTTTTCAGTTGAATATGATCAAATTGTTTTAGATTTTAGTAAACACCGTATCAATCAAAGCATAATAAATGGTTTAGTTAAATTAGCAGATGAGCGAAATTTAGGGCAATGGATTCAGAAATTATTTTCAACAGAGTTGATTAACTATACGGAGCAAAGAGCAGCAATGCATTGGGCATTGCGGCTGCCAAAGGATTCTAGTTTTCAACCCGAAATTACTGAACAAGTACATGTGCAACTTGATCGCATGTATGCCTTAGTAGAAAAGATTCATAGCGGTCAATTTCGTGGCGCTACTGGTGAGGTAATTCAAGATGTCGTGAATATTGGTGTTGGCGGTTCAGATTTGGGTCCACTAATGGTGACTCACGCGCTGTCTGATTTTAAAGTGCCAACTGCAAAACCTTTAGCTGTCCACTTTGTCTCTACGATGGATGGTAGCCAGTTATCTGAGCTTTTGCATCAATTGCGACCTGAAACAACGCTATTTATTATTTCATCGAAGTCTTTTGGCACAATTGATACGCTTTCTAATGCACAAACCGTACGTCAATGGCTTGAAAAGGCGTTAGGTTACAATGACAAAATTCTCAAGAATCATTTTATTGGGGTTTCAACTAAACCTGAAAAAATGACGGAATGGGGAATAGCAGCTGATAAACAATTGTTACTGTGGGATTGGGTTGGTGGTCGTTATTCTCTATGGTCTTGTATTGGGTTACCGATCGCATTAACGATCGGAATTCAGGGTTTTAAACAACTTCTAGCAGGGGCTCATGCGATAGATCAGCATTTCCAAACCACATCATTTGAACTGAATATCCCTGTTCTGATGGGTTTGTTAGGTGCGTGGAATAATAATTTTCTCGATATCCAAACACATGCTGTTTTGCCATATGATGGTCGGCTTAAATATTTTGCTGCCTATTTACAACAGCTTGAAATGGAGTCTAATGGTAAATCCATTCAACGGGATGGAGAAAAGGTTAGCTTAGCTACTTGCCCAATTGTATGGGGTGAAGTTGGACCCAATGCGCAGCACGCGTTCTATCAATTACTTCACCAAGGAACGCATAAAGTCAGTTGTGATTTTATCGCGCCTGTAAAACGTTATAATTCAAATCAATTTACTTATGCTGAAAATGCGGATGCCTTGATAGAGCAGCATCATTTGGCATTATCGAATTGTTTAGCCCAATCACGTCTGTTGGCTTTTGGGAACCAAGCACTTTCTCAAGATGAGTTAAATGAATTACCAAGATATAAACAATATGAAGGTAATCAACCAAGTTCAACGATTTTGTTAAAAGAGCTTAATCCATATAGTTTAGGGATGTTGATAGCAATGTATGAGCATAAGGTGTTCGTACAATCCATCTTATGGAATATCAATCCTTTTGATCAATGGGGGGTTGAGAAGGGGAAGGAAATTGCTAATCAACTATTACCAATTTTAAATCATGAGATCGATGATATTTCAACATTTGATGCTTCAACGCAGGGTTTACTCCGAATAATACTAGGAAAGATGAATGGCTAAAATATTAGTAACAGGTGGAGCAGGCTATATTGGTTCACACACTTGTGTAGAGTTACTGAATGCGGGTCACGATGTTATTGTTTTTGATAATTTGTCGAATAGCTCTGAAGAATCTCTAAGACGTGTGCAAAAGTTGGCGAATAGATCTTTAGTTTTTGTTCAAGGTGACATTCGTGATGCAAATGCTTTAGATCAGCTTTTTAAAAGTCATGAGATTGAGGCGGTGATTCATTTTGCAGGTTTGAAAGCCGTTGGGGAAAGTCAGGAAAAACCATTAATTTATTTTGACAATAATATTGCAGGTAGTATTCAGCTTGTTAAAGCTATGGAAAAAGCAGGTATATTTACTCTTGTATTTAGTTCATCAGCAACAGTTTATGATGAGATCAATATATCCCCTTTGAATGAGAATATGCCTACAGGTATACCTAGCAATAATTACGGCTATACGAAGCTCATAGTTGAGCAATTATTACAAAAATTATCCTTAGCTAATCCGAAGTGGTCAATCGCATTACTTCGTTATTTTAATCCTGTTGGTGCACATAAAAGTGGTCAAATTGGCGAAGACCCACAAGGTATTCCAAATAATTTAATGCCGTACGTCACTCAGGTTGCTGTAGGGCGTCGTGAAAAGTTATCAATTTATGGTAATGATTATGATACGGTAGATGGTACTGGTGTTCGAGATTATATCCATGTGGTGGACTTGGCGAATGCCCATCTATGCGCTCTAAATAATCGCCTGTCTAAACATGGCTGTCGTGTTTGGAATATTGGAACAGGAAATGGTTGTTCTGTTTTAGAAGTTAAAGATACTTTTGAAAAAGTAAATGGTGTGTCAGTTGCTTATGAGTTTACACCACGGCGTTCGGGTGATGTTGCAATATCATTTGCTGATAATACACGGGCAATTACGGAGCTTGGTTGGCAACCGCAATATACTTTGGAAGATATGCTCGCTGATAGTTGGCACTGGCAAAAGAAAAATCCAAATGGATATCAATAATTATCGTTTTGTAGAAACAGGGAGCAATAGCTCCCTATTTCTTAACTCTTCGCTTATCCTTGAATCAAATCTGTCAATTCATCCACATAATTTTGCATAGGTTGCGGATTTTTATCAGCACGACTTTCAATGTTTAAGCGCAGTAATGGTTCTGTATTCGATGCGCGGACATTCAAACGCCAGGCACCAAAATCAAGGCTAACACCATCAGTACGGTCTACTAATGGATTTTGGTCTGCATAATGATCAAAGATCTTTTGAACTGTCGCTTGAGTATCTGCCACTTTAAAATTGATTTCGCCGCTACAAGGGAATTTGGCAATCATATTTTCCACGAGTGTCGAGAGTGATTGTTCTGTTTCTGAGAGTAGAGCAATGGTGAGTAACCAAGGAATCATACCGCTATCACAATAAGCAAAGTCACGGAAATAATGATGTGCACTCATTTCCCCACCGTAAACAGCATTATGTTCACGCATCACATCTTTAATAAAAGCATGTCCAGATTTTGATTGAACTGCGATCCCTTGGTATTGCTCTACGATATCAAAGGTATTCCAAACTAGGCGTGGATCATGCACAATTTTTTCGCCAGATTGTTTGATTAAGAATGCTTGTGCCAATAAACCAACGATGTAGTAGCCTTCGATGAATTGACCTTTCTCATCGAATAGGAAGCAACGGTCAAAGTCACCATCCCATGCGATACCCATATCTGCATGGTGCGCAAGCACAGCATCACGGGTACTGTCACGGTTTTCAATTAAGATCGGATTCGGAATTCCATTAGGGAAAGTTCCATCGGCTTCATGATGAATTTTAATAAATTCAACAGGAATATTCAGTTGTTGGAATTTCTGCTCAATTGCATCAATGACATGGCCTGCTGCACCATTACCTGCATTTACCACCAGTTTGAGTGGTTTAATTTTCTGAGGATCGATGTAGGTTAATAGGTGATCAACAAACTCTGGCAAAATATTATAGTTTTCAGTTGTACCTTTTTGCTCAACTTCGGTAAAAGTACCTGATTCAGCGAGTGCTTGGATGTCTTTTAATCCCGTATCAGCACTGATTGGGCGTGCATTTTCACGTACCAATTTCATGCCGTTATAATCCATTGGATTATGGCTCGCCGTAACTTCAATGCCACCTTGGACATCAAGATGGAAAGCGCCGAAATAAACTTCTTCAGTACCCGTCATGCCTAAATCTAGAACATTGACACCTGCATCATTGAGACCACGAATGGTTGCTTGCTTTAAGCCTTCACTGCTCTGACGGATGTCACAACCAATCACCACTTTTTTAGGTTGATAGATTTGTCCGTATGCACGACCAATTTTATAGGCGATTTCTTCGTTCAGTTCGGTACCTAATTTTCCGCGAATATCATACGCTTTGAAGCAAGTCAGTTGAGTCATTTTGAAAAGTGCTGTTTGTTGTTTATTCATGTGTTACAGTATACAAAGACTGAGTTAGATTGAACATTGAATGATACAGATTTAATCATTTAGCACATTTATTCTTGGCTCTAGTTGTCGGATAAATTTTAGTTTTAATGACGCTGGTTTTGTAAAAATAAAAAAGGTTGTTTCACGTGAAACAACCATTTTTGATCCATAAAGTCTCCCTTTTAAAAGGGAGATGAGGAGCGAATATAGCTCCGCAAGGGGATGTTAAGCTGATTTTGCTAACACTTCAGCCATTGCTTTTGCAACTTTATAAATATTATTCATATTTAAACCTGCAACGCAGATACGACCACTACGAACAAGGTAAATTGCATATTCTTCACGTAAGGTGTCGACTTGCTCGCCTGTCAAACCTGTGTAGCTGAACATACCTTTTTGGTTTACAAGGTAGCTAAAGTCACGCTCAGGAAGTGCTTTCGTCAACTCATCTTTTAAGATACTACGCATTTTGATAATACGTTCGCGCATCTCTTTAACTTCGTTTTGCCATTGTTGATTAAGATCAGCATCATTTAATACTTGATCAACCAACCATGCACCCGTTGTTGGTGGGCTAGAATAGATACGACGGACCGTTGCTTTTAACTGACCGAATGTGCATTTTGCTGCTTCAGCATCGTCACATACGAAAGTTAAACCACCAACACGCTCACCATAAAGTGAGAAGATTTTAGAGAACGAGTTGCTTACGATGAAGTTCAGACCAGCTTGGTCTAAAGCACGAATCGCATAAGCATCTTGTTCCATGCTATCGCCAAAGCCTTGGTAAGCAATATCAAGGAATGGAATCAAGTTACGCTCTTTTAATGCTGCAATGACTTGATCCCACTGTGCTGGATTTAGATCCGCACCTGTCGGGTTATGGCAGCAAGGGTGTAACAATACGATGCTTTGCTCTGGCAAAGTTTTTAATGTCGATAACATACCATCAAAATCAACACCACGAGTTTCTGCATCGAAGTAAGGATAGTAGTTGCTCTTGATGCCAGCACCGTTGAAGATCGCAACATGGTTATCCCACGTTGGTTGGCTCACCCACACTTCTGAATTTGGGAAATAAGTTTTTAAGAAATCTGCACCAACTTTTAATGCACCTGAACCACCCAATGTTTGGATGGTAGCAACACGACCTTGTTGAATTGCAGGGCTATTTGCACCAAACAATAACGCTTGAATCGCATCACGGTAAGGTTTAAAACCTTCCATTGGTAGATAAAGTTTGGTTTGAGTATTTTTAGGTGCAATACGTTTTTGAGCTTCGATAATAGTTTCGAGCTGTGGAACGATACTGTCTTCGTTGTAGTACAAACCAATACTTAAATTAACCTTTTCAGCGCGTGGATCAGCGTTGAACTGTTCCATTAAAGAGAGAATTGGGTCGCCTGCATAAGGTGGGATATGTTGAAACATTAACAATGTCCTTTTATTCAACAAGGTGCATGGATGTGTCTTGCGGAGCATGACTCCAGATGCCCAATAATGTACCAATAAAGCGCCTATGAAGCACGCTGTTATTTACATTTCTGGTGCAGTATTTACTTACAAAAATTCGTAGAAAATCGATCGATTATAAGGATTGTCTACAATCAAGCTGTCATACCATGGTCGTAGCATACGTAATATAAATAATGGAAAAATGCCTTGAATCAATCGAAATAAAATACTTAAATTTTAGTAAGAGTATGTTTTATATGTAATTATTATATATTTTTAGTACCTTTTTTAGAACATTCTATTGTGAGGCAATCGAATAATATTGACTGGATCATTCTATTTTATTGTCGACAATCCTATTGCATTTTTTCTTCTATCTCGTTATAAAATCATAAAAACTGTAGAGATTGTCGACAATATGCAAGATACCCTTGTTCCTCAAGCCATCAGCACGAGTCAGAGTATTACTCTGACGGAACACGTATTTAAGCAAATTCAATCAGCAATCGTATTAGGACAAATTCCTGCGGGTAGTAAGATTTCTGAACCTGAGTTGGCACGTATTTATGGGATCAGTCGAGGTCCTCTGCGTGAAGCGATTCATCGTCTAGAAGGCCAGCGATTGGTTGAGCGTACCGCCCATGTTGGTGCGCGAGTTGTTTCTCTTTCTCTACAACAATTTAAAGAACTTTACCAAATTCGTGCTTCACTTGAAGGCTTAGCTTGTAAGTTGGCTGCACAGCATATTGATAAAAAACAAATCTTAGCATTGCGTGATGTGTTACGAATGCATGCTGAAGATGAAAACTTTAAAGCAGGTAAGGGTTATTACCTACAAGAAGGTCAAGACGATTTCCATTACTGCATTATCAAAAGCAGTGGCAATAAAACCTTAGAAAAAATGTTATGTGATGAGCTGTATCACCTCATCCGTATGTACCGAATTCAGTTTTCAAATACCCCAAATCGACCGAGCAAAGCTTGGGACGAACATATCCGCATTTTAGATGCGATTGCAGAAGGTGACGGTGAACTTGCCGAAATGCTCATGCATCGTCACATCAATGCATCCTACAAAATTGTTGAGCAAACATTGCTGCAAACCCAAGGAGAACATCAACATGGCTAAATCTGCTGGTCAGCTATTCCGCGACGCGGTCGCAAATGAAAAACCATTACAAGTGGTGGGTGCGATCAACGCCAATCATGCATTGTTAGCAAAACGTGCAGGCTATAAAGCAATTTATTTGTCAGGTGGTGGTGTTGCCGCAGGTTCGTTAGGTTTACCTGATTTAGGGATTAGTAACCTTGATGATGTATTGACGGATGTACGCCGTATTACTGATGTCTGTGATCTCCCATTATTGGTGGATGTAGACACGGGTTTTGGTGCATCTGCATTTAACATTGCACGTACCACTAAATCAATGATTAAGTTCGGCGCAGCAGCAATGCACATCGAAGACCAAGTGGGTGCAAAGCGTTGTGGTCACCGTCCGAACAAAGCAATCGTGACCCAACAAGAAATGGTTGATCGTATTAAAGCTGCGGTTGATGCTCGTACCGATGAAAGCTTTGTGATTATGGCGCGTACTGATGCACTTGCAGTTGAAGGCTTACAAGCAGCAATTGATCGTGCAGGTGCGTATATCGAAGCAGGTGCGGATATGTTATTCCCTGAAGCGATCACTGAATTGGCGATGTACAAGCAATTTGCTGACCTGACTAAAGTTCCAGTATTAGCAAACATTACTGAATTTGGTTCTACACCATTATTCACGACTGAAGAGTTGGCTTCTGCGGATGTGAGCATTGCGTTATACCCACTCTCAGCATTCCGTGCGATGAACAAAGCAGCAGAAAATGTGTATGTGACTTTGCGTCAAGAAGGCACACAGAAGAACGTTGTTGACACCATGCAAACCCGTCAAGAATTGTATGACCGCATTAACTACCATGCGTTTGAACAATACCTAGATGGAACTTTTGTGAAGAATAAATAAGAAATCCCCCTAAATCCCCCTTTGTAAAGGGGGACTTCCCTCCCTTTGGAAAAGGAGGTGAGGAGCGGTTGTAGCTCCGCAAGTGGGATTTTTGTATTAACCCAAAGATATAAAAAAGGACAATCTTATGAGCAGTAATGAAACTCCAACAGGCTTCAAGCCAAAAAAATCAGTTGCGTTAAGTGGTCAAGTTGCAGGTAACACAGCACTTTGTACAGTGGGTCGTAGTGGTAATGACTTGCACTATCGTGGTTATGACATTCTTGACCTTGCAGTGGGTAGCGAATTTGAAGAAGTTGCGCACTTGCTTGTACATGGCAAACTGCCAAACAAAGCTGAGTTGAAAGCCTATAAAGCAAAATTAAAAGCATTGCGTGGCTTACCAGCCGCATTGAAAACTGCACTTGAGCAGTTACCACCATCTGCACACCCAATGGACGTGATGCGTACGGGCGTTTCAGTTTTAGGTTGTTTAACGCCTGAACATGAAGACCACAATGAAGCAGGTGCAAAAGACATCGCTGATAAATTGATGGCAAGCTTGGGTTCAATGTTGTTGTATTGGTACCACTTCAGCAACAACGGTCGTCGTATCGAAGTTGAAACGAATGATGACTCAATCGCTGCTCATTTCCTCCATTTACTTCATGGCGAAGCGCCATCTGAAGAATGGATTCAAGCCATGCATACGTCTTTGATTCTGTATGCTGAGCATGAATTCAACGCTTCTACATTTACTTCACGTGTTGTTGCAGGTACAGGTTCAGACATGTACTCAGCAATTACAGGTGGTATTGGTGCGTTGCGTGGTCCAAAACATGGTGGTGCGAACGAAGTTGCATTCGTGATTCAACAACGTTATGACAACGCTGATGAAGCAGAAGCAGACATCCGTAGCCGTGTAGAGAAAAAAGAAGTGATCATTGGCTTTGGTCACCCTGTTTATACCATCTCTGATCCACGTAACGAAGTAATCAAGAAAGTGGCGCGTGATCTTGCAGAAGCGCAAGAGAACACCAAAATGTACCTCATTGCTGAACGTTTAGAAGCAGTGATGAAAGAAGTGAAGAACATGTTCCCGAACCTCGACTGGTTCAGCGCGGTGAGCTATCACTTGATGGGTGTTCCAACAGCAATGTTCACTCCATTATTCGTGATTGCACGTACAGCAGGTTGGTCAGCACACGTGATTGAACAACGTCAAGACGGCAAGATCATTCGTCCAAGCGCGAACTATACTGGCCCTGAAAACTTAGAATTTAAACCATTGGCGGAGCGTGGTTAATGACAAATCAATACCGTAAACCGCTGGCAGGTACCCAGCTCGAATACTATGACGTGCGTCAAGCCGTTGAAGATATTCAGCCAGGCGCATATGAAACTTTGCCATACACATCTAAAGTGTTGGCAGAGCAGCTTGTACGTAAAGCTGATGCAGAAAATTTAACGGCCTATTTAACGCAATTGATCGAACGCCGTCAGGACTTGGATTTTCCTTGGTATCCTGCGCGCGTGGTGTGTCATGACATTTTGGGTCAAACAGCACTCGTCGACCTTGCAGGCTTGCGTGATGCGATTGCTGAAAAAGGTGGTGACCCATCTAAAGTCAATCCAGTGGTGCCAACGCAGTTGATCGTTGATCACTCTTTGGCAGTTGAATTTGGTGGCTTTGATCCTGACGCGTTTGAGAAAAACCGTGCAATTGAAGATCGTCGCAACGAAGACCGTTTCCACTTTATTGAGTGGACCAAAACCGCATTTAAAAATGTCGACGTGATCCCTGCGGGTAACGGCATCATGCACCAGATCAACTTGGAGAAAATGTCTCCAGTGATCCAAAATCGTGATGGCTTAGCGTTCCCAGACACATGTGTAGGTACAGACTCACATACGCCACATACGGATGCACTTGGTGTGATCTCAGTGGGTGTGGGTGGTTTAGAAGCTGAAAACGTGATGTTGGGTCGTGCATCTTGGATGCGTCTTCCAGACATTATCGGTGTTGAGCTTGTCGGTCAGCGTCAAGCAGGCATCACAGCTACTGATATCGTATTGGCACTCACTGAATTCTTACGTAAAGAACGTGTGGTTGGTGCATACCTTGAGTTCTTCGGTGAAGGCGCAGACACCATGTCGATTGGTGACCGTGCAACCATCTCGAACATGACACCTGAATACGGTGCAACGGCTGCGATGTTCTACATCGACCAAAACACGATTGATTATTTACGCCTGACAGGTCGTGAAGATGCACAAGTGGCATTGGTTGAGCAATACGCAAAAGAAATCGGTCTTTGGGCATCGGATATGACCAAAGCGCAGTACCCACGTGTACTTCGTTTCGATCTTTCAACAGTGACTCGTAACATTGCAGGTCCATCAAACCCACATGCACGTGTATCTACTGCTGACTTGAAAGAAAAAGGTATTGCAGGTGTTGTTGAAAACCGTACGGATGGTTTAATGCCTGATGGCGCGATCATCATTGCTGCGATCACGTCTTGTACCAATACTTCAAACCCACGTAACACTGTGGCGGCAGGTCTATTGGCACGTAAAGCCAATGAACTTGGTTTAGTGCGTAAACCTTGGGTGAAATCTTCATTTGCACCAGGTTCTAAAGCGGCTGCACTTTATCTTGAAGAAGCTGGCGTACTCAAAGACCTAGAGAAACTTGGTTTTGGTATCGTGGCGTATGCATGTACTACGTGTAATGGTATGTCAGGTGCGCTTGATCCAATGATTCAACAAGAAATCATTGACCGTGATTTGTATGCGACAGCGGTACTTTCGGGTAACCGTAACTTCGATGGTCGTATCCATCCTTATGCAAAACAAGCGTTCTTGGCATCGCCTCCACTTGTGGTAGCGTATGCGATTGCAGGGACAATTCGTTTTGACATCGAAAAAGATTCATTGGGTACAGACAAAGACGGTAATCCAATTTACCTGAAAGATATCTGGCCATCTGATGCTGAAATCGATGCACTGGTAAAAGAAGCTGTGAAGCCTGAACAATTCCGCAAAGTCTACATTCCAATGTTTGACCTCGGTGAAGTTGAGCAAGCGGAAAGCCCACTTTACGACTGGCGTCCAATGAGTACTTACATCCGTCGTCCGCCGTATTGGGAAGGGGCGTTGGCTGCACCACGTACGTTGACCAACATGCGTCCGCTTGCAATTTTGGGTGATAACATCACGACTGACCATTTATCGCCTTCCAATGCGATCATGATGGATTCGGCTGCGGGTGAATACCTACACAAAATGGGCGTACCTGAAGAAGACTTCAACTCATACGCGACACATCGTGGTGACCATTTGACAGCACAACGTGCAACATTTGCCAACCCGAAATTGTTTAATGAAATGGTGGTTCGTTCTGACGGCACGATTAAACAAGGTTCAAAAGCGCGTGTAGAGCCTGAAGGCGAAGTGATGCGTATGTGGGAAGCGATTGAAACTTACATGAACCGTAAGCAACCGTTGATCATTGTTGCAGGTGCGGATTATGGTCAAGGTTCAAGCCGTGACTGGGCAGCGAAAGGTGTTCGTCTTGCAGGTGTTGAAGCGATCGTAGCTGAAGGCTTTGAGCGTATTCACCGTACTAACTTAGTGGGTATGGGCGTGTTACCGCTTGAGTTTAAACCAGGTGTGAACCGTAAAACGTTGAAGTTAGATGGTACTGAGTTGTATAGCGTGATTGGTAATATCTCACCGCGTTCGACTTTGACTTTAGTGATTGAGCGTTCAACTGCTGATGGTAAAGAAGAAATTCTTGAAGTGCCTGTAACTTGCCGCTTAGATACAGAAGAAGAAGTTTCTGTATATGAAGCGGGTGGTGTATTACAGCGCTTTGCACAAGACTTTTTAGAAGGTCAGGTGGCTTAAGACTTTAGCTAAAAGTAATTGATATTGTTTAAAAAAGACCCTATCTTGATGATGGGGTTTTTTACATCAGTTTTTTATGAAAAATATGTTCAAACAATATGATTATTTTTATACGCCTGAGCAATATAAAAATATTTGGGAAAATGCATTATTTGTATTTGATACAAATACATTATTAAATTTATATCGTTATCAAGAAGAAACTAAAAATGAATTTTTACAAGTCCTTGATAAGATTTCAAATAGAATATGGATACCACACCATGTAGCTTTAGAGTTTCAGCGTAATAGGTTAATAGTTATATGCGAACAAAAAGAACTTTTTTCAAAAACTAAAAAAGCCTTAGGTATCGCTTCAAAAACATTAAGTGCAGAATTGGAGAAATTAAAACTTAATAAGAGGCATTCTCTGATAAAAGTAGATGATTTTAATAGAGATATTAATGAGTTGTTTACAAAATTTGAAGGTGAATTAGATACTTTAAAGTCTAGTCAACAGCACTTATCCAAAGCTGATAGTTTAAAGGAGAGATTAGAGTCATTATTTGAATTAAAAGTAGGTAATGCACCAAAAGATCAGAAAGAGGTAGATGATCTATATAAAGAGGCTGAAAATAGATATAAAAATAAGATTCCACCAGGTTATTTAGATAATGATAAAAATGATATATGCGTAGATTCAAATTTAATATATAAGAAGAAGTATGGGGATTTTTTAGTTTGGCGACAACTTCTAAGTTACACTAGAGAAAATGAGATAAAACAAGTAGTTTTTATAACAAATGACTTAAAAGAAGATTGGTGGAGTAAGTTTGATGCTTCTGGGGAAAAATTTAATCAGCCTAGACCTGAATTAATAGATGAGGCTCTACATGTTGGTGGTATAGATGATTTCATTATGTATGATTCTGAAAAGTTTCTAAGTTCCTCTTTACATTATTTGAATGTTGAGGTTTCAGATAATGCAGTTCAAGAGGTTAGAGATACGATTGAAATGTATAATAAGGATATGGAAAAATCTAATTTTGATAAAATGAAAGAGGAAAGACATTTAAGTTTTGAGAAATTAAAGCAAAAAATAGCCTTAGAAAAAGTTAAAGAATTTCAAAGTAAAATAAATTATCTAATTTATAGAAATGGAGGAATTGCTGAATTTCCAACGGATGTTCTTACTTGCCCAGAATGCGGTCTAGATACAATGATTTTTGATGAGTCGAGTTCTACAGGTTATAAATGTACTTATTGTAAAAATGAAGAGTCTGATGAAATAGAGATTCAGTGCACCATGTGTGGCTCAATGTGGCCTAATTCAGAAATTGCTCATATTGAATGGACAGATGAAGGTCATATTGAAAAAGTGTGTCCTTTTTGTAGACACGATCCTGATTATGTTGGGGATGATTGAATCTTTGTTGGGTATGTAGTTATTCATTATGATTTGCCCCTAAGCCATCACTACTCGTCAGAAAGGTCAATAAATAATCAAAACTATCACGCTATAGTATATGAACCATTTCTAAAATCTATGGAGAACAAAGATGGTTACTGCTGGCGAAAGACCTGGAACTGGCTTCTATTTTTGTGTCCAATGCGGACATCGCACCTATTTAGAAATTGGTACTGATCGTTTACCTCCGTGTACCAAATGCCTTGGCAATCAATTCAACAGTAAGAATGCCTAAGCCGCAAACACCAAACAGTTACCCACTGTTTTGATGAAAGCCCTGTCACTCGATAGGGCTTTTTTGTTACTGTAAAATATGAAATAACAAGATAGCTATATCTGACAAAAATAAGGAAAACCCAGATGGAGACAATTTTAGGACTTTGTATCGGCGTAGGATTAAGCGCTGCCTGTGGTTTTCGTGTCTTTGTTCCTTTATTGGTGATGAGCATTGCAACCCTGATGGGCTGGTATGAACCTGCAAAAGGTTTTGAATGGTTAGCGATCCCTGCTGTATGCGCTGCACTTGGATTTGCAACCATCTGTGAGATCGCAGCTTACTATGTGCCGTGGATCGATAATCTCTTGGATACTATCGCCACGCCTGCCGCAGTCGTTGCTGGTACACTCAGTACGATGGCGGTCAGTAATGGAGAAATGTCACAGTTCGCCACTTGGGCGGCTGCGATTATTATCGGTGGTGGAACGGCAGGCGCGGTGCAAATGAGTACCGTAGCGGCACGTGGCGTTTCAACAGCAACCACAGGTGGCCTCGGTAATTTTGTAGTGGCAACAGGTGAGTTGATTGGCTCAATTGTCTTGTCGATCTTGGCATTTGTAATGCCAGTCGTGATTACGGTATTGGTGATTATTCTTGTGGTTGTAGTGGTACGTTGGATACATAAAAAGAGAAAAAATCAGATCAATCCGTCGGCGTGTTAATAACACTCGAAAAATCATAAGGAAGCGAGTAAATTACACACACATTTTGAGTGTGCATGGTTGATGATGGCGTTTACTTGGATTTTATTTACCTTGATGGCTGCTTTTATGCAGGCGTGGCGCAATGCATTTCAAAAACAACTCAGCACCACAGTCGATGTTTATGGCACGACATTGGCACGCTTTCTATTTGCACCGATCTTTGCTTTTAGTTATATCGTCATTCTTTATGCTCAGCAGCCTGTCAGTGTTGAAGTTAGTTTTTCTAATAAATTTTGGTTCTATGTGGTGATCGCAGGGATTAGCCAAATCTATGCAACGGCTTTAATGGTCAAATTATTTCAACAAAAGAATTATGCCATCGGGGTCGGACTCGCCAAAAGTGAAGCTATTTTAGCGGCATTGGTTGGTGTGCTGTTTTTACAAGAGCATTTAACAGCATGGGGCTGGGTCGGTGTTTCGATTGGTGCAGTCGCGGTATTTTTACTGAGTAAAGGCAGACAACATACTGAACTTTCAATGAAAACATTGATGATCGGTTTAGGCAGTGGTTTGTGTTTTGCTATCACCTCATTGTTGGTGCGTGAAGCAAGTTTAGAGTTGAGCATGTTGCCATTTCTACATCGTGCCGCATGGGTGCTGTGTAGCTTGATTAGTTTTCAGTGCATTATATTGTTGCTATATCTTGGTATTTTCAGTCGTCAGACTTTATACAAAATGTGGCAACGTCTTGGACTGACTTTCAAAGTGAGTGTCTGTAGTTTTCTTGCTTCATTGGGTTGGTTTAGTGCGATGAGTATGCAAACCGTGGCAATCGTGAAAACACTGGGTCAGGTCGAGATTTTATTTAGTTTATTGATCTCTGCATTTTTCTTTAAGGAAAAATTGGCGAGAACTGATCATTTGGGATTGTGGTTGGTGATCGTGGCAGCGATTATGGTGATTTGGGCTTAAATTTTATAGGCTCATGAAAAAATACACATGTAAATTTGAATATATCGGAATTTAAATCAGTTATTTTTTATTGAAATGGGAAATAATTCTGATTTTAGAATCTGGTATGCAAAACTATTTCATTTGTGGCGAAAAATACCATTTTTTAGGAAAACAATCCCATCCCGATCTGCCTAAACTATGTCTCAAGGGTGTGAAAGGGATCGAAAAGAGTAGCATGCACCGAGGCTTATAAAGCAAGTGTGTACGAACCCAAAAGGTCTCGATTCGGCTTAGGACGCTATAGATCAAAAGTTTATAGGCAAAGGTTATGGCTTACAAAGTCATAGGTGTTGAAGTAAACAACATGTTTTCCCTTGATACCCTAAAAAATTAATCTAAACAGAATATGACGAAAACATTAAAAATAATAAATACTAGATCAATAAAAGCAAATTCGAATGTGAAACACATCTTTAAATTCAAAAAATATGAATAGAAGTCGAGATTTTTATATTAAAAAACAAAGTGATATAATGCCATTAAAAGCGAAAAATCAAAATATGATCATACTGGAATAGGTCAGAAAAATAATGAACGAGTTCGATCTGAAAATACGTTATCCCCATCAAACCAACAGAAATGATGCTGCTCATTTGGGTATGTTTGACGCAGAGACGATCATTCGTAAGTTTGATGAAATGGGATGGCGACAACAAATGGTCCGTCAGTTACAACTGGATGGTACAAGCACCAGTTTTATCGTAACGAATGAATATACAGGACAAAGTGTCCGTATCATTTTGGATGCCTATGCTCAATCCCAGCAACTTGAATTTAAATTGGATAGTGATATTCCTGTTCTGATTTCGAGAAAGGATGTATTTGGATTGGTCACCCGCAAAGCCAAAGATACGATTTCCTTTAATCACCTGACACTGAACCGTGCCAAAGAATATCTCATCGCGTTTATGAATGGTGAGGTTGAGGAGTTAGAAGCACTTTATCGTGACAGCTTAAATAAACCGATGAAGACAGCGTCTTAACTTTTAATTTTCCTGAACACAATCGAATAAACCCTGAATAAAGACATTTTATTCAGGGTTTTATTTTAGATAAACCAAAGATAAAAAATAGCGAGCCGCTGGCTGTGATTTTTTTGAATGGGTCGATTTTCTATCCGTTGTCGTTATAATCTGCTCGCTTGATTCAATCTGTTTGCTTACTATGCCTTTAAACGATCATTTTATTTACCAACCTCCCCAAGAACCTCTTGAGATCATGTACGAAGATGAGGATTTGGTCGTGGTCAATAAACCTGCGGGCTTATTGTCCGTGATGGGGCGATTACCAGAACATCATGACAGCGCGTATTTGCGTGTATTGGATCTCCATCCAACGGCTAAAGTAACGCACCGTTTAGATATGGCCACTTCAGGTTTACTGATGTTTGCTAAGCATCGTGATGCAGAGGTTGCCGTGAGTAAAATGTTTCAAGCGCGTACCGTCAAAAAATATTATGAGGCCTTGGTACAAGGTGCAGTTCAGGCTGAAGGCAGTGTCGATGTTCCATTGATTACAGATTGGGAAAATCGTCCACGTCAAATCGTACATTTCGAGTTGGGTAAGCAAGCCAAGACACTGTTTCAATTGATGGATTACGATGTTGAAACTGATCAAAGTCGTGTGCGACTAGAACCCGTTACAGGTCGCTCACACCAACTTCGTGTGCACATGATGCATATTGGACATCCAATCATGGGCGATAAACTTTATCATCCTGAGCCTGCCAAATTTCATTTAAAACGTATGGCATTACATGCTGCATTCTTGTCTTTTCAGCATCCTTTACAACAACATCTCGTTGAAATTAAATCGGTGATTCCATTTTAAAATGTAAGCTAAGGTGAAATAAGTGTAGCTAAGCTAGGCATGTGGATGGATTTATAATAGATTATAAAAACATATAATGTTTTGTGAGATGCCCGATGAGTCAACCATTAACCCAGCATTGGCAAACCATCTATTCCACCAAAGATCCTAAAGAAGTCAGTTGGTTCCAAGCTCAGGCTTCGACCTCCTTGCGATTGATCCAAAAAGCGCAACTCAATCCTGAGGCAGAAATCATAGACGTTGGGGGTGGCGCCTCAGTTTTAGTTGATCAGCTTTTCGAACAAGGCTTTAAACACATCACAGTTTTAGATTTGGCAGAGGCTGCGTTACAAAAAAGTCAGGTACGCTTGGGAGAACTTGCCAACAAAGTGACATGGCTTATTGCGAATATAGTCGAGGTTGAGTTTGCAGATCATCAATTTGATCTTTGGCATGATCGGGCGGTTTTTCATTTTTTGACAGAGCACAACGATCAGCAGCGTTATTTGCAAAAAGTAACTGCTGCGCTGAAATCAGGTGGTTATCTAGTGATCTCAACCTTTGCAGAAGATGGAGCATTGAAGTGTAGTGGTTTACCTGTGCAACGTTACAGCACACAAGAGCTGATACATTTCTTTGGACAATCTGCATTTGATGTGGTGGAAGAGGGGAAAGAAGTTCATATCACCCCAGCGGGAAATGAACAGAAGTTTAGTTATCTACTCTTGCGAAAAAAATAAAACAAGGAATAACGTTCTTAACTATGTATTCGTGTATCAACGAGTTAAAGTGGGCTGGTTTGCCGACTTTGACTCAAGCGCAATTAAAAAAATTACTACTTGAAGCCGATCCAGATTGGCAGCATGTTTTAGCTTATCTATCAGAAGTAAAAATCTTTGTGATTTCCAATGATCGTCGGGATGTAATTGCAGAATTATGTTTATTACAACGCGGGGATGAAGCGGAAATTATCAATTTAGCCGTCACCAAAGAGCATCGAGGTTTTGGTCTAGCCAAATCATTGATTAAACATGCGATAGAAAATGCATGGCAATCTTCGGTCAGAACTGTTTTGATTAAAACAGGCAATTCAAGTTTTGATCAGTTGGCTCTGTATCAGAAGTGTGGTTTTCGTATGTCATACATTGAGCGAGATGTATTTAAACACTATCCTGAGCCGATTTATGAAAATGGAATCCGTTGTATCGATCAAGTTGTTCTATCCATCGAGTTGACCGTATAGCTATCGAAGATCGACATGAAGATCATTTATGCTTTCACTACAATAATGATCTTCATGCGTCTAAAAACTGACATAAAAATAGGTTAATCTATAGCCAAATAATTAAACTGAAACGACAACAAAGGATATTCAAATGACACGTGATTACGAGCAATTTCCTGATAATGACAATGGTAATGTGCTTTGGCAAATGGTTGAAGATGGCAATGACCTAAGTGAACCGCATGAAGTCGAATTTTCAATTGTATTTGAAAAGCAAGAACAAGCAGAAAAGTGTGCATTGCATCTGTTGCATCAAGAGCAAAAAATTTCACTGTATCAAGAAGAATTGCATTCAGATGGATCGGATTTGTGGGTGTTAAATATTCACGTCAATATGATGTTGGAATATGAAGATATTGCTGATTTAGAAGAGTGGATGACGCGGATTGCGCAAGAGTTTGATGGTGAATACGACGGATGGGGTTGTATGAGCTATATCTATGATGATGAAGACGAATAATGATAGATATTCAGCCTGCGTTTGCAGGCTGAAATATTTTTAATGGTGCATCCTACGACATCTAATTTTATTTACTCACATCTAAGTAAAGACTTTCTTTGACTTCTTCCATCACCACATAACTATGGGATGATGCCGAAGCAGGCAGTTTTTTCAGTAAATCACCCAATAAGCGTCGATAAGCACTCATTTCTTTGAGTCGAGCTTTGACTAAATAATCAAACTCACCTGATATTAGATGACATTCCAAGACCTCAGGAATATCGACTAAATCTCGAGCCACTTGATCAAAGACATCACCTGATTTTGCTGACAGTTTGATTTCCAAAAACACCAATAGGCTACGATCAACATGCGCAGGATTAAGCCGAGCGTAGTAGCCCATAATAATACCTTCACGTTCCAATCGTTTGACGCGTTCTGAGCAAGGCGTGGTAGATAAGTTCACACGTGAAGCTAACTCACTAATCGCGATACGCCCTTCACGTTGCAGAATGTCTAAAATCAGGCGATCAATACGGTCTAATTTACGCATAGATTATTCCCTTTTATTTTAATTTTTCCGCGATAAAAACATTAAATTACCTAGATTATAGCCATAAAACAGTCAAAAAAACTATTGAAGCAAAAATATACTAGTTAAATAAACTAGTGGGCGAGAGGGACCTATTATGCGCGTCATCGTTTTAGGAAGTGGTGTTATTGGTGTAGCAAGTGCTTACTATCTTGCGCAACAAGGTGCCCAAGTGACTGTACTTGATCGTCAGTCTGGTCCAGCAAAAGAAACCAGTTTTGGTAATGCTGGGCAAATCTCGCCAGGATATTCAACACCTTGGGCTGCACCAGGGATTCCATTCAAAGCAGTAAAATGGATGTTCCAACATCATGCACCACTTGCCATTAATATAGATGGCAGCATGTGGCAGCTTCAGTGGATGGCACAGATGCTGAAAAACTGTAATCCTCAAAGTTATGCGGTCAACAAAGAACGCATGATGCGTGTGGCGGAATATAGTCGTGATTGTTTGGGTCAACTCAGAAGTGAAACAGGTATTCATTACGAAAATCGTTCCAAAGGTACCTTACAGGTATTTCGTAATGAAGCGCAGCTTGAAGCAGTGCAACGTGACATTCAAGTACTGAAAGAATGTGGTGTTGATTTTAATTTACTCAATGCTCAAGAACTGGGCAGTGTAGAACCAGCATTGGCACACACCGATAAATTAGTCGGTGGTTTACATTTGCCGAATGATGAAACGGGTGATTGTTATTTATTCACCAATGCCTTGGCGAAAGTAGCGCAGGACTTAGGTGTCGAATTTAAATTCGATCAAAATGTTGAGCAACTGATCGTAGAAGGTGATGAAATCAAAGGCGTGATGGTCAATGGTGCGATTTTAACGGCTGATCGTTTCGTACTTGCCTTTGGTAGTTATTCACGCGATTTCTTAAAACCATTGCAATTGAATCTGCCAGTTTATCCAGTGAAAGGTTATTCATTGACGATTCCAATTGTTGAACCAAAATTTGCTCCGCAATCAACGGTTTTAGATGAGACATATAAAGTCGCGATTACACGTTTCGACCAACGTATCCGTGTGGGTGGTATGGCGGAATTAAGTGGCTTTAACTTGGGCTTGAATGATGATCGTCGTGCAACTTTGGAAATGGTTACCCAAGACTTATTCCCAGGTGGTGACTTACAACAAGCATCATTCTGGACAGGTCTACGTCCAATGACACCAGACAGCACACCGATTATTGGTGCAACCAAATATAAGAACCTATTCTTAAATACGGGGCATGGCACTTTAGGTTGGACCATGGCATGTGGTTCAGGCAAATTGATTAGTGATTTAGTGATGAATCATCGTACCGAGATTAGTACGGATGGCTTATCGATCCAGCGTTATTCACACGCGGCATAATTTGATTATACAAGGAAGTTGATTATGCCTCGCCCAATTACTGCGGTCATCCATACTCAGGCTTTGCGCCAAAATCTTGAGGTCGTGAGAACTTCTGTTCCAGACAGCAAGGTGTTTGCAGTGGTCAAAGCCAATGCCTATGGACATGGAATCGAACGAGTTTACGATGCTTTAAAAACTGCGGACGGCTTCGCTTTACTTGATATAGATGAAGCGAAACGTTTGCGTGCATTAGGTTGGACAGGTCCAATCCTATTGCTGGAAGGAATTTTTTCGCCACAGGATTTATTTGACTGTGCTGAATATCAGTTGAGTTTCACGGTACATAGCGAGCATCAAGTCGAATGGATACAGCAGCATATCTATCCAGCCCAGTTTGATATTTTCTTAAAAATGAACAGTGGCATGAACCGTCTAGGTTTCAAGCCTCAACAATACCGAAAAATCTGGCAACATCTGCAACGCCTCAATAATGTTTCCAACATCACCCATATGACGCATTTCTCTGATGCTGATGGCGAACGTTTTGGTCAAGCTGGGGTTGAATATCAACTCGCAGAATTTGAAAGCACCATTCAGGACTTACCTGGCGAAAGATCGGTGAGTAATAGTGCTGCCATTCTCAGATATCCCTCGCAAGTACACTCCGATTATGTCCGTGGCGGCATCATGCTGTATGGTAGCTCTCCCGATTATCCGAAGCATAGTATCCAAGATTGGGGACTTGCGCCGACCATGAGTTTGCGCAGTGAATTGATCGCGATCCAACAGCTAAATGCTAATGAAAGTGTAGGTTATGGTTCAAGTTTCGTAGCTGCACATGCGATGACGATTGGTATTGTCGCGTGTGGTTATGCAGATGGTTATCAGCGTACCTCTCCTACAGGCACGCCCGTGTTAGTCAATGGAATCCGTACCCGAACCATTGGGCGAGTCAGTATGGATATGTTGGCAGTCTATCTAACGCCAGTTCCGAATGCTGAAATTGGCAGTGAAGTTGTGCTTTGGGGAACATCAAAAACAGGACAAATACTCTCTATTGATGATGTTGCAGCAGCCTCAGGCACAGTTGGCTATGAACTTATGTGTGGCGTAACTGCACGAGTTCCATTTATCACTCAAGACTAAGGAAGTCATCATGTCACATTCAGATATCCAGAAAATCAATAGCACCGAAGTGATGAGTGCAGTCACGGTTTTTAATCAGGTGGTGTATCTATCAGGACAAGTGCCTAAAAATCCTGATTTAGATATCGAAGGACAAACGCGTGATGTATTGGCAACGATCGAGCAATTGTTAGCCTCCGCAAATAGCGATAAATCACGTTTACTTTCGGTACAGCTTTTTCTGAAAGACCTAGCTGATTTTCCTAAGGTCAATGCGATCTATGTTGATTGGTTAAAAGACTGTGTGGCGCCATCACGCGCTACGATTCAAGCTGATTTGGTCAATCCAAATTGGTTAATTGAAATTGCAGTGACTGCAGCACAAAAATAAAGCGAATCGCTTTATTTTTGTTTAAATGAGATTAAAAAAAAAGAAAAGTAACGTATTTGTCATAGATAAAAGTAAGGCAAATACGTATTTTCTTGCAGTCAAAATGAATGGGTCATTTATAAAGGACAGCTGGTTAAGCTCATAAATTAGCGACCGATTCATTTTAGGAAGTAGTAAAAAGGAACTTTTTTATGACGGTGATACATAATCAGTCTTCAGGTGATGATGCACCTCAAGACTTACAACGAAAACTTTCCAATCGCCATTTGCAATTGATTGCTATTGGTGGCGCGATTGGGACTGGACTGTTCATGGGTTCAGGAAAAACCATCTCCCTTGCTGGTCCATCAATCTTGTTTATTTACATGATTATTGGTGGCATGTTCTTCTTTTTGATGCGAGCACTCGGTGAATTGTTGCTTGCCAATTTACAGTACAAATCTTTCGTCGATATGGCACACGATCTGATTGGACCGTGGGCCGGATATTATTTGGGTTGGACCTATTGGTTAGGTTGGGTCTTGGTCGGTATTGCGGACTTAGCTGCCGTGATTAATTATCTTGGTTTTTGGCTGCCTGATGAAACGACCTTTACTCCAATAGGACAGGCGCTGATTAGTGCGGGCTGCGTATTATTCGTTTTGGCGTTGAATTTACTTACGGTCAAATTGTTTGGTGAAGTCGAGTTCTGGTTTGCACTGATTAAAATCTTGGCGATTATTGGTTTGATTGGGGTTGGGGGCTATATGATTTTTAGTCACTTTACCGCATCTCATGGCACAGTGGCTTCACTCAATAATATTTGGTCGCATGGTGGTATGTTCCCGAAAGGTGTTGATGGCTTCTTGGCTGGTTTCCAAATTGCCGTTTTTGCCTTTGTCGGAGTGGAGCTGATTGGAACCACGGCGGCAGAAACCAAAGACCCACATAAGAATCTTCCCAAAGCGATTAATGCGATTCCGATTCGTATTATTTTGTTCTATGTCTTAGCTTTATTGGTGGTGATGGCTGTGACACCGTGGGATCAAATTCGCGCAGATAAAAGTCCATTCGTTGAGTTATTCCTGAATGCGGGGATTGTGACCTCAGCGATCATCATGAATTTAGTAGTGTTGTCTTCGGTGATGTCGTCGATGAACAGTGGTGTTTTTTCTACCAGTCGTATGTTGTTTGGTCTGTCAAAAGATGGTCAGGCGCCGAATTCATTTAGTCGCTTATCCAAAAGTGCAGTGCCAGCAAATGGTCTGATCTTCTCATGTGTATTTATCATGGGTGGAGCTGTGCTTCAGTATTTTGTCCCGAACACCATGGAAGCCTTTACTTTGGCAAGTTCGCTTTGTGTGATCCTGTTTATTAGCGTATGGAGCTTGATTATGGTCTGCTACATTCGCTATCGCAAATTACGTCCAGAGTTACATGAACAGTCTAAATTTAAAATGCCAGGCGGCGTGTTCATGTCTTATGTGGTGATCGCATTCTTGTTGTTCACTTTGGTGATTTTGACACTCGAACCTGACACGCTAAAAGCGCTGTATGTGAGTCCGTTGTGGGTGGTGATTTTAGCGGTGACCTATCAAGTATTATACAAACCACGTATGCGTAAACTTGGACGTGAATTGGCTTAATCGATTCATTTGCATCTCCCATAAAAAGAGCTGATCTAACTAGATCGGCTCTTTTTATATCTACGCCGAGAAGTATTAATCAACCAATAAATGCTGATATTTATCTGCCTGTTTACGTAAATAATCCCAGACCAGTTTAATCCGTGGCTCATGCTGTAAATCTACAAAGGTAAGCATCCAGAAAGTATGATTAAAACGTACTTGTTCAGCTAAAACATCCTGAAGTTCAGGTTTATCATGGGCTAAAAATTTTGGCAAAATTGCTAATCCAGCACCTGCACTTACTGCGATTTGCTGTGCCAAAATACTGCTACTGCGAAAATTTGCAGTGAGTTTTAAGGGTAAACGTTCTAGACAATACAGCTCAGGGCTATAGACCAAATCATCAATATAATTAACAAAACGATGTTGGGTTAAATCCTCTAATCCACGAATTGGTGGATGTTGAGACAGATAGTTTTGGCTGCCATAAATCTTTAATGTGTAATCTGACAGTCGCGTGATGATATAAGGTCCAGACGTTGGTCGATCAATAGACACCACAATATCCGCTTCACGATGCGAGAGTTTAATCATCTTCGGCACAGGAATCAGGTCAATCGTGAGTTGAGGATAGTGAATCGAAAATTCTGCTAATAGTCGTGCAAGAAATGCGGTACCAAATCCTTCAGGTGTGCCAATTCGCACACGACCTTGCAAAGGTTGATGCGGTTTCTCAATCTGAAGAAAGGCCTGTTCCATTTGTTCAACCAGCGGAACAAGAGCTAATCCTTCCATCGTTAGTTCATAACCTGATGCTTCACGCTTGAACAAAGTCATGCCTAAAGCCAGCTCCAATGCTTGAATCCGTCGAGCTACGGTACTGTGTTCCACGCCAATAATGCGTGCTGCATTGGTCAAGGTTTTGGTTCTCGCTAAAACCAGAAAAAACTGTAGATGATCCCAATCCACTTTCATTGTTATTGTCATCCCTGTGCATATTTGCACATCAATCGTGCATGAATTTGCGTTGGTGGTCAAAGCATTCTTTGCTAGTCTCAAACAAATGTTAAAAAAAGAAAATACGACGAATCGCTATTTTCGAACATCTGAACACAATAAAAATAGGCCTATGGAGAGGTTATGAATACAATCCAGAAAATCGAGCTGGACACAGCTAAGCTACTCATTAATGGACAGTTGATCGAGTCTGAAACCCAACACTGGCAAGATATCGTCAATCCTGCGACACAGGAAGTCATCGGTCGCGTACCTTTTGCAACAGTGCAGGAAGTGGATGCAGCGATTCAAGCTGCACAAGATGCTTTTGCCACTTGGCGTCAAACACCGATTCAAGCACGTATGCGCATTATGCTGAAGCTACAAGACTTGATTCGTGCCAACATGAAAGAGATCGCGAAAGTACTGACTGCTGAGCAAGGCAAAACCTTAGCCGATGCAGAAGGTGATATCCAGCGTGGCTTAGAAGTGGTTGAGCACGCTTGTTCTGTCGGTACTTTGCAAATGGGCGAGTACATCGAAGGCGTAGCACGTGGTGTTGATACCTATACTTTGCAACAACCATTGGGTGTTTGTGCGGGCATCACTCCATTTAATTTCCCAGCCATGATTCCATTGTGGATGTTCCCGATGGCGATTGTTTGTGGCAATACCTTCGTACTCAAACCCTCTGAACAAGACCCATTAACCACGATGATGTTGGTCGAACTTGCGATTCAAGCAGGTGTACCTGCTGGTGTGTTGAATGTGGTTCATGGTGGCAAAGAAGTAGTCGATCGTCTCTGTACACATCCACACATTAAAGCGATTTCCTTTGTCGGTTCAACTGCGGTGGGTACGCATGTGTATAACCTCGCAGGGCAACATGGCAAACGTGTGCAATCGATGATGGGGGCGAAAAACCATGTGGTGGTGATGCCTGATGCCAACAAAGAACAAACCCTCAATGCTTTAGTCGGTGCGGCTTTTGGTGCTGCAGGACAGCGTTGCATGGCACTTTCAGTTGCTGTGATGGTGGGTGAAAGTAAGCAATGGGTTCAAGAGTTGGTTGAAAAAGCCAAAACCTTGAAAGTTAATGCAGGACATGAGCCGAATACAGATATCGGACCTGTCATTTCTCAACGTGCCAAAGCGCGTGTGATTGATTTGATCAATAGTGGTGTCGAGCAAGGCGCAGAGCTGTTACTCGATGGTCGTGATGTGCAAGTTAAAGGTTATGAGTCTGGTAACTTTGTTGGAGCGACCATTTTTAATGGCGTGACCACAGACATGCGTATCTATAAAGAAGAAATCTTTGGTCCTGTATTGGCAATTATTTCTGTTGATACTTTGGAAGAAGCGATTGAGCTGATCAATGCCAATCCATTTGGTAATGGTGTTGGACTCTTTACTCAAAGTGGTGCGACAGCACGTACCTTCCAAAACTTAATTGATATTGGTCAAGTGGGGATCAATATTCCAATTCCTGTGCCAGTGCCATTCTTTAGCTTTACAGGTTCGCGTGGTTCAAAACTAGGTGATTTAGGTCCTTATGGTAAGCAAGGGGTACAGTTCTATACACAAACCAAAACCATTACTAGTCGTTGGTTTGAAGATAGCCATGAAGTTGGCGGTGTAAATACCACCATTAGTTTACGTTAAGGGGGAATCAGGGATGAATATCGCCTTTATCGGTCTTGGAAATATGGGTGGCAGAATGGCCCATAACCTGCTCAAAGCAGGACTTACAGTCTATGGTTATGATCTCAGTGAAGTGGCGAATCAGCACTTTGCTGAAGCGGGTGGTGTGGTCTGCGACAGTCCACAAGCAGCAGCCCAACAAGCAGATGTGGTGATCACCATGTTACCAGCAGCTAAGCATGTCAAAGAGGTTTACCTCGGTGAGGAGGGCGTGTTGGAAGTCTTGAAGGCAGGGGCATTGTGTATTGATAGCAGTACCATTGACCCGCAGACCATCAAAGATATCGCTGCGCTTGCGCAAACTAAAAATATTCACATCTGTGATGCGCCTGTGTCGGGTGGCACCATTGGCGCGCAAGCAGGTACTCTCACTTTTATGGTGGGTGCCAATGATCAGACCTTTGAGGAAGTCAAACCTGTGCTCAGCCACATAGGCAAGAATGTCATTCATTGTGGTGATGTTGGCGCAGGACAAATTGCCAAGATTTGCAATAACCTGATTCTTGGAATCTCGATGGCTGCTGTGGCAGAGGGCATGGCATTGGGTGCCAAATTGGGGATCGACCCACAAGCATTGGCAGGTGTTGTGAACACCTCAAGTGGTCGTTGCTGGAGTTCAGAGATTTGTAATCCGTGGCCACATATCAATGAAAATGCACCTGCTTCACGTGGCTATCAAGATGGTTTTGCGACACAACTGATGCTGAAAGATTTAGGTCTGGCAGTCGAGGCAGCAGGTCAGGTCAAACAGCCTATTTTGTTAGGTGGCATGGTACAGCAGATGTATCAGCAGATGTGTATGCGTGGAAATGCGCATTTGGATTTCTCCAGCATTATCCAGCAATACCTACCAGACCAAGTTTAAACATCAAGCCATTGGATGGCTTGTAAACCAATAAATGCAACTCTGTCGTAAATAACTACAAATCCAGACTGAGGGAATAGAGATGTTGAATTATAAAGATGTGGCAAATGCATTTGATTTTGAAAATACGGCTCAACACATGTTGTCAGGTTCGTTGGATGCACTCAATGCATGCTTTGAGTGTTGTGACCGACATGTAGATGGTGAAAAAGTTGCTTTGTACTGGCAAGGCAAAGATGGGCGTAAGGAACAATATACCTTTGCGCAATTCAAACAGTGGTCCAGTCAATTTGCTAATTTTCTAAAATCACAAGGTGTACAGGCAGGTGATCGTATTTCGGGTTTATTACCACGAACGCCTGAGCTGATCGTGACGATTTTAGCCGCATGGCGAATTGGAGCCGTATATCAACCGCTGTTTACTGCTTTTGGGCCAAAAGCGATTGAGCATCGTATTCAACTTGCACAAAGCAAATTAGTCGTCACGGATGTGGGTAATCGCAGCAAGCTCGATGAAGTTGAACAATGTCCAGCTATCGTGACCGTTGCTGATACAGAAGGTTCAGTGCTCAAAGCCAGCGATTTTAATTTTTGGCAGGAGCTGAATCAGCAGTCTGATCAATGTGAATTAGTCATGCGTAATTTGCATGATCCATTCTTATTGATGTTTATCTCAGGTACTACTGGACCTGCAAAACCGCTCGAAGTTCCACTAAAAGCCTTGATTGCATTTGGTCGCTATATGCAAGATGCGATTGGCTTAACTGAAGATGATGCTTTTTGGAATATTGCTGATCCGGGTTGGGCCTATGGTTTGTACTATGCGATTACGGGGCCGTTATTCTTGGGACATGCGACGTTGTTCTACGAGGGTGGATTTAGTACGGATAGTTTGTGTCAAATTGTCAAGGATTATCAAATCACCAATTTGGCAGGTGCACCAACGGCTTATCGTATGATGATGGCGGCTGATCCAGCACAAATGGCGCCGTTAAAAGGTCAGTTCCGTGTGGTCAGCAGTGCAGGTGAGCCACTGAATCCAGAAGTGATTCGCTGGTTCAAACAAGTTTTAGATGCGCCGATTTACGATCATTACGGACAAACTGAAGTGGGTATGGTGGTCTGTAACCATCACGGTTTAAGCCATGAAATACGTGCGGGTGCGGCAGGTTTTCCAAGTCCAGGTTATCGGGTTGCCGTGGTCAATGAACAAGGCGAAGAGCTTCCGCCAGACACCGCCGGAATTTTAGCGGTGGATATCAGCCAGTCACCAATGATGTGGTTTGGTGGTTATAAAGAAAGCCGTAAATCACCTTTTGTTGGCAATTATTACTTAACAGGCGATACCGCTGAGTTACATAGTGATGGCAGTATGAGTTTTGTAGGGCGTAGCGATGATGTGATCACCACATCTGGTTATCGCATCGGTCCATTTGATGTTGAAAGTGCTTTGCTTGAACATGATGCGGTAATTGAAGCCGCAGTGATTGGTGTGCCTGATCCAGATCGTACTGAACTGGTTAAAGCCTTTGTGATTTTAGCGGCAGGCGTGCAGTCTACGGTTGCTTTGGCAGAAGAATTAAGCCAATTTGTGAAAAAACGTCTTTCTGCACATGCATATCCACGTCTAGTGGAATTTGTCACCGAGTTGCCGAAGACGCCAAGTGGTAAAATCCAACGTTTTTTATTGCGTAATCAGGAAATTGCTAAGCAACAAGCAAAAGCAGGGTAAGGGAAATAACAATGCAATTTACCGAAGAACAATTGTTAATTCGTGATATGGCGAAAAGTTTCGCCCAAGAACAAATCAAACCGAATGCCAGTGATTGGGATCGAGATGGCACCTTTCCCAAAGCTGCGTTGGCGCAGATGGGGCAGCTTGGTTTTATGGGGATGCTCGTCCCAGAGCAATGGGGTGGGTCAGATACGGGAAATTTGGCCTATGTATTGGCACTCGAAGAAGTTGCAGCAGCAGATGGTGCGACCTCGACTATTATGAGCGTGCATAATTCGGTGGGCTGTGTACCTATTTTAAAGTTTGGTAATGACGAGCAAAAAGAACGCTTTTTAAAGCCCTTAGCCCAAGGTGAAATGATCGGAGCCTTTGCTTTAACCGAACCTCATACCGGTTCGGATGCTGCAGCTATCAAAACTCGCGCGGTTAAAGATGGTGATGATTATATTCTGAATGGTGCAAAGCAGTTTATTACTTCCGGTCATAATGCAGGGGTGATTATCGTCTTTGCCGTGACTGACCCAAGCGCAGGTAAAAAGGGTATTAGTGCCTTTCTCGTGCCACGTGATACACCCGGATATGAGGTCATTCGTGTCGAAGAAAAGTTAGGTTTACATGCTTCGGATACCTGTCAGATTGCTTTGACCGATGTACGTGTGCATAAAAGTTTGATGTTGGGTAAAGAAGGCGAGGGTCTGAAAATTGCACTTGCTAATTTAGAAGGTGGTCGTATCGGGATTGCAGCACAAGCAGTGGGTTTGGCGCGTGCAGCTTTAGAAGAAGCCACGCACTATGCCAAAGAACGTCTGACATTTGGTAAACCAATTTTCGAGCATCAAGCGATTGCCTTCCGCCTTGCCAGTATGGCAACAGAGATCGAAGCTGCACGACAACTGGTTCATTATGCTGCACGTCTCAAAGAAGCGGGTCAGCCTTGTTTGAATGAAGCATCGATGGCCAAATTATTTGCTTCTGAAATGTCAGAGCGTGTTTGTTCAAGTGCCTTACAGGTCTTTGGTGGTTATGGCTATCTGAAAGATTTTCCAATCGAGAGAATTTATCGTGATGCACGAATTTGTCAGATTTATGAAGGTACTAGCGATATTCAACGTTTAGTGATCGCACGTAGTCTATAAAACTCAAACAAGGATTGAATGATGCAGTGGCAAACTATTTTATTGGAAAAGCGTAATGGTGTTGGGTTAATTACTCTCAATCGTCCTAAAGCTTTAAATGCGCTTAACAGTGAATTGATCAGTGAAGTGAATCAAGCCCTCGACCAACTGGAAAAGGATGGTGAGATTGGTTGTATTGTGTTGGCAGGTTCAGAAAAAGCTTTTGCAGCAGGCGCGGATATTAAGGAAATGGCACAGCTGAATTTTCCTGATATTTATTTTGATGATTTTTTTCATCTTGCAGATCGTATTGCCCAACGCCGTAAACCTTTGATTGCTGCGGTGAGTGGCTATGCTTTGGGTGGTGGTTGTGAATTGGCACTGATGTGTGACTTTATCTACTGCGCTGAGAATGCCAAGTTCGGCTTACCGGAAGTGACTTTGGGCGTAATTCCGGGAATTGGTGGAACACAACGTTTAACTCATGCCATTGGTAAAGCTAAAGCCATGGAAATGTGCCTCACCGCACGACAAATGGGTGCAGTAGAAGCTGAGTTATGTGGTTTGGTTGCACGTGTATTCAACAAAGAAGACCTACTCGAACAAACCCTACAAGCCGCTGAACAAATTGCGACACGTTCTCTGACCGCAAACATGATGCTGAAAGAAACCATTAATCGAGCGTTTGAAGTCAATTTGACCGAAGGATTACGATTTGAACGACGCATGTTCCATTCTATTTTTGCCACTGCGGACCAAAAAGAAGGCATGCAAGCTTTTGTTGAAAAGCGGCAGGCAAATTTTAAAAATCAATAAGAGATCAATAAAATGAACAAAGAAAATCACTTAATGATTGAGCAACAAGGTGGTCTAGGCATGATCACCTTAGATCGAGTGACACATCTGAATGCATTATCACTAGAGATGATTGAGGGGATTCGAGCCCAACTTGAGCTTTGGCGAGATGATGCCGCTATCCAAGCGATTTTAATCAAATCGAACAGCCCGAAAGCCTTTTGTGCAGGAGGCGATATTCGCTATCTGTATGACAGTTATAAACTGGGCACGACCGATCATCAGGGGTATTTTAGTGCCGAATATAAGATGCTCACTACCATACGCGAGTACCATAAACCTGTCATCGTTCTGCTCGATGGTTATGTGCTTGGTGGTGGTTTTGGTTTAGCACAAGCCTGCCACATCATTGTGAGTAGTGAAAAATCACGCTTTGCCATGCCTGAAACAGCGATTGGTTTTTTCCCAGATGTCGGCGCTACTCATTTCCTATCGCGCTTGGATGACATAGGCGTGTATATGGCGATTACAGGTGAGCAAATCAGTAGCAGTGATGCTCTTTATTTGGATTTGATTGACTACCATGTTCCGAGCGAAAAATTACAAGCTTTGCAAGATGCCTTGGTTGCAGAAAACGATTTAAGTCAACAAAACATTGAATATATTGTGAGTTGCTTTATCACCCGCCCAGCAGAAAGTGAATTGAAACAGTATGCTGAAGCGATTCGTAAACATTTCGGTTTTCAACATTTGGATGAGATTGAGCAAAGTCTTGTAAATGAACAAGATGAGCAGTTAAAAGCATGGGCAAGCAAATTACTGCATCTACTGCAACAACGCTCATTCGTAGCAAAACAAACTAGCTTGAAACTACAACATCTTGGACGTGGGCTTTCCTTGCAGCAATGTATGCAACTAGAGCGTGATTTGCAGGATATTTGGTTTGAGCATGGAGACTTTATTGAAGGCGTGCGTGCACTGATTGTCGATAAAGACAAACAACCGCAATGGCAACAAGCCAATCCTGAACTAGAGCAAATATTAGAAAAGCTGAGCTAAGTACGGCTCATCCGATTGTTATCACAAAGGAGAAATACAAGCAGGACGTAGACTTTTGATCAAGCATGATCATCAGCATAAAAATTCAGAATAAAAATTTCCAAGAAAGGAAAATGAAGATGCAAACATTACATGGAAACGGTTCACATCCTAAAAAGTCATCACATCGTTTGGCAGGTATCTCCAGTATGGTGGGTACCACCATCGAGTGGTATGACTTTTTTATCTATGGTGCAGCGGCAGCACTGATTTTCAATAAATTATTTTTCCCTAATCTTGATCCACTGACAGGCGTACTCGCAGCATTTGGTACTTATGCAGTAGGCTTTATTGGACGACCTTTAGGTGGTTTAGTGTTTGGACATTTCGGCGACAAGATTGGTCGTAAGTCCATGTTGTTACTGACTTTGATGCTGATGGGTATTCCCACTGTATTGATTGGGCTGTTGCCTACTTATGAATCAATTGGCTATTGGGCTGCGATTTGCTTGGTGATCTTGCGTTTTATCCAAGGTATGGCTATGGGTGGAGAGTGGGGCGGTGCTGTGCTCATGGCAGTTGAACATGCACCTGAGGGCAAAAAAGGATTTTGGGGCAGTTTGCCTCAAGCCAGTACAGGTGGCGGTTTAATGCTGGCTTCAATTGCGCTCGGTTTAGTGTCCCTACTGCCTGAACCAGCGTTGTTTAGTTGGGGCTGGCGCATCCCTTTCCTCGCAAGTATCGTATTACTGGCTGTAGGATGGTATATCCGTGTCAAAGTACCTGAGTCACCTGACTTTGAGAAAGTCAAAGAGCAAGCTGAGAATATTAAAGTTCCTGCGTTACAGGTCTTCAAACAACATCCAAAACAGTTGATTACGATTATTGTGGCACGTGCTGCTGAAAACGCATGGTTTTATATTGCATCAACATTCACCTTGGCTTATACCACGACTCAACTTGGAATCCCTCGACAAGAGATTTTATTTGCCACCATTTGTGGTGCAGCAGTCATTCTATTTATGACCCCATTGTGTGGACATCTGTCCGATCGGGTTGGTCAACGCAACATGTTTATGTTTGGCTTATGCGTGTTGGCAGTATTTAGCTATCCATTCTTTAGTATGCTCAATACCAAAGACCCTGTACTGGTGTGGACTGCGATTGTATTGGCAATTGGTGTGGTGTTCCCGATTATGTATGCGCCGCAAGCACAATTATTCGCGCGTCAGTTCCCTGCTGAGATTCGTTATAGCGGTATCTCGATTTCAGTGCAGTTGGCTGGTGTATTGGGTGGTGGTATTGCACCGTTGATTGCAACCAAGTTGTTGAGTGTCGGTGGTGGCAATCCATATTTGATTATGATTTATATTGGTTCGATGGCGATGATAGCAATTATTGCGACAACTTTTATGCCGCGTGACCGAATTGCTCAAACTTATCAGCAATCAAATGAGCTAGATTTAAAAACGAAGATTACTGAACAATCCTAGTTTGCAAAATCCATAGATAAGAAAAAAGCCCTAATCTTTCGACTAGGGCCTTTTAAATTTGGAGCGGGAAACGAGACTCGAACTCGCGACCCCAACCTTGGCAAGGTTATGCTCTACCAACTGAGCTATTCCCGCATATTGAGCAGTTTTTACTAAAACTTACACTTAAAAAAACCAATCTGGAGCGGGAAACGAGACTCGAACTCGCGACCCCAACCTTGGCAAGGTTATGCTCTACCAACTGAGCTATTCCCGCGTGCCAGCTATAATACATTAAGCAAAACAAGGGTCAACAACTTTATGCAAAGTTTTTGCTTAATTGCATAAAATAAAAGCATTTATCTTGAAAATACCGAAAAACTCACCTTTAGAGGCGAAGTTTTAATCTATTTTGCCCAGATACTCTGCGTTTGTATCTCTGAAATCATCACAGACCTCATGCAAGTAGTTATGTATAATCAATGCACTATCTCAATCTGATTTACAGAGTGAATGATGAACTTAGAACAACAGTTAATTGAGCGCTTAAACACGTTAAACCCTACTCATCTTGAAGTTATCAATGAATCTTCAGGTCATGGTGGATACTTTCCAGGTAAAGAATCTCATTTTAAAGTTGTGGTGGTCAGTGAAGAGTTTCAAGGTTTACGTCTTGTACAGCGTCACCAGAAAATTTATGCGGTTGCTGCGGAATTGATGAGTCCTGGGAAAATTCACGCCTTAGCTATACATGCTTATATCACTTCAGAATGGCAAGGACAAGCACCAGCAAGTCCTGAATGTGCCCATGCACCAAAAAACTAGGAATCGACTATGGACGCGCATTTAATTACCAAAATTATCCATATGTCAGCGGTGAGTTTGCTCATTCTAGTATTTGTCGCTCGAGCAGCAACTTTGTTTATTGGATTGCGAGATAATCAACAGCCAAATACAAGCTCAAGTAAAGCGATCGTAGGGTTACAGCATTTATCGTTGACTTTAATTATTGTTACGGGTGCTGTGCTGGTTTATATGAAAAACTTCCAAGTCGAGCCGTGGTTCTATGCCAAAGTCATCCTATTTTTTGTACTCTGGTCTTCGATGATCAAAATGTATAAAAAAGATGATACGGTACTTTTGGTTCAACGTCGTGCTGGTTTATTGATCGGAACAGTGGCCTTAGTGGGTATTCTGGGCTTAGTTATGATCAAGCCAGTTTTTGCATGATTGTTTGACATTGTTTTAGTAATTGTTTTAGCACTAGGTTAAACTGCGTGCAGTTTACAAAAAATCTTGTAGAGGGAAATCATGTTAACTCGTGTGGTATTTAACCAAAAAGGTGGTGTGGGAAAATCAAGTATCACAGTCAATTTGGCAGCAATCAGTGCTAAACAAGGTCTAAGAACCTTAGTTATTGATCTTGATCCACAGGCAAATTCGAGCCAATACCTTTTGGGTGAAGATGCGACATATTCTGCTGATAAAACAGCATTAGAGCCAAACATTGAGAACTTCTTTGAAGATGTCTTAGGTACAACACAACAAAAAGGACTGATTGGTAATGCAATTGGTTCTATTTTGAAAGCCCCACGTGGTAAAGGGCTTGAAAGTTATGTACATCGTTCGTCATTTGAAAATTTAGATGTCATTCCTGCCAGTCCAAGTCTAGGTTCATTAGAACACGCATTAGAAAGCAAACATAAAATTTATAAATTACGTGATTCAATTCAATCGCTTAGTGCACGTTATGATCGTATTTTTATTGATACACCACCTGCATTCAATTTCTTTACTTTATCCGCATTAATTGCAGCAGATCGTGTATTAATTCCATTTGATTGTGATGTTTTCTCTAAACGTGCGTTACAAACTTTGATTGAAAATGTGATCGAAACCCAAGATGATCATAATGATCGCTTAGAGATTGAAGGTATTGTGGTCAATCAATATCAAGCTCAAGCAAAATTACCACGTGAAGTGGTTCAACAATTGAAAGATGATGGTTTGCCTGTACTTGAAAGTATGCTGCCGCCATCAGTTTTGATGAAAGAATCACATCAGAAGAATTTACCTTTGGTTCATCTCGCAGCTGAACATAAATTGACGCTTGCTTATGTCACTTTATTCAATGAGATTGAAGCAAAAAAATAAGAGAAGCTTATGAAGCGTTTATATTGGTTGCCAGTTTTGGCAACAACCTTATTTCTCGGTGCATGTGCATCGACGGTTAAACCTGCTTATGTATCTCCAACGCAATATCAGTCATTAAACTGTCAGCAACTACAAGCAGAATACAATCGTATTCAGCATTACATCGATAATGGGGTACAAACACCGAAGCGCACAGGCGTAGGGGTGGGAGTTGGACTTGGCGGTGGCTGGGGTAAAGGCGGTTGGGGCTTTGGGCCTTCGATCTCAGTCAATATGGGGCAGTCGATGAACACCAAAAATACTGAGCTTGCGAATGTACTGGGTCAACAAGATGCAATTGTTCAGGCTGCGAAGTTTAAAGGTTGCCCAATTATTGTCAAACAGCGTGCAAATTCTTAATCTTCATATGTGCATCACTGGTGTTTACGCTGGTGATGCTTAATTAAATTTTAGCAAAATGTTTCATTAAAAATATAAATATAACAATGTCTTAATTGATTCTATCTTCAATTTTCTTCATTTCAAATTGTTCATTTTTCCCATAAAACTTGTTTGTCGCAGCGAATTTCGTATAAGGTGGCGAGCATGTTTAGTCAGTTGGTATCTATATGATTGAGAGTTGGTTTTTTGTTTTGGCGATGATCGCAGTGTTACTCATTCCAGGGCCGACGAATGCTTTATTAGCCAGTTCAACACATCAACAAGGCGTGCTGAAAACGTTGTCATATATACCTGTAGAGTGGCTAGGTTATATCTATGGGATCGGATTGTGGGCGTTATTTATCCATCTTTTTGACCCAATTTGGCCTGCTTTAATCATCATTTTGCATGTTTGTAGTGTTGCCTATGTTTTATGGCTAGCATTTCATTTATGGAAAAGTTCACATCTTCAAAAATATAATCAGCATCATCAACAAATTAAAACTCCTCGACTATTTGTTTCAAGTCTAAAGAATCCTAAAACATTGTTATTGGCAGCAGGAATTTTCCCAAGAGAAACATGGGACTCCGTTGAAAATGCATTATTGGTTTTCGCAGTGTTTAGCTTAGTGTTAATACCAGTATCAATCTTTTGGATGATCTTTGGGCGTGCATTATTGGCTGGTAGTTTGGTAGGAATCAAAGCCGACCACTTGTACAAAGGATCGGCTATGTTATTGATTATTTGCACCTTACCAATGATTTTTCGTTTCTATTAATCAATGGGGCAGAGCATTATTTTGCTTTAATGCTTTGCATTTTCTGACGTAGAAAACCAATTACACCTGGTAAGATACTGATAATAATGATACCGAAAATTAAGTGCGTAAAATTATCTTTCACGATTGGCATATTTCCAAATAAATAACCCAAAGTAATGAATGATGCGATCCAACAGAATGCCCCCACCACGTTATAGGTCAGGAAGTATTTATAGTTCATGCTGCCTGTACCAGCTACAAATGGCGCGAAGGTACGTGCAAATGGCACGAAACGTGCGAAGATAATGGTTTTTCCACCATGACGCTCAAAAAATTCTTGAGTCTTAAACAAGTGCTGTTTATTGATGAAACGCAAGTTCATTTCAAATACACGAGGACCTATGTAACGTCCGATATGATAATTGACAGTGTCACCAAGAACTGCAGCGATAAACAACAAGACACCGAGAACCCAAGGATCCATTGCACCAGTTGATGCTGCTAGCGCACCTGCCGCGAATAACAAACTATCGCCTGGCAGAAATGGCATCACCACTAAACCCGTTTCGACAAAAATAATCAAAAAGAGAATGGCATAAATCCAGACACCATAATTCTTAATAAACTCTAAAAGGTGTTCGTCAACGTGCAGAATAAAATCAATGAGTTCCATGAAGGCTTTAACACTATAAATTTGAGCTAAATCCTAGCAGTGCGTCTGTCTAATGTCAGTAAGAAAAGCAAATTAATTAGTAACTTTACTTAATGATGCAAAGCATAACGAATTGCTGTTAAATTAGTCACTATTGTTCTTAAAATGGAACGATGTATTAATAAATATGATGTTTATTGCAAATAGGAAGATACATAAACTGGTGTTAAGTTAAAAAACAAACAGTGTGGAATTGATTATGTTTAATCCGAATGTTGTTATTTGGTTTTCAGGCACGCTTTGCAGCCTTTGGAATGGCTATTTTCAGCATTATCACTGCATTTATCTTCCACAGTGCCGATGATCAGGCACAACACATCAACTTTATGAAAAATCTGGCCATGTCAGGTGGCCTATTTTATTTAATACTGCATGGCGCAGGCCGTTTGAGCCTTGACCACGCAATTGAAAAGGTTGCCCATACCGATTAAATAACTTCAATTGATATAAAATCAACAGGGAGCCAATTGCTCCCTGTTTTTGCTGGTATGGATTTTAGATTTACAGCATAAAGTGGATTTGCATTTCCCCGACGAGGAAACCGAGCACAGCACCGACGATAATCAATGACCATTCATCTTCTTTGAATGCTGGACGTAACATACCTTCAAATTCTTCAGGGCTGAGGCGTTGCATACGATCAACTAAGGTATTACGAACATTCATTGCATCTTCAGCATAAGATTCAACATAACGCATCGTATCTGGCAGCTGTTTTAAAATACGCTCAGCAACTTCAGCTTTCAGGCTTTGATACTTCTCGCCGCCAATCGCGTACACCACCAATGGGCGAACAATACCTGCCTGTAAATCAATTTCTTGTTTTACATGGCGGCTGACCAGTTCAATTACCTTGTCTGAGTGAGTTCCTGAAAAAAGCTCTTCCATCATGTTACGAGAGGTGAGTAACTGTTTCGAGATTAATGCAGCGTAGTCCGCAGCCACTTCATTTTGACGTTTAATGAATAGTCCTTGCCATGTGTAACCCATGATTTTTTTCGGGTACAAAGGTCTAAACATCATTTGTAATGCGATCCAGTCACTAAAGAAACCGACAAAACCACCAAACATTGGAAGCATCCAAGGATATTTTCCTTGTGTCACAATCCAACAAAGCATTTGTACGACACCAATCGCGAATCCAAAAATAAAGCCGACATTACTAAAGAATTTAAATTCTTGTTTGCCGACTTTTTTAAAGATTTCATTGAGGAGGCGTTTATCTTTGAGTAGGTTGTTGACCACCATGTGCTTGATATCGAAGTACTTAGACACATCACGCTGTACTTCACTCATGATATGTTCAACGATTTCAGGTGCTTTGGTTTGGACACGTTTGATCAGTTTTTGACGAGCAAACTCTGGCATCCCTTCCCATAAACCAGGTTGGTATTGCTGAGCAACTTCACGAGTGATGTCTTCAGCGGCTGCCATGAGCGGTTTTTCAATTTCTTTTGCGATGCGTTTCGGATCGAGTCGTGCAAATATTTCTTCAGGTTTGATCAGTTTTGAGGTCATCAATTCAACGGCAGTGGTTGCCATTTTTTCAGCTTTGCGAGGAACGATACCTTGCCAGCCAATAGGAAGACCAAATAATCTTAACCCCTTAAACTCAAGTGGTGAGAACATCATTTGAATCGCAATCACTTTTGTTACATAGCCAATAATGCCACTAATAAAAGGGATTGAAATATATAACCAGAAATTCTGTTGAAAATCTGCAATCATTTCTTGAAACATTATTGTATTGGTCCTTCAAGTCCTAATTGTTGCCTTATGACAAGACAAGCCATAGATGATAATGAAATGTTTTAGGACATTGGTGGTACACCAATATCTTTAGATTCTTTTAATTTTTCCTTTTATCAAGGACATCGCATTCACATAAAAAGGAAACGATGAGATCTATTGAATACCTTTCCATGGTAATGCTTTTTTCAGTTCATCATCTTAGCACCAATTTTTGCTTTGTGTTGAGCAGAATTGGCAAGAATTGTTGATTTAACTCTCTAAAATAGGCAAAAAGTTGTGAAATTTTAGTTTAAATTTCAGCAGGGATTAGCAAGTAAAGCTAAAAAATAAGATAGATGATGAATTGCGATGCGCCAAAGCGTGAAAAATGTTAGAATGTGGCGCTTAATTCATTTGCCTTTATGATTATCCCATGACGACCAATACTCAAATTACTGAAGATCGTATCCTTATTTTGGATTTCGGCTCTCAATATAGTCAGCTCATTGCACGTCGTGTACGTGAAGCTGGTGTTTACTCTGAAATGTATGCCTTTGATATGTCTGAAGAAGACATCCGTGCTTTTAAGCCAAACGGTATCATTTTATCAGGTGGACCTGAGAGTGTGCATGAAGAGGGCAGCCCTCGCGCACCGCAAGTGGTGTTTGAATTAGGCGTTCCAGTATTGGGTATTTGCTATGGTTTACAAACCATGTCTGAACAGTTAGGCGGTAAAGTTGAGCCGGGTACTGTACATGAGTTTGGTTATGCCGAAGTTGATATCGTTAAACGTGACCAACTCATTGGCAACTTACAAGACCGCGAAAACCAACTACACGTTTGGATGAGCCACGGCGACAAAGTGAGCCAGATTCCAGAAGGTTTTACGATTACTGCAAGCACACCAAGCTGTCCAGTTGCTGCTGTAAGTGATGAAACACGCCGTTTTTACGGTGTTCAGTTCCACCCAGAAGTAACACACACGGCAAAAGGTGAAGAGCTACTTTCTAATTTCGTTCACAAAATTTGTGGATGTGGTGGCCTTTGGACACCTGAACACATCATCGATTTGCGTGTAGAGCAGTTACGTGAGCAAATTGGTAATGAGAAAGTACTTTTAGGTCTTTCTGGTGGTGTTGACTCATCTGTTGTTGCTGCGCTTTTACACAAAGCGATTGGTGATCAATTAACATGTGTATTTGTTGATAATGGTTTGCTTCGTTTAAACGAAGGTGACCAAGTGATGCAAATGTTTGCTGAAAACATGGGTATTCGTGTTATTCGTGCAGATGCAGAAGCGCGCTTCTTAAATGCTCTAGCTGGCGTTACCGATCCTGAAGCAAAGCGTAAAATTATTGGTCGCGAGTTTATTGAAGTATTTGCTGAAGAAGCACGTAAACTTGATGGCGTGAAATTCTTGGCGCAAGGTACAATTTACCCAGACGTAATTGAATCTGCTGCAAGCAAACAAGGTAAAGCACACGTTATTAAATCTCACCACAATGTGGGTGGTTTACCAGATGATTTAGCATTTGAATTGGTTGAACCTTTACGTGACTTGTTTAAAGATGAAGTACGTAAATTAGGTACTACACTTGGTTTACCGCACAGCATGATCTACCGTCATCCATTCCCGGGCCCAGGTTTAGGCGTTCGTATTTTGGGTGAAGTGAAAAAAGAATATGCAGATATTCTTCGTCTTGCTGATGATATCTTTATGCAAGAGCTTCGTGACAGCGGTTGGTATGATAAAACAGCTCAAGCATTTGCTGTCTTCCAACCTGTTAAATCAGTGGGTGTAGTCGGTGATGGCCGCCGTTATGCATGGGTGATTGCGCTTCGTGCAGTTGAAACAGTTGACTTTATGACAGCTCGTTTTGCACATTTACCATACGAATTGGTTGATAAAATCTCAACACGCATTATGAACGAAATTAAAGATGTATCACGTGTGGTATACGACGTGTCATCTAAACCACCAGCAACGATTGAGTGGGAATAATCAAATGAAAAGGCAGGATTAAATCCTGCCTTTTTTATATCTGTTTCTTCCGAAGGAGGTGAGAGTTGTCTGATTTCATTCAGTTAGAATATCTACAAGAAAAATTACAGCAACTTTTAGCGGAATCATTATTTGCAATCTATCTTTATGGTTCAGCTGTTGATGGTGGCTTAGGGCCAGAAAGTGACCTTGATGTTCTGGTCGTGGTTACTCAACCATTAACATCTGCTTTACGCGAGCAGCTTGCACGAGAATTACTAAAAATTTCACAGCCTGTTGGGGAATTACAAAGACCATTAGAAGTTACTATTTTATTAAAAGATGAGATTCAGTCTGGAAATTATCCTTTAAGTTATGAAATGCAGTTTGGTGAATGGCTACGTGAAGAACTTAAAGAAGGTGGAACATTAAGTTCGCAGAAAGACCCAGATATTAGTATATTGCTTAGAAAAGCGAGATCTCATCATACAGTTTTATTTGGTCCAGCTCTAAACCAATGGGCACCTGAAATTTCTGATCAAGAACTATGGCAAGCAATGTCTGATACTTATCCCGAAATTGTAGCTCATTGGGATGAGGATGCAGATGAAAGAAACCAGATTTTAGCTTTATGCCGGATCTATTTTAGTTTAGTCATGAAGGATATTGCTTCAAAAGGCAATGCAGCTCGATGGGTTATGCCTCAGCTTCCTCCTGAGCAGAAATTCGTATTGCAGCGGCTTATACAGGAATATAGAGGGGAAATCGGCAAGCAAAATTGGCAAGAGGAACATTATGCTTTGCAGCCTATTGTTAATTTTCTGAGTTCAAAAATTGAAGAGCAGTTTGAGCAGAAAAGAAATTTGATCACATAATAATTTTTTAGATTCTGGCTTTTTTTACCGACTTTACTAAACATACGGCTATATAAGAGTGCTTAAGCACTCTTTTTTTATTACTTAGTGTTTAAAGAAAATAATATTAATTTTAATAATTATCAAAGTAATAGGTTGGAGTTTATTACTTTTTCTTGATAAAAGATATATTAAGATATATCTTAATAGTTATAAATTGTGCGTATTAGAGAACCTCCAAAGATGAGACAACAATCACAACATCATTATGCTGAACATAATGACCATCATCACGGCCATCACCGTTCGGGGCGTCGTGGGAGACTTTTTGAAGCTGGACGTATGAAACTTTTAGTCCTTCATCTTATTCAGCAAAGTCCTAAGCATGGTTATGAAATTATTAAAGAAATAAGTGATTTGGTAGGCGATGGCTATACGCCAAGTGCAGGAACAATCTATCCGACTTTAACTAGCCTGGAAGAAATGAACCTCATTAACTTGCTAGATGTAGAGCGTAAACAATATCAAATTACGGAATTTGGGGAAGCTTATTTAAATGAACACCAAGACAAGCTAAGTGGGTTGTTAGAGAAATTGCGTTTGAGACGTGAAATTCACAGTAATGATCAATTAATCGAAATTCACCGTGCCATGGAAAACTTAAAAACAGCTTTACGTTTGAAATTGAATACCACTGAGTTGAAGCAAGAGCAGATCTATCAAATTGCTGAAAAAATTGATCAGGCTGCTGTTGCGATTGGGCGCCTATAGGTGGGTCTTAAACAGGTTGAAATTATCTAAAAACTATCAACTTTAATAGAGGGTTTATGTATGAAACAGCATCAATATCACGTTACGGTACAACATTTAAAAGATGCCAAAGGGGAAGTTTCTACTTATACGGAAAGGTTCGAGTTCTATACTGGTAATCATGACGATATTTTTGAGATTGTTGAAAAGTTAAAGAAAGCAGAATTTTTTGATGATCAAACCACAAAGTCTTTTGCAGTCGGTCTAAAGTTATTTAGTGAAGTCATGTTAGAGAATCGAGACCATCCATTGTTTCAAGAATTCTTGCCACAGTTTGGACAATTTATGAAAAATTTAAAACAACAAGTTAAGACCCAATCACCTTAAGTTGGCCATATCCCTTTAGATTTTCGATTATTAAAAATTGATTGTCTCATTCATAGCACCCTGTGTATTACTAAAAGACTATATTGAATAATGAGTGTATTGTTAAGATCAGTATAACGACTCATTGCACAAGCATAGGTAAAAGAGAGTAATATCATGAGCAATAATAACGATTACGATATTTCGGATTCAAAGGATTGCGAAAAATTTGCCAATCAATTTATTCAGGAATTTCCAATTCGCTCTGCCGAAATTGGACAGGGGACGGTGATTAAGCGGGCTTTACCTAGTCGACAAAAACGAATGATTGGGGCATGGTGCTTTTTAGATCATGCAGGACCAGTAACATTTCCTGCCGGCAATGGTTTGGATGTAGGACCTCATCCACATATTGGTTTGCAAACCTTCACTTGGATGATTGAAGGGACCATGATGCATACAGATAGTTTAGGGTCAAAGCAATTAATTCGTCCTAAACAAGTTAATTTAATGACAGCGGGACATGGTATTTCTCATACCGAGGTTGCACCTGATACTGAAACTCAAATGCATGCGGCACAGCTCTGGATCGCATTACCGGACCATAAGCGCAACATGGATCCGAAATTTGAACATTATCCCGATCTTCCTGTTGTTGAAAAAGACGGTCTGGAATTTACTGTACTGGTGGGTGAATATTTAGAGACGACTTCTCCAGTTGTGGTTCATACACCGTTAGTAGGGGTTGATCTCATTGCTACCCAAGATACTAAAACACGTATACCACTTAATCCAGCATTTGAATATGCTTTCATGGCGCTTGATGGCAAAGCTCGTGTGAACGGACATGAATTAACTGCTGATAATATGGTGGTTTTAGAAACAGGTTTGACGGAAATCGAAGTTGAAATCAAATCTGGTAATCGAGTGCTTCTCATTGGCGGTGAACCTTTTGAATCACCTATTTTGTTGTGGTGGAACTTCGTAGGACGCACGATGGAAGACTTGCAGCAAGCACGTGAAGACTGGATTAACCATGATGCACGCTTTGGTGAGATTCCAGATTATCAAGGCAAACGCTTGGAAGCACCAACGCTACCTGATCAAATGAGGGCTTCAAAATGAGTGTTATCGCAAGTGTAAAAGTTCTAACTTTACCTGAACCGTAGAAAGGGGAAGTGACTAGTGGAACGCATCAATTTTTGACAGATAAGCCTGAATCTTTCGGTGGACATGACACAGGTCCCGCACCATATGATTTTCTTACAGCTAGCCTAGCATCATGTACCATGATTACATTGCGCATGTATGCTCAACATAAAGAAATAGACTTAGGTGAGTTTACTGTTGAGGTGGATTTTCATACTAATCGTGAACAACAGGAGCGAATTAAACGTCGTGTCACCTTTAAGCAACCTGTTTCACCAGAGCTAAAAGAAAAACTTCTCAATGTCTGCAGCAAGACACCTGTCACTAAAACTTTGTTACGCAGTTTAGACATTCAGACCGTGATTCTTTAAGGCTTTAGTGCTATTGTGCTTGGGCAAAACATAATTCTAAACGCAACTGTTAGAGGGATAAAAAACAACAGTTGCGTAGCACAAGCAGGCACACAAAATGATTACCTTACATTATCTGCAATGCTCCCGTTCGTTTCGAATACTGTGGGCATTAGAGGAGCTTGGTGTGGACTACCAAGTAGAGTTTTATCAAAGGTCAGCCAGTTACGCAGCACCAGAAATCCTTAAAAACATACATCCTCTCGGCAAAGCACCTATCTTGGTAGATGATGGTGATGTGATTGTTGAATCGGCAGTGATTTTGGATTATTTGCAGCAACAATATGATCGACTTCAGCAGTTCAAACCCCAACAAGCGAAAGATCAAAGACAATATGACTATTGGATGCATTATGCGGAAGGGTCTTTGATGCCGCTTTTGGTGATGACTTTAGTCATGAACAATGTCAGTAAGCATGTACCGTGGGTGATTCGTCCAATTGCCGAGAAAATCACAGATGGCGTAAAAGGTGGTTTTATTCGTCCTCGTGTAAAAGAACATATTCTGTATTTAGAACAATATCTGTCTGAGCATGATTATTTTGCAGGTGAGTTTTCATTTGCTGATATTCAAATGGCGTTCCCATTGATTGCGTTACAAAAACGTCTACATGGGAAATACCCAAATATTCAAGCCTTTGTACAGCGAATACAAGAGCGCGCGGCATTTCAACGTGCTGAACAGAAAAGTTTAGAATCTGAGTGTGGCTAGTTCAAATCATCTTGCTTTAAATAAAAAAGGAACGATCAAGCGTTCCTTTTCTATTTGATATTTTGCCGATCAACGTTTGATGACAATCGAATCAATACCACTATTTTGAAGTGTTTGTTGTGCTGCTAAAGCGGCATCTTGGCTATCGTATGGTCCTGAAAAAACACGATACCATGTTTGACCATTTTCAACAGTTTTGACTACATCTGCCGATAAACCATTTAAAATAATTTCGGCACGTCGTGCATCGGCACTATCAGGATCTGGATAGCTTCTCACTTGTAAAATATAAGTGGCTTGAGCAGGAGCTGTTTGCTCACTTGGCGTAATTCCTCCTGACGCATCAGCGTTTGTCGTCTCTGCGGCTGGGGATTCAATAATCACGACATTACCTTGCTGTTTGGTTTCAGGAACAGCTTGTTCAGGAATTGGCGTGACTTGTTGTTGAGGGAGCAGATCATAGAAGCGATAGTCTTTGTTGGTATCTTCTTCTTGATAATGCTCTGATGTCACCTGGTTTTTAGCAGGTACAGGTTGCCATGGTTTCCATAGCATCAACATAACCGCAACACATAGAATCGCCAAAATGGCTACAAGCATACCGAGCCACTTGGGTATGAGTGGTTTTTTGGGTTTATTTGGTCGTTCAGATACACCACGTTGCGTTTTTCCAAACACCTGAAATTCCTCTTGATCCTATTATGTTATTTGTAACGTGAATCATTGAATAAACAAAGCATTATGTTCAAAAATAATGCGTTATTCACCTTATTATTTATCAGATAAAACCTAAGATAGTGTTTTTTTCTGTAAAGTGAATATGAATCTCTCATTTCTTAAACTTAAACGATATAAATAATAAAGCAAGCAAAGCGAACTTTGCTTGCATCTATTAATTATAACGTTGTTTAGATTACATTGAGTCTGGTGCAGATACGCCCAATAACTCTAAACCATTACGTAACACTTGCTGTACATTCGTTGAGAGCAGTAAGCGTGCTTGAGACAATGAGGTATTTGTTTCATCTACAAATTTCACACCATCTTGTGCATACCAACCATGGAATAGTGCAGCCAAATCTTTGAGATAGTTACCAATTTGATGTGGTTCGCAAACATTTGCAGCTCGTATAACAATTTCAGGATAAGCTGCTAATTTTGCAAGTATTTCTGTTTCTGTCTCTAAGGTTAATAGATCAGCAAACTGTCGTGCATTCGTAGCGTCAAATACAATGCCTTTTTCTTTAGCACGATTGACAATACTGTTTACACGCGCATGCGCATATTGGATGTAATACACCGCATTGTCTTTGCTTTGCGAAACCGCGAGGTCTAAGTCAAAATCAATGTGTTGCTCAGATTTACGCATCACGTAATAGAAGCGTGCCGCATCATTACCAACTTCTTTACGTAGATCACGCAATGTGACGAACTGACCTGAACGAGATGACATTTGTACCATCTCACCGCCACGCCACAAACTCACGAACTGAACTAAAAGTACAGTCAATTTCTTCGAGTCATAGCCCATCGCGTCAATTGCTGCTTTGACACGTGAGATATAACCATGATGGTCTGAACCCCAAATATCAATTAAGTCAGTATAACCACGTTGTAATTTATTCAAATGATAAGCAATGTCGGATGCAAAATAAGTGGTTTGACCGTTACGACGTTTCACAACACGATCTTTTTCATCACCAAATTCAGTTGATTTAAACCAGATATTGCCATCTTTTTCGTATAGGAAACCGCGTTGATCAAGTGTTGCAAGTGCTTCATCAATTTTATCAGCCAATGATGCTTCACTAAACCATTGATCAAAGGTCACACCAAAGTCTGCGAGGTCGTCTTTAATATCATCTAAAATGGCAAGCAAAGCCGCTTGGTGGAAAACGCGATAGCCTTCACCTAAATGTTTTTGAGAATTCGAAATTAAACCATCAATATGCTTTTCTTTATCCCCAGAGAGCACAACTTTGTTGCCATCAGCGTCTAATTCTTCTGCATATTGAACGTCTTCTGGTACATCTTTGTAGATATCTGCAACTGGACGAACATAAGCATCACCATCTTGATCAATGATGCTTTGTGCGATTTCTTTCACGTAGTCGCCTTGGTAGGCATTCTTAGGGAAAACAAGAGTTTGACCTGTTAACTCTAAATAGCGCAAATAAGTAGAAGTCGCCAAAATATCCATTTGACGGCCAGCATCATTTACATAATATTCGCGATCAACTTTAGCACCTGTCGCTTCAAGCAAGTTTGCAACAGTCATACCATAAGCAGCCCCGCGGCCATGACCTACGTGTAGGCTAGACGTCGGGTTTGCAGAAACGAATTCAACTTGAATCTTTTTAGCTGCATTTGATTGGCTACGACCAAAGCTTTCTTTTTGAGCCTGAATCTGGTCAAGAATTGCAAAACGTTGATCTGCATTTAAAAAGAAATTGATAAAACCAGGACCTGCGATTTCAGCTTTGCTGATGTCTGCAACTTCTGGTAGCGCTGCGAGAATTTTCTCAGCTAAATCGCGTGGTTTCATACCAGCGGCTTTAGAGCCGATCATGGCAATATTAGAAGCAAAGTCGCCATGGCTTCGGTCTTTGGTGCGCGTTAAATTGCTTGAATTATTCCAATCCGAAGGAAGCACACCTTCTTGCTGAAGGGTTTGCACTGCATGGTCGAGAGCTGCTTGTATTGCCGTATTCATATCAATCGAAAATAGATGTCGCAGAAAAACGTCAAATATAGCAAATTTCCTATAAGTTAGGGGAGTGCATTTAACGCTTTCATTTAATTTCTTTCATGAAGTTGCCGAGAACTATTTTTTTCGTAAATATTAAAAAATAAAATTAGTAAAATTCTAAAAACAAGTAAATTCAAGCTTTCTATGCAATATTTTTGAAATTATAAGATAGTAAAACACTTGGTATTTTTTATAAAAATGTAAGACAGGGCAAAAATATAAGATTCTAAGCCAGATATAGAGTTAAGAAAGAATAGATTTAAAAAGATGAAAAATGTAAGTAATTAATTTTTAATATTAATTTTGTTATATGTTTTTTCTAAATAGTATTCAATTTCAATATCACAGTTTAAAATACCTATTTTGTATTAAATAGTCTTAAGCTTACGCATACAACGAGCTTTAGAGAGTGCTGAAACTGTACTTTTCTGAGTTCTAAGCTGGAAAATGAGATAGGCAATGATATCAGGTCACCCAAGTAAACATCCCCTTTATATCCCTTATGCAGGCTATACACTTTTAGAGTTACCCCTTTTGAATAAAGGGTCCGCTTTCACTCAAGAAGAAAGAAGTAACTTTAACTTACACGGGTTACTTCCACATATTATTGAAACTATCGAAGAGCAAAGCCAACGCTCTTATCAGCAATATTGTGCTTTCAATGATGATATTAATAAGCACATCTATTTACGTAATATCCAAGATACCAACGAAACTCTGTTCTACCACTTAATTGAAAATCATCTTGAAGAGATGATGCCAATTATTTACACGCCAACTGTGGGTGAGGCATGTCAACGTTTCTCTGATATCTATCGCCGTCATCGTGGTGTTTTCATTTCATATCCAGATCGTGATGTGATTGATGATATTTTGCAAAACGTTAATAAAAATAATGTCAAAGTCATCGTGATTACAGATGGTGAACGTATTTTAGGTCTTGGTGACCAAGGCATTGGTGGCATGGGTATTCCAATTGGGAAACTTTCGCTGTATACCGCATGTGGTGGTATTAGCCCTGCTTACACATTGCCAATCACAATCGATGTAGGGACGAATAACCCTCAATTATTAAATGACCCAATCTACATGGGATGGCGTCAACCACGTATTAGTGGTGATGAGTATTATGACTTTGTAGATATGGTGATTGAAGCTGTAAAGCATCGTTGGCCAAAAGCGCTCATCCAGTTTGAAGATTTCGCACAAAAAAATGCGATGCCACTTTTAGAAAAATATCGCGATAAAATTTGTTGTTTCAATGATGATATTCAAGGAACAGCAGCGGTTTCTGTTGGTAGTTTAATTGCTGCAAGCCGTGCAGCAGGTAAACAATTAAAAGACCAAACAATTGCTTTCTTAGGTGCAGGTTCGGCTGGTTGTGGTATTGCAGAGCAAATCGTTGCACAAATGGTTTCAGAAGGTCTAACCGATGCTGAAGCACGTGCTCGTGTTTACATGGTAGATCGTTTTGGTTTGATCACTGAAAATCAGCCAAACCTATTAGACTTCCAACGTAAGTTAGCTCAAAAAGCTGAAGTAGTAGACCAATGGGGCAATATTGAAGAAGTGATTTCACTGCTTGATGTTGTTAAAAATGCCAAGCCTACAGTATTAATCGGTGTTTCTGGTCAGCCGGGCCTATTTACTGAAGAAATCATTAAGACCATGGCTGCCAATTGTGAACGACCAATTGTGATGCCGTTATCTAACCCGACTTCGCGTGTAGAAGCAGTACCGGCGGATATTGTGGAATGGACTGAAGGTAAAGCATTAATTGCAACGGGTAGCCCATTTGCACCTGTAAATCATCACGGCAAGCTTTATAATATTTCGCAGTGCAATAACTCATACATCTTCCCTGGTATTGGTTTAGGTGTAGTAGCATCAGGCGCTAAACGCGTTACAGAAAACATGCTCATGGCTTCAAGTAGTGCTTTAGCAGACTGTTCACCGTTGCTGAAAGATCCACAAGCGGATTTATTGCCACCTTTAGGTGAAATTCAACAAGTGTCTAAAGTAATTGCATTTGAAGTGGCAAAAGCTGCAATGGCAGATGGTGTGGCTGTAACCATTAGTGATGATTTATTGCAGCAAAAAATAGAAGAATCTTTCTGGCATCCTGAATATCGTCGATATAAACGAATTCCGTTTTAAATAAAAAGGAGCGTTACGCCACTACTGTCCCACAAATATCACAAGAAGAACCTCAATTGAGGTTCTTCTTGTTTTCGCCATTTTTTATCAGGCACAAAGAGTGACCTTAAAAGTTTCCTTTCAAATAAATTGATCTGAATAATTCTCAGTAAACGCTGAACACTCCATCCTTCTTGTGCCATGTGTTTAGCGAAGTTCACCAGCAAATAGGCAATTAATGCAATCCATATTTGCGTTTGTATCGCATTGCGGCTTCGACCTAGAAATGACTTCAGTTTTAAATTCTGCTTGATGGCTTTAAAGAATAACTCAATCTTCCAGCGGTCTTTATAAATTGCAGCAATGGTGGATGCTGCCAGATGAAAGTT
>NZ_KB849659.1:115362-159739 GCF_000368765.1 Acinetobacter junii CIP 64.5
CAAACTGATCCCAGCGGGTGGCTGATCTTAATTTTTGCCCAGAGTGGTGCAGTTTAGCCAGACGTTCAAAATCTTGTCTTAGAATGGGTTTGAGTAATTGATGAAATACGGTATTCTGATGTGACAAAACCTGAGTCCTTTATAGTTAAAGTGTTTGTTTGCACTCATATTTTAACTATTTAGACTCAGGTTTTTTTATTTAGAGCAAACTATGGGACAGTAGTGAGCTAAGGCTTCCTTTTTTTATGCTGCCAATATTTCCTCTAGAAGTTCATCACTAGGCGCAAAGTAATAGGCACCATCAACTGCTGTAGTGAAATGTAATAGGCGATCATGAATGCCATCACCAGCAGTTCCGAACATACGCTGTAACATTGCATCAATAATATTTAGATCATTGGTATAGGCGACGAAAAATAAACCTTGTTCACCTTTGCCATCACCATATGGCAAGCTGTGACGGAGGATTTCCATTTCTTCACCCTCATCGTCCTCCACGACTGTGCGTGCAACATGAGAGTTTTCAGGTTTGATATCATCATCAAGTTCAATTGACTCTAATTTGGTACGACCAAATACTTGCTCTTGCGTATCGACTTTGAGTTGTTGCCATTTCGCTAAGTCGTGGACATAACGCTGAGCAAAAATAAAACTTCCATCCGCAAATTTGCCTGCTTGCTCAGGTAGCAGCGCAGCTTCAGCACGATCGTCAGGAAATTGAGGGTTTTCAGTGCCGTCAATAAACCCTGTCATATCACGTCCATCAAAAAATCTAAAGCAATGGCGTTCATCCAAGACTTCTACTTTGTCTTGAATACCTGCAAAGAAGGCTTGACTGATTGAGAAGCAAATATCAGCACGTGCACTTGCAATATGAATAAATACATCTGCTGGTACAACAGGCATATTAAATGCGCCACTTTGAGGGTCGAGTTGTTTAAAACCTTCTGGTGTTTCAGTGCTGAGTTGTGTCCACAACTCAGGACCAAACGCAACAGCAGTTTTAATTTGATCATTTGGATGTTGGGTGATGAGGCGGTCGCGAGTTGATAGAAGAGCTTCAATCTGTTGTTTTAATTCAGAAATTGTAAGATCTTTTAAGCGAAGCACAATAAAGCGTGCATGATCTGAAGGTAGTGGAAGAATGACAGATTGAGCAGTCATTAAAATCTCCTTAATTATTTTTTAATACAGCAAAAAACAATATTGTGCCTGATGATATAACTGTTTAATAGTTTATTTATTCTTTTTTACCTCATGGATTAGCAGAAAATTTCAGCAATAAAACAGTATAATTCCATTTTATTTATGTCTTTTATATATGAGTTTCCAAGTTTGGTTCGCCTTTATGTTGGCATGCTGGGTGATTAGTCTTTCTCCAGGGGCGGGGGCGATCGCTTCAATGTCGAGTGGTTTAAACTATGGCTTTAAGCATGGCTATTGGAATGCGATTGGCTTGCAGCTGGCTTTGATTATTCAAATTATGATTGTAGCCGCAGGGGTGGGAGTTCTTTTTGCGACGACACCGTGGGCGTTTCAGGTGGTGAAATGGTTTGGGGTCATTTATTTATTATATTTAGCTTATGTTCAGTGGACTGCCCCAGCTCAAAATATTGATATTCAAACCGAGCAGAAAAACACACCTGCTTTAGTACTGGTGTTTAAAGGATTCATCGTCAACATGAGTAATCCTAAAGCTATCGTTTTTTTGTTGGCTGTACTCCCGCAATTTTTAGATTTAAATCAACCGCAGTGGATACAATATGTGATCATGGCGATTACAATGGTCGTGATTGATTTGATGGTGATGGCAGCATACACAGGACTTGCATCAAAAATCTTGAGATTACTGCGTTCACCTCGACAGCAAAAATATTTAAATCGAAGTTTTGCGGTGATGTTTGGTTGTGCAGCCGCATTGTTGAGTGCAATTCAGCAAACGAGTTAATCTTTTGCTGAAGATACGCTAAGAGATTTAAATTTTTGTGTTGCGAAAATAGCTGCGAATGTAAGTGCCATAAACAAAACGATGCTTAATCCTGTAGCAATATTTAATGCTGCACTTGACCATAATCCAACGGTTACTCCAAATTGAGCAAGCACAAATGCCCAAATCACCATTTGTTTAGGGGAGTGAGCCAGTAAGCGAGCACTCAATGCGGGAATGACCAGCAAAGCACCCATCAGTAGAGAGCCTACTGCGCGAAGTGCCAACACGGTAAATAAAGCGAGAAGCAACATAAAAACTAGACGCTGCCATTTAGCATTCACACCTTCACTGATCGCAATGTCAGGGTCAATAGAAATCTGAATTTGTGCGGACCATGAGCGATAAAGAACAACCAATGCTGCAGCGATAACAATCGCAAATAAAGGTAAATCAGCCCATTCGATACTCAATAGATCGCCAAATAAGTAGCTTAATAGTTCAGGTCTTAAACTTGGTAAATGCTGTATTAGAAGTAGGCCTGAGCACAGTAATGTCGCTGAACACAATGCCAATAAGGCATCATTTGGCAATCTTGAATCATGTAGAACCCATAAAATAGCGACTAAGAGTCCTGCTAAACAACCAACACCTAACCAAAAAGGCAGTTGAAGCATTCCTGCTATGGCAACACCGAGTAATGTGCCATGCGCCATAGTGTCTGCAAAAAATGACATCCTGCGCCAAAGCATCAGACAACCTAAAGGTGCTGTGAGAAATACTAGCAATGTCCCCATGATCCAAGCAGGTAACAGTAACTCTAACCATTCCATCATCGCTTAGACCTTTGGTTCAGGGTGGATATGTGGACGAGGGTCATGCGTACAGGATTCAACATGATCGCTATGCCCACAATGATTGTGGTGATGCTGATAAAACATGCGTTGAGTTCCAAAAATTGCTTGATACTCAGGATGCTGTTGAATGCTTTCAGGTAGTCCGCTACAACAAATGTGCTTATTGAGACAAACTACACGATGCGTACCTTGCATAACCCACTGTAAATCGTGAGAAACCATTAAAACAGCACAACCATAACGCTCTGGCAGACTACGTACGTATTCATACAGTTCGGCTTCTGATTGGATGTCTAAACCCTGCATGGGTTCGTCAAGAACTAAAATATCAGGTTGACGTAATAAGGCGCGAGCAAGGAGAACACGCTGACGTTCTCCTCCGGATAACTGCTGAACTTTAGATAATTGTAGTTTTGAAATCCCAGTGTCCTGAATAATTTCTTTGCGAAGATCACTTGCACATGCTTCTAGATCAAGTAAGTCTTGGACACGTAAGGGCAGGCTGCTAGACGGATTAAATTTTTGTGGGACATATGCCATTTTTAGCTTTTTAGCAAAAGTGACTTTGCCCGCGTTGGGTTGCATGATGCCAAGCAATACTTTGATTAACGTAGACTTACCAGCGCCATTCGGACCAATCAATGTGACGATTTCTTTTGCTTGTAAAGCAAAATTAACATTTCTAAGGATGTCTCGTTCATCTCGTCGAACCGAAATATTTTCAAGTTCAATCAATGAAGGGCTTATTGACGAGTGCTGCACTGATGACATTTTCCAGAGATTTCAATAATGCTGTGTTGCGCGATAAATTGATCAGATGCCGCCAATTGATCTAACTGTTGAATTAAGCCTTGAGCAGATGCTTCTTTTACAGAGTGGCATTCTGTACAAATCAAAAAAGCAGCTTGATGTCCTTCACGTGGATGGCAGCAAGGGATGTAAGCATTGATTGAGGTTAAACGATGGATTAAACCTTTCTCTAGCAGGAAATCTAATGTTCGATACACCGTCGGTGGTGCAGCAGGGCGATCAGCTTGACCTTTTATTTTTGCCAGCAGATCATAGGCGCCCATAGGGGCTGAGGCATTTAGAATGAGTTCAAGAACTTCTTTGCGTAAAGGTGTTAGTCGTGCGCCAACCGCAGTACATAAAAGCTCTGCTTCCGCAATTCTTGCTTTAATATCGTGATGACCGTGGACACCGTGCAAAGCATTATCATGTTCATGTGAACAAGAACTCATAACTTGACCTCATTGTTTTGCACATATCATAACATGCAAATGATCTATAACTATCTATATCGTGATCTTGATGATTATGGTGACAAAGGGGGTAGAAAATAGACATAGGCAATTTTTAACTTTTGTTATATTATAACATGCTTCGCTAAGTTGAGTACTACTGTAATGTCACGCCTTTTAATCTTTGTTTTCTTTTCAATGTTTAGTACATGGGGGTGGACTCAAAGTTTAGTGGTTTCGACACATCCAATTTATTTGATCGCTAAGGAAGTAACACAAGGAATTGAAGAACCTGTATTACTTTTAAATGATCAAACTGGACATGATGTTCAATTGACACCTGCTCACCGCAAAGCGATTCAGGATGCCTCTTTGGTGATATGGCTAGGCAAGGCACATGAAGCACCTTTAGAAAAGCTCTTAGGTCAAAATCGAAAAGCGATTGCTTTATTGGACTCAGGAATTTTAACGATACTTCCTCAGCGTAGTTTACGTGGAGTAGCTTTAGCGAATACGATGGATAGTCATGTTTGGTTGGAACCAAATAATGCAGTTCGTATTGCTTTCTTTATTGCGACTTTGCGATCACAGCAAAATCCAGAAAATAAAAATAAATATATGTCAAATGCAAAAAACTTTGCACAACAAATGCTACAGGCTTCGCAAATATACGAGAGTACTAATAAGGCAAAACCATATTGGTCTTATCATGATGCCTATCAATATTTAGAGCGGGCGCTGAATTTGAAGTTTGCTGGAGCATTAACTGATGATCCGCATATTGCGCCTACAGCTGCACAAATAAAGTACTTAAAAGATAGTCGACCAAAGTCAAAAATGTGCCTATTGGCTGAAACTTCAGCAAGTTCAAGCCAATATCAGAAGCTGAATCCCATCATCTTTGAATCGGTAGATGAAAGCATGAGAGGGGAGGATGATTTTGTGGTTGCTTGGAAAAAATTGGCTTCAAAAACCGATAAGTGCGTATTAAGTGCGCAAAAATGATGAAAAAAAATTAATTGAGTTGACTCTATCGTCAGAAAATATGGTAACGAAAAAAGCAGACTTAAGTCGAGAAAAGATTGCATGTTCAGGGGTGTAACTCTATAATGCCTGCGATTCGAAACGATCATCAATAAAACTTGTCAAGCAGTTACGCTGTAAGTGGGTAAAAAATGAGCCGAACTAGTCGCATGATTGACCGACGATTAGCAAAAGCTTTGGTCTTCTTACAAGCGTGTATGATCCCAGTGGCAGCTTTATTGGCTTGGCTGATTAAAGATACAACTGCTGCTTTAAGTGCTGCGCTTGGAGCTTTGGTCTGTTGGTTAGCACACTGTTATTTTGCTTGGCAGTCGTTCAGAACGGCAGGTGCCAGAGCATCAAAACAAGTCATGCTAAACATGTATCGAGGCATGCTTGGGAAGTTTGCGATTGTGATCGTTGGTTTTATATTAATTTTAAGCAATGTTAAACCGCTGTCACCGGTTGCATTGTTTAGTGGATTTATCCTCGTACAAGCGATGTCGTGGGTCGCGCCGTTTTGGGCGTCGCGTCTACAAAAACGTGGATAAAGCACATTTTGAGATTTTTGGAAGTAGAAACGAGATTATTGCAGTACGCATGGTTCGTTTAACTTCTTTTTAATGATTGACATTGACCAGGTGTGATTTATGGCTGCTGAAGAACATGCCCTGACTTCGACCGAGTATATCAAGCATCACTTGACCAATATGACCTATGGCAAAATGCCTGATGGTACATGGAAATTGGCTGAGACTGCTGAAGAAGCTCAATCGATGGGGTTCACTGCAATTCACTTGGATTCAATGGGTTGGTCTATCGGACTTGGTGTTATTTTCTGTTTGTTGTTCTGGACAGTTGCGAAAGCTGCGAATGCAGGTGTACCAACTAAATTCCAATCAGCGATCGAGATGATCATTGAGTTTGTTGACTCAAGTGTTCGTGATACTTTCCACGGCAAATCACGTTTAATTGCTCCACTTTCATTGACCATTTTCGTGTGGATTTTCCTCATGAACGCAATGGACTTGATTCCTGTAGACTGGATTCCTTATCTAGCTCAACAGATTGGTGCAAGTGTATTTGGTATGGACCCTCACCACGTTTATTTCAAGGTTGTTCCATCTACTGACCCGAACATTACTTTAGGTATGTCATTGTCGGTATTTGTGTTGATCTTGTTCTACAGCATCCGTGAAAAAGGTGTTGGAGGATTCGTTGGCGAGTTGGCACTTAACCCGTTTAATCCAAGTAACCCAGTTGCAAAAGCGTTATTGATTCCAGTGAACTTGATTTTGGAATTAGTAACTTTCCTTGCTCGTCCAGTTTCGTTGGCTCTACGACTGTTCGGTAACATGTATGCAGGTGAGTTAATCTTCATCTTAATCGCGTTATTACCGTTCTGGATCCAGTGGGCGTTATCTGTGCCTTGGGCTATCTTCCACATTCTTGTAATCACGCTGCAAGCATTTATCTTTATGATGCTGACCATCGTTTACTTGAGCATGGCAAGCGAAAAGCATTAATGGTATTGCCTAACTATCACCTGATGGTTGGGCTTAAATTTTAGTTTAATTTGGTAATAACCTAACCTCTGAGGAATTTTTCATGGAACTCACTTTAGGTCTAGTTGCAATTGCATCTGCTATCTTGATCGCTTTCGGTGCTTTAGGTACTGCGATTGGTTTTGGTCTTTTAGGTGGTCGCTTCTTAGAAGCTGTTGCTCGTCAACCAGAATTGGCTCCACAACTTCAAACTCGTATGTTCTTAATCGCGGGTCTTCTTGATGCTGTGCCTATGATCGGTGTTGGTATTGGCTTGTTCTTCATCTTCGCTAATCCATTTGTAGGTTAATAGCTTAATTCCTAAATCCACATATTGAGGAATAGCGAAATGAATATCAACCTCACATTGATTGGTCAAGCAATTGCATTTGCGATGTTCGTCGCATTCTGCATGAAGTTTGTTTGGCCACCACTAATCAATGCGATTAGTGAGCGTCAGCGTAAAATCGCTGATGGCTTAAACGCTGCTGAAAAAGCTAAAGCTGACCTTGCTGATGCGCAAGCACAAGTTAAGGCAGAGTTAGATGCAGCGAAAGCACAAGCGGCTCAATTGATCGAACAAGCGAACCGTCGTGCAGCACAATTGGTAGAAGAAGCGCGTACCCAGGCTGCGGCTGAAGGTGAGCGTATTCGTCAACAGGCGAAAGAAACTGTTGATCAAGACATCAATGCTGCTCGCGAAGAATTACGTCAACAAGTTGCTGCTTTGGCAGTTGCTGGCGCAGAAAAAATTCTGAACCAACAAGTTGACGCAGAAGCTCATAATGCCATGCTGACTCAGCTGGCTGCTAAACTATAAGCGAGGCGAAATATGGCTGAACTCTTGACGTTAGCACGCCCGTACGCCAAAGCAGCATTTGCTTATGCATCTGAGCAGAATGCAACTGACGCTTGGTCAAATGCGTTACAACTGCTCAGTGCTGCGGTGCAAGACGAAGCATTTTCCGCTTATTTAAATCGCCCTGAGCTGACTCCTGCGGAACAAGTAGGTCTTTTTGCGAAAGTTTTAGGTGAAGATCAATCTCAATCAGTGTCTAACTTTTTGACACTTCTTGCAGATAACGATCGTTTAGTTTTATTGCCTGAAATTGCTGCAGAATACGAATTACTTAAATCGCAGAACAACAACACGTTGGAAGTGGAGATTGAATCTGCTTTTCCAATGGATGCGACACAAGAGCATATTTTAGCTCATGCGCTTGAAAAACGTTTTAACAGAACTGTACATGTGACTGTTAGCGTTAATCCAGCGTTAATCGCAGGTGTTGTGATTCGTGCAGGCGACCAAGTGATAGATGACTCTGCGCTTAACAAGCTTGAAAAAATGCGGACTCGTCTTCTTGCGTAACAGCAAAAAGACTGAACTTAAAAAAGATTGAGGAATAGCGCAATGCAACAACTGAATCCATCCGAGATCAGTGCGCTCATTAAACAGCGTATCGGCGATCTGGACACCAGCGCGACCGCTAAGAATGAAGGTACCATCGTCATGGTATCTGACGGTATCGTGCGTATTCACGGTCTTGCGGATGCAATGTACGGTGAAATGATCGAATTCGACGGCGGCTTATTTGGTATGGCACTGAACCTAGAACAGGATTCAGTGGGTGCCGTTGTTTTAGGTAACTACCTAAGCCTTCAAGAAGGTCAAAAAGCTCGTTGTACAGGTCGTGTATTAGAAGTTCCGGTAGGTCCTGAACTTCTTGGCCGTGTCGTAGACGCTTTGGGTAATCCAATTGATGGTAAAGGCCCTATTGATGCAAAACTAACTGATGCTGTTGAAAAAGTAGCACCAGGTGTAATTTGGCGTCAATCTGTCGACGAACCTGTTCAAACTGGTTATAAATCAGTTGATACCATGATCCCTGTAGGTCGTGGTCAGCGTGAGTTGATCATTGGTGACCGTCAAACTGGTAAAACAGCAATGGCGATCGATGCGATCATCGCTCAGAAAAACTCTGGCATTAAATGTGTATACGTTGCGATTGGTCAAAAACAATCAACAATTGCAAACGTTGTACGTAAGCTAGAAGAAACTGGCGCTATGGCGTATACAACTGTTGTCGCAGCTGCGGCAGCTGATCCTGCAGCTATGCAGTATTTAGCTCCGTACTCAGGCTGTACAATGGGTGAATACTTCCGTGACCGCGGTGAAGATGCGTTAATTATTTATGATGATTTGTCTAAGCAAGCTGTTGCTTACCGTCAAATTTCATTGTTATTACGTCGTCCACCAGGTCGTGAAGCGTATCCAGGTGACGTATTCTATCTTCACTCACGTCTTCTTGAGCGTGCTTCGCGCGTTTCAGCTGACTACGTTGAGAAGTTCACGAACGGTGCAGTAACTGGTCAAACTGGTTCTTTAACTGCGTTACCGATCATTGAAACTCAAGCGGGTGACGTATCTGCATTCGTACCAACGAACGTAATTTCGATTACTGACGGTCAGATCTTCTTAGAAACATCATTATTCAACGCAGGTATTCGTCCTGCTGTGAACGCGGGTATCTCTGTATCGCGTGTTGGTGGTTCTGCTCAAACTAAGATTATCAAAAAATTGTCTGGTGGTATCCGTACTGCTTTAGCACAATACCGTGAATTGGCTGCGTTTGCTCAGTTCGCTTCTGATCTTGATGAAGCAACTCGTAAGCAACTTGAGCATGGTCAACGTGTAACTGAGTTAATGAAGCAGAAACAATATGCTCCTTACTCAATTGCTGACCAAGCTGTATCTGTTTATGCATCTAACGAAGGCTACATGGCTGACGTTGAAGTGAAGAAAATCGTAGACTTTGATGCTGCGTTGATTGCTTACTTCCGTTCAGAACATGCTGCGTTAATGCAACAGATCGATGAAACTGGTGATTATAACAAAGACATCGAAGCAGCATTCAAAGCAGGTATTGAGAGCTTCAAAGCGACTCAAACTTACTAAGTTTATCTTTAGTTAAGTTTGGTTCACGGATCAACCTTCGGAAGCTCGAAAGAGCTTTCGAATACTAGGTTAAGCGTATGGCAAATTTAAAAGAAATTCGCGCCAAAGTAGCTAGTATCAAAAGCACGCAGAAAATTACTCGCGCGATGCAAATGGTAGCTGCTTCTAAAATGCGTCGTGCGCAAGAGCGCATGGCTCAAGGCCGTCCGTATGCCGATAATATGCGCCGTGTAATTGCTCACTTAGTTCAAGCAAATCCTGAATATAAACACCGTTATATGGTTGATCGCCCTGTTAAGCGCGTTGGCTATATCGTGGTGTCTTCAGATCGTGGCTTGGCAGGTGGCTTGAACATTAACTTGTTCAAGAAAGTTGTGCAGCATGTCAAAGCACAACAAGAGCAGTCAATTGAAGTTGAATTTGCTTTGATTGGTCAAAAAGCGGTTTCGTTTTTTAAGAATTACGGCGGTAAAGTGCTTGGTGCAACGACCCAACTTGGCGACGCGCCGAGTTTGGAACAGTTAACTGGCTCTGTACAAGTTATGCTTGATGCATTTGATAAAGGCGAATTAGATCGTATCTACCTCGTTTCAAATGGTTTCGTCAATGCGATGACTCAACAGCCTAAAGTAGAACAACTTGTTCCTTTAGCACCAGCGCAAGCAGGCGATGATCTCAACCGTACTTATGGTTGGGACTATATCTACGAACCAGAAGCAGAAGAATTGTTAAATGGTTTGTTGGTTCGCTACATCGAGTCTATGGTTTATCAAGGTGTGATTGAAAACGTTGCATGTGAGCAGTCTGCTCGTATGGTCGCAATGAAAGCAGCGACAGACAACGCAGGCCAATTGATTAAAGACCTACAACTCATTTACAACAAGCTGCGTCAAGCCGCGATTACTCAGGAAATTTCCGAGATCGTTGGCGGTGCCGCTGCCGTTTAACATTATTAAGTTTGAATTGAGGAGACAGCAATGAGTAGCGGTCGTATCATTCAGATCATCGGCGCGGTTATCGACGTCGAGTTTGAGCGCAATAGCGTTCCTAAGATCTATGACGCTCTCCAAGTTGACGGTACTGAAACTACTTTAGAAGTTCAGCAACAGCTTGGCGATGGTGTTGTTCGTACCATCGCAATGGGTTCTACAGAAGGTCTTAAACGTGGCCTTAATGTAACTAGCACAAATGCACCGATTTCTGTTCCAGTGGGTCCTGCTACGCTTGGTCGTATCATGGACGTATTGGGTCGCCCTATCGATGAAGCAGGTCCTGTAGCGACTGAAGAACGTTTGCCGATTCACCGTCAAGCACCTTCTTATGCTGAACAAGCAGCTTCTACTGATCTTTTAGAAACTGGTATTAAAGTAATTGACTTACTTTGCCCGTTCGCGAAAGGTGGTAAAGTTGGTTTATTCGGTGGTGCGGGTGTTGGTAAAACCGTTAACATGATGGAGTTGATCAACAACATCGCGAAAGCACACTCAGGTTTATCTGTGTTTGCTGGTGTTGGTGAGCGTACTCGTGAAGGTAACGACTTCTATCACGAAATGAAAGATTCTAACGTTCTTGACAAAGTAGCAATGGTCTACGGTCAGATGAATGAGCCACCAGGTAACCGTTTACGCGTAGCGTTAACTGGTTTGACTATGGCTGAATACTTCCGTGATGAAAAAGACGAAAATGGTAAAGGTCGTGACGTATTATTATTCGTCGACAACATCTACCGTTATACACTTGCGGGTACTGAAGTATCAGCATTGTTAGGTCGTATGCCATCTGCGGTAGGTTACCAACCGACACTTGCAGAAGAAATGGGTGTTCTTCAAGAGCGTATTACGTCTACTAAGTCTGGTTCGATCACATCGATCCAAGCTGTATACGTACCTGCGGATGACTTGACTGACCCATCACCTGCAACAACGTTTGCTCACTTAGATGCAACAGTAGTATTGAGCCGTGACATCGCATCTTCTGGTATTTATCCAGCGATCGATCCACTTGACTCAACTTCACGTCAGTTAGATCCATTGGTTGTTGGTCAAGAGCATTATGAAATTGCACGTTCTGTACAGAACGTATTGCAACGTTATAAAGAGCTTAAAGACATTATCGCAATCTTGGGTATGGATGAATTAGCTGAAGAAGATAAATTGGTTGTTTACCGTGCGCGTAAAATCCAACGTTTCTTCTCTCAACCATTCCACGTAGCTGAAGTATTTACTGGTGCTCCTGGTAAATTAGTACCGCTTAAAGAAACTATTCGTGGCTTTAAAGGTCTATTAGCTGGTGAATACGATCACATCCCAGAACAAGCGTTCTATATGGTTGGTGGTATTGACGAAGTGATTGCTAAAGCTGAGAAACTCTAATTTAAGGAGATCATCTCATGGCGACTATGCAATGTGATGTCGTAAGTGTTAAAGAGTCTATTTACTCTGGACAAGTTACGATGTTAATCGCAAAAGGTGCGGGTGGTGAGTTAGGTATTTTACCTGGACATGCACCACTTGTAACTTTACTCCAACCTGGACCGATTCGTGTTCAGTTGGAAAATGGTACGGAAGAAATTGTTTACGTATCTGGCGGTGTGTTAGAAGTTCAACCTCATGTTGTTACGGTACTTGCAGATAGTGCAATCCGTGCAGACAACTTGGATGAAGCTGCAATTATGGAAGCTCGTAAACAAGCTGAACAATTGCTAGCAAATCAAAAGAGTGATTTGGATTCTGCTGCTGCACTTGCTGCGTTGGCTGAAACAGCTGCTCAGCTTGAAACGATCCGTAAAATCAAGAATCGTGCAATGTAATTGCAGATTTAAGATTGAAAAAGCCACCGTCAGGTGGCTTTTTTATTTGGATTGGCTTTATGAATCTGACAATTATCACAATTGCCTTTATAAAAAGGTTCAGTAGCAATACGATCAAGAATAGATATTCTTAAAGATATAAGAAAATAATGCTTAGTTTATTTAAACTTTTTTTATTTGGTAATCTGTGCGTGAAGCATAAATTAAGGATATATTTAACAATCTAGCAACTCGCTTAACAATAGTGATCGGAAGTAAGAGTTTGCTGATTTTTCTATATTTGCAATAACGAATAGATCTTATAAAAATTCAATTAGGAAGTATATGTTACCGAGTAATGTCTTAAAGTTGCGTTTAGATCGCATCGAACAACAAGGGCATCATTTATCTGTCAAAGACCAATTGAAGCTGGTAACGCTCACCCAACCTGATTTAACTGCAAATATTTACACACAAATATTTAATCTTACTTTACCCAAGATTTGGAATTTTCGTCATTCCACCAAAGAAGATATTCATTGTGCTTTACGTTTAATTCAATTAATTACAGATACCTTTATTCCTAGTTATAAGTTCCATGCACAAAAAAATGCATGGCTAGAGCAGTGTTTAGCATTTCGTTTGCAATATTCAGAAGAAAAAGTTAGCTCAAATGAAATTCAAACGATTTTGTTGCAGTTATCAGAGTGCAAAGATGGTGAATTAAAACTGAGTGTTTTGAAACAACTGTGTGATGAATACGATATTGTTGAAATCAAATTGAATCTTGCGAAGTTGTATGTACGTTTGGAAAATTGGCATGCAGCTATAGAAATCTATGATCGTGTATTCCAGCAACAACCTACACAGCATGAAGATATTCACTACGATTACATTCAAAGTCTGTTAAATCGTAATCATTATTCGAATGAACATGGTCATGGTGATATCGTTGAGGCTTTGGATCGACTAGGAAATCTTGATCAGATTCAACAGCAAAAACTACACGATGAACTGACACGACGAGCTGTAGGGTTATTATTGCCTGAGAATCTCAACTCGTATATTGTGCAATCTCCAAAACCATTTATACATCTTCAGCATAAGCTAAAGTTCGTTGGATACTCTTTAAATCATTGGCTATCGGCTGATGAGTTTGTTGTACCTTATTATAAAAATAGAATTGAACAAGCACCTAAATTGCTCAATAACCAAGAGGTGGTTATGCATTTAGATCGCCATAAAGCAGCAAATGCAGCACTACAGAAAATATTAACTGGGCGAGATTTAAAATTTGTTAGTGGGATTAACGCTGCAAATCATAGCTTAGGATTTATTTGGAATTATTTTCATATCAATCCTTTGGTTTTAGATGCGCTTGTCACTGCTTCAAAGGGTGATCCAGAAGCATTTTATAATTTAAAACAGATTCCAGCGCCTGATTATAATCATGATGCTGCTATGCAGCAGATATCATCTTATTTGGCTAAACAACAAGTAGCATATAACTTGAGTCAGCAGGGACATAGCATTGAGTTTGTAGAGCATTCACATTTAGCTGGATTTGACCTTATTGTGGATGGTGCACCGATGCAGGTTAAATGCACGCTTGATACCGAAAAAGTCGAAAAATTTGCGCAGAGCTATCCACATATTGCAATCATTGTGAATATTGAACTGGCTCATTTGCAAGAAAAATACCCATCGGTTTTTGCTGATTTAGCACTTAGTTATGAGTCGGTCCAACGCACTGCTCAGCAAAGCCTGCAGCAAGTCGTTGGACGTGAGGATTTTTTACCAATCCCTTTAATGAATACTGGTTTTGCTGTCTATCGTAATTTTAATAAAGTACAAACTAGACAAACTGTACGCCCTTTTCTGCAATACAAATCGTCTAACTCTACTATGAAAAATGGTTTGGCTTTGGGAGCAGCAATCGGTGGGATTGTCTCAGGTTCGATCGGTGCTTTTTTTGTTGGGGGACTAGCGATTTATCGAACTTGGCGTGTTCAGAATAAAGAACAAACCAAATCGGCTCATGAGAAACAACAAATCATTGCGCAAAGAAACCAAGTCATGGATTTGTTGATTGATTTTGCGGAATGGTTTACTCACGACCTACTCAAGTATCGGATTGATTTATATGCTTACCAACTCAGACAAATTGAAATGAAGCTGATGGGACAGATACCTGAGTTGTCTCTTTCTACTTTGTTGTTTGCCTATAAGTTTGAAGCGCATCATCGAGCGGTAAAGTTGTATGAATGGATGCAGCAACAATTGACACATGACAATCCCAAACGCAAAGTGCAAGCAGGCTGGGTGGCATTAGCACAATCAGATCAGTTTATGTCGATTGAGTTGAAGCAACGTCTTAATCAATTGAATACTGTATTAGATCAATATAAAAAGATGACTCAAATGGGGCATGATTTTCCAAATCTAAGCAAACAGAAAGCTAATACTTCAGTTTCTATGCCATCGTATCAGATACAACCCATCAAAATGAGTTATGAGATTTGATATTGCTAAGATCATGTAATTAGTATTCTCATTCTCTAAAAGCTCAAGTATTTCTAATAAAGATAGTTGAGCTCAAGAATTTAAATACTCATATCAGCAAGCCAGAGGAAATAACCACCGTAGCTATTAAATTTAAATTCACCACCAATATTTTTCCCTTCATCTGTTAATTGGTGCCTACCTTTATCATTAATTATGAGAAAGCCTTTAGCTACAAATTTTTCTAAAAGCTCATTTGTTTTCAGTTTATGTTTGGCAGCAAGTTTCGAAGTTGTTAATTTGCTAAAATCATCTTGTTCACTATTTTCTTGGCTTATTTCTGTATCTCTTACCTCATCAAGAGAAATTCTAACTTCATCGCTGATTCGAATAATGCGTTGAGCTTCTTCATAAGCATCTTTAAACACCGATTCATCATGATCTTTTTCAATCAAAATCCCCATCTCATTATTATTCACTTGGCTAAACTCATATAAGTTTAGACTGGAAATTATACAAGTTGATTCATTGATGTAACATTTAGCATGAAGGTTCTTACAGAAACTCACCCTTACATAATCAAGTTTTTGCATCCATTTGATTTCATCAGGATGTAAATCACTTTTGCCATAAATTATACGAATATCAATTTTAAGACGATTTTTATCTTCAAGAAGTTCCTTTATACGATCATTTAGTTTTAAAAAAGGGCTAATTAGAATAAGGCGTTCTTTTGCATTTTTAATTAATTCTTCTAGATAAAAATTAGTTGCACTTGTATTAAGAAATTTAGACATGTCGTTCCAACATTTATGTAAATATTAAAATTAAAGTAAAAAAATTATAATATTTATTTTAATAAAGAGAATAGTTAAACCATTCTCTTTATTAATTTTTTATTTTATTTTGCTAATTCAGCTTCAATTGCATTAACGATGCGTTCATCATCCGCTGTAATATCTGGTGCAAAACGCGCCACAATTTCACCATTTTTATTTACCAAGAATTTTTCAAAATTCCATAAAACTTCAGGCGGATTGTTTGGCGTTAAACCATAATCAACTAAATCTTTCCACCAAGGACCTTCACCAATACGTTCAGGGATTGCTTGAGTTAGTGTTTGATAGAGTGGATGTTTGTCATCGCCAGCAACGGAGATTTTTGCAAATAAAGGGAAATGAACATCGTAATTCAATGAACAGAATTGCTGAATTTCATCATTACTGCCAGGTTCTTGCTCTAAGAAGTTATTTGCTGGAAAACCTAAGATTTCTAAACCTTGATCTTTCTTCGCTTGGTACAGTTTTTCTAAACCTTCATATTGGGGAGTTAAGCCGCATTTAGATGCGACATTGACGATTAAAAGTACTTTACCTTGGTATTGTTCAAGGTCGACTTCCTGACCTTTGATGTCCTTAACAGGAATGTGATAAACCGATTGGCTCATGGAATACGTCCTAATTTGTTGTTGTGACAAGACTTGTTTGTTTTAACTGCTTATTTATCAGAGTGCAATCTTATTCATAGTAATCAATACAAATAATGAGCAAAAGAAGAAAGCTGAATTAGGTAGATGCATTTTTGAGTTGAATAGGTGTTTGTCCCGTATAGCGTTTAAAAAATTCGATAAAACTTGAGCTGTGTTGATAACCCAGAGAAAACGCAAGTTGTTTAATGGTCATACCTTGGCGAATTTGATTGATCGCATAGATGATCTTAGCTCGATTGCGCCATTCTGCTAAAGATAGCTGTAACTCTTGTTGGCTGAGGCGAAACAGGTGACGTTCACTGAATGTAAAGTGCTGTAAGATCTGTTGTAGGCTCATATGAAATAATTCAGGATTCGCAAGTTGATCGAGAATCGGAGCTAAGGTTGGATGCGTGCTTTGCGGCAAATAATGTGTATATGCTGGAGCTTGTTTTAGTTGATCGAATAACACTTGTAATAAATGTTCAAGATATTCGGGTGCAGGATTTTGCTTTTGTTGCTCTAGAATTTGAATGACCAAGGCGCGAAAAAAAGGTTGAATACTAAAACAGCGGCAGACATCGCCTAATGCATTTCCGAAACGAGGATGAAGTCGGATGCAAATATAATGAATTTCATGTTCAACAGGCAGTGATTGGTGTTCTGTGCGTGGTGGTAGCCATAGCCCATAGCTTGGCGGTGATAAGTAATATTTTCCTTCAATATCAAACTCTAGTGTTCCATTTAAACTAAAATTAAAGTCACCCCAAAGTGAAGAGTGAGGACTAACAACGTCATTCTTTTGATAGAGAAATTCATGCACCTCTATACCTGTTAATAATGGAAATTGTTGGGTACCGTCAAACTTCATTTGGATTCTCAACTTTTAATTTTCACAAGTGACTTTTGGATTATTTAAGCCTTTGGCTAAAGTAAAAATGCTAATCAAGGCTAAAGCCACAAAGCTAATTACACCATAAATTAAGATATTTTCATTAAAGTGATCAACGACATAACCGCCTAATAATGAGCCAACAGCAATCAAGACCTGGAACATGCCAACAAATAGAGGCATTCCTTTTTCAACAGCATTGGGTGCATGAACAAACATCCAAATATTCGCGGAAGTTGGAAAAGCTCCAAAGGCAAAACCCCAAAGTGCGGTGAGGATGACAGCACCCAGTTCATGCACTGCAAATATTGGGAAGCCAAAGAACACAACTGCAAAGCAGAAACCCACAAAAGCAAGTGTATAGCGAACATTTAAATTGCCACTATAACCTGCGAATGCATTCCCAAACACACCAGCAATTCCATAAAGTAACAGGAGAGAACTAATGGTGGTGCCATCAAAACCTGCGATATTTTTAAAGAAAGGGGCTAAATAACTATAGGCACAGAAATGTGCTAAACCAATTAAGAGTACAATCAACATGCCACTACGTGCTTTGGGTATTCTCAACAGCGCAGGAAGATCACGCAGGTGAATAGCGGATTCAGGATTTAATTTGGGTAAGAAGATGATTTGTAATAAGAGGACGATTAAGCCAATTGCCGCCGTTATTCCAAATGCGCTAAGTCATCCGTAGAACTCGCTGAGCCATGTGCCGATAGGAACGCCTAATACCGTTGCAAAGGTTACACCTGCCATGACGACTGCGGTTGCCTTAGCGATGGGCAAATGAGCAGGAGCAAGTTTGCCACTCAAAGCAATTGCTGTTGCCCAAAAGCCTCCAATTGCAATTCCTAATACTAACCGACTCAGTAAGAGGATATTAAAACTCTCAGCAAATGCAGTAATGGTATTTGCTATCACCATGATCGCAGTCAGTAGAATTAAGACATAACGACGATCTAGTTGTTTCACTGATATCGGGAGAAGGGGTGCTGCAAATGCTGCCATGACGCCTGGTAGAGTGATAATCAAACCCGCTGTGCCAATAGAAATATTCAAATCAGCTGCAACACTGTTGAGTACACCTACAGGGAGAAATTCACTGGTCACAAGTGCAAAAGCGCCGATCGCGACTGCGAGAATCGCATACCAACTCCCTTGATTTTTCGTTGATGATGCGCCACTAGATTCGGGAGAGTAAGAGTTTTCCATATAAAATTCCTTTATTGTTAGATGCATAACAATAAAATTTCGAATACTGGTTAAATTTTTATAACGATCGTTATAAAATAAAAATAGATGCGTCAATTAATTTAATAATGATCGTTATGAAAATATCTGTGGCTTTTATGAAAGATACGCATGAATCTCACCTAATGCCTTGTGATAATAGCTTTAAAAAGAAACGTGGTCGCCCAAAGTGTTTTGATGAACAACAAGCCTTACAAAAAGCCATGCTATTGTTTTGGGAACATGGCTTTGAAGCGACATCGATGAGTGATTTAACTCAAGCTTTAGGGTTAACTGCACCAAGTTTATACAGTAGCTTTGGTGATAAGGTGGGACTTTTTTATAAGTGTATCGACTACTATTTGGCTCATGAAGCATGTCCAATTGAAGCGATTTTCTTAGAGGCGAAAACTGCCAAAGTCGCATTTGAATTATTTCTTTATGACAATGTACAACGTTTGGTTCAACCCAATAAACCTACAGGTTGTATGCTTGTCGTTGCTACCATGAATTGTTCTGATCATGCGCAGACAGTGCAGCATACTATTCTTGAAAGGCGTCTGAAGACCAAACAGAAAATGCTTGAGCGTTTAAAACAGGGTGTAGAAAATGGTGACATTGCCCATTCTGCCTCTCTACAAGAGATAGCAGATTTCTATGCGACAGTCTTACAAGGATTGACTGTGCAAGCACGAGATGGTGCAACGGTTCAACAATTGCATAAGGTGGTTGAACACGCAATGCGTAGCTGGGACTTATTCTAAATTTGATGTCTAAACAGCGATATAAATGTCTGAAATACGATATTTAAATTGATTTAGACATCTTTCAGAATATTCGCATTACTTAGAAAATGCGGGAAAGTGGATGGGTCTGCTAAGCAAATATCAAAAATGGGTGTTTATCTTACCTCTCATTGCTGTTTTCATTTGGTCATTGAACATTGCGGTGACTCGTTATGTTGCAGATTATATTTCACCTGCCAGTATTAGTTTTTATCGGTGGTTTGTCGCTTTTATTATCCTGACGCCATTCATGTTACCCAAAGTTTGGCAACAACGTGCTTTGATTCGACCTTTGATTGGACGTTTAGCTGTGTTAAGTGCTTTTGGTATGGTGTTATATCAAGGTCTATCATATACCGCGGCACATTATACGACGGCGACCAATATGGGCATCGTCAATGCATTTGTTCCCATTTTTACTATATTTATTTCATATTTGATTTTAAAGGATAAACCTAATCGTTTTGCGATCTTTGGTAGTTTATTGTCCTTTGCTGGATTGATCTATGTGATGAGCCAAGGTCAGCTTTCTAGTTTGTTTGCTCAAGGTGGGCATTGGGGAGATGCTGTCATGGTGATTGCTGTAGGATTCTATGCATTTTATGGGGTGTTTCTCAAAAAATGGCAAGTCCAGTTACCCTTGATGACCAGTCTATATGTACAAATAGGGTTTGCATTGTTATATCACGTCCCATTTTTATTATATTTAGGCTTGGATGCGATTGATGCAGAGAATGCCATGAGTGTGCTTTATGCTGGTATGTTTCCATCTTTGATTGCTCCCTTGTTATGGATGATGGCAGTACAAGCGATTGGCCCAAATCGAACCAGTATTTTTATGAATCTTATGCCTGTATTTACGGCAGTGATAGCCAGTGTTTGGTTAGCTGAACAATGGACAATTTATCACTCGGTTGGCGGTATAATGATTCTCATAGGGATTATTTTGGCTCAAAAAAAGACAAAAAAAGTTGTTCAATCACAGTTGGAAACGGCGACTTAGTTGCGCATAAATGAGATGGTTTTGCTTAAAAGAGCAACAAACGAACGTAATTTTTTTATTAACTTTTTATTCTTTCTATATGATTTACAAATATATTTTAAAGGAGTGCCTCATTTGTGATTCTGAAAAAGATCAATAAAAATAAAAATATATTTTTATTGGATCTTTAAAACTGACAAAAAAGGTACGCTTTTCACTTTTTTTGTTAGATAAATAATATATTTGTATAAGATGAATGATTGATCCATAATACTCAACACAGCAAGATGATTCGTTTTAGAATGAATGAGTTGCTTACCAAATTTGCGAACCCTCTGGATGTGATGATACACATCCTTTTTATGCTCAGTTATCCCTATATAACTGAGCTTTTTTTTATCTGCTATTCATGTAATTAAGCGCGAATCACTTCACCTGTTAACGCATTTAGAATACGACTTGGTTCTTGGCTCAAGCCTAATTTACCATCTAGATAATGCAGAGATGAACCAAAATAATCTTGTGCTTCTTCTAAACTTTTTGCTGGAGTTAAGCCTGCGGGATTTGCGCTTGTCGATACGATAAATCCACCAAATGAATCACATAGCTCTACGCACAAAGGATGTGTTGTTACACGAACAGCAACCAAAGGGTGTTGTCCTTTAATCCAAGTCGGGATATGTTGGTCGGCTGGAAGTAGCCATGTTGTGGCACGTTCGGTCTCTTGACGATTTGACCAACTGGCAATCACTTGGTTGCGGAGGTTGGATTCTAGGTTCTGTAGTAGATGTTCTACTTGTTCTAGATGCCCAGCTAATAAAATCACGCCTTTTTCAACTGGACGATGTTTTAACTCAAGAATGTCTTGAAATGCTTGTTGATTAAAAGGATCACAGCCCAAACCCCAAACGGCTTCTGTTGGATAGGCGAGGACTTGTCCTTGTTTTAGACAATCAGCGGCTTCGGCAATCGAGTTTGTAATCATGTCTAGGAGGGTACTAACAGAAAAGATTGGCTATAGTTTAATGGATTGGACGACAACGTAAATAGCGACCACCTTGTTGTATGCACAAACCTAGTAACTCTAATTCCATTAATTGAGATGTGATTTCAGAGATCGGTGCTGGATAGCGTTGGCTGAGTAAATCTAAATCCTGTCCAATCCAATCTAAATTCTGATACAAGCTAATCAAATGTGGTGGAAGTGTTGAGTGCTGTTCTACAGCATCTTTAGTGTGTTGTTGGGTCTGCCAATGTGTAGGTAATGCTAAATCTTCAATAATCTGTTCAGGATGATCGACCAAAACAGCCCCTTCACGAATAAGTTGATGACAGCCTTGATGGTATTCACTGTAAATATGACCAGGGATAGCAAATACCATTTTACCTTGATTGGCTGCTTCATTCGCCGTAATCAAAGATCCACTTTTTAGTGCTGCTTCAACCACTAAGACACCTAAACTTAAGCCACTAACAATCCGATTTCGTCGTGGAAAATGTTGTTGTAATGGGAGTGTCGTAGGAAGAAACTCTGTGATGATGGCACCTGATTGAGCAATTTGTTGTGCCAATGGTTTATTTTGAGTGGGATAAACGGTATCTAACCCAGTACCTGTGACAGCGATACTTCGATGATGTGCTAAGCCACCGCGATGAGCAGCTTCATCAATCCCATGTGCAAGACCACTGGTAATATAAAATCCTTTCTCACTAAGGTAATAAGCAAAATCATAAGCCACTTGGCGACCATGTGGACTAGGTTTGCGGCTCCCCACCAATGCAATTTGCGGTTGCAGTAAAGCCTGAAGATGACCTTGACCAAATAATATGGGGGGATGATCTGCATAAGGCATGAGTTGTTTGGGATAGTCAATATCGTGTGGCGTCACGATAAAGTCACAGTGCTTCAAAATCAGTTGAACTATCTGTTCAAATTGTTTTTGACCTTGTGTACTTTGAAATTCTTCTAAGCGTTTTAGATGGTTTGCATGTAAACCGAGTTGATACCACTCAGAGAATCGGTGGCTTTGTGTTGCTTGTTCACAACTCCCAAAATGTTTCAGAATTTTGTGAAAGCTGGATAGGGAGTGTTGAACCAAATACCACACCAACACGGTATGGTAGTGGTGGGGTGATAATTGATTCAACATAGTTTGTTCTTAGTCATCCAAGCGTGGTGGTTGGATGTTTGAACCGACCTTGATTGGTAGTTCACTTTCTAAAACGTAGGCATAGCTGATACGATCAAAACTCTTGAAGATCATCAAGCTACCCACATATTGTCCAGGTAATTTAACTTTCTCTTTAGTTTTTGGATCTTGTACGATCTCACCCTCTTGGTAAGTGCTAAAGACTTGACCAATTTCAACGCCATCAGCAGTACCACGATCAACAGTGACAACACCATTTTTAGCGGCTGTACCAATCGATCCAAATACACGAATCACTTTACCGCCATCGCGGACTTGTTTTGCATCGATAGGATAGAACAAGGTTGGCAACATTGCCTCTTGTTCAAGCATCACGCGATCACCACGACGAACTTCGCCGTTATAACTATCAGTCAGTTCAACCGTAGTAATGTCGTTTTCATTGCGCACAGCAACACCAGATGCGACTTGAAGTAATTCAACACCTAGGTTTTGTTTTTTGCCTTGCTCATCGACCACGATGTAAGGTTCGCCTTCACGGTAAACGCCATAACGCTGACCATTTTCTAGACCTTGACCACGGACGTAAACACTTTGTCCTTTGCCTGCAAGCACGCGATTGTCAGCTGTGCCTAAGATATAAGGGGTATTCGCAATCGCATCCGCTGGTAATACTGAACTACGTTCTAACCATTGTTGAATATGAGCCAATGGAATAACTGGCACACTATTGTTCAATGCTTCGATACGTACTTGCGGACGTAAAGTTGTTCCACCACCTGTATAACGACGAATAATACCGTCACAGCCGTCACCTTCATCTTTACCGATTAACGGTTTGCCATTCAAACTACAGAGTAGTAAGCGGTCACCTGGATAAATCCAGTGAGGATTCTTAACGTGTTTATTGCTTGCCCAAATTTCTGGCCAGCGCCATGGTTTACTTAAAAACTTGCCTGAGATATCCCAAAGGGTATCGCCTTTTTTCACTACATAGACATGTGGTGCTCCAGCTTTAACAGAGGGTGGGCTAACATTAGGGCTTGCTGCATGCGTTATATTTACCGTCATGCCTAATCCTGCACAGATGGCAACAGCAATCAGTTGTTTTTTTAACCCCAAGGCATGAAATGAGTGTATGCCGTTTAAAACCTTTTTCATTATCATAATTCCTAAAAATTATGTGTGTAGTTGCGCTATAATAACGACTTTACACACAATTTTTTGATCAAGCATTCCCTTCAGTTGGTTTTCTGATCAATGGCATAAATGAGGAACAGTATGGCCTTATTACCTATTTTAAGTTTTCCTGATCCCCGTCTTCGTACCATTGCCAAGCCAGTCGAAGAAGTCACTGATGATATTCGTCAGCTTGCAGCAGATATGTTAGAAACCATGTACGAGGCACCGGGTATAGGTTTAGCGGCAACTCAGGTTGATCATCATATTCAGCTTATTGTCATGGACCTTTCTGAAGAGAAAAATCAACCGATGGTGTTCATTAACCCCAAAGTCACTCCACTGACTCAAGAGACTCAGCCGTACGAAGAAGGCTGTCTCTCTGTGCCTCAAATATACGACAAAGTTGAGCGTCCGTCACGTGTAAAAATTGAAGCAATTAACCTTGATGGTCAAGCATTTGAGTTAGAAGCTGACGAACTTCTCGCAGTTTGTATCCAACATGAAATGGATCACTTAAATGGCAAACTTTTTGTTGATTATTTATCGCCATTAAAACGTCAGCGTGCACGTGAAAAGGTTGAGAAAGTAGTACGCCAGCGTGAAAAAGAGAAAGTTGCCGTGAAGCGCTAAGCTCATCGTTGGTTTTTCGTGATGCCATTATTGTTTCGCAGCGGTTTATTATTCGCATTTACCGCAGTCTGTTTGCAGATTGCGGTGTTTTTGCAGCCTCTACTGCCGAAGCAATATCAAATCGCACCAGTCTGTGAAACGATTACCAAAGCTTTACTGTTACCTCAGGTACAAGCTGAGCAAAGTCAATCACAGCATCATGCTCATCATCATTCACATCAACTCGAACAAGCACCCGCATCTGCATCTTCGCACGATCATCACGATCCCAATCATCAATGTCAGTACTGTACGGTATATGCCAATTTAGTATTGCCGCCTGATGTGGGTGTCAAAGAAATTTTAGTTCGTGTTCAAGTACGTTTAGTCGCATTTCAGCAAACATTTCATCATGTTTATTTTGCGCTACAACGACTTTTTCTATTGCCACAAGGGCGAGCCCCACCTGTTTTCGCATAAATCAAAGCACTTTTTCTTAGGGTTTGTATGAACTCTAAGCCCGTTTTATTTATGTTTTAAGAGAAGACATCTCATGGCACAGCCTAAATTTTTATTACAACCCTTAACGGTTGCGATTCTTGCTGCCTCAAATTCGAGCTTACTTTGGGCAAATTCTGAAGATTTATCGACTCAGCAACGTGTTGAAGCAAAGCTTGCACCTATTGTTGTGACTGCTCAACAACCGAACCAGAATAATGGTTTAGTCATTGAAGTTGATCCTAAACAACCCATACAACCTGTACCAGCAACTGATGGTGCTGATTATTTGCAAAGCATCTTAGGCTTTAGCGCCATCAAAAATGGCGGAACGAATGGTGATGTTACATTTAGAGGAATGTTTGGTTCTCGGATAAAAATGCTGGTGGATGGCAGTGAGAGTTTAGGTGCTTGTCCACAACGAATGGATGCTCCGACTTCATATATTCAGCCTGAAAGTTTTGACAAAATTACGGTAGTGAAAGGTCCACAAACTGTTCAATACGCAACGCCTGGCTCTGCAGCAACGGTGATTTTTGAGCGCCAACCAGAGAACTTGAGCAAAGATCAGCCTTATCGTGGACAAGCGAGCGTCTTGATTGGTTCATATGGGAGACTCGATCATAATGTAGAGGCTGCGATTGGGGATGAGAGCAAATATGCGCGATTAAATGCTAATCGTTCTGTCTCAAATGATTATCAAGATGGTGATGGTCAGACGGTTCATTCAAATTGGGAGCGCTGGAATGCCGATCTTGCCTTAGGCTGGAAGCCTTCAGAAGATTCTTGGCTAGAGTTTCGTGCGGGTAAAGCAGATGGCGAAGCGGCATATGCAGGTCGTACTATGGATGGTTCGCAATTTAAACGCGAAAGTTTAGCTTTGCATGCGGAACAAAAGAATATCAGTGAGGTGATTAAGAAGCTTCAAGCACAGATTGATTACAGTTATAACTATCATGTGATGGATAATTTTAGTCTACGCACACCTCCGATGACCACGATGAAAATGCACGGTATGGAGATGACTGTACCGAACAAAATGTCGATGCGTGTTGATCGTCGTACCTTAAATACACGTCTAGCAGTAACAACCGATTGGGACAAATTTAGCGTGATTTCGGGTGTAGACACGCAACAGAATAAGCATGGTGGCGATATGGTGATGTATGCCATGCCGAAGATGAACATGCCTTATGCGGAAGACTTGAAGTTTCAATCTTATGGTGCATTTAGTGAGTGGACTTATGCGATTGATCAAGATCAAAAAGTTGTAGCAGGAGCGCGTGTCGATCAAGTCAAAATAGACAATCTGCAAAATGCTAAAAATCGTAAAGATACTGTACCAAGTGGTTTTGTGCGCTTGGAAAAGAGTCTTCCAGGACATGGTTTAAAGACTTATCTAGGTTTGGGATATGTGGAACGCACACCTGACTTTTGGGAGTTGTATAGCACCACGACAGATCATGGTGTAGGTTCCACAGATATGATGGGTAAAACCACATATAAAATGGTGGATAATCTAGACAATCTGAACAATGAACGCACAGCACAATTGGATCTCGGTTTGCAAGCAGAGCATGGTGCATGGAGTACTTGGGCATCAGTTTATGCTGGATTAATCAAAGATTTCATCCTACTTGAATACAATACACCAGATAAAAGAAAACCACTTGCGCGTAATGTTGATGCCACAATTGCTGGGGCAGAGGCTGGGGTAGGTTATCAATTTAATGATCATTTCCAAGCAGATATTTCAGCAATGTATGCGTGGGGTGAAAATAGGTCAGATGATCGTGCTTTGCCACAGATAGCACCTTTTGAAGCGCGTATGAATCTTCGTTATGTGGATGAAAAATATAGTCTAGGATTGCTATGGCGTGCCGTTGCAAAACAGGACCGTATCAGTCTCAATGAAGGGAATGTGGTTGGTTATGATATGAATGAAAGTAAAGCGTTTAATACCTTGGCGATCAATGGAACATATCAATTGACCGATACTGTCGATGTTTCGGTAGGCGTTGATAATCTTTTAGATAAGGTTTACACCGAGCATTTAAATAAAGCAGGCGCTTCGATGTTTGGTTATGCAGCCAATGAGCAATTCAATAATATTGGACGTAATTATTGGATGCGTATGAGTATGAAGTTCTAAGGAATAAAAAAACAAGGTGGGAATTCCACCTTGTTTTATTTTGTAATTAAGCCAAGCAATCTTGTTTTGGCATCAAACTATCGCAATACAAAGGATTTAAAGCACACTGTAGGTCATCAATTTGTTCTTGGGTCACATAGCCTTTAGCTTTGAGATATTCTGCAACGCGATCATCTCTTAAACTTAAGAATGCTGCATCGTAAACCCCTAAATCTACAAATAAAGCAGCAGTTTCTAAGCTATTAAAATGATCTAAAAATACGTCATTTTCATACATCAGGAATACATGGTCTAAGTCTGCATTCGCATCGACTTTGAGTCGTTGTGCAAGCTCTAAAGGACGTGTTTTGATAAACAGTAAATCGGTCAATTCATCAAATTGTGATTTATCGAGTTGATGTGTGCCTGTTTTAACGTGCCCTAACCATGCTTTAAAGACGAGAACTGCACCTCCACGAAGTAGCATGCTCCACATTTGATGGCGTGTATCGTGATCTAAATGTGCAGATTCATTTTCCAAGGCTTTAACTAGATTCTCTTCTTGCTGAGCTAATTTATCAAAAAGCCCTAAACCTTGTGGATGATATGCAGCTGGTGCAAAAACATCAAAATTCAGTTCGTGAAACACTTTTAGCGCTAGAGGAACAGCAGCTTGATACAGTGTGTTTAATGCACGAGTGTGTAATTCACTGAGCTTGCTTTGTTCGAAAATTTGTTGCCAGTCAAGTTCTGGAAGTAGCGCATTCGCACTATATTGGCGATAAAATTGTAATGCGGTATGCTCTGAAGTGGCTGTATTGCTATTCATGATCAATGTCCTTTTTGGCGAGAGTAAGAAACCAAAGGATTGATGCATTGGTTTCTTGCAATTTGATCAATTTATGCGTGATTTAAAAAGCAAGTAGAATACGACTAAAGTTGTAGATATGGGTTTTTATGTTATAAAAATAATTAAAATCAATGATATATGTAATTGTAAGTAAGTGTACAAACGTTCACTAATGTAAGTGGTTTATTTTGCCATAGTCAACTACTGTTTGAGCATTTTGGTCAATTTTTTAGCAACCAAAATGCTTTTTGTTGATCACTTCTGCCTATATCTAAAAATATTATGCTAGTCACTGATCATTAATGGGCGTTTGACCCTTCTAACTTAATTTTTGTGCATCGGCATAATTTTTAACCCCGAAAGCCACGAACGCAGACCTGCTGGTTTTAGTGGTTTTTTCAGTAAGACGATATTCTGTTGTTTAAGTTTTTGCGGTAACTCTGGGTCAGAATCTGCAGTGATGAGTGCAACAGGAATGTGGGCAGGGCGATGCTGTTTGATAAAATCGAGTCCACGTTGATCATGATTTAAATGTTGATCAATCAGCCAAACCTGAATATCTTCATGTTGGATCAGCTCTAATGCTTCTGCTGGTTCAGTGGCAGTAAAGATTTGATAACCCCATTTGCTGAGTAAAGTCCGCATACCTTCCAAAATCGTTTCATCATTATCCAAGCATAAAACTTTATAAGCCGTATGTTGTAAGGCGGTCATTTGTGGTGAGGTGACTTGGATTTTTGGAGCTTCTGCTAGAGGTACTTCAATCATAAAACAAGAACCTTTACCCAACTCAGAATAAACTTGAACAGGGAAATCTAGTAAGCTCGTCATACGTTGCACAATCGCCAGACCTAAACCAAGTCCTTGTTCACCCCATGGTGAAGTATGTCCACAACGTTCAAATTCTTGGAAAAGTTTTACGCGTTGTTGTTCATTGATACCAGGTCCTGTATCCCACACACCGATTCGAATATGATTCGGACGTTGAGCTGAACGTAGCACACCTACTACAACACGACCTTGAGCAGTATAACGTAATGCATTGCTGACAAAATTTTGGATTATTCGTCGCATCCATTGTGGATCAGTGTCTACCCAAAACTTAGTGTCATGCACTTTGAGTTGAATATTGCGTTGAGCTGCGATGGATTTAAATTGCAATTCGAGATCACTCAACAAATCATGTAATGAATATGCTTGGCGCTTCGGTTGAATTGTTCCACCTTCGAGGCGAGCAATATCTAAAAGTGCGGATAACATACTCTCTGCACCATAGAGCGCACGGTCTAGCTGTTGTAGGGTGAGTTGATCATCTGGATTATCAATACTTTGCTCAAGTGCAGTACTAAACAGTCGTGCCGCATGCATCGGTTGCAATAAGTCATGGCTTGCGGCAGCCAAGAATCGACTTTTGGATTGATTGGCTTTATCGGCTTGTTCAAGTGCTAATTGCTGTTCTGTCAATGCATCGGCAAGCTGTCGGGTACGATCACGGACTCTTTCTTCTAAAACAGCTTCATTTTCACGGAATGCCGTAATATCTGCGAACGTCGTGACAAAACCACCACCTTCGATTGGATTACCACGCATTTGAATCACAAGACCATCTTTACGAATCCGTTCAAATTCATGAGCACTTCCAACTTTCATCCAATGAATACGTTTACGAACATGTTCCTCAACTGGTCCTGGACCACATTCACCACGTTCGGCGTTATAGCGTATAAGATCAGCAATTGGACAGCCGACATAAACTAAATCTTTAGGGTAATCAAACAGTTTTAGATATTGATTGTTCCATGCAACTAAACACATATTTTTATCGACCACACTCACCCCTTGAGTCATGTGATCAATCATGGTCATCAGTAAGTTTTGGTTGAAACGCTGCCATTGTGAGGCTTGGTCTAAGATATTGGCGACTTGACCTAAAGCTAAACCGTTATTGATCAAAGCAGTGGTCAATAATGTTCGTGCCGATGCTGCACCAATGATCCCCGCTAAATATTGTTCAGTAAAACGCCACCACATCCCATTTGCGACATGGTTTTCATTTAAAACCACATGATTTTGTTCACAAAATTGCTGGAATGCTTGGATTGTCGGTTTTTCACCTGTAATTCTTTTCGCGAGAGCGAGTAGGTCACCGACTTTTAATCGTGCGGCATTTTGATGTAAATCACTGAGATCTGTTGAAGTCTGTGCTGAAGGTAGAGGTTTGCTTTCGTAATAAAAGAAACTTTCAGCCTGAATTTGTTCAGCAATACTTGGGCGGTACAAGCGTGAAACCCAAATATACATGGCGATATTTAGTCCTAAAGACCATAAAACACCATGTGTTAATGGAACAAAAGATTCAAAACCTAATAATGCTTCTGGGCGTAAGCTATTAATATCAAAAGGACCAAACAGCAATAAATGTTGAGCAAAATTTTGATAATGCTCAGGAAGACTACGTAAAACTGTTGGGAATAACAGTGTATAGCTCCACATCACAAAGCCAACAATCAGTCCCGCGTATACTCCTTGACGACTAGCTCCTCGCCAGTACAAACCACCAATCAAAGCAGGTGAAAATTGTGCGACTGCACTAAAAGCTAGTAAGCCAAAAACTGATAGTTGGTTGATATCATTGAAAAAATGGAAAAACAAAAAGCCGAGCAGCATGACACCAACGATACTAATCCGACGAGTTAATTTCAAAACACGTGGCAGTTGTTGATCTTGACGAGAAATGATCTTAAATCGCCAAAGTGCAGGCATGATCAAATCATTGCTGAGCATGATTGACAGTGCCACTGATGCAACCAGTAACATTCCTGTAGATGCTGAAAATCCGCCTAGAAATGCCAGTAATGTAAGCCATTCTTGTTGATAACTGAGAGGTAGTGCGAGTACCGCAATATCAGGTGTGCCCAATGATTCAGGCAATGAGTGTAATGCCCAACTTGCGATAGGAATAATCGCGATGATGGTCAAAATCAAATACGCTGCAAACCAACGTCGAGCACCACGGATATGTTTTTCATCGCGTAACTCAACCACTGCAACGTGGAACTGACGAGGCAGACAAATCATGGCTAAACCAGCCAGTAGCGTTTGCACCCAAAAGGTTTCTGGAACGCCAACTTGTTGTAAGTCATGAAAATGTTGACTGACATCGTTGCTGACTTGTTTAATATTTTCAGGCGATTGCAATAAGAAAAATCCTGCAACACAGAGGAGGGCGAATAATTTCACAAAGGATTCAAAGGCAACCGCCAGCATCAAACCGCCATGTTGTTCCGTGTGTGCAATATGTCGTGTTCCGAAAATCATTGCCAAAATAGCCAAAAGGGCAGTTAGCATTAACACACTGTTTGTTGTCGTAGTGACGTGTGCATTTTGTTCTAGAATGACCGATGCACTGAGTGCAATAGCGCGTAATTGCAATGCCAAATAAGGAACAATAGCAATGACTGCTAAAATCGTGACGAGTGCAGCCAAACTTCCACTTTTACCGTAACGAGCAGCAACAAAATCGGCAATAGATGAAATGGCATGGTATTGGCGAATACGTCCCAACCGTTTCCAAATATCGTAGCCAAACCAAATAAATAGCAAAGGACCCAGATAAATCGGGAGGAAAATAACACCTTCTCGAACAGCAGCGCCTGTAGCACCATAAAACGTCCAAGATGAACAATACACGCCGAGCGTTAGGCTAAACAACAGCATACGACCACGTGGACTCAAGCGGCTAGCGTGTTTTTCACCGAAGAAAGCACAGCCGAAAAGTAGCACGATATAGAGGGCGAGTACCCCGATAATAAGCCAACTGTTCATATTGCCCACGTGTTCAAATTCCATTTTTTATCATACCCGATGCTTCGCTTGCATGATGAGTTGAGATGTGCATTTAGAGACCAAAGTCTAAGTTACGAGTCAAGCATAATCTTGTTAACTTTAATTATGAAAAATCCCATTTGAAAAGGGGTCCATGGTTGGACACAAAAATAAGGAGTCGGTTATGGATGATTCACAGGTAGAACGAATTCTACGTAATCCAAAGTTTCAAGAGATGGTGAGCAAGAAGCGTACTTTAAGTTGGACATTAACAGCAATCATGTTGTTTATCTACGTCGGCTTTATGCTTTTAGTTGGCTACAACAAAGAATTTCTAGCAAGTTCATTTAGCGGTGGTGTAACAACATGGGGGATGCCTCTTGGTTTGGGCATTATCGTGTTGTCCTTTTTGTTATGTGGTGTGTATTCATATATCGCCAACAATAAATTAGACCGTTTAAATGAAGAGGCTCTCAAGGAAGTTGAGGCGATCACACATGAAAAAGGAATGCACTGAGATGAAAGGGACGTCAATAAAAGCGAAACTCTTCGCTCTCACAAGCTTGGTGAGTTCTGGAATCGCCTACGCTGGACCAGACCTTGGAGCAGCAGAGCAGCAAGCAACCAACTGGCACGCGATCATTATGTTTATGATCTTCGTGGGTTTTACGCTGTTTATTACTAAATGGGCAGCAAAACAGACAACAAATGCTAGTGATTTCTATACGGCAGGCGGTGGTATCAGCGGTTTCCAAAATGGTTTGGCGATTGCGGGTGACTATATGTCGGCAGCATCGTTCTTGGGTATTTCCGCACTTGTTTTTAGTTCAGGTTTTGATGGCTTACTCTACTCACTTGGTTTCATGGTGGGTTGGCCAATTGTATTATTCTTAGTTGCAGAGCGTTTACGTAACTTGGGTAAATACAATTTATCTGACGTGGTTTCTTTCCGCTTAGATGAGAAGCCAGTCCGTACCTTAGCAGCATTTAGTTCATTGGTTGTTGTTGCATTCTATTTGATTGCTCAAATGGTGGGTGCAGGTCAGTTAATCAAATTATTGTTTGGTCTGAACTATAACATCGCTGTTGTGATCGTTGGCTTACTGATGATGGCATACGTAATCTTCGGTGGTATGTTGGCGACCACTTGGGTACAAATCATCAAAGCGGTGATGTTACTCAGTGGTGCGACTTTCATGGCATTTATGGTAATGAAAGCCGTTGGATTTAGTTTCACGAATATGTTTAACCAAGCGATTGGTGTTTATAGCCAAGCGCATGGTATGAGCTGGGAAGAAGCTGCAAAAATCATGGGGCCAGGCAAACTCGCTGCAAACCCAATTGATGCACTGTCATTAGGCCTTGCTTTGATGTTTGGTACTGCTGGTTTACCACATATCTTAATGCGTTTCTTCACAGTTAAAGATGCAAAAGAAGCACGTAAATCTGTAGTTGTAGCAACTGGTTTTATTGGTTACTTCTATCTTTTAACTTTCATCATTGGTTTCGGTGCAATCTTGTTTGTTGCAAACAACCCTCAATTCCTTGATGTTGCAAAAGCTGCTATGACAGGAAAATTAGAGTTGGTCGGCGGTAACAACATGGCTGCGGTTCACCTTAGTGATGCTGTGGGTGGTGACCTATTCATGGGCTTCATCTCAGCAGTGGCTTTCGCAACAATCTTGGCGGTTGTTGCTGGTTTGACACTCTCAGGTGCTTCTGCAATTTCTCATGACCTTTATGCAAACGTATTCAAAAAAGGTAAAACGACTCCACAATCAGAATTGCGTATGTCTAAAATTGCAACTTTAGGCTTAGCAATCTTTGCAATGATCTTGGGGATTTTGTTCGAGAAACAAAACGTTGCCTTCATGGTTGGTTTAGCATTCTCTGTAGCATGTTGTGCAAACTTCCCAGTCCTTGTTTTATCAATGTTCTGGAAAGGCTTAACGACTCGTGGTGCGGTTATCGGTGGTGTTGTTGGTTTAGTTGGTGCAGTGACTCTGATTATCTTATCAAAAGCAGTTTGGGTAGATACGCTTGCGATCTCAGAAACAGCACCAAACCCATTTAATGGTCCTGCATTATTTGCTATGCCACTATCGTTCTTATGCTGCTGGTTCTTCTCTGTAACAGACAAGTCAGCACGCGCTCAAAAAGAACGCAAAGCATTCGACGCACAGTTTGTTCGCTCACAAACAGGTATTGGAATCTCAGGTGCATCTGATCACTAAGTAGATTCTACGCTTTATTAAAAAGCCCTCATCATTGAGGGCTTTTTAATTGCTAATGCATACTGGCCAGTTGTTGTGCTTGATTGCGATAAAGAGACAAGCCAAGTTTTTGCAGATGGCGTCCATTAAGTTCAAGAAACTGATTCAATCGTGGAAAATGTTTAGCACCTGAGTAAAGTGCCAAGTTTCGGCCAATCAAATAATAGGCAAACCAAGAGGCTGACTGAGGGGTTAAGCCCAACAATTTCATCTTCTTACGTCCTATAAAGAACTGAGTCAGTTCTAAGTGTTGTTTATATGCCAATTTTTGTTGAAAAGAGCGTAAATAACGATATTTTCGTTCAAAAGGTTCTTTGGAAAGACTTGAGCCAAGTGAAATACTACTTGCATCCGATTTTGGATGCGCGAATTGCATCCAGTAGATGAGTTTCCATCCTTCAGATTCCTGATCCACCAACCATTTTTCCTCAATTCCCATCAACCAACCTGCATATTTCCAAAAGTGTAAAAAGCTGTCGACTTCCTCAGCACTTGGAAAGATACCTAAGGCTCGAATTCCTAATAGCACAACCCCACTAAAGGCAATATTCGTCATGGCTTGATCATATTGATTAATTGGTAAGCCCCATGTTTCAGCATCCCATTTTTCTGATTTTTGTAGTTGATGCCGTACTAAAGAATGAATGAAACGAACATAAATTGTGGAACAAAAGCCCTTGTTATAACGTTCAAAGCCCTCTTTCTCTGTGATATCAACCCACCATTTTGTGGTTTCTGCAAGGCGCGTAGCTGCTTGTTTTTTTAATGCACCTGTGAGGATTAGCGATTGGTTAAAACCAGGATACATATAGCCCGCCATTAAAGAGAGATCTCTAAGAATCAGACCATTATTTGCTCCCAATCGATAAGTGAATTGCAGAGCTTTATCTATTTTGACTTGGTCATACCAAGTGGGTTTTCGTTCAACTAAGCTAAAAAATTGTGTCAGTTCAGGAACGTCATGAGGCAGTTTATCTAAACCTTCATATAACGCCGTCTCAAAGTATTTTCGATGAAGTTTGGGATTTTGTAATACCCATCGCATCACTTGATCCATCGGTTCATCACCTGCTTGAAGCGCTTCGTTGAGTTGTAAATATTCAGCATAGCTTGGTTGTAAATGTTGATTGGTCATATAACCCAAGATTTTGGTTTTTAAATTGGACTGCACCATAGTTTCAAATGCAGCTAAACGACTTGGCTTAGGGATGCTTAGCATTGCAAAACACCTTTGATTGTTATTTAATCAAAGCATAATATGAATATTTATTCGCATTCAATTCGCATTTTAACAGAGCCTCTTGATGAGAAAACGCCCACAACAACAACGCGCCAAAATGATCGTTGAAAGTATTTTGGAAGGTACGCAAAAATGCATTTCCGAACAGGGGATTCTGCAACTCACAACACCAAAAATTTCAGAAAAATCAGGTGTAAGCGTTGGTTCGATTTATCAATACTTTGAAAATAAAGATCAGATTGTTTCTGAACTGCTGTTAAGAAAAAGTGAAAATTTAGGACAAGCACTGAAACAGCTGGTGATGCTTCAACAACAGACTGCGATTCAAGATATCATCAGATTGAGTATTGCATTTGGTTTTGAGTCCCTAAAATCCGATGAAGGTTTTTTCATCGAAATTTTAAAAAACTGGCACGCTTATAGTGATTCAGATGCAGCGCAAGTTTTGGAACAGCATTTTTTAGAAATAGGGATGTATTTATTTGGGCGTTATTATCCGCATTGGGATTTTGAAACTTTAAAACATAAGTCCTTTGTGATTATTAACAGTACATTATTTACAATGATGCGTTATGCCAGTAAGAATACGTTTTTAATCGAAGAACAACGCTTACAACAAGAACTCACCAATATGATTATTTCTTATTTAGATGCCATATCATGAGTTCAGAAAAACAATAATTTGGACATGGAAAAAGTAATGCAAACAATAAAACAGTTTTGGAATGGATTTAGATTGTTGCCATCAGCTTGGCTCTTATTGGTGCAATTGGCTTTATTAATTTTAGCCACAATCACTTATGACGATAGTGCCTATCGTGCATTAACATGGTCATTAGGTGTTTTAGCCTTACTTATTATTGCAAAAGTCATTCGACAAACCCCAGTATTTGCATTTTGGGGACTATTCTTTGTCAGTGGTGCATTTATATTTTCTATTTTGATCTTTGTAGGTTTTGACAATCATACAATACAGATTACGGCATACAGTTTTGAAGCCTTAGCCTATTTTTATGCAGCGTATGGTTTACTAAGGTATATGTTTTCAGATCGTTATCTCACAAAAGACGAATTATTTGCGGCTGGTGCCGTATTTACTTTGATCGCTTGGGCATTCGCTTTTTTATATAGTATTTGTCAGATTATTTTGCCGAATAGTTTTCAAAATCCAAACCATCCTGAAGCCTTACAACGTTGGTTAGACCTACTCTTTTTGAGTTTTAGTTTGCAATCAGCCACAGGGTTATCTGATCTTATGCCACTCAGTCCAGCCGCTCGAGTATTAACCATGCTACAGATGTTTGGTGGTGTGATGTATTTTGCAGTGATTGTTTCGAGATTAATCGCGCTACAATATATTCCTCATGCACCGAAAAATTCACAAGATTAATCTTTAATTCTGTTACAGCATTACAACTGCGTTATTTTTCACGTTTTATATACTTTTATTTGAGTTTTTTCTTGTTTTGAACTCGCTTTTGTTCACATTAAGTGAATGTCTTATTTGACCTATAGGTCTGTCATGATCATTAAAATAATATGGGTGAATTATGTCTTCCAAGACTCCTTCGCAGTTTGCGAATGTGAATCCAAATGTGTTTTTTAGCACAGTCATTATTATCGCAATTTTCTTAGCAATTGTGATAATTGCCCCAAGCTCGTTTGAGTTTTTAACTCAACAACTGAAACAGTGGATCACTGATTCGTTTAGTTGGTTCTATGTATTATCAGTCGCCGTTTTCCTTATTCTACTGATTTACATCGCCTGTTCGGACAGTGGGAAAATCAAACTCGGACCTGATCACAGCCAGCCTGAATATAAAAATGGTTCGTGGTTTGCCATGCTATTTACGGCAGGTATGGGGATTGGTTTGATGTTTTTTGGTGTGGCTGAACCTGTCATGCACTATGTCAGTCCGCCGAGTGGTGATCCTGAAAGTGTCGCCTCAGCTCAACAAGCATTAAGAATTACCTTTTTCCATTGGGGGCTACATGCATGGGCAATTTATGCCTTGGTGGGTTTAGCTCTAGCATATTTTGCGTATCGACATAATTTGCCTTTAAAAACACGTTCAGCACTTTATCCTATTATCGGTGAACGGATTCATGGTCCTTTGGGCGATAGTATTGATACTTTTGCAACGATTGGAACTGTATTTGGTGTCGCGACTTCATTAGGTTTTGGGGTAACGCAAATTAATTCAGGTTTGCATTATTTATTTGGGATAGAACAAAGTACAAATATCCAAGTTGGACTTATTATATTTGTCAGTATTTTGGCATCTTTATCTGTTTTTCTAGGACTCGATAAAGGCGTGAAACGCCTTTCTGAATTAAATCTAATTCTCGCTTTAACCCTTCTTGCTTTTGTATTTATTGCAGGGCCGAGTATCTATCTGTTACAGACCACGATTCAAAATACAGGTTCTTACATCTCAAATTTATTTGCGATGACTTTTAATCTTTATGCCTATCAACCCAATGGTTGGATTGGAGGATGGACAATCCTTTATTGGGCATGGTGGATTTCATGGTCTCCATTCGTGGGAATGTTCATCGCACGAGTATCAAGAGGACGAACAATTCGCGAGTTTATTGTGGGTGTATTACTGATTCCTACAGGCTTTACTATTATTTGGATGGGCTTTTTAGGAAATGCGGCACTTTTTAGCATCATGCAAGAAAGCAATACCAATTTAATTCAGGCGGTACAGTTAGACTCTTCGGTTGCATTATTCGAATTTTTAAATCATCTTCCATTCTCAGGAATTTTAAGTTCTGTTGCCACGCTTTTGGTTATACTTTTTTTCGTTACCTCAGCTGATTCGGGTGCATTGGTGACGGATTATCTCACCTCAAAAACCGAAAATTCACCGACTTGGCAACGTTTGTTTTGGACTATCTTGATGGCGCTATTGGCGATTACGCTTTTACTCGTCGGTGGTCTAGCCGCATTACAGTCATCCATTATTATGAGTGCATTGCCTTTTACGATTGTGATGTTGTTGATGAGTTGGGGGCTTTTAAAAGCATTGAATTTGGATGTAACAAAAACTCGAGCTATCCAAGAGGCACGTATCACACCACGCGCAATCAACAACCCACGAAGTTGGCAGCAACGTTTAGGATTGATTATGCATTATCCACATACAGAACAAGAGGTGAAAAATTATATTGCAAATGATGTTCGCAAAGCCTTTGAAAGCATTCAACGAGAATTCAAACGTCGACATTTAGAAGTTGACATTCAAGAGACTGAACAGGGTTTGCAGCTACATGTTGACCATCAGCATGAAATTAACTTTATTTATAAAGTCGTATCACATGCAACGCTTCCACCGAGTTTTATGCTCGGTCGATCTGAGATCGATGATTCTTCATATTTCCAAGCCGAAGTGTTTTTGCGAGAGGGTGGTCAAAACTATGATGTAATGGATTGGACGCAAGAAGATTTAATTCAGGACATTATTGATCAGTATGAACGACATCTTTATTTCTTAAATATTGTACGAACGACAACTTCCTAACCCTCAAAAATAATTTCCTGAGAGACTAAAATAACGGCTTCAAAGTAATTGAAGCCGTTATTTTATTTTGAATGAATTAAATTTGAGCATTATTGAACTTTAAGAAATATTTTCTAACTCAGGATGTTGTCTAAAATACAGGCTAAATATAAAAATAGAGCTAGTTTTCTGTAGATAATTAAAACAAATTTTTAATAAAATTATTAAATTACAGTGGCTTAGGTTTGTAAAATTCGTTTTTTCTTATAATTAATAAATTTTAAATTATATAAATCAGTAAATTAGATAAGTTAAAGTTTAAAAATAAAACAACCAAATAATTAAATTTTTAAAATCACTTGCAAGCGACCTGAAATGCTGTAGAATGCACATCCATCGGCGGTGATGCGGATAAAAACTTGTTGAGAAACAAGGATTTGGCTAAAATGGTTGGATTCTTGGGTTGGTTGATAAGTTTTAAAAATATCTAAATTACCTGTTGACTTTAAAGAAATTTAGAGTAATATAGCCGACCTAGCTTGATGATGACGAATCATCGAGAAGATCATTAAGAGAATAGAAGAACAACTTGTGTGGATTTTTACTGGTTGATCGATCGAAATAATTTTCATTGATTGAATGGTAGAAATTTCTCGAAGTTTATTTGAGCGAATTTTTAGTCAGAAAATTGATGAGCCAGAATTAGCACCTTGTCTTAACTAAGGTGCAAAATGATTTTAACTGAAGAGTTTGATCATGGCTCAGATTGAACGCTGGCGGCAGGCTTAACACATGCAAGTCGAGCGGAGATGAGGTGCTTGCACCTTATCTTAGCGGCGGACGGGTGAGTAATGCTTAGGAATCTGCCTATTAGTGGGGGACAACATTCCGAAAGGAATGCTAATACCGCATACGTCCTACGGGAGAAAGCAGGGGATCTTCGGACCTTGCGCTAATAGATGAGCCTAAGTCGGATTAGCTAGTTGGTGGGGTAAAGGCCTACCAAGGCGACGATCTGTAGCGGGTCTGAGAGGATGATCCGCCACACTGGGACTGAGACACGGCCCAGACTCCTACGGGAGGCAGCAGTGGGGAATATTGGACAATGGGGGGAACCCTGATCCAGCCATGCCGCGTGTGTGAAGAAGGCCTTATGGTTGTAAAGCACTTTAAGCGAGGAGGAGGCTACTGTGGCTAATACTCTTGGATAGTGGACGTTACTCGCAGAATAAGCACCGGCTAACTCTGTGCCAGCAGCCGCGGTAATACAGAGGGTGCGAGCGTTAATCGGATTTACTGGGCGTAAAGCGTGCGTAGGCGGCTTTTTAAGTCGGATGTGAAATCCCCGAGCTTAACTTGGGAATTGCATTCGATACTGGGAAGCTAGAGTATGGGAGAGGATGGTAGAATTCCAGGTGTAGCGGTGAAATGCGTAGAGATCTGGAGGAATACCGATGGCGAAGGCAGCCATCTGGCCTAATACTGACGCTGAGGTACGAAAGCATGGGGAGCAAACAGGATTAGATACCCTGGTAGTCCATGCCGTAAACGATGTCTACTAGCCGTTGGGGCCTTTGAGGCTTTAGTGGCGCAGCTAACGCGATAAGTAGACCGCCTGGGGAGTACGGTCGCAAGACTAAAACTCAAATGAATTGACGGGGGCCCGCACAAGCGGTGGAGCATGTGGTTTAATTCGATGCAACGCGAAGAACCTTACCTGGCCTTGACATACTAGAAACTTTCCAGAGATGGATTGGTGCCTTCGGGAATCTAGATACAGGTGCTGCATGGCTGTCGTCAGCTCGTGTCGTGAGATGTTGGGTTAAGTCCCGCAACGAGCGCAACCCTTTTCCTTACTTGCCAGCATTTCGGATGGGAACTTTAAGGATACTGCCAGTGACAAACTGGAGGAAGGCGGGGACGACGTCAAGTCATCATGGCCCTTACGGCCAGGGCTACACACGTGCTACAATGGTCGGTACAAAGGGTTGCTACACAGCGATGTGATGCTAATCTCAAAAAGCCGATCGTAGTCCGGATTGGAGTCTGCAACTCGACTCCATGAAGTCGGAATCGCTAGTAATCGCGGATCAGAATGCCGCGGTGAATACGTTCCCGGGCCTTGTACACACCGCCCGTCACACCATGGGAGTTTGTTGCACCAGAAGTAGGTAGTCTAACCGCAAGGAGGACGCTTACCACGGTGTGGCCGATGACTGGGGTGAAGTCGTAACAAGGTAGCCGTAGGGGAACCTGCGGCTGGATCACCTCCTTAACGAAAGATTGGTGACCGGTAAGAATCCACAACAAGTTGTTCTTCGAAGATGTATCTGAGGGTCTGTAGCTCAGTTGGTTAGAGCACACGCTTGATAAGCGTGGGGTCACAAGTTCAAGTCTTGTCAGACCCACCACTACTGACGAAGTGATGAATAATCACAAGCTGCTAGATAAAAAGATATGTCGTTCATTATGATTAAAGCTGGGGACTTAGCTTAGTTGGTAGAGCGCCTGCTTTGCACGCAGGAGGTCAGGAGTTCGACTCTCCTAGTCTCCACCAAATTCGAGGGTAAACAAAGCAACGCTTTGTCCGAGAATTTAAGCAAACAGCTATGCTGTGCGCAGGCACACATAGAACGAAGCTTGGAGCTAAAGATTACAGAACTTAGTAAGCAAATAGCTTCTTAACTTCTGTGATTTATCACAGTTTACTACGCACCGACGAGGTGGTAGTTAATCATTAACAGATTAGAAAATTGAGTCTGAAATAAATTGTTCAAACTCGATTAAATAGGAAGATAACAAGTAATTGTTAAATTAATATTTAATCTGAGAACTAGCAAAAACACTGAATCAAGCGTTTTGGTATATGAATTTAGATTGAAGCTGTATGGTGATTAAATTCACAGACAACAAACCAGTAGCAATTAAGTTTGCAACGATAACACTCACTTGTATGTGTTAACGACTGTTTGGGGTTGTATAGTCAAGTAATTAAGTGCATGTGGTGGATGCCTTGGCAGTCAGAGGCGATGAAAGACGTGATAGCCTGCGAAAAGCTCCGGGGAGGCGGCAAATATCCTTTGATCCGGAGATTTCTGAATGGGGGAACCCACCCGCTATAAGGCGGGTATCATAAACTGAATACATAGGTTTATGAAGCGAACGAGGGGAAGTGAAACATCTCAGTACCCTTAGGAAAAGAAATCAATTGAGATTCCCTTAGTAGCGGCGAGCGAACGGGGAGCAGCCCATTAAGTTATGTGTGTTTTAGTGGAACGCTCTGGGAAGTGCGAACGTAGAGGGTGATATTCCCGTACACGAAAGGGCACACATAATGATGACGAGTAGGGCGAGGCACGTGAAACCTTGTCTGAATATGGGGGGACCATCCTCCAAGGCTAAATACTCCTGACTGACCGATAGTGAACCAGTACCGTGAGGGAAAGGCGAAAAGAACCCCTGTGAGGGGAGTGAAATAGATCCTGAAACCGCATGCATACAAGCAGTGGGAGCCGACTTGTTCGGTGACTGCGTACCTTTTGTATAATGGGTCAGCGACTTATATTCAGTAGCGAGGTTAACCGAATAGGGGAGCCGTAGAGAAATCGAGTCTTAATAGGGCGTTTAGTTGCTGGGTATAGACCCGAAACCAGGCGATCTATCCATGAGCAGGTTGAAGGTTGGGTAACACTAACTGGAGGACCGAACCCACTGTCGTTGAAAAGCCAGGGGATGACTTGTGGATAGGGGTGAAAGGCTAATCAAGCCTGGTGATAGCTGGTTCTCCCCGAAAGCTATTTAGGTAGCGCCTCGGACGAATACCATTGGGGGTAGAGCACTGTTTCGGCTAGGGGGTCATCCCGACTTACCAAACCGATGCAAACTCCGAATACCAATGAGTACTATCCGGGAGACAGACTGCGGGTGCTAACGTCCGTAGTCAAGAGGAAAACAATCCAGACCGCCAGCTAAGGCCCCCAAATCATAGTTAAGTGGGAAACGATGTGGGAAGGCATAGACAGCTAGGAGGTTGGCTTAGAAGCAGCCACCCTTTAAAGAAAGCGTAATAGCTCACTAGTCGAGTCGGCCTGCGCGGAAGATGTAACGGGGCTAAAACTATGTGCCGAAGCTGCGGATTTGACATTAGTCAAGTGGTAGGGGAGCGTTCTGTAAGCCGATGAAGGTGTATTGAGAAGTATGCTGGAGGTATCAGAAGTGCGAATGCTGACGTGAGTAACGACAAAACGGGTGAAAAACCCGTTCGCTGAAAGACCAAGGGTTCCAGTCCAACGTTAATCGGGGCTGGGTGAGTCGACCCCTAAGGCGAGGCCGAGAGGCGTAGTCGATGGGAAATTGGTTAATATTCCAATACTTCTGTGTAATGCGATGAGAGGACGGAGAAGGTTAAGTCAGCCTGGCGTTGGTTGTCCAGGTGGAAGACCGTAGGCATGCATCTTAGGCAAATCCGGGGTGCTCTATGCTGAGAGTCGATAGCAAGCTGTACTTGTACAGTGAAGTGGCTGATACCATGCTTCCAGGAAAAGTCTCTAAGCTTCAGTTACACAGGAATCGTACCCGAAACCGACACAGGTGGTCAGGTCGAGTAGACCAAAGCGCTTGAGAGAACTCTGCTGAAGGAACTAGGCAAAATGGTACCGTAACTTCGGGAGAAGGTACGCTGCTGACGGTGATGGGACTTGCTCCCTGAGCGGTTGGCAGCCGCAGAAACCAGGCCGCTGCAACTGTTTATTAAAAACATAGCACTCTGCAAACACGAAAGTGGACGTATAGGGTGTGATGCCTGCCCGGTGCTGGAAGGTTAATTGATGGGGTTAGCGTAAGCGAAGCTCTTGATCGAAGCCCCAGTAAACGGCGGCCGTAACTATAACGGTCCTAAGGTAGCGAAATTCCTTGTCGGGTAAGTTCCGACCTGCACGAATGGCATAATGATGGCGGCGCTGTCTCCAGCAGAGGCTCAGTGAAATCGAAATCGCTGTGAAGATGCAGTGTACCCGCGGCTAGACGGAAAGACCCCGTGAACCTTTACTGCAGCTTGACATTGAACTTTGACCTTACTTGTGTAGGATAGGTGGGAGGCTTTGAAGTTGGAACGCTAGTTCCAATGGAGCCGTCCTTGAAATACCACCCTGGTAATGTTGAGGTTCTAACTCTGTCCCGTAATCCGGGACGAGGACCATGTCTGGTGGGTAGTTTGACTGGGGCGGTCTCCTCCTAAAGAGTAACGGAGGAGTACGAAGGTGCGCTCAGCGTGGTCGGAAATCACGCGTAGAGTATAAAGGCAAAAGCGCGCTTAACTGCGAGACCCACAAGTCGAGCAGGTACGAAAGTAGGTCTTAGTGATCCGGTGGTTCTGTATGGAAGGGCCATCGCTCAACGGATAAAAGGTACTCTGGGGATAACAGGCTGATACCGCCCAAGAGTTCATATCGACGGCGGTGTTTGGCACCTCGATGTCGGCTCATCTCATCCTGGGGCTGAAGCAGGTCCCAAGGGTATGGCTGTTCGCCATTTAAAGAGGTACGCGAGCTGGGTTTAGAACGTCGTGAGACAGTTCGGTCCCTATCTACCGTGGGCGCTGGAAATTTGAGAGGATCTGCTCCTAGTACGAGAGGACCAGAGTGGACGAACCTCTGGTGTACCGGTTGTCACGCCAGTGGCATCGCCGGGTAGCTATGTTCGGAAGGGATAACCGCTGAAAGCATCTAAGCGGGAAGCCTACCTCAAGATAAGATTTCCCTAGGAATTTATTCCTCTAAAGAGCCGTTCGAGACTAGGACGTTGATAGGTTGGGTGTGGAAGCACGGTGACGTGTGAAGCTGACCAATACTAATTGCTCGTGAGGCTTGACTATACAACACCCAAACAGTTGTTGTATTCAAGATAAATTCAATACA